>NZ_OZ250154.1:0-2740517 GCF_965237845.1 Candidatus Spongiihabitans sp. | reverse complement strand
AAATTGCCAGCGCCCCATGAATCAGGGCGATGATGAAGAAGGATACGCCGAAGTGTCGCCGGTTATAGAGCAAGGGCAAAAACCTGCGGTCGATCCGGGCCAGCGGACCGATGCAGAGAATCAAGGTAAGCATGATAAATCCGCAAGTCGAGAAGGCACGGATCAAAATTATGGGCGAAGAGATTGCGTGCTCGCCCTGAAACCGGCCATGGCTGACCAGAATAAACAATGATAAATAAAGCGCAATGCCAATCCACAAGCAGATATCATATGCCTGCTTGCGCTTGTTCCAGTTCACCAGGACAAACTTATGACTCATCGGCATAACTCATGGTGGCCGGCTCATGCTTAACATTCAGTGGCAAGTCCGAGCGCATGGCTTAGGGAATAATAGCGATCGATGACGGCACCGGTAGCGCAGTTTGGAGCGCCGGTTTATCCGTTTCAGAAGGCAGGCTGGCGAGAAGAAATAATATCAGTATCGGGACGGCCAGATACCAGAACAGACGATGGACTTTGCGGTGACCTTTTCTCATTATTAATCTGCATCTGCCCCCGCGTTCTCTTTCGGCACCCGCCCCTTCGGACATTGATGCAGCCACTTAAAAACAAGCGATGGCCAAATTGCCACCGCGCCCGCAAACCAGAGCAGCCTGACCCGCAGTTTCGAGCCGGCCGCATCGGCAAGAATCCATGCGTAGCCAACAAAGAAAAAAGCGATAGCGAAGACCAGCCCAATCAGAAAATAAACCCCCAGAGATGATACAAATATCATTTTGACGGTTGCCTACGCAAACTGCTTGATTACTATCCCAATAATTCCAGTGGATAATTCCAGAACCAGAGCGAAAAATCAAACTCGTTCCTAAAGCCGGTATAACATTTCCCGGTATAATATTTCATGGCCGCTTGGTTGTGTTGCCTGAACTAGTGGATATTTCCCGAAACCAGCGCAACACAACCACCGATCAGTTGACTCAGCGGCCGTATCAACCGTTGCTATCGGTTTAGGTACATCTTTTCCCTGCTGTCAAGGACATCGGGGGCTGGACAGTCTTCGTTCAACGCCTTAACCAAGCCATACGCCATAAAGATCAGCATCACCGCGATGGGCAGACCGGCTACAATTGATGCGGTTTGAAGCGCATTGAGTCCACCTGCGAACAGGAGAACCCCGCCGACTACGCCTGAGGTAACGCCCCAGAAAATTCGGAACTTGATAGGAGGACTTTCGTTGCCCATAGACAACATCGTACACATCACTAAAGTGCCGGAATCCGACGAAGTGACGAACCACGAGATGAGAAGAAATGTGGTCAAACAGGTCAACGGAAAGACCAGCCATTCGATACTCATGCCCTGGATTGTCTTAAACACACCAAGCGCATAGTCGGCATTGACTGCTTCAACAATGCCGCCGTCCCTAATCATCTCTATTCCGATGGCGCCGCCGCCGAATACACACATCCAGAGCAAAACAACCGAAGAGGGAATTATCAGCACACAGGTGCAAAATTCCCGGACTGTACGGCCCTTGGAGATTCGGGCGATGAACATACCAACAAAAGGACACCAGGCAATCCACCAGCCCCAGTAGAAAATTGTCCACCAGCTTTGCCATTGCCGATCCGGCTGACTATCAATCCAGAATCCCATTGGGATAACGTTCCACAGATAGTCACCGGTTGTAGTGATTAATAGTCCCAGTATAAAGGCGGTAGGCGCCAGAAACAGAAATGCCAGCAGTAACAGCAGGCTCAGCCAAACATTCATCTCGCTTAATATACGAACGCCTTTACCAACGCCCGAAGCCGCCGAGGCCGTGCCCATAGCGGTGATTATCGCAATCATAATCAATTGATTCGGGGTGTTGTTGGCAAATCCCAGCAGGTTCTCTATGCCGGCATTTATAGCCACCACCCCCATACCTAACGAAGTGGCCAGTCCAAAAATTGTTCCGAACACACCTATTAAATCAATAGCGTGTCCCCAACTGCCATAGATTCGATCCTTCAACACCGGGTATAACGCGGTGCGAAGCGTGAGCGGCAAATCATAGCGATAGGAAAAATAAGCCAGACACAAGCCAACCAGCACATACAGCGCCCAACCATGCAAACCCCAATGAAAAACGGTTACGCGCAATGCAACAACTGCGGCTTCAACGCTATTCGGTTCAACCCCTGCCATGGCTAAAAACGGATTATCCTGAATATGATATATCGGCTCTGCCACTCCCCAGTAAATCAAGCCCGAACCCAGACCGGCGCTGAACAACATACAAATCCAGGAAAAAGTTGAAAAATCAGGGGTGTCATCATCCTTGCCCAGTTTAAGGTTTCCAAATCGGCTAAACAACAACCAGATCACAAAAAAAAGTATTCCTGAAATTACCAAAACATAAAACCAGCCCAGCGAACCAATAATAAAGTCCTTCATTTTGGTGAAAACTTCACTGGCGTATTCAACGTCAATGATTGTGAATCCCAGAAATCCCAGAATCATGGTCATCGAAGCAACCGCCATTATAGAATTCATGCCCGCCAGCAGGCCGGATTTTGCCACCAAGTTATCAGGTGTTTTATTTATATTTTCATTCATGTCTCTCGCCTCTTTAGTTAATTTAGGTGTTATTTCAGATTTTAACGTACCGTGCCCGAAGCCCCCTGCATGGTTGCCTGTTCGGCCCAGTCACTAAATCTTTCAGCAATCGAAACGTAGTTATCGGCCCACCACTGGGCATCGGACAGGATTGATGCCTTATCATCATGCAGCGGCCCGTTCGGCAGATCGTTGCGCGTCTGTTCGGATATCAGCTGTAGCGAAGATTTTCGTGTTGGTCCATTTGGCAGATACTTAGCCTGTTCAGCGAGTGATTTCGAGTTGCTGGCGTATTTCACGAATTCCATGGCCTCGCGCTTGTTTCGACTGCCTTTGACAATGCCAAATAAATCCATCTCGATCACGCGTCCGTCCCATTCAACGGAAAAATGCGAATTTTCCTCGCGGCTGCCATTGACCCCGGTTGAAGCCCAGACAGAGCTCATCGCGACCTCACCGCTATTGAGCAATCTGATCGGGTCCCGGCCGTTCGCCCACCAAACAATATACGCTTTAATCTGGTTCATTTTCTCAAAAGCGCGGGCCAAACCCGCTTCAGTTTCGAGCGTGGCGTAGACTTCATTGGCTGGCACGCCGTCAGCCAACAGTGCCCACTCCATGATAACGGCAGGGTCTTTTCTGATAGCGCGTTTGCCGGGGAAATTTTTTACATCAAAAAAGTCTGCAATCGTAGTCGGCGGTTTATCCGTAAAAAGCCGATTGTCATAAGCAAAAATGGTGCCCCAAACAATAACGCCGACACCGCATGGGTTCAGAGCGCCTTCGATAAAATCGTCTCTATAGTTGGAGCCATCGGCGCCATTTGGCAGCAGGCTGTGGTTTATTTTTTCGAGCAATCCTTGTTCGCATGCGCGCAGAGAATCGGCCTGGGTCAGATCGACCACGTCCCATTTGACATTAGCGGACTCGACCTGGTTGCGAATTTCATCGATGCCGCCGGCATAATGTTCGACATTTACACGTTTGCCGGTTTCTTCTTCGTATGGCAGGACATATCCCAGCATTTGACTGCGCATATACGGGCCGGTCCAGCTGGTAAACGTCAAATCTTGCGCATGCGCGCCAAGTATTAATGTAATGCCCAATAACAATATTGCCGCACAGGAATTAAGAAAAATTTTGACTCTTGTTTGCTTCATTCTCTTCCACCGCTTTATGTTGACTATGAATAGTAAGATCAATTTCGATCTCCCCGACTAACCGAATGTTAATAATCTTGGATATTGACTGCGATAAATATACCACATGCACGACGTGCATCGTATCCCATTTTCGCATGAGGGAATCATTTTGACTATTTGTGAATTCAAGACTGTTTCAATTGCGACAAAAATTGCGCTATCCGCGCCGACCGTGTCAAAAATCACTGGCTTGCTACGATTAACAAAGGATTGAATGCGAATCAGGAGAATGTGGACAATGCTATGCTTATATACTATCACTACCGATCATCGCCATAGCGGTCAATATATTTTATAGATAGCGCGCCCATGAACACTGAAAAAATAATTAAGCTCCGCATTCAAACTCATAAACTGCTTGCGTCATCCGAGAACGGAAAATCGCTCAGCCGCATGATTGACTTTTTTCTTATCGTATTAATTACGATCAATGTCCTGGCGGTAATACTTGAAACCATCTCTTCTTTTCAAGCTCAGTACGCGCAAGAGTTTTACTGGCTTGAGGTGTTTTCGATTGGAGTTTTTACTTTAGAGTATCTATTGCGCGTGTGGTCTTGCGTTGAAGATCAAAATTTTAACCATTATTCGAGAAACCTAAAAACCCGCCTGAAATTCATGATCACCCCCATGGCGATCATTGATTTGATCGCGATACTGCCGTTTTATCTAGCCGCATTGGGAATCTTTGATTTACGTTTTTTACGGGTGCTGCGCCTGGCGCGGATATTCAAATTGACACGTTATTCAGGCACGATGTCGTTGATGCTAAGGGTGTTGCGCGAAGAAAGCGGTAATTTTGCGGCCGCGATTTTCGTAATGACGTTGGTTATGGTCATCGCTGCGAGCGGTATCTATTTGGTTGAGCATAATGTCCAGCCGGACAAGTTCGGATCTATTCCACAATCAATGTGGTGGGCAATAGTCACCTTGACCACCGTAGGTTATGGAGACGTAACCCCGTTTACATTTGCCGGCAAGTTATTTGCAACCTGCATAATGGTTGCCGGCGTTGGTCTGGTTGCGCTGCCCACAGGCATACTTGCTTCCAGCTTTTCCGAAAATCTAAATCGTAGCCGAGCAACCATGACAAAAGAATTAACCAAAGCGCTGGAAGATGGCGAAATAACCGCCGAGGAACGTAAAACTTTAGATGCGCTAAGTCGTAATCTCGGATTATCCGACCAGGTGTTGGCCGAAATTCAACATTCCTTGATCGAACAGAAAGCTGAACAGAAAGCCAATGGCATTGGCCACCCCCCAAACTGCCCTCACTGCGGGAAGCGGATAATATGAGCATCGGGCGCCAATGCGTCTCATCCAACCTTTCAGGTTGTCCGCTGCGGTCAACCGGCCGCATCAAGTTTAATTGACTTCGGGTTTAACGGAATTTAACGCTAAAAAACAGCGAGTAAAGCACCGGGACAAACAATAAAGTTAATAAAGTCGCGAATAACAGCCCGAACATGATGCTCACTGCCATGGTTTCAAACATCGGGTCGTGACTGATCCATAGCGGCAGCATACCGCCAATGGTGGTCGCTGTGGTCAATAGAATGGGGCGCAGACGCTGCTTGCAGGCCGAGACCACCGCTTCTGCCGGCGGCAGTCCGTTTTGAGCAATTTCTATGTTAATGCGGTCAAGCAGAACGATGGCATTGTTTATGACAATTCCCGACAGCGAGATCAACCCCAGTATTGTGAAAAACCCGAATATCGACTGTGCAATAAGCAGGCCATAGACCACGCCGATCAAACCCAGCGGGATGGTCATAAAAATTATTAGCGGTTTGCGCACGTTGTTAAATTGCGCGACCAGCAACAACAGAATGAGCATGCCTGCCAGCGGCAATTTGGCGAGGATCGCCGCATTGGCATCACCGGATGTTTCAAACTCCCCGCCGATTGCGTATTGGTATTTTCGCGGCCAGCTGTGACTTTGAGATTCCAGCCAGGGCAGGAAATCCGCGCTGACCTGGGTGGCTGTTGCATCCGCCAGCAGCGTCGCCTGAATGGCGATGGATCGATCTCGATCACGGCGTTTCAGAATCGCGGGTTGCCAGGCAATTTCCAGATCCGCCACTTGGCTCAGCGGCACCGTTTGATTACTGCTCTGGGAATAGATCGTCATGCCTTCCAATTTACCGATGTCGCGCCGGTCCGACGCCACCGAGCGCAGGGTGATTGGAATAAGCGAATCCCGTTCACGCAATTGTGTCAATTCGATGCCGGAAAGACCGGATTGAAGTGATACAGCGATATCATCATTGGTGACGCCAGCTCGACGAGCGCGCTCTTGATCGATTTTGATCAGCAGTTTTTTACTGCGTGGTCCCCAGTCGTCATTGACCTCCAGGACACCGCTGGTTTCGAGAAGTTTTTGCTTGATCGGGCCGATTAACCGGTACAACTGATCCAAATCAGGCCCGGAGACCCTGACTACGATGGGATAGGGAATCGGCACCCCGTTTTCTATTTTCCTGAGCTGGACATCTAAATCGGGAAACTCACTACGCGCAAAATCGCGGATGCGTTCAATCAGGTCAGGAATAATCAGATGGGTTGTGGTATTGATCAGCATACTAAACGCCCCTGGATCATTGGAGCCCGGATCAAGCCCCAAGGTATAACGCGGCGCGCTCCCCCCCAACCAGACTACCCAACTCACCACTCCTTGCGAGCCTGAGTCCGGCTGTTGATCCTCAACTTGCAGCTGGTTTGCTAAAAACTGCTCCAGGCTTTGGACAATGGATTGCGTGGTTTCGATGGCGGTTCCCTTTGGCATTTTCAGCGTGCCGTTAATAATCGGGTCGGTTTTTGGGGGAATAAACACGCTTGGCACAAACTGTATCGCCCACAATGAACTATAAAAAATCCCGCCCACCAGAATCAGGAAAATCAATCGGTTTTTGACAGAAAACATCAGCATGGTGTGATAGGCCCGATACATGCCCGAGTCATAGGCTGGCGGCTTCTCTCCCGGCTTGATTTTCATTAATGCCATGGTCAGCAACGGAATAAATGTAATCGCCAGAAACCATGACGATAGTAGTGTAATGGCGACCACCTTAAAGATATCGGCGGTGTATTCTCCGACCGCGGATTCAGCGAGAAAAATCGGCAAGAATGCGGCCACAGTGGTCAGCGACGAGGTCAGCAACGGAATGGCCATCTCCTTACCCGAGGCGATGGCCGCTGCACTCGCCGATTCCCCGTTTTCACGCCGTACCAAAATAGATTCTGATATGACAATGGCGTTGTCCACCAGCAGCCCCAGAGAGATAATCAGCGCAGCCAGGGATATTTGATTAATGGTAATGCTGAAAATTTCCATCAACATTAATGCAGTGAGGATGGTCACCGGAATCAACGAGGCAACAATAAATCCGGTTCGAAAACCCAGAAACAGCAGCATCACAGCGACCACGAGGGCGATCGCCTGAAACAGGTTGACAAGGAAACGGTTAACCGAATTGTTGACTACGACGGATTCGAGAAACACCGGGTTAATTTCAATTCCATATGGGTACTGCGCTTCGATTTGCGGAATAATGGTTAGCAGGGTTTCGCCAAGTTCCAGAATGTTGCCGCCCTGCCTCAAGGAGATACTGAAAATTATCGCAGGTTTGCCGTTGTAGCGCGCGAAACTGGAAGCCGGATCCGCATAGTCGCGATAGATATTAGCAATGTCTTCGAAATAAACAATGCTATTGCTATTGGGAATCTGAACCACCGTGCGCTTGAGATCGTTGATGGTCTCGAAGTTTCCGGTGGGTTCTAGGGTTATGCGCTCCCGTCCCGACAGGATTTGACCGCCACTGCGAATAATATTGACGCTACTCAGTAGCTGGGAAAGCTGTTGCGGCGAAATGCCCAACTCCTTCAGTCGCGCCACATTGTATTCAACAAAAATCTCCTCTTCCTGAACGCCCTGTAATTCCACTTTGGCAATGTCATTGTATTTAAGAAGGGTGTCCTTGATCTCGTCGGCGACCACTTTAAGCTCGGCATAACTGTAACCATCGCCGGTCAATGCCAGCACACTGCCAAAAACATCGCCGTATTCATCATTGACTACGGGGCCGCTAATCCCCTGTGGAAGATCGTCAACGGCTTCAATTTTGCGCCGAAGTTTGTCAAATAGCGGGCGCATGTCCGCATAACTCTCCTTGAAATTTGCGGTCACAAATGACAGGCCCGGCAACGATTCACTGATAACATTATCCAGTTCCGGCATTTCCTGGATAGCCTGCTCAATTCGATCGGTCACTAATTGCTCTACCCTGAGCGGGCTGGCGCCGGGGAACCGCGTTGTTACCACAGCGGCGCGGATAGTGAACCCCGGGTCCTGCTGCTTGGGCAGGTTAAAGAAGGCGAACAAGCCGTATAATGACATCAGTGTCACCAGAACAAAAACGATGACTCGATTTGTGGATGCGATACCGGTTAGGTTCAATGAATAGCCCTTATCGCGAGTGGTCTCTGTTTAGTTTGCTTTGGTCAGTTTGCTTTGACCACCAGGCCATCTCGAATCACGGATACACCGGCAGTAACCACTTTGTCACCTGGATTCACACCGCGCACGATCTCAATCCCATCCGCGACCATATTGCCCACTTCCACCGATTGCCGTTTGGCCACCGCAAGTTCCGGCGAGGCGCCTGGCATCAGCAAATAAATGTAACGACCATTTTGATCTTCTGCAACCGATGTGGTCGGCACCGAAGGATACGTAGTGCTGGAAGAAAAACGAAATCCAACCTGAGCGGCTAATCCTGCACGCAAACCAGTGGAGGCGAGCAAACGCACGCTAACCGGAAACGTTGTTCCGGTCGCCGCAACACCGATTTCGGTGACCTCGCCGTCAAACCGGGTATCGGGCACCGAATCAAATTCAACGATCGCGGCCATGCCCGGGCTGAATAACGAAATCAGGTTTTCTGGAATCGACACATCAACCTTTAGCTGATCGCCACAATTAACGCGGACGATCTCCTGACCAATGGCTATATTTTCTCCCGCATCGGCGCTGGTGGAGGCCACCGAACAGGCCTCTTTTGCAACCAGTCTGGTGTAAGAAACATTAAGTCGCGACAAATCAACCGCTCGTCGGGCCGCATTGACCAACGCCTGAGTGGATTCAAATGCGGTTCTGGCTGCATCAAGATCAATTTTAGAAGCATTTTGATTTTCATAAAGCTTGCGGGTGCGTTGATATGCCGCATCGGCGTTGCGTTGTTCGGCGGCTGCCCGAGTGAGGTCCGCCTGCGCTTGCTGAAGTTGAAGCTGATAACCGAAGGCATCCACTTCCGCTATGACCTGGCCGGGCTCAATGGTATCGCCCACGGCGATTCCCAGCTTGATCAATGTGCCGGTAACTTTGAAGCTTAATTTAGCTTCCTGTTCAGATTTGGAAACCCCGGTAAAGGTTCGCACGCGTTGTGCAACACTTTCGGCAACTTCGATATAGCGCACTGAGCGCACCGATGTCTGTGCCGTAGGCGTTGTTTGTTCGCATCCGACCATCATTAAAATTATCGACAGCAGCAGGCAATATGTACCTGATTTTGTCCTGAGCGTCATGTCTATGTACCTTGTTGCTGTTTTTATGGCGTGGAAATATAGCGTTTGATTTCATCCACCGAACGTTGCATTTCCTGATCATCCAGGAAAAAATCAAATGCCGCGGTGGAGCGTTGTAAATTCATCAGGTCGATCAGGAAATCGTACACCGCATTGATAGCGTTTTGCTCAGCGTTTAGAGACGCATCCCTGGCATCCAGGAAATTGATGATCGACACGCCGCCCTTTGCATAATTATCTTGCACCAGCTCGAGGTTTTTTTCGGCTGCATGTGCCGCAATTCGGGCCAGATCCATCGAGGGATAGGATGCTTGCACCGCATGCAAATTTTGCCGCACTTGTAATTCAACCGTCTGTTCAACAGACTCGCGTTGCAGATTTAACTGATGCAACGCATAAATGGATTGATTCACCTTGGAACGCCGCGCACCCCCCTGATATAACGGCATCGAGAGGTTAACAGAAATCTGCCATTCGGAATCCTGAGTCGAACTGGACGGATTCGGGTGTTCATCGAGGGTGTGGCTGACCTGCCCGGCGATACTGACTTGCGGGCTCCAGTAAGCCTTGCGATTAGAAACCAGTTGACGCTCGGCAGACGCGATTTGGTATTGAAGTTGTTTTAATGCAGGGGAATTGTTCTTGCCCTGAAAAATCATTAACTGACCCATTCTGTCAAACGACTTCTGGTTGTCGATAATTTCGACCAGGTCCTGGCGGCTAACCATTAGAGCCGGGTCTGCGAGAGAGGTCGGAACGGTTTTAAATCGTTCGCCAATCGGTCGGTGCAATATTCTATTCAAAGCATCCATCGCCTGATCAAGCTGAGCGCGCGCGGCAAGCCCGCCCTGCCGGGACATCGCCACTTCGCTTTCCCAACGATATACATCTGATGCCGTAACCGAGCCCACCTGAACTCTATCCCGGGCTAAATTCAGATTTGCACGCGACAAATTAAGCGCCCGCCTCCTGATATCCAGCATGGTCTGAAACTTTAATATATTCAAAAATCCCACTGTCGCCTGTTGCACGATATCCAGTTCCATCGCTCGATGGGCCGATTGCCTGGCCTGCTGAGCGAGGCGCTGGATTTCGATATTGGCCCGGCTGGCCTCGGAATAAATAATTTGACTCGCATTAAGCGCAACGCTGGCAGTGCGCTCCGCAACCGAATTGGCTACGACATTTTCACGATCAGGATTCAGCTGAACCACGCCAAGGGCAGTATTGAATTGGGGGCCAATCAGCGATTTCGCTTGCCGCTCCAGCTCCGAGCCCGCATTCACCCCGGCGATGCTTGACTGAATATCCAGATTTGATTTTAGTGATTCATGTGCCACGGTTGACAAAGTCCATTGCGTGTCACCCGACAGATCGTCTTCATTTAACAATACCGCTGTACTGAGCACATCAAATCGGGGAGCGACGCCAATTTGTCTGGCGGTATCCATATTAATGGTGAGTTGCCGCTTGTGCCGGAAAGAGACCGGTTGGTCCCCGGGGTTTTCCCCCAGCAATACCGTCTGTAAATTCAGGGCGTTTCTTCTGGCCAATCGATTCCAGTCAGAGTCTGGAGCGGAGGCTGCCAGCAGACCCCGTTCAACCGGAGTGGTGCCTATTAAGCTGTAACTTGGCAGGTTGCGGCGTATCAGTTCCTCGATAAGCTGATTGCGTCCCGCCTGACTAAGCCTCGGCACCGCGGCGACCATAACCGCATCGACATAGCCGGGAATTTTGTCGGCAAGATTCTCGTCGGCGGCAATGTTTAAAACATAAGTCAGCTTGATACCAAGTTCGCTCGCCCAGCGATTTCCCTGTTCCGCCAACTCGGCAACCGACTCGAAAACCGTTTGGTCCACCACCAGCGCAAGCTGCTGATAATCCACAACTTCCCGAAACGTGATCAGGTCGTCGGTGAAACGCACTGCTTCGGTTAAGTAGTTGAGGTTTTTGACGCCGCTGGTTACGCCATCCTTCGGTAGATCCAATAAATTGGAATCCAGTACCAAGGGTGCAAATGTAGGCTTCGGAATTGTTTGTGACCGCGAAGCGATTAGGCTGGATACAAATCCTAACGCCAGAATTATATCAACGTCGTCATTTTGCTGCAGCCGCTGAAGCGAGGCTCGAATTTTATCCGCAGACCAATTACCGTCCAGTTGATGCGCTGACTCAAAATGCACCTCAAACTCGCCTTCGGTCAGCCTGAGTATTTCCTCGATGAACAATGAATGGATTTGCTGAAACCCTTGTGTCGGTCCATCAGTAAGAATGCCAATATGGATTTTCTGTGTGGCAAGCGTCGATTGGACTGCGACCAAAACACACGTGAAAACACAGGTCAAAATAAAGGGCTTTACAAATTTCGAGTGCATTGCATTTCCCGCTTTGGATTTTCTTGCTCGGATAACATAAGAACGGCATTAGTCAAAGCTGCCTTTAGTATAGCGCAATATATAACATCCGATTAAAAACCAGTATTTTTTGTTGTTGCTGACCGACCAAATTTATTGGCCATGTTATTGGTTATGCCGGATACCGGATTGGGCCTGTGCTGAACAATCAATCCGCAGCAACATCGCGAAATTATTAGAAATTGAATCATTACCTATCACTCCCCCTGCACCACCGCCTGACTTTCCAGATAGGAGACTGCCGGATACTTCGGTGGATTCTCATCAGAACAACAGGTTGGTATGCAGTGCATCCGATAATCCGCGGTTGCGTTGAAAAAAACTGGAATCGAATAGCGTGGCAGGTTGTCGGTGTTGTTATTGGCAAAGTGCTTAACACTGATAAAGCGGTCATTAGTCCACTGCTTCAATAACTCGCCGGTATTGATGATGAACGCATCATCGATAACCGGCGCCTTGATCCAGCATTTTCGTGGTTCGTTATAAATTATCAATCCCTCGCTATCTTGAGCCAGGATAGTGAAGAAGGTGGTATCGACATGGGGCGCGATGCCATACTTGATTAAATTGGCCTCAGTGCCGTGTTGTTTTATCGACGGGTATCTGGATAGTCGCAGTCGATACGTCGGTGATCGGAATGCTTGATCAAAATAACCGGCTTCAACGCCCAATGCTCGCGCATATATCGGCAACAGTTTCATTGCCAATCCCTCAATCGCATCAGCATAACTTTCGACATTGCGGCGAAAACCAGGCAGAACCTGTTCCGCTGGCCATTGATTATCGTCCAGCGAAACATTTCGCGGGCCGAGCTCGCGTTTTACGATAAACGCCTCGTTGGCATTACCTTTTTTACGCGCAGGCAGCTTACGGTTGTGGAATGGCAGGTATCCGACACCGGTTACTGGCCATTCTGGACGGTCCATCTGAATGGCCAGTTTGGTTTCCAGCGGCAAGGCATGAAACCTTTGATTCTCGTGGAAAGCTTGTTGCACTTTTTTTGCGGGTACGCCGTGTCCGGTTACATAGTAAAACCCGACTCGGGCGCTGGCATAATAAAGTTCATTTGCCAGTTTTTCGAGCGCCGCCGGCTGACCATCAGAAAAGTATCTTTCCAAATCCAGCACGGGAATGTCGCCCGCTCTCGCCGATTGTGGATTCGAAGTGTCCCATGATTCTGATTCAGAGCGAAGTCTGGCTTCTTTCTCGCCAGGGTAGCCTGAGTCGAACTGTTGGGATGAAATATCGGACATTTTGCTGATTAAAAAATATTGCTGAGATATACGGCAGTCGCTTAATATTCACAATAGCATAGAAACTTCATAGCTTCCTCAGGACAGTCGTTGCTTGCTGCCCCGAGTTCGCGGTTACGGGGTTACTGGTCAAACTGTTAGTGATAAACCAGGTTGAGTTTGTTATGATGTATTCGAATTTGCCACAATCACGGGGAAACAGGCATGAGTAAAGTAGCAGATATTCTAACAGGCAGAAGCGGTGATATCTGGAGCGTACAGTCTGACCAGTCGGTACTTGCCGCCATCAAACTGATGGCCGAGAAAGGGGTGGGCGCGTTGTTGGTAATCGACGACAATCGCCTGTCGGGAATACTCAGCGAGCGGGATTATGCGCGCAAGGTGATTTTGGAAAACCGATCATCCGGCGAGACCCGTGTACGCGATATCATGACCCGCAACCCGGTTACCACTACCCAGGAGAGCAGCGTGGCGGAATGTATGTCGATGATGACAGATAACGATTTCCGACATTTGCCCGTGGTCGAAGGCAGTCAGGTGATCGGCATGATATCCATCGGCGACCTGGTAAAAGCGGTAATTAAGGAACAACAATTCACCATCAGTCAACTGCAACAATATATCGCCGGTTAAATTTTGTCTGCAATATATCCAGATTGTGGCGCCAAATTAAGGCGCCAGATTATTGTCATTGGCGATCCAGCAAAAACCCCAACAAAAATCCATGAGCATAAGGGTCTCTGGTATCGACAATGATATTGTTATGGCCGGTTATCTGGGCCCAGCCGGTAATGGTCGGGATAATTGCCGGATAATCCCCAACTTGAGTTTGTTTAATGGCACATCCTGTGAACAGACTGCCGATGATGCTTTCGTGGACAAATTTTTGGCTAATGTCCAGGTCCCCGCGGCTGACTAACTGAGCAATTCTTGCCGAGGTGCCGGTGCCGCAAGGAGAGCGGTCTATTCCGCGGTCGCCATAAAACACCGCATTGCGTAAATCCGCGTTTTTGTCCCTTGCCATATCGGTCCACATTATGTGACTGACATTTTTTATGGTTTCATTTTCAGGATGGACAACCGTTATTATTTTGTTGATTTCGTTTCTGACCAGAGGGCTAACAGTCCTAATTTGATCCACGCTGATATGCTCCAGACCCTGATAATTTTTCTGTGGTTCGATGATAGCGTAGAAATTTCCGCCGTAACTTATATCCATAATCAGTTCACCGATTCCAGGCACGTCCACTTTTATCTCAGTCGAGTGCAGAAACGATGGAATATTGGTTAGCTCGACAGAATCCACATAACCGTCTGTAATTTCATATCGCGCTTCGACCAATCCTGCGGGTGTATCCATTTTTAACAAGCCTGGCGTGTTTGGGGTTACCAGATTTTCTTCGAGGGCTATGGTTGCGGTGCCGATTGCGCCGTGTCCGCACATCGGCAGGCAGCCGCTGACCTCGATAAATAACACGCTCAGATCGCTGCCTGACGCTATCGGCGGATAAAGAATGGAACCGGACATGGCGTCATGGCCTCTCGGCTCGAACATCAGGCTGGTTCGTATCCAATCGTACTCCCTAATAAAATGCTGACGCTTTTCGCTCATCGACTGGCCTGTCAAATCGGGACCATTGGCGATAACCACCCGCACCGGATTACCGCAAGTATGGGCATCAACGCATTTGAATACGGTTCTGGTCATGATTGAAATTGATTTATGTGAAAAGGCGTCAAGTCAAAAGCAGAAGGCGCGTTGACGACTAACCGCGCAATCAATTATTATATTGAATTCCCCGCGTTAAAGCGTGTCTTATGGGTATTTCACTGGGCAAAATCACCATTGATAACAATAACCGAGCAGCATATTTCCGATTTCAAGCGCGCTGGCGCGATCTGCCTTCGTGGATTGTTCGAACCGCACTGGCTGGATTCTCTGGCCGATGGCGTGGTCAGGAATTTTGAAAATCCTGGACCCTATTCAACGGTTTATACCAAACCGGGAGAGCCGGGTGGTTTTTATGACGACTATTGCAATTGGCAACAGATCGATCAATACAGGCAGTTTTTGCAGCAATCTCCGGCCGCGGAAATCGCCGGCAAACTGATGGGCTCGAAAACAGCGCGTATTTACCATGAGCATGTCCTGATCAAAGAGCCAGGGACCAGGCAAGCAACGCCCTGGCACCACGACATGCCTTATTATGGGGTTGATGGCGACCAGGCGGTTTCTCTGTGGTTGCCTTTGGACCCGGTGCTGCAGGAGGCCTGCCCGGAATTTATAGCGGGCAGTCATCATTGTGCGAAGATGTATTACCCGAAACTATTTCTGACCAGTAAAAACTACGGCGATGACATTGCAGGATTTGAAACGATACCCGATATTGATGCCAACCGAGAGGCATATAAAATTTTGTCCTGGAAATTAAAACCGGGTGACTGCATCGCCTTTCATATGCGCACTATTCATGGTGCGCCACCCACAACCCATATAAAAACGCGCAGACGCGGATTTTCTACCCGATGGATAGGCGATGATGCCCGTTTCGCTGTGCGTCCGTGGGAAACTTCACCGCCTTTTCCAGAAGTAAAATTATGTCACGGTGATAGTATGGAACATCCCAGCTTTCCGGTGCTTTGGTCGGCCTAGATTTATTTATGGCGCTGTCGAACAAAATAATTCTTGTTGTCCACCATGACAATACGATTGGAGTCCACTATTGGTGCCTATTATTCGATCCGGCATGAGTTCCACTAAACAAATAGTCGATAATTACTATACTTGCTTAAAACAGCGGGATCGTGAAAACCTGCTTGGATTATTGTCTTCTGATATTGTGGTTACCTATCACGCCCAAGACGGTCAATTCCCCTGGGCCGGAAAATTTTATGGCATAGCAGGATTCGACCGATTCTTTTCCATCATCAAAGACCATCTTGACATCATCGAGGTTACTATTATCGACAGCATCGTCGATAACAATAAAATGGTCAATCAATGTCAGGGAACCTGGCAATACAAGGCCACAGGCTATGTAGTCAAAGGCGGCATGGTCAATGTATTTACCGTGGAAGGAGACAAGATCACAAACTACGATGTCTATGCCGACACCGCAGCATTTGCTGCTGGATTGCCCGCATAATCCGCCACTGTTGACGTGGAAAATCAGTATGTTAAACGAGCTTATACAACGGAGAAAAGATGAATGGTTGTTGAAGCCGACCTCTGTTCACGGGCTTTTGTCGTACATCAAATGCCAATCTCGCTTGCGCGGCACACAAATAGAAGCGATTGAAACTTATCTGTATTTGAAAATCGCTGGCGACAACAAACCGCTATGGCAATTATTCAGCGAAGGCTTTTTTACCGATGACATCGATCTCGATCAATTAAACATCAACAAAACCTCAAGGGAATTCCTCAAAGGCCTGCCGGCGGCGAAAGCGTTGTATGCATTTTCCATTCGCAAAGATGCGGATGGAAAAGAATCCTTGCCGGAAATCGCTAAGCAAGTTTTGGAAAATCCGCGTGATTTGGATTATGAAAAAATCATCCAAGATATTTTCTACGGCGTAAATTATCCCGATTATTTGATGAGTCTGCCGATGGGCGCGGGCAAAACATTTTTAATGGCGGCGCTCATTTATTTGGATTTGTATTTCGCCAATCAAGATTCCAACGACCGTAATTTCGCGCATAATTTTTTGGTGTTGATTCCGTCCGGATTGAAATCGTCCATCGCCCCGAGTTTAAGAACCATCGAGAATTTCGACCCATCCTGGGTTGTTCCTGAACCAACTGCGAGTAGCCTTAAACGGCAATTGTCGTTTCATATTTTGAATCAACAGAAAACATCAAAGAGCAGCAACAAGGTCAGAAACCCGAACGCGCAAAAAGTCAGCAGATGCTTTCCCAATCCTTTCGCAACGGTGTTTGTCGTGAACGCCGAGAAAGTCATTCTCGACCGGATAGATGTAGTGGGAAAAAGCGGACAAAAACAAGGGATTTAAAAAACCGCCGATGAACGCGACCGTCAAGCCAACGAATTACGCAACTTAATCGGTAAAATCCCCAATCTCTCAATCTTGATCGACGAAGTGCATCACGCCGCCAACGACGATATAAAACTGCGCCAAGTGGTGAACCAATGGCAACGCGGCGGCAACATCACCAACGTGCTCGGTTTTTCCGGCACGCCGTATTTAATTTCGTCCGATACGTTGAATATCGGCGGCAAGACCGCACTCAAATTTCCCCAGATCACCAACACCGTTTATTACTATCCGCTACTCAAGGCGATTAACCTGTTTCTGAAAAAACCGCAAGTAAAAATCGCCCGAGGCAATGCAGATCGTTTGCAAATCATCACGCAAGGCATAAACGATTTTCGCGAACAATACGCCGACAAAATTTATGCCGACGGCGCCATTGCCAAAATCGCGATTTTTTGCAGCAACATCGAAACTTTGGAGCAACAAGTTTATCCGCATCTACTCGGCGAGTTGGGCATTGCCGCGCATGAAATACTGAAATTTCACAAAGGCAACGCAAAATATCCTCAACCGCAAGGCGCCGAACTTGCGTTTCGCTCGTTGGACTTGAGCGCCTCCAGCAAACGCTACATTTTGCTGGTGCAAATCGGCAAGGAAGGTTGGGATTGCCGCAGTCTGACCGGCGTGATTCTGTCGCAACAGGGCGATTGTCCGCAAAACATGGTGTTGCAAACCAGTTGTCGCTGCTTGCGTCAAGTCGACGCCAAGCCGGCGGAAAAAGAAACCGCGTTAATCTGGCTGAACGACGGCAACGCGAAAACATTAAACCAGCAACTCAAAAAACAACAGCATACATCCATTGATGAAATCAATCGCCCGATTACGGACGCGGCGCAAACCAAGTTGCAACAGCATTCCAGAATGCAGCATCTGAAAATTCCCGAACTGGAATTCTGCCAACTCCGAGTCAATTATCAATCGCTAACGGTTGAAACCGAAGCGCAAACCCGCGTTAAGTTGCAAAAACTTTGCAGCGAAATAGAAAACCATTCCACGCCGTCGCTCATCGTCACCACCAACTTTGAAGACATGGAAAACTTTGATACCAAAATCAGCGAAGCGAGCGGCGATGAAGCGCCGTATTGCAAACGTTGGTTGTATTCGATAGCAAAAAGCGGCTGTCATACGCCAAGTTATGCGGAGTTGCTGGAATTCGCCGACCAACTGCAAGAAATCTACGCCAAGATAACCATCGCCAAAACGGACGCAACCTATTGGAACAATTTTTACAACCTCGATGCCATTGAATGCCATATCCGTTTGTCGTTTCATGCCGAGCGCAGATTGCAAACCGAACAGGAAATTATTCCGGCCTCGGCGCAATTGCTGCGCATGGCATAAACACGGCCGATATTGAAAAACAACTCGCTGGCATTGATAACCAAGATTCCGTCGCGGTGCAACGCCGAGCGCAAAGTTTTCACTACCTACCATATGATTTCATTCAAAGCGGATTTGAGTTGGATATATTGAAACAAATCCTGTCATTCGAATTGTTTAAAGAATTGCGCTTGGAGATTTATTATAACGGCCAGCGCGGCGCCACCGGTTTTGTGATCCATTGCTTTGAGAAAAGGCAATCGTATTGGTGTAACATCGGCAAATACACCACCGATTTTTTAATCATTCAACGCGATGAGAACAAGGATAAAATCCACAAAGTCTTAATGTTGGAAACCAAGGGCATGGGCTATGCAAACGACCTTGTTTTTCAAAGAAAAAAGTCATTTGTTGAAACCGAGTTTTTGCAGAAAAACCGCGCGCACTTCGGTTATGAAAAATTTGATTTCTTGTATCTGCAAGATGATGCTGATATAGAAACCAACCTCAACAAATTCAACGAAAAAGTCAAAAACTTTTTTCACTAAATTTTGTATTACGGGATAACTTTGGATACGCGCCATGCCGATTAAATACATTCCCTACGCGCCCGAGCCGATTCAAGGACAGGCGGTATTGAATAATATCGCGCGCGCAACGCGTGTTGAGTTATCGCGACAATGACAATGTGTTCGAAAAAATACAACGCGGCTTGCCGTCATATGAGGTTGAGGAGATCGAACAAGTCGGCAAGAAAAACCAGGATTGGAACAATCTGATGCTGCGCGGCGAATGCTTGGCGGCATGCGCCTATCTGAAGGCGCGCGGCATAAAAGTGGATTTAGTGTATATCGATCCGCCGTTTGCCAGCGGCGCCAACTACGCCAAACAAGTCTATATCCGCCGCAACCCCGACCTCGCAGCGAAAATCGAACATGCCGAACAAAAAATGGAACTTGCGGAATTGCAATCCTTTGAAGAAACCATGTATGGCGATATATGGCGGAAAGAGGATTATTTGAATTGGATGTATGAAAACCTGACCGCGATTCAAAGCGTGATGTCGGACCGCGCGAGCATCTATGTGCACTTAGATCATCATATCGGGCATTATGTCAAAATCTTGTTGGACGAGATTTTTGGCGAAGAAAACTTCATCAATGAAATTATTTGGTGGTACAAAGATCCCTCAGGACAAACTATCGATTCATTTAAGAGAAAGCATGACAACATACTATTTTATTCTAAAAATAGTGATTATTTTTTTAACATGGATGCAGTAAGAGCGCCTTACTCTGCAAATACATTAAAACAAGAAAAAGCAGGGGCGACTTCGTTTGGTCGCGTAGTCAAAACTAATCCACTAGGAAAAATCAGGGAAGATGTTTGGGATATTGCGATTATAAATTCTCAGTCCGAAGAAAGATCTGGCTATGCTACTCAAAAGCCCGAAGCATTACTAGAGCGTATTATCAAAGCCAGCAGCGACGAAGACATGATTGTCGCCGATTTCTTCGGCGGTAGCGGCGTCTCCGCCAAAGTCGCACATGACTTGAATCGCAAATTTATCCATTGCGATGTCGGCATGAATAGTCTGCAAATCAGCCGCGACCGCTTGCAACAAGCCGGCGCGGCTTTTCAAATTTTGGAAGTCAGGGACGGCGTGCATCTATTTCGCAACCCGCAACAAACCATGGACAAACTCGCCAAACTGATTCCCGGGTTGGCGCAAGGCATCGAGGGCACCGGCGACTTTTGGCTTGGCGCGATACAGGATAAAAAACTCGGCGTCATTCCCGTCTATGCGCCGAATTTAATCGACAGCAGCGAAAAGGTGTTGGACCAAACGATTGTCAACCAAATCATCAACGAGCAACTGCAAATACTGGAACAGAAATGGGAGGAATTTCCAGCTAAAGCCATCGTCTATTATGTCGATATCGACGACGAAAAAGAGTTAAAAAAATTCATTAAAAACATCAATCCGACCACCACCGAAATCGAGCTGCGCGACCTGAAGTTATTGTTGCACGATTTGATCGACAACGATGATTTTGAATACGCAATCAGCAACAACGACCTGAACGGCTACTGCGTGACAATCACGCAGTTTCAAAGCGACCGCCTGCAACAAAAAATCAACCAATACAATGCGAAAAGAGCATTGAAAAATAACCCGATAACGCAAATCAAGATCAGCGAAAATAGCTTGGAACTGATTGAATGGCTGTCGCTGGATTGCAAAAACGCCAACGGCGCATGGCACAGCAGCAATGAAATCAAAATCGATAAAAAAGGCCGCATAATCATCGACGGCAACCAAACCAAGGAATTTTGGAACGGCAAAATCAACTCGCCCGAAAAACCGCTAAGAATAAAAATCCGAAATATCGCTGGCGATGAAACCATCAAACAACTGGCAGAATAAATTGAAAATTACGGCAATGACCGAAAATCGCGGTTGCGGAAATGGTGGCACGATCAATTGCAATTACGCGGATTAAAGTATAATCGACCCATTATAATTATTCATAATGTGACACCATGCTGGGGTTAGCAACATTCTTTTCATCGATATTGCTCGGATCCATGCTGTTTTTCGCGGGTATCGTTGCACCGTCGATATTCAAAAGCCTTGACGACGATGAGGCGCTTAAATTCACACGTTATGTGTTTCCAAAATACTACTTATGGGGAATCGCGTTATCCGCGTTGGCCACGGCGCTTGCGCTCGCCGCCCGATCCTACACCTGCATCCTGTTATCGATTATCTTTTTAGGGTTTGTGTACGGCCGCCAGATTCTTATGCCTAAAATGACCAGCGCTAAAGACCAATGGCTTGCCAGCGACACGGCGCAGGATAAATCACGCTATAAATCCTTGCATAAACGAAGCGTGATCATTAACGCCACGCAGATGGTGCTGTTGCTCATTATTGTCGTCGCCACTCAGATCTTGTCCCTCCGCCAACCTTAGAGTTTGCCCGGATATTTTCGGTTGTTGAAAACAGGTCTGTTGAAAACGCGACGCAATAACTAATTATTATGACGCAGTTAGTGCCACGACGAAAATCAAATCGACGCCGCGGTGCGCACCAACCCCCCAAGCTCGATACTACCGTGCCGTCACCCTGTTTATCGGTGTGCCGCTTCGACGGCGAGCCTTTTTGCAGAGGTTGTTATCGAAACGCTGATGAGATTCGTGACTGGATCATCATGTCCGGCGAGCAAAAGCGGGCCGTTTTGGCGCTTATTGCGGCGCGGCGCGAACAGGAAACCGGCGAACAAATTTGGTAGATGAAAAACTGTCACAGCATATTCTCGTGGGCGAATCGGCTTATCGAACGTTGCTTGCCCGGTATTCAACCGGTTAACTGAAGCAGTCTATCCGGCCCGACCGCAGCGACTATTTCCCCGTCTTCAACCAGACGCGCCGCAGCGTTTATGTCGGTTGCCATAAATCGATCATGGTCAAGTCGATCGACTTTATTCCTCAGCACGGCAATGACAGTTTGCAATGGCTCGCTGGTCTTTATCGGCTGGCGAAATTGTACGCCCTGGGTTGCGGTAAGCAGTTCGATGGCGACGATTATTGGCAAGATTCCTGTTCATGCCCATAAGCCGATATGTGCCATGGCAGGCCATGGAAACGTGATCTTCCTGATTCGCGCTGGTTGGCGTTGAGTCGATGGAGCAGGGCGCCAACATTTTAATGGTGACACCAAAGGAAAATGGATTTTCAGTTCCGGGCTTGGCGGTATGGGCGGCGCACAGCCATTGGCAGCAACTATGGCGGGTTATTGCATGCTTTGCGTGGAATGTGATGCCACCCGTATCGACTTTAGACTACAGACTAAATACCTTGACCACAACGCAAAACATCTGGATCAGGCTTTAGATATGATCCAGCGCGCCTGCGCCAAAGGGGCGGCCATTTCCGTCGGCTTGCTTGGCAATGGCGCTGAAGTTATTGCTGAATTGGTCAAACGCAATATCAAACCTGATCTGGTTACCGATCAGACTTCCGCTCATGATCCTGTGAACGGTTATTTGCCGGTCGGCTGGAGCATGGAGAAGTGGCAGCTGGAAAGAAAAAATAATCATCAGAAAGTTGCCGAAGAAGCGCGAAAATCCATGGCCTATCATGTCAATGCTATGCTGGCGTTTCATAAACAAGGCGTGCCTACGATGGACTATGGCAATAATTCGTCAGGAAGCGCTGAATTATGGGGTCGAAAATGCATTTGATTTCCCGAGATTTGTGCCTGCGTACATTCGTCCGCTATTTTGTCGAGGGGTCGGCCCGTTTAGATGGGTGGAGCTGTCCGGCGACCCGCAAGACATTTATAAAACCGATGCCAGGGTAAAGGCGCCTATTGTTATCGGCCGGGATCATCTCGATTCCGGGTCGGTGGCCAGTCCGAACCGGGAAACCGAATCCATGATTGATGGTTCCGATGCGGTTTCTGATTGGCCATTGTTAAATGCCTTGCTGAGCGCTGCCGGCGGTGCGACCTGGGTTTCGTTGCATCATGGCGGTGGCGTCGGTATGGGTTTTTCTCAACACGCCGGGGTAGTGATCGTGGCCGATGGCACGGAAGCGGCTAATAAACGCCTTGCCCGGGTGCTGTGGAACGATCCCGCAGTTGGGGTGATGCGACACGCTGATGCGGGATACAAACAGGCCAGGCAATGCGCTCGGGAGAACAATCTGAACCTCGGCGCCATTAAAATTTAATGTCGTGGAAGTTTAGCGTCCATCAAGGAATGCTTGACTTCCTACGACCCTTATTATTTGCTGTGCAATACGCTATAAAGACAGCATCATAACGACAGCATCATAACGACAGCAGCACTTCTCTGTTAACCGCGATGTAGCCATTGGAAATTATACTGATGTGTGGTTTCAACAGCCTATGTGCATCGGGCAATTGATGAAACGGAATCGCCGGATAAGCGTGATGCTCAGCATGAAACGACATATTCCAACAAACCCGCCGCATCAGTTTATTGGTTAACGTGGTGCGCGTGTTTTGCAACATATCCGACGCCAATGGACATAACGCATGTTCAGCGAGCAGGAAGGCTCTCAAGAAGGGCTGCCCTATCAACATCGGCAGCACCCAATACTTCCAGAGCGCCGCAGACTCGCCGATCAGGCTAATCGACAACAATAAAAGGTAAATTACCAGAAATATCCGCGCTTCCCTGACAATGCCAGGTTGTTTAACGTCGCTGACAAAGTGGGTGTGATGATTGCCTATCGCAAATAAAACCAGGGTTTTGCCCTGCCCGATCCAATAATCCAGGCCAGAAAGATTTCGCAGATATTGCCCGGTTGTTTTTGGCTTTTCAGAATCCAGCTCAGGGTCTTTGCCTGGAATTTGCGTATAACGATGATGTGCCAAATGAAATGCCTGAAAATATTTTGGCGGCAATACCAACAACAATCCGCTGATCCACCCAATCACTGCATTTAACCGCGGTGATTTAAACGCTGTTTTATGTATCGTTTCGTGTAGCGCGGCAAATAAAAAAGTCAGCAGCCCGCCAAGCACAATAATAATCAATCCTTGCATTATCCAATTGCCGAAACTTGAAAGCAGTATAACCGCGACTAGGATGGCCAGGCAGTGCTCAAATATCTTGACCAATCCCAGCGCGTCGCTTCTCTTTATCAAGGATCGCAGTTGATCTTTATCTAACGGCGACGACGCGGATTCTGCTTTGGACATTTTTTATGAAAACTTTGCGTAGCCAATGTTGTTTTGCGCTTCATTGAGGTACGCTTAGGATAGCATAAGTTAATTGTTCATCCATGTTTACTCAATCTGCATGTTTACTTATTTAAAGCCTGATGTTCGAGAACGACTGGTCGCTGCGGGAAAACTTGTCCGCATTAGTGGTGATGGCAGCTGCATCGATAACGAAAATTCCACAGATGAGGACGCATTAATTATTAATCTGCTCGGACCCATTCCATTGCCATTGCGGTTGGCCGGGAATTCCTACCAGGTTAATTGGTATGCGGCGGTGCGCAGCACCGAGCTCGAGAAAGTTGAAGGACTCGCCGCGGCGTTGCGGAAAAGCGGCGGTCAAAATCTGTTTGCTGATTTAGCCCCGTCCATGGCGGTGAATAGTGCGGTAGTGATTGGCAACCCTGAAAATTTAGAAAACCCGTTGGTGCGCGTTCATTCGAATTGCTTGACGGGCGATGTGTTTGGCTCACAGCGTTGCGAGTGCGGAGCGCAACTCGCATCCGCGGTCAGCCGAATTGCGGATGATCCAAGCGGTGGCATAATTATCTACATGGCCGGCCATGAAGGACGCGGCATCGGTTTGTGGGCCAAGGCGGCAACGTATCTTCTGCAGGACGCGGGAGAAAACACCTATCAAGCCAATCAATCTTTGGGGCTTCCAGCCGATTCCAGGGATTTCACCGATGCGGCGGCCCTGATTTTATATTTCCTTGGCAATCGACCGATGCGACTGTTGACCAATAATCCCAAGAAAATTGACGATCTGTCCAGCGCCGGGCTGACTCAAATGACGACTCAGGGGCATGTCGCCGGGGTATCAAAATGGAATAAACGATATTTATCCGCCAAACAAAGCTGGGGCCATAAAATTAGCGATTCGGATATTGCAACGTGATGTGCGCCGGTTGCCGAATGAGCGCGATGGCGACAGAAAAAGCGCCAATCACTATGCGGGAAAAGGAATAATGACACGAAAATACTGTATTGCACGTGATTGATATACCATGTAGTATCATGGTTTAAAAACTATTAATCGTTGGGATATGCCGTTGAGAGATGTTGTGCGCGCAAATAAACTTGAGTATTGTATTGGGTGCACTCCAGTTATTCGAATAAAGCCTTGTTGCTCGCATTTTTAAATTTCCGCTGCTATTGAAATCACTGAAATAGATAAACAGAGAATAGATGCCCCTGTTTATCGTCCCAATTTTCTGAATTGAACATTAGATTCTTAAACCACAAATAGGAGATAGAGTATGTCCGATAAAATCCTGGTTGCTTTGGACGGGAGCGAAGGCGGTAAACGCGCCTTAAAAGCTGCCGTCAATCACGCCAAATTAACCCAGTCCGATCTTGTATTAACTTATGTTATCGACTGGTCACCATACAGTTTCCACACACCCGAAGAACTGGCTGAGCGACATCAACGTCGTGAATCAGAAATTCAAAGAGCAAATGATACGGTGTTGCGTGCAGAAACCAGTGCGCTCGCGGATTCCGGGTTGTCTGTTGAATCGGTAGTGCGCCATGGAAAAATAGCTGAAACTCTGGTTGAGCTGGCCGCGGAGCACGATGTATCCCAAATATATATCGGTAAACTGGGTGAATCACGTATGCACTCCATGATTTTTGGCAGTGTTACCGCCGCGCTGGTGCAAACATCTTCGGTGCCTGTTACTGTCGTACCGTAGAAAACCTGTCCAGAACTTCGATTCATGCTGATCACTTGATACACAACTTTAGAGGAGATTACGATGTACCGCCTATTTTTAACAATTAGTTTGATGATTGTTTCGTTGACCAGCGCCCACGCCGGAATCGACGATGCAATCAATGATGCGACCGCGCCAATTGCTGAATTAATTGGTCAGATCGTGTTTTTCAAGATTCCGGTATTCGGCGCCCAATTACCAGTGGTTGTTTTATGGCTGGTCGTTGGAGCGGTGTTTTTTACTTTCTACATGGGTTTTATCAACCTGCGCGGTTTTAAGCACGCAATTGCATTGGTGCGCGGTGATTATGCCGACCCTAATAGCCACGGCGAGGTTTCGCACTTTCAGGCGTTGGCGACCGCGGTTTCAGGGACCGTCGGCATTGGTAATATCGGTGGTGTTGCGGTTGCAGTCACGGTTGGCGGGCCTGGCGCCACATTCTGGCTGATCCTGGCCGGTTTTCTGGGCATGTCGACAAAATTTGTGGAATGTACGCTGGGCGTCAAATACCGACAGGAATTTGCCGACGGGCATGTATCCGGGGGGCCGATGTATTATCTTCGGAAAGGATTTGCAGACCGCGGCATGGCTGGATTCGGTAAATTCATCGGCACTTTTTATGCCATTGGCATTTTTATAGGGGCCTTGGGAATTGGCAATATGTTCCAGTCAAATCAGGCATATGTGCAACTCAACAATGTTTCGGGGGGCGCGCTTGATGGTTTGGGCTGGTTGGTCGGTCTTATTCTTGCCAGTGTTGTATTTGTGGTGATTGTCGGTGGCATTAAATCGATTGCTAGAGTGACCGAAAAGATTGTTCCGTTTATGGCGATATTCTATTGTTTGTTTGCCATCATCGTTATCTTAATGAATGCCAACGCCATTCCAACGGCAATCGCCAACATATTCGTCGGCGCATTTACCGGAGAGGGTGTGGCCGGCGGCGCGCTCGGCGCAATGATCATCGGTTTCCAACGCGCGGTGTTTTCAAACGAGGCCGGTATCGGTTCAGCCTCAATTGCTCACTCGGCGGTTAAAACTGATGAGCCAATAACAGAGGGCATTGTTTCACTGCTTGAGCCATTTATTGATACCATAGTGATCTGCACCATCACTGCGCTGGTAATTGGCACGGCTCAGGTTGCCGATCCGTCTTTTGCGGGCAACGCACAGGGTGTGGCGATGACTTCAGCGGCGTTTGAACGTGAATTCTCATGGTTTCCGGTGCCACTGGCTTTTGCGGCGCTGTTGTTTGCATTTTCCACCATGATTTCCTGGTCATACTATGGTTTGAAAGGCTGGACTTACATGTTTGGCGAAGGCGAATTAGGACAGAAAATTTATAAAATTATATTCTGTGCATTTGTGGCATTGGGTTGTGTCGTTGAATTGGGTCCAATTCTGAATATATCAGACGCGCTGGTATTCTTGATTTGCGTACCTAACATACTCGGCCTGTATTTCCTTGCGCCTACCGTAAAAATGGAAATGGATTCTTATTTTGCGCGCGTGAGCAGCGGAGAAATCCGGAAATTTAAATAGCGCTTTGCGACTAAAAACCCGGCATAAGCCGGGTTTTTGTCTAAAATTGTCATCCGTCACATACCTGCTTGCGCTATGTCTTACGCGCTTATGTGAACTTCGCAATGAGTGATTGCTTAACCGACTTGTCCGATACTGCGTTCACGACCAGTTGGGTGCAATCATTAAACAGCATAAAATTTCTCAACTCTTTTGCCAGCGCATTGGTGAATTCATCAAATTGGTTCACGGTTGGCTCCAGGACCAGATTCCTGATGATCAACGAACCAGTTTTCCGGTCGGCTTTGCAATCCATCCGCGCCGCCAACGCCGCATTCCACACAATGGGCAAACAAAAGTAACCGTATTTTCGTTTTGCTTCCGGCACATAACATTCAATCTGGTAGTCGAACCCGAAGAATTGACTAATTCGCTTGCGTTGAATAACAAAATTATCAAATGGCGAAAGGATTTTTAATCGCGCCCTGGAAAGCGGTTTTGAAAGCAATTCCAGCATCTGCGGAAACACATAATAGCGATCGTTATAGCAATTATTGTTTATGTTTATACGAATCAATTCGCCCTGTTCCAACATGTTGTCCAGCTCGACTTGCACACCCTCTTTAATTCCTTTTCTTAAATAGGAAATTTCGCCTGCCTGCCCCAGCCCATTTGCTTCAAGATATCTCCGAATTAGAAAACGATGCCACTTACTGGTTGACGGCATGGCGGTATCCACCGCTTCGGGTAAAACCCGGGACGTTAAATCATAGACTTTTTGAAAACTGTGCCGTTTGGCTACCATTAGTTTGCCTTCCATGAATAGTTGTTCCAACGCATATTTGGCAGGCTTCCTTTCCCACATCGCCAGTTTGCCTGTTTCCTTGCGTTCAAAATCTCTTGCCTGAACCGGGCCTTCACCAACAATGCGGTTGAGGACTTGGCGTTTTAATTTAGGGTCGCATTCATACCAGAGCTTTCGGCCTTTGGCGATGGCCGCCATATCAGGCAAGTAAAATCGATAATCCTGCATCGGCAGATAGGCCGCAGCATGAGACCAGTATTCAAATACCTTGCCTTGCTGCACCAGCAAATCCAGATGGTTATTGTTATAGCGTGGATTCCTGTTCCACAATGTGTGGTGGTGAGCTCGTTGAATGACTGATATGGTATCGATCTGGACATAGCCCAAATGTTCGATCGCGCCCAAGGTGGCATCAATCGCATTTCCTGTATTTTCTGCGGTTAATACCCGCTGGCTTTGCAACACAAGTTTTCGGGCTTCCCCGACGGAAAGTGAATTTGAATTTTTCACATGGTCGCTTTCAAGGTTTTAATACCGATTCCAATTCGCGTCTCTACCTCGTTGTTGAGTTTAAGCAAAGGGTTTCTCACAGGCCCGTCGGGTAGTCCGGCTATCCGGCAAGCGTGTTTCACAATTTGAATGAGTTTACCACCCTGTTCAAGAATTCGCATGAACGGCATCAATGCCGACATTATTCTGCGCCCCTTTTCGATATTGTTTTCGAGGACAACCGCTTCGTACAGTGCAATATGTTCTTTGGGCAGGCAATTTCCGCCGGCGCAAACCCAATCCCTTGCACCCTAGGCAAAAAATTCCAATGCCTGGTCGTCCATGCCGCACAAAAGTGTAATATGAGGATATTCTCGGGCCAACATACTGCAATTGGTTGATATCGCCCGTCTCGAGTCTGGGAAACCGGTGATTTACGACACCTGGACGCCTATTGGGTCTCCGGCGTGCTGGTGCCCGGCAAAAACGTCGAATGGCTTGAGGTGCCTTATACTTCGTTGCTGGACGACCGTAAGGACAACACAACCTATCAGGGCAAGAACCTGGGCTTTGCGGTTGACAGCCTTCGGGTTGTGGCGAACAACGACTTTCTGAAAGCCAATCCGGCCGCCAAAAAGTTGTTTGAAGCGACGGCGGTTAACATCAGCGATGTGTCCGCGCAAAACAGCGCTATGTGTAACGGCGAGGATTCATTGCAAGACATTTCCCGCCATGTGGACAAATGGATGGAGGAAAACCAGTCCACCTTCAACTCGTGGCTGGAAGCCGCGAGGTCGTAGCCTTGGCGGCCGACTAGCAGAATGCGCTCGGTGGCAATGGGGGGCGTATTTTTTAACGCCGCATGCTGTTTTCAGTGCGCTGATCTCGTCCTGCGCCCTTCGGGACCACGCTGTCGGGGACAATCAGTCGTTATCATTCAGACCGGCGCCAGCACCGACAAGGCGTGATTCCTCGGTTGCGGGCGCATAAGTGTGATGTGCAAAGCGGGTCAATACGGCAAGGCATTCGGTGACGGTGGTTGGTATCCGGCTGTTGGTTTGCCTGCCACTTGCCGGCAGCGCGCCATCCTTAAAGGTAATCCGGCAGGATGCTTGGTCAATCAGCAAGTTGGTGTCCGCAATGTTGCTCGCAAAACGGTCAGATGCCACCATGACCCGGGTCGGGCCCATTTCCAGACTGACAAGCCAGCCGTCGGTAGCGCGGGTGGCGAGAAAGGGCAACAATAGCAGGGGTTCACGCACCCCCGGCACGGTAACCGGTAAATCAATGACCCCGTCCGAGATTGCGGCACCGAGGTGGAGTGGGCAGTGCCAGCTCTGACTGTCCGGCCAGACGGCGGGCGGAATGTCTTCTTCCAGCGCTGTTTTATGGAACGAAAGATAGCGGCACAGGGCACTGACACCGGGTGCGCTATTTTGGCTCAGCCAGCGCAAGGCAAATCCAGCTTCTTCGGCAAGTCCCCATGGCATGCCAACACCGCGGGCCGCCTTAATCGCCAATACACTTGTTTCGCCGATTGACCAGTTCATCCCCGCACGGCTACAGTCACGCCTATGCGCCACTCGGTAGCGGCGGATAGACAAGTTCGTCAGGGTCAAGTTCTGCCAGTTCGTCGGGGAAGGGGGCGCCCTGAAACATGGTAATCCGCAACCATCTGTCGGAACGCGGGTCAAATTTCGTTGCCCCAAAAAAGGACAACTTGCAGCGCAACAGGTCTATCGGCAACATATCTGCGGCAATGGTGTTGTCACGGATTTCGCCATAAGGGCAATTTACAATTAGCTGCGCCCGTCGCGTAATATGCCGATGTTCGGGGTATGCCAGCAGAAAACCGGCAATCGCATCCTCGTCCTCAAAATCTGCCAGAGTTTGCAGAGCAAGGCGGGCATCTCGGCCCGGCGCCAGCGGCAGTTCGTAATCGGCAATCGGTTCTTCAAACCGCTCTCCCAGCCGGGGTTCCAGTTTCTCTTCGGATACATACCATACACGCGCCTGCGCCTCGCGGCTGCCAAAATCAACGGCGTCTGTCCAGTCATATGTCTGCTCCAGAATATCGCGCAGATTAGCCACGCTCATACTGCCGTCAATGCGAAAGCCGCTTACTTCGTCAGTTGCCATCGTTATCGCCAGATCGTCAACAAGATGTGGATAGGGCTCCAGTATCAGCGAGACAAGTTGTTCCTGCCCTTCAAAGCCAAGCGTCGCCTCGCCCCATTCATAAAGTCTGTTCCAGGCATAATCGACGGACATGTCGGTGCGGCGTATATAGGCGTGGATGGTGGCAAGGTCAGCCCGCAAGCTATCAACCTTTTTTGCCTGATAGTCATGCTCAACATGCCAGTCGGCGGCGTTCACAGCAGAACGTTCCACCAACTGCTCAAATCGGTCTATCTCGGTGTGGCCAGCGGTTTTGACAGCACGGACACGGGCCAGCGCCGTTTCGCGCGCCGCAATCCAGGAATGGATCAACGCCGGGTGATTGATTAGAAACGGTGCCATGCCAAGGCCGGTGGAATTGCCGACGCCAATCCGTCGCCTGATTTCGGGCGCCAGGGTAACCGCGGTATCCGGCGCCCGCACGCTGGCCATATGTTCCACCATATCGATGGTAAAGGCGCGAATCAGCCAGACCGACAGCAATTCAGGCTGGAAAGAGCCGGCAAATTCCGACCGCTCAGCCCATAGGTCACGGTCCGCAGCACCAAATTTGCCTGATCCATAGACCGCTGTTGTTCGCATGAGATAGCCAACAGGTTCAATCCGTTCCAGATCGGGCTGTTCACCGGCGGCAAGGCAGCCAGCAACATAGTCAAACAGTCGCACCGACCGGTTGGCTCGCGAAAGCACCAGTTCGGCATCGGAAATGCGGCCAGCCTCCTGATACGGCACGTTTCGCGCAAGCCTTTCAATATCGCTCTCGTCCGGATGGCCATCATGGAGGGCAAAAGTGGCATCCCAGGCCTCGGCAATGACCCGGTCCGAGCGAAGTTCATCGGGCAGATCATGCGCGAAGGCGACAAGCGTGTAGCAGCGTTCCGGCCCGCTGGCGCGGTAGGTGGCGACACCAACGCCGTGCGTGTCAATCCGCCAAACCGGGCGGTCAAACCGCCAGCCATGGTGTTTCAGGTGCCGCAACAACACCCGCATGAAACTCAATCGGCTCTGGTGGAATGATCCCATACGCGCCAGCCGCATGACGGTGGCGGCAGGACGTAAACAGGTGGGACTGTCGCCGCCAGCTGTCAGAATCTGTTGCGCGCTCATTGGCTCAGCCGCCTTCAGGGCCAAAACTGTTATCGTAAAAGCGCAACCAGTTTTCCCCCATTACGGCGGCGGTTTCGGACTCGCTAAAACCAAACCGGCGCAAGCCCGCTGCGATGTTGATAAAATGTCTGTTATCCTGGAACCAGTCCGGCATCGGCGGAAATCCGGCATCGTCTGCGGAACCTTCGCCATAGTCGATTTGCTTAGACCAACGCCCGATACGCATCCATTCCACCACTGAATCCGGCTGATCCTGACACAAATCAGAGCCAAGCCCAATATTGTCGGCGCCCATCAGCTCGGCGGTTCTGGCAATCATCTCACAGAAACTTTCCAGCGTGCAGGCGCTCTGGTCATTAAGGTGATGCGGATACATTGAAAAGCCGAGCATGCCGCCCGACTGGCCAAGGGCGCGTAGCACATCATCGGATTTGTTACGGCGTGCCGGATGCCAGAAGGCCGGATTGGCATGGGTGATGGCAATCGGCCGCCGAGAAATTTCTATTGCCTCCAGCGTTGACCGCTCGGCAGAATGGCTCATATCCACCACCAAGCCGACCCGGTTCATTTCCCGTATCACCTGCCTGCCCATGCGGGTAATGCCGGGGTCTTCGGACTCGTAACAGCCGGTAGCCAGTAGCGACTGGTTGTTATAGGTCAGTTGCATGAAGCGCGCACCAAGCGTGTGCCAAATTGCGACCAGCCCGATGTCATCTTCAATCGGCGAGGGGTTCTGAAAGCCGAAGAAGATGGCGGTGCGCCCCTCTTTTCTGGCATGGCGCACATCATCGCCGGTCTTGCCGTGAAAAATCAGCTCAGGAAATCGCTCAAACCAGCGGTTCCAGGTCTCAACATTGGCAACCGTCTCGCGGAAATTTTCGTGATAGGCGATGGTAACATGCACCGCATGCACACCACCTTGTGCCATTTGCCGGAAGATCTTCTCCGACCAGTTTGCATATTGAAGATTATCGATCAGATGCATGGGAGGCTCGTGGCAGCGGTCAAGATGGTGTGCCAGCATTGATATAGGCTGTCTTAACGGCAGTGAAGAATTCCACCGCATAACCACCCTGTTCACGCGGGCCATATGACGAACTGCCACGCCCGCCAAAAGGCACGTGATAGTCAGTACCCGCAGTCGGCAGATTGACCATGACACAGCCTGTTTTGGCGTTGCGGCGGAAATGCGTGGCGCGCGCCAGGTCACGGGTGATAATCCCCGATGTCAGTCCAAAATGCGTGTCATTGACCAGATGCAGTGCCTCTTCATAGCTGTCGACCCTAATCACACAGGCAATCGGCGCAAACATCTCTTCGCGGTTGACGCGCCAGTCATTGCTTGTGCCGGCTACCACAGCTGGTGTCATGTAATAGCCTTCGGTATCGCGGCTGACACGCTCACCACCGCACAGCACCTCGCCGCCTTCGGCGCGGGCCAGGTCCATATATGCCATATTTTCGTCCAATTGGTTCTGGCTGACAACAGGACCAATCTGTGTGCCGTGCTTGAGTGCATGACCAACGACCATGGCGGCGGCGCCCATGCTCAGTTTCTCGACAAATTCATTATGCACGGCGCTGTGCACGATCAGGCGTGACGAAGCCGTGCATTTCTGGCCAGTGCCGCCAAAGGCGCCGCCAAGTGCCGCCGCCACGGCAATGTCCAGGTCACCATCTTCCATTACAACGAGGGCGTTTTTCGAGCCCATTTCCAGCTGGATTTTGGTCAAATTGCCAATCGCCGAAACCGCGATCTGTTTACCAACTTCTACCGACCCGGTAAAACTGATGGCATCAATGGCCGGATTTTCAATCAGGTGCTGGCCGATTGTGCTACCCGCGCCCATCACTAGATTGAACAGGCCGTTTGGCAAATCCTGTCGCGCAATGATTTCGGCAAGCGCCACTGCCGATGCCGGCACCAGATTCGCCGGCTTCCACACCACCGCATTGCCAAATGCCAGTGCCGGTGCAATTTTCCACACTGCAGTTGCGGTCGGAAAATTCCATGGGCTGATAATGGCGACGGTGCCAACAGGTTCACGGCGTATATCAATTTCAATACCGGCGCGCACACTGTCTGCGGTATCACCGATCTGTCGCAACACCTCGGCCGCATAATAGGTGAAAAACTGACCAGCACGGTGGATTTCGCCCGTGCCTTCCGCCAGCGGCTTGCCTTCCTCGCGGCTGAGTAGCGTACCAAGTTCGGTGCTACGTTCCATCAACTCATTGCCGATATTGGTCAGCACCGTCTGGCGCGCCTCCAGCCCGGTTGCAGCCCATATGCGCTGCGCCTGCCTTGCCGCATCCAGTGCCGTTTCCAGCTGTGTCTTGTCGGCTTGTGCAAACAAACCGATGACATCATACAGGTCAGACGGGTTGCGGTTCTCAATGGCATTGCTACTGGCAAGCCATTCACCGGCGATAAAGTTACATTTCATCTCAGACATAAAATTCCAGTTCTACCAATACGACATCAGAAGGTTTCGGGGGACTGCACAACTATTGCACAATCAATGGCATCAATACAGCTTATCCGGGTTCACCACATATTGAGACAAAATCAGGCAGTCAAGCTAAGTTGCCGATAATACGCCATCGGCGTCATTAAATTGTATAAGTCCACCACATATGGCGCCCGGGTTGATTACGGAAGAGGAAGTTTACAGGAGACTGCAAGCCGAGGCTATGGTGTGGCAGGATGGTGTTGTCATCGAGCAGTCAATTGGGCAGTTTGCGGTAAAAGCCTTTTATTCGATATCCGATGTGTTGATGTTGCATGGCTCTCCTTCTGCATCGGAGTGCAATATGTTTCTGAACCTATACACTTTGTCAGAACGGTAAATCCAGGTCCCGCCGGGTGGATTGCAGCATTTCACGAAACCGGGATTGGATCACCTCGAGTTTCATCGTCGGCTCGGCGGTTTCCCGCCACCACTGTACGAAACCATCTCTGTCGATATCGCCATTTTCGTGCTGCGGCGTGATTACCGGGGGTAAATGCCTTCAAATTTCATTGTTGTTCTCCAAAAATATTGGGGGTAAATGATATACGGTGTTAAAAGCGCCGGTCACGTGCAATTTCGATAAAACATTGGGCGCAATAATCAAGGCATGCAGTCTTAGGATGTGGATTCCTTCCATTTCCGTTTCCTGTCTCGTTTCCTTTCCCATGCTCGTTTGGCTTGCTCCTCGCCAGCCAAATTAACCGCTATTAATTCCCGTTGCATCATCTCAGGCGTTTCCAGGGTAAATCGGCCCAATCTGCCCTCCCGCACATCCGACAGTAACACTTTTGCCGCACGATCCATATCGACCTTCCCGCCTTTGACCAAGCATCCCATTCTTCTGCCTACTTGCTCAAGAAGCGCTGTGTTTTCGTCGGGTAATTTCTCCAGGTTATAACGCTCTGTCAATCTTTGCGGGTGCATTTGCATAAAATAATCCGCGGCAAATCCAGCAATGTCCTGATGGGAAATCGCGGTATCGCGAATTGCGCCGGTCACTGCCAAACGATAACCACTATTTTTATTTTCCACTTTTGGCCACAACATCCCAGGAGTATCCAGCAAAACAAATCCCGGTTCAATTTCAATGACCTGCTGGATTTTGGTTACCGCAGGCTGGTCGCCGGTTTTGGCGACGTTTCTTCCTGCCAACCCATTTATCACAGTGGATTTGCCAACATTGGGAATCCCCATGACCATTGCCGTGATGATAGATTTTGAACCGCTGTTCTCATCATATAGCTGGCGACACAGTGCCGGAATGCGAGTAATCCCTTGCGCTTTTCGGGTGTCGGCCAGGCGTGCTTTGGTATGTGGAGCGGATTCATAAAATTGCTGCCAACTAGTATTCAATTGCGGGTTGGCCAAATCACTTTTTGATAAAATTTTCAAGCAGGGTTTGTTCCCTCTCAGCGCTGCCAGCATTGGATTCGCACTGCTATAGGGTATGCGCGCATCCAGTAATTCAATACAGACATCCACTTTCTTGAGCATCGCCGTTATGTCCTTGCCGGCTTTGTGCATGTGCCCCGGATACCACTGAATTTGATTGGTTGCCATTTTGCTAAGAGTGAATCGGCCTGGCTTAAAAAGTTGTGACTTAGAAAGTTGTGACTTAGAAAGTTGTGACTTAGAAAGTTGTGACTTAGAAAGTTGTGACTTAGAAAGTTGTGACTTAGAAAGTTGTGACCTAAAAAGTTGTGACCTAAAAAGTTGTGACCTAAAAAGTCATGGCCTAAAAGGTTATTGTCTTATTCTAACGCGCAGGTACACTGTACACTAAAAGCGGAGATTCAATTTTCTTGTGTGCATACTTTTTCTCGCAATTAACCAACATCATGATTATCCGTTGATTGTGGCGGCCAACCGTGATGAAAGTTTTGTACGGCCGTCTCAGTCAATGCACCACTGGCCAGATTATCCTGAAATTTTAGCGGGCCGGGACACCTTGAAAGGCGGCAGTTGGCTGGGGGTTAATTTGGCGGGACGATTTTGTGCGGTCACTAACTTTAGAACCGGCGGTGCCACGAATACGCGGGCAAAAAGCCGGGGGTGGCTAGTTCAGCGGTATTTGACCAATGAAGCAACCGATAAGCGTTTCATTGCCAGTCTTCAAAAAACACACCGACAATACAATCCGTTCAATCTGGTATTCGGCACACCAGAAAGTATCAGCATATTTTGCAGCGAGGATTCATCCCTACATTGCTTAAAGGATGGTTTTCATAGTTTATCGAACGGTTTTGTTGACCAACATTGGCCTAAAATGTCCCATGGCGTTCAACGGCTGACTGAATTGATCAGCAGACATGCGATTATCGAAATAGACCAGCTAAATGCAATTATGCGGGATCAGACCAAAGCCGGCGACCATGACCTGCCGGGCACCGGCATCAGTCAAGCCATAGAAAAACAACTGTCATCCATATTCATCCGCACCAGCGACCACGGCGACTACGGGACACGCACAACATCTTACCTGCTGTACTCGAAGAAGAATATCAGGATATATGAATTCAACTATGACAAGGATGCTTGCGTCACTGACCAGCAGACATTTATATTACCATTGTCAATGAATTGATCGGATTGACATACACCGGTCAATACGAAAAAATTATCCCAAACGTAAAAATTGCTTTAACTGGCAGTGGGAAGATGGGGAAGATGGGATTGCTCGCACCAAGGTTACTATAAATCTACTATCTCAGAGCGCCGAACCGACACTCTTGACCTTAACCCGTGGCGGGTTCATTCAACAAGAGTTTGCCGATAAACATAACCAGCGGGGAAGGATGTTTAGCAAACCTGGCCAATTATTTCGTTTAAGTTTTTCCGGTTTAGGATTTTCTGGCACGACTATGGTCGAAAATACTTAAAACAATCCGGCTTAATCCGTTGCCAGCCTTGGTCAAGAATTTCTACGATTTCATCCGCTAATTTGCCGCCGCCGACATGTGCCAGGTTTTCTTGCAAATGGGATAACTTGCTAGCGCCGAGAATGATGCCGTCACCGTCTTTGGCGGACAATCGCGAATGATGAATAAGCCAACATAGTGCGGCATTTGCAGGCATCAAATCGTGTTTCGCGCATGTGGCTGTCAAGGTCTCAAGCACATCAAAGTAATCCGGTTTCCAATAGCGAGCGGTATATTGGTCATTTGACAAAAATCGGCCGGGCTCAGGCGCTTGATCGAAGTTTTGGTGTTTTCCAGTGAGCAACCCGCCTGCCAAAGGGTTATAAGCGTAAAAACTGATACCATAATTACGCAAGCAAGGAAACAATTCCCGTTCCACATCCCGAGTCAGGGCGTTATACATTCCCTGATAGACGGTGGGCGCCATCCAACCCCTAGCTCGGCAAATTTCGACAACTTCGGCGACCTGCCACGACGAAAAGTTACTCAGCCCAAAGCGCCGGAATGCCCCCTGCTGGTAAAACTCCCAGCATTTTGCAAGGGTATCCACAACAGGCGTATCAAGATCCGGCGAATGCAGATACAGCAAATCGACCGGGGTTGCCCGCAACCGATCGAGACATTCCTTGAGTTGTATTGAAACCTGCTCGGGTTTTAAGCCATCGTCATTCCATGGATTTACCTTGGTTGCAATGTTGAATTCCAACCCAGGATTTTCGGATAGCAGCTGGCCCAGCAACACCTCGGTTTTTCCGCCGTTGTATTGGTGCGCGGTATCCAATTCATGGTAATTGTTGCCATGAAACAATTCGAGCATTTGCAGAGATGTGGCCGCATCAGTCTGGTTGGAAAAGGTCAGTGTCCCTAAAATAATTTTCAAAATATTGATCCCTCAAGTAAAAGTCAGTGCAGTAAAATAATTGCCAGCCATTCTTTTAATTTCCGTCAATGATGACCAATTCCCGCTGATACGCTTTCAATGCGAATTCCATGGCCACGGCATAGTCTGGATCGTTATAGCAATCCAAAGCATCCTGGTAGGTTGGGAACTCAATTATTAAAATGCGTGGTCTATATTCACCTTCTACGGTTTGATGATCGCCACGACCCGCTATGGTCTTAGCGCGGTACCGATTTGCGATTTCACCCCATAATTTAGAATACTCGTCCGCCGCTGCCTGATCGCGACATGCGGATGCCCGGACTATCCAGTAACCTGCCATAACTCCCCCGAAAAAGTAGTGAATGTCATAATTAAATATGCGATGCTCAATACCGCTGAGTTTCCCATATTTGCGCGCATAGAGAAAGGCGATATATCATTGCAAGTGGTGTAACGATGGCCTCAGTATGATGGGCGACACAAAGAATATTCATTCAGCGGCGCACACGGCACCTGCCCGTGATGGGTCAGCCCCAAAGACTTTTATACAGTATTAGGCAACCAGAGTAATCACAAATTGGGTGATAAGGAGTTGGGCTATGGCCCGCTCATTCAGAGATTAGACAGTGGCTTCCGTTCTATGCTTGCAATAGGAAGCTTATACTATCTGTGCTTGATGTTGAGGTGGAGATAGCGACTTACGTTATAATCGGGACAAAAAGCGAAGCAAGGGCGGCGAATGAAGAAGTACGAGATTGATGGTCATACAATCTATCACGGCGATGCTATTGATGTATTGCGGTCGGAAGTTAAGGATTCTTCTGTAGACCTGATATTTGTAGATCCTCCTTATAATATCGGAAAAAAATTCTCCGATTTTGAAGACCGTTGGCCTTCAGGCGCCGCATATGCTGAATGGGCTTATAAGTGGATTGACGAGTGTATTAGGGTTCTAAAAACTACGGGCACAATGTACTTAATGACGAGTACTCAAGCCCTGCCGTATTTTGATCTTTATGTGAGAGAAAAGCTTACCATACTTAGTCGTATTGTTTGGTCTTACGACAGTTCAGGGGTTCAGGCGCGAAAGTACTACGGATCAATGTATGAGCCGATTCTGCACTGTGTTAAAGACTCAAAAAAATATACCTTTAACGCACAAGACATTCTGGTTGAGGCAAAAACAGGGGCAACAAGGCAACTGATTGATTATCGTGGAGAAGCGCCGAAACAATACAGCACGCAGAAAGTTCCTGGTAATGTTTGGAGCTTCCCGAGGGTGCGGTATCGAATGGGTGAATATGAAGAGCATCCTTCACAAAAACCACAAGCGCTACTAGACAGAATAGTCCGTGCTAGTAGCAATGAAGGCGACACAGTACTTGATCCATTTTCTGGAACATTTACAACTGCTACTGTATCTAAGGGATTAGGCAGAAAATCGGTAAGTATAGAATCGCAAGAAGAATACTTAAAAATCGGTGTGCGCCGTGTCCTCGGGTATAAGGCGCATCAAGGGGGAAAACTAGCAAGACCAAAGAAGAACACAAAAATCAAAAACGGTCGAGGTATAAAGGGAGAAGAACTAACAAGAGATATCTTCAGTGCCAATTCATAAGCACGATTTTACGGAAACAATAGTATCGATTCTCGATCGATATTCTGGGCGGAATGGTGATGCAGTCCTCCTAAGCTTCAGCAATAAAAGAGACCATTGAAGCATATATTAGATAGTGCCGTCATAAGATTTCAGCCCAAAGCATCATGCACCTAATCTGAACAGCGGCAATAAATGAACTGGTATTCTTTGCATAGCGTGTTGCCATGCCACGCCAACGCTTAAGAGGCAAGAATGCATTCTCAACCAGATAGCTGATTTTGTATAAATGCCGGTCGTATTCTCGTTGTTCTTTTCTGTTTTTCCTTGGCGGGACAACAACTTTCATATCCTGTGATTTTGCCTTGTCCAATATCTCTTGTGTATCATATGCTCTATCGGCTAATAAGTGTTCGCCTTTAAAGCCATCAATTAATGCGCCAGCCTTGCGCGCAATCAGCTCCGGCGCCCTTTGTAACAATAAATCTGATCGGCATACCATGCGCATCCACGGCCAAGCGTATCTTTGTGTTAAGCCCCCTTTTGTGCGGCTCATGTCTTGATTGCCCCCTACTGCGCCTGCCGCATGTGGATGGACTTTAATATGACTGCCATCAATCATAATCCACTCAAAGTCCGGCTCATCAATTATCCGGGATAACAAGCTCTCCCATATGCCTTTGTCACGCCAACGGCAGAAACGACGATGAGTGTTTTTCCAATCGCCATAGTCAGGCGGCAAATCCCGCCAAGGCGCGCCCGTGCGCAATATCCAAAATACCGCATTGAGAAACAGGCGGCTGTCTTTGGCTATACCGCCATGCATGCCGCGTTGTCCCGTCAGATGTGGGGATAGCAGGTTCCATGTATTGTCGTTTATATCATGTCTTTTGTGTGCTGGTTTTGTCATTGGGTTATTGCTCTTTAGTGGCTGAGATTAATATTATATAACTTATTTTAAGGTTCAAGATACTTTAAGGAAAATATTATGACGATAAGTTATTATAAAAATTATGAAAAACAAGTATATCATCCGTTCCCGAATTTCGGAGAAGGCATTCAGGGCAATATTGAAGTTGTTTTGCATAGATATCGAAGCGTCAAAGACAGCTGAAATCACCGACGTGAGTCGTCCGGCGATCAACCGGATTTTCGCTGGGATCAGAGCAAGAATTGCCCATGACTGCGAACGCATCAGCCCGTTTGAACACGGTTCGGTTGAGCTGGATGAAAGTTATTTCGGCCCCAAGCGGGTGCGCGGTCGAGGGGCGGGCAAAAAAGTGCCGGTTTTCGGCATGTTGCAGCGTGGCGGGAAAGTTTATACGCAAGTCGTCAAAAACTGCTCCCGGGCTGAAATCATGCCGATTATCAAGCAAAAAGCCAGCCGCGATGTGGTCATTTACAGTGATGGATTCAAGACCTACGACGGCTTGGTTGATTTTGGCTATAAGAGACATTATCGTGTGACCCATTCGGCCAATGAGTTTGCCAACGGGCATAATCACATCAACGGCATTGAAAACTTCTGGGGATTGTGCAAGGTGCGTCTGGGGTGCTTTCGCGGCATCCATGAACACATGTTTTATTACCACTTGAAGGAGTGTGAGTTCAGGTTCAATATGCGCCATGAAAATATCTATCAGTACTTGCTGAAATTGATCCGGAATAATCCGCTTAAAGTATCTTGAACCTATTTTAATCTTATGACGACACTATCTAGGTCAGTCATTTTGATCTTGCGTTTTCTCAGTGCCCGAAGCCCGGATTGAGATCTTGATGTCGTCCCGATGTGGCTCGGTCCAGTCGAGCGGGTATACGACATGAAGCAGCTCGCCGTCCTCCTAGTCCGAGACGAGAAGTACAGAAGAATAAAAGCTTTTTAAAGTCAAAATACTTACTTATGGTACTGAAACAACTTTCAGAATGGAGCAACCCTCAGCAAATAATCGCCGATCATATCCAGTTGTTTATTCTATAATTGAGAGCAACCCTCACTGGCACGCAAAAATGCGATTGGAAGTTCATGAACACACTCGATGAAATTATCCATCTGGCGGGGGCATATGGTTTAGTTCTGCGTGGCGGGTTTTGCGTCAATGAAGATGACAATGTGCCAGAAATCGCCGAGGGCGTTAACGCATCATCGCTGATTTTATTTGGTAATGCGGGTTCTTCGTTTTGGGAATGTTTTTCAGGCTCGAGAGAGGCTGCTGATGGTCAGACAGACCCATTGAATCGGTGGAGTCAAAGAGTTGGCGAAATCATCGCCAGCAAATTAACCGGCCGGGCGTTGTTTCCGTTCGGCGGACCTCCTTACCACCCATTTATAAACTGGGCTAAAAAAGCGGAATCATTGCAATCATCCAGGATTGGAATGTTGATTCATCCTCAGTATGGTTTATGGCACGCCTATCGGTTTGCCATCGCGCTACCTGACTCCTTGGCCGACTCGCTGGTCGTCTCAGCGGCCATTACAAGGGTGCGGCAACCGCAGGCAATTGATCATGACATCTGCCAACGTTGCATTGGGCAGCCTTGTTTAAGCGCCTGCCCGGTAGGCGCTTTTTCGGATTCTGGCTATGCTGTCGAAGCCTGCTATAGCTTTCTAAAACAAAATGCTGAATCATCCTGCCGCACCGAAACCTGCCAGGCTCGGCTGTCCTGCCCGCAAGGACATGCTTTTCATTATCAGGCTGATCACGCCCGATTTCATATGGAGGCATTCTTTCACAGCGTCGCCAATCGCCTGGATAAATGATCAGATAAATGATCAGATAAATGATCGGATAAATGACTGGGCATTTGACAAAAATTATCGTTTTAAAAGACGCAGGGTAGATATTTCAAAGTCAGTTTTTGCCTTAGAATCCAGCCTTTCCTGTTCATCAGGCCTGAATTTCAAATTACCATAACGTCGCAAAAACCATGTCTTATCAACTGGGCATTGATACCGGAGGCACCTACACCGACGCGGTTATTGTCGATGAGCAACAAACGGTAATCGCGAAAAATAAAAGCCTGACCACGAGTTTTGATCTGACCATCGGTATTGGAAACGCGATTTCCAGTATGCCCCAGACGTTACTAGCCGAAGTCAACCTGGTGGCCTTATCGACCACGCTGTCGACAAACTCTGTGGTTGAAGGCAGAGGCGCGCCAGTCGCAATTCTGTTGCCGGGTTACAATAATCAGCAGGTCGCGAAGAGCGGGTTGTTGGAAATCATGGAAAAGGAATATATAACCTTGCTGGACGGCGGGCATGGCGCAACCGGCGATCAATTAATGTCTTTGGATTTGGAGCTGGCCAGGGGAAAAATTCTTGAGCAGGACGATCACGTATCCGCGTTTGCGGTTTCAGGCATGTTTGGCACACGTAATTCCAGCCATGAAAAACAGCTGCGGGATATGGTCAAGGAATTAACCGGCAAGCCGGTGGCCTGTGGCCATGAGTTGGCATCCGGTTTGGGTGCGCCGAGACGTGCGTTAACGGTGGCGCTGAATGCGCGCATGTTGCTTTATATTCAAGCGTTAATAAATTCCGTGGAGTCGATTCTGAAAGAAAAAAATATTACCGCGCCGTTAATGATCGTAAAAGGCGACGGCTCGTTGGTGAATGCGGAAACTGCATTATTGCAACCTGTAACCACTGTTCTGTCCGGGCCCGCGGCCAGCGTAATCGGCGCTTGTGCGTTGAGTGGAATGCAAGAGGCTATTGTTGTGGATATCGGCGGCACCACCACCGACATTGCTATCGTCACCAATGGTCAGCCGGAGCTGTGTGAGGATGGCGCGAGAATCGGAAATTGGCAGCCCATGGTGGAAGCGATTCGCGTGTTTTCTATTGGCTTGGGCGGGGACAGCGAGGTTCGATTCAAAGCTAAACTGGATATCTCCCAGCGCCGGGTTGTGCCAATGAGTTTGTTAGCCCATCAATTTCCACAGGTGATGACTGCAATCGAACGTCAATATAGCGGTTCTCCCAACCCCCGAAACAACAAATTCGCCTTGCCCTTGCAGAAAAATGAAGTGCTGCTGCGCCATCTAAATGAGATTGAGCTTGGGGCATGGGAGCGATTGCTTCAAGGTCCGGTTGAACTTGAATCTCTGGTGGAGACTAATCGACCGATGATGCGCGCTATTGCTAGAATGGAGCGTCTGGGTTTGGTGATATACAGCGGATTCACCCCCTCCGATGCGACCCATGTGTTGGGGATGAGCGATCATTGGAATATTCAGGCTGCGCAACTGGGGGCGAAAATTTGGGCCCGACAGATGCGACACTTGTATGGTTGCGGTAACTGGGAAGTGGGAGATGCGATTGCGCCATGCAAAGAAGTGTTTGATTTGGTGACCCGACAGATTAGCCAAAAATTAATAGAGGCGGGTCTTAATCAACATGGCAAACTGGCGGACGCTCAGTCGCAAAATCTGACCCAGTTACTGGCGGATATTGTGCTTAAGCGTGGCCAGGCGGGTCGTTTAAAACCGTTGTTTAACTTGCAGTTTGCCAACAACTATCCCATTGTCGCGGTAGGCGGTCCGGCGCCGGATTTCTTTCCTGAGGTCGCCCGGCTATTAGAGGTTGATTTGCATATACCGAATAATGCGGATACCGCCAATGCAATCGGTGCGGTCCTGGGGGCGGTGGTGCAGATCGTGCACATCACCGTCAATCAGCCGGAATTTGGCGTATTCATTTTGTTTCACAAAGATGAACCGATTAAATTTGAAAAACTGGATATCGCCATTGAACATGCGATCGAAATTGCTAAAAAAGAAGCTTACGACCTGGCGGAAAAGGCCGGCGCAATGTCGATTGAGACAAAAATTAAGCAGCACGCCAATCACATTAAGCATGACATTGATGGCGAGCTGTTCGTAAGTGCCACGATAACCGCAGTCGCGTCCGGCCGCCCGAATTGCCTGGTTTAGTGAGCCTGTTGCGGTCATATTGAACCTATACAGGAGTGATTAGCGCCGTTAAGCGGGTTGCCCCCGCTTTGTGTTGTTACTCCAGGGTGAAAATGTGGGCGATTGCGGTTCGCATCCGAACCTTAATCTCGTCGCCCTTTACCGGTGGCACATGGTATTCAATAGGCAGTTCCCACGCCCCCGCCGCGCCTTCAAAGGTTAACTTGGCGGAGCATTTGCGGTTGTCGTTGCTTTTGTTGTGGAACATGGTTTTCACATTTTCCAAACCCAACTCGCCGTTTTGGATGTGGTCAAGCCATGTGTCGACTTTGTCGACACATGGCTTGGGCGGTGGATTGGTTGCTTGCATGCGATTCTGCATAGCCCGCATATGAATTCGAGTCTGCTAAGACCCTCTCGAGGTTCCTTGTCGCACGGTAAATCCCGTTGACCCACTCCTCTTTTTCCGGATCCTCGAGTAAGTACCGGGGCTCGGGAGTTACGGCACGGAGATCGTACAGGCTGGTATCGCTACGCAAGCTCCCTTCAACGACTAATTCCTGATCACTGACGCGCATATTGCCCGCCCGCTACTCTTTCTCCATCAGTTTTATGAGGAGCCGCCGTGTCTTGCTAATTTCCGCCCCAACCGCTTGCCAGTTGCGGTTTTCCAAATCATCGAGCAGCGAGCGATACTCTCTTTGTTCAGGTTCGGGAATATACCCCCACGCCTCCAGCCATTTGGTCTCAATCTCGCCGCGCGATTTTTGCAACCTGGCCCTCGCTGGACCACCCTCGGCGAGTTCCGTTTTTGCACTTTCGACTTGTCGTCGTGTGGATTCCCATGCTTTTTCCCGGTCTTGTTCGATGATTTGAAATGCACGTTTCTTAACTACCGATGAATCGCAATCGTCCACGGCCGAACAGCCGGTAAGCGATACAGGGACGGCAGCCAAGCCGAAGGGCAAAATGGATTTGATGTTCATGGGGTTTTCCGATGATGGGTGGTTACTTTTTTCTTTCGCCGTGCTTGAGGCATTGCTCTTTTTGATGCTTTTTTAGTGCATCTGCGAGATACTCTCGAATCGTGCGGAGTTTGGCATCTGGCTCATACGGATTCCTCTTACCCTGTATGTTCAAACAAGGATTGAACAGACGGATAAAGATTTTTTCCAACTGCTTAATGACGGCTTCTTTTTCGGTGCTGTCCCTTTTTTTCCGTTCTTCGCCGCGCTTCCACTGGAGGTCGGTGATGTACTCCGGCAAAGTATTCACCGCAACCAACAACAAACTGTGGTCGCCGATTTCCCTTACCGTGTGCGCATATACTTGCCAACGTTCTCGATCGCGTTCCTTTTGCGTGCGCAGTTTTTTCACCATCCCATCCAAGAACTGGTTGTCACTATAATTCGGCGACAAGCCGAAATGCGCGCCGATACGTCGAGCGAAATGGGAAGATGCACACATGCCAACATACAACGGATTCCCATTCTGGTCAAAAAACACATACACCCCATGCCGCAGAGTTCTGTCTTTACTGACAGTTACCGGGTTGGTCAGCAAGTCCAAAAACTTAAGGTCTTTCAGCGGACACTTGTAGTTTGTTTTCACTATCGTTTCCACTTCGGCCGGGGTCCGGTCGAGCAAGGACACGAGATCGATTTTGAAGTTTGGCGTTGTGTTCATGGTTTGTTACCTCTGGTTATAGGTGCGGTGGCTTTATCATTACCAGTAACCATAAAAGATAAAAGATAAGAAAGCAACCACGCTGATCCGGATTGTAACCCATAGGGCAGGACACCTTTTACGTGAACCGTTATATTTCCACATATTCACGCTTAAACGGAACCTGATCGATATTCATCGGTTGATCAAATTCTCGCGCGAATCGGTGTCCGTGATAAACTGCGGCGGCGATGGTTGATGGTGCCAAGCAGTCTCCGATTCGGGTTACGGATTTGATTCCGGCATGGTCCAGGGAATCAGCATCGTTGTCGAGGTCAAAATACAATGAGGATACCGGGCGCCGAGCAGTCACCAATACCAGATGTTGTGCATTTATGGTTTGATTTTTAGCGCTGACGACATGCTCCAGAATAATTTGCTTGTTGTTTACACGCTGGATTTTATGTTTTTCAACAATGGAAATGCCCAAATCACCTAGACGTTTTTCGATATGAATCTGCTCAAGGGTGTTATGAGTCCAGACCGAGACATCTGCAGCCGGGGTGACCAAAGTCACTTTGGCGCCGGCATTTACCAGGGATTCGGCGATAACGCTGCCCATGTAATAGTGATCATCATCGTACACCACGATATGCCCGCTAATCCGCAGCCCGGCCATGACATCATCTGCGGTCAGGATATGCATCCCCTTATCGCGGGGTATGGGTTGGCGGTGGACTCGGCCAATGCCATCGCGGTCCCATTTTGATCCTGTGGCGACAACCACATGCTGGATATTCAATTGTTTGGCAAATTCCAGCACCTGTTGCTTGTTCAGCGCGCTGTGCAGAAAAACCTGAACATTATCCAGTTTATCGATTTGCCCCAACCGATAATCAACCACTCGTCTCCATGCGGATAATCCGGGCAGTTGGCTTTCACAATGCACCCGCCCGCCCGCATGATCATTTGCCTCTGCCACGGTGACGTTATATCCCCGCCGGCCTAAAGACATCGCGGCTTCCAACCCGCTTGGGCCGGCGCCAACGATTAAAACAGCATCGCTGGAGGCTGCCTTTTCAATTTTCTCGGGATGCCATCCGCGCCGAAATTCCTCGCCCATGGTTGGGTTTTGGGTACATCGAATCGGTGCGATGATCATATCGCCAGAGACGCAGATATTGCAGCCGATGCACTCTCGAATATCCTTGACCTGGCCGCTTTCAATTTTACTGGGCAGAAAGGGATCGGCAATAGAGGGGCGCGCCGCGCCAATCATGTCGAGAACGCCTCGTTTGATCTGGGAAACCATCGCATCCGGTGAGGTGAATCGACCGACGCCCACTACCGGTTTGGTGGTGAGTTTGTTCACGAACGCAGTATATTTTTCCTGAAATCCTTCTTCGGCGAACCGCGATGTCGCTGAATCATTAGACCAGTCGCTGATGTTCACGTCCCAAATATCCGGATATTCAGCAAGCATTTCCACTACTTCCCGGCCTTCGTTTTCGGCAACCATGCCGCGCTCTCCGATTAACTGGTCAACCGTAAAACGCAGCGCAATGCCGCAGGCATCTCCCACTGCGTCCCTGGTATCTTCGAGCAACTCCTGCAAGAACCGCACCCGGTTTTCCAGGCTGCCGCCGTATTCATCGGTGCGCTGGTTTCGCTGAGGGGAAATAAAATGAAAAGGTAAAGCAAGGTCATGGGCGGCATAAACATAAACGATGTCGAAGCCCATTTGTTTGGAGCGCAACGCCGCCTTTCGATGCCAGCGACGCACGTCGGCAATATCTCGTTTGCTCATGGCGTAGGCTTGCGCCGGTTGATAACTATCAATCATCATTTCCGATACCCCCATCGCCGGCAGTCTGCTGTAAAGGTTGGCGGAGGCGTGTCCGTTATGGGTGATTTCAATGGCCGCAAGCGCGCCGTGTTCGTGGATGGCATCGGCAGTCATCTGTAATCGTTTCATGTCGCCTTCGTCCCATAACCGCCCTTCAATGTGCGGCGACCACTCTGAGCCAGGGTGAATTTCAACTTCCTGAGTGGAAACAACCGCCCAGCCGCCTTGCGCTTTCATGCCTCGCATCGCCGCTTCCGCTTTTGGATAAACATGACCCAAACCATTGCAATGCGGCACCTGATAGAAACGGTTGTGTGCGGTTACCGGCCCGATTTTGACCGGCTCAAATAAAATATCGTATCGTGGGTCTCGCATTTAGCGCTCGCAATTTAATGGGTTGTTTTAATGAACGCTGTATAGCGCGCGGATGATTTTAAGGGCTTTTTTGGTTTCACGCAAAGGGCTCGATTTATAAAATCTTGGTCTATAATATAATACCTGACCTTCATCTTCTCAATCAGGAGTACACGATGCCCGCCTCTAAAAACAAACTCTATGTCGCCGACAATTTGGATGTGCTGCACGGCATGAATTCCAACATGGTGGATTTGATTTATTTGGACCCGCCGTTTAATTCCAAGCGGATGTATTCCGCTCCGATTGGCACCGCAAAGGGCGTGGTAGAGGCGGGTTTTCACGATATTTGGAATTGGGATGACGATGTGGATATTCGGTTGGAATCGTTCCTTGACGGTCACCCCGAATTATTCACCTATATTGATTTGGTTGGGGAGATTCATGGCCCGGCGATGAAGGCGTATTTGACTTTTATGGCACAGCGGATTATTGAAATGCACCGCGTATTAAAAGACACCGGCAGTTTGTATCTGCATTGCGACCCGACTGCCAGCCATTATTTGAAAATTATTTTGGATTGGGTTTTTGGGAAGGATAATTTCAGGAATGAGATTATTTGGAGTTATCAAACAGGTGGGGTAAGTAAAAAATGGTTTGGCAAGAAGCACGACATCATATTTTTGTATACCAAAACAGACGACTATTTTATTGACCTATCGCGGGTAAAGGAAAAACGCACAGATGAAGTTTTGCGGCGATTAAACACGGGAAGTGAAAACGCAACACGAGCAAAGGACACGGAACGATTGCCATTTGATGTGTGGAATATACAAGCATTAAACGCTATGTCAAAAGAACGCACCGGCTACCCCACGCAAAAACCGCTGAAACTATTAAATCGCATCATTGAGGCAAGCAGCAACCCCGGCGATTTAGTGATGGATCCATTTTGCGGCTGTGCCACCACCTGCGTCGCCGCGCAAAATTTGCGCCGTAAATGGATTGGTATTGATGTTAGCGATGTGGCGGTAGATTTGGTTGCCACGCGATTGCAGTACGACGAAGGCGGACAAGTGAAAATGTTCCAAGATTTCATGCCATTGAAAACGCCACCGATTCGCACCGACCAAACCAAATTAACTTGGAGCAAACAACAAATCCGCGAGCATTTCTACGGCAAGCAAAACGGAGATTGCAACGGCTGCGGCGAGCATTTCACCCATGCCCGACATTTCCATATTGATCATATTCACCCCAAATCCAAGGAGGGCGGTTGGGTGTTGGAAAACTTACAACTGCTATGCGGCAGTTGCAACAGCATAAAAGGCGACCGCCCGATGGAATATTTGCTGAAAACCATCAAAGCCCGCAGAAGTCAACGGCCGATTTTTTGATGTCTGACTCAGCCAATATAACTCCGGTGAAATGAGTATGTTATTATACGTTCAACCTGTTTTCACATAACACTTGTAATACTTGCTCTTTGTTAGATATTGAAAATATTCCAACTGATAACCAATGTCGTTGAATGCTATCGCCATGGTTCCGAACAACACAGCATTTAGATTTCGTAGAAATACGAGTGGTACCCTGTTGGTTGTATGTGGCGCATTAGCCAGGGAGGTGGTGTATATAATTGAGCATAACAAACTCGACAATATTGATGTGCAGTGTCTATCAGCTCAGCTACACCACAGACCCGCGTTGATTCCCGATGCGCTTGAGTCAGTAATCAAGGAGAACAAGAATAAGTATAAAGAGATTTTTGTGGTTTACGGGGATTGCGGCACTGCTGGGGGAATAGATACGGTTTTGGAGAAGTATGGTGTTGAAAGAATTGATGGACCGCATTGCTTTTCTTTTTTCCATGGAAACGACACATTTATGAGTAACGAAGGAGACACAACTTCATTTTTCCTTACAGATTTTTTCTGTCGGCATTTCGATAAGTTTATGTGGCAACAATATGGGTTAGACAAAGGTCAGGGGATGGTGGATTTTTTGTTTGGCAACTATAAGAAGCTTGTATTTGTCGCGCAAACACAAGATGCAGAGCTTAAAGAAAAGGCAATAGAAATATCAAAAAAACTTGGTCTCACATTTGAGTATCGTTACAAAGGCTATGGGGATCTGGGGGAATACGTTAAAAGCCTGTAGAAACACATATTTATTTCGTTGCGAAGAAGCGCGACGAATATGATGATGGGTTACGCATCTCTCCGAATCAAGTCGGATATCCGATGGAAATTGCCACTCCCATGGAAAATCAGAACACTCTTTTCAGCAGTTGCTTTGATTGATGATTTTCTATGGCGAGTTCAATTAACCGGTCAAGTAATTTGGGATAGGGGATGCCGCTGGCGGCCCATAGTTTAGGGTACATGCTAATCGGCGTGAATCCGGGCATGGTGTTTAGCTCGTTTAATACGACCTCGCGGGAATCCCGGTGAACGAAAAAATCCACTCTGGCCAGCCCTCTGCCATCAATGGCTTTGAACGCTTCGATGGCAAGTTGTTGCACGCGCGCGGTGGTTTTGGCGTCCAGCGGCGCGGGAATGACTGATTGAGATTTATCGTCAATATATTTGGTTTCATAATTGTAGAACTCGGCGCCGGGAATAATTTCGCCCAGTACCGAAGCTGCAGGCCCTGCATTACTGATATGGGCATTGCCTAGAATGGCGCACTCGATTTCGTGGCAGTTTTCCATGGCCTGTTCAATCACGATTTTATTGTCAAACTCGAATGCGTGTTCAATAGCGATGGCCAACTGGTCCCGCTTCTTGGCTTTGCTGATGCCGACGCTGGAGCCCATATTTGCGGGCTTGACAAACATCGCATAGCCGAGATCGCTTTCAATTTGGTTGATGACACGATTTTTGTGTTGTTGCCATTGCCAAACCGTGCACACCATATACCGGACCTGGGGTATGTTGGCCGACTCAAATACCTTTTTCGCCAATGCTTTGTCCATAGCCAGGGCCGAGGCAGCCACGCCGCAGCCAACATAAGGCAATCCGGCCATTTCCAAAACGCCTTGTAACGTGCCGTCTTCGCCAAAGGTGCCGTGCAGAACCGGAAACACGACATCCACGGCGGGAATGTGGCTGCCTGAGAAAGCAGAAATTGAGGATTCAGAGATTGATGAATCAGGCAGCCGGGTCAGGTTGCCCTGATTATGCAAGCTCAGTGAGACCGTGGTGGTTGAAACGCTATCAGCGGCTTCGATTTTTTCAACGCAGCCAGCAGACGCCAGCGCTTCAATATCGTCGCTTAAATACCAGTGGCCTGATTTATCGATGCCGATTAGATGAACATTATACTTATTTCGGTGCAGCGCTTTCAGGATTGATCGCGCCGAGGTGACCGATACTTCGTGTTCGCATGATCGACCGCCAAACAATATGCCGATATGGAGCCCGTCTTTCATTACTCAGATAAATTAACCCGGCAAATTAATTAATAGACGAATTGTTTAATCACCCGATTGCATAGCGTAATCAAGGTTCCGATCCAGGGCAGGATTGCAATGATTATGATGACGTTAATCGCCAGTACAATTTTACGGTCGGATTGCACAGGGGTGGGTGCGTCCGCTTCGGGCATTGTCTGCGGCGCATCAAAGTAAATCAGTTTGATAATTCGCAAGTAGTAGTAGGCGCCAATCACCGCCAGTACCACCGCAACAATAGCAACCCATTCCAGATGGGCATCAATGAGCGCTTGAATAACCGATAGCTTTGCGAAGAAACCTGCGGTCGGCGGAACCCCCGCCATAGAAAACATCAGTATCAGGAACAGTAGCGCGGTCCACGGACTGCGCTTGCTCAAGCCTTTGAGATCGTTGAGCTGGTCGGATTCAAAATCCTTGGTGGACCAATACAATATCAATCCAAATGCCGCACAACTCATGGTCGCGTAAATGAGGATATAAAACAAGGATGCGCTATAGCCGGCTGCGCTGCCCGCCAGTATGCCGAACAGGAAAAACCCCATGTGAGAAATTGTAGAATACGCCAGCATTCGCTTCAAATTGTCCTGGGCAATGGCGATAACATTTCCGACTGCCACCGACAAAAGCGCCAGGATTATCAGCATCTGCTGCCACTGCTCATGCAAGTCTTCCAGCCCGCCCACCAAAAGACGCATTACCAGGGCAAATGCGGCAATCTTGGGGGCCGCGCCAATAAAGGCAGTGGTTGATGTGGCAGCGCCGTGATACACATCAGGAATCCACATATGAAAGGGAACCGCGCCAATTTTGAATGCCAAGGCGACCACAATAAAAACAACGGCCAAGGAAAGAGCAGGCGCAAGCGCCAGATTGTCCTGGCCCATGTTGGCCACAACCGAGCTAATCACGGCAAGTTCAAGGGAGCCGGTTAATCCGTAAAGCAACGACATGCCGTACAGCAAGACACTGGATGCCAGTGCGCCGAGCACAAAGTATTTCATTGCCGCTTCAACGGCCAGTTTGTCATCCCGAAAAAAGGCAATCATCGAATACAGGCACAACGACATCAATTCCAGACCCAGGTACAACGTCAACAAGTGATTAGCCGACGCCATCACCATCATCCCGCAAACCGCAAACAGCCCCAAAACATAATATTCGTTCTTAAAGATATTTCGGTCCTGATTGTATTGTCGGCTATAGATAAAGATCGTGGCGGACAACAAACAAATAGCCACTTTCAGCAGATCGCCCATGGGATCATCAACAAACAGGCCGTTAAAGGCAAATGCGGATTGGGCAGAAAAATCACTGACAATCAATACACAGGTGGCGAGCAAGGTGAAAACACTCAACCAAAAGCAAACAATGTCGTTACGGTCCTGGTTAATAAACAAACCCAGAAGCAGTATTGCCGATGCCATTGAAGCGACAAAAATCTCCGGGAGCGCCAATGCGGTTTGTAGTGATTGCAGAGTCATCAGGTCATTAAACGGCAGATCATTATCGACAAATCAGGGGACATTTTGAAATATCCACATGACGCAATAAGTTTTCGATGGAAGTATGCATCACCTCGAGTACCGGATTGGGCCAAATTCCAACCACCAGAACCATTGCGGCAAGAATCCCAAGCATCAAAATTTCACGGCTGTTGACATCTTCCAGGGCAGCAACATCCTTATTGATAACTTTGCCGTAAATGACGCGTTTCACCATCCACAAGGTATAGGCGGCGCCAAAAATCAGGGTTAGCGCGGCAATAATGGCAAACCAGGGATTAGCTTGAAACGAGCCGAGAATGACCAGAAATTCACCGACAAAGCCAGAAGTGCCGGGCAGACCGGTATTGGCCATGGCGAACAGCACAAACAATGCGGCGAAAACCGGCATCGGCGTAGCGATGCCGCCGTAGGCGTCGATCATCCTTGAATGCGTCCGGTCATACAGCACGCCGACGCATAAAAACAAGGCGCCGGAAATAAACCCGTGGGAGATCATTTGCATCATCGCGCCTTCGGCGCCCTGAGCGTTAAAAATAAACAAGCCTAAGGTGACGAAGCCCATGTGAGAAATCGAAGAGTAGGCGATCAGTTTTTTCATATCCTGCTGCACCAGCGCCACCAGCGCGATGTACACCACCGCAATCAACGAAAGCGTAATCATCAACCAGGCGAGTTCATGGCTGGCATCAGGCGTGATCGGCAGGCTTAATCGAATGAACCCGTAGCCGCCCATTTTCAACATAATGGCAGCCAATATCACCGAGCCGCCGGTTGGGGCTTCGACATGCGCATCGGGCAACCAGGTATGCACCGGAAACATCGGCACTTTTACTGCGAATGCGCTGAACAATGCCAGGAAAATCAGGATTTGCGCCTTAAGCGTCAAGGGCAGGGCATGGTAATCGAGAATACGGAAACTGCCGTCGCTGACATTGTATAAATAAAGCAGCGCCACCAACATCAGCAAGGAACCCAACAAGGTATAAAGGAAGAACTTGATGGTGGCGTAAATTCGGTTGGGGCCGCCCCAAATACCGATAATCAGGAACATCGGAATGAGCATGGTTTCCCAGAAAACATAGAACAACACCGCATCCAATGCCGAAAAAACACCGATCATGACCCCTTCCATAATCAAAAACGCGGCCATGTATTGGGCGACGCGCTCGGTGATGACTTGCCAGCTGGCAATGACCACAACCACAGTTAATAAGGTGGTCAGCAAGATTAACGGCATGGAAATACCGTCCACGCCAATTGAATAGTAAATATTGAAGGCGCTAATCCAGCTATAATGCTCCGTGAACTGCATATTCGCAGTGCCGGCATCAAATCCGCTATACAGCGAAAAGCTGAGCAAGAAGATAATGACAGAAAAGCCGAGTGCCAGCTTGCGCGCGATTCCGGCTCGTTGATCATTGCCAGTGGCCAGCACCAGCACACCAGCGACAATGGGCAGCCAGATGAGCAAACTGAGTAATTTATTTTCCATGTCGTTTATTTCTCATGGCCTGCCGGGTTATAACCATACGAAAACGGTAATCAACCCGAACAGCCCGATGATCATGGCGAAGGCATAATGGTAGGTATATCCGGTCTGGATATGGCGCAGGATGGCTGAAAAGCCCCTGATGGTGTTTGCCGTGCCGTTTACCAGGGTGCCGTCGATCAAACCCGCATCGACATGCTTGTTGAGTAATTTGCCGAAAACAACGGCGCTTTTTGCAAACACCATTTGATAGAAGTCATCAAAGCCATATTTATTGTCGAGAATGCGATAAATTGGCGCCGATGCGCTGGCAATTTTTCCGGGCAGGGCGGTATTTTTACAGTAGCAATACCAAGCTCCGATTATCCCGGACACCGCTAACCAAAATGGCCAGGTAAGCACGCCGCGCCAAATTGCTGCCAGCACTAATGCAAATCCGGTTTTGCCGTGAAAACCCTCGGCAATTTCCTGAGTGACATCATGATGACGTATAATGAAAATGGAATCGCCAAAGTAATCGCCGACCACGACCGGGCCAAAGAACATGAATCCCGCGAACACCGATGGTATGGCCAGCGCGACCAGCGGCAGGATGATCACGTTAGGTGATTCGTGTAAATGTTTTATAATGTCGGCATCGGAACGGTTGCGGCCGTGAAAGGTCATGAACAATAATCGGAAAGCGTAAAACGCAGTCACAAATACCCCGAGTAACACAGCGATGTAGGCATATTGTGACCCCCAAATTTCACTATGATGGACCGCTTCGATGATGGCGTCCTTGGAGAAAAACCCGGCGAACGGCGGAATGCCTGCCAAAGCCAGCGCACCCACTGCACAAGTGATGTAGGTAATGGGCATGATGGTTCTCAGGCCGCCCATCTTGCGCATATCCTGTTCGTGGTGCATGGCGATAATCACCGAACCGGCGCCGAGGAAAAGCAATGCCTTGAAGAAAGCGTGGGTGCCAAGATGGAAGATGGCAATTTCGTAGGCAGACGCGCCAAGCGCAACCGTCATATAGCCCAGCTGGGATAATGTTGAGTAGGCGACCACACGCTTGATATCGTTTTGTACTAAACCGATTAGCGCCATGAATATCGCCGTTGTGGCGCCGATTACCAATACCACGGATAAGGCGGTTTCAGAAAACTCAAACAGCGGCGACATTCTCGCCACCATAAAAATCCCGGCGGTCACCATGGTCGCGGCATGGATCAATGCAGAAATGGGTGTTGGCCCCTCCATTGAATCCGGCAACCAGACATGCAATGGCACCTGAGCGGATTTGCCCATAGCGCCCATAAACAACAGCAAGCAAATAACGGTCATCCACTGCCATTCTCCAAACGGAGATATAACGGTGGCCTCTTTTACAAAGGGCGCGCTGGCGAATACAGCCGCATAATCCAGAGAGCCGAACACGTAAAGTATTGCGGCGATACCCAATAAAAACCCAAGGTCACCGATGCGGTTGACTAAAAACGCCTTCATGTTGGCAAAAATGGCGGCGTCCCTTTCAAACCAAAACCCAATCAACAGATAGGATACTAATCCGACCGCTTCCCATCCAAAGAATAACTGTAGAAAGTTGTTGGACATAACCAGCGTCAACATGGAAAAAGTGAACAATGAGATGTAACAAAAGAAGCGTTGATAACCGGGATCATCAGCCATATAGCCAATGGTATAAATATGCACCATCAACGATACAAAGGTAACGATGACCATCATGGTCGCGCTAAGTTGATCAATCAGGAATCCGATTTGAAATGGAATGCCGCCGCTAATCGCCCAGGTATATAATGTTTGGTTGGCGATGTTGCCATCTTGCACGTCAGAATAAACCACCAGAGAAAGCGCGAAAGCCAAGGTTACCCCGGCAATAGTTATCGAATGTGCGCCGCGACGACCGATTGCCTTTCCAAATAATCCGCAAACGATTGAAGCGGCCAGACAAACCAGGGGAATTGCGAGGTACACCTCGTTTATATATTCTTGCACCTCGTTTAGTTATCCTTTGAACGTGGCATTGAGTATAGCCTTTGTTTGAGTTTATTCTTGAATTCAAGCTCGTGCTCGTACATCAAAAATATTAGGGTTGCGAAGTGGATATTTCCCATTTTTTCCTGTTCAACCTTTCAGGGAGTCGAGTTGGTCGACGTTTATGGTTTGGTGGCTACGGAACAGAACAATCAGGATTGCCAAGCCAATCGCGATTTCTGCAGCGGCCACGGTCAAAATAAAAAACACAAAAACCTGACCCGCGATATCTGCAAGATAGTGGGAGAAAGCGACGAAGTTAATATTAACCGCCAACAGCAGTAATTCAATCGACATCAACAAGATCACCAGGTTTTTCCGGTTCAGGAAAATCCCCACCACGCCAATGGAGAACAATACTGCGCCGAGAATTAAATAATGCGATAAAGGGATCATGATTCGATGCCTTCAGGGGTGGATTTAGACGCGGTTTCAGTTGGCGCGGCTTCTGTTAAAAATCCCGTTGCACTGGGATCTGCCGAGTCCATATTCACGATTCTTAGGCGATCCTCTCGATTGACCTGCACCTGAGAAGCGGGATTGTTGTATTTGCTGTTCGGTCGTCGTCTCATGGTTAAGGCAATGGCTGCGATTATCGCGACCAGTAAAATCAGAGCCGCAATTTCGAAGGCATAAACATAATGCGTGTAAATCTGGGCCCCTAGGGCTTTTGTATTGCTGTATTCAACCCCGTATGCCGCCGGGTTGCCGTAGTTTCCTGAATCGCCGACATCAAAAGAGCCATACATTACCAGGGCAATTTCCAAAACCAGCAATACCGCGATCAAACCTCCAATCGGTAGATAGCGGGTAAATCCAGCGCGTAATTTAGCCAGATCAATATCCAGCATCATCACCACAAACAGAAACAATACCATGACTGCGCCGACATAAACCAACACCAGCACAATAGCCAGGAATTCCGCTTGTAGCGTAATCCATATGCAGGCGGCGCTGAAAAATGCCAGCACCAGAAACAACGCTGATTTCACCGGATTGCGAATAGTCACCACCATGGTCGCGGCGAACACCAGCGCCACACTGAAAGCATAAAACGCGAATTGCAGGAAGGTCATACTGATAATGTGATCAAAATGGTTGCCAAAACTATATGCGCGCCACCACTTGTGTCGGCAACCGCGCCATCAGATCGGCCATTGTGCCGATGCCTTTGGTGCGGTTGCAGGCGCCGCACAGCAATTGCAGGTTGTCGTCGGTATCCTGCCCGCCGTGCGCTTTTGGCACGATATGATCGACTTCCATATTACGCATGGGGAAATGCGTGCGGCAACCGCTGCAAAAACCTTCCTGTTGTCCGTATAAAATATTTTTGATGTTGTGCGAGCGAGCCAAACCGCGCGCGCTTCTTTTCGGGATGTCGGTGCGGTGGATGACTTTGGCATCCCACACTGTGGTTTTTTTGTCGTCGGCGGTGACGATGCCTAAGTCTTTGTGTAATCGGGTTCTTACCAACTCCACCGCTTTTGCGCTGATGTCAATGCCGATCCACTGCCGACCATATTTTTCCGCTGCAACACAAGTGGTGGCGCACCCACAAAACGAATCCAGCACTAAACCGCCTTGCGGACAACTCGCCTTGATGATTCGGTCGAGCAAAGCCATCGGCTTTTGTGTTGGGTAGCCGGTGCGTTCTTTTGACTGCGAGTTGAGGATGGAAATGTGCCACCAATCATTCAAAGCAACCTCGGTCTTTCCATGCCGATACACGATTTTGTCGTAATCGCCTTTTTCGATTTTATGCGCGGCTTTGCTACCGACCGGCGCTTCATAATTGCGGTTGCTGTTGAACGGCGGGTCGAGATAAACCAGATCGACGCTCTCGGTATTCATGCCGCGCAAAATCGGCAGGTTGTCACCAGTGAAAATCGTGCGGTTGTGAACTTGTGGTTGCATAATAAATTTTGTTTTATCCCGATTGGCATCGTGTTTATCGGTAGGTTGAATCCTGTTTACGCGCCGCCGCGATTTCCTGTTCGTGTTTGTCGCCGATTTCCAGCAAGCGTTGTTTGTCGATTATGCACTCGTGGTTTTCCTCCATATGAAATTCATGGATGTCGGTCATGACGATGGCGTCCACCGGACATGCTTCCTCGCAAAAACCGCAATAAACGCATTTGAACAGGTCAATGTCATAGCGCGTGGTGCGACGGCTGCCGTCTTCACGTTCTTCAGAGTCGATGGTAATGGCCAAAGCCGGGCAAACGGCTTCACACAATTTACAGGCAATGCAGCGTTCTTCACCATTGGCGTAACGTCGCAAGGCGTGCAGCCCGCGGAAGCGCGGCGATTTCGGGGTTTTTTCTTCGGGATACATGATGGTGGTTTTCTTGCGAAACAATTGTCGACCGGTCACCCCGAGCCCCTTTCTTAACTCTTGCAGTGAAAAAGTTTTGTACCACTGTTTGCCCGCGTTTATTATTTGTGGCAGCCCCATAATTTGTGCCTATATTAATTAATACGATCGACGATCGAAAATGATTGCGTTATTGGAAAATATACCCAAAGGGGGTGTAAAACTTGCCTAATCCAATGACCGTAATCCAAACCAGTGTCACCGGAATCAAGACTTTCCAGCCCAACCGCATAATCTGATCGTAGCGATAGCGAGGAAAAGTCGCTCTGAACCACAAAAAGAAAAATGCGACAAAGGCTGTTTTGATGCCAAACCAAAATAATGGCGGCAGCCAGGTAAAAGGCGCGACCTCAACAGGCGGCAGCCACCCGCCCAGGAACATCAACGCAGCAAGGGCGGCAATCAGAATCATGTTGGCGTATTCGGCTAAAAAGAATACCGCAAAAGCCATGCCCGAATATTCAACATGAAAACCGGCGACGATTTCTGATTCGCCTTCGGCAACATCAAACGGCGCGCGGTTGGTTTCCGCCACACCAGAAATAAAGTACACAATAAACAATGGAAACAAAGGTAAAAAGTACCATTGCCAGAACCCGCCGGATTGACAAAGCACGATTTCCCGCAAGTTGAGGCTACCGGCCACCATTAAAACCCCGACCAGCGCGAAGCCCATGGCGATTTCATAAGCCACGATTTGCGCCGCCGAGCGCATGGCGCCAAGAAAAGCGTATTTGGAATTTGAAGCCCAGCCGGCGATGATTACCCCGTAAACGCCCATGGAAGTGAGGGCAAGCACATACAGCAAGCTGGCATCGATATTCGCCAACACCAAGGAATCAGTAAATGGCATCACCGCCCAGGCGGCCAGCGCAGGCGCCAGAGACAGAATCGGGGCAATCAAAAACAGAAATTTATTTGATTTGGCAGGAATGATGATTTCCTTCATCAACAATTTCAGGGCATCGGCAATCGGCTGAAGCCAGCCTTTGGGCCCCACACGATTTGGCCCCACCCGGGTTTGCATATAGCCAATCACCTTGCGCTCTGCGAAGGTGAAATAGGCGACGCTGAGCATCAATGGCAACAGGATTGCCATAATTTTAATGACTATCCATGAGGTCGTTTGGAGTGCTTCGGGCAACCACCCAGTCCAGGCAAGATAAAACTCGTGCATCATGTCTTCTCCGTCATGCCTGGTTTACTCTATTGCCTCAACGGTGACCATGACATGCCCGCCCAATCCAGCTGTTTCCATGAATCCTGCGGGCACATAAACACAGTTCTCGGCGATGCGATCACTGGTTCTTAATTGCAACGTTGCGCTGCCTGATTCGTTCTGGACTTTAACCTGAGCGCCATCATTGAGCTGCAATCCGGTAGCAGTGACTGGATTCAGGCTGGCGGCCGGGGGCGGATTATCAGCGGTTTGTTGGAGCGCCTGAGCATGTCGCAAGGTGACCTCAGCGCGATACATTGGTATGTCAACAACGCGGGTTAATGGGCTGGATTCCACGAAATCGGGGGTGCCCTTTTCGCTGTATGAAAGGGCCGGGTGAAATTGCAACTCCACTAACCGGCAGGAAGGGGCGATATCAGTGAGGTTGATTTCCCCGGTGACATCGTCGATTGTGACCTGTTCAAAACCATTTAGCCCAAGAAAATTGCCCATTACCCGAAGAATTTTCCAGCCTGGGCGGGCCTCGCCTTTTGGCGTGGCCGCTACTTTCGCGTTTTGAATACGACCTTCACAATTAATATAAGTCCCGGCAGATTCAGTGAAGGCGGCCATGGGCAACAATACGTCTGCATATTGCATGACCGACGCGCTTTTGAATGCACTGATTTGTACAATGAATTCCGCTTTGTTCAGCGCCGCCAATGCGGATTTGCCATCGATGCTGTCCAGTTCCGGCTCGGTTCCAAGCAGAACAAAGCATCGAAGCCCGGCTGAACCCTGCTCGGTTGAACCATGTTGCCCCAGCATTTGCCCGGCATTCATGCCGTTATCGCCAGGCACGCAACGCGCTATCCAACCGGCTGCGCTATTGGCGCAACCCAGCACCGCTAATTTGCAACCCGTGGTGTCACAAATCCATTGCGAAATCGCTTTTAATAAACTGGCATCCGTATGTTGTTGTGCCAATGCGCCAATAATAATCAAGCCATTTTCGCCAGCTGCAACGATATTCTTCGCAGTTTGCTCAAATCTGGAATCGGAGTCGGCAATCTTTTTAATATCAAAAGGCGGTTCCGCAGATTTGATATGCGCAACACGCGCCGCCAGTGCCGCCAAGCTGCGAACCATTTGCCCGCCAGCGGCCACGTCGGATTCAACAGTGTCGAAATTAAAATCGAAATCCACAGGGTTGATGGCGCTGATTTTTGTGCCTTTTTTATTGCATCCGTCGCGCAGTCGCAGCGCCAGCAAGGGTTGTTCTTTGCGGATGTTTGAGCCAACCAGCAATACCGCCGCCAAATCGTTGTAGTGCTGAATTTGGACTTCCGAGGCTGGAAAACGCGGTGCGATGTTATCGTCTCGAAAGTCGCATTGTTGCAATCGGTGGTCTACGTTATCGCTACCCATGCTGCGCATCAATTTCTGCAGCAAATAAAATTCCTCCAAAGTGGAGGTCGCTGCGGCTAACCCGCCGATGCCTTTACCAATGTTGTTGCCAAGGTCGTTACCAGTGCCTGAATCAAGCGCCGTTGTCATGCCGGCGGTGGCGTGATTGAGCGCTGTTTTCCAGTCCACTTCACGCCATTCACTGCCGTCTTTGATCATAGGCCGGGTTAAACGCTGCTCACTATTCACCGCTTCATAACTATAACGATCGCGGTCGGCCAGCCAACATTGGTTAATCTCGGGATTATCGATCGGCAATACGCGCTCGACCTGATCACGCAGGGTTTGAATATTAATATTGGTGCCCAGGCAATCGTGCGGACTAATGCCGGGGTGATTTTGCAGTTCCCATGAGCGCGCCGCAAACCGATAGGGTTTTGATGTTAATGCCCCCACCGGACAAAGATCAATCATGTTGCCGGACACTTCCGAATCTATGGAGCGATTAAGAAAGGTGCCGATTTGCATAAACTCACCCCGTCCAGGGGCGCCCATTTCCATCACCCCGGCAACTTCCTCTCCAAACCGGACACAGCGGGTACAGTGAATGCAACGGGTCATTTCTGTGGCAACCAGCGGGCCGATGTCGTGACTTGGCAGCGAGCGTTTTCTTTCCAGGAATCTGGAGTCATCGTTGCCGTAGCCCATGGCCTGGTCTTGCAGCGGACATTCTCCGCCTTGGTCGCACACCGGGCAATCCAACGGATGATTGATCAGCAAAAATTCCATCGTGCCCTGCTGTGCTGCCTGAGCGTATTTTGATCGGGTAAACACTTTCATCCCGTCCATCACCGGCGTCGCACAGGCCGGCAGCGGCTTAGGCGCTCTTTCCACTTCAACCAGGCACATTCTGCAGTTTGCGGCGATGGAAAGTTTTTCGTGATAGCAAAACCGGGGGATATAAATGTCGTTTCTATCGGTGACACAGATCAGCATTTCACCCGCCTGAGCTGGCAGGGATTTGCCATCCACTTCTATGGTCACCTTGGTCATGCGGCGTCGGCGGTTGCGTTGGCGGGGTTGGCTGCCGCTCCTGCGCGTCCTGCGCTCGCGGTATACAGGCCATCCGTGGCCATAACTTTCGCTTCAAACTCGTGGCCGAAATGTTTGAGAAAACTTTGCACCGGCCAGGCCGCGGCATCCCCCAAGGCACAAATAGTGCGGCCTTCGATCCGATTGGCCACATCCAATAAAGTATCAAGGTCGGCCATCGTGCCGTGGCCATTGTTTATGCGTCTAATAATTCGATATAGCCAGCCGGTTCCTTCCCGGCATGGTGTGCACTGGCCGCAGGATTCTTCGTAGTAAAAATAAGAAATCCGTTCCAGCACTTTGACCATATTGGTGGTTTCATCCATGATAATGACCGAACCGGCACCGACCGCAGAACCGTTTTGTTGCAGCGAATCGTAGTCCATATTCGCTTTCATAATATTTTCGGCAGGCATAACCGGTACCGAACAGCCTCCGGGGATAACCGCTTTCAATTTCCGCCCTTTCCAAACGCCGCCCGCCATTTTCAAAAGTTCGCTAAACGGCGTACCCATTTTAATTTCATAGTTGCCCGGTAGTTCGACATGACCGGTCACGGAGAATACTTTTACGCCGCCTGAGTTTTCTACGCCCAGATCCTTGAACCATTGGCTATTCATCCATTTGCCGTTGCCGCGCAAAATAGCAGGCACTGAGGCGAAGGATTCGGTGTTGTTAATCGTGGTCGGTTTGCCATATAACCCGAATGCGGCCGGAAAAGGCGGTTTGAAACGCGGCTCCCCTTTTAAGCCTTCCAGGGAATTGAGCAAGGCGGTTTCTTCGCCGCAAATATAAGCGCCCGCGCCTAAATGACTGTACAGGTTGAAATCGAAACCGGAGTCCAGCAAATTGCGCCCCAGATATCCGGCTTGGCGGGCTTCTTTCATGGCCCGCTCCATTACCTCATAGGGCTGCCAAAATTCGCCACGCATATAGTTGTATCCAACAGTCGCGCCCATAACATAGCAGCCGATGGCCATGCCTTCGATCAACGCATGTGGGTTAAGTCGGAGAATATCCCGGTCCTTGCAGGTTCCCGGCTCGCCTTCGTCGGAATTGCAAATCACATATTTTTGACCGTCAGCAGCTCTCGGCATAAAGCTCCACTTGACCCCCACGGGAAAACCGGCACCGCCACGCCCGCGCAGGTTTGACGCTTTCAAGGCTTCAATAATTTCGCTGGCCGGCGTTTTCTCTCGCAGGATTTTTTCGAGCGCCTGATAGCCGCCGTTCGCTTGATAGCTTTTCAGTGTCCAGGGCTGGTCTATGGACGAATCCGGCAAACACACGTTGTAAGCCTTACGCACCGTATTAAATTCAATGTCGGTCACGGCAATGCCTGCAAAATTGCGTCGATTTTTTCCGGGCTCAGATTTTCATGGTAGTCGCGGCCGATTTGCATCATCGGCGCACCGGCACAGGCTGCCAAGCATTCCACTTCTTTCAAGGTGAATTTACCGTCGTCGGTGGTTTCGCCAAATCCAATACCCAATTTATTCTGCAAATGTGCAACCACTTCATCGCAACCGCGAAGCATGCAGGAGATATTGGTGCACACGCTGATTTTATGTCTGCCGACCGGTTTTAGGTCGTACATCGAATAAAATGTGGCGACCTCAAAAGCGCGCACCGGCGGCACGCCGATGACTTCGGCGACGTATTCGATAAGCTCCTCGCTTAACCAGTTGTGTTCATCCTGAGCGATTCGCAACGCCGCCAATAACGCCGACTGCCGCCGGTCCGGCGGGTACTTGGCCAGCTCATTATCGATTTCCCGCAATGAAGCGTCGGAGAGTAATGCTTTGTCTTCCACGAAATTACCTGTCAATCTCCCCGAACACAATATCCTGGGAACCGATGATGGCCACCATATCAGCCAACATATGACCCTGGGACATTTCATGCAATGCCGCCAGGTGGGGGAAACCCGGGGCGCGAATTTTTACCCGATAAGGTTTATTTGCGCCATCGGAGACCAGATAGATTCCGAACTCGCCTTTGGGGTGCTCGATAGCGGCGTAAGCCTCCCCCGCAGGCACACAATAACCTTCGGTAAATAATTTGAAATGGTGAATCAGTGATTCCATGTCGCCTTTCATATTTTCCCGAGAAGGCGGGATTAATTTATGGTCATCGACGATGACTGGGCCCGGATTTTCTCGCAGCCAGTCGATGCATTGTTTGATGATGCGATTGGACTGGCGCATTTCTTCCACGCGCACCAGATAGCGGTCATAACAGTCACCATTGGCGCCCACCGGAATATCAAAATCCATTTGCTCGTAAACTGCATAGGGTTGTTTTTTTCGCAAGTCCCACTCGACCCCAGAACCGCGCAACATGGCGCCGGTAAAACCAAGCGCTTTGGCCCGTTCTGGCGTGACAATGCCAATATCAACGGTGCGTTGTTTCCAGATTCGATTGTCGCTCAGTAGCGTTTCATATTCATCAACGCAGCGCGGAAATCGATCGGTAAATGCCTCGACAAAATCCAGCAGGGAGCCTTCCCGGTCGGCATTGCGCGCCTTGGTTTGCACTTCGGAATGGCGTTTGGTTGGCGCGTATTTTGGCATTTGATCGGGCAGATCGCGGTACACGCCGCCCGGACGGTAATAAGTGGCGTGCATGCGCGCCCCGGAAACCGCTTCATAACAATCCATCAAATCTTCGCGCTCGCGGAAACAATACAAAAATACCGTCATTGCGCCGACATCCAGCGCGTGCGCGCCGAGCCATAAACAATGATTGAGAATACGGGTAATTTCATCGAAAAATACGCGGATGTACTGTGCGCGAATGGGCGGCATAACCCCCAGCATTTTTTCGATGGCTAACACATAGGCGTGTTCGTTGCACATCATCGACACATAATCCAGCCGATCCATATAGCCAATACTCTGGTTATAGGGTTTGGATTCAGCCAGTTTTTCAGTGCCGCGGTGCAGCAGCCCGATATGCGGGTCGCAGCGTTCAATGACTTCCCCGTCCATTTCCATGATGACCCGCAATACGCCGTGAGCGGCCGGGTGCTGCGGCCCAAAATTCATGGTGTAGTTGCGGATTTCAGCCATTTTGCGTAATCGCCGAGGAATTCATGCTTTTTTCCTTATGTATTAGTATCTCATCCAATCTCCCCCATTTTTCCTTAAACTCCTTTACATCATAATCGGGCGGTTCCAGCCAGTAAGAAATATTGCCATTTTTCCCTGAACGATTAGCAAGTTTTTTTACTTCTTCTGGATACAGAATAAAGCAATTCGGTGGTTCTTCACGCACTCTATTTAAAACTATCCAACAATCACCCATTATCCCATCTAAGCCCTTTCCAAGAGGAACTGCGGTCCTTTGTGATAAACTTTTTACTTGGATACCAATAAAATTATTAGCGTTGGCAGGATAGGCAACAATATCAATACCTTTAGCATTTCTCGCTGTAGGCATAACATTCCAACCCATCATAGATAATTTATAGCAAGCGTAAAACATACCCACATTACCTGTAACTTGTGATGATCTCTTCGTTTTATCCAATGGTTTTTTCATCGCGCCCTCCTCGTATAGACGGCAGTTTAAGCATGGAATAGGTGGTTATTCTCCGCCACCGTTATAATGGCCGATGTCGGCATTGGCTCGACTGAACACATCCTTGCCGATGGTGCGCGGCACCAGCGTGCGCGGCTCAATGGTCACCGGTTGATAAATCACCCGCCCCTGTTCCTCGTCGTAGCGCATTTCCACCTGCCCGGACAATGGGAAATCCTTGCGAAACGGATGACCGATGAAACCGTAGTCGGTCAGCAAACGCCGCAGGTCCGGGTGGCCGGTAAATATAATGCCGAGTAAATCGAAGGCTTCACGTTCAAACCAATTCGCCGCGGGCCAAATATCAATGACCGATTCGGTAGTTGGCGGGTCATTGTCTAATTCGGTGCGTAGCCGCAGGCGGAAGTTATGATTCAAGGACAGCAGGTGATACACCACCGCATAGCGACTGCCGGGCCATGACGTTGCATTTTGTGTCCCGCTTCCCAAGAGCGCATCATCTTCCTCACCGTAACTCGAATAATCCATACCGCACAAATCAATCAGTTGATCGAACTGGGCGTTTTTATGATCCCGGAGTTTTTGACAAACCGTTTTGATGTCCTTGCAGGCTATTTCGCAGGTCAGCTCGCCAAATTCCACACGCTCGGACAACAGCGCATCGCCCAACAGGGTTGGCAGGTATTCTCTTAATTGTGACAAACTCATCATTGCCGTTATACGTTTTTTAGCTTGGCTCTATTTGCTTGAATTTTGATAAACATCAGAATAATTCTGCTTGCTGAGAATCGCTTGATTTTTCTTTCAAAATTACCCCATACTTATCATTAACAGATTTCTTAAAAACCTCTAAAGCATTTTCATGGTTTCTTAAGAACCACTGAACATGATTTTTTAAGTATTCATCCCTTATTTCTTGTTCCCTTAGATCATTAGGTAATCGTTCCATTCTTGGGTCTATACTATCAAAGCCATTAAATGGTTCATTAAGTCTGGTATTCGTCATCTCTACATATTCAGGGTTTAGCTCAAAACCTATTGCATTCCGTTTTACTTGTTGGCAAACACGTAATGTCGTGCCACTCCCAGAAAATGGGTCTAAAACAAGGCCATTTTCGTTGCTTGAAGCCATAACCATGCTTTCGATGAGTCCTTCTGGCTTTTGCGTCGGGTGGTTTTGCCTATTTGGATTGCAATAGTGAACATGGGAAAACTTCCATACATCGCCTGGATTTGCACCCCTCATATTATTTCTTGCCCGATAATATTTTTGTGGCACACGTACATTATCCAAATTAAATACAAAATCTTTTGATTTTGTAAACATTAAAATATCGTCATGTCTAGGTGAAAAACCTTTGGTTTTTCCGAGACCTTGTGTGTAATGCCAAACAATCCAACTATTAAAGAATAACCCTAAATCCCTATCCATAATGTCGTATAGATAAGATATAAATCTGACGCCCATAAAAACATAAATAGTACCAATAGGTTTTAATACCCTCTTGGCTTCTGATAACCATGATTTGGTAAACTCAATATATTCATCAAACCCTTTTAGGTCATGATTATTTCCATAATCCTTGCCAAGGTTGTATGGTGGGTCTGCCACAATAACATCGACAGATGAACTATTGATTTCTCTGAATAGCTCTACAGCATCACCACACTGTACATTGATATTAGACATCTATTTTATCCATCCATTTTGTTCCGCATATTCAAGCCACTGGTCATAGCCTTTTTTTGAGGCTATAAACTTTTTATCAAGTAATTGGCAAAATTCCCATGTGGTTCGTATTTGTATTGTTACGTAGTGAATATCTCTAATCTGAATTTGACCTGTACCTAATGCTGGGTTATAGCTGATATCAGGATCTGATAGATACTTCAGATCATAGGCGTTAAAATCCACGACCTCCATTATACCCATCATCATTTTTGTTTCATGATCTCTAGTGCTAGAAACACGATGCTTGATTGATAGGATTACAAAAATATAGTCGGGGTCTGTTATATATGCGGAGCGTATTCTAGCAAATGATGTAATATTCGGTGATTTCCCGCTATTTGCTATATCTGTTGAAGTGGCTTTTACATCCACATGACCAGTAACAGAAGAGTTTCTTTTCCTGGTTTTCTTAAACTGCAAAATAACATCAGCCATGTTAAGGCGTTCTCCAGCCTCAACATTTATTAATGCGTATTTATTCTTTTCATCTTCCAATGATTCTGTAAATTTCTCAAATGCCCATGCCTCAATAAATGGACCAGCAATTTTATTAACATTCTCCATGGGAATCCCGAGCTTTAGATTCGTGTTGATAATTATTTTGTTCCGCCCAGTATCTATTGCATCTTTCATTATTGATTCAATGGTCTGAACGACAAAATTTGTACATTCTTGATAGTCCTCCGACTCCACAGGTTTTTTTAAGTCGAGGCTTTCATCGGCCATATTTTCTTTCCTTTCGTATATTATGTTCGGTTCTTGTCTTTTATGTAGAGTGAAACCTAGAGCAACGAGTGGTGATTTTTGCTGTCCAAGTGCATGCAAACAGTATTAATATATAGGTTGATCGTTAGCTGATTGCGCCCGTTAGCTTACCTGAGCGGGTGTCGGTCGAGCAATGGTATTGGTTTTCTTTATCTTCTTCTGCAGTTGCAAGATGCCGTAAATCAGCGCTTCGGCGGTAGGTGGGCAACCCGGAACATAAACATCCACCGGCACGATGCGGTCGCAACCTCGCACCACAGAATAGGAATAGTGGTAGTAGCCGCCGCCATTGGCGCATGAGCCCATGGAAATTACCCAGCGCGGTTCCGCCATTTGGTCGTACACCTTGCGCAAGGCCGGGGCCATTTTATTGGTCAGCGTGCCGGCCACGATCATGACATCGGATTGTCTGGGGCTGGGGCGAAATATAATGCCAAATCGATCAAGGTCATAACGCGCCGCGCCAGCTTGCATCATTTCCACCGCGCAACAGGCCAAGCCAAAGGTCATTGGCCACATCGAACCGGTGCGCGCCCAGTTGATTAGATCATCGAGTTTCGCCGTGGCAAAACCTTTTTGTAATGTACCTTCTAAGGCCATTGGTTTACTCCCATTCCAACGCGCCCTTTTTCCACTCATAAATAAAACCGATGACCAGGATTCCAAGGAAAACCATCATCGCCCAGAACCCAAACACACCAATTTTATCGAGCACAATAGCCCAGGGAAATAAAAACGCAATTTCAAGATCAAAAATTATAAACAGAATCGCAACCAGATAATAACGAACATCAAATTTCATTCTGGAATCTTCAAAAGGCTCAAACCCGCATTCGTAAGGAGAAAGCTTCTGAGCGTCGGGTTTATTGGGCGCAAGCACCTTGCCCACACCAATCGCTACCGTGCCGAGCGCCAGCCCGACTAGAATAAACAGCAAGATCGGAAAATAATTGGTCAGCACAAAGATTGATCTCTACAAATCATTATTACAGGTCATTATTACAGGTTTTCAAGCACTGGATTTCAGCGCAACCCCGCTATTCTAATTCATTTGTTTGGTTTTCGCAGGCTTGAACTGAAATTAGTGCCTGTTCCTCCCGGATAATGGGGATTGAGGGCTTGGCAAACCGTATCGCAGAGACAAGGCATGCTTTGTCTTTACGCCGATTTGACACTATCATCGGTCTTGTTAAAAGCGCGTCCAATCCAGTCATCCCTCTGATTTTGCGGCGTTGACTAGCTCGTATGCAGGATTGTTTTTCGACCAAGAAAATTCAACAAAACCCCATATACGGGCAGAAACAACACCATGGACACCACGATTTTGAAGCCCAAATCCACGCTCGCCACCCCGACCCAGTTTGCCGCCATAAATTCATCGGCGGATTGATAAAAGGCCACCGAAAAAAAGGTATAGGTATCGATGATGTTAGCGAAAAATGTAGACAGCAGTGGCGCAGGCCACCACAATTTCGTGCGCTCGCGCACTCGTTGAAAAACCGTGATATCCAGCAATTGCCCGACCAGGTATGCCGTGCCACTGGCCAGGCCGATCCGCCAATCCGCCAACCAAGCGCTGATCAAAATTGCCGGAATATAGGCAATGCCTACAATCACGCGGGCATTGGATTGGCTTGATAATCGCACGGTCAAATCCGTAGCCAGAATCACCAGCGGAAATACAAACATCGCCCAGGTAAAATAGTAACCCATAAACGTACCGGTAAACTGCACGGTGTAATTCGCCAGCGCGATGACTGCGATATGAAAAAGCGCGATCTGAACAACCCGTTTTTTGTCGATGGCGTTTAACATTCGTGTCGGTAACAGTGGGACTTGGCTGGCGCCAAACAAGTTTTGTGCCAAGTTCTGCGCAACAGATTCTCAAGATTTTCCAAGGGTCATAAAACGAGTGCGAAGGTAATCGATTTGAAGTGTGAGCGCAATGTATAAAGGTATATGAAGCAAAATTGACAGACATCCATTATTATTAGAGTGCCCTATACAGCTTGTTATTGATCCCGCTATCAATGTCTCCGCCGCGGTGTTGAAAATCTGATAGCCTTTGACTTCGCCTGAACTCGTAACTTGATTCAACTATTTTGATTTCGCCGTTAATACCTTTGTTATTTGCTGCGGCTATTCTATTGGCCGGTAATGGATTGCAAAGTACGCTGGTTGCATTACGCGCCAATGCCGAAGGATTTGACACCCAACTGATTGGTTTGATGGGCGCCGCCTACTTTTGTGGATTTTTGTCGGCCAGCTTTCTTGCCGTCAAGTTAATACAGGCATTTGGACATATCAGGGTGTTTGCGGCTTTGGCGGCGATAGGCGCCGTCGCCTCCCTGGTTCTGGTGTTGATTCCGAACCCTTATTGCTGGGTAGTTATTCGCTGCATAACCGGTTTTTGTTTCTCTGGATTGTTAATGGTCATTGAAAGTTGGATCAATGAATCGGTGTCGAATACCAATCGCGGTCGGGTGATGAGTGTTTACCGCATCGTTGACCTGATGGCGGTAACCGGCGCCCAGTTCCTGCTGCCGGTAGTAGGATTTGTGGGTTTCGAATTATTCGCCATCGTTGCCATCATGTTTTGTCTTTCTCTGGTGCCGGTGTCGTTGTCGAATCGCTCAAGGCCAAAACCGCCCGACGGTTTCAAGTTTGATTTCAAGACAGTTTGGCAAATCTCGCCGCTGGCCTGTTTGGGAACCCTGACCATCGGTCTTACCAATTCGGCGTTTCGCATGATCGGACCAATTTATGCCACCGAAATCGGCTTTGATACCCGCGGCGTGGTATTGTTTATGACCGCTGGCATAATCGGGGGTGTGGTCATGCAGTATCCGCTGGGATATCTCTCAGACAAACTGGGCCGGCGTAAAACGGTATTGATCGCAACGCTTGGCGCCGTCCTTGCAGGCATGTTCATGTCATTTTTTGCAGGAAATTCAAACCAATTAATCTATGCGGGATCTTTTGTGTTCGGCGCTTTTGCCATTCCTCTGTATTCATTATCTGCCGCGCATGCCAATGACCGAGCGCAGAAAGGGCAGTTTGTAGTCATATCCGCGGGTCTGACTTTTTTCTTCGCGCTTGGCGCCATTGTCGGTCCCTATCTTGCATCCGTGGTTATTTCCCAATTTGGCGCCAGCGCCTTCTTCACTTACACCAGTTGTGTCCATGGGTTGCTCATTTGCGTGGTTTTATTCCGAATGGCACGAACAGAATCAGTGCCTACAGACAAACGCCGTCGATTCTCCGATCTCCTGTATGCGGCGCCGGATATTTTTCGATTGTCTCGCAAGAGCCACCGGGATATAGACAAATACGGTGATTAAATAAACAAAATAGCCATCTTTCAGTATGGGCGAGCCGTAAATGTCGATAACCCTGAAAATGATCGCCCCCAAAATCACCGATAGGTAATTTCCCGCCCTTGGCGAAAAAGACAGCGCCAGTAGCCGGGCACAACGCCGTTGATAAAAAAGTGCCGGTCGAGAAATTTGAACAAACCGATGCCACCATCCAGATTTGACTAGTAGCCGATATACCGGTAACCTAACGCGCAGATTCCCCCTCTAGCGTGGCGGGGGTTGAATCGCTGGATTGCCGTGAACGGAAAATTGGTTGAGGTTCATTCGTAGTCTTAGGAATGTGCATAAGTTGCGCCCGCGTGAAAAAAATGTATGCTTTCAGGAACTTTCCCGGAAGATCTGTATTATTATGCCTGTAATGAAGAAACTGACGTTTATTCTACTGTTTTTGTTGCTGACTAGCGGCTTGGCGCTTGGTTCCGGTTCTGGTGGCGGTGGCGACTCCGGTGGTTCTGGCGGCGGCGGAGAAGGAGGCGCGGCCGGGAAATCTGGTTACTCCGACAACTATGATATTGGCAAGCGGGTATTTTTCTGCAAACTCCATTGCGATTCATGCCCACTGTCTGACCTCCCTCTGGAGCAGCAGTCAGTTGCTGCCATCATGCCGTCACTGGCATCCACAGGCGATCTCGGTAAATTATTAAGTTATCGGCAAAGATACGCTGTGAAATATTTTCTCAAAAGACGATTTGACCTCTAGTCATTCTGACCCCTGGATTTTTAACTAAACCGGCTGCGGTTGGTTTAGGGTGAAAACCAAAACAATCCCGTTCAGGCGTCGTTTATGTTTGTGCTTCTTTAATGACAATCGCCCTGGTCATCGCTAATCGTCTGCCAACGCTCTTTCCCGTTAGTGAATATGAGTATTGGGACGACCACAACCCGTCGGCGTTTTGGGCAGCCTGTGGCGTGATTACCAGCGGCAAATGGAAGACCGCGTGATGTGGCATTGAACCCAACCGAGCACCTTTTTAATGGCGTTCCGGGGGTAATATTTGCCTCCCGCAACAAGTTGCCTGAAGCGAAAGTTACTGATCGCTTGATGTTGAATCGGTTAATTTTGGTTTTTTGGCATTGACTCCGAGGGCATGCAATTTTTGTGCCTGCCCGATGAGATTGCCCGAACCGGTTTTCAATTTGGCGAAGGCGGCATCATAAGCACCCGTGGCTTTCCCTAAAGCGGTTTTAAGACCATCCATATCCTCTACAAAACCGTGAAATTTGTCGTACAGCAAACCGCCACGATGAGCGATTTCTTCGGCGTTGCGGTTTTGACGCTCCAACTGCCAGATACGCTCCACCGTGCGTAGAGTGGCCATCAGCGTGGTCGGGGCACACAAGATAATATTTTTATCGTAGGCATCGGAAAACAACCGCTGGTCTTGACTCAGCGCAGCAAAAAACGCTGGCTCAATCGGCATGAACATAAAAACAAAATCGGGGGCATTAAGTTTTTGCACGCGGGCGTAGTGTTTGCCGGACAAGCTGGTAACGTGGTTTCTCACTGCCTGTACATGGCGTTTAAGCGCGGCTTGGCGAGCATCTTCATCATCGGCGGCGACCGAATCACTGTAATCCCGCAGGGACACTTTTGAATCCACGATTAAATGTTTTTTGTCGGGCAGGTTAATCACCACATCGGGACGCAACCAATTGCCCTGGTCATCACGCACGCTCTGTTGGGTTTGGTATTCCTCGCCTTCGCGCAAGCCGGCTTTTTCCAGCAAAACGGCCAAGGTGATTTCGCCCCAGTTTCCCTGTGTCTTGCTGTCGCCCTTCAATGCACGCACCAGATTATTAGTGTCTTCGCTCATTTGCACGGCGTTATTTTGTAGATTCTTGATTTCTGTTTTGAGCGATGCGCGCTCGCGCACGTCGATGGCATGCACGTCATCCACCCGCTTGCGGAATTGCTCCAGATTGTCGCGCAAAGGAGAAAGCAATTCTGCACTGTCTTTACTGAATTTTTTGCCTTTGTCTTCGAGAATGTGTTGCGCCAGATTTTGGAATTCATCGCGCATGTTTTTGCGCGTCTGCTCAACGAACGTTTTTTCCTCGGCCACCCGCGTGTGCACGCTGTCCAATTCGGTTTTTAATTCGGCGATGCGGGCGACATCTTGATCTCTTTGGGTCTGCAGTTTTTCATTTTCCTGGCACAGTCTCACGACGTTTTTTTGTTCCGCTTCGGCACGTGTCACCGCAACTGCTTTGCCGGTTTGCGCCTGTTCAAATTTGTCGCGCCATTCATTGTGCCGGTCGTCATGCCATTGATCATGTCGTGCATCGCCCCGTTTTTTGGCGGCAACGCTTTTGCGCCACAGCCAAAAAACGGCAACCGCCAACACCACAACAATAATGATAAGTAAATTTTCCATAACAATGATTCTAGCACTTGTCGGTGGTGGGTTATATTTGTTGTCTGTGCCCACCGCTTATATTAAAGCGCTTGCCAGTGCCGAGTTCATTAAGATGGAGCCTGCGAACCCAGGCCAACCACCGCCAGATAGCGTTATGGCCGTGGTCGGCAAAACACAAGTTTTATTGCCTGTGGAAAGTCTGGCCGATGTTGCCGGTGAAATTAACCGCACAAATAAACAGTTGAATACGTTGGAAAAGATGATGGCAAGATGTTCGGAAAAACTGTCGAACCGCGATTTTGTTGAAAAGCGCCGGATTTTGGGTGAAAAAAGAAAAGGACCGGTTGGATGACTTGCAGGCAAATCAAGCCAAACCTGAGCGGCGTTCGTTTGAATGGCGTTGTGCCGCCGAAAAAGTTGTCGGCGACTAATTGCTTCTATTCGCCAACCAGCGAAATACATACCCCGTGGCAAATCAACCCCCCGCGCCATATAGTGGAGCGTGTAATAGTTTCCAAGGTTTGCCGACAACGCTATATCGCTAGCAAACGTGCCGCAAAACAGCAACTCGTCATTTTCCAGAATGCCAGTTTCCCGGTCCGGCAAAACAGTAATCCGCGCTCCGCGCTTCAAAACCAGCGGCAGGCATTCAAGCGTTGAGTGAGCATCGCTGGATTTTTTCACAAGGTCGGCCAGTCCGATATTCGTTCCGCCCCGCAATAATTCGAGCAACGCCGGAGACTGCCTTTCATCAATTTTCAGGTTCCACAAATACGGCTTGCTGTGGCCGAGACTCGCTTGAACCGCTTGATTACCCGATCCGTCAGCAATGGCTCCGCGGTCAACTTCTCCAATAAGATGTCGGCAAGCCCGGAAATTAACAACAACACGCGGCGCGCCAGCAAGCTGCCGGTGTCGCCAAACCCGCAAATCACATAATACGGTTGCCCGATTCGCCTGACTGCGCGCGCAAAACGCTGTTTCGGACAATGCCTGCAGGAAATATGGATTTTGCCTCACCCGGATGATCGACCCGGTCGCGTACAACCAGGCGATTACTCCGCCATACAAGCAGACAATCGCCCATAGTCGATGCTCGTCGTGAATGCCGTCGGGATTTCCCCAAAGCCCGTGGTGGTTGCGGTGTAGGTGAAAAAATAAAATGCGTGAAACAGGTTCATGTAGGCCGCATTGCCTTGCTCATCCTGGCCCGGGGTTAACGCCATGCCGCTGATTCCCACGGCACAAACGAGCACCAGCACAATAATCGGCAGGCGCATGAAACGCATCACAATCAATGTGACGCGATTCAGCTCGGAAGTGGAAGCCATGTCCAAGACTCTAGCGTCGCGACAGCAATGTGTCGCCTGTCAGCATGATCACCGACAACAGATTCGCCAGCAACGCGCCGCTTGCCAGCGGGACAATGGCGGCCATCGCCTCCGGCGAGGGTGAATCGACCACGCCGCTCACCGCCACCACCCAAACGACGCGCGCGCTGATAAGAAGCAGGTCGGCCACCAGGCCCGCCGCCAGCAGTGCGCCGACGTGTGAACGGTCGCCCAGTTTAAGGCCTGTGGCGACCAGGTTGATTAAAATAGCGAAGGTCAATATCCACACGCTGTGATGCGCCGGATTTTGAATGTCTTCGACTATGAAAGACGAAATTCAGCGCCAGCGCTAAAAATATAAAAAAACCAAAACAACTCTTTCAAGATTCATGTTAACCACCTTTGCGATCGATATGCTCAAAAATACTATCGGCATGGCGCAAAGTCACCTGAATTCAACTAGCAAGTGCAATTCCACAGTGTTGGAAGAGGCAAGCTGCGGTAACATCGTGGCTTTCTCGAACCAACGAAGCAGGAGGAGCGCCGATGAGATACACACAGCTTACCCAAGAGGAACGATACTGGATTTATGCCTTCAAGCAAACCGGTTATAGCCAAACCGAGGTTGCGGCGATAGTGGTCCGCGATAAAGGGACGATCAGCCGCGAACTCTGGCGAACTCTGGCGCAATCAGGGCTTGAAGGGCTACCGGCCCCGGCAGTCTCACCAGCTGGTGCTGTCGCGGCGTTGCGACAAGGCGCAGCCGAGTATCAGCAGCCTGGTCTGGCGGCAAGTCGAAGCGTTGCTGCGCAAAGAGTGGAGCCAGGAGCAGATCGTCGCTCGGCTTGAGATGGAGCAAGGCGTCGGCGTCAGCCATGAGTGGATTTATCAACAGGTCTATGCGGACAAGCGTTCAGGCGGCGGTCTGCACCGATATTTGCGTTGCCGCAAGGCGCGGCGCAAGCGCTATGGCGCCGCATCGGCGATTGGGAGGGCGACACAATGATCGGCAAAGGCCATCTCGGCACCTTGGTGACGCTGGTCGAGCGCAAGTCCCGCCACGCCATTATCCGCGCAGTCCCGCGCAAGACCGCCGAGGCCGTGCGCAACGCAGTCACGGAGGGGCTGGCGCCGCATATCAACCAGGTTCATGCCATCACATATGACAACAGGCGCGAATTCAGTTGCCATGCCAGCATGGCCAGAGACCTTGAGGCGCGGATATGCTTCGCTCATCCTTATGCCTCGTGGCAGCGCGGACTGAACGAGAACACCAATGGCCTGATTCGCCAATACTTCCCGAAACAGCGGGAGCTGACGGCCGTGCGCAACGTCGAAATCAAGCATGCCATGGATAAATTTAGCCACCGCCCAAGAAAGACCTTGGGCTTTCGCACTCCCCATGAGGTCTTTTTTAATACCAAGACTTCTTAACTGTTTCGCTTACGAGTTGAATCCACGAAGGAATAGTTGTACAAGCAACGGCGTGTTGCGGATGGCATCGAGATACCAAGTGGCGATTCGCTCGCTGGCTAATGGAGTCGGACAAGCGCGCAAAGGCGGTAACAAATCCTATCATTATCGCCACAACGCCACTAACTATTGCCAGCTTGAGGGTTTGAATGAGACCCCACACCAGCTGCCCCCATATAACTTCTCCATCGACCGCCCGATAGGAGAAAGGCGGAATCCGATACCATTGCCAGTTATACTCCATCGCCAGCGCACCACGCCAAATCAGTCATCCTGATATGAGAAAGACCAGCATAGCCTGGGTGATTTTCCACCCGGTATGGAGCAGGTAGCCAACACCAAGGCTTTCAGGTGGTCGATGCCGGTTCACTTATCCCGCCCGGTTGTGGTGATTACTTAACGCGTTCCGTGCCAGACTCGAGTTTGAGCCGTGCTGCATATTTCTATCGCATAGATATAATTCAACCGACTACAAGCCTGTAATATAGGGTCATAGAAGCTGATTAGCTCAAATTGGATTATTTCTCATTATATTGTAAATATTGTAACAGAGTTTTATACAGCCCGACCCCGATATGACGGATACCCACCATGAAATTTCTTTGTTTAGCCTGATCCTTACTATATTTTATCAAAAAAGCAAATTGTGTGGACGCTCCGACCCCGAATCTCTATTTGGTTTAGCCTGACTACGAACGGTTTTCTGGGATTGGCTTGCTCGCGCGAGTTCGCTGCCCTCTGTGCCGGCCATTGTAGCACGTGTGTAGCCCTACCCATAAGGGCCATGATGACTTGACGTCATCCCCGCCTTCCTCCGGTTTGTCACCGGCAGTCTCCCCTTATTTGAACGCCCGTGATTTTAAAAATTAAACAATATCAGAATGCCGGCACATGCAAAAATCGCCCCGGCCCAACACAACAAACTCGGCAATTTTTTTGTAATAATCCACAGCATTGGCAAAACTGCAATTGGTGTCATTGCACTAAACGTTGCGACAACCCCTGCTCGCCCTTCGATCAACGCTGTCATCTGTAAAGTCATACCCAATCCCATTCCAACGCATGTGCTCACGGTGGTCAGTAAAAATATTTTTTTAGATATGCGCCGCTTCGCTTTAAAATCTTGCACCGGTAACCATCCCATTAAAATAAGCAGCACAGCAGCACAACCAACTCGTAGTGCTGTCGCTGTCACAGGATGCACCCCGGCTTCCATTACAGGTTTGGAAATAATTGTGCCGGCAGCCTGACCAAGTGCGGCAAGGATTCCAAAACCAACGCCTATAATTAATTTCCCCCGCACCTCTTCCCAACCAGATTTCAAATTATTTCCATCGCGAAACGCCACGGCAATGACTATGCCAATTAGTATCAGACCAAGCCCAAGCAAATCAAATTTTGATATTTCATCATTAAGAAAAATAATTCCCATAAAAACAGAAAATGGCGCGCTCAACGAGAACATAAGACTGGTTCGTCTGGGACCAAGCCTTGAGTACGCCGCATACAATGCGGTATCTCCCATAACGATGCCAATTACGCCGGAAACGATAAGAATGCTAATTTTATTGATATCGATTTTATTCCAGAGCCCAAAAAATGCGGCAATGGCAATCATAATGACAAATAAAATAATCATTCGCAGGCGCGTAAATGCAACGGCACCGAAACTTCTGGATACGCCTGTTGCAATCATCCCGCTAAAGGCAATACAAAATGCAGTACCTAATCCTAAAAGTTCGCTTAATACCATTTTATTTGTTATCTGGGACCGCCCGTTTTATTTTAGCTTTCGCGAAAGGCTGGGAGATGCGTCATCATTTTGTCGAGTACTGCTACGGCGTGATCAAGATGTCTTTCCACGCCCAAAACAATGTCTATAACGGTATTAGGATAATGACCAATCATTGGTAAAACTACTTCGTGCATCCATCCATTCGCGTGTTCAATGTCTACTGTAATATGCTCAATCAGATAGATCATATCGTTATCCGCCAAACCAATTCTCCTCCAACCATCTACTTGTTTTTCCATTCTACCGGGAACCATTAGCTCAGTGGCGAGACCAAAATCATTGTGAAAATGACCGAAAAAACTACAGTTTGCATATTTTTTGATTAATCTGGGGACAACTTCATCAATTTGTTCTGTAAACGCTGACCCTGCCGTATCGATTAATCTGAACTGGTGAAAACCGTTTTTCTCACAAATGTCTATCAACCCATCCACATGCTCTTGGTTGGTTCGAAATATATCAATCAATCCAACAATAGTATTTTGTTTTGGATATTTAAGCGTGTTAGATACAAATTTTTCGAACCATGTTTTTCCGTATTTTCGCTTATGTTCCAGAGAATGAAGAAGCCCAATCTGCATCAGAAAACTCTATGCGGTCGTCCTTTTTAATTAAAATAGGTAATAAAACATCAATTCTCTTGTAAAATATCCTACTCCATTAAACAAAATACAGGAGATAAACCTATGGCAAGCATACTACATGGCACACGACCACGCCAGCATCAAAATCTTGTGGTGAGATGGTAACTGGCCAACTTCCCACGGATATCCTCGATATTCTTCCCGACATTATCATTGATAGACGCGGGAGTGATCTCCGATCGTATATGAAGACCGCAGCAATTTTGGGTTATGTGAAACTCAAGCAAGCCTATGCAGCCGACCAACGGGGGTTTACGCCCAACGATAAAGATTCGGCACACCCGCAACCGTTGCACGATGCTGACAAGATTCCTTCGCGTTTATCTTTCCAAGGTCAATAGCGACAAAACTTTGTGCGGCAACCAGTGGAGGGAAATATCTTAGGTGGAAATGATAGTTTGCTGGTTGAAAATAATGCCCTTGAAATTCCGGTAGCCGAGACGACTCCTGAAAACCTGGGCTATTATGGGGCTTCGTTGCTCAAGAACGGCGACCTTTTTGTTTTTGAATGTTGCAAAAACCTCCCTGTGTCCGAAATGCACATTGGTGAATCCTATATTGCCGGATATATTATGCACCCGCTGGCGGGAGGCGGCGTGTACCTGGAACATCATAATACGCCCCACTTTCATCTGCCTAAAAATATTGCCGCTGGTGGTTATCTTCTTTTAGGTAAATACCGAGGGGATGACTATCAGGTGTCGGCTTTCAAAATTCCTTTCGGCTACGGAATTTATACAGCCCCGCATACCCTCCACAACGATTCCTTTCTCACCGGAAAATATATCGTGGTATATACGGTGGCCGAGAATTACGCTACCGCAATACTTAAAACCAAACAGGATGAAATAGTCAGTGTCTCTATAAAAGCCAGTGCTTGTAAATAAAAAGTGACAAACTGAACGGGTTTCTCAAATCAGGCCGCATTCTGTTACCGCAATCACAAACACCGCAACCGCGCTGGTCACCGGCCGCTGCCGTGGTCGCAGCAATTCGCTTAACATGCATATCGGTAGCGTGGTTTGCTGGACGGCGATAAAGCCGGACATCAAAATAACACGAAACAAAGATTTGGTGCCGAAGGCGGGACTCGAACCCGCACGCCGTGAAGCACAGCCCCCTCAAGACTGCGTGTCTACCAGTTCCACCACTTCGGCTGTTTTTGTTGTTGCTCTTAATCTAGTTGTCTGGTGCTGCGGGCACGTCGGGTTCGTGGGTTTGTTGTTGGGCGGCATCGGCTTCTGGCAGGTCGGTTTGCGGAACAGCCGATTCAGCCGATACGGATTGAGTGGCGGGGTCTTGCGATTGCTCCAGGACCGATCCTGCAATGACACTGCTTTGTTCGCCTGTTCTTGTGTACAGATAGGCCAAAACCAGGCTGGTTGTAAAAAATAGCGTGACCGTTATGGAGGTCGTTCGACTTAGAAAGTTTGCAGAGCCTCTTGCCCCGAATAATGATTGGGACGATCCGCCGCCGAATGCAGCGCCCATGTCTGCGCCTTTGCCTTGCTGTAGCAATACCAGAATGATAAGAGTCACCGCTAAGACTAAATGAAACACTAATAATAAATTGGATACCATGGTTTAATCCTGTTGTGCTGGTCAGGCGGCCTGACAAATTTTGAGAAAATCTTGTGCTTTTAGTGCTGCACCACCGATTAGTCCGCCGTCTATATCCGGTTTTGCAAGTAATTCGTTGGCGTTATCGGCTTTCATGCTGCCGCCATACAAAATTCGGCAGGTATCGGCAACAGATGAATCCAGGGAGGCCAGTTGTTGACGGATTGAATTGTGAACCCGCTGGGCTTGATCCGGTGTCGCAGTCAGACCTGTGCCAATTGCCCATACCGGTTCGTACGCAATGACGAGGTTATTGAAAGATTGCATTCCAACGATGTCGATAACCGTCTGGATTTGACGCGCAACGACCTGTTCGGTAATTCCCGATTCGCGTTCTTCCCGGGATTCGCCAACGCAAAGTATTGCGGTCAATCCGTTAGCCACGGCTATCTTGACCTTTTCCGCAACCAACAAATCTGATTCGCCGTAAATTGAACGCCGTTCCGAATGTCCGAGTATGACATATTTGCAGCCACAATCTTGCAACATTGCCGCAGAGATCTGCCCGGTAAATGCGCCATTTCCATTAATATCCATATCTTGCGCGCCCAACTGGCATGAGCTTCCTTCAATTGCAGATTCAACCACAAGCAATAATGTGAAGGGTGGACATAGCAACATCTCCACATTACTTAGTGTTTGTGCGCCGACAGTAATTTCATGGCATAACGCATTTGCCATATCCTGGTCGCCATTCATTTTCCAGTTACCGGCAATCAAGGGGGTACGCAATGAGGTTCTCCAGGCAATTAGATGACATATGATTTTAAGTATAGAGCGTCTGAACGATAGTCTCATCAACCATCATGCTGACACGAATTGGGGGCAGGATATTACCGTTCAAAAGGTTATAAATCAATCATACATCATGCTGCTGGACGACATGCTGCCGTTAAGACGGGATGAATGCAATTTTCTTGTGCCAATGACCACGAATGAGTTTATTATTCAATGGACAACGAATCAAGACAATGTCCCAAGCCATTCATTCACATTTCGGCCTTCGCCAACTGGCGGATCAGGTTCAAAAAAAAGAAATAAGCGTTGAAAGCCTGGTGACCGAACGGTTGGAAAAAGCAAGGCAAAGCGAGGATGTTTTTATTTCGATTAATCACGATATCGTGGATAAGGCGCAAGCCATTGACAAACTCATCAATCAGGCAATCCAATCCGCTAAGCCGTTATCGCCGTTGTCCGGGTTGCCGATCACGTTAAAAGATTTATTCGATGTGCGAGGGGAAATCACTCTCGCGGGCTCCACGGTGTTAAAGAATATTGCCAAGGCAGCAGCTCAGGATTGCGATGTCATTGCGCCGCTTCGCAATTCAGGGTTGCTTTTTCTCGGTCGCACAAACATGAGCGAGTTTGCATTTAGCGGCATGGGATTAAATCCCCACTATGGCAACCCCCAAAGTATCTGGGAGCGGGAAACGGGAAGATTACCCGGCGGGTCATCTTCGGGCAGCGCGGTCAGTGTGGCCGAAGGCATCGTTGCCGCGACTATGGGGTCGGATACCGCAGGGTCGTGTCGCATCCCGGCTGCATTTAACGGCATAGTCGGTGTTAAACCCAGTTATGGACGCTATTCACTCAATAATGTGTATCCATTGTCGCCCACTTCTGATGCCCCGGGGCCGTTGGCGGTAGACCTGGATAGTTGCTTCATTTTGGATCAAGTCATCACCGGGGCGTATTCTGGGGCCGGCGCGCTTCCTGAACCGCAGCTGCTTGACAGCAACAACTTGAGTTTGCTGGTTCCAGAGTCGGTGGTGCTGGAGGATTTGGATGATCAAGTCAAGGCGAGTTTTGAAAGTGCGTTAGGCTGGCTTGAAGATTCCGGAGTAGAAATAAAATATCGCCCCATGCCTGTGATTGATCGATGCGTTGATATGTTTTTCAAACGCCCAATTGTCGGTTACGAAGCCTGGCAACATCATCAGTCTCTGATTCAGGAATATGAAGACGAATACGATCCTTTCGTATCTCAGCGGCTCAAAAATTCCCGGAAAGTTACTGAGCAGGAACAACAATCCCGATACCAGGAAAAGACCGAATTGAGTCTTGACTTTAACCGTGTTATAGAACAACAGCAGGCGGACGGATTAATCTATCCAACGGTAGCCTGTGTGCCACCGACCATCGCCGAGGCCATGGTTCCAGAAAATACCACAAAAATAAATCTACGTTGCCTGAGAAATACGGCTGCCGTTAATTATTTTAATGGCTGTTCAATGAGTCTGCCCTGCAACCTGCCGGGCGATGCGCCGGTTGGTTTAATGGTTTCATTGAGTCATAATCAGGATGATTATTTGTATCAAGTCGCCGCTACGGTGGAAAAAATATTGAATGACAGACGAGGAGTTTAGACCAGGCTGTTTGCCGTCAAACCCGGTCAGCGCATTACGGCATTGACACCGATTTCCGTTGCCGCAAACCCCCTCGCCATCAATCGGGAGCATGCACAGGTCTTATCGTTGTCCCGTTTTCCGCGGCGCGTATAGGCATCCACGCGGGTTGCATGTGAAAAGGCGAGGTCGTACAGCGTAGAAATGCTCTGAATTAATCAGAGATTGCTTAGATTTTTGCGCTGAACAATATCGGATAGAGGGATCCAATTAATAACAGGGCGGCGCATACATTGAATACCCGCAGCTTGAATGGATCAGTTAAGAATCGCCGCATCTGAGCGCCGATCAACACCCACGCACTGGTTGACGGCAGCGTGACGGCGCCAAAAATCACTGCCACCATCACCACATTAATAATTGCGTGGAACGGTGGTGTATAAACACTGATCGCCGTTAAAGCCACAGCCCAGGCCTTGGGGTTAACCCATTGGAACAACGCCGCTTGCAAAAATGTAAATGGCTTGGGCTTGCTTTCCGAGAGCGTATCGTCATTTTCTAATGGTGCTGAGGTTGCGATCTTCCAAGCCAAATAAAAAAGATAAGCGACGCTTAAAACTTTGAGCATCAAATAACTGAGCGGAAAAGCGTCGAATAGTTGTAGCAACCCGACACCCACCAGCACGACCATCACCGTAAATCCTGTGACTATGCCCAGGATATGCGGAATTGTGTGTTTAAAACCGAAATTCGTTCCAGAAGTCAGCAACATTAAATTGTTCGGCCCCGGGGTAATCGATGAGACGAAAGCGAAAGCGATTAAGGCGGTAATAATTTCATTGTTCATGGTTTGCAAAGATACACCAATATTTACGCAATTTGGCTACGAACGGTCGCGCCAAAATAAAATTTTCTAATCGGCAGATAATTTTGTCAGTCCACTCTATCAGTTGGGCGATTTTTCAACAGCTCAGTCTGGTTGACCCAGTGCCTTTGGCTCAGCGTTAAAAATAATATTGTGGACAATCCCGCAGCGCCGAATAGCATACACATCACCATAATTTGGTAACGTGCGGCAATCAGCGAAGAAATCCCGGAAAGTATTTGTCCGGTCATCATGCCGGGCAAGGCAACCAGCCCCACGGCAAACAATGAATTGATCATGGGAATCAGCGCCGTGTGTAACGCCGCATTGCGAGCAAGGCGATAATCGGCGCTCGATTTTAATTCGATAATCAAACGATCCGCAGCCAGACTAATGCCATTCATGCTGTTCGAGAAAATCATGCCGGCCAGAGGAATCAGGGTATTTGCGCGAAACCACGGGTCTGTTTCAAGAACGATCTGCGTCACCAGAGCGAGGGTAATGCCCCCTCCAATTGCAATTGAAACCAATGCGGTTAGATAAAGAGCGGTTCTGTGTTGAGTCACGGTGCGTAGCGATATCCAACTGGAGATCGCCACCATCGCCAGTAATAGTATCAGTACAATCCATGATTGGCCGGCATTGAAAATCCACAATAAAAAATACCCAACCAATAATAGTTGCACCAGCATGCGGATAAACGCATACACAACAGATCCAATCTTTAGTTGCCACCAATAAAATAGTGCGATAACCAGCAAAGCCGGAATAAAAGCAATCGCCAGATGACTGAGCGGGATAATCGAAATTACGTCAGCATCATGCATATCTTATCCAGTATTTGTTCGCGACTGGCTTGCGGTTTCTGGTAATTCAGGCTGACCTCATTTTGATCGAACCATGCGGACAGGGGAGCGAGTGCCGGGTTATCCAGTTTGTTTCGCAATAGTTTCATCACGCGGGCTAGATGACCCAGATAGCGCGGTTTATTGTCACGCAACCATAACCGCATGAATATCCCGGCCACTTTGCAATGACGTTGGGCGCCCCAGACCATACAGTGGTGGTTAAATGCTTGACGATTTATTTTTGGGCGTTGATTAAAATAAGCCGCTAAAGTTTGAGTGTATAAATTAGCATCGATGTCCCTGCGGGCATCTTCCAGCAGTGACACAACATCATAAGCGGGGGAGCCGATAACCGCGTCTTGATAATCGAGCAGTGCGCACTGATCATCCGCCAGCATAAGATTGTCCACATGATAATCCCGCAGCACCAAGGTGGATTCGATTTTCGGCAAATTGTTGTAGATCGCCTTCCAAGCGGTGATGTAATTCGCTCGCCGCTGCTCATTGACCGGTTCGCCAATGACGGCAGGCAGATACCACCCGGTGAACAAGCAGGCTTCATTGATTAATCGCTCAAAATCGTAGTTGCCGACATTAATGTTTAGGGCGTTTGGGCTGTTGTGTAATTTAGCCAAAACATTTATCGCTTTTTTATACAATGGGAATTCTTTCTCGCCCGCATTTAACAGCGCGGTAAAGGTTTTGGTTCCCAGATATTCCAGCAGAATGAATCCGTTGCGGGTGTCGTGGGAAAATATTTGTGGAACCCGCAGCCCGAGCCGTTGAAGATGATTCGTAACATTCAAAAATGGCTGGATATTTTCATGCTCGGGAGGGGCATCCATCAACATCGCAGTTTTGCCGCCATATGCCAAGCGAAAATACTGCCGAAAAGAGGCGTCCGAAAACAGCGGCAATAATTCCGCGCCACCCCACTGGTGTTTGCTCACAAATTCCTTTCTTAAATTCTCTCGCTGTTTCATAATTCACTCTTCATAACTGAAGCCGCACAACTCAAGTTTCAAGACTGTTTTTGAATGCCTGCCTATAAATCAGTTGAGGTAATTTTTCAGGCTTTTTTCCAGGCAAGCGCGCTGTTCATGCGAACTCACCGGTTTGCCATCCCGATCAATAATAAAAAATGTATCTTCGGCTTTTTCACCGACCGTGGAAACCTTTGCCGATATCAAACGCACCTTGCATTCAAGCAATGCGATGGAGACATGGTATAGCAATCCGGGACGGTCCTGAGCAATGATTTCCATGGTGGTGTGTCCCAGTTCCTGGTTGTCGGAAAAGGCGACGGCCGTAGGGACTTTGAATTGCTTGAACGCGCGCGGCAGGTTTTTGGATAGTGGCGTGTAATGCGCCGGCGGAGACAGTAAAAACTTGCGTATTTCTTCAGTTTGAAAATCCAGGGATTTTTTTGTCTGCGCTATTTCATCCTGGTTTACGGTCACGAAAACCAATAGCGCCAGCCCTGATTTGGTTTTATGAATTCGGGCATCAAGAATGCTTAATCCAAGTTTGTCGACGGCGGCCGTGCTTTGCGGCAATAAATTGTCCGATTCCGGAGCCACCACAAGAATTTGTCGCGCCTTGATTCCCGGGCGATAGCGCGTTGCAACCAGAGGCAGGTCGAGCAATCTGGCGTTTTCAATCTGCTGTGCATGCCAGGCGCAGGTTTCAGGGCCGTTACGCAGGAAATATTCCTGATCCAATTGCGCCCAGACTTGCGTTAATGCGGCTTCGGTGATTGATTTGCCCACTAATTTTCTAATCGCCCGCTTGCGATCACCAATGCGCTGGCGAATGGCTTGTGCGCCGCTTATTCCAGAGCGCAAGCGGCGCGATGTCGCGGTATATAAATTGAACAGCAACTGACCTTTCCATTCATTCCAAACTTTATGACTGGTGCCACGGATATCCGCAACGGTAAGCAGGTATAAGTTATCAAGATGCTCCTGATCGCCAACGATCTCGGCAAATCGGTCTATTACTCTGGAAGCCGAGGTGTCTTCACGTTGCGCGGTCCAGGACATAATCAAGTGATTCCTGACCAACCAGGCGACCAATTGCGCATCGTATTCAGACAAGTCAAGTCGGTTGCATAAAGCCAGGGCTATTTTTTCTCCTGCGACCGAGTGGTCGCTACCGCTGCCTTTGCCAATGTCATGACATAACGCAGCCAGGTACAATCGCTCGCGTCGATTTAACTGGTTCAATATCGTCGTGAGAATCGGGAATTCTTCTTTGTATTTGTCCAACATAAGGCGACGGATATTGCCCACTACAAATAGTGAATGCGCATCCACGGTGAAGATGTGAAATAAATCATGCTGCATTTGTCCGACCACTTTTCCGAATTCCGGAAAGAATGCGCCGAGCACACCGTATGCATTCATCCGACGCAGTGCATTGGTTAAGCCTTTCTGGTATTTGAAAATATTCAGGAAAGTCGCTTGATTTGCCGGGTCCTTGCGATAATCGCTGTCAATTATCTGGAGATTGCTGCGCAGCTGGCGAATGGTGCTTGCGCGGATGCCAATTAACTTCGGATGTTGTTGCATCAAATAAAACAGTTCCAGGATCGCGTTTGGCTGCTGTTCAAATACGGCGGCATGAGATGTTTCGAGAAAATTGCCGACACAGTTAAATCGGCTATTGATTTTTCGAGGTCTCGGTTTTTGGGTTTGCGGCTTTTTGATATGGAGAAGGACTTCCTGAAAGTGCTGTAACAACAATTCATTTAACAACTGTAATTCTTTCACGGTGCGGTAATAACGTTTCATCATCTGCTCTACGGCAAGATGATTTTCCTGCTGTTTATATCCAAGCTGTTTGGCCAGATCTCGTTGATAGTCGAATAACAATCTGTCTTCGCAACGATTGGCAAGCAAATGCAGTCCATTTCTCAGGGTCCACAGAAAATTCCGCCCTTTGATAAGTGCTTGATATTCCTGATCGGTAAGAAAGTCATGCTCTACCAGTTCAGCGAAATCGCTGGTTCCAAAATAGCGGTTGGCAATCCAGCTAATCATATGCAAGTCTCGAAGACCGCCCGGGCTTTCCTTTAAATTTGGCTCCAGATTATATGCAGTGTCGCCAAAATGTAGATGACGCGCCTGTTGTTCTTGAAGTTTGCTTTTAAAGTACTCATCCGCGGGCCATACGCGCTTCGCTCTTAATTTTGATTGCAGTTTTTCGAATAGCGATTGATCTCCCTCAATCAGTCGAGTTTCCATTATGTTGGTTATAACGGTCAAATCTTTCGATGCAAACTTAACGCACTCGGAAATTTTGCCGATGCTATGCCCGACCTTTAAGCCAATATCCCAGCAAAATCGAATAAACGACTCAATAAATGACTCAATGGTTCCCAGTTGAGATTTTTGAATTCTATCCGGCAATAGTAAAAGCAGGTCGATATCGGATTCAAGATTCAGCTCCCGCCGCCCATACCCTCCAGCTGCAATGAGAGACGGCGCAGGGTGTTTAGTGTCAATCGACCCGTGAACCGGAAAGAATCGGTGCCAGCTCTGCACCAGGATTTGATCGATCAACCAACTTTGTTGCCTGCTAAGGACAGCAGCGCTACCGCCTTCAAGGTGATACTCGGCGAGAGTGGTTTTGCCATTGTCCAGGACCGACTGAAATGTCTTAATGGCTTTATTATGGTCTTCATCCAGACCATCGAAACGAGTGGCGTCAAATAACTCGGCGTGAGTCAAGCGGCTCATGGCAGGGTGAGAATCTCGTAACCACTATCGGTGACCAGTATGGTGTGCTCCCATTGTGCAGAAAGGCTTCGGTCTTTGGTGACCACGGTCCAGTTATCCTTGAGCAGCCGGGTTTCCTTGTTGCCGGCATTGACCATGGGTTCGATGGTAAACGTCATGCCCGGTTTTATTGCCAGCCCGGTTCCAGGGGTTCCGTAGTGTAAAACTTGCGGGTCTTCATGGAACACCCGACCGATGCCGTGGCCGCAGTATTCACGAACCACTGAGAAACCATTATTTTCGGCATGTTGCTGAATCACGTGCCCGATATCACCGAGCTGCACCCCGGGTTTGACCAGTTCAATCCCTTTGTGCATACATTCGAAACTGATTTCACTCAGCCGCTTCGCTCGAATAGAGGGTTCTCCAACATAAAACATTCTGCTGGTATCGCCATGAAACTCATCCTTGATCACAGTAATATCAATATTGATAATGTCACCGTTTTTTAGAACTTTGTCGGACGGGATGCCATGGCAAATTACATGATTGACCGAGGTGCAAATTGATTTGGGGAAGCCACGGTAATTTAGCGGCGCCGGGATGGCATCCTGCTCGTTAACGATGTAGTCATGGCAGATGGCATTGAGCTGTTCGGTGGAAACGCCGGCTTTGACTTCCCCCTGAATCATATCGAGTACCTGGGCGGCAAGACGCCCGGCGACACGCATTTTTTCGATTTCTTCCTTATTTTTGATGGTTACAGGCATTTTTTATCATAATTATGCGAAAAAGGATGGCTATGCTCCCAAATTACGCTTTTTTATTCAACTCTTTTTGGTAGAATCCGCCACCCTGATGCCGATGCGCTAACCATAAATAGCGTATCGGCATTAATTCGCACACGGCAATTATGTTCGCCTGGGTGCCGGCAAAGCCAGCTTCGTTAATGGTACAGCAATGAAGCCGATTTTTGCAGGTTGGCGACAGTAACCGTGGAGGCTCAACCCACGACACAATAAACATTTGCATGACAGAGATTACTATGCGCCAGCTACTGCAAGCTGGCGTGCACTTCGGACACCAGACGCGTTACTGGTCACCCTCAATGGCGCCGTATATTTTTGGCGACCGCAATAAAATCCATATTATAAACCTGGATAAAACATTGCCTATGTTGAACGAGGCAATGAACTACATCGGATCGGTTACCAATCAACGCGGCAACGTACTTTTTGTCGGCACTAAACGCCAGGCAGGAAAAATCGTAAGAGAGCAGGCCATCCGTTGCGCGACACCCTATGTTGATCACCGCTGGTTGGGCGGCATGTTAACTAACTTTAAAACCGTAAAGAATTCGATTGTTCGCCTAAAAGAGATTGAGCAGCGCATCGCCTCAAATGCGACTGCGCGATTAAGCAAGAAAGAAGGATTATCCCTTGAAAGAGAGCGCGCCAAACTGGATAGAACGCTTTCCGGTATAAAAAATATGAACGGCCTGCCAGACGCTTTGTTTGTGATTGATGTTGAGCATGAATATATCGCGGTGGCTGAAGCCAATAAACTGGGTATTCCTGTCATTGCGGTAGTTGATTCCAACTGCTCCATGAAAGGCGTGGACTATGTCATACCTGGCAACGATGACTCCTCCAAGGCGATCACGTTGTATTTGGAAGCGGCCGCGGACGCGATTATTGAAGCCCGCGCCGCCGCCAAAAGCATAGACATCGTCGCGGGTGACGACGAATACGTTGAAGTCGATGATTTGGACCAGATTGCGACCACGGTCAGCGCAAAGGTTGTGGTAAAGAAGTCAGTTGCCAAACCAGCCGCGGCGGCTGATGCAGCGCCTTCCGCACCAGAAGAAAAACCAGAAGTCAAAAAAGTAACCAGGAAGAAAGTAACCAGGAAGAAAATTGCCAGTAAGAAAGAGACCAAAAATAAAGCAGAAACAAAAGACGCCGATAAAGAAAAAACGTCCAGGGGTAAACAGGGTAAAGTGACCAAGAAAAAAGCCGCTAAAAAGAAAATAACATCAAAAACCACCTAGACCGAAGCTGCCCGGAGTTTTTTCAAAAACAAATTGTTTCTGGTTGATAGACCAAATAACACATTATCAGGAGCCTGAATAAATGGCAATTACTGCAGCAATGATTAAAGAACTGCGCCAACGAACCGGCGCGGGCATGATGGATTGCAAAAAAGCATTGGCCGAAGCCGGTGGCGATATGGCCAATGTTGATATGGCCAATGTTATGGCCTTAGCGATAGAAAATTTGCGTAAAAAAGGGGCCGCTGTGGCACAGAAAAAAGCGGGACGTATTGCCGCCGAAGGTGTCATTGTTTCCGCTCATGACCCATCTGCCAGCGTATTGGTGGAAGTCAACAGTGAAACCGATTTTGTTGCCAAAGACGCCTCCTTTCAAAGTTTTTCTAACAGCGTTGCCCAGGCGGCTTTGAGCAACGTGCCTGCGGACAACGCTACTGACAACGAGTGGCTGGCGTCAATCAATCTAGAAAATGGTCATTCTGTGGAGGCCGCTCGACAGGCGTTAATTACCAAAATCGGAGAAAACATCAGCGTCCGGCGATTTGCTCGGGTTGACGCAGAAGACGGTGTTGTCGGATGTTACTTGCATGGCTCAAAAATCGGCGTGCTGGTCAAACTAAGTGGCGGTACTGCAGACGGCATCAAGGACGGCGTTAAGGCACTGAGTCGCGATATCGCAATGCACATCGCCGCCAGCAGGCCTTTGTGCATTTCTGAACAAGAGATGGACAGTAGTTTGCTGCATAAAGAAAAAGAAATTTTTATTGCCCAGGCTGAAGAAAGTGGAAAATCGGCGGATATCATAACGAAAATGGTGGGCGGTCGCATAACGAAATTCCTGAAAGAAAATACGTTGCTTGGGCAGCCTTTCGTAAAAAATACTGATCAAACTGTTGGCGACTTGATAAAAGAAGCGGGCGTGACCATAACCCGGATGGTGCGGTTTGAGGTTGGCGAAGGCATTGAAAAGCATAAGCATGACTTTGTCGCGGACGTAATGGCCCAGGCGGGCGCCTGATAAACGCTCGGCGCTCATGCTGATCGCGCTAACGGCGCTTGCTCACCCCACTTGCTCTCCCTTGGCGGCACCCCGCGGCAATCCTGGTGGGTCATCTGCAATTCGTTATCTGCATGTTGAGGCGCTGATGCGTCTGCGATCAATATCCGTATTGGGTTTCTGCTACTATATCCCCTTTGCTGACCGTTCTCATTTTTGTGAAAAGAATCACCTACCATAAGCGTTTTTAGTCATGTTAAATGAAATCAAAAAAGATGCCGAACAACGAATGAATAAAACCGTGGATTCGACTCGGGACGAAATGGCTCGAATTCGCACCGGGCGCGCCACCACTGCACTTTTAGATCATTTGTCGGTTGACTACTATGGCACAGCGACCCCGATAAACCAGGTTGCTACCGTATCCGTTGCGGATGCGAGGACACTGAGCGTGCAGCCGTGGGAAAAACAAATGCTGCCAGTGATTGAAAAAGCGATTCTGGAGTCGGATTTGGGATTGAATCCGGTTACTGCGGGTGAGAGCATGAGAATTCCATTGCCACCGATGACCGAAGAGCGTCGCATCGAACTCGGCAGGGTAGTTAAACACGAGGGCGAGAATGGCAAGATTGCGATCAGAAATATTCGTCGGGATGCCATCCATACCGCTCGGGAGCTTTTAAAAGAAAAGGAAATTACCGAAGATCAGGAAAAACGGTCGGAAACCGAGATGCAGGCATTAACAGATAAGTATATTGGGATAATCGATAGCGTGGTCACGGAAAAAGAAAAAGAAGTAATGGAAGTTTAGGTTTTATTCGGGAAATAAAAAGCCTTTTACTGCGCCTTCAAATTACTCTGCCGTGTCTGCTCCAGATCCAGTCGAAAACTATGGCAATACGCCGCGGCACATTGCGGTAATCATGGATGGTAATGGGCGTTGGGCGAAACAACGGGGACTGCCCAGAGTTGCCGGACACCGCCAGGGTGTCGAGATCATAAAAAGCATGGTTCAAACCTGTGGCCAACGCGGAATTCCCTATCTAACCCTGTTTGCATTTAGCCGTGAAAACTGGAAACGCCCCTCTACCGAAGTAACACTTTTACTTGAGCTGTTAGCGTCAACGTTGGAAAACGAACTGCTTGGCTTGCATGAGCACAGGATCAGACTGCGGATAATTGGGGATTTGAGCAGATTTCCACAGCGATTGCAGCAGGCCATTACCGATGCCGATGAACTTACCCGCAACAATAAAGCGCTAAATCTTACCATCGCCATCAATTATGGCGGTAAATGGGACCTGCTGGAAGCGTGCAAATCCATAGTGGAGTTGGTTGAGCAGGGAGAGATTCCATCCGCATCAATCACCCCTGAGCTGATCGAATCGCAGTTATGCACCCATGAACTTCCGGAACCGGATTTTTTTATTCGCACCGGCGGCGAACAAAGAATAAGTAATTTTTTGTTATGGCAATTAGCCTATACAGAGCTGTACTTTACCCATATTTATTGGCCTGATTTTAATCAAGCATGTTTTGATAAGGCGTTGCAAACCTTTGCAAACCGGCAACGACGTTTTGGCAAGACCAGTGCACAAATTAAACAACTGGAATAATGTTGGTTCGTATTATTACCGTCCTGGTGTTGGCCCCGGTAGTTATTCTGCTGACCCTGACCCTGTCAACCCACTGGTTCAGCGTTTTTCTTTTGGCTGTGACGCTGATGGGATTATATGAATGGAACCGATTAACCATTAAATCTTCAGGGATATTTTCAATCGCAGCCATTGGGTTGGCGGTCGCAGCCTGGTGGTTGGTTTCCCAACCCAAATTATTGTTTGCGATATGCGCTCTGGCCGCTTTATTTTGGGCTTATCAAATTTATGCCTTGCAACAATTCGGACAACGATTTAATCGATCGCAATTGTCTGGTTCGGTGTCTAGTTCGGCATCGGGTTCGAAGTGTGCATTTCCCCTGGGCGTATTTTGTTTGCTCGCGGCCTGGGCAGCACTGGTTCTTCTCCATCAGCAAACTGAACAGGGGCCAATTGCAACCATAGCCCTATTGGTCATGGTCTGGGCCGCCGACAGTTTTGCGTATTTCACCGGCAAGGCATTTGGCCGAAACAGGCTGGCGCCCGGTTTAAGCCCAAATAAAACCGTGGAAGGCGTCATTGGCGGCTTGTTTGGCTCTTTTTTAATCGCTGGTTTGTTTGGGTTCTTTGTGCTCGATTTTTCATCTGATATTTTATCGGTTTGGATGGCAGCGGGGTTATGCGCCGCCGTTTTTAGTGTGGTGGGCGATCTGTACGAAAGTCGGTTAAAACGACTCGCAGGCGTTAAGGATAGTGGTCATTTATTACCCGGACACGGCGGTGTTTTGGATCGAATTGACGGTGTAATCGCAGCAACACCGGTCTTTGCGACGCTGGTTTTTATGACGCCTGTTTTTATAATGCCGGGGAAATGGCCGCTATGACCACCGGCAAGACCATCGGAGTAACATTGTTGGGCTCCACCGGCTCAATTGGGATAAACACCCTGGATGTGATCTCAAGGCACCCGGATAAATACCATGTCTGCGCGTTGTCGGCGAATACCAATGTGTCGGTGATGTTCGCGCAATGCCAGAAGTTCCAACCCGAAAAAGTTGTGATGGTAGATCCAAATTGTGCACAGGAACTACAAAAAAAAATCAAGAAAACAGGCATGCGTATTGATTTGGAAAGCGGACCACAAGCGCTATGTTCAATTGCGGGTCAACTGGGCGAAACAATAGTATGCGCTATCGTCGGGGCAGCCGGATTGATGTCGACGATTGCCGCGGTAAAGTCGGGCAACAAGGTTTTGATAGCCAATAAGGAGCCCTTGGTGATGCTGGGCGAATATATCGTGCAGTTGGCCAGAGACAATGCGGCCTGCCTGTTACCTCTGGACAGTGAACACAACGCTATATTTCAATGCCTGCCGCAACAGTTTTTGGCGCATCTCAATGGCCGTGGCAATGCAACGGCTACCGAAGACCTGGGCATTAAAAACCTGGGCATTAAAAACCTGGACATTAAAAACCTGGGCATTAAGAAAATATTATTGACCGGTTCTGGCGGGCCGTTAAGACAGTTACCGCTGGATAAACTGTCATCGGTCACACCAGACCAAGCCTGCGCCCACCCAAACTGGCAAATGGGGCGAAAGATTTCTGTGGATTCCGCGACTATGATGAACAAAGGATTGGAGTTGATCGAGGCCTGTGCATTGTTCGGTGTATCCGCAAGCATGATCGAAATTGTGGTTCATCCCCAAAGCGTGATTCATTCCATGGTGGAATACATTGATGGATCAATCCTCGCGCAAATGGGCAGCCCCGACATGCGGGCGCCCATTGCAAGTGCTTTGGCATGGCCGAATAGAATAGCGTCTGGCGCCAAGCCGCTAAGCTTGCGAGAAATTGCCCGCTTCGATTTCGAAGCTCCGGATGACGGTCGCTTTCCGGCATTAAGACTGGCTCAAAATGCAGCACAAAGCGGCGGAACGTTGCCTGCGACTATGAATGCCGCCAATGAGGTGGCAGTGGACGCATTTCTGAATGGACAGATTACTTTTGATAAAATCGCGCGGTTGGTTGAGCGTACAATGGAGCGATCAGATATTGATAACGCAAACGATCTGGACACGGTGTTAGCCGCTGACCGCGCCGCGAGGATGGAGTGTAAAGAGTTGCTTTGTGCGTCATTTAACTAACGCAGTTCTGCGTTAATAAGATGTTCTGGTAATTTATTTTAGTCATGTTAAGAAAAGAAGATGAGTGATTTTGGTTATAGTTTCTTGGGGTTTTTACTCGCTATCGCAATTTTAGTTGCGGTGCATGAGTATGGGCATTTTTGGGTGGCGCGTAAACTGGGTGTCAAGGTACTGAAGTTTTCCATAGGATTTGGTAAGTCGATGCTTAAATGGCGAAGAAAAAACGATCCCACGGAGTATTCCATTGGCATTATTCCGTTAGGAGGATTCGTTAAAATGCTGGATGAAAGGGAGGGAGATGTTGCGCCAGAAGAAATCCACCAGGCGTTCAATAGAAAATCACTTGCGGTGCGCACCGCAGTGGTTGCGGCCGGGCCAATTTTTAATTTTCTGTTTGCGATTTTTGCGATTTGGCTGGTATTTGTCAGCGGAAGCGCAGACATTGAACCGGTTGTAGGACAGGTCGTTGAAAAATCCATTGCGGAAAACGCCGGGTTCAAGGCGGGCGATGTCATGCTCAAGCTGGATGGGAAGACGGTAAAAACCTGGGGACAGCATCAGTTTTATATGTTGCATCAGGCAATGAAGGGAAACCCGCTGGAATTTTCCGTCGCCAACCCGGTGCACGGCAGTCGAACCATAAAGATTGATTTTAGCGAGCTGGATCAGCAAACCGTTGCCGGGCAGCCAATTACCTCGCTAATAGGCATCTGGCCGCCTGCGCCCGCCGCCAAGGTGAGCAAGGTGGTGGAAAATTCACCGGCTGAGCAAGCCGGACTGATCGCCGAGGATGAAATTTTGGCGATTGACGGCGTAGCGGTGCATGACTGGATTGATATGGCCAGGCAAATTTCTAAAAAACCGGGTGAAACGCTGCTGCTGACTATTTTAAGGCGGCAGCAACAGTTTGATGTTTCACTGGTTGCCAATTCAGTCACCGTTGATGGAAAACAATATGGTCGGATCGGGTTATACAGACCGCGACTAGAGAATATGACATTACGATTTGGACCCCTCGAATCCATCTGGCAGTCACTCGACTATAATTGGAGAACCACGGCCATCACCCTGCGCTCGTTAGGGCGAATGTTGAGCGCAAAAATGTCATCGGAAAATTTATCCGGCCCCATCACCATCGCCCGGTTGGCCGGGCAAACAGTAAAATCGGGTTATGCTGATTTTTTAAAATTCCTGGCTATCATCAGCGTTAGCCTGGGCTTGTTAAATCTATTGCCTATCCCGGTTCTCGATGGCGGGCACTTGATGTATTTTTTGATTGAAGCAATAACCGGCAAGGCGCCATCGGAAAAAATTATGATTTGGGGGCAGCAAATCGGCATCGCCATGATCCTCATGCTAATGGTATTGGCGTTTTATAACGACATTATGCGATTACTGTAAATTTATGATACTGTTCACCATTGTCGCCAGCGTGGGTGGCTCCCTAACATTTCCGTCATATTCTATTCAGATTGCCGATGCGGCTTTTGCCCGGTCTGAGGTATTATCCATGGTTGTGCAAAGCGCTATCGAAGTAAATTAATAATCCGTAGAATAACCATGAAAAAAATTACACTGATCGTGTTATGCCTTGCATCCGCTCAATTTGCATTGACTCAATTTGCTTTTGCGATCACCCCGTTCACGATTACCGACATCCGGGTCGAGGGCCTGGAAAGACTGGAAGCGGGTACGGTTTTTAATTATCTGCCATTGAAAGTGGGCGATGAAGTAAACGATGAAGAAACACGGCTGAGCATAAAAGAGTTATTCAAGACCGGGTTTTTCAAAGAAGTTTCTCTCGGCCAGGACGGCACGGTTCTGGTGGTTACGGTTGTTGAACGCCCCTCTATAGCCAGCATCATTTTTAAGGGTAACAACAAATTAAAAGACGAAGCATTGAAACAAGGCTTGGAGCAGGCAGGGATGGTCGAAGGCAGGATTTTTAATACCGGAAATTTGGAACGGGTTGAACAGGATATCAAAAACTCATATTTATCCATGGGTCGCTATTCCGCAACCGTGGATGCAACCATAGAAGAACTTGATCAAAATCGCGTTGCGATAACGATAAACATTAACGAAGGTCGAGTTGCGCGGATAAAGAAAATTAATATTATTGGCGCTGAGGCGGTATCGGTCAAGAAGATAAAAGATGAAATGCAGCTTAAGGACAAGCGTGGATTCCGACTGTTTTCCCGCCAGGACCAGTATTCAAAGCAACAACTTGAAGCGGATATTGAAAGTATTCGCAGCTACTATTTGAATCGCGGACACCATGAATTCGAAATTGTTTCATCCAATGTTGAAATTAGCCCGAACAAGCAAAATATTTTTATCGGCATCGTCATCAATGAAGGGGCGGTATATACCTTCGGGGAATCCGTAATTGAAGGCATTGATGAAGATGAAGCGGCACAATTGCAGGACCTGATTAATATTGAGCCGGGCCAGTCATTCTCTCGCCAGGCGGTCAACCAATCCCGGGTGGCGCTGACCGGCCATTTTGTTGATGCTGGATTTGCGTTTGCCGAAGTTCGATCTGTGTTTGAGGACGATGTGGTTGAAAAAGTTGTCAATACCATTTTTTCCATCATTCCAAAGCACCGGGTTTATGTTCGCAGAATCGATATTTCCGGAAACGTTTTTACCCGAGACGAAGTCATTCGCAGGGAATTAAGACAACTTGAAGGTTCGTGGTATTCGGCATCCGCAATCAGGCGCTCCAAAGACCGATTGAGGCGCTTGGGAATTTTTGCCTCGGTGCAAATTGAAACCCCGTCGGTAGCGGCAACCACCGATCAGGTTGACATGAAAGTTATCGTCACCGAACGCGACACCGGGTCGATATTGGTGTCAGCCGGTTATTCCGACGAAGATGGGGCGTTGTTCGGCATTGAGTTCAATCAGCGCAATTTATTGGGAACCGGCCGCAACCTGGCGGTAAAAGTGAATGATTCAGATTCGGTAAATACCATCTCCATTGCTTACACCAATCCCTACCATACCCAGGATGGAATCAGTCGCGGCTTTACGTTGTCCACCAGAAAGGTGGATTCAGCCAAAGTCGACACCTCAGCCTATACGCTTGATGCAAGCGCTGCGGGCGTGTTGTATAAAATTCCGATTACCGAGACCAATACGGTGAATTTTGGATTGTCGTTTGAGCGGCTTGAGTTGGCAGCCTCTTCAGGAACGCCAGAATCATTTAAAACGTTAATTACAGAACACCCGGAGGCAGATAACTTGGTGGCGACCACCGGTCTTTCAAAAGATACGCGGGATGATTTTTTCTTTCCAACGCGCGGGGCGACCCGGTCCATTTCGCTGGAAGCATCGCTGCCAGGCAGCGACTTAGAATACTACAAGTTGAATTTGCAAGGTGCGCATTACCTGCCAGTAGGCGATAAACTGACAATCAAAAGCAGCCTCGGCCTCGGTTATGGCAATGGCTACGGGAACATCGATGACTTGCCCTTTTTCAAAAACTATTTCGTCGGCGGCGCACGCTCGGTGCGCGGTTACGACGCGCGCTCCTTGGGGCCTCAAGAATCCAGCACGGTAACTGATGATTGTGATGCCACCCCGCCCCCAACAACCTGCAAGCCCGTGGGCGGCTCGACCCGAGTATTGGCTAGCGTCGAAGCGTTGTTTCCCGCTTTCGGCGCCGACAGCAATGACAAAAGACTGGGGCTATTTGTGGATAGTGGTATGGTATATGGAGGTTCCGCAAGTATCGATCTTGGCAAATTGCGGTATTCAGCCGGCGTGTTTTTTAACTGGTTCTCGGCCATAGGGCCATTCACCGTCAGTTATGGCGTGCCGTTTAATGATGAATCGGGCGACAAAAAGGAAGAACTGCAAATTTCAATCGGCACGGTGTTTCGATAATGTTATGGTTATTTACGATGGCGCTGGCTTCTGAGCTATATTTATTTCTTGAAAAATTTATTACATGAATCACAAAACAACTTCCGCACTGGCATTGCAATTACTCTGTTTGACGATGTTTGTTGCACTGCCGATGCAAGTCCAGGCGGAGAAACTGGCTTACGTGGATGGGCGTCGGCTCCTTGATGAGACGCACCAGAGCAAAGATGAACTAAGAATCCTTGAACAAAATTTCAGCGAGAGAAACCGCGAGTTAAAGGAGAAAATCGAATCATTCAAGGCGCAGGAAGCTGAGTTGCAAAAAAACGCGGCGCTTCTTTCCGCCGAGGAACTTCGCGACAAAGCGGATGCGCTAAGAGGATTGCAAAGAACGTTGCAGCATGAGCAGCAAAATTATAATGAAGACTATGCGCGCAGTCGAAACCAGGTATTGGCAAGACTCGAAAAACTGATATTTGCCGTCATCATTGAATTAGCGGAACAGGAAAATATAGATTTGGTGGTGCAACAGGCTGTGTATGCGAGTCACGACATAGACTTCACCGATAGAGTGTTGGAAGAACTGAACAAACGTTATCAGCAACAGTGAATTTATCTAACGCCACATTTAAGTCCAGTCATTGCCTGCTCTTATTTATTATAGGGCTATTTATTGCGAGTGTTGTTTATAACAGGCGCCATTGATACAGGCGTCATTATAGCAGGCGAAACCATGATTTCACTGAACCGGATTGCCGACATTGTTGAAGGCGTGGTGCTGGGAGATGGCGATTACGAAATTAAGTTTATACATAGTTTGGAGCGCGCAACCAGAGATTCAATTTCATTTTTTGGCGACCAGAAAAAAAAACAACAGTTGGAGGTCACACGGGCCGGTGCGGTCTTGATCACTCAGGAGCATGTTGATTTATATGCCGGGAACAAAATTATAGTGGCCGACCCGTATCTTGCATATGCTCGAATAAGTAAATTATTCAAGCAATATCCCCGCCATCGACAAACCGGCATTGACGACACCGCAATCATTGCCGCAAATGTTAAATTGGAAAACAGCGTCTGCATTGGACGCTATTCCACGCTTGAGCAGGGCGTTAAAATGGGCCGCCGAGTGGTTGTGGGCAATGGCGTTAATATCGGCGAACAGGTTGAAATTGGCGAGCACACGGTAATAGAAGATCAAGTGGTTATTTCCCACGGTTGTCGTATTGGAAAGCGTTGCTGTATTTCACCTGGCGCAGTTATCGGCGCAAGTGGATTCGGGTATGCGCCAAATCAGGGCGGCTGGGAAAAAATCGAGCAGCTCGGCAGCGTGCTGCTCGGCGATGACGTTGATATTGGCGCTCATACCACAATCGACCGGGGCGCCCTGCAAGATACTAAAATCGGAAACGGCGTGAAGATCGATAATCAAGTGCAAATAGCGCATAATGTTCAAGTGGGCGATAACACCATAATGGCAGGCGGTGTTGGCATAGCGGGAAGCGCGAAAATTGGTCAACGATGCCGGCTTGGCGCCCGGGTCAGCATTCTCGGACATTTGGAAATCGTCGACGACGTTACTGTTTTATCCAATAGCCTGGTCACCAATTCGATTAAAACAGCAGGAGAGTATGCGTCAATGATTTCTGTGCAACCAGCCAAACAATGGCGAAAAACCGCCGCCATAATTCGGCGGTTGGACAAGTTGGTTGCCGAGACCAAAAAACTGGGTGAAAAAACTTGACGCGCGAAAAAACCGGATAATGACAGCGCGCAATAAAAAGAACAGAATAGGGTTGCAAACCCTGAAATGACAATGATTGAAGGCACAATGACTGAAGCAAAGACTATAGATATTCACAGGATAAGAGAGCTGCTTCCGCACCGTTATCCATTTCTATTGATCGATAAGGTAACCGACTATGAATTGGGAAAAACGCTATCCGCAATCAAAAACGTAACCATCACTGAGCCGTTTTTTCAGGGACATTTTCCGGATCGGCCGGTATTCCCAGGTGTTTTGATACTTGAGGCAATGGCGCAAGCCTCGGCGATTTTAGCCAGCCATAGTCCCGAAGCGGATACCGACGAAAATGTGGTTTTACTTTTTGCCGGCGTTGACAAGGCCCGGTTCAAGCGTTTAGTGGAACCAGGAGACCAACTCATCATTGAAGTCGAGCAAACCAACTACAAAAGCAGAATATGGAAATATGCGACCAAAGCATCCGTTGACGGCAAGTTAGCTGCTTCCGCCGAAGTCATGTTCACCTATCGAGTTTTTTAGTGTTTCATGACCGAAGTTCATCAAACAGCGATTGTCGATGAGTCCGCAAAACTTGGAGAAAATATAACCATCGGCCCCTATTCCATTGTAGAAGCGGAGGTCACCATCGGTAACGGAACATGGGTTGGCCCTCATGTTGTCATCAGAAGCTTTACCACCATCGGCAAAGAAAACAAGATTTTCCAGTTTTGTTCGATAGGCGAAACGCCCCAACATCAGGGCTACGCTGGGGAACCGACAAAACTTGAAATCGGCGAGCGCAACACAATACGGGAATATTGCACCATAAACCGGGGAACGGCGAATGGCCTGGGCGCCACAAAAATTGGAAACGATAACTTTATTATGGCATATGCCCATATCGCCCACGATTGTGTGCTGGGCGATCACATTGTTTTCGCCAATGGGGCAAGCCTGGCGGGTCATGTTGATATCGGCGATTACGCAATTTTGGGCGGTTTTTCCCTGATTCACCAGTTCTGTAAAATTGGCCAGCATTGCATTACCGGAATTGGCTGTGTCTGTCTGCAGGATGTTCCCCCATACATTGTCGCTGCGGGTAATCCAGCAAAGCCATTTGGCATCAATTCAAAAGGATTGCGGCGGCGCAACTTTTCTGAACAGTCGATTAAACTGCTTAACCAGGCATATCGGGTTGTTTATCGCCGTAGCCTCGATCTTCAGTCAGCGATAAATGAAGTGGAGAAAATGAACGGCAACAATTCTGAGGGCATCAGCTTTAGCGAATTTTTACGCCATTCCAAGCGCGGCATCATTCGATAGGTGCGCGATATGCGTAGCAAGGCAGTGCAGATCGGTATTGTGGCAGGAGAGCCTTCGGGCGATAAATTAGGCGCCGGGCTGATTAGGGCGCTAATGTCTGAGTATCCGGGCGCAGAATTCGTTGGCATCGGCGGGCCGAGAATGCGTCAGGCAGGCTGTGACACCCTGTACGATATGAATCGAATTGAACTAATGGGTATTGATGGATTGTTCGACAAATTCGGGGATATACTTAAGATCAGGGCCGCGCTATACCGTAAATTTGTAGCGCATCCACCCAATCTTTTTATTGGCATAGACGTGCCGGATTTTAATTTGGCGTTGGAGCGTAAACTTAAAAAGAAAAATATACGCACTATTCATTATGTCAGTCCGACGGTTTGGGCATGGAGAGGTTATCGAATCCATAAAATCCGCCGTGCAGTTGACCACATGCTGACCCTGTTTCCGTTCGAAGCGGAATTCTACAAACAACACAAAATCCCGGTAACCTGTGTCGGGCATCCCATTGCCGATGAAATTGGCCAACCGGATAAAATCGCGGCCAGAAAAAAAATTGGCATACCGATTAGTCCAGGCAATAGGGTGATCGGGCTATTGCCGGGCAGCCGACGACCAGAGGTTAAGCAACTGGGCGCCCTGTTTGTCGAGGTGGTTGAGAAAATTCATAACGCTGACTCCACGGTCCAATTTGTTTTGCCTTTCGCCGATGCGAAAATGGAGAAGGTTTTTTACGACGTTGCCGGGAGCATCGAGCACCTTCCGATTTTTACTCTGGAGGGCCAATCGCGGGGCGCTATTGAAGCATCCGACATCGTCGTATTAGCGTCAGGCACTGCGGCATTGGAAGCGGCATTGTTGTGCCGACCCCATGTTGTTGTATACAAGTTGAGCCCGATTGCTTATTGGCTGTTCCAAAAACTGCGACATGTAGATTATTATTCCATGCCGAACCAACTATTACCTGAGCCGGTTATTCCCGAGTTGGTGCAAGATCAAGCCACGTCGGATAATATTGTGCATGCAGTCAATGAATTTATAAAAAATCCGCAAAAAGTGAAAAAACTTGAACAGGGCTTTATTGACCTCCACAAGCAGTTAAAACGCAATGCGAATCTGCAAGCGAGCAAGGCAATCGTGAAATTACTGGAATCATCATGACCGTATTTGTGAACATTGCCGGGGTTGACGAGGCTGGGCGCGGGCCGCTGGCAGGTGCGGTTTTTGCGGCGGCGGTAATACTGGATCGAAAAAACCCCATAGACGGACTGGATGATTCCAAGAAAATTTCACCCCGGCGAAGAGCCGAGCTCGAACTCATTATCAAGGATCGGGCGTTATCATGGTCTGTGGCGCTGGCTGACGTAGCAGAAATTGACCGAATGAATATTCTGGCAGCATCATTGCTGGCGATGAAAAGAGCGGTGGAAGGACTGGAAATTCAGCCTCAATTCGCATTGATTGACGGCAATAAGCTGCCAGACTTGAATTGCCCTGCTTGTGCTGTGGTTGGCGGTGACGCGCTACATGGCGAAATCTCGGCGGCCTCCATTTTAGCCAAGCAAGCCCGAGACCGGGACATGGTTGAATTGGCTGGTTTATTCCCACAATATGGATTCGAGCGCCACAAAGGGTATCCTACAAAAGCACATCTGCAAGCATTGCAAATTCATGGCATAACCGAGCAGCATCGACGCAGTTTTGCACCGATTCGCAACTTGCTGAAATCTGCGTTCTGAAGTTTATTGGACCGTAATGAGTCAACCGTTCGTACATTTGCATCTGCATTCAGAGTTTTCTCTTGCTGACGGCATTGTGCGGCTTAAACCGCTGGCGGATAAGTGCGTAGAGTTTGAACAACCTGCCGTGGCGCTGACCGACTGGTCAAACCTCTATGGCGCGGTGAAATTTTATCGAGCCTGCCTGGCAAATGGGGTGAAACCGATTATCGGTTGCGATGTATGGGTTGAAAGTCCACTGCATATAGAAAAGGCGCAGGCGGAAAAGTTGCGGGCAGAAAATTGCGACCGGGTAACTTTGTTATGCCAGGACAACCAGAGCTATCGCAATTTCAGCAAAATGCTGACCAATGCGTATCTGCAAGGCGCATCTTCACAAAGCAGAGCGAAAGGCAAAATTGTAATTCGATGGGCCGAATTCGCTCAGTATCAACCCGGTCTCATCTGTATGCTGGACGAACACGAAGGGCCAGTGGCAAACCTGATGACTCGGGATGCGGAATCGGGTATCGAAAAGGTGGTGGCGCGCTATCAGGCGCTATTTGGGGATAGATTGTATTTTTCCATTAGCCGCATCGGTTGGCCAACCGAGCAAGCCTACATCAACATGGCCGTGCAACTTTGCGGGCAACACCAGATTAACCTGGTTGCAACAAATCGGGTCGAGTTCATCCATCAGGAGCAATTCGGGGCGCATGAAATTCGCGTATGCATAAACGATGGGCGGGTACTGGATGACAGTCGGCGACCGCGAAAATTTACCGATCAACAGTATTTGCGATCCAGCAAGGAAATGTCGGCGTTATTCGCGGATATACCCGCAGCGATTAGTAATTCAATGGAAATTGCTAAACGCTGCAACCTGTTTTTCAATTTTGATGAAGGCTTTTTGCCGATCTATCCCGATGCCGAGGGGCGATCGGTTGCGATCGTGCTGCGAGAGCTTGCGGAATCGGGATTGGCCAGACGCTTGGGGGTTGACCGGCAAACTCATTCCGACAGCGTGGCCGATAGCGTGTTTGATGCGGCGATGCCAGTGGATCAACAATATACCGATCGGTTGAATCTGGAATTGGATGTGATTGAGCAAATGGGGTATCCGGGATATTTTTTAATTGTGGCGGATTTCATTCGCTGGTCCCGGGAAAATGACATTCCAGTGGGCCCTGGTCGAGGCTCTGGTGCGGGGTCATTAGTTGCCTGGGCAACGGGTATAACCAAAATCGATCCGCTTCCATATGGGTTGCTTTTCGAGCGCTTCCTGAATCCGGAAAGGGTGTCATTGCCGGATTTTGATATCGATTTTTGCGTGGATGGCAGAGATCGGGTAATCGAATATGTGGCCGAGCGATATGGCCATGATCAAGTCGCACAAATTATTACATTTGGCACGATGGCTGCCAAGGCTGTGGTGCGGGATGTGGGTCGGGTGATGAGTCTTCCTTATGGATTTGTCGATCAAATTGCCAGGTTAATTCCGTTTGAAATTGGCATGACTTTGAACCAGGCGTTGAGCCAAGAGCAGGCGCTCAAGCAACGTTATGAGGATGAGGCGGAGGTGCAGGAATTGATCGACTCGGCATTGCAACTGGAAGGCTTGGCGCGAAACGTCGGAAAACATGCAGGCGGTGTGGTGATCGCGCCAAAACCACTTACTGAATACATCCCGCTGTATGCCGACGCCCATTTGAATCAAGCCATAACGCAACTCGATAAAGACGATCTGGAAGCAATCGGGCTGGTCAAGTTTGATTTTCTTGGATTACGGACGCTGACTATTCTTGATTGTGCAGTGAAATTGGCAAACCTTCAGCGAGTCGCTCAAAATACAGCAACGCTGGATAAATCAACGACAGATAAATCGATGCTCGATTTGGATCACATTGCTTTGGACGATAAAGAGACCTTTAAGTTTATTAGGACCGGGCAAACCACCGCGATCTTCCAGCTTGAATCTCGCGGCATGAAGGAATTGATCATCCGCTCTCATCCAGAAACATTCGAGGACCTGATCGCACTGATTGCCCTGTTTCGACCGGGCCCATTGCAATCCGGAATGGTTGATGATTTTATCGCTCGAAAAAACGGTCGGCAACCGATTCAATATCTCCACCCTGATCTTGAATCCATATTAGATTCAACATATGGCGTGATTCTCTATCAGGAGCAAGTCATGGAAATTGCCAGAGCCCTGGCCGGCTATACCCTCGGCGGCGCGGATTTGCTGCGCAAAGCCATGGGTAAAAAGCAACCGCAGGAAATGGCCAAACAACGTGAAACGTTTATGACCGGTGCGGTCAGCCGGGGCACAGATAAACAGATTGCGGAAAACATATTTACTCTGATGGATAAATTCGCAGGCTATGGGTTCAATAAGTCCCATTCCGCTGCTTATGCGTTGGTGTCTTACCATACTGCGTGGATGAAAACCCATTACCCAGCCGCTTATATGGCGGCAACTTTGTCGGCCGAGTTGGACAATACCGATAAAGTCGTCACCCTGCTTGCGGATTGCAAGGCGCTTGAACTGACAGTATTGCCTCCAGACATCAACTCCAGTTTCTATTCGTTCAAGCCAACCAGTGATACGGAAATTTCCTACGGTCTTGGCGCATTAAAAGGCCTGGGCAAGAGCGTGATTGAAAGCATAGTGGAGCAACGTGAAGCCAATGATTCGTATCAAAGTTTGTTTGATTTTTGCCGGCGGCTGGACCTGCGTAAGGTCAACAAGCGGGTTTTGGAAGTGTTGATAAAAAGCGGCGCAATGGATGACCTGAGGGACAACCGGGCGATGTTAATGGCGGACATTGATAATGCCGTTGGTGCCGCAGGGCAACAGCAACAGGATAAACAAGCCGGGCAGTTTGATATGTTTGGCGTTGAACGAGTGCCTGTGGGCAATTTGACGTCAAGTGAGACAGCGGACTGGAGCGATGAACAACGTCTTGATGCGGAAAAAGAGACGCTGGGGTTATATCTGACCGGGCACCCTTATAATCGTTTTGCTCATGAGCTGAACTCGGTCTGTGAGCATGATGTGTCATTACTGGATTTAAGCACTCCGCGCAACGGTATTTTCGCCGGCATCATGGTGGCAATGCGAGTATTAAATACCCGCCGAGGCAAGATGGCATTCATAACGCTGGATAATGCAATGTATCGAGTCGAAGCAAATTTATACTCGGAAAAATTTAATCTGTACTTCAGTAAATTGCAAAAAGATAATCTGTTAATCGCCGTAGGGGAGTTAAGCGCTGATGAATTTACCGGGGGATGTCAAATTCGGGTAGAGAATTTATACGAAATCGCAGAACTCAGGCAGGCAACGTTGGCAGGCATCAGGTTGCACTTATTCGAACAGAGTTTGAGCAAGGATACGCTCAGGTCGCTACACCAATTATTGAGCGAGTATCAGGGCGGCAACACCGAGATTGGCATTAGTTATACTCGTACAAAAGGAGAGTCTGGTCGATTACATCTAGGCGATGCCTGGAAGGTGAATCCAGAGCAGGCATTACTGGACCAATTAACGCGCAGATTTGGAGAAGAGAATATTCACTGCCACTACGATACGAAAAATCTCATCAATGCGGTTCCGCAAAAACAGACTTATCGTCCAAAAGTTGCAGTGAACCATTAAGCAAGGCATGAAGCCATTGTTGTCGGCAAAATCTAATCTATTTGGCTATCTGGCTGACAACGCCGTTCGCGACCGCTGGCTGGTATCTTTTAACACAATAACACCATCCCAATGCCGCCATTGACCACCATTGAATGGGCGCTGGTGTGCCTGGTTTTTGTCTGGTCCGGATTTGTTCGCAGCGGGCTGGGGTTTGGCGGGGCCGCCTTGGCCATGCCGTTGATGTTATTCATTATTGACAACCCATTGCTTTGGCTGCCAATCGTGGCCACTCATTTACTGATTTTTTCTGCGCTGACCGTTTACAACCGTTTGCATGACGTCGATTGGCAGTACTTGAAAAAAGCAATGTTGATACTGCTCATTCCCAAATTAATAGGGGTATTCGGATTGCTGAATTTACCCAATGATTTATTGGTGCCCCTGATTTACGGAATCACATTTTGTTATGGCCTTACTTACGTTTTTAATTATTCATTCAAAAGTAAAAATCGGTTGGTGGACAACATATTGTTGGTTATGGGCGGTTATGCAAGCGGAACTTCGCTAATCGGCGCGCCGCTCATATCCGCGGTTTTCGCCAGAAACGTGGCTATCGAGAAACTGCGTAACACCTTATTTGTAACCTGGATGATATTGGTGACGATAAAGATGTCCACTTTCGTGGCTTTTGAAATTGATTTGCAATTTAAATACTCTCTATATCTTCTTCCTGTGGCGGCGATTGGTCATTGGTTGGGCTTGAACATGCATAACAGGCTAATCCAAGACGGGGGAGATAAATACAAACGCATTTTGGGGATAGTGTTGGTGGTTATCTGCGGCTATGGGCTGTTAACCTCGATAGCATAATCCTGAAAGTGAAATTGTGGCGAATGATTGCGTTACACCATCCTTCCCAACGATGTTACAATAAACCGATGTTGGTTGTATCGATATTGATCCGCCAACCGTTTGGGTGCGGGTGCTGGAACAATCGATCGCCCAAAATGAACGCCCATGTCGAACGCTTCAATCGCACCATCCAAGAAAACCCCGGCGGTTATCACGAGGATGAACTGTTCCATGACCTGGCCGGCTTATACAACCGAGTTATCCTTTGACCATCGCCCATCTGGGTTCGTTGCGAATCAAGCAAGAACGTTGTCAGGAGTTCTTGTTAATTCGCAATGCTTTACATGCATATTCCAACCCTCACATTTCAAATGTTAGGTGTCAGCCCCAAACTTTGTTGTTCAAGAACCCGTGGACAAATAATTAAACATCATTTGGACTCCATGAAATCTGGCGGGCAATCGTTCAATACCGGGTGAGTTTCGAGTTTTTTGATTTTTATTTTGTCAAAAATGTGCTCACGCAATTTTGCCACCTCCCGCAAACTTGACGCACTTACCAACACAAAACAATCCCACTCGCCGGCCACGCACCAAATGCCCAGCACATGCGGCGAAGTGGACAACAACTTGCACAAACCAAAAAAAGAATCACCAGCGACAAACTGCAACATAAAAAATACCTTTTCCTCAGATATGCCGGCCTTGGCAGAATTAACATTTGCAACCACCGTATAACCCTTGATGATTTTCCGTACTCGCATGGATTCGACTCTGTTTTGAATGGTTACCCGGGAGACCGAAAACCTTTTGGCAAGCGCACTCCAACTTGCCCGGCCATCATCTCTTAGGGCGATGAGAATTTTTTTGTCAAGTTCAGTCAGCATTCGCGGAAATAGAGTGGAAATTTTACAGGTTTTACAGGATGTAAAAATAAACTGTGTCAAATTGAGCAAAAGGTAAATATATTGACATTTTTGAAAGGGTCTAATTTTCATTTTAGCATGGAATAATATTAGCATGTCAAAATTTCCCCAAAGGCAGCTCTTTCACAGTCTCACGGCATTGGACCAAAATATTGTCTTATTGTCATGATCTCCAGTATGACAGTCGAAAATTCGATTGCGTCACTCAAGGAGAAATGCACCATCGTGCTGGTGACCCATAATATCGCACAAGCAAAGCGTATTTCGGACCGATCTGCAGTATTCTGGTGCCGCAACAATGCAGGCACCATCATTGAAGTAAACAATACCGAAGAGCTTTTTGCCAATCCCAAGGGAAACATAACCGCGGCCTATGTCGCTGGAGAGGTTGCTTGAACACCGCCATATCCAATGTAAAGAATTTTTGGCGCAGGTTTGTCCCAAATTGGCCCTTGGTCGTCTGGATGATCCTGATCAGCATTTTGCTTGGAATCATATCCGGGAGCACATCGCAACAACTGATCTCTCGATTCAGTGCAGGTTGGGGTGTGGCAGTCGGGGAATTTGCGCTCATCCTGATTCCTTCCTTTACCCTTGCTGCGGCCATTGAACATCTGAACATCAAAGGGCAATCACCGATATTAGTAGGCATGGCGCCACTTGCTGGCGCCGGGATGGTCTGTCCCGATACGGCATATGCATCACTTTCACCGACAGTAACACATTGGCATCTGTCTTTGGCATTTTCTTCTTATGCTGGATTCAAGTTGCTTTTCCCTGCCGGGCCGCTGATTATCGCGGCAAGCTTAGGTGTTGTGGCTGACCGAGCGCTTTTTGGTTATAGCGTAGCGATTTTCATTCCAGTGTGGATCGCAGGGATATTGTTTGCGCGCACGATTGATCGCCCAGCGCCTTCTTCAGAAATAAAAATCTTCGACAAAGACAGCATTAGGGAACTGTCACGGCTATGGCCGTTCGCGCTCTTGGCCGCCCTGCTTGCGGCTGGTGTTTTGTCTAAACATTTGTCTAATCCGTGGATCGATTTTGCAACCAATCCAAAAGGCGCACTAATTCTGACCGCCGCATCGGCGCTGTGCATGGTGCATCGGTCAGAACGACGCAATTGCATTGAGTCAGGTGTGAGAAGAACGGGTGCACTGTTATTGGTTATCGGAGCAGCAAGTGCTTTCAGTGCATTTCTGACCACAACATTTCCGGTGGACGAGTTGTTCGCCGCGCACGGTGGTCTATTCGCGTTATTTATCTTGTTTTCTCTCGGCGCTCTGTTCAAACTGTTGCAAGGGTCCAGCATGGCAACGTTTGCAGTAGTCGGCCCCCTTGCCTTGCCGATCGTCACAGCGTCCGGAATAGCGCCAGTACTTGCTGTGCTTGCGATATGTCTAGGATCATTTATTGCGATTCTACCCAACGACAGCTTCTACTGGTTGGTTCGACAGCATGCTTTGCCGAATCACAAAGAAATTAATGCTATTGCAATTCTTGGCGGCGGATCTGTGGTGCAGGCAGCAGTAGGGCTGGCCGTTTTGTCAGCGTTCTACCTCATCGGGTGACACACCCTAAGCCGAAATGTTACATTTACGACTGGACACATCCTGATGAACGTGTTGACGAACTTTTTCTAGCATCAGTTACCCCCGTCAAAGAGGGAACATTCAAGCGTTGCTGCTTGAAATGCTAACAACCCAAGGGGCTACCCAAAAAGTCACCGTAACATACATAACATGAATGATCACTCAAAAGCGGAACAACAACCCATTTCGCTTATAGCTGGGTTACATCTCTGACCGCACCCCTGGACGCACTGGTACTGAGCCGCGCATAAGCTTTAAGCGCAACACTAACCACTCGGTGCCGATTGGGTTTCCATCCGGCCTGGCCCTTTGCATTCATGTTTGTTCTGCGTTGCTCCAAATCCGCTTGCTCGACGGCAAGATGGATGGTTCGATTTGGAATATCTATTTCGATGGCGTCATATTCTTCTACCAGACCAATCAGCCCTCCCTCTGCGGCTTCCGGTGAAACGTGTCCGATGGACAGCCCCGAAGTGCCGCCGGAAAATCGCCCGTCGGTAATCAGGGCGCAGGTTTTGCCCAGGCCTTTCGATTTTAAGTAGGTGGTTGGATAGAGCATTTCCTGCATTCCGGGACCGCCCCTTGGCCCTTCGTATCGAACCACAACAACGTCTCCTGCGTTAATTTGATTTCCAAGAATCCCGTCCACGGCAGCGTCCTGGCTTTCAAAAATCCTGGCTTTGCCGGTGAACTTTAGAATGTTCTCATCGACGCCGGCGGTTTTGACGATACAGCCCTGTTCGGCGAGATTGCCAAACAGTACCGCCAACCCGCCGTCCTTGCTGTAAGCATGGTCGAGGTCGCGGATACATCCATTTTCCCGGTCTAAATCCAGGGATTTATAACGTTTGCTTTGACTAAACGCCACCTGAGTAGGCACGCCGCCGGGCGCCGAGCGGAAAAAATCTTTTCGTTTTTGGTCATTGACAAAGCGTATATCCCAAAGCGCGATGGCTTGTTCGATACTGGAAGCGTGGACAGTTTTGGCATTGCGGTTTATCAAGCCGGCACGGTCCAACTCGCCAAGTATGGCCATGACGCCACCGGCACGATGTACATCCTCAACATGATAATCGGGTGTGGCCGGCGCGACTCTACACAGGTTCGGCACCTTGCGACTCAAGCGGTCGATGTCTTTCATGGTAAATTCGATTTCTCCCTCATGCGCTGCAGCGAGCAGATGCAGCACAGTATTGGTCGATCCGCCCATAGCGATATCCAGCGACATCGCGTTTTCAAAAGCCTCAAAGTTGGCGATGGATCTCGGTAACACATCGTCATCGTCTTGTTCATAATATCGCTTTGCGGCGGCAACGATGGCTCGCCCTGCTTCGAGAAATAATCGCTCGCGCTCGCTATGGGTGGCGACCAGGGTGCCGTTGCCAGGCAGGGCAAGCCCCAAAGCTTCTGCCAGGCAATTCATCGAGTTTGCGGTGAACATGCCAGAACAGGAACCGCAGGTCGGGCAGGCGGAACGCTCCATATTTTCAGATTCGCGGTCGGTCACAGTGTCATCGCCGGCCACCATCATGGCGTCAATCAGGTCCACCGATTTCTCATGATCGCGCCAGGTTACTTTGCCGGCCTCCATCGGCCCGCCCGAGACAAAAATCGCCGGAATGTTAAGGCGCATGGCGGCCATTAGCATCCCCGGCGTGATCTTGTCGCAGTTGGAGATGCAAACCAACGCGTCTGCACAATGGGCGTTAACCATATATTCCACCGAATCGGCGATGATTTCCCGAGACGGCAATGAATACAGCATGCCGCCATGCCCCATGGCGATGCCATCATCGATGGCAATCGTATTAAATTCTTTGGCAACGCCACCGGCCGCTTCGATTTCACGGGCAACCAATTGCCCCATGTCTTTTAAATGCACATGTCCGGGCACGAATTGCGTGAATGAGTTGGAAACGGCAATGATGGGTTTGTTGAAATCATCCTCTTTCATTCCAGTAGCGCGCCACAAAGCGCGCGCCCCGGCCATGGTTCTGCCGCGAGTTGTGGTCCAGGATCGGTAGTCAGGCATTTTTCGTACCTTAAAGTTAGTAGTGAATAATTAAAACCGCATTCTAGCAAACAAGGCATAACTGCGGTGAATGGTATCAGATGATTTTTTTGATGGCTTTCAGTGACTACGATTTCCTTTATTTTCAATCGACGCGCCTTTTACTTTGATGTCAAATTTTCTTTGCTTTTCACTGCAAGTAAACCATGCCTAATATTGTAGTTTCGTTGTAAACGGTGATTAAAAGATTCTGCAGAACGCTAAAAATTCAGTAAAATAGCGAGCATCCTCCTCAGTACTAAAACAACACTAGGATACCTGATTAACTCAGTAGCAGAAGTCCCCAATGGATACTAAATTTTTTACAAATAGAAACTAGAGACCACCAAGGTAAAAAATGAATTGTAAAATGTTACCTATGAACATTCAAAACAACAAGCCAAAATTCTATCGTCAACGATTTTTACTGTCCTTGTTGCGTTTTATCAATACAGAAGTAACCAGAACGGAGTTACAGAAGCATAGCTTTTTATTTTCGCAACAAGCGCCTATGGGTTATGATTTTGTTCCTTATCAATATGGCTGCTATTCTTTTCAACTGGACAAGGATTTACTGAATTTGTCTGAACGGGGTTTTATTGAGATTGTTGATAGCAAGATAAAATTGAAAGTAGAAAAACCTGCTCTTTGGTTGAGGATTAAAGATAGTAATAGTTTGTTTAAATATCCTGATGAACAAAAACGATTGAAGGGTAATGCTTTAGTTGTTTTTGTATATAAAAATTATCCGTATTATGCGACTAAAAGCCAAATTACGAATATCTGTCCGTCTGGAGTTATAAAGCAAATCAGACAAGAAAAAGAAAAACTTATCAGTTTTGAATCAACGATTTATACGATTGGTTATGAAGGCATCACTTTGGAGGCATATATTAATAAACTGATTAAAAATAATATAAAACTGATCGGCGATATAAGAAAAAATCCGTTTAGTCGAAAATTTGGTTTTAGCTATAAAGCGCTGAATGATATTTTGCCTAAATTGGATATTGAATATGTGCATATTCCTCAGTTGGGGGTTGAGTCTAATAAAAGACAAGATTTGAATAATAAAGAGGATTATAAAAAGTTATTTGATGAATATAAAACCACATTGCCTGCTAGAGAAGAAGCGCTGAATAAGGTATTAGACTTGCAAAAAAAGCATCGAAGAATTGCCCTGACTTGTTTTGAAAAACACCACCATGATTGCCATCGTCATTGCGTTACTGATTATCTTTCTGATAATTATAAAACTCAAACCATTCATCTGTAATTATGCTGACCAAGGTTCTTATTAGCGTCAAAACCTATCCGACATTATCAAAAAGATATAGTGAGTTGGTTTGCACTGCTGGGTTTTTAGAAGATGGGACTTGGGTAAGGATTTATCCATTATCATTTAGAGCATTAGAAAATGAACAGCAATATAAAAAATGGCAGTGGATAGAATTAGACTTAGAACGCAATTATTCAGATATTAGACCTGAAAGCCGTAAAGTCAAAAATTTATCATCCTTAAAGATAATTGAGGAATTAAACACCGAGCAGAATTGGTACAGACGTAAGGAAATTGTTAATCAAAGCACCATATACGAAGATTTAACCGATTTAATTGCAAAAGCTAATCAGGATAACGTCTTATCCTTGGCAACTTTTAAGCCTGCAAAAATTATTGATTTCATTATTGAGGAAGTGGAGAGAGAATGGGACAGTGAAAAATTAGCAGTTTTAGAAGAAAAATACAGGCAATTATCGCTTTTTCAAACAGAGGAAGAAGTAAAAAAAGAGTTTGAGCATGTTGATAAATTACCCTATAAATTTTCATATAAATTTGAGGATATAAAGGGCAAGGAACCTACCTTGATGATAGAAGATTGGGAAATAGGTGCACTATATTGGAATTGCTTAAAAAACTGTAACGGCGATGAAAAAATGGCTATTCAACAAGTGCGGAACAAATATTTTGATAAATTTACTAAAGAATGCGATGTTTTGCTATTTTTAGGAACAACCCTGAAATATCATGGTTGGGCAACCAATCCGTTTGTTATTGTGGGTGTTTTTTACCCTGGAAGAGAACGGCAAGAATCTTTGTTTTAAGAAATCTGGAAGAACCACCTTATCCATCACTGCGCGCCACTATGCGACTTTGTGATTTGTCTGGATAACTCGCAGCAACAAAAAATAATTTTCACCCGGACACGCCATTGCAATATTTACCATACCACCGCTAAGAAATCCTTAAATACTGCCATAGACGAAGCCGTTTCTCATTGGTTGCCTTCTCATAGTCTTTAGTTCTCGGATAAAGTGAGTTTATTTTTAACTGAGTGAATAGACTATGCTTCAATCATTTAACATTAACGACACATACACCGACATCCTGTCATCGGTGTTAGCCGACAACACGCGCATTGCTTACGATAAAGGCTGGCATCTTTGGCAGCGATACTGTAATCAAAACAACATCACTGCGCTGCCAGCGAATCCATCGGATGTGGCACGGTTTCTAGTGCAAACGGCAACCAAGCCGGGCGCCAACGGCAAGCTGCCTGCGTTGGGCACGGTGATTTTGTGGCGTAGCGCGATCAACCGAAAACATGTCGATCAGAATGCAGCCTCGCCCACCAACCACCCGGAAGTCGCTCGCGTCTGCAAGGGCTTGGCGCGCCTCAGGAGCGCGCCGCCGAGACAGGTGAAAGCCTTGCGTGAGCATCATATCAAGACAATGTTGGACAAATGCCCGGACACGCTTATCGGCAAGCGCGATGCGGCAATTATCGCGCTAGGGTTTGCGGCGGCATTGCGTAGGTCTGAGATTTGCGGCTTAACCATTGACGATCTCGAAATTATAGATGATGAGGAACGCCCGAGAATGTTTCTGCATATCCGAAAATCGAAAACCGACCAGGAGGGGCTGGGTCAGAAAATCGCCATCCCCGAAGGCAAGAAACTCAAGCCAATAAAATACTTGCAAGACTGGCTGAGTGCTGCCGGTATTTTGTCAGGGCCGGTATTCCAGACAATGTTTCGCGGCGGCAAGTTGCGCGGCTCGCATATGCACCCTTCCGACGTGCCGCGCATCGTCAAGCATTACGCCGCCGAGATTGGCTTGGACGCTTCAGAGATTGCCGGGCATTCGCTGCGAGCGGGCTTTGTAACCAGCGCCGCGGTACATGGCGCTCGGATAGACAAAATTATGGAAATCACCCGCCATCGAAACCCGGCCACGGTGATGAAATATATCCGAGATGCCGATAGCCTTAATGATCATGCGGGGGATGGGTTCTTGTGACCTGACTGCTCGGGAGTGGACAGGCTGCGCTCAAGTTATCCAGAGCCTGATTTTTATTTGTTCAGCGTTGTTGTCGTACCGCAGGCACGCAAAAAGCGACGGAATAATAAGGCTCAGGCCGCCTTAAATCAAGGATTTAAGTTGGCTGTCGAGCTGGTCGAGAATTTCGTCATACTTGAATGCGCCGATTTTTTCCCCTCGTTTTTTAAGGTTGACGTAGTTTGGGCCACACCATAATCCGAGGTCGGCATCATCAGTCTCTCCAGGGCCGTTTACCCGACATCCCATCACCGCAATAGTAATAGCATGATCTTCGGCATACCGGGTTGTTGCTTTTACTTTTTCGGCCAGGTCGATAAAGGCTTCGTTTTCAACCCGCGAGCAACTTGGGCAGCTGATCAGATTCAATTTATTTTCATTGAAGTGAACCACCGTTCTGACCCGACCTGCTGAAATGTCTTTTAATATTTGTCGACCAGCGCTAATTTCCTGGTGTTTGTCGTCATATGGCAAAGTCAGCGAGACCCTTATGGTATCGCCGATGCCCTTGCCGATCAGTTGCTCGAAAGCGATTCTGGTTTTTTCTATTCCTTCCGGCGGCATACCCGCTTCAGTAACGCCCAGATGCAATGGGATGTCAGGTCGGGTGTCTGCAAATTGCCGATATGCCGAAATTGCTTTTTTGGGGTCAGAGTCTTTTAGCGATACACAATAGCGGGTAAACCCGATTTGATCCAACCATTCGCTATGTTCAAGAGCGCTTTCTACCATGGGCAACACCGACTCGCTGGCACTGGCATCGGCGGGCATGTCGGAGGAATGGCGCGCAAGTTTATCCGGGTCAACAGATCCGGCATTGACGCCAACTCGCATAGCACAATCGTGTTTATCTGCTATATCCGCCAGATACCGCACTTTATCCTTCCACGGTTTGTTGCGTTCATGGTGGTAAAGATGGCCGGGATTGTAGCGAATTTTATCGACGTGAGGCGCTAAAATTTCTGCCAGACGATAGTTTTCCTGTAAATCCACGCTAAGCACCGCTGGTGTTTGCTGGCGAAGTTCGATCAATGCCTGGGCATCTTTTTTGTTGTCTGCCGCTATGCGAATAACATCCGCACCGACCGCCTGCAGAGATTTTATCTGTTTCAAGGTGGCTGGAATATCCGTGGTTGGCGTGGCGCACATACTTTGCACTGCAATGGGATGCCCATTACCAATGGTAATGCCGCCAATTTTTACTTCCCGAGTTTGATTGCGCCGCGGTTGATTTGGTTGTGCCATATGTCTTATTTGGTGAATTTAGCGTGGCGTGTTATACCTGTTTTTTATAATATCAAAAATTATTTACGCTCGGTCTAAACTGAATTATACCGAGCTAATGGACTAATTTTAAATCAATCATGAAGCATAACATCGAAAAAATTTCTGAATTGCTGGTGCCATCGAAAAAATTTTCTGGCGACCGAATTTATTATTTCGAAGAAATTGAATCCACCAATTCATGGTTGCTGGCACAAAATAAAACGCCGGACCAAACGCCGGTGCGGATTGACGGCCGTATCTGCCTGGCGGAAAGGCAGACTTCCGGGAAAGGACGCCGTGGAAAATCCTGGATTGCACCCGCATCAAGTTCTGTGCTCATATCGATAGGCTGGGGGCTGCAGGAAAGCAGTTCTCAAGGCCTGTCATTGATTTCCGGTTTGGCAGTCGTACAGTCCTTGCACGAGCTCGGTGTTACGGGGGTAAAATTGAAATGGCCTAACGATGTTATCGCCGACGGAAAAAAACTGGGCGGCATTCTGGTTGAAATATCCGGTTTGGATTGTGTAATCGGCGTCGGTATAAATGTTAGCATCCCACCGTCGTTTGACAGGCAAATTGATCAACCGTGGACTGATTTATACTCGTTAGGTTGTCAGGTAGATCGCGACCAATTGGTTGCCGCAATAGCGCTCAATCATGAACGATTTCTGTCTCGGTATATGTTAACTGGTTTTGCATCATTCGCGACGCGCTGGAATGCTCTGCATGTTTATCAGAATCAGGTTATAGAGGTTGTGTCTGCCGGCGATCAGTGGTCGGGAAGCGCGCTCGGCGTTGATGAAAGCGGCGCGCTTCTGGTTGAATGCAGCGGGTCAATCAGGCGAGTTATCGGTGGAGAAGTTTCTATTCGTGCGAAAACGGCCCTTACTGAAAACGACGATAAAATGTCATGAAATTATTAATCGATATCGGCAACCGGCGGGTGAAGTGGGCAACTTCCGATCAGATTAATGCTTCAGTTGGCGCGCCAACCCCAAGCGATCTCGATAAAATGATTAGCGATCAAATTATCAATACTCATTCAAGCGAGCGGGTGGAGCAGCTTGGTATGCAGTTCAAAAAGTTGCCTGCGCCTGAATCGGTTTGGGTGTCTTGCGTATCCGCAGAATCCATCAAAACCGATATTGTCAAAATTTGCAAGGTCATCTGGAAGCTTTCGCCAATTTTTATTCAAGCCAAAGCCGCTGCCATGGGGGTTGAAAATTGCTGCGAAAACCCGGCGACCGTGGGCGTTGATCGTTGGGCCGCGAATATTGCGGCCAGGCACATCGCCGGACCGCGGCCGCTTGTCGTTATTGATGCGGGAACGGCTGTGACCATTGATTATGTCGATAGCGAGGGCGGTTTTTTGGGCGGCATAATTTTCCCCGGTGTGGCGACGATGATCGAATCCCTTAATTCGGCGACCAGTCAGATACAAAAAATGACACATTCATATAGTACGAAGCAGATACCCAAGCAAATACATTACGTAAACACCAATACACGATCTGCGGTTGAAAATGGGGTGATGTTGGCGGTAGTGGCGGGAATTGACCAGGCGATTGCTCATCATCTGGCCACCAAAGACCGTGAATTAAAAGTAATTATTACCGGCGGAGACGCTGAATGGATCTCCGGTTTATCCATTCATGATATGAAATACGCATCAAATTTGGCGCTGATCGGGTTGCTGCTGCTGAGCGAGGCATCGGCACAATGAAATGGATCGCCGCATTGCTGATGATTGTCAATGTCGCGGTCTATCTTTGGGCAAGCGGGCATCAGGTTACTGTGAATGAGACTGCCATTAGCTCAAAACCCGATGTTAATAAAGAGGGTATGTTATTGTTGAACGAAAACGGAAACTTAAAACAGTTTGGAAATATTGCGGATTATCAACCCTCTGCTTCGGCGTTTATGGCATCGGTTCAAGACCAGACAAAAAAAACCGGGTCAAGCGAAGCGGATTTACAAGATTCACAGCAAACCACCCAACAAATCACAGCCAACACAAACACTCAGGCCCAGCAATCGGATGGCGGGTTAGTTGGAAATGAGGACTCAAATTCCAGCGTAGATGAAGCCACAGCGAAAACCGGATTGGCGCCGGCTACGCCCCAAATCATCGTGCAGTCCTGCTACCGATTGGGCCCGTTTAAGCAGGAACAATCCTGGCAGGCTGCTGCCAAATGGATGGGACAGAATGGAATAGAATTTCGGCATGTTACCAGCGAAAGCCGAGAATTGCGGGCGGTTCGAGTGTATTTAGGACCTTACAGTTCAATTTCATCCACCGAGCCCGTCGTGCGGCGGTTGAAAGGTAAAAACCTTGAGCATTTTGTTTCCTTGGCTGAAAACGGATCGGTCAGGATTTCATTGGGTTATTTCACCCAGGAGGAATTGGCCGCAAAATTCCTTGCCCACCTCCAATCCATAGACGTACAGGCTAAATCGCAACTCGAGTACCGTCAATTGGGACCCTTTAACTGGATCGTTATTGCCGTTGACAGTGTGGAACAAAATTGGGTGACCACCCATGAGTGGGTAGAGCCTGCTGTAGGTTTGTTACAGGTCGATTGTTGATTTTTGGGCATTTTGTGCCGGCTTTTTGCTACGCACCCGCCTGGAAATTGCATGAGGATTTGGCATTGGCAATAAATTCGACATACATTCGACATAAAACGGGCAAAATCCGGGGGGGGGGCAATAATGATTTCGACATTGCCTGGAATTCCTGCCTAAAATTCCTGCCTAAAAATTAATATTGCCCATTGCATTTAAGTCCTCACTTTGCGTAAAATTGCGCTCCAATTTTTTATTTCGGTTTGAAGTTCGTAAAATCTTATTCCGAAATAGAAAAAATGGCGGATATTCTCGTTTAATTCATTGAATTTAAATGAATTAATTCGCGGTAACTGCCCGCATAGCTCAGTTGGCCAGAGCAGCTGATTTGTAATAATTGCACCTTCATGGGGAAACTTATGAAGTGGAGGTGGCTAAAACGGGGAAACCTTCTTTTAATTTTGCGACTATTGATGGCTTTCAGCAAATTAAAATGGCAATCCCGTGCTACGTCCTGGTTGATATTTAACCCGGATGGAGTGTAGAGACTTTACACCACCCGCCTAAGTCGGAATCAATTTGATGATGACATGTTGATGATGATATGGTGAAGAGAAAGTCCAGACCCCAAACCCTATATGGCTGAGGCTATATCGGGGTCGTGAAAACGGTAGCAGGTAAGAATCAGCAGGTCGTGGGTTCGACTCCCTCTGCGGGCTCCATTTTGAGGTGGTCATGGCTGGGGGGAAGCAATCCTCATCTTCAGATTGAGTCAAAAAAGCATTTCAAAATACAAGGTATTTTATAAGCATTAGGCATTGACAGAGTCTGCGCATTAAGCGAAAACTAAATGTTTGCTTGGATTTTCGTCGGAGGGGTTCCCGAGCGGTCAAAGGGGGCAGACTGTAAATCTGCTGGCTCAGCCTTCGGAGGTTCGAATCCTCCCCCCTCCACCATTGGGTGAATGGGGCTTGGCAGTTAGAAAGATATGCGGGTGTAGTTCAAAGGCTAGAACCTCAGCCTTCCAAGCTGATGATGTGGGTTCGATTCCCATCACCCGCTCCAAAAGGTCGGGTCAGAAAGAGAGGGGGGTGATTGAAAACGGTCCGGGACTTAGCTAGCGCTTAGTGGAGTTTAGTTGATGTTCTGGCTGGATCGCCGGATTGTAGGTAGCCGGAAATGAAATGACGGTTAAAGCGGTTCTACCGTCTTTATGAGCGCCCACATAGCTCAGTCGGTAGAGCACTTCCTTGGTAAGGAAGAGGTCACCGGTTCAAATCCGGTTGTGGGCTCCAGTTTGTATGGCGGTGAAGAATTTGTAACCGAACGATGTTGTTTTTTAGTTCAGGTTTTTTAGCTTGGGTTTTAGTGAAATTGGCGTATTAATTAGCCCATAAGGTTATTGATTATTTGATTATTTGAAATTTGCGAGAATTGAACCATGTCGAAAGAGAGATTTGAGAGAACCAAGCCGCATGTGAATGTTGGCACGATAGGGCACGTGGATCACGGCAAGACGACGCTGACGGCGGCGATGACCAGGGTATTGTCGGCGAAGTACGGCGGCACGTCGGCGAAGGCGTTTGATGAGATAGACAATGCGCCGGAGGAGCGTGAGCGCGGCATCACGATTGCGACCGCGCACGTGGAATATGAGACTGAGGCGCGGCACTATGCGCACGTGGATTGTCCTGGTCATGCGGATTATGTCAAGAACATGATCACCGGCGCGGCGCAGATGGATGGCGCGATAGTGGTGGTTTCGGCGGCGGACGGACCGATGCCGCAGACCCGCGAGCACATATTATTAGCGCGACAGGTTGGGGTTCCGTATATCGTGGTGTTTTTGAACAAGGCTGATTTGGTAGACGATGAGGAGTTGATGGAGTTGGTTGAGATGGAGGTGCGCGAGTTGCTGGACAGTTACGAATTTCCTGGGGACGACACGCCGATCGTTGTCGGCAGCGCGTTGAAGGCGTTGGAAGGTGATTCTTCGGAGATGGGCGAGGGTTCGATATTCAAGTTGGCGGCGGCCTTGGACAGTTATATTCCGGAGCCTGAGCGCAAGGTTGACGGCGACTTTTTGATGCCGGTGGAGGATGTGTTTTCGATTTCCGGTCGGGGCACGGTGGTGACCGGTCGTATTGAGCGCGGAGTGGTCAAGGTGAATGAAGCGATTGAGATTATTGGTTTGAAAGAGACGATGACGACGGTATGCACAGGCGTTGAGATGTTCCGGAAGTTATTGGACGAGGGTCGGGCAGGGGACAATGTGGGTGTTTTGTTGCGCGGTACCAAGCGAGAGGAAGTGGAGCGTGGTCAGGTGTTGGCGAAGCCGAAGTCAATCACGCCGCACACCCGGTTTGAGGCAGAGGTGTATATATTGTCGAAGGAGGAGGGTGGACGGCATACGCCATTTTTCAAAGGCTATCGTCCGCAGTTTTATTTCAGGACGACGGATGTCACGGGGGCGTGCGAGTTGCCGAAGGATGTGGAGATGGTGATGCCTGGGGACAATGTGCGGTTGGCGGTGGAGTTGATAGCGCCGATTGCCATGGAAGACGGCTTGCGCTTCGCCATCCGCGAGGGCGGTCGCACTGTGGGCGCCGGCGTGGTGACTAAAATTATTGCATAGTCAATAAAGGCCGCGGATATTGGTTCGGCGGTAAATTAGACAGCAAACTAGCCAGTAAACTAGAGGCGATTTTAATCAAATATTACCAGAACATCCGGGATTCGTTTCGCCTCTCGGGTGTTTTATTATGAGACAGTTTTGAACAGGTCCAAAATAAGGGTGTCCATAACATCCCATGTCGGTTCGAAGGCCAGTAGCTCAATTGGCAGAGCGGCGGTCTCCAAAACCGCAGGTTGGGGGTTCGATTCCCTCCTGGCCTGCCATCGTGCTTAACGGATGGTATGTTTTGCCTCGATCTATTGTTAGCCCTTATTGTTAATGGTTTTTATGCGGCAAGACTACAAATTTAGATATAAAGCCAGTGATAGATAAAATCAAAATAATAGTTGCGATTCTGATAATCGTGTCAGCAGTCGCGATCTACTATCAGTTTAGTGATCTCATGCAATTGGGGCGCATCGGCATAGTCATTGTCGGCGTGGCGTTGGCCATCGGCTTGATCTTGACTACGGAAACCGGCCAATCAGCCTGGTCTTTCATTAAAGGCGCAAATGTTGAGCGTCAAAAAGTAGTTTGGCCTACTCGTCAGGAAGCCTTGCAAGTGACCCTATTCGTCATCATATTGGTCATCATTATTGGCTTGGTGATGTGGGCCTTTGATGCGTTATCGTTTTACACGATTTACGATGTCATTCTCAGGGTAAGAGGCACATAAAATGAATGATGAAACATTAATCAAGGCCGGGAAAACCGAAGCTGTGCAGGTTCAAGCTAAGCAGGCATCAGCAGAACAATCTGAGAACGCTACGGAGGCCACCCCTCGAGCGAGTGAAACAAGCAAGCCGGCAACCGATGTTGGAGTCAGCGCCGAGCAACAGAACAGCAATCCCAACATGCGTTGGTTCGTGGTGCAGGCATTTTCCGGATTTGAAAAGCGGGTTAAAAACTCGCTTCAAGATTACATTACTCGCGCTGAAAAACAGGACAGCTTCGGCAGGATTCTGGTTCCGACCGAAGAAGTGGTGGAGATGAAAGCAGGCCAGAAGCGCACCAGTGAACGAAAATTTTTCCCCGGATACGTATTGGTGGAAATGGAAATGACAGACGAAACCTGGTATTTAGTCAAGAGCGTTCCCAAGGTTGCGGGGTTTATTGGCGGCACTGAAAACCGGCCGATGTCAATTACCCAGCAAGAGGCGGAAGAAATTATCCAGCAAATTTCAGACAGTGCCGACAAGCCGAAAATGAAATTTACTTTTGCGCCAGGCGAGATCGTCAGAATAATCGATGGTCCGTTCCAGGATTTTAACGGCACCGTGGAAGATACAAACTTTGAGAAAGCGAAGTTGAAGGTATCGGTTACGATCTTTGGGCGTTCCACACCAGTGGAATTGGATTTCACCCAGGTCGAAAAAGGATAACGGATTAGAAGCAAGCGGTTCGAGAAGTTTTTTAATATTAACCGGGGAGCTTAGCGAAACCTAAGCGTTTGAACCCATCAGGAGTCTTAAATGGCTAAGAAAATAGACGCATATATTAAACTGCAGGTTCCAGCGGGGGCTGCCAAACCGAGTCCGCCAGTCGGTCCGGCATTAGGGCAGCACGGCGTCAACATTATGGATTTCTGCAAAGCATTCAATGCCGAAACCCAGGACATGGAACAAGGATTGCCTATACCTGTGGTGATCACGGTATATGCTGACAAAAGCTTTACCTATATCAAGAAAACACCACCGGCTTCAGTTTTGCTGATGAAAGCGGCTGGAATTCAAAAGGGAAGCAGCGTGCCGAACCGCGATAAAGTGGCTAAAGTCACCCGCGCACAGCTAGAAGAGATTGCCAAAGTGAAACAACCCGATTTGAGTTCATATGACATGGATATGGCGGTTCGAATCATCGCTGGCAGTGCGCGCAGTATGGGCATTGAGACCGAGGGAGCGTAACATGGGGCATAACATGGCAGTAAGTAAACGAGTTCGCGCGGCAAATGAAAAAGTCGATCGTGAACAACACTATCCGGTTGCCGATGCATTATCGCTGGTCAAGGAATTGTGTTCGGCGCAGTTTGATGAAACGGTTGATGTCGCCATCATGCTTGGCATCAACGCCAGAAAATCCGATCAAAACGTGCGAGGCGCGACTGTGTTGCCCAATGGCACCGGGAAAACTGTCCGCGTAGCCGTATTTGCAGACGGTGAAAATGCACAAGCGGCTAAAGCGGCAGGCGCCGATATTGTGGGTCTTGAGGATCTGGCTGAGGCCGTCAAGCAAGGCGAAATCAAGTTTGATGTCTGTATTGCGACCCCGGATACCATGCGCGTAGTCGGTCAACTGGGGCAGATTCTGGGGCCCCGAGGGATGATGCCAAACCCCAAAGTGGGCACGGTGACCACCGATGTGAGCAAGGCGGTTGAGGATGCCAAGTCCGGTCAGGTGCAATTCCGCATTGATAAAGCCGGGGTAATCCATTGTCCCATTGGAAAAGCGTCATTTGCACCGAATGATCTGGAAGAAAATTTAAATTCGCTGGTTTCAGCTTTGATTAGAGCCAAACCAGCGTCTGCCAAAGGGCAATATATTCGACGGGTTTCATTGTCCAGCACAATGGGACCTGGCGTTAAAGTTGAGCGCACGAGTATCTCGGCGATCAGGTAAGTTTTGGGACCTCGCGATTGATTTGATTTCTTGAATCAATGCGGGGTCGTCAAAGACCGCAGGTGAGTCATAAAAGGCTCTTAAGTGTTTTTAAGATTTGTTTTACTTTCCGTTGTCTATTTTTTCGAACGGCGCGGAGCCTTGATATGCTTGAAAAAATAGACATAACAGAGGCCATGCGTAACACAAAGATTTTAATATTTGTGAAGCGAGAGCATGAAATATTTTTTAGAGACGGCCAGCGTAGACGGTGGACCGAAGTCAGGAATAAGCCTGATGCAGGACACTATTATTTCACTATTATTTAATGTGGGAGTGTGCTTATGAGTTTAAGTGTAGATCAGAAAAAAGCCGTGGTCAGCGAGGTAACTGAAGCAATTGCTTCAGCCCAGGCTGGGATATTGGCTGAGTATCGTGGACTCAATGTTGCACAAATAACCGCACTGCGCACCGAGGCGCGGAATGCTGGCGTGTGGGTCAGGGTTGTAAAAAACAACCTTGCCAAGCTGGTCATCCAAGGCTCTGATTTTGAGTGTTTAACCGATCACTTTACCGGGCCGGTCATTTTCTCGGCATCTGCAGATCCTGTTTCAGTTGCTAAGGTAATGGCTGCATTTGCGAAAGATAATGAAAAATTGAAGATCACCGCGGGAGCGATGAATGGCTTCCTGATTGATTGTGCAATGATTCAGCGTCTGTCCAAACTGCCTGGCCGGGAGCGATTGATTGCCAGGCTGATAGGGACTATTCAGGCGCCAATTCAGAAACTGGTGTCAACACTCAATGAAGTGCCGAGTAAGTGTGTGCGAACGCTTTGTGCAGTAGCGGAAGCAAAGAAAGCAGTGTAACAGCTGTGCACTGTGTCCCGCTTCATTCATATTAAGCTTTAGATGTTTACGCATAACCTTTGCCATGTCTGTTTTTTCAAGCATATAAAGGCTCGGTGCTGTTCGAAAAAAATATATTTTAAGTATCCCCTTGCGGGAGACCGCAAAAGGTAAAAAATTTTTAATGTTTGTTAGCTATCAGGAGTAATTACCATGGCTTTAAGTAAAGAAGAAGTTCTCGACGCAATTGCCGAGATGTCAGTGCTTGACCTGTCCGATTTAATCAAGGACATGGAAGAGAAATTTAGTGTATCAGCAGCAACGGCTGTCGCCGTGGCCGCGCCCAGCGCTGCTGGCGACGCGGTGGCTGACGTGGCAGAAGAAAAAGATGAGTTTGACGTAATGCTGACCAGTTTCGGCGACAAAAAAGTCGGTGTCATCAAGGTAGTGCGCGTAATCACCGGTCTGGGTCTCAAAGAGGCCAAGGATTTGGTTGAAAGCGCGCCTGCCCTGGTCAAACAAGGGGTTGCGAAAACTGAAGCAGAAGAATTGAAAAAACAACTTGAACAAGCTGGCGGCGCCGTCGAGCTCAAGTAGTTTTGGTTCTTATTATTGTGGGTTGGAATTCGTTCCGGCCCGCAATTACACCCCGATACATGAATATTTTTAAGGAACGGGAGCATATGAAAATACATAAGCTTATTAATTCTATGCCCGCTGCCGCGTTCTAGGAATATTTAAACGAGGTGAAAGCATTTTGTATTTTATTGATCGATCTGTCATAGAGGGCAAACATGGGCTATTCTTTTACTGAAAAAAAGCGCATTCGAAAGAGTTTTAGTAAACGTTCCGATGACTTTCAGGTGCCATACCTGTTAGCCACTCAGAAAGAGTCTTACCGCAAATACCTGCAGGAATTCATCCCTCCAGAGCAGCGTATTGATCAAGGGATTCAGGCTGCCTTCAAGTCAGTCTTTCCGATTGAAAGTTATAACGGCAGCGTAATCCTGGATTTCGTCAGCTATCGCATGGAAAAACCCGGATTTGATGTGGTCGAATGCCAGCAACGCAGCTTGGTATATGCCTGCCCGTTGCGCGTGGTCATGCGCCTGGTCATTTTCAATAAAGGCGGAGCCGGCAAGAAACCCAAAGACATCATCGAACAGGAAGTGTATCTCGGCGATATGCCGTTGATGACGGATAACGGTACGTTTGTTATCAATGGAACAGAGCGAGTTGTCGTTTCCCAATTACACAGGTCTCCAGGCGTAATCTTTGATCACGATGGGGGCAAGACCCATGTCTCGCGCAAACTACTGTTTTCCGCGCGCATCATCCCGTACCGCGGATCATGGCTGGACCTGGAGTTTGATCCCAAGGACTTGCTGTATATCCGAATTGATCGGCGTCGAAAGCTTCCTGCGACAGTTATGTTGCGTGCTTTGGGATACAGCACCGAAGAAATATTGTCCATGTTTTTTGAAAACGACAACATCACCTTGACTGAATCCGGCGCAACTTTAGAGCTGGTGCCTGAGCGTATGCGTGGTCAGCGGCTGGAATTCGCCTTGAAAGACACCAAAGGCGCCAAAGGCAAAGTCATTGTCGAAGCTGAAAAAAGAATTACGGTGCGGCATATTAACGAACTGGAAAAAGCTGGAATCAGCGAAATCCCGATTCCTGATGGATATTTACTGGGTCGAACTCTGGCCGAGGATATTGTTGATACTGAAACCGGGGAGTTGCTGGCGGAAGCTAATCAGGAAATCGTTCCAGAGGTTTTGGAGGCGCTCAGGGAAAATGGCATTGCGGATATCACCACAATCTATACCAATGATATCGATTGCGGGCCGTTTATTTCCGAGACCCTCCGAATTGACGGAACACGCTCAGAGGAACAAGCACAGGTTGAAATCTATCGCGTGATGCGACCGGGCGAGCCGCCAACAAAAGAGGCTTCTGCGGCGTTATTCGCCAATCTGTTTTTCAATCACGAACGATACGATTTATCTGCGGTCGGTCGTATGAAACTCAACCGCCGGCTGGGCAGGGAGTCAGATGAAGGGCCAGGCACACTGAGCAAGCAGGACATCGTCGATGTTATGCGTAAAATTGTTGCGCTTAAAAATGGCAAGGGGGAAACGGATGATATCGATAACCTTGGAAATCGGCGGGTTCGATCGGTTGGCGAATTAGTGGAAAATCAATTTCGCATTGGCTTGGTGCGCGTCGAGCGCGCCGTTAAAGAGCGCTTGAACCTGGTTGAAAGTGAAGGCCTGACTCCCCAGGATTTAATTAACGCAAAACCGGTTTCAGCGGTGGTTCGCGAATTTTTCGGCTCCAGCCAATTGTCTCAGTTTATGGATCAAACCAATCCGCTGTCGGAAGTCACCCATAAACGTCGGGTATCGGCATTGGGACCCGGAGGATTAACCCGGGAGCGCGCCGGTTTTGAAGTGCGTGACGTGCACCCGACTCACTATGGCCGGGTCTGTCCAATTGAAACGCCCGAGGGTCCGAATATTGGCTTGATCAATTCGCTGGCGTGTTTCGCCAAAACCAATGAATATGGTTTCCTTGAAACCCCGTACCGAAAAGTGGTTGACGGCAAAGCAACCGACCAAGTTGATTATCTGTCGGCTATCGAAGAGCATAAATTTGTCATCGCCCAAGCCAACGTTGCAGTAGATGCTGGCGGCAGGTTTTCCGATCAACTGATTTCATGTCGGCACAAAAATGAATTTTCGTTATCGACATCGGATCAAATTGACTACATCGATGTGGCGCCGCAACAAATCGTATCCGTGGCGGCATCGTTAGTGCCTTTTCTTGAGCACGATGATGCCAACCGTGCGTTAATGGGTGCGAACATGCAACGTCAGGCGGTGCCGGTGATACGCAGTGAAAAACCGCTGGTGGGCACGGGTATGGAACGCACAGTGGCTATTGACTCAGGCGTGACAGTGATTGCACGACGTGGCGGTATTGTGGATTCAGTGGATGCTTCACGCATCGTTGTTCGAGTCAACGACGACGAGAGCATTGTGGGCGAGCCAGGCGTTGACATTTATAACCTCACCAAATACCAACGGTCAAACCAAAATACAACCATTAATCAGCATCCTCTGGTCAGCCTGGCGGATAAAATTGAGCGTGGCGATGTGCTTGCCGACGGCCCGTCCACTGATATGGGCGAGTTGGCGCTGGGCAGAAATGTCCTGATCGCGTTCATGCCCTGGAACGGCTATAACTTCGAGGATTCAATCCTGATTTCGGAAAGATTGGTGAAGGACGAAGTTTATACCTCGGTTCACATCGAAGAGCTTTCTTGTGTGGCAAGGGATACCAAGCTTGGATCCGAAGAAATCAGTCGGGACATTCCTAATGTCGGCGAAGGCGCACTCTCCAAACTGGATGAATCCGGTATCGTCTATATCGGCGCTGAAACCGAGCCTGACGATGTTTTAGTGGGCAAGATCACCCCAAAAGGGGAAACACAATTGACCCCGGAAGAGAAGCTTTTACGAGCAATTTTTGGCGAAAAGGCTTCTGATGTCAAGGATACCTCGCTGCGTATGCCATCGGGTATGAAAGGCACGGTCATCGACGTCCAGGTGTTTACCCGTGAAGGTTTAGCCAAAGATGCCCGTGCTACCGCAAACGATGAAGATGAATTGGAGGCAGTTCATAAAGACCTGGATGATCAGTTGCGAATCGTTGAAGACGATGCCTATGCGCGCATTGAAAAACTATTGCACAACCACATCGCCGAAGGCGGGCCAAACGACCTGAAAGCGGGCGAAAAAGTCACCAATGGTTATTTGGCCGAACTGTCTCGCAAGCAATGGTTTGAAATTCGACTCCGAAACGAACAAGCTAACCAGGCGATAGAAAATATTCGTGAGCAATTAGAGGCGCAACGCCAGGAGTTTGATCGCCGCTTCGAAGAAAAAAGCGAAAAAATCAAGATGGGCGATGATCTTGCCCCAGGTGTGCTAAAAATCGTCAAGGTTTTTGTAGCGGTTAAACGGCGGTTGCAACCTGGCGATAAAATGGCCGGTCGGCATGGCAATAAAGGGGTTATTTCTAAAATTGTTCCGGTCGAGGATATGCCCTATATGGATGACGGCACTTCGATTGATATTTGCCTGAATCCATTAGGCGTGCCCTCGAGGATGAATGTCGGTCAGGTTCTGGAAACGCATTTGGGTTGGGCGGCCAAGAAAATTGGTGTGCAGATCAGTGAAATGCTTCGCAAAAACAAGAAACCGGATCAAATCCATAAGTTTCTCGACAAAGTCTATAACACCAGTGGCAAGCAAGAAGCGCTGGATAAATTTTCCGAAGACGAAATACTCGAGTTAGCGAATAATCTTCGAGACGGGGTGCCTATGGCAACGCCGGTATTTGACGGCGCCAACGAAGCCGAAATCAAAGGCATGTTAAAACTGGCGGGTATTCCAAGCAGCGGCCAGATGACATTATATGATGGTCGAACCGGCGAAAAGTTTGATCGGCCAGTCACTTGCGGATACATGTATATCTTGAAATTGAACCATCTGGTGGATGACAAAATGCATGCCCGTTCCACCGGACCATACAGCTTGATCACGCAACAACCGTTAGGCGGCAAGGCTCAATTTGGCGGGCAACGATTCGGTGAAATGGAAGTGTGGGCGCTTGAAGCTTATGGTGCGGCCTATACCTTGCAGGAAATGCTGACGGTTAAATCCGATGATGTCGTCGGCCGCTCGAAAACCTATGAAAACATCGTTCGAGGTGATTATGGAATGGATGCGGGCATGCCCGAATCGTTTAATGTTTTGGTCAAGGAAATTCGTGCATTGGGTCTCAATATTGAGCTCAAGCAGGAGCATCACTAGGGCATCACAGATTAACTCCGAACGTCATAATATACATTATAATAGAGGCAGCACAAAATGAGAGACATTTTTAATCTGTTCAAGCAAACCGATACGATCGAAGATTTTGATTCCATTCGGGTCAGTATCGCGTCGCCGGAAAAAATTCGGTCATGGTCCTTCGGCGAGGTAAAAAAACCGGAAACCATAAACTATCGAACTTTCAGGCCTGAACGAGACGGCTTGTTTTGTGCAAAATTATTCGGACCGATCAGCGATTACGAATGTTTATGCGGTAAGTACAAACGCTTGAAACATCGCGGCGTGATTTGCGAAAAATGCGGCGTCGAAGTCACCCTGTCCAAAGTGCGCCGTGAAAGAATGGGGCACATTGAACTGGCCGCCCCCTGTGCCCATATCTGGTTTCTCAAGTCCCTGCCCTCGCGGCTGGGATTGTTGCTCAATATGACCGTTCGGGAGATGGAGCGAGTTTTGTATTTTGAAGCTTATGTGATGATTGATCCCGGCATCACGGATTTCGAGCGCGGCGATTTACTGACCGAAGAGTCTTACCTGGAAGCCATAGAGACTTTCGGCGATGAATTTGAAGCCGGTATGGGCGCCGAATCAATCCGCAAGTTGCTAAAAGAAATTGATTTGGAGGAAGAAGCGTTATTGTTGCGGGAAGATCTGGCGGCCACAAAATCGGTGACAAAAATTGAAAAATTTACAAGTCGATTAAAGGTGATTGAGGCGTTTATTAATTCCAGCAACAATCCGGCCTGGATGATTATGGATGTGCTGCCGGTGCTGCCACCGGATTTACGCCCGCTGGTGCCATTGGAAGGAGGCCGCTTCGCCACCTCGGATTTGAACGATCTGTACCGCCGGGTCATCAACCGTAATAACCGATTAAAAAGATTGCTGGACTTGAACGCGCCGGATCTGATCGTGCGCAACGAAAAACGCATGCTCCAGGAAGCGGTGGATGCGATGCTCGATAATGGTCGCCGCGGCAAGGCGATTACCGGCGCCAACAAGCGCCAGCTGAAATCCATTTCAGACATCATCAAGGGCAAGCAGGGCCGTTTCCGTCAGAACTTGCTGGGCAAGCGAGTGGACTACTCCGGTCGGTCGGTTATCGTTGTTGGGCCGACTTTAAAGTTGCACCAATGTGGATTGCCTAAAAAAATGGCGCTGGAATTATTCAAGCCATTCATATTCAGCAAACTTGAACTTCGCGGATTAGCGACCAACATTAAACAAGCCAAGAAAATAGTGGAAGCCGAGAGTGCGGAAGTCTGGGATATTCTGGAAGACGTTATCCGTGAACACCCGGTAATGCTTAACCGCGCGCCAACCTTGCACAGATTAGGAATACAGGCATTCGAACCAATCCTCATTGAAGGAAAAGCGATTCAGCTTCATCCGTTGGTGTGCACGCCTTACAATGCGGATTTTGACGGCGATCAAATGGCGGTTCATGTGCCGCTCTCAATAGAGGCACAACTTGAAACCCGCGCTTTAATAATGTCTACAAATAACATTCTGTCGCCGGCAAACGGCGAGCCGATTATTGTGCCGTCTCAGGATATCGTGCTTGGTTTGTATTACATGACCCGGGAAAGCAAAAGCATCGAAGTCAAAGGCAATATCCAACACAAAAAATGCTATGCCGATGATGCCGATGTTCGAAAATACTTTGTCGATATCAACGAGGTGCGGCGCGCCCATGAAAGCGGGTATGTGCACCTGCACGCCCGCATTGAGATTCCTCGGGTTGCGGTGAAAATGCCGGAGAAAAGCAAAACAGGCAAGACGCGGGTGAAAACCACCGTCGGGCGAGCGTTGTTGTCGGAGATTCTGCCCAAGGGGCTGGATTTTTCCCTGATTGACCGGCCGATGAAAAAGAAAACCATTTCCGAACTCATCGATGCCTCATACCGGCAAGTGGGCCTCAAGGAAACCGTGATTTTCGCCGACCAATTGATGTACACCGGATTTAAGATGGCGGCGCTGTCCGGCATCTCCATCGGCGTGGACGACATGGAGATTCCCAAAGACAAGGCGAAAATCCTGAGCGAGGCGCAAAAGGAGGTGCTGGAAATTCAGGGGCAGTACACCGACGGGTTGCTGACCGACGGCGAGCGTTATAACAAGGTCATCGATATATGGTCGCGCAGAAGCGAGCAGGTCGCGGATTCCATGCTGAGCGAGCTCGGCACAGAGCAAGTGACTGACAACAAAGGCGAGCAAGTCCCGCAGAAATCGTTTAATTCGATTTACATGATGGCCGATTCCGGCGCGCGTGGCTCCCATGCTCAGATCAGGCAGTTAGCCGGTATGCGCGGATTGATGGCAAAACCGGATGGCTCGATCATTGAAACGCCGATTACCGCTAATTTCCGCGAAGGGCTGAACGTGCTGCAATACTTCATCTCGGCACACGGCGCGCGCAAGGGGCTGACCGATACCGCGCTGAAAACCGCCAATGCCGGCTATTTGACGCGCCGCCTGGTGGATGTCTGCCAGGACTTGGTGGTAACCGAAGAAGATTGTGGCACCGAAAAGGGCTTGCTGCGCGAGGCGCAGGTGCAAGGCGGCGAAGTTGTTGTGCCTTTGGGTGACCGTATATTGGGACGTTATGCCGTTGAAAATGTGATTGACCCGGTCACCGATGAAGTGATCATTTCAAAAGATGAAATGATTGATGAAACGACTGTTATAAAAGTTGATCAGATGAATATTCATGAGGTTAACGTACGCTCCGCGGTCGCTTGCGAAACCCGATTTGGCGTATGTGCGAAGTGCTATGGACGCGATCTCGGCCGCGGCCATACTATCAATGTCGGTGAAGCGGTGGGCGTGGTCGCGGCGCAGTCCATCGGCGAGCCGGGCACCCAACTGACCTTGCGCACCTTCCACATCGGCGGCGCCGCTTCGGCGGCCGCGGTGGTTAGCCATGTCGAGCTGAAGAATAAGGGGAAGATTCACCTTAAAGCAGCCAAACTGATTAAAAACAGCGACGGCAATCACGTTGTGGTAACCCGGTCAAGCGAGTTGATCGTTCAGGATGAGCAAGGCCGTGACCGTGAAAGGCATAAACTGCCTTATGGCGCGGTGTTAACGGTTGTCGAAGGTTCTGAAGTAAATATTGGCGATATTGTAGTGACATGGGATCCGCATACCCATCCTATTATTACCGAGGTCGCCGGAACCGTAGTGTTTACCGATTTTGAAGAAGGGGTAACGGTCAACGTGCAAACCGACGAATTAACCGGTAAAAGCGCGTATGTCATCATCGACCCGCAGCGGCGGCGCGGCAGTGCCTACAATATCAAGCCGACCATTAGCCTGGTGGACGATGCGGGAAATTCAGTGAAGATTCCCGGCACCGATGTCGATGCGCGATATCAGTTACCGCCGGATGCCATCGTTATGCTCGTGGACGGGCAACAGGTGAGCAGTGGCGATGTCATCGCACGGATTTCTCAGGAGTCATCAAAGGCGCGGGATATCACCGGCGGCTTGCCCAGAGTGGCAGAGTTGTTCGAGGCGCGCAAACCCAAAGAGCCAGCCATTCTGGCGGAAGTCGATGGCATTGTCTCTTTTGGCAAGGAAACCGCAAGCAAGCACCGTTTGGTGATCACCAGCAAGGATGGGGAAACCCATGGCACCCTGATTCCAAAAACCCGGCGCATTAATGTGTTTGAAGGGGAAACCGTGGAACGGGGCGAGGTTATCGTTGAAGGACCGCATTTGGCGAGTGATATTCTGAAGTATCTCGGTGTTACGGCATTGGCGGATTACATCGTTAATGAAGTCCAGGATGTTTACCAATTGCAAGGCGTAAAAATAAACGATAAGCATATTGAAGTTATCGTTCGTCAAATGTTACGCAAAGCAAAGGTTGTTGATATTGGTGATAGTCGCTATTTGCTGGGCGAACAAGCAGAAAAGTCTTTATTACTGGATGAAAATGACAGGTTGATCGAACAAGGCAAAAGGCCGGCCGCTTACGACCCGGTGTTGTTGGGAATCACCAAGGCGTCATTGACTACGGAATCGTTCATATCGGCGGCTTCATTCCAGGAAACGACTCGGGTGCTGACTAATGCTTCGGTAAACGGCAAGGTTGATCGACTGCGTGGACTTAAAGAAAATGTTATTGTTGGGCGATTGATTCCAGCCGGTACCGGGCTTGCTTTTCATCAGGAGCGAAAGCGAAGCAGAATTGAGAATTCTCGCAAAAGTCAAGAGATTGAAGCGCTTTTGGGTGGAGCGGAACAGGAAAATGTCGAACTCGGAGAAATGGTAGTGGATGAGGTGATGAACGAGTCTCCCGCCCAGCCAGCCGCCGAGTAAGTTTTGCAGGCAATTTGTGGTCGGTTTAGGGGATTTTACGGGTGTTTTTTGCTTGACACTGCTAGCTCATCGGCATAAAATCGCCGCCCTTGCGAAAATCCAGACTAGCAAAATTCGTTGAATTTTATAGGTTGTAGGTGTTTCCGGGGTTCTAGTATATATCTGGAACAGGCATAAATTTTGAGTATATTGAGCGCATGCCAACATTAAACCAACTGGTTAGAAAACCACGTCAAAAGCAGGTAAAAAAGCCCAATGTTCCGGCATTGCAGACTTGCCCGCAGAAACGAGGGGTTTGTACACGGGTTTATACCACAACGCCAAAGAAACCGAATTCCGCATTGCGTAAAGTGGCTCGGGTTCGATTAACCAACGGCTATGAAGTAACGACTTACATTGGTGGTGAAGGTCATAATCTCCAGGAGCACTCAGTGGTATTGATCAGAGGGGGGCGGGTTAAAGATTTACCCGGTGTTCGTTACCACACAGTACGTGGCGCATTGGACACATCGGGTGTTTCTGATAGACGCCAGGGTCGTTCGAAGTACGGTGCGAAGCGGCCTAAGTCGTAGTGCCCGTCATTTTTGAACAAGACGTTAGAATATTTTAGCAAAGAAATTTAATTAACACATCGTTAATTAACAGATGGGCGGAGTTTAAGCTCCGATCGGCAAGCTATATTTTCCCGCCAAACCCTAACGCCCGAACCTTTGGGTCATACCCAAAAGGGGGCTAAGGGAAGGTTGCTCTTCTGAACGATCAGGAGAGCGTATTCTTATGGAATGACCGACATTGAGATATTGAACCTTACCAAAGTTCAGGCGGGGTGATTCGTCTCAGCTATTTGGAAAGTTTTTAGTGATTTTATAATTATTTTTTGATCGCCTTAACGCGCCATTAAGTTTATAGCAACAAAATGAAGCAGCAAAACTAAGTAATGCCAAGAAGACGAGAAATACCGAAGCGCAAAATATTGCCTGATCCCAAGTTTAAGGACCAGACCATTGCAAAATTTATTAACATCATAATGCTTGATGGCAAGAAATCCATTGCCGAAAAGATCATCTACGACGCCCTTGACATTATCAAACAGCGCGGCAAAGAAGACCCTGTCGGTATTTTCAACCAAGCATTGGAAAAAGTAAGCCCTAGCGTCGAAGTAAAAAGTCGCCGAGTGGGTGGCGCAACCTACCAGATTCCAATTGAAGTGCGACCCAATCGTCAAATAGCATTAGCCATGCGCTGGTTAGTGGAAGCGGCTCGAAAAAGAAACGAAAAATCCATGACCGCCCGCTTGGCCGGTGAGTTGATGGATGCTTCTGATGATCGCGGCAGTGCCGTTAAAAAACGTGAAGACACGCTGAAAATGGCTGAAGCCAACAAAGCATTCTCGCATTACCGTTTTTAGTTTGATTAGCGGTAGTACAATTAAGCATATGGCACGTAAAACGCCTCTACACCGTTATCGTAACATTGGCATCATGGCCCACATTGATGCCGGCAAGACCACGACCACCGAACGCGTGCTTTTCTATACCGGACTGTCCCACAAAATTGGCGAGGTTCACGACGGTAATGCGGTAATGGACTGGATGGAACAGGAACAGGAAAGGGGCATCACCATCACTTCCGCTGCCACTACTTGTTTTTGGAGCGGCCTGGATAAAGACCTGCCAGAACATCGAATCAATATTATCGACACCCCGGGCCACGTCGACTTCACCATTGAAGTAGAGCGGGCACTGCGCGTACTGGATGGCGCCGTGGCGGTTTTTTGTGCAGTAGGTGGCGTAGAGCCGCAATCTGAAACAGTTTGGCGACAAGCCAACAGGTACAAAGTGCCGCGCATGGCTTTCATCAATAAAATGGATCGCACTGGCGCGGATTTCTTGCGAGTGGTTGAACAAATCAAAACTCGTCTGGGCGCTAACCCGGTTGTTGTGCAGCTAAACATTGGCTCCGAAGAAAACTTCAAGGGTGTTGTCGATCTGGTCAAAATGAAAGCGATTTACTGGAAAGAAGAAAACATGGGTGTTGAGTTTGAATATCGCGACATTCCTGAACAGTTAGTTGAATTGTGCGGTGAATATCATGCGAAACTGGTGGAAGCTGCAGCCGAAGCAGACGATACAATGATGGATAAGTACTTTGAGCAAGGAGCGTTAAGCGAGCAGGACCTCAAAAAAGGAATTCGAATACGTACACTTAACAATGAAATTATTCCGGTTTTCTGTGGCTCTGCATTTAAAAACAAGGGTGTGCAAGCAATGCTTGACGGTGTTGTCGATTTCATGCCGAGCCCACTGGATGTGCCAGCTATCAATGGGATTGCGGCAGACATCGCGGGATTGTCATTTGAAAGAGTGCGAAAAGCGGATGACAACGAACCATTTTCAGCGCTGGCCTTTAAGATCATGTCTGATTCATTTTTCGGACAACTGGTATTCTTTCGAGTTTACTCAGGCATGGTCAAATCCGGGGATACGGTGCTTAATTCAGTAAAAGGTAAAAAAGAGCGCATCGGTCGAATTCTACAGATGCATTCCAATAACCGTGAAGATATTAAGGAAGTACATGTCGGCGATATAGCCGCTGCAGTTGGACTTAAAAGCGTTACCACCGGCGATACCTTGTGCGCTATCAATTCCGAAGTGGTATTGGAGCGGATGGAATTCCCGGAACCGGTTATTTCCCAGGCGGTGGAACCTAAAACCAAAACCGATCAGGAAAAACTGGGCATCGCATTGGGCAAATTGGCACGGGAAGATCCCTCTTTCAGAGTCAGGTCTGATGAAGAATCTGGACAAACGATTATCTCGGGAATGGGCGAATTACACTTGGAAATCATTCTCGACAGGTTAAAAAGGGAATTCAGCGTAGACGCCAATATCGGCAAACCTCAGGTTGCCTACCGCGAAACCATTACTAAAACTATCGAAACCGAACATAAATACGCCAAGCAGACCGGCGGACGAGGCCAGTATGGCCATGTCCACCTTCGTCTGAAACCCCAGAAAATGGGCGCGGGCTACGAATTTATTGACGAAATCAAGAGTGGGGTTATTCCTCGCGAATTTATTCCTGCGGTGGATAAAGGAATTCAGGATGCAATGCAGTCAGGGGTGGTTGCCGGTTACCCGGTGATAGATGTGAGGGCCACGTTATTTTATGGCTCGTATCATGAAGTGGATTCATCCGAACATGCCTTTAAAGCGGCCGGGGCCATGGCTTTTAGAGAAGGCGCAAGACAAGCAGGGCCACAGTTGCTTGAACCAATGATGGCGGTAGAAGTAGTTACCCCGGAAGAATATATGGGTAGTGTTAATGGCGATTTGAGTTCGCGTCGCGGTCTTATCCAGGAGATGGAAGATTCGGCGAGTGGAAAAGTTGTAAAAGCTGAGGTGCCTCTGTCTGAAATGTTTGGCTATGCCACCTCGTTGCGCTCTGCGACTCAGGGACGAGCTAACTATACGATGGAATTCAAAAGGTATGCGCCGGTTCCGACCAGCATAACTGAAGCCATCAGAAATACTTAATCGGGCATGTTTGATTCATTAGCCCAATAAATAAGTTTAAATAAATTTCAAGAAAAAATCAACGCAAAAATCAGATTGTTAAGAGATAAACCATGTCGAAAGAGAGATTTGAGAGAACCAAGCCGCATGTGAATGTTGGCACGATAGGGCACGTGGATCACGGCAAGACGACGCTGACGGCGGCGATGACCAGGGTATTGTCGGCGAAGTACGGCGGCACGTCGGCGAAGGCGTTTGATGAGATAGACAATGCGCCGGAGGAGCGTGAGCGCGGCATCACGATTGCGACCGCGCACGTGGAATATGAGACTGAGGCGCGGCACTATGCGCACGTGGATTGTCCTGGTCATGCGGATTATGTCAAGAACATGATCACCGGCGCGGCGCAGATGGATGGCGCGATAGTGGTGGTTTCGGCGGCGGACGGACCGATGCCGCAGACCCGCGAGCACATATTATTAGCGCGACAGGTTGGGGTTCCGTATATCGTGGTGTTTTTGAACAAGGCTGATTTGGTAGACGATGAGGAGTTGATGGAGTTGGTTGAGATGGAGGTGCGCGAGTTGCTGGACAGTTACGAATTTCCTGGGGACGACACGCCGATCGTTGTCGGCAGCGCGTTGAAGGCGTTGGAAGGTGATTCTTCGGAGATGGGCGAGGGTTCGATATTCAAGTTGGCGGCGGCCTTGGACAGTTATATTCCGGAGCCTGAGCGCAAGGTTGACGGCGACTTTTTGATGCCGGTGGAGGATGTGTTTTCGATTTCCGGTCGGGGCACGGTGGTGACCGGTCGTATTGAGCGCGGAGTGGTCAAGGTGAATGAAGCGATTGAGATTATTGGTTTGAAAGAGACGATGACGACGGTATGCACAGGCGTTGAGATGTTCCGGAAGTTATTGGACGAGGGTCGGGCAGGGGACAATGTGGGTGTTTTGTTGCGCGGTACCAAGCGAGAGGAAGTGGAGCGTGGTCAGGTGTTGGCGAAGCCGAAGTCAATCACGCCGCACACCCGGTTTGAGGCAGAGGTGTATATATTGTCGAAGGAGGAGGGTGGACGGCATACGCCATTTTTCAAAGGCTATCGTCCGCAGTTTTATTTCAGGACGACGGATGTCACGGGGGCGTGCGAGTTGCCGAAGGATGTGGAGATGGTGATGCCTGGGGACAATGTGCGGTTGGCGGTGGAGTTGATAGCGCCGATTGCCATGGAAGACGGCTTGCGCTTCGCCATCCGCGAGGGCGGTCGCACTGTGGGCGCCGGCGTGGTGACTAAAATTATTGCATAGTGCAAATAGCAAATTTGTAAATTAATTAAACCGGGAAAACTTGAGCAATGGTTGAAAATCAAAAAATTCGCATAAGCCTGAAAGCGTTCGACCACAAATCAATTGATCGCTCGGCATTGGAGATCGTGGATACCGCTCGGCGAACCGGCGCATTGGTTATGGGCCCTATTCCATTGCCGACTAAAATCGAAAAGTACACGCTTTTGCGGTCACCTCACGCCAACAAAAAGGCGCGCGACCAATTTGAGATTAGAACGCATAAAAGAATTCTTGATATCGTTCAACCTACTGACAAAACGGTCGATGCATTAATGAAGCTGGATTTAGCATCTGGTGTTGATGTTGAAATCAAACTGAACTAATAGCAAGAAGCGTAGCAGGTTAAGAAAATGTCATTGGGATTGGTTGGAAAAAAAATCGGCATGACCCGGATTTTTACCGAACAAGGTAAATCTCAGCCGGTAACGGTGATTGAAGTTTTGCCGAATAAGATCACTCAGATCAAAACCCAGGCAGTGGACGGTTATAACGGTTTGCAATTGACCACAGGCGAGCGACCGGCTAACCGGGTAACCAAAGCAATGAAAGGCCATTTTGCTAAAGCCGGGGTAGAGCCTGGGCGTGGTGTTTGGGAGTTTCGACTTGAAGCGCCAGCTGATGCTCAGGCCGGCAACGAACTAACCGTTGGTTTGTTTGAAGAAGGTCAAAAAGTTGATGTCACTGGTCAATCCATCGGCAAGGGCTTTGCAGGTGTTATGAAGCGTCATGGTTTTCGTGGTGGTCGTGCATCCCATGGCAACTCTAAAGCCCACAGATTAAGTGGTTCCATTGGTAATGCCCAGGATCCAGGTCGAGTATTCAAAGGCAAGAAAATGGCCGGGCATATGGGTGCCGAACGAGCAGTCCAGCAGAATCTGGTCGTGGTAAGGGTGGATAGCGAACGAAACATTATTTTGATCAGCGGCTGTATCCCGGGCTCCAAAGGCGCCGATGTGATTATTCGGCCAGCGGTTAAATCTGATGCAGTTCTGCCCATGCCTGATAATGCGGCGATTGTTGAACACAGTACTCAGATCAATGCTGATGAGCAGACGGGTAAGCAGTCTGACGAGGAAAAGAAATGACGATTCAATTAAAAGTAAACAAACTCACCGATGGCAAAGACGGCAAGGTCGGTTTGTCCGACATTAGCTTTGGCGTTAAATTTAACCAAGCGTTGGTGCATCAGGTCGTGACCGCGTATCAAGCCGGAGGTCGGAGTGGTACCCGGGCCCAGAAAAATCGCGCAGCGGTACGTGGCGGCGGCGTCAAACCCTGGAAGCAAAAAGGCTCTGGACGTGCCCGGGTAGGCACTATTCGTAGCCCGATATTCGTCGGCGGTGGTCGTACTTTTCCCGCTTCCACTCAGGACTTCTCACAAAAGGTGAACAAGAAAATGTATCGCGCAGCCATGCGCTCGATACTTTCCGAGTTAGCGCGTCAGGATAGATTGGTTGTGGTGGATGAGTTATCTATGGATGCGCCCAAGACCAAATCATTGCTCGAGACTTTGAGCAAACTAGAGGCTGTACAAGCATTAATAGTATTGGCTGAAGATAACGATAATGTTGAACTTTCAGCGCGTAATTTGAAATCGGTTGCGGTTTGTAACAGCCGCGAAATCGATCCGGTAAGCTTAATTCGTTATGAAAAAGTGGTGATGACCGTGGACGCCGCTAAAAACATAGATGAGGCTTTCCAATGAGTTTGCCAAAACGAAAAAGCAGGTATAAAGGCAACGAAGCGAGGTCCGTTGTGCTTGATGAAGAACGGTTATACCAAATCATCCTTAAGCCGGTGATTTCAGAAAAATCGACTGTGCTTGCGGATAAACACAATCAGGTGGTTTTTCAGGTCAAAATCGATGCGAGTAAAGATGAAATTCGCCAGGCCGTGGAAAAATTATTTGAGGTGAAGGTGAAAAATGTTCAAGTGGTTAATGTATGTGGCAAGGTCAAGAGATTTGGCAAAACTCCGGGGGCGCGCAGCAGTTGGAAAAAGGCTTATGTTTGTTTACAGGAAGGTCAGGACATTGATTTTCTTGGCGTGGCGGGAGCGTAATCAAGATTAGTTTGGCAAGTAGGCAGTTAATTAAAATGGCACTAGTAAAACAAAAACCGACTACGCCAGGCCGCAGAGGGATGGTCAAGGTAGTGACTCCGGATTTGCATAAAGGTAAACCCCATAAGCCGTTGCTGAAACCTAAAACCGCAATCAGCGGCAGAAATAATGAGGGTCGTATCACTGTGCGGCATCGTGGCGGCGGGCACAAACGCCATTATCGAGTTGTTGATTTCAAGCGCAATAAAGACGGCGTCCCGGCGACGATTAAGCGTATCGAATACGATCCTAATCGAAGCGCTCACATTGCATTGCTGGTTTATAAAGATGGCGAGCACCGTTACATTATTGCTGCGCGTGGTTTAGCGGCGGGTGATACGGTGGTTTCTGGTGTCGGTGGTGGTTATAACGTCGGCAACTGTATGCCGTTGCGTAACATCCCGGTCGGAACCGTGGTGCATTGCGTGGAACTTAAACCCGGCAAAGGCGCGCAAATCGCACGCACCGCCGGGGCTGGAGTGCAATTTCTCGGCAATGAAGGGTCATATGCCCAGCTTCGGTTGCGTTCTGGAGAAGTAAGAAAAGTGCATCTGGATTGTCGCGCGACCATTGGTCAAGTGGGTAACGCCGAAAATAGCTTGCGTAAGATTGGCAAGGCCGGCGCCAACCGCTGGAGAGGCATTCGCCCCACAGTACGGGGTGTCGCAATGAACCCAGTGGATCACCCTCATGGTGGTGGTGAAGGGCGTACTTCAGGCGGCCGTCATCCGATATCGCCCTGGGGTGTTCCGACCAAAGGATACCGAACCCGTTCTAATAAACGAACATCATCCATGATTATTCGCAGAAGGAAAAAATAACCATGCCAAGATCAATTAAAAAAGGGCCTTTTGTTGACCACCATTTGTGGAGCAAAGTTGAAAAAGCTAAATCAGAAAATTCTCGCAAACCCATTAAAACATGGTCACGACGTTCGATGATCATGCCCGAATTTATTGGGATGACAATCGCTGTACATAATGGTCGACAACATGTACCCGTTCTGATCAACGAAAATATGGTGGGACACAAGCTTGGCGAGTTTTCGCCAACCCGAACCTATCGCGGACACGTGGCCAGCAAAAAAGCCAAGTAGATGAGCTTAAGCGCCAATAGCCACAAGAGCCCATAAAAGATAAAATAAGATGCAAGTCAGCGCAGTCATAAAATATGTTAGATTATCGGCGCAAAAAGGTCGGTTGGTGGCCGACCAAATTCGCTCCCTGCCGGTTGAAAAAGCGCTGGAAATTCTGAACTTTAGTCCAAAAAAAGGAGCAACGCCGATGAAGAAAGCGCTGGATTCCGCGATTGCTAATGCGGAGCACAATGAAGGCGCGGATATTGATGATTTATGGGTCAATCAGGTGATGGTTGACCAAGCACCGACGATTAAACGATTTCGGGCGCGGGCGAAGGGCCGTGGCACTCGAATTTTGAAGCGAAATTGTCACATCACGATTAGTGTGAGTGACGGTCCAAGAGCATCAAAAAAGTAACTTATAAATTTAATAGATAGAGAACCGGCGGAGATCTGAGTAATGGGTCAAAAAGTACAGCCAAACGGCATTCGACTTGGCATTGTCAAGGATTGGAATGCCAAATGGTATGCGCCTAGCAGTCGCTACGCGGATACGCTGGCGAGCGATCTGAAAATTCGTGAGTTTTTAACGAAACGATTGGGTAATGCTGCGGTGAGCAAGATTGCAATCGATCGACCAGCGCAAAACTTGAACGTAACGATTTACACCGCCAGGCCCGGTATCGTCATCGGCAAGAAGGGCGAGGATATTGAGCGCCTTCGATTTGAGTTGACCAAAATCAATGGCAACCCGGTTCAGGTGGCAGTGGAAGAAATACGCAAGCCCGAGCTTGACGCGAAATTGGTGGCAGAAAATATTTGCCAGCAGCTTGAAAAGCGAATCATGTTTCGACGAGCAATGAAACGCGCCGTTCAAAACTCAATGCGTTTGGGTGCCAAAGGGGTTAAGGTCATGCTTGCCGGGCGTCTGAATGGTGCGGAAATCGCTCGAACGGAGTGGTATCGGGAAGGTCGTGTACCGTTGCATACGTTACGTGCGGATATTGATTATGGTGTTCATGAAGCCCATACCACCTACGGCATCATCGGCGTCAAAGTCTGGATTTTCAAGGGTGAAATTTTAGAACCGGAAAAACCGGAAGTTCAGGTCGTTGAACAGCCGGCCCTTGCACAACCGAGCACTGAGCAATCGGCCACTGAACAGAAGCCGGAAGCGGGTTAATAATTATGCTCCAACCCAAAAGAACAAAATTTCGCAAAATGCACAAGGGCCGCAACCGCGGTCTGGCCAGCCGTGGAAATCGCGTTAGTTTTGGTGAGTTTGGCCTGCAAGCCTCGAGCCGAGGCCGGTTGACTGCCAGGCAGATTGAGGCGGCCCGTCGTGCTATTACCCGCCATGTGAAACGGGGCGGGCGAATGTGGATTCGGGTATTTCCCGACAAGCCTATTTCGAAGAAGCCATTGGAAGTGCGAATGGGCAAAGGCAAAGGAAACCCTGAATTTTGGGTGGCATTGATTCAGCCCGGCACCATGCTATATGAAATTGAGGGTGTTTCTGAAAGTTTGGCACGAGAAGCGTTTCGGCTTGCCAGCGCTAAATTGCCAGTACAAACCAACTTTGCAAGACGTCAGGTGGGCTAATGAAAGCAGCTGAACTTAGAACCCAAAAAGCGCAAGACCTGCAACAAGAACTGTTAGGTCTTAGAAAAGAGCAATTCAATCTTCGTATGCAGCGAGGCGCAGGCCAGCTTGCTAATCCGTCGCGTTTCAAGGTTGTCCAAAAAGATATCGCCAGAATAAAAACCGTCTTGCAAGAGAAGGCGGGCAGCAAAGCGCAAGTGCCTGAGTAATTAATAAATGACCATAGAATCCACAACAGAGCAGACAACCAAACGAGCGATTCAAGGCAGGGTGATTGGCGCGGCTGGCAATAAAAGCATTACCGTATTGGTTGAACGCCGGGTTAAGCATCCGTTGTATAAAAAATATATACGTCGCTCCACAAAGCTGCATGCTCACGATGAACAAAATCAGTGCAAGGCCGGGGATACAGTTCGTATTGAAGCGTGTCGGCCCATTTCAAAAACCAAATGCTGGCGTTTGGTTGAAGTGGTTACCCGAGCAGTTTAGGGCCGCGGGAGAATACTCATGATTCAAATGCAGACAATGATGTCAGTTGCCGATAACAGCGGCGCTAAAAGAGTGATGTGCATAAAGGTACTTGGCGGCTCTAAACGCAGATATGCAGGTATTGGTGACATTATAAAAATCACAATCAAGGAAGCATTGCCAAATAGCAGGGTTAAAAAAGGCGATGTTTATGATGCGGTGGTTGTTAGAACCAGATCCGGTGTGCGACGCCCCGATGGTTCGTTGATACGATTTGATAAAAACTCAGCAGTTTTATTGAATGCGGCGCACCAACCCATTGGCACACGAATTTTTGGCCCGGTAACCCGGGAGTTGCGCTCAGAAAAATTCATGCGAATTATTTCTTTGGCCCCGGAAGTTTTGTAATCAGAAACCGAAACAAAGACCTGAGACAAAAACCCAAGACCAGCATTTGAGATTAGCCGGAATTTGAGATTAGAGTGATGCAAAGAATTAAAAAAAATGACGATGTAATCGTGATCGCCGGGCGCGATAAAGGCAAACGCGGCAGTGTATTAAAAATCACCAATGATGGTCGCGCATTGGTGGACAATGTTAATTTGGTTAAACGTCACACCAAGGGAAATCCGAATACAGGTCAAACCGGAGGGATTATTGAAAAAGAAGCCCCCATCCAACTTTCCAATATTGCTTTATATAATCCGGTCACCAAAAAAGGCGAGCGGATTGGTTTCAAAGCATTGGAAGACGGTCGGAAGGTTCGATATTTCAAATCAAATGACGAAGTTATTGATCTCGCTTAATTTCACTATAAGCTGAGTCCACAACCCATGGTTAGAATTTTTTAGAAGCAAATGGCCAGATTACAAGAAAAGTATAAAACTGAAGTTGCGCCGAAGCTCCAGCAAGCGTTTTCGTTCAAAAGCGCAATGGAAATTCCGCGGATTACGAAAATCACGCTGAATATGGGTTTGGGTGAGGCGGTAGCCAATAAAAATGTGTTGCAAAGCGCAACTAGCGATCTTGAAAAAATTACCGGTCAAAAACCGGTGGTCACCAAAGCGAAAAAATCCGAAGCGGTTTTCAAAATTCGGGAAGGTTGGCCAATTGGTGCAAAAGTGACTCTGCGACGCAGACAAATGTACGAGTTTCTTGACCGATTGATTTCGGTGGCGATCCCGAGAATTCGGGATTTCAGGGGATTGTCGAACAAATCGTTCGATGGGCGTGGAAACTACTCGTTTGGTCTTAAGGAGCAAATCGTATTTCCAGAAATCGATTATGACAATGTGGATACTTTGAGGGGCATGGATATTTGTATCACGACTTCTGCAAAAAATGACGAACAGGCAAGCGCGTTGTTGCGCGCATTTAATTTTCCAATGAAGCGTTAGCTATGGCTAAGAAATCAATGATAGCCCGCGAGGCCAAGCGCCAGAAATTAATCAGTGCGCATGCTGAAAAAAGAAAAGAGTTGGCAAACAAAATCTCAAATTCTGAAACCAGTTCAGCAGATCAATTTCAGGCTATGCTGGATCTGCAGAAACTGCCTCGGGATTCCAGTCCGATACGAAAACGAAACCGCTGCGCGCTTACCGGTCGTCCAAGAGGAAATTACAGAAAATTCGGGCTGTGCAGAAATAAGTTGAGAGAAGTCATTATGCGTGGCGAAGCGCCCGGCGTGGTCAAGTCTAGTTGGTAATTTGGCGCGGATAATTTTGAGCATAATTTTTGTTGGAAATATAAGCATGAACACTAAAACGAGAGCGTTAAAATGAGAGCACTACAATGAGTATGGCCGATCCCATCGCTGATATGTTGACGCGAATACGAAACGGTTTGCAGGCGCATAAAGTAGCCGTGGCAATGCCGTCATCTAAAAGCAAAGTGGCCATTGCTGAAGTGTTGAAGGAAGAGGGTTATATAACCGGTTATTCCGTTGATGGTGAAGGCGTAAAAAAGAGTCTTGAAATTCAGTTAAAGTATTTTCAAGGCGATCCGGTCATTGAAGAAATTAAGCGAATCAGCATGCCCAGCTGTCGCGTGTACGCGAGCAAGGATAATCTGCCTACAATAAAAAGCGGATTGGGGGTGGCTCTGGTATCCACTTCCAAAGGAGTGCTGACTGACAAATCCGCCCGCCAGCAGGGTATGGGCGGAGAAATAATTTGCGCCGTATTTTGATTGGCATCGCCAATCCAAGACAACGATTTCAAGACAACGATTTATACCGATAGACTAAATAGAGAACACGGCAACCAAAATGTCACGAATTGCAAAAACACCGATAATTGTGCCAACCGGCGTTGAAGTGAAAATTGACAACGGTACAGTGATTGCGAAAGGCCCAAAAGGCGAATTGAGCTTTGCGTTGTCTCCGGGAATAGAGCTGGTCCAGAACGACGGTGCGCTAAAAGTGCAAGTTTCCGGAAACAAAGAAAAAATTAGTGAACAACTATTAGCGATGTCGGGGACAACCCGGGCAATAATCAACAACCTGGTTAAGGGTGTTGCTACCGGATTTGAGAGAAAACTCACAATAACCGGGATTGGTTACCGTGTACAGGCTCAGGGTAACAAGCTAAATTTGAGTTTGGGATTTTCGCACCCGGTTGTGTACCAACTTCCAGATGGCGTGACCGCGCAAACCCCAACCCAGACTGAAATTATATTGCGGGGGGCTGATAAACAGGCAGTTGGGCAGGCAGCGGCAGAAATAAGAAATTATCGACCCCCGGAACCTTATAAAGGCAAGGGTGTCCGTTACGCCGATGAATATGTTGTCAGAAAACAAGCGAAGAAGAAATAACCCTAATAGACCGCATTGAAAAGATTACGAATATGGTAAATAAAAACAGCGCGAGACTGAGGAGAGCAAGAAAAATCCGGGGTAAGATTGCCCGACTGGGCGCCATACGCTTGTCGGTTCATCGCACACCCCGTCATTTTTATGCGCAAATTTTCGATCCCTCTGGAGAGAAGGTATTAGTTTCTGCTTCGACATTGGATGCGGCGTTACGCAAGAAATTGAAAAATAGCGGAAACCGCGATGCCGCGATAGCGGTTGGTGAAATGTTGGCGAAAAATGCACTCTCTGCGGGAATCGAGAGAGTTGCATTTGATCGATCCGGGTATTTGTACCACGGCCGGCTTCAGGCATTTGCAGATGCCGCTCGTGAGCACGGGCTCAAGTTTTAATACAGAAGTTTTCATACAAAATTTTAATAGCAGAAGATTTTAAATGGCTAAAGCAAGAGAACGCGACAACGCCCGCAAAGACAACTTTCAGGAGCAGCTGATAAACGTCAGGCGTGTTTCAAAGGTTGTTAAAGGTGGCCGAATATTTGGTTTTTCTGCATTGACTGTCGTGGGTGACGGAGAGGGTCGCGTTGGAATGGGACGGGGCAAGGCGCGTGAAGTCCCGGTCGCTGTACAAAAGGCGATGGATGATGCCCGTCGAAATATGTTTAAAGTCAATATGAAAGGTGACACCTTGCAGTACCCGATGATCGGACGACATGGTTCGGCTCGAGTGGTGTTAAGACCCGCTGCCGACGGCACCGGAATTATTGCTGGCGGTACCATGCGAGCGGTATTTGAAGTCATGGGAATACAAAACGTTCTGACCAAGGTCATTGGAACCACGAATCCGATTAATGTGACCCGGGCAACTATTTCCGCACTCAAAGGCATGCGCAGCGCCAGTTATATCGCGGCCAAGCGCGGAAAAGATTTAAACAACCTGAGATAGATTTTGTCTGAATCAATAACGAGTAAATAAATAAAGAGCAAGGCAATGGTCGACAAGAAAACTTTAAAAGTAACCCTGACGCGCAGCATTCATGGCCGTCTTAAAAAGCACCAGGCGTGCGTGCGCGGGCTCGGGCTTCGGCGCATGCACCAAACCGTGGAAGTGATAGACACGCCGGCTAACCGCGGCATGATTAACAAGATCGCCTACATGCTGAAATGCGAGCAGGTTGAAGATGAATAAGCCTCTTTTTCAGAAAAGCGCTCTGGTCGAGTTTCTCGTCCTAATGGCCGTAATTGTGCTCTCTACGCGCTACGAACTTATACCTGGGAGTCCTCTTAGTAGGAGTGTAGTTTATCGGTTGGACAAGTGGACAGGTGAAGTATGTTTGGTGTTGGGGTACTTCGATGAAAGGCCAAAGATATTTTGTTAGTGAACCAAAAATGACCATGCGACTCAATACCCTCAAACCAGCACCAGGCTCCAAAACCGATGCCAAGCGCGTCGGGCGTGGCAACGGGTCCGGCACGGGCGGCACCGCCGGACGCGGCACCAAGGGGCAGAAATCTCGATCCGGCGGATACCACAAGGTTGGATTTGAAGGTGGTCAAATGCCCATGCAACGACGATTGCCCAAGCGCGGTTTTCGTTCAAAGGTTAATGTCCACACTGCTGAAATCCGCTTAAATGAATTGGCCAAAGTCGAAGGCGACGTGGTGGACTTGAAAGCATTGCAAAAAGCCGGCGTCATCGGCCTGCACGTTAATCGCGCGAAGGCGATACTTTCCGGCAGGATTACCCGCGCCGTCACGCTTAGAGGCGTCGGCGCGACCAAAGGCGCGCGCCTCGCCATCGAAAAAGCCGGCGGCGCCATAGATGAATAAACCGCGGACAAACAAGCCGCAAGCAATGAACGCAACATAGTGATTAAATCAATGGTTAAAGATAATGGCTAAAGCTGGATTACCCGCCGCTGGAATGTTCGGAAACTTGTCCGAGCTTAAACAGCGCATCTTGTTTTTAACGGGCGCGTTGTTGGTTTTCCGTTTAGGCACTCATGTCCCTGTGCCAGGAGTTGATCCTGCGGCCATTGCAGCGCTGTTTGCCCAAACCAAAGGTTCTATTGTCGATATATTCAACATGTTCTCCGGCGGCGCGTTGAGCAGATTATCAATTTTTGCGTTAGGCGTTATGCCCTACATATCCGCATCTATCATCATGCAAATGATGACAGTGGTTGTTCCACAGCTGGAACAATTGAAAAAAGAGGGTGAAGCGGGGCGGAGAAAAATTACCCAATATACCCGGTACTTCACGGTGGTGCTGGCGTTATTCCAGGGATTGGGTATTGCTGTGGCCATCGAAAGCCAGCAAGTGGCGGGAAGTCCAATCATTCTGATTCCCGGCGTCGGATTTAAAATTGTGACCGCCGCAACCCTGTGTGCTGGAACCATGTTCCTGGTATGGCTGGGCGAGCAAATTACTGAGCGAGGAATCGGTAACGGTATTTCGTTGATCATTTTCGCATCCATTGTTTCCGGGCTGCCTTCCGCGGTGGCGGGAACTTTAGAGCTTGCCAGAACCGGGGCGTTGTCCGGCGGAATTGTTTTAATACTGTTCATCGGCGCCATCGCCGTAACATTTTTTGTGGTATTCGTCGAGCGCGGGCAGCGAAGAATTACCGTGAACTATGCAAAAAGGCAGCAGGGTCGAAAAATGATGGCCGGTCAGGCGAGTCATTTGCCGTTCAAGTTGAATATGGCTGGCGTAATACCGCCCATTTTTGCATCCAGCCTGATTTTGTTTCCGGCAAGTATTGGTAGCTGGTTTGGGCAGGCTGAAGGCATGGGTTGGTTGACCGACATTGCAACCAAGCTTCAACCGGGTGAACCGGTATATACGATGTTTTATGGCGGAATGATTATTTTCTTCTGCTTTTTTTACACGGCTTTGGTGTTTAATCCCAATGAAATTGCAGACAATCTGAAAAAATCCGGCGCGTTCATTCCGGGCATCAGACCCGGCGCCCAGAGCGCGAAATACATTGATGGCGTGGTATCTAAATTAACCATGGTGGGTGCGGTTTACATAACCTTTGTATGTTTAATCCCGGAATTTCTGATCGTTAAATGGAGTGTGCCATTTTATTTTGGCGGTACTTCATTGCTGATTATAGTGGTTGTAACCATGGATTTAATTTCTCAGGTGCAATCCCATATGATGTCACGCCAGTATGAAAGCATTATGAAAAAATCGCCGTTCTCCAGGCCCCAGGGCATACGTTAGCCCAAGCATATATTAGAGATGAGTACAACAGAATTTTGGCAAAAATAATTGGAATTAATTGGAGACTGAGAAATGAAAGTAAGAGCATCGGTTAAAAAAATCTGCAGAAACTGCAAGATTATCCGGCGTAATCGGATAGTTCGTGTGATCTGCACTGATCCACGGCATAAACAACGCCAAGGTTGATGCAGCCTTAGAAAAGATGATACGAAAACAGGGTACGCATGACAATTGAATTGATGGCGGGGACTTATTTTGATAGAATCCGCGCCCCGCTTAAATCCGCTCCCAGGTGTAACTCATATACAGTTGGTTTTAATCGGCTTTTGCATTGCCTCAAGCGGCGCATTTAGAGACTGGGCAGAGTAATTAGAGACTAGAACATGGCACGTATTGCTGGAATAAATCTTCCAAACCATAAACATATTGAGCTGGGACTGACCGCGATATACGGTATCGGTCGTCATACGGCACAACAAATTTGTGACGCAGCGAGCATTGAACGCTCGACCAAAGTTCAGGATCTTGATGAATCCCAAGCCGAAAAACTGCGTACTGAAGTCGCTAAATATGAAGTTGAAGGCGATCTTAGAAGAGCGGTCTCGATGAACATCAAACGGCTGATGGACCTGGGTTGTTATCGAGGCCTGCGACATCGAAGGGGGTTGCCGGTTAATGGCCAGCGCACTAAAACAAACGCACGTACCCGTAAAGGGCCTGCCCGTCCTGTCAAAAGGTAACTCGCGGATACTAAACCAACACAAAGAAGCAATTAATCTATGGCCAAACCAGGCACCGCAAGCAACAAAGGAAAAGCTAAAGTCAGGAAAAATGTGACCGAAGGCATCGCGCATATTCATGCCACATTCAACAATACTATCGTGACCATTTCGGATCGTCATGGTGATACTTTGTGTTGGGCATCGGCCGGCAATTCAGGGTTTAAAGGTTCGAGAAAGAGCACCCCGTTTGCTGCCCAGACTGCTGCGGAGTCTTGTGGTCGGCGGGCCCAGGAAATGGGCGTAAAACAACTTGAGGTAAAAATCAAGGGCCCTGGCCCTGGAAGAGAATCCGCAGTTCGGGCATTGAATGGGCTTGGATTCGAAATTCACTCAATTTCTGATATTACGCCGATTCCGCACAATGGCTGTCGTCCGCCTAAACGACGACGCGTATAGAATCGGCATTAATCGCAAAAGAATTCAGCTAACGACAGGTAATATTTTATGGCAAGATATCTAGGCCCGACTTGTAAACTGGCTCGACGTGAAGGCACCGATTTATTTTTAAAAAGCCCGGCGCGCAGCATTGATTCCAAGTGTAAATTTGATCGTGTTCCCGGCGTGAAAATCGCTGGGCGCCGTTCTCGAAGCACGGTTTATGGCATACAGTTGCGAGAAAAACAAAAGTTGCGCCGAATATACGGCGTGCTTGAAAAACAATTTAGCAACTACTACAAAAAAGCCGCTCGTATTCCAGGCTCCACTGGGCTTAACCTATTGCAATTATTGGAAAGCCGATTGGATAATGTCGTATTTCGATTGGGTTTTGGGGTTACTCGTGCAGAGGCCCGTCAATTAGTAAGCCATAAGAGCATTATGGTCAACGGCAAAAAAGTAAATATTGCGTCCTATCAGGTACAACCTGGGGACCAAATTGAAGTGTTGGAAAAATGCAAGAAACAGTTGCGAATAACATCCGCATTGGAAATTGCAGAACAGATTGGATTCGTCTCATGGGTTGAAGTGAATGTTCAAGCCGTTAAGGGAAGCTATAAATCACTGCCACAGCGGTCTGACTTGTCACCAGATATAAATGAAGCATTGGTCGTTGCGCTTTACTCTAAATAGCGCGGGTATTTAGCGTGGATATTTTTTAGGCGGCAAGTACATTTAGCCGATTTTTATTTTTAACTTCGTTTCAATTGCGAGGAAAACAGATGCAGGACCCAACTGTCGAATTTCTTAGACCACACCTGGTGGAAGCCAAAACTATCGACAAACATCATTCAAAAATTACCATTGAACCACTGGAGCGGGGATTCGGCCATACGCTTGGCAACGCGCTTCGCCGTATCATGCTGTCTTCCATGCCCGGTTGTGCGGTTACTGAAGTTCGCATTGAAGGTGTATTACATGAATATTCCACGCTTGAAGGCGTGCAAGAAGATGTCATAGACATTTTGATGAACCTGAAATCCCTTCCGGTGGTCATGCACAATCGAAGTGAAGCGGTAGTCACTCTGCGTAAAAAAGGCGCTGGGGTGGTAACTGCTGATGATATTGAATTGACCGACGATGTGGAATTGGTTGATTCGACCCATCACATTGCGACTCTTTCTAAAGATGCCGAGCTTGATATGGAACTCACTATCCGCCGGGGACGAGGTTATGAAACGGCGGAAAGCCGATTAAAAGATTCCGACGAATCCCGTGCTGTTGGAGTTATTCAGCTAGATGCATCATTTAGCCCGATTAACAAAATTTCCTACTCGGTGGAAGATGCCCGGGTTGAGCGATTGACTGACTTGGACCGATTGGTGCTGGAAATAGAATCAAACGGTTCCGTTGACCCTGAAGTAGCGGTCAGGCGCGCAGCAACGATATTACACGATCAGATCTCGGTTTTTGTTAATCTGGAAGAATCTATGGTGCAAAGCCAGGTGAAAGAAGAGCCTGAAATTGATCCGCCGTTGTTAAAACCGGTTGACGATCTTGAACTTACGGTTAGATCAGCGAATTGCTTGAAAGCGGAAAATATTTATTACATCGGCGATTTGATTCAACATACCGAAACTGAATTATTGAAAACCCCCAATCTAGGTAAAAAGTCCCTTACGGAAATCAAGGATGTGCTGGCACAAAGAAATCTGTCATTGGGTACAAAACTTGAAAACTGGCCGCCAGCTTCGTTGGTTAAAGAAGATGGGGGCATGCCACTAAGAATGAATTAATGGGAATGAATTAAGAATATTTCGGAATTTTAAAGATGCGACATAAAAAAGCTGGACGCAGCCTGAATCGTACCTCATCTCATCGAAAAGCCATGTTTAGCAACATGGCCAATTCATTGTTTTTGCATGAGCAGATTAAGACCACGTTACCCAAAGCGAAAGAGCTCAGAAGGTTCGCCGAACCGTTGATCACTTTATCGAAGACCGCTAGTGTGGCCAATCGCCGTCTGGCTTTTGCAAAACTTCGCGACCGTGATATGGTTGGAAAATTATTCGATGATTTGGGCCCCCATTTTAAAGATCGCCCGGGTGGTTACCTGAGAATCCTGAAATGTGGCTTGCGTATCGGTGATAACGCGCCGATGGCGTATGTCCAACTGGTCGGCCGTGAAATCGCCGCCGAGGAAAAAGAAACCGCGAAAGAATAACGCGCATTATATTACTCCATTAAGGCTAGGTGTTAGCCCGCAGTCCGGTCAGTGGGGGGGGATTCTGTCACTTGATTGCCCGTCGTCATGTCAACGAAAGTTGGAATCCAGTCAACCATTTGTCCCGCGTGGCGGGACACAAAACCACAAGCCCAAAGCGAGTGCCGGCCTCGCAGCCCTTCAACCCGGCGCCCGTCAATTCCCGTCTGGCGCAGAAATCCAGCAATTATGTCGGCGGGTTGACTAAACTCCAGCGCCCCCATCCTCAAGAGCAGAATACGCTATACCATTTGCGGTAAAATCTAGCGGATTATTCCCAATTTGCCAGCATGAAAAAATACCACTCAAAATGGCGTAACCCTGAAATTCTGTTGATGCTGATGGCGGCAGCGGTGCCGTTGTCGTTCGCCAGTTGGTCGGCGTTAATCAATAACTTCGCGATTGAACAAGCGGCATTTGACGGCGCTGAATTCGGGATGCTGCAAAGCATTCGGGAAATTCCCGGGTTTCTTGCGTTTTTAGTGATTTTCCTGTTGCTCTATTTTCGTGAGCAAAACATCGCCATTATTTCGTTATTAATGCTGGGTGTTGGCACCGCAATTACCGGCTATTTCCCCACGCTTGTCGGCCTGTTTTGCACAACGTGGTTGATGTCTTTAGGTTTTCACTACTACCAAACCATCCAGAATTCCCTTTCCCTGCAATGGATTGAAAAATCGCGAACGCCCTATGTATTGGGAAAATTGATCGCCGTCGGGTCTTTTACATCACTGGTTGCGTACTTGCTGATATTTTTAGGATTAAAGGCGTTTGGTCTCGAATATTCCTCGACTTTTGCCATCGCCGGATGCCTGACCGTGGTTATCGTCATCATCGTATGGAGTTGTTACCCGCACTACCCCAGCAAAACCGTCCAGCACAAAAAACTGGTTTTGCGAAAGCGCTACTGGCTTTATTATGTTCTAACTTTTTTATCCGGCGCCCGGCGACAGATTTTCGTGGTGTTCGCCGGATTCATGATGGTTGAAAAATTTGGCTACAGCGCGGCTTCGTTAACCCTGTTATTTTTAATCAACTGCGCGATTAACATTTGGCTGGCGCCGATAATCGGAAAATTAATCGCCAATTGGGGTGAGAGTAAGGCGCTCGCCTTCGAGTATGCCGGCTTAATCATAATTTTTGTCGGTTATGCGTTTGTGCAAAACGCAAATGTTGCGGCGGCGCTTTATATCCTTGATCATTTATTCTTTGCGTTAGCGATTGCGATCCAAACTTATTTTCAAAAAATTGCCGATCAAGCGGACATCGCCTCCACTGCCGGTGTGTCCTTCACCATCAATCATATCGCCGCCGTAATATTGCCAGCCACGCTAGGCGTAGTATGGCTAACCTCTCCGGCCGCGGTATTTTTAACCGGCGCCGGCTTCGCCGCGGTATCTTTGGTGCTGTGCTTAATGGTGCCCAATGAACCCAGGTCGGGCAAGGAAGTCAGATTGCCGTTTCGCGCTGAAGCGGTACGACAGGGTGCGGTACGCTAACGCCAGCGGAAGTTCTGAATAATGCATGGAAGCCGTCCACATACAAATAATAAAAAGCCCGACAATAAAAAATCCGGCAAGTGGGCGGCCAGGCAAAATCGTGACCCGTTTGTCAGGCAGTCACAGAGACAAGGATTGCGAGCGCGCTCTGTCTTTAAACTTGAACAAATCGATCAAAAGTACCGGTTGATCAAACCCAGTTCAAAAATAGTTGATTTGGGTTCGGCGCCGGGAAGCTGGTCACAGTATGCGGCGTCCAAAGTGGTCGGGAACGATCAAATTGTCGGGGTGGATCTGTTGCCGATGAAAGAAATTAAGGGAGTAAGGTTCATCCATGGTGATTTCTGCGACCCCGGTAGCCATCGGCAGATTTTTGATTGTTTCGAGGAAGGTAGAATTGACCTTGTTTTATCGGATATGGCCCCCAATATCACAGGTATTCGTATCACCGATCAGGCCAATGCCGCACAATTGCAGGATGCGATATTGGCTTTTTGCCTGAAAGCGCTGACGGCGCGCGGTAATTTGCTGACCAAGCTATTTGAAGGCGAGTCTGTCGGCTTCGTCCGAAAAAGATTTATCGAACATTTTGATCGGGTGCAAATGGTTAAACCGGTTGCCTCTCGAGCAGAATCAAGAGAAGTTTATCTGTTGGCGCGTGGTTTCAAGTTAAATTCAAGCCGACCGGATTGAAGTTGATGCACCGAAGTTTTTTTGGCGGATGCCGTATAATCAGCGGTTGATTTAATTTTTATTTGCTAACAATTTTTTAATAGTTTTCATTTGGAGCGTTTGCTTTGCCTAATTTGACCAAAAATATTTTACTCTGGCTTGTCATTGCCATGGTGCTCATGTCGGTGTTCAACAATTTCACCAACTCCACCGGCGGCTCGAATAACGAAATTGATTATTCGACATTCCTGGCTCAGGTGCGGCAAGGGAAAATTTCGGCGGTGGAAATTGACGATAAAGTCATCCGTGGCGTCACTCATGGCGGGCAGACATTTGTCACTTATGCCCCTAATGATCCCAAATTGATAGACGACCTGGTTAGTAATCAGGTTGATATAAAAGCGAAAAAAGAAGAAGAAACTTCCCTGTTGTTGCACCTATTCATCAGCTCATTCCCAATACTGTTGTTAATAGGAGTTTGGATATTTTTTATGAAACAAATGCAGGGTGGCGGTCGCGGCGGTGCACTGAGTTTCGGAAAGAGCAAGGCGAGAATGTTGACCGAGGACAAAAACCAGATTACCTTTGCAGACGTGGCGGGTGTCGATGAGGCCAGGGAAGAAGTTGAAGAATTGGTCGAGTTTTTGAAAGATCCATCGCGTTTCCGCAAGCTTGGCGGGCGCATTCCGCGCGGCGTGTTAATGACCGGCAGCCCAGGGACCGGTAAAACGCTTTTGGCAAAGGCCATCGCTGGAGAAGCCAAAGTCCCGTTCTTTACAATTTCCGGCTCTGATTTTGTTGAAATGTTTGTCGGGGTTGGGGCATCCCGGGTCAGGGATATGTTTGATCAAGCGAAAAAGCATGCGCCTTGCATTATCTTTATTGACGAAATCGATGCCGTGGGCCGACAACGCGGCGCCGGCCTCGGCGGTGGTCACGACGAACGCGAGCAGACTTTGAACCAGTTGCTGGTCGAGATGGATGGATTCGATGCCAGCGAAGGCGTCATCGTCATTGCCGCCACTAACCGTCCCGACATTCTCGACCCCGCGTTGCTGCGCCCCGGCCGCTTTGATCGCCAGGTCACCGTGCCACTGCCTGATATTCGTGGCCGCGAGGCGATATTAAAAGTGCATATAAAAAAAGTGCCGTTGGATGACGATATCGATCTTGCGATTATCGCACGCGGCACGCCCGGATTTTCTGGCGCAGATCTTGCGAACCTAATCAACGAAGCGGCATTGTTCGCGGCCCGAGAAAATAAAAAAGTGGTCAGCATGCCTCAGTTTGAAAAGGCCAAGGACAAAATATTAATGGGTGTTGAAAGACGCTCCATGGTGATGTCCGAAGAGGAACGCAAAAACACCGCGTATCATGAATCAGGGCATACTGTGGTGGCTAAAGTTTTATCGAATCTTACCGACCCGGTGCATAAAGTGACTATCATTCCCCGTGGCAGGGCATTGGGGATGACGATGCAATTACCGGCAGAAGACCACTATAGCCAGAACCGCGATTATTTACTTGCAAGAATTGCCGTGTTGATGGGCGGGAGGATCGCTGAGGAAGTGTTCATGAATCAAATGACGACCGGGGCCTCCAACGATTTTGAACAAGCGACGCAATTGTCACAAAACATGGTGTCGCGCTGGGGTATGAGTGATTTATTAGGGCCGCGTGTTTATGGCGATAATCAAAGCGAGGTTTTTCTTGGGCGGGAAATGTCCACCCACCGTAACGTCAGCCCGGACACTGCGGAAAAAGTGGAAAAAGAGGTGAGCCGGATAGTTGATCAGGAATATAAGCGAGCGAGAAAAATAATTGAACAAAACCATGACAAAGTTGAAGCCATGGCCAAGGCTTTGCTTGAATGGGAAACGCTGGATGCTGCTCAGGTTGACGAAATTATGGCGGGCAAACAGCCAACCCCTCTACCGCCATCAAATGACAAGGACACCAAGTCCAAGGGCGGCGCATCGGCGGAATCCAACGCAGCGGATGATGCGCCCACACTGGACCAATCAGACCTGGATTTACCCGACCCGTCCAAGTTGAATTAGTCTGTATCGAATCGTCAAAGTGAATAGCCAAAGTGAGAGCATGGGTTAGATGCCGGATTCACTATTTGGTACTGATGGGGTAAGGGGCAAGGTCGGCGAAGCGCCGATTACGCCGGAGACTGTACTAAAGCTGGGCTGGGCCGCCGGTCGTGTTTTCGCAAAATCAGGACGCGGTGACACGGTTCTAATCGGAAAAGACACCCGAGTTTCAGGGTACATGCTGGAGTCCGCTTTGGAAGCCGGATTTTCCGCCGCTGGCGTGAATATTTCCCTGCTTGGACCGATGCCCTCGCCGGGTATCGCCTACCTGACGCGAACCGCTAGGGCGTGCGGGGGGGTGGTGATCAGCGCCTCGCACAACCCCTACTACGACAATGGCATAAAAATATTTTCATCGGCAGGAACCAAGCTGCAAGATAGCCTGGTCGACGAAATCGATGCGATGGTGCAGCAGCCATTGCAATGCGTTTGTTCGGCGGATTTGGGCAAGGCGAAACGTTTTCCCGATGCCTATGGGCGTTATATCGAGCATTGTAAAAACACCTTTAGCGAAACAAAAACACTGTCGGGCATAAAAATCGTTGTCGATTGCGCCAATGGCGCAGCCTATAACGTTGCGCCCAAAGTCTTTGCCGAGCTGGGCGCGGATGTCATCGCCATCGCAAATCAGCCCGATGGGTTTAATATCAATGAGCGATGTGGCTCTACTGATTTGAAAGCGCTGAAGAAAAGTGTGAAAAAAGCCGAAGCGGATATTGGCATTGCCCTGGATGGCGATGCGGACCGGGTTTTGCTTATTGATCGGCAGGGCAACGAAATTAACGGCGATCAAATACTCTACATTCTTGCTGGGCACCGAAAATCGCAGAATCGACTCCATGACGATAGCAATGACAGTAATGGCGGCATTGTCGGCACGCTGATGACTAACCTGGGATTGGAACTAGCCCTCAAGAAAATGTCCATCCCGTTTCAACGCACCAAGGTCGGCGATCGCTATGTCCACGAAGCGTTGACAAAAAATCATTGGAACCTGGGCGGCGAAGCGTCTGGCCATATCATCTGCCTTGATAAAACCACGACTGGCGACGGCATTGTCGCTGCCCTTGAGGTGCTGGAAGTGATGCTTGAAACCGGGAAGCCAGTGGCGGAATTAGTTAAAGGAATGGAAATTTACCCGCAACACATGATTAATGTGCCCATCGGCAATTCAAATGGTAAAAAACTGGCAAACCATAAACAAGTTCTTGAGGCGGTGGCAGATGTTGAAGGGAGCTTGGGACGAACCGGCCGGGTGGTGTTGCGACCTTCCGGGACAGAGTCGGTGTTTCGGGTAATGATTGAAGGCAACAATTTGAATGAGGTGCAAAACCTGACCCGGCAAATCGCGGCAACGATAGAGCAGGTCGCGGCCAGTTAGATCGTGGAGAATCAGCGCGAAGAATTAGACTGATCCGGATACGCCGCTTGTCTTCAACGCCTTTCGTTTGGACTCAAAAATCATATCAATTGCGGATAACCCGACTGCAGAACCTATTAAAAAGAAAGCAGTCATGTCGAACTCGAGACCAAAATATCATTCAAAAACATATGTGATGGAGGTATTGCCGCCAAACAAAGCATTGTCTGTAGAGACTCTGATTTTGCCATGCCCAATTGCAGGAAATATACTGGAATAGATCGCAATTAACGCAGTGCCGCCACCCGCCATAATCGCTAACAGCAATCCTGATATTACATTTTTGTTTATTTCCGAAATGACTAAAAAACAAACAAAAAGCGCAATAAACAAGAAAAACACGCCAATAAAATCTCGTTTAACTGCACTTTTTTACTCAAAATAAACACAGAAAAAGGCAACACCAATATAAGGACCAGAAGAATCTTCCACCAGCCCGGCAATGAATGCGGGAATCAATCAAATAAAGATAAAAAACCTACAAAAGCCATTGCTGTATAAACATTCAAAAACAACAAAAATTTAACTTCATTGTCTGTTGCCTACATATTATTAGCATTTGTCCGCATATAATAAAAAACACTGCATAAAAAAATGCCATCTGTCTCATGCGTCGCGTACGCCATATATGCCGCTTCCATCTTCTTTTTCGTGAGCGCAACGAACCCGCAGGGTGCATATCAGGGATGATACGCACAATCCAGCGCCCTTTTGTTTTGTGTTTGCTTTAGCAGTACTAAACACCACCCCAGAGTCTCACCGTTCCCGCTTTTTATAATGCGACGGCTTGCGCCGCGGGTGTCTCACTGGATTATCGGGGCCGCCGCCTTTCGCACTCGGGTTGCTTATTTGTAATCTTGAGACAAAGCATCTTTTAGCTTTTCCTTCTCTTTTTCCCGGTTGTAATCCTTTTTGGATTGATGGGCATGGCCTTTTTTCAACAAAGGGGAGATGGCGATTTTGTTTCTTGGATTGATTTTTTTAGGGGTGCCTTTATGAGGGTCTTTATGTGTTTCCATGGACTGATTACCCAAAAAAGTTCAAAAAGAAATGGTACCGAGGGTCGGACTCGAACCGACACTGAGTTGCCCCAACCAGATTTTGAATCTGGCGCGTCTACCAATTTCGCCACCCCGGCACACAGCTGGAACATAATAGGTTTTTATCTGAGATGCAACATTTCCAGTGCCATTTCCAATGATATGGGGGGGGATGAATTTATTTCGATCCGAATCGACATCGGCAAGGCGCTAACTGAAAAGAAATAACCCTTCATAGCAAATGTCCAATAAAATCGGCCAATAAAATCAGCAGACATTAACTTGTAATTACAACATGGATATCAGTCAGTACGAATACTCTTTACCAGAATCGCTAGTCGCACAATTCCCCACACCGAAGCGGTCGTCCAGCCGATTGCTGGTTGTCGAATCAGATGAGGATTATCGGGATATTCAATTCGAGAACATCATCGACCAGCTCAATCCAGGTGATTTGCTCGTAGTCAATGATACCCGGGTATTGCCGGCCCGAATGTTTGGGAAAAAACCGAGCGGGGGCAAAGTGGAAATCATGTTGGAGCGGATTGTGGATGATCGATGCGCGTTGGTTATGCTGGGTTCAAACAAACCGATTCGAAAGGGCCAGGTGTTATTGCTCGGCAACGAGCATCATTTAGTGTCCGGCAACGAGCATAAATCAGCGCCCGGCGATTGCGCGTTGGTGGTTAGTGGCCGTCGCGGCCAGTTTTTTGAGTTGCTGTTTCCGAGAGGTTATAACGTCAGGGACACTTTTGAGCGATGGGGTTGCATGCCGTTGCCGCCCTATATTGCTCGTGATGCCAGCGCATTCGACAGCGACCGTTACCAAACGGTCTATTCCAAAACTCCTGGTGCGGTGGCTGCGCCAACAGCGGGGTTGCACTTTGATCAACCTTTAATTGATCGTCTTCATCAGCGTGGCGTGGCTTGGGGCGCGATTACGCTGCATGTGGGGGCGGGCACTTTTCAGCCGATTCGATGCCAGGACATTCGCTCCCATCAGATGCATTATGAGCGCATCGAGGTTGGCGAACAAGTTTGTCAGCAAATCGCCCAAACCCAAGCTCAGGGTGGCAGAATCATCGCCGTGGGCAGCACGGTGGTCAGAGCGCTTGAAAGCGCTGCGCAATCCGGTGGATTAATGCCCGATGCCATGGATACTGATTTGTTTATATTTCCGGGCTATAAATTTAACGTCGTTGATGCACTGGTTACCAATTTCCACTTACCCAAATCCACATTGCTAATCATGGTCAGTGCGTTTGCGGGTTATGAAAGAATAATGGCGGCGTATCGGCATGCGATTGATAACGGCTACCGTTTTTATAGTTATGGGGATGCGATGTTTTTGCAGCGACAGCCATAAAAGTCAAGATATAAAAGCCAAGCCATGAAATTCACAATTAAATCAAACCAGGGCAATGCGACTCAGGGCAAGGCGCGTTGCGGCGAGTTGTCCTGCAGTCGAGGAAATATCAGCACACCGGCATTCATGCCTGTGGGTACAAGCGCCACGGTAAAGTCCCTTATCCCGGAAGAAGTCGAATCCGCAGGCGCGCAAGTTATTTTGGGCAATACGTTTCACTTGATGCTGCAACCGGGAACAGAAGTGATTCAAGCGCATGGCACACTGCACGATTTTATGAATTGGCATCGCCCGATTTTGACCGATTCCGGCGGCTTTCAAGTATGGAGTTTGAAAGCGCTCAGAAAACTCGAAGAAGGCGGCGTAACATTTCGTTCGCCAGTGGATGGCAGTAAAATTTTTCTTGGGCCTGAACAATCCATGGACATCCAAAAAGCCCTGGGGTCGGATATTGTAATGGTTTTTGATGAGTGCACGCATTGGCCAGCGACTGAAAACGAAGCACGCGCTTCCATGGAATTGTCGGCCAGATGGGCCAAGCGATGCAAACACAGTTATTCGGGGCAGGGATCGTTGTTTGGAATAATTCAGGGTGGAATGTATGAAAACCTGCGACTGGAATCGCTTGGACATTTAACTGATTTAGGTTTCGATGGTTATGCCATTGGTGGTTTATCGGTCGGCGAGCCCAAAGAAGAAATGATGCGAATTGTCGATGCACTCGTCCATCGAATGCCGGAAAATAAGCCACGCTATCTAATGGGTGTGGGGACACCAAAAGATCTTGTGGATTGCGTGGCCAAAGGGGTGGATATGTTCGATTGTGTCCTGCCCACTCGAAACGCACGAAACGGATGGTTATATACGGATGGCGGAGTGGTCAAAATCAGAAACAGTCAATACCGACTGGACACTAATCCGGTGGACAGTTCCTGCCTGTGTTATACCTGTCAGAATTATTCACGGTCGTATTTAAAGCACCTGCATAAAAACAACGAAATCCTTGGCGCGCGTTTGTGCTCCTTGCACAATACGCACTACTATCAAAATTTGATGCAACGAATTCGGGCCGCAATTTCGTGTAACCAATTCGATGAACTCGCCCAAAATTTCAGTCCAAAATTTCAGTGAGGATTTGATAAAATTCGTCCTGCTGTTATTAGTAATGACTTTAACCAACCTTATATAAGCGAAAAATTACTCTTTTGGGGCATTGACGGATGCAAGGCCGGATGGCTCTGCGTCGGGTTGGGTGTGGGCGGTGAACACGATCATTTTGTCGGTAGCGATATTCGCGAAGTTGACAAACACTTTCCGGAAGCAGAGCAGGTGTATAGATGCTGTTGCGAGAAATTCAAAAGGAAGGATGTGGCGCGAGATGATATTGTTGACGCACTGGTAGCGGCGATTACGGCAAAAATCGGTTTTGGAGAAAATGTCCTGAACTGAAAACACTGCAAATACTTCCTTCCGATCCGCCCGAAGATTCCTGCGGGTTGCGAATGGAAATGTTGTATACAGATTGGTCAACTGTAGCCGTTTGAGCCCCGGAGATTGGCTAAACGCTGTTGCATATAATGAGGGCTGTCCCAGGCAACCAAGTTTATCGTAAGATAGCAGAATGAGAAAGAGTTGTTTAAGCCAGTATAAACAAATTCGTTCATGATGAAAAAAATTTCGTGGTTATCAATAGCCTGTATGGGACTTGTAAACTCGTGTTTTATGAGCACTATTTTCGCATTTTTCTTAATGGGCGGATTGATTGGCAAGGATTACGCTGGGGAACCGATATATAGCACTCTACCGATTTCAGCTTTTGTGGCTGGTGCAGCTATTTCTGTGATTCCGATTTCTATGCTAATGGCTCGATATGGCCGTCGGCTTGGTTTTCTTATTGGGTCTATAGCAGGTATGGCAAGCGGTGTACTCTGTTACGCGGCTTGGGCATATTCTAGCTTTATCTCAATCTTCACCGCTGGTTTTTTGGTTGGAATACTAACTGCCTCTTCATCTTATCTACGATTTGCAGCACTTGAAATAACCCCCGAGCAGTGGCACGGTCGGTCGGTGTCAATCGTTCTTGGCGGCGGTATCATCGCTGCTGCAGTCGGTCCACATTCCGCTTTAGCTGTAAACAGCTTGTTTGATACTCATCTGTATCCATCACTTGGGTTGGCTCTTATTGCCATTAATATGATCGCATTTGTCCTGTGCCTTTTGATCAAATTCGGTCCGCGACCGAATTCTAAAAGCCATACATTAGATTTTAAATGCCTGATGGGAAAAGTGCGGTTTCAGCTTCAATACCCCCTATTTTTACGTGCCGCTACTGCCTCTGTTACTGGTTATATCATCATGACGCTGATTATGAATGCTTCCCCTCTCACTTTAGTAGATAATTTGGGCTATTCTCTAGAGACTACAGCAATCATAATGCAGAATCATTTTTTTGCGATGTTTATCCCATTCGTTATCTCAGGCTATCTGTTGGATTATATTGGAGCCAATAGAATTGTATATATAGGATTTTTCTTATACGCCATCTGCCTATTCATTCTCCTGATATCAACTACCATTCCAGCATTTCAAGTTGCGCTAGTACTTCTAGGGCTTGGGTGGAACTTTACTTTTCTTGGAGGTACCACGCTGCTTTTTACTTCTGGGTCGGCAGAACAAGGTCTCGTTTCGCAGCCGTTGAACGAGTTCTCCATTGACTTAGGAAATTTCTTTGCCTCTATGTTTGTTGGCTGGGCTCTTTATACAATCGGCTGGGTCTCAATTTTGCTCGTCGGTGGCATTTTGACCACCTTAGCCTTACTAATTTTTAGTCTGCTCAATTATATAGTGCTAAAACAATATTCTACGGAAACATAAAATGGAAGAGATCATCACTATGGAATCTGGTCTAGAATCGAATATAAAGCTCGGAGATGGGCGATTTGCCCCTCCTCTTTCATATTCCGATCAAATTTTCTACTATAGAACTCCAGTCTGGAAATATCGTGTTTTCATACTTGGTTGAGGAAGCTCGTGAATCGGCTTGTAACTCGGCCAAGCGAATCGCAAAAACTTCTTCTGGAAGTTACGCTGAGCAAATTTGGGCACTTATTACGTCAGGAAAATATCGCCGTAGCTCGCTCTCTTATCCTCAAGAGGTATACGATGAAATTATAGAATCTATTGAAACGTCCATCAATGAGCGCAAACCAATAGAGTTGGTCTTTAGTTTCTTTCCTTCTGAATTCGGCGAAATTTCTAGAAAAATTTTACAACCTAGTGTGGCCAGCGCCTGTCGATTCATCGCAATCAACCAGGTTGTAGGCATCGAAGAGCCTCACAAACAGTTATTTCGTAATTCGATTCGCTGTACTGTCCATCCAAAGGTTCGGCAGTTGGGCATTCACCTATCAATAAATCTACTCATGTATTCGCACATTGTGGTCAAGGAATAATTAGGGGGAGCATACAGGAACCAATTAGGCTCAAAGATATCCGGGTTGATTTCGCTGCGAACATCTTGAGGAATGGTCAGCGGGTCGAAGGGATAACATTGGATCCGGAAATTTATCCATTCTCATCCCCTAATCATCCATTTGTAGTCTGGAAACAAAAGTCATGACTACTTTATTTGTACCGCGAATCAGCCAAGTTAAATTTTCACCACCTCTTTCTGAGACAGACATCTATCACCCCGTTCAAACAGTTGTTGCAGATGTGAATTTTACATCTCTCAAGGAACAGGTATATGAAAAGGCGTTGAGCATCGTACGATCAATCGAGAAAATCCCTTCACTTCGAATCGAAGAAAAAATACTATCATTTCTGACTAACGATCGGTATTGCCATCCCGAAACTAAAATTGATGGGTCTCATCGTAATAGCTTTCTGAATAAGCTCCAACTGGCGATAAATCGTGACCAACCGATCAATCTAATTCTAAGTCTTTTTCCTTGTAAAGGGTGCCATCCCTTGCGCACATTTGCATCGCAAGGCTCTGAAGTATATCTGTCAGAAATTGCAGCTCTTTTAAGGCTTTATGAGCTCGCATCAGGTATTGGTATTTTATATTCTCCAGGCGCAAGCATTACGATTCTATCTAATGGGATTAGGTATTCCGATGTTTTCTGTGAACCAGAAACCAAATAATCGACCTATGACGGGTGTGGTCCTATCGCCAGAGAACTATCCATTTTCCAACGGCGAGCATCCACTGTACATATACACATCTAATTGAAAGCCACGTATCATGCGTCGACGTAAATCAAGTATTCCAATGGGATCCTTCAATCCATCCTACCATTACGAAATGCTCATTGACCAACGCCGCGTTAAGCCATTCGAGGAGGCCATTCGGTCTGCCATCAGCTCATCCGATGTCGTACTGGATATTGGAACCGGGTCAGGCATTCTCGCTATCTTAGCTGCCCGGGCTGGTGCTAAAAAAGTATACGCGATAGAAAGGATGGCCGACATGCGTCAAATCGCTGAAAGCAATTTCGCTAGAGAGCAGTTACCAGCCTTGAATTACGATATTATATCCGAAGATGCTACTAAGGAGTTGAATCTATGTGAACCTATTGATTTAGTTATTTGCGAACTGCTTTCGACCTGGCTTGTTACCGAGCAACAAGCTTCTGTCTGTATAAATCTTCAACGATATTTGAAGGCCTCCGCAAAGATGATCCCAGCGAGAATGAACAATTTCATAACTGCAGTTCATGCACCGCTAAGATATTTTGACACCACGATTGATGCACCATATTATATCCGGGAACTGAGAAACTCACAGGCAATTAAGTTATCTAATACAGTTAGATCTCACACCACCGATTTTATGACTTTGGAAAGTCATAATGTAAATGTGACAAATATTGAACTCATATGCCATGCAGATGGAATAATCAATGCTGTCCTTTTAGAAAGTAATGCAGTACTTAACGATAAATACTTGGTTGATGATGGCCAAACACTATTTCTACCATACATTGTCCCATTAAAACGGTCGATACACGTTTCGGATGGTGAAAGATTGAAGGCATCAATTGAGTATAATTATGGGCTCGGTTGGAACCAATTGGTAATCAGCTTAAACACTGAGAAGTAACGAAATCATGTTGAAATCTACTATCGGCTTTCCATGGGTGGGTACATTACCCCATTTTTTGATACTGGACGTATTTATAGCTTTAATAATGTCATGAAGAACCGGATAGACCCAAAAATTCGGTTTTGGAAGTCGCATCGGGAACAAGTCCTCTCAGCATCTTGGCTGCGCAGTATGCATCACGGATAGTTGCCATCGAAGATGATCTGGAGATGTTCGAGATCGCAAAGCAAATGATCGCTAGTGCGACTAATATTGATAACATAGAAATAAGACTCGTCGACACTCTTGAAGATACCATGCTTCACGAGATGTTCGACTGCCTTATTTGCGAAGTATTAAGTGCAGGTTTGCTACTCCAACCTCAAGTCAAGCTTCAGAACCAATTTCTACAATATTTAAAACCAAAAGGAGTAACTATTCCATGCGGTATTACCAACCTGGTAAGCTTGGTTGTAGCGAATTTCGAACCACTTGGAATACACTTTCGCTATCCATTTCGAGAGCGGGAAGATTTAGAGTGTCCGATCTTAAAGACTAACAATGTCATTTTGAACGATTTTTGCTTTAACGAGCAACTCCCCATTGAAGTAACTGCTCAAGCGCGTGTGACCGCTATAAACAGTGGGCTTGCCAATGCATTAAGATTTGAAACAGTTGTCCATGTTTCCGAGGAGGTTTCTGTAAGTGGCACTCCAACATCCGGACAAGAGTATGAATTAAATCTTCAATATAATCACGCAGAAGAGATGATCGATATTCCTAATATTGAAATATCAATTTCGCAGTAAGGTTTATGTGACTGGCAATAAATTTAATGTGTAATTACAGGGGTTCTTTCTATACAATTGGTGGTTCGAAAACCATGGCTCGAAAACACCAAGTTTTGAAGGCTAACTCTATATCTGGAGCCTGACATGTTTAAAAAAAATGAAAGTATCGCTGATCTGGATCCCGAATTGTGGGCGGCCATGGCCAAAGAGGAACAACGCCAGGAACAACACATAGAATTAATCGCTTCGGAGAATTTCACCAGTCCGCGAGTGTTGGCGGCGCAAGGGTCGGCGCTGACCAACAAGTACGCGGAAGGCTATCCCGGTAAACGCTATTATGGCGGCTGCGAATTCGTTGATATCGCTGAATCCCTCGCCATTGAGCGCGCGAAAAAGCTGTTTGATGCGGATTATGCCAATGTCCAGCCTCATTCTGGATCTTCAGCGAATTTAGCAGTGTATATGGCGTTGGTTGAACCGGGCGACACCATTCTCGGAATGAGTCTGGCGCATGGCGGGCACTTAACCCACGGTGCGTCGGTCAGTTTTTCGGGGAAAATCTATAATGCGGTCCAATATGGGCTGGATGACGCAACCGGCGAGGTTGATTACCATGAAGTGGAATCGCTGGCCAAAGCGCATAAGCCGAGGATGATCGTCGCAGGATTTTCCGCGTATTCAAGAATTATGGATTGGCAGCGATTTCGGGAAATTGCAGATAGGGCGGGCGCCTACCTGTTTGTGGATATGGCGCACGTTGCCGGGTTGGTGGTCACCGGTCATTATCCTAACCCGGTGCCTATTGCCGATGTGACCACCACTACCACCCATAAAACCTTGCGCGGCCCCAGAGGCGGCATGATTTTGGCCCGGGAGAATGAAACAATAACCAGAAAATTAAATTCATTGGTTTTTCCGGGTACTCAGGGTGGTCCATTGATGCATGTCATTGCTGGCAAAGCGGTTGCGTTCAAGGAGGCTATGGAGCCTTCTTTCAAAGACTATCAACAAAGGGTTGTGGACAACGCCAAAGCAATGGTTGAGGTATTCCAGGCGCGTGGCTACAACATTGTTTCGGGTGGAACGGACAATCACCTGTTTCTGTTGGACTTGATTGATAAAAACATCACCGGAAAAGACGCCGATGCTGCATTGGGTCAAGCGAATATTACGGTAAACAAAAATTCAGTGCCTAATGATCCAAGATCGCCGTTTGTAACGAGCGGTCTGAGGTTGGGCACCCCGGCCATAACTACCCGCGGATTTGGTGTGGACCAAGCTAGAGAACTGACAGGTTGGATGTGCGATATTTTGGAAAATATCGAAGACCAGTCGGTGATTCAAAACGTAAAAGAAAAAGTTATCGAATTGTGCGGCAGGTTTCCCGTATATGAAGGGCAAGCATAAGGACGTTGATTGATTCTAAGATCACTTTGCTTTGGCGATGACGCAACGCGCTTATGCAGAAATAACCATCAGGGGCGGAAAAAATCAGGCGACGTTCAGGTCCGATTTTCGCCAGCGGCTGGCAGCTAAGTAGGTATACTTGTCGGCATGTTATTTGATTTTGAAACTTGTTATGCTGCTGTTAAAAATCGGGATGCTCGATATGACGGGGTGTTTTTTACCGGAGTGAGCAGTACAGGGATATTCTGCCGCCCTGTTTGTCCGGCGGTGACGCCTAAGCCCGAGAATTGTGAATTTTATCTCTCATCCGTTGCGGCCATGGCAGCGGGGTATCGGCCATGCTTGCGCTGTCGGCCGGAATCGGCGCCGAACAGCCCGGCCTGGAATGGTGTCAAAACAACCGTAAAAAGAGCGCTAACGCTGATTGATCAAGGGGCGTTGGATAACCATACCGTGAGTGAATTGGCTGAACGATTAGGGATAAGTGATCGATATCTTAGACGATTATTTTCCAAACATGTCGGTGCGAGTCCAAGGGACGTAGCGCGCTCAAGGCGGGTATTGTTGGCCAAGCGATTGATTTCAGACAGTGCCGATTCAATGACACCTTTCATAAATTATATGGCGCACCTCCCAGCGAGTTGCGTCATGTCCATTCCCGCCAGGCCCATTCCCGAAGGCCCATTCCCGAAGGCCCATTCTAATAAAACCATACATTCAATACAGTTGCAAACATGAAAAAATTTTGCTCAGCTATTTATAAAAGCCCGACTGACGGAATTGGCGAAATTTTGATGATTGCCGATGGCAATAAATTGTGCTTTCTGGATTTCGCAGATAACGATGAGCGTGTTCAGAGACTGCTTAGGCGAAGATACGGAAATTTCGAAATGACTCGGAAAGCAAATGTGTTGAATATGCAAAGCAGGATGGACCGCTATTTCAGCGGTGACTGGAAGGCGTTTGATGGATTGCAGATTGTTGCCGATGGCACCGCCTTTCAACAACGAGTATGGGATTCGCTGAAAACAATTCCCGTGGGCGAGACAATTTCCTACCGCCAATTGGCAAGCGCCATTAAACAATCAACAGCAGTACGGGCGGTGGCCAGCGCAAATGCAAACAACCCGCTGGCAATTATAATTCCCTGTCATCGGGTTATCGGTGAAGATGGATCGTTGCGCGGCTACGCTGGAGGAATGCACCGAAAAGCCTGGCTGTTAAATCATGAGGGTTTTAGCGCCAGATTTTAGTATGTCGTCAATCAGGTCGAGAAGGCGTACATTCGATTCGAATTCAATGTAAAATAATTTGTTCTACAAGCACAGATTTAATTCAAAAATTTATCGCCCTGATCCGCATAACCCAAGATCATAAGAGAGATCATCATGGTTCGGAGAGCCAAATGTATCTAAGCTTATGTAGCCTTCACAGAAACTTATCAAACAAAGATTGATAATCGCCAGCCTCCGCTTGCCTTAATGCCGCGATATATTCGCTACGATGTTGACCAATGTTTTGTAAATGGCCATCGTTCCAATCGATCGGTTGTTCATGTAAGATTTTTTGCAATAACGCATCTGCAATAATACGCGCATGCCTACCATTACCATTCGCAAACAAATGGATTTTAACCAGGCAATGGTGAAAACGTAAGCAATCTCCTTGCACAGAAGATGCCATTTCCCCACTCATCAGTCGCGCCCCATAAGCGTTTTTCTATCGCTTCAATGTGTTCGAGTTGAGGCATGTGGTACGGTGGCCCTGCGCAACCATGAATTAGGCCTGAAGCTTTCTATTATTCGCGATCTTCTTAACGAGATCGCTGGCACTGGTTTGAAACCAGCCTGGCACTATTCCGTGAGCGAATGCCATTATCGCCGCTTTCAAACAATTTCCGGCATAACGGAATGCCACGCTCTGGTGTTCAAAGTAACTTTCTTCAACTTCTGCTAAGTGAGATCTGCTGGCATTAAGCATAGTATGTTTTGGCGTGGGGGCGTTAACGGTCTGGTACCGAGGAAAGGACTTGAACCTTCACGGGCAATCGCCCACTAGCACCTGAAGCTAGCGCGTCTACCAATTCCGCCACCTCGGCATAAAATGAAAGTGGACTGTACCGATTGCGCCGTTGCATGTCAATTTGAACTGCGTTTAGGTTGCGTTCTTGTCTGATATTGCGGCTTGCTATGTTATTCGCCGCGAAAACTAGGTATCCTCGCCGGTCTGAAAATGTGTCCCAACTATTAATGGTATGGCTATGTCAACTCCAAACGAACTTACCGATTCATTAACCCATTCGAGCGAGCGCATGGCGGCGTTAAGGGGGTATCTTTGACTATGAAGGCAAGAAAGATCGACTGCAGGAAGTCGAACTGATTCTGGAAAATCCGGGGATATGGGATGATCTGGAAGAGGCGCAGAAGCGCGGACAAGAACGAGCTAATCTGGCGCAAGTGGTTGATGGATTGGATCAGTTGCAGCGGGATATTGCTGATGCTTTGGAATTGCTGGATTTGGCTAAAACCGAAGATGGCACCGAAATCGTTGAGGAAGTGGCCGAGGATGTCGGAATCATTGAATCCAAGCTGGACAAATTGGAATTTCGACGGATGTTCAGGGGCGAGGCCGATGCTCTTAACGCATTTGTCGATATCCAATCAGGTTCTGGTGGCACAGAAGCTCAGGATTGGGCGGAAATGTTATTACGCATGTATAGCCGATGGGCTGAAGGTCAGGGATTTAAATCAGAGTTGGTCGAGCGCTCCCCAGGGGACGTAGCCGGAATCAAGAGCGCCACAATTAAAGTGTCCGGTGAGTATGCCTACGGTTATATGCGCACCGAAACCGGGATTCATCGGTTGGTTCGTAAAAGCCCTTTCGATTCGGGAAATCGACGGCACACTTCCTTCGCCTCGGTCTATGCCTATCCGGAAATTGATGATAGCTTTGAAATTGATATCAATCCTGCGGACTTGCGAGTGGATACCTATCGCGCCAGCGGGGCCGGCGGGCAACACGTAAACCGCACCGACTCGGCGGTTCGCATAACCCATAATCCGAGCGGAATCGTGGTACAGTGCCAAAATGACCGCTCCCAGCATCGTAACCGCGCTGAGGCGATGTCCATGTTAAAAGTCAGATTGTATCAAGCGGAATTGCAAAAGCGCCGCCAGCAACAACAATCAGAAGAAGACAATAAATCCGATATCGGTTGGGGCCATCAGATTCGATCTTATGTATTAGACCAGGCGCGCATAAAAGATCTGAGAACCGGTGTTGAAACTGGCAATACTCAGGCGGTTCTGGATGGCTCCTTGAATCAATTTATTGAAGCCAGCCTCAAGGCTGGCCTATAACCACCCGCATAAAACCACCCGTAAAACCGGAACAATACCAATGCGCGAAGAAAGCGACCAAAGCCAGCAAAGACGCGACAAACTAACCGCGTTACGCGCTCAGGGCAATCCGTTTCCCAATGACTTTAGACGAGACGCATTTGTCGGTGATCTATTGGAAAAATATTCTGAGGATGGCGAAGGCGTCGGGCAGCAAACCATTCGCGTCAAAGTTGCCGGACGGTTGATGTCCCGAAGAATCATGGGCAAAGCCGGCTTTGCCCACATTCAGGACATGAGCGGCAAAATGCAGTTGTTTTTGCAACGGGATAGGCTGCTCGAGAATGTCTATAACGAAGAATTCAAGAAATACGACATCGGCGACATCATTGCGGCGGAAGGCGAGTTATTTCATACCAAAACCGGAGAGTTAAGCATTCGGGTGGACCGAATTAGATTGCTGACCAAAGCATTGCGACCCCTGCCCGAAAAATTTCATGGCTTAACCGATACGGAAACCCGTTATCGACAACGCTATGTTGATCTAATCATGAATGAGCAAACCCGATCGGTTTTCAAAATCCGGGCTAAAGCGATTCAATATATTCGGGAATTCATGACCGAACGCAGGTTTCTCGAAGTCGAAACACCGATGATGCATCCCATTCCCGGCGGGGCCGTGGCGCGCCCGTTCAGCACCCATCACAATGCCCTGGATATGGCGTTGTTTCTGCGCATTGCACCGGAGTTGTATCTAAAGCGATTAGTGGTCGGGGGATTTGAGCGCGTGTTTGAAATAAATCGTAACTTCAGGAATGAGGGTGTGAGCACGCGCCACAACCCGGAGTTCACAATGCTTGAATTCTATTGGGCATATGCGGATTACCATGACCTCATCGATTTGACTGAAGAAATGATGCGCGGGGTATGCCAGGCTGTTGTGGGTGATACCAAAGTGGAAAGTCAGGGTCAAATTCTCGACTTTTCAAAACCTTTCCGACGTTTCACCATGATTGAGTCGATACTCCACTTCAACCCGGATATAACGGAATCCCAGCTAACCGATTTGGAGGCGATTACCAAACTGGCGATTGAACTTGACATTGACGCGCTGCCAGGTCATGGCGTGGGCAAAATTCAGACCGAGGTGTTTGCAAAGCGGGTAGAGGAGAAACTGACTGATCCGACTTTTATTACCGCCTATCCGGTGGAAGTATCGCCCTTGTCACGACGTAATGATGACCAACCTGAAATCAGCGATCGCTTCGAGTTCTTTGTGGATGGAAAAGAAATTGCCAATGGCTTTTCTGAATTGAACGATCCAGAGGATCAAGCTGAAAGATTCAAGAAACAACAGCAACATAAAGACGCCGGCGATCATGAAGCGATGCATTTTGATGCCGATTATATCCGCGCACTGGAATATGGCATGCCGCCGACCGCCGGAGAGGGTATCGGCATCGACCGGCTGGTGATGGTGCTGACCGATAGCCCGTCGATTCGGGACGTGGTGTTGTTTCCGCATATGCGCCATGAAACAGTTTCTGATTCCTGAGCATATCCGACTTTGTGATAGAATCCACCATTATGAGCAATACGCCCACAGTCGTTTCCGTCATCAATCTCAAAGGCGGTGTCGGCAAAACCACCGTGACTGCTCTGCTCGCGCGTTATGCGGCGCGACAAGGCTTGGATGTCCTCGCTGTAGATTTGGATCCGCAGGCGAATTTAAGTCAGGCGTTGATGACGACCGACGACTACACTAAATTCATGGACGAAAGATAACCTTCCATCGTGGAGTTGTTTTCTGGTTATGCGGTGCCCACCAAAAACAAACCTGCCTCCTACCCTTTGGATGCGGCGGGTGTTATCAAGCAGGTGTCCTCCGGGTGGCTGGCAAAATGGAAACTGGGAGTTATTCCGTCAAGATTTGATTTCTCGGATAACCTTGTTCGCGCCACAAAAATGGATGAAAGAGTGCTAGCAAAATTCATCGCGCGGCACATGCAACACAAAGATTTAATTTTGATTGATTGCGCCCCCACGGAATCAATTTTCACCAAAGCGGCGTATCACGCTTCCCGCTATGTTTTAATTCCGGTGAAACTGGAATTTTTCTCAACCATTGGTTTTCCGTTAATGAAACAATCGCTCGAATCTTTTCGCACGGGCAATCGCGGACATACAATAGATGTGTGCGGAGTGCTTGTTCATAGAACAAAAACAAGTGGATATGGTTCTTCCGCAGATGGACGTGATTCACTAATAGACATCAGAAAAAAAGCAAAAGATTATAAGTGGGATATTTTCACGAACCGGATGGATCATTCCGATGCATACCCCAGATGGGCAAAAGACCCGTACGCTGGATATTTGGGAAACGCGGGGATTGAATGGCCGGATGTGGCGAAAGAAATTCTTGCCAAAATTGATCTCGGCAAACAAGAGAAGGAACAATGAAACAAGAACAAGTGCAAAAAACCTTGAGTGTTTTAATAAACAGCTTTGGCTACGAAAATATCCGCAAAACACTTAGCGGTATGCGCTCGGAAAAATCCGCCGTCGCAAATCGCGGGGCGAAAATTCGCCGTGTCGTCGCTAATCAATCATCCATGAAACCAACCAAGAAAAGAACAAAGCCTAACGCCGTGAAAGTCGTGAAATCCATTGACATAAGCGACGATAAGAAAAAAGAAATTCTTGCCATCATGGCGGAAAAGTACGAAGCGAAAGAGTTCATGCCGAATGTCAACCATGTACGGGATTTTTTAGGCGGCGGAAGGGATGTGTCGCGCATTAAATCGCGACAGCAAGTAACCGTCGCCGTGTTCAAAGAACTGGCTAGTTTGGAAACAAGCGAACTGCGCGAAATGCTGGATCGTGGATTCTATGCCCCCCCCAAAAGACTGGAGTCCTATGCACGGGCTATAGAAGGGTTTAGCAGACAAGGCCGTTCCGCTTAAAACCGACAAGCAGCCCTTTTCCCAAAAAAAATTAATAATCCACCTTATCATTCGCAACGACTATATTGTGTCCGCACCGTGAAATGGCTTGCTGATTTAAAGGAACGAATCCGGTGATGCCGCCGTTAGAGCTTTTTATTGGTTTGCGCTATACGCGGGCTAAAAGGCGCAATCATTTTATTTCGTTTATTTCCATGACCTCCATGGCAGGCATCGTTCTCGGGGTGTGGGCATTGATTACGGTTATGTCGATTATGAATGGATTTCACAAGGATCTTCGCGACCGAATTTTATTCGTGGTTTCTCATATCACTATCAGTGATTTCGATGGTTATCTGGACGATTGGAAATCCGTGTCCGACAGAATTTCCAGCCATCCTCAAGTCCAGGCCCAGGCGCCCTTTGTGTTAGGGCAGGGCATGATTACCAAAGGCGCGCGAGTGACCGGCGCGTTGATTCGCGGTATCGATGCCGACCAGGAGCGAGCAGTGTCCGAGGTACTTAACCATATCGTCGAAGGCGACCCGGATGCTTTGCAGTCCGGGTCTTTTGGCATTATTCTGGGTAAAAATTTAGCAAGATCGCTGGGTGTAAGTCTCGGTGAAAAAGTGACCGTGGTGGCGCCAAACGGCAAGGTAACGCCAGCCGGTCTGTTGCCACGGTTAAAGCGTTTTACCGTGATTGGATTATTTGAAATCAACATGTACGAATACGATAGCGGCATCGCATTAATCCATATCGACGATGCTGCGAAGTTGCTGAGCCTTGAGGATAAAGTCACCGGTCTGCGGCTCAAGCTTAACGATGTTGAGCAAGCGCGGAGGTTTCGAATCGAAATTTCTCGGCAACTCAATGACGAGTTTCGGGTGCGCGACTGGACTATGGAACATGCCAACTTTTTTCGCGCGCTGGAAATCGAAAAGCGGGTGGTGTTCATCGTGCTGTTGTTGATTATTGCGGTAGCCGCATTTAATATTGTCTCAACCCTGGTCATGATTGTCACCGACAAACAAGCTGATGTGGCAATCCTGAGGACTTTGGGTATGAGCCCGGCAAGCATCATGAAAGTGTTTATGATTCAGGGATCGATAATTGGCGTGATCGGCATTTTATTGGGTGGCGTGTTTGGCGTAATTACCTCGCTCAATGTGGAAACCATCATCCCCGCCCTGGAAAACTTCTTCGATACGGAATTGTTCCCGTTGGACGTTTATGTGATCAGCGATTTCCCGGCGGACATGCGCTGGGCCGACGTGGCACGGGTTATTTTTGCGGCGCTGTCGATGAGTTTTCTCGCGACCATTTATCCGGCCTGGCGAGCCTCTAAAGTTCAACCGGCTGAGGCGTTGAGGTACGAATGAGTACGCATCAGGAGGCCGATAATTTGGGTGCTGATAATTTGCCGAGCGATAATTTAGTGATTGATTGCCGGAATGTTTCTAAAACATTTGATGAAGGGCCGATTACAGTTGAGGTGTTGGAGGATATCGAATTTCAGGTTGAACGAGGGGAGCAAGTCGCCATTGTCGGCGCTTCCGGGTCGGGGAAAAGCACGCTGTTGCATATTCTGGGTGGTTTGGCCGAACCGACCAGTGGAAAAGTCATGATTGACAATCGGGATATTAATCGCCTGTCTCAAAAAGCCCGGGGTGATTTGCGTAATGCGGCGTTAGGTTTTGTTTATCAATTTCATCATTTGCTCCAGGAGTTCACCGCCCTTGAAAATGTGGCGATGCCGTTGTTGATACGTAAAACCAGCGCCGAACAGGCATTTGATACGGCGCGAGACATTCTTGAGCGAGTGGGGTTGGGACAGCGAATTGAACACAAGCCGGGAGAGCTGTCCGGTGGTGAACGGCAAAGAGCCGCCATTGCGCGGGCGATGGTGACAAAACCTAAATGCATCATGGCGGATGAGCCCACGGGTAATCTGGATTCCCATACCGCCGATGCTATTCATGAGTTGTTGCTGGAGCTAAATCAGGATGTTGGAACCAGCCTGATTGTGGTGACCCATAACTTAAAACTTGCACACAAAACCGGGCGAATTGTCAGTATTAAGGATGGTAAGTTACACGCTAAGGCATAGCCCTTTTCCTGGTCAATGCCAGTACTCGAGTAAAAGGCTCAAGGTAATTTGAATGCTTGTTGTCCGGGGTCGAACACAAAGGAGACAGCCCGATGCAGGCCAAAGCGAAGCATATCAAATCAATGGCGGCACAAAACAACGGTTGCATCGTTTTGGGTGTATGATTCTGGAGTATATTCAATAATCTGGCGGGATTCGCATATTCCCCAGCTAAGGCAATGAAAATATCGAAGAAAAATCAATTCGCAGTGGTTTCCTGTGGCGGCCCGCCCGCCCACTGCCAAGATGAATAACAATTTCTCACTGCGGACGAGGCGCGAAGGCGGCGGCACGCCGGTGCTGCGGAACTGGGGAGCGGATTGCGACTATGGCGTATTGCGCGATATTCTGCTTGGGCCCGTGGACCACTACCGCTGGCTGGAAACCAGTTCGGTATCGAAGAAAAGCATCCGACGCAATCTTGCGTATGATTATGATGTAGCCAAAGCGCAGCATGCTGAAATGGTGTCCGCTTATGAGTCAGCTGGGGTCGTCTGTCATTTCCACGCGCCGGACCAGGCATTGCCATATCAGGTATTTGCGCGGGATTCGTCGGTGATGACGCCATATGGAGCAATCATCACCAATATGGCAAACTGGTGGCGACGGGGCGAGAACTTCCGTGCGCTCGAAACCTATGAGCGTCTTGGCATCCCGGTCTATGACTATGTAACCGCTGGACATTTCGAGGGCGGGGATTTTAATGTGATCGAACCGGGATCTGTGCTGATCGGCTGGGAGGGGAATGAAGGCCGTAGCCACGAACCGGCGGCGTTGCAATTGCAAGGATGGTTTGAAGCCGAAGGATGGGAAGTCATGTTGACCGACATTGACCCGTTCTATGTTCACATTGACCTCATGGTGGTTATGTTGGCTCCCAAGCTCGCCGCCGTCTGCCTTGAGTCCACCGACCCGGAAGTAATTTTGTGGCTCAAATCAAAACAAATCGAAATGGTCGCAGTGCCATTTCAGGACACCTTGGAGCTTGGCTGTAACGTGGTTGCGCTGGGCAACGACCGGATTCTGCTGCCGCAAACAAGCAAGGTTTTGAAAGAAAAAGTCCGCGCCTTGGGCATTAAAGTTTACGATCCGGATGTGTCGATGATCACGCCGGGCGGAGGCGGAGTGCATTGCATGTGCCAGGCGTTGCGGAGAGATCCGGGTTAGTCGGTTCTCGAAATCAGAAATTCACATCGATGGGCGCCGGGTCGCCGGTGAAAACGAAATCCTGACGAAAACCGGTCCGATACATGGGAATTATGGGTGGCGATGTGTTTTTCGCTTCCTGGACTATGGGTATGCTGATTATGCTTTTCCTTGTTTTATCCGCTATACCGATTAAGATAAATTGCATGTTACGAGATATATCGTCAAATTAAATAAAGGAGTAGCGATGCAACAAATTCGCATAAATGGGGAGCGTCTGTGGCACACCCTGATGCAGATGGCGGACATAGGCGCAACCGCGAACGGTGGTTGTAACCGTCAGGCGCTTACCGATAGCGACCAACAAGGGCGGGAATTGTTTCTGCAATGGTGTCGTGCCAGCGGTTATGCTGTGCGCTATGATGCCATCGGCAATTTATTTGTGCGTCGCGCTGGTAAAAATAGCGATGCTGATGCTGATGGTGAGTCTGATGATGTGCCTGCGCCGGTCGCTCTGGGAAGCCATTTGGATACCCAACCCACCGGCGGGCGTTTTGACGGCGTTCTGGGTGTGCTGGCGGGCTTGGAAGTGTTACGCAGTTTGGACGACCACAAAATCGCTACAAAATCGCCGCTGGAAGTTATCGTATGGACGAATGAAGAAGGGGCGCGATTTTCGCCGGCGATGATGGGCTCTGCCGTCTATGGCGGAAAATTGTCCTTGCAAGCGGCGTTGTCGGCGAAAGATGCCGAAGGCATCAGTGTTGGCGCAGAACTGCGGCGGCTGGGTTATGACGCGCCCAAGTCGTCTTTGCGCCATCCTCTGCAAGCCTATTTTGAATTGCATATCGAACAAGGGCCGTTGTTGGAGCAATCCGGTAATAGCATCGGCGTTGTTACTGGCGGGCAAGCGATTCGCTGGTATGATGTGCTGATGCGGGGGGAAGAAACGCACGCTGGGCCTATGCCCATGGCTTTGCGTAAAGACCCGGTGATGGCTTTGCCGAAACTGTTGAGCGCAGTCTATGAGGTAGCCGATAAAAACAGTGATGGGCGAGCGACTATCGGGCAATTGCAAGCCTTTCCCGGCTCCCGCAATGTGGTCCCAGGGCGGGTAGCCTTAACCGTGGATTTGCGTCATCCTCAGGAACAAATGCTACAAGCGATGGATGAGAATTTGCATGCCGCGCTTGCCACTTTGGGGCAAGAATTCCCGCATTTATCGCTTGACTGTAGGCCGGTATGGCATTCTCCGGTTGTGCGCTTTGCCGATGAATTGGTGGCACGCATCCGTTGCGCCACCGAAACGCTGGGATACCGTCACCAGGATATTATCTCAGGTGCCGGTCACGATGCTTTCAATGTCGCGGCAAAAACGGCGGCGGCGATGATTTTCATTCCTTGCGCCGGTGGTTTAAGCCATAACGAACAAGAATCCGCAACCCCGCAAGATTGTGAAGACGGAGCCAATGTTTTATTGCATGCGGTTTTGCAAACGGCGAATGTTTGACCCATATCGGTGGTCTGGCTTTACGGGTAATCAAGCACGCCGCCGGTTGCATTCGGGATTGACTCAAAGCGTCCAGGAACAAGGCAAATAATTCACCTTGCGATGCGATATTCATTTTTGTGCGTAAAGTGCCTTGGCGTTGGAATCCCTGTAATGATTGAATCAGGTTTTCCGACGCCGCCGGTGTACTATCAACAACTCATGCAAGCTGCTTGATTTGTCTGGTATGTGGCGAACCCGGACATTGTTGCAAAATCGATGCCGCCCTTGGCAATTCTATCCAAACCCCCATATATTTCTTCATATTTATTCTCGGGCGAATTATGGTACATATAATCAATGAACGATAACGTAGTTGAAAATGTAGTTAATGAACTGGCCAGGCCGGAAGACGTATTGCCCGGAGTTTTGCATTTATTACCGCTGGAGAAAAAACCTTTTTTCCCCGCTCAGGTATTGCCGCTGGTGCTTGATGTACGTAGATGGAGTAAGACATTAAAGGCGATACATAAGGCCGATCAAAGCGCCGTAGGCGTGGTTTTCACCGACGGGGTCAAGCCCGAGGCAATAGAATCCAAGGACTTCAGGTCGGTCGGCACGGTATGCAAGATTCATCACATCGAGCAGCAGGAAGATCAATATCATGTTGTTTTGGCGGGATTGCAGCGTTTTGAAATCACCAATTGGGTTTCTGAAAAACGCCCCTTTACCGTGCAGGTGCGTTATTTCCCTGAACTGAGTCCGGCAGAATCAACCGAAATCAAAGCCTATACCACCGCCATCGTAAATATCATCAAGGAGTTGTTGCCGCTTAATCCGATGTATGGTGAAGAGCTGAAGATGTTTCTAAACTATTTCAGAACCGGCGAACCGGCCAGGTTGGCGGATTTTGGCGCCAGTTTAACCACGGCGGATGCGGTCGAGATGCAGGAAATACTCGAAACCATTGAGTTATTGCCGAGGATGGAAAAGACTCTGGTGCTGTTACAAAAGGAAGTTGAAGTCGCCAAGGCGCAAACCGAGATTCGCGCGCACATCGAAGGCGAAATAACCCAGCACCAACGCGAAATGTTTTTGCGCGAGCAGCTTAAGTTTATTCAAAAAGAACTGGGTATTTCCAAGGACGACCGTGAATCGGAAGTCGAAACTTTCCGCGGTAGATTGGAGGGGTGTGTGTTGCCGGAGCAGGCGCAAAGTCGCATTGACGAAGAGCTGGACAAACTGTCGATGCTGGAACGCGGGTCGCCGGAATATGGGGTAACCCGCAATTACCTGGATTGGTTGACCAGCGTACCTTGGGGTAAACACAGCAAGGATTCCCTGGTTCTGAAAAATGCGGCCGTTATATTAGACCGCGATCATGAAGGCTTGGATGAAGTCAAACAGCGCATCCTCGAATTCATCGGCGCAGGAAAAATGAAAGGCAAGGTGGCAGGATCAATCATGTTGCTGGTAGGGCCGCCGGGCGTGGGCAAGACTTCTCTGGGGCGGTCGGTAGCCGACGCATTGGGTCGAGAGTTTTTCCGATTTTCATTAGGCGGCATGCGCGATGAAGCGGAAATCAAGGGCCATCGTCGAACCTATATCGGGGCGATGCCGGGCAAGTTTGTTCAGGCGCTGCGGGAATGTAAAACCGCCAACCCGGTGATCATGCTGGATGAAATCGACAAGATTGGAGACTCTTTTCGTGGCGACCCTGCGTCTGCTTTGCTTGAAGTTCTCGACCCTGAGCAAAACAAGGATTTTCTCGATCATTATCTTGATGTGCGGGTGGATTTATCCAATGTCTTGTTTATTTGCACCGCCAACCAACTCGACACCATTCCCGCGCCATTGCTTGATCGGATGGAATCGATTCGATTGTCCGGCTATTTGGCGGCGGAAAAAATTGTTATTGCCCGCAAGCATTTGTTGCCCAGACAATTACAACGAGTTGGCCTTAAAAAGCGTGGCCAACTTCGAATCGATACCCTGGCGATGAGAAAAATTGTTGAGCGATACGCCCGTGAAGCGGGGGTGCGTAGACTAGAAAAGATGTTGGGAACGATTACCAGAAAGGCAGTGATGAGATTGCTTAAAAAAAACAAAGCGCCGATTCATGTTACCGTGAAAAATCTTGAACAGTATCTGGGCAAGCCCATTTTCAATGACGAAGATCGAATTGCCGGTGTCGGTGTGGTAACCGGACTGGCCTGGACCGCAATGGGCGGCACCACCTTGGACATCGAAGCAACGCGCAGTCATAGTTTTAATCGCGGATTTAAATTAACCGGGCAGCTTGGCGACGTTATGAAGGAGTCGGCAGAGATTGCTTATAGCTATGTGCTTGGCAACGCAGAACAATTTGGCATTGATCAAACGTTTTTCAAAAACGCCATGATCCATCTGCATGTACCGGCAGGTGCAACACCAAAAGACGGCCCCAGCGCCGGAATCACCATGGCTTGTGCCCTGATTTCATTAGCCAAAGGCCGCGCCATCAAAAAATCCATCGCCATGACTGGCGAGATTTCACTCACTGGACAAGTGCTGCCGGTCGGCGGCATCAAAGAAAAAGTCATTGCCGCACGCCGAATGAAAATCCGCAATCTAATCCTGCCCGAAGCCAATCGCGGTGATTACGAAGATCTGCCCGATTATATTACCAAGGGTATTAAAGCGAATTTTGTATCCCGCTATCCCGATGTCGTAGCGCATTTGTTTTAGGGGCAGTTTTTCGGCGAAGCCGAAAATCACTGCCCCTTATCCTGCGTTAGCGCGCATCGCCAACTTTTTCATTGTGTCTCAAGCCTAACGCCCCGTATCAGTGACAAAGAGCGCGCGTAGCGGGCTCTTTGTCCGACTGCATGCACTTGTTATATATTTACCGCAACTCAATTTCAACAAAATAGAATTCAAAGTCATTCGCGTTAACCACATTATGCTCTACGCCTATAGGTCTGTAGTACGACTGCCCAGCTTTCAGTTCAGCAATGCTATTACCTTCTGTGGTTTCAAGAAGCAAATTGCCATTCATACCTGGAACAACAATGTAATCATAGCCATGTTTGTGCCAACTGGTTTCTGCGCCGGGTTCAAATCGCCACTCGGTGACGATGACGCGTTCATTGTCAATTTGCTTGTTAGCTACAGCCTTAGGTCTGTTTAATGTCATCGATAGTTTCTAAGTAAATATAACGTTGCATATCACCGGCGGCAAAACGCAGAGCGACGAAGGAGTGACGCTTTTTGCTGTCCAAGTGCATTTGCTTTGTTATGGCTTCTCTGAATTTTTCGCTTCACTTTTCAATAACTCATCAAAATCAATATTGAAACGTTTTTCAAGCATTTGAACTGCATGCTTGATACCTATCAGAACATATAACTGATTTGCACCGAAGGCATAGTGCGCTGAGTTGTACTGCTCTTCACCAAGAACACAATAAGCCATTTCATCAGATGAACTTTTGGTGTACGGAACTCTTCCTCGGTATTTTTCTTTCCCCCCTTCTGCATTTGTAAACCGAACCGGATAACGAAAACTTCTACCTTCACCCTCCCATACACCACCAGGACCAAAATTTTGGATGTTTCCGTTATAGCGCTCACTGCTGATCTTATACTCAATATCGTGAAGCATTTCGTAAAACTTTAATGATCTTTTTTCTTTCTTCTTTACCCTATTATTTTGTAGCTATAACGCCTCACATCAGCGGACATCAAAAAGCAGAGCAAGGTACGAGCGTAGCCGTTGTTGCCCTTGTTATGCGATTTTACTTGACTACAAATGACCAGAATATTCACCCATATCTTGTTTTTCGTTTGCTCCGTACGCATCTAGCTCGATTACGTTCCGGTCGGGGTCTCGAATGAATATTGCGGACATGCCCCCAAAACTGAATGACCCAGTAATTTCTATTTGATTGTCTTTCATAAAAAGTTTGGTGACGTCAAGTGAGCTGACGGTTAATGCCATATGGGTAATACCGGTATATTTCTCGCTCACGTCCATCAGTATGTTTTTTCCTTCTGGCATGTTCGATGGTCCGAGCAAATTTAGCACAACCCCACTTGGGTGTTTCATGATAATAGGATGGCCTTCTTCGAAACCAACATCATTTCTGAATTCAAACCCCAGCAATTCGTAGAAAGCGACTGACCGAGACTTCTCTTTAATTCTGATGCCAATATGATTGACGTTTTCTATATTAAGCATTTTCGATTTTCCTCTGGATTATAAAGGCGCATAACGGCGGAGTTGGCCTGCCAATTGTATCAGCATATTAGAGGCTTGCTTCTTTTTTGTATAAGTCCACCCCCTTTGGCACTCTGGTTGATTGTGGATGAGGAAGTTGCAGGAGATCGCAGTCCGAGGCTATGATGAGGCAGGACGGTGTTGCAGTCGAGTAGCCAGTTGGCCAGTTTACGGTTAAAGTCGGTCAGGTCATGGAACGGTTGATCCTCGTGATAATCAACAAACTGCTCCTGGATAGTACGATTGAAGCGCTCGGCGCAAGAGTTCATTTTGTTCGTATCATCCCTGATACGAATCCGCTTCGCGGACTACGCGCCATTTCGCTCCCGTCGAAATGGTGGGCGAGCGGGGATAAGTCCGCTAGTGGGTTATGCCGTGGGCATCGAGGCGTTGCTGGCAACGTCATATGAACTCCGAGCCGTTGTCTTCGATCCTGAAGCGCGGCGGTTGTGGCAGGAGTTGACACAGCACATCAAGGGCGATGGTCGCCTGGACTGGCTGGCGGCTTTGATGTCGATGGCAAAGCGGGAGTGAGGGTTGATGAAGGTGAACAGGTAGCGGCGCAGGCCATCGCGTAGGCGAACACTTCAAGCGGCTGATGCTTGAAGTCTTTGGGTTTGCGGGGGATGAGTTTGTGGCGGCCGTGGGCACTCAGTCTGGTGGGGGCGTGGCGCATTTTGTCAGGGTCTCGGGCGATGATGCGACCGAGGGTAGAGACGCTGGGCAGTGCGATGTCTTGCTGCCTACACCAAGGTCGTAGCAAGACCCGCAGTTTGTCTTTGCCAAGGTTGGGGAATTGCTCGCGCAGTTGGCGGATTTCCCTAGCCAGCATCGGTGCTGTGGCTGTCGCCGGCGCTTGGGGGCACAGGATTTGGCAGTCAGGGCTGCCGGGTCGCCGCTAGCTTGGCGCACTGTTTCCAGCGATAAAGCGTTCTGCGACTGACATTGAAGGCATCACAGGTCGCGGCTGCGCCATAATCCGAGAAGCAACCGAGGATTTTGAGGCGTTCTTGAGCATGTTTGGAAGTCATCTCCCAAAGCTGCCCTGAACAGGCTACGCGGCAAAGCCTTTGTTCGGTATCCGATATGCTGATGTTGCATGACTCTCCTTCTGCATCGGAGTGCCAAAGGTATCTGAACCTATACACGACGGCAAATAAAACAATTGGTTAGGCAGAATTTAACTTAGTTATCTGGGTCAGCCCCTACTTTTATTCATTCACTGGTTGTAATCAGCCATAAGTTACAAAATGTGATTTCAGTGACATGATTCTCTTTGGGTATAACGCCTTTGTATGAGAATTTTAATAAAAGTTTTGACGCGAAGCGGTATTTTATTAAAATTCCTGCATGACATACTTGTTATACGCTGCCTTCTGATTCTATGACTAAGATTCTAGCTTCACCTTTTGGATGAGCTACATGCTCAGTACCCACAGAAGCATAAAAAATATCACCAGTATTTAATACGGTAGATTGCTCAATTCCATTCTCTTTGTATAGCATTTCTACAACGCCATCTAATACTGCAAATACTTCTTCGCCATCGTTAATGTGCCATTTGTAGGGCTTATCTGTCCAATGTAAGCGAGTTGTAATCCCGTTCATATTAGAGATATCTTTAGCGCCCCAAGCGCGACTTGCCGTGAATTCTTTACTTCTGATTATTTCCATAATACTTCCAGGTTAATTGCAAAACTTTAGTAGCGTATAACGCCTGGATAACTTGCAACTACCAGCAACGCTTAACTTTATAAAAGAGAATGATCTTTATTCAATTGACCAACATTGATTGATAAAACGGCTGGTAGTTGTCAATGTTGATTTAATTGTTAGACCATTCAAGGTAACTTTAGTACACGAACTTGAATTTCAGTGATTAAATCTTTTGGATAATTATCGTCAATACTATTCCAGTAGAGTAATCTGATCTCTTCCTTATCGTGAGGCACATATTTGCCCGTTTTCAATACTTTTTGAAAAGTTTTTCTTATTGCTTTGCCAACTGTTTTATAGCTTCCTTTGTAAATATAAGAAGCAAATAACCCACCTTTGAAGGTCGTTTTCTTTACTGTTTCAGTTTCTTTTGGGCTGCCTCTATAACCGATGGCATAATAACTACCATCTATATTTGAACCTTCAACGCTCGTCTTTGAGGAGATAGTATTGAATTAATTTGATTAAAGTATTTGAAATATGCCCTTTGCTTTGGTCATGATGAACATAGAGGACATTCAGATCTTTTACATTTTTGATTTCAAATGTTTGTTCTTTGGGTAACTCAAGCGCATGTACAAATGGCACCATGGCAAGAAGTAGTAAGAATGCAAGCAAACTTAAATATTTATTCATTGGTTTCTCCTTTGTCTAACACGGAAATCACCGGCACGCGAAGCGTGTCCGCGCGTATTGTTTTGTTATATATTATGCATGTCATTATATTATTTATTCTCTTGTAGGCCAGATTTACGGCTCATTATCGTTCATGTGGGGGTATTGATTTAATTTTTGATGCAAATTCTTTATGTTCAGATATTTTTTTAGGGGAGTGTATTACTTTCATTGATGCTGGGTGTTTATCTAAGTGATTATCATTTTTAAGGTTTTGGCTTGGCCTGTTTGGCCTGTTAGAAAAACCACCACCACAATTGGGACAAACATTTTCAAAGATTTCAATGGCACAGTTAGAACAAAATGTACATTCATATGAACAAATCATTGCTTCGGTTGAGTTTGGTGGCAATTCTTTATTACAGTGCTCACAAGTAGGTCTCAGTTCGAGCATTAATTATTCCTTTTTTAAATATATAACGGCGGAGTTGACCTGCCAATTGTATCAGCATATTAGAGGCTTGCCTCTTTTTATGCTGGAGAATTGGTCGGGTTGAACGCTATGTTCGAAGGCGCTTTGCGCCAAGAATATAGTGCTAGACCGCAGGCCAACGCCGCAATAACCGGCGCGAGGTACGAGCGTCCAGCGCGTAGTTAATTGCTTTGTTATGCATTTAACCTTGCAGTTACTTCAATTTCCAACTTCATAGCTTCGTCTAGCAAACCTGCCACAAACATAGTGGCGGCAGGTTTGGCATTGCTTAAGTATCTTTTGAACACAGGCCAACAAGGCTCAAAGTCTTGTTTGTTTGGAAAAATGTAACGGACTCTCACAATGTTATTTAAACTACTGCCTGCCTCGATAAGCGCTTTTTCAATATTTTTAAAACATTGATCTGCTTGCTCCACTGGGTCACTAGAAATTGACATGGTTTCGTAGTTATAGCCTGTGGTGCCTGAAACAAATACATAATCACCATCTGCAACCGCACGTGAGTAACCAATTTTGGATTCAAATTCAGACCCGCTAGATATATGTTTTCGATTCAATTCATTTTCCTTGATGCATAACGCTTGAAATCACCTGACGCGTTAGCGGTCGGCTGGAATGATTTGTTAACCTTTTTTCGTTATCTAAATCTATTAGTTCATATTCTGGTTTTAAAACAAAAAGGTTGTCTTCAATATTCTTTATTTTCTCAGTTGTTGCCTTTATTGCCAGCTTTGATTCATCTATTCCTATCCATTGCCTATTCAATAAATGAGCAGATTTTAAGGTTGTTCCAGAGCCACAAAAACAATCTAAAACTACGCTCCCTTCGTTAGATGAAGTTTTAATAATTAAATCTAAAATAGCAGAGTTTTTTCTGTTGGATAATTAGGATATTGAGAATCTTTATATTCCCAAATATCTTGCATTCTTTTCCCATCTCTTTCGTCAGCAAAAATAATTTTTCTTGGATTGCCAGTATTTGACCATTCAATCAACCCCCCGTTATCCCATTTTTCTAGTGTTTGGACATCTGTTCGCCAATGCCTACCCACTGGAGGCATGATTCCTTTAAATGGCTGATTGGATTTCCCGTTTTCTGTTTCACCCGGCGCATGGATTGGCACGGTTGTATATCTCCTACCTTGTTTTATTTTAGAAAATAATTTTTCAATGTCTTTTTCTGTATAGGGTTGTTTTGGCTCATTCCAAATAGGTTTAGCGGATTTTGAATAAAACAAAATCATATCTTTTATGTTGCCGTAACCTGTTCTTTTGAAATTTTTAGGATTGCATTTTATTCTAGTTATATCATTTCTAAAATTTTCAATTCCAAACACCTCGTCCATCATCACTTTAACATAATGTCCAATTTTGTAATCAATATGCAAATAAATAGAGCCTTGTTCGGATAATAAATCTTTTAATAAAATCAATCTATCTTTCAAGAAATTAATAAAATATTTACCCTTTAATTTGTCGGCATAAGCAATATCGCCATTTTTTGAATTACTGATGGTTGAAGCCCTATCATTTGTAATTGTAAAATTACTATTAGTAGCAAAAGGAGGGTCAATGTAAATTAAATCAATTTTTCCATTTAGTTTTTTATTTTTAAGTAAAAATTTAATCCCTCTTAAATTATCACTGTGAATAAGTAAATTTTTCATAATGAATATAAAAATTCTCTTAGCACCAAAGCACTCATAATATTATGCTTATTTTGATTTCTAACTGATTTACACATTTTATTGTTACTTTCAATATAAGGCGCGCCATCTAAAATCGCAACTGGTATCGCATCAACTTTGGATTCAACGGTGATTATTGCATCGTTAAATTGTGCATTTTGATGTCCACCAGAATCGGTTAAAAATTTAGTTTCACCAATAACATATTTGTTATTGAATCTTGCGACAAAATCTAAACCCTTATCGTGCTTATATCCTAAATTTTGCTTGGCAAATTCCATCATTTGTGCGTCGCTAATTTGTTTCCCAAAGCATCTTGTTGTTAAGCAGTTACTTTTTTCTTGAATATTATTTTCCTGTAAAAAACTTTTAACAATGGTCTTGCCTGAATTTTATCGCCATCTTGGTTAAATAATTGTATTTGCCCACTGTCTCTTAATATAATTGTGTAGATTTGTTTTTCTATTTGTATTTCTTTCTTTTTCTTTATTTCGCCAATATCTTCACCAACCCTATTTTTCCCAGAACTAATATCAATTGTTTTGATGATGTAATAGGTAAAGGCTTTTAAAGTATGCCTCATATACTCATTTATAGGAGATATTTTTGCTTCTTGCTCCAATTTTAGAATGTTTTGAATGAGGTTTACTATTGTGGTTTTTTCTGTTTCCTCATTGTTCCAATATAACCAAACTTTATTTTTAGCATCAAGGTTGTTAAATTCATCTTGTAGTCCTTTATTTGGTTTTGGAGTCAAAAATATAACAGATAGATTTTCTTCCTCTAAATTAAAAGCATCATTATCTTTGTCATTTATTACCGCTTGATAATATGAACTTAATTGTTTTGGGTTTGCCGACCCTTGTTTAATTTTATTTTCTATAATAATTCTATGAAGCTCATTATATGAACTATCTAAAATTTTGATTTGTATATCAATATCACTTCTTTTGTTTTTGTATTGATATGGAACCTCTAAATCAATTTCAAATTTAATGGTTTTATCATCAATGAAATTTTCATATATTTTATTGATGTTGGATAATTTCAAAAAATTATTAATGATTTTACGACCTAATCCATGGTCTTGGTTTGGGTTTAGCAAATATGCAAACATTGCTGACATACTTGGCTCATGCATATTTGATTTTCCTGTACTTAATACGCTAAAAATATTCATTTTATATTCTTCTTATGTTCATTTGTCTTGTTAGCAACCAACAGTTCGGATAGATCCTCCATACCAAGCCAAGGCCTTCTGCGATGAAGCATTCTGTGGCAATTGGAACAGACAAGCGCGATGTCATCCAAATGGGTCTCCTCACCATCTTCATGCAAGGTGCTTACAGGTTTGGTATGGTGTGCCTCTATAAAACCCCTTCCTATTTTTCCGTATGTAGTAAAAAAGTCGAAGCCACAGCATGCACATTTGAGACAGTCATCTTGACGCAGTGCATTATTTTTTGCCTACCTAATAAGTTCAGCATTTCTTTCTCGAGAAAAATGAAGTCTCTCCTTGATCTTCCCCTCAGGAAAACTATTGCGCACACTAGGTCGCTCTGGATCAAGCTCATCTGCTTTTGATCGACTGATAGCTAATGTAAATAATTCATCAATGAAGTCATCAACATCTTTAATATGTGCTGGGACAGATATTTGCACTTCACCAGAAAGAAACTCTTCTATAAAATAGATCTTTCTCTCATCATTCCTCCCATCACGCTTTCTAGGAGAGTATCGCCATTTTAGAAAAGCCTCGGCCGATTCCTCGTCTATTAATTCGTGTATCTCTGCAACAGGGCCGGTCTTTGATTCGGGAAATAGAACAACATAAAAGTTCTCGTTCTCGTGCCAATCAATCAACAATATCCAGAGACCGTGCTCTGCCTCGTCTTTGAACAGGAAAGCCCCTTCATATGGATGTCCATCTGCCCATTGATGAAATCCAGATAATTCCTTTGATAGAATTTTGTCCGACAGTTTGTATTTTGAGTCAGTCTGATTCGCCACCGATGAAAGCAAATCTGCAATTCTTTTTGCATGTTGTCTATTCATTTATTTTTTCCTGCTGATAACTCCTCACTTCAACGGCTGCATTAGCAGTCCGCTGGAAGTGTTTGTTAGGTAATTTTATTATCATAAATTATTGTTTTTGCTGAAATTAAAAATCAAGTGATACTGCCCCCTTTGATTTTTAGATAACCTATCAAATCAGAGTGGGTTTTCCTCCAACCATGCAATGACGTTTTCAGCATTTTTATCCGGTGGAAATACGGGATAAAACACCTTGACAATGTGTCCTTCCCGAATTATCAGTGTTATACGCTTATAGAGACTCATTCCATCCACCTTCATTTCTAATAGTGGGATATTTAAGGCTTTCTTTAACTGGAGATTACTATCGCTAATGAGTGGAAACGGTAGGTGTAGCCTTGCCACTTCGCTTTTCAAATACGGCACATCTTGAGTTGCCAGCCCAAATACACTGGTACTAAGAGCTGAAAGTTCGGACTGGTGATCACGGAAGGCGCACCCTTGAGGAGAACAGCCTCGAGCCCCCGGAATTGCATCCCAACCCTCTGGGTCAACACTGTCGGCGGATGATCTGGGATAGATGTAAACTACGGTTGTTCTTGGTAGTTTTGCCAAAATAATAGGACCCTCGGTTGTCTCGAGCGAAATTGAAGGAAAGCGCATCCCTTCAAGATGGACACATGCACCATCATCCTCTGGTACTGGCAAGTTATCCGGAAGAATTTGTTCATTCATAATATATTTCCAATGCGCATTTCAGTGAGTAGCGGCACGTATTCAATGCCTAACGCTTGAATTCAGCGGTAGCGTACGCTACCGCTGGAATGATTTGTTAGGTGATTTTATATTATAAATCAATGTAATGTTTTAGAATCAATCCCTATTGCGATGCTTATTTTATTGTCAATTTCAGACATAACGACAGGAATTTTTTCTAAGTGTTTTATCATCTCTAATAGATTGTTTTTATTCAGTTCATTTCTAATACTACTTAATAGGTTGCTGACGGTGTCCTTATATTCTGCAACTTGATTCACCCCTTTATCCTCAGTATTTAATGTTAATGCAGTAATAACATTTTCTAATAAAAATTGAGAATTTTTACACCTGATTTCTAAGGCATTCATCCTAATTTTAATTTTCTTTTCTTCTGCCAAGTGTTCTGTGTTCATTGTGGATTCGTCAAACACATTTACTATTTGCTTATATTCGTCAGCAAAATTATCTAATTTTTGCTTAATAATTGATAATATTTCTTTATTGCTCATTTTTTTGTTTCCAACCCTTCTCCATCAAAAAATCTAATAAAAAGGTGGAGAGAATACACCTAACGCTAGAACTCACCTGCCGCGTAAGCGGTCGGCTGGAATGATTTGTTAGGTGTTCTACTTGATATTTCTAAATTCATCAATTGTCAAATCTAGTATTTTTAATAATTGCCTTTCAACACCAGGAGAAATATCTTTTGACCCATTATTTGGCACTGGAAAAGTATTTTTACCATCTGAAAATATAACGTGTGAACCTTTTTGACGCACAACCATATATCCAAGTTTTGTTAATTTTCTTTCAAACTCTCTATACTTGAACGGCATATTTTTCTACCGTATGAGTTAATTCATTCCTGATAATTCTTTCGTCATTTACCTGTTCAAGATGATAATCCATCATCATTTCAACAACATTTTTTAATTCTATAATCGCTTCTTTTTCAGAATAAGCAAATGCGAATAAATTTTGATGTCCTTCTACTTTGGCTAAATAACCATCGCCATCTTTTTCAACTATTGTTTTCATAATTTATTCCTCATCCCATATTTTAGTATACATCGGCATCAATAGTAAGGGCAATAAAAATAATTCTGGTGCAAAAATAAGAATAAGTATTACTCCAATTACTGACCCAAAAATAAACCCAAACCATAACACAAAGCCAGTAATAATTAAACCAGTAACAATAATATTCCACAATAATCTAAAAGGAAATAAAAATATATTTTCCGCCATTTATACACCTAACGCTTGAATTCAGCGGATGCGTTAGCGGTCGGCTGGAATGATTTGTTAGAGGCTTTTATAAAACTGATTTTCATTTTTAATAAGAATCCAATTTCGAAGTTAAATGCCATCCATTGTTTTCTGGACATTGATACATTTTAAGTTTTATGTCTCTTTCTTTTAATGCATAATCTATTTGTTCTTGTGCTTCCCATTTTTCACTATATAGATTTTTTGTTTTATTATCCTTATCTGTGCAATTACAAGTATTCATTCTAACCTTGGGTTTATAAAAAACTACCCATATTTCAGTATTGAGATATGGGTAGTAAGTTGGTTATTTTCTTGGCGGGTTATTACCTCTACCACCACCAGATGGATTGCCAGTTTTATTTACCAATTAGCAACTCCATCTATAAAACTCTGATAGAGATCAGAGGATTTATTTAGACAACCTCCGTAGTTATGAATACCAACTCCTTGTGACCTATTCCTTAAAAGTGGTGACCCGCTCTGACCACCAAAAGTATCAATTTGATAAAGAAACCGACCTGATTGCTTAGTTAACCTATCAGACATTTGATATTGAAAAATTCCATTATCTCTATCTGCTGGATATCCGCACACTACTCCTGAATTAGGCTCACTTAAAACAGGAGTGATAAAACTATTATGATTTACAGGTTTATTTAACTTTATTGCCCCCATATCATAACGAACAGAACCATTTTCTGTCCATCCTTGGGGTGCGGTTAGGGAAGTTGCGTGATATCTCCCATAAGGTTCAGAAAAACCAGACTTTGCAGGAATAACGATTATGGATTTTTTCCAACCACCAGAAGAAGAATAAAATAAGCAGTGTCCTGCTGTATATAGCCGATCATTGGCAACAAGCCATCCCGAACCTACGTACGTTTTTTCATTTGGTGCTTGCATGTAGAGTTTACAAATTGCAATGTGGGGCAACTGTTTTGTAGCTACGACTTTTTGCCGCTGGTCAATTCCGCAAACTGACTCTGTGGTTAAATCTTCAGAAGATTCAACCCAAATATCATTCACTATTTCTGACTCGTTTATTTCGTCAATACTTCCTATCGGGTTATGAAATACAAGTTCTTGTATTTTACTATCAATACTCATCACTTTTCTCCTAATTTAATCCCCTAACGCTTGAATTCAGCCGACGCGTAAGCGGTCAGGTGGAATGATTTGTTAGATGTTTTTATAGTTTTTTAACGGCTTTTCCCGTATCCAAAGCCACCCAATGCACCAGCAATAAAAGTTAAGAATGGGATAATAATGTCTTTATGTCCATACACTATCATAGTAGCAATAAACGCCATAATCACAACAAATACAAGGCTTAACATCCAATATAGACGTTTAGTATTAGTCAGTCTAAAGTCTTTTTCTTGTTCTAGATTATGAGCTTTATTTTCGATTTCAATTTTGGCAGTGCGTTCAGACATAGCAATTTCTGCTAAACGCACATCTCTATCATTGTCTGATTTGTGTTTTTCAGTGCTAGAAATAGAGTTAAATAATGCTATTTCTCTGTCATTAACCTGTATTTCAGTATTTGACATTATAGTGTTTTCTCTCTTAATACAGGGCGGTCATATTCAATAAAAAAATGTCCAGTATCGCTATTACTCCAATCTTGATTGATACGGTAACGTGTTCTTATAATGTGTTTATTAAGTGATTCGCTAGACATCATTTTTATATATTCTGTAATTGTTAGATATTCTGATTTTATTGGACTTAGTATATTCATAGTTATTTGTTCCATTGCTATTGATATTCTATTTTGAATAATTATACAGCAATTATTTTCTAATATGCCATCGAGAAATTAAGCAGGCTACTCCTTAAGCAAATTAAGGAGTAAAACACCTAACGCTAGAACTCACCTGCCGCGTAAGCGGTCGGCTGGAATGATTTGTTAGGCTACTTTTTATTTATAACTGCCAAATAAATGAGATGAGAAGGAACTGTGATAAATAAAAACACAAATCCAAATATCACCGCCATTATATGCAAAACTATAAACATCAAATTACCCATATTTAACTCCGTTATTTTTTACCAACCATCAAACGCTATAATACTTCTTCTACATCTTTCTGTAGCGACTGTTTTTGCATGCCTGCCAGTGTTTGGATAAGTATGCAGAGTTGGGTATGAGCCTATCTCCTTAAAATATGCAACGCCTTTATTTACGCAAGAATCAAATTTACGATTACCACAACTTGTCAACACAGCCATTCCTATAAGTAAACCTATAATCATAAAGAATTTCATATTCGCTCCTTATTATTTGTAAGCCTAACTATTAGTATAAGGAAAGTTTCCCTCATACGCGGTATTAAATATAAATCCTGTAAAAACAGCCTATTTCTCACCTTTTCCAATATAAAATACAGTTTTTACCTGATATAAGGTATTAAAGTGAAAAACAAGCCAATTACAAAATTCAATCTAACAATATGATAACAGATAAAAACCAATTTTGGAGCAAATGCGAGAGTTGATGCGGCGAATGGGCTATGCCTATGCGACTGAAAATATTTATTGTGATTGGGTTAGGCGGTTTATTAAATTTTCACAAATGGACAGCAGAGAGGATTTGTTTGTGAATGCTGAAAATAAGGTGGAAAAGTTTTTAACGGATTTGGCGGTTAAGCAAAATGTTGCCTCTAGCACTCAAAATCAGGCGTTTAATGCTTTGGTGTTTTTGTATGCTAAGGTTTTAAAGCGTCCTTTGGATGGTGTTGATGCAGCTCGCTCGCGTAAAGAACCGCGCATTCCTGTGGTGTTGAGTATTAAAGAGGTGAAAAAAGTATTGGCGAAACTCAGCGGTACAAATGTTTTAATGGTGCAATTATTGTATGGGGGCGGGTTACGTATTTCTGAACTGGTACGTTGCGCATACAGGATATTGATTTTGAATACAGTCAAATTACGGTGCGTGATGGCAAGGGCAAAAAAGACCGTGTTACCCCGCTTGCACAAAAGCTTATTCCCTTGTTAAAAGCACATTTGATACAAAGAAAAATGATACACGAGCAAGATCTAGGGCAAGATTTTAGCAGTGTATATTTACCAAATGCGCTTCGTCGAAAATATCCTGATGCCGATAAGGATTTTGGCTGGCAGTATGTATTTGCCAGTCGAAATATTGCCACTGACCCTAGAAGCGGTATTGAGAGAAGACATCATATTGATTAATCGGCGGTGAATAAGGCGATTAAAGTGGCAGTGGGCAAATGTAGAAGTATTGATAAAAAAGTATCAGCACATACTTTTAGACATTCCTTCGCCACGCATCTTTTGCAAACGGGCACTGATATTCGCACCATTCAAGCGTTGCTTGGGCATCGTGATTTGCAAACGACGATGATTTATACCCATCTGTTAAGACAAGGCGGGCAGGGCGTAAAAAGTCCATTAGATGATTTATGAACAACCTTATTTTCATTGCCAACAATTGTAAATGCCAATAATTATAAATGAAACAGCATTGGCTAAGCCGGGCCCTTTCGTGATGATTTTGCGCGGTTAAAAGCCCCCCCTTCCGAAAATATATCGTCGATAACCCGAGCAATTTCACTGATATGAAGAGATTTATTCAAGGCTTGCCCAAAGTTGAATTACACTGCCATATCGAGGGGACGCTTGAGCCGGAATTGATGTTTGAACTTGCCGAGCGCAATGGCATTGCACTGCCGTATTCGAGCGTAACCGAACTGCGGCAGGCCTACGCCTTCACCCGGTTGCAGGATTTTCTCGATATCTACTACCAGGGCATGAACGTGTTGCAGACCGAACAGGATTTTTTCGATCTGACCTGCGCCTATCTAACCCGGATTCACGCACAAAATGTTCGACACACGGAAATATTTTTCGACCCTCAGGCTCATCTTTGCAGGGACCTCTCCTTTGATGTGGCAGTCAATGGCATTAGCCGTGCTTTGCAGGCGGCTGAGCGGGATTATGGCATCAGTTCTCGTGTCATCATGTGTTTCCTGCGCCATCTCGACCAGGCTGATGCGTTTAACACCCTGGATCTGGCCAGACCTTACCGGGAGAAAATTATCGGCGTCGGTCTCGATTCCAGTGAGCGCGATAATCCTCCCGAAAAATTTGAGCAAGTGTTTGCCGAGGCGAGAAGCCAGGGTTATCTGTGTGTCGCACATGCTGGAGAGGAAGGGCCGCCGGAATATATCTACAGTGCGTTGGACCGGTTGCGGGTTAATCGTATTGATCATGGTAACAGTTGCTTGCAGGACCCGGCGCTGGTTGAACGCCTGGTTGCCGAAAAAATGCCGTTGACTGTTTGCCCATTATCCAATACCCGATTATGTGTGGTGCAGGACATGACTGAACATCCACTCAAGCTGATGCTGGACCAGAGTATGCGCGTTACCATCAACTCCGATGACCCGGCTTATTTCGGCGGCTATATGAACGAAAATTTTGAGGCGATTACCGATGCGCTGAATCTTTCCCACCACGACTTAGCGCAACTTTCAAGTAACGCCATTGATGCGGCTTTTGTCGAGACCGCGCGCAAGCACGAACTAAAAAGTGAGTTAGCTGGTTACGTTTGGAATAAGCGATGAGGTTTCGAGAAACAATCAATCCCATTGAATTCACCTTTGGCGCTATTGAGCATCGGCGCCAACGATTCAAGGTTGCTTGACCAGTGATGTGATGTTGCCTATGATGCTCAAACTTGGACAATGCACACGGAAAAACCAGCATCGACAAACCGCTTTTGAAACGAGTATAGAATGGAAATAACAACAGACATACACCTTGGCGATAGCAAGGAGCAGTTAAAACTGCTCCCGAATGATTCTGTTGACCTTATTGTTACATCGCCTCCTTACGCTGATCAGCGAAAAAATGTATATGGCGGTATGCATCCGGATGAATATGTTAATTGGTTTTTGCCCATTTCAGAACAACTTTTACGTGTCCTTAAGCCGTCAGGAACTTTTGTCTTGAACATCAAGGAAAAAGCAGTTAATGGAGAGCGTAGTATTTATGTGATGGAACTCATTTTAGAAATGCGCAGGCAAGGATGGTTGTGGACAGAGGAGTTTATTTGGCATAAAAAAAATTGCTATCCGGGGAAATGGCCGAATAGATTCAGGGACGCATGGGAAAGATTGCTTCAGTTTAATAAAAATAAAAAGTTCAATATGTATCAGGAAGAAGTAATGGTGCCGATGGGTGATTGGGCAAATGCCAGATTAAAAAACCTTTCTGAAACCGACAAAATGCGTGACACTTCAAAAGTAGGGAGTGGGTTTGGCAAGAACATTTCAAATTGGCGGGATAGAGACAAGGCATACCCCACGAATGTTTTGCATTTGGCTACTGAATGCAATAATAAAAATCATAGCGCAACATTTCCTGCGGGATTGCCTGAATGGTTTATTAAGCTGTTCACGAAAGAAAAAGACCTGGTGCTTGATCCATTTATGGGGTCGGGGACAACCTTGCTTGTCGCTAACCAGATGAGACGGAACTCAATAGGTATAGACCTTGTCCCCGAATATTGTGAAATGGTAAGAAAGAAAATAAACCCAGTCGAGATGTATTTATTTGAACCTAAGGAAAAATATGAAAAAACTAGCCCTTAAAGATGTAACACTTTACGTTGAAGAAAATATAGGCATTTTTCATCAACAACGCATCCAAAGTCTTGACAAATTAAAGTTGTCAAATGTTCTCAAGCGGAAAAATCCGTATTTGTTCAAAGCGAAATATGTTTTAACTGCCGAGCAAATCATAAAGGGATTGGTGGATGCTCATATATCATCAAACGAAGAAACCATTTTTGGAGACTGGCTGGAAGGGCTCGCTATTTTTATTAACCATGCAGTCTATGATGGTCGAAAATCAGGCATCACCGGGATTGATCTTGAGTTCGACGCTGACAACACAAGATACATCGTAACCATTAAATCCGGACCGAATTGGGGCAACAGTTCGCAAATAGCGAAAATGAAAGCGGATTTCATAACCGCAAAGAAAACATTAAGAACCAGTAATTCACAACTAAACATCCTCGCTGTAAATGGTTGCTGCTATGGTAAGGATAAAAAGCCGGATAAGGGCGATTACTTTAAATACTGCGGTCAACGATTTTGGGAGTTTATTTCGGACGATAGCGAGCTATTTACCAGAATCATTGAACCGCTCGGTTATAAAGCCAAAGAAAAAAATGATGATTTTGTAGGATCATACTCACAGATAATCAATAAATTTACCAAGGAATTTGCAAATCTGCTGTGCAAGGATAATGGAGAGATTGATTGGGACAAACTGGTTCGTTTAAACTCTGCAACAGAAAATCTAAGGAGCTGACCCGGATAACTCCAAATTTAGGTTATTCTGGCCGGATGAGAAAGAGTTGATGCCGAGAAAGTTTTAACCGGCGACAAGGGGTTGCGATGATCAGGCCGGATTGGAATCTCCGCGTGTTCCTGTTATGCAACATTCGCTTCCGCTTGCACAAAATCACTGCAGGGCGTTGCAATCGGTTCGCCTTTTCAAGAACGGCGGTATATCTCATTTGTGCCTCGTTATTTTAAGCCTGCTTGTTTCAATTCGTTTCCGATTCGTTCTGCTCTGCATAACTATGCAGTCTGACGAATAATGCCTTAGGTGCTACTAGTAGTGTAACAAGTTTCTCAATCCACCCACCCCCGCGCATTCTGGAAAATCCTGATTCACGGACTGTATTCGCCCCATCCGCCAAATCTTTACGCGCATAAAAGTGTGGAAAATTCGCATTTTTATGCGTGTAAAAGTGCGGTTTCAGCTATAATTCCGCCATAATCAACCGCCGCCCGGCTACTCCGAAATGAAACGCTTATTGACTAATCAACTGGAGGTTCTCCCACAAGTTATTTCGACGGCTCCAACTGGGGCAAAATGATGATCAAAATTTAAGGAACATGACAATGACTGACTCGTTAGACGAACGCCATAAGTTGCTTATGGATATACTGCTTGAAGTGATTTCAAGAGGAGATCCGATTACATATAAGGGCATATATGAACGTGCACTTATAAAAAATAGAGAGGTTGGTCTGCGCTTACATTTTCATGCTCTTCTTCCCGCTCTGTTGGGCGAGTTGAATGGTGCGATTGATGGCAAAAAAATAAAAGTGCCAGCAGCAATTAGCGCAATCGTAGTAAATGCACAAACCAGGTTACCCGGGTCTGGGATTCGCGGCTTTTCTGGCTTTAAAAAATGGGAAAGTTTAGATTCGAAAGGTAAGCGTGAAACAGTAGCCGCAGCTCAACAAAACATATTCTCTTATCAATCGTGGAATAAAGTTTATGAATCTTTGTTTAACGAGGTGCCGAAAATTACCAATGAAAGAGATGGTAAGAGCAATCAAGGCAATTGAGGTAATGGAGAAATGGAATTTTCGTTGCCATCTGGCGACAGCGTCGACGTGGTGTTCGTGCGGAAAGATGGAGTTACATTAATAGAGGTAAAATCTTGCATATCTTCGGATGACGACTTAAACGAGGCATCTATCAATGCGTCAAGTATCGCGCTGTTTATTGCGCGTGGCGGTGTGATTTACTGGATGTCAGCGAAAAGAATACCCAAAAGTTTGCGCGGGCTGTGTTGGTAACAGAACGCACGCTTCCAGACGAGTTGGCTAAGTTGGCAAAAACGCTGAAAGTAGAGCAATTTCAAATCGAAATGCACACGGCGTAACGCCGCCGCTTTGATTTTCACGCGGCTTTATCATTTTGTTTTAAGTCATATGCAAGAAATCCACCGGATTGTCTGGCCCATAATTCGCTATACAAACCACCATTTTCCAGGAGTTCATTGTGGCTTCCCTGTTCGACGATTTGTCCTTCATCCATAATCACCAATCGATCCATCTGGGCGATGGTGGATAGCCTATGGGCAATGGCAATAACCGTTTTGCCTGCCATCAATTTATAGAGACTGTCCTGGATTGCCGCTTCAACTTCGGAGTCGAGGGCGCTGGTAGCTTCATCAAGCACCAGTATTGGCGCATTCTTTAATAACACTCTGGCGATGGCGATGCGTTGTCGCTGACCTCCTGACAGCTTGACACCGCGTTCACCGACATGCGCCTGATATCCGATTTGCTCCCGTAAATCTTTCAGATCTTTAATGAAATCATGCGCCTTGGCCTGCTTTGCTGCGGCTATTGCTGTTTCCATCGTGGCCTCCGCATTGCCATAGCGAATGTTGTCAAACACAGAGCGGTGGAGTAGTGAAGTATCCTGGGTTACCATGCCAATCTGCGCGCGTAAACTATCCTGGGTCACCGATTTGATGTCCTGGCCGTCGATCAGAATTTTCCCTTTGCCTAGGTCGTAGAATCGTAATAACACACTTACCAATGTGGATTTACCCGCGCCTGAGCGGCCGACAATTCCAATTTTTTCTCCGCCGTTGATAGACAGGCATAAATCTTCTATAACGCCGCTGTTGCCATCATCTTTTCCATAGTTAAAAGAGATGTTTTGGTATTCGATCACACCGTCTCTGACTTCGAGAGGTCGTGCTTGCGCGGCATCGACGATGGAAATATCATTAGAAATGGTTTCAATGCCATCCTGGATTACCCCAATATTCTCAAACAACCCGGAAATTTCCCAAAGGATCCATTGCGACATGCCCTGGAGTCGTATGACCAACCCCATGGCGAAGGCAATCGACCCGGCGGTTACCACACTGGCATGCCATAACCAAATCGAACTGGCCGCCACACTGAAAAGCAGCAACGCGTTCATTGTGGTTAAACAAATCGACAATGTTGTCGCCAGGCGCATTTGCCGATAGACCGTATCAAGGAATATTTGCATTCCTTCCTGGGCATACAAATCCTCGTAATTAGCATGAGCGAACATCTTGACCGTGGTGATGTTGGTGTAGCTGTCCACCACCCGGCCGGTAACCATTGACCGAGCTTCCGCTTGCTGCATGGAAACTTTTCGCAGTTTTGGTATGAACAGGCACATAATGATTATGTAGCCGACCAACCAGCCAATCATCGGAAAAGTCAAGCGAATATCGCTTGCCCCAAAAATAATAACGGCGCCGGAAAAATAAACGATGACATAGAGCAAGACTTCGGTTAGTTTGACAATAGCGTCACGCACGCCGAGAGAAGTTTGCATCATCTTCGCCGCCACTCTGCCGGCGAAATCGTTTTGGAAAAATTCAACGCTCTGGCGCAGTAAATATCGGTGCGCCTGCCAACGCGTGCGCATAGCAAAATTGCCCAGCAAGCCCTGATGGACCGCGGCTTCGTAAAAGAATTTTAACAGCGGCAATACCGCCACGGTTAGAATGCTTACCGCAATGATTTTTGTTTGGTGAACTTCCCAAAAAGAACTTCGATCAGTTGCAATCAACCAATCGACCAGATTTCCAACAAAAGAGAAAAGGTAAACTTCTATTAACGCAATGATGGTTGACAGCACCGCGGCGGCGGCGATCAAACGCCAAAATGGCTTGGCGTAGTGGGCCACAAAGCCGAGCAAGGATGACGGCGGTTTTGAAGGCAGGTCCTCAGGAAAAGGATCGCTATACTTTTCAAACCAGGTGAAAATAGCGTTAATCAACTTGGGCGCTCGGGTTTACTGATGCGGGCAATGATACGATTTTTTCTGTCACGAAGGTATGCCTGTGGTTGTCATCTGGGTATCAGGTCTTGGTCTCAGGTCTTGAAGCAGGTTGAATATGGCATAAAATTGTCGGAATCTATATGACTTTTGTTCGGCAACCCTGTATAAACTCGCCATGAAAATTTTGCTCAGCAACGACGATGGTTACAATGCGCCAGGACTATTGACATTATTTGAGGCGGTTTCGGAGGTCGCTGATGTTGCTGTGGTGGCCCCGGAAACTAACTGTAGTGGCAGCAGTAATTCACTAACTTTGCGGAAACCCATCAGAGTCCGAAACCATAAAAACGGATTCATTTCGGTACGGGGTACGCCAGCGGATTGTGTGCATTTAGCCATTGCCGGCATGTTGGCCAAAATAATCGGCTGGCAACCGGATATCGTGGTTTCCGGCATTAACAACGGCGCCAATCTAGGCGATGATGTCATCTATTCCGGTACCGTGGCGGCGGCAATTGAAGGTCGATTCCTGCGTCTGCCTGCCATAGCGGTATCCTTGGCGGGAGAGGCGCTAAAACACTTTGATACGGCGGCCCAGGTTGTTTTGAATTTGCTCGAAAAAATTAATGCCCATCCAATGTCTGGACATTGCTTGTTGAACCTCAACGTTCCCGATTTGCCCTACCATCAAATTAACGGCATGGAAGTGACTCGATTGGGCAAGCGCAGCCATTCCGAGCCAATCATTAGCGAGAATCCCGTCGATGGTGATAATATCTACCGAATAGGACAACCGGGCGCAGAGGAAGATGCCGGAACAGGTACAGATTTTTACGCCGTTAATCAGGGTAAGATATCAATTACACCATTAACAATTGATATGACGCATTATAAAAATATACCAGTGATAGATGACTGGCTCAATAATTGAACCGCCTTGATCACACATTGACATAAGATTTGATGAATTGTTTTAGATAATCATGGTTGACCCAAAATTCAGTCCAAAATCCAGGCGGCGCGAAGGCATAGGCATGACATCGCAGCGAACCCGACGCAGGTTAATCGATAGATTGCGTGAGCAGGGGATTGTCAATGAAAAAGTTTTGAGTGTGCTGCTGGATACGCCCCGGCATCTTTTTATTGACGAGGCGTTGGCGCATAAGGCTTACGAGGACACCGCGTTGCCGATTGGTCAAAGTCAAACAATTTCCCAGCCATTTATCGTCGCCCTAATGACCGAATTCATTTTTAAAAGCGATATTACGGTTAAGAAAGTGTTGGAAATCGGTACCGGTTGTGGTTATCAAACTGCGATTCTGTCTCAGCTGGCCACTTGGGTATTTACTATCGAGCGAATCGCTTCACTGCAAGCCGAAGCAAAACAGCGACTGCCCAATCTCGGATATCGCAATATCAGTTACCTGAATGGAGACGGATTTCTGGGTTGGGAAAGCAACCAGCCTTTTGATGGCATTATCGTGACCGCCGCGCCTGAAGCCGTCCCTCAAACGTTAACGGCTCAGTTGTCTCAGGGCGGCAGGTTGGTTATTCCGGTAGGCGGCGGGGAAGGTCAGCGGTTGCGTATTATTACCAGGACGGCAAGGGGATTTGATGAACAACAGCGCGAAGCCGTGCGTTTCGTGCCCATGTTAAACGGTAAAATAAGCCTGTGAAAATTTTCGGCCCTGTTTACCGCAAGGTGATGCAATGGTCCAGCCACCCTCATGCCGAAAAATTTCTTGGCGGCGTTAGTTTTATCGAGTCCTCGTTTTTCCCGGTCCCGACATCGCTAATGCTTGCGCCGATGGTAATGGCAACCAGAGATCGAGCATGGCGGTTGGCTTCCTTAGCCACAATCACATCGGTACTGGGCGGGATATTTGGTTATTTCATCGGCTATTTTTTGTTTGATCAACTCGGCCAACCCATACTGGAAATCTATCATTTACAGGAAAAATTTATGAAAATGAAAGAGTGGTTTGACCAGTACGGTGTTTGGCTGGTATTGCTTGCCGGGCTGACCCCCCTGCCTTACAAGTTATTCACGATTACCTCCGGTGTGATGGGAATCGCGTTGATACCGTTTACACTTGCTTCGATAGTTGGTCGTGCATCACAATTTTTCCTGGTGGCTGGTTTGTTATGGTGGGGCGGTGAAAAAATAGAACCGATATTGAACAAATGGATGGAATGGATCGGCTGGGGCGTATTGGCGATGGTCGTGGCAGGGTATCTGATACTTGTTTAGCATGAAAAAATTCTTAGGCATTGGTATTATCGCGGTTGTTGTGATTTTCATGGGCGCCTGTGCGCTGCACGCGCCGCCAGTCATCAATAAATCACCATCCCGAAAGATTCCCGAAGCATATGCGGTAAAACCGGGCGATTCCATCTATAACATTTCCTGGAGTGTCGGACTGGATTTTCTGGACATCGCCAAATGGAATAATCTAAAGCCGCCATATGCCATCAAGCTCGGACAGGTCATCAGATTACGCCAGCAAACGGTTAAAACAGCTTCGTCTAACTCGGCGTCGAGCCCGGCTTCCCCCCAGGTTAAGCAATTAGTTGTTGCGACCATATTACCGGCTAAACAACCGACTCCGACGGTGACCGATACCGCTGTCGGCGATACTTCAGCTGCACCGGCAGTCGCCTTTTCCAAAGCGCCCGGCAAGTGGAATTGGCCCGCGCAAGGAAAGTTGACCGGCAAGTATTCGCCAGCAAAAGGCAGTAATGGCATACAAATCACCGGCGCCGCGGGAAGTGCCATAAAAGCCACCGCAGCAGGGGATGTGGTTTATGTGGGCGAGGGTTTACGGGGCTATGGCAAGTTAATTATTGTCAAGCATTCCCCCCGATTTTTGAGCGCCTATGCGCACAACCGCGATATCCTGGTTAAGGAAGGGCAAACCATAGAGTCCGGTCAACAAATTGCGCGCATGGGAAACAGCGGCACGCAAACCACTATGCTGCATTTTGAAATTCGTGAAGACGGCAAGCCAGTCGATCCCTTGAAGTATTTAAAGTGACAAATACTATGTCCATAAACCACAGAATAATTGGAGAATAATATGGGCCTGCATAATATAGACCAGCATAATATAAATCTGCAATCGGCAAATCGTCGGCTTGTTGCTGGCAAGGATCTAAGCCGAGAAGAAATGCAATCGGTGATGACTTTGATTATGTCCGGGCAGGCCACCGATGCGCAGATTGGTGCATTCCTGACTGCGCTAATGGTCAAAGGCGAGTCGGTGGATGAAATTGTCGGTGCGGCCACGATAATGCGCGAGTTGTCGGCGAAAGTGACTACGCGCTCGGACAAAATTGTGGACAGCGTGGGCACCGGCGGCGATGCCGCCAAACTGTTCAATGTTTCAACCGCCAGCGCGTTAGTCGCGGCCGCGGCCGGAGCGAGCGTGGGCAAACATGGCAACCGCGCGGCAACGGGCAACTCGGGAAGCGCGGATGTGCTGGAAGCCGCGGGCGTGAACATCGCCATCACCCCGCAACAAGTGGGCCAGTGTATCGATCAATGCGGGGTCGGTTTTATGTTTGCGCCGGCCCATCATTCGGCAATGCGTCACGCCATCGGCCCAAGAAAAGAAATCGGCATACGCACGATATTCAATCTGCTCGGGCCATTAACCAATCCTGCTGAAGCCAAATTCCAGTTGGTCGGCGTGTTTAGCCAGCATTGGGTTCGACCTATCGCCGAAGTTTTTGCCGAGCTCGGCAGTGAGCATACTGTGGTGGTGTGTTCCGATGATGGGCTGGATGAAATTTCCATCGCTGCTGATACCAGAGTTGCAGAATACAATAACGGCACATTCTCTGAATACCGGATTAGTCCTGAGCAATTTGGGATGGCGAAATCGAATCTCGAATCCATTGTTGTTGCCGATGCCAACCAGAGTTTAGGTGTGATTAAAAAAGCCCTGGCAGGTGAAGCCGGTCAGGCCCATGATATGATCGCATTCAATGCGGGAGCGACCATCTATGCCGGCGATTTGGCCGACTCCATTGAACAAGGCGTGCAACTTGCCCATGAAATCTTAAATAGCGGCAAAGGTCTGGAGAAGCTGGATCACCTGAAGGAGGTTTCAAACTCATTTCAGGACGCATTTTCGTAAGGCGCAGATTCGAGCGTTTGCAACTCGCCTGATACATCAAAAAAGTCAGCCTCCGGATTTTGATTGGGCGCCAGATTTTGATTGAATAAAATAAATACCGCACAGCACCAGGAACATTGCAATGAATGTGTTCCAGTCAAGTATTTCACCGAGCGCTAATACGCCCCAAATGCTGCCCAATACTGGAATCACATAGTTAATTTGGGAAAATGTGGTTGCCCCGAGGTTTTTGATCACGCGGAAATATATTAGAGACGCGATTGCTGTCGGGAGGATGGCTAAAACGAGGATCGCCCACAAACTTTCCGAAGAAGGGGTTGCCTCAAAAGGAGATTCAAACAGGAAAGCCAATGGTATGCTTACCATTGCTGCAACGATATTTACACCGGCAGCCATTTTATAACCCGTGAAGGTCGGTTGCAGGCGTACAAATATGGTGGCGAATGAATAACCTAGCGCGCCCCCGAGAACCGAAATCTGCCCCAGGATATGGTCGCCCAGGCCCAATAATGCAGGCAGCCCAACCAGCGTTATCAATCCACAAAACCCAAAGAAAACACCCGCGGCCTTTCGCCGAGTCATTGATTCTGTTGAGACAAAGTAGTGTGCCAGCACGAAAGTGCTGATCGGCATTATCCCCATCAATATAGCAGTAAGCGAACTGCTGATATAAATTTCGCCCCAACTTATCAGCACAAATGGCAGGCTGTTGCCGACTACGCCGGATACAAAATAGAGCAGCAAGGCTCGTGGATGCATAGGAATCCATTGCCCTTTGATTGCCAGATAGATACAGAATATTAACGCAGCGATGGTGAGTCTGCTGGCGGTCAGGATAAATGGCGGAACTGTTTCGACCCCGACCTTGATGAGCAGGAATGAAGTGCTCCAGATTACCGCCAGCAATAGCAAAAGTGCGTAGTCTGTAATACTATTCCGCATTGGTTTTTTGGTGCCTTAAATTCTGAATCAACAACAAAGAAAAAACAAAAAACAACTTTCCACTCTAATAAAATTAGCGGTATAAAACGTGATTAACAATCAAATTCACCCTTTTGAGGTGATTAACGCCAAGGGTTCATCTGCTTTGTTAATTGCTTGCGATCATGCGGAGAATCTAATCCCCGATTCTCTGTCGGGTCTTGGATTGAATCCAGATTATCTGAGGCGGCATATTGCCTATGATATTGGCGCTAAGCAAGTGGCAATCAGGCTGGCAGAATTTTTTGATGCGCCTTTGCTATTGGCCAAGTACTCCCGTTTAGTCATCGATTTAAATCGTCATCTCCATGATCCATCGCTGATTGCCGAATACTCCGATGGCGTTGAAATCCCCGGCAATTTAAATCTGACCGATGAGATGCGAACCCACCGCATCAATAACTATTTCCATCCTTACCACAATCAGTATCAGGATATGGTAAATAACCTTATTTCAAAACACAACAGGCCGATTATTTTAGCGGTGCATAGTTTTACGCCAACTATGAATGGCATGGTTCGCCCGTGGGAAATGGGCGTTCTCTGGGATCAGGATGAAGTTTTGGCGAAACAACTGATCGGAAACCTGTCAAAAGTGACTGGTTTTAACATCGGCGATAACAAACCGTACCACGCCACAGACCCGCATGGGTATGCCCAGGCAATACACTCGCATGAGCGCGGTGTGGAATTAGCGCTGCTGGAGATCCGACAGGACTTGATTAGCGATAGTGCCGGTCAAGTCAAAATCACTGAATTGGTTTGCCATGCGGTCTCTCCAATCCTGAACTAACCCATTTATTTGCCCATAAGTTACAATTAGGCACTTTAATTCTTACCGTTTTTAAAAGTGTCTGGAAACAGTTTCGGAAAATTATTTACCCTGACTACTTTCGGTGAAAGTCACGGTGCCGCCCTCGGCGGTATTGTTGATGGATGCCCACCGGGATTGACGCTGTGCGAAGAGGATTTGCAGGTTGATCTGGATCGTAGAAAGCCGGGCAAATCAAAATATACCAGCCAGCGAAAGGAAGGCGACCAAATCGAAATTCTCTCTGGTGTTTTTGAAGGCAAGACCACCGGCACACCGATCGGATTATTGATTCGAAACCAGGATCAACGAGCGCGCGATTACGACAGAATCAAGGATAGATTTCGTCCCGGTCACGCGGATTTCACCTATACCAAAAAATATGGATTTCGTGACTACCGTGGTGGAGGGCGTTCTTCTGCGCGCGAGACGACTATGCGGGTTGCGGCCGGCGGAATTGCAAAAAAGTATTTGAGCGTTCACTATGGTGTGGAGATTCGAGGTTGTGTTTACCAAATCGGTGGCATAAAAATTGATCTTAAAAACTGGGATGAGGTAAACCAAAACCCATTTTTTGTGGCCGACAACGGGGTGGTTGGTCAACTGGAGACGTTAATCATGCAAACCCGAAAAGCAGGGGATTCTATTGGTGCGGGTATATTGGTCGAAGCGTCGGGATTACCGGTTGGCTGGGGAGAGCCGGTGTTTGATCGACTGGATGCTGATATCGCTAAAGCGATGATCAGTATTAACGCGGCCAAGGGTGTGGAAATTGGAGCGGGATTTGATGCCATCGCCCAGCGCGGATCTGAACATCGAGACGAAATCACCACGCATGGATTTAAGTCCAATAATGCTGGTGGCGTGCTCGGTGGAATTTCCAGTGGACAGGATATTCAGGTCAAAGTTGCTTTTAAGCCGACCTCGAGTATTCAGGTGCCTGGAGACACGGTCAACCTGAACAATGAACCTGTTGATGTGGTAACCAGCGGACGGCACGACCCCTGTGTCGGCATTCGTGCTGTACCGATCGCTGAGGCGATGCTGGCATTGGTGTTGATGGACCACGCTTTGAGGGATCGCGCTCAGAATCTGCGCGGCCTCAAAAATACGCCAAGCGATTTCCCGCTACCCCGAAATTAGTGGTGCATACCGGTCATTGCTGTTTGTGGTGGCTTTCGTTTTCCAGTTAATTAATCAGCAGCACGCACTACCAGCGGGGTAAGGCACTGCCAACAAATTTCAAAAGTAGCGGGATTGGATTCACCGCATTGACGGCAAAGTTGATCGCTTGCCGGAAGGGGCATGCTTACAAACCGGTTAATAACGTGAAGGGCTTTTTCTAAATCCATATCTCGCTTTATCCAAACCTCGGGATAGGTTACAGGTAAATCACCCAGCCCACCCGAGGCATTTTGGTGAAACAACGCTGAGGGGATGCCCGCTTCACTTAAGTGGTCGATTATCAGCTGACCGTCGACCAAAGATTCAGCGATATAGACTCTTTGCATCTGACACCAACCAGCAAGCAGAAAAAATCCTGATTAAGCGCCTTGTTTTTCCTTGGCCTGATCCTCACCGGGTGGTTTCGGCCAGGCAAGAAGTATCGCCTGCACCAGCGTAGCCAGAGGAATCGCGAAAAACACACCCCAAATCCCCCACAGACCCCCAAACAACAATACCGCGACGATGATTGCAACAGGATGAATATTGACGACCTCGGAAAATAACAGCGGCACAAGCAAATTCCCATCTAAGGCTTGGATAACCAGATATGCGATCACCAGAGTTATAAAGTCACTGTTCCAGCCCCATTGAAACCAGGCAATAAGAACCACAGGAATGGTAACCATAGCGGCACCCACATAGGGTATCAATACCGATACGCCAACCAAAACCGACAGCAACATCGAATACTGTATTCCAAGATATGAAAATGTCGCGAAGGTTACAAACCAAACTATCAAGATTTCCCAGAACTTACCCCGTATATAATTTCCTATTTGAAAATCTACATCGCCCCAGACACGAATCGCCAATTCATTGTCTCTGGGCAAAAAACGCACAAGCCATTTCAATAAGGTGGTTTTATCTTTCAAGAAAAAGAAAATCAGAATCGGCAACAAAACAACGTAAATCACTACCGTTATAATGCTTGCCGCACCCGAGATCGAACTGGTAACTAAATTTTGCCCAAAATCAGTAAGTTGGGTGCGTAAACTGGCGATAATTTCTTGCACCTGAGCAATTGAAAACAGTTCTGGGTAGCGTTCCGGCAAGGTCATTAATGCCGCCTGACCTTTGGTCAACATGCTTGGAATTTGTTGTACAACCTCGGTGAACTGGTTATACAAAACTGGCAATAATCCAAAAATAATACTGGCCAGAAAAAGTACAAACACCAGAAAAACCAGCCAAACGGACAAAATTCGAGGCACTTTTACCTGGGTTAGTCGGCCAATTACGCCTTCGAGCAAATAAGCTAAAACAATACCCGCTATGACCGGCGCCAGCATGTCACCGGTGAAAGAAAGCACCAGCAGGATGCCCAGCAGCACGATTGTCAGGTTGACAACCTGAGGATTTGACAGGTGTTGTTTAAACCATTGGACGATTCTATCCATAAATTATATATATCAGTTTTGCGATTAAACCACTACTTTAATTTTGAATCATTTCAGGCTTGAATAATTTCAAAGGCAAAAGACATCGCTGCGGTCTTCTCCAGCATTTTAGTGACCGAACAATATTTTTCCATTGACAGCGAAATCGCCCGCGCAACTTTCTTGCGGTCGAGTTGTTTTCCGCTTACCCGATAAAACAAATGAATTTTGGTAAACACCTTTGGGAGGGTATCGGCGCGCTCAGCGGTAATTACAATTTCACAATTACTCACGTCCTGGCGCGATTTATTCAGGATCAGCATAACGTCTATGGCGCTGCATCCTCCCAGGCCGGCAAGCACTACTTCCATTGGACGGGCGCCTTTGTTTCGGCCGCCAACTTCAGCGGCGCCATCCATGGCAATTTCGTGTCCGCTTTCGGTTAGCGCGGTAAAATTTACGCCGTTATTTTGGTTGACCTGTATTTTCACGATATTAAGCAAATAGTTGTTGAAGTTTTTCACCGGGCTGAGGTGCGCGCATAAATGCTTCGCCTACCAAAAACGCATTGACGTTGTGTTCGCGCATTAACACAACATCCTCCGCAGTATGGATACCGCTTTCCGTAACCACAATGCGGTCATCAGGAATCTGAGCCAACAAATCAATAGTCGTATTTAACGTTGTTTCAAAGGTGCGAAGATTTCGATTATTAATACCAATCAGTTTATACGGCAACCTCAACGCCCGCTCAAGCTCTTGTTGATCGTGTACCTCGAGCAAAACATCCAGGCCCAAATCCCGGGCCAGTGCTGCGAGCTCCAATATCGTGGCATCACCCAAAGCCGCGACGATAAGTAGAATCGCATCTGCGCCAATAACGCTGGATTCATAAACCTGATAGGGGTCGATGATGAATTCCTTGCGAAGAACAGGCAGGGTACAGACCGATCTTGCCTGCCCAAGATAATCGTCGTGGCCTTGAAAATATTTTTCATCGGTTAAAACCGACAAGCAAGTGGCGCCGTATTTGGCATAGCTTTTGGCAATTTCAACAGGATCGAAATTAGTGCGAATGATGCCTTTGCTCGGCGACGCCTTTTTCATCTCGCTGATAATCGCCGGGTTGCCTCGAGCAATTTGACTGGCAATAGCATCGACAAATCCACGTCTGGGCGCGACCGCTTCGCATTGTTGCCGAAGTGCCGACAATGGCAGCCGTTGCGCTCGCCGGGTAACTTCCTCAGCTTTGCTGGCCAAAATTTCAGAGAATATATCGGACATCGCTGAATCTTGGTCTATCCCAAATTCAGGAAATTTTGAAGCAGGGCATGACCATACTCGGTGACGATGGATTCAGGATGAAACTGAACGCCATCAACCGCATACTGTTTGTGCTTAACCGCCATGATTTCGCCATCCTCGGTCCATGCGGTAATGTCAAAACAAGCCGGCATTGAAGAATTTTCGATGACCAGTGAATGGTATCGGGTTGCCTGAAACGGATTGGCAAGCCCTGAAAAAATACCCGCGCCAGTATGCGCTATCATGGAGGTCTTGCCATGCATAATTTTTTGTGCATGAACAATCTTCCCGCCAAACGCCTGACCAATGCTTTGGTGGCCGAGGCATACACCCAACACCGGAACCTTGTCAGCGAAATGCGATATAGCGGCAACTGAAATTCCGGCCTGGTCGGGGGTGCGGGGCCCTGGAGACACGACCAGATATTGCGGCGCAAGTTGCTCAAGTTCGGTTATCGAAACCTCATCGTTTCTGAACACCGAAACTTCCTGACCGAGCTCGCCAAAATACTGCACTAGGTTATAAGTAAAGGAATCGTAATTATCAATCATTGCTAACACGATCTAATCCTCGCTGTCCAGCGGGTTGTGCAAACCCGCATTGACCATCTCCACGGCCTTGAAAATCGCCCGCCCTTTATTCATGGTTTCTTCCCATTCGGTTTTGGGCACCGAGTCTGCAACAATGCCGGCGCCCACTTGAATATAGATCGTCTGCTCCTTTATCAATGCGGTTCGAATAGCGATTGCGGTATCCATATTCCCGTTCCAACCGATATAGCCAATCGCGCCGGAGTAAATCCCGCGTTTATCGGGTTCAAGCTGTTCAATGATTTCCATAGCCCGAACTTTGGGTGCGCCGGATAGCGTTCCCGCCGGAAACGTGGCTTTTAGAACGTCGATAGCATCAAGATCGCGGTTAATTTGCCCGGTAATGTTGGACACGATATGCATGACATGGGAATATTTTTCGATGGTCATCTTATCGGTTACGGCGACTGTCCCGATCTTGGAAACTCGACCGACATCATTGCGTCCCAAATCAATCAGCATTAAATGCTCGGCAAGCTCTTTCTGGTCCGACAAAAGATCTTCAGCAAGCGCAGCGTCCCGCTCGTCGTTTTCTCCGCGCAAGCGCGTTCCGGCAATTGGCCGCAAGGTGATCTCGCCGTTCTCCACCCGCACCAGGATTTCCGGCGACGCCCCGGCGATATGAAAATCGCCTAAATTCAGGTAATACATGTAGGGCGATGGATTCAACGTTCGCAAGGCCCGATACAAATCCAGCGGTTGCGCCGAATAGGGCAGGGATAGGCGCTGGGATATAATGATCTGAAACGCATCGCCGTCGTAAATATACTGTTTGCATTTGGCGACAGCCGCCTCATACTCTTTTTGCGGGAAAGAAGACAAAAACCTCGATTCGTCCGTCGCCGACTCGACAGACGTGGAATTATTATTCGAAGCCGATTGATTCCGCGGTGCAGAATTGATCTGAGCGATCAAGGCTTGCAATCGCTGTTTGCCTGTTTCCCAAGCCTGGTTGGTTTTGGGATCGACGTGAATAATCACATACAGCCGACCGGCCAAATTATCGAACACCACTAACTCTTCGGATACCATCAACAGAATATCGGGTGCGTCAACCGGGTCTTTAACCGGATTGGCGCCCAGATGTGGTTCGATATAACCAACCGTATCGTATCCAAAATACCCGACCAGGCCACCGTTGAATCGGGGCAACTCAGGCATCTCGGGAACGGAATACCGGTTATGGAATTGCCGCACTTCATCCAATGGATCATCGCATTGGCGTTTTTCAGCGAGGCGGCCATCTTCAAACAGACTCAGGGTTTTTCCCCTGACCTCAAGGCGGTTGCGGCAAGGTACGCCGATGATAGAATATCGCCCCCATTTTTCGCCGCCCTGCACCGATTCCAATATATAACTAAACGGCTGATGGGCAAGTTTGAGATAGATGCTCAGGGGCGTTTCGAGATCAGCCAATATTTCCCGCACCATGGGAATCCGGTTAAAACCGGCAGCGGCGAATTGATTGAATTGTTGTTTGTTGAGCATAGCGATATCACAAGTAAAAAATAAAAAACAAAATCTGCGGAACAGATACTGGCGCGGATCTAGATACGCCAGCTTCGCCAACGCAGTGCCAGCGCATTAACGGTTTTCGTATTTTTAGTGATGAGGGTGTTCATCGCATGTCAAATAGGGTAGCAATTAAAAAGGGTTAGATGGTTTGTCTGACCCGCGCGGGATTCTACCTCTCTGTTCGATAAAATACAGGGTTAAATGTCGGCAAGCGCCTGCGCAAGTTCCTGGCGCATTTTTGCAATCACGCTGTCGTATTTATTCGCGTCCTCAGCGTTTGCCGCACCAAATACAGCACTGCCGGCGACAAAGGTATCCGCGCCGGCACGGGCAATATCGGCAATGTTATCGACTGTTACCCCGCCATCGACTTCAAGACGAATATCGCCGCCGTTGTTGGCGATAATTTGACGTGCGGATTTAAGTTTATCCAGGGTTTTGGCAATAAAGCGCTGCCCGCCAAATCCGGGGTTTACCGACATCAGCAAAATCATATCCACCTTGTCGATGACATATTCCAGAACATCAAGCGGCGTTGAAGGGTTGAACACCAAGCCTGACTTGCAGCCGCACTGCTGAATCAGCTGCAAACTGCGGTCAACATGCTCGGAGCCTTCGGGATGAAATGTAATGTAGGACGCACCGGCTTCGGCAAAATCCGGAATAATGCGGTCCACCGGCTTGACCATAAGATGGACATCTATGGGCGCCGTGACCCCGTGCTTTCGTAATGCCGCGCACACCAGCGGGCCGATAGTCAAATTGGGGACGTAGTGATTGTCCATGACATCAAAATGAACCACATCCGCACCGGCGGCCAAAACATTATCAACTTCTTCGCCAAGGCGAGCGAAATCAGCGGACAAAATAGAAGGGGCAATCAGAAAATCGGTCATGACATTATTAGTTTGATTGATTGGAGTGGTTCGGCGCCCTCTATGGATAACGGCTATGTCGCATCGCTAAGCGATACAAAAACTAGCAGCAGCGAAGTGACTAAAAGAACACAAAGGCGAATCATAATTATTTTCCGAAAATCATAGCTTGTGTGTTATTTTAATCCCATTCGCTATCTCAGGGTAGACTAATCCTGATTTACAGACACTCGTTTATAGACATGGTTTGAGGCTCGCTAGAAGTCACCACCGATGCGGCAGCCGTCAACCCCGACCGCCGGTAACCGGTGTCACTGATCCAGCTGCGAGCAAACGCGAGATCGTCGGTGTGACAGGTAGCCTGAGTCAAAACAAACGAATGCCCTGTTTACACGGATTTGGTCTGCTATGGATTTGCTGAATGACTCGCAGGCAATGCGGTAAATGGGTTCCTGTGATACCATTCGCCAAATACCATTGCCTGGGCCGATTGCTCCCTTCGTCTAGCGGTCAGGACGCTGGCCTCTCACGCCGGAAACAGGGGTTCGATTCCCCTAGGGAGCGCCACCCGAGCACCAAAGGCGGCGCGCCAATACACGAACCAATACACGGGCAGCTCTCTAATCACCCTGTTAGTCTGTTAAGATTGAGGTTGCTGTCTATAAGCCAACTGAAAAACTACTGTTCAGGGATATTGAATAGACTGAGCATAAATAAAGCAAGCGATGCAAAAATTTGACGTGATTATAATTGGTAGCGGGCCAGCGGGTAAAACCGCAGCAATTCAGGCTGCCAAGCTCGGTAAAAATACGGCTATTGTCGATGGTATGAACCAGGTCGGCGGTGTATGCGTACACACTGGCACCATCCCAAGCAAGACCCTGCGCGAAACCGTATTAAATCTTACCGGTTGGCGGGAACGCGGGTTTTATGGCCGGGCGTATCGGGTCAAGGCCGACATTCAGGCTTCGGATTTAATGCAACGCCTGAACCTGACCTTGCAAAGCGAGGTGGATATCCAGCAGGATCATCTGGTGCGAAATGGGGTTAACATTATTCTCGGTCATGCACGATTTGTCAGCGAAAAAGTGGTGGATGTCGCCACCGCCAATGGCGATACAGTTTCGTTAACCGCCAAAAAGTTCATTTTAGCCGTTGGCACCAAAACCTATCGCCCGGACTATGTTCCCTTTAATGGAGAAACCGTGATTGACAGCGATGAAGTAACTTGCATGAAAAAACTGCCTCGTTCCCTCACCATCATCGGCGCCGGCGTGGTTGGGGTTGAGTATGCGACCATCTTCAAGACACTGGACATTAACGTAACCTTGATCGAGCCTAGGACAACCATGCTGGATTTTATGGATCAGGAAATACTCATGCATTTTCGTCATGACATAATTAATGACGGCTTGCGCTTGCAGTTTGGCCAAAAAGTCACCAGCATCGAGTGCCGCAAAAATGGCTCATGCATCGTTCGTCTGGACAGCAATCGCGCCATCGCGTCGGATATGGTTTTATTTGCGGCCGGACGAATGGGTGCAACCGACAAACTCGGATTGGACAAATTGGCGATAGAAGTCGATCACCGAGGTCGAATAGCCGTCAACCCGCAATTTCAAACCAGTTGCCCGCATGTCTATGCGGTCGGAGACGTTATCGGATTCCCGAGCTTGGCCTCCACTTCGTTGGAGCAGGGGCGAATCGCGGTGCTGGATGCGCTTGGTGAAAAGGCGCACAAACAACCGGAATTTTTCCCATATGGCATCTATGCGGTGCCGGAAATGTCCACCGTCGGCATGTCGGAAGAAGAGGTGATAAGAAGAAAAATTCCCTATGAAATCGGCATTATGCAACTGCGGGAAACGTCCCGCGGAAAAGTGATGGGGTTGCAATCCGGCTTAATGAAAATGATTTTTTCAATAAAATCCAGACGCTTGCTCGGCGTGCACATCGTTGGTGAGGGCGCCACGGAGTTGATTCATATCGGTCAGGCGGTGCTCACATTAAAAGGCACGCTGGATTATTTCCTGGAAAACGCTTTCAACTACCCGACGCTCGCAGAGGCCTATAAAGTCGCCGCGTTGCATGCGCATAACCGAATGATGGCATTGCAAGAGTCGGCATGATGAAATTCATGAATAAATTTTTGGCGCGTCTTAATGCTCATGGCGGCGGCAAAGAAAAGCGGGGACGGCACTCCGAAGCCGCAGTTGAATACCAGGGATTTGATATACAACCTACGCCAAACAAGGTCAGCGGCGGCTGGTCTACCGAAGCGGTCATCAGCAAAGTGATAGACGGCGAAACAAAAACCCATCATTTCATTCGTGCGGACACGACCGCAAGCCAAAAGGGCGCGGTTGAACTGACAATATCCAAGGCAAGAACCATGATCGATCAGGCCGGGGAACAGATATTTTCCAAGTGATTAAAGGGACAATGACCAGTCCATAGTCAATCAATCCGGCGGATTTTGATTAGCCCTGCGCCTGGTCTTAATCAGCCGATACCATTATGAAAGTCGTGAACCTTAAAACCTGGGTGGTGGGTAATCCGCCGCCGCATTTTGGCGGGCGGTATTTTATTGTCCTTAAACTCACCACGGACAGCGGTGTCGAAGGCGTTGGCGAAGTTTATGCCGCAACCTTCGGGCCGCATATCATCGCCAAAATGATTGAAGATGTGGCGCAGCGCTTCGTCATTGACGCCGACCCGTTTGAAATCGAAAAACTCTGGCGGCGGGTGTACGGCAGCGGTTACAACTTACGCCCGGATGTATCGCTGATGGGGGTGTTGAGCGGGCTGGAAATGGCCTGCTGGGACATTATCGGCAAAGATTTGAACCAGCCCGTTTATCAACTGCTCGGCGGCAAGGTCCATGATAAATTACGCAGTTACACTTACATTTATCCCAGAGAAGGCGATAAAACCAATGTTTATCAGAATCCTGACCTGGCAGCAGAACGCGCCCTGGAATATGTCGAGCAAGGGTTCACCGCATTAAAGTTTGATCCGGCTGGGCCATACACAATTTATGATGGTCGCCAGCCCGGTCTCGAAGACCTGGAGCGCAGCGAATTATTTGTGAAACGCATCCGCGAAGCGGTGGGAAACCGGGCCGACTTGCTGTTTGGCGCTCACGGACAATTTACTGCGGCCGGTGCAATTCGGTTGGCACGGCGGTTAGAATCTTATGATCCGCTGTGGTTTGAAGAGCCGACGCCGCCGGAAAACCCGGCGGAAATGGCCAGGGTGGCGCGGCAAACCTCTATTCCTATCGCGACCGGAGAAAGATTAACCACGAAATATGAGTTTGCCCGGGTGCTTGAAGCTCAGGCCGCCGCCATTTTGCAGCCGGCGCTCGGCCGAGTGGGTGGAATCCTCGAAGCCAAAAAAATCGCCGGAATGGCAGAAACCTATTATGCCCAAATCGCTCCGCATTTATATTGCGGCCCTATAGAGGGTGCGGCAAATGTGCAGCTCAGCACCTGTACGCCGAACTTTTTGATTCTGGAGAGCATTCAAACCTGGGGTGGATTTCATGCGGATATTCTCAAAAACCCGATGCAGTGGCACAATGGCTACGTCATTCCCCCGACCGAACCCGGTCTCGGGGTGGAATTAAACGAGGCGATAGCTGAGGCGAATCCCTATACTGGAACGCAATTACACCTCGAAATGACAGAACAGAGTGTATTTTATTGAATAGACACAGCGCGTTGTGTCATAATTTCAGGGCAACATTGCCTGAAAGCAATGCCCGTCAAAAATTCAAAAATAGCCATATTCTTATGCTAAACAAGCCAGCAATCATCCACAAGTATTCAGGAGTGCGCCTGAAAAACTTCAATAATGGGTCCAACAAATGGCCCAATAAAGGGCCCAATAACGGGATTGCCGCAATTTTGCTGGTTTTTTCCCTCAGCCTGATAACGGGTTGTGCGACAACGTCTTCGGCACCGGGCACAAAGGATTCTTTCGAAAAAGCCAACCGCGCAATTTTAGACTTCAACCTGGCCTCTGATCGCTTGGTATTGAAGCCCATCGCCAAGGCATATGTCCGGGTTGTGCCTGATCCGGTGCGTAAAGGCGTGAATAACTTTTTCTCAAACCTGTGGCAGCCGATGACCGTGGCCAACGACGTGTTGCAAGGCAAATTGGGCTATGCTGCCCGGGATACTTCCCGGTTTTTGATTAACACTACGGCAGGAATATTAGGGATATTTGATGTTGCCAGTGAACTCGGCCTGCCCAGGCATCGGGAAGATTTTGGGCAAACGCTTGCGGTTTGGGGCGTTCCTTCGGGGCCGTATCTGGTATTGCCTTTTCTCGGGCCGAGTAATTTACGGGATGCTGCTGGACTGATTCCCCAGTTTGTCTATGCCGATGCGGTGGAGCATATTGATTCCCCGGAGATATATTATGCAAAGACGCTACGCATCGTCGATGCAAGGATGCAATTACTGGGCGCCGATGACATTCTGGATTTACAACCAGACAAATACCTCTTTATTCGTGAAAACTATCGTCAACAACGCCTGGACTTGATTCATGATGGCAATCCGCCGGCGGCGCAAGCAGAAGATTCGGATGACCCGTTGATCGATCAACTCCTACAAGATGATTAGTCGCCCATGGCGGTTTATGCGATTGGAGATATTCAAGGATGTGTACTGCCGTTCGAAGAGCTTCTGGAAAAACTGGATTTCGACCCGCATAAAGATAAACTTTGGTTGACCGGTGATTTAGTCAATCGTGGCCCCGACTCTTTGCAAACGCTCAGATTGGTTAAAAAACTGGGCGAAAGTGTCGTCGCTGTTCTCGGAAACCATGATCTTCATTTCCTCGCTGTCGCTGAAAGAATACGGCGTAATCGCCCGGGTGATACATTAAAGCAATTTCGAAAAGCCCCCGACCTGGAAGAGCTATTGCCTGGTTGCGACAACGGCCACTGGTGCATTGCGACAAGAAATTAAAAGTGATTTTAGTCCATGCCGGGGTTTACCCAGGGTGGAACCGAAAACAGCTAATCCAATATGCCCGGAAAGTAGAAATCAAAATTCAAGGAAAAAAGTACCCGAAATTTTTGAAAAAAATGTATGGCAGACAACCTATTGGGTGGAACGGCAAGCTAAAAGGGTGGAACCGAATTCGATTTATTACCAATACTTTGACGCGAATGCGATATTGCGATGCTAGGGGAAATTTAAATTTCACGCAAAAAGGCGCGCCCGGAAGCCAACCCAAAAGGTTAATGCCTTGGTATGAGCACCCGGACATGAAATGTAAAAAATGGCGCATCGTTTTTGGTCATTGGTCTTCGTTGGGGTATACTCAAAACAACAATATAATCAGTTTGGATAGCGGATGTGTTTGGGGTGGCAAGCTCACCGCGGTGCGACTGGATTCCAACTTTGTTGCGCCAGTCTGGCAGTTAAACTGCCAGTGATTTCCTGCGATTTCCTTATCACTCACTCATACCGCATTCGATAAATGATATGTCTGAATCTATCGACCATTTCCTGAACTACCTGAGAGACTCACCAACACCCTACCACGCGGTGGCCAATATTGCCGAAACTCTTGAAACTTCGGGTTATTCGCGTTTGCACGAGAGCGATTCGTGGCCGAAATTAACCACTGGAAAATACTACCTGACCCGCAATGACTCATCGTTAATTGCATTTAATCTGTCGCAATCCCCGGCGGCAGAGGGTTTCAGGCTGATTGGAGCGCATACGGATAGCCCGTGCTTAAAAATCAAGCCCAATGCGATTGCCATCAACAATGGCTACGCCAAGTTCGGTGTAGAGGTTTATGGCGGGGTGCTGTTGAATCCCTGGTTTGATCGAGATCTGGCTTTGGCCGGGCGGGTTACGGTGCAAACTAAAGCGGGCGCAATCGACAATTTTCTGATTAATATAGACCAACCCATTGCGTTTATACCCAGTTTGGCCATTCATCTTGATCGGGAAGCTAACGAAAATCGAAGCATCAACAAACAAAAGCACTTACCCGCGGTTATTTGTCGAACACCTAAGCCAACAGATAAGGATGGCCAGAATTTCGAAACGCTGCTTAAAAAATGGTTGAAACAACAATATCCTGAACTATCGCCAGTAAAGATTTTGGCGTTCGAATTGTCATTATACGACCATCAGCCTCCTCGACTGGTGGGGCTTAACCGCGAGTTTATCGCTTCAGCGCGATTGGACAACCTGTTAAGTTGTTACGCTGCTGTGGCGGCGCTACTGAATTCTAATAATCGGAGCAATCAGGTTATTGCATTGAACGATCACGAAGAGGTGGGAAGCGCATCCACCAGTGGCGCTCATGGTTCTTTGTTATATTCAGTGCTTTCGAGAATATGTGCCGGCAACGAAAGTTTGCAACGCGCCATCAGCCGTTCCATGTTGATTTCTGCGGATAATGCCCACGGCGTTCACCCCAATTACCCGGAAGTGCATGAACCCGCTCACCAACCGTTAATCAACAATGGGCCGGTAATAAAAATAAATAATAATCAACGCTACGCGACCAACAGCGAAACAGCATCGGTATTCAAAGCAGTATGCGATGACAACAAGATACCGTATCAAGTGATAGTCGTGCGCTCGGATATGGGCTGCGGCTCAACCATAGGCCCGATTACCGCAACCAGGCTGGGTGTGCGAACGGTGGATGTTGGTGTGCCACAGCTCGGCATGCATTCCATTCGTGAACTCGCTGGCGCCAAAGACGTTGAATATTTGGCAACAGCGCTAAAAGGATTCTTTGAAATGAAAAGGTGGCCTTTTCATGGCGCTTCGACAGCCGTCTCCAGGTCGAGCATGGAGGGTATGAAGCCGAGCCAGTAATGCCGTGCGTGGATTGCCTGGATCAAGCTTTCCAGTTGGGCTAGCGGCGTATCGGCTACACCCTATGCGGTTCTGTTACTGCCCTTCGGTCACCATATAATCGACGATGGCCCTGAGCTGATCGTCACTCAGGTCAGAAAACCCACCTTTGGGCGGCATGACCCCGGTTTCTCCGGTGAATCCGTCTATGGCATGTTTGTATAAGGTCTCAATCCCCCGGTCAATCCGGGGTGCCCAGGATTGCTTGTCGCCGAGCTTAGGCGCGCCTGCCACGCCAAATCCATGGCAGGCCGTGCAGTTGGTTTCAAAATCAAATTTTGCATCCCCGTGCCCGGCGGATGAAAGTAATGACAGATTTGCAGCAATGACAAACATCAGTGCAGGTGATGTAAGCGTTTTGAATTTCATGCTTTAAAAAGTAATGGAGAAAAAGTTAGCCTGACAGTATGGCCCGGAGTATGACTAGAGTATGTTATCGACGGTCAACCAGAGAGATCACTATTTGATCGGCAGCGCCGGAATCGGCAAACAATTTTACATAATGAATGGGTATCCCAAAGGTTACAAGCCAGTATCCAAGAGATTCCGCCCACTGCTTACCCAGGTCATTGTTGGGGTAATGAATTTCAAGGGTGATATTTTCGTCTTCTACGAATAACCTGAGTATTTGACTTACCTGCGGTATTGCGGAGATGTTTGTGCCATTAACCTCTTCCGGCCATTGCGCTCGACTCAATGTTTCGGAGTATTCTGTAACCGCGAAAATAACCGGGGCTGCCAATGCCAATAAAAAAAACAGAAGCAAGCGAGAGAGTGGTTTCATTGCTTTAGTCAATTGCGCCAGTTCATTATTTTAGCGATGATAAGGGGTGCCTTCCAGTATCGAAAAGCAACGGTACAATTGTTCCGCTAAAACTACCCGCACCAGCGGATGCGTCAAGGTGAGCACTGAGAGAGACCATGATTCATCGCTCAAACCCTCTGGCCCCCGACCACCAGAGCCACTTGCTCCCCTTGATCCAGCCAGCACTTCATTTTTTCCGAAAGCGCCTCAGTGGAGTATGATTTTCCACCCCGATCCAAGGCGATAATTCGAGTCTTTTTCTGGAGGGCATCGAGGATTTTCCTCTCCTCCCGCTGAACAATTCTGTTAATGTCCGCATTCTTGTCACGCCTGATTGCGGGCACTTCAATTAAGTTTAATTGCGCGCGCCCCCGAATTCGCTTGGCGTACTCCTGATAACCCTGCACAACCCATTGCGGCATTTTCTCGCCAACCACGATGAGAGAAATTTTAAGCATAAGTTCCACCCTTATATCAATGAACCGGTCAACTGGCTGTGTGGGCGGTCTTTTCCGCGACGGTCTTTCCTCCGGGGGCCAGGTTGCTCGATGGGGTCAGCTCAACAAACGTTTGGTCCCATAAGCTTTCAAGGTCATAATGTTTGCGAGATTTGTCGCGCATGATATGCACCACCACATCGACGAAATCCACCAGCACCCAATCCTTTGATTCCTCGCCTTCCATGCCAAAGGGCTTCCATTGTTTTTCAAGCATAAATTCCAACACGCGCTCGGCAATGGTTTTGACATGACGATCAGAAGCGCCTGTGGCAATGATCATATAGTCGGTAATATCGGTCAGCTTACGGACATCCAGGACTTTGATGCACAACCCTTTAGCATCTTCCAAAGATGCCACAACGGTATCACGCATTGATATTGAATCGGAAGAGGATATTGAATCCGCAGGAGTTTTCTTTAATCGCTTAGTCACAAATCCAGGTCATATTCAGGTCATAAAAATTTAAGCGCCATACAATTTGTTAGTGCAAATATAATCCCACACCGAATGTGGCACCATCGTACTGACATCGATGCCCTGGGCGATGCCATATCTTATTTCCGTTGCCGACACCGGGTTGGGTTCGACTTCGACCAGGCAAATTTTCCCGCACTCAAATTGTTTTAGATCTTCAATAAATTCAGCACGACCCTGTTGCCACCAATCCGGCAATGGTTCTGGAATTTCCCAGCCCGGACGCCGCACAATAATAAAATGAATCGAATCCAGTAATTCTCGCCACCGATACCAACTATCGAGTCCCGACAATGCGTCAATACCCAAAATAAGACAATATCGTCTGGAGGAATCCTCCGTTTGCAGGGATTTTACCGTATCGTAAGTATAGGAAGGCGTTGCGCGTTTAAGTTCACGGTCATCAACATCGAACCGCGGATAATTTGCAATCGCCAGCGACACCATCTCCAGTCGCTGTTGGGCGCTGGCATCAGGTTGATCACGATGGGGCGGGACTGCGGCCGGGATAAAGTAAACCCGCTCAAGGGCGCATTTTTCAAAAACGGTGGTGACGGTTTCAAGGTGACCATTATGCACCGGATCAAAAGTACCGCCGAATATACCGTAAAGAGGGTTAGCCATTAATAATCAATATAATACTTCGCATCCCTTATATTTTAAAGGAACGAGCACGAGCATGAATTCAAGAGCCAACTTAAATACAGCCTATACTCGATGCCACGTTCAAAGAATAACTAAACGAGGTGTACTTCGCATCCCTTATATTTTAAAGGAACGAGCACGAGCATGAATTCAAGAGCCAACTTAAATACAGCCTATACTCGATGCCACGTTCAAAGAATAACTAAACGAGGTGTACTTCGCATCCCTTATATTTTAAAGGAACGAGCACGAGCATGAATTCAAGAGCCAACTTAAATACAGCCTATACTCGATGCCACGTTCAAAGAATAACTAAACGAGGTGTACTTCGCATCCCTTATATTTTAAAGGAACGAGCACGAGCATGAATTCAAGAGCCAACTTAAATACAGCCTATACTCGGTGCCACGTTCAAAGAATAACTAAACGAGGTGTACTTCGCATCCCTTATATTTTAAAGGAACGAGCACGAGCATGAATTCAAGAGCCAACTTAAATACAGCCTATACTCGATGCCACGTTCAAAGAATAACTAAACGAGGTGTACTGGCGGCTCTCAATATCATCCGTTAAATTACCGCGGATTAAAATCACTGACAAGATAAGGTCAGCCTATTCTTCAATTAACGGCATAATCTCGCTTTATCATTATTTTCATTGGCGCCCCTCCGTTAATCAGGATTAGCCCTAAAAGATTTAGATACGGTCAGCAAGAGCGGTAGCGGCGACTATAGTCAGAATTCCCAAACCCAAGTTGACTGCAACCAGTTTTCGAATCGTTCCAAGAGCGTAAGCGGCAACTTCCCATTTTTCTTGTTCGACGCCACGACAAAGATGTCGAAATGGCGCGACGCATACGAACTTAAAAATCACTATCATTATTACCGCCAGCCCAAGCATCGCATAAATATGATTGCCGATATCAGAAAAACCGCCCATTAAATAAATCATATAAAAACCGGTGGCCAATAAAACGATAATACAAAACCAGACCCAGGGGAAAAACTTTTTAAATATCTTGGCCCAAATAGTAAGGCGCTGGGGAGCGTCGATGGTTACGAGCACAGGCCGAAGCAGAACATACGCAAAAAACATGCCTCCGACCCAGATAACCGCAGCTAGAACATGAAACATGAGGGCCAGAGAATGCATAAGGGAAAGCATAAACGATTTTAGGATTGAGCCAATAAATTAACTGTAAATTAACTGCGTGTTTCAGTGATTTCAGTTCGCCAGCGTACATTACCGCGGGGTTTCACCGAACCAAACGACAGTGTCCGGGAAACATCCCGGGTCTGGCTTGGAGGGATTTTCACAATGATACGCTGGTCTTCCTGGCCGATAACCTGGCACCCGTCTTCAGAATCCCCCGAATCTTGCGGACAATCCCACAGGGTGATACTGACCGTTGTTTCTTTCAATGTTACAAACTCATGGGTATTAATCAACCGCGCATTAAATCGAAAGCCGTCACCATAAGCTGGCGTGAAGACCTGGTTTTCAATTGTAATGTATTCAACGGGTAGTTTGGAACGATTCAGTTGGGCGACCTCATTGGTGGTAAAAACAATGACCAGCGCGCCAATAACCAACACACCTAACACACCAAACGCAACTTTCGGATAGAACCGAGACATATAGAGAAGAGCGGCCACAATCACCACCAATAAAACCCATTGCATAGCTGTTACCGATAAAATAATTTAATCAACTAAACAAGATAGCGGTTTAGACACAAATTCTCAACAAAAATTTTAAACACCGCAGACATTTGATCTGCCTACCGACGGCTCTTGCGAGGTGGGTTGTAGCCACCATGTTAAGATTACAAGCGGTGAGTACAACCCTGCATTGCTGGATTCCCGCCTGCGTGATGTAATGCGGGCACCCGCTTAGCCCGTTCGTCATTATCGGGCTTGACCGATAGTCCAGTCAAACACCGGCGGCGCAAGCCGTGCCAACAATCCCTGGTCAGAGAAAAATCCCTTCGCGCCCTGCGTTTTACCCATAAATTCCGTAAGGGCGGGTTATAAGTATTCCCCTATGAAAGCCGAACGGGTTGCAGGCCCTCCTACGCAACCTTCCCATCACCACCTCCGACCAGAATGGGGGTTGGAATAAGTTTTCGCCAATCCAATTAACTGGTATTATCTCCAGCATTAAACACGCATAACGTGGGCAGAACTATTTCGATACAAATTTTGAGTAAATTCGACCGGAAATTCGACCTGAGGCAACTACGCAATGCCTTTGGGACATTTCTTACCGGTGTCACTGTGGTGACTTGCCGGGAAGAAAGCGGGATTCCACGCGGTTTTACCGCTAATTCATTTACATCGGTTTCACTGCGCCCACCGATGTTGTTAATTTGTGTCGATAAGACGGCGGAAAGTTTCGATGTATTTACTCAATCGGAAGGGTTCGCAGTCAATATTTTGGCAGAAACCCAGGTTGAAACTTCGGGGCTATTTGCTTCAAAGTGCGCGGATAAATTTGACATTGCAGATTGGTCAGAAAGTGAAAATGGCAATCCCATATTGGAGGGCGTGTGCGCCTGGTTTGATTGCAAACGTGACCAGGTGATCGATGCTGGCGATCATATTATCTTGATTGGACGGGTCGAGTCCTATGACTATAACGGAAACATGGGCCTTGGTTATGTTCGGGGCGGTTATTTAAGCCTTGGGCTGGAACAATCCGCGCTTGAGGCCGTTAGCGGCGATGCTGAGGTAATTGTCGGCGCGATTGTCGAGTACGATGGAAAAGTTTTACTGATCGAAAATGCCGTTACCGGGAAATTGCAGGTGCCCGCCAGTGGATTGGATGGCGCCTCCGGTTCGCTTGGCAAATTACAAAACTACTTGGCTCAGTTGGGAATTGGTATATCACTGAGCGTTCTGTTTGCTGTTTTTGAGAACGAGAAAACCGGGCAGCAGTCAATTTATTATCGCGCGAAAGCCGATTCCGATTTGGCTGGCAATAAATTTTGGTCATTCGATGAAATTCCGTGGCTGCGTATTGAGTCGGATGCGATTAAAATAATGCTGCAAAGATATATTGATGAATCCAAACGCCAACGCTACGGAATATATTTCGGTAGCGACCGTGACGGCGCAATTGAAACATTGCGGTAACTATTGCTCAGGACAAAGCCCAAATAACAACCTGCCCATAACAACCTGAACACCGAATATCCCGACCAGACATCATATCCAGACGAGACATCGGCATGAAAATATCCCTGTTTGCTCATATGGAGCGCAATGACCCGAATCAGTCCTATGTGGAACTATATGCTCAGTTTTTGGAATTGTGCGAAATGGCCGATCGGGGCGGTTTTAGCGGGATATGGGTGGGCGAGCACCATGGGATGGATTTCACCATTGCGCCGAACCCGTTTGCACAACTATGCGACCTGGCCAACCGAACATCAAACCTCAGGCTAGGGACTGCTACCATAGTCGCACCATTTTGGCATCCCATCAAATTGGCTGGAGAAATAGCGATGGTGGATATCATCACCGGCGGGCGGCTTGAAGTAAGTATTTCAAGAGGCGCTTATGAATTTGAATACGAGCGCCTGTCACCGGGCTTGGATGCCTGGACAGCGGGAGAAATGTTGAGAGAAATTGTCCCGGCAATCAAGGAAATCTGGAAAGGTGATTATGCCCACGACGGCAAACACTGGAAGTTTCCTGCGGTAACTTCAGTTCCTGCGCCAATGCAGGATCCTCATCCGCCGTTATGGATTGCCGCCCGAAATCCCGACAGTCACGATTTTGCAGTGGCCAGTCAATGCAATGTCCAGGTGACGCCGCTATGGCAAAATGATGGTGAAGTGGCAGATCTGATGGACAAATTTAATACCGCCGTAACAAACAATCCCAATGTGCCGCGCCCAAAAATTATGGTGCTTCGTCATACATTTGTGGGCGCGAATGAGGCTGACCTAAGCCGTGCCGCAGAAAAACTCAGCGAATATTACTGCGTCTTTGGTGCCTGGTTCAAGAATAGCCGACCGGTACACAACGGCAGAATTGATCCATTGTCCGCCGAAGAGCGCGCGCAGATCGAAATGTTTTCACCCGATAATATGCGCGCCAATAATATCGTGGGCAGCCCGGATAGGGTTATCGAAAGACTGAAACACTATGAATCTCTGGGCTACGATGAATACGCTTTTTGGATTGATACGGGAATGAGTCACGATACAAAAAAGAAATCGCTACAGTTATTCATTGATGAAGTGCTGCCGGAATTTTCCTGAGCGGCCAGGGGATGAATAAAATACGGCATGAATAAAAAAGTGCATCAGGGCAGCCGTTATCGGTTAGTGGGCGATCCATCAGCCAAGCCGGTATTGGCGCTTATTCATGGCGTTGGTCTGAACCAGGATATGTGGTTGCCCTGGATACCAATTCTGCAACCGGACTTTTGTGTCTTGACCTTTGACCTTTTAGGTCATGGGCAGTCGCACAACCCTGCCGGCCACAGAACCGCCATTGATTTTGCCAACCAACTGCATGAATTGCTGGCGCATTTAGAGGTCGATCGATTGGCGCTGGCCGGGTTTTCGTTGGGTGCGCTGGTCAGCCAAACATTTGCTTCGCTGCATAGCGTCCGTTTAACGCATTTAGTATTGCTGCACAGCGTCTATCAACGCACAGAAGAGCAGTGTCATTCAGTACGAGAACGTTACCAAATTACCCAAGATCAAGGCCCTATGGCGACAGTGGAACTGGCCATTGCCCGTTGGTTTACAGAACCCTATCGACTCGCGCATGAGGAAGAAATGGATCAATTACGAGAAATATTTTCCAAGCATACTGATGATGGTTACCTGAAAGCATACTATCTTTTTGGCCACGCCGAAGCGGAAATGCAAAACTACCCCCTTGAGCAGGTTAATTGCCCGGCGTTGGTGGTTACCGGCTCTGATGATGTGGGCTCCACACCGCCGATGGCTGAGGCGTTGGCTCGGGATCTACCCAATGCCGAATTAATCATTAACCCGGGCCACCGTCATATGGGCCCGTCGGAATTTGCTGAAAAGATGGCCAATCAAGTGCTATCATTTCTAACCACTCATGGTTAAAACCAAGACGAGCAAGCCAAAATGAGTAAAAAAATAGCACAATACCAACATTATATTAATGGCCAGTGGGATAATGCCTCTGACGGCGCCACGCTTACCACCATCAATCCATCCAACGAAGAAGTTTGGGCGGAAGTGCCGGCGGCCAGTGAAGCAGACGTTAACCGCGCCGTCGCGGCCGCTAAAGCCGCGTTGCACGAAGGCCCATGGGCAACCATGACGGCCACGGCCAGGGGTAAGCTGCTGCGTCGATTAGGCGACCTCATTATCGATAAAGCAAACCACCTCGGCGATATCGAAACCATCGATAGCGGAAAATTACTGAAAGAAACCCGCGGTCAAACCGGTTATGTGTCGGACTACTATTATTATTTTGCTGGCATGGCCGACAAAATCGAGGGCGCGACCCTGCCTATCGATAAACCGGACATGCAGGTGTTTACCACACGGGGGCCGATCGGCGTGGTTGCGGCAGTCGTCCCGTGGAATGCCCAAATGTTTTTGACTGCCACAAAACTGGGGCCGGCACTGGCTGCGGGTAATGCGGTGGTGCTGAAAGCATCTGAAGATGCACCGGCGCCGATGTTTGAATTTGCAAAAATTGTTGACCAGGCGGGTTTCCCGCCCGGTGTGATAAATGTGATCACTGGTTATGGCGAGCCTTGTGGTCGTGCATTAACCGGGCATCGGGATGTTGCGCGGGTGGCCTTTACCGGCGGACCAGAAACCGCTTCCAGAGTCATTCAAAACACCAGTAATAATTACGCCGTGGTATCTCTGGAACTCGGTGGCAAGTCGCCAATTCTGGTGTTCGATGATGCGGACCTTGAGGGCGCGGTAAATGGCATCATCGCCGGAAATTTTGGGGCCGCGGGTCAAAGTTGTGTAGCCGGGTCTCGGGTTTTTATCCAGCAAGGCATTTACGACCGGATTGTCGCTGCTCTGGTGGAGCGTGCACAGAAAATTCGCATTGGCGACCCGCTCAAAGAGGATACCGAGATGGGCCCGCTGGCGACAAAAGCACAAGTTGATCGCATTGTTGCCGCAATTGGGAAATCCCAGACTCAGGGCGCGGAGTTGCACCACGGCGGCAAACAACCCGAGCAATTTGATAAAGGTTATTACTTTGAACCGACGATTCTCGGCTGTCCAAGCCAGGAAATCGAGACCATGCAAAACGAAATGTTTGGCCCGGTTCTGAGCGCGATGAAGTTCAGCGACGAAGACCAAGGCATTGCCATGGCCAACCATACCCGCTTTGGGCTCGGGGCCGGGATATTCACGGAAAACCTGGCCAGAGCCCATCGGGTAAGCTCAAAAATTCGCTCAGGCATTATATGGATCAATACCTATCGGGCAGTGTCTCCAATCGCCCCCTTTGGCGGATTTGGTCACAGCGGTTTTGGGCGCGAAGCGGGAATTGAATCTGTGCTGGACTACACCCGGACTAAAACCGTCTGGATTAGCACCTCCAGCACACCCATGGCAAACCCTTTTGTCATGCGGTAATCGAACAGCGTCCTGAGCGACGGCGCTCCTGTTCGACCGGAGTCCCTGAAAACGCTCGTATTTGTACAACATGTTCAGGGTGCTTTTTTTAGTCTATGCGAGGATAGGGTTTGGGCGGAAATAAACAGCGTTACCGACAACTGGCATTAAAAAAACCGGAAGCATATGAGGATTTTCCATTCAAACTGGATGTGGCGGTCTATAAAGTGCGCGGGAAAATGTTTGCCACATTATCCCGAGTGAACGGCATTTGGAATATGAATCTAAAATGTGACCCCAACCAGGCGCAATTATTCAGGGAAATTTATGATTCGGTCATTCCAGGCTGGCATATGAACAAAAAACATTGGAATACGCTTTTGCTGGACGGGTCGATACCGGAAAATGAAATCCAATACATGATTGATCACTCTTATATGCTGGTAGTGAACGGGCTAATGAAAACTGATCGGCAATACTTGGCGTTAAGATATAGTGAACTGGAACTTTATGGGCTATCCACTGATCGAATGTGGCACGAAAGTGGACCGAGTTTGAAGTAATCATGTTTGCGGTAACTGGATAATAACGGTAAACTGGGCAGACTCAGTTTAAGGCAGACCGCGATGCAATTTTTTAGTTTCATTGATGACTCCCAGGCGAAAACTGTTCACCATGCGTCCTTAGAGATACTGGAGGAGGTAGGGCTGCTGGTGCGAAACGAAAAAGCCCGGCATCGATTTGCCGAGTTTGGCGCTCAGGTCGACCCTGGTACCGAGATCGTGAAAATCCCGTCTACGGTGGTTGAGCATTTCCGCTCAATGGTGCCGCCGATAATTACGTTTCATGCGCGCGATCCTGATTACGACATTACTTTTCCGAGAGAGCTGCCAGTCATCGCTACCGCGAGCTCGGCGCCGGATATTGTCGATCCGGTAAGCGGGGTTGCTCGTCGAGCCACTTCGCACGATATTGCGAATATCGGGCATCTGGTTAATCACTTGCCTGGATTTGATGTGTTTTCCATATCCGTATTGGCAGATGATGCCCCGAAAGATCAATTCAGCCTGTCGCGCTTCTACCCGGCTTTGAAGAATTGTATAAAACCGGTGCGCACCTCAGTCATTGATGTGCGTGAAGCACGGCAGGTGCTGAAACTGGGGGAGCTGATTGCCGGATCGAAAGAAGCATTTTGGCAACGCCCGTTCATTAACTTCGGTTACTGCTCCATCGTCTCGCCCTTGACCATGGACTACGACAGTACCGAAATGCTGATGTTTTACGCAGAGAAGGGTATCACTGCATATGGCACCATCGCGCCGATGGGCGGACTCAGCACGCCGTTGACCTTGTCCGGGATGTTGACATTAATGAATGCAGAATGGTTGGCAGCGGCGACCTTGGCACAAATGTCCAGGCCCGGGACCTCGCTGATCTACAATTTCCTGCCGGTTTTTGCAGATATGCGAGATGGCGCCTATGCGCCGGGGGCAATCGAGATTGGGATGATGAATGCCGCAGTGTGTCAAATGGGGAGGTATTATAATGTCCCTTCGGGGGGGTATCTGGGGCTGACCAACTCGAAGATCAGCGATGCCCAAACCGGGTTTGAAAAAGGCATGTCACCGCTGTTGGGCGCGGTATCCGGGGTCGGATTCATCGTTATGGGCGGGTTATTGGATGCCTTGATGTCGTTTGATTTTGGGCAGGTTGTGATTGACAACGAAATTGCGCTGATGATTAAGCGGGTCCGGCAGGGATTCGATTTTCCCACAGAAAACATGGCGCTGGACGAAATCAAGAAGACCGGGCCGGCGGGGGTGTTTGCCGCCAACCCTGAAACTCTGGAGCGGATGACCACCGCTACCTTTATGCCGGAAATAGCGGATCGAAAGTTGCGTGAAACATGGCTTGAAGAAGGGGCTTCCACTACCCACCAACGGGCTATGAATAAGGCGCTTGATATCCTGTCGACGACCAATACTGCCGCGTTGGATGAACCGGTGGATGCACAGATACGCGCCGAATTCGATGATCTGGTTAAGGGTGATTCAGCTCTGCCTGAGGGCTGGGTGCGAACCTTGGCGGTAAAAGAGACAACCCGGAAACGGCGCGTTAATCGACGTCGCCTAGCGAGCTGAATTTCCCAAGCAGCATGAACAAACAATGCCTTCCCTCTCACGCATAGTCGTTATTGGCGATGGCAATTCGCGCAAGTATGGCCGGCCGCTTAGGCGATGTGGATTGGCGCCGACCAGGCGAGCAAACTCCTAATGAGTTTGTGTCGTTAACAAGCCGTGGCGATTGGAATAGCGATTGAAGCCGAACCAACACAATCACCGACCTTTCATAGGTGAGCAACCTTGGTTCGGATACACCTTGGGTTAGGCGGCGTGTTCCAGACGCCGCCTAACCGCCGCCATCCGTGGCGGCGACCCACATTGTCAGGTTACCCGCATTCCAGGCACGGCCCCCTCATCCGGGTTAAGCAGATACAGATCCTCTCCGCCGGGCCCGGCACACAGAACCATCCCTTCGGACACGCCAAACTTCATCTTCCTCGGCGCCAGGTTGGCGACCATCACAGTCAGTCTGCCGTCTAATTCTTCAGGGCGGTAAGCCGACTTAATTCCGGCGAATACATTGCGGGTTTCGCCGCCAAGATCGAGGGTTAATTGCAACAATTTATCCGCGCCGTCAACCTTTTGCGCTTTCAGGATTTTTGCAATGCGTAAATCCAGTTTGGAAAAATCGTCAATATTGATTTGGCTGGCAATAGGTTGGTCAGACAGTGGCAATTTAACTTTATCTGACACTTTCTCCGCGTTTTGATCTTTTCCCTGCTCCGTCTTGGTTTCATCTACCATCTTTTGGATTGCCTTGTTTTCGATTCTGGTCAATAAAGGCTTGAAACGATTGATTTCGTGGTCCAGCAACGGAGTCAGGCTGTCGCCCCAGGCCAATGGCGAGACCTTCAAAAATCGTTCAACGTTTTCCGCGGTGCGCGGCAAAACCGGTTTCAAATAGATTATCAACAAGCGAAATAAATTGAGACCCTGGGTACAGACAGGCTGCACTTGCGCCCTGGTTTCATCCTCCCTGACCAGAACCCAGGGCTTTTGGCGGTCGATATACTGGTTCGCCTTATCGGCTAAAGCCATAATCTCTCGCACTGCTTTGCCATATCGTCTCGCCTCGAAAGATTCCGCAATACTATTTCCTGCAGCAACAAATTGATCGAACATCTTTTGATCGGGCAGGGAATCGCTTAACTTGCCGTCGAAGTTTTTCGAAATAAAGCCGGCGCAGCGGCTGGCGATATTGACCAGTTTGCCAACCAAATCGGAATTCACCCGGGTTTGAAAATCGTCCAGATTGAGGTCTAAATCGTCGATAGAATTATCCAATTTACCGGCAAAGTAATAGCGCAGATATTCAGGATTGAGGTGATGTAAATAAGTGCTGGCCATAATGAAAGTGCCTCGGGATTTGGACATTTTCTGGCCGTTGACCGTTAAAAATCCATGCGCCCATACCCCATCCGGGGTGCGAAAATCCGCGCCATACATCTGTGCCGGCCAGAACAGGGTATGGAATCGGGCGATATCCTTGCCAATGAAGTGATATAGCTCGCAATCGCTTCCCACTTGAAAGTATTCATCGAAATCCAGGTTTTTTCGGTCGCACAGGTTTTTGAAGCTGGCCAGATAGCCGATCGGGGCATCCATCCATACGTAAAAGTATTTGCCCTTTTCGCCCGGAATTTCAAAGCCCCAATAGGGGGCATTGCGGGAGATATCCCATTCGAACATTTCTTCGTCGAACAATTCTTTTTGCTTGTTGGCGATTTCTTTTTGGGTATGGCCATTGAGCCAATTCAGGATAAAATCCTTGAAATCACCGAGTTTGAAGAACAGTTGTTCCGATTCACGCTGCACCGGCGTGGCCCCCGAGACCACAGATTTTGGATCAATCAAGTCGGTTGGCGCGTAAGTGCTGCCGCAAACTTCGCAATTATCGCCATATTGATCCGCGGAGTTGCATTTGGGGCAGGCGCCAATGACAAAGCGATCGGGTAAAAACATTTGTTTTTCCGGATCGAAAAGCTGTTTTATGGTTCGTCGGGTAATATGCCCTTTGTCATTGAGTCGCTGATAAAACAACTCGGAAAAATATTTATTCTCCGCAGAATGAGTGCTGTAATAGTTATCAAAAGAAACCAGGAATTTATCAAAATCACGTTTATGCTCTATGCCGACTCGATCGATTAGTTGCTGGGGAGTGATGCCTTCTTGCTCCGCTTTCAGCATTATCGGCGTTCCATGAGCATCATCGGCGCACACCAGATAACATTCGTGTCCGCGCAACCTTTGAAAACGAGCCCAGATGTCGGTTTGAATATATTCCAATAAGTGGCCCAGATGGATTTGGCCGTTGGCATAGGGCAAGGCGCTGGTGACCAGGATTTTTCTTGTGGCTGGGGGGGGGGTAATTGGTTGTGTCATGGAAGCAGAAACATGTAACTAGCAATAATGTAAAAAACATATTCCTCCTCATAAATAGTAACGTTTTGCATCGTAGCGGGTATCGCAATATTCTTTATAAGTCATCTCTGTTTGTTGACAGTTCTGCTCGAAATATACCTCTATCTCTCCAACCTCTTAGATAACCACCTCGCAAATTGTTTAATATATCGGATGATTCAGTAAATTTATTGGCGTTCCATTCTTTAATTTCGCTATCACCGTTCATTTTGGAAAGTTTAATATATGCCCTTTTATTTTTAATAAGCTTTTTTTTGAACTTACTTGCTTTATTAATTGGGTAATAAATAATTTCAAGATTAGCAGCCCTTTCTATAGACTCTTCTTTTATATAGTTCATTGGTTTTGGTTTTATATTGCTTTCATTTTCGTAAAAATCTAATATCCTTTCAATAACTTGTGATGGCGTTTCAAAGCCTTCAACGTATGCAGCAAGACGTTGGTATAAATGTTCTGTAATTCTAATTACTTGGCTCATGTTTGTAATCTCCAATTTGGTAATTATTGTACAGCGCAAACACGACAACTAGCATGAACATTGAAATGAGTCCAAAAAAGCAAGACGTAAAGATAGGTCCAAGGGAAATGAACATATTGGAAATAGCTTTAATCAAACGTGAAAATGCTCCACCCCCACTATATCGAACTGGGTCAGGCCATTCTAATATTGAGTAGTAAAAAAATATTGTTCCCGATATTAATAAAGTGCACAAAAACAAAATGTAAGTATGGACAATACGTAATAATGCACAATATTTATTATTACCAACACTTAGAGTTATACCAAGTCTGTACCTTTTTCCAGTTCATTATTTAGGAGAGATAAAAGCTTACTTAGAGAGTCTTCTTGAGTCATTGAATTACCTATATAACGTTTGAATTCAGACACCGCTTTGACGGTCGTCTGGAACGAATTGTTTGAGGCTTAAATTAAAATTCATGCTTAACATGTATTTTAAAATCATACTTGGCTCCGCCACTTTTGACATCTTTCATATAATTACGCTTATTTGATGATATTTCAAAATCTACCCACTTCCCCTGCTTTATTCTAAACACATTACTAATCTCTTCAAATGTATTTGCTGATATTTTTAAACAAATACATCCATTCACTTTATTCAATAATAAATACAAGTCGTTATCAAATTTTGTCAATGGTATGGTAAACCACCAAACATCTTTTTTATTATTTATATTTGCAAAGTGTGTATTTTTCATCGTTAAAATTTGTGATTTTGAGTGTTTATTTATCACGTTTATTGTTTCGTTCTTTGTCATGTTACTATCATCCAGTTTTTATGTTCGCGTTAAAAAATTATATGTACTAAGTGAAACTATGTAACTATGCTGTGTCTTTGCCTTTATGTCAAGAATTTCTAAATTTATCTGATTACTAAATTCGGCATAATTTAAGCTGGTATTCTGCAAAAATCTTGATAGATCAATAAGATATGAGAAAAACCAATGCTGACACTTAATTATGCACCTTCTCTTTTCCCAGGCATTAACATAACAACACCCAAAACCCAAGGAATAAAATATGCAGGGTCAAAACTGAAATTATTACCACACATAATTTCGCTCCTTGATGGACTGGAAGTTCAAACGATTTTTGATGGCTTCGCTGGGACAACTCGTGTTTCACAGGCTTTCGCACAACTCGGATACAAAATAACGTTATCTGATATTTCAGATTGGTCATATGTTCTGGGCGTGTGTTATTTACAAAACCAGAATTCACCATCCTACTATAATGAGCTTATTGAACATCTGAATTCCATCAAGGGCCGTGATGGGTGGTTTACAAAACACTATGGGGGCATGGTTGGTGATGATGACAGTGCAATACAAAAGGATGGAAGTAAAAAACCTTGGCAAATTCATAATACAAGAAAGTTAGATGCAATTCGTGATGCGATAGACGATCTTGAACTTTCTGAAGTAGAAAGAGCGGTGGCACTAACTTCATTGTTACTTGCGATGGATGTGGTGGACAGCACATTAGGGCATTTTACTTCATACCTGAAAAAATGGTCCTTTCGTTCATTCAAGGATATGCGATTGCAAGTGCCAAACTTATTTGTTAATGACAAAGATAATATCGTTATAAAGGATGATATTTTCAACGCAAATAAAATTGTTGAAGCAGATTTTGCATATTTTGATCCGCCATATGGCTCAAATAATGAGAAAATGCCGCCGTCAAGGATCAGGTATGCATCTTATTACCATCTTTGGACAACAATTATTAAAAATGATAAGCCTGAATTGTTTGGGAGGGCGATGCGTAGAAAGGATAGCTCTGATCGGGTTGCAGCCTCGGTATTTGAGGAGTTTAGGAAGGACGAGTCTGGGAATTATATTGCGGTCAATTCCATAGATAAACTGATTGAAAATGCCAATGTCCGTTATGTTGCTTTGTCTTATAGTTCAGGGGGGCGGGCGATTTCGGAACAATTAAATACGGTGTTAACAAAGCATGGAAAACTAATCAAAACAATTGAACTTGATTACAGAAAGAACGTAATGGCAGATATGAAATGGACAAATGAGTGGCTAAAAGACACTCAAGAACCCAACCGTGAATTCATTTTTCTAATTGAGAAATAGCTCTAACAAGGTGCTACACTTGATTGCCTCCAGTGAGTTAACTCAGTCATTAAAATGAAAAATTTGAATCAAGAGACGGTTGAAGAAATTTTAAGCGGTGTTATCGACCCCCATACTAGCCAGGATCTGGTGTCGAGTAAGGAGGTAAATGAAATTACGGTTGACGGCGATAAAGTGAGCATCGATATCGTATTGGGTTATCCGGCAAAGAGCTGGGAGCCCGAGTTGATCAAGATGATTGAAGCAGCTATGATTGAAGCGGCGGTCGAAGGGGCGACGGTCACGGTTTCGTCCAATACCGTCTCCCACGAAGTGCAGGAGGGGGTAAAACCGATGAAGGAGGTCAAAAATATTATCGCCGTGGCATCGGGCAAAGGCGGCGTCGGCAAATCAACGCTGTCGGTGAACTTTGCATTGGCGCTCTCAGCAGAAGGAGCCAGAGTCGGCATTTTGGATGCGGATATTTACGGGCCAAGCCAACCTCGGATGCTGGGCATAAGCGGCCAACCTCAATCCAAAGACGGCAAGAGCCTGCAGCCGATGAACAGTTATCATATCCAGGCCATGTCGATCGGGTTTTTGGTGGATGAGGAATCGCCGATGATTTGGCGCGGCCCGATGGTTACCCAGGCGCTGGAGCAGCTATTGAATGATACCCGATGGGATGATCTGGATTATTTGATTGTGGATATGCCGCCTGGCACCGGTGATACACAATTGACTCTGGCGCAAAAAGTGCCGGTGTCCGGTTCAGTTATCGTCACTACGCCCCAGGATATTGCCCTGATCGATGCGCGCAAGGCTTACAAGATGTTTGAGAAAGTTGATATTCCGGTGCTGGGCGTGGTGGAAAATATGAGCACACACATTTGTTCTAACTGCGGCCACGAGGAGCATATTTTTGGAGCCGGCGGCGGCAAAAGCATGGCACAGCAGTATGGGACAGATTTCCTCGGCGAGGTTCCCCTGGACCGATCAATCCGGGAAAATGTTGATGGTGGTCGCCCGACACTGGTGGCTGACCCGGATGGTGTGATTTCTGATAACTACAAATTGATTGCCCGCAATGCCACGGCAAAACTGGCTATGCGTAAAAAAGATTTCAGTTCAAAATTTCCTAATATCGTAATCCAGCAGAACTAGTCATGTCCATTAAAAGCAATGCCCATTAAAAACAATGGCCATAAAACCTGATCGGTGGATTCGGCAAATGGCTGAAACCGAAGGCATGATAGAGCCATTTGAGCCTGAGCAGATTCGCGAGTCCGAAAACGGCCGGGTGATCTCATATGGGACATCGAGCTACGGATACGATATTCGGTGTTCCACCGAGTTCAAAATTTTTACCAATATCAATTCGGCAATCGTTGACCCAAAGCAATTCGATGCAAGCAGTTTTGTGGATTTTGTTGGCGATGTTTGTATTATCCCGCCGAACTCATTTGCCTTGGCGAGAACGGTTGAGTATTTTCGTATTCCACGAAATGTTTTAACGATATGTTTGGGGAAAAGCACTTATGCGCGCTGTGGAATCATCGTCAACGTCACCCCATTTGAACCTGAATGGGAAGGGTATGTTACGCTGGAATTTTCCAACACCACGCCGTTGCCGGCCAAAATTTATGCAAACGAGGGTATCGCCCAGGTGCTGTTTTTCGAATCCGATGAGCCCTGCGAAACCTCATACCGGGATCGAGACGGTAAGTATCAGGGACAAACTGGCGTCACCCTGCCAAAGGCCTAAACTAAAGATGCCCCCAAGGATTTAGATCCTGGACCCCCAAGAAAGATCAATCTATGTATAGCGCAACGACCATTTCTGAATATCTTGCGCTGTTGGATGAGGCTATCTTCGAACTTGAAGAAATGGCGTATTGTGTAGGCGAAGAGCCTGATGATGAATTGGTGGATCTGGCGCCCCACTGTCAGCAAATTGCGGATTACATCAAGTCATTGAAACAGAATATCAGACGGGGCGATCACAAATTTGGTGATAAGGAATTAGAGTACGTTCCATTGGTTCGTCGCCTAAAGAATGTGTTGCCTTTTTATGGATTGCTAAACGATATCAATCGAATTCATCTATGCAGTGACTTATGCAACTCCGATTAATTCAAAATTTCCTTAGAAACTCAGGGACAAGCAAAAGAATGCTGGACCACTATACTGAAGGTTGTTTAAATTGACAATAATCGCTAACTTGCAAACCACTGCGGCTGGCTTCGACGGCAAGAACTTAATCAATTACGGTCGCTATCCGATCGCGAATGCGGGACATTCTGTGCGACAAAAGATTATTGAAAAAGTAAAATCTGACCTGGCTGATGATGGCTGCGCGTTGCTGGATGGGTTTTTAAACGAATTTGGTCTTGGAATAATTCTAAACGAAGCACTGGAGAGGCGAAGCACAGCATATTTTTCCAACAATAATCGAACCAACGCCTATTTCTCGACGCCTGATCCATCCCTGCCGAACACCCATCCGGTTAATATTATGATGGACCGCACCAACGGCTTTATTACCAGCGATCAATTTGAACCGACCACTAACGCCTGTCAGTTTTATCATTGGCATCCATTGCTCAGGTTTTTGGCGGATTGCCTCGACAAAGACCAGTTGTACATTTATGCCGACCCGATCTCAAATATGATCATAAACGTCTGCTCCCCCGGAACACAATTTAACTGGCACTTTGATACCAATGAATTCACCATAACCATGTTATTGAAACCCGCATCCAGCGGTGGTTATTTTGAATACGCGCCGGCAATACGCACTGCGGATGATGAAAATTACACGGGTGTCGCTGAGGTTTTGAAGGGTAAAAGTGATCGGGTCAAGCGACTGCAATTGAAACCCGGCGACTTGCAATTTTTCCTTGGCCGATATGCCCTGCATCAGGTTACGAAAAACACCGGAGACGACGACCGCCTGCTGATAATCATGTCATTCACAGAGCAACCCGATGTAGTAGGCAGCAAGCAACGTGTTAAACAACTGTATGGGAGGCTGGCAAAAGCCCATCACCAGGACCGATCACGCAATGACAATCTTATGGATTGACCGCTATTGGTTGCACACATTCGTTGTCATCTCGACCATAGCGAGAAATAACCTGGTGTTTCCGTGCTTGACTGCGAAGCCCGCTACAGATGACATGTAGCCACTTTTTCAACTGCCACGAAAACAGGGTCTGGTTGTGAGCGAGTCTGGCGCGCATAAAAACGTATTGCAAATATGCCCGTCTTTATGTATATCAGTGGAACACATCGTGTTTTTTGAACACACCATATCGAACAGTTTTGCAGCGTTATAAATCAACCTCGCCTGAGACCTGAAAATGACCGCCAAAAACCTGCCATTCGAAAGATCTGAATATGACATGCGGTTGGATCGCGTGCGCAACAGCATGGCTGAAAAATTCATGGACACCCTCATCGTAAGCGACCCATCGAATATGTCCTGGCTAACCGGGTACGATGGCTGGTCATTCTACGTTCATCAGTGCGTGATTCTATCTATGGACGGAAATCCACTTTGTTTTGTGCGCTCCCAGGATGCCAATGGCGCCTATCGAACTGTTTGGATGTCCGATGACGATGTGCATGGCTACGACGAAAAACTGGTGCAGAATTTACCCCTCCACCCGATGCAGGAACTGGTCGACGTACTAAACGACCGCGGTCTTGCCGCCGGACGTATTGGCGTGGAAATGGACAATTATTGGTATTCCGCCCAGGCCCATGTTGAATTGGTTAATGGACTGACTGAGGCAACGCTGGTTGATGCCACCGGATTAGTCAACTGGCAACGCGCCATAAAAAGCGAACAGGAAATCCACTACATGAAAATTGCCGGGCAAATTGTCACTAAAATGCACCACCGCATTTTAGAGCGCATCGAGCCCGGTCTGCCTAAGAACGAAATAGTGGCTGAAATTTATCATGCCGGCTGTACTGGCATTGATGGGCATGGCGGCGATTATCCAGCTATTGTGCCATTGGCGGCATCCGGCGTGGATGCGTCAGCAGCCCATTTAACCTGGAACGACCAGCCATTTAAGTCCGACGAGGGCACTTCCTTCGAAATCGCCGGTTGCCACAAACGTTATCACTGCCCAACCGCGCGCACCATTTTTCTCGGCAGCCCGCCTCAACGGTTTCTTGATGTAGAAAAAGCCGTCGTGGAAGGCATTAACGCCGGACTCGAAAAAGCCAAACCGGGCAATCAGTGTCAGGATATTGCCAATACCTTCTGTTCGATACTCGAAAAACGCACCGGCATTAAAAAACAAAGTCGCTGCGGTTACCCCATTGGCATATCCTATCCACCGGACTGGGGCGAACGCACCATGAGCTTGCGTCCTGGCGATCAGACTCTTTTACAACCGGGCATGACCTTTCATTTCATTCCTGCGGTTTGGCGGGATGACTGGGGCATGGAAATTACCGAAAGTTTTGTGGTCACTGAAAACGGCGCTGAAACGCTGTCGGATGTGCCGCGGGAATTGTTTATAAAAAAATGACGGCATGGTCGATTTATATTATCGAAGCAAACGATAATTCGTATTACACCGGCATTGCCACCGATGTGGAACGGCGGTTTGAGGAGCACGCCGGCGGCGAGCATGGCGCCAAGTATTTTAACGGCAGAACGCCAATCAGAGTGGTCTATCAGGAAGATGGGCATACACGCAGTAGTGCCGGTAAGCGAGAAATCGAAATAAAAAAACTAACCCGCTGCCAAAAAGAAACGCTGATTGTAAGCCACCCACGAGTATGAAAAGGTGGGGGTGAAGCAGGCTTCACGGCTATACCGTGCTGTACGGCCGTGACATGACGTGATATGCGGCACCTTCACCGTTTTATCGAGTGGGATAACCCCGTCATTTATCCAACTTTTGCGAATGGCCGATTTGAAGTAGCCTGGCCGGCGGTTCAGCGTTATTGTTCGGGAGGGTGTATGAGTAATACGGGAATTTTTGCTTTTTGGGCTAACAGATCGGCTATATTCCTGAAAAAGAAGCGAGTTACACCGACACGGGCACGGGTGGACATCGCCACGAGATTGATTTTACGCTTGGTGATTACACGCAAAATTGCTGCAACCGGATCTTTGCCAAAATCCACCACAATTGAGATCTTATAGCCCGCTTCCTTGAGACGGTTAGTTACCGACATCAGTTCGGCCTCGACATGGGCTTTTATGCTGTCTTGCTGCTGGGAAGCATAAATGGGGTGGAGTGTTGGTTTTACCGGTTTATCGCCAGGCATCGGTACATAACCAGCCCCTAAGTCGGGTTCACCAAAGCCACTGCCACCGGGTGGCTTGGTCACAAAAAATAAAATTAACTCATTCTCGTTAGCAGAAATAAATTTTTCCACATGAGGTAATATTTTTTGGCTAAGCGTGGATTGATTCAGAGGAATCAGGACTTTATTCTTGGACATGACCAAATCCTCCTGATAACAATCGTAAAATTAGTATGTGCCATGAACGGAATTATAAAACATTTGTTTTCAGTAGGCAAAGCGTAAATTCGGCATTGAGTGGCTGAGAAAATACGCCATTGCATACATAACTTCGATCGATGCACCGTCATTCAACTCAGTGCTGTGAATGCCGATTGTGCTACCATTATCAGCAACCGGAAGGGGCCGCCCGGAGAGTCCCGGCTAGAAATACAAACAACTGGACACAATGATGAAAATGCAAAAACACTGGTATCTTGGTTTTTTAGGCTTGATCGGAGTTTATAAATTTCCCTCTGCACTTGATTTTTTCCAGGGGTTCGGCCAATGGTGGGAGTTACTCAATTTACTATGGTTGATATGGTTTCTATACTTTATTCCTGAAGGAAAAAAGACGAGAATTAAAAGCGGCTAAAAATGAACGCTATTGACGCACAATTTGCGGCTTTTGCAGATACGTTTGAAGCGCTCGAGTTAATAGGCTTGATTTTTCTATTGGCCATCGTGTCGGAAACGCTTTGGGATATCTTTACCGGTCAACGTAAAAAACTCGGTGAGACGTTTGCAAATTTTGCAATCGCGCTCGGCAATCATTTTCTTGAACGGACGCTATATGGCTTGGTCTTTATTTTAGGCTTGTTCCTGATTGCGCCATTTGCACCTTTTTCGATTCCAATAACCTGGTGGAGTTGGATATTGGCGCTGATTGCGGCTGATCTGACTTACTATTGGATGCATCGATGGGAACACGAGATTCGTATTCTATGGGCCTATCACAGTGTTCATCACTCGTCATCCGAGTTCAATCTGACCACCGGGCTTCGTCTAGCCTGGGTTGAAGGCTTAATCGAATGGGTGTTTTTTGTTCCGATGATCCTGCTTGGGGTTGACGTTGTTCAGACGATAATTGCCCTAGTCATTGTGGTCGCCTATCAGACCTGGATACACACCGAAAAAATAGGAAAATTAGGATGGGCCGACCGTATCTTTAATACGCCTTCCGTGCATCGCGTCCACCACGGGTCTAACAAGAAATACATTGATAGAAATTATGGCGGAATATTGATTGTTTGGGACAGGCTTTTCGGAACCTATCAAGCAGAAGAAGAAAAGGTTGTCTATGGATTAGCTTATCGGCTTGGCACCTCAAATCCGATAATGATTAACTTGCATGAGTATTGGCAAATCATCAAGGATGCGCGTCGTTCAAGGAATATTCACGAGCTTTTTGGATATGTTTTTCGACCGCCAGGATGGAAACCAAAGAACCACTTGCAAAATGTATGATTGGCAAAACAAATAATTCGCGCTGATTTTTTCGCTGCGCGCACATTCCTAACGCGACAACGATCGTCCCGGCAAATCAATCCTATAAACAGTCCCAAAAAATGACCGCCCCGATTAACGAGTATCTAAAAGCGATTGGCGCGCTTGCCGATAGCGAAGCCACCGAATTCAGTTTTCGCACGCCCGTGGAAAATATGCTGGAAACGTTGGCGCCGCTGGGTTTCAAAATCCTGCAAGAACCGTCGCGCATCCGCGACATTGGCGCGCCGGATTTTTTGATTACCAATCGGGCCGCGGCGACCGTCGGTTATGTGGAATGCAAGAAGCCCGGCGAAAATCTGCAAGTCCTTGCAAAAAGCGCGCAAATGGAGCGATACCGCAGCTTGTCGCCCAATATCATCTTGACCGATTATTCTCGGTTTATGTTGTTGCATGACGGCAAGGTGATACGCGAGGAAATGTTATCAAAGCAAGCGGATGCGAAGCAAAAAGTCGTCGAGTTAATCACTCAGTTTTTCACCGCCGACGCGCAAAAAATCGGCACTGCCAAAGATCTGGCAAATGCGCTAGCGGTGCGTTGCGGATGGTTGCGGCATCGCCTGGAGCAAAGTTTGCGCCACGAGCAAACCAGATTGCATGGGCTGATGAGTGCGTTCAAGGAGGTGATTTACACTGATATTGACAGCGACCAATTTGCCGACGCGCTGGCGCAGACACTGGTTTATGGGTTGCTCATGGCGAAACTCAAAGCGCCGGACGATGCGGCGGTGGATTTATACAATGTGGAAAAATTCATCCCGCAAAACTTTGCGTTAATCCGCGAAATCACCGGCTTCCTGAAAACTATGGAAGAATCCGACCACGCCGAAATCAATTATCTGGTGCAGGATATTCTGGCCACCGTGAACGCCATGGACCGCGCCGCGGTAACCGAGTCGATGTCGTATCGAAACCGCCGCGGGCTTGGCGATGAAGACGATCCATATATTTATTTTTATGAAAATTTTTTGGCCGCCTACGATACCAAATTGCGCGAGCAGCGCGGCGTTTATTATACGCCGCCGCCAGTGGTGCGGTTTATCGTGCGCGCCGTGGACAAGACTTTACGAACTTGCTTCAAACTTCCCGCCGGGCTTGCCAATGAGCAAGTAACAGCGTTGGATTTTGCGGCCGGCACCGGCACCTTTTTGCTGGAGATGATGCGCCATGCTCTGGAAGGAAAGGACAAATCCAAGCGCAACCAAATCGTACGCTGGCATCTGCTGAAAAATTTCCACGGTTTTGAATATCTGATAGCGCCATATGTGATCGCCCACCTTAAATTGTCGCAGTATTTGACCGATGTCGACGCAACGCCGCAACGCGATGAGCGCATCAATGTATTTTTAACCAATACGCTGGAGCAAATACCGCAACAGGTCAGCATTCCGTTTATGCCGGCGCTTACGCGAGAAACCGAGCAAGCGCAGAAGATCAAGGAGAAAGAAATACTGGTGATTGTCGGCAACCCGCCGTATTCGGGACATTCGCAAAATAACAGCGACTGGATTACAAACCTGATTGAAGAGTATAAAAAAGTGGACGGGCAGCCTCTGGGCGAGAGAAATCCCAAGATGTTGCAGGACGACTATGTGAAGTTCATTCGTTTCGCCCAATGGAAAATGGAGCAAGCGGGGCAAGGCATGGTCGCCATCATCACCAATCACGGCTTTCTCGACAATCCGACTTTTCGCGGAATGCGCCAAAGTCTGCAAACCACTTTTGATCGCCTCTACTTTTTAGATTTGCACGGCAACGCCAGGAAAAAAGAAACCGCCCCCGACGGCGGTCAGGACCAAAATGTTTTTGATATTCAACAAGGCGTGGCAATCAGCATATTGATTAAAAAGCCCGGCTTGGATAAAGGCGTCTTCCACGGGGATTTATGGGGCGAGCGCGCCGCCAAATATCAGCAATGCGCCGAGCAGTCCATTGAAAGCATTCAATGGAAAGAGATCAAGCCGGTCGCGCCATTTTATCTTTTTATTCCGCGCGATAACAAATTAGCCGGGCAATACGAAAAACTGCCATCCATCATCGATATTTTTCAGAGCAACAGCACCGGCATAAAATCCCATCGAGATCATTTCGCTTTCGCTTTCTGTGCCGAAGAAATAAAAGCGCGGATTAACAAAATGATCGACGCAAACATCGGCACCGAAGACCTGCGGGAAATTTATAATGTTAAGGACACGCGCGATTGGAAACTGGACTGCGCGCGCCAGTCGCTTATCAACGCGCATTCGTTTGACGATTTTCTTAGGCCGTGCCTGTATCGCCCGTTCGATATTCGCTGGTGCTACTACGGCAAGGAAACGATGGATCGCCATCGCCCCGGCGTTATGCGCCATATACTGGCGGGAGAAAATTTAGGGCTTGCAACCGTGCGGCAAGTCAAGGCGGGTAAAACTTGGCAGCATTGCCTTGTTTCAACTCATTTAATTGAGTCAACTTTTGTTTCAAATAAAACCGGAGAGATAACTTATCTATTCCCCCTCTACCGCTACGACGATGAAATGGGCGAAACTATCCGCCACGAAAACTTAAAACCGAAATTCCGCCAATGGATTGATGCGCGTTATGGCGAAAAATTTCCGCCTGAACAAATCCTCGGCTGTATCTACGCCGTGCTTCATTCGCCCGACTATCGTCAGCGTTATGCGGACTTCCTGCGTATGGATTACCCGCGCATCCCGTTCCCGTCGGCGCAATCCGAATTCATCCGCCTCGCCGCCATCGGCAACAGCCTCATCGCCGCCCATCTCCTCAAGGCCAACTGCTACGGCGAAATAGAACTGCGTGGCGAAGGCACTGCCCACAGGGTAGAAAGAATCCACCACGACCCAACCACCAACCGCCTACACTTCAACAAAACCGAATACCTCGCGCCGCTCGCAGCGGCAGTATTCAACTTCCAAATCGGCGGCTACCGCCCGCTGGAGAAATTCCTCAAGTCCCGCAAAAACCGCGTCATAACCAAAGACATCGACACTCTGGAAAAAGCCGCCAACGTCATCGCCTTCACCATTGAAAAAATAAAGGAGATTGACGGCTAACCAGAGGATGCGCCTTTAGGATGCCCCTTTCTTTGGTTTCCGCATTGCGGCGATAAAATCCGCTTCGGCGATTCCGGCATTTCCCAAATTATTTTTGAGAACTTTAATCGACAATTCCTTGCGGTCAGGAATCACCAGCGGATGCGTGACACCATCCTTTCCCATCATGATATGGCTCCCTTTTCCTCTTTTTGGTTTTTATGGAATCCCTTGCTTTCAAAGAATTTCACCAGTTGCCTTGCGCCGACAAGCGGTAGCCTTGGCATTATCCGTAAGCCAACATGGGCAGCTCAGTCGGGATGCTGATTTGCCGAACCATGGCATCAGCCGCCGCAGGCTCTTTTTTAATTTTCCTGCGCCGTGATTTTTGATGGGTCGGATGAAATCCGCGATTTTTCAATACCTCGTCCAACACATTTCGCTCCAAGCAGTCTTCGATGAACAACTCGGTCGCTTCAATGATGTTTTTCTCGGCTTCTTTTGATGTTTCACCCTGGCTACACAAATTCAGTGCCGGGCAATACGAGACATACATGCCCGGTTTTTCCTTGGAAATTGTTGCGGTAAGCGACGCTTTTAGCGAGATGGTATTTTTGGCGTCGCTAACATTTGTATATTGGTTAGAAATAGCGTTAGACATGGTATTCTCCTCGGTGGTTTGGGTAGCAATTTTACTAGTCAAACGACTGGTGTCACGCGGCTTGCTTTAATGATACCGCTTCAGGGTGTCCGCGGTGGACTTTATCTTGGCCACCATGTTCACCAGGCCATTGGAGCGCGTCGGCGAAAGATGTTCCTTGAGTCCGATCTTGTCGATGAAATAAAGATCCGCCTGGCTAATCTGCTCTACAGGTTGGTCGGACAATACTCGAATCAATAACGCGATGATTCCTTTGGTGATAATGGCGTCGCTGTCGGCGGTCAGGCTCACTTTGTCTCCAGCCATGGTAGCGTGAAGCCATACCCGGCTTTGGCATCCGGGCACAAGATATCTATCGTGTTTATACTGCTCATCGATCAGCGGCATTTTTTTGCCGAGGTCGATGATGTACTCATACTTCTCGGTCCATTGATCAAAAATACCGAACTCCTCGATGATTTGGTCCTGGATTTCGTTGATGCTAAACATCTGCTGCAAAGCCATTTGTTATAAAAGCTAGGGGTAAGACTACAAAAGCATAGCTGCCGCACGCCGCACGCCCGCGACCAACGCATCGACATCGGCGCGATTGTTATACAGTGCGAATGATGCTCTGGCGGTTCCCGGAATGCCATAAAAGTCCATCAGCGGCTGCGTGCAGTGATGGCCGGTGCGAACCGCAATGCCTAACTGATCGAGGATGGTGCCGACATCGAAAGGATGGGTGCCGTCCAGCAAAAATGATATGACGCTGGCTTTATTGGCCGCCGTGCCGACGATTTTTACGCCATCAATATCAGTCAGTTTTTTGGTGGCATATGCGAGAATATTCTGCTCATGGGCGACAATCTCCTGTTCATCGTACTGGGATACAAAATCAACCGCGGCGCCGAGCCCGATGCCGCCGACAATGTTGGGGGTGCCGGCTTCGAACTTGTGGGGCAGGGTGTTGTACGTAGTCTTCTCAAAGGTTACCCTTTCGATCATATCGCCGCCGCCCTGATACGGCGGCATGTCATTTAACAGCGCTTGTTTGCCGTACAAGATTCCCACCCCGGTAGGCCCAAATAATTTATGCCCGGAAAAGGCGAAGAAATCCACGTTCAGCGCCTGAACATCGACGCGCTTGTGCGGCACTGCCTGAGCGCCATCCAGCAGCACCGGTATATCCCGTTGATGGGCCAGTTTGATTATGTCCTCAACCGGATTGATGGTGCCGAGGGAATTTGACACATGCGCCACCGCGATCAATTTAGTTCGGTCGTTGAGCATGGACTCATATTCATCCATCAGCAATTCGCCGCGCTTATTGATCGGAATAATTTTAAGCATGGCGCCGGTCTGCTCGCATATCATTTGCCACGGCACGATGTTGGAGTGATGCTCCATGGTGGAGATGATGATCTGGTCGCCGGCGGCCAGGAACTTTCTGCCAAAGGCGGCGGCGACAAGATTGATGCCATCGGTCGTGCCCTTGGTGAATAACACTTCATGGGCGTGTTCGGCGTTGATAAATTGCCGGATTTTTTCCCTGGCATCCTCATAGGCTTGGGTCGCCTGTTGACTTAGGTGATGCACGCCGCGGTGAATATTGGCATGTTGCTCGCGGTAATATCGAGCGATGCAATCAATCACCGATTGCGGCTTTTGCGCCGAAGCGCCGCTATCCAGATAAATCAATGGATGGCCATTGACCGTGCGCTCCAGAATGGGAAATTCCTTGCGCGCTTGCGCGACATCAAAGACTTTTTTGGCGGTGGTTTTGGACACTTGGGTTTTGCTTAATGGTGGCTTGCCGCACGATGACTTGCGGTGGGATGACTTTAACGACTGCTTCCATTTATTTCAACCATATTGTTGACAAGGTTGCTTGATTCATCAATCCAACCCGGCGGCTGTGGATTATGGGGTAAAATGCTGGGCGCGTGCAATAATATGCCTGACGGCGGGAGAGTTGAAATGAAAACTTACAGAACATGCGTTTATATTGATGGGTTTAATTTATACAATGCTGCTATTGTGCACAAAATTGGGCTTCGTCCTCATTACCCAAGTTTGAAGAATTTGTGTGAAAACACACTCCTCCTGGAAAAAACGATAATCTAAAAACTCGCTCTCAAAAACATGATCTAAAAATCATAATTTAATGATGACTTCCAAAATCTCCAGCCGCAGCGGCGGTGAAATACTTATTGATGGCTTAATCAAATATGGCGCGGAAAAAATATTCTGCGTGCCCGGAGAAAGTTATCTTGCGGTTTTGGATGCCTGCTACGATCGACAAGGGCAGATTCAAATAATCACTTGCCGACAAGAAGGCGGCGCCGCCTACATGGCCGAAGCCTATGCCAAACTAACCGACAAACCCGGCATTTGTTTCGTCTCCCGCGGGCCGGGCGCATCCAACGCCATGATCGGTATTCATACCGCCTTTCAGGATTCCACGCCAGTGCTGCTGTTTATCGGGCAGGTCGGGCGCGGCGAGGTGGGCCGGGAAGCTTTCCAGGAACTGGATTTCAAACAAGTCTATGGCGGCGTCGCTAAAAAAGTCATTACCTTCAACGACGCCAGCCGAATCCCGGAACAACTCGGACAGGCTTGGCGAATCGCTGTCAGCGGCCGACCGGGGCCGGTGGTGGTCGAGTTGCCGGAAGATATGCTCACCGACCTGGTCAAGGTGGCCGATCTTGAACCCGGCGAGGTAATCCCGGCAGCGCCGTCCGCGCAATCCATAGCGCGATTGGCGCATTGCCTTGAGCAAGCCGAAACCGCCATCGTGCTTTGCGGCGGCGCGGGTTGGACGCCGCAAGCCAGCGCCTACTTGCAGCAATTCGCGGAAAAACAAAATCTCGCGGTTGCCACAGTATTTCGTCGCACCGATTGTTTCGACAACACCCACCCCAACTATATCGGCGAAATGGGCAGCGCGCCGAACCCCAAATTAGTCGAGCAGGTGCAAGCGGCGGATTTATTGATTGTGGTCGGCCCCCGTTTAGGCGACATAACCACATCGGGATACCGCGTTTTTAATGTGCCGGATCGAAAAAGTCAAAACCAGCCGCAAAAAAACCAGCCGCAAAGGTTGATTCATATTCATATCGGCGCCGAGGAGATCAATTCGGTGTACCGCGCCGAGCTGGGTATCGTTAGCCACCCCGAACACTTTCTCAAAGCCGCTTGTGCCATTCCAGAATACAGGCCCAAACCCGGGCCCAAATCCAAAATTGACAGAAGCAAGATGATCAAAAAGGGCAACAAAATTTATCTTGAATTCCTCAACCAACCGAGAAACTGCGATGCGGCATTACGCATGGATAAAGTCACGGAGATATTGCGCGCTCGGTTGTCCGCCGATGCCATCATCACCAATGGCGCCGGCAATTACGCCATCTGGGCGCAGCGCCATTACCAATTTCACCAGCCTAAAACACAATTGGCATCGACCAACGGCTCAATGGGATATGGCGTGCCATCGGCCATTGCCGCAAAGTTAGCGCGCCCGCAATCCACGGTGGTTTCGTTTTCCGGCGATGGTTGCTTCCTGATGAATGGGCAGGAATTGGCGACCGCGGTTCAATACCAACTCAATATTATATTTTTAATCATAAACAATAAAAGTTACGGTACCATACGAAGCCATCAGCAACTTCATTATCCTGGACGACCTATCGCCACGGCGCTGGAAAACCCGGATTTTGCCGCGCTGGCCGAAGCATATGGCGCATTCGGCGCGGTGGTGACCAGAACCAATCAATTTGCATCGGTATTCGAAAAAGCGCTCCATGCCGGGCGGCCGGCGGTGATTGAATTACGCATGGATTATTAAGTCCGGATTATTAAGTCCGGATTATTGATTAACGATAAAGTCAGCGATGCGAAAATGAACGGTGCAAAAATGCTCGAACACAAAACCGCGATCATTACCGGCGCGGCGCGAGGCATCGGCTACGCTTGTGCGCGACGATTTATAAAAGAAGGGGCACGAGTGGTGCTTGCGGATGTCGTTGATGATAGAGGACAGCAGTTAGCGCAGCGATTACGCGACCAGGGTGGCGGTGCCTGCGATATTATTTACGCCCATTGCGATGTCAGCGTCAAAGCCGAAGTGGAGGCGTTGTTCGATTTAACCCTTGATAAATATAATCGGGTGGACACGGTGATCGCTAACGCCGGCATTGTGCACACAGCGGACATTCTCGAATTAGAAGAGTCGGATTTCGATCGCGTTATCGCCGTCAACTTGAAAGGCGTTTTCCTGACCGGCCAAATCGCGGCGCAACGCATGATTAAACAGCAACCCGACGCCGACGGTTCGCGCGGCACTATCATTAATATGTCGTCGTTGAATGGGGTGCTGGCGATTCCCGCCATCGCACCTTATGTGATCGCCAAGGGCGGCGTTAATCAGTGGACAAAATGCCTGGGCATTCGCATGGCAAGCGAAGGGGTGCGGGTGAACGGCATCGGCCCCGGATCGATCAATACCGAAATGTTTCGGAGCATTGCGGACAATCCGCAAAAAATGAAAGAGGTCATGTCGCGCACGCCCATGCAGCGTCCCGGTGAACCCGATGAAGTTGCCAAAGTTGCGGTGTTTCTGGCCAGCGACTATTCGAGTTATGTTACCGGCGAAACCGTGTACATTGATGGCGGACGGCAAGGGTTGAACTATGTCGTGCCGGTGGAAATGTAATTGCGGAAAATTAATGCATGACCGCAGAATTTGAGCACATTCAGGCTATCAGAGACGGGGTTCGCGCCTTATGCAAGGATTTTAATGAACAATATTGGTTAGAGCTTGATACACAACGTGGCTACCCGGCCGAGTTTGTTCGAGTGTTGACCGAGGCCGGTTATTTATCGGTATTGATACCAGAGCAATACGGCGGTTCCGGGTTGGGGCTACGAGAGGCCTGTGTCATATTGGAAGAAATCAGTTTCTCCGGTGGCCATCCGGGCGCATGCCACGCACAAATGTACATTATGGGCTCGGTACTGCGCCATGGTTCGGCACAACAAAAACAGAAGTACTTGCCTGAAGTTGCAAAGGGCGCCCTGCGTTTGCAAAGTTTCGGCGTAACCGAACCCAATACCGGAACCGACACCACCAGTCTTCAAACGGTTGCCAAAAAGCAAGGCGACCGCTATGTGGTGAATGGCCAGAAAGTCTGGATAAGTCGAGTGCAGCATTCCGATTTGATGCTGTTGCTGGCGCGCACCACGCCCATGGACAAAGTGAACAAGAAAACCGACGGGCTATCCACTTTTATCGTTGACTTAAATCAAGCTATCGGCAATGGCCTGACGGTCAAGCCCATCGATTCGATGATCAATCACCATAGTTGCGAATTATTCTTTGATAATCTGGAGATTCCAGAGGAGAACTTGCTGGGCGAAGAGAACAGCGGTTTCAGAATAATTCTCGACAGCATGAATGCAGAAAGAATCCTGATTGCCGCCGAATGCATTGGCGATGGCCGCTTCTTCATCGACAAAGCCTGTCGCTATGCCAAACATCGAAAAATTTTCAACCGCCCCATCGGACAAAATCAGGGCGTACAATTTCCCATCGCCCGATGTCATATTGATATCGAAGCGGCCACGCTAATGGTCAAAAAAGCGGCGCGCTTGTTTGACCAAAATGCAGAGTGCGGCGCGCAAGCCAATATGTCAAAAATGCTGGCCTCGGAAGCAAGCTGGCAGGCCGCGGATATGTGTATGGAGGCGCATGGCGGTTTTGCCTTTGCCCGGGAATATCATATCGAACGAAAATTCCGGGAAACCCGCCTATATCGTACCGCGCCCATCTCCACCAATTTTATTCTCAGCTATGTCGCGGAGCATGTACTGGGGCTGCCACGGAGCTATTGATGAAACCCCTTGAGGGCATTTTGGTAGTTGCCATCGAGCAAGCTGTGGCCGCGCCGGTTTGCAGCGCGAGGCTTTGCGAAGCGGGTGCCCGGGTAATAAAGATTGAACGGGAAACCGGTGATTTTGCCCGCGGTTATGACGATGTTGCTGGCGGAGACAGCTCTTATTTTCTCTGGAACAATTGCGGGAAAGAGTCTTTGGTTCTGGATTTTAAAAACCAGGACGATGCGGCATTGCTACATAGAATTTTAGAACAAGCCGATGTGCTGATTCAGAACCTTGCGCCGGGCGCGTTGAGGCGCTCAGGGTTTGGCAGCGAAACCCTGCGAGAAAAATATCCGCAACTCATTACCTGCGATATCAGCGGTTATGGCAGCAATGAATCGGTTGCCAAAATGAAAGCCTACGACTTTCTTGTGCAGGCGGAAAGCGGGTTGGTCAGCATCAGCGGCGGGGTCAATGAATTGGGGCGGGTGGGGGTATCAATCTGCGATATTAGCGCCGGAATGAATGCCCACGCCGGCGTTCTTGAAGCATTGCTGAGCCGACAGAAAACCGGCAACGGCCTAGGTATAGAGGTATCGTTATTCGGTAGCGCTGCGGACTGGATGACCGTGCCATTACTGCACAACGATTATGGCGCAAAAGCCCCCGGCCGTGCAGGCTTGCATCACCCGTCCATCGCGCCATATGGCGGGTATGCCACTGCGGATGATGAAATCGTGATTGTTGCCGTTCAAAATGAAAAGGAATGGGCGCGGTTCTGCGCACAGGTTCTTGAGCAGCCCGAGGTCGCACAAGACCCTCGATTCAACAGCAACAAAAACCGGGTTAACAACAGGCAGGCTATGGATGAAATCATACTTGCCGTGATCAACTCGCTGATTCGTAGCGACGCTGTCGATAGATTGGAAATTGCGGATATCGCTTTCGGTTCGGTAAACAGCATAATGGATTTATCCAATCATCCGGCGTTGCAAAGAAGAACCGGCCTATCTTCCACAGGAAAACCGATTAAATTTCCTGCCCGCCCGATTCAAAAAAATCCGGATGCCAGCGATGATTCCAGTGGGGATGATTCATCCACGCACGCTGTACCGCGACTTGGCCAACATTCACAAAGTATTCGTGCGGAATTTTGCAGACAATAATCCAACATCAGCCAATGAACCCGCATACCGAACTTACGCTGGACGAAGAAATCCTGAGCCAATGGATTGGCAGACGCGCGCAGAGAAAAGACCGGATAGATGTAAAGCCGGCGAATTTTTTAAGGGCAACGCTGCATCAACAGACAAGCAGGCAAGATACAAGCAAACCGGACACAAGGCATTACCGGGACGGAGATTTTCTGCCGCCGGGTTGGCATTGGCTGTATTTTCTTGAGGCGCCACCGATGGGTCAATTAGGCCGAGATGGTCATGCGGCGCTCGGCGACTTCCTGCCGCCTGTGGCTTTGCCAAAAAGAATGTGGGCCGGCGCTCGATTAGAATTTCATCAGCCTATCGTCATCGGCGAGGATTTGATTAAAACCTCCGTGATTAAAAATGTCATTCGAAAATCCGGGCGAAGCGGTGAGTTATGTTTTGTTACGGTGAACCATCAATTTTTTTCGGGTTCGGTTTTGAAATTGGAAGAAGACCACGATATTGTCTATCGGGGAGAATCAGGCGCAAGTAATCAAGCCGACAATCAAACCGATACACCCCATCCAACACCGCTCGACGATGATACCGCCGTTGTTATCACACCCACCACAACGCTGCTTTTTCGCTATTCAGCACTCACTTTCAACGGTCACCGTATTCACTACGATCTCGATTTTTGCAAGCATGTTGAAGGCTACCCCGGGCTGGTGGTGCATGCGCCGTTGACGGCCGCTCTCATGCTTGAGCTGGCCGGGAATTATTATTTCGAGCGCATCGCGCAGCATAATTTTTGCGCGTTTAATTTAACAGCGGTTAGTCCATTGTTCCACGACAAACCTTTTACGCTTCACTTAAAAGAGCCGTCAGAACAAAGTCGGGCGTGTGTGCTTTGGGCTGCGAATCCTGACGGCAACCTGGCAATGAGCGCAACCCTGAAGCTACCTTAGTATGCTGGCTGGCAGAGCACTGGTATAGATACTACGCCGTGATTGCGCTATTTCATCTGGGTCATAAAGTTATTGTAAAGCTGTCGAGCATTGACCAGGATTTGGTCCATACTCGCATCAGTATCTGCTTTGATATCGGCTAATCCAGTCGGCCCAAGCGTATTTTCCAGCGCCCGCTTGTAAGCCGGAATTTCTCCCCAGTTATCGACTGTATCCGGTTCCAGTTCAACATGATATTGCATCGACCATGCCTGGTCACCAACCCGCATTGCTTGCACACGACAATCATCCGAAGATGCCAACACCGTGGTATTTTCCGGGAGTTGGGTAACGCACACCGAATGCCACTGCAAACATTTTTGGACTCGATGCATATTCTTGAAAATCGGGTCCGCCATCCCGGCATCGGTTAGTTGTACGTTCATCACGCCAATTTCCGCTGGATTTTGTGGCCCACAGGTACCGCCGAATGCGTCTGCCAACAATTGGTGACCTAAGCACACGCCAAGAAAGGGTCTGCCGATTTGGTTTATCCAACGTCGAATGGCCTGTTTTTCTGCAACCAGCCAGGGATGTTCTTCGACCTCCCACACATCCATCGGGCCGCCCATGACCCATAGCGCATCATAGTCATCAAAAACCGGAATCGGTTCACCCTGATCAAGCTCAACGGCATCCCACTGAATGTCATCTTCTTTAAGAAATTTTCGAAATATCCCTGGATGTTCACATTCAATATGTTTGAAAACAAGTATTCGCATAGCTAATTGCAGACAAGGTTAACTGATATGTGCAAAGCAACCACCGAGCGCAAGGCCATACTGAAATATTGCTCTAATCAGATAGTCATGAAAATAATCCGGGATTGAATTATTCACAAAATTTTCACATGATAGCCGACCGGGAAAATGGTGGGGCGTACAGGATTCGAACCTGTGACCACCTGATTAAAAGTCAGATGCTCTACCAACTGAGCTAACGCCCCAACAGGCACCCATCAAATCATATGCCATGAAATTACAATTGGCGAGGAAAACGGAGCGGGATTATCCTGTTATCACTGATTCGTGTCAAACACTGTCTCATCGCAGTATTTGAAATTAGTTCAAAAAACCAACGCGATTGTGAAAACTTTAGCATGCTATGGCGTTACTGTATCGTTTGTTCGATACGCCTCAACCGGGTTTGGGCCGAGATAGCAACCTGATGCCCTGGGAAACGGACCAGAATATCTCGAAAAGTATCCGCCGCTTTTTCATAAGCGCCAATGTCATACTGGATATAACCTATTTTTAGCAACGCTTCCGGAACACGTTGGCTATCTGGATATTTGCTTACCACGGTCTTAAAACCATTTAGAGCATGTTCAAACTCGCGGCTCACATATCGGGCCTCAGACATCCAATAGTAGGCATCATCCGCTAACTGGCTGTGCGGCCAGGTATCGGCCATTTGCTGAAACTGGATAATCGCGTCTTCATATCGGCTTTGTTTTAGTAACTCAAATGCCTGCTCATATGCCTGATGCTGTTGTTCCTGCAACTCGACTGTGAGCGATTCGGCTTCGGCGAGCGTATTCTCGGAGGCTATGGCGATTTGGTTGGCGGCATTTGTGGTGGCGCTCGAAGCATTGTCATTACTGCCATCGACCACCACTACTTGGCTTGCCACATCGCCATTGGTGCCTGCTCCGCTGATTCCTTCCCCACCGATTCTTTCCCTGGCGCCTTGCTGATTGTTTTGCGGGCTGATTTGATTAACGCTGTCGTCACTCAGCGCACCCGCTAATTGCGGATTCAGCACTTGCTGATTTCTCTCAATGCTAACCATTCGACGTTCCAGATTCTGGAATAAATCTTGCTGGCGACGCTTTGCGTTTTCGGTTTCAAATTGAATTTCTTCAACAGAATTTCTTAACTGCTTGAGCTCTTCCCTAATGCCAGCCAAATCGAAAAGTGTTGTCAACATCGCTTGATTCAGCGGTTCGGGCTGCTGAACGGGTTGCACAGGCTGATCAGGAGTCTGAACCTGAACCGGTTGCGCGGGTGCTGGAACAGGTGCAAAGGGACCCGTTGGGATGCACCCTGCCAAGAGTGTAATAGTCGCCGTTACAACGGTTAGCCGAGCGGTTATAGTCATTGTCTAAGTCGAATATTTAAAATACAAATACTGTTTTTCCAGGTACATTGTCCATCTCCCCGCAACCGAATATCGGCGCACTATCAAGCAAGGCACTATCAACTATACGCCTGGCGTGACTAATAAAGAATCTCTACTCGTCTGTTCAAATTCCAGGCGCTTTCATCGCTGCCGAGAGATACCGGCCTTTCTTCTCCATAAGATACTATCTGGATACGGTCTGAACCAAGACCGACTGCCTGCATCACGGTAAATACCGCCTTGGCCCGGTTTTCGCCCAATGCCAAATTATATTCCCGAGTGCCTCGCTCATCGGCATGGCCCTCAAGTATGACCCCAACTCCTGACACGGTGTTCAGGTATTGTGCATGAGCTTGGATAATCGCTTCACTTTCCGACGTTAAACTGCTGCTATCGAATTCAAAATAAATCACCCGGTGATTTAGAAGGCTGGCATCGCCGTCTATACTGTCTGAACCGTCCAGCCCGGAAGCGCTCAATGAACTACCGCCATCCAACCCTGAGGCGCTGGTGTCACCGGTGTCACCGGCATCCAGTTCACTGCCGGCCAGCCCGCCAACGGATTCAACCACGACATCCTCATCCACCGCCTTGTACCCGCCACAGGCGGCGATGGCGAAACTGGCAACTAAAATAATAAAATATGATGAAACATTACGCATAATAAAAACCTCTATAATTTAAGATTGAATGGGGACCAGGCTGGCTCCCTGACGGCACCACCTTGGAATTTCAGGGTTTGTTGGACTTGGCCATCTATCGAAACGGTCGCAAGCACATTGTGCCCGCCTTGTTGAGTCGCATACATTATCATGTCCCCATTGGGGGCAAAAGAGGGCGACTCGTCTTGACGGGATCGAGTCAGTTCCCGAACCATTCGATCTTTGGTCGAGTATACCCCAACTTTATAGCCATTACCTTGATTGGTAATCAAGACAATTGTACGACCATCCGGCGAGAAAGACGCACCGGCGTTGTAACTGCCAGAGAAAGTCAATCTTTTGGCGGGCCCGCCAGTTACGGAAATTTGATAGATCTGCGCCTTTCCCGACCTGCCAGAGGTAAAAATAAGGGAGCCGCCATCCGGTGACCATGATGGTTCGGTATCAATAGCGGTATGATGGGTCAATCGGCGCAAGTTTGAGGTGGCAAGATCGAATATGTAAATTTCCGGGTTGCCGTCTTTAGACAAGGTTAAAGCGAGCTTTTTGCCGTCTGGAGACCATGATGGTGCGCTGTTCAATCCTTTAAATTCGGCCAGGCGGACACGCTTTCCGGTTCTGAGATTTTGGATAAACACCATCGAGCGTTTTTTCTCAAACGACACATAAGCCATGCGGCGGCCATCGGGAGACCATGATGGGGACAATATCGGTTGGTGTGATTCAAGAATCGTTTTCGGATGCCAGCCATCGGAGTCGGCAACGCGCAATAAATATTGCTGATCAGGCTCCACTCCTTGCACCGTGATGTACGCAATCTTGGTATCAAAAGCGCCTGCTGTTCCAGTCAGCTTTTGGTAAATAATATCGCTAATGACATGCGCCGCTTTTCGCAATTTATTCGCCGGAACGACAAACTTCTGTCCGGCCAGTTGTTTTTCCCGATACACATCAATTAGGCGAAATCGAATTTCGTATTGTGAATTTCCAATATTAATGACTTTGCCGACCACCAGCGCTTCAGATTTAATCAACCGCCAGTCTTTAAATTGCACCGAATCAAGATCATGAGGAGCGCTTAGAAAATTTGAACGCTGGATGGTTTCGAACCGGCCGCTCAAACCCAGATCCGCATCAATGACATCTGCGGGTTGTTGCTCGTTGGGACTGACTCCTTCCATGGCGAACGGGACAATCGAGATGGGTATTCCAGCAACCTTGCCCTCGTTAATTATGATAGTCAGTACGGCATAACTTGGCGTTGTGTAGGCCAGCAAAGCGGCGCAAAGGCTTGAAAATAATAATTGCTTTAACTTGGTCAACATTTCAATAATCGTCGGGATTAAATTCCAGATCGAGAACTTTTATATGCCTATGAAACTCAGGTTGCGGTGGAAACGGTAACGGAGAAGCTTTTTTGACGGCAATTTCCGCAGACCGATCAAAAAATGAATTCCCACTGCTTTTTACCACACTTGCCGATAACACGTCACCACCTGGTGAAAGATTCACTCTAATTATCGCTATCAGTCCGACGATACTGTTTGAGGGTCTTACCCAATTACTTTTAAATTTTGCGTTAATCCTGTCTGCTAACGCACTCATTGCAGTCTTTGCATCCGCTTTGGTGTTCGCTTCCAATTCCGCAGCCATTCGCTTTTGCAATGCGTCTTCTGCAATTTTTCTTTCCGCATCTTCACGTTTCTTTTGTTCTGCCAGTTGCTTCTTTCTTTCCGCCTCCTTGCGTTTCTCCTCTTCTGCCAACAGTTTCTTCTTTCTTTCCGCCTCCTTGCGTTTCTCCTCTTCTGCCAGCAGTTTCTTCTTTCTTTCCGCCTCCTTGCGTTTCTCCTCTTCTGCCAGCAGTTTTTTCTTTCTTTCCGCCTCCTTGCGTTTCTCCTCTTCCGCTCGCCTCTTTTGCGCTTTCAATTCTTGTTGTTTTTTCTCTTCTTCCTTGTTCCTGGCTGCTAATGCCTCGAGTTTATTTTTTTCTTGTTGTTGTTTAATTTTCAAATCTTCCAGAGTTTTTGCGATTTGCTGTTGCTCTTCAATTCTCTTTTTCTGCACCTCAACCTGCTGTTGAATTTCTTTGGCGCTTATCGCTTGAGCCTGAATGGGTGTTACAGAACCGCGTTCAATTTTATTTTCCGAAAATGGCCACCACCATCCTGCAAAAAGCGCTGCAAGTAATATGCCGTGGATGACAAGGGTAAGCAGCGCTGATTTTGTAAATAACGCAATTCGCCTTAATCTCTCTTTCATTCCTGTAATCTAATAAACTTTCAAGATTCTGGCGGATCAGTCACTAATCCAACAGATTTCACTCCGGCACGCTGCAACAACACCATAGCCCGCACCACAAAGGCGTAATCTGCCTCACCATCGCCTCTGACTAAAAATGGCAGCCGTGGGTTACGTTGCAATACTGCTCTGGCTTTAAGTTCAATTTCTCTGTCGGATGCAATTTCATTTTCTGCATCATTGAGATAGTAATTGCCATTCGCATCGACGGTAACCACAAACGGCTCTTCATTGGCATCTTCCATCGGCTCAGCCACGGCTTTTGGTAAATCAACTTTCACGCCGGTACTGAGTAGCGGTGCAGTAATCATAAAAATAATTAACAACACCAGCATCACGTCGATGTAGGGCACCACATTAATTTCGGCCATTAATTTCTTCTTGCGACCATATCGGCTTTGACTCATTTCGGCCGGTCTCCCAACTCCTGACGACTAACAATACTTAAGAATTCTTCCATGAAAATTTCGTATCGGCTGTTTAATTTATCGGCGGTATTAGCGAATTTGTTGTAGGCAATAACTGCGGGAATTGCCGCAAACAAGCCCATCGCTGTTGCAATCAGCGCCTCGGCGATGCCTGGGGCCACAGTCGCGATTGTGACTTGCTGCATACTGCCCAGTGATTGAAACGAATTCATGATTCCCCAAACTGTTCCGAGCAATCCCACATAAGGGCTGGTCGATCCGACGGTTGCCAGAAAAGACAAATTGGCTTCCAGATCAGAAGTCTCCCGGCTGAGGGCTACCCGCATGGATCGATGCACACCATCCACCATATGCGAACGATCCACATTTTGTTTTTGTGCCAGCCGGTTGAATTCCCGGAACCCCGCCAAAAATATATTTACGATTCCTTCGGCTTCCCGTTCACCGCTCCACTCGTGGTAAATTGCCTTCATTTCGCCACCCGACCAAAATTGGCTTTCGAACTCATCGGCGATATTAGACCAGCGTTTGTAGCCAGCTTGCTTGCTGCCGATCATGTACCAGGAAATGATCGATGCCAACAACAAAAGCACCATGACCAGCTGAACTGGAATACTGGCATTGAGCAACAAATGAAGAATTGACTGATTTGCAGGAATTGCGCTTTCTATAAGCATGTTTCTATGGGCATTGAACGAATGGATGAGGTAAAAGTATCAATGTTGTTTATTTTCTTGTTGTTTATTTTCCAGTTTGGTTATCGGACAAACCGGGAATATTCCTGATTCATATTCCCGCGAACTCTGGTGATTACGCATGAACTTACGCTGAATAATATAACAACACATCGACCAGTATAAAGCTATTGATCATCAGGCAATAATTGCCGCTGACGAGTGGTCACATCTGTTGGCATGACTAGCCCCAAATGCCGCCATGCCGACTTAGTGGCGACTCGTCCTCGGGGGGTTCTCATCAAATATCCTTGTTGGATCAAGTAAGGCTCCACGACATCTTCGATGGTGCCTCTTTCTTCCCCAATAGCCGCCGCAATACTGTCAATTCCCACCGGGCCGCCATCAAATTTTTCCATGATTGCCAACAACAAGTTTCGGTCAAGCAAATCCAGACCCAATTTATCCACTTCCAGCATATCGAGTGCGGCATTGGCGATCTCTTCGGTTAATTTTCCATCACTTTTAACCTGAGTGTAATCCCGAACCCGGCGTAATAATCGATTGGCGATTCGCGGTGTCCCCCGTGCTCTCGTTGCGATAACGCGCACCCCGGCATCGTCAAAGGGGACATCGAGTAAATTAGCCGAGCGCTCGACAATCCGGGATAGTTCTTCAATAGAATAAAACTGAAGCCGTTGCACTATGCCAAACCGGTCACGCAACGGCGAAGTCAGCAGCCCGGCCCGGGTAGTCGCTCCAACCAGAGTAAAAGGCGGTAAATTTAATTTTATTGATCGCGCCGCCGGGCCCTCGCCGATCATAATATCAAGGTGATAGTCTTCCAGCGCAGGATACAGAATCTCCTCGATGGCTGGATTTAACCGATGAATCTCATCTATAAACAGAACATCGCCCGATTCAAGGTTGGTCAGCATTGCGGCAAGATCTCCGGCCTTTTCAAGCACCGGCCCCGAAGTTTGACGCAATTTGGCGCCCATTTCCGTAGCAAGAATATAAGCCAAAGTCGTTTTGCCTAACCCCGGGGGGCCAAACACCAAAACATGATCAAGGGCCTCGTTGCGCTGTCGAGCTGCCTGAATAAATATATTCAGTTGATTTTTGGTGTTGGTTTGTCCAATAAATTCGTCCATCCGACCAGGTCGTAAACTGCGATCAAATATCTGCTCCTGAGAGGAGTCTTGTTGATCGTCCGGCGCCAATAATGGATTTGTCGATGGATGGGTTTCGTTCATCATGTCTCGTTCATCGTCTGGTCAAATATTGCAGCGCATTTCGTATTAGATCATCTCGTTGCTGGTTTTGCTCTTTCACGGCGTTGACCGCGCGATTGGCTTCGGCAGATTTATAGCCCAGTGCTATCAATGCGCCAATGGCATCTTGCGCTGGATTATCCGGCACTTCCAGATGCTCGGTCTCTGCGCCTGATACGGCATCATACTCCTGAGCATATTCCTGAGCGTCGATTCGACCACGCATATCGATAATCATTCGCTCCGCTGTTTTATTACCAATTCCAGGTACCCGGGTCAAGGTAACCGCATCCTCAAGATGAATACAATTGATGAATTCCAGGGGACTAAAAGTTGATAAAATCGCTAACGCCACCCGCGCACCCACGCCATTAACTTTCAGCAAACTGCGGAACAACTGTCGTTGTCCCTGATCAGAAAACCCATACAGAAGCTGTGCATCTTCGCGAACAATCAGATGAACGTATAAAGCAATCTCGTTATGCTCGTCGGGCAGCGTATAAAATGTTGACATCGGCGCTTCCAACTCATAACCCACGCCATTGACATCCACCAATAAAATCGGCGGCTGTTTTTGTAACAACAGGCCTCGCAAAAAACCGATCACTGGATACCTCTGTCTATCATGGAGAAAGTCGTCATGGAGAAGGATATGTCGAATGAAAAATTGTCAGCGCCAGTCATAATGCTTTTGCTAACGTTTGTTGCCCCTGAGCGGTGTGAATATGACATATTGCACAGGCCAAGGCATCTGCCTCATCCTCAGAAGGTGTTGCAGTGAGTCCTAACAGTGCGCGAACCATATGTTGAACCTGCTGTTTTTTTGCATTTCCAGAGCCCACAACTGCGCGTTTGATCTGTAACGCACTATATTCATACACCGGGCGTTGGGCGTTAACCGCAGAACAGATTGCGCTGCCTCGAGCTTGGCCGAGGACCAGGGCCGATTTTGCATTTTTAGCAATAAAGACCTGTTCCACCGCCACCATATCAGGATTAAATTCGGTAATAATGGATTGCACGCTCTGGTATATGATTGCGAGGCGTTGCGGCAGCGGTTTATTGCCCATGCGAATGCGTTGATAGGCGATGGAACGGAGACCGTCTGCGGTTGCTTCAACCACACCCAGCCCGGTGTTTCGGGAACCCGGATCGATTCCCAGCGCCCGCATTATTGCGCCCCTGAAAAACTGGCGTTGGTAAATACGTCCAGGACATCGTCCAACTCTTCCAGAGCATCGATTAGCTTGATTACCATTTCGGCATCGTCTCCCGATACTTCTGTGGCTGTTGACGGCCGTTGAATCAATTCCGAAATTTCCGGCTCTAAACCCGCGTCCTTGATTGCCTGGTGTATGGTGTGGAAACTTTCCGGCGCGGTGACTACTTCCATCATACCGCCCTCAGATTCAACGTCTTGTGCACCCGCTGCCAAAGCGATGTCCATAACCTGCTCCTCGTCTTCATCGTTAGCAAACACAATTGAGCCAATTTTTTCAAACAGATAAGCCACACAGCCATCGGTGCCAAGATTGCCGCCATGTTTTGCAAAGGCATGGCGAACTTCGCTCACCGCCCGGTTCTTGTTGTCCGTGGCACACTCAACCAAAACCGCCACGCCTTTTGGGCCATACCCTTCATATCGAATCTCAATAATATCATCGCCTGCCAGCGCGCCCGCTGCACGTTTGACTGCGCGATCAATCGTATCCCTGGTCATGTTCGCGCCAAGCGCTTTATCAATGGCGCTACGCAGGCGCGGGTTGGCGTCCGCTTCGCTGCCGCCAATTCGTGTTGAGACGGTGATTTCCTTGATTAGTTTAGTGAATGCTTTGCCCCGTTTGGCATCCTGGGCGGCTTTGCGGAATTTTATGTTGGCCCACTTGCTATGACCGGCCATTTGCGCCTCCGATTAATTTTTGATATTGCATGAGTTAAGAGAAAATTCGGTGGTCGAATCATACCATTTGCGGCGGCGATTGCGGTGGCATTTGCAAGGGATTAACCAGACAAAACCGACCAAACAGCGGGTGTTTGGCAGGGGCAACCCTTGTGGCGCCCTGCAATCCGTTTGTTAGTCTGTGCTTCTTGGTCTGTTAATCTGCAGCCCTAAATCCCGAAGTTGTGCCGAATCAACCTGGTTTGGCGCCTCGGTTAACAGGCAGGACGCTTTTTGGGTTTTTGGAAAGGCGATGACATCGCGTATGGAATCGACCTCGCACATCAGCGCCGCCAATCGATCAATGCCGAATGCGATGCCGCCATGAGGAGGCGCACCGAACTTTAAAGCCTCCAGCAAAAAGCCGAATTTGGCTTCCGCCTGTTCGGTATCGATGCCTAAAAGCTGCAATATTTGTTGCTGAAGATCGGCCTGATGAATGCGGATCGACCCGCCGCCTAATTCGCTTCCATTCAATACTAAATCATAAGCTCGGGACAATATCTTGCCCGGATCGGTTTTAAGCAATGCGATATGTTCGGTTCGCGGTGCGGTGAAAGGATGATGCAGTGACTGCCAATGTTGATCTTGTTCGCTCCATTCCACCAATGGAAAATCCACCACCCAAATCGGTTTCCAACCCGGCTCAACCAGATCCAGATCGCGGGCAACCTTGACCCTCAACGCCGCCAATGCATCATTTACCACGCTGGCTTTGTCAGCACCGAAAAAAATCAAATCGTTGGTTGCCGCAGCGGTTCGCCCCAGAATTTTTGATAACACGTCATCGGGCAAGAATTTCAAAATTGGCGATTGCAGGCCCTCCCGGCCGGCTGATGCGTCATTGACCTTGATATAAGCGAGGCCGCGGCCACCATATTGGGCAACAAACGCCGTGTATTGGTCAATCTGCGCTCGAGATAATTTGTTTCCGCCGGGCACATTCAGCGCAGCGACGCGCCCCTTTGCATCATTTGCCGGGCCGGAAAATACCTTGAATTCCACGCTCTTCATTAAATCCGTGATTTCGGTCAGCTCAAGCGGGACTCGCAGATCCGGCCGATCGACTCCATATCGAGACATGGCATCGGCATAGGTTATACGAGGAACCGGATTTGGCAGCTGCACACCCAGAATGGTTTTAAAGCATTGTCGAATCATCTGTTCCATCAAGCCGATGATTTCATCTTCATCCATAAATGAGATTTCGATATCCAGCTGAGTAAATTCCGGCTGCCGATCGGCCCTTAAATCTTCGTCGCGAAAACATCGCGCAATTTGATAATAGCGTTCAAAACCAGACACCATTAGCAGTTGTTTAAACAACTGTGGTGACTGTGGCAGCGCGAAAAACTTGCCGGGATGTGTGCGACTGGGCACCAGATAATCCCTGGCGCCTTCGGGGGTGGAACGGGTCAAAATTGGCGTTTCGATATCCACAAACTCGCGTTGATCAAGAAAGCTTCGCAAGGCGGATATGATCTTGTGACGCATTCGCAATGTGGATTGCATGCCGGGCCGGCGCAAATCCAAAAACCGATATTTCAATCGAGTCGACTCACCAATTTCATCTTCATCAATCTGAAAAGGCAATGGTTCTGAACGACTCAACAATGTAATGTGGTCGGCGACCACCTCGATTTTTCCGGTTACCAGATCATCATTGGCGGTGCCTTCTGGCCGGGCTCGAACCCGGCCGGTCACCGAAAGCACATATTCATTTCTTGATTCATCGGCAATCGCAAAGGGCGCTGGATAATCCGGGTCGGCAACCACCTGGATTCTGCCGGAGCGATCGCGCAGATCGATAAAAATGACCCCGCCATGGTCTCGACGATTCAACACCCATCCCGCTAATTTAACGGTTTGGTCGATATGGGATTGATTCAGTTGTTCGCAAAGATGAGTTCGCACCGGATGTTCCTGATCAGATTCGAAATAACCGGGTGAATTCACTCAGCCAACTCAAGTGGCCGCGGATGAGGCGCTTTCCTTACTCTGGGCAGACGATGTTGGCACGCCCTTATCCGCCCCGCTCTTGTTTGGCTGGTTCGTATCGGCCTTCTTGTCAGATGGTTCAGATGCGCCTGGTTCAGATGAGCCGGAGGATGCCGACTTAACCTTAGCCGCTTTCTCTTTTTTCTGGTCGCTATTCTTAAAGTCAGTTTCATACCACCCGCTACCCTTCAATCGAAATGCGGCGGCTGAAATCAATTTTTTAAGCGATGCTGCATTGCATTGAGGGCAAAAAATCAGCGGCTCATCAGATATTTTCTGTAACACTTCAAGACGATGATCACAATCACCGCATTGGTACTCGTAAAAAGGCATGACTTACACTATCGCAAAAATTTCGAGGCGCGAATTATAAGGCATAAATCTGCTTGCATAATAGAATGAGCAGCCTTATTTCCTGGATTTCAGCGCCTTATCTCGAGCGTCACCAACCCAATCCAGACCGGATTCCTTGCTTTCAACCGGGTGACCTTCCTTGTCCACACAATGTCGTCCAAATACAACGGCCTCAAATACTGCACCGTGGCTACGCATCAATGTATGCTCGAATAGCATACTTTTGTGGACTTTAGCGCCGCCTTCCAGGTAACAACCATGAGAAATCCAGGTCGGGCCTTGAATCTCGCAGCCAGCTTCGATTCTTGAATTCGAGCCGATATAGACCGGGCCTTCAATCAGCACATCATCCCAGTCGATGTCCACGTTTAAACCGGTCCATATCTGCGGCATAACTTCAGTCCCCGGCATATTCATACCTCGGATCGTGCCACGCATTAATTGTTGGTTGGCTTGCCAATAGTCGCTCAACCGCCCGATATCGACCCATTTGAACGGTAGCTTTATCGCGCCAAATGGCAGTCCTCTGGTCAATAAATCCGGTAGTAAATCAGTGCCGATATCATATACGACTTCGCTGGGGATCAAATCGATGATGTTCGGTTCAAAAATGTAAATTCCGGTGTTAACCAATGTGGACTTAGCATCTTCCACGGTTGGCTTTTCCTGGAACGACGTTATCGCCCCGGTTTCATCAGCGACCACAACCCCATAATTAACAACCCGTGCTTTTTCTACCCGCTTGACTACAACGCTGGCTTTTGCGCCAGACTGCCAGTGTTTTCGAATCGCATCGGTTAAATCCAGGTCGATAATGATATCGCCGCAGATTACTATAAAGGTATCGTCGAAAAACCCCCCGAATTCCTGAATGCGTTTTATTCCCCCAGCCGATCCTAAAGGCTCGCCAAACAACTGTCCCTTTTCTACATGCCCCTCAAAGGAGTACCCAATATTGATGCCCCAACGCCGACCGTCTCCAAAATAAGTTTCAATGGGTTCGGGCAAATGGCTGACATTGACCATGACATCGCGGAATTCATGACTCGCCAACTGCTCAATTAGATACTCCATAACCGGTTTTCCGAGAACCGGAATCATCGGTTTGGGCATCTCATAGGTAAGCGGTTGTACGCGGGTGCCTTTCCCCGCAGCCAGAATCATCGCTTTCATTATTCTTTATCCCGCTACTGAAAAATTTTGTCCTGGATAGTAAAGGCCCTGATAGTAAAAGATTGCTTAATGACAAAAACCCCGCTCCAAAGAAATAAAATTCGGGCAGGGTTATTCGCTCAGGTCCATTCACTCAGACCTAAGGCGTATTCTAAATTTATCTTGCTTCTTTATTAAATTCGCGCTTCAGAGCAATGTGCTTTGGCATAAATGCGCTGTTTGGAATAGTGAATCAATCGTCGCCGCCAAATAGCCCGAAAATGCTCAACAAACTGAGGAACAGATTATATATCGCAACATACAGGGTTACTGTTGCGGAGATATAGTTTGTTTCACCACCATGCAGGATTTGGCTGGTCTGAAACAAAATCAAGCCCGACATTAGCAGGATAAACATCACGGACACCGCCAAACTCAATGCCGGCAGGGGGAAAAACAGCGTCGTCAGTCCAGCGAGAAAAGCGACCAGGATTCCAGCCATCAGCATCCCGCCCATAAAACTGAAATCTTTTCTTGTGACCAATACATAAACGGAAAGGGACGCAAAAATCGCGCCGGTGCCGCCCAGAGCGGTCATCACAATTTGACTGCCGTTGGATAGCGTGGTCATGTAGAAATTCAGTATGGGACCGAGGGTTAGCCCCAAAAACCCGGTCAATGCAAAGACAAATAATATGCCGAGCACGGAATTTTGAAATTTGCTGGTTAAAAACAACAACCCGAAATACCCCACCATGGTAATAATCAGACCCATTGGCGGGAAATTCATCGCTATGGACAGGCCTGCTGTTACGGCGCTAAATAGCAGTGTCAGCGAGAGCAATAAGTAGGTATTTCTCAATACCCGGTTGAGTTCTATACCACGGGAAACCGGTCTTGTGACCGCAGCTTCAAATCTAGCCATTTCAATACCTCTTATAAGGATTAGCACATCAGGTTCACGCTACACAATTTATTGCACACATTTAATGGCGCGCATCTTATGATTGAGCAACGATATCACATCGTATTGTATATTAGATATTGGCAAATACACAAATTTCAAGCGGTTTTTGTCCTGTAGATTATCAAATAAGGCGAGATACTGACATTTTTAGCCCCACTAAGTTAAACTTATGGCCAACTTGCCGCCAAATTCAGCACAGGAAGAATATTAGCCTGTGAATATATAATGATGTCTGCGCCGATTAAAAAATTGCCAGCAAAAATTGCCAGCAAAAATTGCCAGAAAAAATTGATGGCGACATGCGATTTTTTATAAACTTAACCCTTCGAAAGCGGAGTGACTTGAATTCAAGTGATTTTTTACCCTAATATTTTCTCATGAATCTGAGCTTGGCTGACCGAAGACTTCAGGTATTTACCACCGTTGCCAGGCTGCTTAGTTTTACCAAAGCGGCTGAAACGCTGTATATGACCCAGCCTGCGGTCACCTTCCAGATACGGCAATTGGAAGAACACTTTAACACCCGATTATTTGATCGCACTCACAACCGCATTACGCTCACCGAAGTGGGTCAGCGAGTAAAGGAATACGCAGACAAAATTATTATACTGTATAAAGAAATGGACAATGAGGTTCGCGCCCTGACCGGCGATGTTCAAGGCCCGTTGATCGTGGGCGCCAGTACGACAATTGGGGAATATTTTATTCCTGGGATTGTGGGCGCATATCAATCAACTTTTCGCGATGTCAAAGTACGGCTGCATGTTGCCAATACTAATGGCATCATCCATATGGTGGAAAATAATCAAATCGATATTGGCATTGTGGAGGGGCCGGTAAACAACAAAAACCTGGTCACAGATGTCATTTGGGATGATGAACTGGTTGTGGTTTGTTCGGTGGATCACCCGTTAACCAGGCAGCACTGCGTCAGTGCGGCCGATTTACTTGATCACCCATTCATAGGACGTGAGGAGGGTTCAGGCACTCGTGAGGTTATGAAAAACTATCTCGTCAGTCAGGACCTGAATAGCGAACAACTGAACATCATTATGGAATTTGGCAGTCCCGAATCGATTAAAAACGTGGTGTCCGCAGGACTTGGCATATCCATTCTCTCAATTGCCACTATGGAAAAAGAATTAGCCCTGAAGTCTCTTTGCGCCATATCCTTGGAAAAACCCATGCGCAGACCTTTTTCCATTGTTTATCAACGGCAAAAGTTTCGCCTGCGTGCCATGGACGAATTTCTTGAATTCACCCAGGCCCACTGCGCCACCAAACAGAAATTGTTACAACTAACGTAAGATCAGAACCTCAATGAGTGTCCCGGCACAGAAATTGCATGAAGATATGGCATTACGGATCAATGCCGCAGGATCAATGACACGGGGTTGAAATTATTGTTGCCGGCCAATAGGATACAGTGATGCAATACAATGGCCAAAAACAACAAATAGACGAACAGGGTTACAGAAAGAATGTCGGTATTATTGTCTGCAACAATCAGCATCAGGTGTTATGGGCGCGGCGCATCAGACGCGATGGCTGGCAATTCCCCCAAGGCGGTGTTGAGCCCATGGAATCGGCGCTCAAGGCGGCGTTTCGAGAATTACATGAAGAAATCGGCCTCGCAACCGGGGACGTAAAACTTTTGGGAAGCACGGAAAACTGGTTGCGTTACGATGTGCCCTACTCGACAAAAAGCCGACATTATCTAACAACCAAACAATTTCGTGGCCAAAAACAACGGTGGTTTTTATTCCATCTGCTGGCCCAGGAATCCTGCGTTAAACTGGATACTGCAAAGGACCCGGAGTTTGACCGCTGGCGATGGGTGGATTATTGGCAGCCATTGGAGCAAATTGTGGAATTTAAGCGGGGGGTTTACAAAAAAGCGCTCCCGGAGTTGGAGCCCTTGCTGCAGACCGCTATCTAACCGTGTTATAAAAATTTGCAGACATAACCCTCGCATAAACTACCGAATAGAGGCGCTGAATATCAAAAACCTGGGAATTATACTTATTGCCCCAAACACGAGTCTAAAATGAATCAACAAACGAAAATTGTTAGAGATGATTGTCTGCGGTGGTTGCACAACACCGATGAACAGATAAATCTGACTTTTTTTGACCCGCCTTTTAATCAGGGACGTTTTTATCGGCACTATGACGATAATCAAGAAGAGGATTCTTATTGGGAATGGATTACCAATGTCTTGTCAGCATTGCGAGCGAAAACACAAAAAGGCGGCGCGGTTTATTTTATGCACCGTGAAAAAATTCGGAGTTTGTTTTGGCTGCGTTGCGACGCGGCGGTTGGACATTCCAAAACCTTATCGTTTGGAAAAAGATGGCATCAGCAGTGCCGTGTAAAAATAGATTTGGAAAACATTATCAAATCATTGTGCAAGCCACAAACGGAGTGAAAACGAGCGTGTTTCACAAGTTGCGAATAGACCCGCCGCTTATGCCGCACCATAAACACGCGCGTAAAACCGGCATTTATGTCACCGATGTATGGGATGACATTCGTGAATTAACCTCAGGTTATTTTGCCGGCAAGGAGCCGATGAGAACAACCGACGGAGGGCGTTTTCATAAACAACAGTCGCCAATTGCATTGCTGCTGAGAATAATTTTATCGTCATCAAAAAAAGGCGATATGGTGTTTGATCCATTTGCTGGCACTGGCACAACGCTTGTTGTCGCTAATCAACTTCAACGAAAATCCATCGGCGTGGAAATTGACCCGCAAAACATCAGCCGCATCGAAGAAAGAATAAACAAATTGCGCGTGCCCGACTGCGTCGAAAAATTTTTTCACTACTACCGCCATACCGAAAATATCGATGCCGTTTGGGGTAAATCCGGTGAAAACATATCCACACTATTCACAGAAAACAGAGCCGATGACAGCATCCGCATACCATCTGTTTAGCGATATTTATCAGCGTCGACAGAATTTGAAGTCAACGCAACTTGCAGCGGAAAATTTCATGCTGCGAGATGACCTTATTGCGTGTCGTGGCAGCCGGGGGATATTCCCCGATATGGTGTTGCGAACAAATCAAAATGATCCGATGTTTCAGGGCGGCGAATTCATTGAAATAAAAGATGCAAGAATGGGATATTCAATCGCGTCCTTTAACTCGACCATTCCGAGTGCGTATAAAAACATTCGAGAATATATTACGCCCAATAGCAATTTATATACACAAATACGAAAAAGCGACGGCAATGACCCTTATCTGCTTGAAACTCGAGAGGTTTATTATCTTGTTCGGGGCTACAAAAAAACGAACTGTAAAGTATGCTTGGTGCACGGCGGATTTTTTGAAACGCTAAGCGCGACAAAAAACATTAAGTCGGCGTTGAAAGACGCTTTGTATGACGCAATGCAAGACAGCAATCTTGAAAATGACTCGGATGCCATGCGTTCAGCCGATAACGTGCTTGGTTTTGATTGGAAACGGGAGCATCTTGCCAAAGCAAAAAGAATAAATACGCCTCGGTAAGCATCCGAATGCGAGTTATGTCCGAAGTCATTAACGAGGCGAACGTGCTTAATGCAAAACAATATCCCGCAATCAAGGATAATACTTTGAATATGATTGTACCCGGACACCCGCAGCAGGATTATCAAAAGCTGGAGCAAGATGCCATTAAAAAGATGGCGGTTGCTTGCGGTGGCAAACAGGGTTGCTTACCTGATAATTTGACTGTCAAAAAACTGAAGCATTTGAGAAACGGACCGTTTGTTTTGTTCCAAACTGATATATAAACAAACTACTAGGGGTGCAAAGCCGTTGGTCTGATTGACCAGTATAGAACGGAACAATCACCCAAAAACCCGCAAAGGAAATGGAAGATAAATGCACCATAATGTAGCGTCCATACCATTTGTTCTTATTTTTGGGCAATAAGCATAATTTCCAAAAACTTAATACTCATTCACCCGCCACGGTCATTTTTTCAATCAATATGGAGCCTGCTCTAATATTTCCGCGTTCATCGACATCGCTTCCAACCGCTACGAATCCATTGAATATTTCTTTTAGATTACCGGCGATAGTGAACTCCTGAATCGGGTGCTGAATTTCACCATTTTCAACCCAAAACCCAAACGCGCCCCTGGAATAATCGCCGGTAACGGTATTTACCCCGAACCCAATCAATTCACTTATCACTAATCCCTTGCCCATATCTTTTATCATTTTTTCGAGGCCATCATCGACGGTGCTTTCGATAGTCAGGTTATGCACTCCGCCAGCGTTACCGGTAGTCTTCAAACCCAACTTTCGTGCCGCGTAACAATTCAAGACATAACTTTCCAAAACGCCGTCTCTGACAATTTTATTTTCACTCGTGGCTACCCCTTCGCTATCGAATACCGCGCTTCCCGCCGCTTTCGACAACAGCGGTTGTTCATAAATTTGCACCGTTTGCGGGAAAATTTGCTGACCCCTCTTATCCAGCAAGAAACTTGCTTTTCGATACAAGCTTGAACCGCTAATAGCCGAAATCAAATGAGACAGCAGACTCGCTGCTACTACGGGTTCGAAAATCACCGGATGCTCACCGGTTTTGATTTTTCTGGCATCCAGTCTGCGAATTGTTCTGCGCGCCGCTTCTCGACCGATTTCGTCTGCGGGCATCAAGTCCCCCGAATACCGTTTGCTGTCATACCAATAATCCCGCTGCATCTCATCGCCTTGTCCAGCGATCACTGAACAGCTTGCACTATGTCGGCTGCCTCGAGCAAACCCTTTGAAGCCATTTGAATTGACATATAAATCAACGCCATCATGGCTGGACAGCGTCGCCCCTTCTGTATTAGATATTCTCGAATCGCCGGTCAGTGCGGCATCTTCGCATAGAGTCGCAATCTCGATAGCCTGGTGCATATTTATCGCCCAAGGATGGCTAAGATCGAGATCCGGAAATTCTGTAGCCAATAACTCAATATCCGCCAGACCATTAAACTCATCTTGCTCGGTAAATTTTGCAATGTTGCATGCAGAATTGACGCTGGATTTAATCGCATCAGGGGAAAAATCCGTAGTCGATGCGCTACCGCTTTTGTGTCCAAAATAAACAGTGACACCCAAATTTTTGTCGCGGTTGTATTCCACCGTTTCCACTTCACCCTGTCGCACAGTGACTGACATCCCCTGCCCCTGATCAATGGATAGTTCGGACATCCCGGCGCCCTGCCTTTTCGCTTCATCCAATGCAACATCGGCGACCTCCATTAATTTTTGCTCCAGCTCGGACTGAGGCTGGGGATTCCATGCGCTCATCATGATGCCGTCATTAAACCGCTGCACCGCCAACGGTCAGCCGATCAATCCGCATAGTCGGCTGACCCACGCCCACCGGCACACTTTGGCCTTCCTTGCCGCATACGCCGACACCGCTATCTAATTTCAAATCATTGCCCAGCATCGAGACCCGGTTAAGCACCTCCGGGCCATTACCAATCAGGGTTGCCCCTTTCACCGGATAAGTCACCTTGCCCTGTTCAATCATATACGCTTCGGAAGCGCTAAAAACGAATTTCCCCGAAGTAATGTCCACTTGCCCACCACCAAAATTTACCGCATACACTCCCTTGTCCACCGAGCTGATAATTTCTTCAGGGTCATGTTCGCCGGCGTGCATATAGGTATTGGTCATTCTTGGCATGGGCAAATGGGCATAGGACTCTCGCCGCCCATTGCCGGTAGGTTGCATATTCATCAGCCGGGCGTTGAGTTGATCCTGCATATAACCTTTGAGAATTCCTTTTTCAATTAGCACCGAATTTTGACTGGGCTGCCCTTCATCATCAATGGACAGCGAACCCCGACGATTTTCAATCGTGCCATCATCCACAACGGTACATAACGCTGACGCCACTTTCTCGCCGATTCGGCCGCTGAATGCTGAGGTGCCCTTGCGATTAAAGTCGCCCTCCAATCCATGACCAATCGCTTCGTGCAGCAAAATTCCCGGCCACCCTGGACCGAGCACCACAATCATTTCTCCGGCCGGCGCTTGCCTGGATTGCAGATTCACCAAGGCTTGCCTTACCGCTTCTTCGGCATATTCGCGGGCGCGGCAGATTCCACCATGTTGCTCGGTGAAATATTGATAGGTATAACGCCCGCCACCGCCTGAAGAACCTTGCTCTCGTCGCCCATTGCCCTCGACAATAACGCTGACATTCATTCTTACCAGTGGCCTGATGTCCGCCGCCATTTCGCCATCAGAGCGCGCCACTAAAATGACATCATGGGAACCAGTCAGACTCACCATAACTTGAGACACTCGTGAGTCCATGCTGCGGGCGATTTGTTCGACTTCCTTAAGTAAATCCACTTTATCGCGGTTTGCCATTGAGCCGAGAGGATCATGGGGTTGATACCATCTTTTGATATTCTGATCATTGCTGTGAATCCTGCCATGAATCTTGATTGGCTTATTGTCATTACCGCTGCGCGCAATAGATTTTGCCGCTTCTGCCGCATCAGTGAGTGCCGGCAGCAAAATTTCGTCGGAATAGGCGAAACCGGTTTTCTCGCCGCTCAGCGTCCGAATCCCGACCCCTTGATTGATGCCGTAACTTCCCGATTTAACCGTGCCTTCATCCATGCACCAGGATTCATGTCGAGAATATTGAAAATACAAATCGGCATAGTCGATCTGTGGCCCCATAACCCGATTCAGGGTTTGAATAAGCTCATTGTCGCCTAAACCGGTGGGGCTTAATAAGAGTTCGGTGGCGGTTTGCAGTTGGTCAGGCATAAAATCCTAATATTTTACAAGTGGTGCGGTTTTTCAAAACAAGTCAGCTCGACAGTGCTTTAACGATGGAAGTTGCTCACGGATACGCTGTAGTAAATCTAAATCAATGTTAGCGATGGCAACGCCACATTCAGATTGCAACTCGCTTATCACTTTCCCCCAAGGGTCAATAATAACAGTATGTCCCCAGGTTTTGCGCGCGCGATTATGAACGCCGGTTTGCGCCGGAGCAACCACAAAACAACCATTCTCAATGGCTCTGGCTTTTAGCAGCGGCAACCAGTGACTTTGACCCGTGGTATGGGAAAACGCCGAGGGCACCACTAATATCCGGGCGCCCAACTGGGTGAGTTTACGGTACATTTCGGGAAATCGCAGATCGTAACAGATGCTCAATCCGATTTTCCCCAGCGGCGAGTCCATGACCTTGACTGAATTTCCCGGTTCAGTGTAATCTGATTCGCGATAACATTCACCACTGGATAGAGTCACGTCAAACAAAAATATTTTGTCATAGCGTGCGACACGATTGCCGTTGTTGTCGCAGGCCAACAAGGTATTGGTTACTTTGTTCGGGTTGTTGGATTTAAGCGGCACACTGCCGCCGATGATCCAAACATTTCGGCTATTGGAGCTTGCCGACAAAAAATCCTGTATCTTTCCATGGCCATCCTCTTCGGCGCATTGCAATAGCTGCTGCCGACTACTTTGCATGAACCCAAAACACTCGGGCAACACAATTAATTCGGCGCCGTGCTCTTTTGCAAGGTCAATTTGCTCCAGAACATCGCCAAGATTTTGCTCAATATCATCACTAGCGTTGGTTTGAATCGCTGCAATCTTCGACATATCTATAGTTAATAACGGTTTTTGCTCAAGTTGGAAAGTATATCAAACCGACCATCATCGGCATGGCAATTACTTTAAATCGAAGTGACGAATGTGGATGCGCCTCATCAACTATCCTCTTGAACGAATCGAGAGAGCACAAATTATAAGGCGGGCTTAGATGTGTTTTGAATATTCCCGCAGATTAAAGGATATAAAAATAATGATTCCCAACCTTTCCAACCAACTTGTTGTCGACAATCCAATACGGCTTAACCGTATCTGCATGGTAATGGGTGGCGGCACCGACCTGAGTAATCTGGGCTCCATCGAGAAACAACCGGGCGATAACCAACGCCTGACTCCATGCGGCAAAGTCAGTTACGGCATGATATCTTGCCGCAATATGCGTCCAGCTAAATTGCTTACGTTGCCAAACCACTTCGCATATGGTCTCCGGATAATATTTACTGCGTACCCGGTTCATGGTCACTGCCGCAATCGCAGACTGCCCGGTTAATGATTCGCCACGTCCTTCGTGGTAAATATTTAAGGCCAGGCAGCCCAATTCATGCCCGGGGGTAATCACGGAAAAATCGAAATCACGGGCATGGTCGAAGTAGTAAGCATAACTATTGGCGTTAAATAGTGTACACAGTGCGAATATCCACACCATCGAAAAGATCTTTAAACAAGTTTTAACTCGCATAGTTCATTAAAATAATTTGTTAAAAAGCACTTCGGCATCATTATTACGGGTAAATTTATTTTATTACCAGAAGTTTTGCATAATTATACACAACTTTACCATTTATTTTAACGATAAACTGCTAACACGAAAACCAACGGAAACTTTTCTGGCAGTTTCTTGAGAAACGTGTCATATACTGTTGCAGGAAACCAGGGAAATAACTGAATACAAATATAATTTCATTGTAATACAATTAGTTATCGTATTTATTGTGGTGTTGTTGGCGCAATTATCGAGCAGCCTGCGAGCAATTATTCGATAATTGTGTCAGGATGCAACACGATGCCCGCCAAAATCAACTTGATCACTTGCCGTTTTTTCTCCTTGAATGCTGGGTCTGATAGCGCTTTACCATCATTAAGCACGACGATTTGCCGATCAAAATCCGCATAATGCTGCGTGGTTGCCCAGATCATATAAAGCAGGGCTTTGGCATCCACTGGCACAATCTTTTTCTCTGCGACCCATTGATTTATGGTGGTTACACACTCATCAACCCACTGTTTCAAGGTGGTTGCCAGCTCCTTTTCCATTACCGGTGCGCCACTCATGATTTCCTTCGCCCATATGCGCGAACCATAAGGACGCTGCCGCGCTAAATCCATCTTCGCGCTGATATAGTTTGTGAGGGTGATGCTCGGATTATCTTGCGCCTTAAACATCCTCGCCGCGCTCATCCAATCCCGCAGCATATTTTTCAGCACGCACTCATATAGATTGGATTTTGTTTCAAAATAGTAGTGAATATTCGCCTTTGGCAGCCTCGCTTCTTTCGCGATTAGCCGGGTGCGTGCACCTTCAAAACCATAGATGGAAAACACCTTTTCAGCAGACTCTAAAATGAGCCGCTCGTTTTGCTCACGGATTTGATCCTTGCCTGATGGCACAGCGCCTATTTTGGCGAGATTGGTTTGCATAGCCAGGTTCATCGCATTCAGTCGATGGTGTTGGTCGCCATCAATTTGCTGAGGCAGTGGTCGCGTCGCGGATTGGATTGCTGGGGTGAGTCGTCCAGTTCGCCGCTTCTTTGTGGATCGCTATACCGGTTCTGAGGTCAATGCCCGAGGTCATTGGCACCATCGAAATGCAGCCTTCTATCGGACAGACGCTGACGCACAGATGGCAGCCGACACACTCCTCATCCTTCACCTCAAATCTCCGCACACCATTCACGCTATCGGTGATCGCCTGATGAGCGGTATCCTCGCAGACAATGTGGCAACGACCGCATTGAATACACTTTTCCTGATCGATGCGCGTCTTATTAATATGATTCAGATTCAGATACTGCCAATCGGTCACCGAAGGAATCGCCTTGCCAACCGAATCATGCACCGAATCCATGCCTTTCTCATCCAGAAATTGGCTCAATCCGTCGATCATATCTTCGACGATCCTGAATCCGTAAACCATCGCAGCGGTGCACACCTGAACGGTCGTTGCGCCGAGCGCGATGAAATCAACCGCATCTTGCCAGTTAGTGACACCGCCCATGCCTGAGATCGGCAAGTTTTGGGTTTCGGGATTGCGCGCAATTTCAGCAACCATGTTGAGCGCGATCGGCTTCACTGTTTCGCCACAGTAACCGCCATGTGTTCCCATGCCATCGGTAGTGGGATACATGGTCAAGTTGTCGCGGTCCACCTGCATAATGGAGTTAATCGTATTAATCAGCGAGACCGCGTCGGCGCCGCCTTTTTTCGCGGCTTGTGCGGGGTGAACAATATTGGTGATATTGGGTGTTAGTTTAACGATCACCGGAACATTGGCATATTTCTTGCACCACTCAGCCGCCAACTGCACATACTCCGGTACCTGCCCGACTGCCGCCCCCATGCCGCGTTCCGACATGCCGTGCGGGCAACCAAAATTAAGCTCAAAGCCATCGGTGCCGATCTCTTCAATCACAAGGGTATGCTTGGCCCATGATTGTTCATTCATCGGCAGCATCACTGAGGCGATGAGCGCTCTATCCGGCTAATCCTTTTTTATCTGGCGCATTTCGTCTATATTGGTTTGGAAGGGCAGATTAGTGATGAGCTCGATATTGTTAAAGCCGATCACGCGCCAGTCATTGCTATGGATGGCGGCATCGCCCTGCGCAAGACAGCGGGATATTTTCAATTCGGCATTGGTCGGGCGATATGCCATGACCCGCCCAAGCCCCAAATTCAACTGATTGATTGCGAGGTCATTCAGTTAATTGACTCCGCGCAAGCGATGCGCTTACCGATTGCGCCGCGAATAAGGCTGTCAAGCCGACCCAACGCATGCCGTTGACGACTTCCCTCTTTCAGCCGAAAGGCGAACTCATTGATATGCCTCTGCATATGCTTGTCGCTCCAATTGTGATGCGCGTCATTGCAGCCGCGCTTCAACGCCGCCCAGACGCTTTCAATGCCGTTGGCGCGCCAGGCCGTTGACATACGCCTTTGCGCTGTGATTGACTGTGCCGTGTTGACAGGCAGTGTGCAGGCGATTATATGCGGGATGGTCGTCTGTATGGATGGTTGCGCCAAATTCCGCCGCTTCGCCGCTTGCCCGGTTCATGGCGGCGATGTCGGTTTTGGCGATGGATTCGGCTTTGGCGCGCCCGCCGCGCTCCCTCATGCCGACCACCGTTTGCTTGCCGCGACCGCCTTGTGTTCCTGGGGTCTGCTTGTTTTTACGCTTGTTGGCTTCCTTGCCGCCGATGCAGGTCTCGTCCATCCCTGCAATGCCACGCAGTTGCTCCGTATTCCCGCCACAAGCCAAACGCAGGCGGCGGGGCATGAACCAGGCGGTCTTTTGAGTAACGCCAATCTCCTTATGATAATTGCAAGCTTGCCGCGCCCTTGCGGGAAACCGTCAGCAAGCGGACAGCATAAATCCGCTTGTGCAGTTTGACGTGTGATTTCTCAAATACAGTGGCAGTGCGGACGCTGAAATGCGCCTTGCAGTCGCGGCAGTCGTGAAATCCCGCCCTTGTCTTCCGGGCATGGATATTGCCGCCGTTGCAGTGCGGACAGACAACCCCAGCGGTCCAGCATATGCTTTCAAGGCGTCGCCTTGCTGTTATCTCATCAGGGAATAATTGAAATAACTCACTATGCGCTAAGTGCGGGTTTCATTTGTAATCTCCCGGTTGGCGTCAGTATGGCGTAACGATTTCACGGAGATTTCTCCGGATTATTTCTCCGGTGTCAAGTGTATAATTCCCTAAAATAACATCACTCTTTTACGCCATTCACTATAAATAAATCTGGCAATATTGACATTATTACTACCAAAACCATCTAAAATTCTCAATGCCTATTTTATCTTAAAAACCCGTCAAGACAAATTTTAGTTATCTAGGCAAACAAAAAAATGTTTTCGATACACACGCTTGTTCACCCCGCATAAAATAATTTTTCCAATGAATCCACACAAAAACGCCTGCCCCAAGCATAATCCCTGCAGATAAATTTAAATTTGCGCCTTTTGAAGAATTTCCACAATCTGCCTGATATCCACCAAACAATTTAACACTCATGGCCCAAACACATACCGAAACAGTACTTGAGGTGCACCACTGGTCGGACACGTTATTTACCATCAAAACCACCCGCGACCCTTCGTTACGTTTCCGCAACGGCGATTTTGCCATGATGGGCATGGAAGTTGACGGCAAGCCGTTATTACGCGCCTACAGCATGGCCAGCTCAAACTATGAAGATTATCTTGAGTTCTACAGCATCAAGGTCCAGGATGGCCCGCTGACCTCAAAGCTGCAACACGTCAAAGTGGGCGACAAACTGTTGGTCAGCAAAAAGCCAACGGGAACATTGCTTTGGGATCATCTGCGCCCAGGCAAGCATTTATATATGCTTAGCACCGGCACCGGGCTGGCACCATTTCTGTCCATTATCAAGGACCCTGAGGTTTACGAAAATTTTGAAAAAGTAATCCTGGTTCATGGTTGCCGTTTTATCAATGAACTGACCTACCAGCAATTGATTGACCATGAACTGCACGACAACGAATATTTTGGTGATACCGTCAGAGATAAACTAATCTACTACCCCGCTGTCACCCGCGAGCCTTATAAAAATTATGGTCGCATCACCACTTTGTTGGAAACCGGAAAATTGATCGAAGACATCGGAATGCCGCCACTAAACGTCGAGGATGATCGGTTCATGCTGTGCGGCAGCCCCAGTATGTTGAACAGCCTGAGTAGAATATTAGATGACCTGGGATTCACCGAAACCCGTAAAAGCGATTTCCACGAATATGTCGTTGAACGAGCTTTTGTGGAGAAATAATGTACCGATTTTTAACCACTAAACTAACCACCCTTCGCCTGTAAGGCGAGGGTTTCAACTTACGGTATTTTGGAATCCGCACCAAATGCACCTTCAAATCCGTTTCATATGGGCACCCTGTCTGTAATGTCGCATAGCAACATTCCACTCTCTTCCCTCCGCCTAAAAGCGAGGGATTTCAACCATCCCCGTAGGAGACATTAATGCGGAACCTGTACTATACCGACGGTTCATTCATAAACATGGGGTCTCTGCAAAGCATTACGAGCGCAGACAAGACAAGACAAAAACAAGCGAGAAAGCGCAGTTTTATGTTTATAAATGAGAAATTTGAGTTTGTTTTTAACACCGTATTGTCAAACGCGGTGGCTTTGCAGGGTTTTTAGCATTTGATATAACCAATAAAGACAAAAGACTAATGCCTAAAACAATATTTAGAAAAGCTGTGTCGGGCGTACTGTTCTCCAGTATGCTGTTATTGATTCCAACAGTAGCGGAACCTTTCGAGGTTTATGTTTCGAGTGAAAAAGACAACACCATTGAAGTGATTGATGGTGAAACTTTTAAGGTGACCGATAAAATAGCAGTCGGTGAGCGTCCAAGAGGTTTGACGCTCAGCCAGGATAAAACCAAATTGTATATTGCTGCAGGCGAGGACGACATCATTCAGATACTCGACCTGAAAACGCGTAAATTAGTGGGCACACTACCCTCCGGGCCCGACCCCGAACTTATGGCCCTCAGCCCGAATGGTCAGCGGCTTTATATCGCTAATGAAGATGATAATATGGTCACGGTTGTCAATGTCCAAAGTGCGCAAAAGATTAAAGAAATCCCGGTGGGTATTGAGCCAGAAGGGGTGGGAATAAGCCCTGATGGCAAGTGGTTGGTGAGTACTTCGGAAACGACGAATATGGCGCATTTTATCGACCTGGAAAATCTGGATATTGTCAGTAACGTATTGGTTGATAGTCGTCCACGTGTTGCTCAGTTTACACCTGACGGCAGGCAAGTGTGGGTGTCTTCAGAAATTGGGGGTACTGTGAGTGTCATCGACAGTGAACTACGCAAAATTGTTCATGTCATTCGCTTTGAGATTCCAGGCATCGATAAGTCTGCTATACAACCCGTTGGTGTTGCAATTAACCGGGCCGGAGATAAAGCTTTCGTTGCGCTGGGACCAGCCGCCAGAATTGCGGTGGTCGATGCTCTAACCTTTAAGGTAGAAAAATATCTATTGGTCGGACAACGAGTTTGGAACTTGGATTTCTCGCCCGATGAACGCTTACTTTTCACGACTAATGGCGTGAGTAGCGATGTATCAGTTGTGGATGTTGATAAACTCAAAGTCATTAAAACCATCAAAGTTGGCCGCTCGCCTTGGGCGGTGGTTACCAATTCCCGCTCGTACCATTAAATAACCAGAGAAAACAGTTGAAGCATTCGAATGAGCAAAGCCCAGTGGCAATTTCTATTCGTGATGTTTGTTTTTCCTATGGTGATGGGACGGCACAAAAACGGGCGCTGGATAATGTTAGCTTAACGGTTGAAGTGGGCAGTTTCAAAGTGTTAATGGGCATCAACGGCGCGGGTAAATCCACACTATTCTCGCTGCTAAGTTATTTATTTGCGTGTAACCTGGGGCAAATCCGTATTTTTGGTGAAGATATCAACAAACGGCCTATGTCGGCCTTGCAACATTTGGGAATTGTGTTTCAACAACAAACGCTGGAACCCGGTTTGAGCGTATTGCAAAATCTACAATACTATGCCGCCTTGCAAGGCTTATCTAAAGTTCACACTAAAAGGCGAATTGAAGAACTGCTGGCTTTAGTTTCTCTTTCGGAGCATGCCAGACAGACGGTGGTAAAACTGAGTGGAGGCCAAAAACGACGCGTAGAATTAGCGCGAGCCCTGCTCCATTCACCCAAGTTATTGTTGATGGACGAAGCCACAACAGGTTTGGATGTTAAAAGCCGATACAACTTTATTGCAACTATCCGCCAGCTTTGCAGCCAGCACAATGTCAGTGTCCTATGGGCAACACACCTGGTTGATGAAGTGCTTGATGATGACCCCGTGGCAATCCTGCACCAAGGGCGAATATTGGCCGATAATAGAGCAAATACAGTCATTAAGACGCAGGATTGTAATTCCATTCAAGCCGCTTTTTTAAAAATCACCGGACAGCCTGATCAAGCAAAAGCGCGCATGAGTTTGTCCCAGACATTAGAACGGCATGGTTTGAAAGAGGAGATAACCAGATGAGCTTTATTCACGTTTGGCGCTGTTTCAATGGAGTAATAAAACGCGAGTTTTTACGTTTTCTGAATCAGAAAGGGCGCTTTTTCGGTGCATTGGTTCGCCCACTGGTATGGTTATTTATTTTCGCAGCGGGTTTCCGCTCGATATTGGGTGTATCAATTATCCCACCTTATGAAACGTATATACTTTACGAGGAGTACATCACACCGGGATTGCTGGGGATGATTCTGCTATTTAACGGCATGCAAAGTTCCTTATCGATGGTCTATGACCGCGAATTGGGAAGTATGAGAATATTGCTCACCACACCATTACCACGTTGGATTTTGCTGTGCTGTCGCCTGTTTGCCAGCGTGGTTATCGCGCTGTTTCAATGCGCTGTTTTTCTAATTATTGCTTATTTATGGAATATCCAGCCCCCCGCTATCGGCTATTTATCGGTGCTGCCAGCGATCTTTATTGGTGGAATAATGCTCGGTGCATTGGGTTTGTTGCTCTCCTCATTTATCAAGCAGTTGGAAAATTTTGCAGGAATCATGAACTTTGTTATTTTCCCCATGTACTTTGCTTCATCTGCATTGTATCCATTGTGGAAAATTGAGGACGTTTCCCCCTGGCTATTCAAACTGTGTAGCTGGAACCCTTTTACCTACGTCGTTGAATTGATTCGGTTTTCCCTATACGGGCAATTCAGCGCAAAGGCGCTTATTATCGTAACAGTCTGTGCCATGATTTTCATGTTTTTAGCGTTTATGGGTTATGACCCCAAACGAAACGGCAACACAAAGATGGAACGAGCCTAAGGTGCGTCGGATTATGGAATAATTTGACAGACGCCTTACTGTGATTAAGTCATAACCTAAGACTAGAGCGCAACTATCGCTATTGAACGAATGTATCTTCAGTAAGCCCGTCATAAATAGAGTTGTAAAAGATTTGAACCTTGAACAGAAACAAATTCCATCACTAAAAGCCGGCACATTATTGCTGGGGATGATGATTGCTGCGCAAGCGAATGTGCAAGCGCAGGAAAATGATTGGCCCTGTGCACAAATATTAGTGGCTACAGTTACTGCTGCCGTGGTCTGGCCCTATCCGCTTGATGAGAAACTCGCTGACCGATGGTTATCAAATGCGAAAATTAAAACCCTTGCCACTAAAGTGGCTGGTCAGTTTTCTGCTGGTGACAATGAGATCGCGCTGATTGAGCAATTTCTGGGTGACACGAGTTTGGCTAATCGACCAGAAGCAGCAACAGGTTTGTTTATGGCAACACTTAACGAGTTTAATCTAATGCGACAAAAATATATAAAGGGCATCCAGAAATTCACGAAAAAACAAAAAGGCCTGGCGCATCATTTGACCTTTTTACTGGAACAACGAGATAATTTGTTAGCGACAGAAACATCCCTTGATCAGCTGACTGAAGAGATAGCAGTGGTTGAGCAAATCTTCCGCAATCGAGAAAATATTCTGATAGACTTATGCGAACAACCTGTTCGGATAGAAGAGAATCTGGGGGTTGTGGCGCGCGCGATTGCAGAGTACGTAAAGTGATTAATAAGCTTCGGTGTAAGTAATTTGATCTATTTTTCACAATTGTTTGAGTTATAAATTTGATTAACGCAGCAGAAATTATTCGGAGGCAGCCGATGACAGCAATCCAGGTATTTAAACAAAGCATTTGTCTGTTTACAGTGTATCGTATCTGGTGCGGCGTATTCGTATTGTTGCTGAGCTTGACAGGCAGTGAATTAGTGTTGGCGGTCAGCGTGACGCCATTGAACAGCCCATTGAGTGGCCATAGTGACTCATCAGGTGTTAATGAAGGTGTGAATGTCAATCAGCGTTGGCTGACGGTTAAGCGTGCAGTGCTGGGAGATCGTGAAATACAGGATGGTAGCGCGCTGATTAGCCTGGAGGCGCCCGAGCGAGCCTATGATGCGGCGCTCGTGCCTATTTCAATCAAGGCATTGCAAACACAGACCACCGGGCAATATATTAAAACGTTGTATCTTTTCGCCGATAACAACCCGGCGCCCTTGGCAGGTAAATTTACGTTTCCACCCAATACTGGCTGGCAAAACCTCGAAACGCGCATCCGAATTAATGAATATACCTATGTAAGGGTCGTAGCGATTACCAATGAAGACCAGGCTTATGTGGTAACTCGATATGTCAAGGCTTCTGGCGGTTGTTCAGCACCGGCCTCAGGTGATGCTGAAGCAGCATTGGCAAATGTGGGCAAATTTAAACTTAAACTCGAATCCAGTCCGGTAACGGGTGAAAATCGCGAACGTATACAGCTTAATTTCCAGATCAAGCACCCCAATAATTCTGGTATGCAGTTTGATCAGATTAATCGGCTTTATATTCCCGCCTATTTTATTCACACAATCGGTGTGAAATATGATGAAGAGGAGATACTCAAGCTTGAAACCAACTTCTCTCTCAGCGAAAACCCGACCTTGCGCTTTGATTTCATTCCAAAAAAAACGGGTGGCGCGATTGATATCTATGCAGTTGATTCAAAGCTCAAACTTTTTGAACGACAATGGTCATCAGTGTACCAAATGTAAACACCTGAGCACCCCACAGGAGTTGATGTCCGCATGCTTTTGGGTTAAACCTAAAAAGAGTAGTTGGGCGCACCTGAGAAAACCAGTAAATTGCCTGATCACCAATGGTGACCTCAAATTTTACTGAGGTCCTGCATACACAACCTAAAATCACATTTTTCCAGATTAGTTAAGGAATGCCAATGGGTAAGTGCTGGTATATAAGAGGATATTGGCACTTTAGAAGCATTCTAATGATGATGCCGATTGTATCTCTTGCAATTCATTCACCATGTCTTTAGCCCACCCGGATTCCCGGAATACTGCGCCTTTGGTGCCTTGATCAAGCTGCGCCCTTAACACCGTGTCTGCCTGTGTGTATTTTTCAAATGAAAGTTGTGCGGCTATATAATCGATACTACAAGAGCACTTTACCAAATTTCCAAGATCCATTCCGTTAGCGGCTAAGCAACCCATTACATATTCTACTTTAACCGCTGTCGGATAACCATCACCATTGGGGTTGACGTATTCGCCGGGGTATTTAAATGCTTCACTAACAGCGTTGTTTTTTTCCGCCGCTGAGGTCTCTTGGGCAGTGACTTTAAATACCCAAACTATTGCCATAAGGAAAATCATAACAATCACAATGTACTGACGAGAGAGGTCCGAGGCAAGGGGTGTTATTTTAGTATGCATGTTTTCTCTCTGCATGGATGCAGGCGGCTCTAATGGTTACCAACTGTTTTGTTAATGACACATTTGATATAGTGGTTTATAATGCCGCACGAGCAGCCGACATACTGCTTCGGTATTAAACCAAAATGCATACAGTATCAGATTACTATGTGGTATCTTGTGTTTAAGCATTTGTAACGAAATGATTAAACAGTTACGTAATGCTTAATTAATTTCACCATGCCTACAGATAATCCCCACCAGAAATTCTACTAGGGAACAGCATACCATAATCAATCGGTTGAAAGGCGTGTGATTTTTTGTCTGGTAGAGAATGAGCAGGATCTTCCTTGGAATATGCATTGCACAGATGTCGTTGAGCCCCTGTAAACGCAGATGTTTCAGCAAATATCGAATAACCCCCCCCCAAATTAAAGTTAGCGGGAAATACTGCATATCCATAGTCGTGTGACGTGTATTAACCCATTCAATATAGAGCCGATGATTCAGTAAATACAGTGATAGCCAAGATTTATCCAGATATTCATACTCGTTGTAGCGTAAATTTCCTCCTTGTTCACATACGAAAGCTACACAGGGCCGGGTTAATAATGGGTTTATTCTGTTTGCCCGGATTGGTTCAAGCAGGCTCTTTCTTACAACCGCTCCAACAAATAAATAATGTTGTAGAAGCATCTCCTGAGTCGAGCGCTAGCTATATTCACTATGGAGAGGTGGCCTTGCTTAATGCGAGTAATCAAGGAGATATAGCAAACATAGGAGTATTAATTGGCCAGCATTCCATTGCGATTATTGACTCAGGAGGCTCATCGTTCGTTGCTGAACAGCTGTTGAGCGAAATCCAACACATTTCTGAATTACCCATCAGCCACATTATCATCACCCATGCCCATCCAGACCATTGGATGGGTTTGCCGACCCTGCTTGAGAAAACCGACGCACAACTGCTCGTAAATCATGCTTTAGTGCCCGCGCTTGCTCAGCGGATGGTCAAGGATATTGCGGGGCTAAATGACGCGCTTGGAGGGGAAACAACGCAGGCAAACAATCTTTCCACATTCTCGCTTGAGAATTATGCTAATCGCATACAAGCCGTTGATGAGACGGTGATGGTCAGTATTGGTGGGCGCGATTTACGCATTAGTACATTGCCAGTCTCCCACACTAATAATGATTTGGTACTCTGGGATGAAATAAACCAAACACTATGGGCGGGTGATATGTTTTTTGTGGACCATGTGCCAACCTTTGAGGCGAGTCTGAAAGGGGTTCTAAACAGCCGCAATGTGATCGAGGAGTATTCGGCAAATTTGATTGTACCCGGACATGGGCGACCAGAGCCTGACTGGCAAGGGAAATGGCAAAAGCAATGGCAGTATTTTGCCACCTTGATGAACAGTATTCGGCAGCAAATTTCCGATGGAATCTCTTTGCAATCCGCCCTAGTGGACGCTGAACAGACAATTAAAAACAAAGACGCCTCAAACAACGCGACATCGTTTGGCGATTGGCGGTTGATGGAGATTTTTCACCCACGCAATATCTTGCGCGCTTACCAGGAGTTAGAGTGGGAATAGTCGCAATGAAGCAGATAAAATTAGTAGATGAAACGCTTTTTGTGCCAAACATTAAATCACTCAAACATGCCAATGATTGGAGGATAAAGAATGATGGGCGCACATTACATTCGAGTAAAGCCTGGCGTGAACGCTTCGCCACCAACAACCGCCCCCAGAGCTGCTTGTATCCCGGATGCGGTGTATCGATGAATATGGTACATGTATGTAACTCAGTACTGTCCAGGCTCAGGCAATTGCTATTCGAGACTACCTGCTTGCTTTCTTTGTATTGGCTTTGGCACCGTATCCGCGGAAACTCTGCGTGTTGGGATGGTGTGCGCCTATGCGCCGTTTAACTATAAAACGGCGGAAGGCGAACTCGCCGGTTACGGTGTTGACGTAGCAAAAGATATGGCCGAACTGGTTGGCGCAGATCTTGCATATGTTTTCCAGTGCAGGCATGGCAATAGCGGTTAATTTCAAGGACCTTAAAGTTGGAGTTGAGCGCGCTTCCGTCTATGCCAGCTTGTTTGAAGCCAAGTTGCCCGAAGCCGAAGTTGTTTTTTACGATACAAGTGAAGCCTTGTATATCGATCTGCAGAATGGTCGCACAGATATGCTTATGACCAATCCTGATGAAGGCGCATCTCAGATTTATCAGACAGGAAAATGGCGAGGGCGGCGGCCCGGCCGAACATGCCATCCTGATCAAGGGCGAGATGCGGTTTTAACCTTCGGCGTCAGCAGGCGGTCGCCGACCGGCCGCAGGGTGGGCTGCGCCCGCCAATTCAATGGGAACATCAAACGGCAAGGAGTTCGGCGCATAGGCGTTGCTGGTGTTTTACAACACTGAGCGGCCTCGCCAAGCCCTGGCCCTGCGCTCCCCTGTACAATCCCTGTTTATCAGCCACCCGGAGTGCCAGATGTTATGAACCTATACAATGGATAGAAAATATCAATTTGGAATGTTAAAGTTGGCTTTTGATAATGTAGAATCGGTGGAGAATGAAATGGGATTATTTGACTTTGATGCCGATCACGTAATTAAACATCCCGATAAATTATCGGGACAAAAAATTAGAATTCCTGTAGGGCGGACTAGAGGGTAGTTTAGATGAAATCACGAGCGGCGGTTGCCTACGAAGCGGGGAAACCGCTGGTAATTGAAACGGTTCAACTCGACGGCCCCAAAGCCGGCGAGGTGCTGATAGAGATTAAGGCTACGGGAATTTGTCATACCGATGAATTCACCCGCTCTGGCGCCGACCCCGAGGGCTTGTTCCCAGCCATCCTCGGGCATGAGGGCGCGGGTATTGTTGTCGAGGTTGGCGAGGGCGTTACCAGTGTAAAAAAAGGCGATCACGTCATCCCGCTATATACGCCGGAATGTCGCCAGTGCGACTATTGCACTAGCGGTAAGACTAACCTTTGCCAAGCAATCCGCGTTACTCAGGGGCAGGGGCTGATGCCCGATGGCAGCAGCAGATTTTCCATGGGCAAACAAAGGATTTTCCATTATATGGGTACCTCGACGTTTTCTAATTACACGGTATTGCCGGAAATTGCCGTAGCAAAAATTCGCGAAGATGCCCCGTTCGATAAAGTTTGTTACATTGGTTGTGGTGTAACTACTGGAATCGGTGCGGTCATCAATACCGCAAAAGTGCAGCCGGGCGACAATGTGGTTGTCTTTGGTCTCGGCGGCATTGGGTTGAATGTTGTGCAAGGCGCGCGGCTTGCTGGCGCGGATAAGATTGTTGGCGTTGACATCAATCCCAAACGTCAACCGCTTGCAGAAAAATTTGGTATGACACACTTTGTCAATCCGAAGCAGGTCGAAGGTGATTTGGTCGCTAATATTGTTGACATTACCAATGGCGGCGCGCGCGGACGAACCGATGTGCCAAAAATTGTTGATTGGTATATGGACGGAAAAATTAATATTGATGATTTGATTACCCATACCATGCCGCTGGATAAGATTAATCACGCCTTTGACTTGATGCACTCCGGTGAATCTATCCGCAGCGTCGTGTTATTCGACTCGTGCGCCTAGCGCGTCGATGCGGTCTGCGGTATTCCGGATTGTTGGCATTAAAGAGAAAATGATTTATCTGGACTCACGACGCCGGCAACAGGTCTTGCAATATTTCATCGATAAATAAATAGCCCGGCTCAGTGCATCGAATAGTTTCATCGGTTATTTCCACCCATTTTTGGTTAATTGCGCGTTGCAATGCGGTGATAGCCAAATTGCCGGGAAGCCCGGTGCGTTGTTGCAATGCCGTTAATTTGATGCCGTCTTTGAGGCGCAGGGCGTTCATCATGAATTCGAACAGGAGCTCTTTTTGCGGCACTGGGTTTTCCATTTTATACGGCGTATTGTTTTCAATATGCGCCATGTAGGTTTCAGGATGTTTTTGTTTCCAGCTGCGCACAACGCTGCCATCGCCGGTTAATTTAGAGTGGGCGCCAGCGCCGATGCCGAGATAGTCGCCAAACTGCCAGTAGTTTAAATTATGTTTGCATTCGCGGCCGGGTTGGGCATATGCCGAGACTTCGTATTGTCGGTAGTCGTGTTGGTGTAATGTATTTTGCAATGCAGTTTGTATTTCGATTTGCTGATCGTGGTCAGGGAGTCGGGGCGGGAATTGATAAAAATAGGTATTAGGTTCGATGGTCAGTTGATAAAAAGATAAATGCGTTGGTGAGTAGCTGATGGCGCGCAGACAATCCTGTACCGCCATTTGCGCGGATTGATCAGGTAAGCCATACATCAAATCCAGGTTAAAGTTTTTAAACCCCGCGGTCTTGGCCGCTTGTATCGCGTTTTCGGCAGCGCTGGAATCATGAATCCGGCCGAGGGTTTTTAATTGTCGGTCATCAAAGCTTTGTACGCCGAGGGAAAGCCGATTAATGCCAGATTCCAGATAAGCCTCAAATTGATCGTGTTCAAGCGTCCCAGGATTGGCTTCCAGCGTGATTTCAATATTGGCATCCAATGCTATGCGCTGCTTGATTTGATCCAAAAGCATTGAAAACGATTTTGCCGAAAACAAACTCGGCGTGCCGCCGCCTATAAAAATGGAAATCAATTTTCGGTCTTTGGTTGCAGCCGCAACATCGACATCAAGATCGGCATCAAGGTCACTTAGCAATGCCTTGATATATTTTTCCTCATGTTTTTTCGCATTGAGCGCGCCCTTCAGTGCGTGGGAGTTGAAATCGCAATACGGGCATTTTTTAATGCACCACGGAAAATGAATGTACAGGGACAGGGGAGGAGCGAGCATTAGCTGACAACATTTATCGGGTGACCGCTTAACCATTTACCTAAAATTTCCGTAATTTGATCGACCAGACGCTGTCGGGATTCTCTGGTTGCCCAGGCATTGTGTGGTGTAACGATCAGGTTTGGGGCATCTTGTTGCAATAAGGCCGGTTGTAATAATGGCTCAGAACTTGGAGGCGGTTCCTCGCTTAAAACATCGATTCCCGCGCCTGCAATTTGCCCTTTTTTCAGCGCATTTACCAACGCCTCCGAGTCTATGATTGCCCCGCGCGCGGTGTTAATAATAATGGCATTGGATTTCATGCGATTAAATTCATTTTCCCCAAGCAAATTCAGCGTATCCGGCGTGAGCGGGCAATGGATCGTCAGCACATCGGAATCAGCGAGTATTTGCTTAAATGAAATCCTGCCGGACTCCTTTTTACCTCCTGGCCTTTGACATATTTGGACAAACATTCCAAACGCTTTAGCGATCTCAGCGACTTTTTTGCCCAAAGCGCCATAACCAATTATTCCCAAAGTTTTATTCTGGATTTCGACGATCGGATAGTCGAGCAAACAAAATACATTGCTGTTGCACCATGCGCCCGCTGCTACAGCTTGATGATATCGAAATTGATTGGTCAATAAATTGAGCATCAGCGCAAAGGTGTGCTGAACGACAGCAGGGGTCGCATAATGTCTGGCATTGCAAACGGTGATGCCTGTTGCGCGACATTCGTCGAGATCAACATTATCGGTGCCGGTTGCGGCGATCATAATTAGTTTCAAACAATTTGTTGATTCGAGCAAATCCTTATTCAGTTCAACTTTGTTTGTAATTATTATTTCACGCCCCTTTATCCGGTGTTTAATTTGGGCGGGCGATGTGCTGGCATAATCGGTCCATTCAACTGGATGTTGCAGAAGTTTTTTCAAGTCGATATCCCCTCGGTCGAATGAGTCTTTATCGAGAATCACGCCTTTCATTATGGTTTTTTCACAGCCGAGCGTCCAAACGCTGTTGAAGTAATGGTTTATTTTCGGTAGTGTGTTGTTTCGATATCATTATTTTGGCTAAACGATAAAATCGTTTAGCCCAGCACCTCAAAACAATACCATGATTAAGTTGATGCAATGATAATTTTTGAACACGAATCGAATAAAAATAACCATGGTTGAATACAATAAAAAACAGTGCAAATTATTTCTTAGACTACTCACCAAGGAAGACCGCGAACGGCTATTGAAAAAATCTGTCAGTAAGAAGTTCAAGAAAGGCAAGTACATCGTTCGGGTCATGGATCGCGATACCAATTTATATCTAATCAATGCTGGACGTGTAAGAGTTACCCTTTTTTCCAATGAAGGCAAGGAAGTCAGTTTCATTGACATTGCGGCTGGCGGCAACTTCGGGGGGTTTTCAGCGATCGATGGAAAACCGCGATCGGCTAACGTGATTGCGTTGTCCGACACAACAATAACCATTGTGTCGCCGAGCGACTTTCTCAAGATATTGCAAAAATATCCGGCTGTTTGTATTGAAATGCTCCAGCAACTGACCGGGATAGTGCGACAATTGTGCGATCGAATTTTTGAGTATGCCACTTTGGATGTAAGCAAGCGGATTCACGCACAACTGCTGCGTATTTCAAAAGAAAATTTGGACTTTGATGGTGTCGCTCGAATCAATAATCCTCCCACTCATGCAGAACTCGCCAGTCGAGTAAGTTGCACCAGAGAGGCGGTAAGCCGCGAGCTAAAAAAACTGGAAAAAGCGGGGTTAATTAAGCGTCATCGAAAACGGCTTATTATTGAGGATTGTAAACGATTGCATGAATTGGTTGAAGGCGTTCCTGAAAGTTAGCTTGTTGTGAACCATTCGCCAAAGTTGAGAGCGCCAAGGCGTATAGTGCCAAGGATTAGGGAATACCGCCCCAAATTAATCAAAATCGGCGACAACAAATCAGCTTCGGTGGCACTCATATTACGTAATCTGGATACCGATCCTGAAATGTTCTTCATACAAAGAGCGGAAAATAAAAATGACCCATGGTCAGGGCAAATCGCTTTCCCAGGTGGCAACTGCGACCGTTGGGACGAAGATATCGCCGCAACCGCACGGCGGGAAACCGATGAGGAGGTTGGGATAAGGTTACCGGCTAATGCGCTGCTGGGGCGTCTGGATGACCAACCGGGCAGGAATAATAATCGGGATATTTCATTGATTATCAGTTGTTTCGTTTTTAATCTCGACTCGCCCCAAGTGGTCAGTCATAGCCCGGAGGTGGGCGATAGTTTCTGGATCAAGGTTGATGACCTGTTACACCCGCCAGCATTATCCGCCCAAATCCAATACCAAACCGTCTGCGCGGAAAAACCATATCCCGGCATTCAGTTTCGGTCAGGAAAAGTATTATGGGGACTCACCTATCGTTTCGTAAAAATGTTTCTCGATGCCATTGATTCGTGATCTGCCTTATTCAGCCCGGTTGGTTATTTAGCCGAATGCGCTGCGGAACTAACATTTTTAAGATCCTGGCTCGCCTGAATCAATTGGATGATGCTGATGACATTGACTATTTCCGCATAAAATTTGAAAAATTATAATTTTTACTCAACGACTTAATGGGGGAGGATTCAAGCGCATAATTCAAGGATACTTTTGAATTTTGGTGTCAGTTTATTCAAGCATAACGAATTGTTATACACTAAATCAAGAATTTACATTAACTTATAAGGGCGCGAAAACCTTCATTTCCCTTAAAAATAGACGATTTTTACCCTCTAAACCCCCTATTTCTTTCTTGACAGAGTATGCACTCGCCCATATAGTGTTGAAAAGTGGGAAATTGTGGGGAATTTTTCACATCATCCAGGGTTGATAACTATGATTCGCGGCGCAAATACACTCAATCTCGACGATAAAGGCAGACTGGCAATTCCAAGTAGATTCCGCAATGCCCTTATGGATCGTTGCGGCGGCAAAATGATTGTTACAGTGAATAATACCAAAGAGCATTGCTTATGGTTATACCCTTTGGACGAATGGGAATTGGTTGAACAAAAAATTGTGGCATTGCCCAGTTTCGATGCAAATCACCAACGGCTAAAACGATTTTTACTGGGTTATGCCAGTGATGTGGAAATGGATGGCAGCGGCAGAATATTATTGCCAGCTCCATTGCGGGAATTCGCAATGATGACAAAAGCGGTGCTGCTTGTTGGTCAGGGAAACAAATTTGAGATTTGGAGCGAACAGCTGTGGAATGCTCGTCGGAGTCAGTGGTTGCAAGAAGAAATGGATCTGGAAAATTTATCGGTGGAGATGGAGCAACTTTCCCTATAGTCAGCATGATAGCCAACATGAACGCATCAGCCCACATCCCGGTGTTGTTAAAAGAGGTCGTGCAGGCGCTCAATATTCCCGACAGTAAAATAGTTGTGGATGCCACCTATGGTCGTGGCGGTCATGCCCGGGCGATCTTCGGCGCGCTTGCCAGCCACGCCCGATTAATTGTTATCGATCGTGATCAAGACGCGATTGACCAGGCATTGTCAAAATGGCAAAACCAAGATCGCATTGAAATTATTCATGCTCCATTTTCGAAGCTTTCCCAAATTCTGGGAGAACGTAATTTGATCGGAAAAGTGGATGCGCTCCTGTTTGATTTCGGTGTTTCCTCGCCTCAATTTGATGTGGCCGAGCGAGGATTTAGTTTCAATCATGATGGGCCGCTTGATATGCGAATGGATCGTAGTGTCGGGATGACTGCGGCTGCCTGGATAAAACAGGTCGAAGAGAGTGAGCTAATTCGAGTATTAAAAGTGTTTGGCGAAGAAAGATTTGCCCGAAGAATCGCCAGAAGAATTAAACAAACTTTGTTGAAAAACCAAATTAGCTCTACTGGACAATTGTCGAAACTTGTGTGCGAAGCTGTTCCTGCAAGGGAAAAAGGCAAGTACCCATACCACAAAGGGCATAAACACCCTGCAACCCGAACCTTTCAGGCTATTCGTATTGCGATAAATCAGGAGTTGCAGGAAATTGAATCTGTATTGCCCGATGCGCTGGAGGCGTTGGCTTCGGGAGGGCGTTTGGTTGTGATCAGTTTTCATTCCCTGGAAGACAGACTGGTGAAACGGTTTTTTCGCAACCAGTCCAAAGGCGACCCCTATCCCCATGATTTGCCGGTTACCCATGACATGCTAAAACCGCGATTAAGATTGGTCGGCAAACCGATAAAGCCGGGGATGAGCGAATTAAAACAAAATCCCAGAGCAAGAAGCGCGGTTATGCGCACCGCTCAAAAGGTTGCATAGGGCGGGGATTAACTAGAAGCCACTATGAGCAAACCATCTGTTTTTATGCTGATTGTGGTGCTGGCCAGTGCGTTGTTCGTGGTCACCGTCCGCCACGAAAATCGGTTGTCATTTATTGACCTGCAAGAAATGGAGAATCAGCGCAATCAGTTACAATCCGAGTGGGGCAGGCTGATGCTGGAAAAAGCAACCTGGGCCATGGAGAATAACATCGCTGATGACGCTGGCACTAGATTGGGGATGCTGCCGCCACCGCCGGAGCAAATTATTACTGTGCAGATGGCGGGGGACCAATTGAACAGCGCCTTCAATAAAGGCATGTTCAATAAAGGCACGCGCTCAATAAAGGCAATGGGGGCGAAGGGTGGCTAGGAATACAACCACAAAGGCTCCATCGGTTTTACCCTTCTGTTGTTTATTTTTTGGATATACCCAAACCATAAGGGCATAAAGGGCATAAACCGACATGAATAAAAAAAATAAACATTACAGAGGGTTATGCGTAGCACCAAGAGAGTCATGCATGCGAAGCTGGCGTCGGCATGTGGTGCTTGCGTTGATGATTTCTGCTTTTACTGTTCTGGCGCTGCGGGTAGTGCAGTTGCATACCGAGGAAAATGAAAGTTTACGGGTTCAGGGCGATAAACGATATATGAGGACAGTAAAAATCTCCCCGCAACGAGGGCGAATTCTGGATCGTAACCGGCGGGTGTTGTCGGTAAGCACGCCAGTAGATTCTCTTGCGGCGGAACCCGGTATATTTTGCACGGATCAATCATTGTGGCAACCGATGTTGGAAACCATCAATCTTGCCAAAAAGAATTTACAGCAAAATTGCGAAAAATTTGCTGATGCCAGCTTTATGTACGTCAAAAGACAGCTGCCGCCTGCTGTAGTGGAACAGGTTATGGCTATGAAAATTCCGGGCGTGGAAGTACGCAGGGAATACAAGCGTTACTATCCCGGAGGGCCAGTAAGCGCACATTTAATCGGGTTCACCGATATCGATGACAATGGGCAGGAAGGTTTGGAGCTTGCTTTCGATACTGAATTGAAAGGCAGGGCAGGCCGTAAACGGGTGCTTAAGGATTTAGCCGGACACTATGTTGAAATCGAGGAAAGTATTCAGCAGGTTCGGCATGGCAAGGATCTGGTAATTACTATCGACCAACGAGTGCAGTCTCAGGCAAGTCGTTACCTTGAATCTGCAATCAAGAAACACGATGCCGTCGGCGGCAGCGTTGTTGTGCTTGGGATTCCGAGCGGGGAAATAATTGCAATGGTCAATTCACCCCAGTTCAATCCCAATGACCGCAGTTCAATGACCCCGGGCGTGTTTCGAAACAGCACCGTTACTAATGTTCTGGAGCCGGGTTCCACTGTCAAACCATTTACCATTGCCATGGCATTGGAAAGCGGCGAAGTTGGCCCGGATACCATGGTGGACACTTCGCCGGGGCGCTATCAGGTTTCCGATCATACCATACGCGATGTGCATGATTACGGCGAGATATCGGTGTTTGATGTTGTGGTCCATTCCAGCAACGTCGGCTCTGCCAAATTGGCATTGGCGTTTCCGTTTGATGATTTATACAACACCTTTGAGGATGTCGGGTTTGGCAGTCGAACCGGAAGTTTGCCAGGGGAAATTTCCGGGGTGTTGAAAAAACGCACGCGAAAAATTGAGCATGCAACGTTGGCTTATGGCTATGGATTTTCCTCGACATTATTGCAGTTAGCCAGAGCCTACACGGTGTTCGCAACGGACGGCGTGTTGCTGCCGGTAACGCTGCAACCGAGAAAACCAGGCTATCGCGCAATCGGCAAGCGGGTTTTTCATACGCAAACTGTAGCCAGTATCCGCGCAATGCTGGAGCAGGCTGCGACGCCGAATGGCACTGCGCGAAAAGCACAAATCCCGCGTTATCGTATCGGCGGAAAAACCGGAACCACCCTTAAAATAATAGACGGCAGCTACAAAAATAAACGCTATGTTTCTCTGTTCGCAGGCTTGGCGCCGATAACCGACCCTAAATTTGTGATGGTGGTTGCTATCAATGATCCCAGAGGAAAATTTTACTACGGAGGAGATGTTGCCGCGCCGGTGTTTTCAAGTTTGATGGCGGATTTGATGCGTTTGTATAACGTTAAGCCGGATGATATTGACGCATCCAAAATTACTTCCATACCCAAAAAAGAGAATAAGGTTTGAGGAAACGAATAGCGCAATGCCGATGATTAATCATCAAAAAGCCAGTCTGCATGAAACTGGTCTGCATAAAGCGGGCCTGCATAAAGCGGGCCTGCATAAAGCGGGCCTGGCAAATCCGTCGGCAACAATTTGGTTAAGTGAATTGTTGGCGGGATATGCTGAAGTGGAGCAAGGCCATGATTGTCTGATTGCGGCGCTTCAACTCAGCAGTCAAAGGGTCGGGTCTGGCGATATGTTTATTGCGCTGCCGGGAATGATAACCGACGGGCGGGCGTATATCGATCAGGCATTGGCTAATGGCGCGGCGGCTGTGTTGTTCGAAAAGATCGGTGCCAGCCGTAGTGCCTTGCTAAAGGACTCGGTCAAGCAGGACGCGCTGGTGATTGGCATAGAAAACCTGCAACAAAAACTCGGGATAATTGCGGCGCGGTATTTCGGTAATCCGTCCAAGAATCTGAAAATGATTGGAATTACCGGTACCAATGGCAAAACCACGACCGCTTATTTGATCGCCCAGGCATTGGAATTGCTCGGCATACGGTGTGGTTATTCTGGAACCATCGGCAGTGGATTCGTTAGCGATCTGCAACATTCGGAATTGACGACTATGGATGCGATATCCATTCATGAACAGTTGTTCGAATTTTTAGCCAACCAGGCTGGCGCGGTCAGTATGGAAGTCTCTTCTCATGGACTGGAGCAGGGCCGAGCCAATGGCATCGATTTCGATATTGCCATATTCACAAATTTAACCCAGGACCATCTCGACTATCACCAATCCATGACCCGCTATGGCGACGCCAAACAAAAGTTGTTTGAATTCGCCTCGCTCAACGCCGTGGTAATAAATAGTGACGATAATTTTGGCCGTGAGCTGCTGCAATTATGCAATTGGCGGGGTCAAGGACTAACCTGCGTTAGCTACGGCATGAAGTCTGGAGAGTTGCAACCGGTTGAATTGGAAACGGATGACCAGGGAATACGGTTTAAATTGGCGTTTCAGGGCCAGCGGAGCCGCCAACAGATTCATTCAAGGCTGTTAGGAGAAGTTAATGTACCGAATATTCTTGCCGCTATCGGTTGTCTGTTCGCAATGGGTTATGCAATGGGTGCAATAGCAGAAGTTGTTGCCCACATCGCTGCGCCGCCAGGGCGAATGGAAGTGTTTAGCAATCGTCCGGCCCAGCCTGCGGTGGTGGTGGATTATGCGCATACACCGGACGCACTGGAGCGTGCGCTTAAATCCCTCAAATCACTGTGTCGCGGAAATCTGGTCGTGGTATTTGGCTGCGGCGGTGACCGCGATCAAGACAAACGAGCGCAAATGGGCCGGATTGCACAATCAATCGCTGACCGAATCATCGTAACCGATGACAACCCGCGTACCGAACCGTCCGCACAAATTATTGAACAAATAAAACAAGGATTGAGCCAACCCATTACGGTCATTCATGATCGTAGACAAGCAATGGCGGAAGCGATTAAATCTTCCAATCAAGATGATTTAATTTTGCTGGCGGGAAAAGGTCATGAACACACTCAGACAATCGGCAATGCTGTTAACCCATTGAGCGACCGGGCAATGGTTCCAGAACTTCTTGAGGAGCTGACATGATGGCGCTATCGGAAGCCGCCAATATCGTTCAGGGAAAACTATACGGTGCGGATGCGCTGTTCACGACGGTTGCCACGGATTCCAGAACTGTCGATCGGGGAGACTTATTTGTTGCCATCCCGGGAGAAAAATTCGATGGTCACGATTTCGTCGCCCAGGCGAAAAAGAAAGGGGCGGTAGGGGCCATGGTTTCCGCTGCCGTGAATACCGATTTCGCTCAAATTGATATGCCCAAAATCAAAGTCTCGGATACCACGCAAGCACTCGGGCAACTGGCAAGCCACTGGCGTTTGCGCTTCGATATTCCGGTGCTGGCGATTACCGGCAGCAATGGAAAAACCACAGTCACCGCTATGGCCGCATCGATATTGAATCAATGCGGAAATTGCTTGTTCCCGGAGCGAAGTTTTAACAATCAATGGGGCGTACCGTTGACATTGCTTAAATTAAATGAGAGCCATGATTTTGCGGTCATCGAAATGGGCGCCAACCACATTGGGGAAATCGCCACCCTCAGTCGCTTAACCCGGCCGACGATTGCGTTAATTAATAATGTTGCCCCAGCCCATCTTGAGGGACTGGGTAACCTGCAACAAATTGCTCAGGCAAAAGCAGAAATTTTTTCCGGATTAAAGGAAAACGGGACTGCGGTGATTAACGCAGACGACCAATTCAGCGATCAATGGTTGGCTCAGGTCAAGCCTCAGTTAAAAACCGGTCGAGTGATTTCTTTTGCGATGGAAAAACCCGCAGACCTGACCGTAACTAATTTGCGCCTCGGGAGTTATAAAAGTTTAGACCGGGCGCCAAGCCGTAGGCACCAAACAGGGTCCAAACAAATAAAGACTCGGCGCTCGACCCAAAAAATATTATCCGAAGCGAAATCTGAATGGCTGACAAGCCGTTTCGATTTGCACATTGTTGATGAACAGCATGATGAACAACACATCGCCATCAATCTAACCTTGCCGGGTCGCCACAATGTAATGAATGCCCTGGCCGCCGCCGCAATCTGTTACGCCGCCGGCGCCACGATACAGTCCATAAAAACCGGGCTTGAAAACATGCAGGCAGTGAGTGGTCGGCTGAATCCGAAGCAGGGGCTTATGGGGTGCATGGTGATCGACGATAGTTATAACGCCAATCCCCAGTCGATTAAGGCCGGCATTGATGTGCTTGCAAATTTCGACGGGGTAAGGATTTTGGTTTTGGGTGCTATGGCAGAACTCGGAAAAATGAGCAAGCAACGACACAATGAAGTGGGTCGCTATGCCAATAAAAAGCGCATGGATATTCTCATGTGTCTGGTCTCCCAAGATAATAATGGGAGTGATAACAATGCCAGGGATTACGCGCATGGTTTCGGCAAGGGCGCTCAGGTTTTTGAAAGTTTGGACGATTTAGTGGCTGAATTGAAGGGCAATTTAAGTGACGGCGTGGCGGTTTTGGTCAAAGGGTCGAGGTCGTCGATGATGGAGCGAGTGGTTGCCGAAATTATCGAAGCCGAAGATTTTGAATATGGACAGGATTATGGACAGGATTATGGACAGGACCATGGGCAATTGGATCATCGAGAAGGGACTAAACCATGCTGACCTGGCTGTTCAACAATCTTTCTCAGGACTATAGTTTCTTCAATGTATTTCGATATCTGACATTTCGCGGCATCTGCGGCGTACTCACTGCCATTGGGATATTTTTTATTTTTGGGGCGACGATGATTCGAAAACTGAGTGACCACAAAATTGGCCAAACTGTCCGGGCAGACGGGCCGCCCATGCATTTCAGCAAAGTCGGCACCCCGACAATGGGCGGCGCTATGATATTAATTGCCGTAGTCGTTGCCACGTTGTTATGGGCGGATTTGACCAACCGATATATATGGGTGATTTTATTTACCACCATTGCTTTTGGTTTGATCGGTTGGGTTGACGATTATCAAAAACTAATCAACAAAGATCCCAAGGGGATGGGAGCGCGCAATAAATTTCTGCTGCAAAGCGTTTCTGGATTGATAACCGCCTTTTTTCTATTTTATACCGCGCGGTCTCCAGCGGAAACCGCGTTGCTGGTTCCGCTGTTTAAAGACGTGGCAATTCCACTGGGTTGGGGATTCATAGTACTTACTTACCTGGTTGTGGTTGGAACCAGTAACGCCGTGAATTTGACCGATGGATTAGATGGCTTGGCGATTATGCCGGCCGTCATGGTGGCCGGGGCCTTAGGGGTATTTGCATACACCACCGGAAACGCCAATTTTTCGGGATACCTTGGAATTCCTTATATTGCTGGCGCAGGAGAGGTGCTCATATTTTGTTCGGCGCTGGTCGGAGCAGGTCTCGGGTTTCTATGGTTCAACACCTATCCGGCTCAGGTATTTATGGGAGACATCGGCGCGCTTTCCCTCGGTGCTGCGATTGGTATTGTCGCGGTAATTGTGCGCCAGGAAATTGTGCTGATGGTGATGGGCGGGATATTTGTCATGGAAACCGTGTCGGTCATTTTGCAGGTCGTCTCTTTTAAATTGATAGGTCGCCGACTGTTTCGCATGGCGCCGATCCATCATCATTTTGAATTGAAAGGGTGGCCTGAGCCAAAGATTATTGTGCGTTTTTGGATTATAAGCCTGATCCTGGTATTGATCGGATTAGCCACATTGAAGGTGCGCTGAGGAGTTGGGGTATTGAACATGGCAAATTCCATTCAACCGAACAATGATCGGATTCTGGTGATAGGACTTGGGTCAACCGGTTACTCGGTGGTCAAATATCTGGTGAAATCAGGGATGCAGGTTACTGTGGCGGATTCGCGGGAGTTGCCGCCGTATCTGAAACAGGTCAAAGATGAATTTCCGAGTGTGGAAATTATCACCGGACAGATACCATATGCGTGGTTTGGGAGTTTCAATCAAATAGTCACTAGTCCCGGCATTGAAATAGAGCGGCAAAATTTCAGCAATGGGGGAGCGCTAATCGGTGATATTGAATTGTTTGTCAAACAGGCCGAAGCCCCGATCATTGCGATAACCGGCTCCAATGGCAAATCCACCGTGACCATGCTGGTTGCCGAAATGATGTTAGCCGCGGGGCTGAAAGTAAAAACCGGCGGCAATATTGGAACCCCGGTTCTGGATTTACTCGACCATGCATTACCCGATTATTATGTCCCTGATTATTATGTCCTGGAGTTGTCCAGTTTCCAGTTGGAAACGACTTATTCGTTGAACGCCTGTTCAGCTACGGTGCTGAATATTAGCGCAGACCATATGGATCGATACCCCACTCTGGATGATTATATTAATGCCAAGAAAAGAATATTTGAAAACGCCAACAAGGTAGTGGTTAATCGGGATGATGTACTCACAAATCCCCGGCCATGCCAGAATACTTCGCAGAATACTTCAATGACCAGCTTTGGTTTGGATGCTCCCCAGGCGGCCAATCAATTCGGTGTGGCGGAGTCAGGCAATTCACGATCGCTGTTGCACGGTGAAACCCTGCTTGCGCGGGTAGAACAAATTACTCTCCAGGGCGAGCAAAACATTGCCAATATTCTGGCCGCGATGGCGCTGGTGGAAACTGCCGGGGTTGAGTTGAATCCGGTGGTGATTAATGCCGCGCTTAATTATGGCGGGCTGCCCCATCGTTGTGAAATTGTTGCTGAAGTCAATGGGGTAAAGTGGATTAATGATTCCAAAGGCACCAATGCCGGTGCAACCATAGCGGCGATTACAGGCTTTTCGCAGGACCTCATTTTAATCGCCGGGGGCAAAGGCAAGGGGGCTGATTTCTCGCAATTGGCCCAGGTCATCAAAGAGCGTGTAAAGCACACCATTTTGTTTGGCGAGGACGCAGGAATAATTTTCGAAAGCCTTGATCAATCAGTGCCCAGCACCCGGGTTGATTTATTGGAACAAGCGGTAGTTCATGCGAGAAAATTAGCGCAATCAGGCTCGGTGGTTTTGTTTTCTCCGGCTTGTGCAAGTTTCGACATGTTCGACAACTACGAACATCGCGGCAATGTTTACAAACAACTGGTTTGGGAGCTGGTGCATTGAATCGCCCCGTTTATAAATTCTTTGAACGTGACACCGAGTATAGGTTTATTAAAAGTTCGTTGTTTAATTCATGCTCGTGCTCGTTCCCCAAAATATCAGGGTTGCGAAGTGAGTCCAGGAAACAACATGTTAGCTAACCAGGCCGCAATAAACCGCACCGCAATGAACCGCACCGCAATGAACACCAGGGCAACCGCGTTTCAAGCGAATCGTGTAAGCGAAGTTTCATCCTATGACCAATGGTTAATGTTTACGGTGATTGCCTTGCTGTCCCTGAGCGTGGTCATGGTTTATTCCGCAACCATAACGGTTGACAGCCGCACTTTGGATATCAACTTCAACCCTCTTATTAAACATCTATTGCATATTGGCCTGGGGAGCGTACTACTTTTCATGGCCGCCTCGATTCGAATGAATTGGCTTGCCGCAGCGAGCAAGGCATTGTTGCTGATTGGATTGCTGTTATTGGTTGTAGTGCTTTTCCCTGGCGTGGGCGTGGAGGTCAACGGCAGTATTCGATGGATCGATTTAGGGGGTATCCGATTTCAACCGTCTGAGTTTATGAAGATCGCCGGGATTATTTATTTCGCCGACTACCTAGCGAGGAAGCGCGAAGATTTGCATCTATTCAAAGTCGGCATTATCAATACTGGTTTGGTAGTAGGGGCAATCGGAGTATTGCTTCTTCTTGAACCTGACTTTGGCACCGCTGTGGTGATAACCACTGCCATTGCAGGAATGATGTTTTTAGCAGGGGTTCGTTTCTGGCATTTCCTGATCGGTCTCAGTATGGTTGTCATGCTACTGGCTTCCATTATGTGGATGGAGCCCTATCGGGTAGCACGATTGTTAAGTTACCGGGATCCCTGGGCCGACCCATATGGTAATGGGTTTCAATTGATTCAGGCGCTAATCGCAATTGGTCGGGGTGAATGGTTTGGCGTCGGCCTCGGCAGCAGCATTCAAAAATTGTTCTATCTTCCACACGCAAGCAATGATTTCCTGATTGCCATCATCGGTGAAGAATTGGGGGCGGTAGGTATCTTCGGCGTATTAACGCTTTTCACGTTGTTATTGTTTCGTGCGTTTGCTATCTCCCATAGAGCACTGCAGTTGGGGCAGCGGTTTTCAGGCTTTCTGGCACAGGGTATCGGCCTGCTGTTCGCTTTGCAAGCGGGTGTGCATATCGGCGTGAATACCGGATTACTGCCGACCAAAGGAATAACCTTGCCGATGATGAGTCACGGCGGCAGCAGTATGTTAATCAGCATGGCTGCTGTGGGATTGTTGTTTGCAGTTGATCGACAAAGCAGGCCACAGCCCGGAGGTCGAAGATGCGAAGCGCCCGATCAAAAATAAGGACCGAGGCAAGTCGAATGATGATTATGGCAGGCGGAACCGGAGGCCATGTCATCCCGGCATTGGCAGTCGCTAAAGAACTGATGCATCAAGGGGTGGAAGTGAGTTGGATTGGAACTCGGCAGGGCCTCGAAGCCAGGTTGGTTACAGAAGCCAGCATCACCTTCGATCCCATCAATATAAAAGGGCTGCGCAAAAGCGGTGTGATGCGAAAAATATTGATGCCGTTTATGCTGGTAAAGGCCATCGTACAAACGCTGTACGTCATATTAAAGCGCAGGCCAAAAGCAATTTTAGCGATGGGGGGATTTGTTTCCGGTCCGGGTGGCTTAGTGGCTGCGGCGTTGAGACTGCCGATTGTCCTGCATGAACAAAATTCAGTGGCCGGGCTAACCAATCGTTGGTTGTCCCGATTTAGCCATCGAATATTAACCGGGTTTCCTTCTGCCGACGGGTTTAGGCAGTTTCAATGGACCGGCAATCCGGTGCGGCCGGAGATTTCAAATATTCCGGCCCCTGAAATCAGACTGGCCAATCGCAAACAGCCGTTGCGGTTATTGATCGTTGGCGGTAGTCAGGGCGCCGATGTATTTAACCAGCAGCTTCCAAAACTATTTGCCACTCACCCGATGCCCGATGTTGATATTTGGCATCAAAGCGGTAAAAAAGATCAAAATGGAATTGGCGCGGCTTATTTGGAAGCAGGAATAGGCTGTCAGGTTTCCCGCAAGGGGATACTTAAAATAAATGAATTTATTGATGATATGAAGGCCGCTTACGAATGGTGCGATATCGTCATTTGTAGAAGTGGTGCAATGACCGTTTCTGAAGTCTGTTGCGCAGGAGCCGCGGCCGTTTTTGTTCCTTATCCTTATGCCGTAAATGACCATCAAGCCAGGAATGCTTCCTATTTGGTTGGCAATAATGCAGCCTATATGGTGCTTGAGGAGCAGTTTGTTCAGGGTCATTGGCTAAAAATTTTGACTCGATTTGATAGCGATCGAAAACTGCTGATTGCCATGGCCAAAGCCGCGCGAAAACTGGCAAAACCCCGGGCAACCGATGATGTGGCGACAATATGCTTGGAGGCGATGCATGCGTGACTTTGTCCAACATATACATTTTGTCGGCATCGGTGGCATCGGCATGAGTGGCATTGCCGAAGTATTGCTTGATCTGGATTTTCAGGTTTCCGGGTCTGATTTATCAGACACCGCAATCCTGGAGCGACTTCGCCAGGCCGGCGCTACCATATATATCGGTCACGATGGAATGAATATCAAAGGCGCTGATGCGGTCGTCGTTTCCAGCGCGATTGACGACAACAATAGCGAAGCTGTCGCGGCCAGAGACAACAGAATCCCGTTGGTTCCACGGGCGGAAATGCTGGGTGAATTGATGCGTTTTCGAAAGGGGATTGCCATTGCCGGCACGCATGGAAAAACCACTGCCACAAGTTTGGTTGCAACGGTGCTTGCCAGCGCCGGCCTTGATCCGACTTTCATCGTCGGCGGTGTGGTCAATAGTGTTAACAGCAATGTGTGTCTGGGTCGGGGCGAGTATTTGGTTGCTGAAGCGGATGAAAGCGATGCGTCATTTTTACATTTGCAACCGCAGATAGCAGTGGTGACCAATATCGACCATGACCATATGCAAACCTATGACGGAGATTTCAATCGCCTGAAACAGGCCTATCTCGATTTCCTGCATAATTTACCGTTCTACGGCCTGGCAATCCTGTGTTTCGACGACCCTAATATCAGAGAGATCGCAACCGCGATACGAAGACCCATTGTGAGTTATGGCACCTCGGAGGGGGTTGACTATCGTGCAACCAACATTGTTCACAACGGTAGGGAAAGCGCCTTTGAAGTGATTCGTTTCGGCCAATCAATCGGCCAATTCAATTTGGCTCTGCCAGGCAGGCACAATGTGTTGAACGCTTTAGCGGCAATTTCAATCGCATACAAGTTGGGTTTATCGGCTCAGTCCATCGGCACAGCGTTGTCTGGTTTTCAGGGCATCGGCAGACGTTTTCAACCACTGGGCGAGGTTCGGATTGGCAGTCATAGAGTGGAAGTCATTGACGACTATGCGCATCACCCGACCGAATTGGCCGCAACCCTGCAAGCGAGCAAGGATTGCTGGCCTGAGCGGCGGATTCTAGTGGTGTTTCAACCCCATAGATTTTCCCGTACCCGAGATTTATTCGACGATTTTGTTCAGTTGCTGGCAGGGGTTGACCATTTAATCATCACCGAAGTTTACCCCGCCGGTGAGCAGGCCATTAGCGGAAGTGATGGTCGTTCTCTTTGTCGAGCAATCCGCAAGCGAGGCAACGATCCGGTTTTTGTGGAAACATTGGAAGAGTTGAACGCGGTGTTGCCGAATATGGTTCAAAGCGGTGATTTGTTGTTGACTTTAGGCGCTGGGGACATCGGCCGATTTGCCCAATCGTTGGCAGACCGATCACCGCCGCCGATTCCAATTACAAAGGAGGCAGCCAATGATGCCGCCAATGAAAAATAGGCAAGTCAGCAATCTGCCAGATTTCTCCCGCAAGGGGATACTTAAAATAATGCGCGGGTTGAAGGGTCGGTTATTGATCGACGAGCCCATGTCGCGGCATACCAGTTGGCGCATTGGCGGCATCGCTGACTATTTTTATACCCCGGAGAATAAAGCGGATTTAATACAGTTGCTTAAACAATTACCGCCACAGATTCCGCTGCACTGGATTGGCTTGGGCAGTAATTTATTGGTGCGTAACGAGGGTGTGCAAGGGATGGTGATTCGAACCTCCAAGGGTCTGAGTGAGTACGAATTAATTGCGCCTGATCGGTTGTGCCTTGAGTCAGGTGTATCTTGCGCCAAAGTCGCCAGGGTCGCAGCGCGCAATAATTTAACCGGCGTGGAATTTTTAGCCGGGGTGCCTGGCTCGTTTGGCGGCGCACTGGCTATGAATGCCGGTGCGTTTGGCACAGAGACCTGGCAATGGGTTGAGCAGGTGGAATGTGTGGACCGGCACGGGCAGTGCAAAAAGATTCAAACTAAAGACCTGAGTTACGGTTATCGCCAAGTTGCGTTACCGGAAGACTGCTGGATCCTGAGCGGCACACTCGCATTAGGGTTAGCGGATAGCGGGTACAGTGGCAAGGATAAAATTCGCAGTCTGCTGGAAAAACGCAGTGCATCGCAGCCGATACAAAGTGCAAACGCCGGTTCAGTGTTTAAAAATCCGCCCGCGGACTTCGCGGCAAGATTAATTGAAGATGCCGGGCTCAAAGGGCACACAGTAGGCGATGCGGCAATCTCAGAAATACACGCTAACTTTATTGTGAACCAGGGCAATGCAACATCCGCGGACATCGAACAATTAATCAACATTGCTCGAGACCGGGTGAACCAACACAGCGGTATAGAACTGGACCTTGAAGTCCGAATTATCGGGGGAGAAAAATGAATTCATTATCTTCCCGCAATCTTTCGGATAGGGCTTCCGAGTTGCAACAGACCCCTGCCGACCTGGTTGTGAACACACGGCCACGCTGGATAATGCTAATGGCAGTCATATTACTGACCTCGCTCGTGGTGCTGTTTGTCGCTGATCGATTGTTTGATCCGCAAAAATTTCAGATTAAAGAAATCGAAGTGCATGGGCGCTTTAACCATGTCGATGGCGCACAAGTGAAACAGATTGCTGAAGCAACACTCGAAGGCAATTATTTTTCCGTTAATTTGCGTCGGCTCGAAAACGAAATAAAGCAAATTCCCTGGGTATTTTCCGCATCGCTGCGGCGACAATGGCCATCCACCATTATGGTTGATGTGGTGGAAGTTCAACCCGTGGCCAGGTGGGGAGAGGGCAAGTGGCTTAATTTTACCGGAGACCTGGTTGATCGTCAGCACGGGGGCGGGAACAAAAGCAACCATGATTTGCCTTTGCTGTATGGTTCCGCCGACCAAAAACAGATCGTTTGGAAAGCGTTTCAGCAATGGTCAGAACAATTTTCTTCCAACGGCTTAGCCCTCGAACAACTGAGTTTGGATTCAAGAGATTTATGGCGGCTGAAACTTTCTATGGGAGCGCTGGCGTTGAGTGGGGGGCAATCTACTCAAGGTTCGGGGCAAATAATCGACCGGCCCGCTAAAGTGACTATGGTGGTGGACAAAGCCAATGCATTTCCCCGCATTGAACGGTTTATTGAAGCGTTGAATCAGGAACTTATCGTTCAATTTCCGCAAATGAAAACCATTGACCTGCGCTATCCCAATGGCTTTGCGATTAGCTGGCAGGGCTCTCAATCCGTTGCACAAAATATTACCGAATCGGGGTTTACCTCGCACCCTTAATATTTTTTAAGAACAAACTTAAACATAGCCAATACTCGATGCCACGTTCAAAAAATAACTAAACGAGGCGCGACTAGTCAATATTATGCCGAAGAAATCAAATAATAATCTGGTGGTAGGATTGGATATTGGGACCTCCAAGGTTCTGGTTGTCGTGGTTGAAGTAGGACCGACCCGGACAATGGAAGTCATTGGTGTCGGCCATCATCCGGCAACAGGCTTACGAAAAGGCGTGGTCGCCAATATTGAATCCACCGTGCAGTCAATCAAACGGGCTGTGGAGGAAGCAGAATTAATGGCGGGTTGCCAAATCTATTCTGTTTACGCAGGCATTGCAGGAGCGCATATCCGCAGTATCAATTCACACGGCGTTGTTGCGATTAAGGACAACGAAGTCACACAAAGCGATAAAGAGCGAGTGATCGATGCTGCAAAAGCGATGGCTATCCCTAATGATCAGCGTATTTTGCATGTATTGCCCCAGGATTTTGTGATCGATGGGCAGGACGGGATTCGTGAGCCGATAGGGATGTGCGGCGTGCGCATGGAAGCTAAAGTGCATATGATTACCGGTGCGGTCAGTGCGGCGCAAAATATTGTGAAATGTATCCGTCGTTGCGGGTTGGAAGTTGATGACATTATTCTCGAACAAATTGCTTCCAGTGAAGCGGTGCTCACCGAAGATGAGCGTGAACTTGGTGTTTGCATGATCGACATCGGTGGTGGCACAACCGACATAGCGATTTTTACCGAAGGCGCCATCCGTCATACCGCGGTCATTCCGGTTGCCGGCGATCAAGTGACCAACGACATCGCCGTTGCTTTTCATACGCCGACTCAGGCGGCAGAAGATATCAAGAAAAAATTTGGTTGCACACTGGTGCAACTGGTTGATGAAGGGCAAACCATCGAAACACCGAGCATAGGCGGACGTCCACCACGAACACTATCCCGACGAAACCTTGCAGAGATTATTGAGCCGAGAATTGAAGAATTACTGTTGTTGATCCAGGTCGAAATACGCAAAAGCGGGTTTGAAGAAGTCATTGGATCGGGCATTGTGCTTACCGGGGGCAGTTCACGTATTGAAGGGATGATAGATCTGGCCGAAGAAATTTTTCACTTGCCGGTGCGCCAGGGATTGCCAAATTATGAAGGGGGTCTCAGTGAAGTGGTGTGCAATCCAATTTACTCCACCGGCATAGGGCTTGCACAATTTGGATATGCAAACCGCAATCAGATGCAACAACAATCACATAAGCCTGGCGTTGTGACATCTATGGTGGAGCGGATGAAAGGCTGGTTTAAGGGCAGTTTTTGATGATTGCAGATTTTATTGGCAAATTCTATTTCGGAGATTAAGTGTCTCAAACGACTTAATTTTTTAATGTTTACTCTTACGCCTCGAGTGGTTATTTTTGGTTCGGGCGCGAGCATGCCTTGTAAGAAGAATAGTACCAAGCGCTCTAAGGCTCGGTGCTCGAATCCTTACAAATATTAATCGAAGTACACACGAGGAGGAAATAAAATGTTTGAACTAGTAGATACAGTTAGTCAACAAGCGGTGATCAAAGTCATCGGGGTGGGCGGCGGCGGCGGCAATGCCGTAGAACATATGCTCACCGCTGATCTTGAAGGCGTTGATTTCATAAATGCTAATACCGATGCCCAAATGCTGTCGCGATCAAAGGCTGACACTGTTTTGCAGTTAGGCGAGAATTTGACCAAGGGGCTGGGGGCGGGTGCAGATCCAGAGATCGGACGCCAGGCGGCGGCGGAAGATAGCGATCGCATCGCTTCGGCGATTGATGGTGCAGATATGCTTTTCATCACCGCAGGGATGGGGGGTGGAACCGGCACCGGCGCTGCTCCTGTGATTGCCGAGCTGGCCCGGGAAAAAGGCGCGCTTACGGTAGCTGTGGTCACCAGACCGTTTCCGTTTGAAGGCAGTAAACGCCAAACCATTGCTGACCGGGGTATTGAAGAGTTACAAGAATACGTTGATTCTTTAATCACCATTCCCAATGAAAAAGTTTTAGCGGTCATGGGACAGGAAGCCTCTATGGTAGATGCATTCAACAAAGCCAATGAAGTTTTGTTCAATGCGGTTCAAGGAATTGCAGAACTGATCACCCGACCGGGATTGATTAATGTCGATTTTGCCGATGTCAGAACTGTGATGTCCGAGATGGGTATGGCGATGATGGGTTCAGCGACCGTGAGCGGTGAAAACCGGGCCATTGAAGCGACCCAAAAAGCAATATCCAGCCCGCTTCTCGAAGACATCAACTTACATGGCGCCAAAGGCCTGTTGGTTAATATAACCGCAGGCCCAGATATGACTATCGGTGAATTCGAAGCGGTGGGTAATGCAATCCATGAATACGCTGCGGAAGATGCCAACGTGGTAATTGGCACCGCTTTCGATTCGGCCATGCAGGGAGATCTTCGGGTTACCATGGTGGCGACAGGTTTGATTGATCCAAAGGCAAAAATCGCGCCACTTGAGAATGGGGAGAACTCGGCGAAACCGGTTCAGGCAGTCGAAGGCGTAGAGCGTAAAATGGAGCGAGTCCTGCCGCAAAAGCGATTTGCAAGAATGGGCGAGAGAACCGCAGAAGCGACCCAATTAGATATGTATGATATTCCTGCCTATTTAAGGAGGCAGGCGGACTAATGCAAAGGATTGTAAAAAGTTGTAATAAGTCATTTCAATCGTGTGCAAGACAGCAGGGGGTATGAAGTGGGGGGAATATTAAAAAAATTTAATAAAGCCATTTATCAAATAGTTTTGGTGTAGTATTCGCCCCTTTGCCACAAGAGCGACTTCGCCTTCCCCCGTTGACCAGTTGAATCGATATTTAAACCGGAATGAACTCTAAATGATTCGGCAACGAACCCTGAAGAACATTATTCGTGCCACGGGAGTTGGTCTTCATACCGGTGAAAAAGTATATCTAACCCTCCGCCCGGCCGCGGTCGATACCGGGATTATTTTCCAACGTGTTGATCTTGACCCAGTGGTCACCGTTTCGGCCCGCCCGGAAAACGTCAGCGACACTCGGCTATCCACAACATTGGAAGTGGATGGCGTAAAAATTTCCACAGTCGAGCATTTGATGTCTGCTTTTGCGGGTTTGGGTATCGATAATGCCTACGTCAAGGTGAGTGCGCCGGAAGTGCCAATAATGGATGGCAGTGCCGGGCCATTTGTTTTCTTGCTACAGTCCGCAGGCATTCTTGAACAGGAAAAACTCAAGCAATTTATACGAATCACAAAACCACTTTTGGTGAAAGAGGACGACAAGTGGGTTAAGTTTGAGCCGTTTAACGGATTTAAAGTTTCATTTATAATTGATTTTGATCATCCTATTTTGAAAAGCTCCACCCAGATTGCGTCGGTGGATTTTTCGACCACTTCATTCGTGAAGGAAGTCAGTCGCGCCAGGACATTTGGTTTTATGGATGACTTGGAAGCGTTGCGTAATGCCGGGCTGGCACAAGGCGGAAGTGTCGACAATGCGATTGTGATGGATTCGTTCCATATTTTGAATGACGATGGTTTACGTTATGAAGATGAATTTGTTAAACACAAAGTGCTCGATGCGATCGGCGACCTTTATTTGCTTGGGCATCCTTTGATTGGTGAGTTTAGTGCGCATAAATCCGGACACGCATTAAATAATAAATTACTGCGTCAACTGCTTGCCAACGAATCGGCCTGGGAATTGGTGTCTTACGAGGACGAAACGCAAGTGCCAATCGCCTTTGCCAGCACTGTAGCAACCGTATAGCCCGGATATTTTCAATCTGGGGCAACCCGTCAATTCGCTCTTTTCAGGATGGCCGCCCATTGGTTTTCGTGCGGCATCTTTTTGAAAGTTGCAACAGGGATTTCCTTAATTCACTATGCCCGATCTTTGTGGCAAGGTCGCAAATGGCATTTGCATTGTCTTTTGATATTGGATTGATCTTTTTCCTGGAATGATTAGCTAGCGGTCGAAACGAGGATGCAGGACGTATTTTTATGTTTATATCAGAAATTTTGAAATTATTATCATTCAATTGCCGTGACAGAGAAGGCTTCTGGTGACGGATTTGGGTGGCCCACGCTGCGGAATCACAAAATACCACCAATCGACCGGATTGAAATAACAAAGGGCGGGTATGAGGAGCTGCAATGCCGACTTGCTCTCGCCAATAGTCGATAAGAGATTGTTGCAAGTGTTCCACGACAGGCGGGTCTTTACTAATGGGTAAACTGTTTTTAATCATCCCGGCGATGGATTTAAACTCTTTCATTATTTGATAACGGTCTTATAGCAAGTTAACGACTCTGGCATAATCCTGCCACAACTGGCACGCAACAGACCCAAAGCAACCCGAACTAGATAATAGCACTTTTTATATGTTTCAGGATGTACTGAAAATTTTTTTTGGCGACCGAAACCAGCGTCTTCTCAAAAAACTGGGCAAAACGGTCAACCAGATCAATGCCCTTGAAAGCGGTTTGCAAGATCTCAGTAACGATGAACTGGCAGCCAAGACGATTGAATTCAAGGCGCGTTTTGCTAAGGGTGCTGATAAAGACGAATTGTTAGCAGAAACATTTGCGGTGGTACGGGAAGCCTCGGTGCGCACCTTGGGATTACGTCATTTCGACGTTCAAATGATTGGCGGCATCGTATTGAATGAAGGAAAAATTACTGAGATGAAAACCGGTGAAGGCAAGACCCTGGTAGCCACTCTCCCCGCATATCTCAATGCCGTTTCCGGCAGCCCGGTCCATATCGTCACTGTCAATGACTATTTGGCGCAACGTGATGCCGAGTGGATGGGGGAAATTTATTCGTTTCTTGGTTTAACCGTGGGTGTAATTCTGTCAGGCCAGGATCGAGAGGCAAAGAAAACAGCCTATCAAAGCGATATTGTCTATGGCACCAACAATGAGTTTGGATTCGATTATTTAAGGGATAACATGGCATTTTCCGGGCAAGACCGATTTCAGAACGGCTTAGGATTTGGCATTATCGATGAAGTGGATTCCATCTTAATTGATGAAGCTCGAACGCCGCTAATAATTTCCGGGCCAGCGGAAGAAAGCACGGATTTGTATAACAAGATCAATATAATCGTCCCCAATCTGGTTAAACAAGAACAACCTGAAGGCTCAGAATATTTACCTGGGGATTTCTCGGTTGATGAAAAATCAAGGCAAGTTACGTTAACTGAAGAAGGGCATGAACATGCCGAGAAACTACTGACCCGAGCAGGTTTGCTCGAATCGGGCAGTAGTTTATACGAGGTCGCGAATATCAGCCTGATGCATCATCTCAATTCAGCGTTGCGCGCCATCAATTTATTTAACAAGGATGTGGATTACATTGTAAGAGACAATGCCATCGTCATTATTGATGAGTTCACCGGGCGTATGATGCCGGGTCGCAGGTGGTCGGAAGGATTGCATCAAGCGATTGAAGCCAAGGAAGGGGTGGCTATTCAACAGGAGAGCCAAACATTAGCCTCGATTACTTTTCAAAATTATTTTCGTTTGTACGACAAATTAGCCGGAATGACCGGCACGGCGGATACCGAGGCGCCGGAGTTTTTACAAATTTACGACCTTGAAGTGGTTATTATCCCGACTAATAAAGAGATGTGGCGAGACGATTCCGCGGATCTGGTGTATCGCACAGCGAATGAAAAATATGCCGCCATTTGTGAGGGTATAGAAGAGTGCCGTGCCCGTAGTCAACCGGTTCTGGTCGGAACCGCTTCCATTGAAACTTCAGAGCATTTGTCACAAATCCTGGGAAAGAAAGGTATTGAACACCAGGTTTTAAATGCCAAACATCACGGTAGCGAAGCTAAAATCATTGCTGAAGCTGGGCGCCCGGGCAACATTACCATTGCAACCAATATGGCAGGCCGTGGAACGGATATCGTGCTCGGCGGAAATTTGGAAATTGAACTGAATGCAATTCCACATGACGATAAAAAGCGGGAGGCGCGCGAGCAGTGGGACAAAAGGCATCAGCAAGTGATTGATGCGGGAGGTTTGCACGTACTGGGCACTGAGCGAAACGAATCCAGGCGGGTGGATAATCAGTTGCGAGGAAGATGCGGCCGCCAGGGCGACCCCGGATCCAGCCGATTCTTTTTGTCACTCGAAGATAGTTTAATGCGAATTTTCGGTTCGCAAAAAATTGCCGGGCTGATGGAAAAACTGGGCATGGAGGAGGGTGAAGCCATTGAACATTCGTGGGTTACTCGTGCGATCGAAAATGCCCAGAAAAAAGTGGAAGGCCATAACTTTGATATGCGAAAGCAACTATTGGAATATGATGATGTCGCCAATGAGCAACGCAAGATAATTTACGAACAGCGCAACCTGTTGATGGAAACCGAGGATATTTCAGAGTACGTAGTGGATAACCGGGAAGAAGTTGTCAACACGGTTATAGATCGGTCTATTTCCCCGCAAACGCTGGAGGAGCAATGGGAGGTTGAGCAGTTGGAGAAGGAAATTGAAAGCGAATTCGGGATCGCTTTGGAAATTCGCAAATGGCTCGATGAAGACGATTCGCTTCATCAGGAAACGCTTCGAAAGAAAATTTTGCACAGCATAGTGGATATGACTCAGGCTAAGGAGGAGCGGGTTGGCAGCGATAGTATGCGTCATTTCGAGAAACAGGTCATGCTCAAGGTTCTGGATGGTCAGTGGAAAGAGCATCTCGCAAATATGGATTATTTGCGCCAGGGAATTGGTTTGCGCGGATATGCGCAGAAAAACCCGAAACAGGAATACAAACGCGAAGCGTTTGAAATGTTCACCGCATTACTTGAGTCGATGAAATTCGAGGTTATTTCTGTTCTCGCCAAGGTGCACGTGCCGTCACAGGATGAAATGCTGGAAATGGAACAAAGGTTGCGCGCACAACAAGCGCGCGAGCAGTCTGTGAAATACATTCACAATGAGGCAACCGCGGGGGGCGAGCAACCCGGAAGGCAATCCGCTAGGCAATCCGCGCATCAACCGGTTAATGAATCAGTAGAACAGCCGTTTGTCAGAGACGGCAAAAAGATTGGAAGGAATGAGCCCTGTCCCTGTGGTTCCGGGAAAAAGTTCAAGCAATGCCACGGCAAACTCTGATGTGTGGTCTCATTACTTCCTTCTGCGCCGAGCAGGGATAATTGAAAAATGAATGGGCTAGAATGCAAGTCCCCGAAAACAACCTGCATTAAGAAAGACACAGGAGATAAGATATGAATAAAATCATCATGCGTTATATTTTTATCGTAATGGTTGCGTTGGCAACAGGTTGCGGTACAGGTATAAGCGGATTAGGCAACAGCACCAGAAGTTTTACGCACTGGCTTAAAATGCACCCAAGAGACTGGGCTGATTCTTTGGAAATGGATAGAACATGGCAGGCAGCATTGGTAAGAATTCCGAAAACAGGATCGACTAGATTTATCAGGACAACAATAAGTAAATTAACATCCAGTAATACCGCCATTAAAGGAACTTACCCGACAGTGATTTATATGCACGGTTGCACAGGCATTTGGGAGGGCACACTTCACACGATCAATTTTTTAGCGAAAAATGGGTATGCAGTAATCGCTCCGGCGAGTTTCGCTCGAAAGAAATATCCAAAATCCTGCGAGCCAAGCACTCATAAAGGAGGGCTATACCAGCCGACTTTGAAAATGAGGCAAAATGATGCCGGGTATGCGATTGCTAAGGCAAAAATGTTGGATTGGGTTGATAGTGAAAATGTTTTTTTAATGGGGTTAAGTGAAGGCGGAATAACAACAGCCACCTTTTCATCAAAAGATGAGGATATGTCCGTAAAGGCCAGAATTGTCGAAGGATGGACATGTCATGCTGGCTGGCATTCATACCACGGTCTTAATGCGCCAGATAATGAACCAGTTTTAAGCCTCGTTGCAAAAGATGATCCCTGGTTTCAAAGCCGTCAGCTAAAAGGTGATTGTGGGAGATTTATGAACAAATCAAATGGCAGTAAATCCATAGTTTTTACAGATGGATATTTAAGGTATAAACATAGATTGCTTGGAAGCAAGAAAGCAAAAAAGATAGTCATTAGATTTTTGAAACAAAACATAAACTAATTGCCACAAAGCGGATGGTAAGAATGAAAGGTTGGCTTATCAGCGAGAGTCGAGCGCCGTGAAAAGGTCGCCGCTTGCGCCGATAGCTTTTCCCGCGCTCGCGCCGATAAACGGGGTGCGGCTGGCGGCCACCGCGGCTGGCATTAAATATCAGAATCGCAATGATCTGATGCTTGCAAGTTTTTGCCCAGGCACTACAGTGGCAGGCGTTTTTACCAAATCATCCACGGCCGGTGCGCCGATTCTGCTGTGCCGAGATCATCTTGAAAGTGGCCAAGCGGCTGCGCTGATTGTGAACTCCGGAAATGCCAATGCGTTTACCGGAAAAATCGGAGAGCAACATTGCCAGGATACGTGCGCGGCTGTGGCGAGTAGTATTGACTGCAAAACGGATAATGTATTTGTTGCTTCTACCGGCGTGATTGGTGAGCCGCTACCGATTGATCGCATAGTCAATGCCATACCAAAACTGGCGGATAAATTGCACGCGAACAATTGGCAGGATGCGGCGCAAGCGATTACCACAACCGATACATTTCCTAAAGGCGCAAGCGCTCAAACCACGATTGGCGATGTCGTGGTTAGCCTCAATGGATTTGCCAAAGGCTCCGGTATGATCGAACCCGATATGGCGACCATGCTGGCATTTATATTTACCGATGCTAAAATTCCCTCGCCATTGCTTCAACGAATGCTTGTGGACGCGAATCAGCAGTCATTTAATGCCATAACCGTCGATAGTGATACTTCGACCAGCGATACCTGTTTGCTGTTTGCCACAGGCAAGGCAGCCAATGAGCTGAGCACGGAAATTAAAGGGGATATTGAACAGGACATTGCAGATGAATCATTGGTTGAATTCAAAAAAGCGCTGCAAACAATTATGCTGGATTTGGCCAAGCAAGTTGTGCGCGACGGCGAGGGCGCAACGAAATTGATCGAAATCACGGTTAGCGGAGCGGAATCCGACCGAGCGGCAAAAGTAATCGCCAAATCCATCGCCAATTCGCCTTTGGTCAAAACCGCCATCGCCGGTGAAGACGCGAATTGGGGCAGGATAGTGATGGCGGTGGGGAAATCTGGTGAACAGGCTGCCCGAGATAATTTAAAAATAAATATCGGTGGCATGCTAATTACTGAAAATGGGCAGGTCATAGAGGGTTACGATGAAGCAGGGGTTGCCAAACATTTAAAAGATAATGAGATTTTCATTGCTGTTGATGTCGGCATAGGTGGCGGTGCAGCCACGGTATGGACTTGCGATTTAACTCACGGCTATATCCGTATTAATGCCGATTACCGCTCCTGACTCTCGACTATATGTTGTAGTGGGTGTGCTGCGAAACCCTCAGGGACAGCTTTTAGTTCAGCAAAGACTGCCCGGAAAACCGTGCGCCGGGCAGTGGGAATTTCCCGGCGGCAAGGTCGAGAAAAATGAATCGCCGCAACAGGCTTTGATTCGAGAACTGAATGAGGAGTTAGGCGTTTCCATAAAAAACATAATTCCGTTAACCCAAATCGCCTATGACTACGACCATGCAAATGTATGGCTGGATGTTTATTTGGCAGACAATTTCGACCAACAGATAATAAATCTGGAGCAGCAAAATTTTGGTTGGAAGAGCATTGAAGAAATCCTGGAAATGGATGTGCTTGAAGCAGTGCACCCCATTTTGGATGTGGTTAAGTTGTTATGATTGGAATCTTAAGCCCCGAACATTGACCAATAATTTTCGTGCAAGATATTTACTTGCTGTTTAAGCGCGGCGATAGTTGAGTCATTAACAATGACATCATCTGCCTTGGCTAATCTATCCTGATCGCTCAATTGTGTGTCCAAAACGCGGTTAATTTCATCCACACTCATCTTTCGATGCTGCTGTAACCGACTTGTTCGTGTTTCGGGATTACAGGTGACCACTACGACGCGACCCATTAATTCATGCTGCCCGCTTTCGATGAGCAGTGGAATTTCAAGTATGCAGTAGGGCGATTTGCTTTGCCGGCATTGCGCCAACATTTTGTCCAAGATTGGCGGGTGCAGAATGGACTCGAGCAGTTTCCTTTTTTGCGGGGAATTGAAGACCATCTGGCCGAGTCGTTTACGCTTGAGGCGGCCTTGGGAATCCATTATTGCGCGCCCAAAGTGTTCCATGATTTGAGCGAGGATTTGTTCGGATTGTGCGCTTCCGGGTTCGGTAATGTCCCGCCCAATCTGGTCGGCGTCAATAACCTGAACGCCAAGCCCGGCAAAGCAGCTGGCAACGGTGGTTTTGCCGCTGCCAATGCCGCCGGTGAGTCCGACCCTTGCCGCCATTACAGTACAACGATTTGCGAGGCGACATTTCCTAACACCCAAAAGTATCCGTTAAAGTGGGGATATTCACACCGACCTCCATGCAGTTCTTTCACTATTGGCATTTTTCATCTACTAAATAATAGAATATTCTATTTATGGTGCAAATACGATAAGAGTTGCCTCAATTAATGTTCTTTTGACAAATAAATTTTACATAATACCTGTTTGTATTTTTTGCCATCCTCTTTATTCACCCATTCAACTACATTTTCAATTTCCGCCTTATTGTTTAACCTGTAGCCATTTTCATCCCGTATCTTTTCAATCATTTTTTGTGACAATGAAGCAATTTGATTATTATCTTTAGCAATAGTTATATATTGTTGTTTGTCAATGACATCCACAACTTCGCCAGCCAGAGGAGAACTTTTTGCAATGCCTTCTTGAGAGTATGAATAGGTCAATACTATATCATCCAAACCCATTAACAGGACAATAGTTTTAAGCGGTTCAAATTGAGTATTGCAGATATTGTGCTCATCAAAATAATCGATAAAACCATCAAATAGTGTTATTTTAGAATGAATATAAAGGCTGTTTTTTGCTCGAGTAATGGCAACATAAGCTAAGCGTTTATCGTATTGCGCCTGTTGTGGGTTGGTGCTTATGAAGTCATCTTGTGCACATATATAAACTTCATCCCACTCTTTTCCTTTGGCTTTGTGTATGGTGGAGACAGTAACTTTACTCTTGCCAAGTTCAAATTCATCAAAAGTGATTTTATGTAAATACTGCTCAAATACGCCAATAAAATGCTGCTGGCTTTTTTTAATTTCCGCTTGATACTCATCTTCAAATTTATCAAGCACCGCATTTTTTAATGCGTTATTGTTTGATTTTCCATAAATAGTGTCTGAATTATTTCTGCTTTTTTCAAAGTCTTCTGTCTCCCGCCAGTTTTGTAAAACATCTGTTAATTCAACTAAATTACCCAATCTAAAACTATTATTATCCGCAATATAACGCGCTTTTATATTGTCTGAAACTAGCATGGAATAGATTGATAAAACCTCCTTATTTTTTCTTGCTAAGATGGCAATATTATTAGAAGTATTGGCTTTGACACTATTGAGTATATTGGTGTAATAATCACTATTTTGATAACGAATTAAACTCACTTTTCCCTGCTGTTGTCTATGTGCTACTAATTTATCGGTCTTTAAGCGTTAGTCGATAACACTGCTAAATTGGGTAAAAAAATCAACAATATTAGCCCCACTTCGATAATTATTTAGCAACTGATAGGATGAAAATTTACTCGAGTCTGCGATGTCTTTGCCAAAATATTGCTTAAATTCTTTGATATATTTAATGTCAGCCTTATCACCACCATAGTTTTTAATACATTGGTCATCATCGCCCACCGCAATAATTTTTTTATCAGTCTTGCTCACGCCCATATTGGTGTAAATAGCTTTAATAAATTCATAACTTTGCTTGCCAACATCCTGATATTCATCCACGACCAACATACTAATAAACGGCATCGTTATTTTATTGTTATTGAGCATTTGGGCGGTTGTTTGTAGCACGTTTTGTAACTCATTAGCATCACTAATATTTTTTCCTAATAGGGAGCAAGCAAAAGAATGAAAAGTATGAATACGCACCGTATAAACTTGGTTGCCAATGAGTTTTTTGAGTTTGTCTCTAAAATCTGCAACCGCAACCCTTGAATGCGCGAGCATCAAAAAATATTCTGCCTTGTTGTTCTCAATCGTAATTAACGAAGCAATTTTATGCACTAAAGTTTTGGTTTTACCGCTACCTGGACCGGCTAAAACCATAATGGCTTGCGAAGAAGTATCGTTAAAAATTTGTTTTTGTTCAGCGTTTAGGTTTTCTAATATTTGTTGATATTTCTCTTTAGTAACGGGTCGTTTTATCTCTTTTTCATTAAAATGATAAATTTGTTTAAACGCGCCGTATTCCATCGAAAAATAATTTTTGACAAAGTCTTTTGTGTCATGCCAACCTTGTGCTAGTAACCGTTCTAAAAATGCAATTTGAATATGAATGGCTTCGATTTTTCGCTCATAATAATGCTTTAATCCACTATCATAATGGCTGTTTTGGTAAGGCATTCTCTCCCTTATCTTTTTTTGTAAATCCAATTTAAGGGTGTGATGATAAATCAACCGACCCCGACGCAATTCAAAACTTTTCAACATATCGTGCAAATAAACAAAAGTATGATGAAACGCCTCTATGGTCAGTGTTGGTGAGTGATAATCCACTTTTATTTTATTGCTGGAAAATTCAATCTCTTTGGCTATGTCTGTGCCTAATATGTTCAGTAATTGCTCAATAATAAACAGTGATAATTCTTTTCTGGCTTTTACGAGTTTATCTAGTTTTTGTTCATCTTGTAATTCAAACAAGCAAAAATCGTTTTTAAATCGTGCGGTAAAAATATTGTTTTTAAGTCTTGATAAATGCCCCCAACTTTGAATAATTTGCTTAAATAATATTACATCATTGCTATTCTCATCATTCAGGCTTCGTAAATTGATGCTTTTCTCGTAAACCGGAGTATTTTTTATTCCGTCAAATATCTTCTGTTCCATCTCAAAATGATCCCCAAACTCTTTTTGAACTGATTTTTTAATATGGAGGCTAATGTCATTATTAAATTTCAATAATCCGTCTTTTTGCAACTGATATAGCACATCAAAAATTCTTGGTTTTCCCACACCAACAATATCTGACAAATCATCAACTTCAATCGCGTCTAATTTAGACCGTTGGATAACATTTTGCATCACCAAGATCATATCTTTATATAGCTCAATATAGGGTTCTTGCTGTTGTTTAGGGTCTAACACTTCATGCACAAAAGACATGTTTTTCTGCTCTTGTTTTTCAAGCGAAGTTGCAAATATTTTATAACCATCTCTACCGCGTTTAATAATATTGTGTTGTTCTAATTCCAACAGTGCAGTTTTAATAATCAGGTCATAATCAATTTTGCTGTCTTCTGTATCCACCCCTATTTTTCTGGAAATGTCTTTTGGCGATAAATTAAGTTTGTCGTTTCCATAACCTTTGAGCGCCTTGACAATTCTTTTAATCTCGGCAATATCAACTTTTGAGCGGTTAAGCTGCGTAAACGAGCGATCAAAATCTTCTTTTGAATATAAGACAATACATTTGGCGATTAAATTTTCATCGCGCGCCCCACGACCCGACTCTTGCAAATAAGACTCCAAACTATCCGATTGCTGATAATGGATAATGGTTTGAATATCCGCCTTATCAATCCCCATCCCAAAAGCAGTGGTTGCAATGACAATATCAATTTTATTGTCAATAAAATCCGCTAATATTTCAAATTTTCCTCTGGCGTTTTTATCTCTTCTGCCCTCTTCCTTGTCATCATCAAGTTTGGCATAAAAAGGTTCTATGACCAAATCAAGCTCAGTGAGCCGCTCATCATTTTGCAATTTTTCACTCAGTTCTCTGCATTGTCTGGCGTTTTGAGGAATATAAATAATGGTCGGATTTTTGCTCGCTTTGTCGCGCTCTAGTAAAATTTTAATTAATTGTTCGTATTTATCCTCTGCTGTTTTGCTTTCAATCACGCTATATTGCAAGTTATAACGCTCAACAGAGGCAATAAACTTATTTAGTGTAATATCTAATTTTTCTTTGAAATAATCTTTTATATCTTTGATAACCTCTGGCTTTGCTGTTGCGGTAAAGCAAGACACGGGAATAAGGGGTTGAAAACTGGATTGTTCCAATTCCTTAATCGTCTCGGCAATAAAATAGTAATCGTGCCTAAAATCATGCCCCCAAGATGAAAAGCAATGTGCTTCGTCAATAATAAAGCGCTCAATAATGCGTTTTTTAAGGGCGTTAAAAATAGAATTAGAGCGTAATGATTCAGGTGCCAAATACAAAATATCAGCAGTCCCATTTTCCACTTCAGTAATGGCGTTCATGCGTTCAATAGGGCTTAAATATCCACTAATAGCCAGCACCGTAAAATTATTATTTTTACGCCTGAAACTATCTATTTGGTTTTTCATTAAGGCTTGAAGCGGGGAAACAACGACACTCAATCCTTTATATTTTTGTGCTTTAAGTAAAGCGGGGATTTGAAAAGCAAGGGTTTTACCGCCACCCGTTGGCAATATTGCTAGCAATGAATCGGTATCAATCGCACTTTCTATAATGTCCTTTTGTGATATTTTTTCAATCTCTGTCGGGTTGGTAAGTGCAAGTTCATCTCTGGAAAATTGATAAGCATCAACCTCATTTTTATCAAACTCCCTGAAAGTATCAACACCAAATTCATCTTTGGTAAATTTTTCAATATTTACCTTGTCTTTATCAAAAGTAAGTTGCTTTAATAACTTTACAACTTCAGGATATTTGATTAAGAGAATTGATGATATAGCCCCTTTGTCATTTGACATTAAATAAGAAATAATAAAAGCAATCTCTACTGGATGATTTATTTCATTTTCTTTGTAGTCTTTACTGTTGACAACAATATGCTTTTTTATCTGTTCGTATATATCAATCTCTTTATTGGCTACTTTTTTAAAATCAAAAAAACCTGAAAAATATTTATCATTTTTTAATAATTGATAGAATATTTGTTGTTTTTTTACTGATAGTTTATCAAACTCGTTATCTAATAATTCAAATAATGCCTTTGTTTGAGCAGCATCTCCTAACGGCTGATTTTCAATATTGATTTGATTGTTTTTATATGGTTTATCGAGTTTGTGTGTGCGTTTAGTAGTAAATAAAAGCATTGAAAGATACAAAGTATCGATAATGTTAATCTGTTCTAAAACTGGATTAAAACTAGTTTTTGCCAGAAATTTTTTATCGTGTTCAATAAAATTGTGTCCACAAATAAACCTAATTCCTTCACGCAAACAACGGTCTTTTATTTGACTTACAGAACTCGTTTCAAGTGCTGATTTTTCAGACAAATAACCTAAATCATCTATTTTGTTGCTGGTGGCGCCAACCTCAATATCTAAAAATGCGATTTCAAGTTTCATTAATTTACTAAGTATTCAAATAACTTGTAAGAAAATATCGTTAATTTTTTAGTAGAAAATATATTCAAATTCAGTTTTATAGGTAGTTACAAAACCGCCTGCGGATGAAACCCTGAGGTCTTGAGTTTTAAGGCTTTTGGCGCTAATGCGCTTAATGTGCGTTTGAGTGCTGGATTAAATTCGCGTGGTTAAGTTCTATTGCGCCGCTTGTTGTTTGAGTTCTGATTTAACGCTTGCTATTTTGCTAAAGTCTTTATCATTATGTAGCAATATTAAATCATGGGTCATGACAACTCGCGGTTGGTGCTGCGGATTAACTCCACTGGGCGACTATGCCACAAGCGGCAAGAGACCGTCTGCCCCTTAGGCTATCATAAAAACCTACTAAATTACTTGGTTTTAGTTTATACTCCTGTTTTTCCATGATGAGCCCCTGTAGATGAGACCCTGTAAATTTGCTGCCCGATGCGCTCCGACCGATAATTTTCGATGCATCTGACAACCAAAGGCCGATATGCCGTTACTGCAATGATTGATTTGGCAATTAACCAGCGCAATGGGCCAGTTACGTTGAAAAGTATATCGGATAATCAAGGGATTTCACTGTCCTATCTCGAACAGCTGTTTTCTAAAATGCGGAAATCTGATTTGGTGACTGGCACGCGTGGACCGGGGGGTGGATATGTTCTTGCAAAAGATGTTGATCAAATCAGCATGGCCGATATTGTGGTTGCGGTGGACGAGCCGCTCGACATCACCCAATGCGACGGTGCACAAAACTGCCACGATGGCAAGCGCTGCCTGTCGCACGATTTGTGGAGTGAATTGAGCGATCAATTATATAGGTTTTTGGCAGGCATACGATTGGGCCAGTTGATGCGACAAAGCGGGGTCGGTCAACAGCGCACTGATGAATCCAGCAATTCACAGTTCGTGAATTTGCCAATTTTGGAAAGTTCGACCAACGTAATCTCTTCATAAATTAAACAAGAATCATTTTAAATACGTGGAATAATTAAATGACCAGTACAGAACAAGAAATCGCTTCTTTAGTTCAGCGAGACTATAAAGAAGGCTTTATTACCGATATTGATGCGGATACGCTGCCTCCCGGGCTAAACGAAGATGTAATTCGTATTATCTCCGCCAAAAAAGAGGAGCCGGAATTTTTGCTGGAATGGCGGTTAGGCGCCTATCGGCATTGGCTTGAAATGGAATCTCCAGAGTGGCCGCATTTGAATTACCCGCCCGTGGAATTTCAGGAAATTAGCTATTATTCCGCGCCCAAGCAGAAACAGCTGCTGGACAGCCTGGATGAAGTCGATCCGAAGCTGCTCGAGACCTACGAAAAGCTGGGTATTCCCCTCGACGAACAAAAAATGCTGGCCGGGGTCAAGGTTGCGGTGGATGCGGTATTTGATAGTGTGTCGGTAGTCACAACATTTAAAAAGACTCTGTCCGAGTCAGGGGTTATTTTTTGTCCGTTATCGGAAGCCCTGAAAGATTATCCTGAATTGGTGAAGCAATATCTCGGTTCTGTGGTGCCATCGGGCGATAACTATTATGCCGCGCTAAATTCCGCAGTATTCAGCGAAGGCTCATTTGTTTATATACCAAAGGGCGTTCGTTGCCCAATGGAATTGTCAACCTACTTTCGAATCAATGCGATGAATACCGGGCAGTTTGAACGAACCCTGATCATCGCCGATGAAGATAGTTATGTGAGTTATCTTGAAGGCTGCACAGCGCCGCAACGAGATGAAAATCAATTACATGCGGCGGTGGTGGAGCTAATCGCCTTGAACGGCGCCGAGATCAAATACTCCACCATACAGAACTGGTATCCGGGGGATGAAAACGGCAAGGGCGGTATTTATAACTTTGTGACCAAACGTGGCGCATGCCGTGGGGAAAACGCCAAAATTTCATGGACTCAAGTGGAAACCGGCTCGGCGATCACCTGGAAATACCCCAGCGTATTGCTCGAAGGGGACAACTCCATCGGCGAATTTTATTCGGTGGCGCTGACCAATAATTATCAGCAAGCGGATACCGGCACCAAGATGGTGCATATCGGCAAGAACGCAAAAAGCACGATTATTTCAAAAGGCATTTCCGCCGGTCATGGACAAAATTCTTATCGCGGATTAGTCAAGGTGGTTAAGGGCGCGGAAAATGCGCGTAATTATTCGCAGTGCGATTCATTGTTGATGGGCGATAAATGCGGAGCCCATACTTTTCCTTATATGGAGGTTAAAAATCCAACCGCAGTGGTTGAGCACGAAGCCACCACCTCGCGCATCGGCGAAGACCAATTATTTTACTGCCGTCAACGTGGCCTGTCGGAAGAAGATGCCATCTCCATGATCGTGAATGGATTCTGCAAGGACGTTTTCAGGGAATTGCCCATGGAGTTTGCGGTTGAAGCGCAGAAACTGTTGGGGATTAGTTTGGAAGGGTCGGTTGGATAGCGTTGCCGGAAGAACCACGATGCAAAGCCAAAATAAAATATATGTCGGCGACAATCTTTCCGTCCTTATGGGTATGAATAGTCGCACGGTGGATTTGATTTACCTTGACCCGCCGTTTAATTCCAAGCGGATTTATCGCGTCCCGATTGGCACGCCAGCCGGCAAAAAAGAGGCTGGTTTCGATGATATTTGGGTTTGGAGCGAGGATATTGACATACGCTTGGAAGCGTTCCTTGATAAATATCCCCGGCTCTTTAGGTTTATTGGCAGCGCCGGAGAAATACACGGCTTGCCCATGAAGGCGTATTTGACCTTCATGGCACAGCGGATGATTGAAATGCATCGGGTGCTGAAAGAAACAGGCAGTTTATATTTGCATTGCGACCCGACTGCCGGCCATTACCTGAAAATTATGTTGGATGAAGTTTTTGGCAAGCATAATTTTCGAAATGAAATTGCTTGGGCGTATAAAACGGGCGGGGTGAGTAAACGACATTTCTCGCGAAAACACGATGTTGTTTTCTTTTACTCCAAGGGGAGAGAGTATGTATTTAATTTGCAAAAAGAAAAATCGTATTTATCGCATAAATATGGATTTAAAAACATCGAGATTCTTTCCGACGATGGCGGAACTTATCGCTACGTGCATTGCAGAGACATTTGGGACATACCCGCATTAAGGGGCAATCAACCGGAAGTCACCGGCTACCCCACGCAAAAACCGCTGGCGTTGTTGGACCGCATCATCAAAGCCAGCAGCAACGAAGGCGACTTGGTGTTGGATCCATTCTGCGGTTGTGCGACCACCTGCGTCGCCGCGCATCGATTGCAACGCAATTGGATTGGCATTGATGTGAGCGATGTTGCGGTGGATTTAGTGCGGGATAGATTAACGGATGCCACCGCGCAGGGATTGCTGAAATCGGATGATGTTAAGAAGGAAGTATTTACAGATTTTTTGGCCACCGACAAGCCGCCGATGCGAACCGATATTGTCAAAACCAAACTGAAAAAACCGCAAATTAAAAAGATTCTTTTCGACGAGCAGGAAGGTGTATGTAACGGCTGTAAAAAAGAGTTTGACTTACCGAATTTCCACCTTGACCACATTGTCCCCAAGTCAAAGGGCGGTGGCGATTACATGGAAAATTTCCAATTGCTTTGTGGCAATTGCAACAGCATAAAAGGCGACAGGCCAATGGAATATCTGCAATACAGAATGCGAATTCAGAAAAACTTAACGCCAATGTATTAGTCTCGTCGTCCCTGAAAAATGATAAGTCTTTTAATAATTTAATCAAATCTGAGTCATATAAATGCTTACAGTTAAAAAACTCCACGCCAGCGTGGACGGCAAGGCCATACTTAACGGCATCAGTCTGGAGGTTGCGGCCGGCGAAGTGCATGCGATTATGGGCCCCAACGGCTCCGGCAAAAGCACCTTGGCCAACGTGCTGGCGGGACGCGATAACTACGAAATCACCGCCGGGTCGGTTGCCTATAAGGGTTGGGATTTGCTCGAAATGGAGCCGGAAATCCGCGCCCGGGAAGGGCTTTTTCTGGCCTTTCAGTATCCGGTCGAGATTCCGGGGGTTACGAATCTGTACTTACTCAAGGCATCCATCAACGCCATTCGCAAGCATCGCGGCGATGAGGAGTTGAACGCCGTTGAGTTTCTTAAACTGATCAAGGAAAAGGCGGCGCTGGTGGAAATGAACGAGGCGTTTTTATATCGCTCGATCAATGAAGGCTTTTCCGGCGGCGAGAAAAAACGCAATGAGATTCTGCAAATGGCGTTGTTGGAACCTTATTTAAGCGTTCTCGATGAAACCGATTCCGGGCTGGATATTGATGCGTTGAAAATTGTGGCGCATGGCATCAATACATTGAGAAATAAGGATCGCGCCATGATTGTGGTGACCCACTATCAACGCTTGCTCGACTACATAGTGCCTGATTTTGTGCATGTGCTTGCAGAAGGAAGAATTATTCGTTCTGGCGATAAATCGTTGGCATTGGAGTTGGAAAATAAAGGTTATAGTTGGATTGAAGATGCAGCCTGATACATTTGTCGCAGCCGACACCGCGCATTACATCGACCAATTTGCGCGACTTAACAAAGGTTTGCCGGGGATTGATGTTGCCTGGTTTGATGACCAGCGTAAAAAATATCTGGCGCGATTCAGCAAAATCGGATTTCCAACTCAGCGCGACGAAGATTGGCGCTATACGCCGTTGCGATTGATTACCAGTAAAAACTTCAATGTGGTTACCACGCCGCACCGCAACGTTGATCTAACCCGGTTCAAAATCCCTGCACTCGATAGTTATCAAATTGTATTTGTCGATGGTCATTTGGATCAAAAGCAATCAACGCTGGACCTGAATAAGGGCGACATTACTGTCCGGTCACTATCCGAAGTTCTAACCAATACCCCCGGCTTAGTGGAGAAATATTTTGGCAGCGTTGTAAAAAACAACAGCCACGGATTTACCGCCTTGAATGGCGCCTTGAATGAAGACGGTGTGGTAATCAAAATTGAACCAGACGTCCAAATAGAAAAGCCAATTGAGCTGATATTCCTGAGCCAAACTGAAATGGCAATTTCTCAACCGAGAAATCTGATTATTGCGGGTAAGAACAGCAGGGCGCAGTTTATTGATCGCTACATTTCGAATAGCACTGCACATACTCTGAGCAATAGTACAACAGAAATTATTGTCGAACAGCGAGCTGAAATTGATTATTATATTATTCAAACGCAATCCTCATCTGCTTATCAGGTGTGTGGCGTGTGGGTAAAACAGGCAGAAGGCAGTCGATTTAGTTGTCGAACAATTACCTTGGGCGGCGGCTTGGTAAGAAACGATTTGCGAGTTGATTTGAATGGCCCGGGGGCGCATTGTGACATGCTGGGAGTATATAGTTTGTCAGGCAAGCAGCATGTTGACAACCATACTACAATGGTTCATCAGGCAGAAAACTGCACCAGCAATGAGCTTTACAAAGGGGTGCTGGAGCAACGCTCCAGAGCGGTATTTCACGGGCGCATAAAAGTGGCCTCGGGCGCTCAAAAAACCGATGCGCATCAAGCTAACAATACCTTGCTGTTGTCCCGGGATGCGGAAATCGACACCAAACCCCAGCTTGAAATTTACGCCGATGACGTTAAATGTTCTCATGGCGCAACAATTGGGCAACTCAATGAGGATTCAATGTTCTATTTGCGGACGCGCGGAATCGATGAAGCCGATGCGCGTACATTATTAACCTATGCTTTTGTCAACGAAGTATTGAATCAGATTGATATTGAGCCTTTGCGAGATGTTTTAGAAAAAACCCTGGCCAGTCAGTTAATTCACGAAATTTAATTATTTGAACAAATTATTAAGCCATGAAACGAGTAAATTTTGATCCGCAACTTGAAAAGAGGAAAACCGAAATCATGCAACAGTTTAATGCAGATAATGGCCCAGTCCAACCGAGTAGCCAACCGAGTGGCCAACCGACTGATACGCCAGTCGATACAGACGATTTACCCGCAGCAACCGAAAATGAGTTAGCGGAGCGCGTAGTCGAGGCATTGAAAACGGTTTACGATCCTGAGATTCCGGTGAATATTTATGACCTCGGGTTGATTTATAAAGTGGATATTAACGATGCCTTTGCGGATATTGATATGACCCTTACCGCGCCGGGTTGTCCGGTGGCGGCGACCTTTCCCGGCATGGTTGAACGAACCGTGGCCTTGGTTCCGGGGATTAAAGGCGCTGCCGTGGAATTAGTGTGGGACCCGCCCTGGACCCCGGCATTGATCAGCGAGGCGGCGCGTTTGGAATTGGGCCTGATATAGTCCTGATATAGTGCCAAAATGAGTGAATGGATTAACGCCGTCAAGGCGGATAAATTAAAACCCGGAAAACACGTTGTCGTTGAAGTGGACGATGCAATGATTGTCATTTTCAACCTTGATGGCGAGTTTTACGCGCTTGAAGATGTATGTACCCACGATGGCAGTGAAATTGCCAGCGGTTGTGTGATTGGGGAGAATATTGAATGCCCGCGGCATGGCGCGCAATTTAATATTAAAACCGGAGAAGTTGCTGCACCCCCTGCATATGAACCGATTGATACATTTCCGCTACAAGTTGTCAACGGGGTTGTGCAGGTTAAAGACGACCGTTGGGATTGAATGGATAAACTCATAGCAACTGGCAAGGGGCCGCTGAGGGGCGAGGTGCGAATTTCCGGCGCGAAAAATGCCGCATTGCCATTAATGATTGCTTCTTTGCTGACTGAACAAACTCTGGGCATCAGTAACATCCCCCACCTGCATGACATCACCACCACCATGGAACTACTCGGTCAATTGGGGGTAAAGCTGCAGGTGGATGAAAAATTATCTATTGAAGCGGATGCATCAGGCGTGAGCAGCGTGGTCGCGCCTTATGAATTAGTCAGGACCATGCGCGCCTCAATTCTGGTGCTTGGCCCATTGGTTGCTCGATTCGGAGAAGCAGAAGTTTCACTGCCGGGCGGCTGTGCTATCGGCTCACGGCCGGTGAATTTGCACATTAAGGGACTCGAAGCATTAGGCGCTGAAATAACCATCGACGGCGGATATATCAAAGCCAAAGCTGGCAGGCTAAAAGGAGCGCGGATAGTTATGGATTTAAACTCTGTCACCGGCACCGAAAACTTGATGATGGCAGCGACCCTCGCAGAGGGGCTAACAACCATAGAGAATGCGGCAAGAGAGCCCGAAGTTGTTGACCTAGCGGATTGCTTAAATGCGATGGGCGCAAAAGTGCAAGGCGCCGGATCGGACAAAATTACCATTGAAGGCGTTGAAAAACTTGGCGGCGCGAAACATCGAGTCATACCCGACCGAATCGAAGCGGGAACCTTTTTAGTTGCAGCAACAATTTCTCGTGGTGAAATAAAAGTCAAGAATGTCATCCCCGCACAGCTTGAATCTGTGCTGGACAAGTTACGCGAAGCGGGCGCATATATCGAAACCGGGGATAACTGGATTTACCTCAAGGCGCCAGAGGGCCCGATAAAATCGGTCAACATTCGCACCGCGCCTTATCCCGCTTTTCCGACCGACATGCAGGCGCAGTTTGTGTTGCTCAATGCCATTGCCGAAGGAACCGCGACCGTGGTTGAGACTGTGTTTGAAAATCGCTATATGCATGTTCACGAATTGAGACGTATGGGCGCAAACATTGAATTGGACGGCAACACAGCGATTGTTCAGGGTGTCGAAAGACTCCACGGCGCACCGGTTATGGCAACGGATTTACGCGCCTCGGCGTGTTTGGTCCTGGCCGGGCTGATTGCCAAGGGCGACACCATTATAGATCGTATTTATCATATTGACCGTGGTTATGATTGCATCGAAGAAAAATTGTCACAAATTGGCGCAAGTGTTCGTCGCGTACCGGGTCATTACCTGGAACGAAACATGAATCAAAACATGAATCAAAATCTAGCCTGATTGATTTTATTATGAACAAACCACACATTGTTAAATTTTCAGGCGGCCGTTCTTCGGGGATGATGCTGATGGAATTGCTAAAACAGGAAACATTAAAACCTGAAAGAGGCGATGTGATTGTGTTTAATAACACCCTCAGATAGACCCGGACAATGGCGACGAGACGTCGACATGGTGATGGTCAAACCGGGCATGCCAAACCTCGACATCATCTGGTGGGTAAAACAGGCATTCGGCATGCCAACCTTCGCCTACCAAGTGAGCGGCGAATACGCCATGCTCAAAGCGGCGGCGGAAAACGATTGGCTCAATGAAAAAAGCGGTAATGAAAGCGATGGGTTGCTTCAAGCGTGCCGGCTACGACGGGATTTTGACTTATTATGCGGAGCAGGTTGCGGAGTGGCTATGGAAACTTTATTCTTTATTTATTAAGAATTTAGCGTATAGTATCGTCCTTACGTGAGGGTTAAAAGCATTATGGAAATTTATCAATGACTAATTCAGGTAAGTTTTCCAATAGCCAAATTTCCAAGTTAACGGCGGAGGGTTTCCTGCGTGCGCTTTCCACTGAACAAGTCAATGAAATTCTGAAAAGCCGATCCGAGTTTAGCGATGACAAGAATTGGAAACCCTACGGCGGTGCTGAAAAGAATTGGGACAGGGTAGGTGTCCAAACAAGCGAGCCTGTCGGTGCGTTGGCGGAACTGATTATTAATTCTATTGACGCAATCCTCATGCGGAAGGCGAAGGAGAAGAGGCTGGATTTGGAGAGCGAAGCGGTTCCCCAAAGCATGAGCGAAGCGGTTAAGCTCTTTTTCCCCGAAGTTCAAGAAGGAAAATTAACACTGTTAAGTCAAGGGCAAAGGACAAAATTGGCCGAAAAGAGTGTTTTGATAGGCATTCAAAGAAAAGCCAAAAGGGACACTTGCCCAAATTACACGATAGTTGATTTTGGTGAAGGTCAAAATCACGGAGACTTTGAAAAGACTTTTCTGTCTCTCGGAGAGAAGAACAAGGACGGCATTCCATTTGTTCAGGGGCGTTTTAATATGGGTAGTACCGGGTCCATAACTTTTTGTACCCGAGCGGAAATCAGGAGTGGAATGTACAAACTCATTCTCTCGAAGAGAAACCTGGACGATTCGGATGGCCTATGGGGATGGACTCTAATAAGAGTACGGAGTCCGCACAAGGGGGAGGATCTGCCCGTAGTTGAGTATTTCTGTCCCAATGGGGAAATTGCCTGTTTTGAGGCTGATGAGATTAGAGCTTTCAACGACAGGGCGGACATTGGTGTTGTTAAAGATGGCGGCAGCGTTGTAAAACTATATGAATATGACATAGGCCCCGGTTCCCGTAATGTTGATTTGGGATTGTATGACGCACTCACGACAAGTTTGATTGACTGTGCTTTGCCTCTTCGTTTTTATGATTTTGATGCCAAGCCCACAAAAGTTGGCCTTAGGGCGGAAGGTATAGCCCCAAGAACTTTTTCCGGTATGAAGACAGTGCTTAAATCTGATGATGAAGAAGGCGAAACAAGCCGAGTCGACTTTGAAGGCGTGACTGAGAATTCCGAAAATAGCAGTTTGGGGACTATTCGCATATCCTATTTTGTCTTGGACAAAATGAAGGAGTATTTGCGCAACTACTCTTACAGAATGTTTTACACGATCAACGGTCAATCCCAAGCCAAGGAAAGAGCAAGTTTATTGCGCAAGGCACAACTTGATGATCTAAGAAACCATCTACTTGTTCAAATTGACTGTAATGCCATGGACAACACGGCACGCTCCGCCGTGTTTAAGCCGGACAGGGAAAGAATGGCGCAAATAGAATTGACGAGAGAATTAAAGGAAATCGTTATAGATTCCCTGAGAGAGGACAGAGAACTCAGAAAATATGCGCGAGAAATAAAAAAACGTCGTCAGAGCGAACAGATAGAGAAAGAATCCAGTAAAGAATTCCTTTCCGATCTTGTCAAAAACAATCTCGACCTTCAAGAGCTTTTTGATGCTGGGGATATTGTCGTTGAGCCGGTCCAAACGTCCGGAGGCGAGGACAAATATGAAGGAAAAATGTTTCCAACATATTTAAAGCCAACAAACTTGGAGGAAGGTGACGTAAAAAGTATTCCCATCAATTCTTACAGATGGATTGTATGTAAGACGGATGCTCAAAACGACTATTTAATAAGAGAAGCCGACCAGGGCAAATTTTTGCATCCAATGCCTGATGTACTACCAAATTCAGGTTCTCTGCGTAATGGAAAATTTCGCATAAAGGTAAGCCCTCCAGAAAATGCCAAAGTGAAGGATGAAATTTCTGTTCAGTTTGGCTTCAATGATTCTAATCCAGAGAGAACCACTCCTTTACTTTTCGATGTAACAATAAAAATTTCCAATGAAGAGAAAACAACCACAAATTCTGGCGGAGATAAAACCAATACAAGGAAGAAAAAGGAGCGTTCCCTTAATTTTCCTGACATTGTATGGGTGAAAATGGAAGATTGGGATAACTACAATTATACAGAAGAATCGGGCGGCCATGTTTCTGTGGGAGAGGAGTTGACAGTATATGTGAACCAAGGCAACAAATATCTTTTGTATCTGGTTTTAAGAGAAAGGGACGAAGATAAAAGGGAGATTATTAGACACCGTTTTAGATTCGGTGTTGGTATTCTCACTTTGGCGATGTATAAAAAACTGATCCATGATGCTGAAAAAGAAAACTCCGGCAGACAAGAAGACTATGACGAAGACAAGGTTTTACGTTTGGCCTCATCCGCAATTGCGGCTCATGTGGTAACACTAATTGAAAGACTGGGCGGTGACAAATGACAGCCAAGTTGTTGAAAGCCGTCGATTTTTTCTGCGGTGCGGGCGGAATGACGCAGGGCATGAAGATGGCCGGGGTGAAAGTTGTTGCGGGTATAGATATAGATGAAGATTGCAAGGAGACATATGAGAAAAATCATCCTGAGACTAGATTTTTTCTGAAAGATATAAAGAAACTTCCCCGTACGTTTCTGGAAAAAAAGTGCGGGGTTAAACGCAATGATGATTCTTTAGTTTTTATAGGATGTAGTCCCTGCCAGTATTGGAGCGTTTTGAATACCAATAGAAGATCATCTGAAGGAAGCAAGGGGCTACTTCAAGATTTTTGGCGCTTTGTCTATTACTATAATCCGGGCTATGTTATTATAGAAAATGTTCCCGGAATGAAAAGAAAAGAAGCGGAAAGCGGACTTGATAATTTTTGCGAAAAACTTAAAGAAAAAGGACATGTGATTACCGAAAATATTTTGAACGCCAAGGATTATGGGGTACCTCAGAGCAGGAAGAGATTTGTTTTGATTGCTTCCAGGATGAACGAATCGATCAATTTTCCCAAACCCGAAAAAGAATCGATTCTGGCAGAATTTATCGGAACCCATAATGGTTTTCCCGCCCTTCGAGCCGGGCATATAGATGATACTGATTTCATGGATACAGTTGCATCTTTATCCGAAAAAAATCTGAGACGCGTTAAACTGACCCCCAAAAATGGCGGAACGAGAAAGGCATGGAAAGACGACCCCGAACTTCAACTGAAGGCTTACAAAGGCAAAGATGATTCTTTTAGAGATGTTTACGGAAGGTTGAGATGGAATAAACCTTCTTCGACCATTACAACAAGATTCAACGGGATTTCCAACGGCCGTTTTACCCACCCGGAAGAGGATAGAGGATTGTCTCTAAGAGAGGGCGCGACATTACAGACATTCGAAAAAGACTATATTTTTGTGTGTGAAAGCTCAACAGCCGCCTCCAAACTAATAGGCAATGCCGTACCACCGCAACTCGCTTACAGAATAGCACAGTCCATTTGTGCAGTATGAAACAATTCTATGTCTCAAAACGACAAACAATTAACGATGACATTTGACCCGAAGGTTATAGAACATCTTGGGATTCGGATGTATTCAACCCTGCCGCCGGTTTTGAGTGAGTTAATATCTAATTCATACGATGCGGACGCAACAAGAGTGGAAGTGGAGTTACATGATGTTGGAGAGAAAAGAATTATTGTAAAAGATAACGGTATGGGTATGTCATTTAATGATATTGATAACAAATTTCTTATTATTGGCCGCAATCGCAGAAAAGATGGAGAGGGTATAACTCATAGAGGTCGGGAGGTTATTGGTAAAAAGGGTTTGGGAAAGCTCTCATTTTTTGGGATTGTTCAGACAATTACCATAAACACTGTTAAGCAAAAGAAGCGAAATATTTTTACGATGGATTGGAATGATTTAATGAATTCCTCGGAAGGAAAATATCTAATGACCCCGGAAGTGGTCGATGAAATTGTTGAAGGAGATGACATAGGAACTAAAATAACACTGACAAATATAAATCGAGCATCTGATTTTTCGGAAGAATTGCTTGCTAGTAGCATAGCGAGATTTTTTATTTTTGAAGAAGATTTTGCCGTCACCATACGTCGTAACGATGGGGAAGCGGTAACGTTATCGAATGATATGCGCTTTTCCGCATTTGGCGAGGAATTTTCTTGGGATTTTCCAGACGATTTTACTGATATAGAATCAGATTATGAACATGTTGCCAAAATTCAGGGCAAAATTATTACACCCGAAAAACCCATTGCACCAAGATTTGATTCGAGAGGTATTTCTTTGTTTGCCCGAGGCAAGCTTGTACAAACCCCCTATCAATTTGCTGATAGCACATCCAGCCACTTCTTTTCGTATATGACAGGATGGTTAAAAGTGGACTTTATAGAGGATTTTCTTGAGGATGTGATTTCCACCAATAGACAGAATCTTAACTGGGGACATTTACAAATGAGTGAACTTCATAAGTATCTTGGGCAGTGCGTTCAGTTTGTGCAAGTGGATTGGCGTAAAAAACGTAAAGATGAAAAATTTGCAAAGGTCAGCCAGAATCTTGGTGCTGTTGGCATAGAAGATTGGAAAAAATCCATGCCAGAGAATATGAAAAATAACTTTGAGATTTTTATTAAAAAACTTATTGAAGATCTTCCCGAAGTAGAATCTGACAAGTCTGTTGAATTATTCACCGAACTTAAAGAACTTATACCCCCTTATCCTTATTATCATTGGAGAAACTTGCATCCACTTATTAAGGAAAGGCTATATGAGGACTACAAAAGTGGCAAATATTTAGAAGCGGCAAGAGAAGGAACTGTTGTTTACGACAATAAAGTGAAAAGGGAACTCAATCTTCAATTGTCAGGTGTAGATTTGATGAATCAGGCTTTTAATTTCAAATATGAAAAGAAAAAAGGAAAAATAGAAATCACTAACTATCCGAAACTTCAAGTCTCTAAACTTTCCAGTGAAACAGAAATTAATATACAACATGGTCAAAGATCTCTTTCAGTTGGTTTGATGCAGGCATTTAGGAATCCTGAATCTCAAGAAACTAGAGAAATATTAAACAAACTTTTTATTGAAAATGATTGTCTCAATATCCTAAGTTTGGTTTCATTTTTGTTGTATAGATTGGATAATGTAAAAAAGAATGGGTGATGTCTTTTCACAACAGAAACGCTCATGGCTTATGAGTCGTGTCTGGTCCTCCGGAAACAAATCAACCGAAGGCAAACTTATTGAAGTGTTGAAACAGAACCACCTAACGGGATGGCGGCGTAGGTATCCGTTTTTTGGAAATCCAGACATTGCATTTCCAAATAGCAAAATTGCGGTTTTTATTGACGGGTGTTTCTGGCATGGTTGTCCGAAACATGGAGAGGTTCCAGAAAGCAACAGAGAGTTTGGATTCGAAAGATAGATGCCAACAAGAAACGTGACAGATTGGTAACCAGCACAGTTAAAAACAGAGGATGGAAAGTAATGCGAATATGGGAGTGTCAGCTAAAAGAGCGGCGACTTCTTAACAGAAAAATGAATCAACTTGGAAAACTGGTGAAAAAGACATAAAAGAAAACATGAGCCAACACACTCCCACCGAAATCAATCTCAATCGCAAGACCCGAACTCTGATGGTGTCGTTCACTGACGGCGAGTGTTTTGAAATGAGTTGCGAATACTTACGGTCCATCCCCTCTAGACCGAGGGGTAGGGATACGTCCCCGGTGTGTCGCAAATCGGTGCAAACATTCGTCGAGTGCAGACGTATTACATGAATCGAAACATAAATCAAAATACGGCCTGATTGATTTCCGCCATGTTATTAGAACTCCAATTCGCTGACAAAAATTTCGAAGCCGAACTGGAAAAATTATTGGCCCGCAACCTTGAGGTTGATTCTGGTGGAGATGACTCCGTGGAAAGCAGCGTCAAGACGATTATCGCAACAGTGCGCGCCCAGGGCGACAATGCGGTTATCGACTATACCCGTAAATTAGATAATTTAGATGTGGCACAGGCATCTCAACTGGAATTGCCCGTTGCCGCAATAGACGCGCACATCGCAAACGTTGATGATGAATTAACCGAAGCACTGCAGGCAGCGGCGATGCGTATTCGGGAATTTCACCAAAAAGAAGTGCAGCAGTCATGGTGCTATACCGAATCAAACGGCACTCGGCTCGGGCAAAATATCACCGCCGTGGATAAAGTCGGCGTCTATGTTCCTGGCGGAAAGGCGGCTTATCCTTCTTCGGTGTTGATGACCGCCATTCCCGCTAAAGTCGCAGGCGTTGGGGAAATCATCATGACTGTTCCAACTCCAAACGCAGAGGTTAACTCTGCGGTTATTGCCGCAGCATCGATTGCCGGGGTTGATCGAATATTCACCATAGGCGGAGCGCAAGCGGTTGCTGCCTTGGCTTATGGAACGGAAACCATTCCCAGAGTCGATAAAATCGTCGGCCCCGGAAATATCTATGTCGCCACCGCCAAGAAAATGGTATTCGGCGATGTGGGCATTGATATGATTGCCGGCCCTTCGGAAGTGCTGATTATTTGTGATGAAACCGCTGACCCGGATTGGGTGGCGATGGATTTGTTTGCTCAGGCCGAACACGATGAGCTGGCGCAATCTATGGTAATCACAACATCGCAATCGATGGCCGGGAAAATACAAGCATCGGTCAGGCAACTGTTGCCCGAAATGGAACGCAGGAAAATCATTGAAAAATCCCTGAACACGCAAGGCGCGCTTATTTTGGTTGATGCGTTAAACCAGGCGGCGGAGATTGCTAATCGCATTGCCCCGGAACATTTACAACTGATGGTGAAAGATGCACAAGCACTGCTAGGACAAGTGCGCCATGCAGGCGCTATTTTCGTTGGAAAATATAGCGCGGAGGCGTTGGGGGACTATTGTGCGGGGCCGAGCCATGTATTACCCACAGCAGGGACGGCGAGGTTTAGTTCACCATTGGGCGTGTATGACTTTCAAAAGAGAAGCAGCATAATACAAGCGTCAATGGAAGGCGCGGACGAGATGGCGAAAATCGCTGCGGTTCTTGCCAATTGCGAAGGATTGACCGCGCATCGGCGAGCAGCACAATATCGCCTGACCCGGAATGCGAAGCCTGATGCCTGATTCAAACAACAACGCAAAAGCATCCATCGATAAATGGGTAACCGCTGAGGTGCGCGCCATGAAGGCGTACCGGGTGCCGTCTTCAACCGGGTTGATAAAGCTGGATGCAATGGAAAACCCATATACGCTGCCCGCTACGCTTAAACAGGAATGGTTATCGGTTTTAGGCGGCGTTTCGGTTAACCGCTATCCTGATCCGGATAGCACTGAGTTGAAAGCGTTGATTCGTAGTTGTTTTTCCATCCCTGATGAATGTGGGTTGATGTTAGGCAACGGCTCCGATGAACTGATTCAGATCATCGCAATGCTGGTTGGCGGCGTAGGCAGAACTTTTCTCGCGCCGGTGCCCACATTCTCCATGTACCAACAGATTAGCGTGGCCACGGCAACACAATTTGCAGGGATACCGTTAACTGCTGATTTTTCAATCAAGGCTGAAAATTTGTTTGAGGCAATGGAGGAATTCAGTCCGGCTTGTATTTTTTTCGCCTATCCGAACAACCCCATAGGCAATTGCTTTGACCCGACCACCATCAAGCAAGTTATAAACAGCGCACCGGGCTTGGTTGTGGTTGATGAAGCCTATTTCGCATTTTGCCAAAAATCATTTATAAACGAAATTGCTGCTCATCCAAATCTAATCGTGTTGAGAACCATGTCAAAAAGCGGGCTCGCAGGATTGCGCCTGGGCTTGATGCTAGGGAATCCTGAGTGGATCGAGCAAATGGAGAAATTGCGATTGCCGTACAACAACAATATTTTGAGCCAGGCCAGCGCACAATTTTATTTGCAACACCACGACATTCTGCAACAACAAGCCGGGCAAATAAGAAAAGACCGGAGCTGGGTTTTCCAGGAGATGAGCAAGATTTCCGGCATTGAAGTCTTTCCCAGCGAGGCAAATTTTCTTTTGTTCCGGGTGGAGCGTAGCGCCGACGAGGTCTTCAACGGATTAAGGGAGAAAGGAGTATTAATTAGAAACTTGCATAATCCCTCTTCGCCACTTGAAAATTGTCTCCGTGTGACCATTGGATTAGAGCAGGAAAACCGGGTTTTTATTGCAGCATTATCATCACTATTATTTTTGTAAGATAGTGTATCCACAAGGGTGCTCCTACAAAATATGATCGACTGGCAGCAGTTTCAAAGTTCAAGGTTTAAGGCCGAACTGTTTCAGTATGAGTTTGATTTGTTTTGGGTATAATTTTATAAGAATTGCGCCGACAATTTTCCTTAGTTCAGCAACGCCTTGTTTTTTACCTTTGGGATTTGATAAGGCGGTGCAATTTTTCCATGATTTGCCAAGCAAGATCCGTTCAACCGTCAATATCTCCTGTTGATCGTCGTGGCTCAGGCTATTCGATCGCATAGTAATTTCAGTAAAGCGAATTCTGGATCGATGCTCGGAAAAACTGCGCGTAATTGGTAGCGAAAGTTGCCTGAAAACTTATTTCCCGCCAGCGTTGCTAATTGATTGCCGCGGGGTGAAATGGGTTTTATCATCGCACAGGCGTGAGTTGCCGAATTGCGGCTTTGGTTATGCCCAATTCGCACCGGCATAAATTCGCTATCCAGCCAAAATTGCAAGACCGCTAAATTTGCGCCGAATGTTGTCCCTAACAGGTCAACTTCATGATTATAGAAATTGAAAATATGGGTTAGCAGACCTTTGCCAACGCCATGCCGTTGAAATTCAGGGCGCACTACAATTCGCATTATCCGGGCCGTCTTTAACTTCACAGCATCGATAAGACCTTGTTGCGCACAGAGTAACTCGGGTAGCAAATGATCCTTCGGTCGCGATTGGTTGGCCCAGATTTTGTTTGCGGTTTCATGGTCAAATCCGCCCTCGATTGCAACCACTGCAACCCCGATTATTTGCCTTTGTTGAAGTTGCCGCTGAAGTTGCCCTGGTTGGCAGATTCCAAATAGTCTTATATTGGCAGCATCCAGCAGGTGTCTAAGGTCATGGGGTCGGGTGCGGTAGTGCGCCTGGGTTAGCAGGCCAAACACATCGCGAGTCAAGGATTCATTTTCCACCAAGTCGGATTTTTCAATCACGCTAAACTCAAATTTACTGGTGTCAACCTTGCTGTTATCGGCCTTGCTTTTATTAATGTGACGGAGCGAAATCCCAGCTGGCTCGGCATTGAGTAATAATACATCGAATAAAAATGCGTCTAATGGATCGTCTTGCGCCCAACGGATGGGTGTGGACAGGATGCAGGTTTCCGCTCCTCGGCAATGGCTATCGAGCAATTCTTTGAATCGCAACATAAAACCCCGGCCGGTACCTTCATAGCCATGAACAGTGCTGGTAAAAGCGATTCTGGGAAAGATTTCCAGGATTCGCCCAAGCATTGATAATGGAATAGATGCGGCCTCATCGATCAACAACAAATCAATCTCAGGTTTGGACTCGATTAATTTATCCGCCGGGTAAAAACACAACGAATCTGCGACAATGTTATGCGTGAGCGCGGCGTGCTTGAATACATTCGCAACCGACTGTTTGCTGTTGCCGGTTACGCCAATACGCCTTGCTTTGTCTTGTAGCAATTGACCTGCTGCGATGCCAAGGGCGGCGGATTTTCCTCTTCCTCTATCCGATAGCAATATCGCTGGTCGACGTCTTTGCCCATAAACCACATGCTTGATGGATTCGATCGCCTTGTTTTGATCCGAAAAATCAGGTGGGCTAGCGGGTGTTGTTTGGTAATTAGCAGACAGATTTGGAAGCGTTTTATGTTGCTGAATCAATATGCAATCTGAAGATTCAGAAATGATACGAATTAAGCGCTTAATATAATAGCTGAATTCAGGTTTTGGGTTTCCGTAGGCGGTGATTTTGGCAAATTGCGGGTCGTCAAATTCAGGCCAAAGCGGGAGTTCAGGCGTGATTAGAACCATTAACCCGCCCGCTTTTATGGCGCCGCCAAGTATGCCCGCAGCATCTGGGTCAAAGCCACTGAAACAATCATATACAACGGCAGCAATTTCTTTGCCTAAAGCCTGTTTCGCCTGGTCAATCTTCAAAGTTTTAACGGCGTCATCTGCAATCAATCGTTGGTCGGAATTGCTGACGTGAACAATTGAATCCCGCGGATATTGAGCGCAAATCGTTCAAGCGGATTTCTCTCCCCAGCGCTTGCTGCCGCTCAAAACAATACAAAACCGATGGCGGGCGGCGATCGCTTTGTTGTGGAGTTGCTTGCCAAAGGTATGCACAGTCAAAATTACCTAGGCAGGGCGCTGGATGTCGAATGACAAGTCAAGCTGATTTCTTGATCAGCGTTTCTTGATTAACATTCTGTACTTCAGCAGCAGATCATCCTGAGACTCGATATGGCTTGGGTCAATGGGAATGCAGTCCACCGGACAAACTTCCACACATTGGCTGGTTTCGAAATGGCCAACGCATTCAGTGCATAGCTTCCAGTCAATCTGGTAAATTATTTCCCCTTGATATATCGCATCGTTTGGACATTCCGGTTCGCACACGTCACAATTGATACACTCATCGGTTATGTATAGCGCCATCGAGAATTATCCTGACTGAATTCCAGCGGGTCAATAATTCATCACGAAAATTCAGGCACGGAATTTTGCAACCAAAGCCCGATAAACCTCTTTATGCACAAACGGGCTGACATCCCCGCCGTAACGCGCAATCTCTTTTACTAAACTTGCTGAAACAAAAGTGTGGTTTTCGGAGGGCGTCAAAAACACGGTTTCGATTTCGCTGTCCAGTTTGCGATTCATGGATGCCAGTTGAAATTCATACTCGAAATCCGACACTGCGCGCAACCCTCGAACAATGACATCGGCCTTACAACTGCGGGCGAAATCTATAAGCAGGCCGGGAAATCCCACGACCTCAATGTTACCCGCAATGTCGCCCAAATTCTTTAAAACCGTTTTAGCCAATTCGATTCGTTCATCCGAGGAAAACAGGGGGAATTTTTCTGGGTTATCGGCAATCGCCAGCACCACGAAATCAAACATCCGTGCAGCCCGAATCACCAGATCGCTATGTCCGTTTGTAATAGGGTCGAATGTGCCAGGATAAACTGCTATTTTTGTCATGTCCAAAGTATCAGGTTTTGATTAACGTTGATTGCACCATGCCGCATTGGGATTCTCGAATGATATGCCAGGTTGGCGGAATTGGTAAGGGTGAATTTGATTTTTGAGACTCAATATAAATCAACGCGCCGTCATTCAGCCTGTTGTGGGTAATTAACGATTGGCATATTTCACCTGGATTCATATCTTTGAATGGCGGATCTATGAAAACTATGTCAAATTTTTGGGCAAACTTTTGGGAGATCGATTCCAGATAATGCAATGTTTTTTCGTGACAAATTTCAATAACATCATGGGCATTCAATAAATTTTGGGTGTCAGACAAATGTTTGATTGCCTGGCTATGACTTTCTACCATAACCACACTGGATGCGCCGCGAGACGCGGCTTCAAAACCAAATGCGCCGCTGCCAGCATACAGATCAAGACAGACGCTGCCAACCAGATCATTGCTTAACCAATTAAACAGCGTTTCGCGCACCGCATCCGGGGATGGCCTTAAATCACTAATCTCAGGAAATCGAATCTGCCTACGCCGCCATTGACCGGCAATAATTCTGACTTGTCCCGGTTTTTTCATTTTTTTCATGGAGAAAAACAGGTGTTAAAAGCAGCAAGTTTTAAAAACGATTGTCTCACGACCATTGTTTCATGCAATGATACGATACCGATGTTGCATTCTAATTGAATATCAGTGATAAAGACTAAAACTTAACTACCAACCAAGACACGTAATGGCTTCAGGCGCAGGATTTTTTGCACGACTTGCCAAGACCGGACAACCCCTGTCCGCAGGATTGCTGGGCATATTCAAAGGCAGTTCGGCCCTGGATGACTCTCTTTATGAAGCAATTGAAGACCAATTGTTGATGGCTGACCTTGGCGTTCATACCAGTCAATCACTGGTATCCGGCCTCAGGCGGAAATCCAAACAAGACAAATACACCACCTCCCAACAATTACTTCAGGGATTGCGGGAAACAATATTGGAAACGCTTGGCGACTGCCAGCAAAATGAACTAAATTCCCGGCAGGGTCGGCCTCAGGTGATTTTGATGGTTGGGGTAAATGGGGTCGGAAAGACCACAACATTAGCAAAAATGGCTAAACACTACCAGGATATGGGCAGCAAAGTGATGATGGCAGCATGCGATACCTTCCGGGCCGCCGCAATCGAACAACTCCAGACTTGGGGCGCGCGACTGGATATCCCTGTGGTCGCCCAGTCGCACGGCGCCGATGCGGCGGCGGTCGCCTTTGATGCGTATAGTGCGGCCTGTGCGCGAAAGGTCGATTATTTGCTGATTGATTCTGCAGGACGGCAGCATACCCACGGGGATTTGATGGCGCAATTAAAAAAAATAAAAAAAGTTCTGGCAAAAGCCAATCCTGATATTCCCCATGAAGTGCTCATTACCGTTGACGCCGGCAATGGGCAAAATGTTATTCCCCAGGTGGAAAATTTTCAAAAAGCGATCCCGCTTACTGGATTGTGTATCGCTAAACTAGACGGTACTGCGCGAGGAGGCGTGGTCGTCGCATTGGCGGAGAAGTTCAGGTTGCCAATTAAATTTATCGGGGTAGGGGAAGCGGTAACAGATTTAAGCCCATTTAATGCCGACAAGTTCGTTGCCGCATTGCTGCCGGATTTACCCGACGGCTAATTTCCAGATGTGGCGGGAACTGATAACTGCCGTTTTAGGTTGGGTGGCAGCCCGATTTGCGGCGGGCAACTAGTTGAGAAAATGAAGTGTTAACGTGCGCGGAAAGTGATGCGACCTTTGCTCAGGTCATAGGGGGTAAGTTGAACGGTTACTTTGTCCCCGCGCAGTATGCGTATATAGTGTTTACGCATTTTTCCCGAAATATGCGCAATAATTTCATGCCCATTTTCAAGCTCTACTTTAAACAAAGTATTGGGTAAGGCTTCAATGATTGTGCCTTCCATTTCAATGCTTTCTTCTTTTGCCATATTTTGATCGGTTGTTAAAAGAGGGCTGGAGTTTAAAGAATAATCGATCCCAAGGCAATCGATTGTATAGGCCCACCATCCCCCGCATTCGTGTTGTGTCCGGCCTGATCCTTATGGATTCTTATGGATTCTTATGGTTTCTTCCAGGGCTTCCAGCGGCGCTTTATAGCCTAAACACTTCAGGCGGGTTTTGTTGTGGTTATCCACAAAGGCACGGATAAACCGGTCTCTTTCCCGGTGGCTGCGGAACTTGTTTCCACCGGTGTTGGCGCTGATGTATGCCTTGTGCCGCAGCGCTTCGCTAATGCGGCGATTGAAACGCTCCGCCATGCCATTGGTCTGCGGGTGGTACGGGCGGATTAGGCGATGCCGGATGCCGTGAGCCTACGTCGGCTGTCGAGAGCGCTGGATGCATATACGACCCATCATTTGGGGGTATCGCAATTACAAAACTGGAGATGAAAGCCGCAATTTGTGGTGGATGGCGTTGCTATTTTGGGGCGAAGGCTGGCACAACAACTATCATGCCCGGCCGCACGACTGGAATTTCCGCAAGCGCTGGCGGGAATTTGATATTGGGGCTATGGTCGTGTACCTGACGATGGCCAAATGATGCGGATGGGGATGGGGGTTTTAGGCTCAAGTACGACTCGCGGGTGTTGAAATGGATGTGACTCATTGTAACCCCGCCGAAGATTGCGGGCGCGGAATCGCGGTCGTGGCGGATGGGCGGCGGTGAACCCGCCGAAAACGACTGCTGCCCGATAGCTGACCCGATAGACAGCGGCCGGCGCAGTGTTTGCGGAATAGTCGCCAATTCCAGCGAGGCACCTGCCATACTGTTGCCTGATTGGCTGGTGTTTCAACCCGCGAAGCGGGACCGGAGCCAGCCGTTGGCGTTTCGGGTGTCCGCTCCCCGCTCATAGCTCAAAAGGGGCGGGCAACCGCCTTTTTTCTCGGGCAAAAGAAAAAAGCGCAAAAATGCTTGACATTCAGCGGGGAAGGCAACCTAATCTATCCCGAGTCCAGCTTGGATAGCTGCTTTGGATGATAGACCGCCCAGCCGGGTTGCCTGTTACTGTCAAATACAACGGCAGTTCCAACCCCGTCGGCGCGGATAGGCGGGAGTTGTCGGTAGTTGACGCGAACAGCCCTGTGCCGATGCTTCGGGAAATTGCAATGATATGCCATGATTTTTAGAACGCCTTGTTTTGGAATTTACCGACGGGCATCCAACGGCGCCGCCAGGCATTGCAACTGCAGAACCGGCGTGGCTGCCATTGGATTGCGGGCATTGAGGGCTGCTGGAAATGCCAGCATTGCAACGGCGTGTATGCTGGAGTATTTTACTTGAGAGACGAACATGGCAACGGCAAGCACCCCCGATAACGCGGACGACTATGCCGCCCCGCCGCGCGGACCGATTGCGGCAGTGCGCGTTTGCTTCGTCAAGTATTTTGCTTTCAGCGGACGCGCGTCGCGCTCGGAGTTTTGGTGGTTTTGGCTGTTCGCACTGCTGATGGGTGTCGCATTGGACTGGTTCTCAGACCACCAGACTCGGCCCGCGACCAACCTGCTGGCAATTGGCTGGCTCCTACTGACGGACGCGGAATGGAACTGGGGAGCGGGCAACACCACCGAACCCGAAAGTTGGCTGTTCCCCGCTGGGTATTACTGGGATTTGATATATCCACTGGTATATCTACCGATTTTGCCACAGATAGCAGCGGGGGTTCGGCGTTTGCATGACACCAACCGCTCCGGCTGGTGGATGCTGTTTATCGTGCCATCTCTTTTGCATACCGAGATTGGACTGTTTGCCAATCTGGATTTGGTGCGTTCTTTTTTCGATGCTTACACCATAACAGCAGTGGTGTTGATGGGGATATTTGATTTTCTTTTCCCAATGGTGTTGTTAATCTTGTGGGCACTGAAAAGCAATCCGCAAGAAAACCGTTTTGACCGAGGGCAAGAGTCCTTTGGTTTTTCTTTCAATCATAAATTGCTCTAACGATTGGGCAGGAGGATACACGCATGAACCACGCTTCGCTTTTTGGACGAATTGCTAAACGCCTCGGACGTTCTCAGGAAAATCCGGCTTACCAGGCACTTGTTGGGTAAATCGCCGAATGGGCTTTTGAACAGAGCAACGTAGACACAGTCACGCGTAAAAATACCGTTGACACAGCCCCAAATGGTCATCCACGAGGTACCCCGGCCAGTAATCATCCCGCAGATATTGTTGGCCCGTCCGGAGAAAAAGACTCTGCGCCAGACTCCGGCAGCAATGGCGACGACCACGATTCCGATACAGCAACAACTTATGGCGGTGGTTACAATGACGGCAGTGACAGTGGCAGTAGTGGCGATAGCGATAGCGACTCCGGTGGCAGTGATCCTGATGGTCCAGATCCGAGCAGGGGCTTTGGTGGCGGCGGAGGTGGAGGAAATGGCGGCAGCGGCAAGCCGATTGTGCTGGACTTGGACGGAGACGGGGTGGAGTTGATGTCGCTGGACGAGTCGTCGGCGTTTTACGACATCAACGGGGACGGCTATCTCTACAACCTCGGCTGGGCTGGTTATGACTCGGAGCGTGGCGCCATTTATCTGACAACGGGGGGAGTTGGAGTTAGGTATGATTCTCAGCTTAATACTGAGGATATTTTCCACCATGAGTTTTCCAGTTTTCTGTTGCATGGCTATGCGCATCTGTTCCCCAAAGCGGAATGGCTGGCGCTCAATCCGAGCGATTTTCAGTATGACATAGGGCATACTGATGATGGCGACTCCCCCTTTGTCCCGGAAGATGGCGAATTTTATTATCAGCGATGTCTGCCCGGACCGCATGCGATGACGTATTGGGAGAATGATGTCAACACTTTTGCGATGCAGTTGTTCTGGGCGCGCGCCACGCTCGTGGGAGTGCGAGAACGGCCGCTACCGTTCGACGATTATCCCTGCTTGCAGAAAAAACTTGATTTGCTGGCGGCGTTTTACCGCCGCATTCATCCGATGTTCACGGCGGAATATTTCGCCAACGAACAAATAACCAACAACTAACCAACAACCATCAACCGGAGAAAAACCATGCATTCTTTTTTTGGACGCGGCCCGAAGGGCAGCAAGCATAGAGACGAGGAATTAGCAAACGTGAATTTGGCATAAGTCCGGTTCGTTTTTGTATCCGGGCGGCGTTTTCGCCGCCCTTTTTTTGCCTCGACACGATGAATTCGCCATAGTAAATAAAGCGAAAATAATGGATAAAATGTGACAAAGGTCACGCCTATTATTTTTGAAGTTAACGTAAAATGAGCACGAGAAAAGCGGTAAGTGGTAGATGAATTGGAGAAGGCTTGCAGAAAAATGAAGGAAATTTATAAAAAATGGCAGTGGTTTGTAAGTTTGGTCAGGTGTTTTTTAATGATGCAAAGGTCTCTTTAACTTTAATTCCGCGGATGAAATAAAATGACTGCGCAAACTGTAAATTCAAGCAAAGGCAGAAGCCGCGGTTTCCGCTATAAGGCAATCCGCTAGTTGGATTGCCTACCGAATTGCCAATTCAACGCGCCCGCAAACTGAGAATGATGAAAATGACTGAAGTGCCGACAACCAAAGAAAACAAAATCCGGCGGTGGTTCGCCGCCCGATTGGAAACGCGCATTGACCGGCTGTGGCTTGCCGCCATACTGCTGTGCGCATCGCCGGTCCATGCGCAGGACGAACTTCCCGACATCGTCACGGACGAACGCACCGGCGTGCGCATCGTTTTTTACGATTTCAGCAAACACGAAAACGACATGAAAAGCCGATGGAGAAACGGCGTTGTGGAAGTTGTGCCCGCCAAGCGGAAAAACCGGCGCTATTATAAACGCTATGCGAAGCGTGCGCTGAAGCAATACCCACTAGAGCTCATCAAAAAGTATCTGCGCACCCTTTACATCGTGGAAGAAATTAAGCTGATCTTCGGCTCCCTGTCTATAGAGCCGGAGGGCACATATGACTCGGAGCGTGGCGCCATTTATCTGACGACGGGGGGAGTTAGGTATGATTCTCAGCTTAATACTGAGGATATTTTCCACCACGAGTTTTCCAGTTTTCTGTTGCATGGCTATGCGCATCTGTTCCCCAAAGCGGAATGGCTGGCGCTCAATCCGAGCGATTTTCAGTATAAAAGCAATGTTACTGGAAGTGGCAAGCCCCCCTTTGTCCCGGAAGAACCCGAATTTTATTTTCAGCGATGTGTGCCCGGACCGCATGCGGCATCTTCTTGGGAGAATGACATCAACACTTTTGCGATGCAGTTGTTTCGGGCGCGCGCCACGCCCATGGGGTGGCGAGAACTGCCGCTACCGATCGACGAGTATCCCTGCCTGCAGAAAAAACTTGATTTGCTGGCGGCGTTTTACCGCCGCATTCATCCGATGTTCACGGCGGAATATTTCGCCTTGTGAGGTTCTGGATAATTGAAATGTGCTACTTTAATATTTCGCTTGTTTTAATGATTTTGAACTTTTAACGCACATTGAAGTAACTGATATGAATTTTGCACAATCTATTAAAACCTGCTTCAGCAAATACGCCACTTTCACGGGGCGGGCATCGCGCAGTGAATTTTGGTGGTTTATATTATTTCTTGCTCTGGTTAATGCATTGGCATCTGTTCTTGAGTGCTATGCGCTTGACCAGTGCGATATTTCGGATGGTGTTTTGAGTTGGCTGTGGATTTTTGCAACAATGCTACCTTCTCTTGCGGTCGGTGTCCGCCGCTTGCACGACATTGGGGTAAGCGGTTGGTGGCAATTGCTGGCGATTCCGTCCTGGATTCTGCTTTTCATTCCATTGGATACTGGATTATCTTGGGCATTCTTATTCTTCTTTCTGCTTACGCTGGCCACTTGGATTCCGCTAATTATTATGTGGTGTTTTCGTAGCGAGACGAATCCAGCAACCTGAATTTTTTCGTTTTAATTTTTATTTTTTCAATCACAACAGTCCGATTGGGCAGGAGTATTAGTTATGCATACTGACGACCATGAAAAAGACCAAGATAAGCGTGATGATCGTTCTATTTTTGGCATACTTGGAGATGATCTTCGCGATATGCGTGATGCTATCAAGGACAATTTTCAAACTCCTGATTTCGCTGCTGGTAAAATAGCAGACAAAGTTGTCGGACGTTTTAATAAGCCTCTTGGAAAAATCGTGCAGGGGGCGGTGATTGTTTCGAGTATGTTTAAAGAAACAGAGCCGCATGTGATGGGAGTTTTTTCGCATTTGGCAACCAAAGATGCTGCCGCAAACAGTCCGGGCACCGACAAACACAACGATAATCGGTATTCCCCCGGCGACCTGACTGATCCGGACAACCCCGATGATGTTGATACGGTTAAAATATTCTCTACACTGCCGCTCGTTTGGATTATTTGAGGCAATCCGCTAGTTGGATTGCCTGCCGAATTGCCAATTCAACGCGCCCGCAAACTGAGAATGATGAAAATGACCGAAGTGCCGACAACCAAAGCAAACAAAATCGGGCGGTGGTTCGCCGCCCGATTGGAAACGCGCATTGACCGACTGTGGCTTGTCGCTGTAATGCTGTGCGCATCGTCGGTCCATGCGCAGGACGAACTTCCCGACATCGTCACGGACGAACGCACCGGCGTGCGCATCGTTTTTTACGATTTCAGCAAACACGAAAACGACATGAAAAGCCGATGGAGAAACGGCGTTGTGGAAGTTGTGCCCGCCAAGCGGAAAAACCGGCACTATTATAAACGCTATGCGAAGCGTGCGCTGAAGCAATACCCGCTGGAGCTCATCAAAAAGTATCTGCGCACCCTTTACATCGTGGAAGAAATTAAGCTGATCTTCGGCTCCCTGTCTATAGAGCCGGAGGGCATATATGACTTGGAGCGTGGCGCCATTTATCTGACAACGGGGGGGGCTAGGTATGATTCTCAGCTTAATACTGAGGATATTTTCCACCATGAGTTTTCCAGTTTTCTGTTGCATGGCTATGCGTATCTGTTCCCCAAAGCGGAATGGCTGGCGCTCAATCCGAGCGATTTTCAGTATGACATAGGGCATACTGATGATGGCGACTCCCCCTTTGTCCCGGAAGATGGCGAATTTTATTTTCAACGGTGTCTGCCCGGACCGCATGCGATGACGTCTTGGGAGAATGACATCAACACTTTTGCGATGCAGTTGTTCTGGGCGCGCGCCACGCTCGTGGGAGTGCGAGAACGGCCGCTACCGTTCGACGATTATCCCTGCTTGCAGAAAAAACTTGATTTGCTGGCGGCGTTTTACCGCCGCATTCATCCGATGTTCACGGCGGAATATTTCGCCAACGAACAAATAACCAACAACTAACCCTCAACCAGAGAAAAACCATGCGTAATTTATTTAGAGGCCCGAAGGGCGGCAAGCATAGAGACGAGGAATTAGCAAACGTGAATTTGGCATAAGTCCGGTTCGCTTTTGTATCCGGGCGGCGTTTTCGCCGCCCTTTTTTTGCCTCGACACGATGAATTCGCCATAGTAAATAAAGCGAAAATAATGGATGAAATGTGGCAAAGGTCACACCTATTATTTTTCAGGTTAACGTAAAATGAGCGCGAGAAAAGCGGTAAGTGGTGATGAATTGAAGAAGGCTTGCAGAAAAATGAAGGAAATTTATAAAAAATGGCAGCGGTTTGTAAGTTTGGTCAGGTGTTTTTTAATGATGCAAAGGTCTCTTTAACTTTAATTCCGCGGATGAAATAAAATGACTGCGCAAACTGTAAATTCAAGCAAAGGCAGAAGCCGCGGTTTCCGCGATAAGGCAATCCGCCAGTTGGATTGCCTGCCGAATTGCCAATTCAACGCGCCCGCAAACTGAGAATGATGAAAATGACCGAATCACCGACAACCAAAGAAAACAAAACCGGTATCGGTAATTGGCTTGCCGGGTGGTTTGCTACGCAATATAGCGAACGTGTTGACTGGCTTTGGTTTGGCAGTATGTTGCTGGTGATTGGGGGGACGGCAATTAAATTTGGTCCCGGTTATGTGCCTTTGTTTGTTGCGTTGAAGGGGGTGTTGTTTGTTCGATTCTTTCAAAAGGAAATTAGCAAGTTGCCATTGCCGATAGTAATTACTGGTAAACCCGAGCCAGTAAAATCCAAACTCAATCTTTGGCTAATAGGCATTTTTAATGTAGCGCTGTTGTCACTATATTGGATTATTAGGGACTATGCATGGGCCCCGTATGCATGTGCAATTGGTTCTATTATTTTAACAAATATCTTTTTTGTTATACCATTTGTTATGTTTCCTCGGGATGCATATGCTGGACTTATCAATATGCGAATGGGTAATTGGCATTTTGCGATGATTGTTTTGGCATGGACTGGCATGGCATGGTTGTTTTTTCGGTATGATTTGGGTTATGCGAATATGAATAATTTGTCTCACCAAGATGGGCGGCTTATTATGGTTTATCCACTTTTATTACTTTTTACCTTTTACTTTCTTTCAATAGTTCCTTATGTAATCCTTCGGAGGAGAAAACCATGAGCGCGGCATCAATCGGTAGATCACTAATTTCTGGCACGTTTAGGTAGTACTTTAGCGAGCAGGATAGGTGTCAACTCAGTAACTGGCGCAATCTCGTCGCAGTTTTCATCAGCATCAACCGAAGCCAAAGTTGCGGGACTTGCGGTTGGTATCGGTGTGGCGTTAGGAGTAGGTACACTCGCCGTACCTGCACTAGCAGCAATTGGAATCACAAGTGCATTAGCCGTAGGATTAACCGGATTTGTAATTTCTACTACTACCAGTTTTATAGCAACCCTTGTAACAGAAAAGGCAGTGGATTCCATACTCGGACAAAGCGATACCGAATCCGGCGGATTTGACAACCCGTATGGCGACAACCCTGACGATTTTGACAGTGCAAACGCGGTTGACAGCCCTAGCGGTGACCCTGCCGTTGACAGTGAACAAAATAACGACAACGACGGCGGCGGCGGCGGTCCGCCTGGCGACGGCACGGATGGCAGAGGCGGTGGTCCTGGAAGTGGTCCGGGGGCGCTCCTGGAGGCACAGGCGGCGGCGGCGGCAAGCCGATTGTGCTGGACTTGGACGGCGATGGGGTGGAGTTGATGTCGCTGGACGAGTCGTCGGCGTTTTACGACATCAACGGGGACGGCTATCTCTACAATCTCGGCTGGGCTGGCGCCGATGACGGCTTGCTGGCGTACGACAAGGACGGCGACAACAACATCACCGCGCGCGATGAGATTTCGTTTGTGGATTATGTGGAAGGCGCGCGCACTGATTTGGAAGGGCTGCGGCATTTTGACAGCAACGCCGATGGCGTGTTGGATTCCAAAGACGCCGAGTTTACCAAGTTCAAGGTGTGGCAGGACGGCGAGGTGGACGCCGGCGAGTTGCGCTCGCTGACCGATGCCGGCGATGACGCATTTTCCGGAGGCGAGGGCTGGTACACCGTGGTGTTCACGGACGATGTTGCGCACGATGTGGATATGAAAGCGTGCGAAGTGGAGCGCGTGTTTGGCGGTGATGGCAACGACCATTTTCACACCAGCGGCAGCGATGCGATCACCGCTTACGGCGGCGGCGGGGACGATGCGATCCATGGGTCGGCGGGAGAAGACATTCTTGCGGGCGGCGCGGGCGCGGACAAGTTGTATGGCGGCGCAGGGTCCGACAGGTATGTGTTTGATCGCGGCGATGGTCGGGACCGGATTTTTGATGATTTTCGCCCTACGCGGACTTACAGCGCGCGCGAGTCGTACACTTACACAAAGCGGGTGCGTTATGAATCCGGTGGGCAGGGGGGCGGCTACTATTACCGCGATGAGACTCGAACCGGATACCGTACGGTTTCCAGGCGGCGGGTCGTGCAGGAGGACGCGGGCCTGGATGTGCTGGAGTTCGGCGGCGGCATCACGATGGCCGACTTGGTGGTGCAACGAAGCGGCAACGACTTGCTGGTTGGCGTAAAAGCCAAGGACGCGGCGGCGGTCACGGAGTTGTCCGGCTTGCCCGATGTTGTGCGCATCAAAGACTACGCCAACAGCAACAACAAAGTGGAAGAGTTGGCGTTTTTCGGCGGCGTGCGCGTATCGCTGTCGGATGTGGTTCGGATAGAGAATTAGGCGAACGAGAAGAACCGCGTGGAGCGCGTTGTGTTTTCCGATGGCGCGCGGCTTGGGATTGCGGAGATGATGGCGTGGTTCGGCGTGGTTCGGCGTGGTGCGGGGCGGGGCGGGGCGGCGGTTGATGTGGGCGAGGCGGTGGCGGAAGGTCTTGCGGGAACCCCCGTCGTGATAGCAAAAGCGTCTTCGGGAAACCTTATTGTGGGCACCAATTCGGATGATCGCCTGGTTGGCGGAAACGGAAACGATACAATCTACGGCGGAAGCGGTTTCGACTTCATCAACGGTGGTTCGGGCGAGGATGTGATCACCGGCGGAAGCGGGGATGACAGATTGTATGGAGGGGCGGGGAGCGACACATACTATTTTCAGGGGGACAGCGGGAGCGACGCGGTGCGCGAGGAAGGAGGGGCGAATGACCGGATTGTGTTCGGCGCGGGCACGGGGCGGGAAAATATATGGCTGTTCCGGAGCGGGGATGATTTGACCATAAGCATTCTCGGCGCGGAAGCCGAGTTGGTGGTGGAGGAGCAGTTTTCCGGCACGCCGTCCGGCCGGGTCGAGTCGTTCGAGTTGTCGGACGGCAGCCGCTTGGACTGGAGCAATACGAATGCATTGATTCATGCCATGACGGCATTTGGCAAACCGGAAGATGGCTTATCAGGTTTATCAACTCAAGACAGGGAAAGCGTGCAGTCTGCGTTAAATGCGGCTTGGGTTACAACGAGTGTTTGATTAGTTCTGACAACAGGAATATCCCGCGCCCGGTTGCGATACAAAAATTACGCCATCAAACCACGCCGTCGTGGTGTTCAGCCATCATCGAGTCGGCACCGTGGGACCGGGATAACAGGCATCCAGATTGAGCAGGCGAATAGCAATCGACTGCCGATTGAATATCGGGGCTATAATCGCAACGCTGATAATGCTCAAAAGAGGGGCTTGCTGGAATGCAATATAATGTAGCATTATACAATGTGCGCCAAAAGGTAAGTATTCATGTCAATTCAATCTCAATCCCGCCCGGATATCACCATAAACACTCTGGCACAAATGAAACGCGCCGGGGAAAAGTTTGTTTGTCTTACCGCCTATGACTATTGCAGTGCACATGCGGCCAGTACGGCTGGAATCGAAGTGCTGTTAGTCGGAGATTCGTTGGGCATGGTGATTCAGGGGCATGACAGCAGCCTACCAGTCACCATCGAAGATATTGCCTACCATGTTCGTTGTGCCAAACAAGGCAACAAAGGCTCGTTGCTCGCCGCCGATTTGCCTTTTATGAGTTATTATTCTGAAACCGCAAGCCTGAAAAGCGCGGCAATACTGATGCGTGAAGGCGCGCAAATGGTCAAGCTGGAAGGCGGAGCCTGGCTAGCGGAGACCACACGGCTGTTAACTGAACGGGGTATTCCGGTTTGCGCGCATATGGGGCTGACACCGCAATCCATCAATCATCTTGGCGGGTATCGGGTGCAAGGCCGGGACCCGGAGCAGGGCCAGGCGATTATCGATGAAGCTAAAATTTTACAACAGGCGGGCGCCAGCGTCATTTTGATTGAGTGTGTCCCTGAGACGCTTGGCGTGGCATTAACGAACAGCCTTGATGTCCCGGTGATAGGGATTGGCGCTGGTGCAGGAACAGATGGCCAAATACTGGTTTGGCATGATTTGCTGGGCCTGTATCCGGGAAAGACGGCAAAATTTGTGAAGAATTTTCTTGAGGGAAACAAATTCGGAATTCAAGGTGCGCTGGCAGAGTATGTAACGCAGGTTAAACAAGGCAAATTTCCTGACCCTGAACACAGTTACTAATCATTAAATAAGGAAGCGCTGAATTAATCAGGGTTTCCTTAAGTTATCCTTAATGCCTGCCAGTTCCGCCGAGGGTTTGGTGTATTTCCTCAAATTGCGCTAATTTCCTATAATTTATCAAGAATATTGCTGTAAACAGTAACTTTAAGTGGGACTATCCGCCGATATATGCTAGATTCCAGACTGCTTTGGTGCTTACAATTTTGGATATAAAAAAAGTGATTCTCCGAATTTTATTTTTAACAATCTTCTGCATATTGAGCGCATCCTGCTCATCCACAGGAGATAAATCTTCAAGCAAATCCACAACCTCGTCTCAAGACAAGACAGAAAGCGCTCGGAGTCCTGAAAATATTGATCCGGAAGCCAATCAGACGAAGTTAAGTAAATCGTCTAAAGTAACCAGATCAGAATTGGCCAGAGCAAAAACGGCTAAATCTCTTGAACTGCCGCCAGATTTGGTGGGTAGTTCGAATGCCAAGGTGCAAGCAAATGCTGATCCGTTTTCTGAACTCAGAGTGCTGCCAGAAGTTATCGGCGCCAGAATACATAAGCAGGACGAAAAAACCTGGTTGGAAATTGATACCGATGTCGAATCGGCATGGAAGACCATCAGTGAATACTGGGTAACTAACGGCGTAAGCCTGGTTGACTATAACCCCGAAGCGGGTACGATGGAGACTGAATGGATTAAACGGGAAATCGCATTGGGTGAAGAGGGCTCGGTGGTTAAGCAGCTATTCAAGAGCTTGTTGCAAGCCACGATCAACCGCAATACTTCGCTCGACAAATATCGCCTTAGATTTGAAAGAGTATCACCCAATAAAACAGCAATGTTTGTAAGCCACCGGGTTACTGCGAGAAAAGCCATTGAGTCCAGTAAAGAGGTAACCGTATTTGAGTGGGTGGAGTTGCCCTCAAACCCGGAGCGGATCGCTGACTTCCTGCAAAATATCATTTTGATATTCGACCAATCCGCGCCAGCGTGAAAACGGTTTTTTATAAGCCAACAAACCAGGAAAAAATTCAACCTAAATGCAACTTATGGAGAAATTTCGCATAGGATGCTCCTTGGTGGTGTATGCTATCATAAAAGTAATGCTATAATAAACAGCGTTTCATAAACTAAACTCATCAGAAAATCTTTATGTCCAGTGATAGCCCTTTGGTTCGCTTTGTCGACATTCAAAAAAGTTATGATGGAGAAATTCTGGTCGTAAAAAGCCTTAATCTGGATGTGGCAGAAGGCGAATTTCTCACCATGTTAGGCCCATCAGGTTCTGGAAAAACGACTTGCTTAATGATGCTCGCTGGATTTGAGCCGGCAACACACGGCGAGATTTATCTCAAGGATCAGAGCATCAACAACGTTGCCCCGCACAAGCGTGGCATCGGCATGGTGTTCCAGAATTATGCGTTGTTTCCGCACATGACGGTGGCTGAAAATCTGGCGTTCCCCCTTGAAGTGAGGAAAATGGACAAAAGCGAGCGCGAGGCCAAGGTCAAGCGGGCGCTGGACATGGTGCAACTCGGTCCCTTCGGCGACCGCCGGCCGGCGCAATTATCCGGTGGGCAGCAACAGCGGGTGGCAGTGGCGAGGTCGCTGGTTTTTGACCCCGACTTGGTGCTGATGGACGAGCCCCTTGGCGCGCTCGATAAAAACCTGCGCGAACAAATGCAGTATGAAATCAAGCATATTCACGAAAATCTCGGTCTGACCGTGGTCTATGTGACCCATGACCAAAGCGAAGCCCTGACCATGTCAAACCGCGTTGCCGTGTTTGACGATGGCGTCATTCAACAATGCGCGCCGCCGGAGGTATTGTATGAACAACCTGTCAATGCGTTTTGCGCCAACTTTATTGGCGAGAACAATCGTCTGCTCGGCAAGGTTATAGAAGACTTTGGCGATAGTGTTAAAGTCGAAATTGATAGTGGTGGCGAAATCCACGCCAAGAAAATCAATGTCGGAGGGGTTGGCGAAAGATCAACTTTGTCGTTACGCCCGGAGCGGGTTGTGGTCGCACCGCAGGCAGGCTCCTTGCCCAATGAGTTTAGTGCCAAAGCCGAAGAACTAATTTATCTTGGTGACCATATCAGGACCAGGTTCACCGTTTGTGGTCATGATGACTTTATTGTAAAGATTCCAAATTCAGCCGCCCATGCCAGTCTTCAAGAAGGGGATACGGTTAAAATCGGCTGGAATATGGAAGATTGTCGTGCTCTCGATCCGTCAGATTGATAGTTGATTGGCATTGTAAGTCGGCACGACAAAATTTTTGTGATTTTTTATATCTAGAACAACATAATGAGAGGAGAATTCCTAATGAACAAAATTTTAAAACAAACCCTACTGGCGACGGTGATATTTGGTTTGGTATCTGCGGCACATGCAGACACCGAATTAATCGTCGTGTCCTGGGGCGGTGCATATACCGCAAGCCAGCAAAAGGCGTACCACGAGCCTTATATGGCGGCTAATCCCGGCATCAAAATCATCAACGACGATTCCGCCAACGAGGCGTTGTCAAAACTGCGCGCGATGCAGGAATCTGGCAATGTTACTTGGGATTTGGTTGATGCCGTGGCAGCGACTGCAATTACGGCTTGCGATGAAGGCTTGGCGGTTGAAATCAATCACGATAATGACTTGGCCAAGGCTCCCGACGGCACCTCAGCGAGCCAGGACTTTGGCGATTTGATTGTGTCTCCGTGCTTTATTCCACAAATCGTGTATTCAACCACTTTTGGCTATCGCACCGACAAAGTCGGCAACAATCCGCCGACCAGCATCAATGATGTGTTTGACCTGAAAAAATATCCGGGCAAGCGTGCGTTGGAGAAAAGGCCGATCAATAATCTGGAATGGGCATTGATCGCCGATGGCGTGCCGATTGGGAAGGTTTATGAAGTGCTCGGCACCGAAGCAGGCGTGAAACGCGCATTGGCAAAACTTGATACCATCAAAGACCAAGTTATCTGGTGGGAGAAAGGCGCGCAAACCCCGCAGCTTCTCGCCGACGGCGAAGTGGTGATGGGCTCAACTTACAACGGCAGATTGTTCTCGGCGATTGTGGAAGAGAAACAACCGATTGCCATGTTGTGGGATTGGCAGGCGTTTGACCTTGATGGCTGGATTGTGCCTAAGGGCGGCAAGAACGAAGCCGAGGTGATGAAGTATCTGAAGTTCGCCACCGATACGCAACGGCTTGCTGACCAGGCAAAATATATTTCCTATGGTCCGGCGCGCGCTTCCTCAGCTCCGCTGGTCGGTAAACACGAGGCTTTGGGCATCGAAATGGCTCCGCATATGCCGACCGACCCGAACAATGCAACGAACACATTAATCTATGATTATGAGTTCTGGGCCGACAACACGGATGATTTAACCGAGCTGTTCAATGTTTGGTTGGCGCAGTAGATTGATTGAATAGGTGCCGAACGAAGTGGATGAAGAAAAAACATCGCGCAAAATAGAATTCTCCGAAGAAGCGCTACGACGTGGCGCCAACACTTCGGGAGTGATTCTCATGGGTGCCGGCATTATCGGGGCATTAATCGACCCGAAGCCCGCGATGCACGAACTTTATCTCGCTTTGCTCGGTCTCTTGTTTTATTTGGGTAGCACCTTTTACTATCGGGAAACCAAAACGTGAGGCGGTGATGAGTAGTTTTTTTATACTGTGGTGGTTTTTGGCAATTTCCATACTGGGGTCTATATTTTTCGCCGCTTGGTGGAACGAGCGGCATGGCCTTGATGAACGCGGTAATCCGATTAAGCCGCAACCACCAGGCATCGGCGGTTAATCGCCAAGGGTATGTATTCAAGGGCACGTATTAATGAGTCCGACACCTGTTTTGGCTATTATCTCGGTGCTGATGATCGGGGTGCTGATGTACGGCCACTGGCGGAAACCGTCGGCGACCAGAGCAACGGCTATCGCCAACAGTGAAGCCAGCCCCACCAGCGTACAGCGTTATGCTTGTGGGTTGCCGAGTCCGCTTTGTATGGTGAGGAAAAAGAACAAGCAGCCGAACAAGCAACCATGACCTCCACCACCACTCTGCCATTAGTCACCGCCGACGGCATACCGCTGAAAGTCAGTCTCGCTCGCGCTCAGCGGCGCGGCAAATTAAAAGCCATCGGGCTGGTTGTTCCTTTGTTTCTGTTTATCGCGGTCACGTTTTTTATCCCGATCCTCGATATGCTGTTTCGCAGCGTCGAAAACCAGCGGGTTGGCGAAGTCATGCATCGCACCGTGCCGTTGCTGAATAATTGGGACGAGCAAAGCGGTGAATTACCCGACGAAGAAGTGTTCGCCGCCTTGGCGGAAGATTTTATCGAGGCGAATAAAACCAAAGCGGGAGGGAAGGTAGGTCGCCGGTTGAACTATGAAAAACCGGGATTCGCTGGCTTGTTCAGAAAAGCCACGCGCAAATCAGGCAGTTTGGAAGCGCCGTACCAGCAGGCTTTTATCGATATTGATAAAAAATGGGGCGATGTTGAAAACTGGAAAGTCTTCAAGCGCGAGAGCGCCCCATACACCATTTCCTATTATCTGGCAGCGGTGGACATGGGCTATGGCGAAACGGGAGACATAGTACGAAACGATCCGAACAGACAAATCTATCTCAAACTGTTTTGGCGCACGATGTGGATGAGCTTGTTAATCACCTTTTTGTGTTTGATTCTTGCCTATCCAATCTCTTATTTGCTGGCTGTGCTGCCGACCGCAAAAAGCAACCTGCTGATAATTTTGGTTTTACTGCCATTTTGGACCTCATTGCTGGTCCGAACCACAGCATGGATTGCATTATTGCAGCAAGAGGGTGTAATAAACGATATCCTTGTGTGGCTGGGCGTCGTTGCAACTGATAATCGCCTGGCGATGATACACAACCGCACAGGAACCATAGTTGCTATGGTGCATATTTTGCTGCCGTTTATGGTATTACCCTTATATAGTGTAATGAAAACCATCCCCCCAAGTTATATGCGTGCGGCAAAATCTCTGGGCGCGACCCCGTTCACTGCTTTTGTCAGAATTTATATGCCCAACACGGTAGCAGGAATTGGCGCTGGCGCAATATTGGTATTCATACTGGCAATTGGTTATTACATTACGCCTGCGCTGGTTGGAGGACAAAGCGGAACGCTGATCAGCAATTTTATCGCGTTTCACATGTCGAGCTCCTTGAACTGGGGTCTGGCGGCAGCGTTGGGTGCGATATTGCTTGCTGTCGTATTAGTACTGTATTTTCTATATGACAGAATTGTCGGAATCGACAACATGAAACTCGGATAACTGGGAACTCGGATAACTGGAAACTATGGCACTACCGGCTTACACCACACCACTGGAAAGAATCTGGCACTATACCTATCTTTTTATTTGCGGGCTGATTTTCTTCTTCTTGATTGCGCCCATTGTGGTGGTGATGCCGCTTTCGTTTAATGCAGTGCCGTTCTTCACTTTTACTGAAGAAATGCTGAGATTCGATCCCGCCGGCTATTCATTGAAGTGGTATGAAGACTTTTTTACCAATTTAAACTGGCAAGGCGCGGTAAATAATAGTTTTGTCATCGCTGTTTTTGCCACGCTGATTTCAACGACTTTAGGCACCATCGCGGCATTGGGGCTCAGCCGCGAAGACATGCCCTATAAATCGGTGGTAATGGGCATTTTAATTTCGCCCATGATTGTGCCCTTGATTATATCTGCGGCGGGCATGTATTTTTTCTATACCAAGATCGGATTGTCTTCAACCCATTTAGGCGTCATATTAGCGCATGCCGCACTAGGCACGCCATTCGTCGTCATCACCGTGACTGCAACATTGGTCGGGTTCGACCATAGTTTGATTCGTGCTGCCGCCACATTGGGGGCCTCGCCAGTCACAACATTTTTCAAGATTATTGTGCCATTAATTTTGCCCGGCGTAATTTCAGGGGGACTATTTGCATTTATTACTTCATTTGATGAAGTCGTGGTCGTGTTATTCGTTGGCAGCTACGAACAACGCACGATACCGTGGCAGATGTTCTCTGGGATTCGAGAGCAAATCAGTCCAACCATTCTCGCTGTGGCAACTTTATTGGTAATCGTATCCATTCTGTTGCTGTTTTCCGTGGAATTGCTAAGACGCCGAGGCGAAAGACTTCGAGGCATCACTCCTCATTAAGTTTAAAGTTGATTTGGTGAACAAAATTCGCCTGCAATAATTCATGGTTATCCGGCCACCACATATTTTCAGGCGGCTGACTAAAATTTTTTTTCAAAAATGAATCTGATATGCCATGCTCTTTGAACAATGCAATATCTTTAGCCTGCTCTTGGTCGATATCGAAGTGTGGATACACGGTAAAGGCTTGATATTGATGAAACCCCAATTTGGCATTTGTGCCTAATGCCCTATGGACACCAGCGCCAAATGCCGTAGTACAGGCTGACGCGCATGTTTCCAAGCTGTAGGTGTTCAATTTATTTTCCCTGATTATTTTCGCCAAGCCCCTGCCCGACGAAATTTTTCCGCCCTTGCTATCGAGAATAATTCCGGTAACTGCTGGATGTTGCCGAAGAAATTCTGAAACCCGCCGGGTTATTCCAGATTGCATTGGCCCGCGCAAGTGCAATAGCGTCCCCTCTTTTACCAAATCCAAGGTATATTTTGGTGCAATTTCAAAGCTTTTGGGAGGCAGCAGGCTGCGTTTGTATCCCAACACAGATTGATAGCTTGAGAAGGTCAATGCCAAGGTCGCCACAATGCTCATCACCACGACCGCCTGAGCGGCGATGATCCAGATACGGTTAATATTAGAGTCGATGGAATTATCGCAGGCCCTGACAACCCCGACGATTTGCCAAGGATAGATAATCAAGCGCACGACGATTGAGAATATTGCGACAGAATATGAAACTGTCAGTTGGTCTAATAGATAGGGTGGCAGAAAGAATCGCTCGAGGAATGCAAGAACGATATAGAGAAAGAGAAAGTTTATCCAGAACGATATGGGTAGTGATAACTTGCCTTTCCAATGTTGGCGAACATAGTCTATAACACTAAACTTCATGAATACGCGCAAAACAGTCGATTCTTGTTTTAATGGATTCAAGGTTGTTATCGACATTCTCGACTTTTTCTTCCATGTTCATTAAATCCCTCAGACGGGCTGGAAGCGTAACATCGATGCCGGTCGCCAGTTTGATTGCTTGCGGAAATTTTGCTGGATGCGCGGTGCCGATCGCCACTGTGGGCAGCGATGGATCAAGCCCATTTTTGGCCGTGTTTTCAGCCGAATTTTTGGCGGCGGAAACCCCAATGATAGAATGTGGGTCGATAATCTCCCCGGTGGACTTGTAGATTTGGTTAATATCTGTTTTGATTTGTTTGTCATCCATTCGGTATGCGCCAAAGCTTTGCTGTGCTTTTTGCAGCAGGCTGTTGTCAATCGTGAATTTACCGGACTCATTAAAAGATGCCATAATGTGGTTTAGCTGATCGCTGTCATGCGCCAGCAGTTCAAACAAATAGCGCTCAAAATTACTCGATATTTGAATATCCATGCTTGGCGACAGAGTAGGGGTCACACCGGTTTTTTCCATCACACCGGTTTCGAAAAAACGGGTCAATATATCATTTTGATTTGAGCCAATAATCAGTTTACGAATGGGCAGTCCCATCTGCTTTGCGACATAGCCGGCCAGCACGTTGCCAAAGTTACCCGTTGGCACCGAGAAATTTATCTCTCGATCTGGCGCGCCAAGGACTAACGCTGCCTTGAAGTAATAGACAACCTGGGCGGCAATCCTCGCCCAGTTAATTGAATTGACCGCGCTTAAGGAATGACGTTGCCGAAATTCAGAATCATTGAACAGTGCTTTTACCAGATTTTGGCAGTCATCAAATGTGCCCTCCACGGCAAGATTATGAATATTTTCACCCTGAACGGTGGTCATTTGTCTTCTTTGTACTTCGGATACCCGGCCTCGCGGGTGCAGCATAAACAGATTCACTGCCGACAAACCTCTAAGCCCGGCGATGGCGGCGGAGCCGGTATCGCCAGAAGTGGCGCCTACAATTGTGCAAGAACACCTGTTTTTTTTGAGAAAATATTGAAAGAATTGTCCCAGCATTTGTAGCGCATAATCCTTGAACGCCAGGGTAGGGCCATGAAACAGCTCCATAAAAAACAGCTTATCGTCGAGCTGCTTCAATGGTACGATGGCGTCGTGAGAAAAATTTCCATATGCATTGGACACCAATCGGCCAAGCTCCTCGGAGGCAACCGATTGACCCACGAACAGACCGATAATGGCGGTGGCCAGTTCGGGGTAATTTTTATTTTGCAGGGCGCGGATCTCGTCGATGCTCAAACAAGGCCACTTATCAGGAATGTATAGCCCGCCATCGCTGGCAAGACCGGCCAGCGTTGCATTCTCAAAATCCAGATTCGGGGCTTGCCCCCGAGTGCTAATATATTTCAAGGAGGCTTCTCATTTTATAAAGGCAGGATTTTATCATTCAGCAAACGTGCTTACGAAAAATATATTCATATAGGATCAACTAGGATCAAAGAAATGGTTAATACCCCTGAGGCTGCTTCGGCCTACCGCTACCCGCTGCTTATCAAACAAATTCTTCTTACGCCGTTGGCAAATGCGCCGCATCAGGAAATCGTTAGCAGTGATGTCAGGCGTTATGATTATTGTGCATTTTACCAGAGAATCTGTGGTCTCGCGCGCAGTCTGTCATCTCTGGGCGTGGCTATGGGCGATACTGTTGCGGTGATGGATTGGGATAGCCATCGTTATCTGGAATGTTTTTTTGCGGTGCCAATGATGGGCGCAATATTGCATATGGTGAACATCAGGCTGTCGCCGCAACAGATTCTTTACACAATCAATCACGCCGAAGATGACATTATTCTCGTGCATACGGATTTTGTACCCATCATCGATCAGATATCGGAGCGGTTTGAGCGACCGATTAAATTAGTTTTGCTGGAGGATGGCTCGGATACGCCAAATCTGCCATCAGGTTATGTTGCTGAGTACGAATCCCGGCTGAGTGCATCAGACGTCGGGTTTGATTTTCAGGATTTTGACGAGAACACTACGGCAACAACATTTTACACGACCGGCACCACCGGCGACCCAAAAGGGGTCGCCTATAGTCATCGTCAGTTGGTCTTGCACACCCTTGGACTGATTGCGGCGTTTTCCACAGCGTCTGGAAATAATCGCTTCCATAAGGAAGATGTCTATATGCCGATGACCCCGATGTTCCATGTTCATGGCTGGGGCATGCCCTATGCTGCAACCATGATGGGTGTTAAGCAGGTTTATCCCGGTCGCTATGATCCGGCAAAATTACTGGGCATGATCGAAAGCGAACAAGTAACATTTTCCCATTGTGTGCCGACAATATTGCAAATGCTGCTTTCCGCCGCGCAAGCGCGCAACACGGACTTGTCAAGATTGAAGATCATTATCGGCGGCAGCGCGCTGTCCGAGGGATTAGGCAAGACAGCCCTGGATTTCGGTATCGAAGTTTTTGCCGCTTACGGATTGTCGGAAACCTGTCCGGTAATAACGATAGCAGATTTATCCGCACCTGTTTGTGAGCGCGGGTCGGATGAGGATATTGCACGACGTCGTAAGCCCGGTAAACCTTGCGCCCTGGTCGAAGTGCGGGTGGTTAATCAGGACATGAACGATATTCCCCGAGACGGCAAAACCAGCGGAGAAATTGTTGTTCGCGCACCGTGGCTAACCCAAACTTACATCAAAAACCCTGAGGCTACACAAGCACTGTGGCGTGGCGGGTATCTGCATACCGGCGATGTCGGTCGCTTCGATGAAACCGGTTCGCTGCTGATAACCGATCGCATAAAAGATGTCATCAAATCCGGAGGCGAGTGGCTGTCTTCACTCGACCTTGAAAACATCGTATCGCGTTGCCATGGTGTGCGGGAAGTGGCCGCCATTGGCATACCCGATGAGCACTGGGGCGAGCGCCCGATGCTGATTGTCGCCCAAGTTGCCGATGCAAAATCGAACATCACCGCCGAACAAATACGAGAGGCGATTCGAGTCCATGTGGATAGCGGCGAGTTGCCCAAATGGGCACTGCCTGAGCGAGTGGAGTTTGTTGACCAGATCGACAAAACCAGCGTGGGCAAGCTGGACAAGAAGGTATTGCGCGCGCGTTACGCGCAGTAGTTTGCCCTGTTTGCGGAATTGACTGGCGTGGTTGATCGGCACCCTTTGATTGATGCGGCAAAAGGAATATCGGGCGAATTCGGCGCGCTATCCGGAATGGGTTTGTGCATCTTCTTTAAGCAGTTTCACAAGCGTTACCATATCCTCCGGTGGTTTTGCCGCCAGGTTTTTTGTTCGCCGCTGTGGGGATGAATAAGCGACAATTTTTGTGCGTGAAGCGCCTGGCGTTGAAATCCCTGTAACGATTGAATCAGGTTTTCCGATGCCGCCGGCGGCGGTCGATATCTATGACCGTAGCGCTTGTCTCCGACAATAGGATGACCACGCCAACTCAGATGTACGCGAATTTGATGGGTGCGGCCGGTTTCCAGATTTGCCTGTAGTAGGCAATGGTTGCGGAATTTCCTCAATATCCGGGTATGGGTTATTGCCGGTTTGCCGGATTTTGTTACGCTCATGCGCAGTCGGTCATTTCGATGCCGCCCAATCGGCTGATCGATGGTTTCTCCGGAAATCATAATGCCATTGACCAGAGCCAGATACTCTCTATGCATCTCCCGATTGCTGAGTTGTTCAATGAGATGCTGTCTTGCTTGTTCGGTTTTGGCGACCACCATGAGTCCCGTGGTATTTTTATCCAGGCGATGGACAATGCCGGCTCGAGGCAGGAATGCAGAATCAGCATGATGGCGCAAAATCCCGTTAAGCAGGGTGTTGTCCTGATTGCCGGCGCCGGGATGAACCACCAGTCCGGCTGGTTTATTGATTACCATCAAATGGTCATCTTCATCAATGATGTCCAGGTCAATGTCTTGGGCGGGCCATTGGCTGGGCTGTGGAGACGGCACCGTAAATTCGAGTATCTCGGTGCCGCAGAGCTTCAGTTTTGGTTTTGTGATTTCGCCGTCAACCAGCACCAATCCTTGTTTTATCCATTGCTGTATTGTTCCGCGGGAATGTTCGACAAGTAATTCTGTCAGTGCTTTATCGACCCGCACGCCTTCCATTTCCGCTGGAATTTGAAGAAAAAAGTGCACCTTCTTCATTGTATTTTTGGATGTGGCGCAAGTGATGGTTTATTTAAGGCATGTATTTTCATATAGGCGCCCTATCTAAGCATATTATGAAAAAGGGTATGATTCAGAATCCGACATTTAGCGAATAAATTATGGCACAATAGGCGCCTGGAATATTTGCGTCCAGGTACTCAATAATTAATTCTATTCTACGTTATATCAACAATTTCATGCTGAATACATTGAGTCGCGGTCACGCTCAGTACGATGGCCGGCGTGGCCAGCGCGTTGCCAAGCAACCTGTAATGTATCGTATTGTGGTGATGCTGATCGCAGGTGTGCTGGTGTCAGGCTGTTCATCATTCAAAAAAGAAAAAGAAGATGAGGCTGAATCTGCGGAACAGCTATACGAAATCGCTAAACAGCAGATGTCTAAAAAGAATTGGCAGACTGCATTGGACACGCTTAGAAAATTGGAGGCAAAATATTCCTACGGCGTATACGCCGAGCAGGCCCAGCTCGATACTATCTACATTTACTATCGGAGCGAACAAAGCGGTCTTGCTATTGCGGCGGCAGATCGATTTATAAAATTACATCCGACCCACCAAGCCGTTGATTATGCATATTACTTAAAAGGCCTGGCGAGTTTTAGTGAAAATAAATCACTATTCGGTGCGCTCACAGGCCGGAATGATTTGAGCGATCGTGATGCAACCACTATCCGCAATGCCATGGCTGCATTTAAGGCGTTGTATGCCTTATTTCCAGACAGCCAATATGCACCAGATGCCAGGATACGGGCTGGAAATTTGCTGGAAGCCCTGGCTAGAAATGAAATTGCCGTGGCTAATTACTACTATACTCGAAAGGCGTATGTCGCCGTAGTGAATCGGGCAAAGGGGATAATCGAAAACTATTCGACCACGCTGGTGGTTGAGCAGGCTCTGGCGCTATTAATGTTCAGCTACGAAAATATGGGGTTCGACGATTTAGCCGGCGATGCGCGCAGGGTGCTGGCGCTAAATTTTCCGGATAGCGGGTATCTGAATCAAACCACTGAGACGGTTAAATTTTTCAACAAATACAGCCCAAAATCCGACAAACCCAGAAAACAAAAGAAAGGATGGTTTTCGTCCGTGTTTAATTGGTCGAAGACCGACAAGTCTGCCAGTTAATCGCTGCCGCTTGGAGTGTGCTTGCTCAGTCAGAGCGTCTAATCATCAAATAATCCGGGGACTATTGGGTTAACACTCGCTCTGCTTCAGTATATTTTTCTGCTGTTTTGAGCACTATTTCATCGGGTAGATCGGGGCCGGGCGGTGTTTTATCCCAATCCAGGGTCTCAAGATAATCCCGTACATATTGTTTGTCATAACTAGGCGGACTGATGCCCGGTTGATATTGGTTCGCGGGCCAGAATCTTGACGAATCCGGAGTCAACACCTCGTCTATTAGATGCAAAGTATTGTTTTCATCGATGCCGAATTCAAATTTCGTATCGGCGATGATAATACCCCGATGTTTGGCATAAGCCGCGGCTTCGGAATAAATTTTCAAACTGAGGCTTCTTACCTGCTCAGCCATGGATTGTCCAAGCAGATCAATGGTTTGCGCATAACTGATATTCTCATCGTGATGTCCGGCTTCGGCTTTGGTTGAAGGCGTAAAAATCGCTTCCGGTAATTGCTCAGCCTGTTGCAGGTTTTGTGGCAAGGGTATAGCGCATACGCCGCCGGTGCGCTGATACTCTTTCCATCCCGAGCCGATTAAATACCCTCTGACAATTGCCTCAACAGGCAAAGGCGTTAACTTTTTAACCACAATGGCGCGCGCTCCCAAGGCCTCGCGCTGACCACGGTCGGGCACGATTTCCGCCAAACATCGGTCGCTTAGATGATTGGGCAATAGATTCCGGGTGCGGTTAAACCAGAAATTCGCAACTCGGGTCAGCACTTCTCCCTTGCCCGGAATAGGTTGGGGAAGGATGACATCGAATGCCGAAAGTCGATCGCTGGCAACAATCAGCAAATGGTGAGCATCAACAGCATATATATCTCGAACTTTGCCTCGATGCGTCATTTCTAAATGACTGAGATCAGACTGGAATAATGCTTGACTCATAAATATAAGATGCTCGCCTTGATTTGCGTCTAAACGGTAATAATGGATTGTACTTGTCGGAAGCCGCGCGGTAAAAATTTACCGCGTTGCGCGCGCGCCCCAACATAATTGTCAAAGTCTGCGGGTTTGATGTTCAGATAGCGTTTACCGCTGTATACTCGCAGACTGTTGCCTTCTTGAAACAGGGCGGCATCCACAACAAATTCTTCCCTGGCCTTGAACTTTGCGGTTGGAATATTGATTAGTTTAATGCCTTTGCCTTTTGATAATTGTGGCAACTCGCCCACCGTAAAAATTAACAGCCGACCGACATTGGTTATCACCGCGATCCAATCATCATCAAAGTCGTTAACCGGTCGGGGTATCAGGACTTTGGTGTCATCAGGTACTCTGAGGGTCGCTTTGCCTGCCTTGTTTCGGGTATTTAATTCGCCCAATGGCGCAATAAAGCCATAACCGGCATTGGTGGCTAGCAGGTACTTGGTTTCGGCATTGCCTATCATCAAGCCACGGAAAGTTGCGCCGGGCTTCGGGTTGCAACTGCTGCTCAGAGGCTCGCCAAAACTGCGCGCCGAGGGCAGGCGGTGTGCGGCGATGGAATAAGTCCGGCCATTTGAATCTATGCAGACCAAAATGTCATTGGTTTTACCCTGGACAGAACATAGAAATTGGTCGCCGGATTTGAAATTGAGACTCTGTCCCTCAACCTCGTGCCCTTTTGCGGCGCGAATCCAGCCCTTGGTGGAAAGAACCGCAGTGATCGGTTCTGCAGGAACCAATGCATTGTGATCCAGTGCTTTTGCGGCGCTCCTTTCGATGATTGGAGAACGCCGATTGTCGCCATATTCTTCGGCGTCTGCCAGCAGTTCATCGCGCACCAAGCGTTTCAATTTTGCCCTAGACTTGAGCAAAGAGTCGAGATGTTTGCGCTCTTTCTCAAGTTCATTTTGTTCAGTCTGAATTTTAATTTCTTCCAGCTTTGCCAAATGGCGCAAGCGCAAATCAAGAATCGCATCGGCCTGAACTTCGCTGAGCATAAACTGCGTCATTAGCGCTTGCCTGGGATGATCCTGGTTGCGAATGATACGGATTACTTCATCGATGTTCAAAAATGCAATCAGTAAGCCATCGAGAATGTGCAGTCTGTCGACAACCTTGTCATAGCGAAACTGGAGCCGCCGCTTAACCGTTCCGATGCGGTAGTCCAGCCACTGGATTAGCAGCGATCTCAGGTCGAATACCTTGGGGCGGCGGTCAATTCCGATCATATTGAGATTGACCCGATAGCTTTTTTCCAAATCCGTGGTTGCAAACAGATGCTGCATTAGCGCATCGCTATCAACCCGATTGGATCTCGGTTCTATGACTAAACGGGTCGGGCTTTCATGATCCGATTCGTCTCTTAAATCTGTGACCATAGGTAATTTTTTGGCCAGCATTTGCGCGGCGATTTGTTCTTGAATTTTCGATCCGGAAACCTGATAGGGCAGGGCGGTAATGACAATGTCGTCGCCCTCTTTTTGCCACGCCGCACGCTGTCGCAGAGTGCCATTACCGGTTTTATATATTTCGAAAATTTCTTCCGGGGTGGAAATAATCTCAGCTTCTGTGGGGAAATCCGGTGCTTTAATATGGCTGCATATTTGCGCCAGAGTGGTCTTTGGGTCATCCAGTAACCGAACACATGCGGTCACGACCTCGCGTATATTGTGGGGTGGAATATCCGTGGACATGCCCACAGCAATGCCCGATGCGCCGTTTAACAGCACATTGGGCAGACGAGCGGGCAGGAGTTTGGGTTCTTCCAGAGTGCCATCAAAATTCGGCGCCCAATTCGTCGTACCCTGACCCAGTTCCTCAAGCAATAGCTGGGCATAGCGAGTCAACCGCGATTCTGTGTAACGCATAGCAGCGAAGGATTTCGGATCATCCTGGCTACCCCAATTGCCCTGACCATCAATCAAGGGATAACGGTAACTGAATGACTGAGCCATCAAAACCATGGCTTCGTAGCAAGCGCTGTCGCCGTGGGGATGAAATTTACCCAGGACATCGCCCACAGTGCGCGCAGATTTTTTATACTTGGCGGCAGCGTGCAAACCCAGGTCAGACATGGCGTAGATGATTCGCCGTTGAACCGGTTTTAAGCCATCGGCAACGCTAGGGAGGGCGCGGTCGAGAATGACGTACATCGAATAATGCAGGTATGCGCTTTCCGTAAATTCCGCCATGGGCAGGGTATTGAGCTTGATCGGCGGGAGCGGATCGCGATGGGCGGTTTGGCCTTTTTTCGATGATGTTGTGGATTTTCTTGCCATGATTGTTATTTTAAGTATCCCCTTGCGGGGCGACAGTTTTATTTCACAAATTATAGCAACAGGAATGATAGAAACAGGGGCATTATAGCCGACCGACTATAACCATGAAGGCAATAATTATAGAAACCCCGGAGGAGCATTGCACGAGACACCCTGCTCGCCGTTTCAGGATGACAAACCGAGTACCGTCCAAGCGTGTTACTGCTCAAGCAATCGCGGCATCATCTCTGCCAGGTTACACGGTCGGGTGCGATAGTCCAGTTGGTGGGATATTAGTTTTTCCCAACCGAGCTTTACCGCCCCGGGAGATCCGGGAAGGACAAAAATATAAGTGCCGTTGGCAACCCCTGCCAGGGTGCGGGACTGTAATGTTGATGTGCCGATATTCTCATATGACAGCGCTCTGAACATTTCACCGAACCCATCCAGGGTTTTGTCCAATAGCGGTGCTATAGCTTCAGGCGAGCCGTCCCGACCACTCACTCCAGTGCCGCCGGTTGTAATAACAACCTGAATATCCGCATTGGCGATCCATGCGGATACCACCGCCCGAATTTGATACAGGTCATCCGCGACAATCGTTTTTTCTGCCAGGCGATGGCCCGCTTCAATCAATTTGTTTACAATCGCATTGCCTGACTTGTCGTCTTTTTCCGTTCGGGTATCGGAAATGGTCAGCACTGCGATGTTGACCGGAATGAGCGAGCGTTGGTTGGACCGGTTCATTTAGAATCTAATTATCGAAAGTCAGTTCGGATTCGATCGAATAATCGGCGAGCAACGACTGCACATATTTGATCAACCGCAAATTGGAATTGCGGCTGGTGGTGTCGAGCGCAATTAGGTCGGTGAGGATGGTTAGGGTGGTGCTTGAGGGGCTTTTCATTGGCTGATTGTTTTGAGTAAAAAAATCTGATGGGCTTTGGCGATCAATGATACTCCATTAGACAACTTTTTCGAGGATGGTTTGTCGAGAATTTCATGACTTAATTCTATAAAATTTTCGTTGATTTTATTTATCGAATTCAGTTTTTTTGAGGAAATGCCTCTGGTGTAAATGCCCGGTGTTTCTTGAACAGAATATTCCGATGAATATTCAGCCTCGGTCGGGTACGTTTTTTGTTTTGCAAACAAAAACCGCTCTGCTTTTGACCGGTTCATATATTCACCATTTGCCAAATTTTCCAGGTTTGCCAAATCGGCAAGTTCTCGCTTCTTTTGTTTCAAATACAACGCCGTGCAAATCGCCACAATCAACATGGCGAGCAAAACAACACCTATCGCTTCAAGCATGTTAATGAAATAAAATACTATAGTATCTAAAGTGAGCAATTATAGTAATATTATCAAATCACGAACATAAATCATGAGCATAACAGTAAGATTTTTCGCCAGCCTAAGCGAGGAGCTTGGCTTTGATCAAAAAACACTTGATCGAAAAACCGTGGCGCATAAATTTCCGTTAACGATCGAGGATGTCTGGCGCGAGGTTGCGCACCGTCCACCGCCTGAAAACCTGCTTTGTGCGCTTAATCATGAATATGCTGATTTCAAACAGCATCTGGAAGATGGCGATGAGGTTGCGTTCTTTCCGCCGGTGAATGGCGGTTGAGCATGTTAATCGAAATACGAAATCAGGCATTTGATCCGTGGCAAGAGGTCAGTCGTTATCAGGAAAATTGCGGATTGGTTGCTGGCAGCTATGGTGCCTGTGCGACATTCGTAGGTACTCTGCGGGATTTCAACCAGGGTGATAAGGTAAAGCGGATGCGACTGACGCATTATCAGGGCATGACCGAACACCAGTTATCCAAGATAGCCGAGCAAGCGTTGTCGCAATACCAGCTCCTCGATTTGATGATTGTGCACCGAGTGGGAGACCTCAATCCTAACGAGCCTATCGTTTTGGTGGCGGCGTGGTCCGCTCACCGGGCTGCTGCATTTGATGGCTGTCGGGAAATAATGGAGTACTTAAAATCAAGGGCAACATTTTGGAAAAAAGAAATTCTCGAATCCGAACAGCGTTGGGTGAGTCAATAACGGCTCGTTTAGATATTTAATTTTGTTCGGGCGCGAGTGTTTGTTTAAATAAAGTGTTTAATAAAGAAAAGGCTCGGGGCTCGAATCATCTAAAATATTAGTCCGAAGCGCGGCTTTGGTAATGTTTGAGAAAGCGTGGCTTTTCTCTACGGTTTTTAGAGCAAGGGATTAACCAGGGCGTTTAGTTCCTGGACGGAAATTATGCCGAGTTTCGTTCCAACCAGTTTTCCGTTGCGATCAAAAATAGCGGTAAAGGGCAGTGCGCCCAGTCTATTTCCGTGGCTTGCCAGCAACTCGGTTCGGCCAGCGATTACCCACAAAGAAGGGTAGGTAATGCCAATTTCATCGCCGAATATTCGGGTCGCTTCTAGTGAATCGTAGGCGATTCCCACTACCTGTACGCCCTTGGCTTGCATTTGTTGCTGGTAGTCGATTAGCATGGGTATTTCTTCCCGGCATGGCGCACACCATGTGGCCCAGTGATTGACCACCACCACCTTGCCTAACCATTCTTTGCCTTTTCTAAGGTTTTTGTGTACGTCAGGTAATTCGATTGCCTGCAAAGTCGCCGAAGTCGAGGATGTCCTTTCCGGCGCGAATTTTTGCATGCCAAAATAGCCGCCTATCAGGATGCCGGCCAAGCCGAGCAGCAAAATTAATACCGATCTTTTCATCATTGATATTTCAATTTGCCGTATTTCGCTTCGCTATACCTCGTTTAATCATTCTTTGAACGTGGCACCGAGTATAGGCTTTGTTTAAGTTTGTTCGTGAATTCATGCTCGTGCTTGTTCCTTTAAAACATTAGGGTGCGAAGTGCAACTCGGTTATCAGCGACAAAAACTCATCACTTTCCATATAACCGTAGAAATTCATCCGCTTTAATGGCGTGCCATCACGATCAATAAATAAAGTTGCAGGCGGCCCAAAAACATCAAAGCGCTGTTTTAATGCTCTATTGTCGATATCTTGTGGGTCGGTCACGTCAATTTGCACGGTTATAAACTTTTCATCTAACACCGCCTTTACCTGAGGGTTTGCAAATGTGGTTTTTTCCATGCGTATGCAATCCACGCACCAATCGGCGTAGTAATCGATTAACACCAGTTTGTTTTGAGCGCGCGCGAGCGCGAGCTGCTGCTCTAGCTCATCATTATTACTCACTCGGATAAATTGGTGGTTGGTGCTTTGTTCGACAAATCCGGCAGTACCCGAAATTGAGTACAATAAGTTTGGCGGGAGGGGTCTTAATATATCCCGTTGGCCAAAAAGTCCGCCAGCGATTAGCAAGATGCCCCATACCAGAAGTATGATACCCAGGCCTTTTTCAATTCGCCTCCAGTTTGATGCGCGTTCATGAATTTTCTGGGCAGGGGTTTTTTGGGTAGCGCCTAAAAATATGCTGAGAATGATAAAGAAACTACCCCACAGTAGCAGAACAGGCACTTGGGGAAGGAGGCCTAACAGGTAGATTGCTACGGCAATAAGCATCACGCCAAACCCCTGCTTTACCCTTGCCATCCACTTGCCGGCCCGGGGTATAAAATGGCCAGCGCCAAATCCGAGAGCGATTAGAGGCAGTCCCATACCTACGGCCATTACCATCATTAGCTGGGCACCGAGTAGCGGGTCGCCTGTGGTAACCGCAATACTGAGGAAAGAGATCAAGACCGGCGAAACACAAGCACCGAGAATCAAAGCCGAGACCAGTCCCAATAAAAACACCAGGGGAATGGAACCGCTCATGCCGCTGGTTTTAGCCTGCACTTTGGATTGAATAAATTCCGGCATCCGGATTTCAAATAGTCCAAACATGGACAATGCCATGATAAAAAACAAGGCGCTTAATATGCCGATAGCCCAGATATTCTGAAAATAAGCTTGCAGTTGGTCGCCGGTAGCGCCCGCAAGGGCACCCATTCCTGCATAAGTCACCACGGTTCCCAAAACATAGGTTGCGGCCAGTATTCCGCCCTTGGTCTTGGTCAAATTATTGCCTTGACCGGCGATGACGCTGGACAAAATAGGTATCATCGGCAAAACACAGGGCGTGAAAGTAAGCAGAATACCGGCAAAGAACGCGCCCAATAGCAAAGGCAACCGAGCCTTGAAGGATACTGCCATATCCGTGTATTGGTCCGTGTATTGGTCGGTGTATTGATCGCCGCCCCTGGACGCTGACTCGGCGACTTCGATGGCCGCCGCCTGGTCTTTGAAAATTTCCGCATTCAATCTTGATGTTGTTTGGTGGTCGGCTTGAGCGACAGGAATCACGGTGAGACCGGAAATGTCGAATGATTTGTTCACCGGGGCATAACATATTCCGTCTTCTGCACAGCCCTGGTAGCTAGCATGAATTATCAGGTTACTCAGGTCATCATCCGGTTCATCATTAGGGCCGCTCAATTCGACAGGAAAGGAAAAATCGCTATTGAACACAGTGACTTCTCCGAAGTATTCATCTTCTTTAACCGTTCCCGCTGGCAAAGCAACCCGGTTAATGCGATTTTCCCCGTCGTTGCTGAACGTGATTTTATCCCGATACAGGTAATATCCATCCGCAATTTCAAACGTCGCCATGATTTTATTTTTCTGAATGGCCTGGATACGCAACTCAAAGGCTTGGTCAACATCCAGAAAATCCTGCTGCTGAAATCCGGTTGCGAGCAACCAGCGCAGGTCGTCCACGGTACTCAAGTTGCTCAGGTCGATAGCGTTGTCGATAGCGCTTGGCGGCACCGGGATAATTGGTTGTTCATTGGAGCCTGCCGCCAGCATTTCGCCGCCAATGCGGCTGAACCTGAATGCCTGCTCGGCTGGCAGAATCTCAGCAGTGCTGGAACTAATAACCCCAAGGGCGCCAGCGGCCTGCAGTAATAAAACGATCAGTAATAATAGTATTCTAGTCAACGGTGATAATTTTTAAACCTGAAAGTAGTTTCAAAGCAGCTATGTGGATTGCCGTGCTGGATTGCCGTGCTGGATTTCCGTGTATAGTATTGCCGGGGTAGATTAGTTGACCCTATGATAAAGTTGAAGTTCACAGTTGAACAAATCTTGCATGACCCTGTTACCGGGGCGAGTCTAATGGTACCCTAGTAATGATTGCCGAATACGGGAATATGCCGTACCAGCCTTGGTATCGGGGTAATGAACCAACATATTATAACGCAGGATGGACGGCATCCTTGACATTGCCTATAAGTTGATTAGATTATTAAATGAAAACACTATTTTTGATTTTCCTCATCGTTCCGCTAATTGAAATCTATTTACTGATAAAAATAGGCAGTGTGGTGGGGGCCGGCACAACTATATTTCTCGTTGTGTTTACCGCGGTACTGGGTGCGTTTCTGGTGCGGAAACAAGGTTTTTCTACCTTGGCCAGCGTTCAAATGCAGCTGGCTCGGGGGCAGATACCCGCGCTGGAAATTGTAGAAGGATTGTGTTTATTCATCGCTGGCGCTTTGCTGCTAACCCCAGGATTTTTCACTGATACCATTGGTTTCATACTCCTGACCCCGCCCCTGAGGCGACTGATCATCCATAGCATGATAAATCGCGGACTATTTCGTGCCTTTGCGGGTGCGCCGATACAACCTGAATATGACAGCAACGACCATGGCGGCCCGCAAAATCGCCAGGGCAATAAGGGTGGTAACAGGGGTAGAGTGATCGATGCTGACTACAGGAAGATAGACTGATTTGTGGTCTTGCCCATCTATATTGATTTTGTATTGAGGTAGTTTGAGAGGTTCTTTTCGGCACCGGCGCACAGTAAATACCAGGAAATCGAGGCGATTGGACCGGTCAGTTATGAGATTGTGTTTGTCTCGGAAAACGAAGGCGAGGCGGCATCACTGATAACTTGGTATATCAACAACCGCGGCGAAATTAGGCCGGAAAACGAACCGCTGCGGTTTTGGGTTATTTAGGCGGTAATGGTGTATACGAAAAGCGGCGAGGTAACCGCAGATTTCTCATTCATTAATTTACGAGAGAACAACAATGAAAACGCTAACTGTAAACACAATTTTTGCCGCTCTTGCCATAACCTTATTAACCGGTTGCAGTTCCGAATAGATAGCCAAAATTAATAAAGGTTGGGAGGAAACAAGACTATCTGACCTTATCTATTACGATGATACGGAGTTGTGATCTAGTCTCGTTAATCCCGATTGGCATAAGTTTCCTAAACTTATAAAAGGTATTGATGAAGAGATGGAGCATAGATGCCTATTAAACGAAGTTGATCGTGACTATGTCCATAAGAGGAAATTTACAATCGGTTCGCCATTTTTCTCGCAAACAGGAAAATGCACAATGAACGCTATTCAGGCGTAACAGTGCATCGTATGTCCGAACAAATGGACACCGGGGAAGTTGTTATCCAGCGTTCTATTTCCATTTCACCTGACGAAACGGCTTGGTCTCTGAAGTATAAGCATCTTGACTTATACCCTGATTTATTACTCAATGCTATTAATCTAATCGGGATTGGTAATATGAATTTTACCCAGTATGATTCATCAGCCTATCATAGGTTTCATGCACTTAATCATAGTGATTATCAGTACGATTTTTCCCAGGATCAATTTTACTTAAAGAGGTTTATTAGAGCGACAACTGACGACAAACCAAAAGGCTATATTATAGTAAAGAATACAACATTTTATCCGATGTCAATTGAACTTCCAGAAGTCAATTTTAGGGGCATTCCAGGTAGAGTGATTGGCCGTATTGAAGGAGCGATAGGCGTGGCTACCAATACTGATGAAAGTGGGCGATCTGGAGTGCTTGTCGATAAATGTTATGACGTTAATGGAAATATAGTTGCTGCTGCATCTATTCTGGAGACCGGCAATCAGCTTTAACCGCTTAACAACAGATGGCAACTGAATAACAAAGAATATCGCCTCAATGAAGTAAACGCATGAAAAGTCAACCCCATAAATTAGGCACAATGGGCTTGACTGTGCACTATGTTGCATCCGTGCTGGGCGTGGGTGTATTGATATTGCCGGGCGCGGTGTATCGCATAGCCGGCGAAAGCGCAATGCTTGCTTGGCTGTTGCTGGTATTGTTTTCCTGGCCCTTCGCCAGAGCATTCGCGGAAATTTCTATTCGGCATCCAACAGCTTCAGGCGTTATTGACCTTATCGAACAGGTTTTTGGCAAAACAGTTAGCAGCGCCATCGCCCTGTTCTTATTGGCGACACTCATCATCGCCAATCCTTTGCTGGGCGTTGCAAGCGGCCGATTCGCGCTGGAGGCTTTTGCGATTCCGGCCGAGGGCGGCGTTTTCTATGTTGCCGGATATGCCGTGATCTTGATCACCGCCATGCTCAACATTTTTGGATTAAGAGCGAATATCGCAGTTCAAAGCACTGTTCTGATTTTATTGATACTGGTGTTATTGTGGATCTGCACAGCCGCTTTAGTCAGCATGCCTGGGAAATTTCTAACCGGAAATTTTTTAATCCTTGAAAAGATCGATCCTTATCTGGTTGTTAGCGGTATGCTCCTCGCGTTTTTCGGTTTTATTGGATGGGAAAACGCGGCGCCGGTGGCAGGGGATGTGAAAACCCCATCCGCGACCTACCCAAACGCCATAAAACTGGGGATTGGCCTGGTCGGCGGCTTGTATATTTACATGGCTTATGTTGTGTCTCAAACCATGGAAATCATCGATGCCGATGTCGACGGATTACTATTTTTCAAAAACCTCATTGCCTATTTATATGGCGCGGATGCCGCCCAATATGCCGCTTTGATAGCGGCATTGCTTATGTTTCTCACGATGAATGCCTGGACGCTTGGCACCTCAAAATATCTGCACGGGTTAGTCAGCAAAGGTGAATTTGGCCAAGTCAAATCAGACAGAGGCAACCTCCGAACAATGAATGAAAAAACGGCCATTATTCTTGTGGTTGCCGCTTATGGTTTAGTCGTTTTATGTCTGGCTTTTACCGGCGGCGCCGAAATCTCGTTAATAAAACTATCCAGCGGTTTGTTTCTTTTATTTTTTATCATCTCGCTATTGTCCGTTTGCATTATCTTAAAAGAATGGCGCTATAGAGTGCCAATTATTTTTGTGATTAGTTTATTGATTATTCTATTTTGCTCGTCCGTTGCCAACATATTAATTTCATTAAGCCTGCTCTCATTAGCATTTTGCATTGTCGCGGGAATAACGAAATACAAGACTGGTGCTATCGCGGTGCGTCGATAGCACCAGGGTAACAAGGATAATAGGGGTAGAGTGATCGATGCTGACTACAGGAAGATAGACTGATTTGTGGTCTTGCCCATCTATAATATTTTTAGGTCCAGGATAACTTGCTGTTTATTTTCAAAAGTAGATATTTAAAATCATGTCTCGGAGTATCTTTCCATTCAAGGTTATACTTGTCGTGTAAAACAATACGGGCTTCACGGCCTTTCGTGGTTCCTGCTGATGCGCCTGATCCCCAGGCTAATTTCCCTGACACCGTCCTATTATGAATTCTAAAATCTTTGTCGGCTGTATTTGTTTTTTTAGGGCAAGTCCAATACAAGCGGTCATTAGTTAGCAGTATTGCATAGCCAGAGCCGATTCTATTTTCGATACACCACCTTTTCAACCTAGACACATCCTTCAAAAAATCATATCTGCCAAGATCTTGCGCTGCCTGATTTTTTAACTCAAAGCATTCTCCATTTATATTGATGCTCATGGATCTTGTTTTGTATTTCAATTCAATACCTATACGGGAAGGCGACTTCAAGACAATGTCGCAATACTCCCGATGATTTGAATCACTTTTTAGAAAAGGACGCCCAAGTCTTATTTCTCCATTTCCCAATTCATTATGAATATGCCATGCCAGATGATGTTGAAAATCTGCCTCAGAGTGAAAAACGCATCTCTCTTGTAGTGCTGCCATTAAAATTTGTTCGATATTTATCATTATTGAACGCTCGCATTAAAACTAAACAAGCAAAGCATACCATCCCCTACGGCGTTATGCGTAAATAGACAGGATATTTTGGCTGGCTTTTTTTGCTTAAACCATAGTATTTAAAGGTGATTTCACTGCCGATGCCGGGCGGATTTTCTCTTTCTTTATCGCTAAAACCGGTGCCTATTTTAATCTGTTGTCCGTTGTTCATTTGACATAATACTGCCCCCATTTTGTTTTTATATTTACCTTTGCCAGCTAATATTTCTTGCACAATACATTCGGTATCTGAATGCTGTTTAACTTTCAACGCAGAAGATAATCGCCCTGTTTGATAGGGCGTGTTGGGGTTGCGAAGCACAATTCCCTCGCCGCCTTTTGCGACGATTTCACGCAGAAAATTATTAACTTGCGTTTGTTTTGTTATCGGTATTTGATTGATTATGCGAATCGGCGTGTTGCGGTGTTTTGTTAAATAATCAGCCAATATCGACAGCCTGTTCAATAAACCGCCTTGCTGATCAGGCGCTTCAAATATTTGGTGGGTAACATGGCGCCAGCGTTCATCGGGTTTTTTAGTACGCACAATAGACACAAGATGCTCAAAATCCCCGCGCTTTGTCCACAATTCGCCATCAATGGCGAACGGCGGATAATCTGCCACAAACCAAGCGGGCGGATTCAATGCCTTACCGCCTCTGGTCAATAATTGCTGCCCGTCCCAAAACCCCCGGATGCCATCGAACTTTTCACTCATCACCCAACCCACTACATTTTGGTTGCTGTCATATGTTTTAAGCAAGAAGAGATCGGGCTTATCCGCAAAAACAGCGGGGGATAATAATAATAGAATTAAAAATAATTTGATTGATTTGTGTGTCGCGCAATGGTTCGTTATCGCAGCAAACCCGATAAACCGCCTCCCAAAGCCTGTTTGAGTTGAACCTGTATTGTCCGGTGATTTTTCCATAATAAATATGTCTCCATGTCATTGTTAATCAGATAACTGCCTTGTAACTTCACCCATTTTAATTAAGAGAATAATAAGGAGCCGCTGTGCACCCTAATCAATTCCCTTTTTTATTATAAGATAACGGCGAATTATAGCCCTTCTAAATATAATAATTTCAATAATTTCTACACATTAAGTAACAAGTGTTCCCGTTCCCAGGCACTCACAACATTCAGGAAAATATTGTATTCATGGTGTTTGACGCTGCTATACAGACGAACGAATTTCTCGCCAAGGATGGGGTGCAGGGCTTTGCAGTCGAGTAATTCGTTTACCGCTTCTCTTAATGTATGGGGCAGGGTGGTTTCCATACTATACGCATCGCCCTCAATCGGTTGCTTGGGCTTGATTTGTTCCCTCATCCCCAAATAACCGCAGGCAAGGGATGCGGCGATGGCAAGGTAAGGATTAACATCGGCGCCGGCGATACGGTTTTCAACTCGCCGCGCCTGCGAGTTTGATACCGGGACGCGCAGCCCTGCGGTTCTATTGTCATAACCCCATTCAATATTGATAGGCGTACCAAATTCATCGGGCGCTAATCGCCGATAGGAATTTACGTTGGGGGCAAGCAATGCCATCGCTGCGGGCAGATATTTTTGCAGACCGCCGATGTGCCATCGAAACAACCTGCTTTCTTTACCATTCCTGCTGCTGAATATATTTTTGCCGTCTTTCCCGTCGACGATGCTTTGGTGGAGATGCATCGCGCTGCCAGGTTGTTTTTCCATGGGGGCAGCCATAAACGTGGCATATATTTCATGGCGCATGGCAACTTCTCTTAGCCCGCGCTTAAAAAGAAAAATCTGATCAGCAAGCTCCAACGCATTACCATGCAAAAGATTAATTTCCATTTGCGTGACCCCGGATTCATGAATCAGGGTTTCGATAGCGATTGCCTGAGTTTCGCAATAATCGTAAAGCTCTTCAAATAAGGGATCGAATTCATTCACCGCAGCAATGCTAAACGATTGCCGACCCGACTCCGGGCGACCGGAGCGACCTATCGGCGGTTCCAGGGGATAATCGGCATCGGGATTGGGTTTTACAAGATAGAACTCGACTTCTGGCGCAACCACGGCATCCCAGCCTTGTTTTTTATATAAATTCAATACCCGTCGAAGAACTTGCCGGGGCGAAACCTCCACAGGCTTGCCATCGAAATGATAGCAGTCGTGAATAATCACCGCCGTTGGTTCGCTGGCGAAAGGCACTGATCTGACCGTAGAGGGGTCGGGTTTAAGAAAAATATCACCATCCTCTGCATCCAGCACATCCCATTCCCTAGGGTAGTCACCGTTAACGGTTTGACCGAATATGCTTTCAGGGAGTCGCAGCCCGACATCTTCCTGATATTTTTTTGCGGGCAGAATTTTCCCTTTTGCGATGCCGGTCATATCTGGAATGACGGCCTCGATTTCTTCGATGTGATTGCTGTCAAGCCAGTTTCTTAGATCAACAGATAATTTTCCGCTGGCTTTGTTTTCCTTTTGGGGGTTGTTAGGCATTCGGTTGTGCGCGCGGTTGTTGGAAAGGTAGGGGTCAGCTTGTATTATACTGGTTCACGATATTAAAAACGATTGCTTCAGGCAATTGCTTCAGGCAATTCTTATAAAAAACGGCCCTGTTTGAAAACCGATGTTTAAAAACGACAATAAAACCGCAGCGTCATATTATGAACACACCCGCAACTTCAAAATTGACGCGCCGAAATTGCAACAGGACATCAAAGCTAATGTGGTCATAATCGGCGGCGGCTTAACCGGCTGTTCCACCGCCTTGCATCTGGCTTCGAGTGGCGTGGATGTGGCGGTAGTCGAGTCGCGGCATTTTGGATGGGGTGCGTCTGGACGCAGTGGCGGCCAAATTATTAACGGTTTCTCGGTTGGTCAGGATGTTCTGGAAAAACTGGTTGGCATGGATAGCGCTAAAGAACTTTGGGATCACTCTGTGCAATCGGTCGAATATACCCGACAGTTAATACAAACCTACAATATAGACTGCGACCTGACCATGGGTTATTTGCATGTTGGCGTCAAGCAACGCCAGGCCAAAGAGTTGGAACAATGGGCTGAGCGGCTGTCCAGCGCCTACAACTACCCGGTCATGGCGTACCACAATAAAAGCGAGTTGGCTGAGTTTCTTGGATCTGATCGGTATCAGGGTGGGGTATCCGATCCGGGCAGCGGCCATCTACATCCATTGAATTATTGTCTGGGCATATCCAAAGCGGCCAAGGACGCGGGCGCAAAGCTGTTCCAAAATTCTGCCGTGGTTAAAGTTGAATCAAGCGCGACCGGTAAGGTCGTTTATTGCGGTAATGGAACCATACGTTGCGATCAAGTCGTCTATGGCTGCAATGCCTATCTCGCCAGCTTTAATAGAAGCGGGCTGGCGCCAAAAATCAGCAACAAGATTATGCCGGTGGGCACTTATATCATTGCCACAGAACCGTTGCCGGAAGAAGTCGCCCTCGGTTTGATTTCCAACCGCGCGGCGATAGCCGATATTAATTTTGTGCTGGACTATTATCGTTTGTCGGCAGACAACAGAATGTTGTTCGGTGGGCGGGTTAGCTATTCCACATTGGAGCCCTTGAAACTGACACAATCACTGTACAACAGAATGCTCAGAGTGTTTCCGCAATTACAAGGCGTCAAAATTGATTTTTCCTGGGGCGGTTATGTGGCGATTACTCGCAACCGTGCGCCCCACATTGGCCAGATGGATGACCGCAGTTGGTTTGCTCATGGGTATTCCGGGCACGGTATGGCACTGACCGGATACATGGGTAAATTACTTGCTCAGGCGATTTTGGGAGATAGAGAGGGTATCGCTTGCTTCGAAAAAGTGCCGCATAAAACTTTCCCGGGCGGAAAGGTCTTGCGAATCCCGGCACTGGTGGCGGCCATGGGTTACTATAAATTAAAAGATTATTTTTAGGCGCATAATTTTCAGGAGCAACCATTGTCCGTGCACAAGCAACAGACCGCGCCACCAAAAGCAAGACTTCGGGCAGTCAACACGGAGGAACAGGGACAGCGGATTGATAACTTTTTGATAAAGGTTTTAAAAGGCGTGCCAAAGACCAGAATCTATAAGGCAGTGCGTAGCGGGGAGGTGCGGGTAAATGGGTCGAGAATAAAAGTATCGTATAAATTAAAATCTGGAGATAAAGTACGCATACCGCCGATTCGCTATGCTCAGGTTAATCAACCCGCGGTGGTGCCCCCGAATCTGCTGGATAGCATCCCCGTGCTTTTCGAGGACCAGCACTTCCTGGTAGTGGACAAACCAGCCGGGTTGGCGGTGCATGGCGGCACCGGTATGCAGTACGGGTTAATCGAAGCGTTCAGGCAATTGCGACCTGAAACCGAATTTCTTGAGTTGGCGCACCGCCTGGACCGGGAAACCTCAGGCTGCCTGATGTTGGCCAAGACCAGAAAAGCATTGCTTGCATTGCAACAACAGCTGGGTCAGGAAAGAACGATTGGTAAATATTATTTAGCGTTGGTGGAAGGGGTGTGGAAGGGAGAAACCAGGACGGTCAATTTATGTCTGACCAGAAAGACCGAAACGGGAAAGGACAAACGCTCGGTGATTGATCGCAACGGTCAGCAGGCCACGAGTAAAATTTCGCCGATAACGCGGTATCATCACTTGACCCCGGCAACTCTGGTGGAAATCGAACTCAAAACCGGCCGAATGCATCAAGCCCGTGTACATTGCTCAAGCAGCGGATATCCCATCGCCGGGGATCGCTTGTATGGCGAAAATGAGTTTAACAAGAAAATGAAAAAACTCGGTCTTGGCCGCTTGTTTCTGCATTCCCACCAACTAAAAGTACGCCACCCCATAACCAACAAACCACTCGCTCTGGAAGCCCGGCTGCCTTCGCGGTTACTCTCGGTGCTCAGTAAATTAGAGAGTTGAAAGAAAACATGCTATGCCATATGGCTATGATACGCACAATCCAGACGGCCGCCAGGCAGATCAAAACTTGCGGTGTTAGCCGCGACATTCAGGTTAGTGATAGAATCAGGCATTGTTGTAATTACAATCATAGTTAAGTGGCCAAGGTTAGACAACGTACACGGAAATCTCAATTTAGTTCCGTCATTCCAGGAAAAATGCCAAGAAAAATCTCGGGCAAAATCACATCGCTGCTACGCGGCGTGGGCTTGCTATTATTACTTGCCGTGGTGGGGTATTTGTTGGTCTGTCTGGCGACCTATTCCTCTGCCGATCCTGGACCAACACATACCGGCAGCGGCAAGGATATTGCAAATAGGGGTGGCGCGGTGGGTGCCTGGATCGCCGATCTGTTGTACACCGGTTTCGGTACCATGGCTTATCTATTTTCAGCTTTGCTGGGGATTACGGTTTGGCGGATTTATAAGGACCGTGGGGCACGGGGAAATCATGGGAAAATTTATGACTGGAACTATTTCCCGCCCATCGCAGGATTGTTCGCGGCGATAATCGGCGCCTGTGGTTTGGAGCAAATCTATTTTCCGATTCAGAATCCCGAATTCATGTTTCACGCCGGCGGCATTGTCGGGCAATTCAGCGCGCAAGGCTTGAAACCAAATTTTGGCATTATTGGCGCAACAGTTATTCTTATTGGATTACTGATTACCGGGATAACATTGGTGGGTCGTGTTTCCTGGCTCGATTTAATGGACCGGGTTGGATATGCCGCATTTGTGTTCGCCGGATGGATTAAATTGCGTATTAGCGATTCGAGCGATCGTAAAAAAGGCGCAGAGGTAAGGCGGCAACGGCAAGCGTCCGTTAAAAAATTTAGAGCGGTATTGTCGGGGAAAAAGCCACCAAAGATTGAACCGAAAATTGATGTTCCGGTGCAAAGCGAACGAAAACAAAAGGAACAACAGGCGAGTTTGTTTTCTGAGCAAATTTCCGCTGGCGTGTTGCCCGAGCTGTCCTTGCTCGACTCGCCGATGCCGAATAGCCAGGGTTATTCCCGGGGGGCGCTGGAATCCATGTCTCAGGTGCTGATAAAAAAACTAAAAGACTTTAACGTCGATATAACTGTTGAGACCGTGCAGCCAGGGCCGGTAATCACCCGATTTGAAATTGAACCTGCGCCAGGCATTAAAGCCAGTCAAATTGTCGGGCTATCCCGGGATCTGGCTCGATCATTGTCTGTGGTCAGTGTGCGGGTGGTGGAAAATATTCCTGGAAAAACCGTGATTGGTATCGAAATCCCAAACCAATACCGCGAGACGGTGAGGTTGGTGGAAGGCTTGTCTTCCCGGGAATATGAAAAGAGTCCTTCGCCATTAACGCTGGTGCTTGGCAAGGACATCGCCGGCAATGCGGTGGTTGCGGATTTAATTAAAATGCCTCACGTCTTGATTGCCGGGACTACGGGCTCCGGGAAATCGGTATGTATCAATGCGTTAATTCTAAGTTTAATCTATAAGTCCACACCGGAGCAGGTGCGAATGATTATGGTAGATCCAAAATTTTTGGAGCTTTCGGTGTATGACGGTATTCCGCATCTGCTGGCGCCGGTGGTAACCGATATGAATAAAGCAGCCAATGCGTTGCGATGGTGCATTGTAGAAATGGATAGACGCTTTCGACTGATGGCGGCCATTTCTGTTAGAAACATTGCTGGCTTTAATAAGAAAGTCGAAGTAGCAAACAAATCTGGAGAGCCGTTGTTTGATTCCACACAGGAACTTGAACCCGGCATACAGCCCGATGTATTAGGTTCGTTACCCTATATCGTCGTGATTGTGGACGAGCTGGCGGATTTGATGATGGTTGCCGGGAAGAAGATTGAAGAGATAATTACCCGCATTGCTCAACGAGCGAGAGCGGCGGGAATTCATTTGGTATTAGCAACCCAACGGCCTTCGGTGGATGTGGTAACCGGATTGATTAAAGCAAATGTGCCCACACGGATTGCATTCCAGGTTTCTTCGCGCGTGGATTCGAGAACGGTATTGGACCAAATGGGCGCGGAGCAATTGCTGGGGCAGGGGGATATGTTGTTTCTACCCCCGGGTTCCGGATTTACCCAAAGGGTTCACGGCTCCTTTGTTTCTGATGATGAGGTGGCAAAAGTCGTAGGTAATTTGAAAAAAATGACGCAGCCGATTTACCTGAATGAAATAACCGAGGGAGGCACGGAAGGTTTTGCGGGCAACGGAGGATTCTCAGAAGGCGAAGGCGAAAATGATCCGTTGTATGATGATGCGGTGAATTTCGTTACCCAAAGCCGCAAAGCCTCCATTTCTGCCGTGCAGCGCGCATTGCGTGTAGGTTATAACCGCGCCGCGCGAATGATTGACACTATGCAGCAAAGTGGTGTGGTTTCCGCTCCGGATAACGGCAAGCGTGAAGTGTTGGCGCCGCCTCCGCCGGAAAATTGATCAGGTAAAGCGAATAATGCAAAAAATTATTAAGCGTGTCATAACTTGTTTGGCTGCGATACTGACCGCTATCGCCATCGCCGGTACAGGTGTCGCTAATGCCAGTCCGGGAGTGGAGTCATTGGATTATTTCTTTAATCAAATTAATACCTTTGAGGCGAGATTCAGACAAAAGGTGTTAGACGAGTCGATGGTGGAAATTGACGACGGGCAAGGCAGGGTGTGGATACAACGGCCGGGTTTGTTTCGCTGGGACTATGAGCCGCCGGAGGCTCAGGAGATTGTGGGCGATGGTGAAAATGTGTGGATATACGACATTGAACTCGAACAGATTACGGTTCGCAACCAGAATCAAACTCTGGGTAAATCGCCTGCCATATTGTTGGCCGGGACCGGTAATCTGGAGGAAAACTATAAAATTGAGGATATAGGCGCGCACGGTCGTTATGATTGGGTCAACTTAATGCCTAAAAACGAAGACAGTGGATTCAAGGAGATTCGCATCGGATTTGAAGACAAGCGATTGAGGTTGATGGAGCTGCTGGACAATCTGGGTCAGACAACGCGAATACTCTTTGTTGATTTAAAGGAAAACTCGCTCATCCCCCTGACTACATTCGATTTTATTCCGCCACAGGGCATGGATATTATTGACCACAGAAATCCATGAACGACACGTTCAGTCCGGTATGATTACGATCGGGTTATCAATTATTAAATCGCTTCAATAAAGCACAACCCGATATGAAATTTATGGTCATTGCATTGGGGGGCGCTATGGGTTCTGTTTTGCGATTTTGGCTGTCAACATCCATACAAACCCGATTCCCGGCAAACTTTCCATTAGGCACTCTGTCGGTCAATGCCATCGGGTCGTTATTGATCGGCATATTGTTCGTGATAATTCAGCAGCGATTCCATGGTAATGAAATCTTGCGAGGACTGATAATTGTTGGCCTGTTGGGCGGCTTCACCACTTTCTCAACCTTCTCTCTGGAAACACTTCAACTGATACAAATTGGTTTCTGGAACAAGGCATTGTTGAATATAATCAGTAGTGTTTTGGTCTGTATTCTTGGGGCCTTAGTCGGCATGGGCATTGGACGTTTGGCAACTTAGCCTAGAGAAAATAACGTCCCGATCAATAAATTTCAATTAAATATGCCGAATTAATATGTTAGATGCACAATTATTCAAACAGGATATCGGGCAAATTGCAGAAAAATTACAGGTGCGAGGTTATACCCTGGACATTGCTCGCTATCAAAACCTGGAGAACGAGCGCCAGGTTTTACAAAGTGAAACAGAATCTCTCCAGGCCGAGCGTAATAAAACATCTAAACAGATCGGCGCTGCAAAAGCAAAGGGCAAGGAGGTGCAAGAGATTTTGGATTCCGTTGCCAATCTTGGAGAGCAATTAAAAATAAAGCAAACTGCATTGAATGTCGTTCAACAAAAATTGAACCAGCTGTTTAGTGAAATCCCGAATATTGCCCATCAAAGTGTTCCTGTGGGCAAGGATGAACAGGATAATGTCGAAGTCAGGCTTTGGGGGACGCCGAAAGAATTTGATTTCGAAATCAAGGATCATGTCGATTTAGGGGAAGGTTTGCAGATGATGGATTTTAAAGCTGCCAGTAAACTTGCGGGTTCGAGGTTTGTGGTGATGCAGGGATCCTTGGCCCGACTGCACCGTGCTCTGGCCCAGTTTATGCTGGATCTGCATGTCAACGAGCATGGATATACAGAAGTCAATGTGCCCTTGCTGGTCAATCCTCAAGCCCTGTTCGGCACCGGCCAATTACCAAAATTTGAGGAAGACCAGTTCTCCACCAGTGACGCTCCCCCCTATTATTTAATTCCCACCGCCGAAGTGCCGCTGACTAATTTGGCGGCGAATCGCATCATTGATGCACAACAACTGCCCATGCGATTTGTTGCCCATACACCGTGTTTCCGCCGCGAAGCCGGCTCTTATGGTCGCGATACCCGCGGCATGATTCGGCAGCATCAGTTCGAGAAGGTGGAAATGGTGCATATTGCCAATCCCGCCGATTCCTACGACGCGCTGGAGTCGATGACCAGCCACGCCGAAGCAGTTTTGCAAGAACTGGCGTTGCCTTACCGGGTCATTGTGCTGTGTACCGGGGATATGGGCTTTGCTGCAGCTAAAACCTTCGATTTGGAAGTGTGGATACCGAGCCAGAATCAATACCGGGAAATTTCATCTTGTAGCAATGTGGAAGGCTTTCAAGCACGGCGAATGAAGGCGCGCTGGCGAAATCCGCAAACGGGCAAGCCGGAGTTAGTGCATACCTTGAATGGTTCGGGTGTTGCAGTCGGGCGTGCCCTGGTGGCGGTTATGGAAAATTATCAAAATGCCGACGGCAGTATTGCCATCCCTTCGGTTTTGCAGCCCTATATGGGGGGGGTGACTTGCATTGCCGCGTGCAAATAATGGGGCGGCGTGCCATACAAAGGTAAAATATTTCTGGTAACCGGGGCCAGCTCCGGTATCGGGGCAGCGGTATCCAGGCTACTGCTGGACAATGGCGCGCAGGTTGTCGCGGTTTCTCGTCGAAAGATTACCGGTGAAAGTTTCTCCAATCGTGAACAGCAAAATTTTCAATCCTCCCGCAAGGGGATACTTAAAATAATGCAGTGTGATTTGTCAGACTTCGAATCATTGGATAAGTCGATTGGTCAGACCCTTAAAAGCATCTCTTATTTGGATGGCGTGGTTTTGTGTCATGGCTTTGGTGATTTTGGTTCGCTGGAGGAATTTTCAGTTGCCAGAATCAAACGTCAAATAGACACTAACTTAACCAGCATCATGCTGATTTCCAGGCTGGCAATGCCAATAATGAAAAAGCAAGGTTGTGGTGATTTAGTCATTATCGGGTCTAAATCTGGTCTCGAAGGGAGTAAAAAAGGCGCGGTATATTGTGCTGCTAAATTTGGACTAAGCGGATTTGTCCAGGCTTTGAGAAAGGAATGTGCCGCCAGCGGAGTCAGGGTCGCCATCGTTAATCCTGGAATGGTTGATACCGAATTCTTCGATGAATTGGATTTTACGCCAGGGCAATCCAGAGACAATGCGCTGCAAGCGGATGATGTCGCCAACGCGGTAAAAACGATTCTGGATATGCCGGCCGGGTCGGTGATCGACCAAATCAATCTTTCTCCGCAAAAATCCGTGGTCAGAAATAAGAGCTGGAAATCATGATAATGTTGTGTCAGGAGATGTCCATTGCCCTTGCCAAAATAATTTATAACACTATTTCCATAAATCTTGCCACTGCATTTTGACATTATAAGTACCCCTATCCTCGATTAAATCCACATATTGATGCAGGAAATCATGCGGGTTCTCCAATAAGCGTAAGTAATATTTCAGACTTGTTTGAATGCCGTTAACTATCATCTGGCAACCATGATTCTTTTGAATATTCAATATCCGTTCACTAATTTCCTCGGCATCCTTCAATGTTTCATTAGTGCTAAGGAGATAATAGGTTTTCACGGGCGCAGATTTAAATTTGTCATAGCAGTTATCCACCAAATCCGGACTAAGTTTTATATTATGTTTAATCTCGACAATTTCGAATGGCTGTTGATCTGGTCTGTTTACTTGAACATCGCCCAAAAACCCCGACCTGCTGTCAGCTGTATTATGTTCTTGTAAATCACACAAAACGCAGTTTTTGTATCGGTGCAATTCTACAACGAGTTGTTTATATACCGCATATATTGCCAGTACAGGCAGTTTAGATCCTTCACCACCGCACTTTTCGAAGTGCTCGTTTATCTTTGAAACTATGTCCCTAATAGACATATTAATGGGCCTGTTCAATTTTATATTTTTATCTAAATCACGATATTCAATCAGTTTTGTGAACAAATAAATTAACGTATCATTCGGGTTAATATTTTTTATCTGCATCGCGTCCGCCAAAAATAAAAAAGCATCTTTTACACATTGCGGTTTTATGTGCCCGGCATAATCTTTATCATATGGCACGGCTTGCTCTAATGATCTGGTTAATGCTCCGGCCCCCGACACCATATAGGGAAAATCTTTGTCTTTAAGAAACGGCGTTACCGTGCTGGAATCCAAACCTCTCGCGCTGAAGCCATCTTGCATACCCGCTTGATGTTTCCGAATATCTTGATTTGGGGATATGATCTTTTTAAGCATGAGCGTGACGATTACCGCAAGCACGGCCTTGCATCTCTCTCTGTTCTCGACAATGATGTCTAGATTACTTATTGTATCGGGATCAATGGATATCGAAGCCCCAATACTGGAATGTCGGTATGCCTTATCCAAATATTGAACTGGTTGTTTGTTGTTCATCTATTCTATCTTTAGAAAAATTGCAGTATTTGGGGTTTATATCAATCCCAATAAATTTCCTGCCTTTATTCTTAGCCGCCAACAAAGTTGTGCCACTCCCACAGTACGGATCTAAAACTACTCCATCTGGCGGACATGTGAGACCAACAAATTCCTCAATTAGTTGTAATGGAAACATCGCAGGATGTTCAATGCCTTTAGAATTTTCAACGGGAAACTCAATATAGTCTTTTTTAATAGGGTTGCCTAAAATTCGTATAACAGTAAACCCTTTCTTCTCGATTTGTATTTTTCTGCCCCCGTCTTGGCCACCAAAAGCTGGTGCATGAATCCCCCGTATTTTCATTCTAAAACCAACTATTTTCTCTCTTCTTACATCATCAATCGCTTCTCTGACTGCACATTTTGCATCTAGTTTTTCTTTGTCCGACAGACCAGACCCGTCGATCAGAGGAAAGTATCTTGTGCCAAGTTTATTGGTAGGCTTATTTCTGCGTATCGTTTGCGGGGAAGGCATAAATTCGCTCAAGGAATAGTAATATTTCTTGGATTTGACAAAATGAAAAAAGGGTTCAGTGCTACTAACAAGTCGCCTGTTAAATTGTCTTGGTGTCGGGTTTTTCTTTGCCCACATAATGTTATTCAACAATATCAAATCAGGCATTCTTTCAAGCGCGGATATTGCAAATTTATATGGAACAAGCATGGTTCCTCGCTCTTTGTCAATTTTGTCTCCGATGTTGTACACTATGCTCCCGGTTTCCTTCATGACACGAGTTAATTCATCAAAACTTTCATGCAGAGATTCCAGATAATTGCATACATCACTTTCCATGCCAATGCCAATTCCTGTGTATTCCCGCTGTTGAAAATACGGGGGCGAAGTGATAATGGCATCTATGCAATTATCTGGGAAACTTTTAAGAATAGTCGCACAGTCGCCACAGTGGACTACGTTGTGTTTTATTTTCGGTTTGGATTCCATTTCAATAGATTTCAACCATTCGGATTTGGTTAGAATTAATTATGATAATACTAAATTCTGGTTTGTGCGGCAAGGATTTGGGAGATGATAATGTTATTGTTATTGCGCGAATTGCGTTACTGTCGTATTTTACACACTCTGACAATTAACTTATTCCTATGATCAAACTCGCAATCTCTGGTGCCTCAGGCAGAATGGGTCGGGCTATCATCCGTGAGCTGGATCAATCCGGCGACATGGAGGTGGCGGCGGCGCTTGAGCACAAAAGTTGTAGTGTTATTGGGCAGGATGCTGGCCAGGTTGCGGGCAGGGATAACATGGGTGTGCCAATCTCCGCCAATGTCAGCGACATGGCTTTCGATGTGATGATAGATTTCTCTAAACCCGAGGCGGTGCCAGAACATCTGGAATTATGTAAAGCCGGGAATGCAGCCATCGTTATTGGTACAACTGGGTTGAATGAATCTCAGAATCAACAGATCGCAGATGCAGCCAGCCACATTCCGGTTTTGTTTGCCGCAAATACCAGCGTTGGCATCAATTTATGTGTTTCTCTGATCGAGACGGCCAGCAAAGTTATCGGTAATGTTACAGATATTGAAATAATCGAATCCCACCACCGCCACAAAGTGGATGCGCCATCAGGCACGGCGCTGTTATTAGGTGAGGCAGCGGCAGGGGCGTTAGCTACCGACCTGAGTCGCTGTGGCGTATTCTCCAGGGAAGGGCACACCGGAGAAAGAAAACCCGGGAGCATTGGATTTGCGACCATTCGCGGTGGCGATATCGCCGGGGAACATACCGTAATGTTTATTGGCGACGGCGAAAGAATCGAGATTACCCATATGGTCACGGATCGAAAAATTTTTGCCCAGGGCGCGATTCGGGCTGCGCACTGGTTATCGACCCAACAAAAAGGGCTGTTTAATATGCAGGATGCTCTCGATCTTCGTTGATACTGTCCTGGCTCAGACACAAATGAGACTATTAAGAGGATAAAAAATCGGGCAGTCTGAGGTGAAATCAATTCACTTAAATCACAGGCGCCTGCGCGATGCAGATTAACAGCCTGCGAATCCAATCATATGACCGCCAAGGATATCGGAAATGCAGGTTTTGTATGACCGCCAAGGATATCGGAAATGCAGGTTTTGTATGACCGCCAAGGATATCGGAAATGCAGGTTTTGCAGGAGCGGAAACCGGTCCGCAGTTGGGTGATTGCCGACACCGCCAGTGAACCCGCAATCAATCGAATGAGGAAATCGGCACTGTATGCCAATCTCAAATCAGCAGCGGCACGATGGCGTTATGCTTGAAAACCATCGGCGGGACAAAGGCGGCCTGCTGCCGTTGGCTAGCCCGTTATCGGCGGCGTGGCTGGAGAGGCTTGGAAAGCCAAAGCCGTTGTCCGCAGCGCGTGCGCGGATGACAATGGACAAAACAACAGGAGCGCCAAGTGCTGCACTTGTGCAGGGGTTATCCGCTGCGGGGTAAACGCAAGCTCTGGAAGGGGTTGTCCAGGGCTCAGGGTCTGAGCCTCAGCACGGTCGGGCGCATCCTGGCCCGGCTGGCGCGCTTGAAGCGGATCAGGTTGGCATCGTTTGACGGCCGGGCCGGTCAAGCCCAACGGCATTGATTCCAAGGCTACGCCAAGCGTTGGCAATAGGGGATGCGCTCCAGGCAGCCGGGCGAGCGGGTGCAGATCGACCGCCTGAGGGTTGGTTTCACCGCGGGCTTTGGCGTCAAGGAATTCAAGGCAACCGGTCCGGCTGCCGGGTTTGTTGCCTTGAAAGCCTATAGTCGCGCGACCAGTCGTTGCGCCAAGGACTTCCTGGCCCATCATCGAACCAGCGCGGTTCAAAATCTGCTCAATACAAGACGATGGCGGCAGCGAGTTTCGGGATGCGTTTGAGCAAGCCCGCCAGGCTTTGGCCCTGCCGCTGTTTGCGCTACCGCCTGAACAGCCTGAATGGAGCGGTTGCGTCAAGCACGCCAATGCAGTCGTTATGAGTGCTGCCCGTTGTATGAAGGCCGGTTGACGGTGACCGCGATCAACCAGGAACGGGTGCATTACCCGTGGCCCTATAATCATTACCGACCACACGATAGTTTGGATTTAATGACGCCGATGGCGTATTATCGGCAACTCGCCTTGGCGACCTGATTTTGTCTCATATGGGGTGAACCCGGACAGATGCTGGTTCTAAATCACAGCATGTGGGATAATTTCGGGGTTGTTTGCTCAACGAAACCAAACCTATTAACACGAGAAATTAAATTAAATGGATGAAAATAAACGTAAAGCGCTGGATGCGGCGCTGGGTCAAATTGACCGACAATTTGGCAAAGGATCTGTAATGCGACTTGGGGATTCTAAGGTCGATCAAGATATACAATGTTGTTCCACTGGATCATTGGGGCTTGACATCGCCTTAGGGATCGGCGGGCTGCCACGGGGACGGGTTATAGAGATTTACGGACCAGAATCCTCAGGCAAGACCACGCTAACGCTATCAGTTATTGCCGAAGCACAGAAAATCGGCGGCACCGCTGCGTTTATAGATGCGGAACATGCCCTGGACCCGGCATATGCGGAAAAACTCGGCGTTAATATCGATGATTTACTGGTCTCCCAGCCGGATACCGGAGAGCAGGCTCTGGAAATTACCGACATGTTGGTACGCTCCGCGGCCGTGGATGTGGTGGTGGTGGATTCTGTTGCCGCTTTAACACCCAAAGCTGAAATCGAAGGTGATATGGGTGACCACCACGTCGGTTTGCAGGCGCGATTAATGTCTCAGGCGCTGCGTAAGCTAACCGCAAATATCAAACGCTCAAATACCATGGTGATATTCATCAATCAGATTCGCATGAAGATCGGCGTGATGTTTGGAAACCCGGAAACCACTACTGGTGGCAACGCGCTTAAATTCTATGCTTCCGTTCGTCTGGATATTCGCAGAATTGGCGCTGTCAAAAAAGGCGATGAGGTATTGGGTAACCAGACTCGGGTTAAAGTGGTTAAAAACAAAATTGCGCCACCCTTTAAGCAAGCCGAATTTGATATTCTTTATAACGAAGGGATTTCAAAGCATGGCGAACTTGTCGACCTCGGTGTGGCAGTAGGTTGCGTCGAGAAATCAGGGGCGTGGTATAGCTACGGCACTGATCGAATTGGTCAGGGTCGTGACAATGTTCGGGAGTTCCTTAAGGAAAACCCGGCAATGGCGGATGAAATCGAAGCAATAATTCGGGAGAAGAAATCGATTAAAACGGCCCGCGCCCAGGATACCGCAATTAAACCTAAAGCAGTGGCTGAGATATAGCCGAGATATAGATAGCAATTCTTTGAATAAAAATTATTATTCAGAATCTTCTCGATCGGAGACTGACGAGTTAATCCGCCGGCTGAAAGACAAAGCATACCGATTATTGGCGCGACGGGAATATAGCGCATTTGAACTGCGCCAGAAATTTGAAAATCTGGCGCCCGCCTCTATTTGTACTCAAATACTGGAGGACCTTATTCAGCAGGGGATGCAATCGGATGCGAGATTTGCAGAAATGCTGTGTCGTTCACGGTTTAACGGTGGCAAGGGGCCGGTTATGCTAAGACATGAGCTTAATGAACATAAAATCGACCCGGATTTAATTGAGCGTGCCCTAGCTGTTTATCAAGACCAATGGACCGAGTCAGCGGCACGGGTGCGGATTCGAAAATTTGGTGAAAAACCCCCTGCGAACTTGGAGGAATGGGCCAAGCAGGATCGGTTTCTGCAACAAAGGGGATTCTTCTCAGCGCAAATTGATCAATTTGAAAATGCCATTGTCGATTAATTGTTGTTGATTATGACGGACAGATGAAAACCACCGAAATCAGGCAACGATTTATTGAGTACTTTGTCAGGCATGGGCATGAAGCTGTGCCTGGCAGTTCCCTTGTGCCTGGCAACGACCCAACTTTATTGTTTACAAATTCGGGCATGGTGCAGTTTAAGGATTTGTTGTTGGGGCGTGAAACCCGCGCCTACAAACGGGCGGTCACTTCGCAACGATGTGTAAGAGCCGGCGGAAAGCATAACGATCTGGAAAATGTTGGCTATACCGCACGTCACCATACTTTCTTTGAGATGTTGGGAAACTTCAGTTTTGGCGATTATTTCAAAAGCGACGCAATACGATATTGCTGGGAGTTGTTAACTGTTGAGTTCGGATTACCTCCGGAAAAGCTCTGGGTGACGGTTTTTGAGGATGACGATGACGCGGAGTCGATTTGGATAAATGAAATTGGCATGGCCAAGGATCGGGTAACCCGGAAAGGGGCAAAAGATAACTTTTGGCAGATGGGTGACACCGGACCTTGCGGCCCATGTTCGGAAATTTTTTACGACCATGGCGCCGATGTAGCCGGAGGTCCGCCAGGGTCGCCTGAACAGGACGGTGATCGTTATGTGGAAATATGGAATTTAGTGTTTATGCAGTTTAATCGCAATAGCGACGGTCAGCTTGAACCGCTTCCAAAACCTTCGGTGGATACGGGAATGGGTCTGGAACGCATTGCTGCCGTGTTGCAGGGGGTTCACAGTAACTATGAAATTGATTTGTTCCAAAACCTGACTGGTGCCACGGCAGTTATTTTAGGAATCAAGGATACCGAGAATAAATCGTTGCGCGTAATTGCGGACCACATTCGCTCTACCGCGTTTTTGATCGTTGACGGCGTAATCCCCTCGAATGAAGGAAGAGGTCATGTGCTGCGTCGGATTATTCGCCGAGCCATTCGCCACGGTTATCAACTCGGTTGCAAAAAAACGTTCATGCATAAACTGGTGGTGCCGCTGGTCGATGAAATGGGCGCCGCTTTTCCAGAATTAGCGGCATCCGCTAAGCGGGTTGAACAGACACTAAAACAAGAAAACGAAAAATTTAATGAAACACTGGGCCAGGGATTAAAGATGCTTGATCAGGAAATCGCCAAGCTGCAAGGTGATACCTTGTCAGGTGAAACCGTATTCAAGTTATACGATACTTTCGGTTTCCCCGCGGACTTAACCGCCGATATCGCTCGGGAACATGAATTAAGCATCAATAATGATGAGTTTGAATCTGCTATGCAGGCGCAGCGCAATCGCGCCCGCTCAGCCAGCCAATTTATCGAGGGAGACCAGATCAGGATTGACGGATTGGAGCGCACCCCATTTGTCGGTTACCAAAATCTGAAATATGAGGTTGAGGTTATTGCATTATTAAAAGATAAGAAAGCGGCACAAAAATTAGAGCAGGGCGACCAGGGTATTGTGGTGCTGTCCGAGTCACCGTTTTACGCACAAAGCGGCGGTCAAATCGGCGATCACGGATTGATCACGCTACCCAACGGGGTTTTTAAGGTTACAGATACTCAATACATTGCCAACAAGGTGATTGCTCAATTCGGTCGGGTAGTGTCGGGAGTAGTTGAGTTAAAGCAAACAGGCGAGGCCGAGGTTGAAGCAAATAGACGTCATTTAAGCGCCAACAACCATTCCGCAACACATTTATTACACGCGGCATTGAAATCTGTACTTGGGCCTCATGTTGAGCAAAAGGGCTCATTGGTTGAACCGCAGCGATTACGTTTTGATTTTTCCCATTTCGAGCCGATTAGTCCCTCGAAATTGATTGAAATTGAGTCTTTGGTTAATCAAAATATTCGTGCCAACCATCAGGTTAGCGTGGATATTATGGATCTGGACGATGCAAAATCCGCGGGTGCGGCGGCGTTATTTGGCGAGCAATACAATTCCGAGGTGCGCGTCGTCCGCATGGAGGAATTTTCATTTGAGCTGTGTGGCGGTACCCACGTCAATCGCACTGGTGATATCGGCCTGTTCAAAATTAACGCCGAGTCTGGCGTGGCCGCCGGGGTGCGGCGTATTGAAGCGCGAACCGGCGAATTAGCTGAAAGATATGTCGGCAAACAACTCAAATTATTGGACAAAGTTACTTCCGTATTAAAGACAACGCCCGCGAATCTTCCAGACCGGGTAAAGTTTATACTGGAAACCCAAAAGCAACAACAACGTCAAATCCAGTCTTTGCAAACCCGATTGGCGACTGGGGGCGTGACAACCGATGTCGTTAAGGAAATTCAGGGTGTTAAAGTAGTCGCCATTCGCCAGGATGATGCCGATGTACAATCAATGCGTCTGGTGGTTGACCAATGGCGTAATAAATTACAAAGCGGCGTGGTGCTGGTTGCCGGGGCCAACAATGGCAAAGTTACATTGATAGCCGGGGTCAGCAAGGATTTGAGCAATCAGTTCCAGGCGGAGAAATTAATTCGCAAAATATCATCGCTGGTTGACGGCAAGGGAGGAGGCAGCCCGGATCTTGCTCAGGCCGGGGGAACTAACGCCCAAGGCATAGAACATGCCATTGAAGCGACTTACAGGTGGGTGGAAGATTCAATCAGGCGTAATTGAAAACTATAGCTCGTCGAATTTTCCTGCCGGGTCGGATTAAGTGTTCCGGATCGAATCCACTTACTTTGGTTTGGCGCAAGAGACTTGGTATAAGGATGATGCTACCTTATACTAAATGCTAAACTAAGAGTGCAACATGAAGAAATGTGATACTAAATGCTAAACCAAGACGGTAACATAAAGAAACGTGCTTCACGTAACAGAACATTGACCTGTACCGAGGCGGAGTTGACATCGCTCTCGACGGATTTGTGGTGCCTGACTGCGCCAGTACGCCCGGAAGCGCTGCCGCATCGCATCGTCAATCAAGACATTGACCAGGCACTCCCGTTCCTGCCGACCGGGTTCGTCGATCTCCTGATTTTAGACCCCCCGTACAACTTGACAAAAAACTATAACGGCCATCTTTTCCGTTCCCGTGAAGCGGAAGACTATGTAGCCTGGTTTCGCCGAGTGTTCTCGTTGCTTCTCCCTTTGCTACGGCCCAAAGCGTCTGTTTACGTTTGTAGTGACTGGAAGACCTCTAATCTTGTCTTTCCCGTACTGGATAAGCATCTCCGTGTCCGCAATAGAATCACTTGGGAAAGAGAAAAGGGGCGTGGTGCGAAGACAAACTGGAAAAACAACACCGAAGATATCTGGTTCTGCACGGTCGGTGATGACTATTTCTTCAATATTGATGATGTTAAGCTTAAGAGGCGGGTTTTGGCACCGTACCGGTCTGAAGATGGAAAGCCCAAGGATTGGGAAGAATCGCAAAATGGAAACTACAGGCTTACGCACCCGTCAAACCTCTGGTCTGACATCACAATCCCTTTCTGGTCAATGCTGGAGAACACGGACCACCCTACCCAGAAGCCGGAGAAACTGATAGCAAAGCTCGTTCTCGCAAGCTCGAACCCTGGCGATTTCGTATTTGACCCATTCCTTGGGAGCGGCACAACGGCAGTTGTCGCACACAAGCTAAACCGACAGTTCTGTGGAATTGAAATGAACCGAGAGTACTGCTGTTGGGCGGTAAAGCGATTGAGGCAAGCTGAAGCCAACAGGAGCATCCAGGGGTACGCGGAAGGTGTGTTTTGGGAGCGAAACAGTTTGAGCGACCAGATACACATAAGGCGGTCAAGTCATCCGGTAGCCAGATGAAGCTATTCAATGACTGATACCCTTCACCGCCTGTTGGCATTGATCAATGAGAATAACGGGATTAACGACAAGGCGAGATTAGCAAGCATAGTGAGAGATAATCTTGGTCTCGTCAAAGATCGGTCTGTTTACTATTGTGCCGACTACGCTTTACGGTTCAGTTCGGCTACTGGGCGAAATTTCGGGAACACAGTCTTGTCTCTATCCAATCTTCGCAAATACGACAACCGTCCCTTCATCGTGTGTCTCGTAACGCCTTCACAGAATCACTGCCTGATCACCAATACGACATTCCTGAAGAAGGTAAGTCATAGCTCACACGAACTCAGACAGAACAATATCAGAGGGAGCTGCAACGGATCGGATATTGTTCGGGACTTTGAGGGAATTTCTAACGTGGCTGAAAACATCGGCAGGCTCTTTGCTATTCATGCAGAGATTGGATTTGAAGGCAATCTGGTCCGTCTCGTGGAAGCGACGAACGACATTTCCCCATCTGGAAACAAGTATCACATGAACAACGAAGCATCAGTCACAATACTTGAGGCTCCAGGGCGAGCGATGCGTTTTGTTCGCGATGAGGATTGCGCCGTACTCAAGGAAGGGCTGGATACGCAGGTTGAAAAATTCAAGATGGAGATACTGTTGGCTGCACTCATTGAAAATGTCAATGTGCGCGGTCGGATTATTGAGTATCTCATTGCTGGAGAAGATGAATCGCTGCGACAACAAATTCTCTCTGCTTTGAAGGATGGTGATAGCATACCCCCATTCATGACAGACAATACGCTGGGCGACTACCACAGGAGTTTCGACACTTTCGACACCGAAACGGACATAAAGACGAATATCATGATTCTGAATTCAAACCCAAAGGCATACAATCTGGATAAGATGCTCGAGTTTCTCGCTGGGGATAGATCTGTATTCATGTTCTACTTTGTCGGTGTTGATGCAGGGAAGAACGTCAACACAGTTTTGATCTCAATGTTTCAAAAAGACCTGCTTAGTTCCACAATTCTGCTTCGTCACTGGGCTGGTCGGAATTCACGGGGTGTGACGCAGTTTGAGGGTAAGACGATCAACGACCTGATGGTCACGCCAGACGCAACGATTGATGAACTCAAATCCGTCGAGTTTCTGAAGCGGGTTATGGAGATTTGATCGGCGATATGGATAAAATCTCGGCTGATACGAGGCGCAGCTACTAATTCATCAATCGTTTTAGCGGTTTATAAGAATATCCTAATCAGTTAATTCACTTGGCCAGGTAGCTCAGTCGGTAGAGCAGTGGACTGAAAATCCTCGTGTCGGCAGTTCGATTCTGTCCCTGGCCACCATCATTTCAAGAGTTACCATAACTAGGGCATTAAGGTATTTTTCTGTGCGAAAATTTTACGCCCCAAGCCTCGAATTGACGTGCAACCAGACTAGTTTGTCCAGTTAAATTTGCTGGGTTAAATGGGCGGTAAAATCAAAAATTCGTAAAAAAAGTGCCAGAGGGATCAAATATTAGGTAGAGTAAGTATTTACTTTTATCTTGATAACAGTTTAAATCCCGCGCCATTTTTACCGATAAACAAACATTGACTTTAATTGTTGAAAAATATGGGGGTACTTCCGTAGGCTCTGTGGAGCGGATAAATGCGGTCGCGCAAAATGTTGCCAACAGCGTAAAAAGTGGCGACCGACTGGTGGTCGTGGTTTCTGCAATGAGCGGCGAAACCAATCGGCTGATTGGGTTGGCCAAGGAGGTTTGCGAGCAGCCGTGCCCAAGAGAAATGGATGTGCTGACTTCCACAGGCGAGCAAGTCACCATTGCGCTATTATCTTTAGCGCTTCAGCAAATCGGGATTTCGGCATGTTCCTATACCGGATATCAGATTCCAATTCGTACCGACAGTGTCCATGGTAAAGCAAGAATTGAACACATTGACGCCGACCGGGTACATGCTGACCTGGATAATGGTAATGTGGTTGTGGTTGCCGGGTTTCAGGGCATCAGCGAGGAAAACAAAATAACGACTCTGGGGCGCGGCGGTTCGGATACCACCGCAGTGGCAATGGCGGTTGCGCTTCATGCCGACGAGTGCAGAATATTTACCGATGTCGATGGGGTTTACACCGCTGATCCCAGAATGGTAATGGATGCCAGGCGTTTGGAGAGCATTACTTTCGAAGAAATACTGGAGTTATCCGGCGCCGGGGCAAAAGTGATACAAATTCGTGCGGTCGAATTTGCCGGAAAATACAATGTTCCACTACGGGTGCTGTCATCATTTGAACCCGGCCCGGGAACCCTGATCACCTACGAGGACAAAAATATGGAACAACCATTAATTTCCGGAATCACAGTCGTTGAAAATGAAGCGAAAATAACCGTTCGCGGAGTCCCGGACAAACCAGGAATTGCTTACAGCATCCTGGGACCGATTTCCGCTGCCGATATAAATGTGGATATGATTGTCCAAAATATCGGAACCGACGGATTAACCGACTTTACGTTTACGATAAATCAGGAGGATTTGCAGAAAAGCATGGATTTGCTGGAACCTGTGGTAAAGGAATTAAAGGCTGAAACGGTGGTCGGAGACACTAATCTGGCGAAGATTTCCGCGGTTGGAGTGGGTATGCGATCTCACGCAGGAATAGCGACTGCGATGTTTCGAGCTTTATCAGAAAAGGGGATAAATATTCAGATGATTTCCACCTCTGAAATTAAGATTTCTGTTACCATCGACAAAGAATATACCGAACTCGCAGTACGGACACTTCATAAAGCGTTTGGGCTGGAACAAATTGGCGCAAATCGGTGAGAAGTTTTGGGCTGCAATTGAAAACTTGTTGGATATTCTATGCTTCCCCGTTTTGACATCCGGGGAGCCAGGAGGTTGTTGCGATTTGGCGAATAGGGTGTCGAGAATATGGTATCAGAATATGGTGTCGGTGAAATTGAAATCTATAATCAGGAGCAGAGAAAAATGTTAATTCTTACTCGCCGCATAGGCGAATCGGTTTACATCGGAGACGATGTTCGATTAACAGTTTTAGGTGTGCGTGGAACTCAGGTTCGAATCGGTATAAATGCGCCCAAAGAGATACCCGTTCATCGAGAGGAGATATACTATCGAATCAAACATGAACAAGCGGCTAGTTATGGCCAGGATAACGGGCACGATCAAGGTGGTCAATATAATGGTAATCAATCAGATGATGATTCAGATGATTATGATGATGACCAACTGGATATGGAAGCGGGTGATCCGCACAACGCATAACCCTGGCAACTTTAAACTGTTTTGACTTGTGGTTAGTTTGTCCGATGGTGCGAGTTCGATAGTACGGGAGAGATGGCCGAGCGGCTGAAGGCGCTCCCCTGCTAAGGGAGTATACGTTAATCGCGTATCGAGGGTTCGAATCCCTCTCTCTCCGCCATCCGCGTAAGCGGCTGGGCGATGATTACATATTCCTTGATTGCGCGACCGCCTATCAAGTGCTCCATAATAATTCTTTCAAGCACATCCGGCGTGCAAGAGTGATACCAAATGCCCTCCGGGTAAACCAGGGCGATGGGTCCATGAGCGCAGATTTGCAGGCAATTTGCCTTGGTTCGGAAAATCCCTCCTTGTTTAACCAGCCCGAGTTCTTTTAGCCGTGTTTTCAAATAATTCCACGATTCAAGACTTTTCTCCTTTGGAGAGCATTTTGGTTTGGTTTGGTCGCAGCACAGAAAGATATGGCGCTTGATTCGATTAACCTTGAGTTCATCCACAGCGGCTGCGAGATTTTTTTCCCGGTTTGCTATTCTGCGGTCTTCGGTGTTCATTGGTTAGCGTCTCTGATTGGTAGATTGGGGGCAAATCGCGATCATTGGTTCAATGATAATCGGTTGCGTTAGTGGAAATTTGATTGCGCCATTGATACCGATTATTCCCGGAATGAATATATAAAGTGCCGTACAGTAACTCTATTGTCATTGAAATAACATCACAATTTCTGTACTGTTAAACTAATGACCAAGTTGCGCCCGTAGCTCAGTTGGATAGAGTACCTGGCTACGAACCAGGGGGTCGGGAGTTCGAATCTCTCCGGGCGCGCCATTAGACATGACCCGAAATATCACTTGTTGCTTCAAAAAATTTTGATGAAACTCATCACCGCCATAATCAAGCCGTTCAAACTGGACGAGGTCAGGGACGCGCTTTCGGAAATAGGCGTACAGGGAATGACAGTAACCGAAGTCAAAGGATTTGGACGACAGAAGGGACATACCGAACTGTACCGTGGTGCGGAGTATGTGGTCGACTTTGTTCCAAAAGTCAAACTTGAAGTTGCGGTATCAAGCGATAGGCTGGATCAGGTAGTAGATGCCATTGTTCAGGCTTCGCAAACCGGTAAATTGGGAGATGGCAAGATATTTGTCTATGATTTGGACCGAGCGATTCGGATCAGGACCGGTGAACTTGATGATGATGCATTGTGATGTTTGCACTGGGCAAGAATGTTTTTAACGGTGATCGAAGTGTTGTTTGATATAATTTATTGGAAAGTCATGGTGCGATGCTAGAATCCTTAACCAAAATCCCTGAATTGATCCTGAATCAATTGCTTCCATAAGCATCGCGGTAGGCTGCGACGGCATCATAATATTGTCGATACTCCTGAGTCGAGCGAAGATAATTAACCAAATCGTCCATATTCAGTAGCGATAATACAGGCATGTTGTATTGTTGTTCAATTTTTTGAACTGCGGATTGGGTGTCGCCATCTGCGATTTCCTGGCGATCCAATGCGATGGCGATTGCACAGGGTTTTGCGCCGGCCGATTTAATGATTTTGACTGATTCATTGATTGATGTTCCCGCGGTTATGACATCGTCAACGATGACTACGTCGCCGTTAAGCGCGGCGCCGACTATATTGCCGCCTTCGCCATGATGTTTGGTTTCTTTGCGATTAAACGCATAGGCCACGTTACGTTTTTGGTGGTTCGCTAGCTGTACCGCAATGGCGGCGGCCAATGGGATGCCTTTGTAAGCCGGGCCATAGAGCATGAAATCATTTTTTAATTCAGCCGATATGAGTAACGCGTAGAACTTTGCGAGTTGCCGCAAAAGCTCACCGGTATTGAATAGTCCAGCGTTAAAGAAATACGGGCTGGAGCGACCGGATTTCAGGGTAAATTCACCGAAGCACAAAATTTTGTTTCTAACACAGATATCGAGGAATTCGCCTTTCAAATTTGACATGAATTGGAGGTTCACAAAGTATACGGATTAGTGGATATTATAGGATACTTGAGCGCCAATAAGTCTGTCGGTGGCAGGATGTCGGTAACAATTAAACCAGCCAAACAAAACCTGACCAAAAACTTAAGCAGAATAAAAAATTGATGAGTATAAATTTGCATTCAACTGCGGAAAAACTAAACTGGAAAGATTCGTTTCGCGCTTTTTCCCATCCTCGGGTGATCGCCATGCTGTTTCTAGGTTTTTCAGCCGGGCTGCCGTTGTGGTTGATATTTTCCTCACTGTCATTTTGGTTGCTGGAAGCGGGCATAGATCGTTCCGTTGTCACGTATTTTAGTTGGGCTGCGTTAGGTTATTCATTCAAGTTTGTCTGGGCCCCTTTGGTTGACAATCTGCCGTTACCGATTTTGACCAGCGCGCTTGGCAGGAGAAGAGGTTGGATTTTGTTTGCCCAGGGGTTGGTTGTGACTTCTCTTATCTTAATGGCTAATCTGGATCCCGCAGCCGATCAAACAAACTTGATTTATTTAGCTTTGGCAGCAGTGATGCTTGGTTTTTCTTCCGCCACTCAGGATATTGTTATCGATGCTTACCGAATCGAATCTGCTGGCGTTCAGCTACAAGCATTGATGTCGGCAACCTATATCGCTGGATATCGTATTGGAATGTTGGTAGCGGGTGCAGGCGCGCTCTATCTGGCAAGTTATTTCGGTTCTACCGCTGAAATGTATTCATTTTCCGCTTGGCACAAAACCTACTTGCTCATGGCGGCTTGCATGGTTGTGGGCGTTGCCACGACCCTTTTGATCCCGGAGCCTGACACTTCCAAACACCGTTCACATTCAAACTTGCAGCATAGCGCTCAGGCGGTGGTGCTGTTTATTTTTTGTGTGTCGGGTTTCATTTTAACGTATGTTTATTCCGCCGCAGTGGGCGCAAACTTAAAAATGTTTGTTATGGAATTAACCAACAATAAAGGACTGGCAGGATTTGTTGTCGAATGCTTAAAATTAACGGTGGGCCTATTCGTTGCGTTTACTATTGCTATACTGCTCACAAAAACCCGCTTGGTTGATTCCTCGACCCTTCAAGGTCTTTACTTAAACCCGGTGCGGGATTTTTTTCAGCGGTATGGCATCCATAGCGCGATATTGCTTTTAGCGTTGGTCGGACTTTATCGAATTTCGGATATCGTCTTAGGGGTTGTATCCAATGTGTTTTACCATGATATGGGATATTCAAAGAATGAAGTTGCAACCGTCGCCAAGGCATTTGGATTGGGTATGACTTTGCTTGGCGGGTTTCTTGGCGGTCTGCTGTCATTGCAATTTGGCGTATTGCGAATATTGCTGTTAGGCGCGATTTTGTCCGCGGCAACCAACTTGCTGTTTATGATATTGGCGAAGTTGGGCTACAACATTGTGATGTTATACTTGGTAATCGGCGCGGACAATTTAAGCGCGGGAATAGCGAGTGCCGCTTTCGTTGCATTTTTGTCGGCACTTACAAATATAAGGTTTACGGCTATGCAGTTTGCGATATTCACCTCATTGATGACCTTGATACCTAAAGTGTTAGGTGGTTATTCGGGCAGCATGGTAAACGAAGTGGGTTATACACAGTTCTTTTTGATTACCGCGATTCTCGGGTTGCCTGTCATTCTGTTGATCTTATTGATCTCCCGGGATTCCAGATTTTCCTGACCAGAAAAAAGCCCGGAGAAAAAGCCCGGAGAAAAAGCTAGAAGAAAAAGCTGCGCCCGAAATCGGTAATTGGGAGTATCACCAATCTCTGGATCAGGTTCAATGCCAGCAAAGCCAGCAGGGGGGATAGGTCTATGCCCTGAATCGGCGGAAGAATTTTTCTGAACGGACTGATAATCGGATGGCTCATGCTGTTGATTAGACGAGCCGCGGGGTGTTGCGACATGGGCGCCACCCAGCTCAGGATGGCGCTGCCGAGAATTACAATGATGCAGGTCCATGTTATGGTAGTGAGAACTTCGGCAATGGTTATCATCAGCGTTGCGGCAATATTAAACTTATAACCGGATATGGCGAGCAATAAACCTGTTTTAATAAACCCAATCATCAGAATCAGCGCCGCCGCCGATAGGTCAATGCCGTACAGTCCCGGGATATAACGACGTAATATTTTTAGTGGTGGATTGGTTGCAGTAATAATAAATCGGGAGAAAGGATTGCGGAAATCCACTTGCAGCAACTGAAACAGAAAACGTAGTATGACCGCAGTTAAATACAATCCCACTATGGTTTCAATGGTAAAACTCAACGCGTTTTGTATGTAAGGCATTTACATTGCTCCTAGCGTTGTTGCCAGCTCGGCTGATTTTTCAATGGCGGCATTAACGCCGAGGGTGATTGTTTCATCGATACCGTGTTTCTCCATAGTCAGTAATGCGGCCTCGGTAGTGCCGCCCGGCGAGGTGACCTGGCGTCGCAATTCGCCGGGCAAATGCTCGCTCTTGCTTGCGAGTTTGGCGGCGCCTAAGGCGGTTTGTAGCACCAGCGTTCTCGCTGCTATGCCACCCAGCCCGTTCGCCTGCGCCGCATTTATCATTATTTCCATCAGTTTAAAAAAATACGCGGGGCCACTGCCGGAAATTCCGGTAACCGTATCAATATCGCTTTCGTTGTCGACCCATATCACCTGTCCCACGGCTTGCATAACTTGCGCTGCCGATTGCTTGTGAAAACTGTTTGTATGTGCATTAGCGAGCAATCCAGAGACGCCACAATTCACCAGTGCAGGGGTGTTGGGCATCGCCCGGACAAAAGGCACTTCCTGTCCAATCCATTTCACTATATCGCTGGTTCTGATGCCGGCTGCAATGGATATTATCAAAGGATTATTCTTAACCAAGGTTGTTCGAATCGATTCCACGGCTTGTTTCAATACCTGTGGTTTTACCGACAATACAACGATGTTTGCCCGACTGATACATTTTTCGTTGTTTTCGTAAATCGTAATGTTAAATTGCTTTTCCAGTAAATTACGTTGCTCTTTTGACGGGTCGGAGACAAAAATATTTTTCGATGGCCAGCCAGAGGAAACCAATCCTCCAATAATGCTGCGCGCCATATTTCCTCCCCCAATAAATGCGATTCGGTTGTTTGCAGATGGTTTCATTTTGGATTTCTCTAAAGGAAGCCTTGAATAATGCCATCCTGGCGTTGTCAGAGCAAGAACACCGAAAATAACAGAACAGCCAAAACGGCCCGTGTAGATTTGCTGTCGGATTTTGCACGCACATCCTTATGCTGATAAGGACACTCTAAATTAATCATTCCTACGTTGGACGAGGACCGAAAATTGCAGTCCCTATTCGTATTTGTGTGGCGCCTTCCAGGATGGCCGCTGCCATGTCGCCGGTCATGCCCATCGACAGTTGATCCAGATCGAAACCCTGTTGGTTGAGTTGTTCAAGGACTTTTCTGCAACGCCTGAAAATTGCGCGCTGTTTTTCAAAATCCGATTCTATTTCAGGAATAATCATCAGTCCGCGGAAATTCAAGTTTCGCATTCCATTGATGGAATTGGCCAATTCCGGAAGTTCATTTAAGCAAACACCGGATTTGGATAATTCCTGTTGTAAATTGAGTTGAATTAAAACCTTTAATGGCGGTCGGGCGCCTCTGTGTCGATTCAATTTTTCAGCAACTTTTGTGCTGTGTACGGTGTGAACCCAGTCGAAACACTCGGCGATCTTGCTGCATTTTCTGCTTTGTATATGGCCTATGAAATGCCAACAAATGTTATTTTCGACTCCCCCGTTTTCCATAGCCAGGTTTTCAAGAGCAAGGTTTACCCGGGCAATTTTTTCAACCCCTTCCTGCACATAGTTTTCCGCGAAATCCCGATGCCCCAGCTTAATCAGTTCAACCACTTTATCAGCATTGTGGCGCTTGCTCACTGCAATCAATTTTACCGCGGATACTCGACCTTGATATTTGTTCGCGTACTCCGCCACCGCGTCCAGCGTTCGCTGATATCTTTTAGCCAGAGGCGGTTGTTCTACGGGCATATCATTGCGGGTGATTTATTCTGCGGGCAACTTTCAATTTAATTTGAAGGTATACTAATAACAATCAAAAATGCACGGTTACTCGTGCTATGTTTGATTCTATCAGAGCGGCTACAAGTTTAATGCACACATAAACCATAGAAATTCGGGGTGAAAAATTGGATTTATCTGAACTGTTCGCTTTTGCGGTAAGGGGTATGATTTCCTGAAACGATGGAAAAATTGACCTCGATAAAGATCGGAATTATGGGTGGCACGGGTTATGCCGGCATTGAGCTACTGCGAATTCTCGCCAATCATCCTTATGCCCAGGTAACGGTTATTACCTCTCGGGGTGAATCCGGGCAGTCGGTATCTGAGTATTTTCCCTCTTTAAGGGGGCGCTGCAGTATCGCATTTTCTAATCCAGATAATTGTGATTTGACTCAGTGCGATGTGGTATTTAGTGCAACGCCAAAAGGGGTCGCCATGCGCCATGCTGAACAATTAATCGCAGCTGGCATCAAGTTTATCGATTTATCAGCGGATTTCAGATTAAAAGATGCAGCCGAATGGGAGACATGGTATGGCATGAAACACCATTGCCCGAAATTGATTGCCCAAGCGGTATACGGGTTGCCGGAAATTTACCGGGAGCGGATTAGTGATGCCCGGTTGGTCGCAAACCCGGGGTGCTATCCCGCGGTCGTGCAACTTGGTTTTCTGCCATTGCTGGAAAATAATTTAATTGAAACTGATAGCCTGATTGCCGATGCAAAATCAGGGGTTTCAGGGGCCGGCCGAAAAGCCGCCTTGGCGACATCATTCGCTGAAGTTTCGGATTCATTCAAAGCTTACGCCGTTTCCGGGCACCGCCATTTTCCTGAGATTAAGCAAGGGCTGCAAGCCATCAGCAACCATGCGGTGGAACTGATATTTACCCCACACCTGCTGCCCATGATTAGAGGGATTCACGCGACTTTGTACGCGCGGCTAACCGATGAAAGTAATCATTTAACCACCGCTCATATTCAGTCAATCTTCGAAAGACGTTTTGAGCATGAACCCTTTGTTGATGTGTTGCCATCAGGCTCTCATCCAGACACAAGAAGTGTTCGAGGAAGCAACCATTGTCAGATTGCTGTTCATCGGCCGCAAGAGGGAAGAACTGTCGTGGTGCTGGCAGTAGAAGATAATCTTGTCAAAGGCGCCGCTGGCCAGGCTGTTCAGAACATGAATTTAATGTTCGGTTTAGACGAAACCTGCGGCTTGCAGGATATTGCTCTGGTGCCTTAACAACGCTTGCAGAGCAACGTAAATTGCTAAAAGAATTGCGTGAAAAACCCGACTAATCCTGAGGTTAATGTGGAACTGGATATAGAACAAATTCGGCGACATACGCCGAGTTGTGAAAGTATGATTCATTTCACTGCTGTCCCATTAACTTTCACAGCAATGAGAATTGATTGTGATTGAAGCCGGGCATGGGGGGCGGGTCGCCACGCAAGAGAGCCATCAAGTCGCGCTTGTCGAACAAGTTAAGATGCAACAGGCGGAGCATTTGTTGCATGCTTTTGCCCAGCTTCGACTGGAATTTGATGAACGCCAAGAGTAAATACACGCACAGCGCGATCCAGACTTGCGTCATCACCGCGTTATTGCTGCGATGAAGGACTTTATCTTCAGGTTTTGCTTGATCCACTTAAAGAACAATTCCACCTGCCAACGCGCTTGGTAAAGGTCGGCAACAGTCATGGCTGCCAGTTTCAAATTATTGGTCAAGAAAACGTAATGCTTGCCGGTATCGGCATCGCGGTAGCCGATACGACAGTGGGATGGGGCATTGTCTTGATGCCTTGACGCCGGTGAACACGATGCTCTGGTCGCATGTTAATCCCTTGCCTTCAACACCGTAGCGCGACCGACAACGCGATACGCCGCATCTCATCTTTCCTTCATCGGGGAAATTGCACTTATGAGTTGAATCCGCAGTTCACCACACGATAGTTTGAATTTAATGACGCCGATGGCGTACTATCAGCAACTCACCCTGGCTACCTGATTTTTTCTCATATGTAGTGAACCCGGACAATTTTGTTCACGATTTTTGAGAGACCTTGTGTTTTTTTGATGAACCCTGACTTGCTTTTAGCGGCCCATAAGCCCAACGTAATGATTAAAAAAGATACTATTAGTTTTGAATTAAAGTCTTCGGATAAAACTAAACTTCCCGATTTCAGAATGCGGCAGATGGCGGCAACAAATCCAGAAACAATCGTCTGATATTGTGGCCCATTATCTTTTTGATGTCGTTCTCAGAATAACCCTGTGCCAGAAAAGCCTGTGTTAGTAGCACCAGTTGATCAGAGGCAAATGGTGTTTGCACGTTGCCATCGAAGTCAGACCCCAAGGCTATATGGTCGATCCCGACAAGATTTACAGCATATTCTATTGTACGCATAATGTCTTCAATACTGTTACCGCAGACTGCATGCGGCCAGAAGCCAATGCCTAATAGACCTCCTGTGGCAGCAATGCCTAACGCTTGTTCGTCGGATAAATTCCTCGGCGAATCATTGCAAATAGTTGACAAGCCAGTGTGGCTCGATACCACAGGTTTTTGCGCGTAGCGAAGAATATCAGCAAGTAAGGCATTCGATGCATGTGCTACATCAACCACAACACCGAGTTGCTCCATGCGTCTCATCACTGCCAGACCAAATTCAGTTATGCCACCTTTTTCAAGGCCGTGGGCAGATCCACCCAATGCATTATCAAAAAAGTGAGTGAAACCCACCATACGAATCCCATTTTCAAATAAAACATCAAGATTATTAAGGTCTCCTTCAAGTGCATGGCCTCCTTCAACCGCTAATATTCCAGCAATTTTACTATCAGATTTAGAAGTTTTCTCCAAATCCTCTTTGGATAGGATAATTTGTAGTTGTCCTTTGGACTCGGTCTCTAGTTGATGCAACTTGTCAGATTGATACAGAGCGCGTTGTAACAAGCTATTCCAGGTGCGCACTGGCCACCGACTCAGCACAGCCAGCAGAGTGATGTTGTCACTAGCAGAGCTGTTTTCAAACAAATTTATGTTTTTAGGCGTCTTCGTTACTATGGAAAACACCTGTAACCTCACCCGCCCTGCCTTTAGTCGTGGAATATCAACATGCCCGTAATCGTGCCGCTCAAGCAAATTCCTGTCCCATAATAAAGAATCAGCATGCATATCAGCCACGAATAATGTATCGTGAAAGGCCAACGCCTTCTCAGATATCTCAGTCTCTACGGTCGATGAAACCCGGTTTCTCTCTCGGTCCTGCCACGGTGACACAATAAAGAATACGACCCATAGCGCAAATAAAAAAATAGCGAAAGGCACAGTAGAATAACGATTAAACAATGCCCTATTGCTTTGATTGTATTTATTTATTTTGTTACTATAAAGAATGCCGCTAAAACCAATAGGAGACCCATAGATATGTTTATCAGATGGTGTACTCTCTTGTTTTTTAGAAATCTATTAAGGGCCAAACCAAATACCAACCAAGCAAATCCACAGGGGATGTATACCAAAGCGAAAAGAAAAGCAATGACTACTGCGGAAGCAGCATAATATTCCCCGCTAAGGGTAAATGATGACATTGCGGTTATTGCCATACTCCATACTTTGGGATTAACAAACTGAAAAATTGCCGCATTCGCAAATGTGATACGGTGACTATCTTCGTATTGATGCGACGAACCGCTGCTAACCACTTTCCACGCGAGGTAAACAAGATACGCAGAGCCCATATATCTAAGAATTATGTGAAGCACGGGGAATTTTACAAACAACACACCAAGCCCCATAGCCGATGCCGCCATTAAAACAATGAACCCCGTCACTATACCGAAAAGATGAGGCATGGATTTCCTTAGCCCGTAATTGGATCCCGAAGCAGTCAGCATTATGTTATTTGCGCCAGGAGTTATACTCGTTGCAAATGCAAAGCCAATAAAGGGCAAAATTATTGACAACAAATTTTCTATATTCATCTCGATAATCTCTACTCGTACTTCTGTGTCATTGTAAAAATTAAGGGTCTTGACTAGTTAAGAAAAAGACCTCTTAACTAGTCAAGTGCGAAACTAGTATTGATTTCCAGTATGACCAAGTATTTTACGGAGTAGTTTTAAATTCTCTCGGCGTATATACAAAGTTTTCATATACAGAAACACCAACATTCTGTCTTTAGAACTCATTTCATCAGCAAAGTATTTATTAATATGTGGTCTCTAAATTCTAACGCAACACCTATAGTATGAATACAACAATATCGAGCGAGGCGTTGAAGAATGAAGGTTTATCATCGTCTAAGCTTGGTGGAGCGAGAAGCCATCGGCGCATTGTATCATTGTGGCGCGGGCGTCCGTGAAATTGCCCGGCAACTTTATCGCAGTCCATCAACCATCAGTCGTGAACTCAACCGCAGCAAGAGCGGATTTTATTACTTGGCGGTCACCGCGGACAACAAGGCTCGGCGGCGATGTTATCGTCGTTCGGGCAAGTTGTCCAAAGACAAGGGTTTGCGTTGGGTCGTCATCAACGGACTTCGCAAGCAGTGGTCGCCGGCGCAAATCAGCGCCAAGCTCAAGCTGGATTATCCTGGGGATGAACGCATGCGCGTGTGCGCCGAAACCATCTACACGTATTTGTATGCGTTGCCTCGGGGGGGGTCTGCGTCAATCCCTGTTGCGTTGTTTGCGGCAGCATCGAAAGGCGCGGCGGCCCCGCAGCCGGGGCCTTGACCGGCGGGGTCGGATTCCAGAGATGATCAGTATTGAGGAGCGGCCGGCGCAAGTGGCTGAACGCACTGTGCCCGGGCATTGGGAAGGCGACTTAATCCAGGGCGCTCACAATCAATCCGCGCTTGGCACGCTGGTTGAGCGCACCACCCGGACGGTGTTGCTGGCGCGCTTGAAGGGACAGGACGCCGAAACGGTGCGCAAGGCGTTTGCGCGCAAACTGCGAACGATACCGAAACAGATGAAACTGACCCTGACCTACGATCAGGGCAAAGAGATGGCGGCGCATCGCTTGTTCACCAAAGAGACCAACATGCAGGTCTATTTTGCCCATCCGCGCAGCCCATGGGAACGCGGCGCCAATGAGAATGCCAACGGCTTGATCAGGCAGTGTTTTCCGAAAGGCACGGACTTTAATCAAGTCAGCGCTTATGCAGTGCGCAAGGCTCAAGATCGATTAAATGGACGACCGCGTAACGTGTTAAACTGGAAAACGCCTTTTGAGGTTTTTAATGAACTGTTGCAATAGAAACTAGAGACCACCATAATATTATTCCGAGTATTTGGAAAAGACGGCCAAAAATCATCCGCGACATTTCCTGAAGCAGCGTAAATCACGCCAGTATCATGGTTGAAGGTGAGATTAGGCTCTAATTCATTTGCAATGTTTTCAGCAATCTCTTTTGCTTCATCAGTATTCGTTCGATTCTCGATATTGGGATACATAAAACAGGTAGTACCTGATTTTGGCAAGAATCTAGCCATCATGCTGTATGACCGTGGGTTGTAAGTTTTCATTGAAACTAATTTTGGTAAATCACCCAGCACAACAGCAACATTCATAAATAAGTGTGCCGCCATGTGCGAAGCAAGTATTCGGTTATGATGTTCTTCAGCAACAAGAATTGTCTCTATGTGCATGAATTTAGGTTTGCTATTTGTATGATGTTTGAGCGCTATTACCCCAATTGCCATATTGGTTTTATCATATGCGACAACCAAGAAATCACAATCTTTTAGGATATTTGGTTTGCTATCGAAGTAGTTTTCTACTTTATGGTTGGTGGTCTCTAGTTTCTATTGCAACAGTTCATTAAAAACCTCAAAAGGCGTTTTCCAGTTTAACACGTTACGCGGTCGTCCATTTAATCGATCTTGAGCCTTGCGCACTGCATAAGCGCTGACTTGATTAAAGTCCGTGCCTTTCGGAAAACACTGCCTGATCAAGCCGTTGGCATTCTCATTGGCGCCGCGTTCCCATGGGCTGCGCGGATGGGCAAAATAGACCTGCATGTTGGTCTCTTTGGTGAACAAGCGATGCGCCGCCATCTCTTTGCCCTGATCGTAGGTCAGGGTCAGTTTCATCTGTTTCGGTATCGTTCGCAGTTTGCGCGCAAACGCCTTGCGCACCGTTTCGGCGTCCTGTCCCTTCAAGCGCGCCAGCAACACCGTCCGGGTGGTGCGCTCAACCAGCGTGCCAAGCGCGGATTGATTGTGAGCGCCCTGGATTAAGTCGCCTTCCCAATGCCCGGGCACAGTGCGTTCAGCCACTTGCGCCGGCCGCTCCTCAATACTGATCATCTCTGGAATCCGACCCCGCCGGTCAAGGCCCCGGCTGCGGGGCCGCCGCGCCTTTCGATGCTGCCGCAAACAACGCAACAGGGATTGACGCAGACCCCCCCCGAGGCAACGCATACAAATACGTGTAGATGGTTTCGGCGCACACGCGCATGCGTTCATCCCCAGGATAATCCAGCTTGAGCTTGGCGCTGATTTGCGCCGGCGACCACTGCTTGCGAAGTCCGTTGATGACGACCCAACGCAAACCCTTGTCTTTGGACAACTTGCCCGAACGACGATAACATCGCCGCCGAGCCTTGTTGTCCGCGGTGACCGCCAAGTAATAAAATCCGCTCTTGCTGCGGTTGAGTTCACGACTGATGGTTGATGGACTGCGATAAAGTTGCCGGGCAATTTCACGGACGCCCGCGCCACAATGATACAATGCGCCGATGGCTTCTCGCTCCACCAAGCTTAGACGATGATAAACCTTCATTCTTCAACGCCTCGCTTGATATTGTTGTATTCATACTATAGGTGTTGCGTTAGAATTTAGAGACCACCTTCTTATGATATTCTGGTGCCGGAAAGTGCAAATCAATTTCTTAAGAACGCCCAATGGGTTGCGATTTTTCATCATAAGGGCATGTCGTTATGTTTGGCCGATTCATGTTTGGTTAAGGCGTTATTTGATAATTTACAGCATGCTGCCAACTACCGCAGATTCAATTTTTAAGTGCGAATCCAATGTCGTATAAAATAAAAATAATTATTTTTGTTGTGGCTGTTGTATTGCTTATGCCGCTGGCGGCTACGGTGTTTTTGAATCAAAGCGATGTAAAGAATTTAATTGAATCTTATATAGAATCGAAAACCGGCAGGGCATTTACCATTGAAGGCGGCTTGAGTGCAAAATGGAGCCTGTCCCCGATAGTTTATGCGCAGCAAATCAGGCTTGCCAACAGCAGTTGGGCACGAACGCCTTTTGCCCTTGCCGCAGACAAATTAACCATTTCGCTTTCTTTTGCTGAATTGATCCGCGGTCAATTGAAAGTCACCGCCATCGAATTGGACAAACCGCAATTGTGGATTGAGCGGCATCCTGAAACGAAAAGATTTAATCTTGATTTAAGATCACCCAAAAAAACCTCCAACAAGACCTCTAAAAGAACTCGACTATTCCCTGATTGGGTGGACATAGAAGAGTTGACTATTCGCAATGGCTGGGTATTCTATTCTCATAAAAACCGTGACTGGGAATTTAGAATTGACGATGCCAGCGTAGAATCTATGGGAGTCAATCGACCTACTCGCATTGAGGTTCTGGGCGAAGCTGAAAAAACCGCAATTGCGATGTCTGGAGAATTAGGCAGCCTGGAATCATTGTTGCGCTTTCGGGAATCACCGATAGCACTCAGCGGATACGTTGGAGTGCCCGCCAATCAGGTTTCAATTTCCGGAGTGATCCAGAATTTGTTTCTATGGCATGGATTGAATCTTTGGATCGATGCAAACGTAACCAATTTAGCCGATCTGTCAAACTTGTTCGGGTTTTGGTTGCCGCCATATAGAAATATCTCTGCACAATGGGAATTGATTCAACCGGAAACGTCCAGAACCATGCGATTGGAGTCCTTGAATTTAGAGTCATCGGAGCATGGATTGCAGGCTTACGCTAATGGAGAAATTGGGCAATTGATAGGATTTAATGAAGTTGACATTAGATTTAATGCAAAAGGAAATCTTGATAGGGAAATAATATCGCCAAGTATTATTCATGGCATGAATCTGGAAACCGCCATTGCCGGAAGTGTTTTCGGAGACCGGAAAAATTTAACCCTCGATATCGAACATGCGGAAATGTTTGCCGAGGGAATCAGCGTCAATGCTGCTGGCGCAGTTTCTAATGTGCTCAACGACTGGTCTGAGCCCTTGCCATTGGAAATGAAAATAGAGAGCCTGGATTCATTGGCCAGGCTATTTGATGTGTCTAAGGGATTGCCCACGGGATTGAGGTGGCCTGACACTCAAGAGATAAATGTCGTGGCCAATCTAAATCGTCTGGCATCGAGTTTTGATTTGATGGACATTAAAATAACAAGCGACAAAATAGCAAGTGCCGCGGAAAGTTTAAATCTAAATGCAACAGGAAAAATAAATGACCTGGGCTCGGGTCAGATGGGTGAAATTGAGTTTGCTGCCGTGGTCAATCGGGAGTGGGTTGGTCAAATTTACCAATCCAGGCTGCTGGCATTGGTTGATGAATTATCTGTGGTTGGATCTGTTTCAATTAAAGGTTCATCGGTGAATCTATCTAACCTTGAGATTCACGGAAAAAGCGATGGGGTTCAACTAAACGGCATTGGGTCGGCCGGGAATTCGTTAAAATTTCAGGATTTTCAAATGGATATGCAGTTGGGTGCAGACAGCTTGTCCAAACTTGAGTCTCTGGCCAACCAAAAGCTGCCCAAGGCCGGGCCTTTGAATATAGCCGGCGTATTGATGCAGGATTCTGAAGGAAAATTCAATCTCAATAAAATTACCGGAACGCTGGTTGATGCCGATTTAACGATTGATATTGACGGTCAAATCCTTGAACTTGGGGATGCCCCAAATATAAATCTGAATATAGGATTGAGGTTGGATTCCGTCGGTCCAATTGATGATATGTATCCAGAGCTTCCGTTTTCTGGTTTGTTATCTCAGTTATTGCCTTTGAACGGCAGCGCTCAATTATCTGGTCAACCCGTTGAGGGTGAATCTGGTGGCTACTCGCTCAAGAAAATAAACGTGGCTACGCTATCTGATAAATTCAGCGGACAGATTTCCGGACGTCTTGATAATTTATTTACGGATAATTTATCTGCCGAGGAGCCTTCGCAATCGAGTGATTTGCCTGACCGGCTTGCTCAAACATTATCCGGGAAATTGTCAATGGAATTATCGGGGAGCGCAGACCATGAATTTATGACTAGTGCAGATATTCCAGTGTTACACCCATCTATCCTGTCAGGCGCCTTGTCCGGTTCTATGGATATTGTATTCTCGGATGGTGGAGTTGGTTTGGAAAACATCGATTTCAATATAAATTCAGAGCACGCAATGCTAAATGCCAGTGGCGCATTTAGCCAGATCTCTCCATTGCAAGCGGATGAATTTGAGTTGAAATTCGATGCCGAGTCATTGGCAACCATAGTACGGAGTACCGATTTACCCTTGGTATGGGATAATCCTGCGAAGGGAACAATTAGTTTTAAAAATAATCATAATACCCGGAATATCTCGTTTGATGTTGAAATAGCAGGGAATGATCTTTCCGGGAAAATTGGTTTGATTCATTCAAAAGCAGAGGACACTTCAGATGCTAAAAGGAACTATTGGGCTAAACTGGTTTCAAAAAATTTCGATTTAACGGCGCTTTTAGTTGAAGACGATGATTCGGACAAGTTTTTCTCCCAGACGCCGTTGAAACTCGATTGGTTGATGGATGTCCAGGCAGAAATAAATTTCAGTGCCGAACATTTTAAGAACACCGCCTTTATTTTGGATAATTTCAAGTCCACAATATCCGTTGACAATGGGCATCTGGTCACGAAAGTAAGTGGAGAAAGCAGCCAGGGGTCGATTAACGCAAATCTTGCATTGGCCGCAAAAAATCAAACCGGGCAAAACCAAAAATTCAATGCGCATCTTGAGGTTAATGGTAAAAATGTTGATTTTTCTGCGCTAACCAAACTGGAAAAATCAGCTCTCGACAATGCCGGTATATTTTCTGTGGGTATTAATCTTGATGGAACAGGTGGCTCTATTTCAGAAATCGCCGGCAACGCAACTGGCTCAGTATTGTTAGAGTTCAGTGGGGCGCAAATTAAAAACGATGGTCTGCAACTTATTGGCGGGGATTTATTCCTGGGACTGTTTGATGCGATCAATCCGCTGAGTAAACAAGCCGAGTATCTGGACATTGAATGCGGGGTAATTCAGTTTAATGTGAATGATGGTGTTGCGAAAACAGAGCGAGGATTGGCGTTAAAAACTACCAAGGTTACTCTGCTTGGCGGTGGTGATGTCAAACTGGGTAATGAGAAATTAAAACTTGTCATTAGACCGAAAGCCAGGGCGGGTTTCGGAATAAATGTTAACTCTATTGCAAAAATGATTCGAGTGGGCGGGACAATTAAGCATCCTCAAATCGAAACGGACCCTAAAGGTTTAGTAGAATCCGGTATCGCATTAAGTGCGGCCATCGCAAGCGGTGGATTAAGCTTGCTCGCGCAAGGGCTGTATGATAAAACCCGAGCCAATGCAGATGTATGTCGTATCGCAGTGGATGGCGGGTTAAAAAGTGAAGGAGACAAAGACAACGCCGAAAATGGCGCATTACCCATAGAATTGAAATAGCTCACTATGAAGCCATTTTCACAGGCTTGCGAAAATAATAAACAACCTATTCTTGCGGTATTAAAAAATTATTTTGCCAATGCCTCAGGCATCCTGGAAATCGGCTCCGGCACGGGTCAGCATGCTGTATTCTTTGCTGAAAATTTGCCTGGGCTGTTTTGGCAAACCAGCGACCAGGCCCCGTTTCATCGGGGCATTAATCTTTGGATAGACGATGTTGCATTCGATAATATTGGCAAACCTATAGCCCTTGATGTGAGACAAAAGGAGCAATGGCCAGCCAATATTGTGAATAAACAGGAGCACGGAGTAAGGTTTTCTGGCGTAAAGTTTGATGGTGTTTTCAGTGCCAATACCGCACATATAATGTCCTGGGATGCGGTTGTGGAAATGTTCAGAGGGGTGGGGTGTCTGCTAATGGATAATGGACTGTTTATCTTATATGGGCCGTTTAACCGCAATGGGGAATTTACCAGCCCAAGCAACGAAAAATTTCATGGTGGGTTGCTCCGTCAGGACCCGCAGATGGGAATTCGGGATGATCGCGCCATTGTCGCCCTGGCTAATCGAAACAAACTGTCGCTAATTGACGATGTGGCTATGCCCGCGAACAATCGAATTCTGGTTTTCTCCAAGTGTTTTTATAAAACCTCAGTAAAATCCGCAATATAAAATTACCAAGCACAAATATAGTGCATGTATGGTAACAAGATGCTCTGGGATAGTGTAATATTCGATAATATTAAAGCTGGCATGATCTTTGCTGTTGATAACTTGAAGTTGAGCTTGAAGTTGAGGCGATCTTGTCTCGAAATGAAACGCTGATTAATTCAGAGTTTCCTAATAGTTAAATTGCCAGGGGATTCCTGGTATTCGAACCGAGGTTATTTGTATGTCTGTAGCAGACGCATTGAAATTAATAAAAGAAAGTGAAGCAAATTTTGTCGATTTGCGATTTACCGATACCATAGGCAAGGAGCAACACATCACCTTTCCAACTAGCGCGGTGGATGAAGAATTATTTGAAGACGGAAAAATGTTTGATGGCTCGTCAATGTCCGGATGGAAAGAAATAAACGACTCAGACATGATTCTGATGCCTGATCCGGCCAGCGCAGTCGTGGATCCATTTACCCAGGATACCACCGTAAATTTTCGCTGTGATGTTGTTGAACCCGCAGATATGCAAGGCTATGAGCGGGATCCCAGATCCATCGCCAAACGGGCAGAGGCTTATTTGGCTTCAACGGGAATTGGTGATACTGCTTACTTTGGCCCGGAAAACGAATTCTTTTTGTTTGACGCCGTGCGTTGGGCAAACGACATGAGCGGCGCGTTTTACGACATCGATTCATCAGAAGCAGCATGGAACAGCGCGAAAGAATACGAAGACGGTAACATCGGTCACAGGCCCGGTGTCAAAGGCGGGTATTTCCCGGTTGCGCCAGTGGATAGCCAAGCCGATGTCAGGAGCAAGATGTGTTTGACTATGGCGCAAATGGGGTTGGGTGTGGAAGTTCATCACCATGAAGTGGGAACAGCGGGACAAGCAGAAATAGGCTGCAAATTTAATACGCTGGTCACAAAAGCAGATGAAGTGCAAATTTTCAAATATGTGGTTCACAATGTCGCTCATGAGCACGGGTTGACTGCAACCTTTATGCCTAAGCCTGTGATCGGCGATAATGGCTCTGGTATGCACGTTCATCAATCCATATCCAAAGGCGGCAATAACATTTTTTCCGGGGATCAATACGGTGGTTTAAGCGATGAGGCGTTATATTACATTGGCGGAATTTTCAAGCACGCCAAGGCGATCAATGCTTTTGCCAATGCCAGCACCAATAGTTACAAACGGCTGGTTCCGGGTTTTGAAGCCCCGGTATTATTGGCTTATTCGGCCCGTAACCGCTCTGCATCCTGCCGCATTCCGCATGTCCCAAATCCAAAAGGTCGGAGGATTGAAATTCGTTTTCCCGATTCAACGGCTAATCCTTATTTGGCATTTTCAGCAATGCTTATGGCTGGGCTGGATGGGATTCAGAACAAAATCCACCCTGGCGAGCCTGGCGATAAGGACTTATACGATCTTCCGCCGGAACAGGAAAAAAATATTCCTACCGTGGCTCACGGTTTGGATATTGCCCTGGAAGCGCTTGATAGTGACCGTGAGTTCTTGCTTGCTGGTGGCGTATTTAGTAATGATTCGATTGACGCTTACATCAATTTGAAAATGGAGGAGGTGAATCGCCTTAGAATGGCGCCTCATCCGATTGAGTTCGAAATGTATTACAGCGTTTAACTTCAGAAGTCAAAGACCAAGCGCGCGCCATAATGGTGCAACTCGATCTGGATTTAGCGTAGTATGGGTCGTTAAATTTTAAACCATTATGATATAATCGCCAAATTAGCTGTTTTTTATCTCAAATATTGTGGAACGAATCAATGCCTTGGAATCAACCTGGATCAAATCAGCCTGGAACGGACGGTAACAACGATGACCCTTGGGGGCAGCGTAAACGTCGTGGAAATAGCCGCCAACAAGGACCGCCTGACTTGGACGAAATATTTCGGCAAGCAAAAGAGCGTATCGATAATCTATTTGGTCGCCGAAAAGGCGGTGGCGACGGCAATGATGACAACCTCTCTGGCGGCGGCAGGTCCGGCGGAAACGGTCTGATTATACTATTGCTGGTTATAGGCTTGGGATTTTGGATTTTTACCGGCTTTTATACCGTGGATCAAGGTGAACAGGCCATTGAGTTGCGCTTCGGCAAATATACCGAAACCAATGATGCCGGACTACATTGGCATATCCCCACCCCTTTTGAATCCGTTGAAATAATAAATACCCAAAACGTCAACACTGTGGAAGTGGGCTATCGCAAGGGTAGTAGATCGGTTCAATCGGTGCCTCGTGAAGCGCTGATGCTTACTCAGGATGAAAACATTATCGATATTCATTTCGCCGTGCAATACGATATTAAAGATCCTACGGATTTATTGTTCAATGTCAGTGAATACAACTCTCGGGATCTTGCCGACGGCGTGGTGCGACAGGCAACAGAAAGCGCGGTGCGGGAAATCGTCGGCCGCAATACGATGGATTTTGCCATTACCGAGGGACGCGCGCAGTTGGCATCGGAAACCAAAGTGCTGGTACAGGATATTCTTGATCGTTATCAGACCGGCATTAATGTTCGTACCGTTGAGATGCAAAATGCCCAGCCACCGGAACAGGTTAAAGATGCATTTGACGATGTGGTCAGGGCCCGGGAGGATGAGCAACGGTTGAAAAATCTTGCGGAAGCGTATGCCAATGATATTATCCCCAAGGCGCGGGGTTTCTCGGCACGAATCCTCCAGGAAGCAAATGCCTATAATGCTTCAATCATAGCCAAAGCAGAAGGTGAAACTGCACGTTTTGATCAGGTGTTGAGCGAATATCGCAAGGCGCCGAGTATCACCAGAGATCGTCTTTACCTGGAAACCATGGAACAGGTATTTAGTCATTCCAGTAAAATGATTATCGATCAGCAGAGCGGTGGCAACAATGTCATGTATCTGCCGCTGGATCAATTGTTAAAAAACCGGAATCAATTGCCAGAAGAAAGCGGGCTGTCAAATCAGGGCCGCAGCAATCGCTCGGCGGGTAATCAGGTAACTAATCGTTCATTAAGATCGACAGACCGAAGTGTTGATCGCACAGTGAGGCAGTAATCATGAACACTAAATCAACACTCATTCTTGTACTTGTCGCGATTGTTGGGGCAATCGTTTTTTCCTCGGCATACTTTGTCGATGAACGGGAAAAGGCCATCGTATTTAAATTTGGTGAAATTGTGCAATCCGATGTCGAACCTGGACTGCACTGGAAAATTCCATTTATTAACAATGTCCAGTACTTCGATTCCCGGGTGCAAACTATGGATGCTGACCCGGAGTTGTATTTAACTCGTGAAAAGAAAAATCTGGTTGTCGATTCTTTTGTGAAATGGAAAATCAGGGATGTGCACCAATACTACACCCGATTGAAAGGCCGAAAAGAAAATGCGCGCTCGCGCTTGTCACAACGCGTAAATGACAGCCTGCGTCAGGAGTTCGGCAGGCGTACCGTTCAAGAAGTGATATCCGGGGATAGAAAGCAAATTATGGAAGTGGTGCAAAAGGTTATGAATGAAGAAGCGGCAACTCTGGGAATAGAAATTATAGATGTGCGTTTAAAAAGAGTGGATCTGGATCCAGCCATTAGCGAAAGGGTATATCAACGTATGGCCGCAGAGCGGCAGCGGGTTGCAAAAGAGTTGCGCGCTCAAGGCGAAGAGGTGGCGGAAAAAATTCGAGCAGACGCTGATCGTCAACGGGAAATTTTGCTGGCCAATGCCGACCGAGACGCTCAAATTATCCGTGGCGAAGGCGATGCTAATGCAACTGCAGCTTACGCAGCCACATTTGGAAAAGATCATGAGTTTTATAATCTGTACCGAAGTCTTAATGCATACCGAGACAGCTTTGACAGCAAACAGGATTTGATAATAGTAGATCCCAGCTCAGCGTTTTTCAAATATTTTAAAAGTTCGGAAGCGGCTGCAACCAACTAGTTTTTGTTTGATTATTCGCCGTTCGATTCAAGGGTCTGCTTAAAAAATTTGCATTTAAAATTTAATGCAGGGCTTTGAACTGGGAAGACCTGCTGGCTGCGTTTGCCTTGTATTTGATTCTGGAAGGGCTCACCCCATTTTTCAGCCCGGCCGCATTTAAACGTATTATGCAAAACTTGATAACGGTGCCGGAATCCGCGCTCAGAAATATTGGATTGGGGAGCATGGTTGCGGGAATAGTTTTGTTGTATTTCGTGCGCTAAAAACATCTTTTACCTCAGAATAATTTTCTAAGGTTATGGCCAGAAACGTCGCCAGAAATGTTGTATTACTCGGCACTCAATGGGGTGATGAGGGCAAGGGCAAGATCGTCGATCTTTTAACCCGGCGCGCAGATGCCGTAGCCCGATTTCAGGGAGGACATAACGCTGGGCACACACTGGTAATCAACGGTCAGAAAACAGTATTGCACCTGATTCCATCGGGCGCCATGCGTACTGGTGTTGAATGTTTTATTGGCAATGGTGTGGTGGTGAATTTAGCTCACTTATTTAAAGAGCTAAAAGAACTTGAAGATAAACGAGTGGATATTCGGGATCGGTTGACGCTCAGTTATGGGTGTCCGATTATCATGCCTTATCATAGCGCCCTGGATTCGGCGTGGGAAAAAGCAAAAGGTAAAAAAGCCATCGGCACCACTGGCCGAGGTATTGGCCCTTGCTATGAAGATAAAATTGCCCGAAGGGGATTGCGGCTTGCTGATTTACGCCAACCCGACAAATTCGCCAGTAAATTGCAACAGGTGATGGAATATCATAATCATGCGCTGGCGAATTTTTTTAGTGCGGATACCGTCGATTATCAACAAACATTAGACCAATCCCTGGCGCAAGCGGAGCAAATCCAACCTATGCTGGGTGATGTTGCTACGCGGTTGTGTGAACTGCGAGCGCAGGGAAAATCGATATTGTTCGAAGGCGCTCAGGGTATGCTTCTTGACATCGATCATGGCACCTATCCTTATGTAACGTCTTCTAACACTACCGCCGCCGCCGCCGCCGTGGGCACTGGAATCGGCCCGCTTGATATTGATGTTGTTCTGGGCATTGTTAAAGCCTATACAACGCGGGTTGGCTCGGGCCCTTTTCCTACAGAATTGTTTGATGACACAGGCAAACACCTGAGTGAAAAGGGGTATGAGTTCGGTGCAACAACGGGTCGTCCGAGACGGTGTGGTTGGTTGGATATTGTGACATTACGCAGGGCTCGGCAAGTATGCGGGCTGACTTCGTTGTGCATAACCAAACTCGATGTGATGGATGGTCTTGAGGTTGTAAAAATATGCATCGGTTATCGTTACCACGGTGAAGTGGTTGATTTACCACCATATGGGGCCGATGCAATGGAACAATGCGAGCCGATATACGAAGCATTGCCGGGCTGGCAGAAACCCACCAAAGGCATTAAAGATTATCAACAAATGCCCGTTAATGCCAAAGCCTACCTTAATCGATTATCATCGCTTTTAGAGGTTCCCATTGATATTATCTCCACCGGCCCGGAAAGAGACGATACCATCATTGTTCGACATCCTTTTATGGACTAATCCGCTTATCGACAGGCTATATATTATCTTGAGATCAGAGCATGGCAACCATAAAACTTAATGATTCAAAATTATTCCGCCAGCAATGTTATATCAATGGCCGATGGCGCGATGCGAATAGCGGAGAACAAATAGATGTAACCAATCCTGCCGATGGGTCAGTTGTTGCCAAGGCGCCAAAAATGGGGGCTGATGAAACACGAGAGGCGATTGAACATGCAAAGATCGCACAGGTTAGTTGGAGGAAAACGCTGGCTAAGGAGCGCTCGGTTATTTTGCGGCGCTGGTGTGACTTGATGATGGAAAACCAGGACGACCTTGCAATGCTAATGACCATGGAACAGGGCAAGCCATTGGCGGAATCTCGCGGCGAGATCGGTTATTCCGCTTCATTTTTGGAGTGGTTTGCCGACGAAGGGCGTCGAATCAGCGGTGGCACGATACCTCAACACCAAGCGGATAAACGACTTATCGTCATCAAGCAACCGATCGGTGTTTGCGTTGCTATTACACCGTGGAATTTTCCGTCTGCAATGATTACCCGAAAAGTGGGGCCGGCTCTGGCCGCGGGTTGCGCTGTGGTGGTGAAACCGGCTACCCAAACGCCGCTGTCCGCTTTTGCATTGTGTGAGCTGGCGCAGCGCGCTGGGCTGCCGCCCGGACTGTTTAGTGTATTAACCGGCGCCGCCGACGCCATTGGCGGAGAGATGACTTCGAATCCTGCGGTACGCCATTTGAGTTTTACCGGCTCCACAGAAATTGGCCGGCTATTGATGAAACAATGTTCAGATTCGATCATCAAGGTGGCTTTGGAACTTGGCGGAAATGCCCCGTTTATTGTTTTCGATGATGCGGATTTGGAGGCTGCGGTACAAGGCGCGATTATTTCAAAATACAGAAACGCCGGGCAAACCTGTGTCTGTAGTAATCGTATTTATGTCCAGGATGGCGTTTACGATGAGTTTGCCAGAAAACTTTCCAGAGAGGTTGAGAAAATGAAAGTGGGCTCGGGCATCGATGAAGGTGTTGTTCAGGGACCATTGATTGATATGAATGCGGTGGAGAAAGTTGAACAACATATTGCGGATGCGGTAAGCCAGGGCGCGGAAATTACAGTAGGGGGCAAGCGTCATGAACTTGGCGGGACTTATTTCCAGCCAACTTTATTGATCAACGTAACCGCCAAAATGAAAGTGGCCAAGGAGGAAACTTTTGGTCCTCTAGCGCCGCTTTTCAGGTTTGCCGAGGAAGATGAAGTTATTAAAATGGCAAATGATACTGAATTTGGATTAGCGTCTTATTTTTATAGTAATGATCTTGCTCGGGTATGGCGAGTAGCTGAAGAATTGGAATACGGTATGGTGGGCATTAATACCGGTTTGATATCCACGGAAGTGGCTCCGTTTGGCGGGATCAAACAATCCGGGCTGGGAAGGGAAGGTTCCTCCTGCGGTATTGAAGAATATCTTGAAATGAAATATTTATGCATGGGCGGTATCGAATAAGTGGCGATTTATTCATTTGAGATTTTTTAGGGTAGTGATTAAACAAAAATTATCTGCATATATCGCTTGTAAAGAGCGGGCGTTGGGCGTTAAACTCTCCTTGAAGGGATGTTGGGGAGAAGCATGTATGACTGACAATGCTTTTCAGAGCATCACATATACATTAATGAAACTAGAGAAAATCTGGTATGCAAAACATCTATGAGAAAATAAATTCAGTGCTTAAACTAACCACGATTTTAGTTGCTGCAATCATGGTAACCGGCTGTATAAGCGCAAAAAGCAAACCAACAGCAGTTGCTGCCCCCGCGGCCCCAGCAGTTGCACAAGAAACAGTGGTTGTTGAACCTGCAGAGATGGTAGCTGACGAACTTACCCGTTGGACGGTGGTGGCAGGCAACAGCCTTTGGTCTATTGCGGGTATAGAAGAGGTTTACAATGTGCCTGAAAAGTGGCCGCTGATTTACAAAGCGAACCTTGACCAGGTTATTGACGCTGACCTAATCTATCCCGGACAAGTATTAGCAATACCGAGAGACGCGACGCAAAGTGAAACAGATGCGGCAATCAACCATGCCAGAACACGCGGCGCATGGGCGGTTGGACCTATCGAAGCTTCTGATAAAGAGTACCTGAAAAATCCAGGTTAGTTAATCCAGGTTAGTTCATTCTGGAGATAATTCGCTGGGCATGTTTTCATGTCCGGTCCCAAGGTCCTCGTCTCAGGCCCTTATCTCAGGTTTGGTGTCATAGTTAATCAGACGCACAAGTTGTTGGTCACATTCTGCGTTTTTACGTCTGATTTTTGTGGTTTGTAGTATTAAGTAGCGCTGGAGATAATGCTGTCAGTGTTGTGCCCGGATTATTAAAGCACCATTTTACGTAATTCGAATTCAAGGATTCCTTCCGCGCCCGCCGCTTTTAAAGTCGGTATAATTTTTCTGACTTCCTTCTTGCTCACAACAGTTTCAACCGCCAGCCAATCATCGCCATAAAGCTGATTAATGGTGGGGGCATGTAAACTCGGAAGTTGCTTAACCAATTCATCGATACGGCTGTTGGGGACGTTCATTTTTAACAGAACCTTTTCTCTGCCCATTAAGGCGCTTTTCAACAGCAAGGCGATTTGTTCAATTTTTTGCTTTTTCCATGAATCCTGTAACGCCGTTTTGTTTGCCACGAAAACAGTATGGGTTTCCAGTAAGTCGCAGACGATACGCAGGCCATGGGCTTTTATCGTGCTGCCGGTCTCGGTAATTTCGACCGCCGCATCGGCAAGACCTTCCACTACTTTCGCTTCAGTCGCACCCCAGGAAAATTCTACGATGGCGCTGATGTTTCGGTGTTCGAGATATTGTTTGGTGAAATTAACCAATTCAGTCGCAATCCTTTTACCTTCCAGATCTTCCACTGATTTGATCTCAGAGTTGTTTTTAACCACCAACACCCATCTGCATTTTTGATCAGATGCTTTGGAGTACACGAGATCGGCCACAACCGCAACCTCTGAGTTGGTTTCCACCAGCCAATCCTGGCCGGTCAAGCCGGCATCAAGCACGCCATTGGTAATGTAGTATCCCATTTCCTGGGAACGCACCAAGGAACAATTAATTTCCGGATCATCGATGGATGGAAAATAATTGCGTGATCGGGTATTAATCGACCAACCAGCCTGAGCAAACAGCGCTTTGGTGGCATCTTCGAGGCTGCCTTTGGGAATCCCCAGCTTAAGTATGTTTGACATTGTCTAATTGATAAAAATAGGGGCGGATTATAACTGAATTAAACTTCGACGAAATCCAGATCACTCACAGCAGATCAATCACAGAAAATCAACCACAGAAGCCGCCTCCATGATTTCGGATTTTGCAGCGCTACCCAAAACTTTAAAGCGCCCCAAGCACTTGTTCGATGCTTTCCTTAGCATCTCCAAATAACATTCTGGTATTTTCTTTATAGAATAATGGATTTTCAACCCCGGCATATCCGCTGGCCATACTGCGTTTTAAGACGACAACGTGATGTGCATTCCAAACTTCTATAATCGGCATTCCCGCGATAGGGCTATCCGGTGATTCTATGGCTGAGGGATTGACAATGTCGTTTGCTCCGATTACCAAGACAACATTTGTATCGGCCAGTTGTTTGTTGATTTGATCCATTTCAAAGACGATGTCATAGGGGATTTTGGCTTCTGCAAGCAATACATTCATATGCCCCGGCATTCGGCCCGCCACCGGATGAATGGCGAAGCTTACCTTGACTCCGCGTCCCTCCAGTTTCTTTGTTAATTCGGAAACTACATGTTGGGCATGAGCAACCGCCATGCCGTATCCCGGAACGATTACCAGTGAGTCGATGTTGCTCAATAATTCACCAGTCTCATGGGCATTGATCGCAACCACTTCGCCCTGAACTTCCTGTGCACCGCTGCCGCTGGAGCGGGTAGCGCCAAACCCGCCGATGATGACGCTCAAGAAATCTCGATTCATGGCCCGGCACATGATGTAACTGAGTATGGCGCCGCTTGAGCCGACCAGTGCGCCAGTGACAATTAGCAAATCATTGGAAAGCATAAATCCTGTTGCGGCAGCAGCCCAACCTGAGTAACTGTTTAACATCGATATCACTACCGGCATGTCCGCACCACCAATGGCCATGACCATGTGTATGCCAAATAGACATGCGAGCAGGGTCATAATCAGTAACCGGCTTAGTCCGGCATCGATTTCATCGGCGCGAACAAATTCAAACCCCAAATAGATACAGGCGACCAGAATGAGTAAGTTAATCCAATGTCGAGCGGGCAACATTAACGATTTGCTGCCAATTATTCCTTTTAACTTTCCGAACGCAATGACCGAGCCTGTGAATGTTACTGCGCCAATCAGCACCCCTAAATAAATTTCGATATCATGGATAGTTTTGGCAACACCGGTGTAGTGAACATTGGTATCCAAGTAAGTTGAAAACCCAACAAGCACCGCTGCCAGCCCAACGAAACTGTGCAAAATCGCGACCAGTTCCGGCATCGATGTCATTTGTACTCGCGCAGCCAAAATTCCCCCAATGACTGCGCCTGCCGCCATTGCTGCGGCGATTACCCCGTAACTCTGTGCCACATTGCCCCATAACGTCGCGGCGATTGCCAGACCCATTCCGGCCATGCCATAAAGATTGCCACGTTGCGAGCTTTCCTGACTGCTTAATCCCCCCAGACTAAGGATAAAGAAAATACTGGCAACGATGTATGCTCCAAGGGTAATGCCACTGGCCATGCCGATGCTCATTATCGCGCCTGATTATTTTTTAAACATGTTTAACATGCGTTGAGTGACCAAAAACCCCCCGGCAATATTTATAGAGGCAATGACTACCGCTGCCATTGCCAACATCGATCCAATCGGCGATGAAGAGCCGATTTGCAAAAGCGCGCCAATAACAATGATGCCGCTTATCGCATTGGTCACACTCATCAAAGGCGTATGTAATGCCGAGGTAACATTCCAGACTACCTGCCATCCTACAAAACATGCCAAAACAAAAACAGTAAAGTGATTCATAAATGCTTGGGGAGCCACCGCACCAACGCCAAGAATTGCCAATGCCCCCATTGCAACGCCGACCAACGTCTTAAAAGCCCGGTTTCTTGCTGAGGGTGTTTCCGCAATGGCAGGCGCTTTTTTATCGCCCATATGATCGCTTGCGCGACCGGTTGCGACGCTCAGCACTGGAGCTGGAGGCGGCCAGGTAATCTCTCCGTTATGCACGACCGTTGTTCCTCTGATAACGTCGTCGTCCATATTGATATTCACGACACCGTTTTTTTCAGGCGTTAGATCGCTGAGTAAGTGCCGGATATTTGCGGCATACAATTGGCTCGACTGTGTCGCCATTCGACTGAGCAAATCGGTGTAGCCAATAATGCTGACTCCATTTTGTTTGACCACACCCCCCGGTTCAGTGCACTCACAGTTTCCTCCCTGCTCCGCGGCGAGATCGACGATCACACTTCCTTGCTTCATGGAGTCCACCATACCCTTTGTTATTAATTTCGGGGCAGGTTTACCGGGGATCAATGCGGTAGTAATAATGATGTCAACTTCCCGTGCCTGCTCTGCAAACAGCGCCATTTCGGCTGCAATGAATTCATCGCTCATTACCTTGCCGTAACCGCCTTTGCCAGCGCCTTCTTCCTTGAAGTCGAGTTCAAGAAATTCAGCATTCATGCTTTCAATTTGCTCTTTGACTTCCAGGCGAGTATCAAATGCGCGCACTATCGCGCCGAGATTCACCGCCGTACCGATCGCGGCCAAACCCGCTACGCCAGCGCCAATCACCATAACTTTCGCCGGGGGAATCTTCCCGGCCGCGGTGATTTGGCCGGTGAAGAATCGGCCGAAGTGCTGCCCCGCTTCGATTACCGCGCGGTAGCCCGAAATATGTGACATCGAAGACAAGGCATCCATTTTCTGCGCTCTGGATATTCTTGGAACCGAATCCATGGCCAGGACGGTTGCCTTTGACTGTTCAAGTTGTCGCATCAAAACCGTATTTTGGCCCGGCCAAATAAAGCTGATTAAAGTCTTGTTTGAGGTAAGCCAGTCGGCTTCATGAATGCCAAGCAGTTGATGTTGTTCCGGTGGGCGGACTTTGCAAATTAAATCTGCCTGTTTCCATAGTTCAGGTGTATCATCAACGATTGAAGATCCGGCGGCTTGGTACTCTCTATTCAGGTGCCCCGAAGCTAATCCAGCATCTTTTTCGACTAGAACGTCATAGCCGAGTTTAATTATTTTTTGGGTTTCTTCTGGCGTACAGGCAACCCGACACTCATCGACGTGAATTTCTTTTGGGATGCCTATTTTCATCTTGTTTTATGATTAGTCTCGATTAGTAAAGTTATTTTCTGTTGGAAAATTGGTTTGAGCTTAAAGTGCAGACTGCTGACACACTTCCGGGTTAACCCAAGAATTATATATTAGTTACTCTTACTGCCAGATATATTTTTTAGTGAATAGCATTTAATTATGGTGTTTAATTATGCCTCATATCAACATGTTTGATGGTGCCAGATGTCTCCTGCAGGAATAAAAAAGGAATGAAAGAAAAAGCAGCTCAGGATTCCACTAAATCGGGTTACAGATCAGCAGACTCCAGCGGAGCGCCTGTTGCTTCGAGATTGCAGATACTTGAATATCTTTCCCACAGAAACCAGCCTGCTGCGCTTCAGCCTATTTGTGAACACTTCGATATTTTAAGTCAGGAAGGGGTCAATGCCCTGTCGGGACGGTTAAACAGAATGAGTAAAAATGGGTATCTATTGATTGATCGCAAAAAACGATACGGTCTGCCCGAAAAAATGGATATTGTGGTTGGAAGGGTGGTCGGGCACGCAAAAGGGTTCGGGTTTGTCATTCCTGACCAAGGACCAGACCAAGGCGGTGGCGACCTGTATTTGCATCACAATCAAATGCGAAAAGTATTGCATGGTGATCGAGTGTTGGCGAAAACCAAACGTATTGACAATCGCGGACGAAAAGAGGGGGTGATTGTCGAGGTATTAATGGAGCGGGACCGTGAAATTGTCGGGCATTTTCATTTACAAGGCGGCATTGGATTCGTAGAGCCCGATGACCTGCGCTTTGCGCGAGATATCAGTATTCCTGATAATCGCTTCAATGGCGCAAAAAATGGAGATATTGTGGTCGCTCGAATACGCAAGCATCCGATCGAGCATCAGCATGCCGTTGGAGAGATTATCGAAGTTGTGGGTCGAGATTTAGCTCCGGGCATGGAAATCGAGATCGCGTTGCGAAAACACGAAATACCCCATAGCTGGCCCCGAGCAGTGGATGAGCAACTGGATGCCATGGGTGATTTATTCAAGGATAATGTAAGCGGGGCGAGTCCTGAATCGAACAGAAAGGATATTCGAGATTTACCGCTGGTTACTATCGATGGCAGTGACGCACAGGATTTCGACGATGCGGTTTACTGTGAGCCGCTCACTTCGGGACGGCGGCTGGCAGGATGGCGGCTGGTCGTTGCCATTGCCGATGTGAGTCACTATGTCAAGGCAGACAGTGCGTTGGATAGTGAAGCCTATGCGCGTGGCAATTCGGTGTATTTTCCAAATCGGGTGGTGCCGATGTTGCCGGAAAATCTGTCCAATGGTATTTGTTCCCTTAAGCCTGATGAAGATCGATACTGCATGGTTTGCGATATGCAAATAGCCAATAATGGTGCAGTGAGGCATTTTCAGTTTTATCCCGGATTGATGCGCTCACAGGCCAGATTAACCTATGAACGGGTAAATGCGATTGTTGTTGAAAAAGATCGAAATCAGCGGCGGGCATGGGCATCGATGACCCCACATCTTGATCATCTCTATCAAATGAGTCTGTGTCTTCGGAAAAAACGTGATATTCGAGGCGCCGTTGAGTTTGAATTTCCAGAACCCTACATCGAATTCGATGATAAAAAACGGATTAGCCGGATATCTGTCCGGCAAAGAAATGATGCGCATCGATTGATAGAAGAATGTATGTTGGCAGCCAATGTATGTGCCGCAGAGTTTTTACAAGCCCATGAAGGCGACAATGCAATTTATCGCAACCATGAAGGCCCGGAAATTGATGCGCTGCATAATTTGCGAAAGTTTCTTGGCGGGTTGGGGTTGACCCTGGACGGAGGCGACCGACCCAAAACCAGGGATTATTCCAAACTGGTAGCCAGTGTGGCCCACCGAGGTGATATTGCGGGGGTGGTGCAAGCCGTCTTGTTACGCAGTTTGAGTCAAGCTGTGTATAGCACAGACCAAATCGGTCATTTTGCACTGGCCTTTCCGATTTATTGCCACTTCACTTCCCCCATTCGCCGATATTGCGACTTGGTAGTTCACCGACAAATTAGCCAGGTTTTAAGCCGGGTTTTAAATAAGGGTAAAGCCCGGAAGATTGGACCAGCCGGAATCAGCATCAGTCAAATTGGTGAACATTGTTCGTTTACCGAGCGCAGGGCAGACGATGCCACCCGAGATGTGATTTCCTGGCTGAAGGCGGAATTTATGCAGGAAAAAGTTGGACAGGAATTTGAGGGAATAATTTCCGGGGTAAAAGAGTTCGGAATATTCGTTCAGTTAAACGAAATATTCGTGGACGGTTTGGTGCATGTTACCGGCCTGGGAAATGATTATTACCATTTTGATCCCGCTCGATATCAATTGTTGGGTGAGCGTAGTGGTCGGCGTTTTCGTCTTGGAGACCAGGTAAGAATCCGTGTGGCACGGGTTGATCTCGATGAAGCAAAAATTGATTTCGATTTAATTTCGCACACCGCATCCCTGGATAGCAATGCGATACAAGGCAAGAGTCAGAATAAAAAATCATCGGGTAGAACCGCTAGGCAGGCCCGAAATAAAAAGATTGGCAAAAAAAGTCCCGCGGATTCGGATAATAAGCACAATACCAAAAATACAATTGCACGGGGTCGCAAATAAGGCATGGCAATGAAACGTCATCATCAACGATCAAATATTGCGTACGGTTTTCATGCCGTGGAGGCCATCGTGAAACGCAATCGAGAGAAAGTGGTGGAGGTGATTATCGACCGGCAGAGAACCGACCAACGAACAAAAAATATTGTGGCCCTGCTGGAGAAATCGAAAGTTTCATTTCGATTTTCTAATCATGAAGAATCAAAAATTACCAGTGATGGGGTAAATAATCAAGGAATTGTCGCCATTTTGAAAGATCGGTCACCGGCTAAAGGCGAAAAACTGGAAATTATATTGCATGGGTTGACTCAGGGACTGGTGTTGGTGCTTGATCATATTCAGGATCCCCATAATCTGGGAGCCTGTTTAAGATCGGCTGAATGTGCCGGGGTTGATGCCGTTATCATGCCTCGAGAGGGCGCCAGCCCAGTTAATGATACTGTTCGAAAGGTAGCGTCAGGGGCGGTTGAAAACGTTAACATTGTTTATGTTGCTAATGTGGCTCAAACCCTGAAAAAACTTCAGCAGTTGGAATACTGGATAATCGGGGCGGCCGATCAGGGAAATATGACGCTGTATGATTGCGATTTCACCGGCAACATCGCCATAGTCATGGGTGCGGAAGGCAAGGGGCTTCGTAGATTAACCACAGAGCACTGCGATTATCTGGCCAGGATTCCAATGCTTGGCGCGGTATCCAGCCTGAATGTATCTGTTGCGACCGGCGTTTTTTTATTTGAAGCTATGCGGCAACAGCAACGCGAATCCAACTTTTAAGTGCAACAGTCAAGGTTGTATTTGACAAGGCTGTATTTGAATGAATCATAGTCTCCTTTGAGCTTGTTATTCCGAGAATAACGCCAGGTAGTCGGCGTAGCCCTGGTCTTCCATTTTTTCTTTCTTGACAAATTTCAGTGCGGCAGAATTGATGCAGTAGCGTAGGCCGGTAGGCGCCGGCCCATCATTGAAAATGTGCCCCAGATGGGAGCCGCCATACTTGCTTTTGATTTCTGTTCTTGGTCGCAGCAACTTGTAATCTACGTTTTCTACAATAAAGCTCTTATCAATCGGCTGCCAGAAGCTCGGCCAACCAGTGCCAGATCGAAATTTAGAAGTGGACGAGAAAAGGGGTTCACCGGAAACAACATCGACATATATTCCGTGTTCTTTGTTATTCCAGTATTCGTTCTGAAAAGGGGGTTCCGTGGATTCGAGCTGAGTGACTGCGTACTGCATTTTTGAAAGCATCGTTTTGAGAGCTTCATCGTCAGGTTTTTTATACATTTCATATGCGGGATGCGTTTCGGAGGGTTGACTAACCGCAGAAGTTTTTTCGCCGTATTTCAGATGTAGCTGGTCGCCCCAAATTTTTTCAAGATATTGATCACGACCAGAGCCGTGACGGTAAACCTTATATCGCAAGGGGCTTTTCTTGTAATAATCCTGATGGTAATCTTCGGCATCGTAAAACTTGTCGAATGGTACGATTTCTATAGATATCGGCTTGCTATAGCGCTGGGTTGCTTCCAATTCATCGCGTGCCTTTATCGCAATTTCTTTTTCCATCTCATTGTGATAGAAAATCGCAGGTCGGTATTCGCTTCCCCGATCGACAAATTGGCCGTCGGCATCGGTGGGATCGATATCTTTCCAGAATTGGTGCAGCAACGCTTCGTAAGACACCACTTTCGGGTCGTAGAAAATTTGTACGGATTCAGTATGCCCGGTGTTTCCGCCTCCGACTTCACGGTAGGTTGGGTTGTCCGTATGACCGCCGCTATAGCCGGATACCGCCTCACTAACGCCCTCCAGTTTTTCAAATGTAGACTCAATGCACCAAAAACAGCCGCCAGCAAAGGTCGCTACTGCCAACCCCGAGTGATCGGTGTTTTTTTCTGTAGTGCTGCTATCCGGTTCGGTTATGACCTGGGCGGTGATGGATTCAGATTGACTAGTCGCCAATTTGATCAATGCCAGCGCAGCAACCACGAAAGCGAGTACGATAAAAATTCGTTTCATAATGTATAAGTGTGTGGATTTAATTTGCAATATAGAACACATTTACAACCGAGAGTTCAATTTAATGCGCTAATGGAGTCTGGATCGTTTTAGAGCATCAATCCCGCAACGACGCTACGCCCATCGCTGATGAGAATATTGTAGGTTCGGCAAGCGGCTGCGGTGTCCATTACCTCCATACCAATGCCTTTCTCCATCAATGCCTGGGTAATCACCGGGTCAGGGAAAACCATAGTGTTTCCGGTTCCAAGAATCAGGACTTCGGCGCCAAGATTTGCAAAATGCACAAAATCCTCATTTTTCAAATCAGAAACCTGAGATATTGGCCACATTTCCAGTTTTTCCGATGTTAAAATCATGCTCTCTTGGTAAAGTGTATCGCCAATCCTGATTTGATACCTATGCCCGCTTTTTTCACAGGAGCGGATTATTTGAAATTGATCGGGATTGTTAAGCAGAAGTTTCATTCTAAAATTGGCCTAAAATTTGGACTGAGGGATAAAAAATTAAAGCCACAGTTTACCAACTATTCAATTTAATTCTCCCGCAAGGGGATACTTAAAATAATTGTGAAAGCAGTAAATATCGGCCTGATTGGTTTAGGCACAGTCGGTAGCGGCACGTTATCAGTACTGCAACGAAACGCCGAAGAGATCACCCGACGAGCGGGGCGGCAAATCCACGTAATCGCGGCAGCAGTGCAAGATATCTCAAAGCCACGTGCGGTTGACACATCCGCGCTGCACTTGACCCGGGATCCATTTGAGATTGTCAATCATCCCGATATTGAAATTGTAGTTGAACTTGTCGGCGGGGACAACATGCCTCTGGAAGCGGTGATGACCGCATTAGACAACGGCAAACACATAGTGACCGCGAACAAAGCGTTAATTGCGCTACACGGCAATGACATTTTTGAAAAGGCTCAGAACAAGGGATTGGTAGTGGCTTTTGAAGCCGCAGTGGCGGGCGGTATTCCGATAATAAAATCCATTCGCGAGGGATTGTCGGCAAACCGTATTGAATGGCTTGCGGGCATCATCAACGGCACCTCCAATTACATTCTGACCCAAATGGAAGAGAGCGGTCGGGACTTCAATGATGTTTTAGCTGAAGCGCAAGCATTGGGGTATGCAGAAGCTGATCCTTCATTCGATATTGACGGCACTGATGCGGCCCACAAACTGACCATCCTGGCATCCATCGCATTCGGGATATCCCTGCAATTTGAAAATGTCTATAGGGAGGGCATTACGGAAATTAGCAGCGAAGATATTACCCATGCTCGGGAGCTGGGTTATCGTATCAAGCATCTGGGTATCGCCAGAAAAACGGATAACGGCGTGGAATTGCGCGTGCATCCGACCCTGATACCGCAAAAACGGCTTATCGCCAATGTCGATGGCGTGATGAATGCGATATTGGTTCAATCCGATGCTGTCGGCCCTACATTATATTACGGTGCTGGCGCAGGCTCAGAACCCACTGCATCTGCGGTAGTTGCTGATCTGATAGATGTTGTACGAACGATCACGACAGACCCGGGCAACCGGGTACCGCATTTGGCGTTTCACCCGGATGCGATAATTGATTTGCCCATATTGCCGATGGATGAGATTGAAACGGCGTATTACTTGCGTATGAGCGTAATCAATCAGCCTGGGGTGATGGCATCCATCGCCATGATATTTGGCGACAGCGATATCAGTATTGACACAATTTTACAAAAAGGCAGTGGCCAGCCAAATGAAAATGTAACCATAATCATGCTCACCCAAAATACCCGGGAGCGCAATCTGGTGAAAGCGCTCAAGCAGGTTGAAAGCCTGAATACGGTGAATGGCAGGGTTATGCGAGTCCGAATTGAACAGTTATCCTGACCTGTTATTCCATGAATGTGCGTGTTACCTTTACTCGATAATTTGATTCATAAGCCCTGTATTATTCCCTATACTTTCACGAAAGCACCTAGTTATTTAAATGGATTGGCAGGGTATGAGAAAGATTTGCCGCCGGCAGTTCGATTCCAAGCTAGCCGATTCTAAACAAGAAACCATGCCAGTCGATGAGGCCGACGCTATGTTGTCGCCCTTGCTGAAGCGAATATTCGAAAACCGAAATCTAACCGATCCAGCCGAGTTGACCTATCCACTGGCAAGGATGCTGCCGCCGGATACGTTAAAAAATGGTGACCTGGCAGCGGAATTGCTGTTCTCGGCGTTAAAAAGCCAACAGAGTATTTTAATCATTGGCGACTACGATACCGATGGCGCGACCGCTACGGCACTGGGGTTGATTTGCCTCACAGCAATGGGAGCGGACAATATCAATTACCTTGTGCCCAATCGGTTTGAATTTGGCTACGGCTTATCGCCGGAAATTGCAGAAGTCGCGGTGCAAAAAATGCCTGATCTGGTTATTACGGTGGACAATGGAATTAATAGTGTGCAAGGGGTTTCGGTGCTAAAACAAAGGAACATCTCGGTCATAATCACGGATCATCACCTGGCCGGCCCAATACTCCCCGAGGCCGATGCAATATTAAATCCAAACCAACCCGGCTGCGGTTTTTCGAGCAAAATGCTTGCCGGGGTTGGTGTGATGTTCTATTTGCTTTTGTTGTTGCGCGCAAAATTAAAAGCGGCTAACTGGTTTGAAGACATGAATTTAACCTGCCCCAATCTGGCCGAGTATCTGGATTTGGTGGCGTTGGGTACGGTTGCTGATGTGGTGCCATTGGACTACAACAATAGAATATTGGTTGCTCAGGGTGTCGCCCGAATCAAGGCCGGGAGAGGCCGGCCGGGAATCCTCGCTTTGATGGAAGTTGGCGCGAGGGACTATCGCAATATTGTTTCCTCAGACCTTGGATTCGTTATCGCGCCGAGATTGAATGCGGCCGGCCGACTGGATGACATGTCCATAGGCATTGAATGTTTGTTGACCAATGATAGCGTAAGGGCTCGGGAATATGCTCAGATGCTCAACGAAATTAATCTTGAACGTCGAGCGATTGAGCAAAAGATGCAATCCCAGGCGATGAAGATAGTTCGAGGTATTGTTAATTCCGCCAAGCAAAATGAAGCCAAGCAGAATAAATCTAAGCAAAACAAAAATGAAAACGGATCAAACTTGAATGGATTTTGTCTGTACGAACCCGATTGGCATCAGGGGATAACCGGATTAGTTGCCTCCAGGGTAAAAGACAAAACCGATCAACCGGTGATTGCATTCGCGCATACCCTAAATAACAAACTGTCTGGCTCGGCCCGGTCAATTTCCGGATTGCATATAAAAGATGTGCTGGAAAATATTTCATCCGAATATCCTGAACTCATCGTGAAATTTGGCGGCCATGCGATGGCGGCGGGATTGACCATTGACGCTGCAGATTTTGATGCATTCAAGGTTATCTTCCACAACCACGTAGCCGGTCACTTCGATAGCGCGGGCGCAACGAGTGTTATCCATACCGACGGCGATTTGTCTGAAAATGAAATCACCTTGGATAATGCCGAGCAATTGCGCGTGGCGGCGCCTTGGGGGCAGGGGTTTCCCGCGCCGCTGTTTGATGGCGTATTTATAGTAACGGCGCAAAAAGTGGTAGGGAAACATCACCTTCGTTTTACATTGCAACCACCTGATGGGACTTGCCGCTTTGAAGGAATCGCATTCAGGGCAATCGAGCCGGGACAGCCGATACCGCAATTAGAGCGAATACACGCCGTGTATCAGTTAGACGTTAACGAATTTAGAGGCAGGCGATCATTGCAGTTGATTATTGAGCATTTTCAGCCAACATCGGCGTAGTTTTGACCATGGCAAACTATTATTTTCAGGAAACTTGTACCTGGACACCGCCGTTTTCCAAATGAAATATTTGAACAAAATCAAACAGGAATCCAACCTAGCTATTTTGGATGTTGTTGCTCCGATAACGCCAGGATGGCATTATTCATAACTTCCACAATATTAAAATCCCCGACGCTCTGAACTAGCCTGACACTTTGAATCAGATGGACCAAGACGAAAACGACATTGTGCTGGTAGAGCGCGTTCAAAATGGCGATAAGCAGGCGTTTAACCTGTTAGTCCAAAAATATCAGTTTCGAATTAAACATTTAGTCAGTCGGTTTGTAAAAGATTCGTATGAACAAGAAGATATCGTTCAGGAGTCATTTATCAGGGCGTACCGGGCAATATCACGGTTTCGTGGTGATAGCGCGTTTTATACCTGGCTCTATCGAATTGCCGTGAATACCTCTAAAAATTATTTGGTGGCCATGGGTAGGCGGCCACCGGCTCAGGATGTGATTGCAGATGAGATGGTACACACCCGTGGCGCCGAACGGTTGGTAGAGTCAAATTCGCCGGAACAAATTGCACAAAATGACCAGTTGGTAGAGGCGATTAAGCAATCAATAAGCGCACTGCCCGAAGAGCTTAAACAGGCGATCCAGCTCAGGGAGTTTGATGGTTTAAGCTATGAAGATATCGCGGTTGCGATGAATTGTCCAATTGGAACGGTGCGCTCACGAATTTTCAGGGCCAGGGAAGCGATTGAACAAGCGATAGCCGATTTGGTGGAATAATTAACATACTTCGCACCCCTAAAAAATTATCACGAAAAGATTAAAAAACGCGCTTTTTTGTGAACTATCATTAATATTTTAACACTAAACCCATAGCAAATTAATACCCTGTCGGAAACCAACAATGAATGAAAAAATCTCACAACTAATAGACCAGGAGCTGAGCCCGGAGCAGCGGAATGCGCTACTTGAATGGCTCATAAACAATGACGCGAGCAACAATGACACAGCAAGGAAGTCCTGGAAGCGCTATCACTTGATTGGCAATGTGATTCGCGATGAGGTGTCCAGTACGGGCAAGGATTTATCCGCGCTGGTTCGGGATAAACTGGAAAAAGAACCGACCGTGTTAGCGCCGTTAAGTATCAAGAAACCGGTTTCCAATGACAGAAAAAATGAGAGAAAACATGAGAGCAAAGATGTTTGGAAGTCGATTGGATTATTTGCGATTGCGGCATCGTTGGCCGTTGTTGCTGTGGTGACTTTAACGCCGGTGAAATTCGATGGCATAGCGGGTCAATTAACCGCAAGCGGCAAAGCATTTAACTCAAGTCAGGCGACCCAATTTTCCCATGAGTTTGATGAAATGCTGGTTGGGCATGCAGAGTTTACCGCTTCGCCCGGAATGAATGGCTTGATTGCCTATGCCAAGTTAGTCAGCGCCGAGCAACTACAACAATAATTACAATTTGGTATCCGGCTGATTAAAATAATGGCTACTTCATCTATTACTCCAAGGTTAATTACATTTCTGCTGATTGCATTGCTATCCGAAAATGTTGCGGCAGATGCGACTGACTGGTTGATGAAAATTAATTCAGCCGCTGCCGAGGTGAATTTTGCCGGCACATTCGTTTATATCCATGATGGAGAAATTGAAGCGATGGAAGTTGCCCGCCGCGTTAAAGATGGAATGATGCAAGAGCGTCTGTATTCACTGAACGGCGCGCCGCGGGAAGTGATTCGAGGGATGGACAAGGTTTGGTGTTATATTCCTGACCAAAATGTCGTAGTGTACGATTATCGACAGATATCCCAGAGCGGGTTTCCGAAAATACTTCCTGGTGATTTTGAACAACTGAAACGTAACTATCACTTTGTGGAAGGTTCTGGTGGCCGAATTGCCGATCGCCCGGCACACCAAATTAATGTCATACCCAACGATGCCTACCGCTATGGATACAGTCTTTGGGCGGATAAGGCCACGGGATTGTTATTGAGGTCAGATTTAATCAATCAACAGGATGAGATTTTAGAACAGTATTTATTTATCGATGTCGAAATTGGAGGCGATATTACCGATGAGCAGCTAGTCGCGGTGAGCGACCAGGATGAACTTCAGTTGTTCGGAAACAATACGCCAATTACGGCTTCGGTAGATTCTTCTGATTGGCTGCTCACGCAAATGCCCGACGGTTATACATTGAGTAAACATATTCGAAGAATGTCGCCCATGAATGCCGGGGAAGTTGAGCATCTGGTGTACACCGATGGGTTATCTTCGGTGTCCGTTTTCATCAAGGAAATACGCGAAGGGCAAAGCAAAATGAGCGGTTTAAGTCGAATGGGCGCGGTACACGCCTACCGCAAAACCTTAAATAATCACAGAATCACGGTTATGGGCGAGGTGCCCGCCGAAACTGTGGAATATCTTGCTCTGGGCGTGGAATATTCCAACTAGATTTCCATCTCGTATGTATTCCACATCGTCTTAACGGATAGTTTGTCGTACAAGCTGCGGGCGCGGTAATCCATCGAATTTTTGGCCAGCCTTTTTGTTTTGCATGGTTGTTCAGCGCTTTAAATAATGCTTCACCTATATTGTTGCCACGCGCCTGCGGAGCAACGAACAGGTCATCAAGGAAGCCGATATCGGCGCCGCGCAATGGACTTGGCATACGCCGTACATGGGCCAGTCCGCAGGGTTTGGATTGTCCTTTGATGAAGGCCAGAAATCCTTCGACCTCATGATCTTTATCCAAAATCCAGTGCCATAAATTTCCGAGAATCTCTTCATTCATCGGCACTTTATAGAATTCCGCATACCCTCGGTATAAGTTGCACCAATCGTCATGGTTTTCAGGTTGCGTTGGTTTTACGATTATCTGAATTGAATTGGTCATATTCTAAATTCCGGTTGTCTATTGGAGTGCCGCCAAGGCATCTCTGGTCAAAGCAGATAAAGCAATTTTTTGCTGGGCCTGATCATCAAAATTATCCGCACAGAGCCATTGCTGGAAAGCTTTTTCGATTACCGGCCACTCTCGGTCGAGCAGGGAATACCACGCAGAATCCCGGTTTCGGCCTTTCACAACCAGCATCTGTCGAAATGTGCCTTCATAAGTGAAACCAAGGCGTTTGGCTGCATTGCAGGATTCTTTGTTTAAGGCATTACATTTCCATTCATAACGTCGGTATCCCATATCAAATGCATTCTTCATCATTAAATACATTGCCTCTGTGGCAGCAATGGTACTCTGGCATTGTGGGGAATAGTTGATGTGCCCAACTTCAATCGAGCCCTGGATCGGTTTGATTCTCAGGTAACTGGCCACACCGATCGCCTGCTTGGTAACATTATCCACAACGGCATAAAATTTGGGGTCGCCGTTAAAGCAGGTTGTATTCATCCAATCGCGATAGCTGCCGATGTTGTCAAAGGGTCCGTAGGGCAGATATACCCATACACGATTTTCCAGATCCTGTTTATAAGCGTTGAATAGCTGATCGCTGTGGCGTTCCAGGTTTAATGGTTCGCAACAACAATACTTGCCCTGTAGAACATTATCGTTCGGTGTTTGAGCGCAGTCCCAATCTTTTACGTCAAAGCCAATGGCCAAGCCAAGCTCATTGGTTTGGTTTTCAGGTTGCACTATTTATGGAAGTCGCAAAATTATCTCAGGATAAATTAAAGAACCGAGGGATGAATCAAAGCACATTGTCGAGATCGGCGATCAGGTCTTCTGCATCCTCCAGCCCAACCGAGCATCGGAATAACCCTTCGCCCGCACTCGATTTGTACTTTTCCAGTTCCGCGCCTTCCAGTCGATAGGATGATTCGATCAGGTCTTTAGTATCCATAAGAAAAATCAAACTGCGATGATGACCAACAGAGACTGCGTAGTGAATGACTTTCAGTTGTTTCATCATCTTCTCGGCAACCGTGGCAGGATTTTTCACTTTGAAAGACAGTATGCCTGAATAGTTGTCCATTTGTTTTTTCGCAACATCATGCTGCGGATGGGACGAGTGGCCCGGATACAAAACGTGTTCAACCCGAGCGTCCTGATGCAGGAAGTTCGCGATTGCCATAGCGTTTTCCTGATGCGCGCGCATACGCAGCGGTAGCGTCGCCGCGCCTCTCATAATAAGCCAGGCGTTGAACGGGCTGAGGGTGCCGCCGTAGTGCAACACCCCTGATTCTCTTAATCGGCTTACAAGCGCCACGCTACCCAGCACCGCGCCGCCCAATGCATCGCCATGCCCACCGATATACTTGGTGAGGGAATGCACCACCAGATCAGCGCCCAATTCCAGCGGGCGCGTCGCTATCGGGCTGGCAAACGTGGAATCGACCACCAGCAGCGCATTATGCGCATGAGCGATTTCCGCAACTTTTGCGATATCTATAATATGAAGCAACGGATTCGAGGGCGTTTCAATCCATATCATTCGCGTTTTTGGCAGCATCGCTTGTTCGATCAGTTTCAACTCGGTGGTATCCACCGGACTGACATCAATGCCTTTTTTGGGTAGCTGGTCTCTTGCGATTTCCGCTGTGCCTGGATAATTGGTATTGCTCATTATCAGGTGATCGCCGCTGTTTAATTGGCTGAACAAAATTGCCGAGGACGCCGCCATACCGGAAGCAAAAGCAAGGCATTGATCGGCATGTTCCAGCAGCGCCAGTTTGATTTCCAGTTGGCGGGTGGTGGGATTCGACCAGCGCGTATACATGTACGGCGTGTTTTCGTCGACGTTGGTTACGGAAAAACTGATCGGCTCATCAACCACGAATGTGCTGGACATCACAATATTGGGCGCAGTCGCACCGGTTTTCTGGTCGGGGGACTCGCCGCCATGTATCGCGGTGGTTTGAATGCCTGTTGATGTTGATTTTTTATTCATGGCGGTTTTTACAGAGTGACAGAAATACACTAAATCCAGAGTGCATGGAAGTAAATTGTATAGAAAAAAGTATAGATGGGGTGATAAATATGCAGTTTGCCGTATTCATAACAAAGGATTTATAGCCCGGATTTACAACAAAACGTGACTTTGCAACGTCGTTTCAAGTTATCATTGAATGTAATCGTGGCAACAAACAGGAGAAAGTCAAATGAAACATCCAATCAATTTGTCGAAGTCGCTGGCGCTTGGCATGGCCCGGGCAATGGCATTGGCAATGGCGTTGGCAATGGTACTCAGTGCCGCCACTGCCCAAGCGATAAGCCCCATTCAACCGTTCACGGCCAGCAAGACAATCGACCTGACCCAGCCAATGCACGATGATATGGTTTTCTGGCCCGGCGGGGTGCCGTTCAAGAAAGAGCGGTTGGTGGACTACGACACTGGCGGCTACCAGTTGCACAAGTTCATCATGGGCGAGAATACCGGCACCCATGTCGATGCCCCGTTGCACTTCATCAAAGGCAATAAACCGATCGATCAGCTGGCGCTTGAGCATCTGATTCTTCCGATTGTCGTGCTCGACGCGCAACATGCGGTCGCTAAGAATAACGACTATGAACTGACCCCGGCGGATATTAAAAACTGGGAGGCGGAGCACGGCAAAGTGCCAGCCAATTCGCTGTTTGTCATGAACACTGGCTGGCACAAGCGCTTCGACAGTCCGCAAAAATATATCAATATGGACGGCGATAATGTGATGCGTTTTCCCGGCTTCTCGGTTGCCGCCGCCAAGTTGTTGGTGCGGGATGTGGCGGGGATTGGCATCGATACATTGAGCATCGACCACGGGTCTTCCAAAACCTTTGCCGCGCATGTGGTGATGCTTGCCGCCAACAAATACCAAGTGGAGAATATGGCGTCGCTTGATGCGCTGCCGGCGACCGGTGCTACCGCCGTCATCGGCGTGCTGCCGGTGCGCGGCGGCTCCCAAGCGCAGGCGCGAATCTTTGCATTGTTGCCATAGCGCGCCATAAGGCTGTTTCAGCGCCCCATAAGGGGGAGCATAACTGAATAATAAAGCCGGGCGGCGCATGGCTTTGTTTGATATATTATGCCCAACCCTAAAAAGATGAAAAAACAATCATGAACATCCATGAATCTCAGGCCAAGTCATTGTTGGCACAATATGGCGTCACGGTACCGAAGGGTAAGGTGGCATTTAATGTGGACCAAGCGATGGCGGCGGCTAGGGATTTGGGCGGTCCGGTATGGGTGGTCAAGGCGCAGATTCATGCCGGTGGAAGAGGCAAGGGCGGCGGGGTCAAAGTGGTGGACTCGCTGGAAAAAGTGGAACAGGCTGCCAGCGATATTCTGGGGATGCAGTTGGTTACTCACCAGACCGGACCCGCGGGCAAGGAAGTCAAGCGCATTTATATCGAGGACGGTTGCGATATTGTGCGCGAGCTTTATTTGGGCATGCTGGTTGACCGCGCCAGCAGCCGTGTAACGGTGATTGCTTCTACCGAAGGCGGCATGGAAATTGAGGAAGTCGCCGCCAGCACTCCGGAAAAAATCATCAAGGTGGCCATAGACCCGGCCATTGGTCTGCAGCCTTTCCATGCTCGAAAACTGGCTTTTGGACTTGGGCTCACGGGCAATCAGGTGCGCTCGGCGGTTGCCTTTCTCAGTGCCATGTACAAGGCGTTCACTGAGTTGGATGCGAGTATGGTTGAAATTAATCCATTGGTGGTGACCGGAGACGGTGAATTACTGGCACTGGATGCGAAGATGAATTTTGACAGCAACGGATTATTTCGCCATCCGCAAGTAGAGGAATTGCGCGATCTGGATGAGGAAGACCCGGCCGAAATGGAGGCCAGCGAACATGAGTTGAACTACATCAAACTGGATGGTTCGATTGGCTGCATGGTCAATGGCGCCGGCTTGGCCATGGCGACCATGGATATTATCGAGTTATACGGCAGCTCGCCGGCGAATTTTCTCGATGTCGGCGGCGGCGCCACCGCCGAGCGGGTAACCGTGGCATTCAAGATAATTTTGTCCGACCCCAATGTTAAAGGCATACTGGTCAACATATTCGGCGGTATTATGCGTTGTGATGTTATCGCTGAAGGGATCGTGGTTGCGGCAAAGGAAGTGGTGCTCAATGTGCCGCTGGTGGTGCGGCTGGAGGGCACCAATGTCGAACAGGGAAAAGCCATTCTGGCGGATTCCGGTCTGCCGATAGTGTCGGCGGATAATCTTGGGGATGCCGCCGAAAAGGTGGTAAAAATCGTCAAATCCGGCAAATCTATTTTTGGCGGGGAGGCCGCATAATGTCCGTACTAATAGATAAAAACACACGATTACTCTGTCAGGGTTTCACCGGCGCCACGGCCACGTTTCACAGCCAACAGGCAATCGAATATGGCACTAATCTGGTCGGCGGAGTCACCCCTGGAAAAGGCGGCCAAACGCACCTTGATTTACCCGTATTCGACACGGTCACGGAAGCGGTCGAAAAAACCGGCGCCAATGCCTCGGTGATTTATGTGCCGCCGCCATTTGCCGCCGATGCTATCCTCGAAGCCATTGATGCCGAAATCCCGCTGGTGGTGTGCATAACCGAAGGCGTGCCGGTGATGGATATGATCAAGGTGAAAAGAATGTTGGAAAATTCGGCGACCCGCCTGATCGGGCCAAATTGCCCAGGGGTAATCACCCCAGGAGAATGCAAAATCGGAATCATGCCCGGCCATATACATATGAAGGGGTCGGTGGGTATTGTTTCCCGCTCGGGCACCTTGACTTACGAGGCAGTGGCGCAAACGACGGCGGAAGCAATCGGGCAAAGCACCTGCATCGGCATTGGCGGCGATCCGATAAACGGCACGAATTTCATCGACTGTTTGGAGATGTTTCTGGCCGACCCAGCGACCGAATCAATGGTCATGATTGGAGAGATTGGCGGCAGCGCCGAAGAAGAGGCTGCGGAATTTATTAGCCGTAACAAAGTGAAGAAACCCACCTGTGGTTTCATCGCCGGATTAACCGCACCACCGGGCCGACGAATGGGTCACGCCGGCGCGATCATCGCCGGTGGCAAAGGCAGTGCCGAAGACAAGATCGAAGCCTTCAAACAAGCCGGTATCGCAGTGGCAGATTCGCCGGCATCGCTGGGCAGCACCTTGAAAAAAGCGCTCGGTTAATTTATTTGTATTTGGTTGTAAGTGTGTTAACAAGGCATTTTTCCGTGATTTTACTGAATTTTGTTAATATTTACAATTTAATTTACAAATTAACTTTATTTTACATAAGTTATATGTTAACCTATTTACTCTTTAACAATTTAGGGTAAATGACAATGAATGATTCAGTCGAAATTTTTATTTCCACGCGTACCTACGCCCGTTTAGAGAAGCATGTAAAGGGGTTTGAATCACCCGACAATGTGGTAGAGAGATTGCTAGACCACTACGAAGGTGTAGATGCAACAAGACGCTCTGGACGGGATTTTGAATCTGGACCACAATCTCGACCAACGAGGAGGTACGACTACACCAAGTACATTTTCAATGATACACGATATGGGAAAAGCAGACTTGTTTTAGCAGTGGTTAAAAAATATGTGGAAGAAAATCCGGGTATATCGTTTTCCAAACTACTCGAGATATTTCCCTGCCGCCTTCAAGGTTCGCTTGGTGTTTTTGTAAAGTTACCATGCGCCCAAGAAATCTATGAACGAACAAGTCACAAAAGACATTTTATAGAGCATGATGAAACCATTAAATTACCGGACAGCGTTATTGCAGTATGCAGTCAATGGGGCAGGTCAAATATTATTGGATTTCTCAAACTAGCAGAAGAAATCGGCCATACAATAACACCCGTATAAAAATGAAATGGCTTGCGCCGTGGGTCTTCACGGGATTATCGGGTCAAACCCGATAACGACGGCCGGGGGCAGTGCTATTCGTATCATTTCTGATACGCACAATCCGGACTGCCGCCAAGTAAATCAAAGGTAAATCAAAACCGTGCGGCATTAGTCCATTATCCGCACTTGTTATTTATCATTGATTATTTGCGGATTGTGCGTTCTCCAGAATTTTTAACAGCCCGGCAAGGGAATGCACTATGGTTTGGCAACGCACATCATTCCGGTCCCCTCGAAATATTATCTTTTCCGCCTGAACATAGTTGTCTGGCCCTGCCCAACCGAAACAAACTGTGCCCACCGGTTTATCTTTAGTGCCGCCATCTGGACCGGCAATGCCCGTAACCGACAATGCATAATCAGCATCGGCATGTTTCAGTCCACCCAAAGCCATCGCTTGCGCGACTTCGTTGCTAACCGCGCCATATTTTTCGAGTAACGCTTCAGGTACGCCAACCATTTCAGTTTTTGCGGCGTTGCTATAAGTCACATAGCCACGCTCGAACCAGTTTGAGCTTCCCGAAATCGCCGTTAAGGAATGAGCGATCCCGCCGCCGGTGCACGATTCAACCGTGGTCACTGAACGGCCCAGTTGAACCAGCCTTTTGCCAATAATGGCGACTAACTTATTTGGAATATTTGCATTGTTCATAGACATAAATTCCCGATATAAATTTCATGCGTCAATGTCACTGAATCGATTGTCTGAATCGGGTGGCATCCGCAGTTTCGACATAGCCTTGCGATGGAATGCGGCCCATGCCAATATCGACATCTAGGCCCCACGATTGAACCAACAACTCACCTGCGCGATTCACAATATGATTTTTGTAATATGTCTGCATGTCTTGCAAGGTTAATGTGGTTACCGCATCAGCAAACTGCTGTCGGCTATCAAATTGATATTCCTCAAGATCGATTTCACGCCAATAGCGTTGCGATCTTGCGCTTAAATTTTTGTCCTTGCGTAGTATCTTGGCTGCCAATCCAGATTTTAATTGATCGAATTGTGGTTCGCTCATTTCATCCAGGGTTTCACTGAAGTCACCAATAAAGGCATCGTACAGTTTGTTGATTTCTACTGGCGAATGGCTTGGACTCTGAACTGAAAATAACAACCCCGGAGTCTGGTCTATTTTTAATGTGCTGGCATGAACGAGGTAGCCGACACGGTTAACAGTGCGAAGTTGGTTATAAAAAGAAGGCTCCAGCAAGTGCTTGAGCAACGAAACTTTTGCCCGTTCAATTCTGGAATCATCGTTACCCTGAAAATAGGCGGCCAATGCTGAATCGGAATGGTCTATATCGAGACTACGCAAATAGCGTTTTGCGCGATCCAGCTTGCGTATTTTTGGCTTCTCTATCGGGTCAATGAACACACTGTTTTTCAGCAATTTATTGAGCATCTCGCTACGCGCTATGGAATCCTCCAGGCTAACATCCCCATGCGACAATACATTTACAGTAACTTGATTGAATAATTCAGGCACAAATTTTGCGACATCGTCTATGGTTACAGAATCAAGCGCCGCAATCCTTTCTTGTTCAGTCCAATACGGCCGCATTAAAAGTCGATATATTTCATGCACAACCTGAGTGGATGGAGAATCTTTTGAAATATTGCCTAACTCACGAAGCAACCCGGCTTTTATGACATTGAATCTGTCTTCATCGTACTCGGGATTTTCCAACGCATCAATGATGATGCTGAGGAATTCCGATTGCTTATCCTCAAACCCACTAATACGTACCGAAATGCCGCGTGCGTGGCGATACAGGCTATAGTTCAAATCTGCCAGATAGGCGGGATAAATTATTTTATTTAACTGGCTATTGACTAGCCGAACATAAAGTTCCGTCAGCACCAAATTTTCCGCGCTACTATTCGCTAGGGGCGACATAATGTTGAAATAAAAATTGGCCCGCGGCGTTGCGAATTGATTGTCTGGTTGATACCAGAGGGTAACCCCGGCTGCTGTTGAAAGTTGTGCCGCTGAAATTTCCTCAGGCGCTTTTTGTTCTGAATCAATTTCAAGCAAATCCAGCCGCTCCGGTATAAACGGATTTTCTGCAGGCAATTGCAGACTTTCGTGAGCTATTTTAGTTTTCCATAGATTCAGGGTTTCAGGTTCAATGGGAGTCAACGAATACGCTACATCGTAGTACTCGGAAATTTTATCTGTCCCCAGAGACTGCGCTAAAGACTGTGAAGAGACGTGCAAATTAACGTTATCCGGGCGCAAATAATCCAACAGTGTTTTGGTTCGGTTTGGCGTAAACGATTCCATCAGATATGGTCCCTGCAATACATCTTTTGCCGGATAACGCTGAAGCCTGAACGCCAGCGACTGCACTAATCGCCCTGGGTCACGCTCCTGCTCAAATCGAAAGGCAATTTTTGCCAACTTGCTTTGTTCCTGAAAACGCCATTCATCAATTTCTTTTTGTTTTATTAAGTTGATTGTCTGGAAAACCAGATTACCGATGTCTTCAATATGATTCATTCCCGCTTTTGTCAGGTTTATGCGGATGCTAAATTCACCCTGCGTTTGATCCATATATCCTTCTCCAGCACTCAAACTCTCAACCCAACCACGATCTTTTAAAAGAGAGTGCAAAGATCCAGTACCTTCGTGGCCGAGCAAATTTGCAATATAATCCAGCGGCTTTGACCGGTACTCTTCATATGTAGAGGGAATGGGAAACACAAAGCGTGCAGAATTTTGCTGTTTCTCCGGGATGGAATTCAAACGCACTGGCATTAATTCAGCGTCCATATATTGCTGGGTAAATAACGGTGGCGCCACACCGCGATCCGGGATTTGCGAAAACCGATCAGATACCATTTGCTCAAGCTGATCCAGAGACTCCTTGCCCAAAACGGTCAACGCCATTATATTCGCTGAATAATATTGGTTATAAAATTTGATTAATGTTTCTCTGGCGCTGGCCTCCTCCCTATCGCGCAGGGTCTCCATTGAGCCTACCGCGAATCTGGAAAAAGGATGGTCTTTATTCAACCACTGCTTTTGCACATCCCAGAGTCTGCGATGTTCATCTTTTTTCCTCGCTTGATACTCCGAGTGAATGATTGATCTCTCCCGAGCGACATAGACTTCATCGAAAGTGGGGTCGATGAAGAATCGCGAAAATCGGTCCAGTGCGGGTTCGAAATGATCGGCGGCAATACTGAAATAGTAATTGGTGTGGCTAAACGATGTGAAAGCATTATTGTTGCCGCCATTGTTTTTTATGAACGCTTGGTATTCACCGGTGGTCGGATACTTTTTAGTTCCAAGAAAAAGCATATGTTCAAGAAAATGCGCCAGCCCCGGCCAGCCCTTGGGGTCAGATCCGCTGCCGACATAAACGTCGAGCGCGGCCGCCGACTTATCGGTTTCGCTATCAGAAATAAGCAATACCTTTAAGCGATTATCTAACTCTAAATAACGATATAGTTTTTGATCAATTGGACTTTTGGTCACGACATCCTGTGCGACATCTTGCGCGTTGCCGGCATAACTTATGCTGGCCATAAAAACAAGGCCGGTTATAAAAATCAGAATGGGACTGGATATTCTGGGCATATTGAAATTCAAAGGGTATGATAAAATTTCATGGCATGGCGTTCAAATCGCCAAAAGCGTAAATTTGCGTAACCGGTTTTTTGCTTTTCCGCCATCATTTTTAATTCTGATTATATGACGACATTATGGCAAGTTGGAAACTATACTCCAGTGGCAGCCCATGACCTCTAAAAAAGACCTGTCGGAAAGAGACATTTGCACAAAATACATCCAGCCGGCTTTGGAAAAGGCAGGTTGGAACCCGCTTACCCAAATTCGGGAAGAAGTTACTTTTACCGATGGTCGAATCCATGTCAGGGGTAATTTGACAGCCAGGGGAAAGCAAAAAAGGGCGGATTATATCCTTTACTACAAACCTAATATTCCGATTGCCATTATTGAAGCGAAGGACAATAAGCGCTCGGTTAATGCAGGTATTCAACAAGCCTTGAGTTACGCGGAAATTCTGGATATTCCATCCGTTTACAGCAGCAATGGCGATGGATTTTATGAGCATGACCGCACTTGTACGGATGGTAGGATAGAAACAGAACTAAATCTTGATGAATTCCCCTCGCCAGAAACGCTCTGGCAACGCTACAAAAAATACAAATGCATCACTACCGAAGCGCAGGAGCGTATCACCGCACAAGACTATTTTTTCGATGGCAGTGGCAGGGCGCCGCGCTACTATCAACAAATTGCTATCAATAGAACAGTAGAAGCCATTGCCAAAGGGCAGGACCGTATCTTGCTGACCATGGCAACAGGCACCGGAAAAACCTATGCCGCATTCCAGATCATTTACCGCCTGCGGAAAAGCAACACTAAAAAACGCATCCTGTTTTTGGCAGATAGAAATGTATTGATAGACCAAGCTAGAAGCAATGACTTTCGTCATTTCAAAGACAAAATGACGGTCGTAAAGCAAAAGAAAATAGATAAATCCTACGAAATCTATCTCGCGCTCTATCAAGGCTTAACCAACTACGATGAAGATAAAGATGCTTATCGGGAATTCAGTCCAGACTTCTTTGATTTAATCGTCATTGACGAATGTCATCGTGGCAGTGCCGCCGAAGACAGCGCGTGGCATGAAATTCTCAGATATTTTTCAACCGCCACCCATATTGGCTTGACCGCAACCCCAAAAGAAACAGATAGCATCTCCAGCAGCGAATATTTTGGCGACCCGATTTACACCTATTCTCTCAAGCAAGGCATACAAGACGGTTTTCTTGCGCCTTATAAAGTCTTGCGGGTGGGTTTGAATGTTGATTTGGAGGGATGGCGGCCCGAAAAGGGCAAAACCGACAAACAAGGCTTGCTCGTAGATGACCGCATCTACAATCGCACAGATTTTGATATAAACCTGGCCATTGATGAGCGAACAGAAACCGTTGCCCGCAAAGTGACAGAATTTTTAAAAAAGACCAATCGCTTTGATAAAACCATTATCTTTTGTGCCGATATTGATCATGCTCAGCGGATGCGCGCCGCCATCGCCAATGAAAACAACGACCTGATGGCGCAAAACAGCAAATTCGTTATGCAGATTACCGGTGATAATGACGAAGGCAAGCGAGAACTGGACAACTTCATCAACCCTGCAGAAAAATACCCGGTCATCGCCACTACTTCAAAATTGATGACCACCGGGGTTGATGCTCAAACCTGCAAGCTCATTGTGCTTGATAGCAATATCGGCTCCATGACTGAGTTCAAACAAATCATCGGCCGCGGCACGCGCATCAATGAAGAGTTTGGCAAAAAGTTCTTTACCATTATGGATTTTCGTGGTGTGACTGATTTGTTTGCCGATCCTGCTTTTGACGGTGACCCGGTCCGAGTCAAGGAATTAGGTCAAGATGACGAATTCGAATCGCCCGAAGATGAATTAGAGGCGAATGAACCTATCACTGATGAAGATGGCGAAGAGATTATTTTTGTCCCACCAACCGATAATCCGGGCATCATTGATGGCGGTGACATCATTGCCGAACCCAGGGAGAAATACTATGTCAACGGCGTCAATGTGGCGGTGCTCAACGAGCGTATCCAATACATGGATGGCAACGGCAAACTCATTATCGGTAGCCTGAAAAATTACACCCGTCAAAAAGTGCGCGAACAATACCAATCGCTGGATGACTTCCTGATAAAGTGGAACCAAGCCGACAAGAAGCGGGCGATTATTAACGAGTTGGTGGAGCAGGGCATTGTTTTTGAATCGCTCAAGGAAGCCATCAACAAAGAGATGGATATATTCGACATGATCTGCCACACCGCCTTTGACCAACCGCCGCTAACCCGAGCCGAACGAGTCAATAATGTGAAAAAACGTGATTACTTCACCCAATACGGCGAGCAGGCACGCAAGGTATTAGAAGCCCTGTTGGATAAATACGCCGATGAAGGTATCGAGAACATTGAAGATATGAAAATACTGCAAGTTAAGCCGTTAAATCAGTTTGGGTCGCCGCTGGAAATTGTTAAACTGTTTGGTGGTAAAATGCAATATCTCAAAGCACTTGCGGAATTGGAGAAAGAAATTTATGCGGCGTAATCGAGTTCTAAAAATAGAAGCCATTGATTTGTTCTGTGGAGTGGGAGGTTTGACTTGTGGCATGCAGCAAGCAAAAATCAAAGTTCTTGCTGGGCTTGATAACGATGCTTCGTGTAAATATCCGTATGAAAAAAATAATCAAACCATATTTATAAATGCAGATATTTCTAAATATAATTTTAGTAATCTAGCAAATCTTTACTCAAATGATAGCATTAAAGTTCTGGTTGGTTGTGCACCTTGCCAACCCTTTTCTTCTCATACCTTTAAGGTTAAAAATAAGGAACAGGATATTAGATGGAATCTAATTGATTATTTCGTTGAAGCAATAAAAGCAATAAACCCACATATTATATCTATGGAGAATGTTCTCGGTCTTGTAAAAACTGATATTTTTCAAAAATTCTTGGTTAGTCTTACTAATTTAGGTTACATGATAGACCATAAAGTTGTTTATTGTCCTGATTATGGAATTCCTCAAAATAGAAGCCGACTAGTTATATTAGCTTCAAGGTTAGGCGAGATAAAAATACCTAAGAAAACGCATAAAAAAGAAAAATACGTCACTTTAGCCAATGCGATACAACATCTTCCTGCAATAAAAGCTGGAGAGATTAGCACCGATGATCCTTTGCATCGGGCTAAAAATCTTTTCCCAATTAATTTGCAAAGAATAAAACAATCAAAACCTGGAGGTACGTGGCTTGATTGGGATAAAAAGTTATTGCCTAATTGTTACAAAAAAGAAAGTGGCAGGACATACACCGCTGTATATGGAAGATCTAGCTGGGATAAGGTCTCTCCAACGATTACAACCCAGTTTTTCAGTTACGGCTCTGGTCGATTCGGTCACCCGGAACAAGAGCGCGCTTTTTCAGCACGTGAAGGAGCATTATTACAAACTTTTCCTCGTAATTATGATTTTGGCGAATTAACGTCACTGGCAAGAATAGGTCGTCATATCGGCAATGCAGTGCCACCTCGGTTAGGTTTTGTTATAGGAAAATCAATTTTAGAACATTTGGAAAATATTTTATGAGTAAATATGAATTAAAGATAAATCTAAATGTTTTAAATCATTTGGGTCTTAATTTATACAGCAATGTTCCAGCAGTATTATCAGAATTAATTGCAAATGCTTGGGATGCAGACTCAACAGAAGTAAAAATAACAACTTCAAATAGTGAAATCAAAATTGAAGATAATGGTTGTGGGATGAGCGCAGAAGATCTGAACACTAAATTTCTAAATGTAGGATATCAGAGACGAAAAAAATCTAATGATGATTTAACGCCAGAGTTAAAGAGAAAAGTAATGGGTAGAAAAGGAATTGGCAAGTTGTCCATTTTTTCTATTGCTGAGCATATTGAAATATATACAAAGAAAGAAAAGACACTGGGTATTTCAATGAAAGTTAATGATATACGAGAAAAGATAGAACAAAAGAAACCATACCATCCAAACGAGATCGAAATTAATGAGAATAATGAAATAAATAATGAAACAGGAACAACAATTGTATTGAAGCAGATAAAGAAAAGAGTGGGAATTTCAATTGATAAAAATATAAAGAAACGGGTTGCTCGGCGGTTTGATATTTGGTCAGATCAATTTAAAGTTTTTATGAATAATGAAGAAATAAGCATTGCAGATAGAGACTATTTCCATAAATTGGAATTCGCTGTTACATATGGGGATTATTCTAGAGGTGATTTTTCAAAAATTGATAAGAATAAACTCTGCCCGCGTGACATTTCTTCATTAAAAAAAGATGAAATCAGTGGTTGGATTGGTTTAGTAAAACAATCTGGCGGGCTACAAGATGGCAATGACAATTTAAATAAAATATCTGTATTGGCTAGAGGAAAAGTGGCTTTAGAAGATATATTGGATCTATATAGAGAAGGAGGTCTTTATACGAAATTTCTAATTGGTGAAATTAGGGCGGATTTTTTAGACCTCACTGAGAAAGATGATATCGCAACTTCCAGTAGGCAGGATTTCATTCAGAGTGATGAACGATTTATTAAGTTAAAAGATTTTATCTTTAAAGAGCTGAAATTCATACAAAAGGCTAGGGCTGAATATAAAACAGAGAGTGGAGCAAAGAAAGCAGAGGAAATTCCTGCTATTAAAGAGTGGCTGGGTAAATTAAAAGGAGATACCAAAGTTGCCGCAAAAAAATTATTTGGCCGTATTAACTCTATTGCAACAGATGAAGAACATAGAAAAACGCTTTATAAACATGGCGTATTAGCGTTTGAGCATTTATACCATAAAGAAAAACTTCAGCAATTAGATAATCTTGAAGTAGACAGTCTTAAAATAGCGGTTCAATTGTTTTCTGAATTGGACGATATAGAAGCATCTTGGTATTACCAAATAACCGAAGGTCGGTTGGAGGTTATAAGGAAATTAATAGAACATATCGAAAAAGATAAACTTGAAAAAATCATACAACAGCATATATACGAGCATTTATGGTTGCTTGATCCATCATGGGATAGAGCGACTGAAGTGCCTGTCATGGAGAAATCCATAAAAAATCGACTTGACGAGTTGCGATTAACAAAAGTTGAAAAGGGTGGAAGGTTAGATATTCGGTATAAAAAGATTTCTGGTAAGCACATTATTATTGAATTAAAGAGAGATTCGGTAAACCCTAAAGTTGGAGAATTAATGGATCAAGTTAAAAAATATAAAAAAGCAGTCAAAAAAGAACTACAAGCACACGATGAAGAGGTCTCAATTGAAGTTATTTGCTTGGTTGGGAGTGGACTTTCAGGATGGGAAGACATCGAAAGCAAACAGAATGATGAAAAATCATTATCAGCACAAGATATTAGAGTGATTACTTACCAACAGTTAATTAAAGATGCCGAAAATAGTTATCAATCTTATTTAGAAAAAAGCAAAGAAAAAGGACGTATTCGGAATCTATTGCAATCTATCGACGATACTGTAGAGCAAAAAGCATGACCAATCTCTCCGGCATCGTTAAATCCATCCGTAACATCATGCGGCAGGACATTGGCACGGGCAGTGATGAACTGCGGATTCTGCAACTCGGCTGGATGTTGTTCCTGAAAATATTCAGCGACAAAGACAAGGAACTGGAGCTCATACAAGACGGCTACACCTCACCCATTCCACAAGAATTGCATTGGGATGAATGGGCGGGTAATGACGAAGGCATGACCGGCGATGAACTACTTGCCTTTGTCGATCAAAAACTCTTTCCCGCGTTGGCGAACATTAACCTCTCTACCAACAACAAACGCGCCGTGCTGGTGCATGAAGTCTTTGCCAATAACTACAATTATATGAAATCCGGTATTCACCTGCGCCAGGTGATTAACAATCTTAACAAAATTGATTTTAACAACAGCAAGGACAAACAGATTTTCGGGCAGATTTACGAGACCTTTTTAAGCGAACTGCAAAGTGCGGGCACGCTGGGTGAATTCTATACCCAGCGCGCCATCACCGAGTTATTAACCGAACTGACCAACCCCAAAGCGAATGAAAAAGTACTTGATCCTGCGTGTGGCACCGGCGGGTTTCTCACCGCCGCATTGGAGCACCTCAAAGCCAAGGCAAGCACTGTCGCAGACCGCGAAGCTATCCAGCAAAATGTTGCAGGCTGGGAATACAAACCCCTGCCTTATTTGTTGTGCAATACCAATTTAATCTTGCACGACATCAATCTGCCGAACATTCGATACGATGATTCGCTGGCACGGCCGCTAACCGAACACCGCCAAAAAGACCGGGTGGATGTGATTATTACCAATCCACCCTTTGGCGGCGTGGTCTCCAATAACAACGAAAACAATTTCCCGCAAACCTACCGCACCAAAGAATCGGCAGACCTGTTTTTAATCCTGATGATTCATCTGCTCAAAGACGGTGGCAGAGCGGCTATCGTCTTGCCGGATGGTTCGCTCACTGGTGATGGCGTCAAACAGCGTATTCGCCAAAAATTGTTGGAAGACTGCAACCTTCATACCATTGTCCGCTTGCCTAATTCTGTATTCCAACCATATGCCTCGGTTGCCGTCAATCTGCTGTTTTTTATAAAAGGTGAACCAACAAAAAGCGTTTGGTATTACCAGCATCAACTGCCCGAAGGCTACAAGTCCTATTCCAAAACAAAACCGATACAGTTAGCAGAATTTGACAGTTTGAAAAAGTGGTGGCACAAGCGAGAAGAAAACGAACAGGCATGGTAGGTGGACATCAATACTATTATCGAAAGCGGTTATAATCTCGATATTAAAAACCCGCACCAGCCGGAAGAGGAAAAATCATATTCCAGCACCGAGTTATTAGAATTGTTGCATCAGTCTTTCAATAAAAGCGATCAACTCATCAATCAACTCAAACAGGAGTTATCAACATGAACACAATTACCAAACAAATACTTGACGATGTGAAGAGCCTGCCGGACCAATGCAGAAAGAAACTTTATCACCAGACTGGAGGTGCTCGGCTATCATCGTCTCAAGGAGGAAGACAACAAAAGTTTCCAAAGACTGTTCGCGTTCGCTGTAATTTGTCCTATCTTGTTATCTATCATTGAGTTGGCAATTAAACTGCGCCGGGGGAAAAGCATGTCGTTGGCTGATGCTGTTATTGCCGCCACCGCTCTGGAGCATCGTCAACCTCTGACTACTCGAAATCTCAAGGATTTTGAATGGGTGGAAGGATTGACAGTGGTGGGTCCGTTGGTTGACGCAGATTAAGAAAGAGTTGGCATGATGGAAAATCTCTACACGCCGTGTAGAGAATTAAGAGCGGGGGTAGCCGCACAAAAAAACAGCCGCGTTAGTGGCGGCTGTCGGACCGAGGCTCCTACTTAATTCGGCACACCATCGGTGGGGTTAGCCGCTATTGTACAGGATTTGTGCAAGGAATTGCATAATTATTTTTTAAAAACGATAAATATCGTGACTTATAGAAAAATGACATTCATTGCTGACTATGAAACCAAGTCAATTCCCAAAGAGTTGTTGCGTAAAAATCTGAATGAGTTTTACGTTTTGTTGGAAGGCGGGGCAGAATGATGAGCGATTGGGAAACAAAAAAACTAGGCATATTGCTTACCCAAAGAAAAGAACAAGTAGTACTTGATCCGGATATTGAATACATCCTTGTCACTATTTCCAATAAAGGCGATGTAAAGCTACGAGAAAAAAAGAAAGGGGCGACCATATGTGCCAAAAATGGTTACATTGCAAGAGCCGGCGATTTTATATATTCCAGACTTTCTGTGCATACTGGAGCTTTTGGCATCGTACCACCAGAGCTTGACAATGCACTTATCACGAATGAGATGCCATGCTTTGAAATAGATGAAGATCAGATATACCCAAAAGTCTTGGTGGATTTAGTCGGATTACCTACTTTTCTGCGTCAATTAAAACAGCTCACCAAAGGAATGGGGCGAGTGCGAATTAAAGAAAGTATGATGCTTTCATTGTCCTTGGTTCTGCCACCGCTTACAGAGCAGAGTAAATTAATCAGAAAGATTGATCACATAAAAACAAATCGGTCCATCTTGAATACTGAAATCACCCACCAACAAACTCTACTAAAAAAGCTCCGCCAACAAATACTGCAAGAAGCTATTGAAGGCAAACTCACCAAAGATTGGCGAGCAGAGAATCCAGATGTTGAATCTGCCAGCGAATTATTAAAACGGATTCAGGCAGAAAAAGCGCAACTCATTAAAGACAAAAAAATAAAAAAGCAAAAACCGCTGCCTCCAATTGATCAGGAAGAAAAACTCTTTGCATTACCTAATGGATGGAAGTGGTGTCGGTTGGGTGAGATTTCAATTAATTCGTTAGGGAAAATGCTTGATACTCAAAAAAACAAAGGCGAATTAAAACCATATCTGCGAAATCTGAATGTACAGTGGTTTGAGATTAATACCTCAAATCTAAACGAAATGCGTTTTGAAGAACACGAAACACAAAAATATTCAGTACTAAAGGGCGACATAGTAATTTGCGAAGGCGGCTATCCTGGTCAAGCTGCTATATGGAGTAGAAATGAATCTATCATGTTCCAAAAAGCGTTACATAGAGTACGTTTTATTTCGGAATGCTTTTCTTCCGTGCTATTTGTCAATCTATTGTGGTTGTGGGCTACCAAGGGTGAAATTACTAAATATTACACTGGCGCAGGGATTCGACATCTAACGGGGAAGTCATTAAATAAAATGATCATTCCCATCCCCCCACTCCCCGAACAAAAAGCCATCGTCGCCAAAGTCGAAAAACTCCTCACCCTCTGCGACCAACTACAAACCCAAATCACCACCAACCAATCCCATGCCAAACAACTGATGCAGGCGGTGTTAAAAGAAGCGTTTTCACAAAACAGTCAAGAATCAAAACAAACAGCAATGTAAGGTGGATTCTACCTACCGAGCGGGTGCAAGCTACTGTTTTTGATCTTGAAATGGTGGGTCAAACCCACCCTATATGATGTGCAAATAAAAAGGGAACGGGTTTAAATCGTTATAGCAGGGCTATAAACCCCTCCTCTACGAGGGTGGAAATAAACCATCCCGCACAAAAGCCAAAAGGATTGGTTTTTACGCCAACCCTTTATTTTATGGCGTCCCCAAGGGGATTCGAACCCCTGTTGCCGCCGTGAAAGGGCAGTGTCCTAGGCCGACTAGACGATGGGGACAATTAAATTGTCGATGGATATTACTTCACACAAATTATTATTTGAGACCTTTGCATAATTACCGGAAGTGCGGCTTTAGCCGCGCAAGATGATTGCCGATGGCGGGACTAAAGTCCCACTTCCGATAGTATTTTGAATTATGCAAAGGTCTCTATTCGTTACTCACTTTATCCAAGAATCGGTAATCCAGGAATCGGTTGCTGGAAAGAATAGTTGGTGGAGCCAGGCGGGATCGAACCGCCGACCTCAACACTGCCAGTGTTGCGCTCTCCCAGCTGAGCTATGGCCCCGGAAGAGGGTGCGTATTCTAATGGCTGGTGTAAGTGCAATCAAGGGTTATATTAGCAGGATTGTTGAAGGCTTTGTGCTATGAATTTAATGGCTTTTTCGATGCGCTCCAGCGTTCGATGCTGGCCCACTAATTTCACGGTCACATCAATTGATGGGGTTGCTGATGAGCCTGATATAGCGATGCGAAGGGGTTGCGCCAAGTTGCCCAGTTTAACGTTTTCCGTATCCATAACATTACTGATTGCCTGATTGATGTGTGCTTCGTCCCATTCATCTATCCCCGCTAATTCGCTATGCATAACCGATAGCAAATTCCCTGATTCCGGTTTTATATTTTTTTTCACTGCTTTGGGGTCGTAGCCGTCAAAATCTTTATAAAGATACGTGATTTTATCTGCCATTTCTTCCAAGGTTTGCGCCCGTTCCCGCATCACTTCGACTACTTCATTCAGGTCCGGGCCATCGCCTAACCCGATGCCCCGACGGTTCAGAATTTTCGCCATTTCTTTCGCCAGGCGCGTCTGATCCGCGTTGACGATGTATTGTTGATTGATCCATAACAGTTTTTCCAGGTTAAACGCGGCCGGTGATTTATTGATATCAGCAATATCAAATAGTTCGATCATTTCATCGATATCAAATATTTCCTGATCGCCGTGCGACCAGCCTAAACGAATCAGATAGTTCAGTAATGCTTCAGGCAAGATTCCCATGGCGCGATAATCCAGAACGCTGACCGCGCCGTGGCGCTTCGACAAGCGTTGCCCGTCTTTGCCGAGAATAAGCGGAACGTGAGCGAACACCGGCAAATTCGCTTTTAGCGCATGAAAAATATTAATTTGCCGCGGGGTATTGTTGATATGATCCTCGCCGCGCACGACATGGGTAATGCCCATATCAATATCATCCACCACCACGGTTAAATTATAGGTCGGCGCGCCATTGGTTCTGGCCAGAATTAAATCATCCATCTCTGCGTTTGCAATTTCTACCCGACCGCGCACAACATCATCAAATACTACCGCGCCTTGTGACGGATTTTTAAATCTTACTACGGCATCTTCGTGGTGGTCGGGAATACGATTTAATTCTCGACAGCGACCGTCGTATCTCGGCTTCTCTCCATTTTTCCGTTGCGCGCCTCGAACTTCCTGCAATCTTTCCTTGCTGCAAAAACAATAATAAGCATCATCCTGTTTGAGCAATTGGTCTATTATTTCGCCATATCGATCAAAGCGCTCAGTCTGATAGTACGGGCCTTTATTCCAGGTTAGGCCGAGCCATTTCATAGATTCCAGAATAACGTCAATCGCTTCCTGAGTGGATCGTTCTTGATCGGTATCTTCAATTCGCAATACCATTTCTCCGCCGGTTTTGCGCGCGTATAACCAGTTGAATAACGCAGTGCGCGCGCCGCCGATGTGGAGATAACCTGTCGGACTTGGCGGAAATCGAGTGATGGTTTGCATTAACGGTAATTATCTCTGCGGCTTGGATAATCCGGCGGATTCTACTTTATCGCGGCACCGACGAGAAGGGATATAATACCCTACTTAGGGTGAGGGGTAAGGCGTGCCTTGATCGACTAATCGTGGGTCGAAAACCCGTGGCCTCAGGCCGGCCTGGAACCAGGTCACGAAGCTATAGATGCTGTAAACAGGCAGGCCGAGCGTTTGCCGTAAATCCGCAGCATATGGCACCATGTTGGTACACTCAAGGACGATGGCGCCCGTGTCCGGGAACGCCGTAACAAGTTGACGCCCGGCATCGATCAAGTCGGCGCGCGCCAATTCCACATCAAGCGTCGGTTCGTCATCCAATATTGCCCGGCTGAATTCCCGACCTTCATCGGTGCCGGCAATCGGGGTATCCATCGGTACGCCGGAAGCCTTCAGCAGCTCGGGTGTTAAAGTCGCTTTTGAAATGGTTAGCACCCCTACGCGCTGGCCCGGCGGCAAAATATTTTGCACCAGAGGCACCTGCATTAGCGAAGACGAGGCGACCGGGACACCGACAGATTGTGCCAGTTGATCCTGAAACAAAGCCAGGAAACCGCAGGTTGCGGTAATCCCATCAGCGCCATCGGCGACCAGTTCGCGGGCGGCGGCGATGAACCGCTGGGCCAGTCCCTCGGCGCCGTGGCGCACCATATGATCGGGTGATGCGCCGCGGACCACCTTGTAGAGTACCGGGAATGGCCAGGTTCCTGCATTGCCGATGTCGCCTGGAATGCGCGCAAACCGTGTGTCCAGCATCAAGATGCCGACGGAAGCGCCATAAACGGTCTTGCCGCCGACAACCGTGGAATTTTGCCTCATTTCGCTCCCCGGTACGCTAACTAACCCGATAAATTCGGGAATAGCGCCTTAATAGCAGCGGTAATTTGATCTAGTCGCTTATCAATATGTACATTTAATGCGCCGCCAAATTTGCGTCTCGTGCCATAAGCGCACCAATCTTCTGGTGTTCTTGTTGGGTTCCCTTACGCTTCGAATCCATGTCGACCCAGCGAAAATACTTGATTCTGGCATTAATGTTTTCTAGCGTTCTGCACATCTCTATATTGCGGCTTAGTGCCATGATCTTCTGGTGGAAACATTCGTTCCAGCGCGACTAATTCCACGCTACTGCGGCCACCATCTTCGGGGCCTGTTTTGTCCAGGAAATGGGCGATGTCCGCGACCTCTTGTTCGGTCGCTTGCTCGCAGGCAAGACGCACACCGACAACTTCCATGAGCGCACGAAATTGGTAGAGTTCGGACATTTCGCGGGGTTTCAGATCACGGCAAAAGAACCCGCGCCCCTGCTTCATCACCAAAAATTCTTCCGCCACAAGCCGGTTAAGGCCCTCGCGCAGGGGAGTCCTGTGGTACCCAAGCGGCGGGCGAGATCGACCTCGTTTATTCTCTCGCCTGGCTTGAATTCGAACGCTATCGCCATATTTTTGACGATGGGATAAATACCTTTGGCGACGCCAGCATTTTATTTTCAGGTTCACTCATGCAGGGAGAACTCATAAACAAATGTCTCATCATATAAATTGTATACAGAAAATAAGTGTATGGCATATTGCCGAGTTTGGCAACTCAATATAAGTCCACCGCATATTGCACTTTTTGTTGTTTTCTGTGAATCTACCGAATCTATCCACCCAAGTAAACTTGTGGTTTCTTTCAATAAACTCAACAGCCTTTTCAATGTAGAGACTAATCTCAGAGTCAAGAGTATTCCCTCTACGCAAAGCGCCTTTGATTAGTAACTTTAACTCAGCTTGGTTCATTTCTGGTCTGTCCGCCAGGCGGGGTATTGTCCCACATGGCGGACATCCTTGTCCCTATTACTCAATTATCTTAAGTATCCTTTTTTCCAGAAATCCAATTTTTCACAAGATAGTGGGTCTTTGGATGCATAACCATTAAAGCACAATCAGTCATAAACCCTGCCCTCCTACCATCTCGGTCATTTTCCTCCAAGTTCTCCATCCACTGCGTGTCTCTTCCTGATTTGTAAATGACAGCCTGAGCCGGTGTTTTCAGTTCAAGCCCTTTATGCGGTCGACTGCAACACCGGCTTGCCCCATCATGGCCTCGGCTTGCAATCTCCTGCAACTTCCTCATCCATAATCAACCAGAGCGCCAAAGGGGGTGGACTTATACACGCCATTGACAGCTTGAGTACGGAGGTTCATAGTTGAATACATCACTTCATACAACGTGTATATAGTCCAAAAATCAGCCAAGCATAAGGTTAATTTTATGCAGCAAACTCAAGACAATGTTATGGGCAATGTCATAGGCAATGCTATGAATGGCGCTGCAGCCATGGTGCGCCTGTTGCAGGCGCATGGCGTGAAACATATATTTGGTTTATGCGGGGTGCGACTCTGCCATTCTACGATGCCCTTTACCGCCTCGATCACGGTATGCAGCATATTTTGACCCGCGATGAACGTTGCGTGGCTTATATGGCGCGTGTTACCGGGCGCGTTGGTGTCTGCGAAGGCCCCAGTGGAGGCGGCGCCACTTATATTCTGCCGGACGTGGTTGAAGCGAATGAATCGTCTGTCGCTGTTCTGTCGATCACCTCGGATGTATCGATTACGGCGCACGGACGTTACCCGCTGACGGAACTCGACCAGACCAGCCTGTTCCGCCCCCTGACAAAATGGAACGGTGTCATTGACAATGCAGAAAAACTGCCCCAGATGGTGCCCCGGAGCGGCGCCTCTGGGGCTGCCCTACGATATTCAAACAGTGTCTGTTGACCCTAGCGGTATATTGGTCCAGACCGATTTTGCGACATTCCCTGCCTGGCCGGGCGCGCCCGGTCAGAAAGTGATTGAGATGGCTGCGGATGCCATTGTCGCGGCTAAAAAACTGGTGATTGCGCGCGGCGGCGTTGTTCTCGCGGGCGCGGAAGCAGCCTTGCAGGCACTGGCGGAAAGATTAAACATCGTCGTCGCGACCACAGTCAGCGGTCAAGGCAGTCTGGCAGACAATCATGCCAATCATCTTGGTGTGGTCGGATCGAACGGCAACGTCCCGGCCACTCGTGCAATTGTCGACCAGGCTGATCTTGTCGTCTATGCCGGTTGCAGGGCCGGATCGGTGACCACAGAACGCTGGCGGTCGCCGTCAAGGGGCGTGAAAATTGTCTATATCGCTAGCGACCCCATGGCCATATCGGCCAATTATCTGACTGACGTGGCGGTGGTAGCGGATGTTCGTCCGGCGTTTGAGGCTTTGCACCTTGTATTTGAGGATGTGGATACGGACAAGGTCAATTTTGGTGGTGCGGAAAAAGTTGCGTCGGCTTTGAATATTAAATTCGCAAACTTTTATGAACTGGCCGCCAGCGACGACAGTCCGATAAAGCCGGAGCGGGTGATCGCCGAATTGAACCAGATATTGCCATCCGATGCGGTGATCGTCGCCGATCCTGGAACACCGTGCCCTTATTTCTCCGCATTTTATAGCATCCCCCACGCCGAGCGATATTTTATTTCCAATCGAGCGCATGGCGCACTCGGTTATGCCCTTTCGGCGGCGGTTGGAGCGCAGATTGGACGACCCAAATCCAGGGTCGTCGCAGCCATGGGGGATGGAAGTTTTGGTTTTACGGTCGGGGAACTCGAAACCGTTACTCGCCTCAATCTTCCGATTATGTTTCTGGTATTTTCCAATCGTGTTTACGGCTGGATCAAGGCGGGTCAGAAAGCGGGGTTCAAGGAACGCTACTATGCCGTCGATTTCAACCGTACCGACCACGCTGCCGTGGCCGAGTTGTTTGGGGTAAAAATCTGGCGAGTTGAAGCCACGGCTGACCTGCGGCGGGTTTTCAGGCTGGCTATCGAACACCATTGGCAAACTCTGGTCGATATTATCAGCCAACCGCTACAGGATAGCCATGCTCCGGTAAGCGAATGGATTGCATGACGCACAACTTATGACAAGCCGAGCGTGACTGCTGCCAAGTGATGGGCAATTCAGCTTCCATGAACGGGCAAAAATCACCGCATATCGCCGTCGTCGGCGCCGGTATAGTCGGCGTCTCCTGCGCCTTGCATCTACAGCGCCTGGGCGCGTCGGTCACGATGATCGACCGCCAGCAACCGGGTGGCATTGCGGCCGCCTCCTATGGCAACGCCGGTGTTTTGGCACGCTGCGCGGTAGTCCCGGTGGCAACGCCGGGCATTCTGCTCAAGGCCCCGGCCATGTTGTTTGCCAGCGATGGGCCTTTGTTTATGCGCTGGTCCTATCTGCCGCATCTGCTGTCCTGGCTGATTCCCTACATTCGGTCATCGAGCCGCAAGAAGGTTGAATATATTGTACGTAATCTGATTCCACTGCTGTTCGACAGCGTCGACGAGCACCGCGCCCTGGCGCGAGGAACCGATGCTGAGCGCTGGCTACGCGCGTGCGAGTATCTGTATCTGTATGCAAACCGCGATGCTTTTGAGCGCGACGCATTCGGCTGGGGGTTGCGCCGTGAACACGGTTTTGAATGGGACACGCTGCAAGGCGAGTCAATACGAGAATTCGACCCAGCCCTGTCAAAGAAATATGAATTTGCCGTGCTCTTGAAGGATTATGGCATGATCGCCAATCCTGGAAACTACGTCAGCGACCTGGCCAAAGGTTTTGCCGCGGCCGGGGGAGAAGTGGTTCGGGCCGACATTAAACGAGTGGACACGCGCCATGACGGTGTCGTTCTGAAAGCTGATGACCGTGACATCAAGGCTGACAAAGTAGTCATCGCCGCAGGCGCCTGGTCGCATAAGCTGGCTGCAAAATTGGGCGCTAACGTACCACTCGAATCGGAGCGCGGCTACCATCTGGAGTTGTTGCACGCGAATAAGCAACCATCGGTGCCGGTTATGGATGCGGCGCGCAAATGCGTCATCACCCCCATGCAGGGCAGCTTGCGCCTGGGCGGGGTTATCGAATTCGGCGGCCTGGATGCGCCGGCTTCAAAAGGCCCCCTGAAATTATTGTTGCGCGCAGCCAGGGCCGTGCTGCCGGGGTTGGAATACGAAACGAAACGGGATTGGATGGGGCACCGGCCGGCCACGGCGGACAGCTTGCCGGTCATCGGGCCGGCGCCGTCCAGCTGCCAAGTCTATTTCGCCTACGGACATCAACATGTTGGCTTGACCGCAGGGCCCAAGACCGGCCGGGTCGTGGCCCAGCATATGATGGGACTTCAGCAAAATGTCGATCTCGACGCGTATCGTTGCGACCGGTTTAGCTGAAGGAGTCGAAATTATTAATCATCAAGTTATGAAAGAGGAAAACAATATGCGTAATACATTCTTAAAAACCCTATTGGCGATTGCGTCAATTATCTTTGGCGTGTCAATCGTTTTGGGCGGCGGCAGCGCCAATGCCGAGAAGTGGGATATGCCGATGGCTTATGCCGATAGCAACTTTCACACCCAAAACGGCAAGGCATTTGCCGAGGCCGTAACCCTCGCCACCAGCGGCAAGCTCGAGATTATCATTCATGGCGGCGGTTCGCTGTTCAAGGGCAATGAAATCAAACGCGCGGTGCAGACCGGACAAGCGCCCATTGGCGAGCGATTACTCTCCGCGCACCAAAACGAAAACATCTTGTTTGGCATCGATTCAATTCCTTTTTTGGCGACTTCCTATGCGGCATCGGCCGAGTTGTGGAAAATCGCCAAGCCGAAACTCAGCCAGATTATGGATAAACAAAATCTTGTCTTGCTGTACTCGGTTCCGTGGCCGGCCCAGGGGCTTTATTTCAAGAAACCGATTAACTCCATGGCCGACACCAAGGGCATCAAGTTTCGCGGTTATAACGCCGCAACCAACCAATTGGCCGAGTTGATGGGCATGAATCCCGTTCAAATCGAGGCCGCGGAACTGGTTCAGGCATTGGCCACCGGTGTCGCCGAAGCGTTCGTTTCTTCCGGTTCAACCGGTTATGACCGCAAGGTTTGGGAGCATCTGACCTATTTTTACGATGTTCAGGCCTGGTTGCCGCGCAATTATGTTTTCGTCAACAAAGATGCCTGGAACGCACTCGACCCGGAAACCCAAAATATTGTCAAAGGCGTGGCAATGATGGCCGAGGCCGCTGGAACCGCAAAATCGGAGCAGCTCAGCAACTGGTATTTGAGCCAACTCGCCGCCAATGGCATGAAAGTTCAGCCGGCCGGGCAACAACTGTCGGCGGATCTTAAACAGGTTGGCGCCACCATGACTGCATCCTGGCTGGAGCAAGCCGGGCCCGGAAGGCAAGGCGATCGTGGACGCCTTTAAGGCGCGGTAATCAGCATCTATAGCCGGTCCCGATAAATCACGAGGCCGGTATTTTCTTTTTCCGTTATGAGGAAATAATGGCCGCGCAAGTGTCAGGCACACATCATCCGCTGAGAAAGGCGTTGGACGCTATTTATCAATTTAGCGGTTTTATGGCTGCGGCGTTCCTGCTACTGCTACTGGTCATTATTGTCGCGCAAATGGTCATGCGCTGGTCCGGCGGCATCTTCATCGGCGCCACCAATTATGCGGGATATTGTATGGCAGCGGCCACTTTCTTCGCCTTGGCCTACGCGCTCAACCAAGGTGCGCATATTCGGGTTGGGCTGCTGTTAAAGCACTTGGGCCGCTATCGCCGTTTTGGTGAAATATGGTGTTTCGGCATCGGCTCGGCCTTGACCACCTACATGGTCTATTACGCTTTTAGAGGCGTTTATTGGTCGTACAAGCTCAACGATGTCTCTCAGGGCCAGGATGCAATGCCGCTGTGGATACCACAAATCCCGATGGCCATTGGCGCCAGTATTTTTGCGTTGACTTTTCTGGATCATCTCATTCGGATCGTCTGGTTCGGCCTGGATGATATCGGCGACGATGCCATATCCGCGACAGAACACGCGGCATAAAAAAGGGAATCGTCATGGAACAGTTTGTTGCCGCCGGATTATTCCTGTTCGTTCTTTTCTTCCTGTTGGGTAGCGGCGTCTGGGTCGGCCTGGCGTTGATGGGGGTCGCCTTTGTTGGTATGGAGATGTTCACTAGCCGCCCAACTGGCGACATCCTGTTCACTACGATCTGGTCGTCATCGTCCAGTTGGTCGTTGACCGCCTTGCCGTTGTTTATATGGATGGGGGAAATCCTGTATAGGACCAAACTCTCCGAGGATATGTTTCGCGGCCTCGCGCCGTGGATGGACGCATTGCCCGGCAGGCTTCTGCACACCAATATCGTCGGCTGCACCATTTTCGCCGCGGTTTCGGGATCATCCGCAGCGACCCTGACCACAGTCGGAAAGATGTCCATCCCTGAGCTGCGAAAACGCAATTACCCGGAAAAAATGATCATCGGCACACTTGCTGGCGCGGCCACGCTCGGCTTGATGATTCCGCCATCGCTGACCTTGATCGTTTATGGCGTGACCATCAACGAATCAATCTCCAAACTGTTTATGGCCGGCATTTTACCGGGCATACTGTTGGCGGGTTTGTTTATGGGTTACATTGTCCTTTGGTCGTTCTGGAAGCCCGGCGAAGTGCCGGCCCGCGAACCCAAAATGTCATTGACTGCCAAGCTCTATCAATCCCGTCTGCTGATTCCCGTGATTCTTCTGGTGCTGTTCGTCATTGGCTCCATGTATCTCGGTTTTGCGACCGCGACCGAAGCCGCTGCATTCGGCGTCGTCGGCTCGTTGATTTTGGCGGGGGTGCAGCGTTCGCTGACCTATGAGACGTTTTTTGCCAGTTTGATGGGGGCGACCCGGACCTCGGCGATGATTGCCTTGATCCTGATGGGGGCATCGTTTCTGTCACTGGCCATGGGCTTCACCGGACTGCCCCGAGCCCTGGCGGAATGGATCGCAACTCTCGGACTTTCGCCCATTTCCCTGATTGTCGCCTTGACCGTGTTTTATATCATTCTCGGTTTCTTCCTGGATGGCATCTCTTCCGTTGTGCTGACTATGGCAGTCGTGGAACCGATGATACGCCAGGCCGGAATCGACATTATCTGGTTCGGCATTTTTATCGTGGTCGTGGTCGAGATGGCGCAGATTACGCCCCCGGTCGGGTTCAATCTGTTCGTCGTTCAGGGCATGACCAATCACGATATGAACTTTATCGCAAAAACAGCCATCCCGATGTTCTTTCTGATGGTGCTGATGGTGGTGCTGCTGGTCGCCTTCCCTGAGATCGCGACCTATCTGCCGGAAAACATGAAGTCACCCAGAGCGGGTTGAACGACAGCAATGAAGACATCTATAGGTTACGGAACTATATCTCTAACTTGGCAAACACGAATAAATCAGCGCCGCAGCTTGGTTGCGTCCGATTGCATTTTTTTGTTAGAAGGCGGCTGCGAGAAGTTCAACACTATTAGCGGTCCGATGTTGTAATCCTGCACCCTTGACGACTGATTTTGCTTTCTTTTTTAATCTACTCTCGCCAGTTATTAGATATGCTCGTTTCAGGTAATCAATAGCTAAAACAGGATTGCGATCTAATTGGTCCGCAACAATTTCATAGTGTTTAGCTTGCTCCGTAAGATCAGTCAGGTATTTTGAGAAATTATTCGTAAATTTATCATTAAGGGTATGTATTCGGTTCTGATGAAGTCTGAGGGAATCTTTCCTTTTGGACTCTTCACGATTAGGGTTTCTTTACCTAGTGCCTGGGCTACACCAAGTTCGTAAAAAATATTGGCTTGTGTTGATGGGGAATAGACTCATGGACTACTCCAACTGCAATTGGAGAAGAAGCAATCATTTTCCAAATTTTGATTAGAAAATCTCGTCCAGTTATCCGTGTTCCAGCATCGATAGCCACATACTTTTGGTTGTGACAACATTTTTTAACTTCAATCCCAATATCCTTAACCATCTGTGGCACAGGGCTGCCGAGCCGGGTCATTAAAAAACAGTGCTTCGGAGTGCTTTTTATCGTGGTAGTGAACGCATCTCCATCCGCTGGATTGTAAATAATCATTCCCTTTTACGTTCCACTCTTTTTGCGGGCGACCGGAATATCCTTATATGGCCCGGAACTTCTTTTATGTGCAACAATCTTGCCTACGGAACGATCTATTTTCACATATCTATTGGTTCGAGGATTTTTGACTTGGACGACATCTCGTTTTTTAGCTACCATGCGCATAGTTTACCATATTGAAAAATAATTAAGGAGGCACAACACTTAATCAAAGTGAGACACCGGCGGCGCAAGTCACACCATCGGCAACGACGAAAAGGGATTTACGCCCCCCCAACAGGCCGTCAGCACGCCGCATCAATCCGATGCCGGTTTCGCAAATGGATATTTCACGCCACGATACCGCCCGATCAATGTTGTTCAAGCGAACAACATATACTTTATACTTGCTATATCCTTTTCACTATCCGGTTTTTGCATGAACTCCAGTTTACTGAGATTTGTCTGGCAGCATAGTTCCAGGCAGCAACTTGTTATTGTCGCCTTTACCTGCCTGTCGTTCCCGCTGCTCTACCTGACCCTTGAAATCCCCAAGATAATCATCAACCGGGCGCTCTCCGGTGGCAATGAGATACTCCAGCTGGCGGGCTTTAGCCTGCAGCCGGTGTACTACTTGCTGGCGCTTTGCATCGGTTTGCTGGCGTTGATCGTCATCAACGGCTTGTTAAAAATGAAGATCAACACCCTCAAGGGCATCACCGGCGAGCGCTTGGTGCGACGGCTACGTTTTCAGCTGATCGATCGCATACTGCGTTTTCCGCTGCCGCATTTCGCGCGCGCCTCCCAGGGGGAATTGATCTCCACGCTGACCGCGGAAACGGAGCCGCTGGCAGGCTATATTTCGGAATCCATCGCTCTGCCGCTGTTCCAGGGCGGCACTATGCTGACCATCATGGTTTTCATGTTCATGCAGGACTGGGTGTTTGGGGTCGCTTCGGTGGCGTTGATTCCGGTGCAGGGTTATGTCATCCCCAAACTGCAACAGCAAGTCAATACACTGAAGAGGGATCGGGTGGTACGCATCAGGAAATTGTCCGAGCGCATTGGCGAAACCATCAGTGGCGCTGAGGAAATCCGCTTGCAGGGTACCCGCCGATACATCCTGGCCGAGTTCTCGCACTGGCTCGGCGGGCTGTTCCAAATCCGGCTGCAGATATTCAGGAAGAAGTTTTTCATGAAATTCCTGAACAACACCATCGGGCAGATCACCCCATTCTTGTTTTACCTGTTCGGCGGCATTCTGGTAATTCAGGGTGATCTCACCATCGGCGCGCTGGTGGCGGCATTGGCGGCTTACAAGGAACTGACCTCTCCGTGGAAAGAGCTGTTCAACCACTACCAGGCGCATGAAGACGCCAAGATCAAATACCAGCAGATCATCGAGCAGTTCTCGCCCAAAGGGCTACTGGAGCATCGCGACCAGGACGAGGCCGCCAGCGCGGTCGATGGCGACCAATCCCTCAGAAAGACGCTGACCTTGAGCAATGTTTCGTGGAGCAACGAGGCCGGCGAAAAGGTGATAGCGGGAATGAACCTGGAGGTCGAGCCCGGGTCGTGGATTGCTATTGTCGGGCAAAATGCGATGCAGCGGCTAAGGCTGGCGCAACTGCTTGCCGGGTTGGAAAGACCTGTCTCTGGCCGCATCCGCATCGGCGGAATCGATCTCGAACGGATCGAGCGCCACTTGTTGCGGACGCGGCTCGCCTACCAGGGCCCGGACCCGTACATATTCAGCGGCACCGTCACCGATAATTTGCTGTATGGCATGAACCACTCGCCGCCGGTGGATGACAACCCCGATCGCGCCCGCCGGGAATGGATTACGGAATCGCTCGCATCGGGCAACAGCACCGACGTGTTCTTCAGCAATTGGCTCGATTACCGCCTCATCAATGCCGACAACCACGAGCAATTGCTGGATTGGTTTTTCTTCATCGCACGCGCCATCGGCACCGATTCAATCATGTACCAACGCGGCCTGCTGGAGATTTTCGACCCGGTCGACCATCCCCAGCTGGCTGATAATATCCTCGAAGCACGAAAGCGGATTCGCAACACACTGCATGAGCGGAAACTGGAGCGTGTGGTGGCGGAATTCAATCCGGACACCTACAACCGCAACGCCACTGTGGCGGAAAACATTCTGTTCGGCGTGCCCAGAGATGAAGATTTGCGCGGCCGCAATCTGGCCGCCCATCCGATGCTACAACAGACCCTGGAAAAACTCGGCGTCCTCGAATTGGCGATTGATATCGGCGGCAAAGCCTCGTTGCGGCTGGCCGGGCGCATTCAGAAGTTGCCCAAGGGACACAACCTGCTCAACCAGTTTGATCTGGAAAGCGATCAGGAAATCGCGGCGCTTACGGATATTGCCGAGCGCCTGAGCGGGGACGGCATTGATCTGAGCGAGGATGAACGCGCCGACCTGCTCGGCATCTTTCTGCACCTGATTCCCGAACTGCATGCCTTTGGCTTTATCCATGAACGCGTGGCCGGTAAATTGTTGCAGGTACGGCATGAATTCTTCCTCAACCTGCCGCAGGATTTGAAGGGCAAAATCATCCGCTTTGACAAATTCGCCTATCACCCGAAATTAACCATCATCGACAACCTGCTGTTTGGCAGGGTGGTGGCCACACAGCCGGCGGCTGAGCGCAAGATTGCCGAGATTGTTGAGCATACCTTGGAGCAAATGAATATCAAACGAGCGATCATGCTCCTGTTCGCCCAGTCTGATGTCGGCATCAGCGGGTCACGCTTACCGGTGGTCGCCAAGCACAGAATCTCGGTCGGTCGGATGCTGATGAAAAAACCGGATATAATGATTTTCCACGATGCGCTGGCAGCATTCGATGTTCAGGAAAAGCGCGCATTGCGCCACAGCATCCACGAATTGCTGCCGCAAGCCACCATGATCTGGATCGACCGCGAGATCGACAATGCGCGCGAATTTGATCGCACCTATACGCTCACCGACAACGGCGGCTTGCTCGATGCCCGCGCGGTCAAACCGTCGCCGCAGAGCCTCGGCGATGTCAATGTCCTGATCGGTCAATCGCGCCTGTTCGGCGCCCTCGAGGCGCGCACTCAGCAACTGCTGGCGGAACACAGTCGGCGCATGACCACCGATGCCGGGGAATTCGTCTATCGCCGCGGGCAGGCGAGCAAGAATGTTTATCTCATCATCAAGGGCAATGCCCACTCGCTGCGCGATGCCGACGACCCGCAGGCCATCGCCGGCAATCTGGTCGCCGGGGAAGGGTTTGGCCTGATGGACTTGCTCGCGCTGCGCCCCCGGGCGATGTCGGTGGTGGCGGTCACCGATCTCGAATTGCTGCGCATCGATGGCGAGATCATTCAGGAAATCATCGAGAACGACAGCGCGGTCATGCAGAACCTGTTGCGGGCGATCACCGAACAGTGGTCGTCGATATCGCGGTAATATCCGAATCGGTAATCCCTTTCAAAAAACCCGGGGTAACAGAGCGACCGCGACCGAAGCATGACAAAACTACTCGTAGCATTGCGCGCCGCGGCTGAAATAACTCGACTGCGTATTTTGTCAGTTTTAAGCAGCAGTGAATTAACCGTATCGGAATTGATGCAAATCCTGGGTCAGAGTCAACCCAGGGTTAGCCGACATCTGAAGTTGCTCTGTGACTCGGGGCTATTACAGCGCTCTCAGGAAGGCGCCTGGGTATTCCATCGAATTACGGATAGCGGAGAGATGGCCGATGTCGCCAAGGGCGTTTTGAGTATGCTCGATATCAACGACCATGAATTGGCCCAGGATCAACACCGGTTACAACAAATCAAGCAGATAAATATTGAACGCGCATTGGAATACTTTGGGAAAAATGCCGCTGAATGGGACAACATTCGAAAATTAGCGGTGCCGGATACCTGCATTGAGAAAAAACTGATCAATTGCCTGAATATCAATCGCCCGGAGTTATTTTTGGATCTGGGCACTGGCACCGGCAGAATCCTGGAAATATTCTCTCCTTATATCAAAAGGGGAATCGGTATTGATCTGAGCAGAGAGATGTTGCTGGTCGCTCGTTTCAATCTTGATTCCGCAGGCGCGACAAATTGCTCGGTGCGTCAAAACGACATCAATAAACTGAATTTTGACGATGGCAGCGTCGATGCGATAGCCATTCATCAAGTCTTGCACTATCTGGACCAGCCGCAACGAGTAATTAAAGAAGCCGCCAGGGTGTTAAAATCCGGGGGGCAGCTGATTATCGTTGACTTTCTGCCTCATAATCTTGAATTCCTGAGAGAAAAACATGCCCACCGAAGACTGGGCATCTCCGAGCAATCGATCGCTCAATGGGCGGACGCTAATCAACTGTCGCTGGTGACCTGTGAAAAGCTGGTCTCGGAGAACCCTGAAAACAGCAGGCATGAAAATAGTGCGCAATTGAATGTGGGATTATGGAGCTTAACGAAATCGTGTGAACGCTGAATATCTGACAAAAGAGTGATATTATTCGCAGCTTACCATGCAATTTTACTATGCCAATTATGGAGCAGTAGCGGGACAGTTCGGCAAATGGCTAAACAATTAACATTCTTCAGCAACAAATTTCGGGTAACGCGGCGGACTGGCTATGCCCATGAGAATCATATGCACCATCGCATTGTGCATCAATTGAGCTGCGGAATTTCAATTCTCTCCTCAACGATCGCACTCCATGTCATCGTGGGGGTATTGGTTTGCACTTTGGCAGCGATTACCCCCACGATGACATGGAGTGCGACTCTGGATGGTCTTGAACAGGCCATTATGCCGGAGAGTTTCGAAAAACAATCCAGAACAGTAAAGTTGATTAGCTATCTGGTCGATAAATCTTATTTTAGAAAGGTTCCATTGGATAATCGTTTTTCCGAAAAAGTGCTGAACAGGTTTATCGATAAACTTGATCCCGCCAAAAGTTTTTTTCTACAGGAAGATATCGATCGGTTTGAAACCATCAAATATGAGTTCGATGACTATATTAAGCGCGGCGCCCTGGAGCCTGTTTACGCGATTTTCAAAGTTTTCAGGAAGCGGGTAAATCAACGCATCGAGTATGCATTGCAAAGACTCGAACAATCTTTTGACTTTACATTAAACGAACAGTTTTTGCTGGACACGCAACAATCTGCGTGGGCGCAAAGCGAACAATCGCTTAATGATTACTGGCGAAAGAGAATCAAGAACGACATTATCAATCTTCGGCTCGCCAAAAAATCCGGCGCCGATCCAGACAATAATGATTCAGACGATATCAACAAAACTTTAAGGAATCGTTATGCCCATATCGCCAGAAGAACGCGGCAATTCAATGCTGATGATGTATTCCAAAGTTTTATCAACGCCTATGTAACGACTATTGAACCACACGCAAGTTATTACTCTCTTCGTGGCGCGGAAAATTTTAAAATTCATATGCGACTTTCTTTAGAGGGTATCGGTGCAGTGTTGCAAACCGACAATGAATACACCTTAGTTAGAAGAATTATTCCCGGCGGCCCGGCCGATATCGCTGACCAACTTAAATCCGGCGACCGGATCATTGGCGTTGGTCAGGAAAATGAAGATATTGTCGATGTCATTGGCTGGCGGCTCGACGATGTGGTGGATCTCATTCGCGGACCGAAAGGCTCCACTGTCAAACTTGACATCCTGCCTGGTGAATACGGACTGGAAGGAAAGCCGGAAACAATTATCATCCTCAGGGATAAAATCAAACTTGAAGAGCAGGCCGCAAAAAAACGTCTGCTTAAGGTCGAGACTGAGCAATCTCAATCAACCATTGGCGTTATCGATCTGCCTTCTTTTTACAGTGACTTTGACGGCAAGAGTGTTAGCGACCCGAACTACAGGAGTACTACCAAGGATGTCAGGAAGTTACTGATTGAATTAAAAGATGAGAGTATTGATGGGTTGATTATCGATCTTCGCGGAAACGGGGGCGGCGCGCTGACTGAAGCGATTTCGTTAACCGGTTTGTTTTTCCGTAAAGGTCCGGTAGTACAAGTTCAAAATTCCAATGGTCGCATTCAAATTGATCAAGACCCAGATCCTGACATAGTTTACGACGGCCCGCTGGTTGTTCTGGTCGATCGGCATAGTGCGAGCGCTTCAGAAATTCTTGCGGGCGCTATTCAGGATTACAAACGTGGATTGATAGTTGGCGAACCCACTTTTGGAAAAGGCACGGTTCAGAATCTGGTTAGCCTCAATCGATTTGTTAATACCGAGGAAGATTTGGGACAACTCAAGGTCACCATAGCGCAGTTCTTTAGAATCAATGGAGATAGCACCCAACACCGAGGCGTGATTCCCGATATAATCTGGCACACCGCGGAACGGGAAACGGATTCAGGAGAGAGAGCTTACGAAAATGCGATTCCATGGCGTCAAATAGATAAAGCATCATTTGTTCCTTTTCAACTTTCACTGGATGCACAGGTTTTAAATCAAACACTATCCAGACATTTTTCACGAGTCAAAAGCGATCCTGAATTTGCATATGTTCTTGAGGTCAATAAAATAAACAAACTCAATCGTGAAAGGAAGTTCACCACTCTCAACCAGGATAAACGGCGTGAAAACCGAAAGCAACGGGATTTGGAGCGCTTGACGCTTGAAAATAAAAAACGAAAAGCGCTGGGGCAATCCACATTTGAAACCGTCGAACTTCTCGATGCTGAGCAAGACAGTCGTGATGAAGATGCCGAAAACGAAAACTTTATAGATCAAGGGCATGATGCTTTTTTAGTTGAGAGCGGAAAAATATTAACTGATTTTGTCTATTATAAAAATCTATCTAAGGATAATTCTCCAAAGACGGTTGTTGATACTAAATTAGTTAATCAAAATTTATTGGATTCCATCGAACCGATCAATAATTGACATCTTGATTGCAGATGTTTTTCTAAGTGCGGCTTTTCTATTTGCGCTGCCATTGTTAGATAGACAGCAGGCCTGGATTTTTGTCGAATAATCTGTCAACAACTCGAGTAATTATTCTCTTCAGACTATTCAAATACGGCACATCCAGGTCAACTACATTCAATGAAATTTTCAAATTTTTCCAATCATTTCAACCAGGATAGCGGCATCTTGCGGCTTATGAACGATCTTGGACATGCGCTCAATCTGGACCAGGAAATTTATATGTTAGGCGGTGGAAACCCAGCGGCTATTCCGCAGATTGAAGTCTGCTACCGAGCAGAAATGATTCGACTTCTGGAGAATGGAAACCAGTTTGAAAAAATGGTGGGAAACTACGATCCCCCACAGGGAAACCAACGCTTTATCGAAGTGCTTGCTGAGTTGCTGAACGATACTTGTGGCTGGTCAGTCACCTCAAAAAATATTGCCATTACCAATGGCAGTCAGGCCAGCTTTGGTATTTTATTCAATCTGTTTGCGGGTCAATTCGCTGACCGAACAAGCAAGAAAATACTGTTGCCGATGACCCCGGAATATATTGGCTATAATGATGTGGGACTTAATGAAAGTGAAATATTCCGGGCAAATCGTCCGGTTATTCAGATCGATAAAGATGACCGCCTGTTTTTCAAGTATCAAGTCGATTTCAGTGCAATTGATATCGACGATGAGTGTGGCGCAATCTGTGTTTCCAGACCAACGAATCCAACTGGAAACGTAATCACTGACACGGAACTCACGAAATTAAATCAACTGGCAAAGCAAGCAAGTATTCCTTTAATCCTCGATGGTGCGTATGGTCTCCCTTTTCCTGGCATTATTTTTACCGATGCCATGCCTGTTTGGGATGGTCATATGGTTTTATGTTTGAGTTTATCAAAGTTGGGGTTGCCTGGAGTCAGGACCGGCATCGTTATTGCAGACGCGGAAATCATCGACATGATAACCCGTTGCAACGCCATATTTAATCTTTCTCCTGGACGATTCGGGCCTTCTTTGCTGACCCGATTGGTCAAGAACAAAGATCTCATATCGCTGTGCGATACCATCATCAAACCCTATTACAAGCTGCGCGTCGATCAGGCCGTGAATCTGGTGCGAGAATATATGAGCGATCTGCCGGTTAGAGTCCACAAACCTGAGGGGGCCATGTTTTTGTGGCTGTGGTTCGAAGGCTTGCCGGGTACCTGTGAGACACTCTATCAAAATTTAAAAAAACGAGGCGTCTATATCATATCCGGCAGCCATTTCTTTCCGGGATTGAAAGAAAACTGGGAACACAAACTGCAATGTATCCGCGTATCTTATGCGGGCAATGAGAAGCAAGTGGAACAAGGGTTAAAAATCATTGCACAGGTGGTTCGCGCAGCGTATCAGGGCGCGCACCATGAAGCAGCACGCATTAAAGCGGTACGCATTAAAGCAGCAAAGGCCTAGATGATTAATGTCAATCCTGAATTTTTATCCTGACCATGTCTAAACTAATAGTCGTCAACCAGGAAAACGACACGCGGATTCCGTTCCTGCGAGGTATGTTGGTTAAGTCATTACAGGAAGCCGGATTGGAATTTGTGGATGCCTACAACGTAGCCAGCGACCTCCGAGATGATTTGGATGACAGCGACGAAGTGACTACCGATGAATTACGCGAGCGCATAACAGAAATTCTCACCGATGACCATCCGGGCACGATACCCAAACAATACCGCAAGGAAGGCATATTCCGTGAAAACCTCATCGTTATCGGCGGCGGCGGAAGCAAAGACCCGTTTTCTCGCGGGTTGCATGTCCAACGACTTGAAAGCTGTTCTATTGCAAGCGCTCAATGTATATCAATTACACGAAAAATTCACAGTCATTTAATTAAGAACAAAATAAGGGAAATAACTTCTCGCCGATTAACGTCATTGACTTATTCGGTTATTCGAAAAGAAGTGGATCAGCAACACGCCGATTACTATTTGGTATGGCGAGATTTTCTCAAGAACAGCTACCCGCTGCTACTGTTTATTGGCGGGGTTCCCGGCAGCGGAAAAAGCACCATCGCAACCGAAGTTGCAAATCGTTTGGGCATAGTTCGAACCCAGTCAACCGATATGTTGCGTGAAGTCATGCGAATAATGATTCCCGAAAAATTGTCCCCGTCATTGCATGCCTCGTCTTTTAAAGCAGGAAAAGCCATGCACATTCCTGATCTGTACAACAATGCAGACGACCATCTGTTTTATGGTTTTCAAATGCAGTCAGAAATGGTCGAAGTCGCATGTGAAGCGGTCGTTCAACGCGCCTTGAACGAAAATGTTTCAATGATTGTTGAAGGTGTCCACATTCGTCCTTCTCTGCTTGGGCGCATCGAATCATCAGAGGCGGTAGTCGTGCCGATATGTTTGGCGGTATTGAACAAGAAACGCCTTATCCGTTTTATCAAAGGCAGGTTCAGTGAGAACAAACAAAGGAGAGCCAAACGATATTTGGAAAATATCGATGCAATCCTGCAACTGCAAACAATGCTTTTATCAGAAGCGGATAATGAAGACATCGAGATTATTGACAACAAAAAAGTGGCTGATACGACATTGGATATTATTAACATCATCATCCAAACGATTTCGGTAAAGTACAAAAACAGGATCGTTGCCTTGCGGAAACAATATAGCGGAAATAATATTCATGACTCGTAATCGATTCAAGGGTTTGGTCATTATTCTCGATGGTTTGGGGGATCGCCCATGCCCGGAACTCGATGGTAATACGCCGCTGGAATTTGCCGACACTCCAGCGCTTGATCAGTTAGCGCAAAGTAATCAATGCGGATTGATGGATCCATTGTTGCCGGGATTACCGGTTGACACCCATACCGGGGTCGGCATTTTATTTGGATTACCCCCAGGTGTTGCCTCTTGCCTTTGTCGCGGACCCATTGAAGCGGCGGGAATTGGGCTGGATTTGCACGTTGGAGATCTGTTATTCCGGGCAAATCTGGCGACTGTTGAAAAGCATGCATCCGATTTTCATATTAAAGATCGTCGGGCCGGACGCATTAGAGAGAACGTGGATAGCTTATGTAGCGCACTTGAGGATATCGATGTCGGCTCCGATATTCTCGCGTCGCTGCACCCCGCCACTCAGCACCGTTGTGTTTTACGTTTGCGAGGCTCTCATTTATCCGCACAAATAAGCGATACCGATCCTGGGGGAAAGGGAATTGACCAGAGAATATTAATGTCCAGGGCGAATAATAGCGAGGATGAAATCGCTCAGCGCACCGCCGCCGCCGTCAATCGCTTTACAGAAATATCGCATGCTGTTTTGTCATCCCACCCGGTTAATCAGAAAAGAATACAAGGCAACCAGTTGCCCGCTAACGGGATCATTACCCGAGGCGTCGGCGCACACCAGAATTTTAATAATATCCTCGCCTATCTCAATCTGAAAGTTGCCGTTATTGCTGGTGAAAGCACTATTCTCGGACTTGCAAATTTGTTCAGTTTTACCACGACGACTGATTCAGACTTTACCGCACTACCCGATACCGATCTGGACAAAAAACTGGCTTTTGCAAAAACGGCGTTAGCAACCCATGACTTGGTTTACCTGCATATAAAGGCCACCGATACCACAGCCCATGACCGCAACCCGCGTGCAAAAGCAGAGGTTATCAATCGATTTGATACGGCCCTGGGTGAAATGATTTGGGGCGAAATGAGCTCGGCTAAAATTAATCTGGAAGACACCATACTCGGCGTTTGCGCTGACCATTCAACCGATTCGTACCGGGGAGAACATAATGGCGACCCGGTGCCGGTTCTGATTCACAATCCCCTTGGGCGCAAGGATCGGGTCAACCGATTTAACGAAACGGATTGCGCAACTGGCGCACTTGGAAGGCTAACCGCTCAAAGTTTCCTGACCTCAGTGCTTGACGCTATGGGGTGTTTGTCAAACTACAAGGCTTCGGAGATGGAATACTATCGGTTAACTCACTGACCCCATTTAGAACTGCAATTATTGATATCGCTATGGGCAATTGCATTTGGAAATTATTTCTTGTTTCTCTAACACCGAGAAGGATGAGCGTCGCCTTTGATGTCTTTGTTAGGCGATTTTATTCCAAAAACCTCCAAATATCAGTGAATACAAAATTATCAAATGCCTTTATATGATCTTTTAATATTTTTTCAGTAACCATGTTAGGGCGAATATCACAATAATATACGTCATCAAGTGGATTTAATTTGACAGTGTAGCCCTTAAAATGACCAGTAAGGAACGTAGCATTAATACCATATTCCCCCTCTTTTCCTTTCCTTTGCACGTCATTCAAAAAAATTGCAAAATGCGGGGTACTTGTATCCGTTAATTTGTTGTACAAAAATTTGTCGATAAATATTTTATCTATTCTATCTTTACTTGATGTTTTCACGGAACCGATAGCTTTTGTTTTTGTACCGTCCTGAACTATCAAATCATGCTGGTAGTTCATTTTAAATGTTATTTCACCATCTATTTTAACAGGTACAGATATAGTTCCTTCAATAACATTCACGCCAATGTCAGATATTACTAACCGAATGAATCGTTCAAAAAGATCACCATTAATTTTACGTGCTGTATTCGACTTTTTAGCTGGAAGCGCATCAAGTGCAGCACCTATACATTGTTGAGCGGTGTAAATTGTTCGATTTACTATATTCCTATTTTCCTCGCTGTCACTGCCTCTTATATCACCCATGATTTTTAGAAATTCTGTACTCTCTTTTTCAAACTCTTCAAGATTATATAAAAGATTTGAGTTGATAGGTCTTGTTACATTATAAGTTCCATCTTTTTTGTATTGGAATAATTGATAATGATTTTCATTTCTTGAAACAATAACGGCTTGTAAATTTGTTTTTATGAACTCAAGATAGCCGAGAGCGAAATCAATATAGTCACTTATCTGAATAAATCAGTTTTTTTTCGCAAGCGCCGACAACAAGTTTATTGAGATTCATCTAATAGAGTTCCTTCTTTTTTCATTGGCTTTATCAAACTTCATCCATTCGTCTTTTGTCTTTCTTTGGGCGCTTTCCAGTCGGTTGACGGCCCACTCGTTGTATTCTGGTTCAACTTCACAGCCAAACCATTTTCGATTTAGTTGTTCAGCGACTACTATTGTGGTCCCTGAACCTGAAAATGGATCAAGCACAATGTCGCCTTCGCTTGACGATGCAAGCACAAACTTTCTCACTAATTCCTCTGGTTTTTGTGTTGGATGTGATGTTGTTTCTCCCATACCATTGCATGTGGTAGGTACTTCTATAACATCTTTAGGTTTTGCACCTCCTGGATGAGGCACCCATACATCTTTTCGTTTTCCATTATTACCATACTGACTTGATTCAGCCTGTGGATGTGATGGGTATTTCAAAGTATGCTTTCCATAAGGTATGCGGACATCATCAACATTAAAGGTCTGTTTCCTGTTTTTTCTAAGGTGTAACAAACTTTCATGAGAGCGCCCCCAATCATTGCCTAGATTAGCTTTATTTTTATAATACCAAACGATCCATCGACAAGACTTAAAATACCTCATTGAGGGGTGTTTTAAATCAGCTAGAATCTCAGAAAAGCCACAGACATAAAGCGTTCCATCCTTCTTTAAGACCCTTGATGCTTCACTAATCCACTGCATAGACCAATCAATATATCTTGTTTGACTTTCAAACTTATCCCAATCGGCTTTATTAATGTTGTAAGGTGGATCAGCAAATATCAAATTCACACTTTCTGATTGAAGTGATTTTAGCCATTCGATACTGTCGCCTTGATAAAGATTCCCATTTTTATGCTCATAAACCAAACTAAATGGCTCCGTTTCTTTAACAGTATGTAATTTATGCTGTAAAGGCATATCAAATGATTTTTGTTGCATTGTCTATGGCTCATATTGTACTTGATTTCATGCTTCCCAACTTGGTTTGGTTGGAGCCTAACACCTAGTTTATCGACTGCCAAAATATGGTGCGGCTGTGGCATAACGGAAGCCATGCCGTTTTTGGTGGTCCGAGTGCAACGCCTGGTTATGCCTTTGGTTTGATTGCCTCAATGGTTGCAGAAACAACATAATCTTCGATCTTGCTATCCGGCACCCAATTTCGGATAAAATCCCTGCTCTCATCCTTTGGTTTAATCGCTATTTCATCAAACCCGGCATCTTTGAGCATGGTTTCAATAGCTTTGATTGATGAGGCCCCAGACATACACCCGGTAAATAACGCCATGTCATTTTTGAACTTTTCCGGCAACTCAGCGGTCGCCACGACATCTGATATAGCAAGTCGTCCGCCAGGCTTCAGCACCCGCAACGATTCCCGAAAAACCTTTGCTTTTTCCGGCGATAAATTAATCACGCAATTGGAAATAATAACATCCACGCTCGAATCGGCTACCGGCAGATTCTCTATTTCACCGAGCCGAAAATCGACATTGCCATAACCTGCATCAGCCGCATTTTTTCGTGCCTTGCTCAGCATTTCATGGGTCATATCAACGCCTATAACTTGTCCTGATTCTCCCACTTCCCTAACGGCGAGAAAGCAATCAAAACCACCGCCGCTGCCCAAATCTAAAACCGTTTCCCCGGGTTTCAGCGAGGCAATTGCTTTTGGGTTGCCGCAACCCAGGCCCATGTTTGCGCCGTCCGGCACTTCACAAACATCAGTGTTTGAGTAGCCGAGTTTCATTGAGGTCGTTTTGGCATCGGAACTCGATTCATCGCAACATGAAGTTGCTGAATTTCCACAATCTGAATTATCTGATTCGGCTACCTTGCCATACTGTTCCCGAACGGCTTTGCGAAGATGGTCATTTGCGAATTGAGTCATTGCTGATTCCTGTCTTGAGGTTTAAAAAAGTAATTACACGGCGATAGCTGAAGGCAGCAGAAAAGGATGTAAATATTGAGGAATTATATACTTGATTTTCCGTAAAACAAAGCAGTTGCATTTTAGAACTATCAATATTCTATTCCCACCATCACCAAACCGCTACGGGCTCCCATGTCGGGTTGCCGCCGAATACAATACCTTAGTTGGAAATGCGGGGGAATGACGATCTTGTGCTGGCGCCGGCCCATGTATGGAGCAGGATTGGAACGATGTGGTATTATCAGCAACTCATTCCACCTGCCTGATTTTGTCTCATAAGGTATTGAGTCGGGACAAATGGTTTAAAATTCAAACGTATATACATTGAGACCTTTGCATAATTCAAAATACTATCGGAAGTGGGACTTTAGTCCCGCCATCGGCAATCATCTTGCGCGGCTAAAGCCGCACTTCCGGTAATTATGCAAAGGTCTCACATTATTAAAACCGCACTAAAATTGTTATGAGTCTTGATTATCTCGAATTTGAGAAACCTATCGCCGAGTTACAGGAAAAAATTGCCGAGCTACAGAGAGTCAGTTCAGCCGGCGAGTTAAATCTGGGCGCTGAAATCAGCCGGCTGCGCGCGAAAAATCTGCGGCTGACAAAAGAGATATTCGCCAAACTTGGAGCCTGGCAAATTACACAAATCGCCCGCCATCCTTTGCGCCCGTACACGCTGGATTACATTGAAAGAATTGTGGTCGATTTTCAGGAACTGCATGGCGACCGAATGTATTCCGATGATGGCGCAATTGTTGCTGGACTGGGGTGGATTGATGGCCACAGAATCGCCATTGTTGGCCACCAGAAGGGTCGGGATACCAAACAACGCACCAGACGCAATTTTGGTATGGCAAGACCGGAGGGCTACCGTAAAGCCCAGCGGATAATGCGGCTGGCTGAGCGATTTAGCCTGCCAGTAGTCACATTTATTGATACGCCTGGCGCCTATCCCGGAGTCGGCGCCGAGGAACGGGGGCAAAGCCAGGCCATTGCACAATCTATTGAAGTGATGGCGACATTGAAAACCCCCATAATTTCCGTGGTCATTGGCGAAGGGGGTTCTGGAGGCGCGCTTGCGATTGGGGTATGCGATAAATTGTTGATGTTGAAATATTCAACCTATGCGGTGATTTCCCCCGAAGGATGTGCCTCTATTTTGTGGAAGAGTGCGGATAAGGCCGCCGAAGCCGCTGAAGCGATGGGGGTAACGACTCGGGAGTTATCAAAATTTGGTCTGGTCGATGAAGTTATTGCCGAACCACTGGGCGGTGCACACCGAGACTATGATGAAACCGCCCGGTCGGTCAAAGACAAAATTGTTGACGCGCTAAGAGAGTTTGAGAACGTCGATAATGAGCAACTGCTTGAAAATCGTTATGCGCGGCTCATGAGTTTTGGGAAATTTGAACTTAAAGCGTGAACTTAAAGATTAAGCAATCCACTACTGACTTTTCCGCCCAGGCGCTATCCAGGATTTTATTTGAAAACTTTGGACTGGCTGAGAATACACAGTTTGTGGTTGCTTATAGCGGTGGGTGCGATTCCCAGGTTTTGTTGCACGGACTGGCATCTTTACGCAATCAATCAAACATTAATATCATTGCGGCGCACTTTGATCATGGATTACAACACCAATCTGCGATTTGGACCAAGCAATGCGAACGCTGGTGCAATGAGTTTGAGGTGCGTTTCGTTTCTGTTCGTCGGACAATTAATGCTAAGCTGGGGGAAAGCATTGAAGCAAATGCGCGGGATGCCAGATACCATTGGCTTGATGAAATTTCGCAACCTAAGCATGTGGTGGTCAGTGCCCATCATGCTGACGATCAGGCGGAAACTTTTTTGTTAAACCTGTTTCAGGGAAAAGAAATTGAACAACTTGCAGGGGTCTCGCCTGCAAGACCAATAGTTCATGGATCGAAAACCCAATTGATTCGTCCATTGCTTGGTTTTAGCAGAGCGCAATTGATGAGCTACGCACAACTGAAAAAACTAAAATGGATTGAGGATCCGATGAATCATGATATCCGGTTCTATCGAAATTATATTCGGCATGAGTTAATGCCCACTCTGAGTCATCGATGGCCCGGTATTGTTATCGCACTAAACCGGGCGGCCGATTCCTGCCGTCGGATCGCTGAATGCGATAGAGCGAAATTATCAGCGTTGCACGAAAGCGGCTGCTGCCCACAATTCAGAGGTGTTTTTTGTTTAACCGATCCGTTGCATCTTGATCAGTTTTTGGATGTGCCCCAGGTTAATGAAAAGAACCAGTTTGAAGTGACTGGATTGATCCGTTACTGGATTCACAACGCCGGTTATGCGTCTCCTTCAAATGGACAATTGGCGACCCTGTATCACCAAATTGTGGCGCAACAGGCATCACAGGCAACCCTCGAGTTCAATGGCCCGGATAGTCCGGATAACCTGGCGGCACGGTATTATAATCGTCATTTATATCTCACCAAGTCGATGCCGGGCCAGAAATCCCGGGGGCGGAGATATTTAACCATGACCTGGAATATGCAGGCAATGAACATTCCTGAATATGGCATAGCGGTGGAAATAGCGAATGCGGAATCGGGAGGAATACAGCGGCGCGCTATGCAAGGAAAAAAGATTCAATTAGTTTGGCGAAAAGGCGGTGAGCGGGTGCGGCTGAATAATCGACAGCATCATTCTTCATTGAAAAAATTATTCCAGGCTAGTTGTGTACCGCCTTGGGAACGGGATTGTCTGCCATTTTTAAAAATCGACGATGAAATAGCCTGGGTCCATGGTATTGGCGGGTTGGGAGAATATGCAGCGGATTCGAGTAATTTGGGAATCCGCCCCCAATTTTCCCGGCTTAATGATGCGGATTAACGATTGAGAGTTTTACCCTTTTGTTGTATATTTTTTGGATATGCCCAGACCATAGGGCATAAAGGGCATAAACGTCTCAGCATTAAATTTGGCAGTACCACAAAAGGGTATGCCGTTACCGTTAAAGAGAGCATGTATCAGGCGCGCCTGCATTTGGTAGTCTATCCTCCCGTCCGGGGAACTGCATTCGGGTCATTCCCTAAACACATCCGCACCCTGAACGATTATTAATGTTTGGTTGATTTATTATGGTTATTTAGCCTGTTTTATTGAGTTAAGTAGTGCAATTGAAGCCAATGCAGGGTATTAAAATTTACTAGTAACTACGGGTCGCTATGACAAAATTCGTTTTTATAACCGGCGGGGTTGTTTCTTCACTTGGCAAAGGCATCGCTTCGGCATCTCTGGGCAGCGTCCTGGAAGCCAGAGAGATCAAGGTGACGCTGCTTAAGTTAGATCCCTATATCAATGTCGATCCCGGTACCATGAGTCCGTGTCAGCACGGCGAGGTGTTTGTGACCGAGGATGGCGCCGAGACCGATCTGGATTTGGGGCATTACGAACGCTTTGTTCGCACCACCATGGGCAAAGCAAATAATTTTACCACCGGCCAAATTTATGAAACGGTGATTCGGAAGGAGCGGCGAGGGGATTATCTGGGTGGCACGGTGCAGGTGATTCCGCATATTACCGACGAAATCAAGGCATCGGTGATAGCCGGGGCTTCGGGGGCGGAAATTGCATTGGTGGAAATTGGCGGCACAGTGGGTGACATCGAATCATTGCCATTCCTTGAGGCCATTCGCCAAATGCGGATCGAGTTTGGCAAGAAAAACACCTTGTTTATGCATCTTACATTGGTGCCTGAGATTGCAGTTACCGGAGAGATCAAAACCAAACCCACTCAGCACTCGGTAAAAGAGATGCGTTCAATTGGTATTCAGCCGGATATATTATTGTGCCGTGTTCGGGACACACTCCCCGATACTGCCCGTAAAAAGATTGCCTTATTCACTAACGTGGAGGAGGAAGCCGTTATCTCGGGTGTCGATGTCGATAACATTTACGAAATTCCAAAATTGTATGTGGCGCAAAAAATAGACCAGATTGTTATCGAACAACTCAATATCAAAGCGCGTCCGCCGGATATGTCGGAATGGGACCGGGTGCTGGAAAACAGCATTCATACCGAAAATAAAATCACCATTGCCATGGTCGGCAAGTATGTCAGTCTGACCGAGTCCTATAAATCGCTGTCAGAAGCATTATTTCACGCCGGCATTCAAACTCGTACCAAAATTGAAATATTTTACGTTGATTCAACCGAGATCGAAGAAAATGGCGCCGCAATGCTGGAACCAGCTGACGCTATTCTGGTGCCGGGCGGATTTGGTGAAAGAGGTGTTGAGGGCATGATAACAGCGGTGCAGTATGCGCGGGTCAACAAGATTCCTTACTTGGGCATCTGTTTGGGTATGCAGGTGGCAACCATTGAATTTGCGCGTAATGTTGCGGGTCTGAAAAATGCGCACAGTACCGAATTCGACAAGAAGTCGCCTCATCCTGTGATTGCGTTGCTCACCGAATGGATTGACTATAAGGGGCAGCGCGAACGGCGAGACGAAAATGCCAATCTGGGCGGCACCCTGCGCTTGGGAGCGCAGGAAATTCACCTTAAAAATGGTTCCAGGTACAAGCGTATTTACCATAAAGAGGTGATCAAGGAGCGCCATCGGCATCGTTTTGAGTTCAACAATAACTATATGAAACAACTCGAAGATCGCGGTTTGATTTTTTCCGGGTTGTCATGCAACGGCTTGGTTGAGATTATCGAACTTGAAGATCATCCCTGGTTCGTGGCTTGCCAGTTTCATCCCGAATTCACCTCAAACCCCAGAGACGGCCATAGGATGTTCACCGATTATGTTAATGCTGGACTGAAGCGCCAGCAGTTAGCGGCAGAGCCGCAACCAACCAAGGCATAATCGACACACGAACATTCAATTTATAACTTTCAATATTATAAGCGGATGATGAATTTACCCACATTCAAGACAAACCATGATAAGCCGTTCTTTTTGATTGCCGGGCCATGCGTCATTGAATCGGAAGAAATGGCATTATCTACTGCCGCTGTGTTAAGGGAGATCACCGATAAGTTGAGTATTGAGTTTATTTATAAATCATCATTTGACAAAGCCAATCGTACTTCTGTCGATTCTCCTCGCGGCCCCGGTCGGGATAAGGGACTGGAAATTCTCAACAAAGTAAGAGAGCGAATAGAAGTCCCGGTATTAACCGATGTCCACAGCATTGAAGATGTTACCGATGCTTCTGAAGTTGTGGATGTCCTGCAAACCCCGGCATTTTTATGCCGCCAAACCGATCTAATTCAAGCCGCGGCATTGTCAGGGAAGCCGGTGAACATCAAAAAGGGGCAGTTTCTGTCACCCAATGAAATGCAGCATGTGGTGGATAAAGCGAATAGCGCTAATAGTGATGCAACGATAATGGTGTGTGAGCGAGGTTCGAGTTTCGGCTACAACAATCTGGTGGTGGATATGCGTAGTCTGGAAATTATGAAATCGACCAAGTGTCCGGTCGTGTTCGACGCCACCCATTCGGTACAGTTGCCCGGTGCGGGCCAGGGAAAGTTCAAGGGGAAATCCAGTGGTCAGCGTGAATTCGTGCCGGTTTTGTCTAAAGCCGCCATTGCGGTAGGCGTGGACGGCATATTCATGGAAACTCATCCAGACCCGTCAAATGCCTTTAGTGATGGACCTAATGCCTGGCCGTTGGATCAAATGGAAGCACTACTTAAACAACTCATCGCCATTGATCGCCTGATCAAATCCATATGAAGCCAAATCAATATAACGAATATTTGGCCTTGAAAACTGTGATTATTAAGCCCTTCATTAGTCGGTTACGGTTCGTAGTCAAATTTTATTACTCAGAAACCAGTACGCTTTCAATATGACGCAGTCACCAACACAAGTTAAAGATATAAATGCCTGGGAAATTTTAGATTCACGGGGCAACCCGACCATTGCGGTGGATTTGGTTTTAAATAACGGGTTTTCTGGCAGTGCCGCCGCCCCATCCGGTGCGTCAACCGGCTCACTTGAAGCATTGGAGTTGCGAGATGGAGATAAGCAACGATATTTGGGCAAGGGCGTATTGAATGCCGTTCTAAATGTAAATACCGTATTGAAAAGTGCAATTCGTGGTCAGGATGCTCTGGACCAAAGGCATATAGACAACACCATGCTGGAATTGGATGGCACAGAGAATAAAAGTAATCTCGGTGCGAATGCGTTACTGGCTGTTTCTCTGGCATCAGCCCATGCTGCCGCCAATGCTCAGGGTATTCCGTTATACCAACACCTGGGCGCGTTGTATGGCAATCACAAGTTTACTTTGCCGGTGCCGCAAATGAATATTATTAATGGTGGCGCTCACGCCGATAATGCCATTGACTTCCAGGAATTCATGATTTTGCCGGTGGGATTTCCAATTTATTCTGAGGCGCTGCGTTGTGGCGTTGAAATTTTTCATTCCCTGAAATCCGTTCTATTGGCCAACAATCTGAGTACCGGAGTAGGGGACGAAGGCGGGTTTGCGCCGCAGTGCGCGTCTAATGAGGAAGGTTTGGGCCTGATTATGCAGGCTATCGAAAAAGCAGGCTATCGCCCCGGTGATCAAGTAATGATTGGACTGGATGCGGCCAGTTCGGAATTTTGTAGTGATGGAAAATATCGATTAAAAGCGGAACGGCTGGAATTAGACTCCAGTGAATTTGCCGAGTATTTGCAGAACTGGGTTAATAAATATCCCATTATCAGCATTGAAGATGGAATGGATGAACTGGATTGGGAGGGATGGGCGCAGTTGACCAAGATTTTAGGCGATCAGGTACAACTAACCGGCGATGATTTGTTTGTGACCCATACTGAAATACTGAAAAAAGGCATCGATCAAGGCATCGCCAACTCGATTTTGATAAAATTTAATCAAATTGGCACGCTGTCTGAAACATTTGACGCCATCAGTATGGCCCAGCAAGCGAATTATTGCGCCACCATTTCCCACCGTTCCGGGGAAACCGAGGATACCACCATTGCGGATTTAGCGGTTGCCACTGCCGCTGGGCAGATTAAAACCGGGTCATTATGTCGATCTGAGCGGATGGCGAAGTACAATCGACTATTGAAAATTGAGCAGACATTGGGCGACAATGCGGTATATGCTGGCGCAGACGCATTTTCTAATTTGAAATAGTACGCGATAAATTGAAACCGATTAACCTCATATTGCTTATCATTTTTCTGGGCGCCCAATATGCGTTGTGGTTTGGAGATAAGAATGTTTTCGACTGGTATCGTCTTAACCAGGCAGCCGAGCAAACTCGGTTGGAAAACGTGGAACTTGATCAAAGAAACCAACGGCTTGTTGCGGAGGTGATCGATCTCAAGGAAGGCGGCGAAACCGTGGAAACCATTGCCCGGTCGGTACTCGGTTTAATAAAGAAGGGGGAAACCTTTTACCAGATCATCGACAATAAGTAAAAATAATTAGCGACATAAATAATTAACGGACATAAATGCCCCTAAGCTGGAACGAAATCCGCGCCCGCGCCCTGACCTTCTCCAATGAATGGAGCAACGAATCCTCCGAAGGCGCCGAAGCCAAATCTTTCTGGGACGGTTTTTTTAATATCTTCGGCGTGTCCCGCCGCCGTATCGCGTCCTTTGAAAAGCGCGTAAAGAAAATCGACGGCAAGGACGGTTATATCGATTTGCTGTGGAAAGGCGTGCTGCTGATTGAGCATAAATCGCGCGGTAAAGACCTTGATCGCGCCTGCCGTCAAGCATTGGATTACTTCCCCGGCATAAAAGAGCGCGACTTGCCACGCTACATGGTGGTGTCCGATTTTGCGCGTTTCCGATTGTATGATCTGGATGCCGATCTTGATAAAAGCGCTGCCGAGCATGAATTCGCCTTGGAAGACCTGCACAAAAACGTCCACCGCTTCGCCTTCATCGCTGGCTACCAAACCCATAAGATCAAAGAGCAAGACCCGGTCAACATCAAAGCCGCCGAGTTGATGGGCAAACTGCACGACCAATTGCGCGACATTGGCTACGCCGGCCATGATTTGGAAGTGTATCTGGTGCGCCTGTTGTTTTGCCTGTTCGCCGAAGACACCGGCATATTCCAGCGCCAGCAGTTTCAGGACTACATCGAAGATCGCACCTTTGAGGACGGCGCCGATTTGGGCCACCATCTGGTCACCTTTTTTCATCTGCTCAACACGCCGTCTGAAAAACGGCTCAGCAATCAGGATGAACAACTCAACGCATTTCCATATGTCAACGGCAAGCTGTTTGAGGAAATGCTGCCCCCGGCCGCATTTGACAGCGCCATGCGCCAAGCCTTGCTGGCATGTTGCGCGCCGCCCATAAAAACGGACAAATGGTGATCGACATTCACCAGATGATACAACTGGATGTCGATCAATTTTATGGCATCGAAATCGAAGAGTTCCCGGCGCAAATCGCGCAGGTAGCGTTATGGTTGGTTGACCATCAAATGAATCTGCTGGTCTCGCAAGAGTTTGGCATGTACTTCGCGCGTATTCCGTTGCAGTCGAGCGCGAAAATAGTGTATGGCAATGCGTTGCGGATGGATTGGCGCGAAGTGATTGCGCCGGAAAGATTGAATTACATCATGGGGAATCCGCCGTTTATCGGGCAACGTTATCGACCCGCTGATAAAACAGCCGAAATGCTTGCGTGTTATCGTAACCCAAAAGGTGTTGCAATGGTGGATTATGTGTCAGCGTGGTATTGCAAGGCGGTTAATCACATTGCCGACACCAATATTCGATGCGCATTTGTTTCCACCAATTCCATTATTCAGGGCACACAAGTAGCTCCCTTGTGGAATGAATTGCGAAGTCGAGACAAGGTTCATATTCATTTCGCTCACCGAACTTTCAAATGGAGCAATGAAGGCAGAGGCAAAGCCGCCGTGTATTGCGTGATTATTGGTTTTGGTTTGCACGAAGCGAAAACGAAAAAATTGTTTGAATATGAAAATATCAAAGGCGATGCCCATGAAATAAAAGCAAGAAACATCAATCCTTATCTTGTTGATGGGCCCGATGTTATTGTGAAAAGCCGCAACACACCGCTTTGCCTGGTTGCGCCCGTGGTGCGCGGCAGTAGCCCGGTTGATGGCGGAAATCTGTTATTGAGCGAAGAAGAAAAACAAGAATTAATTACCGCAGAACCGCAAGCAGAGGAGTGGATTAAACCCTATTCAATGGGAAACGAATTTATCAACGATATTCCTCGTTTTTGTTTATGGTTAAAACATTGCCCACCGGACAAATTGCGAAAAATGCCGAATGTAATGAAGCGCGTGGAAGCGGTAAAAGAAATGCGTAGCAAAAGTGCGAAAACAGCAACGCAAAAGTATGCAAATCAACCGACCATTTTTATGGAAGACAGGCAAGGCGACTGTTCATATCTGGCAATACCTCGTGTCTCTTCAGAAAGGAGGGACTATATTCCAATTGGCTATTTGCCGCCCGACCATATAGCCGGCGACAAACTTTACACAGTGCCCAATGCAGATTCATATCTTTTCGGCGTGATTACATCATCAATGCACATGGCTTGGATGCGAGCCGTGTGCGGTAGATTGGAAAGCCGATACAGCTATTCAAACACCATCGTCTACAACAACTTCCCCTGGCCCAAAACCCCAACCGAAAAACAAACCGCCGATATCGAAACCAAAGCCCAAGCCATCCTCGACGCCCGCGCGCAATTCCCCGACTCCACCCTCGCCGACCTCTACGACCCGCTGACCATGCCACCCCTGTTACAAAAAGCCCACAACGCATTGGACAAAGCCGTTGATCGTGCCTACCACCGGGCTTCGGATAAAAGAGGCGCCTTCAACAACGAAGCCGACCGCGTCTCGTTTCTATTCGACCTCTACCAACAATACACCGCACCAATATTACCGGAAGTGAGGCTTTAGCCTCGCCAAGCCGTTGCAAATGTCGGGACTAAAGTCCCGCTTCCGGGGCATGATAGCCGGAAGCAGGGCTTTATCTTCGCCAAGCGATTGCAAATGTCGGGCCTAAAGTCCCGCTTCCGAGGCATGATAGCCGGAAGAGAGGCTTTAGCCTCGCCAAGCGATTGCAAATGGCAGGACTAAAGTCCCGCCTCCGGGGCATGATTGTCGGAAGAGAGGCTTTAGCCTCGCCAAGCCGTTGCAAATGTCGGGCCTAAAGTCCCGCTTCCGTGGCATGATAGACCGGAAGAGAGGCTTTAGCCTCGCCAAGCGATTGCAAATGGCAGGACTAAAGTCCCGCCTCCAGGGCATGATAGCCGGAAGAGAGGCTTTAGCCTCGCCAAGCCGTTGCAAATGTCGGGCCTAAAGTCCCGTTTCCCGGGCATGATAGTCGGAAGCAGGGCTTTATCTTCACCAAGCGATTGCAAATGTTGGGGCTAAAGTCCCGCTTCCGGGGCATGATTGTCGGAAGTGAGGCTTTAGCCTCGCCAAGCGATTGCAAATGTCGGGACTAAAGTCCCGCTTCCGGGGCATGATTGCTGGAAGTGAGGCTTTAGCCTCGCCAAACGGTTGTGGGTGGCGGGACTAAAGTCCCGCTTCCGGGGCATGATTGTCGGAAGAGAGGCTTTATCCTCGCCAAGCCATTGCCAATGACAGGACTGAAGTCCCGCTTCCGGGGCATGATAGACCGGAAGAGAGGCTTTATCCTCGCCAAGCCGTTGTAAATGTCGGGCCTAAAGTCCCGCTTCCGGGGCATGATTGCCGAATCAATCTATTATTTGTAATAAAAATGACTATTTATACAACTTTTATTGAATAATTGATTGAATAACTGATCTAAAAAATGCCCAAGATAAACACTATAACTGATTGTATTATAAAAAATTATATTTATAATATAATTAGATATTTATTTTTCACCAAAAAATTGCCTAAAAAATTGCTTGAAAAATTAGTCAACAATATGGAATAATGTTGCACACTTACAAGATGCTTGTATGGAGGATACGAAAAATGTCATTTGAGCACCTGAGATTTACCCGCCAGTGGGAATTATCCGCAGAAACAACTTATCAATTGGGCCAATGTCGTGGCTTGGTTGACAGTCTTTCAATGGCGCCGATCAAGCCCGAAGCCAAAGGCAACCTCAAGCAGGTTTCCCTGATTAAAGGGGCTCAGGCGACCACCGCCATTGAGGGCAATACGCTTACAGAGGAAGACATAAGAAAAATCCTGAAAGGCCAGCATCTTCCACCAAGCAAAAATTATCAAGAACAGGAGGTGGATAACATTCTACGAGCAATGAATGAAATCAAGGACGATGTGCTTACACAACCGTCACCCGCAATCATCGCTCCAGAATTGTTAAAACGCTATCATCTTCTCGTCTGCCGGAATTTACCCGCGCCATTTAATGCGATACCAGGAGAATTCGCTCAATCACAACGCGCAGTGGCAGGCTACCGATGTCCCCCGCCCGGCGCAAGAAAGAATCAGGTCGAGGGGTTGGTAAGGCAGCTTTGCGATTGGTTGCAGACCGAATTTGGGTTCGCATTCGGCAAGCAGTCATTTAGAGACGGGATTATTCAGGCTATCGTTACTCACGTCTATATTGAGTGGATACATCCTTTTGACGATGGCAATGGACGTACCGGCAGATTGGTTGAGTTTTATCTGTTGCTCAGAGCCGGAGTGCCGGATGTTTGCGCCCACATTTTATCTAATCACTACAACAATACCCGGCCAGAATATTACGCTCATATACAAAAATGCCAAAATCAACGTCAATTAACCTCATTTATAGCCTACGCGGTTAGCGGGTTTTTAGACGGACTCAATGAGGTTTGGGAAACCGTCGCCGGTGGGTTGCTTGAAAGAGTTTGGCGGGGGTATGTTTATGATAAATTCGCCGAGATAAAATGGAGCAAGCCCACTTTCAAAAGAAGGCGGCGATTGCTATTGGACATGCCGCTTTTTGAGTCATATGATATTGAATCTATTCAACTTGCATCGCCTAAAATTGCCCGGGAATATGCCAAGGTGAATATTTCCACGATGAAAAGAGATATTCGTAGTTTGATAGACGCAGAGCTATTGGTTGAGAATCCCGAATCCAGAAAAATTTCAGCAAATATCGGGATTCTGATTGAGCAATATCCTGAAAGGCTGCAAAAATAATTGCGTCATCCCGAGTAGAGCCTGAGCCAAACAAAACCGAGGTTATCTGAGTTATCAGTTTACAATAGAGACACGATCGCCGATGCTGACACTGCCTTCGCCATCGGGAATTGAATTCATCCCAAAATAAACCTTGCCGCCTCTTTGGCGATAGCTTGATAAGGTATGGATCGGCTCCGGGCCGGCAAGCACGCCGGTTTGTTGATTAACGGTGGGGACCGAACATCGCGCGCAAGGTTTCACAATTCTTAAATTAATATTGCTTGAATCATTATGGCTTGAATTATTATTGACTCGAATAGTATGCCAATGATCTTCGGCAAAGGCATCGCAACCTTTAACCACAATATTGGGCCTGAACCGGTCCATGCCCACTGGCGCCTGTAGTCGCTGGTTCAAATCGTCCAGTGATTCCTGGGATAACAATAACAAAGGAAAGCCATCGGCGAATTTTGTATGCTCACCTGAGTTTGCGAATTTCCGGTCGCATTGCCTGATTTGGTCGGCAGGAAATGAAACCAGTTTACAGGGTGAATCCAGAGCCTGACTCAGCCATTCGTTGGTTATCGGATGGTATTCCAACGCACTGATCTGATCGCCCCAAACTTCAGTATTTATACGCTCAGCATTATCACCGACGGGCTTGACAACGTGGGCTTCCATGCCAAAGGTCGACAGCACCAGCACATCGTCAACTATCTCAGTTTCAATCAAGGCCATTTGCGGAAAACTGCGTTGCGTCATAAATGTTCCGTCCGCTTGCACCACCATCCATTGCCGGTCGAATTGAAATCCAGCCAGGGTAAGCCGTGCGGATTGCAGAGATATGCCGCCCAGAGACTTAACCGGATAGACATGAATTTCGGAAATGTGCATTTTAGTATTGAAAATTTATGAGAATTATACCTGTAACAGTCGCGCGAAACTTCTATAATGCGGTGCATGAACGCACCACCGAAAACGACCGATTTATTGTCTCAGCTAATTAGTTTCGATACCACCAGTCGAAATTCCAATCTGGATTTCATCGAATTTGTCGGCGCCCTGCTTGAGCCATATGGCATAAAAACCGAATTGACTTTTGATGATAAAAAGAAAAAAGCTAATTTGTTTGCGACCTTAGGCGGCGGCAACCAACCCGGCATCGTGTTATCCGGGCATACCGACGTGGTGCCGGTAGATGGACAGAATTGGTCCACCGATCCATTTCAGACTGAAATAACCGGCGACAGGATGTTTGGCCGTGGCGCTTGTGATATGAAAGGATTTATCGCGATATGCCTGACAAAAATCGAGGAAATTTTGGAAGCGGATCTTGCCACCCCAATACACTTTGCCTTTTCCTACGATGAAGAGGTTGGATGTTTAGGGGTCACTGGACTACTCGACGAGTTGAAAAAGAAACCGATCCAGCCCAAAGCCTGCATCATTGGCGAACCCACCAGCATGGGCGTAATTCGGGCCCACAAAGGGGTGTTATTCAAGCACTGTTGCGTGCGCGGAAAATCGGCACATTCCTCGCTGGTGAATCAGGGTGTTAACGCCATAACGGTGGCTGCCAAAATCATTGCATATGTGGATGCCATCCAGCAACGTATTCAAAATGAAGGCCCATTCGATAACGAATTCGATCCGCCCTATACCACTTTGCATTGCGGCGTGATGCACGGCGGTACGGTAAACAACATAATCCCGAACCAATGCGAGTTTGATTTTGAGATTCGTAATTTGCCGGATGAATCTACCTTGCCGTTGTTTGAAGAGATTGATGCCTATATAAAAACACAGCTGCTGCCGGCTATGCACGCCGTATCACCGGATACGGGCATCAATTGGCAGACCCTGTCGGATGCTCCGGGCATGGATACGCCTGCGGATGATAGCTTGATTCCCATGATTTCCAGGCTCTTGGATAGTACCGTTGCACCCGGCAAAGTTAGTTACGGTACCGAAGGCGGCTATTTCCAAACTGCGGGCATACCAACCATCATTTGCGGTCCGGGCAGCATCGAGCAAGCGCACAAGCCCAATGAGTTTATTGACCTTGCCCAACTTAAAAAAGGCGAACGGTTTATAACCGCGTTAATTGGCTCCCTGAAGTAAATCCCCATGGCGATTTTTTTTGGATTGGGTTCCAATGAGGGAAACCGTAATGCCAATTTGCAACAAGCTGTCGAACAACTAAAATCCAGTGGCTTTGAAATATCTGCAATTTCCCCGATCGTTGAAACGCCGGCGTTGCTGCCCAAGAACGCAGAGCCATCGTGGAATAAACCTTTTTTAAACTGCGTCATATCGGGGCAAGCGAGCTGGCAGCCCAGCCAGGGACTGAAAATTGTCAAGCAAATAGAAGCCAATTTAGGTCGCGGCCGCATATCGAAAACCGGGGCGAAAACATGGGCCCCGCGCACTATCGATATCGACCTGCTGATTTGGCATGACAAGATCGTTGATTCAAGAAAATTGACCCTTCCTCATTACGCCGTAACCGAGCGTGCATTTGTACTCACCCCATTGCTACACCTGCAACCCGATCTGGTCATTCCCGGGCAAAATCAAACGGTGTTTGATTTGTGCAGGACGGTTAAGCCGTCGCCGTTATGGATGGGAGTTTTAAACATTACTCCGGATTCATTTTCTGATGGCGGCGTCTGGGATAATGATGGGGACGATGATGAGGCGCTGATTGGACAGATCGATGCCATGATCGAAGAAAATGTGCAAATTATTGATATTGGCGCAGAGTCCACCCGCCCAAACGCGACCGCAATTGATGCAGACGAAGAATGGCATCGCCTGCAACCGGCGTTAAATTTAATAAACCAGAGATTAGACCGGTTGAGCATCAGACCAACAATTTCTATCGACAGTCGTCATGCCGCTACGCTGGAAAAAGCATTGCGCCACGGTGTCGGCATGATCAATGATGTCACTGGGTTTCGCGAGCCTGCGATTCGGGAGATGGCAAAAGCCAGCGGTTGTCAGGTTGTGGCGATGCACAGCATGAGCATCCCGGCGGATGCTAAAATAGTGTTGCCTGCCAGCGATACCGCAGTCAACCAACTACGCGATTGGCTGAACAGAAATATTGACCAATGGCTGGACGACGGTCTCGATCTGAACAAGATTATTTTCGACCCAGGCATTGGCTTCGGTAAAAACTCGCTTCAGTCTTTTGAGTTATTGCAACATTGTAATGAGTTAAAAGATGCTGGGTTGCGCCTGTTGATAGGGCATTCCCGAAAATCCTTTATGAGCGGATTTACCGAGCGGAAATTTGGCCAACGTGATCTGGAAACTCTGGGGATTTCCCTGGCATTATGCCAACAGGGGGTTGAAATTATTCGGGTGCATAATCCAGTGATGCATATTCGCGCCTATCGAGGCTGGTCGCACACTTCCAGGATGGATTAGACCGGGATGAATCAGAACTTGTGTGGCAATACAATTAGTGGAAGACAACTTGTGCTGACAATGTGAACACCGGGATTACCGCGTCAAACAGTCCGCCGTTTTCATCCTGCATTTGATAACTGCCCATCATCGAACCGACCGGGGTTTGCAGAATGGTACCGCTTGTATATTGAAAGCTTTCTCCTGGTCTCAAATGGGGATGCTCGCCGATAACGCCGGGACCTCTGACTTCTTCGGTTTTGCCTTCAGAGTTGGTGATGATCCAGTGCCGAGTGAGCAACCTGACGGCGATATTTCCGCGATTTTCCATGTACACGGTATAAGCAAAAACAAATTGGTTGTCCTCGGGTATCGATTGGTCCTGGAGGTATTGCGGGGTAACCGAAATGTGTATTTGCTGGGTTTTACTCATGCCTTGATTAGAAACTATCTCACAATGGGTTGCAAGCAGCAGCTTTGCCAATTGCCCTGAATCCGACAGAGATAATGAACAGTATTTTCCAATCCTTGGATGAGTCTAAACAAAGGTCGGTCAGGTCAAAGCATCAAGCCTGTTTGCTTTCCCGGCGAACAGGCTTTTTTTTGACATCAAGACGGAGGCGTCTATGGATTTCCTTTCAGAATTCCCGGAAATGGAACGCCAGGAGTTGCGCGACCTAAAAAAAGGCATCGATGCCGGGTTTCGCGAGTTTTCACGGGAATACGGCGAGTTGATCGAGAATTTTTTCGAGCCGCTTTTATGGTTCTTGGTTCGGCTGGAAAAGTTGCTGATCGCCACGCCCTGGCCGATGATTATTATCATCATGGCGATATTGGCATGGGTCGGCTCGCGCAGCATCAAAATCGTGATCGGTTGCATATTGTCGTTTCTCGCCATCGGCTACTTCGGCATGTGGGAAGACACCATGTCCACGCTCGCCATTATTTCGGTTTCCACCATCGTCTGTATCGCAACTGGAATTCCTTTGGGTATATTGATGGCGCGCTCCGACCGCGCACAAGCGGTGGGCACGCCGATTCTTGACATTATGCAAACCATTCCCGCGTTTGTGTATCTCATTCCGGTGGTGATGCTGCTCGGCATCGGCAAGGTGCCGGGGCTGATCGCGGTTTGCATTTACGCCATTCTGCCCATCGTCCGCCTGACCAATCTCGGCATCAGGCTGGTCAGCAAGGAAGCACTGGAAGCGGCCGATGCCTTCGGCGCGAATTACAAGCAACGGCTGTTCGGCGTTCAGATTCCGCTGGCATTGCCGAATATCTTCGCCGGCGTGAACCAAACCATCATGATGGCATTGTCCATGGTGGTGATCGCCTCCATGATCGGGGTGGCGGGATTGGGAGTTCCGGTGCTGCGCTCGATTTCCAATCAATATCTCGCGCTCGGCTTAATGAATGGTTTGGCGATTGTCGCGCTGGCGATCATCTTTGATCGCATCTCCCAGGAATACGGCGATCGTTTACAGAAGCATCGCAAAGGCATTCATCATGACTGATCAGGCAAAAACCGAAACCAGGCCCGAAATAAAAATAAAAATCGAAAATCTTCACAAGATTTTCGGCGTACGGCCGCAGTCGGTGCTGGCGCAAGTTGAGCAGGGCATGTCAAAACAAGAACTGCTTCAGCAACACAACCATATCCTCAGATTAAAAGACATTAACATCGACGTTCCGGCGCGCGGCATCTCGGTCATCATGGGCTTGTCTGGCTCCGGCAAATCCACCCTGATTCGCCACATCAATCGCTTGATCGAACCCACTTCGGGCAAGATCATCGTCGATGACCAGAATGTACTGGCGATGAGCAAGGAAGAGTTGATCGAATTCCGCCGTCATCAGGCATCCATGGTGTTCCAGAAATTCGGGCTGCATGTTCACCGCACCGTTGCCGAAAACATCGCCTATGGTCTTGTCATTCAGGGAACGCCCATTGAACAGGCGAAGGAGCAAAGCAGGCACTGGGTCAAGCGCGTCGGCTTGGCGGGTTTCGAAGAGCATTATCCATCGCAATTGTCGGGTGGCATGCAGCAGCGTGTCGGCTTGGCGCGCGCGTTGGCGACCGACGCGCAAATCCTGCTGATGGACGAGGCGTTTTCGGCCCTTGACCCGCTGATTCGGTCCGACATGCAGGGCATGTTGCTGGGGCTACAAGAGGAGTTGCACAAGACCATTGTGTTCATCACCCACGACTTGGACGAGGCTTTACGGATGGGCGACAGCATTGCCATTTTGCGCGACGGCACGGTTGTTCAGCAGGGCGACCCGCAGGATATTATTCTGCATCCGGCGAACGACTACATTTTCGATTTCATCAAGGACATCAATCGCGCGCGTAATCTCGGTTAAATCGGTGATGACCGCCGATGACTCCGTTTCAGGACCGAATTTTCGCGATGACGTGGTGTTGGAGGATGCGCTGCAACAAGTGGTCTGCGCCGATGCCCGCACTGGAAATGTTGTGGATGCCGAGGGCACCGTGCTCGGCAGTGTTCATATCGATCAGATTATCGCTGGCATCGCCCGCCCCAAGGTCGATAGAGGCGGGGTCGAGGGCAATGGGGAAGCCCGGTATAAATAATCGACCGACGGCGGGGAAGCCGGCCCTCTGATATTCCCAAACGGCAGCCGTTCCCGCCGACCCCTATTCGCGGTTTTCAATCGCTTTCAATCTCGCCGCCACATTCCCCTTATTAAAAGAACCCGCCGATATAGGGCCCTATCATGCTGTCGCGATGTTTATTTATATTACCGCTACGCACAGCAAAATAAGCGCTTGGCACAAAATACAAGAAGTGCTGTAAATATGTCAGTTGCAGGTAGGTCATTTATTGTCTTCCAATGCGTTATTCGCGCACCTTTCCGAAAACCAACTCATCATTATCAACATCAACTGTAATCACATCGCCAGCCACATAACGCCCGCTCAGAATTTCATGCGCCAGCTTGTTCTCAAGCTGCGTTTGAATCACTCGCTTCAACGGACGCGCGCCATAAACCGGATCAAAACCAATCTCCGCCAGTTTATCCAACGCTTTAACTGAAGCCACCAGTTTCATATCCCGTTGTTCGAGTCGGTCGGCGAGATACTGAATCTGGATTCTGGCAATTGCCCTGAGTTGTTCTCGTTGCAGTGGGTGAAATACCACCATATCATCGACGCGATTGAGGAATTCCGGGCGAAAATGAACGCCCACAATTTCCAATACCGCATTTTTCATTGCCTGGTAATCGTCCCCGCAATCATCTTGGGCGCTCATCTCCTGAATCATCTGCGAGCCCAGATTGGAGGTCATGACAATGATCGTGTTCTTAAAATCCACAGTGCGACCCTGGCCATCGGTTAATCGACCATCGTCCAGAACTTGCAGCATCACATTGAATACATCGGCATGCGCTTTTTCCACCTCGTCCAGCAAGATTACGCAGTAAGGTCGCCGTCTTACCAATTCAGTTAAATAGCCCCCTTGCTCATAGCCAACGTATCCTGGTGGCGCACCAATCAAGCGCGCCACTGAATGTTTTTCCATAAACTCCGACATATCGATTCGCACCAAGGCGTCCTCGCTATCGAACATGAATTCCGCCAGCGCTTTAGTAAGTTCTGTCTTGCCTACCCCGGTTGGGCCAAGGAACAAGAACGAACCATATGGCCTGTTCGGATCGGAAAGACCTGCTCTGGAACGCCTGATTGCGTTTGCTACGGCATTGATTGCTTCATCCTGGCCGATGACTCGTTTATGTAAGTTCTCCTCCATCTGCAACAGTTTTTCCTTTTCTCCTTCCAGCATCTTCGATACTGGAATGCCAGTCCATTTGGCGACCACTTCGGCGATTTCGTCTTCGGTAACGCGACTGCGCAGCAATGTCATTTCCTGGCTTTCTGCATCATCAGCAACTTCGATCTGTTTTTTCAGTTCAGGAATCCGACCATATTGAAGCTCCGACATTCGGGTAAGATCGCCGGCGCGGCGCGCGGCTTCGAGTTCAACACGCGCCTTGTCCAACTCCTCCCTAACATGCTGACTACCCTGAACAACAGATTTTTCCGCGTTCCAGATTTCTTCAAAATCGGCATATTCTTTTTCAAGTTTTTCAATATCCGCTTCAAGATCGGCCAATCGTTTAGTTGATGCATGGTCATTTTCTTTGGTGAGCGCTTCACGTTCAATTTTTAATTGAATGATTCTTCGATCAAGACGATCCATCACTTCCGGTTTGGAGTCGATTTCCATTCTGATCCGGCTGGCCGCCTCATCCACCAAATCGATGGCCTTATCCGGCAAGTTTCGATCGGTAATATAGCGATGGGATAATGTTGCCGCCGCGACAATCGCCGGGTCGGTAATATCGACGCCGTGGTGCACTTCGTAGCGCTCTTTCAGGCCACGCAGAATGGCAATGCTATCTTCAACACTGGGCTCATCTACCAGCACTTTCTGGAATCGCCGTTCAAGCGCGGCGTCTTTTTCGATATATTTTCGATACTCGTCCAGCGTAGTCGCACCGACGCAATGCAGTTCGCCTCTGGCGAGCGCCGGTTTCAACATATTTCCGGCATCCAAAGCCCCTTCCGCCTTGCCCGCCCCGACCATGGTGTGCAGCTCATCAATGAACAGAATGATTTGACCTTCCTGTTTAGACAGATCATTGAGCACGGCTTTCAATCGTTCTTCAAATTCACCCCGAAATTTTGCCCCGGCCAGGAGTGCGCCCAGATCCAAGGAAAGCACGCGCTTATTTTTTACGCCATCGGGTACTTCGCCGTTGACAATTCTCTGCGCCAAGCCTTCGATGATTGCGGTCTTGCCGACGCCAGGCTCCCCGATTAACACCGGATTGTTTTTTGTGCGGCGCTGCAATACCTGGATGGCACGGCGAATTTCATCGTCTCGTCCGATAACCGGATCGAGTTTGCCCTGCTCCGCTCTTTCGGTAATATCGATGGTGTACTTTTCCAGCGCCTGGCGTTGGTCTTCGGCATTTTCGCTGTCCACCGATTGTCCTCCGCGCATGTTTTCGATGGCTTTTTCGATGACGGTTTTTGATGCTCCGGCAGAGCGCATTAATTTCCCTAAACTGCCTTTGTCATTGATCGCCGCTAAAATAAACAATTCGCTGGCAATAAACTGGTCGTTGCGGTCTTGCGCCAATTTGTCAGTAACGTTGAGCAGCCTTCCCAAATCATTGGAAACATGCACATCGCCGTGATTGCCCTCAACCCGGGGCAGGCGATCCAATGCATCCCCTAAAGCCGAGCGCAACTGGTTGACGTTGACATTGCTTTGCGCCAGCAAATAGCGCGCGCTGCCGCCATCCTGGTCTAACAGCGCCAGCATAAGGTGAAGCGGTTCGATAAATTGATGGCTGCGCCCGACAGCCAGACTTTGAGCATCGCTCAGGGCCAATTGAAGCTTCGCGGTTAACTTGTCCATTCGCATGGTTTGCCTCATAAAAGTCAATTAATTCTATTGACTAAATGGGGTCTAACCCACTGTTATTCAAGCAGTATCTACTGAATTTGACTGCCCAGCCTCTCGGTGAGGCTCATTATGGAGTACGCGATGATCGGGCACGATGGAACATGGCAACAAGTCGAATCCAAAGTAACTCAGATACATGTTGTCAGTCGATCACTGTGTCCGTGGATTCATCTGGGCACCCGCCTTAGCGTGTTTTCGCGCTTCGCCAGGTGTTTTTCCCGGCGTTTTTCCCGAGCGTCAGACTTAACCGGAATGCTCAATTCTCCGAATAACACTTGTTTCAGAAATCGACAGGAAAACTGGAATAATTTGTCTTCATCGTCAGTCAGCGATTTTTTCTGTTGTTCACTCAGGTCGAAAACCTGGTCAAATCCTTTGCTGTTGAAAAACGCCCGAAAGTTGTCGATATCGTAACTGCACATATCGAATAATTGCAGTGAGCGGGATGATGGTTTTCCTATGGTTGGGCCGGACGATCTTTTCTTCAAGACAATGTCCCGCCAATGTCGATTGTTTTCGTCGTATTCAAAAATACCCTGTTCTTCCAGATACTCACGCACGGTCAGTTTACGCGGCTCGTCGTGACCTTTGCAGTGATCTTCCTTGACAACGAAATAGATATCCTCAACTTTGGAACCGCCTTGCTTGCGTACCCCCATGGACCCCAGGGCATAGTAACGACACGCAACGGGTCGGTCTTCATAAACGCTACAGCCTTGTTCTCTCAAAAATACACAAGCCGAAGATCCCCGCTTGGTAATCAGTTTGAGGCCAGGCATTTCATGGGCGTCCATGGGAAACGGCACGGTAAATTGATTGACCCATTGAGAAGAAGTCATATTGAGTCTTCGTTTCAGTCTAACAATATCGTAGGGCGTTAATGTTATATCTATATTTTTACAGCAGGCATTAAAGCAAGAGATGTTTTTATGGCAATGGAACTGAATTTCGCTATCTAAATCAAGCTCAATCGGCACAACCGGACTTTGGTAAGGCGGACTTTGATCAGGAATAGATTCCTTTATTTTTTCAAGATCTTCGACGGACATTTTTTGTGCAACTCCAAGCAAACAGATGTAAAATCAATAACCTTAAATAATAACGCTTGAATCAAGTTCATGCAATTTGTTCAGGCAATTTCAGGGCAATTTAGTATTGAGCGCTTAAGCTTGAATGATTCATCCAGGGTCAGCTACATTACCCGCTTATTTTATAACTAAACATGACCATGGAATCTGATCTATTGCAACTGGGAACACCGGTTTATGGCAGTTGAAATAGTCATTCTCGCTGCCGGCAAAGGCAAAAGAATGCATTCCGATTTGCCAAAAGTGTTGCATACGATTGGCGGCAAACCCATGCTCCAACATTTGCTGGAAACAGTAGGTGATTTAGCGCCACACCGCACCCATGTGATTGTAGGCCATGGAAAGGACCAGGTGATTAATACTATCGAACAGCGTTATTCCAGCGTAAACAAAAATTTAAGCATTAATTGGGTGGAACAATCCGAACGCAGGGGCACCGGTCACGCGGTGATGCAGGCAATGCCCGATGTTAATCGGGATTCGACGGTGTTAATACTCAACGGCGATGTCCCATTGATTTCCCTCGCCACCCTGAAACGAGTTTCAAAAGCGAGCGATAACCTCAATGTGTTAACCACGACCCTGAGCGATCCATCCGGGTTGGGGCGAATTATTCGAAATGACAATGGTCAAATCGTCGGTATTGTGGAGCAAAAAGACGCCAGCGATCAACAAAAGAAAATCACCGAAGTTAATACAAATTGCCTCAGCGTAAAAGCCAATTATCTTTCCAGGTGGCTGCCTCGGATCAGTTGCAAAAACGCTCAAAAAGAATACTACCTGACTGATGTGATTGCCTGCGCGGTTGAGGATGACATTGATGTTGTTGGCATCACAAGTGACTGCGTCACTGAAACTTCGGGGGTAAACAGCAAGGCAGATCTTGGAAAACTGGAACGCATGTTCCAGGCAAACCTTGCGCGCCGGTTCATGGCAAACGGGGTGACGTTGCTGGACATGAATCGGTTTGACGTTCGCGGAGTATGTCAATTTGGCAGTGATTGCGTTATCGACATCAATGTAATATTGGAGGGCAACGTAAAAATTGGCAATCGTGCATTGATTGGCCCAAATACCTTGATTCGCAATGCCACCATCGGTGATAACTGTGTGATCGAATCCAATAGTGTTATCGACAACGCCATCATCGGCAATAATTGCAATATCGGTCCTTTCGCAAGAATCCGGCCAGAAACTGTGCTAAACGATGAGGTTCGTATTGGTAATTTTGTAGAAATCAAAAAAAGCAGCATCGGCAATAAATCCAAAGTGAATCATTTGAGTTACCTGGGTGACAGCGAAGTTGGCAAAAATGTGAATGTCGGCGCCGGCGTTATTACCTGTAACTACGACGGTGCCGACAAGCATCAAACCATCATCGGTAATGATGTATTTATCGGCTCCGATTCTCAACTCATCGCACCGCTGGAAATTGGGGATGGCGCAACCGTTGGCGCCGGGTCCACCATTACCGACAACATCCAAAAAAATTCCCTGGCCGTGAGTCGTGCGCGACAAACATCCATCGGCAATTGGAAACGACCAGTGCGAACCGAGCAAAAACTGCCATCAAGGCAAAAACCCGCATAAATTTTGAGAATTGAGTTGAGCCTTGAATTGAGAGTGAAGTTATGTGTGGAATTGTAGGTGCGGTCGCTAAATCCGATGTGCTACCAGTGTTACTGGATGGCTTAAAGCGACTCGAATATCGAGGCTATGATTCAGCCGGGGTCGCGGTGATTGACCAGAATAGAAAGGTTTCTCGGACCCGTAGCGCCGGGAAAATTGTTGAACTGGAAAAAGCCTTGTCTTCATCTAGTGCAATGCGAGGCACAACCGGCATCGCCCATACCCGCTGGGCAACGCATGGGCCGCCCACAGAAATAAATGCCCATCCCCATATGAGCGGCCATAATCTCGCTTTGGTTTGCAACGGCATTATTGAAAATCACCAAGCGCTGCGCAACGCGCAAAAGGCCAACGGCTTTCAATTCGCGTCTGATACTGACACCGAAGTGATCGTCAATGAAATCCACCAAAACATCCAATCAGGCCTTGATCTGCTCGAAGCGGTAAAAGCAACCATTGCGGTACTGGAGGGCGCGTACGCCATTGGGGTTGTCAGTGCCGACGAACCTGACCGATTGGTCGGGGCGCGGCGCGGATCGCCATTGGTGGTTGGAATTGGCGATGGCGAATCATTCATTGCATCGGACATGTCTGCGTTGATCTCCGTAACCCGGGACTTTTTTATTCTGGAAAATGGCGACATCGTTGATATCAATGGCGGCAATATTTCTATCATTGACCAATCCGGTCAACCGCAATATCGGGATAAAAAAAGGAGTGGTTTATCTGCTGAAGCTGTGGAATTAGGCGATCACCGCCACTACATGATTAAAGAAATTCATGAACAAGGCGTGGCCATCGCAACTACGCTGGAAGGCCGAATCACCGGAACGCGCTTGCTGGAGGCTTGTTTTGGCGTCGACGCCAGTGAAATTTTGGACAAAACCAAATCGGTGCAAATTATCGCCTGCGGCACCAGCTATCACGCCGGCATGGTGGCTCGACATTGGTTTGAAGAGTTTGGAGTGCCTTGCCAGGCGGAAATAGGCAGCGAATTCCATTCCCGCTGCCATGTTGTGCCTGAAGATTGTCTGGTTGTGACCCTGTCCCAGTCCGGAGAAACCATCGACACCTTATCCGCGCTGGCGGCGGCCAAACAGGCTGGATATGCACATTGCCTGACCATCTGCAATGTGCCTGAAAGCTCGCTGGTTCGGGAGTCCGAGTTAGTGTTAATGACCCACGCAGGCGCGGAAATCGGGGTCGCATCGACCAAAGCATTCACCACCCAATTAACGGCGTTGCGATTACTGGTCATTGCCTTGGGTCGGCGATTTTCCATGACCATAACCGACGAAGCTCGATTGATTAAAGAGCTGCGGGAATTGCCGTCTAAAGTGGATCAAGCCATAACCCTGGAGCCCACAATTAAAGCAATCGCAGAACAATTTGCCGACAAACAACATGCTTTGTTCCTCGGACGAGGGACGCACTACCCGATTGCCCTGGAAGGCGCATTAAAACTCAAAGAGATTTCTTATATCCATGCCGAAGCTTATCCGGCAGGCGAGCTCAAGCACGGTCCGCTGGCCTTGGTTGATAATGAAATGCCAGTCATTTCTGTGGCGCCGAATGATCGATTGCTAAAAAAATTAAAAGGAAACATAGAAGAGGTTCGAGCCCGGGGCGGAAAATTAATCGTTTTCGCCGACCCAAGCGCTGAAATACCTGCCCAGGAGAATTTACAAGTCATCAATGTCGCCCCCGTGGATAGTTCCATCTCGCCAATAATTTACACCATTCCATTACAACTGCTGGCCTATCATGTTGGCTTAATCAAAGGCACCGATGTCGATAAGCCGAGAAACCTGGCCAAATCGGTGACTGTCGAGTGATTGTTGCAGAAACGCATTAGAAACGCCTTGGGTCAGAGTAGAAATTATTTGTTAAGCAAATTGATTCGTTGAAAATGTAATGTTTGTATAGAGATTGAGTAAACCGCTTAACAACTAACGTCAGAAGATCAAGGAGGGTCAAATGGCAAGACTACCAAGGTTGTGTCCGCAGGGCATGCCGCTTCATATTATTCAGAGAAGCAATAATCGTCAGATAAGTTTCATATGTAATGAAGACTATCGTAACTATCTTGGTTTTCTATTAGATGGGGCAATAGCCTATAGCGTGGATGTCCATGCGTGGGTTTTGATGACAAATCATATGCATCTCCTTGCGACATCGCACTACGATGGCAGTATTTCGGAAATGATGCAATATGTTGGGAGATATTATGTTCGCTATTTTAACCAACAGTATAGGTGGACTGGCACTTTGTGGGAGGGCAGGCTTAAGTCGTGCTTGATCGATAGCGATCAATACTTTCTAACTTGTCAGCGCTATATAGAGCTCAATCCGGTACGGGCTGGAATTGTAAATGACCCTGGAAAGTACCCTTGGTCTGGTTATCAAAGTAATGCTTTGGGGTTGAAGAACGCGCTGTTATCGGAGCATGAGATATATTTGTCTTTGGGTTTGGATGAATATCAAAGAAGACAGCGTTATCGGGATTTGTTTGAAGATATTTTGAATGCTGAACTAGTTGATGATTTGAGAAATGCAACAAATAGCTGTATGGCATTTGGGAGTGCAAGGTTTAAGGAGCAAGTTGAACAACTTTATCAACGAAGAGTGAAGCCAGAAAAACCTGGTCCCAAGCCCCAATAATTCCTACTCTGACCCTGATCTCCTTGATCTCCTTCGACCAGAGTATCGTGTTCACCGGCATCAAGGCATCAAGACAATGCCCCATCCCACTGCGTCGTATCGGCTGCCGCGATGCCGATACCGGCAAGCATTACGTTTTCTTGACCAATAATTTGAAACTGGCAGCCAAAACTGTTGCCGACCTTTACCAAGCGCGTTGGCAGGTGGAATTGTTCTTTAAGTGAATCAAGCAAAACCTGAAGATAAAGTCCTTCATCGACACCAGCAATAACGCGGTGATGACGCAAGTCTGGATCGCGCTGTGCGTGTATTTACTCTTGGCGTTCATCAAATTCCAGTCGAAGCTGGGCAAAAGCATGCAACAAATGCTCCGCCTGTTGCATCTTAACTTGTTCGACAAGCGCGACTTGATGGCTCTCTTGCGTGGCGACCCGCCCCCTCATGCCCTGCTTCAATCACAATCAATTCTCACTGCTGTGAAAGTTAATGGGACAGCAGTGATTTAAGTAATGCTTTGTTAAAATTAGTCTGGGGCAGTATCAAGTAGCATAATCAAAAATTTCTGTTGCATCTTTATATCTTCATCAGCACTTCTATTAGTAACATCAAGCGCATTTTCTATAGATTGTAACTTACCCATAATCTCTGCTTTAGTAAGTTTTCTTTGTTCAAGAGCCTCGGTAATTTCAAGTATGCCAAAGTAAAATGAACACTTATTATGATAATTAAAAATGTCTCTAAGCCCCTGTTGAACAGTATATTCTGTATATTTCTTTTGCATTCCTGTGTCGATTTTGGCTAATTGTTTTTCTCTTGCCGTATTAGTAGCTTTAACAATAGTCGTGGCTACTGCTTTGGCATAAACTTCTTCATTCGTTATTGATCGGACAGAGTTTGAAATAGTTGATGCTGCTGTTAATGCTGTTTTAGTACTTGCGGGATTTATTGCCATTGATACGGCAGAAAAAAGTGTGGCCGCAACACCAGTTCCAATGTTTAATGCATCCCCACTCGCTATAACAGACACGTGATGAGCCGCACAAACTCTATCTGAAATAGTAATAATCTCCTGTAATAGCGCATTTCTTAGGAAACACTGGACTCCCACGTTCGCGGGATGGACGCAAGAGTTGTTAATCAGAGTTTCCCCTAATTTATTTGTATTCTCTGTTGCATCATCAATACTTTTAATTCTCTTTTCCCCTAATTTACTTGTATTCTCTGTTGCATCATCAATACTTTTAATTCTCTTTTCTAACTCTTCTGAATTTATGATAAATTCATTTACATCTTCTTTTTTATTTACAAGTGGACTAACCTGATCTTCAAAAAGTGATTCTGGTCTATAAAACCGATCGGAACAACCCGATAAAAATACTAAACTTAAACATATCAAGCGGTAAGAGATATTTCGCACTCTTGGTTTCAAAAAAATCATGCTTTTCTCCGGTTAGCAGGTGCCAAACGACCACCAGGTTAAAAATTAGGGGCTGGCACCTAATAAATTTCTTTGAGCAGTTTTTTCAGGTCTGTCAGCAATTTGTTTGGAGCGACTATATCAACCTTAAGACACCTATACAAGGTTTCACAGTATACTTCAGGCTGAACCATGAGTCTCTATCAGGACATTTACGATATTGTTAAGCGCATCCCGGTTGCAACGGTAACGAGTTACGGGCGTATCGCCCGTATGGTGAATTGCAACGCCCGGCAGGTTGGCTATGCGATGGCGGCTACGCCAGATGATCAGGCCATTCCGTGGCACCGAGTGATCAATAGCAAGGGGGAAATCAGCGCGCGCAAACAAGGCGGCAGTGATCAACAACAAAGACAGAAACTTATCGACGAGGGCGTTGTATTCGATCAAAAAGGACGTGTGAGTTTTGATGAATTTGGATGGAGGACTGCTGAAATACCGCCTATATCAGGAGACTGGTCTGAAGATTGGCCCGAAGACTGGCCGCTAGGAAAAATGAAAATTTCACTACCAAAAATTATAATTTGTAGCGGCGAGCCCGCAGGTATCGGCCCGGACATTGTGATTAAAGCCGCCCAGCAAGGGTTTGATGCCACCTTGGCGGTAGTGGGCGATCCAAATTTACTTAGATATCGCGCCGAACTGCTTGGCATTGCGTTGGATATTAATGAATATCAGTCACCAGACAAATCCAACCCATGTTACCCAGCCCCCCCCGGAGGGCGAGTTCTGGTTATCCCATTAGAAGTTTCTACTTCGGTTACGCTAGGTCAACTGGACTCAAAAAACAGCCGATACGTAATCCAATGTATCGATACCGCAGTGGATTTATGCCGGTCTGGGGAGTTCGATGCCATGGTCACGGCGCCAGTGCATAAGGGGATAATCAATGATGCCGGGATACCTTTTTCCGGCCATACCGAATGGATAGCCAAGCGCACCGGAGCCGACCAACCCGTGATGATGCTTGCCAACGGCACCACCCGTGTCTGCCTGGTTACCACCCACCTGCCCTTAAAGGAAGTCCCTGGACAGATTACGGTGAGTCGCATTAAATCCGTTCTTGAGGTCATGGCAAGCAGCCTCACCCATCTTTATAGAATTCCTGACCCCAGAATTGGTGTGTGCGGGCTAAACCCCCATGCCGGCGAAGGCGGCCATCTCGGCACAGAAGAAATTGAAATTATTCAACCGGCAATTTTAGAAATGCGGCAACAAGGGTTCAATCTGATTGGTCCATTACCGGCCGATACGGCATTCACCCAAACCCAATTGAGCCAACTTGATGGTGTTCTGGCGATGTATCACGATCAAGGGCTGCCGGTTATTAAGCACAGCGGATTCGGAGAAGTAGTCAATGTTACCCTTGGACTTCCGATAATACGAACCTCAGTAGATCACGGGACGGCGTTGGAGCTCGCGGGCAGCGGCCTGGCAACGGCATCAAGTTTAGTCGCTGCCATCAATCTTGCAATCGAATTTGCGGGCAATCGGTAGAAAATACTTTGCGCAACATAATACATGGCATGACACATGGAATAACACCGCGTAAACGTTTCGGACAGCATTTTCTCACAGATGAAAATGTTCTGGAAAGAATCGTAAATGTGTTCCATCCAGCAGATAACGAATTAGTATTGGAAATCGGGCCTGGTAGCGGCGCGCTTACAGAACGGTTATTAGATCGTATTAGCCATCTCACAGTAGTCGAACTTGACCGGGATCTGGCAGCCACACTCAGTGAAAAGTACGATTCAGACCAGCTGACCATCGTCCAAGCCGATATATTAAACTTTGAAATCGCTTCTGTGTTTAATTGTTCCGAACCGGCCGGTGACGCGCTGCCTGTTATCGCTGATGATTTAACCGGCCAAACAAGTAAAAAAGTTCGGATAATCGGCAACCTTCCCTACAATATTTCCACCCCCCTTTTATTTCATTTGCTCAAATCCGTCGAGCACATTCAGGACATGGTATTCATGTTGCAAAAAGAGGTTGCGCAAAGATTAAGCGCCGCACCTGGAAGCAAAATCTACGGTCGGTTGTCGGTAATGGCGGCACTGGAGTTGGACTGTCAATGCTTGTTTGATGTCCCGTCTCAGGCATTTGAGCCGCCGCCCAAAGTCGAGTCAACGGTAATTCGCCTGACCCCCACACCACTCTCTCGGGCGGCATCCCATCTTATCCACGATCGCAACCGGCTTAACGAAATTGTCAAACTCGCATTCGCCCAACGCAGAAAAACATTGCGAAATTCTTTGCAGCAACTGGTGTCAGATGCACAATTCGAAAATGCGCGGGTTGATTCTTCCAAGCGAGCCGAAAATTTAACAGTGGATCAATTCATCCAGTTATCCAATGCCTGAAGACTACCGACTGCCCGTCCGACCACTTGGCAATTTTTTCAGATTTGCGTAAATCCAGGCTTCAACCTCCCGATTAATTTCCCGGGGTTTTCTGCCACGAGTTTCCATCATCGGCCCGATAATCACATCCACCACTCCGGGGTATTTGAGGAAGCCATTCTTAGACCAAAATAACCCGGCATTGTGGGCTACAGGAACAATCGGACGCCCGGATTTGGCCGCAATCATCGCACCGCCAACCTGAAATTTACCTGGTTTTCCAGGCTCCATTCGCGTGCCTTCCGGAAAAATAACCAACCAGCGTCCTTCGTTTAAACGAACTATTCCCTGTTTGATCAAATAATCCAACGCCTTGGTTTTTTTTGAACGATCGATAGCGATAGGTCGATTCATCGCCAATCCCCATCCAAAAAATGGCAGCCACAGCAATTGCTTTTTTAACAAATATGATTGGGCCGGAAAAATGAGTTGGAAGCAAAGCGTTTCCCAGGCAGACTGATGGTTTGAAATTACGATGGACGGTTGGCGGGGGATGTTTTCCGCGCCGGTTACCCGGTAACTGATGCCGCACAACATTCGCAATGTCCAGATGTTAAAGCGCGCCCAAATCGAAATTACTTTTGCGCGGGTCAACGACGGTAAAAAGAAACAACAAATAGCGATCAGACTGACAATCACAGTCGTTATGATCTGGCCGGTGAGATAAAGCAGTGAACGCAAATACAGCATAAAGAATTACGGCAGCAATAATCAACACTGCGCGCTTAACAAATTATCGACAAAGCGACTCAAATCCTTAAACCTCGGTACAGTGGCAATGGCGGGTCCATAGTCATACTTAGAAATCTCTTCGATACTACCTAACCCGCTCCCGGTTTCGACCAGTACCGGCATCGCTCCGGCGGTGGCGGCGGCCTGTAAATCACGCACCGAATCACCGACCGCGTAAACATCTTTTAGGCTGTATTTCAGCCGTTTTGATAATTCAAGAAACATTCCCGGTTTAGGTTTCCTGCATTCGCACTGATCGTCGGCACGATGCGGGCAGAAAAATATTGCGCCGATTTCCCCGCCGCTATGGCGCAATTCGTCGATCATCTTTTGGTGAATTTTATTCAACGTATTGATCGTATACAGACCTCTGGAAATCCCGGATTGGTTGGTAATTACCACTACTCGATAGTCTTCCCGACAAAGTCGGGAAATCGCTTCCAAACTGCCGGGAATCGCAACCCATTCTTCCGGAGACTTTATATAATCATCCGAATTGTGATTGATTACCCCATCCCGATCCAGAATAATTAATCTGCTATTCTCCATTGCAGTCTCCCTGAATATTTCCGGTCTCAATCCGAATGCGGGAAATATCCGCTACGCCCAAAAATAATTGGCGAATTTTGATCAGCAATGCCAATCTATTATTTTTAATCGCCGGGTCATCATGCATTACCATTACCTCATCAAAAAATTTATCAACCGGGGCTTTTAACGCAGACAACTTGTCGAAACCCTTGTCGTATTGATTAGTAATAAAGTATCCCTTGACTTCCTTGCTGATTGTTTCGACGCCCGTCGCTAATTGTCTTTCCGCATGGGCTGTCATTAGTTTGTTGTTAAACTTAATATCGTTATCCAGATTAGCCTGGGTTAAAATATTTGCGATTCGTTTATTGGCCGAAGCCAAAGATTCAGCGGCGGCACGCCGCTTGCTGAAAAAATGACTCACTGCCTGCAATCGATTTGCGAAGTCGAGGGGCTTGGTCGGTTTGCAAGCCTGCACCGAAGCGATTTCCTCGGCACTGAAACCTTGTGCCTGAAAATATCCTTTCAGTCGCTCGCTGGTGAATTCGAATACCTGGTCAATCACCGCGTTACTGGTATCAATATTTTTTAGATCGGAATTGACATACTGCTTCATTGCCCGAGAAAGCAATTCAAATAAGTCCAGGTCAAGTTTTCTTTCGATGATTATTCGCAACACGCCTAACGCGGCGCGGCGCAGGGCAAACGGATCCTTGTCTCCGGTCGGCGCTTCGGCAGCCGCAAATATGCCCATCAGCGAATCAATCCGGTCTGCCAGCGCGACACATTGCGCCAAAGGAGTCGACGGCAATTTATCGTTCGCGTACCTCGGCTTGTAGTGACCATCAATGGCATCGGCAACGTGCTTGTCCTCGCCTTGTTTGGTCGCATAATACTTGCCAATGGTGCCTTGCAGTTGAGGAAATTCACCCACCAGGTCGGTCACCAGGTCGGCCTTGCACAGTCTGGCAGCACGCTGTACGCCTTTTTTATCGATGTTGAGTTTTGTTGCAATCACGCCCGCTAACCTTCCTACACGGATTGTTTTGTCGTAAATTGAGCCAAGTTGATGATGAAACAAAACGCCTTTCAATGAATCAACCCGATCATGCAATTTAACTTTCTGGTCGGTATTCCAGAAAAATTCGGCATCAGCTAACCGAGCGCGAAGTACGCGCTCATTACCCTGGCGTACCCGTTTTGGCGTCTTGCTTTTGATATTGCTGACCGAAACAAACAACGGCATAAGCTTTCCTTTCTGATTGGTAATATGAAAATACTTTTGATGATCGACCATCGTTGCGACCAAAACTTCCTTGGGCAATTTTAAATATTTCTGGTCAAATTCTCCCAAAGATGCCATCGGCCATTCAACCAAACCGGTAACCTGGTCAAGTAAATTTTGACCGATTACCGCTTGGGCATTGGCTTTTTTTGCCAGGCGAGTGATCTGCTTAACGATCATCAATTGACGAGTCTGGTAGTCGGCGATTACAAATCCATTTAGCTTTAATGTATTAAGATACCGATCAGCCGAAGGTATCTTTAATGTTCCAGAGCAATGAAACCGATGCCCTCTGGTGAAACGATTGGCTTTTAGTCCCAACGCTTCGGTTCGAATCAAATCACTGCCGTACAATGCCAGCAACCAATGTACCGGCCTGACAAACTCCACATCGTTATTTCCCCAGCGCATTCGTTTGGGAATGGGCAACGCTTTTATGCTGTCATTCAAGCATTGAGTAACCAGCACATTTAAGTTTTTGCCTTTTACCTTGTTTTCAAAAACCAGCCACGCCCCTTTATCGGAAACACGTTTTTTCAATCGCGAAACAGGCACATCACAGGATTTTGCGAACCCTTGCGCAGCGGCAGTCGGATTGCCCTGATGGTCAAATGCCGCCGCTACGGTCGGGCCTGTTCGCTGTTCAATCTGGTCAGGCTGTTTTGGGGAAACGCCTTTGACCCATACCGCAAGCCTTCGGGGCGTGGCATAGTATTTGTACTGATTCGGTTTATTCTCGGCTACCCCGGACATGACTAAACCATCGAAGAAATTTTGTGCAAACGACTGCGCCAGATTTTTTAACGCTTTAGGTGGCAACTCTTCTGTGCCTAGTTCAATTAACAGGTTTTTCCGCCTGCCTGCCGATTTTCTCGCCGATTTTCTCGCCGATTTTCTCAATTGCGCCACTATTTAGTTCTCCATTGAGTTCTCCGCCGAAATCGACGAGTCGCGGTTTTGATATTGCCGGGAAACCCTAATTTTTCCCGAGCTTGGTAATAGCTCCGGGCCACAGCCCGTGCTAAATTACGCACCCGCCCAATATATCGGGCGCGCTCGGTCACGCCAATGGCATGCCGAGCATCCAGTAAATTAAAGGCATGGGAAGCGGTCAGCATTTGTTCATATGCGGGCAAGGGCAATTCCTTTTCCAATAATCTTAGTGCCATGGCTTCCGCCGCATTGAATTGATCAAAAAGCTGCGGGATACCTGAACATTCAAAATTATAAATCGACTGCTGCACCTCATTTTGCAAGTAAAGATCACCATAACTGTATCCAGCTGTGGCGCTATTTGAACCCTCGCACCAAACTAAATCAAACAACGAATCCAGGCATTGTAAATACATGGCGATGCGCTCCAGACCATAGGTGATTTCACCGGTAACGGGCTTGCAATCCAAACCGCCCACTTGTTGGAAATAAGTGAATTGGGAAACCTCCATGCCGTTTATCCAGATTTCCCATCCCAGACCCCAGGCACCCAAAGTCGGTGACTCCCAATCATCTTCCACAAATCGCACGTCGTCCTTCAACATGTCCAGCCCAAGGCTGGACAGAGAGCCAAGATACAAGTCCTGGAAATTTTCCGGGGATGGTTTCAGGACCACCTGAAACTGGAAATAGTGTTGCAGACGATTGGGGTTTTCACCATAACGACCGTCTGTGGGACGACGCGACGGTTGAACATAAGCCGCTTGCACCGGTTCCGGGCCTATGGCGCCCAAAAACGTTGCCGGATGAAATGTTCCCGCACCCATCTGCATATCATATGGCTGCAGAATGACACAGCCTTGATCGGCCCAGTATTGCTGCAATGTCATTATAAGCTGTTGAAATGTAACCATATTATTTGTGGCGATATAATTATCGCTATATTTTTGTCAGCGTTATGGCATGGGTTAGCAATGATAACCGCCAACAACCCCATCAGATTTGTGTTGGGATTTGTGCCACCAGATTGTCCAAGGCGCCAAGTCTATCGCCTTTTAATGTTATCCGCATTAATGGACGACCTTTTCTTTCCAAAACAACGTAATCCCCATCTGCCTGGGCACGGTGCAAATCGGCGAAACCATATTGACGCATCGGGATTTTAATTTGCTCCATGCACTGCTCGGTAATCTGGATAAAACATCCGCTGGCAGGCCCGCCTTTGTGCAACTGCCCGGTAGAGTGCAAATAACGCGGGCCGTAACCCAATGTTGTGGTCAATGCAAAGCGTTGCGCCAACCCACTGCGGAGCGCTTGTAGTCGGTCATTAACATCGTGAAAACTCGGAAGATACGCAAGCATTGCCAAATACAACGCGCCCTCGGAAATTTCCCGAAACCGGTCGAATACCGCTTGTGCCGTGGTTACGGTATGGTCCTGGCCGGCCATAGAATTCGCGTACACCGTATAGTTCCGGTTTTCAAATAATCTACTGAACGTGTGTGATTCTCGACCCGCTACAAATGCTTGAGTCTGTTGCTTCGCTTGTTCCACATCAGGCTGATCGAATGGGTTGATATCCATGATGCTGGCAGCAAGCGCTGTGGCCATTTCCCAGCGAAGAAATTCTCCCCCAAGGTCGTATCGATCACCCAGTTGCCACTGCATACTTGCCCCTCGGTCTGTATTCCGGAGCGGAGGCTTTGTAGCGATTCCTGCATTTATATTGTCCTCCTTTTGCTTGCCGCCAAGCCCAATATACACACTGGATCGATGCTTGAACCGATGCTCGGAGCGATTGTATCCGGGGTTGAGCGCATTGATTCCCGGCTCAGCGTACACCGGTAGCACGCCTTGTGCATTTTTTCCGGTGCTTTCCGCAACCAGTTGCTCAATCCAAACCGCTAAAGATTGTAACGGCCGAGCAAGCCGCAGTTCCAAAATATTTTTCTCCACGATATTTTTTCCTGGCAAGGCCCCGCGGCCCATCAGGTTAGCTAATTGAAGTACTGGATTACTGGCATCGTCGGAGCGACAACGCGCACTAAATATCCGAGTTTGCGTCAATAACTTATTAAGATTAACGCCAATTAATGCAGCCGGCACCAATCCAAAATAGCTTAATGCGGAATAGCGCCCGCCTATGTCGGCAGGGTTAAGAAAAATTGCTGTGAAATCCATTTCAATGGCTTGCTGATGAAGCCGCGAATTCGGATCGGTAATGGCTACCAGGTGGTCGCCGGGGCAATTTGTATATTCACGCAACCGGGAATGAAAGTAGGCGAATAAATCCGAGGTCTCCACCGTGCTGCCGGATTTACTGGCAACAATAATCAACGACCGCCCAAGATCGACATCAATCGCATTAATTTGGGCCGGAGACGTGGTATCCACAACCAATAGTTGGAGATAGCCTGATTGACTGCCAAACACCGCTGAAAATACTTCAGCGGCAAGGCTGGAGCCGCCCATACCCAATAAAATAACCTGGTCGAATTTGCCGGACTCAGCGGTTTGTTGTGCCCAGGCACTGAGCTCGCCAATATGTTGTTCCATCCATTCAACCGCATCCAGCCAACCCAGGCGGTTGGAGATGGAATCCGAACCGGAATTGCCGCTGCATTTGGTTTGGCTCCACAGGGACAGGTCTTTTTGCCACAACCGTGTCATCAGCCCCGTCATTAAATTGGGTCCGGATTTACCCTTTTTCATAATATTCATGGATCGGGCACAAGCATCATGTTATTCAGGGTCAGGAGTTCCAGTTTGGCTCGCACCAGCTTCTTTAAAAGATAACAGGCAAGAGGTGCCATCAAATTATTTTGCCCGCGTGCAGTTTTTTCTCCCACAGGTAAGCAGAATGGCATATCGTTGCAAGATCATTGTGCTGCGGCTGCCAGTTTAACACCCGCTTAATTTTCTTGTTATCCGCAATCAGCTCGGGTGCATCTCCGGCTCTTCGCGGCTTTATTTTTACCTCGAAATCCACGTTGCTCACTGTCTTGACGCAATCAATCACTTGTTTAACGCTAAATCCGTGACCGTAGCCACAATTCAATACGGTACTTTCCCCGCCGTTATGCAAATAAGACAATGCATCAAGATGAGCAGCGGCCAAATCATCCACGTGAATATAATCGCGAATGCACGAGCCGTCAGCCGTGGGGTAATCATCGCCAAAAATCGATAAATGCGGTCGCATGCCGCAAGCGGTTTGACAGGCCACTTTGATTAGATGGGTAGCCTCGGGTGTGGCTTGGCCCAGACCGCCCCCCATATGAGCGCCGGCAACATTGAAGTAACGCAACGCGACATAGTTAAACGGTTGTGCGGTCGAGTTGCGGCCAGCCGCCGAGAAATCGCGTAACGTCCACTCGGTAATTAATTTAGTCGAACCGTAAGGATTGATCGGTTGTGGTTCAACCTCTTCGCTCACCGTACAAAATTCCGGAATGCCATACACCGCCGCACTGGATGAAAACACGAATTGGCTTACGTTCTTTGCAATACAAGTATCAATAAGATTGAGCGACCCGATGACATTATTTTGGTAGTACTTGGCAGGATTTCCCACAGACTCAGGGACTACAATATGACCGGCAAAGTGAATCACGGAATCAATGTTGCATTTGCGGATTATTTCGCCGACCAAATCCCGATCGTGGATGTTTCCCTGATAAAACTCTGCGCCATCGGGGAGCGCCCACTGGTGACCGGAATACAAGTTATCCAGCACCACCACATCATAACCGGATTCAACCAAGTGCAATGCGGTATGCGAACCAATATATCCCGCACCCCCGGTAACTAGAACATGCTTATTCAAAATAATTATTTAGAAAATACACCGCGCGCCGCGCCGAAACGAATGGCGGCAGCCACAGCGGCACCCGCAAATCCACCCGCGGCGGCAATCGGTTCAAAGGCGTATTTGAAAATTAACCCTATTGCGGCGGGCACTTCAGCGATGTTTATCAGGATAATAACCAGCGACGCACCGACATATAAAACGATCATCTGCCGACGGTGGCCGATAGCGCGGTCATCAACGCGTTAAATGGCTTGACTTCACCCTCGCCGCCGCCATCGTCTTTGGCGAACAGCAACCTGAACCCGTAACCGACTTTACGCCACGGCATAAAAACCAGGCCAAGCATCAATAGAACCCCGGTAACACCCAACATACCGAGCATCGGATGCCCCAGACGAAGGCATTGATTTGGCTGATTATATTGTTTAAATATTCCATACTATCCCCATTATGAGATAAAAGGGAATTCATTATATTCATCTGCACGATTAAGCGCAAGTAGACTGCCGGTAGTTGCCGGCGGTTATTTGAGGAACTTAAATTTTATCTGCGGCTGGGTGCGTTATAGCGTATTGTTTGTCGCACCCTTCGGCTCAAACCAGTATCCGTTCAGGTCGTCTCGATAGTTTGGCCGATGGTTTGGCTGTTGTTGGGTGTGGTCGAAATTTATAGTGAGCGCACCGCTGTGCGCGGTATCGAGCAGGGGAATTTGTCGCAACGCATATCGCTCAGAAATAACTTTATGAGGGTGGCCGAATCGATTTAGGTATCCGCTACTCAATAGCGCTAATTTCGGCTTAACCCGGTTCAAAAATGTTGCCGTTGATGAGGTCTTGCTGCCCTGATGTGGCACCTGCAATATATCGGCGCCGAGCCGGTCGCCGTACCTCGCCACCAGCATTCTTTCCGCTCGACTTTCTATATCGCCAGTCAGAAGCAGCGAGCCGAATTTGGAGCTGACCTTGAGCACGCATGACGCATTATTGCCTTTCGCAAAGTCATTGTTCAGCGGCCACAGTATTTCGAAGCGAACCCCATCCCAAAGCCATTTCTGCCCGCCCCGACATTTTTCCGCAGTTAATGTACTGTCAATTTTATCAGGTATTTTATCAGGTATTTTATCAGGCACTCCGGCAAGAAAATGATCAATATTAAATACGCTGTTGATGGCTCGATAACCGCCGGCATGATCGCTGTGTTCATGGCTGATTATCAATTTATCAATACTGCTGATGCCACGGGACTTTAGATAAGGCACGACCACCGTTTTACCCGCATCCATGCCACCATTGAATTTTGGTCCGGTATCGTAAACCAGCGTATGGTTTCGGGTTTCCACTACGCTGGCCAAGCCATGACCGACCTCGAGCATGGTGTATTTGAATGCGCCGTGACCGGGCTTTTCAGGCTGGAAAAAGAGCAACGGCAAAAACCACAAAACCGCTGTGAATCTTGCCGGAAACGGTGAGCGGAAAAACAGCAAAGCGGCGCCAACAGCAGCAAACATCAAGGCCCAAATGGGCGCCGATGGGGGTTGCCAAACCGACCAGTTCGCGTCGGCAAGAAATTGTAAAACCGACCAAACATGATCGATTGCAATTAGCACATACTCAAATACCACCAATGCCCATTCGGAAAACCCCAAAGCAAACAGGCACAAACCGAACAATGCCACAGGCACCACGACGAAGCCAATAACGGGAATGGCAACCAAATTTGCCAGCGGGGCGGTTAACGATAATTGATGGAACAGCAGCAATAACAGTGGCGCCATGCCAAAACTCAAACCAAGTTGGATTGACAGCCATCCTCTGGTTTTTTCGGGAAGTGAATACTTATTGCCGGGTCGAGTATTTATGTGGCGGGTGTTTTTATTGAGTTTTGTCACACAACAAATTATCACCACCACCGCACAGAAAGACAGCCAAAACCCGGTAGCCAGCGGAGTCAATGGATCGACCAGCAAAACGACACTCAGTGCCACAATCAACAACTCAAACGGCGCCGGTTTTCTTTTTAACAACATCGATATCGCGACTACGGATAACATAACAACCGCACGCTGAGTGGGGATTGTCATCCCCGCCAGCAAGGCGTAACAACATCCTGCGACCAACCCTGAAATCACCGCAACATTTTGCGCCGGTATTCTGGTTTGCAGTTGCCCGGTCAATCGCCAAACTCTTGCAACCACCCACATCACCAGCCCGGAAACCAAACCGATATGCAGCCCGGAAATAGCAACCAGGTGGATGGTTCCGGTATTTTGTAAAATGCGCCAATCAGCATCGCTCATCGCACCGCGCACGCCAACAATCAGGGCGGTCAATATGCCGTGGCGAGGAGCGTCCTGCATCCGGGTTTGGATAAATGTGCTGATGCGCTCCCGGAATTTTGAAATCGAATATTTATTCAGACCGGGGTTAATTAACCGATTGGACGCTTCGTTGCGAACATACCCGGTCGCTCGAATTCGGTGTTCAAATAAATAGGTTTCGTAATTGAATCGGCTACCCGGATTTTGATAGCCGCGCGCTCGCTTCAGACGCACCGTGAACTGCCAGGCCTGATTCGCCTTGAATACATCGGCATTGTGGTAGGCTTTTAATCTTATCTTGCCGGGCGAATCATAGGCTTTGTCTTTCCAGGTCAGGGTGTCTACGACAAAATCAAATCGCGAATAGTGCGGCGTTTGCAAAGGTACACCGACTATCTTTCCGCTAACCACAACATCTTGCTTTTCCAATGCGCTATCAATCGTTGTATGCAACAAGTTTGTCGCCGTGAAATTTGTCCAGGCGACGCCGAGGACAAACAGAAGCACTAAGCGCGCGGAATTTTTCCAATAGGCCACAAACGCACAAAGCAGCAAGGTAACCAGGGTTACCCATAGCGGGATTAACGCATCGAGAAAACGATGGCCGATTACGCCGCCGGAAAAGGCAAGTAAATATAGTGAGGCCGGCAACCGAACGCCACGGAAGGCGTGAGTGCAAATAATGCGGGAGCAATTATTTGCCGATTTGCCACGGTCAATCCTCATGAGCAATCCTTTTAATTTCATCCATGAATAGTTATGTATTTATACCACGAGTCTAATCGCAGCAGGTCACAGCAACCGATGCTTTAGTGTCGTTTCGGCTTAGCGGGCAAAGCGGATATATGGACACTCGCCCACTGTAATGACTTGTTATAGGGTTTATACCAGAATTAGATATCTATCGGTACTTTGGAAATGAGAAATGGCTAGAAATACCAGCATTACTTTGGGCGAACACTTTGAAGACTTTATAGCAGGCAACTTAAAAGAGGGCGCTTTGGCTCAGCCAGCGAAGCTGTAAGGGCTGGCCTTAGATTGCTTGAAAACACAGCAACCGAATTGGAAACACTGAGGCGAATGTTTAATGAGAGAGGCAATGCAGGCGTAATTGCCAGGGAGCAAATGTCTGCCAGCACATCCATGTCAATAAAAAAGGCTCCCGAAGGAGCCTTTTCCAGTGCTTTGAAAGCGGTAGTTACATCATTCCGCCCATACCACCGCCCATACCGCCCATATCAGGCATTGGTGGTGCGGTTTCATCTTTGGGAATTTCTGCGATCATCGCTTCGGTGGTGATTAGCAATCCAGCAATTGACCCGGCATTTTGAAGTGCGGCTCGGGTAACTTTGGTTGGGTCAAGAATACCCATTTCGATCATATTGCCGAATTCGCCCGTGCTGGCGTTATAACCGTAGTTGTCTTTGTGCTTGGCCACATCGTTCAAAATCACAGAGGCATCCTCACCGGCATTGCTTACGATTTGACGCAGGGGTTCTTCAAGACATCGAACGACGATTTTGACACCCAGGTCCTGATCCTGGTTTTCGCCTTTCACTTTGGCAACTTCGCCAACGCAACGAACCAGAGCGGTTCCACCACCAGGCACGACACCTTCTTCAACGGCAGCGCGAGTCGAATGCAGCGCATCCTCAACCCGAGCCTTCTTCTCTTTCATTTCAATTTCCGTGGCAGCGCCTACTTTGATTACCGCAACACCGCCAGCGAGCTTAGCAACACGCTCCTGCATTTTCTCCTTGTCATAATCAGAAGTCGCTTCTTCGATTTGCGCACGAATTTGATTCACACGCCCTTCGATTTCGTCTGAACTGCCGGCGCCATCGATAACGGTGGTGTTTTCTTTGGTGACCTGGATGCGTTTCGCTTCACCCAAATCCTCCAAAGTAGCACTTTCAAGGCTCATGCCGACTTCCTCGGAGATTACCTGACCGCCAGTAAGAATCGCAATATCCTGCAACATGGCTTTGCGACGATCACCAAAACCTGGGGCTTTCACGGCGCAAACCTTGACGATGCCACGGATGTTGTTGACCACCAGAGTAGCCAATGCTTCGCCGTCGACATCTTCAGCGATCACCATCAATGGGCGGCTTGATTTTGCCACGCCTTCCAGAATCGGAAGCAAATCACGGATGTTTGAAATTTTCTTGTCGTAGATCAAAATGTACGGCGACTCAAGATCAACCGACATGCTGTCCTGATTATTGATGAAGTAAGGCGACAGGTAGCCGCGATCAAACTGCATACCTTCCACAACTTCCAATTCATTGTCCAGTGTATTGCCTTCTTCAACGGTAATGACGCCTTCTTTTCCGACTTTTTCCATTGATTGCGCAATGATATCACCGACGCTGGTGTCCGCATTAGCAGAGACTGTGCCGACCTGGGCGATTTCTTTATGATCGGTGCAAGGTTTAGACAACTTTTGCAGACCATCAACAGCGGCTATAACCGCTTTGTCGATACCGCGTTTCAGATCCATGGGGTTCATGCCCGCGGCGACGGCTTTCATCCCTTCGCGAACGATACATTGCGCCAGTACGGTGGCGGTGGTGGTACCGTCACCGGCAACATCAGAAGTTTTAGAAGCAACTTCTTTAACCATTTGCGCGCCCATGTTTTCGATCTTGTCTTTTAATTCGATTTCTTTGGCGACAGAAACACCGTCTTTAGTCACGGTGGGTGCACCAAATGATTTGTCGAGTACAACGTTTCGGCCTTTGGGGCCGAGGGTAATTTTTACGGCGTCAGCCAGGGTATTGATGCCCCGCAGCATGCGTGCGCGTGCACTTTCGCCAAATACGACTTCTTTAGCAGCCATCTTAATATGTCCTCAGTAATAATTGTTCTGTAATGGATTAGCTTTCGATAACGCCCATGATGTCGTCTTCACGCATCACAAGCACTTCTTCGCCTTCAACTTTGACTTCGGTGCCGGAATATTTTCCAAACAGCACTTTGTCGCCAACTTTGACGTCGAGACCACGTTGATCGCCATTGTCCAGCACTTTGCCGTTACCAACTGCCAGGACTTCGCCTTGCATCGGTTTCTCGGCGGCGGAATCGGGAATGACAATACCACCTGGGCTGGTTCGCTCGTCTTTGACTCTTCGTACGACGACACGATCATGAAGCGGACGGATATTCATAACGCTAGTTTCTCCTAATAAATAATTGAAATAAAAACTTGATTGTTGAGTGTTTTCAATGGCCATGCGCCTTAACTTGATTAGCACTCGCCTTTGGTGAGTGCTAATGATAGTGTCAAAAGAAAAAAAATCAATAGGGAAATACTGATTTTTTTAAATAACCGCCACAAAGACAATTTGCCGGCTGCCATGGTCGCTATTGTCATATTCAGGCGGTATCGACGCACCCGCAAAGGCACAGCGAGTTGAAAACCGTACGGCGCCGATGTAATCCTTACCTTGCCACGTCTCGCTTGCGTGCGGTGTCGACGGTGATGCGCTGAACTGAATCGGGAAAAGGGCTGATAACCAACAGCCGCCCGCGATCAATCGCTTTCTTGACATCGGCAGGATACCGTTGCGGCAAACCGCCCCGCCGGATAACGGCACGAGCACAGGAAAGCGGTTTTGCGGCACTCGGCCATGCCGACATCGCGCCGAGTGCGAAAACGACGGCGTTCCATCCGTGGAAGCGTAGAGTTGGCATCAATGCGGGTTTTCAATAAGGAGCAGTCCCCCTATTAAAGAAAGATTGTTATCCGCTTATAAGCTGGAAACGTTGAAAGGCACTGTCTGTCGCCGCTTCGGTTTTCGACGTTTCGCGCGGGGATTGGCGTCAATATCGGCAACTTGAAGTTTCATATCTTTTATTGCCATCCCCGGTAGCTGCACAAATCCAGTCGCGGATTTTGCACAAGAATCCCTTACAGTAGCGAGGTTTGGGGAAATGCGGACTTGTGCAGCGGAAACTCCAAGGTTACTGCTTACGCACTTGCCCGGGATGTTTTTTCGCCTGTTCCTTTTCCCATGCAAGGGCGGCTTCTCTGGTGGTGCGGAAGCCGACTTGCTTGATATGACCTTTGCCCAGTCCGTGCTCGCTCCGATGCTCCGCTTCGCGCCGGTCTATGTCGTTGGTGATGCCCCTGTGGACAATTTTATTGCCTTTCTTGAAATGGTATTTATAGATGGTTCTACCGGTTGGCATTGTCGGCCTCCTCAAAATGGTTGATTAGCGTGTCGGTTATCTGTACAAACCGAATTATATCAAGATGCGCGCGGGTTGTCTTTCCACCAGAAAAACTCCTGATGGTGATTCTATCACTATATTGATCCACTGTCCTGTCAGCATCAAATCCCGCTGGAATCTTACGGGACCCGCTCCCCGATTTTCCTTGCCAAGGGAGTGAAGTTCGGTAGTCCTGTTCCGAAATCTTATAAGGAAAAATCCCAGTGGCATGGATAGCGGAATTGCAGGCTTGCCTGAATAGCAACGGTTTTTGTTCACCTTTTGGAAAGTTTGCCCAATACTCCCCGCAAACTTTCTCTTCAATATCTTTCTTTTTGGTATCTTTAGTTTCAAACGACCCCAGCAAACTACGCGTCGCCGTTGCCACCCACAGCATCAATCGCCTTACCTCGTTTTCGTGGAAAGCCTTTGTCCAATCGGTCACATTCGGTATTTTTGCCACCTCTTTATCTGCCAAAAGCAAACTCATCACAAAGTATAAGTCCCGACGCAAGGTCAGCATATCAACGATGGGGGTGTCTGCCTCTCTCATTTTGCCAAGCCCATTCGGTATTTGATGTCGTAGTTGATGATGTAGCCTAGTTCCACAGCAAGCACGCTATTGATTATCCGAAACAAATTCATTCATTTTCTCTTTCCATGTGTCTTCGAACATCATTCTGAATCGAGCGGGGGGTGGGGGTTCCTTTACCTCCATTGTGCCTCTTTCAAGTGCTGTCGAGTAGGTTTTCTCGAGAGTATCAAGGAGTTGTTTCTTGTAATCCGTATCCTCGTTGCCTTTTAAGTGCATGCCCTTTGTTTCCAGAATCAGAAGTGTTCCGTTATCTCTGCGGCAAGCCACAAAGTCGGGATAAATCCGCTGCCGCCGCCATCCTTGCAAGGAATACGCCTGCCTTGCGGCGATTCTGTGCCACCAATATATTGCGTTGTTTGTGTCCAGATACAGCGCAAAATCTTTTTCCAGACCATTAAAACCACTTTCATAAACAGGGTCAAAAAGGCTTTGCTGTATCGGCCTGCCATGTTCGCCCTGAAGCGACCTTTCCGGGTCGGAAACAAACACCTCAAACGAGTTTTTGAGTTTGTGGTTCAGGTATCCATCGGTCTCAAGATGAAACCTGATTTCATTCCGCCCGACTTTATCGCGGAACACAGATTCGGCTTTGCCGTCTATGTCGCATTTAACCCGGCGCCTCAACTTTTCCGAAAGATAAATCCGGTTATTCAACAATTTTGACTCTTCGTGTTTTTTGCCTTTGTGCTTTTGAATAAAACTCTCCGCCACGCGCGCCGCCTGCCACGGATTCGGAATCATGTCGGTAAGCCGCCGGACAAAATAATCCAGGCTCAAACTTTCTCCGGTATCAAGGCTTTCTTCCGAAACCTCGCCTTGTCCCTGAATATCAAGCGTGGTTTTGATTTCCCGGGTGATGTCTTTGTCGTCCAGTTTAACCGCCGCGCCGCCATCAATTTTGCCCCAGTTCACCGCACTCAAAATATCGCGGTCATAATCAATCGTGCGCCACCTCATCCCTTGTTTGTGCAACACCTGCGGGAGAAAGATTTTCAACCTTTTGTATTTGCCGCGGCGTTTGACGGTTATTTTCTCAGGCGCGCCGTTGTCGCCGTGTCCGCGAATCGAGTCGCCAAGTCCGGTAAGCCCCTCTTTTTCCAGTCCGGCCTTCACACCTTCAACCGCCTCGCCCACATCCTTGTTGTAACAGTAGATAAAGCATCGGTTCAGGGCGTTGCTCTTCTCAATGTTGCGCGCGTGCGGCTGCCGCATCACCCGCCCGACCATTTGCGTCATCGCCGTGGTCGCCGTGGTGTTGTCCAGCAGCGCCAGAATATACGCAAACGAGCAGTCCCAGCCTTCTTTGAGCGCATCTTTGGTGATAATCCAGCGAACCGAACTCGCCTCGCTTAGCAAATCCTCACCCTCAAGTTCCTTGTGTTCCGCTGACTGAATCCTAATCTGATTTTGCGGAACGGAAAGATTTTGTATCAAGTATTCCCGCGCATCGTCGGAATGAATATATCCCCTCGCCCTTTGGTCTTTGCCGGTCCGTTGCACCCGCACCAAAGCGATCGGGCGGACATAGCGGTTTTCTCTTTGTTTTAATTTCCGCGTCTCATTTTCAAGTTGGTTTAACTTGTTCTGCGTCTCGGCAAGCGTATGTTTCCAGTCGGAATTGCTGAAACTGTGAATCTCAATCGGCAGTTTAATCATTTCCTCGGCTTGCAGTTCGGTGCCGCTGATATTCACAAGAATGTTGCTTATGCGGGTTTTCGGCGTGGCCGACAGTTCCAGCACAAAGCGGGGATTGAGCCGGTTAACGGACTTTACAAATTGTTTGTTGTTATCGTCATTTTTCCCATATGCTTTGTGGGCTTCATCCAGAATTACCGTGGGACGGACCAGTTTGAGCACATTGATCAGGCTTTGCTTCACCGAGCTGCCGCTGTTGTTTTTTTCCAGATCGGGATGTTGTTCTGAAAGTATTTTATTTGCGGTCGAATCATCCTGTTCCGGGAAAAATGACGTATATCCGCCGCTGTCCCGGAATATCTTGAGGAAATCCTTGTTCTTTTGCCGGTTAGCGGATGGCAGCATCAGCATCATCACGCACAGTTGGCTTTCAATATCCTGCTTGGTGAAACGGTCGTTTTTCTGCAGCAGTTTCACCTTGCCGCCGGAAATCCGCTCAAGCATCTGCCGGTAGGGATGTTCACGGGTTCGAAAAGCCGCAATGGTCTGCCCATAAATCGCCCTGGTCGGCACAATCCACAAAACAAACCCGGTGTCCTGCTTGATGCGCTCAAGCGCGGCCACCCCCAACAGCGTCTTGCCGCCGCCGGTCGGGATTTTCAGGCAAACATGCGGGATTGGCTCGCCAGATGTGGCGGTGCGGGAAATGTATTCGGAGGGTTCAATCTTTCCGTCTTGCGGAATGCCGGGCAGAACGCCTTGCTCTTGCAGACTTTTCCATGCCGATAGGGGATAGTTTTTCAGTTCTTCGGGAGTATCAATTCCCGATTTCGCAAGTACTTTCCTCGCTTTTTCACCTTTCAGCCGGGCTTCTTTTAGCGCATCAAGCCAGCGGTCTAACTGCTCAAGGGCGGTTTGCTGGTAGTTTTTGAGTTGCATTCAGCCTATGGGTTTCGTCTTGTAGCAATAACCATTAATTTCTTTCTGTATATGCTTATGGAATGATCCGCTAGAAATTTTCTCATAAATATCTTGTGCTTAAAAGTTTTTATTCTATAAAAGAAACTTACTGCGGGTAACAGTTTGACATTTGCATAATTTCCTTTAGGGCAATTTGTCAAATAGCGCATATCCCCACAATGTAAATAACCCCCGAATTTTAACGATAGTTTCTGCGCCCCTGTATCACAAACTAGTGAGAGTAAAGGAATTTGCATTTTGGCAATCATTCTTAATACCCATGCAATTGCGCGAATAATCGATCCTGCTAGTGGTAGCATAGTTACACAGTCAGCCGCGTTCACCACTCTAAAAATAGGACTTTTGATAGACTCTACCCATACATCGTTACCTACTCTCGGCGACCCAAAGGTATAGCATGCAGCAATGCCACCGTTGTGCGACAGTTTTTTTGTTGCGATAGTTGCCAAAGCACCACCTAGACTGTGCCCAGTTATAAACAACGGCAAATCAGAAAAATCAGGTTCGTTCAAGGCCTCCTGAATATCTAAAGCAACCTCGTCAAAAGCGACATTAAAACCTGAATGGATCTTCCCGCCACTCTCGCATAAAGTAGTTGCTACATTTGCATCGGTCTTAATATCTTTCATTTCGGTTTTCTCCGTGCCTCGAAATGCTAATGTTATAAATTTCCCACTGCTGGATATCAATATCGCCTGAGTACCGTTATTATCGAAAGTTTTAACGAGTTCAATTTTCAATTTCGTTAATTCCTTCTCAAGTTGTTTTTTCTCTTCATCATGATCGTATGCGAACATATCAATCAGGGTAGTCAACGATGATTTTTTGTCTGCACCGAGAATTTCTAATGCTTTTATGCGAAACCAATCAACATGTTTGCCATGTGGAAGTAGTGGGTTGAATCTGATATAAGCCAACTCCGACAAGCACGCCATCAGCCACGCGGTTCTGTCGCTATATGCCTGCCTGTAAGAGGGTAGATTTTTATTCAGCAAACCGTTAACCCGATCTAACTCTGCCTGTGATTTAGTAAGTATATTGGCCATGATTACCTCCTGACATATTGTCTATAGATACTTGTGTTGATTGTAGTACTGCTTGATCATCGTTGTTTGTTAAAATTTCGGCGAGGATGCTTAATTTATCCACCTAACATGGCATACGGCAAGCCGCAAAACACGATTCCCATGTCCGTCAATTCCTTCTGCCCCATGAACTTGTGGGTGGCGAATACAACAGCGGTTTTCTTTTTTGCTGTGGCTTGTTTGGCAATGCGTTCGGCGCGGTCGCTGTTGAGAGCGTTTTGTTGGCAGGTTTTGAGTTGCATATCAGTAGGTTGGGGTGAGGCACGAACCCCAACAATTCACGCCGGCTCTCCAAAAGACACAACATCCTTTTTGGCATCATTTTCACATCCCCAATCCGGGGTTAATATACCATTAGAAATATATTGATGAATGGTTGAATATGGCCACTCCACCGCCTGATCTACATGTCCATGTTTCACTGGATTGTAGTGAATGTAGTCAACATGGTTTTCGTAATCATGGGCATCTCGGATTAAATGCTCCCAATAGCGTCTTTGCCAAATACCGCGTTCCCCCTTTCTTCTCCTGCTTTGATTGATTGATTCCGTTTGGGGCAATGCCCGCGAAAAACCGGATTTAATTAACATCCATCGTGTGGCATAATCCGCATATTCATCGGGCAAAGTCATAAGCGCATGGAGATGATTCGGCAATATCACCATGGCGTCCAGTATAAAGGGGTGTTGTTGCTTAACGCTGTTTAAGACAACACGAAACTTGTCAATTTCATCGACCAATAATGTTTTTTTTCGGTCGGCCAGGTTGACTGTGAAAAAATAGCTGCCGCCTTTTATTTCTGTCCGTCTATAGTTCATTGGGTTCTTTCGGTTTTTATTGTCGGCATGACGGCAAATTTGTTGGGGTTCGTTCCTCACCCCAACCTACACATTCGCTTGCCCACCGTCGTTTATTAGAATATCCCATATGGCAACCCGCAAAATGTTATCCCCATCCCCGTCAATTCCTTCTGCCCCATGAACTTGTGGGTGGCGAATACAACAGCGGTTTTCTTTTTTGCCTTTGCCTGTTTGGCGATGCGTTGGGCGCGGTCGTTGTTCAGGGCGGAGTCGGCGCTGCGCAGAAGGGCAGTGTCGGTTCGTAGATTAAGTAAAACATTCGGTCTTTGGTTTCACAAAAAAAGCCGTCTTTGCCGCGTCGTGTTTTCGGGTTTATTCGCTTCGGCGATTGTCCGGTGGCGGTCCAGAAAATATGGCGCGCCAGGGTGTCGTAATCCGGGAGTTTCTTGCCGATGAGCATATTCTCAACACTCATTTCATCGCCCAGGGTGCAGTAGGTGAAACTGCCGCCCAATCCGTTTTTCAGGTTTGCGTCTTTTGATTTCTTAACGCCTTTGATCACGCGGCGGACACGCTCGGCAGTGATTTTGTCGGTGTAGTTTTCGCATTCCACAAGGATGAATTTGCGATTGCCGTTGTCTTCTTTGTTCAGAGCAAGAACCGCATGGGCAGTGGTGCCTGAGCCGGCGAAGGAGTCAAGGATGATAGATCCATGATTTGTAGCATGAAAGAGAAGTTGTTTTATGATATCGACAGGCTTAACTGTTTCAAAGCCATGCAAACGAGATTCCAAAATATCCGACAGTTCCATCTTTGCATTTTCAGTCGTGCCCTTTTCTTTTGAGAAAAAAGCCCAAAAGGGTTTGGTTATCTCTGTTCGCTCGTCATCAGGTCTGATTTTGAGATAGGGTTTTCCTTCCTTTTTCAAGAGGTCGCCTCGCTCTTGAAATTTTTCGACCTTTTTGATTCCAATTTTCCACTGATTATTCCGCTGTGGATTAACTCCCAATATAGGGAACACCATACTATCGCGCGAACGGATTCCTAACGCACTCATTTGCTCAATCAAAATATAGCGAAATTCACCGTTTTTATCTTTTTCTGGATATTCCTTTTCATCAAGGGGAACAAGATTAAAGCGCATTTTAGGACGTTTTGCGTAACATAAAATATGTTCTATTTTAGGTTGTAACTTGTTGAAAGAATCTTTTGTATTTTGTGTTTTTGTTTTAGATTCCCACCCTATATTTCCCACAAAATTCTCCTCCCCAAAAATCTCGTCCATCATCATCCGCAACCGATGCTGTTCATTGTCATCAATGGAGATAAAAATCACGCCGTCCTCAGCCAGCAGTTCTCTTAACAACTGCAATCTCGGCCACATCATGCACAGCCATTTGTCGTGCCGCTCCAGGTCTTCACCGTCCACCGGGCTTTTACCCTTCAGCCACTCCTTCATCATCGGGCTGTTCACATTGTCGTTGTAAATCCATTTTTCATTGCCGGTGTTATACGGCGGGTCAATGTAAATGCAGTTCACTTTCCCTGCATAGCGCGGCATCAGTGCTTTGAGCGCGTGCAGATTGTCGCCGTGGATAATCAGGCTGTCGTCGAGGGATAGGGTTCGCCTTTTCGGGGGGGGGGGAGGATTTCTTCGCATCCACCTCAAGCGTCCGTGAAGGCACGGTCAAGTGATGAGAATAGACGATTTGTTTGCCTTTGAAATCAAGAGTCGGCATTGCGTATCCCCAAAATAATGTTGTCGTAGATAGTTGGCATGATTCCCGCTTGTGTTATGTCGCGCCTTTTTTCGTGGTTTTCTTTGCGGCTGTTTTTCTGACTATTTTACCCACTTTTTTACTGACCTTTTTCGTGGTTGTGCTTTTGACTTTAGTCGGTTTCTCATCTTCGGGTTTCTTATCCTCAGGTTTTTTGTATTCGAGTGTTTTACATTCCAGAAAAATTCTATTTTCACAGACGCTGCAAATGTCCCGGTCCAGTCGATCGAAGACCTTGCTAATTGCTTCCTCTTTAGAATCGAATATGTTGTCTTCGCCGATGAAATCCAGATAGCCGCCATCTTTGAGAACTGCGCTGGCGCTGTCTTTTAAGCGATACAGATACAGGTCGCCGCCCATCTTTCTTCTTTCCCTGGTTTCAGCCATCAATAGTTCAGCTCCGCCAACATCAACCTGATTGACCCCTTTGGTGAGCAGCAACAGGTGTTTTTGTTGCGGGTAGTGTTCGCGATACAATCGAAACATTTCGCCGACATGCGCCACCGACCCAAAATAAATGGAGTCGTCCAGCCGCAGCATCTTGAACTGCGGGCATTCCGGCAACGCCACCCCGGAACCGAATTTTCGATGTTTCGATTCTGGATTGGGAACCCGTGGAATAATTCTCGGTCGAGAGGTTTTCCTGAGATAGATTAACAATGACAGGATCACGCCAAACAGGATGGCGAATTCCAGTTTGAAGAAAATTGTGCTGAAGAACGTCACCGCCATTATCGCCGCTTCTTTGTTGTCGGCGCTGCAAATTTTTCTGATTTGGGCAAAATCAATGATTCGCCAGGCAACCAAAATCAATAAACCCGCCACCGCGGCTTTAGGTAAATAGGCGGTCAGTGGCGCAACCACCATGAGCAACGGAATCAGTAACAGGCCGGCAAAAATTGCCGATAATGGCGACCTCGCGCCAGCCTCAAAATTCGCCCCGCTGCGGTTGAATGAACCGGTAGCAACATATGCTGAGAAAAAACTACCGACGATGTTCGACAGGCCCTGACCAATAAATTCCTGGTTGCCTTGAATGGGCTGCCCGGTTTTAAGGGCAATTGAACGAGCGATGGACACCGCTTCGGTCAGGGTAAACAGGGTCATGGCAAGTGCCAATGGCGCCAACTCCTGAAGCACTTCCGCTGAAAAATCCGGCATCGATAACGGCGGTAATTGTCGAGGCAATGCGCCGACCATATGAATACCGGTTTTATCCTCACCGAAGATGAAATTAAAAATGGCGGCCACTACGCCGCTAACAAACAGGGCAGCTATCATGCCTGGAAACTTTGGCCATTTTCTCCTGAGGATAATGACCACGGCCAGAGACGAGAATCCGACAAACGTCACCATCGGGTGAAATGCGCTCCAATGCTCCCACAGATACACCACCGACTCATAGAAATGCTCTTTAACCGGGATTTCCAGGCCGAGAAAAATTTTGATTTGTTTGGATGCGATTAATAGCGCCGCTCCAGAAGTGAATCCGACAATGACCGAGTGAGATATAAAATTTACCAAGGCGCCCAGCCGGACTGCGCCCATCGCAAACTGGGTAACGCCAACCATGAATGCCAGGGTGATGGCAAGCGAAATATATTCTGGGCCGCCTGGTATTGCCAATGCACTCAGGGACGAGAACATGACAATGGATGCGGCCGTGGTCGGGCCTGAAACCAGATGCCAGGAAGATCCGAAAAGCGCGGCAATGATGGCGGGCACGATGCTTGCGTACAGCCCGTACTCAGGCGGCATTCCAGCTATGGCGGCGAAGGCGACACCCTGAGGCAATACGATTGCCGCACCGGTCAATCCTGCCAACAGGTCGGCGCGAACGGTTTCTTCGGTGAGATTCCGCCCCCATCTCATGAACGGAAAAAATTTGGAAAGAGAAAAACTAAAAAGCAACGAATATTCCTGCAAAAAGTGCCTTAAATTAGCCATCGGCCAACCATCGAATAAGCCTTCCGGCTACGGGGCCACGGCGCGCACGTATTGGAACAGATGAGTTTTAATTTAACAATAGATTATTAGTAGTCGTGGCGAAAAACTCCGTGAATTCCGGGCTTCGCCAATTATTCAGGAATCCATATCATTTCGGAAGCGGGACTTTAGTCCTGCCATCGGCAATCGCCTTGCGAGGCTAAAGCCTCACTGCCGGCAATCATGCCCTCGGAAGCGGGACCTTAGGTCCTGCCATCCGCAATGGCTTGGCGAGGCTGAAGCCTCACTTCCGGCAGTCATGTCCATCTCGGAAGCGGGACTTTAGTCCTGCCATCGGCAATGGCTTTGCGAGGCTGAAGCCTCACTTCCGGCAATCATGCCCATCTCGGAAGCGGGACTTTAGTCCTGCCATCGGCAATGGCTTTGCGAGGCTAAAGCCTCACTGCCGGCAGTCATGCCCATCTCGGAAGCGGGACTTTAGTCCTGCCATCGGCAATGGCTTTGCGAGGCTGAAGCCTCACCTCCGGCAATCATGCCTCTCCCGGAAGCGGGGCTTTAGCCCTGCCGTCGGCAACCGCCTTGCGAGGCTGAAGCCTCACTGCCGGCAGTCATGCCCATCTCGGAATCGGGACTTTAGTCCCGCCGTCGGCAATGGCTTTGCGAGGCTGAAGCCTCGCTTCCGGCAGTCATGCCCATCTCGGAAGCGGGACTTTAGTCCCGCCATCGGTAATGGCTTTGCGAGGCTGAAGCCTCACTGCCGGCAGTCATGCCCTCGGAAGCGGGACTTTAGTCCCGCCATTTGCAATCGCCTTGCGAGGCTAAAGCCTCACTGCCGGCAGTCATGCCCTCGGAAGCGGGACTTTAGTCCCGCCATTTGCAATCGCCTTGCGAGGCTGAAGCCTCACTTCCGGCAATCATGCTCATCCCGGAAGCGGGACTTTAGTCCTGCCATCGGCAATGGCTTGGCGAGGCTGAAGCCTCACTTCCGGCAATCATGCCCATCTCGGAATCGGGACTTTAGTCCTGCCATCGGCAATGGCTTGGCGAGGCTGAAGCCTCGCTTCCGGCAGTCATGCCCATCCCGGAAGCGGGACTTTAGTCCTGCCATCGGCAATGGCTTTGCGAGGCTGAAGCCTCACTGCCGGCAGTCATGCCCATCTCGGAATCGGGACTTCAGTCCCGCCGTCGGCAATCGCCTTGCGAGGCTGAAGCCTCACTTCCGGCAATCATGCCCATCCCGGAAGCGGGACTTTAGTCCCGCCATCGGCAATGGCTTTGCGAGGCTGAAGCCTCACTGCCGGCAGTCATGCCCATCTCGGAATCGGGACTTCAGTCCCGCCGTCGGCAATCGCCTTGCGAGGCTGAAGCCTCACTTCCGGCAATCATGCCCATCTCGGAAGCGGGACTTTAGTCCCGCCATCGGCAATCGCCTTGCGAGGCTGAAGCCGCACCTCCGGCAGTCATGCCCCTCCCGGAAGCGGGGTGCTGTGGATGCCAGCACCAAGGGCGGCATTTTTGTCGGCCGAGCATAGCAGGCGTTTCAATGCGTTACACTTAAATCAGTTCAGAATTTACCCACACGAATAGATCCTATATGACACAAAATTTTGTGATTAACAATTCAATGTCTCGCGGCGCAACCAATCCACAACTTTTTTTATTGCTAATTCATGGGAATCGCCTTTTTCCAATGATTTTTTATAAATAAAAAGTTGTCTATGGGCGCTGGTGCCTCTTTTGATAATCGTTTTTGCGTGGTTAATTTCTTTCAAGCATCCTGCCTCGATGGCATCTTGCTTAATCAGGGTTAAAATTTCCGACAGTAAATCGGAATAATTTACTACCTTTCCGATTCCAAAATCTATTAATCCCTGGTCGATGCCATAGCGCTGGGCGCGCCATCGATTTTCGTCCACAAGCATGTTGGAATATTTTCGCCATTTTTGGTTTCTTGTGCGTAGCCGGTATAACATTCTTAACCAGCATTGATAAATCGCGGCGATGCAAATGGCGTCTTTCAGCGAGGTGCATAAATCCGCAATACGCATTTCCAATGTCGGGTAGTAGGCGCTAGGTCGCAAATCCCACCATAATTTGGTCGAATCTTCGATAACGCCAGCTTCGACTAAAACATTGACATGACGTTGATATTCAGAGTAGCTCTCGAATACATGGGGCAATCCGGTTCTGGGCATTTCATCCCAAACTGACATGCGATAAGACTTCAAGCCGGTGTCTCCTCCGGTCCAGAATGGCGACGATGTGCTTAACGCCAGCAGGTGCGGAAGAATATAAGTGGCCTGATTCATCAAATCGACGCGCAAATCATCATCATCAATGCCAACATGAACATGCATACCACTAATCAACAAACGCCGCACCACCGCCTGCAGATCACGGGCCAACTCGGTATAGCGCGCTTTTTTGGTGATTGCCTGATCTTGGGGCCGGGCGAAAGGATGGGTGGAAGCGGCAATGATCGCCATGTCATGATCTTTGGCCACATCCGACACAGATTGACGGAGATTGCCCAGTTCATCATTTGCCTGTTGCAATGAAGCGCAAACCGGCGTGCCCACCTCAACCTGAGATTGCAAGAATTCCGGCGAAACCCGGCTGCCAAGTTTCGCTTTCATGGCCGGCATCAACGACTTCGGCGCCTTGCGAACCAGGTCGCCGGTTTGCGGATTTACCAACATATATTCTTCTTCGATACCGATGGTGAAGCTGGGTTTGGCAGTCATTTCAATCCTGAATAAAAATAAATCAATGTTATCATGCTCGAAAATAGGCGTGCCACCAGATGATGTCAGATGATGTCTTCGCTATTACCAACATCCAGGTTATCATTTGAGCATAATTAAATCTATTACGCCGTCTCCGGTTGCCACTAACTAATAAACCATGAGAACCTACCACACCGCGCAATTGCGTGAACTCGATGCGAAGCATTATATGCACCCGTTCACCGACCACAAGGGCATGCGCGAAAACGGCGCGCGCATTATTACTGGCGCGGAAAATATTTATATTTACGACAGCGATGGCAATAAATATCTCGATGCGATGTCGGGACTATGGTGCGTAAATATTGGCTATGGCAGGACTGAATTAGCTGAAGTCGCGAAATTACAGATGGAGCAATTACCTTACTACAATAGTTTCTTTCAAACCGCACAATTGCCAGCGGTGGAATTGGCGGAGGCTCTCGCCGAAATCGCGCCGACACAAATGAATCGCACTTTTTTTGGTTGTTCAGGCTCTGATGGCAACGATACCGTGGTGCGTTTAGTGCGTTACTTCTGGGAAATTCAGGGTCAGGAAAATCGTAATATCATTATCAGTCGAAACAATGCCTACCACGGCAGCACAATGGCCGGCGCCAGCCTGGGCGGAATGAAAGCCATGCATGCTCAAGGCGGACTGCCCATTGCCAATATCGAGCATATCGATCAACCTTATTTCTATGCCGAGGGCGGTGATCTCAGCCTGGAGGAATTTGGCTTGCAGCGCGCCCAGGCGCTCGAACAGCGCATACTGGAAGTGCGCCCTGACCGTGTTGCGGCGTTTATTGCCGAACCCATCCAGGGTGCTGGAGGGGTAATTATCCCACCGGATAATTATTGGCCGGAAATCAATCGCATCTGTAAAAAGTATGATGTGTTGCTGTGCGCGGATGAAGTGATTTGCGGTTTCGGTCGAACCGGCGAGTGGTTTGGCTCAGACACATTTAACATTGAAGCGGATGTGATGACCTTGGCAAAAGGGTTGTCCTCAGGCTATCAAACCATTGGCGCAGTGATGGTTGCCGATAAAATAACTGCGGTTCTGGACAGCAAAGGCGGCGAGTTTGCGCATGGCTATACCTATTCCGGCCACCCGGTGGCTTGCGCGGTGGCGTTAAGAAATATTCAAATTTTACGCGATGAGCAAATCATAGAACGGGCGCGCGATAACACCATGGATTATTTTCAATCCAGGGTTTCCGCACTCGGGGAGCATCCATTAGTGGGAGAGGCACGAGGCACCGGATTTCTTGGCGGCTTGGAACTGGTCGCGGACAAAGACACTAAACAGAAATTTGATGAAGATGGCGGCGCGGGAACGGTGTGCCGTAAAATGTGCCTGAACAATGGCTTAGTGATGCGCTCGGTCGGGGATATAATGGTGATATGCCCGCCGCTCATCATCACCCGCGAACAAATCGATGAATTTTACCATCTCGCGTGGGCCAGCCTGGATCAGTCGTTGGCTTCGCTCAAAATTGCGGAATGAATGCCATAAAAAATATAAGGGCTTTTGGGTTCAGAATATTAACCAATATTCCTCGTAACAATAATTCTTTTTTTGTTGTCGTGTTGGGCGATGAGTTGGCCGGTCACCCCAGCATCGTCGGGCGGACAGAGCCTGCCCTGTTCGTGGGTTAAATGGGGTTATAAACCTGTCCCTACCTCCCCATCTCCGCCGCCGTAGCGTTGGTGGGCTGTTCTTCGTCTCCACCAGAATGTGGCGATAGTGCAGTCAAAAAAGATGTGATTATCATCGCCGAGCAAAATATCCCTGCCAAATTCTCTGAGCGCAAAGAATTTCTCGAAAGTGTACAAGATAAAGGTGTTTTTGCACTTCTTGGATGGTATGATTTAGATGCAATAAACATTATTCGCACAGCCGACGAAAGGCTCGAGAAAATATTGGCGGTTTTGGCTTTGGATGCTGAGTTTAGTATTGAATCCATTCGCACTCTCGACATCAACGAAACCATCGGCGAGACGAAATGCACCGCCAAGTTGCGATTTGGCAACTTGGAAGGGAAGGTTACTTACACGATACAAAACACTTCGGACGGTGAATTGTATGTGGGAGCCCATTTACCCAATTTGTTACCCGATTTGCGTTAATTCAAACCAGAAAACCGCTGGCTTATTCTAATCTTCTATCGGAGGAAACCATGTCTTACAAAATCAAATGCAACGATTGCGGTGAAACGACCAACGGCGGGAACATCGTCACTCTTTTAAATAAACACCGTCACCCGGACTGGTTGTTTAAATGTGGCAAATGCAACGTCGGTAAGGGCTGCATAAAGAAGACCTTGAATGAGCAAGAAGGGACTAAAATAACCGTATACCTAGTCGGTATTTTGAAAGTTGGTGGTCACGGCAACTTTCAGCCCTATGCTTTCTTGTGTGCCAAATCGTGCACTGCCGAACCGCACGCCGTCTTGTTTGGCTACTACAAAGATTTGCGAACAAAGGGCGGCAAACTCAAACACGGGCATGGCCCTGGCGGTGCACCGATGATCTCTTTCGCCAGTCTAAAAAGGTTGGTTGACGAGATTTCATAACGAGGTTTTATTGAACCGGCAAAGCGTCACGGGCGGTCAGTCACTTGACCGCTTTTTTATGCCAGCCACTGCCGGGCAGCGGGCATCACGACAAATCTATGGCGTGGGCTTTGAGGTCGGTGAAGTCCATGGCCTCCAGCACGCTGGCATGGGTCGCCCGCATCACCACCTTCGGGGCGGCTATGGATTTTTATGAATTTTCCAGTTGATGTACATCTAATTACAACAGGCCAAACGTGCAATCATGTTAAAATATTGTCCAAATCGGGCTGAACAAGGGGATTTTCCGCCGGGTTCGCGACTGTGTCCTTGAAACAAGTTTGTTATGAATACTCATATTGAAAACGGCACCATCAGAAAAACCGATGGCGTGGAGCATATTTTTTACGATGATTACTGGATTCGTTATTACCCGCCGCCGGCATTAACAGAAGCAATCGGTGAGAAACGATGACATCGAATGAAAAAAATATTTTATTGTTGCTTGAAAAAGATAGTCGAATATCTATTCAAAAAATCTGTAGAAATATGAATATCTCACGAAGCACCGTTTATAACTTAATAACTGGTCTAAAAAATAAAGGCATCATAAAAAGGTTCACTATTGAACGTGGAGATATTGATGACATACATAAAATAACAGCCTATATAGTAATAAAATGTGAAAAAATACACTGCATCAACGCAGTTGAGAAATTTAAAACGCTACAAGGGGCAAAAAATTGTAGTTATGTATTTGGTGAATACGATTTTGTCATACTCGCTTCTGTCTCCAGCATAAAAGAATTGCATCAATTAAGATTTGATATACACAATACAGAAGGCGTAACATTTGCTAATACGACGATTGTCCAGCATAAATGTTTTTAGTCATTAATTCTGTGTTTCTTCCGGATTAAAAGAAAAGTCTAATTGCCAATCCAACAAAAATAATGCACAACAAATATTTTTGATACCTTAAATACTTATCATTTTTTAGCAACGAATTTCCTATCGTGCCACTAAACAGACCGTATAGTGAGTTTATAATTGTCCCGAGTACTGTCAGCAATAGGCCGAGAAAAATTATTTGGTAACTGGTATTACCCAATTCTTCATTGACAAATTGCGGAATGAACGCCATAAAAAATATAAGGGCTTTTGGGTTTAGAATATTAACCAATATGCCTCGTAACAATAATTCTTTTTTTGTTGTCGTATTTTCCAGTGAATATGCGCTGATGGGTGACTTCCATATCCGATAGGCGAGCCATAATAAATAACACGCGCCAGCATACTGTATAAGCAACAACGATCCGGGGAATAGCGCCACCAAAGCAGAAACGCCGAAAGCCGATATCAAGGTCAGCATTAACCCGCCGATGCCAACACCCAACGCGGAATACAGCCCGCCTTTTTTCCCATAACTGATACCATTGGAAACCACATAAACCATATCAACCCCGGGAGTAATCATCAAAACAACGACTGCCGCTACATAAACATAAAGAGATTGAGCATCAAACATCAGGATGTTCCTGATTTAGGTGTGACTGATTTGGCTAAATAGTCAATTGAATCAGAATTATTGTTCAGAACCATAATTGTGAATTTTCCAGTTGACGTACATCTAATTACAACAGGCCAAACGCGCAATCATGTTAAAATATTGTCCAAATCGGGCTGAACAAGGGGATTTTCCGCCGGGTTCGCGACTGCGTCCTTGAAACAAGTTTGTTATGAATACTCATATTGAAAACGGCACCATCAGAAAAACCGATGGCGTGGAGCATATTTTTTACGATGATTACTGGATTCGTTATTACCCGCCGCCGGAAGAAACCCTGGCCGAAAAAAAGAAACTGCTGGACGCCCTGACCCGTCGAACCTTTCATCATACCGAACCCGGCATTAACACGCCCGGGGAAAAGTTGGATGAAGTTCGGGCGGCATATGAAAACGAAAGTGATCCTGGTCGAAAGCGGGTCAATGCCGCCATGCTGGCCGGCGCGCTGTTCAATCGCGCCACGGATATATTCACGACCATCGTTGACCTAGAGGACAGCGGCATCAAAATCACCAAAGACGATGATTTCATGCGTCAATGCTCAAGCTGTTTCTCGGAAGCCCTGTCGTTGTCCGGCAATGTAAAACATCATAGCGGCGAAGAAGGCGTGGATGAACTTTGGGGGGAGCCGGTGAAAGTATTCACCATGCCCATCGCCGATTACTACTGTAGCCGCTACCGCAAAATCGCCCAGGCCATGCGCGAAATTGATCAAGTCGGAGAAACCATTCAGTGTACGCTTTGCTGCCTGCAATGGTTTTCCCAAGCAAAGCCCTTGGTGGAAGATTTTATCAGCATCGCCAAATACGAATGTGAAATCCTTCGCAGCGATCCAAACTATTTGGCGATATGGCCGGAGTTTGTCGCTGACGGCGAAAAAATCCTCGCCTTTCGCGCCACTATTCCAGAAAATGCAAACAATAAGTTGGAAAGACACATCAAACGCGGCACAATCCTGTTGCGCTCGGGAAAAAATTTAATGACCTGGATTGCAAATGTGCGCGTGCAGATGCCGATGAGCACCGCGCATTATCTGGAAGCATGCGCCGAGTACCGCCAGTCCACCGAAAAATTGCTTACTGAAAAATGACAATCATCATTCGATAATGAACTCACCTGAAAACTTGCAGCGTACCGCGCTATTTGATTTACACCAACAATCTGGCGCAAAAATAGTGCCTTTCGCCGGGTATGAAATGCCGGTTAATTATGCGGATGGCATCATCAAGGAGCATATTCATACCCGCGAAAAAGCCGGTTTATTCGATGTTTCTCATATGGGACAGATTCGGGTTTCGGGGGCGAATGCCGCACCGTTGCTGGAAACGCTGATGCCCGTGGATATCGTGTCTTTACAACTGGGACAGCAAAAATACGGGCTGCTGTTGAATGCCCAAGGCGGCATAATTGATGACCTGATGGTCGCGCGGATTGGTGAAAATGAGTTCATGCTGGTGGTCAATGCAGCCTGTAAAACCAATGACTTTAATTACCTGAATAATCAACTCGGCAGTCGTCTGGAGCTGGAAATGATGCCGCACAAAAGCCTGCTGGCGTTGCAGGGGCCTGCTGCGGCCCAGGTCATGCAGCGTCTGGGACAGGATCTTTCGGATATGGGTTTTATGTCGGTACGGAAACTCCAGGTTAAGGGCATCGCCTGTTGGTTTTCGCGCTCGGGTTATACTGGAGAAGATGGGTTTGAAATTTCCGTGGATGATAGCCATGCGGTGGAAATCGCCGAAACCCTGCTGGCGGACGATGAAGTGAAATGGGTCGGATTGGGAGCCAGGGATTCGTTGCGCTTGGAGGCAGGTTTATGTTTGTATGGCCACGATATTACCGCCCGGACCACGCCAATTGAAGGTAATCTGCTGTGGGCCGTGTCCAAGGCCAGACGCCGCGGCGGCGAGCGTGCCGGTGGATTTCCCGGCGATAACATTATTTTGTCGCAGATTCCTAAACAGGTTTCAAAATTATTAGTCGGACTGTCCCCGCAAGGTCGCGCGCCGATTCGAGAAGGCGCCGTTATTGAAGATATTCAAGGCACTGAAATTGGCCGCCAAATCGGTGCCGTGACCAGCGGCGGTTTCAGTCCCAGTCTCGGCAAGCCAATCTGCATGGGCTATGTCGATATCGAGCATAGCGCCGAAAATAATGTATTGAATGCGGTGGTAAGAGATAAACGATTGCCGATTAATGTGTCAAAATTACCATTCGTTGCACGGAATTATTACCGACCAGCCTAAACAAACTACATACACAAACTAAACAATTAAAACGAGAGAGGTTAATCATGTCAACAAAATACACTGATGATCACGAATGGGCCAGAGAGGAAGATGATTTGGTGGTGGTGGGAATTACCGACTATGCCCAGCAACAGCTTGGCGAAGTCGTTTTTGTGGAGCCACCGGACCTCGACCGGGAACTGGCGAAAGGCGAAGACGCGGCGGTGATTGAGTCCGTTAAAGCTGCCGGGGAGGTAAAAGCCCCGGTCAGCGGGATTGTCGTTGCGGTCAATGAGTCGCTTGCGGATGCGCCGGAAAAAGTCAATGAAGACCCCGACGGCGAGGGCTGGATATTCAAAATAAAACCCTCTGATAGCAGCGAAATAGCGAGCCTGATGGATGATGCGGCTTATAGTTCGTTGATCGAATCTTTAGCTTAATTACCGTACCCCTGATGAATTTCCTTACCAAACCATACCAGAACCAGCCCTGCCAAAACGAGATGAACCATGCCTAGAGCCGATGATTTCACAACCCGCCATATTGGCTCCAGTCCTGAACATATTGCACGGATGCTTGAAGTTCTGGGCCTGGATTCCCTGGACGATATGATTGAGCAAACTATTCCAGCGTCAATCCAGAGCAAAAACGAATTTTCCCTGCCGCGTTCGCTGGATGAAAACCGACTTAATAAATTGAGCCGCCTGATTGCGGCCGATAACACCGCGGCGATCTCCATGATCGGGCTGGGTTATTATGGTACGGTAACGCCGCCGGTGATTCGTCGCAATGTCATGGAAAACCCGGATTGGTACACCGCCTACACGCCGTACCAACCGGAAGTCAGCCAGGCACGGCTGGAAATCCTGATCACTTTTCAGCAAATGATCATGGATTTAACCGCGATGGAACTTGCCAATGCGTCATTGCTCGACGAGGCAACGGCCGCCGCCGAAGCCATGTTGGTCGCCCGGCGCGTGGCGAAAAGTAAATCCAGCCGATTCTTGGTTGATCAGGATTGCTTGCCGCAAACCATTGCGGTTGTGAAAACCCGCGCTGAACCATTAGGAATTGAAGTCGTGGTCGGCGATGGCGAGCGCGAGATTGAAAACGGCGAGTATTTTGCCGGGCTGCTGCAATACCCCGACGCGTCTGGACAGGTGCGGGACTACCGCGAAACAATCGATAAACTGAAATCCCAGGCTGCTTTGGTGATCATGGCGGCGGATCCGTTGTCGCTGACCCTGCTCAAGCCACCCGGTGAAATGGGCGTCGATATTGCGATTGGCAGCACGCAAAGATTCGGCGTGCCGATGGGGTTTGGCGGACCGCATGCCGCCTACATGGCAACCCATGAAAAATACAAACGCGCGCTGCCCGGAAGATTGATCGGCGCCACCATCGATGTCAACGGCAATCCGGCATACCGCATGGCATTGCAAACCCGGGAACAACACATACGCCGCGACAAAGCCACCAGCAACATTTGCACCTCTCAAGTCTTGTTGGCAATCATGGCAACGGTTTACGCCATGTATCACGGACCTGAAGGCTTGACCCGCATCGCCAGCGGGATCAATCGCTTGGCCCGCGCCCTGGCCCAAGAACTAAAAAGCCTGGGTTTTGAGATCGTCCACGCTCAATTTTTCGACACCCTGCTTATCCGCGCCGCGGGTCAGGCAAAAAGAATTCAGGATAAAGCGGAGCAAGCTGGATATAACCTGCGTCTGGTGGACGATGATCATTTAGGCATCAGCCTGGACGAGACCATCTCTCGGGAAAAAGTCGTTGGGCTGCTGGAGGTGTTTGCCGGCACCACCGCAGAACAAGTCAGCGGCTCATTGTTCGACATTGATTTGAATCAATCCATTCCAGAGAATCTAAAACGCTCAAGCGAATTCCTGACCCACCCGATTTTCCATCGCTATCGTTCTGAAACGGAATTCATGCGCTACCTCAGAAAAACCGCCAGCAAGGATATTACCTTGGCGCGCGCCATGATTCCGCTCGGCTCATGCACCATGAAACTCAACGCCGCCAGCGAAATGGAGCCCATTTCAAATCCATTATTCGCGCATATCCATCCCTTTGCGCCGGCCAAGCATACCAAAGGGTATCATCGAATAATCAATCGACTGGATTCGATGTTGTGCGAAATCACCGGCTTTGACGGCTTTACCTTCCAGCCCAACGCCGGCTCGCAGGGCGAATACACCGGTCTATTGTGCATCCGCGCCTTTCATCACTCCCAGGGCAACACACAACGCACCGTCTGCCTGATCCCGTCCTCGGCGCACGGCACCAATCCGGCCAGCGCGGTCATGGCCGGGATGAAAGTGGTGGTGGTCAAGTGCGACCACCACGGCAATATCGACATCAACGATTTCAAGGAAAAAGCCGAATTGCACGCCGATTCATTAGCCGCCACGATGGTGACATATCCCTCCACCCACGGCGTTTTTGAGGAGTCCATCAAGGAAATTTGCGATATCGTCCATGCCAATGGCGGTCAGGTTTATATGGATGGCGCCAACATGAATGCCATGGTGGGCATCTGTCGGCCAGCCGAGATCGGCGCCGATGTCATGCACCTCAACCTGCATAAAACCTTTGCTATCCCGCATGGCGGCGGCGGCCCCGGCATGGGCCCGATTGGCATGAAGAAGCACCTACTGCCGTTTCTTCCCGACCATCCGGTGGTCAGATGCAACCGCGGAGGCTCAAGCCCGTTGGGCACGGTATCCGCGGCGCCGTGGGGCTCGCCATTGATTCTGCCCATATCCTGGGCCTATATGCGGCTGCTCGGCAAGCATGGATTAAAGCGCTCAACCCAGGTCGCTATTCTTAATGCCAATTACATCGCCCATTGCCTGGATGCGCATTACCCGGTCGTGTATAAAGGCAAGAGCGGGCGGGTTGCCCACGAATGTGTCATCAACTTGGCGCTGATCAAGGACAGTTGCGGAGTGACCGTCGAGGATGTCGCAAAAAGATTGATCGACTACGGTTTTCATGCGCCCACCATGTCGTGGCCGGTGCCTGATTCGCTCATGATCGAGCCGACTGAGAGTGAATCTCTGGAAGAGATTGACCGATTTTGCGACGCCCTGATTTCGATTCGAGCAGAGATTCGGGAAATCGAACAGGGCCAGGCAACCCTGGAAAATAGCCTGTTGACCAATGCGCCGCATAGCTATCATCTGCTGGTCAAAGACGACTGGAATGCGCCCTATTCCCGCGAGCGCGCATTCTTTCCCACCGAAGCCGCCCGAAATAATAAATTCTGGCCGCCAGTGGGGCGGATAGACAATGTCTATGGCGACAAAAATCTTGTCTGCAGCTGCCCGCCGATGTCGGATTATGCCTAAGGCTTGTACCTGAGGCTTATGTCTGAACGCTAAAGCCGAAGAAGAAATGCTTAACAAGATATGACAAATGACGGATCTATATACCAGTCCACTGATGCATGTTGTCAATATTTGGAAAACTTGACAAAAAACAACACTGGAGTCAGTCATTCATTTTTTGATTATGTGGAGAATGATATGACTAAAGAGCACTGGAAAGAATTTTTATTGTTAGAAGTAATTAGAAATGAAGTTGTAGATGATGAGGTTGCAATGATGATTCCATGATTGCAACATTCGATGAAACAAGTAATATCATCTAATCTTTGGGACGAATGTGGCCATGGGAATTTAGATAATTTTCATACTACTTGGTTAAGAAGATTGTTAAATTCTTTGGGTGATACTGAAAGTATTGTTAACTACAGAAATAGAAAACCATGGTTTGCATCACTTACATCAAATTCGTTCAATTATTTATTGACCTCACCAGGAAAAGTGTTATCAGCTTATGGGCATTTTTTAGTTACTGAGAGTTGGGCTGAGCCACATTTTACAAAAATGTTAAACGGAATGGATAGAGTTGGATTAGTTGATGATGATATTCAAATTTACTTCACAGCTCATAAGACAATAGATCCATTTCATACTGCTGAAATACTAATGGGGATAAAAAATATGCAACCTGCATTATCCAGTACAGGACTTAAGGAAATTGTTGATGGTGTGCAACAGGCTATAGCTGCTGGAACACTTATGTATAACAGCCTTTATGCACATTTCTCCAATACGCGGAAACCTTCAAAAAAATAAATTATGAAACCAATACACATAATATTTGCCGTATCTGTATCTGCTATTTGGGGGGGAAACTTTGTGATTACCAAGATGGGTTTGCAAGAATTACCCCCAATATTATTCACATGCATAAGGTATACATTGATTGTATTTCCATTAATATTTTTCATTAAAAGAGATACGTTGACATGGAGGTTGATTTTACAGATTGGCACGACCCTTGGGGTCTTTACATTTACGCTTGCATTTATAGGCATAAGTCTTGGGATGCCTGCTGGTATGACATCTTTGTTAATGCAGTTTCAGGTTATATTTACATTAATATTATCGGCAATTTTCTTAAAGGATTCGCCAACGACAAGTCAGCGTATAGGAGCAGCTGTTGCTATTTGTGGTATTTGTATTTTAATTTTTGATTCCAGCAATTCTCTATCAGTTATCGGGTTGTCATTTGTTTTGGCAGGCGCCTTTTTTAGTGGCCTTACTAAAATCTTCATGAAAAAAGGCGGTAACTATGACACCTTCCGCTTAATGGTTTGGATGAGTATTATCCCTCCTGTGCCTTTGTTGCTATTGTCATTGATTTTTGAAACTGGACAAATAGACGCTTTAATGAATATATCCTATAAAGGGATTACTGCCTTATTATTCAACTCTTTTGTTTCTACTTTGGTGGGATTTGGCTTAATCGGGTATCTAATCAAACTATATTCTCCGAATAAAATTGTTCCCTATGCATTTTTGGTTCCAGTATTTGGGCTAATGCTCGGGTATTTGTTTTTTGGCGAAACACTAAGTTCAGCAGAAGTTGTGGCTTGTGTTTTTATATTGTGTGGACTAATTTATCCACAGTATGTGGCAATAAAGAATGCAACCTAATGATGTTTTGGGGTAAATAAAATTCCAATACTTTATTTTATTTTTTGGATTAATGTTTCCTTTGGTTTTTAGTCCCGGGCCCGCCAATATAGTTTTTGCCGCATCAGGCGTTAAGCAAGGCGTTAAAAAATCTATTCCGCTAATCATCGGGGTGAATTTGGTTTTTGTTGTTTATTCACTGATTATTGGTTTTGGTTTTGGGGAATTTTTAAAGCACTACCCTGATGTGATTTTTGTCGTGCAATTACTAGGTGTTATCTATATTACCTATTTAACTTATAAATTTATAAGACCACAAAAACACAAACAAATTAATGGCGAAAAAACTTACACTTTTGTAGATGGCGTTATTTTACAAATGCTAAATCCCAAGGGTTTGTCAATGTTGTTTTTGATGTTTTCCGTGTTACTTGATGGTAGTTTTAACCAAATACAACAAGTGATATATTTGGTTATTATGTTGGCAGTGCTTAATATTTCAACGCATTTTATTTGGGTTGCTGCAGGCAGTAGTATTGCCCAATGGGTAAGCAATCCAAAAGTGGAACAATTGCTAAATTATTTTTTTGCCGTATCTTTATTATTAGTGGCAGTTTGGTTGTTGTTACCACTTGATTTTTAGTTATCATGGCGGCAGCCCCGTTGTCGTTGGCCCTGCTCAAGCCTCGCTGGTGAAAATGACCGGGTGAAAATGAAAGCAATTTACATGTATGGACAATATAAACAGGATAATCGTTATGAAAAGAGAATCAATAAAACAAAAATTAAAAAATCTTGTCTCTCCTGTCGATCCATAATAATGGAAGAAAACCATGCAACCCGCGGCCGGTAAATTAAATAAAATAATTCAGGGCGAAAAACTTCGCGGCAAGGAAAAGATGGCGCGAATTCCAGTCAGGATTGCGCCCCTGCCGCGCGCTCAGCTGCTCAGAAAACCGAAATGGATTCGCGCCAGTTTCACCGGCACTCCAGCGGTTTCTGAACTCAAAAAAATACTGCGGTCAAAAGGATTGCACACCGTTTGCGAGGAAGCGGCCTGCCCTAATCTCGGCGAATGTTTCGGCAACGGCACGGCGACATTTTTAATTATGGGCGATATTTGCACTCGGCGATGCCCGTTTTGCGATGTGGCACACGGGCGACCCAACCCCCTGGATGCGGATGAGCCACGCAATCTCGCCGAAACCGTGGCCGCGATGGGCCTGAACTATGTGGTCATCACTTCTGTGGATCGCGATGATTTGCGCGATGGCGGCGCAACCCATTTTGTCGAGTGCATCCGCGCGATTCGATCTCAATGCCCAAATACGAAAATCGAGATTCTCACGCCCGATTTTCGCGGCAGAATAGAGGTTGCCGTGGAGATTCTGGAAAAATCCCCGGCCGATGTGTTCAATCACAATCTGGAGACGGTTGCGCGATTGTATAAACAAGCGCGACCGGGAGCAGACTATCAATATTCGCTGGATCTTTTGCAACGCATGAAACGAAACCAACCGGCCGTGCCGACGAAATCCGGCATCATGCTGGGGCTCGGCGAAACCCGAGATGAAGTGATCGAGGTGATGGATGATTTGCGCCGGCATGAGGTGGAAATACTCACCTTGGGACAATACTTGCAGCCCAGCCGCCATCATTTACCAGTGCAACGATATTGGCACCCGGACGAATTTGCGGAATTGGGCGAGATTGGAAAGACGCTGGGATTTTCCAATGTTGCGTCCGGAGCAATGGTCAGATCTTCCTATCACGCCGATTTGCAGGCGCACATAGAAACCTGAGTCTGTTACTGCACAAGCTGCTGACCTCCATTGCGACAGTTCCTCAAAAGTAGAAAATTAATCCGCCAAGAACGATACTCGCTGCCAGCGTCTTAATTATCCCAACCTTGCACCGCATCAGAATCAAGGCGCCAATAGCCAGCAACGCCGACCATGGGTGCAGGGTGTCCCAAACCGGTATCTGAATGTTCATGCCCAGGCTATGGATTTCACGCAATTCGCTAAACAATACATGCATACTGAACCAAACCGACAGGTTTAGAATTACACCGACGATAGCCGCCGTAATTCCGCTGAGGGCGGTGCTCAAGGCGCGATTACCGCGCAAGGATTCGATATACGGCGCACCCAAAAAGATCCACAAGAAACAGGGCACGAAAGTGACCCAACTGGTCAACAATGCACCCAACATTCCGGCAACCATCGGATCAAGCGGGCCCGGGTTCCGATACGCGCCCACGAAGCCGACGAACTGAACCACCATAATCAATGGCCCGGGCGTGGTTTCGGCCATCCCCAAGCCATCCAGCATTTCGCCCGGGTTGAGCCAGCTGTAGGTGTTGACCGCTTGTTGCGCCATATAGGCGAGCACGGCATACGCCCCGCCGAAGGTAACAACCGCCATTTTGCTGAAAAACACGCCTTCCTGCACATACACATGCCCGAGGCCCAATGTAATCGCCAACGCAATGACCGGCCCGAACCAAAGGGCGAGGCAGCAAGCCAGCACCTTCCAAGCACGTGTGCGAGACGGCGCCACATGCTCCAACTTGCCCTGCTGCAACGCGCGATCCAAGGCATAATCCTGCATCGGCGTCGCGTTATCGTCAGCACTCTTTTCAGGTTGGATGATTTGGAACTTGGCTGGTGCTATTCGGTCGCCTAAAAATCCGGCCAGACCAGCACCGACAACAACCAACGGGAACGGCACGCCAAAGAAAAATATGCTGACAAAAGCCGCTACTGCGATGGCAACTAAAAAATTGTTCTTCAGCATTTTCCTGCCGATGCGCACAACTGCCTCGAAAACCACCGCCAAGATAGCCGCCTTGACACCAAAAAAAACGGCTTCAATGATGTGCAAATCCCGGTATTCCACATACAGAATGCTGATCAACAAAATGATTGCCGCACCCGGCAGAACAAACAGCACGCCGGCGACCACGCCGCCGCGGATGCGGTGCAGCAACCAGCCCAGATAAATCGCCAACTGCTGTGCCTCCGGACCTGGCAATAACATGCAATAGTTAAGTGCGTGCAGAAACCGGCTTTCGCTGATCCACTTTTTTTCATCCACCAGTATGCGGTGCATCATGGCAATTTGCCCAGCCGGCCCGCCGAAACTTAACCAGCCGATTTTCACCCAAGTCCAAAAAGCTTCAACAAAACCAATGCCATGGCCAGCCGTGGAATCCTGTCCACTTGGCAACGCTCCATCCGCTGACAAAAATTGCCCGACTCTATTTTTTCTATTTTTCTTTTTGTTCATTGGAAGCATTGCGGCACCAGCTGTATAACGCATCATAAAAAATCATTCCTTTTTCCAACATCTCCTGATCATCCCGATAGAGTGCCGACAGCCCCAGAGAAAGCGCGACCAGACCGGCCGCCTGCGGCGCCAAATCCAGTTGCACGGTACCCGCGCCGCGGACAACGGCAGCCATTTTTTTCAGCGCCGCATCGCGCATGTCAAAATGGCGGATAAAGGCATCGAAACTACAAAACCCGCGGTCATGCGCGAAGGGTGTATCCGCACCCGGAACATCAAAAACGATTGCGCCGGTTTCCACGGCAATTTCCTGAACCCAGTCGGCTTCCACATAATGAAAGACCGCGCTCGGATCGATGAACCGCCGAATCAGCCAAGGGCAGGCGATACGGTCGATCTTCGGATTTTCCCGCGTTATCCAATGCTTTCCCTGATGCGCCGTCATTGCCTTGCGTGGCAGGGTGGTTGCGCCGGCAGCCTCCCATGCACCAAAACCTCCTGTTAGATAACGGGCATGGATGCCTTGAGATCGCAATATCGCAACCGCCGCTTGACTGACCTGCTGACTATGAACACAATAGATAACCACCTCTTTTTCATCGGGAATCTCTCTCGCCCAGTCGCCAGTAACCAGATGATCGCGCCAGTAAGCGGTGGGAATCATGCGCTCGGCCTCCTCGAATGCCTGCAAACGGCGAACATCAATAATCATCGGCGCCGCATACGTATGTATCGCAGAAAACAACTCATCTACAGCAATAGAATTTTTCATTTTGGGGAATACCGCCTCATACAATTTTAATGTTAACGATAATAAAATCAAAAACAGTTTTTAAGCAATTTCTGCATCAACACCCTTTTTCTCCATTGCTCATATTTATATCATACTGTAGCTCAGAAATATGCACATATAAAAACTTCTAAAAATACTGCTGATAAACTGATAGGAACCAAAATACTTGCTAAATATTCAAGGCCACTTATGCCTAACCTGTCAATTGATCTATCGGTGGTCTCTAGTTTCTATTGCAACAGTTCATTAAAAACCTCAAAAGGCGTTTTCCAGTCTAACACGTTACGCGGTCGTCCATTTAATCGATCTTGAGCCTTGCGCACTGCATAAGCGCTGACTTGATTAAAGTCCGTGCCTTTCGGAAAACACTGCCTGATCAAGCCGTTGGCATTCTCATTGGCGCCGCGTTCCCATGGGCTGCGCGGATGGGCAAAATAGACCTGCATGTTGGTCTCTTTGGTGAACAAGCGATGCGCCGCCATCTCTTTGCCCTGATCGTAGGTCAGGGTCAGTTTCATCTGTTTCGGTATCGTTCGCAGTTTGCGCGCAAACGCCTTGCGCACCGTTTCGGCGTCCTGTCCCTTCAAGCGCGCCAGCAACACCGTCCGGGTGGTGCGCTCAACCAGCGTGCCAAGCGCGGATTGATTGTGAGCGCCCTGGATTAAGTCGCCTTCCCAATGCCCGGGCACAGTGCGTTCAGCCACTTGCGCCGGCCGCTCCTCAATACTGATCATCTCTGGAATCCGACCCCGCCGGTCAAGGCCCCGGCTGCGGGGCCGCCGCGCCTTTCGATGCTGCCGCAAACAACGCAACAGGGATTGACGCAGACCCCCCGAGGCAACGCATACAAATACGTGTAGATGGTTTCGGCGCACACGCGCATGCGTTCATCCCCAGGATAATCCAGCTTGAGCTTGGCGCTGATTTGCGCCGGCGACCACTGCTTGCGAAGTCCGTTGATGACGACCCAACGCAAACCCTTGTCTTTGGACAACTTGCCCGAACGACGATAACATCGCCGCCGAGCCTTGTTGTCCGCGGTGACCGCCAAGTAATAAAATCCGCTCTTGCTGCGGTTGAGTTCACGACTGATGGTTGATGGACTGCGATAAAGTTGCCGGGCAATTTCACGGACGCCCGCGCCACAATGATACAATGCGCCGATGGCTTCTCGCTCCACCAAGCTTAGACGATGATAAACCTTCATTCTTCAACGCCTCGCTTGATATTGTTGTATTCATACTATAGGTGTTGCGTTAGAATTTAGAGACCACAATCTACAATTATCAATAGAGAGGAAAACTAACATGTCCGAAATATATCCAAAAAACTACGCCGTTGTTAATGTTGGGGATTTACTTACACAATATGCGCCGCAGTTTGAAAACCTCGGGCCAGATATATATCACCCTGCTGAAAAAGGTGGGCGTAGTCGTAAGCTGGCTCAGTATCATGCAATTTTTGACGCTACAACTCAAGAAGCGGATATCACCAGACTTATAACCCAACCTTTCTTGCAAGGTCAAACAAATAAACTAACTGGTCACATCGAAAGGCCGATTGAATCGGTAAACTCGGATGTTGATTTCACGCCTTATATTCTAAACGGATTTAAAACTATACAAAAAAGATGGCCGTTGCATGATGTCGAAAACGAATGGCTGACTAACTGCCATCAAATAAGAACCCATGCTTATAACCCGAAAGAGGGCATCCCAGTGCCTGAAGGAATACACAGGGATGGTGTTGAATACATAATGATGGGCTGTGTATCACGTGTGGAGATAAAGGGTGGTGTTTCCCATGTACATGACACGGCAGTATCCCCGCCCATTTTTGAGACAACTTTAGAACCAGGAGAGGCAATAATCATAGATGACCGTGAACTTTTCCATATGGCTACACCGATTTTGGCGAATGAGGACTACGGATACCGTGATATGATCCTTATGGGCTTCCATTTCTGGAGTCGTGGACATTATCGTGCTAATTGGCGGGATAACATATACAAAGATTAAGTGTAAGAGTGATATGCAATCAATTTGGGCAAGAAAAACATACAAAATCCTTCTTGTAATAACTTAATTTGGAGTACGTACATGTATATAGAGGAAATATATTACTTTTTACCTAGCCTTGTTACGGTCTATGCAGCCACCTTGGTCGCCTTCATTAGTCCGGGGCCTAATTTTTTGGGCATTGTTTCCAGTTCTGTGCACAGCAGAAAAAACGGCGTATTGGTTGCGCTTGGCATCAGCGTGGGAACTGGGATATGGGCATTATTTGCCGCAACAGGCATTACTACACTCTTGAGTATTTACGAAAATGCCGAGATTGCTATGCAAATTCTTGGTGGCGGCTATTTATGCTGGCTTGGCTATAAGTCTCTGAGATCAGTCTTTATATCCGCCAAGTTAATTATTGACGACGGGGATCAATCAGAAGATTCCACTGCTTTCGCCAGTTTCAGAAAGGGTTTGCTCATTCAAATGACAAACCCCAAAACAGCCTTGTACTGGCTGGCCATCACGTCGATAGCAATATCTCCCGCTTCTCCCATGATCATTATTTTTCTATTGGTGACGGGATGCTTGGTAATAGCCGTCTTCTGGCATGCGCTGTTGGCGCTCGTTTTTTCCTCCGGGCCGGCTCGGAGTTTTTATCTCAGGCTAAAGCCATGGATATCCGGGCTCTTTGGCATATTATTCATAACCTTGGGACTGAGGCTGGTATTTAATAATTTGTGGTGAGGTTGTCATTTGCGCTGGCATTGCAGGTTTGTGCCCCGCTTCGCGGGACGGATATATGGCTGGATTCCGGCTTTCGCCGGGCGGTTATACCGATGTCGGCCAATTCAACCGCGCACCGGCCGACTGGCCTGTTTTGCAACACCGAACGCCCTCACCAAGCCCTGGCCCTGCGCTCTCCCGTACAATCACTGTTTATCAACCACCCGAAGTGCCATATGTTATGGACTTATACACGCGATTGACAGGTTTCTTTGAGAGTGGTAATATATTCTAACTATAGACAATAATTGTCAAAATCGTAATATATTTAATGGGTCTTAGTTAAGACCATACTTAACAATTTTAGGAGATTCCAATGAAATTACCAAAGATCGCGGCACTTGCTACCGCGCTATCGCTAACCGCGATAACAGCCTCTGCTGGCACCCTTCAGGATGTTCAAGCCAGAGACGAGCTCAATTGCATCATTTCAACAGGGCTTATCGGCTTTGCCGCGCCGGATGAAAACGGCCGATGGGAAGGTGTGGATGTTGACCTCTGTCGTGCGGTGGCCGCTGCCGTTCTTGGCTACGCCGAAAAAGTCAAATTCATCCCGGCCACCACCAAAAACCGTTTTACCGTTTTGAACTCCGGGGAAGCCGACATCCTGTTTCGCAACACCACTGAGACCATGAGCCGCGATACCGACCTGAAACTGACCTTCCTGCCCATTAACTACTATGACGGACAAGGCTTCCTGATTCGCAAGGATTTAGGCATTACCTCCGCCAAGGATCTGGATGGCGCCTCGGTTTGCATCCAGACCGGCACCACCACCGAGCTCAATCTGGCTGATTTCTTCCGCACAACCGGGATTTCCTATGAGCCGGTTGCGGTCGAAACCAACGAAGAGGGCATCACCAACTACAACGCCAATCGGTGCGACGCGTACACCACCGACGCCTCCGCGCTGGCTTCTATCAGAGTCGCACTTGAGAACCCGTCGGGCCACATAATCTTGCCGGAAATTATTTCCAAAGAGCCTCTGGGCGGCGCGGTTAGACAGGGTGATGACCAGTGGGCAGACATCGGCAAATGGGTTGTCAACGCCGTAATCAATGCCGAGGAGCTTGGCGTTACCCAGGCGAATGTTAAGCAACTGGCCAGTGCGCCCGGCGACAATCCAAGCATCAACCGCCTGCTCGGCACCGAAAGCAATATGGGCGAGATGCTCGGCTTGGACAACGCGTGGGCGGTGCGCGCCATTTCCGCGAGTGGCAACTATGGCGAATCCTTTGATCGCCACATCGGCCCGAACACGACGATTGGCCTTGCGCGCGGTCTCAACGCCCTGTGGAAGGACGGCGGCATTCTATACGCCGCGCCGATTCGATAAATCGGCTGTTTGCATCGGCTTATCGCGGGCCAGACCGGGGCGCTTCAGCGCCCCGGTCTGGCCCGCGAACCATCAAAAACCACTTGAAATTGGCGCGATACCGATTAAAATCAGCATCAACATGGAATGGTGTCCGCTGAAATCAACGGCTGGGCCAAAACCGCCCGCCCACAAGACGCCAACGACCCCTCCTGATAATCATGCCTCAATAATCATGGCCCCATGAGCACGGCACAATGACTGAAATAGCCCTATCCCGACCGCAGCGAAACATCGTTTCCCGCCTGTGGAACGACAAAGAGACCCGCCAAGTAATCATCCAGATACTGGCTTTCGCGGCGATATTCGCGTTCTTCTTCATCATAGTACGCAACGCGATTTTCAACCTTGAGGCGATTGGCAAGGATCTCAGCATGAATTTCCTGTCGCAGCCGTCTAACTACGACATTAGCCAGTCGTTGATCGAATACAGTTCGCGTTCGACCCATTTTCGCGCGATGATGGTCGGCATCATCAATACGTTGCTGGTGGCGGTTTTCGGCATCGTATTAGCGACCATTATTGGTTTCTTGTTGGGGGTATGCCGACTATCCAAAAACTGGATCGTCAACAAATTGGCATATGTGTATATTGAATATGTGCGTAATGTGCCGGTGTTGCTACATATCTTGCTGGTGCATGGCATTATCGTCAATTCCCTGCCAACGCCGAAGAACGCGGTAGTTGTGAACGAGGTGGCGTTTCTCACCAATCGCGGATTCTTCATCCCCAGCCCCGACTTCCAGCCATTGTATTGGGTAGTGGCCGCACTGTTTGTCATCAGCGTCATTTCCAGCTTGTGGTTCCGAAAATACGCTCAGAAAGTGCAGGATCAAACCGGCAAGCATTATCCAGTATTCTGGATATGCTTTGGCGCCATCGTCGGTATTCCTTTCATTATGTATTTCCTGCTGGGCTCGCCCATCGTCTGGGAGATTCCCGAACTCAAGGGATTCAATTACAAGGGCGGCCTGGTCATCCGCCCCGAATTCATCGCCCTGTGGCTGGCATTGTCCATTTATACCGCGGCCTTCATCGGCGAGATCGTGCGCGCCGGTATCAGCGCGGTGGATTGGGGGCAAAACGAAGCGGCCGCGGCATTAGGCGTTACCCGTGGCCGCACCCTAAATCTGGTGGTGATTCCGCAGGCGTTGCGAATCATCATCCCGCCCTTGACTAGCCAGTATTTAAATCTTGCCAAAAACTCATCGCTGGCGATCGCCATCGGCTATATGGACATCGTCGCCACCATCGGCGGCATCTCGTTGAATCAGACCGGGCGCGAAATGGAATGTATGGCCATCGTATTGACGTTGTACCTGATATTCTCGCTGTTGATATCGTCCGGTATGAACTGGTACAACAAGCGAATTAAACTGGTGGAAAGGTAACCATCATGGCATCAAACGAAAAAAGCTATGCGCCCGGCCAACATCCGAATCTGCCGGCGCCGGCAAATCTGGTTGGCCCAATCGCATGGATTCGCGGGAATCTGCTGTCGTCTCCGACCAATATTGTGCTGACGGCTTTAGCGGCCTGGTTCCTGTACATCATTGTGCCGTCGGCACTCAACTGGCTATTTCTCGATGCGGTATTTACCGGCGAGGATCGCAATGCCTGCCGGGTCGCCGGAGAGGGTGCCTGCTGGGCTTTCATCGGTGAAAGATTCAAGCTTTTCACCTACGGATTTTATCCGCTGGAACAGCGTTGGCGCGTCAATCTTTCGTTTGTGTTGCTGTGCCTGGCGATGGTGCCAGTATTGTTCGACAAGGTTCCCCACCGCAAATACGGCCTTTACTATGCGGTCGCGTTCCCGTTTATTGCCGGTTGGTTGCTGGTCGGGGGGAATATACTCGGACTGGAACTGCCGGCGGTGGCCACCGACAAATTCGGCGGCATTATGCTGACCTTGGTAATCGGCGTAACCGGCATCGCTTTTTCCTTGCCCATCGGCATTCTGCTGGCGTTAGGCCGGTCATCCAGACTGCCGCTGATCAGGGTTTTCTGCATCGGCTTCATCGAATTTATCCGCGGCGTGCCGCTGATTACGCTGCTATTTGTCGCTTCCACCATGCTCAGTTACTTCTTGCCGCCGGGCACCAAGTTTGATTTGTTGTTGCGCGTGTTGATTATGGTAACGCTGTTTGCTTCGGCCTATATGGCCGAGGTGATTCGTGGCGGGCTGCAAGCGATTCCCAACGGTCAGATTGAAGCAGGCGATGCGCTGGGCTTGAAATACTGGCCAGCGATGCGCCTCATCGTGCTGCCGCAGGCGCTGAAAATTTCCATTCCGGGCATCGTCAACACCTTCATCGGTCTGTACAAAGACACCACGTTGGTTATTATCATCGGCTTGCTCGACCCGCTCGGCATCGGCCGCGCCTCGCTTGCCGACACCAAATGGACTGGGCTTTCCAATGAAGTCTATATTTTCGTCGCTATATTTTTCTTTATCTCGTGCTTCGCGATGTCCCGCTATTCGCTCTATCTCGAAGGAAAACTCGAAACCGGACACAAACGATAACGCCAAAAAAATAATGAGGTATTTCTGTTATGCCTAATCAAACCGATATGTCTAATCAAACCCAAGTCGATCAAACTCAGAACGCCAATCTCGCCATCAATATTGTGGCCATGCACAAATGGTATGGCGAATTTCATGTGCTGAAGGATATCAATCTGTCGGTAACCAGCGGTGAACGAATCGTTATCTGCGGCCCATCCGGCTCCGGCAAGTCCACCATGATTCGCTGTATCAACCGGCTGGAAGAGCACCAGCAAGGGGATATTATCGTCGATGGCGTGGAACTTACCAATGACCTGAAAAATATCGAAACGGTGCGCCGGGAAGTCGGCATGGTGTTCCAGCATTTTAATCTTTTCCCGCATTTAACCGTCCTGGAAAACTGCACACTGGCGCCGATTTGGGTGCGCAAAACCCCCAAGGCCGAAGCCGTGGAAATCGCCATGAAATACCTTGAGCGGGTCAAAATCCCGGAGCAGGCAAACAAGTTCCCCGGCCAGTTGTCCGGCGGTCAGCAACAGCGCGTGGCCATCGCCCGTAGTTTGTGCATGAACCCGCGCATTATGCTGTTCGACGAGCCGACCTCTGCGCTTGACCCGGAAATGATCAAGGAAGTGCTGGATGTCATGGTTGAACTGGCGCAGGAAGGCATGACCATGTTATGCGTAACCCACGAAATGGGCTTCGCCAAAACCGTCGCCAACCGCGTGATTTTCATGGATGTCGGCGAAATTATCGAAGAAAACACCCCGGATTTATTCTTCGACCACCCGCAACACGACCGCACCAAATTGTTCTTAAGCCAGATACTCAGCCATTAGCGAAAACTCGTCCGCTCGCCGACAATCGTTGTTCACACACTGATGAGTGGTTAGTCGGCCGGCAAGCAGCTCACGTCCAAGGTATGCGGGAGATTTTCCATAACACCTCCATTCGGCATTTGTCGTTCTGCCCATGCAGCGTATCCCCGTAGTGCTGGTTCTGTGCCTACTCTTTGGCCCGGTCTTTGGTCAGGCTTTCGCACAAGATACACCGCCCGAGACTGAGCAGAAAGCGTTGGATCTGGAGAATGATTTTTGTGAAAAAGCGCCCATTGACCAGCTTTGCTCGTATCTGCCCCATGATGTCACGGATTTCAGTGCGTCCTTTGTCTATCGGCTGATTATCCCGTCCGCGCAAAACCCATTTGACTTGTTTTCCTGGAAATCATTCATCGCATTGAACTGGCCCACGGACGACAAGGGTCATCCCCAAAGAAACCTGATTGGTACCGATCCGGAGGCGCCACGAGTATGGAACCACTATAAAAACCCTACACAGCTATTCGATCTGCCCGGTAATAATGTTTGCGCCGGTCGGCCCAGGAATAAATCGGTTTTGGTGATGGATGAGTTCATACAGGCCACGGGCCAGCCTTTGATCGACCGTAACCTGAACTATGTTGTCTATGATGTCCGGGTGAACCCGGTGGTGGAGACATACATCTATACAAATGGCCTTGAGAGCGTTGCTGGCCAAATCGCATTTAAGAATAGCGGAATTCCAATTGAGTTTCCTCTAGGTCACTACACCAATGTTGAAGCAAGAACGGGAGGTTCCGTGGGGGCGTTGCAAATTAAATCGGCGTGGCGCATTTTGCAGCCACATTCAAAGGATGACCCTAGGCGTTATCATACTGTCAATAGTTTAATCGCCATAGATGGAAGAGACACTATCACTGGCAAACCTTTGTGCGTTAAAGCCAAACTTGGATTGGTCGGTATGCACATTATGCATCGCACGCAAAGCGGCAATGGGGATGATTGGATATGGACAACTTTTGAGCATATAGATAATGTACCCACGGCGGATAACGCGCGCGGGCCAAACAGTATTTTTGCCGAAGAGTTATTTCCGGGCGGTTGTCAAATCGCCAACCCACCGGCACATCGCTATTCTTTCTACCAAAAAGACTGTCCGGACTGCAAAACAAATTGGATCGATTCCCAAGCCAGACAGAGCTGGAAGTGGTCGTCGCTGGCACCCTTTGCCGCCACCGCCGTGGCAGAAAATGGCTATGGTGTTCAGGCGGTTCGGTGCTGGAAACCGTCTTTAGGCACGCAGGCGATCAATCAAATCTGGCAACAAAAACTATCTGGCACCGTTTGGGCAAATTATCAATTGCTAACCACGCAGTGGAAAGGAGCCAATAAGGATCTGATGTTTCCAAACGGTGAAGTCCCCAGGTATCTGACCAATTCAACCATAGAAACCTATATTCAAACCAATCAAGATGGAACTTGCCTAGGCTGTCATAGCACTGCGACAAGCGATGCCCGGCAAACCGCTAATTTCACTTTTGTGTTAAAACGGGTGCGTCAGTAAGTACCCTGAATACGGCATCCGATGCCCCCCCACGCGAGTCGGCTTTGATACGGTCATCATTGGCCGATATGCTGTTGTAAAAAGGCTTGAACCCGATCACCAACCCATCCCGTCTGGTCAACATCGAACTCGTGTCCGGCGCCTTCAATTATTCTGAGGGTAAATAAATGCTTTTGATTTGGCTCGGTTTTTTTCAACATCTCCTGGCATAATAAGGTACGCAACAACTCGTCTTTCTCGCCCACAAACACCAAGGATGGCGCAATATATTCCGAGTCCATTTCACAATCCGGAGAAAACGCCACCGCCGCCTTGAATCGCCGCTTAAATAGCCGCGCATATCCGTGGGCATTCACGGATTTTACTGATCCCGAACCGCCCAACCCCCATCCCATGATGGCGGCTCTTTCCGTATCAATGTGAGGCAATGCGCTCAAATACTCCAGTGCGCCCATGCCATCGAACAACAAATCAGTGCTACTCACAATGTCGCCATAGCGGGCTGGATGATCACAGTTCATGCTAATATGCGAACGTGATGTCACGCTATTTACTTGCACCGCGACATACCCCCATTGAACAATTTGTGCTGGCCAGTCTTGCTCCAGGTCGGTCCAGCCCTTGCAGGCAGGAAACATCAGAACGACAGCAAACGGGCCTTCCCCCTCTGGCATTGTCAGTGTCGCTGATAATGCATCCCCAGGTTTTCCTTGCCTGGTCGGCATACCTTGTGCTTTGGATACACGAATCATGAATGGCGTCGGCGGCAGTACCGCGCTGTTGAATGAGATTATTTCCTTAGCCAACGACACGCTGATGAATGGGATACTGCCAATCAGAAAACTGATGCACGCAAAGACAAAGGAACGCACCCGCATCAGCAGGATATGGCGAGTCAAGTCAGTGCCGTGTAATGCTATTGAATAACCGTTGTGCATTCTGGCGACGGGATTTCTGGTTGGCATTTCCAGTCATGTTAGAGTAAGCCGCATTTCTGGTCAAGCGATAATTTGTCAACCAAGTCTCTGCGCTCGTGAATTCAACGAGCGTCCGGCCATTGTCGATGGCCGCAATGCCCCACAGTCAATCCAGAGTCGCTGAGCCATAATACTTCCACATCAACAACGCCACGCTGGTTCGGTGCGGCGACCATTTCTCGCTGAGATTTCTGGTTTGTTTTTCATCAGGGCGACTGCAAAGTTTTTGATAACGCTGCACCGCCGTTTGCAACGCCAGGTCATTTGCCGGAAATATGTCGGCGCGACCCAAAGCGAACATGGCGTAAATTTCCGCTGACCACCTACCCATTCCCTTGATTTTGGTGAGTTCCAAAATCACCCCGCTATCGGTCAGTGTTTCCATACCCTCCAGTATCAAGTCTTTGGCCAATACCATTTCAGCCAATCCTCTAACATAACTTATTTTTCTTGCCGACAACCCGCACTGCCGTAGCTGGGTAGGCGTCCGATTCAGTATTTTTCTTGGTGTGACTGCTCCACGGTTCGATTTTTCGAGTCTGTCCCAGATTGCAGCAGCTGCTTTGGTGGATAACTGTTGCGCATTAATAATCCCAACCAAAGTCGAGAAACCTGGTTTTCTTATGCGCGGCTCAGGATAACCCACTTGATCGATGACTTGGGTCAAGCCCGGATCAAGTCGACATGCCTTGTTCATCTCTGATTCAAGCGACGCCCGCTGTATTCCGACATGTTGAACTTTATTGGCTGGCGGCCGCACCGATTGACAATCGATTATCATTTACAATACCATATCATTTTTCGTTCACCATAGCACCACCATCCCGCCTTGGAGAAACTCATGCGCGTATTGATAATCGAAGACGACCAAGCGACCGCGGCCTACATACAAAAAGGATTGGCGGAGGCCGGACATGCCGTTGACATAGCGGTTCAGGGTGATGATGGTTTATCGATGGCGACCAGCGAAAACTACCAGGCATTAATCGTTGACCGAATGTTGCCGGTTATGGATGGACTCACTGTCATTGCCGCCTTGCGGTTACAAAACAACCATACTCCGGCCTTGATTTTAAGCGCTTTGGGTGATGTGGACGAGCGCGTAGAAGGCCTAAAAGCGGGGGGTGATGATTATTTAACCAAGCCATTCGCATTCTCTGAATTGCTGGCACGGCTGGAAGCACTGGAAAGAAGATCCGCTGCGGGCACCCTGGAAACTACTTTGGCGGCAGGGGATCTGGTAATGAATTTGCTCGATCGAGAAGTCAAGCGAGGTGACACATTCATTGATTTACAACCGCGCGAATTTCGGTTGCTTGAATATTTGATGCGTCATCGCAATCAGGTGGTCACCCGAACCATGCTGCTGGAAAATGTTTGGGACTATAATTTTGATCCACAAACCAATGTCATAGATGTTCATATCAGCCGTCTGCGCGGAAAAATAGATAAAAATTTTGATACCCAGCTGTTAAACACTGTGCGCGGCGCGGGATATATTTTACGTGCGGCAAAGACATAGTTTATTTCATAGTTACACCCTTCGACTGGCGTTGCTGTACGCCATCATCTTTAGCGCGTCAACATTATTGCTGTTTTATTTCTTCTATATTTTTACCGCGTCCTATATGACCCAGCAAATGGACAGCACGATACAGGCAGAAATCCAGGGTCTGGTCGAGCGATACGATCAGGAGGGACTTCGGGGATTAACCACATTGATCTCTGAACGGGTGAACCGGCAGCAAGCCACGGGTAATTCTATTTATTTACTGACCACATTCACCTTGCAACCGGTGGTGGGAAATCTCGACCGCTGGCCCAGCAATGCGTCCAGTAATAACGACTGGATTGAATTCAGTTTAGAAAGAAATGAACAAACCAATGAAACTCATTTGGCGAGAGCCAAGATTTTTCGCCTGCCCGAAAAGTATGGATTGTTGGTCGGTCGCGATATAAACCAGCTCACCGAAGCTAAAAGAAGAATAATTCAGGCATTGGCCTGGGGGCTGGTCATCATGGTCTTGCTGGCATTCCTTGGCGGACTGGTATTGAGTAGAAAAACGGTAAGAAAGATCGAGCGGATAAATCAAACCACCAAAAGCATTATGTCCGGAGATTTATCGAGACGAATTCCGGTAACCGGTCGTAATGATGATTTTGACCAGGTGGCGGATAATCTCAACCAAATGCTGGATCGAATACAAATGCTTATGGAAGATGTGCGCCGGGTATCCGACAACATTGCACACGACTTGCGCACGCCTCTGGCAAGGTTGCGACAACATTTGGAAGAGGCAAGGCTACGGGAAGAGCCGACCTCAAAGTCTGCCATAAACCTGGAACAATCGATCAAGGAAGCTGACTCATTACTGGTAACCTTTAATGCGTTGCTTCGCATTGCGCGAATTGAAGCGGGCCAGGTCAGGGCCGGGTTTTCCATGATTGATTTTCATGCGCTACTGCGGGACATCGTTGAATTTTATGAGCCGTTGATTGAAGAAAAACACCAGACCCTGGAAACAACTTTACAAGCCAACATAAAATCTCAGGGAGATCAGAACCTTTTATTCCAGGCATTTGCCAATGTGGTTGAAAATGCGATTAAATACATGCCCGATTGCGGCAATCTCTCACTATCGTTAATTCGATTGAATGCCGAGCTTGTGATCACCATCGCCGACAATGGTCCGGGCATTCCCGAGTCAGAACGGGATACAGTTTTTCGTCGATTTTACCGGCTTGATCAAAGTCGCAGCAGCAGTGGCAACGGCCTTGGTTTGAGCATGGTGTCGGCAGTCATTGCATTGCATCGCGGCACCATTAGCCTGCAGGATAACGCGCCGGGATTACGTGTTATTATCAGACTGCCGCTAACGGAAAGTTTGGCCAAAACACAACTCGTGGAGGCGCCACCCGTGGGCGAATCTGTCGTTCAAGAAATTGATCTCCCGACAGAGGCAAACCGCACAGCGATAAGCTAATACACACGCCAATAAATACGATAGGGCAATACACACAATAGATTTGTATGGAATTTTCAAATAACTTTTCTCCAACAGCAAGGATGATATTAGTCGGCGCTGCAATTGTCGTGTTGATCGCGGGACTCAAGAGTGCAAGCGGCATCGTTTCTCCATTATTAATGGCGGTGTTCATATCCATCGTCTGCACCCCGGCATTATTTTGGATGCAGCGTCGTGGATTCCCAACTGTGGTCGCATTGATTGTTATCCTCGGGATAGTTGGACTATTAGGCGTTGCGGTGTTTAGCCTAATCGCCAGCTCCCTCGATCAATTCAGCAATTCGCTGCCCAGATATAAACAAAACCTCGCGGCAATGTATGAACAGTTCAACGCAACCATCATGCGCTGGGGATATTCGTTACCCGTGGACGGCATTGCCGAACAAATGAATCCTGACTCGCTGATCAAGCTGCTCAACTATATGCTCAGTGGCTTGAGCAACATTCTGGCAGACGGACTCGTGGTATTTCTGGCCGTGCTGTTTATCCTGGCAGAGGTGGCAAACTTGCCCAATAAACTCAGGCACGCCTTAAAAAGTCCGGATCAGTCGATGAAAAGACTCCAGGCATTTACTGGAAAAGTGATTCGTTATCTCGCGTTAAAGGCGGCCACCAGTGTATTAACTGCGATTTGTGTTGCCGTGGTGTTGTGGATATTGAAAATTGACTACGTTTTTCTTTGGGCGGTATTGGCGTTTTTCCTGAATTTCATACCCTATGTCGGCTCCGTTCTGGCCGGCATCCCGGCCGTATTGCTGGCATTGGTTGACCACGGCCTGGTCACCGCGTTATGGGTTACTGCGGGTTATGTAGTCATTAACATCGTGATTGGAAATATTATCGAAACCCGACTAATGGGCGGCGGTTTGAACCTGTCTTCCTTCGTGGTGTTTGTTTCCCTGATTTTCTGGGGCTGGGTATTGGGACCGGTCGGGATGTTTCTCTCCATTCCCTTAACCATGTTGATCACCATTGCGCTGGAAAGCGGCCCGGATTCACAACGCATCGCCCAGTTAATGCAAAATACTCACTAGCCGGTTATCCGCTCGGGGCGTGCGTGAAAAATTACTCCTGCAATTTTTTCTTGATCGTAGCGAACCCGCAGGGGCACAACAATCAGGGATGATACGCACAATCCAGTCAAACACTCATGAGATGCGCTTTAGCGCGGGGAATTCATTCATTCGTCCTGTTAATTTGATTATCCCGCATTTTTCGGTTTTAATCAGGATTCCTTAATTCCTCTGGCATCTTTTAATGTCAACTCGAAATCGTATCCAGCCGTTGTTTCAATTGGAAGGTAAAGTCGCCTTAATCACCGGTGCCAGCAAGGGAATTGGCGAAGCCATAGCGCGCGGGCTGGCCGAATTTGGGGCCAAGGTGGTGGTCAGTAGTCGTAATCAGGAAGCGGTTGAAACCGTTGCTGATGCCTTTAGAGCGGATGGGCTGAAGGCAATCGGTATCGCCGCGAACATTGGAAACATCGACCAGGCCCACGCCCTGGTCGATAAAACGGTGGAAGCATATGGTGGATTGGACATTATCATTAACAACGCCGCCGCCAATCCCGTATCTGGTCCAATTCAAAAAACCGAACAAAGCGCTTTCGACAAGATCATTGATGTCAATCTAAAAGGCCCGCTTGAATTATGCAAAAAAGCCTACCCGATTCTCAAACAACGCGGCGGCTCGATCATTCACATCAGCTCAATAGGCGGCGTTACCCCACAATCGGGCATCGGCATATACAGCGTCAGCAAAGCGGCGATAAATAACCTGACCCAAGTCATGGCACAGGATTGGGGCGCGGACAATATTCGGGTGAATGCGATTTGCCCCGGATTGATCGAAACAAAATTCAGCGAAGCCCTGTGGAGCAATCAGGCGATTTTGGAACGGTTTCTAAAGCGCATACCGCTCAAGCGCATCGGCACCGCCGACGAGGTCGCCGGACTGGCTGTTTATTTGGCATCGGATGCCGCGGCTTATTGTACCGGCAGTATATACATGCTTGATGGCGGCTATTCGGCGAATTGATGGATGCAGGAAAACCAGGGTTTCTGCAACAGTCCCCGCGTAAAAACAGGAATCGGGGGCAAATAGGGTTGACTGAAGGGCTGTCATTTTGGCCAGTCGCCGATTGTTTATTTAAACCTGCTACATTCATTCATGACACAATCGCTCAAACCTTAAAACAACCACCGCTCAAAAAACATTCAACGCTCAAGGTTTTTAAAGATTATGGCTTCGTTAAGTGAACGACTAGACCGCAATGAGATTATCCTGCTGGATGGCGGTGTCAGTACTGAAATTCAGAAACGAGGGGTACCATTGGATGCCAATGTCTGGAGCGGATTAACCACCAAAACTCACCCCGACCAAGTGCGTCAGGTACACGAAGACTATATCCGTGCGGGCGCCCAGGTCATAACAGCAAACACCTATTCCACCGCACGGCATGTTCTGGAAAGTATCAATCTGGGACACGAAGCTCAAGCGCTTAACTTTAAATCAGTGCAAATTGCAAAACAGGCACGTGACAATGCGGCCGATGACGATGTATGGATCGCCGGGTCCATGTCCAGCATGCCGCCATTGACCAGCCATCGGGAAGTCGCCACAGGCGCGCATGTGGAAGCAAGTTATCAGGAACTTGCTGAAGCGCTGGCACTGGCCGGGGTGGACCTGATCATTACGGAAATGATGAGGGATATTGACAATGCAACCATGGTTATCAACGCCGCCGTCTCCACCGGCCTTCCGGTCTGGATCGGATACAGCACGATGATGGCCGAAGACGGCATTGATGTAAAAAGCTTGCGTTGGAAAAACACCGATAGCATCGCGACTGCTCCTGATTTTACCACGCTGGTTAAAACGCTGAGCCCGCTTGGTGGCCAGGCTGCAGGAATCATGCACACCCAGGTAGGTAATATTGAGCCCGCCCTTGAAGTGCTGGGAAAACACTGGTCAGGCGCAAAACTTGCCTATGCCGAAACCGGCTGCTTGTTGTTGCCGGAATGGCGTTTTGAAGAAGTTTGCTCGCCCCTGGACTATGCCGCAGAAGTCAAAAAATGGATAAAAAAACACGGTGTGCAGATCGTTGGCGGTTGTTGTGGAACCGGCCCCGAACATATCCGTGCACTAAAACATTTGCGATATAATTAAACAAGACAGAATTTCAATCACTGGCGAAAGTGAAAACACGAGCATGAACAAGGTTGTCGATTTATTCGCTGGGGTTGGCGGACTTGGTTTGGGGTTTGAGCAGGCTGGCTTCGATGTGATCGCCGCGTATGATATCTGGGCCAAGGCAAGCGCCGTGCATGACAGGAACTTGCGCCATCCGGTTTATTTACTTGATTTGTCCAACGAGAAATCGGCGGCCAGGCATATCGCGCAACACTCCCCGAACATCATCATCGGCGGTCCGCCATGCCAGGATTTCTCCAGCGCCGGCAAGCGAAAGGAAAGAAAAAACGCCGATCTGACACAATCTTTTGCCCGCATAATAACGCTCATCAAGCCGATGCTGTTTGTCATGGAAAACGTCGAACGGGCGCGGAACAGCATGTCTTACGCCCGCGCCCGCAAGGTGTTCAAGGGAAGCGATTACGGGCTGACCGAGGTTGTGCTGGATGCCAGCTACTGCGGTGTCCCGCAACGGCGCAAGAGGTTTTTCTGCGTCGGTGCGCAGAACCTGCCGGACGGCGCGTTTGCTGCGCACCTGGCTGGTATGCTTGCCAGCCAACCGCTCACGGTCGCCGACTATATGAAAGATGAAATCGACACCCAGTTCTATTATCGGCATCCGCGCAATTATTCGCGCCGCGCAATTTATTCGACAAACGAACCATCGGCCACAATTCGGGGCGTGAACAGGCCTATCCCGCCGAATTACCCGGGCCATCCCGGTGATGCTGCCCCAATCGACAAGGCAAGGCCGCTGACCACTCAGGAGCGCTCACGCATACAGACTTTCCCAACATCATGGAAATGGCATGGAAACAAAACCGATGTTGAGCAAATGATTGGCAATGCGGTACCGGTGGAACTTGGCGGGTTTGTCGCACGCGCAATCATGCAGGCGCGACAATGAGCAAGCCGTCCCTCTATGGATTGGTCAACTCCAATAGATCCGAACAGAATCTGTGGGGCAAAAACCAGTTTAACAGTGCTTTCCCAGTCTCCCTGTGTTGCTATATGCGCGACCACGGCATGCGCCCGATCTATATTGCCGTGAACAGCGACTTCTCGCACCGCACAGAAGAAAACGAGATCACGTTCGCTGACGTGTTTGGAGCATCTGCGCCTGAAGCGAATATTCGATTCGAGTTTGAAACAGCTTTTGGGCCATTCCGCGAGTTTTTGTACGATAGTCTGGATAGGATTGACCTTGTGACAAAAGACACTTCCGGCACACAATTCCTCAACCCGTTGGAAGTAAAGCTAACGGTTGTCCCCGACAGTACCACCTGTAAACTGGAAAATGAAAGCTCTTGGAGTAGTGAGCTGGTTATCCGCCCCGCGACTTCTTCCTATGCTGCACTGAGCATTTATAACAGCATTGGACAATGTGCTACCGCCAGGAACATCGTGGAACCACTGTCCGCTGAAGTGCAAGATTGGAATAACGCCACCGAAATATCTTCTAAGAAAACCGATGTCATTGATCGTCTGCAAGAATACCTAAAAACTTTCCATGAGAAACAAAAGCCTTTTCTGATTCATCCGATATGGAAAACAAAAGGAAAAAGCCCTCAGTTGGCGGACAACTGCTTTGATGTATTTGTATGGTCCGATTTCGCCGTATGCAAAGCTTTCATTGATCTCGCCTGTGAATCGAAAAGGGGGAAACTTTCACGCTCTATGCGGGAATGCGCTCGTATGTTGCGGTGCTTGAATGAGCTGCACACAAAAGGCAAGGTCGACATCCAAAAAATATACAAGGGAATGGGGATGGGAAACCAGACAGACAAGGCATTGGCACTAAGCGGAACGGCCACCCACCAATACATGCGCCACGAAAGACTGACAAAACCAGTGCTAACAAAAGACGTGCTGAAAGATATTATTTTGAACGGCGGAGAACGTTTGCTGAGCCCCGAAAGACGTTTCGATGCCACAATTTACTATACTTGCCGAGAATTACTATCTGGACAAACTCGCGGCAATTGAAGGAAGAGACTGCGGAAAGCCCCTCGAAATCAAGTCGTTTTGTCCCTTTTCCTGTCGCCCTCGGAAATTAAATATCGGCTCCTTTTCTCGGCCACTTTCAAGACCGCGCTATCCTGCATTGAGAGTTCATATTCGATCTTCTTGCGTATTCCCAGTGTGCGAAGAATATCGTCCACTACTTGGTTCGGGCACTTCATAATCTCGCATTCCCAAACCGTGACCACCTTCCACCCGGCTTTTTTCAGGGCCGCCAGATTGACCTTATCGCGCGCCCGATTGGCTTCCAGTTTCTTTTTCCAGTAGTCCTGGTTGCTGGCCGGCATGCGCGCGTTTTTGCATCCGCGATGAAGATGCCAGAAACATCCGTGCACGAAAATCACGGTGCTATGCTTAGGCAGAACGATATCCGGCTTGCCCGGCAATCCGCGCCCGCCCAACCGAAACCGCAGACCGCGCCGATGCAACAGCATTCTCACCACGACCTCCGGTTTCGTATGCTGCCCGCGCACACGGCTCATCACCCATGAGCGCTGCCGCTTCGACATGGTGTCAATCATGCGCCGATGAAAAAATCAATAATTGAAATGCGATTGCCTGTGCCATGTCATTCAGGTCATCCGGGGCAGCTAAATCAGGATGGGGTTATTTTTGAGTTTTCGGTGAAGCGCCTGCAGTTTGTTAACCGTTATCGTTCCAGCATGTTGGTGTGCTTCTACCGATGCTTTGGCTGCTGCCAATGTCGTATAGTAGGTCACTTTATGAAGCAAAGCTTCACGGCGAATTGTATAGGAATCTTTTAAGCTCTGTTTACCGGAAGTGGTGTTTATAATTAAATCGAAATCGTCATTTTTTATCATGTCGACGACGTGCGGCCGACCTTCGATCACCTTGTTGACTCTTTTAGCTGGAATCCCTGCATTGTTAATGACTATCGCTGTTCCTTCCGTCGCAATAATTTTAAAACCTGCCTTGTGAAAGTAACCTGCAATTTCAATTGCATCGGCTTGGTCTTCTCTGCGCAAGCTAAATAAAACTGTGCCGCTACGTGGAATCGTATAACTGGCGGCATTTTGCGCCTTTTCAAACGCTTCGCCAAAACTTTCGCCGATTCCCATCACTTCGCCCGTGCTTTTCATTTCCGGGCCCAACACGGTATCAACGCCGGGAAATTTAATAAACGGAAATACCGCCTCTTTTACCGAATAAAATCCAGCAACCTGTTCGCTGACAATTCCCTGCTCCATTAAAGATTGCCCGACCATACATCGGGCTGCAATTTTCGCTAACGGCCGGGCCGTTGCTTTGGATACAAATGGCACCGTTCTTGAAGCTCTGGGATTGACTTCAAGCACGTAAATTTGATTATCCTTGACCGCGAATTGTACGTTCATCAATCCAACCACGTTAAGCGCCAATGCTATGGCTTTGGTCTGCTTTCGCAACTCATCTTGAATTGAAGTCGATAAGCTAAATGGGGGTAACGAACAGGCCGAGTCTCCAGAATGCACTCCGGCCTCTTCGATATGCTCCATGATGCCGCCAATCACGACTGCCTGCCCATCGCATACCGCATCGACATCGACTTCTACGGCATCATTCAAAAACCGATCAAGCAACACCGGCGAGTCAAATGAGACGCTCAAAGCAGATTTCATATAAGCGGATAAATCTTCAGAACCGTAAACAATTTCCATCCCCCGCCCACCCAAAACATAGGAAGGTCGCAACACCAGTGGATAGCCAATTTCTTCGGCTAGAGTAAGTGCCTCCTTTGAATTATTTGCAATTCGATTGGGCGGTTGCAATAGCCCCAGGTCAGAGAGCAGTTTTTGAAAGAACGCCCTATCTTCTGCTTGATGTATCGATGTCGGTGTTGTGCCAATAATTGGCGTACCGGCATGCTCTAACGCCCGCGCCAACTTCAATGGCGTTTGTCCACCAAACTGCACAATCACGCCAAACGGTTTTTCAATCCGGACAATTTCCAGCACATCTTCCAAAGTCAGGGATTCGAAATACAATCTATCTGAAGTATCGTAGTCCGTGGACACGGTTTCCGGATTGCAATTGACCATAATGGTCTCAAATCCATCCTCCCGCAACGCCATAGCGGCGTGGACACAGCAATAATCAAATTCAATTCCCTGTCCAATTCGATTTGGGCCGCCGCCCAGGACAATAATCTTCCGGTTATTGGTAGGCAGCGCTTCACATTCATCCTCGTAGCTGGAATACAAATACGCCGTGGTTGTATCAAACTCCGCCGCACAAGAATCCACTCGCTTGAATACCGGATGAATATTATGGGTATGCCTAAAGTCTCTGATTGCTTGCTCATCGACACCCATTAAAGTCGCAATTCTTCGATCAGAGAATCCTTTTTTCTTCCATTGCCGCATTGAATCTTGCGTGATTAAATCGGGCTTGCTTAAATCAGAGCCGCATTTTTCAAGCGTAGCTTTGGAAATAGCGCTTTCTGTGACTATCAAATCTTCGATTTCTGCGAGAAACCAATGATCAATCTTGCAAATCTTGTGGATGTATTCCACCGACATCCCAAATCTGAACGCTTCGGCGACATACCATGGTCTGCTCGCACCGGGAATTCGAAGTTTAGCGGTTATAAATTCCTCGGCTGAATTGTCATTTGGAATGGTTTGCTCATCCAACCCCTGCGAGCTAATTTCCAATCCACGCAGTGCTTTTTGGAAAGATTCCTGAAAAGTCCGGCCAATGGCCATGACCTCGCCAACGGATTTCATCTGGGTGGTCAAAGTTGCATCCGCCTGGGGAAATTTTTCAAAATCGAAGCGTGGAATTTTGGTCACCACGTAATCAATGCTCGGCTCAAAAGACGCCGGGGTCGCGCCCCCGGTAATATCGTTGCTTAACTGGTCCAGCGTAAACCCGACGGCCAGTTTAGCCGCCACCTTGGCAATCGGAAAACCCGTGGCCTTGGACGCTAACGCTGAAGACCGCGACACCCGTGGATTCATTTCGATAATAATCAACCGACCGTTCTGTGGATTGACTGCGAACTGAACATTTGAGCCGCCGGTATCAACACCAATTTCACGAAGCACCGCGATACTCGCATCGCGCATAATTTGGTATTCTTTATCGGTGAGAGTCTGCGCCGGCGCAACGGTTATTGAATCTCCGGTATGCACCCCCATCGGATCGAGGTTTTCAATCGAGCAGATAATAATGCAGTTATCGTGACTGTCCCGCACCACTTCCATTTCATATTCTTTCCAACCGATGATACTTTCTTCAATTAACAACTCTTTGGTTGGCGATGCGTCCAGTCCGCGGCTGCAGATCTGGTTGAACTCACTGCTGTTGTAAGCAATTCCGCCGCCACTGCCGCCTAAAGTGAAGGACGGTCGAATAATTGCCGGGAAGCCAATTTTTTCCGCTATGGCATGGGCATCCTCAATTGAATGCGCGATTTCGCCATTAACGGTTTCCAGATTTATCTTTTTCATTGCCATGCGGAAAAGCTCACGATCCTCGGCTTTGTCAATGGCTTCACTGGTTGCGCCAATCATCTCGACTTTGTACTTGCTCAAAACACCATGGCGATTTAAATCCAACGCACAATTCAACCCAGTTTGTCCGCCCATGGTGGGCAAGATCGCGTCTGGTCGCTCCTGTTCGATTATCTTCTCCAGAGTACGCCAGGTTATTGGTTCGATATAGGTCGCATCCGCGAAATCCGGGTCGGTCATAATCGTAGCCGGGTTGGAATTGACCAGAATCACCCGATAGCCCTCTTCTTTTAACGCCTTGCAGGCTTGCACCCCGGAATAATCAAATTCGCAGGCCTGACCAATGACAATAGGCCCGGCGCCAATGATTAGAACCGACTTTATATCGCTGCGTTTAGGCATTAAAACGACTCCCAGCCTTGGCGCTGTTCTCTATCATAGTGATAAATCTATCAAATAAATAACCAATATCCTTTGGGCCAGGGCTCGCCTCGGGATGGCCCTGGAATGAAAAGGCAGGTTTATCTATGCGCTCAATTCCCTGAATTGATCCATCGAATAATGACCGATGTGTGACCTTGATTTTATCGTTTAACGAATTTTCATCGACCGTGAACCCATGATTCTGACTGGTAATCAATACCTGTTTGGTGTGTAAATCCTGAACCGGGTGGTTCGCGCCATGATGCCCAAATTTCATTTTCATGGTTTTTGCGCCGCTGGCCAGCGCCAATAGCTGATGGCCAAGGCAAATACCAAATACGGGTATATTGTTATCCAAAATTTCTTGGATAGCGGTGATCGCATAGTCACAGGGTTCTGGATCCCCAGGCCCATTGGACAAAAATACGCCATTCGGGTTACATGCGAGTATTTGATCGGCGGTGGCGGTGGCTGGCATCACGGTAATGTCGCATCCGCGGGCCGCCAATATCCGCAATATATTGTGCTTTATGCCAAAATCACAGACTACAATTTTCCAATCATGTTTTGCTGTGGCCGGTTTTGCTGTGGATCGGTATCCAGATTTCAAATTCCAAATTCCATCGCGCCAATGATAAGGCTGGTCCACGGAAACCTGTTTTGCCAAATCCATACCCGCCAATCCCGGAAATGCCTTTGCGGCCTCTAAGGCGACATTCAGGGCGGCATCGCCATCAATGCTTCCTCCGGCGGCGATACAACCGCGTTGCGCACCTTTGGTTCGAAGCAGTCTGGTCAACTTCCGGGTATCAATATCGCTGATCGCCACCACGCCCTGCTCTATCAGAAAATCCGGGAGTGATCGTTGGGCTCGCCAATTGCTATACCGTTGCGGCACATTTTTTACAATGAGACCGGCGCAGAAAACTTTTCTGGATTCAACGTCTTCGGAATTAACCCCGACATTACCGATATGGGGATAGGTCAGGGTGACCAGCTGTTTTGCGTAGGAAGGATCGGTCAGGATTTCCTGGTAGCCAGTGATGGCGGTGTTGAAAACCACCTCGCCTGCACCCATTCCATTCGCACCAATTGATTTACCATAGAACGTACTGCCATCTTCAAGGATAAGCAGAGCAGGTATATTCAAAAATCTCTCCAGTCAAGCAAACAACAGGGCACTGCCTGTCACTAATTTTGCCACTACTATTGCTAAAAAAGGGAGAAACCGCACGGTTTCCCCCCTTGTTGCATCATAGTGGCATCATATTGTTGTTACAACATATTTTAACACGCGCTATTCTACATTTCCCGGGGATTTGTATTGTCCGGGCTCACCCCATATGAGACAAAATCAGGTCGCCAAGGCGAGTTGCCGATAATACGCCATTGGCGTCATTAAATCCAAACTATGTATAAGTCCACCCCCTTTGGCACTCGGGTTGATTATGGATGAGGAAGTTGCAGGAGATTGCAAGCCGAGGCCATGATGGGGCAGGCCGGTGTTGCAGTCGAACAGCCAGTCGGCCAGTTTGCGGTTAAAGCTGGCCAGGTCGGTGTACAGCAGATCCTCGTGACAGTCGACGAGTTGCTCCTGCACGGTGCGGTTGAAGCACTCAGCGCAGGCGGTCGTTTTGTTCGTATCATCCCTGATACGAATCCGCTTCGCGGACTACGCGCCATTTCTCTCCTGGCGAAATGGTGGGCGATTTGGGATAAGTCCGCCAGTGGGTGATGCGGTGCAGGTCAAGGCGTTGCTGAAAGCGGCTCATGAATTCGGAGCCGTTGTCTTCGATCCTGAAGCGCGGCGGTTTTGGCAGCCGTTGACACAGCGCGTCAAGGGCGATGGCCGCCTGGCGGCTTTGATGTCGATGGCAAAGCGGGAGTGGGGGTCGATGAAAGTGGACAGGCAGCGGCGTAGGCCATCGCGCAGGCGCACCACGGTATCGCAGGCGAACACTTCAAGCGGCTGATGCTTGAAGCCTTTGGGCTTGCGGGTTTTGGGTTTGCGGGGGATGAGTTTGTGGCGGCCGCGGGCACTCAGTCTGGTGGGGGCATGGCGCATTTTGTTTGGACCGCAGGCGATGATGCGGCCGATGGCGGAGACGCTGGGCAGTGCAATGTCTTGCTGCCTACACCAGGGTCGCAGCAAGACCCGCAGTTTGGCTTTGCCGATGTTGGGGAATTGCTCGCGCAGTTGACGGATTTCCCTAGCTAGCATCGGTGCTGTGGCTGTCGCCGATGCCTGGGGGCGCAGGATTTGGCAGTCAGGGCTGCCGGGTCGCCGCTGGCTTGGCGCACTGTTTCCAGCGATAAAGCGTTCTGCGACTGACATCGAAGGCGTCACAAGCAGCCGCTGCGCTATGATCCGCGAAGAAACCGAGGATTTTGAGGCGTTGTTGAGCATGTTTGGAAGTCATCTCCCAAAGCTCTGCCCTAAACAGGCTATGCGGCAAAGCCTTTGTTCGGTATCCGATATGCTGATGTTGCATGGCTCTCCTTCTGCATCGGAGTGCCAAATGTATCTGAGCTTATACAAACTATCGTGTGCTCGGTAATGATTATAGGGCCACTGGTAACGGGCCAGTTCCTGGTTGATCGCGGTCACCGTCAACCGGCCTTCATACAACGGGCAGCACTCATAACGACTGCATTGGCGCGCTCAACGCAACCATTCCATTCAGGCTGTTCAGGCGGCAGCGCAAACAGCGGCAGGGCCAAGGCCTACGGGCTTGCTCAAACGCATCCCGAAACTCGCTGCCGCCATCGTCATGTATTGAGCGGATTTTGAACCGCGCTGGTTCGATAAGACGGGCCAGGAAGTCCTTGGCGCAACGGCTGGTCGCGCGACTATAGGCTTTCAAGGCAACCAACCCGGCAGCCGGACCGGCTGCCTTGAATTCCTTGATGCCAAAGCCTGCGGTGAAACCAACCCTCATTCGGTCAATCTGCATCAACTCGCCCGGCTGCCTAGAGCGCATCCCCTATTACCAACGCTTGGCGTAGCCTTGGAATCAATGCCGTTGGGCTTGACCGGCCATGCCATCAAACGACGCCGGCCTGATCCGCTTCAAGCGCGCCAGCCGGGCCAGGATGCGCCCGACCGTGCTGAGGCTGAGGCTTAGCCCCTGAGCCTTGGACAACACCTTCCAGAGCTTACGTTTGTCCACAGAGCCTGCCCCTAGCTTGAACAGGGGGGGATAACCCCTGCACAAGTGCAGCACTTGGCGCTCCTGTTGTTTTGTCCATTGTCGTCCGCGCACGCGCTGCGGACAACGGCTTTGGCTTTCCAAGCCGCGCCGCCGATAACGGTCTAGCCTACGGCAGCAGGTCGCCTTCGACCCGCCGATGGTTTTCAGGCATAACCCCGTCGTGCCGCTTGCTGATTTGAGCTTGGCATACAGTGCCAGTTTCCTCATTCGATCGATTGCGGGTTCACTGGCGGTATCGGCAATCGCCCAACTGCGAACAGGTTTTCGCTCCTGCAAAACCTGCATTTCCGACATCCTTGGCGGTCATATGATTGGATACGCAGGCTGTTGATCTGCATCGGGCAGGCGACTGTGATTTAAGTGAATTGATTTCACCTCAGACTGCCCGATTTTTTATCCTCTTAATAGTCTCATTTGTGTCTGAGCCAGGACAGTCCTGAACAGGGTTGTTGATTTTTTGAGACAGGCTCAAAATATTGCGCCCGCGGCCATCAATCATTATACTGATCTGCCAGTGGGAAGAGGTGCCTAGCGCATGATATTTACGATGTCGCCAGGAATATCCCGAAACTCTGAATGAATCGGAATTTTCTGGATTATTCAGTTTTTCTACCTAAAACGGCAGCCTCAGCCCCGTTCGGACCGACAAAATAAGCGTCCTGAATCGATCTTGTATGTTTTCCAACTGCGCCTGAGTCGTGGCTTCGAATCGCATAATAACAGTCGGCGTAGTGTTTGAAGCGCGCAACAACCCGAATCCATTATCGAAATCGACGCGCACTCCATCGATAGTATTTACGACCGCATCATCAAATAATGCGGCGGCGACTGATTGATCAACCAATTGCCCAACTAATTCCCCAATCAACTCATGCGGCTCACCCTCCTCCATTTCCATTCTTAGTTCAGGGGTATTAATGGTGTTTGGGATAGCGGCAAACAGATCCATCGGCGCCTGCTCTGACTGCGCCAGCAGTTCGCATAGTCTGGCGCCGGCATAAATACCATCGTCAAATCCACCCCAACGGTCATTGAAAAAGATATGCCCGCTCATTTCCCCAGCCAACGCTGCGCCGGTTTCCTTTAACTTGCCCTTGATAAATGAATGGCCGGTTTTCCACATGGTGGCCACGCCGCCATATTGCCGAATTAATTTTGGAAGAATTTGAGAGCATTTCACATCAAAAATAATTTCCGCGCCTGGGATAATTTGCAATATAGCACGAGAGAACAACACCATTTGCCGGTCGGGCCAAATGACATCGCCATTGGCGGAAACAATTCCCAAACGATCACCGTCGCCATCAAACGCCATGCCAAAATCCGCCTTGTTGTCTTGAACCGCCTTTATCAAATCCTGCAGATTTTCCAATTGACTTGGGTCGGGATGGTGATTGGGGAAATTTCCGTCCACTTCGCAGAACAATTCGATTACCTCGCAACCGATGCGCCTGAACACGTTCGGCGCCACCGCGCCGGCAACACCGTTGCCACAATCGATCACCAATTTGAGCGATCTGGCCAGGTAGATGTCTTCCTCTATCGCCTTACAGTATGCCGGTAAAATTTCCCGGCGGCTAAGTTTTCCCTTTCCAGCGACAGAATCCCCGCTTGCGCAATCATGCGCGATCACCTTTTGCTTGATTTTTTGAATGGCCTCGCCTGACAGCGTAGTACCCGCAATCATCATTTTCAGGCCATTGTACTCGGGTGGATTATGGCTTCCGGTCACCATCACCCCGCTTCCGGTATTGAATTCCATTGTTGCAAAATAAAGCGCGGGTGTTGGAACCTGACCAACTTCAATGACATCGCAGCCTGTCGATAAAAACCCGTTCGCCAGTGCGTTGGCAAGTTCGGGGCCAGTTAATCTCCCATCCCACCCAACAACAACCTGGTTAACGCCCTGTCGTAATGCCTCGGATCCCAACGCTTTTCCGACCTTCTCGACAATTTCCGCAGTCAGCGATGTTCCAACAACCCCGCGAATATCATAAGCCTTGAAAATTTGGTCAGGGAATGTCAATGATAAATCACCGCCAAGTCAAACTAAAATTTCGACTCTGATTAACCTTGCCTTAGTTAACCTTATGAATTGCACGCTTATCTACTGCAAGGGCCGCTTCATGGGTCGCTTCTGAAAGCGTCGGGTGTGCATGCATGGTTCGGGCTATATCCTCAGAACTGGCCTGATATTCCATCGCCAACACACACTCGCCAATGAGTTCAGAGACATGCGGCCCGATCATATGCACTCCAAGCAAACGATCAGTGTGTTTGTCGGCGATCATCTTTACCAAGCCAATGGGCTGTTCCATGGCCCGCGCACGTCCGGTTGCAGCAAATGGAAATGATCCGGTTTTTATTTCAATTCCCTGCTTATTCAATTGTTTTTCAGTTTGCCCGACCCAGGCAATTTCAGGGGAGGTATAGATTACCCAGGGCACACAATTAAAATCCACATGCCCTACGCCGCCGGCAATTCTTTCTGCCACTGCAACCCCTTCTTCAGAGCTTTTATGCGCCAGCATAGGGCCTCTAACCGCATCGCCGACGGCCCAGATATGCGGCACATTGGTTTTACACTGATCGTCCACCTCAATAAATCCGCCCTGATTGATGGCAACGCCGCAGTCCGGCGACAACAATCCAACGGTAGCAGGGCGACGTCCCACTGCGACGACAATTCGATCGACTTCAATATGACTGTGTTTGTCTTTTTGCGTGTAACTTACTTGTACACCACCGGCGCCAAGGTCGGCTTTTTTGACCATGGCACCCATACGAATATCCAGACCCTGTTTGGTAAATTGTTTTTTGGCTTCGCGCGCAATTTGCTGATCGGCAACCGCCAAAAAGTCGTCCAGTGCTTCCAATACCACAACTTCCGACCCCAAACGATTCCACACACTACCCAGCTCCAAACCAATTACGCCAGCCCCAATAATCCCAAGACGTTTTGGAACCTGCTCAAAACTTAACGCCCCAGTCGAATCAACGATAAACTCATGATCAAACGGCATATCAGGTAATTCAATGGCCACCGAACCCGGCGCCAGAATTATTTCCCGAGCACTGAGGGTTTGGATAACTTGACCACTGTCATCCAATACATTAACGGTGTTGTCTTGCATCACCCGCCCATGCCCGTGTACCGAAGTCACTTTATTGGCTTTGAACAGCTGAGCAATCCCGCCGGTCAGCCCGCTGACGATATCGTCTTTACGCGCTTGCATCTTGGCAATATCTACAGTCACATTATCGGCGTTTATACCGTGCGCCGGGAATTGGTGAATGATGTTGTGATACTGCTCAGAGGAATCGAGCAATGCTTTGGAAGGGATACATCCAATGTTCAAACAGGTGCCGCCCAGAGACGGCATGCCCTTTTGGCCGCCGTTTTGCTTGGCCTGACTGTCTATACAAGCCGTGTTCAAACCAAGTTGGGCACAGCGTATGGCCGCGACATAGCCGCCCGGACCGGCGCCAATTACAATTACATCAAAACTCATTGCCATGATTTATATATCCAAAAGCAATCTTGCCGGATCCTCTAACACCTGTTTTACTGTTACCAAAAATTCAACCGCATCCTTACCGTCAACCATGCGATGATCATAGGAAAGCGCAAGATACATCATCGGACGAACAACCACATCACCGTTTTCCGCCATTGGACGCTGCTGAATTTTATGCATGCCGAGAATCGCGCTTTGTGGTGGATTAACGATTGGGGTTGAAAGCAGTGAACCAAACACCCCGCCGTTGGTGATGGTAAAGGTTCCGCCGATTAATTCTTCCATAGCAATCTTGCCCTGTCCGGCGCGTCCACCAAAATCCTGAATCCGGGATTCGATTTCGGCGTAACTGAGCGTTTCACAATTTCGTAAAACAGGCACCACCAACCCGCGTGGCGAAGATACGGCAATACCAATATCATTGTAGTTATGCTGAACAATATCGGTGCCATCAATATAGGCGTTGACCAATGGAAAGCGTTGCAATGCGAATGCGCTGGCTTTAACAAAAAATGACATGAACCCTAATTTTGCACCATGTTTTTTCTCAAATGCCTCTTTATATTTTACTCTAAGCGCCATTACCGGTTGCATGTTGACTTCGTTAAATGTAGTCAACAAAGCCGCGGTCTGCTGGGATTGAACCAGTCTTTTTGCGATAGTCTGTCGCAATCGACTCATCGGCTGCCTGGCTTCTTGCCGCTCTTTTGCAGGCGTCGTTGGCACGGTCGCCAAGGTCGCCCGGGTTGATGATTGCGCGGTCTTTTGTGCATCGTCTTGCACATCGTCTTGGGTCGCTTTTGGCGAGTGTGACGCCATCGGGTTGGCTGTGGAAGATTCGGTTTGTCCAGAAAGCGCCGCCGCATCAGCAATGTGCCTGAGGACATCTTGTTTAGTTAACCGACCATCACGACCTGATCCAGAAACAGCATCCTGGTCGATACCGGTCTCGTCGATAAGCCGACGAACGGCAGGGCTTAATGGCTTAGTTTCGTTTGGAGGCTTGCTCTCGTTTGATGTCGTTTCAACGGCTGCGCTGCGCTCGCCCGGTTCGACACGGGCGTTTTCAGCCTCACGGGCAACCTCAGATGCAACGGATGCCTGAGACTGAGCCTGGCCCGGCTCGATTCTGGCTAACACTTGTTCAGCAAGCACTGTGGCGCCTGATTGCTCAACAATTTCAGTGAGCACACCATCTTCAGGAGCAGGAACTTCCAATACGACTTTGTCAGTTTCCACTTCGACTAATATTTCATCCCGACTCACGGCATCGCCAACCTGCTTGGTCCAATCAAGCAACAGCGCATCGGCCACGGATTCAGGCAATACGGGAACTTTAATTTCTATAGACATAATATTATTTTGAATCTCAATTTGATTCGCTCAGGCTTAAGAATAAGCGCCTTAAAGGTACTATTCATTGGCAGTCAAGCGCCTCATTGACAATTTGTTGTTGTTGTTTAATATGCAGCTTATAGTAGCCAACAGCAGGAGACGGTGAGCCCTCACGACCAACATAATCCAAAGTCTGCCGCTGGCTTATCACCTTGCCCAGATAATAGCTGATCTGATACCAACAGCCTTGGTTCTTTGGCTCTTCCTGACACCATACCACACTCTCAACTTGAACATATTTTTCAATTTCCGCGCGCAGTTCGCGGAGCGGAAATGGATGCACCTGTTCGAGTCGAATGATAGCCACATTTTCTTGTTTTCCTGCTTGTTTTTCGAGGCGACGCTGTTCCAGGATATCGTAGTAAACTTTGCCGCTGCATATAACCAGTTTTTTTATCTTGTGATTATTCAGGGAATCTATCTCCCCAAGCACCGGATAAAATTTTCCATCAACCAAATCACTCGGGGTTGAAACCGCCAACTTATGACGCAGCAAACTCTTCGGCGTCATCACAATCAGCGGACGACGAAAAGATCTGATCATTTGTCGCCTTAGCATGTGAAACATCTGCGCCGGGGTGGTCGGCACGCAGACTTGCATATTGTGTTCCGCGCAAAGTTGCAAAAACCGTTCCAGCCTGGCCGACGAATGTTCCGGTCCCTGGCCCTCCATGCCGTGCGGCAGAAACAGGACTAAACTGCAAATTCGCATCCACTTCGCCTGTCCGCTGCTGATGAATTGGTCGATAACCACCTGGGAGCCATTCACAAAATCACCAAACTGCGCTTCCCAAATGACCAATGTGCGCGGCTCTGTGGTCGAGTAACCGTACTCAAAGCCCAGTACCGCTTCCTCGGAAAGCAGAGAATTAATCACCAGAAAATCGCTGTGAGACTGGGTAACGTACTGTAAGGGTATGTAGGTGCGCGCCTGGGATTGGTCATGCAGCGTGGCATGCCGATGGGAAAATGTACCCCGGCCCGCATCCTGTCCAGACAGGCGAACCTGATAATTCTGATCAAGCAATGTGGCATAGGCCAAAAGTTCTGCACAGCCCCAGTCCATTCCCTTTTCGCCCTTCGCCATCGCCACGCGATCTTCAAGTATTGCCTGAACGCGTTTGTGTGCAACAAAATCGTCCGGGAATTCAGACAGGGTTTGTGCAAGCCGGACCAATCTGTCATGGCTAACCCGGGTATCGACCTGTTCGCGCCAGTCGTCTCCCATATAGGGCTTCCAGTCGAGCGTAACCAGAGCCTTGTTAGGATCGATGACTTGCCCGGCAACAACATGCCCTTCATCAAGCCGATCCCGGTATTGTTGAATCATCTGATTCGCTTTTAGCTCGCTAACCACCCCTTGGTCGATCAGTTTTTCCGCATAAATTTGGCGCGGTGTTTTATGTTTTCTGATTTTGCCGTACATAATCGGTTGGGTAACGGCAGGCTCATCGGCTTCGTTGTGACCATGGCGGCGATAGCAGACCAGATCCAAAACCACGTCGCCTCCAAATTTCATCCGATATTCCATTGCCAATCGGGTGGCGTAATTTACCGCATCGGCATGGTCGCCATTGACATGGAAAATAGGCGCCTGAACCAATTTTGCGACTTCCGTGCAATACAACGTGGAACGCGCATCCAGTGTGTTGGTGGTGAATCCAATCTGGTTATTGATAATGATATGCATCGTTCCGCCAGTGGAAAAACCCCGAGTACTGGCCATGTTTAATGTCTCCATGACCACGCCTTGCCCGGCGAATGCGGCATCACCGTGAATTATTATTGGGATGACTTGGTTGCGGGCGCTATCTTTTCTTCGTTCCTGTCGCGCGCGCACCGAGCCCTCGACTACCGGGCCGATAATTTCCAGGTGAGATGGGTTGAACGAAAGCGCAACGTGAACGACCCCGCCGGCGGTTTGAATATCAGACGATGCCCCTTGATGGTATTTCACATCACCGGTGTTGGTGTCCGCATCTTCGGTTTCATAGTCGCCCTCAAATTCACTGAACAAATCTTTGGGCGCTTTGCCTAGAATGTTAACCAAAACATTCAATCGACCACGATGGGCCATGCCAATGACGACTTCTTTCACGCCCTGTGTTCCAAATTGCTGGATCAGGCCGGACAGCATGGGTATCAGCGCGTCACCTCCTTCAAGGGAAAATCGTTTTTGGCCGACATACTTGGTGTGCAAATATTTTTCCAGGCCCTCGGCGGCAGTCAGCCGGCCCAGCAATTCAATTCGCTGCGCATCGGGCAAAGGTTTTCTGATCTGCATAGATTCGGCCTGTTCCATTAACCAGGTTCTTTGGTTGATATTGGTAAGGTAACGAATTTCATAGCCGACCGGACCACAATACACTTGATGCAAGAACGCAAGAATTTGGCGCAAGGTTTTGCGTCCGCCGCCCGCCATGTCGCCGACATCAAATTCGGTATCCAAATCCTGGTCGCCAAGATCGTATTGATCAGGCTGTATTTCATGGGCGTCGCCTCTTGGCATTACCCCAATAGGATCGACATCAGCGAGTAAGTGCCCGAGAGACCGGAACGCCATAATTAACTTTTGAACGCTCGCCTGTTTGTGTGCGGAACTTTCGAACCAGGCGCGCGAGCCGCCTTCACTGGGCGACATCCCGGTCGGGGTAATGTCGGGCAGCGCTGAAAAAACGGATTGCCACTGCTTCGCTTCATCAGTAACGTGTTGATCGGCGCCGTTATCCAATCCATGCCCCGCAGTTTCTTGATATACGGATTCCAGATACGATCTGTTAGCCGCACTCAAAAATCCGAGATCAGTTAAATTTTGAGTATCATTTTTTAGTGGCATGAGGTTAGAAGATGAAAATAATGGTATGGAGTCGGTTGTGATGCTAAATTGTCATTGCACGATTAAGTATACCAAAGCAAACGCCGGTTACTACTCTTAAAATCGAAATATCCGGCCTGGATATCAGATAACTATTCGGAACCGTGCTACCGTTGTATATGTAGTTCAAGCGGTAACTTCGCTATTCACAATATAACGATTAAATTAAATTATGGTTTACAATGTAATGCGTATGCGCGAATCTAATTTCAACGAACGCTATAGTCGACAAATCCGGCTGCCCAGAATTGGGGAAAAAGGGCAAATAATGCTGGCTGAATCAAGGATTTTTATTGTTGGCATGGGTGGGCTTGGCTCTCCCGTGGCATTGTATTTAGCGGCGGCGGGTGTCGGTCGGATGTGCATCGCCGATTTTGATCAGGTGGATGAATCGAATTTACAACGACAGATCATTCATAGCCACAGCGATATCGGAGAATTAAAAGCATACTCCGCGGCTAATTCTTTGCGAGCAATCAACCCTTCGATTGAGGTTGAAACGCTCGATTATTCGCTGGAATACGCCGATTTCATCGAGTACAGCCAGGATATCGATTTGATTATTGATTGCACCGACAACTTCCCGACCAGATTTGAATTAAACGAAGTGTCGCTTCAAACCAAAACACCGCTGGTCTCCGGCGCCGCGATTCGTTGGGAGGGGCAAGTCACCGCTTTCGACCCCAGACATGAAAAAAGCCCGTGTTATCAGTGTTTGTACCCGAACAAGAATATTGAAAGCACAACATGCGCGATGGAAGGCGTTGTGGCGCCACTAGTCGGCGTCATCGGCGCCATGCAGGCGATGGAAGCGGTGAATATATTGCTGGGCGATGGGCAGCTTAACGGCATAGTGTGGTTGTTTGACGCCAGCAGCATGGCGTGGCAGAAAATGAAACTGCCAAAAAATCCAAATTGCCCAGCTTGTGGCAGCCAAGCGTGAAGCCCTCCAGATCAGAAACGTGATTACGATGCAACGCCAAACTTGGGTTGTAACCGGGATGTCGGCATGACTGCATGGTCTTTGGTTAGTCGCTGTAATTGATCCTTAATAACTTCGATTTGAGAAAACAAATCTTTTATCCCTGACAACTTGTCGCAAATTGGAAAACGATGCGCGAGCTGATGAAATGGGGGAAATGGGTGAAATAGCCGCCGCTGACCGGTCTGCCGGAACCAATCCGGTTCGACGCCGCCTACGGCGGAATCGTCGTGCGCGGTCAAGGGCATCATCGACTAGTTTTGCAGGGTTGGCTGTGGCCGCCGCCAATAAAACTTATACCCCGAACTCGTCGCCGACGGACTCCGGCGCCTTCAATGCGTAGGGTAGGGCTACTTAATCATGAACATGCGCCGTCAGATCACTTTCCAGCATTTTCAAGCGCTCCTTTACTTTGTCCCCGAGGTTCGATTCGCGCAATGTTTTTTCTTGTTGGTGTCGCAAACTCACGAAACCTCCCTTAGCCCCATCCCCAAACACCTGGCTGATACAGATTTTGATAAAATCATTCTCTTTGGTGGTCGGTGATTCACTGTTTTCTATTACTTTCAGGTCCTTCAGTAATTCCGTATCCTTGTCTTTGAGTTTCATGATGACCTCATCTATGGCCTTATCTAATTCGCTGTCATCATCTAAAATTGTTGGCGCATTCATGCCGAAAAGCGTTAGGGAGTCCGAAGGCGCGATTTTGTTATATTGAGTTATTAAATTTTCGACCTTTGTTTGCGCATCTTCCATTACCGCCGTCTCTGCCTTCAGCGCATCTAACCGGAATCCGATCTCTCTGCCTACCCTTATCTGCTCCCTGATCTTCTCCAACCGATCAAATGAATGATTCATCGCGCCGACACAGGCATCCACAAGAGGCTCCAAGCCATCATCATCCACATAGTCGCGGTAGATCGCATGCATGACTTTGGCAACCGCCTGGTCTGAAGCAGCGCTGTCCGGTGAAATCTCGCCTATGGCATCCGAAGACTCGGTCGTATTCATATCGCCCCCGGCAACCGGCGCCAACTTCCGCCTCCTGAAAGCGCCCGTTATCATCTCTTGCGAAAGTAGCGTTATCATTGTTTTGTCAATGCGCGCCAGCATCAACACATATGAAACCCGGTCTACCGCCCCATTGGCATATGCTTCACAAGCGCGATACATTTTGTCGCGCAACAATTGAATCACCGCCAATCGCTCTCCCAATTGAATGATGCTCTCGTTAAGAGAAACCATCGCATCCCTATCCTGGTTTTTCAGCGACAAAGCGGATGAAAGGGTTGCGCAATATCCGGAGACAGTTCAATGCAAAGAATTCTCTTGCGGAGTGATCTCGCCAGAGTGGTGCGGGTCGCTTTTGTTCAGCAGAACACGTTGTTTGGCATCTATTATGATTGATTTGTTTTCAAGATTGACAGTGCGATAGAGCATTCCAATTCGCGCACCCCGCCAGGGAGACAGCCAATACAATGCCGATGATGGCTCTTGGCAGTTTTATTGTTTCAGTAATCACGTCACTTGCTCCAGCCGAGACGGGGCGTATCAAGGCCCCGGCTTCAAGCACACTTGTTTTCATGCGCATATTGAACCGCTTTCGTGGAAGAGCCGCCAATCGGCGGCTGGCGGCTCATCCCATCCCGCCTTGGAGTAATCACGAGAGTAATCCGACAATCAACGTCGTTTGCACCGCCGCCACGCCTAACACTACCCCAACCATCCACTTGGTCATCTCCTGCCTGGCCTGAGCGATGTCAACCTTGAGGGCGGCCTCAACCTGGGCGATGGTGACCTCAACCTGGGCGATGGTGACCTCAACCTGGGCGATGTCGGCCTTGAGGGCGGCCTCAACCTGGGCGATGTCGGCCTTGAGGGCGGCCTCAACCTGGGCGATGTCGGCCTTGAGGGCGGCCTCAACCTGGGCGATGTCGGCCTTGAGGGCGGCCTCAACCTGGGCGAGGTCAGCCTTGGTCGCCAGGTTGGTGTTGAGCAACAACGCTTGCTCCTCAGACAAGGCCTCCGCTTGCTGCTCGGTAAAACCGGTCCCAGTCAAATGCTTGATGAAGCGATGGGTGTCAAATGCAATGGCTTCGTTCATGGCCGTTATTCTGCCGTGTGTGCCGCCTTGCTGTCAACTGCTTTGAACAGTCCCTGTAAGGAGAAGAGGATGAGGCGCCCAAGGGGTCGCCGCCGCGGCGCGCATCGCAAGCGGCGGGCGCAACCCATCCTGCGCTTGCCTGCAGAGGCGGACTGCGCCTACCAGCACACCGATACGCCGAACTCCTTGCCGGTTGATGTTCCCATCGAATTGGCGGGCGCAACCCGCCCTGCGCCGGTCGCCGCCCACCCTGCCGACGCTGAAATTAAAACCGCACTTCGCCTTTGAGCAGGATGGCGTGTTCGGTCGCGGCGGCGCTCGGCTCGCGGCGTTCGCCGACCAGGTTCAGGTCAAAGCGCGAACCCGCTTTCCAGTTCAAGCCGATGCGGTAGCTGTCGGTCGCGCCGAGGGTCATCTCGCTATACGGCGTCAGCACGCCATCGCGTTCGCGCAAGGACAGGCCGTAGCCGATGCGGGCGTCCATGCGGGCGCTGTAGTCGGCGGCGCCGTCATCGCTATCCGCCGGCAAATCTTCCCATAACCGCTGGATGCCGCCGCCGATGTCGCCGTAGCCGGGACTCAGGTGGAACGACAAGCCTTGCCCATCGCCACCGGGCTGCAGCGCAAGGCGACCCTGAACACCCCATTCCTCATAGTCGCCGCTATGCCCGAGCAAGGCGCGCACGCTGCCTTCGGCGGTTACACCCGTAGCCGGATTGCGATAACTCAGCCGGCCTCCGACTTCGGCCCCGGCGCCGGTCTTGCCATCGCCGCCGTCATAGCGCACACCCGCTTCCACGGATGGCTCAAACACGCCGCCGCCAGCGAGGACGCGCGATTGGCTGGCCTCCACCGTCATCCGCAGGCGGGTGGCGTCCACATCTTGCTTGACAATGCCGACGCCGCCTTTCACTTCCATCGCGGTTTGCAAGGCTTCGCCTTTGAGCCGCAGACTGCTCGCGCCGCCCTGCCACAACTGGCCGCTGCCGCCGACGCCGAAAGTGCGTTGGTTGATATCGCTCAACTGCTTATTCCCGCCTTTCGGCGTCCTCTCCAACTCGCCGTTGCCATAGCCGACGGTCGCCCATAAATCCAACTGGCCGGCGCGCCAGCCGATATAGGGATGCACGCTGGTCAGGTCAATTTCGTGGTCGCCCTTGCCGAGGGCGCTGTCTTTGTAGTCCAAATCGCTATTCAGCCACGATACCGCCAAGCCGGCGAGGACATCATTGGCGATGCGCGCATCAAAGCCCAGATGCGCACCGGTCAGGTCGCCGTCCCATTCAGTGTTATGGCTCTTGCCGGACAAATTGCGGTATTCGCCGCTGCCCCACAATGCCAACGATGAGCCGCCGGTCGCGCCATCGCCGACGTTCAGCGGCAGCGTGAAGCCGGAGCCGGCCAGCATCTTCTTGAAGTCGCCGAGGTCATCAGTCGCGGTCCCGCCACGAGTACTGAGCGCACCGGCCAGACTGCTCTGCCCGCCGATGGCAACCGAGCGCGTCGCGCTTCCAGCCTGCCCAATCCGCCGGGCAATCGCGCTGACCGTGCTGTCCGCCATGGCGCGCGCCATTTCCGACAGGATCACGTTATTGCGATCCATATTGAGATCCTCATCGGACTTGGTCACCGTTATCGTAAAGGTCTGGCTGGTAGTGGCGCCATTGGCATCGGTCACCGTGTAGATCGCTTCGTAGGTCCCCAGAGACGTCGGCGTGCCCCTCAGGCGGAAGTTGCCCTTGTCAAAGTTTATCCCGGGCAGTCCATTCTCGTCGCCCATCAAGTCGGTCACCTTGTAGCTCCGAGGAGCAGTACCGCCGGTAGCCGCAGGTAAACTATAGCCGAAATCTTCTCCAACCGTGTAGCGCTGATCGGGCACCGTACTCAAAGCCAAAGCCTGCGAAGCCGATGCAACGGTAATCGTGAATCTCTGGATCTGTTGCCTCTGCAGGCTACCGGTGTTTGTGACCCCGGTATCCGTGACCGTGTAAGTCAGCTCGGTTTCCCCCTCCTCAGTCGGCACGCCCGACAGAGTGCGGGTGTCGGGGGCAAAGCTCAGTCCGTCCGGTAAGGCACTGCCCGATGGCCCAGTCAGGGTGTAAGTCAGGGTGCGGGCGACCTGCGACCTAAAGGCCGCTGGCAGAATCAGGTCAGGGATCTCTACGCCAGCCGTGTAGTCCTCGTAGTCACTCGGGGTTCTCACGGGAGGCAACCCCAATACGGTGATGGCCACCGTGAACATCCGGGTAGCAGTGGCGCTAGGGTTAGCCGAGTCCGTGGCTGTGTAAGTCAGCTCGGTTGCCCTCACAGTGGTCGGCACGCCCGACAGAGTGCGGGTGTCGGGGGCAAAGCTCAGTCCGTCCGGTAAGGCACCGCCCTCTGGGCCGGTCAGGGTGTAAGTCAGGGTGCCGGTACCGCCTGTAGCCTCTGGCAGGACATCGTCGGCGATCTTTACGTCCTTCGGGTGGCCCCGGTCGGTCACCACGGGCAATGCCAGTGGTCCGGGTTCGACGGTGATCGTGAACGTCTGAGCGAATTGTTGCCTACTGGCGGAATCTGTTACCCAGTAGGTCAGCTGGGTTTCCCCCGCCGTGGTCGGTATGCCCGATAGCGTGCGACTGGGCGCATCAAAGGTCAACCCGGCAGGCTCATTCATCAGGGTGTAAAGGTGCAAGGGGGCAGTGCCGGTGCCGCCTGTAGCCGCTGGCAGGTCCAAGGTGATGTTTGTGCCAGCCGTGTAGGTTGGATTGGTTAGCGTAGCACTAAAACCCAAAGCAGTGAATGCTGGGGCTGAGCAGAAGCTTGTACCAGCCGGGACACCTCCCGTTTCGCACACCGTGATATAGACGGTGAGGTCGGCTTCGCCACTGGCCTGGTCATTCACCTGGTAGGAGAGTACAAAGCCATTTGCTTGTGAAGTCCCTGCGCCCGCGAGAGTCGGTGTGCCCGACAGTGTGCGGGTAGCCAGGTCAAAGGCAAACCCCAGTGATTCGTGCCCCCCCCCGCAGAGAGTAGGTCAGATCGCCGGTGCCGCCTGTAGCCGCCGGGAACACTACGGGGGTAATCTCCTGGCCCAGTCTGTAGTACAAATCGATATAACCAGCACTGGCGACGGCACCTATTCCAACCGAGTCCGGGAAGGTCTGCGCCCCTGCTGGCGATGCCAGCCCGATCAACAGGCACAGACCCAACAGAAGAGCACTAAGGCGGCGGCGAACAGTTTTTTTGGATGTGGGGACAAAATTCGAAATCATAATCAGTTCACTCATAAGTAATTAACGGTTGAAACCCAATTTTCTGAAGGTTTCGCCTAGTCTATAGGATAAGCAGCTTATAATATACTGAATCTTGAGCCAGATTAGCAATCTTTTGTATAAGTCCATCCCCTTTGGCACTTTGGTTGATTATGGATGAGGAAGTTGCAGGAGATTGCAAGCCGAGGCTATGATGGGGCAGGCCGGTGTTGTAGTCGAGTAGCCAGTCGGCCAGTTTGCGGTTGAATGCGGCCAGGTCGGTGTAAGCAGATCTTCGTGATAGTCGACGAATTGCTCCTGGATAGTACGGTTGAAGCGCTCGGGATGGGCGTTCATTTTGTTCGTATCATCCCTGATACGAATCCGCTTCGCACTTACGCGCCATTTCGCTCCCGGCGAAATGGTGGGCGATTTGGGATAAGGCTGCCAGTGGGTGATGCCGCGCTCATTGAGGCGTTGTTGGAAGCGCCATAATGAACTCCGAGCTGTTGTCTTCGATCCTGAAGCGCGGCGGTTTAGGCAGCAGTTGACACAGCGCGTCAAGGGCGATGGTCGCCTGGCGGCTGGACTAGGCGGCGGCTTTGATGTCGATGGCAAAGCGGGAGTGAGGGTTGATGAAGGTGAACAGGTATCGGCGCAGGCCATCGCGCAGAAGGGGTGTGTGAGGAATCGCGGCTTTAGCCGCGCCCGCGATGCGCAGGCCATCGCGCAGAAGGGGTGTGTGTCATCCAAAGGCGGTTACCACACAGGCCATCGCGCAAGCGCACCACGGCATCGCAGGCGAACACTTCAAGCGGCTGATGCTTGACGCCTTTGGGCTTGCGGGTTTTGGGTTTGCGGGGGATGAGTTTGTGGCGGCGGCGGGCATCCAGTCGAGTGGGGGCATGGCGCATTTTGTCAGGGTCGCGGGCGATGATGCGGCCGATGGTGGAGACGCTGGGCAGTGCGATGTTTTGCTGCCTGCACCAGGGTCGCAGCAAGACCTGCAGTTTGTCTTTGCCGAGGTTGGGGAATTGCTCTCGCAGTTGGCGGATTTGCCGCACCAGCATCGGTGCTGTGGCTGTCGCCGATGCCGAGGGGCTCAGGATTTGGCAGTCAGGGCTACGCGGTTGTCGCTGGCTTGGCGCACTGTTTCCAGCGATACCGGGTTGTGCGGCTGACATTGAAGGCATCACAAGCAGCCGCTGTGCCATGTTGGTTGAAGAAACCGAGTGTTTTGAGGCGTTGTTGAGCGTGTTTGGAAGTCCTCTCCCAAAGATGCCCTAAACAGGCTACGCGGCAAAGCCTTTGCTCGGTATCCGATATGCTGATGTTGCATGGCTCTCCTTCTGCATCGGAGCGCCAAAGGTATCTGAGCTTATACGCTTCCCGCGCAACATGACGATATAAGCAGGAAGCGTTGGCATCGGTAGGTTGGTTTTCGCCAGCGGTTGACTGAGCGAAAATGCTGGGGTACTCTGCATTTTATGAAAACAATACTCAAAAATTCCGAATCAACAGTGTTTGGCATTTCACTGACCAATCGAACTGCGAATCAATTGAAGGAGCGTCGGCTGCTTTCTTTTTCGGAAACGGTGAAGTGCGGGGAAGCGTGGCATCAAGATACCTGCTCCAGGCGGAAATGATTGGAGCCAAGATTTAGACAAAAGGCGCGAACTGAATAAGTATGTGCATTTAACCTTTATTCCCGACCATCCAATGCCTTCTTGTCGGGGTAAGGGAGCGAATTCCAAACCGCGTTTGGCTCAAAATTGATTCATCCATCATTTTCGATGAATAAGTGCGATTCTGCGCTGGCATCGCCAACAAAACCGTGGCATCCATTCTCGACGCTTTTGAAATTTCGGCTTGAAGCTATGTTTTGGCGATGGCCCACACGCTGACACGCTCGACCCCAGCGCCAATCAATGCTTTTGCGGCAGCAGTGACCGTGCTGCCGCTGGTTACCACATCATCGAGTAACGCGACATGCCGATGAGAATCTGGATTTTTCCCCACGCATACTTTCCCGACAAAGGCTTTTCTCACATTTTGTTGTCGCATTTTTTCAGTCAAACCGGTCTGTGTCACGGTATTTTTTACTCTTTTGAGTAGCGTTTGATCAAGGGGAATGCCGAGTTGCTTATTCAACACCCGGGCAATTTCGGTGGCTTGATTGAAGCCGCGCTGGACGATTCTTTTTCGATGCAGCGGTATTGGCACGATAATATCGGGCCATTGAGCAGGATTTTTCACCACCCACAGCGATAACATTTTGCCCATAGCCACTGCGTACGACAGCTGGTTTGAGTACTTCAACGCCTGTATTTGATCGGAAATAGGGGATTGATAACGAAAAGGGATGATTGAATCTTGATATACTGGTCGGTGAGCCTGACAATGACCGCAAACCCCGGGTTGGCTTAAATGAATACTGCAAATCTCACAGGCGCATTCTGTCCAGGGTAATAATTTCTGGCAGTTGATGCAGAACCCCAGATTACTTACGCACCGACAAAGCGCGCATTTCTTGGGCAACAAGTAATCTAGTGGCCCGCTTAAAACCGATGTGCTGAAAACCGACCTTAACGTCTTAATCGTTGATCTCCTTAATTTATTTTGATTTTCCATAATCGGTAGTGCGCTATTGGAACTTGATCTACAAAAAATCGCAAGGGTTCGCAAAAGAAATTTTGGCCAAGCCAGCGCGATGAATTATTTATTATCCCCCATTCGCAGGGAGCTTGAGCAGCGTATCGACATCGCCACTACCGAGCCCGCAGATAGTTTGATTATTGATTTTTTAAACAGCGATTTGTTGCAGAATAACGCAACAATCCAACATTATTCCTTATTAGAGGCTATCGGCGATGTTGAATTCGAGGATCAATCATTTGATTGCGTGGTCATTAATCTGCAATCATCATGGATGCAGTTTGAGAAGTTGATGGTGCAAGCTAAACGGTTATTGCGCCCTGGAGGGTCGCTGTATTTTTCCGCATTTGGTCCGGACACTCTTGGCGAGCTTCAATATAGTTGGTCACAAGCGGATGATTTATTCCATGTGCACCCGTTTGTTGATATGCATCATCTAGGGGATGCGCTGTTAAAGGTTGGATTTGTTAAACCCATCGTTGATGCCGATTGGATTTATGTGGATTATCCCAGTATTGATATCTTATTCGAAGACTTAAAACAAGAAGGCTTCACCAATATTTATTCACAACGGCGCAAGACACTCACGGGAAAACACCGATTTGAGAAATTCAAGCGAGAGCTGATAGAGGTCGCCACAAAAGCAAGTAATATCAATATTACTTTTGAAATCATTTATGGGTTTGCCGAATTGTCCGACCTGTCAGATGGATCGATTCGTGTTATGCCGCCGTCAGTAAGCGGATTTTAGAACCCATTGCCAATCTTTTTCTGTAAATCCAGTTTCTCCTCCAAATCGCTGAGTTGTGCGCTAATACTCTGCGCTAAATATCCTTCGGATTCGGATTCCTTCAACGCCAGTTTCAGCGATGCGATTGCGCCCGAATAATTTCCTAATGTGGCATGATAATCAGCATCAGCTTGATGGGCTTCGGCCAGGTTTCCTTGTTGTGCATTCGCTCGGGATAAAAATCGGTATAGCCGATACAAATCGGGGTGCCGACGAATTTGGTAGCGCACGGTTTTTTTAGCCATGTCCGCTTGCCGATTGCGCAGGAACACATTCGCAAGGTAGTAATTTAAATAAACTTTGTTCGGGTTGTTGCCGATCAGCGCTTGATAGCGGGCAATGGCTTGATTCACTTTGTTGTCCGCTAAATCAATTTCAGCCTGGGCAGTTTGAATCCACGGATGAGTGGGATATCGTTCACTCAAGGGCATGAGCGCCGTTCTGGCTTGCTCCAGTTTTCTGGATTGGGTTAGCGCAATCGCGGTGCCGTAAATGGCGGCATCCTTGATTTCGGTTTGCCCGGATTCCATTTGATCTTTAAAGAACGGAATCGGGTCATCTCTGCGTTCGGTGTATAGCGCTCGAATCCTGGCTTTGGCAAGGTAAAACTCGAAGCTGCTTGCATGGGGTTGAAGAGGATACTCTTTGGCTCGGGCTTCGGACTCCGCTATGCGGGTAAGAGAAAGAGGGTGGGTGCGCAGAAACGCCGGTATTTCCGTGCTGTCGTGGCGAGTATGGCGTTCAAGTTCGCTAAAAAACTCGGCCATTGCATTGGGGTCGTATTTTGCGCCCGCCAGTAATTGAATCCCTATGGCATCCGCTTCCCGCTCAAATCCGCGGGTATAGCTAAGTTGGTTAGAGGCTGCGGTTGCATTGGCTGCGGTAAAGCCAACCAGTCCGGCTTGCCCGCCGACCAGTATTGATCCAATAACCGCAGCGATCAGAGGAATTTTGTTTTCATTTGCTTTGGCCAGCAATCGCGGCAAATGCCGTTGGGTTAAGTGGGCGATCTCGTGACCGGCAACCGATGCCAGTTCACTTTCCGTTTTGGTCGTCATAATCAAACCGGTATTGAATGTAATATAGCCCCCGGGAACCGCAAATGCATTTAATGCATTGTCCTTAAGCAAGTTAAATGAAAGTTTGGTGCCGCGTAAATCCGCGCTTGCGCCAACCCGATCGCCGACTGATTGCAAGTAATCCTGCAACTGGTAATCTTCAACATAGGAGGGGTCATGGATAAGTCGGCGTAAAAATGCCTGACCGATCTGTTTTTCCTGGGCCGGGTTCAGATATTGAGTGGCGCTGTCGCCAAGTTCCGGCAAGTCGTTTGATTGTGCAAAAGTCAAAGCGTTTACTGTCATCATTGCCAACAATATCAGTCCGCAATATAAAAATTTTTTGAATGTCGTTGACTTCATCTTTTGCTATTTCTGAAGTAGAGAAATACAATTAGGAATTTGCAAGCTTCAGTAGGTATCATAACTGTTTGGAAACTGAAAAATGCTTAAAGTTCTGTAATTTTAGGGTGCCGGTTGCGCTCGGCGAGGATTATAGAACATTGAAACCGGAGATATAGAAATTGCAACAATACACCACCCTCATATCGGTTGACCGACTGGCGTCATTGATGAAGTCTGATGATGTTCATAATCCGCTTATTGTATTCGATTGCCGATTTTCCCTGGCCGATACTGAGCTTGGTCGGAGCAAATATGGCACCGGCCATATTCCCGCGGCGATTTATGTTCACCTTGACCAGGACCTGGCCGCGGATATAACGCCGCGCAGCGGGCGACATCCGCTTCCCGAAGTCGGGAGTTTTGTCCAACGGGTGCGCGCCTGGGGAATAGATAATCACACCCAGATTGTGGTTTACGATGATGCCGGAGGCGCTATCGCCGCAAGATTGTGGTGGATGATGAAATGGATTGGCCATACCCGGGTTGCATTGCTGGACGGCGGGTATGCGGCTTGGCGGAATTCAGGGCGGCCAATATCCGACCAAGTTGAAACGTCGATCAAAACTGACCGGCAAAATGTCTCAAATGAGAATGAAAAATTTAGCGCCAAGCGCAATGAAAATAGTTTCAAAAATAGTTTGATTGAGGTGGATGAACTGATTGAATTACTAAAATCAAAGCGGATTAATCTTTATGACGCCAGAGCCGAGCCGCGATTCGCAGGCAAACACGAGCCTATCGATGCTGTCGCTGGGCATATTCCCGGGGCAATAAACCTGCCCTTCAAGCACAATCTGGATGAACATGGATTTTTTCTTTGTGTGGATGCGCTCAAACGACGTTTTCAGTTTGTGCTGAATGGAAAAGTCGAGGCGCAAATCGTCCATATGTGCGGTTCAGGGGTTACCGCCTGCCACAACATCCTGGCAATGGAGATCGCCGAAATTGCGCCAACCCGGCTGTACGTCGGATCGTGGAGTGAATGGATTCGCGATGCCGACAGAGAAGTCGCGGTTTCGGGCAATCCAGAGAATTAAAGAGGGCTTCTACATGCCTATTTTCGGGCCAATTTCTCCACGCCACTATCAGTGCCCAACAACAATACATCGGCGCCACGAATAGCGAACAAACCCACGGTGACCACACCAGGGATCTGGTTGATTTGTCGTTCCAGCTCCACCGGGTTTTCGATGTCCAGATTTCGGACATCAATGATGATATTGCCGTTATCGGTGGTGAACCCGGCGCGCAGTTGCGGTTGTCCACCGAGTTTGACCATCTGCCGGGCAACCATGCTTTGCGCCATCGGGATCACTTCCACGGGCAGCGGAAACTCGCCCAAGCGATCAACCAATTTGCTTTGATCGGCGATGCAGACAAATTTCTCGCTCACCTGGGCCACGATTTTTTCCCGCGTCAATGCGCCGCCGCCGCCCTTGATTAAATGCAAATGCCTGGTCGCTTCGTCGGCGCCATCCACATAAAGCGGCAGGCTCACCATTTGACTCAGCGCCATTACCGGAATGCCATGCCCGCGTAATCTTTCAGCGCTCGCTTCGGAGCTCGCCACTGTGCCGTCGATCTTGCCTTTAACGGTTGCTAGCGCATCAATGAAATAATTCGCCGTAGAACCTGTTCCCAGGCCGATAACATCGCCATTTTGAACATATTCCAAGGCCGCTTGCGCCGCGGCTTTTTTTTGTTCTCTAGTTTCCATCTTGGTTAAAACAACGACGCGCTAAGTTCGCTCACGGCTTTGAGCATATCGGGATCGTCGGTCAAAGTCTCGGAAATGGCGCCGCGACAAGCGACCCGAGGATCGATGCCGCTAACCATTAATTTTGCCGCATGAACCAGCAGCCGTGTACTGGCCCCTTCCTCCAAACCGCTGCCTTTCAAGTTTCGGGTCATGCCGGCGTATTTGACCAGTCGCGCCGCCATTTCGCCATCCAGCCCGGATTCCTTAACCACAATATCCGCCTCAAGACCCGGTTTCGGATAGTTGAACTCGATGGACACAAACCGCTGCCGAGTGCTTTGCTTTAGGTCTTTGAGCACGCTTTGGTAGCCGGGGTTGTAGGATATGGCCAGGCAGAATTCGGCCGGCGCGATCAACAACTCCCCGGTCTTCTCGATCGGCAGCGCGCGTCGATCATCGGCCAGCGGATGAATCACCACGGTAGTATCCTTGCGCGCTTCGACAATTTCATCCAAGTAACAAATCCCGCCGCCGCGCACCGCCCGGCTCAGCGGTCCATCGGCCCAGCGCGTCTCCCCGCCGATAATTAAATACCGCCCAACCAAATCCGCCGCCGTCAGGTCGTCGTGGCAGGATACCGTGACCAGCGGTCGTTTCAGCCGCCAGGCAATATGTTCCATAAATCGGGTTTTGCCGCATCCGGTCGGGCCCTTTAACAGCACCGGAATGGCGTTGCGATAAGCCGCCTCGAACAACTCAATCTCGTTATTCTGCGGCGCGTAATACGGCTCGCTGTCGATCAGATATTGTTGCAGCGGCTGTTCGTTGGTCATGGTTATTGTTTATGGTTATTGTTCATGGCGGCGGCAAAGAAAGGATTGGTTGGGTAGCCAAGTTTAACGCATCCGCAAGCACGGTTCCAAGTATAAACCCGCCCCAGACCGATGGCGAATAGGGCAACCGATTTCGTGCTTGCCACTGGAATCGGAAGCGATAAAGTCTTATAGTCGCTGAATGGTAAAATCCCACACCCACCCAAAAACGAATGATAGACATGACTGACATCGTTGCCACCAATGAAACCATCCTGGTCATCGGCGGTGGCATCAGCGGCATGACCACGGCGTTGGAGGCGGCGGAATGCGGTAAGGACGTGATTCTGATCGAGAAAAATCCGGCGCTCGGCGGACGGATTTCGCAATTGTATAAATACTTTCCCAAGCTATGCCGTCCCAGTTGCGGGCAGGAAATCAACCTGCGGCGGATAAAGGCGAATAAACGCCTGCGTGTTTTGACTATGGCGGAGATCGAAAATCTCACCGGCGAAGCCGGAAACTATACCGCGACCATCAAAATTCATCCGCGCTATGTAAAAGAAAACTGCACCGCCTGCGGCGCTTGCGCGCGTGCCGTGACCGCGCAAATAGATGATCCGCATAACTATGGCATGAGCAAGATTGGCGCGGCGTATCTGCCTAACAATATGGCGTATCCGCAACGCTATGTTATCGATCGGTCCATCGTCGGCACCGAGCAAGGCGAACAAGCCAAAGCCGCTTGCCCGGTGGACGCGATTGATTTGGATATGCAGGAGCAGAGCATGGCAATTAAATGCGGCGCGGTGGTGTTTGCGACCGGTTGGCGGCCCTACGACGCGGCGCGCATTGAGCCATATGGCTACGGGCGCTATGAAGATGTCATTACCAGTGTCGAGCTGGAGCGCATGATGGATCCTTTCGGGCCGACTGCAGGCAAGTTAGTATGCCCCTCAACGGGCGAGGAAGCCAAAGACATCGCCTTTATTCAATGCGCCGGTTCCCGCGACCGCAACCACCTGCCTCATTGCTCGCGCATTTGCTGCATGGCGTCGCTGAAACAAAGCACCTATCTTGGCGAAAAGTACGGCGACGACGAAGACGCCAAAGCGACCATTTATTATATCGATATCAGAACCATCGATCGCTTCGAGGATTTTGAGCGACAAGTCCGACAAGACAAGAAGGTTAAATTCATCAAGTCCAAGGTTGCCAATATTGTGAAACATCCTGAGAGCGGCAAACCGGTGTTGATAGGGGTCGATACCCACGGCTATCATCGCTACGAAAACGCCCACGATTTAGTGGTGCTGGCGGTGGGCATGCAGCCCAGCCTCGATATCGCCTCGATCACCCATACCGCGCATGGCATCGCGCTGGACAGCAGCGGATTTATTGAACTCGATTCTGCCAACGACGGCCCCGCCAATGCGCCTGCGAATGCCCACGTGAATGGTGTCTTCGGGGCAGGGTGCGCCTCCAATCCCCTGGATGTCAATCGTTCGGTACAAAACGCAACCGCAGCCGCATTACGCGCTATCCAAGTGGTTAATCGCGTGGCCGCTAGCTCAGCGACCAGTGCAGTCGATAATCCAAATCAGTGAAATCGCTCCCTTTGATACCCGATTATAGAATGTTTGCCAATAGTCATACTCGCAGAAAAGAGGTCGTCCATTGATTGAGAAGGTTGCCGATTTGCTGGATCGATGCAGATCGAAAAGCGATACTGTGATGCCGCGGACGGAACTTTTCAATGAAGGCTGGTTGCTCCGGGTCGTGCTCGATTGGTACAGTCATCAGCGGAACTTGGATTCCCCTTTTGCATTTGAGCAAGGTGCGAAATGGTACTCAGAGGGGCGTCTGTCATCGCCTTTTCTCGCACGACACAAGGGCGATCAATGCGCCGAAAAACATACCAACGCTGACGGAATCATTGGTCATTTTTCATTTTGTCCGGATACGAGGTCGGGTATTAAGCCGGATTCAAATGCGACACAGTTGGTTGTGGTGGAAGCAAAGTTGGGTAGCGGGCTCAGCGAAGGAATTAAAAACGCACCGTACTATAACCAAGTAGCAAGAAATGCCTGTTGTCTCGCCCATATCGCCAGCAAAGCTGGAATAACCCAGGACAGTCTCACAAAACTTGCTTTTTATGTGGTTGCCCCGGAGTCTAGAGTCAATAACCCGAAGTCTAAAGCCGATAAAAAATTACGCGAGTGGACAACCAAATCCAGCATAAAGAAAAAAGTGAAAAACCGCGCCGAGGATTATGGAAAGGAAGAAGAGTGGTACGAAGATAAATTCTTGCCGTTCTTGGAAGTCATGTGCGTGAAGCTCATAACCTGGGAAGATATTCTCAGCGACATGGAGTCATCTGCAGCCGGGACGGAGTACCGAGCGTTCTACGACAAATGCAAATGTGCCAATTTGGTGAAATAACTATGTTCTACGACGACTACCAACGCAACTACGCCATTCCGCCCGGGCGCGAGCAGGCGTTGGAGGATTTTCTCAATCAGACGCATGAGGGCAAGCGGCATAAGCAGCAGCACAAGAGCAATTCCAATAGCGAAGACGCGCTGACCTGGTCGTGTTTTGAGGTATTGGCGAGTTTGCCGTTCGCAAAACAACTTGGGGTTTTGCGGGAAGTGTTTGAGGATGCGTATAACGGCAAGGAAAAGCCGGTTTTTCATGACGGATTGGGTGAGGGCGACCTTCAAATTTATATCGGCAAGGAATACATTGGATCTTCCACGGGCGAATCCACCGAGCTGGATGCCAGCATTGAACTGCCCGGGGCGTTGGTTTTTTTTGAGGCGAAACTATACAGTTCCATGAGTGTGGCGACGTCGCAAAAGCGCGATCAGATTGCGCGCAAACTGCGCGTTGGCGTGGACGCGCCGCTTGGTGATGATCGCGAGTTCTTTTTTATTTTTCTTGACATCGCGCCGTCGGACAAAATGAAAATGATGCGAAACGACGGCGACCCCGAAAAAACGGGGGCTGCCTTCAATGACAAGTGGAAGAGCGCGTATTGGTTTGAACAATACAAAAGCGGCGAAGATCTGACGGCGTTGCGCACGGCGCTTGACGGCATAACCGCGCAGCCGTTGCAATCCATCGCTGACAACATGGGATGGCTGACTTGGGGTGATTTATTTAAAAGCATCCTGCGCAGAGTGGCGCTAAAATAAGATGAAAAAAATGATATGACCAACAAAGTGAAAATAGCGGCTTATATGTGCAAAGGGTGCGGGTTGGGTGAACGATTGGACACCGAGCAACTGGTTAATATCGCTCAGTCTGAGGGCGGCGCGGACATTTGTAAATCCCACGATTATTTATGCAGCAGCGATGGCATAGCCACCATCCGCAACGACATTGACAGTCAAGGGGTTACCCACGTTGTCATTGGCGCCTGTTCTCGACGCTCCAAGACCGAAGCGTTTAACTTTATTGCCACGGACGGCATGTATGCCGCGGGCGCAGGACGCGCAGGAGCGGCGGACGATGTCGCCGAAGGCGTGGCAGTGGCGCGGGCGAATTTGCGGGAAGGCGTAATCTGGTCACAACCGGACAGCGATGATGCGCGGGAATTAACTCAGGATATGGCGGACGACTACGTCCGTATGGCTTGCGCCGAAGCGAAATTCATGCAGCAACCTGAGGCTAATCCAGAGCGTGGCGTGAATAAGCGAGTTCTGGTTGTTGGCGGTGGTATCAGTGGGATTACCGCGGCTCTGGAAATTGCAAAAGCAAACTATGAAGTTTTATTGGTCGAAAAAACCGCGCAACTGGGAGGCTGGACTAAAACCTTTCATCGGCGGCTTCCCGCTAGGGAACCTTATGCCCATCCCCAGGATAACGACATCAATGAATTAATCAATCAGATTGAAGTTTCTACCAACATTACGGTATTTTTGAATGCAACACTGACAAAAACCAGCGGTGCGCCGGGGCAGTTCGCGGTAGATATCACCACTGAAAGCGGTGCAACGGCGACCGAAAATGTCGGCGCGCTGGTTCAGGCCAGTGGCTTCACCCGTTACGACGCCAGCCAACTTCCCGAATTTAGCTACGGCAAAACCGCGGATGTGGTCGATCAAATCGAACTGGAAGCCTTGGCAAAAAGCGCGAATGGCGCGAATGGCCCGAATGGCGATGGCGGCATTGCTCGACCGTCCGATGGCAAAGTGGTTGAAAGCGTGGTTTTCGTGCAATGCGCCGGGCAGCGTTCCGACAAGCCCGGACATCTGCCTTATTGCTCAGGATATTGCTGCAACGTCAGCATTAAACAGGCAATGTATTTCAAGGATCAAAACCCGGACATTGATACCAACGTGATTTATACCGATCTGCGGGTGCCGGGCAATGGCGAGGATTTTTACCGATCGGCCCAGCTGAAAGGCGTGGTTTTCACCAACGGTTCTGTTAATAAAATTGAAGTTAATAAAATTGAGGTCAGTAAAGTTGGCACCGAGGGCAATCAATTGTCAGTCAATTTTCATGATCATATTCTCGATCAGGACGCTATTATTCACGCAGACCTTGTGGTATTGGCAACCGGCCAAGTACCCAATTCCGGGGTCGATATTGACGCGAGTATTGACAATGCCGCAGACGATAAGGCAACAAATGATAAAGATGGGCAATCCGCGGACGGCGTTCAGGTCGGCGCCCAAGTCAAAGTATCGGTGGAATCGATTTTGAATCTGGACTATCGACAGGGCCCCGACCTGCCGCATTTGAAGCATGGGTTTAGCGATTCCCATTTTATTTGTTTCCCCTACGAAACCCGGCGCACCGGCATCTACGCCTGTGGCCCGGTTCGTCGGCCAATGGATATTCAGCAATCCATCGAAGATGCCACCGGCGCGGCAATGAAAGCGATTCAGGCGGTGGAAGGGGCTTCAATGGGTCGTGCCGCGCATCCGCGCTCGGGGGATTTATCCTACCCGAGTTTTCGCAAGGAAGGCTGCACCCAATGCAAACGCTGCACCGTGGAATGCCCGTTTGGCGCTATTGATGAAGATGAAAATCATTACCCGGTATTTAACGAATCGCGATGCCGGCGTTGTGGAACCTGTATGGGGGCGTGTCCGGTGCGGGTCATTTCATTTGAAAATTACTCGGTGGATACCGTGGGGCAGCAAATCAAGGCCATCGACATGCCAGATGAGTTCGATGAAAAACCCAGAATTCTGATACTTGCCTGCGAAAACGACGCCTATCCTGCGCTTGACATGGCCGCCCACAACTGCATAGAATACAATGCCTTTGTGCGTATTGTCCCGGTGCGCTGCTTAGGCTCGGTGAATTTGATTTGGGTTACCGATGCGATAAATGCGGGGTTTGACGGCATTATGATGATGGGCTGTAAAAAAGGCGAAGATTATCAATGCCATTTTGTCAGTGGTTCTGAATTGGCGCATGAGCGGATGAGCAAGATTGACGACACCCTGAGTCAATTGCAACTGGAACCGGAACGGGTGCGGACATATGAAGTCGAAATTACCGATATTGAGCGCGTGCCGAAATTGATTAACGATTACGCCGCCAAAATAGACGAGATTGGCATGAATCCGTTCAAGGGCTTTTAACGATGAATTGTGAGTAATGAATTATGAATCAAGCGCGAAATTATTGGTTGCATCGGATTTCCAATTCCCCGGAGGTTTCGCATCCTTTGTTGGAGAAGCATAACTTGCTGTCCTATGGATGGAGTAAGGTCGGAATCAAAAAATGTCCCGGTGACTTTTGCGATAGCAAGGCGAATTTCAATAAAGCATTGGAAGAGATTTATAAAAAAAATATTATTGGGAAAAAAAATGGTTTTTATGGAATTTCACATGTCTTATGAAGCCCGGAGATTATGTAGTGGTGCCAGCACCCAAAAAATTTCATGTCTACGAAATAGCCGACAATGCGCCGTTCGCAGTGCGCGATTTTCCTGAAGAAATTTTTAGCGATTTGGCCAAGTCGTATGGTGGCGCACTGACAACAAATGCAGAGGGCAAACTTGTTCTAAACGGCGACCAACTTGATTTGGGATTTTTCCGCCCGGTAAAGAAAATACAACGCAACATTCCTCGGAGCGAGTATGCGGATTCTAGTCTGACATCCCGCATGAAATATCGCGGATCCAATATAAACTGTAACGGTATGAGCGGGAGTATTGAAAACGCCGTAAGCGCATTCAATTCAAAGAAGCCAATCAATTTGCACAGTTTGATTTTAGACAAGCATCAAAAGAGCACTCTGGACATTATCAAAGCCAAACTCAACCCGGATAAATTTGAAAAACTAATTGCTTGGTATTTTCAAAAATTGGGGGCTGAAACTGATATTCCAGCGAAGAATGAATCTCATAAAAAGGGTGACGCGGATGTTGTGGCTATCTTTAATTCGATAGGAGTAATGATTTGTGTTCAAGCAAAGTTTCATGACGAGAAAACGGGGAAATGGGGAGTAACTCAGATTGAAAAGTATTACAAATATATTCGTGATGAGATGTGCGATAAAAATAACAAGGATAGTGATGATAAAACCGATCACATAATTGCGTGGCTGGTTTCAACAGCGGATGATTTCACTGAAGAATGTACGCGTAAGGCTGGAGAATGTAAAACTCGCCTTGTCAACGGTGAAGAGTTTGTCAAAATGTTGTTGGAAGTCGGAATTTCAGATTTGGGGGGCTTTGCAAATATATGAAACCGCAAGAACTCATGTGGCAAGCGTGGAAAATTGAGCCGGGAGGTTGAGATGCCGACGATATCGATGTTTTACGGTATGATTATACGAATGTATTTTTCTATGAACGAGCATCCGCCGCCGCATTTTCATGTGTATTACGCCGAGCACAACGCCAAAGTTGATATTAAAACTTGCGAAATCACCGACGGTGAACTACCGACGCGCCAGAAAAGATTGGTGCTGGCTTAGGCGGAACTTCATCGGGAAGATTTATTGGCGAATTGGGAGTTGCTAATGAATGGCGAAGAGCCGTTCAAGATCGACCCGTTACGATAGTCATGCATCCTGCTGTCATATCTGTTGTGTGCAAACCGGATTATGTCTTGTCGGTTGTGTTTGACAACGACGAGTGCGGGGTGTTGGACATGTCGCCGTATTTGGATTTCGGGGTGTTCAAAAAACTTCTCGAGCCGGGTGCGTTTGAAACCGCGCATGTTTCGTTCGGCACCATCGCGTGGAAATCTGGTGCCGATCTTGCCCCGGAATTCGTGTATGAAAAGTGCCTGAAAGCAAATATGAAAAAAACATGAACGCCGTCAGCCCAATCGAAAAATACCGCAACAGTTTCCTCAAAGAAGTGGAAGCCAATGTGGAGGAAGGGGATTGGGTCAAGATGTGTATGCAATGCGGGGTTTGCTCCGGCTCTTGTCCGCTGGGGGAGGCATGGGCGCATCCGCCGCAGGAATTGTTTATGATGATCCGCGCCGGCAAGCGCGACGAAGTGCTACGCAGCGAATCGATGTGGATGTGCACGTCATGCTATAACTGCGTGACGCGTTGTCCGCGCGGGTTGCCGATCACGCACATCATGCACGGCCTGGCGAACTACGCCAATCGGTTGGGGCTGGCGCCGAAGATGAATCCGACCAAACGCTTCGCCAAATTGTTTTGGGACAACATCGCTGCCACCGGTCGGGTCAACGAATCCAGACTTTCCATGAAATTGTATTTTATGAACGGTTTGGTGAGCGGTATTAAAACTGCGTTTGCTATGCGAAAGGTGGGTCTCGGCATGTTAAAAACCCACCGACTCAACCCGATGGGATTTTTCAGGGCTGGCGGAATAAAGGAAAAAAGCCAGTTGCAACAGATGTTGAAGAAGGCATATGAAATCGAAGATAAACGCAAGGACCTGGGTTGAATCATAACAAGTTGAATCATCACAATTTGAATCAGCGTAACAAGTGGCTTTAAATTATGGCTAGAAAAGAATACTCGTTTTATCCGGGTTGTTCCTCCGAGCGCAACGCATCGGCATCCAACTATATGGTGTCGGTGGAATCAATGTGCAAAACGCTGGACATCAAGCTCAATGAAATCCCGGACTGGAACTGTTGTGGCGCATCCATCGGTTATGCCGACGGTGGCGAGCTGCCGCGCCATGTGATGAATGCCAGAAACATTGCTTTGTCCCAGAAACACAACGCCGGGCAGGATATTGTCGCTACCTGTGCGGCCTGTTGGCTCGGCGCCAAAGAATCTGTCGAACGTCTGTCAAAGTCCGAACAACTGCTGGCAGACACCCAGAATATACTGGCGGATGCCGGGTTGAAGGTTGACATCGATAAGGATACCGCTAGCGGTGTGCGTCATATGGTTGAAGTATTGATCGAAGACTTTGGCTACGATGAACTCGCGGCGCCGGTTAAGAAGCCGTTGGAAGGACTAAAAATAGCGGGTTATGTTGGCTGCCAGACCAACCGCCCATTTGGCATCGACGGCGAGTCCTTTGAGAATCCAAAATACCTGGACAAAATGGTGGAAGTCATGGGCGCGGAAGCGGCCGATAAATATGAACAAAAAGTAACGTGTTGCGGCGGGGCATTGGCTTTCTCTGAGCCAGAAAAAAGTCAGGCGCAAATCAAGGAAATCGTTGAATCGGCCTACGACCACAATGCCGACATGATCGTTACCCCATGCCCGGTATGTCAAATGAACGTCGAGGTTTATCAGGAACAGATCAACAAAACCTATAACAAAAATTTTAATATGCCGGTGGTGTACTACAGTCAGTTGATGACCGTCGCCTACGGCGGCAGCGCCAAGGAAGCCGCCCTCGACGGGCAGATTATTCGTTCCAAAAAATTAGAAGAGATTGCGGAAGCCAAGTAAAACTTGAGTCAAGTAGAACCCGAGCCAAGTAAAATCTCGGCGGTTCTTCTCGATTGTGGCCAGTTGTGGAGTGTTTTACCCTATCGGGCACTACGGAATCCGCTTGGTGACGCAAAGCGTCTCAAGTCATACTTAGGTCGCCAATTACGACGATGTTCATTAAACACGACTATCATTCCTGTAAATCCGAATGCCGCTGAGTTGGAACGAAATCAAAACTCGCGCTGTCGTTTTTTCCAGGGAATGGGAAAATGCTCATTATGAGAAAGGTGAAACTCAATTATTTTATAAAGATTTTTTTGATATTTTTGGTATCCCTCTGCGCAAAGTAGGTTTTTTTGAGAAGTCCGTAACAAAATTGAACAACCAGCAAGGCTTCATTGACCTGTTTTGGCCCGGAACCTTGCTGGTCGAGCAAAAATCAACCGGGCGTTCTTTAGAATATGCAAGAAAACAAGTTTTCAATGATTATCTGCCCGGTATCAGTACTGAACAATTTCCGCGTTATATTCTGCTTTCTGATTTCCAAAATTTTGAACTCCTTGATTTAGAAACAGGCGAACAGGCTTTCTTCAAACTCTCAGACCTGCACAAAAACGTCCACCGCTTCGCCTTCATCGCCGGCTACCAAACCCACAAGATCAAAGGGCAAGACCCGGTCAACATCAAAGCCGCCGAGTTGATGGGCAAACTGCACGACCAATTGCGCGACATTGGCTACGCCGGCCATGATTTGGAAGTGTATCTGGTGCGCCTGTTGTTTTGCCTGTTCGCCGAAGACACCGGCATATTCCAGCGCCAGCAGTTTCAGGACTACATCGAAGATCGCACCTTTGAGGACGGCGCCGATTTGGGCCACCATCTGGTCACCTTTTTTCATCTGCTCAACACGCCGTCTGAAAAACGGCTCAGCAATCAGGATGAACAACTCAACGCATTTCCATATGTCAACGGCAAGCTGTTTGAGGAAATGCTGCCCCCGGCCGCATTTGACAGCGCCATGCGCCAAGCCTTGCTGGCATGTTGCGCGCTCGATTGGAGCCGCATCTCCCCGGCGATTTTCGGTTCGCTGTTTCAATCCATCATGGATGAAGATGCGCGCAGGAATTTAGGCGCGCACTATACCAGCGAGCAAAACATACTGAAGCTGATCAATCCGCTGTTCATGGATGATCTACGCGCCGAATTCAACAAGGTGAAAAACAACAAAAACAAACTGTTTGAATTTCATAAAAAACTCAGAACCCTGGCCTTCCTCGACCCGGCCTGCGGTTGCGGCAACTTTCTGGTAATCGCCTATCGCGAATTGCGCTTGCTGGAGCTGGAAGTATTGCGCGCGGCCCATAAAAACGGACAAATGGTGATCGACATTCACCAGATGATACAACTGGATGTCGATCAATTTTATGGCATCGAAATCGAAGAGTTCCCGGCGCAAATCGCGCAGGTAGCGTTATGGTTGGTTGACCATCAAATGAATCTGCTGGTCTCGCAAGAATTCGGCATGTACTTTGCGCGTATTCCGTTGCAGTCAAGCGCGAAAATAGTTCATGGCAATGCGCTGAGGATGGTTTGGCGCAATGTGATTGCGCCGGAAAGATTGAATTACATTATGGGAAATCCGCCGTTTATCGGACATCAGTATCAATCAGCGGAACAAAAAACCGAAATGCTTGCGTGTTATCAGCATATCAACAAAGCGGGCATAATGGATTATGTGACCGCGTGGTATTGCAAGGCGGTTGATTACATTGCCGACACCGATATTCGATGCGCATTTGTTTCGACCAATTCCATTACCCAAGGCGAGCAGGTTGCGCCGTTGTGGAATGAGTTGCGCGCGCGCAACAAAACCCACATTCATTTCGCTCACCGAACTTTCAAATGGAGCAATGAAGGCAGAGGCAAAGCCGCCGTGTATTGCGTGATTATTGGTTTTGGTTTGCACGAAGCGAAAACGAAAAAATTGTTTGAATATGAAAATATCAAAGGCGATGCCCATGAAATAAAAGCAAGAAACATCAATCCTTATCTTGTTGATGGGCCCGATGTTATTGTGAAAAGCCGCAACACACCGCTTTGCCTGGTTGCGCCCGTGGTGCGCGGCAGTAGCCCGGTTGATGGCGGAAATCTGTTATTGAGCGAAGAAGAAAAACAAGAATTAATTACCGCAGAACCGCAAGCAGAGGAGTGGATTAAACCCTATTCAATGGGAAACGAATTTATCAACGATATTCCTCGTTTTTGTTTATGGTTAAAACATTGCCCACCGGACAAATTGCGAAAAATGCCGAATGTAATGAAGCGCGTGGAAGCGGTAAAAGAAATGCGTAGCAAAAGTGCGAAAACAGCAACGCAAAAGTATGCAAATCAACCGACCATTTTTATGGAAGACAGGCAAGGCGACTGTTCATATCTGGCAATACCTCGTGTCTCTTCAGAAAGGAGGGACTATATTCCAATTGGCTATTTGCCGCCCGACCATATAGCCGGCGACAAACTTTACACAGTGCCCAATGCAGATTCATATCTTTTCGGCGTGATTACATCATCAATGCACATGGCTTGGATGCGAGCCGTGTGCGGTAGATTGGAAAGCCGATACAGCTATTCAAACACCATCGTCTACAACAACTTCCCCTGGCCCAAAACCCCAACCGAAAAACAAACCGCCGATATCGAAACCAAAGCCCAAGCCATCCTCGACGCCCGCGCGCAATTCCTCGACTCCACCCTCGCCGACCTCTACGACCCGCTGACCATGCCACCCCTGTTACAAAAAGCCCACAACGCATTGGACAAAGCCGTTGATCGTGCCTACCACCGGGCTTCGGATAAAAGAGGCGCCTTCAACAACGAAGCCGACCGCGTCTCGTTTCTATTCGACCTCTACCAACAATACACCGCACCAATATTACCGGAAGTGAGGCTTTAGCCTCGCCAAGCCGTTGCAAATGTCGGGACTAAAGTCCCGCTTCCGGGGCATGATAGCCGGAAGCAGGGCTTTATCTTCGCCAAGCGATTGCAAATGTCGGGCCTAAAGTCCCGCTTCCGAGGCATGATAGCCGGAAGAGAGGCTTTAGCCTCGCCAAGCGATTGCAAATGGCAGGACTAAAGTCCCGCCTCCGGGGCATGATTGTCGGAAGAGAGGCTTTAGCCTCGCCAAGCCGTTGCAAATGTCGGGCCTAAAGTCCCGCTTCCGTGGCATGATAGACCGGAAGAGAGGCTTTAGCCTCGCCAAGCGATTGCAAATGGCAGGACTAAAGTCCCGCCTCCAGGGCATGATAGCCGGAAGAGAGGCTTTAGCCTCGCCAAGCCGTTGCAAATGTCGGGCCTAAAGTCCCGTTTCCCGGGCATGATTGCCGCATCAATCGCGAGTTTTTAACGCTTCTTGAATTGTGTCCGCATTGCCAGAGAGTTTTGCTATTGCAATATCCAAAGAGTAATGACCAGCACCAGCACAAGATGACTTAATAAGTTCAAGTGCAATTTCTACCGCTTGGCTACGACCCTCAGTAGCAAACGCTACATTTGCGTGACTTTTGGTGTTGCCAACAAAAGTTGCTTTTTCTTTTTGGTCGCTCATAATCAATCTCCGAGGAGTTAAATGGAGCGTGATTTTATTACGATATGTGAGAATGAATCAAAGGGGACTGAATCGCGCGTAATCAAACAGTCCTTTATTGTGCCTGGTTTATTTCATAAGGCAGGTCAATTCGCTTCAACTTCGGGCCAGCCGCAGAGCCGATCATCAAATCACCCGATTCAACCATTGTTGCTGGCACCATGGCCGACAATTGAAACTGACTATCCCCGGTTTTAACGGCATCAACAACCAGTCCGGATTTCTGGCCGGACCTCTGTCCAGACTGAGCTGGACTATAAATTTCATCGCCCGGTGAAATACAGCTGTTTGATTCCACTTCGGCAATGAGCAGGCGTTGTTTTGGTTTCCCCAGATATTTTATCCGGGCCACAATTTCCTGACCGGGGAAACACCCTTTTTTGAAGCTAATGCCATCCACTAACTCCAGGTTTATGGTCTGTGGGATAAAGACTCCAACGGTTTGTGCATAAACCTGAGGGATTCCCGATTGAATATCCAGCCATCGCCAAAGATCGGAATGGTACAATGAATTGCTGCCGGTTTCCAAATACGCTGCCGTGTCCTTGGCCACTGTATCCTGGAAGCGTGTAATGATCAAATGCCGTGGAACCACGGAATCAACCCGATACTTAAAATCGGTAAAGTCCACCGTAAAGTCGGCCGTCAAGTCCACATGGGGCGCTTCTCCGACCATCCCCAGTAATCCATGCTCAGTATCCAGCTGGATATCCACTTTCGCTCTCATCACAAACATTTTTAAGCGACTGATCAGTGATTCGCTGATGTCCTTGGGCACGATCATCCAAAATCCCTTGTCCTGGCACACTTCCTTACGCACTAAGCGGATAATCGCCAAGGTCCTGCCCTTAGGGTTGCAGTACGCATGGAGTTGGCAATGGTTTTTATCAAGTATATTGATATCGTTACTGAATTGCCCTTGCAGAAAAGACTGAGCCTGGTCGCCGCTGACCCGAATAAGACTTAACGGGGAAAGATCAATAAGGTGGTTGCGCTGCGATGTGTCCGCTACAATCAACCCTGGATCAATCGACTCCAGATTGATTGCACTGGGATGAATCAGATCAAAAGAATCCTTCAGAGAACCATTCTGATAATTAGGTGGTTGTTGTGATGATGTCATAATCGCGGATTGGAAGTTTCATATTTCGGGACGCATTTCCCATAATTGGCCAGACTAATCCCATCTTTCAGGAATGGCAACCTCCTACAAAGCTAAAACGATTATAAACCCTTGCGGGATGGTTACAAACCTCCCCGACAAAAGATAAAGAGGTACCCTAATATCCAATTTAGCAATAATTTTCACGGTAGGGTATAGTATAGCGTAATTGTTTTAAACTTGGTGGCCACTTCTGTTTTACAGGTTACCCACCCCATAACGAACAATAGCAACAACAATATCGACTCATTCAGGAGATTTGTTTGCCGACCAACAATCGCCCACTGTCACCACACCTTCAGGTATATAAACCACAACTCACTTCGGTGCTGTCCATATTGCATCGGGCGACCGGTGTGGTGATTACTTTCGCGGCTATGATAATCGTCTGGTGGTTGTGGTGCATTGCCGCCGGTTCTGAAAGCTTTAACTGGGCATTTCAATTTTTGAATTCCCTGTTTGGCAAGGGGTTGTTAATCATATGGACGTTATGCACCAGTTACCACTTGTTCAATGGCATCCGCCATTTGTTTTGGGACTGTGGCTATGGTTTTGAATTGGATCAGGCGTATTTGTCAGGAAAAGCAGTGTTGGCAGGTTCAGCATTACTGACAATTTTGGTGTGGTTGATATGAGTAACCATCACCCTGCAAGTCACGGCAAGGGTTCTCACCATTGGCGATGGCAAAGAATTTCAGCTATCGGTTTAATTCCATTAACGCTTTGGTTTATGTTTGCTATGGTCGATCACATCGGCGATGACTACGCAACCGTTGCAGGCTGGATTGCCCAACCTTACGTGGCGGTTTTACTGGTTTTGTATATTGGTTTTATGTTTTTTCATGGCCAGCTGGGTATGCAGGAAATAATTGAAGATTACATTCATGACCAAAAATTGAAATCCATCTGTTTGTTTATGACCAGGGCGGTTTTAATTGCTTCAGCATTAGCTGGACTTTATGCAATTCTGCGTATCGCATTTTAATCAAGATCATTTGAAGCAAGGTCATTATGCAATTTATAATTACAAAATTTATGGCGTCGAGCGACGTAAAACATGACTGAAGCCTACAAAATTATCGATCATCAATACGATGTCGTTGTGGTTGGCGCCGGCGGCGCCGGTTTGCGCGCTACATTCGGCATGGCTTTGGAAGGATTGAGCACCGCCTGTATCACTAAACTATTCCCCACTCGAAGTCATACCGTGGCCGCTCAGGGCGGCATGAGCGCATCATTGGGCAATATGGGGGAAGATGACTGGCGTTGGCATATGTACGATACGGTGAAAGGGTCGGATTGGCTGGGTGACCAGGATGCCATCGAATATATGTGCAAGGAGGCGCCGGATGCGGTTATTGAATTGGAGCACTATGGCGTGCCGTTTTCGCGCACTCCCGACGGCAAGATTTATCAGCGCGCGTTTGGCGGCATGACCACCCATTTCGGCGAAGGCCAGGCGCAGCGTACTTGTGCTGCTGCTGACCGTACTGGTCATGCCATATTGCATGCCTTGTATCAGCAATCATTAAAACATAATGCACAATTCTTTATCGAATATTTTGCAATAGACCTGATTATGGATCAGGGCGAATGCAAAGGCGTGATGGCTTGGGATTTGGATAAAGGCGAACTGCATCGTTTCGCCGCAAATATAGTCATACTGGCCACCGGCGGCTATGGCCGAGCTTATTTTTCCGCGACTTCCGCGCATAGCTGCACCGGCGACGGCGGGGGTATGGTATTACGCGCCGGCTTGCCATTGCAGGACATGGAATTTATACAGTTTCATCCAACAGGTATTTATGGCGCGGGGGTCTTGATTACCGAAGGCGCGCGCGGGGAAGGGGGCTATCTGACCAATTCCAAAGGTGAGCGGTTTATGGAGCGATACGCCCCCAATGCAAAAGATCTGGCTTCGCGGGATGTGGTTAGCCGTTCCATGACCATGGAAATTCGTGACGGATTGGGGGTTGGCGAAGAAAAAGACCACTTGCACTTGCACCTGGAGCATTTGGGTGCGGATGTCCTGGCCGAGCGCTTGCCCGGAATTTCTGAATCCGCAAAAATTTTCGCTGGCGTGGATGTAACCAAACAACCCATTCCAGTACTGCCCACCGTGCATTACAACATGGGCGGCATACAAACCAACATTCACGGCCAGGTGGTTACCTTAAAAGATGATAATCCGGAGACGATTGTTCCAGGCTTAATGGCAATCGGCGAGGCGGCTTGCGTGTCGGTTCACGGCGCCAACCGATTAGGGTCAAACTCGCTGTTGGATATTGTCGTGTTTGGCCGAGCGGCGGCACATCGCGCCCGAGAATTGATTGCGCCGGGAAGTAAAACACCGCCGCTGCCCAAAAGCGCAGGGCAAGAAATTTTGGATCGATTTGACAAAATTCGTTATACCAAGGGCACTATTCCAACCGCGGAAATACGTTTGGAAATGCAGAAAACGATGCAAAATAATTGTGCCGTGTTTCGTACCGAACAAGTGATGCGAGAAGGAGCCGAAAAATTGACCGCAATATGTAATAAATTTGCTAATGTCAGCGTTACCGATCGGTCGATGATTTGGAATTCGGATTTGGTGGAAACGCTGGAGTTGGATAATTTATTGCGCCAGGCCAGAGTTTCAATTCACTCGGCAATAAACAGAACTGAAAGTCGAGGCGCCCATGCGCGGGAAGACTACCCCGACCGTGATGATGAAAACTGGATGAAACACACATTGGCATGGCAGGAAAATGTTGAAGATGATCCGAATATCGACTATAGGTCAGTGCATAGCTACACCTTAACCGATGAAGTGGAATATATTGAACCCAAAGAGCGCGTGTACTGATGGCTGAATTCCGACTGCCGGCGAATTCCCGCATTACCAAAGGAAAAACATTCAAGGATGTGAGCAGCGGTGCGTTGCGTGCGGTCCATATCTACAGATGGAACCCTGATTCCGGCGACAATCCCCGAGTAGATACCTATGAAGTTGATACGGCAGCCTGTGGCTCCATGGTGCTGGATGTTTTGATAAGAATAAAAAGTGTTATCGACAGCACGCTGACTTTTCGCCGTTCTTGTCGGGAAGGCATTTGCGGGTCCTGCTCAATGAACATCAATGGCGTAAATACGCTGGCCTGTACCCGTGCCGTGGATGAATCAAGTGGGGACATAAAAATTTACCCTTTGCCGCACATGTCGGTGGTCAAGGATTTAGTGTCGGATATGAGCAATTTTTACGCTCAATATGCGTCAGTTAAACCCTGGCTCAAGGCCGATAGCGATGGCGTTATCTCCAAGCCCGATAGAGAACGGCTGCAATCAGAGGAACAAAGAGCCAAACTCGATGGGCTGTATGAGTGTATTTTGTGCGCATGTTGTTCGACTAGCTGTCCAAGTTATTGGTGGAATAGTGATAAATATCTCGGTCCTGCAGCGTTGTTGCAATCCTATCGTTGGATCGCTGATAGCAGGGATGAAGCAACCCAAGAACGCCTGGAAGATTTAGACGATGCATTCAAGTTATATCGTTGTCATACCATCATGAATTGTACCAATGCTTGCCCCAAAGGATTGAATCCTGCCAAAGCGATTGGAGAAATTAAAAAAGCGATCGTTCAACAAAAATCGAGTTGATTATATGATACGCATATGGCGGATGAACGAACAATTAAACAACGACCAGGCAAACAACTGCTTTGGCGATGTCGCCGAGGAACTAAAGAACTGGATTTGATTTTGAGTACATTTGTTGCAGATTATTACCACGAACTTTCCAAAAACGAGGAAAATGAGTTTAACAAGCTGTTGGAAGTCGAGGATACGGTATTAACGGAATGGCTGTGTTACAAGGTAACACCCGCTAGTCAAACATACGGCCAGGGAATGGTGAAAATTGTCTCACGAATACTGTCTACCTATCGCCGTTAAACTCGATTCATCGAATCGAATGTCGGTCTTGTTAGCCGGACTTTATCTGCTGCCCCTGATTCCGGTTTGCATTGAATTCGAAGCGATCTATTCGTTAGGAGTGACGTTAATTTGTTTAGCAATGTTGAAGTATGAATTGATTTGCCACTCAGCACTCAAGCCGTTTTCAACTATTCGAGTTAATCAACAGGGAAAATGGCATCTGGTTAATCTGGAAGGAAAACTAGAAAGCATTACATTTAAAAATTTCATGTGGTTTGGCTCAGTACTATTTCTGCTTTTTACACTGAACGGAAAACGACAAAGAGTGATGGTGTTTGAAAATCAACAAAACACGTCGCACTGTCACAAGCTGAAGGTTTACCTGAAAAACATCTGAAAAACTAAGGTGAAAAATTAAGGGAATTCAGGCAATGCTAAAATACCACATTAATGATTAGGCTTGCATAATTATTCTTTTCAATACTATCTGTAAATTCCTGTAAAATGTATGCACAAGTATATGATTCCCAAAAAATTCTTTCATATACAATCCAGCCCATGCCCAATGCCTCACTATTTTCCGAGGGGACCAAAGTATGCCGTCCCTATAATCCCGGCAGACCTGGCTGGCTAACCGGGCGTAAACGAGACAGGGGTAACGATACCTATTATCAAGTAGAGTTTCAGGATGGCGCCATAGAGTATGTTCCCGAGTACGAACTAGACATTGTTCAAGCAGAATACGCAAACCTCGACTGGCTGATCGAACAAAGAAAGTTTGGTCGCTTGCCCGACCTCAGGCGGAACCTCACACATATCCAGTTGGGTGGCAGATTATCAAGCATTATTTACAGCTTAGATATAACCAATACAGAATTCTATCCTCATCAATTCAAACCGGTTCTTGCATTTCTGGAATCCCCATCTCGTGGATTGCTCATTGCCGACGAAGTCGGTCTTGGAAAGACAATCGAGGCCGGGCTCATCTGGACGGAACTGCGCGCACGATATGACTACCGACGAGTATTGGTGGTTTGCCCGGCAATGTTGCGCGAGAAATGGCGCGAAGAGTTACGCAACCGATTTGGGGTTGATGCAACCATCATGGATGCCGATGAACTCTTTGCTGAACTCAATCGCCCGCCCAATCGACTGCCAGATGGCAAGGGAATTATCTGCAGTATGCAGGGTATCAGGCCGCCGAGCAGCCAACAACAAAAACAGGATGCGTCGGGAGCGCGTCACAAACTGGCGCAGTTTCTTAATGAACATTCGGATAATCCACCGATCGTCGATTTGGTGATTATTGATGAAGCCCACCATCTTCGAAACCGCAGTAGTCAGACTGCGCGCCTTGGAAAGATGTTGCGGGACATTAGTAAAAACGTGCTTTTATTGTCTGCAACGCCCATAAATCTGAAGAGCGAGGATTTGTTCAGTTTGCTCAATATTATAGATCCGGATAGTTTTGATGTACCGGGATTTTTCAAACAAGTTTTGCAAGCTAATGAACCACTGATAAAAGCACGGAAACTTATTCTTGACAAGAGTGCGGCGGCGGAAAGTATTCAGCAGTGCCTGGACGAGGCCGCCGGCCATGCCCTTCTTCGAGACAACTTGCAGCTTGAGCGGCTTAGGCAAACGCTTAAAGACCCAGAAAGTGCTACTACCGAAACCGACCGCGTACGCTTTGCTGACAGAATTGACCGAGTAAATCCGTTGCGACATGTGGTTAACCGCACCAGGAAGGTTGAAGTCATGGAATTAAATGTGGTGAGACAACCTCATGCTCAGTTTGTCGAGCTTGATGAGCAAGGGGCAGAGAGAAAATTCTATGATAGTGTCACCGAGGCAATCAGAGCATATTCCAGGGAACAGGGAATTAACGATGGATTCCTTCTAGCCAACCCACAACGCCAAGTATCCAGTTGCATGTACGCAGCGGCGAAATCATGGAAGGACCGGGCGGGCCATAGCAATGAAAACATATATGAGGATATGGTTTATGAGGATATGGGAGTAGAGGTTGATTCCACTCAAGACATAGCGCCTCTTGTGAGCTACTTGTCCTCCACCGTACTGCCTGCAGTGGATTTGCAAGAACTACGAACAAACGACAGTAAATTTGACTCTTTTTATGATGTTGTTAGAAGGTATTTGAATAACTATCCCGAGGAAAAAATCGTGGTTTTCTCTTATTTTCGCGCCACATTGAGCTACCTTGAAGAACGGTTAGCGGAAAAAGACATTGCCAGTCAAGTCCTCATGGGGGGTATGCGAGAGAGTAAACAAGAAATCATCGACCGATTTTTCTCAAATAGTTCAGTCAAGGTGCTTCTATCTTCCGAAGTGGCGAGTGAAGGCGTTGATTTGCAATTTTGTCGTATGATTGTCAATTACGATTTGCCTTGGAATCCCATGAAGATCGAACAACGGATAGGGCGATTAGACCGGATAGGACAGGAGGCGGACAGTATCACTATCTGGAATCTCGGTTACGCTGACACCATTGATGAGCGTATCTATAAAAGACTTTTTGAGCGATTGGACATCTTTAAGCGTGCGCTTGGCGACATGGAAGCGATGCTGGGGGAGAGGATCAAAGAGTTGACCGATTACCTCATTAGCCATCGCCTGACTCCGCAAGAGGAAGAAGACAGAATTTCACAAACCGCTATAGCAATCGAAAATACTCGACAAGCAGAAGAAAGACTTGAGAAAGATGCATCGAATTTAATTGCCCATGGGGAATACATATTAGAGCGGGTGCGCACCGCGCATGACCTTAAAAAAAGTATTACTGAAGAAGATTTGATTGTTTATGTAAAAGACTATCTCAATCAGCAAGCATCCGGGCATGAATTCCATCAACCGAAAAGTGGAAAGCATGTTTTTGATATTAAATTGCCGGCTGCGACCGCTGCTGAACTTCGAGAATATATTAAAATAAAAAATTTGCACGGAAAGACCCAATTGGCGACGGGAGACCGGGTGCAATGCGAGTTCATTAACAAGACAAAAGTTGCCGTTGGTGCCATGGAGAAGATTAACCAATTCCATCCGCTGGTGCGCTTTATAAGCACTAAAATTAGTAATGAGGAGCGATTTCCATTGGTTGCAGTCAGACTCCGGAATCAAGAAAATCATACAGGGCCGAGGTTACCTAACGGGCAGTATGCATTTTCCATCGATAAATGGAGGTTCACTGGCGGACTTCATGAAGAAGAGGATATGCGGGTGCAAGTAATAAACATTGAGACAAGCCATGAGCTGAATGCAGAGGAATCATGGAAACTGCTCAATACAGCGCGTCTCAATGCCTCGGACTGGCCGGAAGCCCCCGCCGAAGTGTCCGCATGCCTTGCAGACAAAATTCTTGATTGTGATTTGCGTCTGCAAAAGGATTTTAAAACTACCAGCGACATCAAAGAGATTGAAAACAAAGATCGTGTCAATTTTCAAGTTCGTTTGACAAAACTGCATCGTGACAGGCAAGTGGCATCACTGGAACAAGTACTGCTAAATTACCGTAGCCGCAACCAAGAGAGGATGATACCCGCAACCGAAGGGCGCATAAAGAAAATTAACAGCAGATTTGATGTGCACCTTGAAGCACTAATATTAAAGGGTAATATGGAGCCCAAGCGTCAGCAGGCTTGTTGTGGAGTACTACTATTAAATTGAAAGGAGGAGAAAATGAACTGGCAACACATACTCAAAAAATTTTGGGCGAAAAAATCCCATAAATCCACACTGCGAATAACCGCCGTGGAATATGGTGCAAACCAACAAGACTCCGCCAAACAAAATACTATAAAGAGTACGCGAGGCACGGAAGGGGCTACTCCCCGGAAGGCGAAAATCAAGGCATGTCTGACACAATTCGCTGACATCCCTGACGGTGCGCGGAAGGTCCGAGTAATTATCGGCATTGATTTTGGCACCGCCTTTACCAAGGTTGTGATAGAGGTAAAGGAATATAAATACGGCGTACCACTAAACGACACCAAGCAAGGTACAGAAAAATATTTGTTGCCGACTCGCATGTATCAGGATGCCTCCGGCAACTTGACTGTCACCGAGCCGAAAAACCTTGCTTCATCGCATACTGAGTATACTGATTTGAAAATGCGAATACTCGACAATACGCTGGACAAAGAAACAAGAAACCGCATCATCACTTATATCGCATGGGTACTGCAAAAATCACGTGGCTGGCTTATGAACGAGAAGCAAGCCGTGTTTGGCGCCACCCGGCTGAAATGGGAGGTGAACGTCGGACTGCCAACCGAGAAATACGAAGACGAGGAGTTACGGAAAACATATCGGGAGCTTGTCGGGGAAGCATGGTATATGAGTACTGACCCACAACTCAGAGGCGAAAGCGACGGAAAGTCAAACAACACCGAACGTAAATTGCATCCTGATCATATCGAGGCGTTCCCGGAATTTGTCGCCCAAATCCAGAGCTATATTTCCTCACCGCAACGAAAACGCGGCATCCACACCTTGGTTGATGTTGGTGCGGGCACTATTGATGCCACGGTCTTCATCGTTCATCAGGAAAAAGGAGAGAACATACATCCCATTTTGGCAGCGTCCGTGGAGAGTCTGGGGACCATCTACCTCGCTAATCACCGTTGCAGCAGTTTAATGCCATCCAGCGACTGGACGCCAAGCTCTCAAGACTTGTTCCCCTCGCTTGATGAATTTACCGAGAAACTCGGTGTAACGCTGGAACAGATCAACGTTGTAGATAAAGGATTTAGGAAGAGGGTTATAGATCAGATTAATTCACGGCTTAAACATGCAAAGCCAAAGGCGCCAATTCAAACAGATTGGGAGACCGGGGTGCCGTTGATGTTATGCGGGGGCGGTGCGCGTGTGGAATTCTATAAAGAAGTCGTCAGCATTTTGATACGACCAGAGTATGGTTACCTTTTGCAGAAATCCCGCCTGTCGGTACGTGATAAGTTGGATGCCCCCGGTCTTTTGGAGGAAGACAGCGATCGGCTGTCGGTTGCATACGGGCTTTCGTTTGATGCATTGCAAATCGGAGAAATAACCCACCCCGGTCCAATCCCATTCGAAACCGAAAACACCGGTCAGGGAAAATCGTGCCCCAAATGCAGTGGCACAGGTGGGGGTTACAGTAATTGCCCCGAGTGCGGCGGTAGTGGGTTTCGGTGAATTTTTCACTTCTTGCCATGCTCACCGACCGATAATAGTCACTTTTTAACATAACCAATTCCAATGTTCCGTGTTTATACCAGGATTCTTGTTTGTGATTCATAACAAAAATACAATTGCCCTATATTTTTCCACGTATTTTTTCTAATAGTTTCAATATCATTTCCGACAACCTAAAAGGCGCAAGCTGGATCGCAATGTCGTGCTTGTACGCATCGATTATGGTGACCATGATCAAAACCATCGGCGACGATGTCAGCGCGACGGTAATCGTTGCCGGCCGGTGTTTTTTTGGACTAATCCTGTTATCCCCGATGTTGCTGCCCATGTTATTGAAAAAGGGGCTTGCCGGTCTTGCCAGCACCCAGCTGACACTGCATTTAGTTCGCGGCGGGTTTGTTGCGGTGGGGATAAATCTGGGGTTTTATAGCCTGACAATTCTACCTATCACTACGGTAACTGTTCTTTTCTTCACTGTTCCATTGTTTGTTACCTTGCTGGCGCGGCCGGTTTTGGGAGAGCCTGTCGGGTGGCGGAGAATGTCGGCAACCCTGGTTGGTTTTCTGGGCGCGATAGTGGTGATTAACCCGACCACCGATGTGTTCGATATGCGACTGTTGGTACCGGTTGTCAGTTCCGCGTTTTTTTCCGTTTCACTGGTGCTGCATAAACAATTATCAAAATCCGATCCTCCCTGGGTGCTGATGTTTTACATGTTCAGCTGTACGCTGGTTTTAACCGCACCATTTTCAGTGGCACATTGGCAACCCCTTGAACTTGGAAACTTTGGTTTGATCGTGCTGATTGCAATATTTGCTACCTTGCGGACATATGCCGACATTAAGGCTTACTCCATCGGAGATGTCAGTTTCGTTGCACCGTTCCAATATTTGCGTATTTTATTTGTAAGTATTCTTGCCTACATACTGTTTAGTGAAGTGCTTGCGTTTTACGAATGGGTGGGGGTGATGATTATCATGTCCAGTACATTGTATATTGCACACAGAGAATATCGTCTAAATCGACACCGCGTTCAGCACGACCGGCTATGAGGCCGAAGTTATATTCAGCCGCTGGTTATTTGACGTGCCGGTTATCTTAACGTGTAGTCCACATTCCTTTTGAGTCTCTTCCTCCCACCACCAGCGTCCTTCACGTTCATGTTGATTCGGTATTATCACCCTGGTACAAGGCTCGCATCCTATACTACGATAACCCCTGGCATGGAGCGGGTTATAGGGAACATCATTTTGTCTGATATATTCCCATACCTTTGCCGAACTCCAGTTTGCCAATGGATTAAATTTAATCAAGCGATGTGTCGTGCTGGAAAATACGCTGTCTTGTTCTAAAACGGGAATGGTAGCGCGTGTATCCGGGCTTTGATCCTTGCGTTGTCCCGTGATCCAGGCGGTCAATGTAGCCAATTTCCGCTTGAGAGGAAGCACCTTTCTTATATCACAACATTCATGATGACCATCTTGATAAAAACTGAACAAGCCTTTTTCCTTAACCATTTTTTGCAGCGCCGCGGAATCCGGTGAAAGTACATCAATCACAATTTTATAATGCTGGCGAACCTGCTCTATAAATTTATAAGTCTCACTGTGAAGCCTGCCAGTGTCTAGACAAAACACACTGATCTCAGGATCAATGCGAATCGCCATATCGATCAATACGACATCTTCGGCACCGCTAAAAGAAATGGCTGTAGTAGAAAATTTTTCCAAGGCAAGCCGAATAATATCAGTTGGCTCTTGCTGATTGTAATCCACGGCTAATTGTTCAAGGTTTAGCATATATTCGTTCAAAGAGGCTTGTTTATGAGGCCGAAATCAAGCCATCCGTGTTACAGGTTGTCCTTGAGTCCGAATTTTAATTATGAATTTTAATTATAAGGATATACCGTATCGATTTCGGTGAAAAATGACAATGCCTGCTTCAAGTCATGCTCCAGGTCCCGCTCCGGGTCGTCGGCGGTTAGCTGAAATGCGTTGATGCCGCATCGTTCCATAAGTGACAGATTATCGACCGCAGCGCCGATTGCTCTGATTTCCCCTTGATAGTGGTGTTGCTGCCGTAGTTCCACAGCTTGGGAATAGCCGCGACCTTCAGTAAAGCTTCCAAATATAATGGCAATGACGGGAATGGAATCGAGATATTCGGCGATTGACGAAACTGAGTCGTCTGCATCTAAGTAAATGCCCAGATGGTCGCTGTGTCTCTTGCCAGGGCCATTGCCATGTTGTCCATTGATGGGGTTGCGAATCTCTAACCAATGGCGCACTGAGACTAATCTGGGACGCGATTCATCTTCAACCGAAGGCACTCGATGCGGTTGGTCGAGTCCAGGTTCTGAATCAAGCTGATCTGGCTCAAGCAGCCACGGACTGTCGATAATCTGGCGATTTTTTATGATTTGCATATAGGTTTTCCTGGAAAGGGGAAACCCCGGTTCGAATCACCGTTTCGAGAAATGATTCATCAGCCTGGCGCTGTTCCAGGTAGGTTTCTACAATATTCTCAATGGCATCCACCAATGCGGTTTTTGCTACTGAGGGGCCAAGTCTTTGACCGATTCGCGCGTCGTTTTCGGCGGAACCGCCTAGTGTTAATTGATACCATTCCTGGCCTTTTTTATCCACGCCCAGTATGCCGATGTGTCCGGCGTGGTGGTGTCCGCAGGCATTCATGCAACCTGACATTTTAAGTTTGATGTCGCCAATTTGATAAAGCCGGTCGAAATCAGCCATGCGGTCGCTGATTTCTTTGGCCAGCGAGAGCGTGCCGGCGTTTGCCAGAGAACAAAAATCCAATCCGGGACAGGCAATCATATCGGTTAGTTTGCCGATATTCGGTGTGGCTAGGTTAAGCTCGTTCAACTTGTGCCACACGGTAAATAAATCGCTGCGCTTAACATATGGCAGCACCAGGTTTTGCTCATGGGTTACCCGTATCTCGTCTTCACTGTAATCTCTGGTGATATGGGCGAGTTGTTCCATGATATCTGCGTCAAGGTCACCGGGTGCTTCGCCTTGCGCTTTTAACGAGACGTGGACCACGACATAGCCTGCTAAGGCATGTCCGGTATTGTTGTGCTTGCGCCAGTTCATAAAAGCAGGATTGGCGACTGGAATCAGGGTGTTGTCCACATTGCGACCGCTCCCTAATTTCTTGGTGAAAAATGATTTGGCATGGTTGATTTGTCGGTTGGTCAATTCTGGGGTTACTGCTGGGGTTGGTGCGGGCGCGCCTTTTTTGGAAGCAGTCCAGGCTTGGTTAACCTTTTCAGAAAACTTTTCGATGCCAAGTGCATTAACCAGAATTTTAATTCTGGCTTTATATTTATTATCTCGACGACCATATTTGTTATATACCCGCATAATGGCCTGGAGATAACTCAGCAATTCTGAGGCCGGCAGGTCATCATGAATTAACTTGCCAATGACCGGGGTTCGACCCATGCCACCGCCGACATAAATTTTAAAACGAACTTCGTTGTCGCTGTTTTTAACAATGCGAATGCCGATGTCATGAAACTGGATCGCCGCTCGATCATTCTTCGCGCCGGTCACCGCAAATTTGAATTTTCTGGGTAGCCAGTTAAATTCGGGATGGAGGGTAGACCATTGTCGCAACAGTTCGCACCACGGTCTCGGGTCTTCGTATTCGTCGCTGGATACACCGGCCAGATGGTCGGAGGTTATATTTCTGATACAACTTCCGCTGGTTTGGATAGCATGCATATCGACTTCGGCGAGTTCATGCAGAATTGCCGGAACATCATCGAGTTCGGGCCAGTTGTATTGAATATTTTGGCGTGTCGTAAAATGCCCGTAGCCTCTGTCGTATTTTCGGGCGATATGGGCGAGTTTGGCTAATTGCGCGCTGTTCAGCTGACCATATGGGATAGCAACCCGCAGCATGTGCGCGTGGCGTTGCTCGTACAGCCCATTTCGCAATCGAAGTTGGGTAAAGCGATCGCTATCCAGTGTGCCCGCATTGAAGCGGGTGACCTGGCCCTGAAATTGGCTGGCACGCTGATGCAGAAACTGTCTTTCTTGGTCGCTATATTGATACATGTTCGTTCACCATCTTTAATCAAGCTGGACTTAATTTCGGGAAGGAAAGTGTAGAAAACTAATTGAGAATAAACAAGACTAATTAGAAAATAATACTGTTAATATGCTATATTGTCGATTTACAGAGTACATATATCCTATAAAATGAAAAAACTAGAAAAAAATACTATAGACAAGGTAGATCGTAAAATTTTGTATTATCTACAACGAGATGCCAGTATGACCATCAAGGAAATTGCCGAGAAAGTTCATCTGTCCCCGACGCCTTGTTGGAAACGGATTCAACGCATGGAGCAGCAGGGAATCATTCGCGCGCGAGTGGCACTGCTTAACCCGGAGAAAGTGGATGCCGGGGTCACGGTTTTTATTGCTGTTATGACCGACCAGCACAATACCGCCTGGAGCGAGAAATTTGCATTTGAAATGTCCTCGATTCCAGAAATCATGGAAATCTATCGCATGAGCGGCGAAGTGGATTACCTGCTGCGAGCGGTGGTGTCGGATATTCCAGCCTTTGATGATCTCTACAAGAAAATAATCGACCGCATCGCGTTATCCAATGTAACCTCGACATTCGCCATGGAACAAATAAAATACACCACTGCGCTGCCGGTGTGATTGTTTGATAAGCGGATTTTCGGCGATTAATATAAGGATTTGCTGTTTCGGAATAATCGGTTATAATGCCATAAATTCCATAAAATTCGGTGAACCTCGCCGAACTGGACCGTAAATCGTAATTTTGAGATAATCTCGGCTGAAACCAATACAATCTGACATCATGGCTAAATTTCTCGTGCTTCACGGACCAAATTTGAATCTGCTGGGCTCCCGGCAGCCCGAGCACTATGGCCGTGTCAGTTTGAAAGAAATAAATGACAATCTTACCCGACTGATTGAAGCCGATTACCATGAACTGGCGTGCAAGCAAAGTAACGCAGAAAACCATTTAGTGGATTGGATTCAACAGGCCGCAAACCAGAATGTGGATTTTATTATTATCAATCCAGCGGCGTTTACCCACACCAGCGTGGCCATGCGCGACGCGCTGTCGGCGGCAGGGATTCCGTTTATTGAGGTTCACTTATCAAATGTGTATGCGCGCGAGCCTTTTCGTAGTACATCTTATTTTTCAGATATCGCGGAAGGCGTGATTGCCGGACTGGGCGCGCACGGATATGAGTTCGCCTACATTGCGGCGGTGGATTATTTGCGCCGGGAGCGTGAGTATCCCTGCCCAATTCCGGGATGTGCGAAAATCTTTCACGGCTCGCGAGGCGGATGGGACGCGCACATCGCATCGTTGTGCAAACACCCAAATTGGCATCCAAGCGTTCAAGATGACGAGAAGCGAAAACGGCTATTCAAACGTGAATATGGGTATTGGTTCGAAGACGAGCGCTAACGGCGAGACAAAAACCGAGAGACAAAAACATGGATTTACGAAAAGTTAAAAAGTTGATTGAATTGCTGGAGTCGTCGGCACTGGTGGAAATGGAAATTACTGAAGGGGATAGCACGATTCGATTGAGCAGGGCGGCATATTCCCCAGCGGTGGCGCAACCACACCCTGCCACCGCGCATATTACGACAGATCGAGTTATCACCGATCAGCCGGCCAGCGCGCGTCAGGATATTGAGACCGGGCAGTCTCAGGTTGAAATCATCGGTAGTGCGGTTAAATCTCCTATGGTTGGCACATTTTACGAATCAGCGTCACCGGATTTGGATCCTTATGTCACTATTGGCTCTGTTGTTAAACCCGGGGATATCCTGTGCATCATTGAAGCAATGAAAACTTTTAACCAGTTGGAAGCGGATATTACCGGGATTGTCAAAGCAATCTACAAATCCAGTGGTGACCCGGTTGAGTTTGGCGAACCGCTATTTCTAATAGAATAATCTAAAAGTGCACCATATGATCAGGCATGACCAATCAGGCATGACCAATCAGATCAAAAAGCTGGTTATAGCGAACCGTGGTGAAATTGCACTACGGATTTTACGCGCGTGCCGTCAATTGGAAATTCTAACTGTGGCGCTGTATTCCGAAGCAGACCGCGATTCAAAATATGTTCGTCTGGCCGATGAATCGGTTTGCATCGGCCCGCCGCCGGCCGCGGAAAGTTACTTGAATATTGCTTCGGTAATTGCCGCGGCTGAGGTTACCCAGGCGAATGCAGTTCATCCAGGCTATGGATTTCTTTCTGAAAATGCGGACTTTGCGGAACAAGTCGAACAAAGCGGATTTATTTTTGTGGGACCCAGTGCAAAAACTATTCGCACAATGGGCGACAAAATTTCAGCCATTGCCGCTATGCGCGCCGCCGGCGTGCCATGTGTTCCTGGTTCTGATGGGCCGATACCGGAAGGTACTGATGAAATTATCAAGATCGCCAGAAAAATTGGTTTTCCGCTAATGATAAAAGCCAGCGGTGGCGGCGGCGGTAAGGGTATGCGGGTGGTGCGTAGAGAAGCCGAGTTATTGGAATCAATTCACGCCACCAGAAAAGAAGCGCAAGCGGCCTTTGGAAACGGTGTTTTGTATATGGAGAGGTTTCTGGAAAAACCCAGGCATGTAGAATTTCAGGTGCTTGCGGACGCCTTCGGTAACGCAGTTCATCTCGGCGATCGCGATTGTTCCATGCAAAGACGTCATCAAAAAGTCATAGAAGAGGCGCCGGCACCGGGAGTAACCGACCAACAACGCAATGAAATGGGTTGGTGTTGTGTGCAAGCATGTATGCAAATTGGATATCGGGGCGTGGGCACCTTTGAATTTCTTTACCAAGGGGGGGAATTCTTCTTTATCGAAATGAATACGCGCATCCAGGTGGAACATCCGGTTACCGAAATGATTACCGGCATCGATCTTTTACAGGAACAAATCCGTGTTGCGGACGGCGAGAAACTTAGATTTGCTCAAGCCGATATTCATTTCCGCGGACATGCCTTTGAATGTCGGATTAATGCGGAAGACCCAAAAACGTTTTTGCCTTGTCCGGGTCGAATTTCCCAATACCATATGGCAGGCGGTCCAGGGGTTCGGGTTGATTCTCATGTTTACAGCAATTATACAGTGCCGCCTTATTATGACTCTATGATTGGGAAAATTATTACCCATGGTATGCATCGCAGCGAGGCGCTGACTCGAATGAACGGCGCCTTGCAGGAGATGGTGATAGACGGAATTAAAACAAACTTGCCGCTACATCGTGAATTGGTCCAGGATTCCAAATTTATCAAAGGCGGATGTGACATACATTATCTTGAAAAAACCCTGTTGAAAAACACCTCTCGAAAAAAACTGAAGAAATAAATATCTGGTGAATAATCGATTGAACAGTCGCTATTGTGGTTGCCCGAAATGTGATGAGGTTTTTATATTGGCAGATGAAAAACTCAATCAATGTGCTGGAATGGTCAGATGTGGAGCATGTCAGGAAGTCTTTGATGCCAATACCAACCTGATGCAAAAAACCGAGAATGGTTTTGTTACGGTCGGGTCGGAGGAGCGGTTGCATGAAGAAGTTAATTCTCAATTCATGAGTGGCAATGACGAGGGAGAGTCGGGGGAAAAATCCCGGCCCTCGAAATTGAATATAAAGCGCGCTCAAAATGAGAGTAAAGGCATTGAAATTAGTGGAGTAGAATATCCATTTGAACATCGCGTAGCCGATTCCATCGATGTTCATGCCGATAAAGATCATGGCGGCAAACAAGACCATGAACGATTGAAGGCGCCATATGAAAACTACGGCAACGCTAAAGCGCCAACCATTGTGCCTTTGGATTTTGATCCTGACCGGGAGGATTGGCCCGAACAAGCGGATTCGTATGACTCGCTGACCGAAGCATGCCAGATTGAGTCCAATAGCAGGCCCGAGAGCATGCACAATAAAGAATTTGAATTCATCGACCTGAAAATTGATTCCAAAGATGTTGATCAAGAATCGTCAGGCTCATCGGCGAGTTCGCCGTTTCAAAATTCGACTCTGGAGGATACTACCCTAGGTAGAATGAGCAGCAATAGAGTCGAGCAATACATCAACGACAGCGCCAATCCATTTGTGACTTTTATCTGGTTGATTGTGGTCATAGGTTTTGTATTTTTACTGGGTATGCAGGTTAAGTATTTCTTCGTAGAGCGATATGCCCAGGACCAGACATACCGTAAATACCTCGCTGGTTTTTGTAAAATTGCAGGGTGTGACCTCTCGCCTCGTCAAGGCTCTTTTCAATTCACGCTGACCCATACCAGGATTGATCTCCATCCCACCGAACCTGGTGCCTTGAGAGTTACCGTGAAGTTGGTTAATGAAGCCAAATTTGCCCAACCTTATCCCTACTTACAGTTAACGCTTACCGACCGGGGTGGCCGGGTGGTCGGCAGGCGAACATTTCCCCCTGAGTTGTATTTGTCGAATGGCGCTAATAATATGAGTGGCAATATGATTGGACAAGGTGAACTTGCGTCAATTGTTTTTAATCTTGCGCGACCACACGAAAAGGCGGTTGGATTTGTAGTAGATATTGTGACTGAATCAATATCGTCATAAACTCAGATTGTTTTGACCAAATTCGATCTATTGGCTTAATGCCGTGTCGCCTAAGAAAATTATATTCTCGCCAATAATGTATTTTAGCACCCATGGCGCACCCTGATATTCTGGGCTGGTTGCCTCCTGTTTTAAGACTGGAATAAATCCTATGACACACCCCGTTGGCCGTGCGTTGATCAGCGTTTCCGACAAGCGCGAAATCGTGAAATTCGCCACATCCCTGAACCAGTTTGGAATTGAAATTCTATCAACCGGCGGGACTGCAAGTTTGTTATCTGGCCAAGGCATTGCCGTTATAGAGGTCAGCGACCATACTGGATTTCCCGAAATTATGGATGGTCGGGTCAAGACCTTGCACCCGAAAATTCATGGCGGCATATTGGGTAGACGGGAAAAAGACAGCGAAGTCATGCAGTCGAATCAAATTGCGCCCATTGATTTAGTGGTGGTCAACTTGTATCCTTTTCAACAAACCATTGCCAAATCGGATTGCACACTAGATTTAGCCATGGAAAACATCGACATCGGCGGTCCCGCGATGTTAAGAGCGGCGGCGAAAAATTATGCTGAGGTAACGGTGGTCGTGGATGTAGGCGATTATGCGAGAATCTTGTCCGAGCTTAAAACTAACCATGGCAAAATTTCCAGAGTGCTGCGATTCGATCTAGCGGTAAAAGCCTTTGAACACACTGCCGTGTACGACGGCGTGGTCGCAAACTATCTGGGAAAGTGGACTGAAGATAGCGAGCACACCAAATTTTCAGGCAAATTTCCAGGCACCTTTTTTCCAAGAACGTTTAGCAGCCAATATACCAAAAAACAAGCAATGCGCTATGGGGAAAACCCGCATCAACGGGCGGCATTTTATGTCGAAACGGAGACCGGCGCCGAGCCCCTTAACCTGAGTGTCCCAAGTGTTTCAAACGCGATTCAGCTTCAGGGAAAGGAGATGTCCTATAACAACATAGCGGATACCGACACGGCGATAGAATGCGTTAAACAATTTGCGGGAAGCGCCGCTTGTGTCATCGTCAAACACGCAAATCCGTGCGGTGTTGCCCGCGCGGATAATCAACTACTGGCTTATCAACGAGCATATCGCACTGATGCAGAATCCGCTTTCGGCGGCATCATCGCATTTAATTCAACCCTGGAAGCGGAAACGGCAAAGGAAATTATTGCCCGGCAGTTTGTTGAAGTCATCGTTGCCCCTGAAATACCCGGAGAGGCACGCGACCTGCTGGCGGAAAAACAAAACCTGAGAGCGCTTGAAACCGGGGCATGGGATAGCATGGCATCGGATAGCAAGGCGTTTGGCAGTGAGCAGTTGGATTTCAAAAAAGTCAACGGTGGACTGCTGATCCAGGAGAAGGACGCTAAACTTTTTGATACCCTGGATTTGGTTACAAACCGCTCACCCAGCGACACGGAAATGCAGGATTTATTGTTTGCATGGAAAGTTGCAAAATTTGTCAAATCCAATGCAATAATTTACGCATCGAATCAAATGACCATCGGTATCGGCGCGGGACAAATGAGTCGAGTGAATTCGGCGCGGATTGCGGCTATTAAAGCGCAACACGCCGGACTCAAAGTTAAAAATGCAGTCATGGCATCGGATGCGTTTTTCCCCTTTCGGGATGGTCTCGATAATGCCGCATCGGTGGGCATCAGGGCGGTTATTCAGCCCGGAGGCTCGATGCGCGATGATGAAGTCATTGCGGCTGCGAACGAACATGATATGGCAATGATTTATACCGGAATACGACATTTCAGGCATTAATTTCGGCATTAACCAGAAAGAGGAGCAGGGTGGTGTCACGATCAAAGTACCGGGTGATAATCAACGGCAACGTTATGCCTGAATGCGATCGTCGAGAGGTTGTCCAGGGACTTGCGAACTTGTTTAACTCAAGGGCCAGCGCCATGGAGAATTTATTGACGGGAAATTCAGTGCCGCTAAAAAAACAATACGACAAAGATCAAGCGGAAATAATTTGCAACAACATTCGCAAGGCAGGCGCGCAATGCTCAATAGAGGAAATTCCTGAAACTGAAATTGCAACAGAATCAACCGCAGACGAGTCATCGGCCAGCGACGAGGAGCCTCGGCAGTCAAGCAAGGAAAAACTCCAGGTCTTGCTGATGCGGTTTGTCAAAAGTAATACGGACTATTATCAACAGCAGTTCAGTAAATTCGGCAATCCCCTCAAACCCGCATTTAAAATTACCTGGCACTGGCCCGCATTTTTCTATTTCTTTTTTTGGGCGCTTTATCGAAAAATGTGGTTATGGGCGGTGATTCATGCGATTGGCGGGACCGGGTTGATGTTATGGGTAAGCCCTGGTTTCGTTTACCTTGTTTGGGTATTTATATGGCCCTTGCTTGCTAATTATCTATATTTTAGGGTAGCGGCAACTGCCGTCAACCAGGTCATGGAATATCCGCAGGCCGAGCAACATTATTTAGACAAAGGCGGGGTCAGCAAACGGGCGGTTTGGGGCGGCATCTTAATTGCCCTGGTTTCGACCATGTTGGTCAGCAATTATGTCACCACCCGGTTTCTGGCGGAATACGGTGAGCAAATCCAAGATGTATTGCCAGGCTCGGGAACCCAGATTCGGGGAAATGGCTCAATGCTTAAAGACGTTGCCGAGAAATCAAGACTTGCCCGGACTTCCCTGATTTTAAGCGTCTTGGCGACATCGTTTAAAATTTTGCTGCTTACCGATAACGCGCAACACACTCAGTCGACACAAACGCAGCCGGTTATTTCAATATTCATTGACCGACTCAATACAGGCGAAATCAACGATGGGTGGGGTAATGAAATTCGTATTGAGCAGCAAGTCGATCGGTATGTTTTAATTTCTGCTGGACCAGACCGGATTTTCAAAACCGACGATGATGTTCTTCAGCCAATAATCATCCCATGATTGTCCTGATTAGAGGCAGATAAAATGAAAGTATTGGTTGTCGGCAGCGGTGGACGTGAGCATGCATTGGCATGGAAAATAAGTCAGTCTCCTCGCGTTACCACAGTTTATGTTGCGCCGGGTAACGCCGGAACCGATAACGAACCCGGTATATGTAATGTCAGTATATCGACAGATGATTTCGACCGCCTGATTGGTTTTGCCGAGCATGCCAAAATTGAACTGACAATTATTGGCCCCGAAGGGCCGCTGGTGAACGGGATTGTCGACCGGTTTCAACAGGCCGGGCTAAAATGCTTTGGGCCCTCGCAAAAAGCATCGCAACTGGAAGGATCAAAAACCTTTGCCAAGGAATTTCTGTCCAGACACGCTATTGCCACCGCCGCTTATAAAAGTTTTACCGCGTTATCGCCGGCCTTGGAATATCTACGGTCAGTTGGATTGCCGGCAGTAATCAAAGCGGACGGATTAGCTGCCGGCAAAGGCGTTATTATTGCCGATACCCTGCAACAAGGTAAAAAAGCCATAACCGACATGTTATTCAAAAATCGATTTGGCCAGGCCGGCAATCGGGTGGTTATTGAAGAGTTTCTGAAGGGAGAGGAAGCCAGCTTTATCTGCATGGTGGACGGTGAGCATATTTTAGCCATGGCTTCGAGTCAGGATCATAAGGCGGCGTTCAACGGTGACACGGGTCCGAATACCGGGGGAATGGGCGCATATTCTCCTGCCTCCGTTATTGGTGAAAAAATACATGCCGCGATTATGCGGCAAATTTTGCAGCCCACCGTTGCCGGTCTTGCAGCCGAAGGTATTCCCTATACTGGATTTTTGTACGCCGGGGTGATGATTGACAGCGATGGCATTGCAAAAGTTCTGGAGTACAACTGCCGTTTGGGCGACCCCGAAACACAGCCCATCATGATGCGGCTGAAATCGGATCTTGTGGCGCTGTGCCTGGCTGCTTTGGACGGCAAGCTCGATCAACAAATAGCAACCTGGGATGCTCGTTCGGCACTCGGCGTAGTGATTGCCGCCAATGGATATCCGAATGCACATGACAAAGGGCAAATAATCAAGGGTTTGGAGTCGGCATATGATGGTGTGGACGAGGGTGTTAAAATATTCCATGCGGGCACCAAATCGGAGAATGGGAAAGTCATTACCGCCGGGGGCAGGGTGCTGTGCGCCACTGCGTTGGGCAACGAAATTGAAGATGCTCAGCGGCGCGCCTATGCGTTAGCGAAATCCGTGCATTGGGAAGGCTGCTGGTACCGGGATGATATTGGACACCGGGCAATAAAACAGGCAATAAAATGTTAACGGCCCCAAACTTTTTGAACCGCAAAATTCTCAGCGCCCTAAAATCAGGATGGCCATTGCGTTACCTGATGCGTTATCTGGGGTTGAACATCGTGGTGTTAATGATTAAGCTACATCTGCCAACCCGGCATAGATCCGCTTAAACAATCTACTGACCAAGAAATATTTACGCTACTCATCATGACAAAATCCATATGACAAAACCTTTCGTCGCCGTTTTAATGGGGTCTGATTCCGATTTGCCGGTTATGCAATCCACGTTTCAGGTGCTGGACAAACTGAAGGTCCCCTGGGAAGCGAAAATCACTTCGGCGCACCGAACTCCGAAAGCGACCCATGACTACGTAAAAGACGCCGAGCAAAGAGGCTGTGCCATATTCATCGCTGCGGCTGGGCTGGCGGCCCATCTGGCGGGTGTTGTAGCGGGTTTAACCATAAAACCGGTCATTGGTGTGCCCATGGACGGCGGGCCGCTAAACGGTCAGGATGCGTTATTGTCCACGGTGCAAATGCCAGGCGGCATCCCGGTGGCCAGTATGGCAATTGGCAAGGCCGGTGCGAAAAATGCGGGGTATCTGGCGGCGCAGATTTTGGCGCTATCAGATCAAGGAATAGATAAGAGAATTCAAGCCGAAAGGGAAGAAAACGCCGAACAAATAAGGCGCAAAGATGCCAGGCTGCAACTGGAATTAAACAAGGAAGAATGAAACCAGAAATAATGAGACAAGATGGAATTATACATGGCGGGATTAAACAACGGCGAATTGAGCAAAAGTTGATCCTCGCCTCGGCCCTGGAAACGGCGAATATTGTGCGCCAGGGTGGCGTGGTCGCTTACCCTACAGAATCATGTTATGGCCTGGGTTGCGATCCTGAAAATCATGGCGCACTGCGCCGCATTCTCCAAATTAAACGAAGAAGCAAGCATAAAGGATTAATTTTAATAGCCGATCATCTATGCAGATTACGCCGTTTTTTGAAGCCTCTGCCGCAAGAGTTTACCGATGAATTTCTGGCAGGTTGGCCTGGACCTTATACCTGGGTGCTGCCTGCTAGACAAAGCGTTTCCCGCTGGCTGCGTGGAAATCATCCCACGATTGCTGTGCGAGTTTCGAGGCACCATCAGGTCAAAGCGCTGTGTCGTGCTGCTGGCATGGCTGTCGTTTCCACCAGCGCGAATCGATCCCGCCGCTCAATCTTGCGCTCCGCTACGGCGGTTGACCAACAATTTGGTGATGAGATTGATTGTATTATGGAAGGATCGATTGGTTACGCGAGTTCACCCACCGTTATCCGTGATGGCATAACCGGTGAATACCTCAGAAACTAGTCATTTAAAGTGGGTGTAGATTGTTGACTGTTGCAAATGAGCATCCAGATGTTAATCAGGTAGCCGTCTTTTTAAAGCAATTGCAAATTCAATGTTGCGACCGATTTCAGGAATTTAATCCAGAACTGCCTTTCCATCAGGACCGATGGACATATGAAACTGGCGGTGGCGGAATTACCCGGATGATAGAAAATGGTCAGGTATTTGAAAAAGGCGGGGTTAATTTCTCTCACATCAAAGGAAATAGTTTGCCCGCTGCGGCAACCGCATCCAGAGACCATATAGCGGGTAAGCCGTTTGAGGCTGCCGGCGTATCTGTGGTTATGCATCCGTTGAATCCGTTTGTGCCGAGCGCGCATATGAATGTGCGTTTTTTCATCGCCGACCCTGAATCAAGTCATCCTGTCTGGTGGTTTGCAGGCGGGTATGACTTAACGCCATATTATGGGTTTGCGGAAGATTGCAAACACTGGCATCAAACGGCCAAAGCAGCTTGCGATAAATTTAATCCGGATTTTTATGATAAATTCAAGGCACAGTGTGACCAATATTTTTTTATAACGCACAGAAACGAGCCTAGAGGAATAGGCGGGTTGTTTTTCGATGATTTCAATGAACTTGGTTTTACCGAATCTTTCTCATTGATGCAGAGTGTCGGCAACAGTTTTCTCGATGCCTATATGCCCATAGTCGAAAGGCGAAGACATATGAAGTACAACGATGCTAACAGACGCTATCAATGCTATCGCCGAGGTCGTTATGTGGAATTTAACTTGATTTATGATCGTGGAACGATTTTTGGTTTGCAGTCAGCCGGACGCACGGAATCCATATTAATGTCCATGCCGCCAGCAGTGGAGTGGCACTATAACTGGCAGCCGCAACCGGGCAGCGAAGAAGAAAACCTGATTCGTTATTATCTCAAACCCAGAGACTGGGCCAGAGAATAGGCCAAGGAATAGGCCACAGATTAACCAGAAATTAGCACAGCACGAACAATCTTTATTGTTCCGCTCAGGCTTACAGTTATCACCATGCTCACGCTCTATAGAATTGCTCTTTACTTCGCCTTGCCAGTGGTGGTGATTCGATTGCTGTATCGAACTAGCCGCAACAAGCAATACCTGACCAAAATATCTCAGCGCTTTGGATTTAATCTGTTGTTGCCGGAGGTTAAAAATAATCCGGCTAAAGAAGATGCGTATTCGGATGGCATCTGGATACACGCGGTATCCGTAGGCGAGGTCAATGCCGCAGTGCCATTAGTGAAAAACTTGCTGGCCAGTTTTCCGGGCAAGGCAATTACCATCACCACTATGACGCCGACCGGTTCTGACCGGGTACGCAAAGTATTTGGGGAAAGCGTGCAGCATTGTTATTTACCCTACGATTATCCTGGGGCAGTCAAGCGGTTTTTGAATGCGGTGCGACCGCAATTGGCGATGGTGATGGAGACCGAGATCTGGCCAAATTTAATCAATGAATGCCACAGTCGGCAAATTCCAATGATCTATACCAATGTCAGATTGTCCTCCAGATCTCATAAAGGGTATTTGCGATTTAAAAAATTATTTGCTCCAACGCTAAAAAAAGTCAGCCGGTTTGCAGTTCAGGCCAAGGCGGATGCGGAGCGCTTGATTAACATTGGCGCCAACGCCGATACCGTTGAAGTGACTGGAAGCATCAAGTTTGAAATGACGTTGCCTGCCAGTGTTACCGAAGCCGCTCAGTCTGTCAGACGCGATCTGGGATGGGAGCGGCCGGTTTGGGTGGCCGGCAGCACCCATGAAGGCGAGGAATCGCAGGTGATCGATGCTTATCTAAAAGCCCGCAAAGAGATTGAAAATTTATTGCTGGTGTTGGTTCCTCGTCACCCGGAACGATTTTCCGCGGTTTTCAAGTTAGCCGTCGGTTATGGATGCGAAACTGTTTTGCGCTCACAATCCAATACCGGGATTCCACAAGACACTGAAATTTATGTGGCCGATACCATGGGTGAGCTGACGCTGCTCATCGCCGCAGGTGATGTTGCGTTTATCGGCGGTAGTCTGGTATCCATCGGCGGACATAATGTGTTGGAAGCCTGCGCAGCGGGGGTTGCTGTCATATTTGGGCCGCATATGTTTAATTTCCAGGAAATTTCTGATTTGGTATTGGCAAAGGGAGCCGGCATCCAGGTTATGGACAGCGATGAACTTTGCGAGGTGATTGTCAAGCTGCTTAACGACCCGGTAATCAGAGATCAATATGGATCGGAAGGCAGAGAGCTTATTGAGGCAAACAAAGGTGCGTTGGAGAAAATATGCGCCATGGTGGATAGGTGTGGTTTAATTTAGTGAACCGCTGATTTAAGACGGCGACATGCACAGGCGGGAATTGGCGAACCGTTATTAGATCGCCATTATGTATGTTGATTTTCCCTCGTGGAGTGGCAAGTTTGCGAGCAAGGCGCAAGGTGTATGAGGAAGAAAAACGACAGGGGATAGCCGTTGCCGGGTAACTCAGCTGCCAGCAAAACCCTATTGCTCCCCCGACCGCTTGGCCTCACCGCGGTGCACCCAGAAAACTCCCACGGCGGCAATCGCCAAGCCGATCATGCCGTTTCTGGTCACCGCATTCCCGAAAGCGAGGTAATCCATCACCATGGTCACAGGCGGGGTCAGGTAAAGCAAACTGGCGACTCGGGTTGCCGGGCATTTCTTGATTAACAGAATCAGCAAGGCATATGCGCTGAGGGAGACGACGAATATCAGCCAGGCCAGGGCGAACAGGAAGTCGGCGTTCCAATCGGCTTGCATGTTCTCCAGCGAGAGCGCAAAGGGCAACAGCACAATCGCAGTCGCCGCACATTGCACGGCCAGGTTGTTGATGACCGGCAGGAATCCCTCGGGTGATTTGATTTCCAGCGAGCGCTGATAGACCGTGGCCGCGGTCAAACTTAAGGTGGACACAAAAGGAAGCAGGTAAGCCCACCAAGGCGCGACTGCGCCGATGCCGCCGATGCGGTCGGCGACCACGAACACCACACCGAGGAAGCCGGCCGACAGCCCGGCCCATTGCCAGCGGTTGACTTTTTCATCGAGGATCGGACCGACGACAACCCCCGTGACCATCGGCTGCAAAGCGGCCACCAAAGCGACAATGCCCGGCGCGACGCCGAGGTTGATGGCCTCCAGCACGGCGACCAGCCAGACACAATGCGCCAGCAGCCCCATCACCGCCGCCTGGCGAATTTGCGTGCCGCCGCCGAAGTGCAACTGTCCGCGCGCCGCCAGCCAAGCGAACAGCACGACCGACAGTATCAGATAGCGAAAGAACAGCAGCGTAAAAGTGCCCGCATGCGGCAAGCCGTATTTCGCGCCGATGAAGCCCGAGCCCCACAGGACGAGAAACGCGAATTCGATCGCCAGAATGTTCCTTTTCATGAGTCTGCGCCTTTTTCGCGCAGATTCCGCAGATGCCCCAGCAAGTCGTCCATTTCCATATAGACCTGTTGGAAATGCCGGCTCCCGGTTTCCGCGCGAAAGACGCTCCTGCCGTGCAACACACGATGGTTGTTCACAACCATCATTTCACCCGGGCGAACCCTGATAATCAGTTGGTTCTCAGGGGCGTGAATCAACTGGCTGATCGCGTCGTAGGCCGCATAGCAGCGACCAGTGTCGTGCAGCGACATCCGCAGCGGTTGGACGGCCCAGTTAACGTACCGGATAATGTGGAGTTTTTCCCATTCATCCAAAATGATGGTGGGCGCCGATGTGGTTGTGTCGGCGTTCCTGGAGTAGAGTCGAAACACCACGGGGGCGCTGCTCAAGAAGTCGAGGTGGTGCGGGTGCTTCTCCCGTAGTTGGTCAACCACCATTTGGCCATCGACATAAACGCTCTCTCCGCCTTCCACGTCGTTTTCCAAGCAGTGGAATAGAAATACGTTCGGCGGCCATTGGTACCCAGAGCAGTCGGTGTGTGGGGGCAAGGCGACGCCAGTGAAGCCCTGAGTGTAGGCATCGGCGGAAACCTTGATGTCGGCCACCCTGTCGAAAACGATTTCGCGGACATACGCAAGGTAATTAGCGAATTTTTCGGTCTCGTTATGGACGACGTGAGCTTAATCCGCTCGCCCATGGTGTGATCGTAGCATTCATCGCAGAAGCAGTTGTCCCGCAACATGAGGGCGTGAAAGTCATTTCGCGCCCCATCACCCCATTCGACGCGAACGGCGCAAGGGGGGGCAGAATGGTACAGTGGGTAATGGCATGCAACATTGTGTATCCTCCAGCGTCGAGTTAATTTGTCAGTATTATACCGCATCGTAACGGACGCGGCGGACCGCCTGGCGATGAATTTATGCGGTAACGAAGATCATATTGTCTCTACGATAGACAAATCAAACCCTTACGGCGCAAGCCGCACCGCAGACTCTTTTTCAGGCTAGATTCTTCTCGACGATTTCGCCGACATCGTTCGATAGATTCGGCAACGACGAAATTTCCACCAGTGTTTTTTTCATTTTGTCCCGAATACCCGATTTATATTTGTTCCAGCCATTCAGGGCCGAGACCAATCTTGCAGAAACTTGCGGGTTTATGGGATCTAGTTTTTCGATCCAGTGCATGATGAATTGATAACCCGATCCATCATCGGCATGAAAACAAAATGGATTGCCGTGGGTAAATCCTGAAATTAGCGCGTAAACTTTATTCGGGTTGGTAAAATCAAATCCAGGATGTTCGGTTAATTTTTTCACGGTGCGTAAGGTTGAGTCGTGGGCGAATGTTGCCTGAGTGCGTAACCACATATCCACTACCAGCGGCTCTTCTTTCCACTGCTGGTAAAAATCGTCCAGGAGTTGTTGTTTGTCGTCACGAAGCGAGTTTGCGATAAAGGCGATTGCGGACGCTGAATCTGTCATACAACGAGATTTTTTCAATTGATTCAAACTCAGCGATTGGGATTCATGATCATCCAGCGTATTTAAATAATCCAGACAGGTATCCCGCAGACTACGCGCCGCCATTTCGTCGGGGTCTGGTTTTCCTGTATTCATAGACTGACATTGATGATAACAAGCTAACAACTTATCCTTGGCTGAGGTTGCCAGAAAGATTTTCAATTGCTTTCTTGATAATTCAATCGCTACTGGATCGATGGGCGATATCTGCTCGCTAATATAGGCAGCATTGGGCAGCGCTAGCAATTTAGCGAGGAAAGCCCGGTCGTCGGCTTTGGCCTCCTGCGTCGCTCTGCCTCCTGCATCCATGCAGTCGTCCCCCGTCCTTGGGGTCGTATCTCCCCCCTCCCTGGAGGCACTGGAATTTTCGGTCAATTTTTCGTTTAGGGCGACACTCAATACCGCATTAAATACTTGAGCGAGTCGTACATTCTCACGGCCGGGCCTGTTTTTCTGAATATCGGTAATATCGCCAAGAAGTTGCTTTAAGAACAGTTTTTGAGCGGCCTCCCAACGGTTGAACGGATCGTCATCGTGGGTTAAAAGCGTTTCCAGTTGATCATCGCTGAGCGGTAAATTCATCTCAACAGGTGCGCTGAATCCTCTTAGCAATGAGGGTATGGGTGAATTATCAATTCCGGTAATTTTGTAGGATTGTTCGGGTTTATCAAGGATTAACGTGAGTTCATCGACATCATCGTTCAATAACAGTTTTTCACCGGCCGCACTGAATAAAGCAGTTTTAATAGGAATGACAAAGGGCTGCTTATATTCTTGTCCGGGCGTCGCCGGGCAGGTCTGGCGCATTTTTATTTCGTAGCAAGCGTTGTCGCTGTCAAAGCGGGTCTCGACTTCTACCCGCGGTGTGCCGGCCTGGGAATACCAGCGTTTGAATTGGGTTAAATCTTGATCACTTGCCGTTTCCATGGCGCCGACAAACTCATCTGTGGTGACTGCCTGGCCGTCAAATTTCTCAAAATAAAAATCAGTGCCTTTGCGAAACCGCTCTGAGCCGAGCAAGGCATGAATCATTCTGACCACTTCAGCGCCTTTTTCATATACCGTAGCCGTGTAAAAATTGTTAATTTCCTGGTAAGAATCTGGACGGACCGGGTGCGCCATCGGACTGGCGTCCTCCTTGAACTGGTGGGCGCGCAGAGCGTTAACATCATCGATACGCTTGACCCCGCGGCCGCCCATGTCCGCGCTGAACGCCTGATCGCGAAATACGGTGAAGCCCTCTTTTAGACTCAATTGGAACCAATCGCGGCAGGTCACTCGATTGCCCGACCAGTTGTGAAAGTATTCATGGCCGATAACCCCTTCAACATTTTGGAAATCGTCGTCCGTTGCCATTTTCGAATCTGCCAATATGTATTTGGCATTGAAAATATTCAGGCTCTTGTTTTCCATCGCACCCATATTGAAATCATCCACGGCCACTACGTTAAACAGATCGAGATCATATTCCCGACCATAAACCTGCTCATCCCAGCGCATGGCGTTCTTTAAAGATGCCATAGCGTGATCACATTTTTCGATATCCCGGTCGCGCGCGTAGAACTTCAAGCTCACAATACGCCCGCTCATGGTTTCAAAATGGTCTTCGAGGCAACTTAATTTTCCCGCAACAATGGCGAATAAATAGGTTGGCTTGGGGAACGGGTCGTGCCAAAGCGTATAGTGAAAATTTTTATCATCACCGCTCTCGACCAGATTACCGTTACAAAGTAAAACCGGAAATGTCAATTTATCAGCACTCAGTTTCACCTTATAAATTGCCAGGCTGTCCGGTCGATCGATGCCGGGGGTAATCCGCCGATAACCTTCCGCCTCGCATTGGCTGCAAAGCATATCGCCCGATTTGTAAAGCCCGCTTAATGCCGTATTTCGGGACGGATCAATGGTGTTTACGATGTCCAGTGTAAAATATTCAGACACATCATGGCCCACATCATAGAGTGTCAAGCGGGTGTCCGATTGGCTGAACTGACTGGAATCAAGTTGATTTCCATTCACCGCAATGGACTGGACCTCCATTAGCTCGCAGTGTAATTCCAGATTGTTCGCGCCTGCATTTTTTCGGACCACTTTATGGCAGCCATGCACGATAGTGGTTTCAAATCCCAGCGTTATATCGAGATCAGAATGGGTAATAACAAAATCCGGCGGCCGATAGTTTTTTAGATATGTCGTGGTCGGGGCTTCAGATTTCATGCACATAGCCCCTGGATTAGCATAATAACGCCACTATGAAAAGTTCAGGGTAAGGTGATTTTGTGGGGAAATTTATGTGACGGTTACCGTTTCAAGTGCTGTAATTTATCCTTGATATCTTTCCATTCTTCCCAATCTTCAGGGTGCGGTTTCATTTCAGCGATTACCGGCCAGGTTTCACTTAACTCGGCGTTCAATTCCAGAAAATGCTTTTGATCTTCCGGAACTTCATCTTCTGAATAAATTGCATTAACCGGGCATTCCGGCTCGCACAAACTGCAATCGATACATTCTTCGGGGTCGATAACCAAAAAGTTCGGTCCCTCATGGAAACAATCAACCGGGCATACCTCGACGCAGTCGGTCAGTTTGCAGCGAATGCACGATTCGACCACCACATAAGTCATCTTCGAAAAGCTCCAGTATCAATCTAAAAAGGTGAGATATTGTATGTATTATTCGAGGACAGGTACAGTGGCGCGCGCTATTTTTTTGCAGGTTTTTTGCCCAAGCAATTTATTGATTTAGGGTCTTAACTAGTCAAGACCCAAATTATAAATAAGAGATTCAAAACTCCCAGAACAATTTCAAATTTATACGGTAATAAATTCAGAGCGCATCCCAACATGCTTGCAATTCCAATCATAATAGTTGAGCGAATTATCTATATTATCAATTGTTGAAACTCTATTTTATAGGGCATCGCAAGGATCAAGCAGTAGATAATTGTTAGCACTGCACCAAATATAAATCCAGATATTAGTTGCGCCGTGACATAACGGATTTGAGCGATACTATTGGTAACAAATGCATTTAAAAAACCGGCTTCTCTCCGACCCAGCAGGTAAGTGCCCGTTCCAGACACACCGTTTATAAAAGCAACGAACGAAACAAATCCAGTGAGTGCTAAAACAGATAATCCGCTTGGGCTTTGCAAGTAAATCGATGTCACAATAACTAATGGATAAATAATTGCAGAAAAATACCACCCGGGATCTCTGATCCTTTCCATTAACAATAACTTTGTTAACAATAAAATGTTCATGTTCACGGAAATGGGAGTTCTTGTTCAAGCCTATCTTGGTTGAAAGAATTAAATGTATCACGATAATTGTTCTTCAAATTTAACTTGGTTGTTGGTTGAATGTGTAAAAAATAATCTGGGCTGAATATTCGGACTATCGTTAGCGGTTTAGAAAAATGGTCAGAAGTGAAAACGCTTTGCGCCGATGATAGTGTGGGGTCTCCCCATGTGAAAGTAGGACACTGCTAGGCATTTATATCCACAATCCCCGATCTTTGATCGGGGATTTGTTTTAGGGCATTCAGACATTATGATGTCCACCGGACCCGGACTCCAAACCAACAGTACCGAGAAAAAAACAACACGGCACTTATGCTCATCAGCATAATGCTTGTTTATACGTATTTTTCGTTTCGTGGCTGGGTCGCAATAAAGATTGATTGCTGGAAAAAAGCAAGAACACCGCCGACAAACAACACTAACGCACTCACCCACAAACTTGTGGAAAGGTTGCCGCTGACATCGGCGACCCAGCCGGCACCAATCGGCCCCAAGGTTTGTCCGATGGCAAATACAGTAGTGTAGAGGGCAACCGTGGCACTCCACTGTGTGCGTGGTATGTTTTTTTTAGTGAATGTGGTTACTGCGGTGGGTGCAATAAAAAATGAAAGTCCAAAGAGGAACGCCGAAACCAACAAGCCGCTCCAGCCAGCAAGTGCGAAAGGTAATACAACCGCGAATCCTGTCATGATTGAGGATAGCCCCAAGGGGAAGCCATTGCTGTGGGCCGCCAGAACGCGCCGCCAAACGAACGACGACAGCATGACAGCAAAGCCGAGAGTACCCCAGGTTATCGCTACCGCCCACACGCCGACACCGTTTTCGTGCATCCACGCAACTACAAAGGTCATATACACGATGTAGCCGACGGCAAAAAGAAAGTAACCGCCCAAAGACGGGATTAATTTGCGCCAGGGCGGAAAAGAAAACTTGTCACCGTCGGCCCTGGACGCATTACTCAATTGTTTCGTACCCCACCACGCGGGTGCAAGCGAAACGATGCATAATCCGCCCAGTACTTTCCACGCATGAGGCCATGCGCCGGCATTCCAGATTTCCATAATTGGCGGAATCAAAAAAGCGGTAATCAGTATGCCAAACCCACTGCCACCGAAATATAACGCTATAGCCAATGCATTTTTCGATGAATCGGAAGCAAACAGAGTTGCCACCATGACACCACCGGAGATGAAAACCGGCGCCCCTCCAATGCCAGCGAGCAGGCGTAAACCGATGAGGGATGAGAAGTCAGCAGTGAAGCCGGAAAGTAACAGAGCCACTGTAGTGATTATCATTCCATAGCGAAACAGGCGAAGCGGTCCAAGTGAATTACTGCAGTACAAAGCCATCAAAGCACCGATCAGATAGCCGGCCGCATTGGCTGTGTTAATCCAACCGGCCATGGTGTAACTCCAACCAAGGTCCGTTTGCATGGCGGGCAAAATCAAGCCATAGCTAAAGCGCGCAAAACCGTTGCTAACCGCCGTCCCAAGCGCAAGTGTCAGGACAATAATCCAAGCATGCATACCAACCACCTCTTACTATGTGTGAAAAAAAGAGGCATCATTAACAATTCCACATTTGCGGAAAAATTCCACTGTCCTTGTGAACCAAGCATGATGAAATATATCACGGTCGGGGGAATTTCTGATAAAATTTCTGAAAGCAGCCGAGTTTCTAAAGTGGGTTGTTTCTACAATACCGGTATCTGCATAAACGAGCGGATTGTACATAAGACCAGTGAAGTGAATAATCAATTTTTTGAAGTATAAACTGATTCTCATTTGTTGTTCTTCATCAGCACCATTACTTAGGATTTCGCTATGTAATTTTCTAATGATTTCACGTCCGAACGCAACATGTCGTGACTCATCTACATGGTGTTGGTAATTAATTTCTCGCACAATGTCTGGTACTTCTTTATTCCTCCCCACTTTTTGGTTATAGTAATCTACAAATTCTTCGAAGATAAGAGCGCTTGCAAAAGAATACAAATCATTTTCTATGTCATCACTTGTGCTGGGCGTTCTGATTTGTAATGTAGGATATAGCTTTCTTCCATATAGATGACAAAATCGTGCGAAAAACCACATGTGCGAATTTTCTTCTGCTAAAAAAATATGAAGATACTCAGAAATTTGAGTGTACCGTTTGTTGTAAAAACACCGACATACAAATTCAAGTACGGATTTTATTCCATGGACATTTAGGCTAAAAAAGTGAATCGTTTCCCACTTGCTTAACAAAAATAGTTGTTCTTCGGTTAAATTTTTATGAATTTCTGTTCCATAAGTTGTCAGCAGATCTTCATCACACCACAAACAATCAAGAGGAATATCTTTAGGCCAACTGAACCGTGTGTATGGGTCGTAGGTTTGAGATCTGGATAACTGTATAAGACGATTTATTTTATCGTGATCTATTTTCATGCCAATACTCAATTTTTCAATTAAAAAGAGTTTTTACTTTTCGTTGTGTAGCAAGTGCAGTCTGGGAATCACCAAATACATCTGAGTACATGGCAATCCATCTCTCCATACCAAAAGCAATGCAACTCGTGTTCGCCGATACACCAGAATATGAAATGCTAAATTTATCTCCAAAGTAATTTCTATGAAAATTAATAGATGCTATAGCATGGCCTTGAAACAAAAATTCTTGTTTTACTGGATGTAGTCTTGAAAAGTATGGCAGGAGAACTCGTGGTATCAAAAAATTGATCTGAAGCTTCTACCATGTTGAATGGAATATTTAGAGCACAAAGCAACATTGATATTTGATCTACACCAAAATCGAGGTGAGATTGAGAGTCTGCTTCGTTACCTACACAGACAAATTCTTTCATTGTAAAATTCCTATCGCGAAATGCATCAAGCGGCTTGTCTTCTTGTCGAAAGCAACGTGCTTCGCACCCGATTATCTTTTTCTCCTCGATCTCAATATTTTGCATATTCAGATAAACCTTGTAACACGCTGCTGGCAAAAGTGAAAAATTTATTCCTTGGGGTCGGAAAGATTGATCCAATATCATTTCACCATTGGATAATCGTTTTTGATCATTCTCCGAAATCAAGCAAGTTATACAAGTCAGGTGCGGAAAATTTCTTATATATCCGATCTGAGTCATTTCCTCTACCGACAATATACTGTCAAATTCGTATTTGGAGTCGGTGGTTTTCTGAAGGAAAATTTTATCCAGCAATTCTCCTAGCTCGGTTTTTACTAAACACCAACCATTTTCAATTTCCATTGAAGCGACCTCATAAAATTAGTTTACTACACACTTTTAAGTTAATAACCTAATCAGCTATCAAGAGATGCACAGATCAGCCAATTACGTGAAACTCCTATAATAGAACGATCTTGTACGGTATATGGCCAACGTTTTTCACCAACGCCTTTTTCACCAGGTTCTTTAATTTTAGTAACTTTCCATCCATTCATCTGTAAAAACCCTTCCGGGTTATCGCTACCGAACTGCCAAGGATATCCGTCATTGCGCAATTTTGAAAGGAAAATTAAACTAGTCGGAGCATTTAAAAGAGACTTACTCGGCATATCGGTCACAAAACGGCTACCCCGAGACGATGCTTCTTTAAGTGTTTTCAAAAGATTATCGACTTGCTCAGTTTTTAGGAAAAACAAAAGTCCCTCCACTATCCATAGTGTATTGGCGCTAGCGTCAAATCCAGATCTTTTCAAGTCACCTAGCCAATGCTGATCAAAGTCTACTGCCACCTCAATACGACAGCAACTAGGTTGAGCTTGAAGTTCTAATAAACGTTTATTTTTTTCTTCAAATAAGTCCTTAGTGGTCAAGTTCGTAAATAATTATTCCATCAGGCCATGAGAGTCGAAATGCTCTTGTATCCATACCTGCTGCGACAATAACTACCTGTCGTATAGAAGTTTCTAGCATCACATCGGATATTTCATCGTCGAAGAAACGTGTGCGTATCGAAACAAATTCACGGACGCCCGCTCCCTTATATTAATCCAGCAACCGAAATCCATCTGGTTCGGCGAGCTTACGCGCTAGACTATCTTCAAACAACCTATCTTCACCATACTCTGATTCAAGTGCACGAATAGCAGCCGTCCATTGTGCAGTTAAAGAGATTGCTTTCATAATTTTCCCTTTGCCTCTTGTTTTGTGTTAATAGTATTATGGGTGCTTCTTAAAACGACAGTTCAAAACCAAAGTGCAAACCGGCTTGACTTCATTGCTTCGAATCAATATGCCTTTTTTACGAATTGTCATAATGTCGGGTTGAGCTAAAGACGGGATTTTATTCAAGATTTCGACTTGTCCATTTAATACATCCCCTGGTCGAACAGGGGACAACCATCTAAGCTCGTCAACCCCCGGAGATCCTTCAACCGCGGCATTTTTAAGTAGTTTCGTGACATAAAGACTCATCCATATGCAAGCCGTATTCCAGCCGCTAGCAACAAGTCCATTAAAAAACGACAGTTGTCCAGCCTCTTCACTCAAGTGATAGTCTTGAGGATCATATTTTCGCGCAAAGCTGACAATTTCATCAGCTGTTATGGTATGAGATCCGAGATGGTAAATCTTTCCTGTCTCGAAGTCTTCCGCAAACCGCGTGTAACCCGTATCAGATATCATTATCCAGTATCATCCCGAGAATTATCGATGAATTGGTTTATGCTTTTGAGAGTACGAAAATCGTCGATATTAATACTCTCGATATCAATTTTTCTACCGATTATTTCTTCGACGAATAGTATAAATTCAACAAATTGGAGGGAATCAATAAGACGATTCTCTATTATATCCGTAGTTTCTAAAAACGTAGTGTCAGTCAAACTGGAATTTTTATCCAAAATATATTTTTTAACTTTTGAAATCGAATCACTCATTGATTGTCTGCCTTATGAGTTTTGTTTGATTTGCAGTAGCATATTGATATCGGATATTCCGACAACACAGAGTGCTACACAGTTATAATACTTGTTATGACTATTTGGTCAAGCATTTTTTTGCTGTCCAAATAACCTAGGGTCATAGGAAGTTAAGCATCACCGGATGTGTGCTAACCTTCTGAAATGACTACCAAAAACAGGTATTATCGCCGTTCCCGAATCGCAGAGAAGACTTTTCGCCGAATTATTCGCTATTTTGCGATGGATTTCTCGGCGTCGGATACCGCCCGGTTGACCGCTGTTTGCATCCGCTCGATCAACTCGATCTACATAACATTGCGCCACCGTTTGGCGCAAGAATGTGAACAACATGCCAACTTGGCAGGTCATATGGAAGTGGATGAGTCGTATTTTGGACCCAAGCGTATTCGTGGCAAGCGCAGGCGAGGTGCTGGCGGCAAAACCGTCGTGTTTGGTTTGTTCAAACGCAATGGCTGGGTTTACACGGAGATAGTGCCAAATGCACGAAAACCCACGCTCCAGGCGGTTATCCGCGGCAAGGTTGATCTGAATAGCGTGATTCATTCCGATGGTTGGGCTACCATGGTCTGGTTGATATTGGTTATGCGAAGCATTTTCGGGTTGAGCATGGCCGCAATGAATTTGCCAATGAGCGCTCTCATATTAATGGCATTGAGTCCTTTTGGGCTTACGCCAAATTGCGATTGAGCAGGTCGAAAGGGATTCACAAACATATGTTTTATTGCCATCTCAAAGAAACTGAATTTCGTTTTAATCATCATCGAGACAGTCTTTATCATGTCATACTCAAACTGCTTCGTGAGCAGCCAATTTAACGTCTTAACTTCCTATGACCCTAAAACAATGTCAACCCAAAGCTCAAATGTCCTCTTTTCTTTATTCAAGCAATTTATTAAGCTCATACAGAATATTCAGTGCTTCTCGAGGTGAGGTTTGATCGGCCACGATGCCTTTAAGTTTGGCGATTACCGCTTGTTCTCCCGCTCCGGTCGCGGGAAATAAACTGGATTGGGGAGCGGCTGATTGTTTGGCATTATCAATGCTGCCGACGTATTGATCTTCCAGTCCACGCAGTTTCTCCCGTGAATCTTCTATCACTTCATCGGGCACGCCGGCAAGCCGGGCGACTTGAAGACCATAGCTCTGACTGGCTGGGCCGCGCTTCACGCTATACAAAAATACGATGTCGTTGCCATGCTCAACCGCATCAAGGTGGACATTGCTCACTGATTCGAGTTGATCGGCAAGCGCGGTAAGTTCAAAGTAGTGCGTAGAAAATAAAGCAAATGCCTTTACCCGATTTGCCAAATCCTTTGCACATGCCCAAGCCAATGCCAGGCCATCAAAGGTGCTGGTTCCCCGGCCCATTTCATCTACCAGAACCAGGCTGATTTCCGTTGCATTTCGGAGGATATGCGCCATTTCAGTCATTTCCACCATAAATGTGGACCGACCCCCGGCCAGATCATCCGCAGCGCCAATTCGGGTGTAAATGCGGTCAATGGGACCGATTTCCGCGGATTTTGCGGGTATGAAAGAACCGGTATGGGCGAGCAAGGTAATAATCGCCACTTGACGCATATAAGTGCTCTTGCCGCCCATATTCGGGCCGGTGATTATTTGCATTTTTGATTTTTGATTCAGGCTCACCGAATTGGCGATGAAACTGCCTTCCAGCATCTGCTCGACAACCGGGTGCCGACCTTCAGATATGACTAAAACCGAATGTTCGACTAAATTTGGGCGGCTTAACTTTAATGCCAGGGCGCGTTCAGCATAGTTGTTCAGGCAATCGAGGATTGCCAGACTATTCGCGCACTGCAATAAATCCGCCACTTGGGGAATTAATGTCTCAAGCAGGTCATGGTAAAGCCACTTCTCGCGTGCCAGCGCCTTGCTTTTCGCGCTCAGAATCTTATCTTCAAACACTTTTAATTCTTCGGTGACAAACCGCTCGGCATTCTTGATTGTTTGGCGACGTATATATTGTTCAGGCGCCTGATCCGACTTGGAGCGGGGCAATTCAATATAGTAGCCATGCACTCGGTTATATCTGATGCGAAGAGTGCCTATGCCGGTTCGCGCTTTTTCCCGGGTTTCGAGTTCGATCAGAAAATCCCCGGAGTCTCGTTGCAGATGACGAAGTTCGCCGAGTTGCTGATCGTATTCATCTCGCAATACGCCGCCATCTCTGATAACACTGGGCGGCTCATCCTTTATCGCGCGTTCTAATAACGTCCGGAATTCAGGTTTAGCGGTGAGTGCAGGCTGCAGTGAATGAATCAGTTCTAATGAGCTGGATTCGATAAGTGAATTTATTTCCGGCAATATGCCCAAGGCATTTTTAAGTCGCACCAGGTCGTGAGGGCGTGCGGTTTTCATGGCCACTCTGGCGAGAATTCGCTCCATGTCGCCGATTTGTTTTAATAATGGTTTCAGATCGCTATATCGTTGATCTTGTAATAGCCAGTCTATCGCATCATGGCGCTGTGCCAGCTCGCGGCGGTTTCGAGTAGGGCCATTGAACCATCTGCGTAACATCCTCGCGCCCATGGGCGTATCGCAGTGGTCGAACAGTTTAACCAGGGAAAGTCCCTGTTTGCCGTCCTGGGCGGTGTCAATTTCCAGGTTTTTGCGACTCACCGCATCGATGATAACGGCGCTGTTTTGTTGCTCATAGTGGATGCCTTTGATATGGGGTGTGGCATCGCCGTGTAAATCTTGAATGTACCGTATCAGCGCGCCGGCAGCGCGAGTGGCAATGGGAAAATCTGCGCTGCCGAATGCGGCCAGGCTTTGTGAAGCAAATGTTTCGCATAATACCTGATGGCAGCGCGGTTCATCGAAATACCAATCCGGGATTTCGGTTTCCCGATTCTTGTCGAATACGCCCAATTGACCGCCTGATTGCCCGCTTGATTGCCCACTTGATTGACTGTGCGCGACCAGAATTTCCGCGGCGTTCAAGCGCAGTATTTCGCTTGACAGTCGTTCCAGATTCTCAACTTCAAATCCGTTGAAACGACCGCTGGAAATTTCCAGGGTGGCCACGCCAATTTTTCCATCGCTGTCAAACAATGCCGCCGTGATATTTTCCTGCCGATCGGCGAGCAGGTTTTCCTCGGTTAATGTTCCTGGCGTGATTACCCGCACTACTTTTCGCTCCACCGGCCCTGTGGAAGTGCTGGGGTCGCCGATTTGCTCACAAATGGCGACCGAGATTTGCTGTTTAACCAGTTTTGCCAGATATTGATCGACGCTGTGAAATGGTACCCCGGCCATCGGAATCGGGCTGCCGGTGGATTTGCCCCGAGCTGTTAAGGTGATATCTAAAAGTTTCGCCGCTTTTTTCGCATCGTCGTAGAACAACTCATAGAAATCCCCCATCCGGTAAAGCAATAACATGTCTGGGTATTCTGCTTTGATACCCAGATACTGTTCCATCATTGGTGTGTGCGATGCGGTATTGCGCCCGCTTTGAACGGTTTTAACCGATGACAACGGCTTATTCATAACAGGGGTGTTTTATAAAAAGAGCTACGTTTTAGTGCTGAGTTTTGATTTTACCAATGCCAACAGTTCATTAAAAATGCCCTGATTGGCAGCCAGGATGTTACCGTTTTCGAGGAAATCCTGGTTGCCGTCAAAGTCTGCGACCAGACCTTTGGCCTCCCGTACCAGCAGGCTTCCGGCAGCGATATCCCAGATTTTTAAGCCAGGCTGCCAAAAAGCATCGGTGCGGCCACAAGCCACAGAAGCCAGGTCCAAAACCGCAGATCCCGAATGTCGAATACTGGCTACTTTGGGAATCAGAAGTCTGAAACACTTCAACCAGCTATCGAAATTCCCGCTCTCGAAATCATGCGCATCCATGTTGGGATAACCCGCACAGATTAAACTTTGCTGCATGGAGGCGCGACCGCTTATCCGTATTCTTCGGTCGTTCAATTGCGCGCCCTGGCCGCGCGAGGCCGTGTATATTTCATCCCGAAGTGGATCAAAAATAATGCCGTGCTCTATTCTGCCTTTGTGACGTATTCCTAGTGAAACGGCAAAATTGGGGTTGCCATGGAGGTAGTTTGTGGTGCCGTCCAGGGGGTCAATTATCCATTCAAATTCGTCTTCGCCCTGATGTTCGGAGTCTGGAGAATGCGTTTGGCCGCTTTCCTCGGCGATGATTCGGTGATTGGGGTAGAGGTAGTGAATCGTATCGATGATATCTTCTTCGGCCATTCGATCCACGTCGCTGACAAAATCATTTCTGCCTTTTTTCTGCACCGACAACTGATCGATTCTGTCGATATGGCGCACGATGATACGACCTGCGCGCCGTGCGGCTTTTACCCCGACATTAACTATCGGGTTCATTGGGCTTGTCTGGATTTATTCACGGAATCATTCCTTATAACGGATTGCCTTTAACGGATTACATGAGGCAGAATCGCGCTCAATGTTTTGTTAGCCATCGAAATCGAAAGACCATCGAAAGACCTGATAAATTGAAAGAGCTTGATTATATCCGAGTCGCGCTCATTGAACCTACCCATCCGGGAAATATAGGGGCGACTGCCAGAGCCATGGCAAACATGGGGGTCAATCAGTTAACACTGATTAATCCCAAAGCGTTTCCCAGCCCGGTCGCTAATGCACGGGCCGCAGGTGCGGTCCGCATTCTGGATAATGCGCAGGTTGTTGATAATCTGGACCAGGCAATCGCCAACTGCACGTTGGTTTTTGGAACAACTTCAAGGCTGCGCTCGATTGAGTGGCCGTCTCTCGACCCACGGCAAGCCATGGAAAAAGCCGCCGCACATGCGGCACATTCCCAGGTCGGGATTCTGTTTGGCAGCGAGAGCAGCGGCTTGACCAATGACCAACTGGAGCGTTGTCATCATTTGGTGCGTATCCCGGTGGAAGATAAATTTGCGTCCCTGAACCTTGCATCTGCGGTAATGGTAATGCTGTACGAACTAAGACGCAGTTTGCTAGGCCAGGAAAGTGTTTCTCCAAACCCTGCAAATGAGCCGATGGCTAACGTGACAGACATGCAAAATTTTTACATTCACCTGCAGCAAGTTTTAAAGCTCATAGCGTTCAGCGATGGTCGATCGACAAAACTGCAACGAAAACTTGTTCGGTTATTCAATCGAGCGCATCCTTATGAGCAGGAGATAAAAATGTTGCGCGGGGTGCTTGCCGCCATTGAGGGCAAGGTTGCAAGCCTGAGTGGTATTGTAAACCGGCAACGCTTGACAAATAATGAAGCGATTCAAACAGAAAAGCAAAGCCAGAGAAGCAAAGCATGAGCGAACAAATCGAGAGCGTACTGGAGTTCTGGTTCGGGCGTGGCCAAACCGCAATCGAGGTGGCTGCTGAAAAGACCCCGCTATGGTGGAGCAAAAACGACCTGATTGACCGGGAAATCATCGACCGTTTTGCCGCAACCAGCGAAGCGGCGGCCAATGGCGAACTTGCTCATTGGGCCGAATCTTGCCGCGGCTTGCTGGCGCTGATTATTTGCACTGACCAGTTTCCCCGCAACATGCACCGCGATACGCCAAAGGCATTTTCCTTTGATTCGGTTGCCCTGGGTTTTGCCAAACAATGCGTGGACAGCGGCGCGGCGTTGCAACTACGCCCCATCGAGCGGGTGTTCGCCTACCTGCCGTTCGAGCACAGCGAAGAGTTAGCCGAGCAGCAACGCTCGGTCGCCCTGTATCAGGCATTGGCGCAAAGCGTCGGCGCGGACGAGGCCGAATTGTTTAATGGTTACTGCGAGTTTGCCGACAAGCATTACCGGATCATCGCGCGCTTCGGCCGTTTCCCCCATCGCAACCGGATTTTGCGGCATCACTCAAGCGATGAAGAACGGGCTTTTCTCGAACAGCCGGACTCTTCGTTTTGATGGGCGGGTGCTGCCGATAGCAGGGTTATACTTTGCTATCTGTGGACATAATCGGGTGTTTCCTGGCCTGATCTTGGATTCGATAGACAGGCAATGTTTGGGCGAAAGACAAATGCACGATAAACAAGAAAATGACAAAGAGTTTTAATGAAAAACTGGTTGATTTGCTGAAAACAGATGCCCGTTTTGTTGACGGTGATGGCGGTCTGATCAGAGCGGCGGTGATTGATCGGGCGTGGAAGATTGACCATGATCTGGTGAAGTTGCTGTTGGGGAAGCCTCAGATAAAGAAGACATTCTTTGATGAGATCGAGGGTCATTGGATTTTCAATATCAATACCTTTATCGAGTATGTGTCCGATAAAAACTTCCTTGCCAATTCCTATACTCGTTTTCGCAATAAAATCGGCTTGAACATTGACGGCAAGTTTCTGCGCGAGCGGGGCGAGGTGTCGCTGGTTTGGCCGTACAAGGATTGCGTGCTGGAAGGCGGGCAGACCAAAGAGGAGGAAAAGCGAAAAGAAATCTTTTTCAATGAAACGCTGGCGCAGGATGAAATTGACCGGCTGTTTGACCCGAAGGTGCTGACTAACTGGAAACGCTACACGGTTGACGGCGAGCGCAAGGTTACGAAAATTGCGCGGGATGAAAACGGCACAATCCGGGAAAACCTGATTATCAAGGGGAATAACCTGTTGGCGTTGCATATTTTGAAAAAGCAGTTTCGGGGTAAGGTGAAACTGATTTATATTGATCCGCCGTATAACACGGGCAACGATTCTTTTGGTTACAACGATAATTTCAATCACTCTAGTTGGCTGACTTTTATGAAGAACCGGCTGGAAGTGGCGAGGGAATTGTTGAGAGATGATGGCGTTATACTGGTCCATTGTGATTTTATAGAAGATAGTTATCTAAAAGTTTTATTGGATGAAATATTCGGTCAAAATAATTATGTAAACAATATTGCCATTAGGGATTCTCATCCGAGTGGATTAAAGTTATCTGCAAGAACAAAAACAATTATAAAAACAAAATCAACAATGCTTGTTTATAGAAAATCAGAAGACATAACTATAAATCCTATATATCAGCCAAGGCTTGAATGGGATACTCATTTTAATTCTTTTGTTGAAATTGGTGATGAGGCTCTACCCAAAATCCCTCTTAAGAAATATATAAAATCCAATAAAATTTGCGGCAAGGATTTTGAGCTAGATTCAAATGCCCTCAAAAACCATAGGTTCAGAGAGTTTTCTTTTGAGAATAGAGATAAGATATTTCAGGGGACTAAAGAATTGCCAACAGAAGCAAGAGAATTAAGTTTAAGAAACAAAGATAAAGTAGTTGAATATAAAAAAGGAGAATTTGCATATAACGGAAGAAGACTCTCTCCATTGAGCAGGAGCATTTATAATATTGGATTTGAGAAATATTACGAAGAGGATTTTGGCAAATTGCTATGTGATTTTTGGGATGATATAGATTTCAACAATTCTCAGAATGAAGGCGGGACAAGTTTTCCCTCAGGGAAAAAGCCAGAGTTACTTTTGGCGAGGCTTATTTCAATGTTTACCAAAGAAGGTAAAGATATAATGCTTGATTTTCACTTGGGAAGTGGCACAACTGCTGCTGTTGCACATAAAATGGAAAGGCAGTACATTGGAGTTGAACAGATTGACTATGGAGAAAATGACAGTGTAGTCCGCCTTCAAAATGTTATAGGGAAACGAACAGAAGGCACACTGATTGAGGAGTTAGAGGGTTATGACCAATCCGGCATTTCCAAATCCGTCAACTGGCAAGGCGGCGGCGACTTCATCTACTGTGAACTGATGAAATACAACGAGACCTATATGGACAAAATCCAGGCCGCCAAATCATCCAAATCGCTTGTCAAACTCTGGAAAGATATTGCAGAAAACTCCTTCCTGAACTGGTATGCGAATTCGGAAATGCCGAAACAAGCGGTCAATGATTTTATCGAGATCGGCAAAACCGAAAACGGATTGGACAAACAGAAAAAACTGCTGGCGGGGCTGCTGAACAAAAATCAACTCTATGTCAATCTTTCGGAAATAGACGATAAAGATTTTGCGGTCAAAAAAGAAGACAAAAAATTAAATCAGGAATTTTACGGAGATTTGTGATGCGCGAAGACATTCGCTGGATTCAAAGAGCCAATCATTTCGACAGCGCCTTTGCCGAATTGAAAGAGGCGGTTGAACAATCACACGCTCAATAGCCTATAATACTTCATAATGTTTTCCCTACACGCAGGACAACACGAGAGAATCAACCCCATGACAGCTAAAACGAGAGATTCGATTTCTACCCATATTCGCGAGTTCTGTGTGCCCGAGGATTTTCGCAAAGCGGTTAATCTGGAGAAACAGAAGCAAAAAAGTCGCACGATGGCTGTCGATTGAATCCCATGCGTAAAATCGGTATCGCCCGCTGGGGCTTTCTGGCGTGATTAGCGCCCTATTTCGGCAATTGCTTGCTTGGCTGGACTCGCGCACAATCTAAACGATAGCCGATTATCTCCAAGCATGTCGGTGACGATGCATGAAAAAGAGCGGCCGATGGCAGGCAAGACATTTTACCGAGCGGGCGCGTAATGTCGGATAAGTTTCTGTATGAAACGCTCGATTCTGCTTCTGAATTGGGTTTCTTGAAAAAGGAAATCCCGTCATATCTAAAAGATAACCTGAATCCAAAGTTTGCACTGCGCCCCTATCAGGTGGAATCATTCGCGCGCTTTTTTCACTGCCGTGACCAGGATTTTCCGGACAAGGAATGGCCTTTGCATTTTCTGTTTAATATGGCAACCGGCAGCGGCAAGACGCTGATCATGGCCGGGCTGATTCTCTACCTGTATGAAAAAGGCTATCGGAATTTCCTGTTTTTTGTCAATTCCACCAACATCATCGAAAAAACAAGGGATAATTTCCTTAATCCGTTATCAAGCAAGTTTCTTTTCAAGGAAAACATCCGCTTCGGCGCACAACGTGTGAATGTGACCCCGGTGGTCAACTTTGAGGGCATCAACGAAAACGACATCAGCATCTGTTTTACTACCATTCAAAAACTGCATTCCGATTTGACAGCCGAAAAGGAAAACGCCATTACTTACGAAGATTTCAAGAGTAAAAAAAATCGTGCTGATGGCGGATGAAGCGCACCATATCAATGTCGGCACAAAATCTCAGCGAGACGTTGAAGAATTAAATTGGGAAGGAACGGTTCAACGTATCTTTGGACAAAACGAAGACAACCTGCTGTTGGAATTTACCGCCACGCTGGATTACACGCATGGAAACATTGTTGAAAAGTATCGAAACAAGGTGATTTACCGTTACGATCTGCGGCAATTCCGCAATGACGGTTATTCCAAGGATGTGTATATCGTCCAGGCGGATTTCGAGGAAAAAGAGCGCATCATGCAGGCGCTGATTCTCAGCCAGTATAAACAGGAAGTGGCGGCAAAACACCACATCAACTTAAAGCCGGTCATATTGTTCAAGGCGCAAAAGACCATTGCACAGTCACAGCAGAACAAGGCTGACTTTCACCAACTGATTGAAAATCTGATCGAAGATGACATTGAGCGGATACGCGATAAATCGGATATTCCGCTAGTGAAAAGAGCCTTTGAGTTTTTCAAGAGCAACGGTATCACTCCAACACAACTAGCGGAAAGACTGCGCAGGGAATTTGAAGAGCGCCGCTGCATTTCAGTTAACGAAGAAAGGGAGAAGGAGGTTCAGCAGATTCTGCTTAACACGCTGGAGGATAAAGACAATCGTATCCGGGCGGTATTTGCGGTGCAAAAACTGAACGAAGGGTGGGATGTCCTTAACCTGTTTGACATTGTCCGCTGTTATACAACCCGTGACGCAAAAGCGGGCAAGCCCGGCAGAACAACCCTTGCCGAAGCGCAGCTTATCGGACGTGGGGCGCGCTATTTTCCGTTTGTGACCGGCGAGCAAAATGACCGTTTCCGGCGAAAATTTGACAGCAGCCTTGCGGATGAAATGCGGGTTTTGGAAGAACTGCACTATCACAGCATAAATGATTCCCGTTATATTGCGGAGCTTCGCACTGCTTTGATTGATGAAGGTATGATGGATGAACGGGAGATCAGCGAACCGCTTCAACTAAAAAATTCTTTTAAGGAAACAGAATTTTACGAGTGCGGCTTACTCTATATCAATGAACGGGTTAAGAATAACTATGGATATGTCAGGTCGCTTTCGGATATGGGTGTCAGCAAGAAAAACTATGCACACAAAATAGCGAGCGGCAGGGGAGCAACCGATGCATTGTTAGACGATAATGAAAAGGTCGGCAGAGTCGCCGAAGCAGTGCAAAAGGACATGAAAATTACGGAAATTCCCGGACACATTGTTTGTAACGCCATTGCCCGGCAGTCGTTTTTTACCTTTCGTTCCATCAAGAAGTATTTTCCCCATGTTGCATCGGTGCGGGAATTTGTAGAAGCGGATGATTATCTGGGTGGACTGGAAATTACGTTTTTGGGGGATTTGACTGAACTTGACGGTTTATCCAATAAAGCGCAGCTTGATGCGATGATAGGACTGCTTAGTCTGATTGAATTGGAAGTGCGTAAGAGTATTACAGAATACAGAGGCGCGGAAGATTTCAAGCCGAATGCTGTTTCTTCTATCTTTTCGGAAAAGGTTCTTAAACTGATTCAAGGCAGTGAAAGAGCCAACGGCGATGAGCAGTTTGTCTCTGATAAGGACTGGTATGTTTTCAGCGCAAATTACGGCACCAGGGAGGAAAAGGCATTTGTCAGAATGTTTAGCCGACAGATGGACACGCTAAAGGAGAATTATGATGGCATATATCTTGTCCGCAATGAAAGGCATTTCAAGATTTTCAATTTTTCCGACGGGCGGGCATTCGAGCCTGATTTTGTGCTGTTCCTGCGGGAGAAGGGCGGAAATATGCTCACCTATCAAATTTTCGTGGAGCCAAAAGGAAAGCATTTGAAAGCGCATGACAAATGGAAGGAGGATTTCCTTAAAGAAGTGACTAAGAAATTCAAGGGGAGAATTTTAGAATACAAGGCTAAAAAATGGTCGCAAAACTATAGGCTAGTGGGCGTGCCGTTTTACAACAATGAAGATGAAAACAACTTCAAGGGAAGTTTGTATGAAGTGGTGGGAAACTGATGCTTTCATTAGCAACCGGATTTTGCGGCGTCACTCAGCCGATGAAGAACGAGCTTTTCTCGAACAAGCGGGAGTTTCGTTTTGAGCCGATTGTGCTGTGTTGCCCCGCGTGATTAGACAAGCAAACCAGTACTTTACACTTAGGATAACGTAATGAAAATCTCGTTTATTGGAAACTCCGTATTCGTATTGTTGTTAGCTTTTGGAGCATCCGTTGTATTTGCTCAAGAACTAACCGAATTTGCACCGCTTGAGAAGTTGGCGCTATCTGTCAATATCCAGCCTGAGGATACTTCGCCTGATGATGCCTCAAGGCGGTCTCTGGTCAATTTTATGTTGGCGGCGACCATAAAAGGCATCGCTGACGGAGATACCGTAACCTTGGAAGGCGCGAATAAGACACGTTTTAAGATACGGTTTTCTGATATGGATACACCGGAAATTGAGCATGCTGAGTTTACACCTCGCGGAGGCGAGCGTAAGACAATTCCTTTTCGACCTGGACAGCCTGGCGGGAAAGCCGCGACTGATGCGCTGAAAAATCTTGTCAGTGTTGGAGATTCGGTTGCCGCCGAGTGTTATGAAATAGACCGGTACGGGCGTATGGTCTGCCACATATTCAAAGGCAAGACAAACATCAATCTGGAAATGATTAAGAATGGTTGGGGCTGGTTGCCGCGTGATAAAGGGGATGATTTCAAAACAACATGGATTAGGGATCCTGCAAGCTACGATGCGGAGAGTTTAGCAAAACAAAAAGCGCTCGGCGCCTGGGGGTTGCCTGGACAGGTGTCGCCTGCACGGTGGCGCGCAGACTGCTGGAATGATGGGAAGTGCGAAGGGGCAGAGAAGTAACGACGAAAACGGCTGGTTTCTTAATAGGCAAAGAACGTTACAGTCGCTTCTACTGGGAGTTGGCCCCAGATCTCAATATAAGGCCTGCGGTCGGATGGCTGCCAGCTATCATAGAATCGAGTAATAGAAGTTTCCCCGGTCGTTTTATTTTGTCCGGGTTTTCTGTCCTGCAGCATAACATTTAGGCTTCTGCCCGGACCCAAAAACAGATATATTCCACCTCCATAATAAACCCGGTATTGAAGCCTGGCGCCCGGTTGTAAAAGCGGTTTTCTTGTCGCACTACAGGTATATTCAAATAGTGAATTGATGCATTATATCAATAATTTAGAGCCTAAAAATAAGCTTGGCAGTAACCATGAAACAGCAGCCAGAGGTTAAATGTCCCAAATAAGCCGACGAGAAAAAGCCAATGCCATTCGCGCCTTGAGTATGGATGCAGTGCAAAAAGCCAATTCAGGACATCCCGGCGCGCCGATGGGCATGGCCGATATCGCGGAGGTGCTTTGGTCGGATTTTCTTAAACACAATCCGGCCAATCCAAAGTGGCCTAACCGGGACCGGTTTGTGCTTTCCAATGGTCATGGTTGCATGTTGATTTATTCGTTGTTGCACCTTTCAGGCTACGATCTTGGTATAGATGAGATTAAACAGTTCAGGCAACTACATTCGAAAACACCCGGACATCCAGAATACGGTTATACCTCGGGAATAGAAACAACCTCCGGCCCATTGGGACAGGGAATATGTAACGCAGTGGGCATGGCAATTGCTGAAAAGACATTGGCGGCCCAGTTCAATCGAAAAAATCATCCCATTGTCGATCATTTTACATATGTGTTTATGGGTGACGGCTGCTTAATGGAGGGAATTTCTCACGAGGGTTGCTCCCTGGCGGGCACACTTAAGCTGGGAAAATTAATTGGATTTTACGATGACAATGGCATTTCCATCGATGGCCCGGTAGAAGGCTGGTTTACGGATAATACACCGATGCGGTTTGCGAGTTATGGCTGGCATGTTATTGCCGATGTAGATGGCCATGATGCCGATGCCGTAGCCGCAGCTATCGAACAAGCCAGGGCTGAAACTACGCGACCCAGTTTAATTTGTTGTAAAACGATTATTGGTTTTGGCTCGCCTAACAAGGCCGGGAAAGCGTCCAGTCACGGCGCCGCACTGGGCGCAGACGAAGTGGCACTGGCGCGCAAGCAGTTAGGCTGGCGGCATCCGCCGTTTGAAATTCCGAAAGAAATCTATGCTTCCTGGAATGCCCTGGAGACCGGTCAGTCCGCAGAGTCCCAATGGAACGAGGCATTTGAGCGTTATCAAAACGACTATCCGGAAATGGCGGCGGAATTTAAACGCCGAACAAACAATCAACTTCCCGGCAATTTTGCAGAACATTGTGCAAAGTTAATTATTTCAATCGATGAAAAACAGGAATGTATCGCATCACGAAAGGCATCGTTAAATGCGCTGGAAGGTTTGGGCCCATTGTTACCCGAATTAATTGGCGGGTCTGCCGACCTCGCGGGTTCCAATTTAACCAGATGGTCTGGGTCAAGAGGGATTGAAAGCCAATCCGATGGTAACTATATCTATTTCGGTGTGCGTGAATTTGGTATGGCGGCGATAGTCAATGGGCTCGCCCTGTATGGTGGATTCAAACCCTATGGGGCAACATTTTTGATGTTCTCGGAATACGCCCGCAATGCCTTGCGCATGGCGGCGTTGATGAAAATACCAAGTTTATTCGTTTTTACCCATGATTCAATTGGCTTGGGGGAAGACGGCCCTACTCATCAAGCGGTGGAGCAAACGGCGACACTGCGGTTAATTCCAGGAATGTCGGTTTGGAGACCTTGTGATGCTGTTGAGTCTGTGGTTGCGTGGCAGCAGGCTTGCCGATCAACCGATCAGCCCTTTTCTCTTATTTTTTCGAGGCAGAATCTGGCGCACCAAACACGAACTGCCCACCAAACAGATGAAATCAAACGCGGAGGGTATGTGCTTAAAGATTGCGATGGCGAACCCGAAGCAATTATTATTGCCACAGGCTCCGAAGTTGAACTCGCCATGGCGGCGGCCGGGCAATTAGCGGAGCGCCGAATTCGAGTGGTTTCCATGCCGTCCACCGATAGATTTGATGATCAGGATGGAGCCTACCGTGAATCCGTACTACCGTCTGATATTATCAAACGAGTCGCTGTTGAAGCGGGTGTTGGCGATGGCTGGATGAAGTACATCGGGTTTGGCGGTGCTGTGGTAAGTCTTGAGACTTTTGGTGAATCCGCCCCGGCGGCCGATGTTTTTAAATACCTTGGCATGACTACGGAGAAAGTTGTTGAAGCGGTTGCACAGGTTTTATCGCGCTAGGGTTTTATCGAGTTAGGTTGGTTTTATAAGTTCAGTCGGTCCTGGATTATCCAGGAATCAAGCAAATAGTTGGAGTTATTACAATGTCAATAAAAGTTGCAATTAATGGTTATGGGCGTATTGGTCGAAATATCATGCGCGCCAAATACGAATCTGGAAATGATGAAATTGAAATCGTTGCGATTAACGATTTAGGCGATGCTAATACCAACGCGCATCTCACCCAGTATGATACGGTTCATGGCAGGTTTCCCGGAACCGTCGAAGCCAAAGACAATCACATCTTAGTCAACGGCGACAAAATTGCGGTGTTTGCCGAGCGTGACCCGGCAAAATTGCCCTGGGCTGATTTAGGCATTGATGTGGTGCATGAAAGCACGGGTTTTTTCACCACTAAAGAAAAAGCCAGCGCGCATTTAACCGCCGGTGCAAAGAAAGTTGTTATTTCCGCTCCGGGGGGGCAAGACATCGATGCCACCATAGTTTACGGGGTTAATCATGATGTATTGAAAGCAAGCGACACGGTAATTTCCAACGCTTCGTGTACCACAAATTGTCTGGCGCCGCTGGTTAAAACACTCAACGATTCAGTCGGTCTGGTACATGGTTTAATGAATACCATTCATTCCTATACCAATGATCAGGTTCTGACCGATGTCTATCACAGTGATTTGAGACGCGCCCGCTCCGCAACCAGTTCCATGATTCCCACTAAAACCGGTGCCGCAGCGGCAGTGGGATTGGTGCTGCCCGAACTCAATGGCAAGTTGGACGGTTTCTCTATCCGCGTTCCCACTATAAACGTATCCGTTGTGGACTTGACTTTTGTGGCGGCACGGGAAACTTCGGTGGAGGAGATTAATCAGATATTGAAAGAGGGTGCAGATGGAAAAATATTAGGCTATTGCGATCAGCCGTTGGTGTCATCAGATTTTAATCACAACCCGGTTTCCTCGATTGTGGATGCGGGAATGACCCGAGTGACTGGCGGAACATTGGTTAAAGTATGCGCGTGGTATGACAACGAATGGGGTTTTTCGAACCGAATGTTGGATACCACCGTAGCATTAATGCACGCTAAATAGGGTGTTATTTTAACAATCGACCAGGTCCATCACCTTAAAGTATTTCAGGGTGGCGGGCCGCCAAATTTAAACGAATGGCTATTACCAGGCTGCACGATTTAGACATCGCTGGCTCGCGGGCGCTGATTAGACTGGACCTTAATGTTCCACTGCACAACGGTTGCATCACTTCAACGACAAGAATAGAAGCCTCAGTGCCGACCATTAAGTACGTCCGTGATGCCGGAGCGAAGGTTTTGATCATGTCTCACCTTGGCAGGCCGGTGGAAGGGGAATCAAATCCAGAATTTTCACTGGCGCCCATAGCTCAATATTTATCAACAATTCTTGATCAATCCGTATCTCTGAATACGAATTATTTAGAGGTAAGACCGCAACTGAAAAACGGCCAGGTGGAATTGCTGGAAAATGTAAGATTTAACCCAGGCGAGAGCAGTAACGACCCATCGCTCGGGAAACAATACGCAGAATTGTGTGACATCTTCGTCATGGATGCCTTTGGCATGGCCCATCGTGTTCAGGCTTCGACTCATGGTGTGGGAATGAATGCCCCTGTTGCATGTGCCGGACCGCTCTTGAGTGCGGAATTAAATGCGCTTGAACACGCTCTGGAACATCCTGAACACCCGGTTGTCGCCATCGTAGGCGGTGCAAAAGTATCCACCAAATTAACCCTGTTGGAATCTCTTTCAAGCGTTGTCGATCAATTGGTTCCTGGCGGCGGAATAGCCAATACGTTTATCGCGGCGGCAGGCTATGCAGTTGGAAAATCTTTATATGAACCAGCGTTGATCGATCAGGCGCGGGCGTTAATGGAGTCCGCACGCAGTCGCGGCGCGGAAATCCCCATTCCAACTGATGTGCTCGTAGGCAGGCAATTTTCAAGTGATACAGCAGCACAGATAAAATTAGTGGATGAGGTTGATGAGGATGATTATATTTTCGACATTGGCCCGCAAACCGCAAGACGATATGCGTCCATTGTGAAAACTGCGGGCACCATTGTATGGAATGGCCCGGTGGGCGTATTTGAGTTTGAACAATTTTCGCAAGGCACCGCAATACTGGGTGCAGCGATTGCGGACTCGACCGCATTTTCAATCGCTGGCGGCGGAGACACATTGGCTGCAATAGAGAAATTTGATCTTACTGATCGAATATCCTACATCTCAACCGGGGGCGGCGCGTTTTTAGAATTTCTGGAAGGCAAAACCTTGCCTACTGTGGAAATGCTTCAGGCCAGAGCTTAGGTGGCGGGATGCCGGTCTGCTTCAAGCCGAAAAAGTTTCTTTGTATTGATCAGATTGGACGCCAAACTGAGAGGGCATCCAAAGATTGATAGTACGATGACCAGCAACCCCTTGAAACAAAAATGATAACCTTGTTTGAATACACTATAAATATGTCGCGGATTTAATTTGTAAGCGCAACGAAGTCGGTCCGACAAAACTTATTCCTTTGATTTATTCACAGGAAAATTCATAGCCTGATTCCAGACCAAGATCACACTAATATTTTGGGGTCTTAACTATTTAAGACCCAAATTATTTTTATCAAAAGTTGAGGGGTTGCTCAAGATTAACAGGCCATTATTATTGTGGAACAAATTTACAAGGCAGAAGGGAACACCTGCAGATACCCATCAACTATCATTTTGATTCCTACATACAGGATTACGGCCACGCCGACGAAGCCGATCCACCGATGCTTTTGTAATGTCTCGGCGATAATGGAAGCCGCGATGGTCATAAGCACTACCGACAATGTCAGGCCTATCACCAGAATTCCACTATGTCCATCTGCAATGCCTGCTACAGCCAGGACATTGTCCAGCGACATCGAAACGTCGGCCATAATGATTTGGAAAATTGCCGATAGCAAGGGTGGGTTTTGCGCTTTCGATGAGCCGTCGGGATTAGCCGCATTTTCGAGGGTATGGGGATGCCGTAAATCCTGCCACAACTTCCAGCAAATCCAAAGTAACAACAACCCGCCCACGAGCGGCAGCCCTTTTATAGCGAGAATTTGCACCGTTACCAACGCAAATAGTATCCGCAATATGACGGCAACGCCGACACCGTAAAAAATCACTTTTCGGCGGTAGTCTTTGCTAAATTTTGCAGCAACTAACCCAATGACTATGGCGTTATCACCGGCCAATACCAGATCAACAAATATGATTTGTATTAACTTGACTGCTTGATCTGTAAATTCCATGGACGTAAATTTCAAAAAGTTCAGCTTTTTAACCTCTGGAGGCGGTTACAGCAAAGTAATGTGGGTTCGCCACCTTTGGCACTCTGGTTGATTGTGGATGAGGAAGTTTACAGGAGATCGCAGTCCGAGGCTATGATGAGGCAGGACGGTGTTGTAATCGAGTAGCCAGTTGGCCAGTTTGCGGTTGAATGCGGCCCATGAACTCGGAGCCGTTATCGGAGAGGATGAAGCGCGGCAGTTTAGGCAGCCGTTGACACAGCGTATCAAGGGCGATGGTCGCTTGGCGGTTGGACTGGCTGGCGGCTTTGATGTCGATGGCAAAGCGGGAGTGAGGGTCGATGAAGATGAACAGGCAAGCGGCGCAGTCCATCGCGCAGGCGCACCACAGTGTCGCCGGCGAACACTTCAAGCGGCTGATGTTTGAAGCCTTTGGCATTGCGGGTTTTGCGTTTACGGTTGAGCGGTTTGTGGCGGCCTCGGGCACTCAGTCTGGTGGGGGCATGGCGCATTTTGTTTGGGTCTCGAGCGATGATGCGGCCGAGGGTAGAGACGCTGGGCAGTGCGATGTCTTGCTGCCTACACCAGGGTCGTAGCAAGACCCGCAGTTTGGCTTTGCCGAGGTTGGGGAATTGCTCTCGCAGTTGGCGGATTTCCCCAACCAGCATCGGTGCTGTGGCTGTCGCCGGGGCGCGCAGGATTTGGCAGCCAGGGCTGCGCGGTCGTCGCCGGCTTGGCGCACTGTTTCCAGCGATAAAGCGTTCTGCGGCTGACATTGAAGGTCTGATCGCCGCGCATGCGGGTTGCATCTGGGTGCGCGATAAAGACCCAGACCTTATCCAGGAGATCGGGCAGGCTCTTATGGAGCATGAAGAATGTGGAATGGTATATAGTGCGCCACGCAATGAGGTCGAGGGCATCGTCCCGGGTAGTTTCTCCCGATGTTTGGTGATGGCAGACCACGCTCGCTCACCAGATATTTATTACATCCTGAATACCAATGACGAGCCCAATGAGCACGGCTATATCGGGACTTGTCACTTTGAGAGCAATCTTTCAGTGGGTGGCGGCATTCACGGCGGAATGCATGCTAAGGAATTGCATAGTGTGTGCTTCGCCTCGGGTAGTTTATTTGGTGACGCAAAAACCATAGATACGCATTCCGGTATATTCGATATCGCGCCAACTATCTTACAGGGTTTAGGGATTGCTGCACCTCAGAGCATGGATGGGCGAGTGCTTGGCGAAGCCTTTGCAGATCGTTCGGGCGACGTAGTAGATCCGGCACCAGAACGACATGAGACTGGATTCGGTCAATATCAGCAGGTGCTTCTGCGAACCCGTCTGGGAGACGCTTGTTACCTCGATGGTGGTTGGCGTGAAGGCTAATTCTGATACTTAATTCTCGGACTGCTATTAGGAGACGCAATACTCCGCCGCGTTGTCGGGGAAGAAATCCCGCATCTCGGAATACAACTGCGCCGCCAGGGTTTTGTTGTGGGCCAGTATCAACGCTGGCCTGCTGGTGGCGGCGATGATATTGGCTATGGTGACAGTCTTGCCGGAGCCGGTTACCCCAAGCAGGGTTTGAAACGCCTTGGGGTATTATCAACAACTTACCCTGGCTGCCTGATTTTGTCTCATATGTACTGAACCCGGACAAATACTGTATAGGTTCAGAACATATTGCACTGCGACAAGGGGCAAGGAAGCGCACTATCAGCATATAGGTTATGGCATCAAAGGGTTTTATCGAGTGGGCTGTTATGCGCTAAAATCAGCCATGAACAATGACATAGCAAAACAGCGCATCAGGACGCTTGAATTCCGGGATCGACATGGGCTTGAAGCGGCCTTGGAGCGCTCGGGGAAATGCCGGCGCACGTTGTATTCATGGCGCAGGCGATGGCGTGAGCGTGGCCTGATTGGGCTTGCTCCTGAATCCAAAGGGCCTAGGCAAAGGCGGCGGCGCAACTGTCTGGCGGAAGTGATTGAGCGCATTCGGCATTACCGTGAACTGTTGCCCAACCTGGGCAAAGAGCAAGTGGCGGTGTTGCTGTTGCCTTGGTGCAAGCAGAGGGGGCTTGGCTGCCCCGGCGCCGCTGCCGTCGGACGGCTGATTGGCGCCGCCGCGGACAACATGCGCGGCTCAAAGCTGGCTTTGACCGCCAAGGGCAAGCCCAAGGCATGCCGCCGCCAGAGCGTGCAACGCCGCCCCAAGGGCTATCGGCCGCAACGGAGCGGCGAATGCGTCGGGCTGGACGCCATCGAGCGCAGGATGGGCGGATTGCGCCGCTATATCCTCACCTGCATCGACGAAGTCAGCGATCACGCCGTGGCCATGGCTGTGCCACAGATCTCAAGCCAAGCGGCCAAGCGGTTCTTCGAGGCTTGCTTCAAACTCACGCCATTCAACATACAGCAGGTCATCACCGACAGCGGCAGCGAGTGCAAAGGGGAGTTCGACCAACTGCTCAAGGACAGCAATATCGTCCATCCATGGACTTATCCGAAAACCCCGAAAATGAACGCGCATGGCGAGCGCTCGACCGCACCATCCAAGAGCGGTTCATCGACTGCCACGAGAGCCCGCTGTTCGACGACCTGGCTTTATTCAACCAAAAACTGGCCGATTGGCTGATCAACTGCAACGCCATCCGACCCCGCAAAGGGCTTGCACTGAAAACGCTAGTTCAGGCTGTCATCGACAACAAAAAGTGCAATATGCGGTGGAACCATACAAATACTTTACAAGCAAAATTTTAGGGGATAAACTAGCCAAGCTGGATAACAATCTGTTGCGGCGATTGTATGTGGACGGTGGTAACGAACACTGGCCGGTCGGTTCTGATTGTTATCAATTTTAAAAAACAATGCGGAAAAATAAAATGAAACACAATCGATGCAAACTATTATCAGGCGGGCTGGCGGCTTTGTTGCTGGTGTTTAGTGGGGCTGGTAATGCGGTGGACTTGACGGTCTACACTGCTGTCGAGGCGGAAGACCTCAAGCGTTATGCAGACACATTTAACCAAGATCATCCAGACATCAATATAAAATGGGTGAGGGATTCAACCGGGATTGTCACCGCTAAATTGCTGGCGGAAAAGGACAACCCACAAGCCGATATTATTTGGGGGCTTGCCGCGACCTCGTTGCTGTTGATGAAGTCCGAAGGGATGCTGGTGCCGTACAAGCCGAAAGGGCTTAAAAATCTGGACTCGAAATTCTACGACCGCGATTCGGTGCCTAGTTGGGTGGGTATGGATGCCTGGGTTGCGGCGGTTTGCTTCAACACAGTCGAAGGGGCAAAAAATAACCTGACGGCACCCACCTCCTGGAAAGATCTCACCAAACCCATGTATAAGGGTCATGTGATTATGCCGAACCCGAATTCATCCGGCACCGGCTTTCTCGATGTCTCCAGCTGGCTGCAAATATTCGGCGAAGACGGCGGGTGGGACTATATGGATGCGCTGCACAAGAATATCGCGCGCTACACCCACTCAGGCTCAAAACCTTGCAAACTTGCGGCTGCGGGAGAGATTCCAATCGGCGTTTCTTTTGCGTTCCGTGGCGCCAAATCTAAAAAGGCAGGCGCGCCTCTCGATATCATCCTGCCAAGCGAAGGCATTGGCTGGGATATGGAAGCCACCGCGATTATTGCCGGCACCGACAAACTTGAAGCGGCGCAAACATTGATGGATTGGTCAATCACCAAAACAGCGATGGAAATGTACAACACCGCGTATGCCGTGATCGGTTACAAAAACCTGGCGAAGCCGGTCAAGTATTACCCGCCGGACACCCCGTCTCGTATGATTAACAACGATTTCGAATTCGCGGCCAACAACAGAAAACGAATTCTGGCCGAATGGCAAAAACGCTACGATTCCAAATCTGATCCGAAGTAATCAACTTCCCCAGTGCAATCCGGCCTGACCGTTTTTTCTGGTCAGGCCGTTTCTTTTGCAATATGCTCTCGCTCGCGTCCACCGAGTAATGTCTCGAGAAGCATATATTCATGAACCAAAGGCAAACCGCCAACACTCCCCGCCCAACGCCCTTTCTCCAGATTGACCGGCTACGAAAAAAGTTCGGTGATTTTGTTGCGCTGGACAATGTGTCGCTGGATGTGTTTGAAGGTGAATTCGTGTGCTTCCTGGGTCCATCGGGCTGCGGCAAGACCACCTTTCTGCGCGCTATCGCGGGCCTGGATATTCAGACCGCCGGCACCGTCCATCAGGCCGGCAAGGACATTTCAGCGTTGCCGCCTTCGGAGCGGGACTTCGGCATTGTGTTTCAATCTTACGCGCTGTTTCCCAATCTGACGGTTGCCAAAAACATCGCCTTTGGATTGGAAAACCAGAAACTCAGCAAGCCCGATATCTCCAAGCGAGTGACCGAGTTACTCGAGCTGGTCAACTTGCCCGATCAGGGTGCCAAATATCCGGCGCAACTATCCGGCGGCGAGCAACAACGGGTTGCCCTGACCAGAGCGTTGGCGACCTCTCCGGGATTGCTACTGCTCGACGAGCCGCTTTCGGCGCTCGATGCCAAAGTGCGCACCCATCTGCGCCATGAAATGAAGGCGCTGCAACGGCGCCTGGGGGTGACCACCATCATGGTTACGCACGATCAGGAGGAGGCCTTGACCCTGGCCGACCGCATTGTGGTGATGAATCACGGCGTGATTGAACAAGTTGGCACGCCGACTGAAATCTACCGCCAACCCGGCACGTTGTTCGTGGCCGACTTTATCGGCGCAATGAATCAAGTCGCGGGGCGGGTCGCAAGCAGTGATTGCGTTGCGGTCGGGGAGATTACATTAGCCACAAGGCCGCACAACTTGTACCTGGATGAACCCGTGGTTGTCACCATTCGTCCCGAAGATATCGTTCCACACGGCGCGGGCGCGCGTTCGCCGGGCGTGCCCGATAGCGGTGACCACGCCGAAAATACCTTGGCGGCCGTGGTCGAAGACATGGAGTTTTTGGGATCATTTTGGCGGGTTTCATTGAAGAACAATGCGCTGGGAAATGCAGCCCTGACGGCGGATATGTCGATCAACGCGGTGCGGCGCATGACCATCGCCATCGGAGAACCCTTCACTGTGGAACTGCCAGCGGAACGCCTTGTGGTATTCCCTCGGAATGATGACAACGTATGATGACCAGCACCGCTCAAGCAATCAATGCCACAGCTCCGTTAATCCGCCCTAAAACCAGCAGGGACGACAAAATAATGATCGGCTATATGTTGGTCGTCGGCCTGTATTTGATTATCGCCTTGGCACTGCCGCTGTATGCGATGCTGTCGAAATCCGTTTCGACCTTTTATTTCGATCTGAACAATTTTGAATTCCAGGTTAATAACGGCGATGGTTGGAGCGCGCCGGTCACCGCTTTCACGCTTAACGAAAAATTACAAGCGGTTCAACCAGAACAACTCACAACCAGTTCTGATGGCAGACTGGCGGCCACCGTTTTTTTCCCGGACTTCAGTTTTCGCGGCCCGGCCGAATACAGAATTCGCCAACTCAATCCCGATAGCTCCTTTCTGGTCGGTAGTAAGCGGATTGTGGATACCGAGTGGCATGAGTTTGAGTCGAACACATTCAGGCGCATTTACCTGCGCGCTTCGCGCTCGACCGGGCTGAACAACTACCGCATTTATTTCTCGACCCCGGCGCTTTTTCTATCGATGAAAAATTCGCTGATTATTTCGTTGATCAGCACGCTCATTACCGTGAGTCTGGCATTCGGTTTTGCCTACGCGCTGACGCGCAGCACCATGCACTTCAAGGGGTTGTTTCGGATTATTGCCATGGCGCCAATTCTGGTGCCATCGTTGCTGCCCGGCATCGCGCTGGTTTATCTGTTCGGCAATCAGGGCATGTTAAAAGAACTATTGCTCGGCGAGTCGATTTACGGTCCCATCGGCATTGTCATCGGCTCGGTGTTTTTCACCTTTCCACACGCGATGATCATCATCACAACCGCGTTGAGCCTCTCCGACGCCCGGCTTTATGAAGCCGCGATTTCCCTGCGCGCCAGCCGTTGGAAAACATTCTGGACGGTAACCATCCCCGGCGCTCGCTACGGTTTGTTCTCCGCCGCATTCGTGGTTTTCAATCTGGTGATCACGGATTTTGGTTTGCCGAAAGTGATCGGCGGTCAATACAATATGCTTGCGGTCGATATCTATAAACAAGTGATCGGCCAACAAAACTTTGAAATGGGCGCGGTAGTCTCGGTTGTCTTGTTGATACCGGCGCTGTTGGCGTTTTCCATTGACCGCGTGGTGCAAAAAAAACAGGTTGCCCAGCTCTCGGCGCGCTCGGTGCCGTTTGAGCCAAAACCGCACAAACAATTTGATGCAATCTGCCTGATCTATTGCGTGCTGGTAACCGTATTTATCGCCGGGCTGATCGGCGTTTGTCAGTATGCCGCGCTAATCAAGTTTTGGCCTTATGATTTAAGCCTCAGTTTGAACAACTACAATTTTGATGTGATGGACGGCGGCGGCTGGGTTTCCTGGGCCAATTCCATTCGCTTGGCGCTATACACCGCAGTTGCGGGCACCATTATCGTTTTCTGTGGCGCCTATATGGTGGAGAAAACCAATAGATTCGTCGCCACCCGCTCGGCCTTTCAATTTCTGGCGATGATGCCGATGGCAATTCCCGGCATGGTGCTCGGCCTGGCGTACATTTTTTTCTTTAACAATCCAGCCAACCCGTTAAACGGAATCTACGCGACCATGGGCATTCTGGTGGTTTGTACGGTAACGCACTTTTACACGGTCTCGCATTTAACCGCAATCACCGCGCTAAAACAAATGGACAAGGAGTTCGAGTCGGTCGCCTCGTCGCTGAAACAGCCGTTCTACAAACTGCTTTCCAAAGTCACCGTTCCGGTTTGCCTGCCGTCGGTGCTGGACATTTCGATTTACCTGTTCGTCAACGCCATGACCACCGTTTCGGCGGTGATATTCTTATACTCGCCCGACACAACATTGGCGTCTGTCGCGGTGCTTAATATGGACGATGCCGGCGATATCGCGCCGGCCGCGGCCATGGGGATGATGATTTTTTACTCCAACGTGTGCGCGCGCTTGCTGCATCTGTTTATTACGCGAAAGGTGATGCGCAAAACCCAGGCCTGGCGCACACGTTAGGGCGGTTCGACCTGAATGTAATGACACCATCAAGGATGAGCGGTAATCCCGCCATCAACAATCAATTCCGTCCCGGTTATGAATGCAGCATTATCAGACAATAGAAACAGACATGCGTTTGCCATGTCTTTTGCGCTACCCAAACGACCGAGGGGAATGTGTTCAGCAACGTTAGCCTGCAACTCTGGTTTTCCTTGCCACCTTTCCTGCATGGGGGTTAACGCCGGGCCGGGTAAGATCACATTGCACCGTATCCGGTCTTTAGCAAATTGAATGGCGAGAGATTTAGACAATCGAATCAATGCCGCTTTCGACGCGCCGTAGGCATTCTGGGGCAGCGGGTCGCCCTGCAATGCATCAATGGATGAAAAATGCACCATCGCGCCAAATCCAAATTTTTGCATTTCAGGAATGACGTTTTTAACAAGCAAAACCATAGAGCGAAGATTGATGTTCATCACTTGGTCCCAGACATCCATATCGATATCCACAGCGGATTTGTCCTTATCCAGCCACAGCACCCCCAAGGTGTTTACCAGATAGTCGATGTGCCCGAACGCTTGCCGGGCACGGTTTATAGTGTTTTCGACGGCATCTTGAATACTCAGGTCTGCCTGAACATAAATGGATTTTCCTGGGCCGTCAGCAATGTCATCCGGCCGCGGCTTAATATCCGCCAGACAAACATTGACACCGCGTTGGATAAGTTGACACGCAATCTCCAGCCCCATACCACCCTCTGCGCCCGCAACCACAGCGGTTTTTCCTGAAAATTTCATAACATAAACAAACGCACAATTAATTAGTTTGTGTGAACGGATGCGTATCGGGTCACCGGCCCCCGAGCAGATAAATAGGTTTCGGACAATGCTCTATCGTCATGATTCATCCGCCAGGAGATCAGTTTTTGCGCATACTCCAGAACCAGCCCCTGGTATTTGGGGTCTTGTGCGCGATTATGAAACTCATCCGGGTCATTACGCAAATCAAAAAACAAAGGCGGCAATGCGGTAAAGTGAACGTATTTATAATTTTCATCCCGGATTACATTTAGTGCGCATTGATGTTGGCTAATGCCGAGAACTTCTTCAACTGTTGGATTTAGCACTTCCCTGAAATCATATTCCCAATGCACTTCATTGCGCCACCCAATTGGAGCGACATCGTGATTGATAAAAGGCATTAAAGAATGACCATCGCATTGGGTAGGTCGATCCAGGTTTAGCCACTCAAGCAAGGTCGGCATGATATCCACGTTTTCCGAGAATCGGTCAATTTTAGACCCGCGAGTGGTATCCGCCTGTTTTCGCGGGTCACGAATAATCAACGGAATATGGTAAGACGCATCAAAGTATCCGCTTTTACTCATCATCCAATGCTCCCCCATTTGCTCACCGTGGTCGGACGTGAAAATTATCAAGGTATCGTCCCATTTTCCGAGAGTTTTGAGCCTATCGAATAGCCGTCCGAGTGCATCGTCCACTTCGCTCATCAGTCCATAGTAGCTGGCTTTCAACCGTCTGGTTATTTTCGCATTCAAGGGCGCACGGTATTTTTTCCGAGATAACTGGTACGCCAGCCAGGGATGCTGCAACGCTTCCGTTTGCGGGGATTCTGATCGCTTGCAATCCGCTAATGTACTCGGGTCGTACATACTGTTATAAGGTTCCGAGGCGACAAACGGCGGATGAGGATGGAACAGTGACAAGTGCGTTATCCAGGGTTGCGATTGTTGCTCTATCCAGTTTATGCACTGATCTACCATAAAATTGGTGGCGTGATCTTTGCTCTCTATGATTGATGGCAGCGGCGCCGGACCGCCGTCTTCCGATTGCGTTCCTGCTTTTTCTGTTTGGTAAATATCATACTGAAAATCGGGCAGCGCATAGCCACGCTCAAGTAAATGCTTGGCCCAGTTCTGAGGAAATTCATTTAGATATACCGTATCGGTGGCCATGCCGCGCAGAGGTTCACTGTAATGTTTCAAGCGCGGGTCCAGCTGATCGACACATCTGGGGTCCAAGGCGGTGTCTGTATAACCGAACAAATAGGGCGCGTAGCCGGCTTTGCCAACCTCCAGCGCCCAGTTTGTATGGCGCGCATCAAACGGAGTGCCGTTGGTGCATACCCGATGATTGTGAAGATACATTCCGCTGTGCAGGGAAGTACGGCTCGGGCTGCAAGGGGTGGCTTGGGCATAGTGTCGTTTGAACAGAACACCTTCACTCGCCAGCAGATCAAGATTCGGTGTTTTGACATTAAGGCGGCCTAAGCTTGACAGGCAATCTCCGCGCCACTGGTCGGTGGTAATAAAAAGTATGTTCATGTTGCTTTGTTGATGTTTGAATAGATCATTTCCAAAAATGCGTTGGTTACCTGTACCGAACGGGTTTGCTTTAAACAAACCACCAATTCTGAATGGGTCAAGGCCGCATTGTTGACCCGCAATGATTTAAACCTTGAGCTTGTGCCTAATTCATTTTCCGAAATTATGCCGACCCCGAATCCTGCCGCGACTGCTTCACGAACACCTTCTCGGCTACTGATCTCCATAACATCACTCAGGCTAAGATCGGCATCGTCCAGCGCCTGTTCGAAAATTGATCGAGTCTGCGAACCTTTTTCGCGCAGGATCACTCGTTGACCAACCAGTTGTTCCAGTCCAATGGAACGTCGCTCAGACCAAGCATGATCAAGAGCAACAAAAGCAATCAGTTGATCGGGTTGCAACGGAATAATGTGCAGTCGTTGGTCATCGGCAACATTAGGCAGGATTGCGACATCGCAACGTTGCGACTCAAGCCAGTGCATCACCTGTTCGGAGTTGCCGTATCTTATTGAAATATGGATGCCGGGATAGAGGCGCTGAAATTGTGCGAGCAGCGGGGTAACGATATAGGGTGAATCAGCCCCTACCTGTAGCTCGCCCATGGTTAAGTTTTTAGCGGACCGGAAAAGTTGCTCGACCTGGTCTTCGTGTCGAAACAACTTTCTGGTAATATTAAACGCCGATGCGCCGAGATCGGTCAACTCAATACGCCGGCCATGGCGAACGAATAGTTTTACGCCATAACGTTCTTCCAGTTCTTTCACTTGCCCGGACAAGGTTGGCTGGGTAACGTGGAGCATGTCCGCCGCCTTGGTAAAGCTGCTGTGCGTCGCGACGGCGTGGAACGAGCGCAAATGGGCGTGTGGGATTGGCATAGCCTATTTCAAACATCAGTTATATCAATTGGATAAATACTATTTGATAGAGGTATACCTCGTCTATAAAAAGTTTATGTATTTTAATATAGGCTCGCACTCGAATCATCTAAAATATTAGTCCGAAGTGTAAATATCAATTGCCAACTGCCATAGCCACTAAAATAGCCAGCTGAATAGGACTGGCCGGTACACAATATTACGAACCCCCCTAAATTATCGGTATTTGTCAAATGAATTCCAAATCTGATCGTTCTAAATCCGCGCATAACATGAGTGCGCGCGCCGCCTCTCCAACCGGCGATCCTTTCTTGCTCACGCCGGGCCCGCTGACTACCTCCAGCACGGTAAAGCAGGCAATGCTCCACGATTATGGCTCCCGGGATACTTATTTCATTGACTTGAATCAGCGGCTGCTTGCTCGCCTGGTGGATATTGTCAATGGTCAGGGTAGCCATACCAGCGTGCCATTGCAAGGCAGCGGTACGTTTGTCGTTGAAGCAATGATGGGTTGTTTTGTGCCGTCGCAAGGCAAAGCGCTTATTTGTATCAATGGCGCTTACGGTCATCGAATTGCAAAAATTTGTCAGTACTACGGCAGAAAATTCTTGATTCAGGAATCGAGTGAAGATGTGCCGGTTGATCTTGATCAATTGGACAAAACCCTTGAACAGGACAAATCCATTACCCACGTCGCGGCGGTTTACTGTGAAACCACATCTGGAATTTTAAACCCGCTCACCGATATATCCAATATCGTTGCCAAACATAATCGGGGATTTCTAATCGACGCAATGAGCGCATTCGGGGCATTGCCCATTGACAGCGAGTCGGTTAAATTTGATGCGCTGGTTGCTTCCAGCAATAAATGCCTGGAAGGGGCGCCCGGCATGGGTTTTTGTATCGCCAGGAAAGAAGCGTTGCAAAACACCAAAGGTAATTCTCCTTCACTTAGCCTGGATTTATTCGATCAGTGGACGATAATGAATAAAACCAGGCAATGGCGATTCACGCCGCCAACCCATGTGTTATTGGCATTCGATCAGGCGCTGAAAGAGTTTGACCAGGAAGGCGGTGTCGCCGGGCGGGGCGGTCGCTACCAAAGCAACTGCGATATTCTGGTCAATGGTATGCGGGCAATGGGATTCAAAACCCTGTTGACGGATGAACTACAGGCGCCAATAATCGTTACCTTTCATATGCCAGAAGATGCGAAATTTGATTTTAACGAGTTCTACAATCATCTGCGCGAACAGGGCTATGTTATTTACCCAGGCAAACTCACCGTCGCTGAAAGTTTTCGAATAGGTTGTATCGGACGGCTTGGCGCTGATGAAATGAAAGGCGCATTGGCCGCAATTCGAAATACACTGGATAGATTTGGCATTTCAGGGCGTATCACCTAGGGGCGTTCTCAATTAAGCCAGATGACAGTCGCCGCCCGGTTCAGCGTGGCCCGCATGGACTGGTATGATGGGCCTAGTTGGCGGTACGCAATCGCATCAAAACACGCGCTCTATAATTTCAGCTCACGCGCCCTATAATTTCAGCTAGTGACTCACTCTCCCAAACTGCTGCTCATTCTGAACTTGGCCGGAAGCATTGCCTTGCTGTTATGGGGCAGTTATATGGTGCGTGCGGCCGTTGAAAAAGCCTACTCCGCAAAAATTGGCGCATTCATTGCCAGCGCAGCGGGTTCACGGTTTAAATCATTTTTGTGCGGACTGGTATCCGCATTGATTCTCCAAAGCGCCACCGCGACTGTGATGCTGACTACATCATTCATCACCAGCGGTCTGCTGTCGCTGGGCATTGCCATCGTCATCATCATCGGCGCCGATCTGGGCTCGGCGCTCGCAGTTCGCATACTTTTTCTTGATCTTTCATTTCTGTCTCCATTGCTGCTGTTGGCCGGGCTGTGCTTCCACCGTTTCGCGCGTACCTGGCGCGGTCAACAGTTAGGGCGAATTTTTATCGGTGTTGGGCTGATGTTGTTATCTATTCAACTGATCAAACAAGTGATCGCCCCCGTCGCCAACCAACCCATACCGGCGGAAATTTTGGAATTGCTGAATTCCGTCGCCTGGTTAAGTTTGATTCTTGCCGCGCTATTCACTTGGTTGGCGCATTCCAGCGTGGCCGTGATTTTGGTGATTGCTTCCATGGCAGAAGTAGGGCTTTTGCAGCCACCGTTATTTATTGCGACGTTGCTGGGCGCTAATATTGGTTCTGGATTGATCGCGCTATTGCTGGTTAATCGACGTCATGCAGAAACCTATAGCGCGGCGCTCGCGAATTTTGTAATGCGCCTGGGATTGGCATTGGTTGCATTTATGCTGTCGTTCATGTTGATTCGACTGGTTGGCAAATTTGGTGGAACAGGCGGGGTCCAGGTGATCAACATGCACATTGCATATAACCTGGTGCTGGCGCTTATGTTCATTCCCTTGAACAATGCTGTCGCCCGGTTTTCAAATTGGTTGTTGAGTTCGGGAAAACAGGATGGCCTGGTGCCGGATTCCCATGCGCCGGGAAGCAGCCTTGACCCTGAATTTGTGAATAAACCGAAACTGGCGATATCCTGCGCCAGAAGAGAAGCGTTCAGGTTGGCAGATAACACAGAAGCGCTGTTTGGCAAAGCATTGCAAATGTTTGATGCCGCCGACCGATTGATCATCGAGCAATTCATTGAAAAGGATAAAGAAATCAATGCCAGGAATAAGGCAATTCAGCGTTATCTTTCGGAAACCCGTCGGCACATCCGCAATAAAGATCAAAGCAATAAAGATCAAAGCAACAAAAATCAAAGCAATAAAAATGACAGTAACAACAATCACGAACATCGGCTGGACGAAATTTTGCGGTTTTCCACTACCATGGAAAACATCGGTGACATTGTTTCCCATAATCTGGCGAGACTGGCTATAAAGCGTATTGATCGCGGCGTGGTCTTTTCGTCCGAGGGCGAGGAAGAATTAAACCTGATCCATGCCCAGGTACTGAATCTCATACAGCTTGAAATCACCTATTTCGCCGCTATCGGCGAAGTAAAAAGCCAATCCAAAAAGAAGCTGGCCAAAAAAAGGCTGATTGAATCAATCGAACAACTGGGGCAGGAAAGTATTGCCCAGCACCGCTTACGCTTGAGTGATCGCAGGTCAAGCAGCATCGGCACCAGTTCCATTCACCAGGACGCAGTACGGGATATGCTCCAGGTGGTTGGGTATATATCGCATATAGAAGTGAGCTGAGAGCGAACGTCGCTATTGCTCGACCACTATCATCCAGATCATTATACGACCGCCACGGAGGGTGGAAGTGCAAATAACGCAGGAGCGGTTATTTGCCATTACGTCCATTTAATCGCCGATTTTTTGCTCCTCGGCAACTGCTCCTGCATTGCTCTAATAAGTTACGTCCATGTAACGATGTAAAATCGGCATACATTAAGTCCATGTAAATAAAACCGTTCTGCCAACCAGAAATCAATATGGAATTGAGTGTAGCCTTAATTGTTCTTGTCGCGGCGTTGTTGCATGCCACCTGGAATGCGATGGTAAAATCAGGCAAAGATCACCTGCTCTCCATCACCGGGCTGAATTTAGCCGCCGGGCTCATTGCATTGCCGTTGTTGCTGTTTGTAGGGTTGCCCGAGGTCGATAGTTGGCCCTATTTGTTTGCTTCCGTGGTGCTGCATTCCATGTACTATGTTGCGCTCAGCGCGGCCTACAAATATGGAGACTTTTCCCAGGCTTATCCGGTGGCGCGTGGCACGGCGCCTGTTCTGGTCACGTTATGGGGCGTGTTGGTGCTCAATGAAATGCTCAATGGCATTGAAGTTGTTTCGTTAATCGGTGTGCTCACAGGAATTCTGATCTTTGCCACAAAAGGATTTCGACGGGTAATGCAGGACCACCAGGCGCTTGTATCCGCACTTGTAACCTCAATGTTTATCGGCGGTTACACTATCGCCGATGGTATTGGCGGCAGATTGTCGGAGAATGTTCCTGCTTATATGGTTTGGCTATCTGTTCTGGATTGTATTCCCATCTTGCTTTATACGATTTTTAAAAGAGGCATTGCCGAAGTTATCTCAATCGGGCATAAATGGAAAATTTTTTTACTCGGCGCATCATTGGCATTGGCATCGTACTCACTGGTGGTTTGGTCAATGACCCAGGCGCCGATACCACTGGTTTCCGCGGTGCGGGAAACCTCAATCATAATCGCTGCGCTGATCGGCGCTTTTTACTTCAAGGAACCGTCGGGTAAACGCAGAATCATGGCCTCCATTGTGATTTTTTGTAGCATCGCCTTGCTTGCGGTGGATGGGTTTTAGGGCGCCTGCATATTGGCAAGCACTAAAATACACCTGTTTTTGTATTGCCCCGTTGCCGCCGTTAGGTATATTCTGCACGGTTCACAATTTCCATTTCAATCTCTAACGCACAGCAATTAACATGACATCAGAAATTCCAGGCAAAGCAAGCGCGATCATTATCGGTGGCGGCGTTATCGGTTCCAGCGTCGCCTACCATTTAGCAAAACAGGGGTGGCGCGATGTGGTGTTGTTGGAGCGAATGCAATTTGGCTGCGGCACCACCTGGCATGCGGCCGGGCTGGTCGGCACCATGCGCGCCAATGAAAGCCATGCCAGGCTGGCGCAATATTCCATGTCCCTGCTGGCTGAGATCGAAACGGAAACCGGGCAATCCACCGGGTTCAAGCAAGTGGGTTCGCTGTCCATCGCCCATAGCCAGGCGCGGTTTGAGGAGCTGAAACGGGTAGCGTCCATGAACAACGCTTTTGGCGTTACCCAGGTTGATATGCTGACCGCCGATGAAGTCAAGGAAAAGTATCCTTTTCTTGAAACTGGCGATTTGCTGGGCGGAAGCTGGGTCGCCCATGATGGTTATGCCAGTCCGGTGGAGGTTACCGCGAGCTTTATCAAAGGTGCGCGTAATCGCGGGGCGTTGTGTCTGGAGGGGGTAAAGGTGACGGGCATTATGCGCGCTAATGGCAAGGTAACCGGGGTGCATACCGTGCAAGGTGATATCGTGGGCGAGATCGAAACGGATTATGTGGTTAACTGTGCGGGCATGTGGGCGCGCGAGGTGGGCAGGATGGCTGGGGTAAATGTGCCGCTGCATGCTGCGGAACACTATTATGCGGTGACAGAAAAACTGGATGATCTGCCGCTGGATTTGCCGGTCATGCGCGATCACGATAAATGCGCCTATTACAAACAGGATGCGGGTAGTTTATTGGTGGGTCAATTTGAACCTCACGCTGTACCCTGGGGGCATCATCTTAATGGAAGCAATGTCAATGGCAGCGGGGGCATTCCCGAAGATTTTTGTTTTGATGAAATTGACGGTCATTTTGATGAGCAGATGATGCCGGTGCTGGAACATGCCATGGCCAGGGTGCCGATGTTGCAGCATGTCGGGTGGCGAAAATTTTTCTGCGGGCCGGAGAGTTTTACCCCGGATGACCAATTCCATATTGGCGAGGCCCCAGAACTTAAAAACTTCTATGTCGCTGCCGGATTAAACTCCATCGGTATCCAGAGTTCCGGCGGCATCGGCAAGGTGTTGTCGGAGTGGATGCATCATGGTTATGCGCCGCTGGATTTATGGAGTGTTGATATTCGTCGCATGTATTCGTTCCACGGCACGCAACAATATATCCAGAATCGGGTGACCGAGACACTGGGTCTTTTATATGACAATCATTGGCCATACAAACAGATGGAAACCTCCAGGCATGTTCGCCATTCACCGATCCATGAAAGGTTGGTCGAGCGCAATGCCTGTTTCGGCGAGGTTGCGGGTTGGGAGCGGCCAAATTGGTTTGCGCCGAAAGGCGTGCAACCGAAATATGAATATAGTTTTGGAAAACAGAACTGGTTTGAATATTCCGCCAATGAGCATAAGGCATTTCGTGAAAAAGTGGCGCTGTTTGACCAAAGCAGTTTTTCAAAATATCTGGTTCAGGGCAAGGATAGCTGCCGTGTCCTGCAAAAAATTTCTACTGCGGACGTTGATGTCCCCTTGGGTAAAATGGTTTATACCCATTGGCTTAACGAGCGCGGCGGCATTGAAGCGGATCTTACGGTCACCCGCATCGAGGAAAATCAATACCTGGTGGTAAGCGGCGCGGCGGTAACCAATAAAGACCTGAATTGGTTAGCGAGAAATACGCCTGATGATGCGTTTTGCACGGTGACCGATGTCACCAATAGCTGGGCAGTGTTCGGGGTTATGGGCCCGGACAGCAGAGCATTGCTCAGCGATGTATTGGGGATGGATATGAGCACTTCAAATTTTCCATTCGGCATGTCAAAACCGATTGAACTGGGTTGCGTGGTCGGGCGTGCGGCGCGAATATCGTTTGTGGGTGAACTCGGTTGGGAGTTGTATATTCCGACTGATATGGCGCGACACGGCTTCGATACATTATGGCGGGTCGGTGAAAAATATGGTTTGAAAATGGCCGGGCTGCATTCACTGGATAGCGGCCGCATCGAAAAGAAATTCGTCCACTTCGGGCACGATGTCGCCGATCAAGACACGCCGCTCGAATGTGGCCTCGGTTTTGTCTGTGATTTTGAAAAATCAGCGCCCTTTATCGGCAGAGATGCGATTCTCAAACAAAAGGAGAGCGCAAGCTGGAAGAGAAAAAGGATGGTTCAATTTCTGTTGCAGGATCCTGAAATCATGCTGTACCACCATGAACCAATCTTGCGCGACGGTGAAATGGTCGGGCATTTAACCTCGGGAAACTATGGGCATACTCTGGGTGGTTCCGTTGGAATGGGCTACGTCTATCATGACGGCGGAGTGGATGCCGACTATTTGAATTCTGGAAAGTTTGAGATTGATGTGGGGGGTGACAAGGTTCCAGCAAACGCGAGTCTGACTGCGATGTACGATCCGAAGGCTGAAAGAATGCGGGGGTAGTGAGGTAGTACAGGGGGGGGGGGATTGAACTAATTGATTAGCCGATTATTTCAATCAACTTCTCAAATCCCTCTTCGATTTTATCTGTCGGTATAGACGAAAAACCCAGTCGGAAATAATTTTTTGGGTGGGCATATGAACTGTAGCCATGGAAGAAGACTTCTCCGGGTTCGAATAATATCCCGTGCCTGGCGGCGGTTTGTGCCAATTGATTGGTGTCGAGAGATTTCGGTCCTTTTACCCAAAACGCTGATCCGCCAAATGTGGGTGGCTTGCTGGTTCCTGGAAAATGAGTCTCCAGCAAACTTCCCAGTAGTTTCCATCGTTCGTGCAGGGTATGACTGAGGCGATTGATTAAGGCGTCGTGGCAGCCTTTTTTCAGGAATTGAGCGACAATGAACTGGTTGTTGCTCGGTGGATGGCGCAGCATGAGTCTTCGCAGCGCGCGAGCCTGATCAACAAATTGCCGAGGGGCAACCAGGTAGCCCAGGCGGATGCCGGGAGCCAGCGTTTTAGACAAGCTGCCGATATAAATAACCCGACCGTCGTTGTCCAGGTTTTTCAGTGCAGGCGTAGGTTCGCCAATGTAGTTAAACTCTGATTCATAATCATCTTCAATGATGATTACATCATGTTTATGGGCTTGCTTCAATAACTCGATGCGCCTTTCTTTGGGCATGGTTACGGTGCTTGGATAATGGTGACTCGGCGTGGTGTAAACGCAATCGCATTTAGCGAAGCAGGAATCGGGTATCAGTCCATGGTTATCAACTTCAAGGGCAACGATTTTGGGGGTAAATACAGCAAAGGTGTTTTCTGCATCAACATATCCGGGGGTTTCAAATCCTACGGTTTTATTAATATTGAGTAGTAGCTGCGCGCTAATATAGATGCCTTGTTGCGCCCCAACGGTTATCAGTATTTCATCGGGTTCGGCCCACACGCCACGCCGCGGCAATATCTTTTTATGTATCTGGTCAATGAGTTCCGGGTTGTCTCGGTCGATTTGATCTTTTGCCCAATCGTAAATAGCGTTTATCGAGACTGCTTCACGAGCGCATTCACGCCAATCTGCGATGGGAAAATTTTTTCGATCATATTGACCGCAAATAAACGGATAGGGATATTGATTCCAGTTCTCAGGCTTACTGTTTTGGCGAAAATTATATGGGGTTACCACCAGCTTTTTACGCCAGTCGATTTTGCTGTCAAACCGTTTTGATTGATTAGGGGTGTTGACCCGCCCTTTTAAAATTTCTTCATTGACATAAAAACCACTGCGCTCCCGTGCCAGTAAAAACCCTTCGTCAACCAGGTTTTGATAGGCTTGTACTACGGTATTGCGCGCAACCGATAGCTGCCTGGCAAGTTTTCTACTCGATGGCAGTGGAGAATCCAGCGCTAGATGACCCTCCAGGATGGAATTGACTATCATCTCCTGGATGCAGGACTGTAGAGTCCCCTGTTGCTGAGCCGGCAGTTGGAACAGGTATTCGGTCACGATATATTGATTCCCAGAAGTCAGACAGCAATTACATCACAGATTGGGGTGAAAAAGAACGCCGCCCAAGAAATGTACCTGGCAAATGTATCCGGAAAGTGTGCCCGGAAAGTGTACCTGATGCTGAAGCCGCATAAATTCTGAAACCTTTGGCGCTCGATTCAGCCATTCTGATATACTAATCGGGTATAAAAATTTGCAACCACATCAACAAATTCGGGAGTGCGCTCAATTCTAAAATTCGTAAACTAAAATAACACACGAGAGTAAAATGAGTTTATTAACGACATGTATTGGCGCGTATCCTAAACCGGATTACGTTAAATTACCGGACTGGTTCAATCACCCGGCTGGTCCGGATACTGCGGATCCAGTCAAACAATCCGTGTAGTGACGCCCGATAGTCGTAGGAAAAATCATCGCCGAAATCCACTAAAGATGAAAACAAAGATATTTCGTGTTTTGTGTTTTGGGCTTTGTCGCCTTGGCAGCGACAATGGCGTTTACCGCCGCCGCGCAAACTACAGCCGAACAAATTGAGGCATTGCGCAAGGAGGCGGAGCAGGGGAATGCGGATGCGCAATATTATTTGTATTTGAGCTTTGCATACACATCTCACCCGCACGATGGGAGGCGCTGGCTTCGCAAGGCGGCTGATCAAGGGAATGCGTGGGCGCAATATGATTTGGGCAATGTCTACGAGAACGGCGAAGGCGTTGCCGAGGATAAGCGTGAGGCGGTGCGCTGGTATCGCAAGGCGGCTGAGCAAAGGCATCCAGAGGCGCAATATATGGTGGCCAGGGCATATTGGGATGGCGACGGCATCGCCAAAGATCAACCCGAAGCGGTGCGCTGGTTTCACAAGGTTGCGGAGCAGAGGAATGCGCGATTTTTTTGCCGTTGGCGCAACGTTATTTGGGTTTTGCATATAATAACGGCGAAGGCATCGCCCAAGACAAACGTGAAGCAATGCGTTGGTATCGCAAGGCAAAGTGGCATGAGGATCTGAATTCGCTATATCTTGAAGGCTTTGGATATTGGTATGGCTTGGGTGGCGTGAAAGACAAGCGCAAGGCAATGCGTTCGTATCGCAAGGCGGCGGAGCGGGGGCATGTGCGCGCGCAAACCCAGTTGGGCGATGCATATTGGACTGGCGAAGGCGTTATTGAGGATGAGCGCGAGGCATATATCTGGTATTCCATTGCCAAAGCAAACGGCGACAAAACCGCGGCTGATAATTTGCGCGAGAAAAATTGGCGCAATTATTTATCGCAAGCCGAGATCCGCTCGGGGCAAAAAGAGGCGGCGCGGCGACTGGATGCGATTGAAAACCGCGAAGAGGAGGCTACGGAAAAATCCGCCGTCGGGGCGAATATCAACCTCGCGCTCGCGCCAAAAAGCGCGAATATCGCCGAGCGAGTATTCGAGAACGCATGGCGCTCGGTGGTGGTGGTGCATAACGGCGACGGACAGGGAAGTGGCGTGATCATCCGCCCTAACATTGTGGCGACCAACTGCCATGTGGTCGATGCCGGCGACCGCATCGTCGTTTATAAAGCGGACAATCGCCGAGCGGATACGGACTCCGCTTTTGCTGCCACCATCAGCCATTCCGATGAAGACAAGGATTTTTGCTTGCTGGATGTTGACGGCTTGTGGGGTGTGCCGATAACGGTGCGTAAATATGGGACGTTAAAAGTGGGCGAAGATGTTTATGGTTTAGGTGCGCCGCATGGATACGATTTGTCAATTTCTTCAGGGATTGTTTCGCAACTGCGGAGCAACGACGGCAATCGGTATATTCAAACGGATGCGGCAATATCGCCGGGCTCGTCGGGCGGTGGATTGTTTGACAGCGAAGGAAGTTTGGTTGGCATTATGACATCCAAAATTACCAATAAAGGTGTCGAAGGCATCGGTTTTGCCATTCCCGCCGATTTGGCGCTGGGGTATTGAATATGAATCTAATCGAAAATGATGCAAAGGCAACAAACTCTGCATATAAAGCAATTCAAAACGCTCAAGTTGGGTGTGAGAGATTGGGTGCCATCAGGCAGCATGTTGAAGAAATTTACTCTTTAACCAAAGATGTGCTTGATAAAAAGTTTCGTGAACAAATCAAACATGATTTTCATTCCTGCTATGCGGAAATGTATGTTGCTGCGGTTCTTAGAGACAGATATGGTTTCAATGTGTCCCATCCATCGGATGAAGGTCCTGATTTATTTTTGGAGGATTCAAATTGCTGGATTGAGGTGGTTTCCGTTACCGATGGTAGTCCTGACAAGCTAAATTCTGTTTCAGAATTGATTCCATGTAAGGGGCAAAAGAACCCTGAAAACAAAGTCATTCTTAGGTTGAGCAGCGTTTTTTGGAAAAAGTCAAAGAAAATGATGTGTGACAGAAGAAAAGGAATCGTTGATTCATCTGCTCCAATCATCATTTGTATTAGCGGGGGCGCGATGACAGAAAGAATCCCTATTGTCCCTATTGGTGGACTCCCACCTATAGTGAGAGCTGTTTTGCCGATTAGTGGTGCGTATTTGTTGATAAATCGGAAAACAAACGTAGGCTCGATAGAATATAAATATAGTGAGAGCGTGAACAAGAAGTCTCCAACTGGAAATGTGTCAATCAATACAGATTACTTTTTAACCGATGAACACTCACATATCAGTGCGGTTGTATACTCGTCTGCAAATGCCGGTGACCCACTTTCGAGAGATAAATGGGGATGTGATTTTATCAAAATATGTAATCCCAAAGCTACAAACCCATTGCCAAGAGATTTTTTTAAGTGTGATGAAGAATATTCTGTGTCAGTCACAACTGATGGTTTTACTATAAAAGAAGTTAGTAAGCAAAAATCAGAAAGTTAAGGCCCCGAGGCAAACGAGAATCGCTAATTCCCTGCGGAAACGCGGATTAAACCTGCTCAACTAACCGTGCCAGTTTTTCAATCCCCGCTTCGATTCGGTTTTCCGGGACGGGGGAGAATCCCATGGCGCTCTTTCCAGCCATTCTGATATACTGATCGGGTATAAAAATTTGCAACCACATCAACAAATTCGGGAGTGCGCTCAATTCTAAAATTCGTAAACTAAAATAACACACGAGAGTAAAATGAGTTTATTAACGACATGTATTGGCGCGTATCCTAAACCGGATTACGTTAAATTACCGGACTGGTTCAATCACCCGGCTGGTCCGGATACTGCGGATCCAACTAAACAATGGTTGGACGCAATGGCGGCATTGGGGCCGGACGCGCCTGAGATTATTGAGCAAGGCATCAAGCAGGCGGTAACCGATCAAGTGGGATGCGGAATCGATATCCCAACCGACGGGGAAATTATTCGTGAAAACTATATTCACTATCATTGCCGGTATTTGCATGGGTTCGATTTCGTTAATTTGACCGAAAAAGAAGTGCGCGGCGGCGCCTATTCGGCCAAGTTGCCCTCCATCGTCGGTCCGGTTTCGGTGAAACAACCGTACATCGTAAAGGACTGGAAAACGGCTCAGGCATACACCGACAAGCCACTGAAAATTACCTTGCCCGGGCCGATGACCATTAGTGATACCAATTCGGATATTTATTACAATGACCCAAAAAAGTTAGAGTCGGATTTGGCCGAGGCATTAAATCTTGAAGTTTTAGCTTTGGCGGACGCAGGATGTAAACACATTCAAATCGATGAGCCGGTATTCGCGCGCAATCCGAAAAATGCGCTGGATTTTGGTTTTGAAAACCTGGAAAAAGCCTTCCACGGTTGTCCTGATCACGTGGCTCGCACGGTGCATATGTGCTGCGGTTATCCTGACAAGTTAGACCGCACTGACTATCCGAAAGCCGACCCTGATTCGTATTTCCAGATCGCAGATGCGATCGAGGATTCCACCATCGACGTGGTATCTTTTGAGGATGCTCATCGACACAATGACCTGTCGTTACTCGAGCATTTTAAAAATACGGCGATAATATTTGGTGCGGTGGCGATTGCGAAAAGCAGGGTCGAGCCGGTAGAAGAGATCAGAGAGCGTTTGCAGGCGGCGCTGCAGCATATTGATGCCGAGCGTTTGCTCGCAGCCCCGGATTGCGGTCTGGGACTGCTTGGCAGAGAGCTCGCTATGGCTAAATTGCGAAACCTGAGTGAGGCTGCCCGAAGCGTATAAACGTCATTTTTGTAATTTATATGTAAATACAGCAGCACTCCTTTTTAAGAGCGCTCTCTCTTAAGTGGTGGGTGATTCACAATGACAGCTATCAGAAATTGCGCAGGAACAAAAATTGACATATAGCAGTCTTAAACGGTATCGCAACCCCCTGTGCATTTGAACGCCCAGTCGTCTTGGGTTGGTAATACTAGGCTTTCCAAACTCTTTCAATCATATGAGCCCCATCAGCCGATTGACACCATCGGCGATTGTTCCTTGAATACGCCGATCATAAGCATCCAGATCAGATGGAAATGTAAAAATGCCATTGCCGCCATCATTGTGTACGATCTCTTGCATATCCCAGTATATTTGTTTGCGCCGCACGAAATCCGCCTCTGTTTTACCTGCGGTCATTAGTTTTTCAAACTGATTATTGCACCAGTACGCTTCAGCCCAGGGATCACCACAAGCAAAAGCCACCGAGAACATCATGCCCGGAGTGGGGCGTGTCGACCAGTTGGACATCACATAGGGTTTTTTCATCCAGACATTAGACCAATATCCATCGTTCTGTTCTTGCTGAATGTTAATCTCTATACCTGCTGTGCGTGTGCTTTCTTTCATTAGTACTGCCGCATCGACCGCCCAGCCCCTCAATCAAGTTGTAGCGATTAAGTCCTTGAAGTCGTTTGACAGTTTTGTTGTCGACCCGATCTATAATATCCACACCACCGCTAAGCAACGCGCTAGTGCGGGCTGTTGCGTCGGTAATATAAACATTTCGACCGAATCGACCCAGGCTCTGTCATTTTTCCAGTAGTTTGGATTGCGGCTGGCCTTAAAACTTACACCCGGTTTGAACTCTTCAAGGATGTACGGTCCTGTTCCCATGAAGTTGTTCGTTAGAGGGTGCCGCAAACTTTTGCTAACACCGGAAGATCTGTTGTTTCTAACGGCAGTGCAGAGCGCCTTATTAACTCTTGAGGCTGGGAAAATGTCTATTGTGGGGTGCAGTGTCGATAGACATGTGACCATCAGTGTTCCATTTTCACTGAGCGGAAAATGGATGGTCCCGAGACTTCACAAATTGACTCGTATCCGCCCTGATCTTGATTTGCGTGTTGATGCTACCGACCATCTGGTAGATTTCGACAGGGATCCGGTTCATCTTGCTATTCGTTACTGTGAGCATCCACCGGATAATCTACACTCAGTGCTTCTTTTTGCTGACACCGTTTTCCCCGTCTGCAGCCCCAACTTGATGGCAAAATTTGAGGGGCATCTTGATCCCGATCAAGTCGTCAAGCCAATACTTTTGCACGACAAAATGGCTGATTACACTTGGTACGACTGGATAAAGTCTGTTGGATTGAACAACCAACCGACAGTCGGCGGACATAAATTTAGTCATACAGGAAACGCACTTGATGCGGCTATAGCCAGTCAAGGTATCGCACTGGGTCGATTGGCATTAGTAGCGGATGATTTGGCGATGGGTCGCTAATGTCGGATTTGACGTTATCAACTGGCAAACCACATTTCGTACACTGATTGCCTACCGCTATCGGCTAGCTGAATTGGCTGAATTTGTTTCAATCATCAGTTCAGTCTCTTCGGGGCTGGTCACAAGACCACCTTCGAGGTTTTCTTGGCGAAAATTTCTTCCGCGTGGCAAGCGCGGTCTGGATGTAGACAGGTTGAGCGCACGGAATAAATAGCTCAACCATTTATGTAGTTAGTACTCTAAAATACTGCATAGAATTAGCGATACCGCATAAGTCAGATCCTGTCATGCTGAGTTATTGTCAAAAGGGGTGTTTCTGTTTCAGCACCAGAATCAAGTGGCGGCCTGATCAATTGCTGTCACCTCAATTCCATTTTTACACCTGTTCCCGCAATCGCCTTCACCGGGGAATCAAACCCGCGCAAGCGTCGCCATTTCTTCTCTGTGTACGCGCCCAATTTTCACTTCATGTGCAACATGCCAGCACGGGGGGCCCCCTTTCTGGCAGGAGTTCATTTTACCTGTTGGCATCAACCTATTGAAAAAATTTACGTGTTGAAATAGATTGTTTTAACTCTAATCTCATATAATCCGCTAAATATTGTCGAAAGGAAAAACCCCATGAAACAAGAGTCAATTGAAATCGAAAAACTGCATTATGAAAAACTGCACCATTTTGTAAATGGCCAAAAAACCCCGGGTCAAAGTGGACGATTTGGCGATATATACAACCCTGCTCTCGGGGTTGTTGTTAAACAAGTTCCCTTAGCCAGTAGTGCCGAGGTTAGGCAGGCGATTGGTATTGCACAGGATGCGTTCCCCGAGTGGGCGGCCACGCCAGCCGGGCGCCGCGCGCAGGTTATGTTTTCGTTTCGGGATCTGATTAAATCACATATGGACGAACTCGCCGAAGCGGTCTCTTGCGAACATGGGAAAACCCTGGACGATGCCAAAGGCTCGATTACCCGTGGGTTGGAGGTGGTTGAATTCGCCTGTGGAATTTCGCAGATGCTCAAGGGGGAACATTCAGGCAGTGTGGCCCGCGGCGTGGATTGCTGGAGTGTGCGTCAGCCGTTGGGTGTTTGCGCCGGTATTACGCCGTTTAATTTTCCGGCGATGGTGCCGATGTGGATGTTTCCGGTGGCCATTGCCTGCGGTAATACGTTTGTGCTCAAGCCTTCGGAGCGCGATCCGTCCTGTTCCTTGCTGTTGGGTGAGTTAATGAAACAAGCGGGACTGCCTGATGGTGTGCTTAATGTTATGAATGGCGACAAGGAAGCGGTCGATACATTGCTGACGGATGGCCGCGTTCAGGCGTTAAGTTTTGTCGGTTCGACCGCCATCGGCGAATACATCTATCACACCGGCAGCGCGCATAACAAGCGCGTGCAGGCGTTATGTGGCGCCAAGAACCATATGGTGGTGATGCCCGATGCGGATATGGACCAGGCTGCCGATGCGGTGATGGGCGCGGCCTATGGCTCCGCCGGCGAACGCTGCATGGCGATTTCCGTGGTGGTGTCTGTGGGTGATGCACCTGCGGATGCGTTGATTGAAAAATTGCTGCCCAAACTGGACGCGCTTAAAATGGGGCCTTATACCCATGCCGATTCTGAAATGGGGCCAGTGATAAATCCGCAGGCCAAAGCCCGTATTGAGGGTTATATAGAAAAAGGCTTAGAAGAAGGCGCAACGCTGGTGCGCGATGGCCGTGGGACGGTGGTTGTGGGGTCGGAAAAAGGCTGCTTCGTCGGCGCCACTATTTTTGATCATGTTAAAACCAACATGAGCATCTATACCGATGAAATTTTTGGGCCAGTGCTGAGTATTGTGCGCGCCGACAGTTACGACCAGGCGGTGAAGATGATTAATCAGCACGAGTATGGAAATGGCGTGGCGATTTTTACCCGCGACGGCGATGCCGCTCGCGACTTCGCCAACCGCATCCAAATCGGCATGGTCGGCATCAACGTGCCAATTCCAGTGCCGATGGCATTCCATAGTTTCGGCGGTTGGAAGCGCTCGCTGTTCGGTGATCATGCGATTCATGGCCCCGAAGGCGTGCGCTTCTACACCCGCCTCAAAACCATCACCTCACGCTGGCCCTCCGGCATCCGCTCCGGCGCGGTGTTTAATTTCAAGGCTGGGGGGGAGCATTAGCGGGGATGAGTTCAAGATGATCGTTAACCCGCTCACGCTAAGCGAAAGAATGCGCTTGGTGAAAGATATGTGGGATAGTATTACCTCAGACCATTCTGGTTATCGTTTTGCTTGGACATCGAAGCCAGCAAGGAGACCGAAAAGGAATTGGATTAAGAGGTTTAACAGATCGTTGCTTGTTTAGCATTTGTATAGGAGCATAGAATTGATGACAAAGATGGATATGATCTGGGTTGCTGTTGCAAACGCGTTGCACCAAAATGTCAAATTATCAATTATAAAAAGCGATATTGATGAATTGGTGTATGACCTATTCCAAACCAAGATCACATCAGTTATGATTAATATTCACTTGGCCAGTTCCGCAGACCGCCAAGCTGATAACAATAATCCGCAACGCGGCGGCAGCCGTAACCGATACCTGTTTAAAGAAAACAACGGCAACTTTCGTCTGTACAAAAAGGCGGATGGCATTCATGATGGTTGGGATAAAACTGGTCCGTGTTGCCCGTCTATCGACAATTTGCTATCTGAATATCGATATCTTGTAACGTGGTACGAGAACGAGTATTACATGACATGAAGCCAGCCGAGTGAAAAATAAAATTCACTATAGTGTTTTGATTCAATGGTCTATGGGGATAAGTGTTATATGGCTTCCTTGCCTGAATTTGGTGCATATGCTAACACGCATGGGGAAGCCTACGAGAAAGCCTTGCGGAATGCAAAAGAGGTTTTGGGTTTGTTAATCGAAGAAACTAAATCTCTGCCAATGCCACAAACCTATAACATGGCACACGTTACCACCTAACCAATATTCCAGCGGGTGGCGTTGCCGTTCGCTAATGCCGTCACTCATCACCAAGCACCGCCCGGCACCGCTCAGGATAATCAGTGATGATGGTGTCCACGTCCAACTTGGCCATTCTCTTGATGTCCCGCTCTTCGTTGACCGTCCACGCATATACCTCCAGGCCGAGACTATGGGCTTCACGCGCCAACGGTTTAGTTAGGCCACGATAGTCGCAAGACCACACACCGGCGCCTGCGTCCTTTGCTTTATTCAGGTCGGCAGATTTGTAGGGGTGTTTTTTTGTAAATCCGATTTTTAAATCCGGTTGCCGTTGTTTTAGCAGATGCATCAATCGCCAATCAAAACTTTGCAAAAAAACGCGCGCCAAAGGAAACGATAAGTCGTCAAGTTTTTTTAATACCAGAGAAACATAATGCTCGGGTTCAGGAGTCCAACATGGTCTGCCGGGCTTGCTCTTCATTTCCAGGTTGAGGATGACGTTGCTATATTCACGAATCAACTCAATGCATTCATCCAGGGTCGGCGGTGAGGCGCCGTCCACCGGGGTTTGCTTGCTGAACATTTTGGCGTATTGAGTGCCTGACTTTAATTGACCGACATCGTATTGACGAAGTTGCTCCAGCGACAAACTGCGAATAGGGGTGCGATTCCTAATCCACTTTCTCTTTATCCACTCGCCCCTTGAGTTCCTGGTTTTTGAAGGGTTGAGAACCAGGTCGTGGTGCAACACAATATGGTCGTCCGCGGTAACGCACAAATCCACTTCAACGCCATCAACCGCATGTTGCAACGCGTATTCGATTGCCGGCAGTGTGTTTTCCGGTCGCCGTCCGCGGGCGCCGCGATGGCCATGTATCGCTGGCTTATTTTGCGTAGTCATTGGGCAACGCGGGTTGTGTGTTTCAACAACTTCCACGCGCTGGTTCAAATTATCTGGTTCAACTCGCTAACTTCAACTCGCTCTGGCTTGGGCGGCTTTTTCGATAAGAAAATTAATCACTTTCATCAATTTCTCCTGACTGCCCGCGTGGGTGATAGTGGTTCTGTAACGACCATCCACAATGATCGACGGCACCCCGGAAATGCCATACTTTCTAGTCATTACATTTGCAAAGTTAAGTTTGTTTTCTACTGCGAAAGAGCTAAAGGCATCAATAACAGACTGGCGGTCCACACCATTTTCCGCAGCCCAATCAGCAAGTTTATCAACCGAGTCAATCCTTAGTCGCTGCACATGAATTGCCGAGAATAATTTACCATGCAGCTGCTCCACGACACCGAGGGCTTCAAACGTATAATACGCTCTGGCATGGAATTCCCATTTCGGGCTCAATAAAGCAGGGACCGGCACGTATTGCGCATTTTCGGGCATGTTTTTTCGCCACTCAGCAATAAACGGTTCAAGCCGAAAGCAATGCGGGCATCGATACCAGAACATTTCCACGACCTCTATTTTGTCTCCGGTTTGCACCGGCTGAACCTGGTCAAGCAATTCATAGTGTCCGCCCTCGACAAACGGTTCTTCCTGCGCGCGCGCATTTGCGATACTCAATGTTAGTGATAAGCCTAACAATATAGTGAGCAGTGCGGCCGGGGCCGCAAACAGTGCATAAAGCTTGCTTTGGATATTCATATCTAAATTTTTTATGGTAAGTTTCGGGTGTTAATTTTTAGGGTGCCGCCATTAAATGTTCGGTTTGGACAAGTTTGGCTTCCAAGTGTTCCCGTAAGGCATCGGGTATGCCATCAAACCCGCCGTTACTCATACAAATAATAACGCTATTTTTGGTTATCCTCAACTCAAGTTCCCCGGTAATGTTACTGATTAAGTCTTCTTTGTTTTCACAAATCCGTAAACGCGTTCTGGTGTTTAGTGTCTGCGGTTGCCAATCCAGTGCTTCAGGTTGATATATGAAGGTGGCATCCGCGTTATTGAAGGATTGGCCCAATACATCGCCGTGACAACCCTTTTTCATGGTATTAGAACATAGCTCGACCACAGCAATAATTTTATGTTCAGTGTATTTTGATTTGATGGCATCGATAGTTAGCGCAATGGCGGTGGGGTGGTGGGCAAAATCTTCGTATAGCGATACGTTTTCTTTGTTAAACAGTAACTGAAGTCGACGCTCGGTCGCCTTGAAAGTTGATAATGCGGTGCATGCATGACTGACTTCAATACCCGCTGAGTAGGCTGCGGCGATGGCTGCCAACGCATTTTGCATATTGTGTTGACCAATGCAGGACCATTCCACCAGTCCGCTGGGTTTGCGCTTGGATTGGCGCTGGTGATAAATTTCAAAACTGGAAAAATCCTGAGTTAGCTTGTCAGCGAACCAAAGACAGTTTCGATTGTGAATTGAAAAGGGAACAATTTTGCTCCAACAACCCAGGTCCAGAACATCGGCGATGTGGTGATCGTCGTCATTGGCGATAACCGAACCGGCGGACGGAATGATTCTTATCAAGTGGTGGAACTGGGTTTTAATTTGATGGAGATCATCAAAAATATCGGCGTGATCAAACTCAAGATTACTCAATACCACGGTGTCGGGATTGTAATGAACAAACTTTGAGCGTTTATCGAAAAAAGCAGTGTCGTATTCGTCAGCTTCAATAACAAACCATTCGCTTCGCCCGAGTTCTGCGGATTTTGAAAAATTTCCCGGTTTGCCACCGATTAAATACCCAGGACTTTTGCCGCATACATGCATTATCCAGGAGAGCATCGCCGCGGTTGTGGTTTTTCCGTGGGTGCCGGCCACAGCGATTACCTTGCGATTGCGCAGCAGATTGTCGTGCAGCCATTGGGGGCCGGATTGATAGGAATAGTTGCGCTCTAAAACGGCTTCCACCATTGGATTTCCCCTTGAAAGGGCATTACCGATGACAACCTGATCGCAATGACTATTTATTTCAGCGTGTTTTAAATGCTTTGGATCATAACCTTCATAAATTTCAATTTGCTCGGATTCCAACAGCGTGGACATGGGTGGATACACGTTACTGTCGCAGCCGGTCACTTCATGGCCGCTGGCTTTAGCTAACTGAGCAATGCCTGCCATAAACGTCCCGCAAATCCCGGCGATAAAAACTTTCACAGAAGTTGATCTCCGAATAGTTTCAATAATATGGTTGCAAAAGACAACTCAAGAACCAATGTAATGAAAAATGCCAGCACTCGGCTTATTTCCAGCGTTTCCCGGAAAATGAAAATTATAACCGTGAAGTACCAGAGACTGGATGCAATGATTGGAATTTTCGTTAAAGAGAGATTGCCTTGTGATAATTCGCTGCCATCGGACATCATGATAAATGGAATGATGATAAGCAACAGCAAAGCGGAGCAACCGTACAATGCGGTGGCAGACTGCAGCCAACGCTCGGGTTTTGAAAACAGAACAAGCAGAAGCTTTAATCCCAGACCCGGTAGGCCCGCCTGGACCAAAGAAATAAAGAGAATGTTATCCTTTATAAGGTGATTATTCCTGACCATAAATAATCCGAGGGTTGCGGCAATTGCCAGAATCAACAGGTTTACAGAAGCCTCGAGATCCTGGGGTTTTGCCTTGAACAGGCAGATTTGAATTAATGTTCGGGCTGTTTTAGGCATCAATGAGGCAGTTAATTTTCTGTTTGGATGATACCATTAGTTGCATGACAAAAATTAAACTGATCTCGGATCGCCATGCGCTGGATGAATGTATTTGCGCTGCGAAAAAATCAAAGTGGATCGGGGTGGACACCGAGTTTCTGAGAGAAAAAACCTATTATCCTTTGCTGTGTCTAATTCAGATTCGGACAGAATCGGAAGGGTTTTGTATTGACGTGTTAGCCATCGAAGATCTAATTCCGCTACAAGAAGTATTCGCCGATAAAAATATTATAAAAATTATCCACTCCTGCCGTCAGGATCTGGAGGCGTTGGATCAGCGGCTCGATGATCCGATTTGCAATTTGTACGATACCCAAATCGCGGCAGCATTTTGCGGATATGGTGAACAAATCAGTTATGCGGCGTTGGTGGAATCGATTTGCCGGGTAAAGTTGGAGAAGTCGCATACGCGCACCGATTGGTCGGCACGACCTTTGTCTCCCGCACAACTGCAATATGCAGTTGATGACGTGAATTATCTTGATCGGCTACAAGAATTTCTTGGCCGTCAGTTATCTGAATCCGGGCGCCAGACCTGGCATCGCGATGAATGCGAGAGAGTCTTAAAATCAAGGGAGTATCGAATCGCCCCGAAAGATGCGTGGAAGCGTCTAAAGGGCGGGGCGAAAATTCCAATCAGGTATCAACAAAGTGCAAAGGCGCTATCGACTTGGCGTGAGCGCAAAGCCCAGCAAAGAAATCGACCACGAGAATGGATTTTATCTACTCGGGCATTGACCGAGATATGTATCCGTCAACCCGCTAGCCTGGCGATGCTTTCCGAGATTGAATCGGTTAATGCCGGGCTGGTCAGAAATTCCGGGGCGGCAATTCTGGGGGTCCTCAAATCTAATTCGCCAAAATCTAATGCGTGCGCGAATGACGGCGCTAATCCGATTTGGAAAAACGATGTGCCGTTGGACAAACAGCAAAGAGGGCGGGTTAAGGCAGTTATGAATAAACTAAAAAGCGTTGCCGAACGGGCCAATATAAGCGAGTCAATACTGGCTAACCGAAATGATATAGAAGCCTTGATTGCCGGGAAAACAAATATCCCATTGCTGGAAGGGTGGCGCTATGAATTTATTGGGAAACAGATATTGGCTGAATTTGCCTGACTGTTCAGTGCTCTGATCGCTCAATCTCAAGCGCCAATAATGAGGCGCGGTCTCTTGGCGGTTCCTGCGTGGTTCTTGTATGAACAAGGAGGGGGCTTCTCCAGTTTCCGGATTTTAATCTTCCGGCTTATGCGATTTTGGCAACAACACAATCAAACTGCCTTGTTCTTTCATGTTTCCGGCGGAACGTTCCGCATAATCGCCGTGGCCCCAAAATAAATCCGCGCGCAACACGCCTTTTATGGCGCCGCCGGTATCCTGAGCAAAGACTAATCGCAGGTAATCCCTGTCAGGTTGCCCCGGATAGTTTGTCGCCAGCCAAATGGGTGTGCCTAGTTTTACCAGTTTGGGATCAATAGCAAGACTGCGTTCGGCAGTTAAAGGTGTGTTCAAAGATCCTACGGGGCCATTTTCGGTGGATTCCCGCAGAGCAAAAAACACATAGCTGGGATTTTCATTGAGTAAGTTCACTGCTTTTTCCGGGTAGTCCTGCAGCCATTGACGAATAGTAAATAATGAAATTTCTTCCCGATTAAGTTCGCCTTGCTCAAGCAAAATACGACCGATTGCCACATATGGATGTCCGTTTTGATTGCTATAGCCAACGCCAATCGTCTCGTCATCGGATAACTGAACACGCCCGGAACCCTGAATGTGCAGAAAAAATACCGCATCGCGGTCATCCAGCCAAAACAATTCTTGACCAGATAATAAATCCCGATTGGTTTCGATTTCCTCACGAGAATAAAACGGAACGATGGTATTGCCAACCCTTCGACCCCGTACCCGCTTGTTTTTCAACGCTGGATACAGGCTGCCGAGATCGATGGTAAGCAACGACTCAGGTTGCTGATATATGGGGTAGCGAAAGCGGGCATCCGCAATCTTGCTGCCAAACAACAGCGGCTCGTAATAACCGGTAATCAAGCCGTGCTGTTTACCGCCCTCGGCATACAGCGGGCGCGGAACAAACCAGGTTTCAAAAAAGTTTCTAGCCTCGGCATTGTCGGGCTGCCCAAGCGCATCGATAGCGGCGACGGCGTTGCAAATTTCAGCCCACAATGGCCATGCTGGATTGTTCGCAAGCGCCTTGCAGTTATTTTGCAGGGCTGGCCAGGCTTCGGCATGGTTATCCTGCTCCCAACCGCTTATTGACTCCCATTCAATCGGGTTTCCGAAGCCGGCTTCTCGAGGTTTGAAAAGGGTGCAGGAAGCGAGCAAGGTTGCGCCCCCGAAAATGATCAATATCTGTAAAAATAATGTTGGCATGGATGTCTTGAATTGTTGGTCACAAGTTATTTTGGGCATTTGTTGTTTATCAATTGGATAAGATAGTTAAATGGATTTTTCTGTGTATTACAACCAGGTTTATTTTTTAGGGGCTGTCCTGGATAACTAAGACTATCGTAAGACGAGCTGATGAGGAAGAGTCGTTTGAGCCGCGCATGTTGCGTTGCGCGGGGGGTGGCGGTCAGGCATGCCCAAAAATCGGAAATTCCCGAAAATCCTTGTGAAACTGGCTGAAAAATACAGTACAATCACGCCCCTTTTTAACCAGCCAGGAACTGAGCCATATGCCATCCGTACAAGTTCGACAAAACGAGCCCTTTGATGTCATTTTAAGACGATTTCGCCGGGCCTGCGAACGTGCCGGGGTTTTTACCGAATCCCGCCGTCGCCAGTGCTACGAAAAGCCGACTACCATCCGCAAAAGAGATGGTGATGCCGCGGTTCGACGGGAAATGAAACGGGTATCTCGTCAAAGAGCCAGGTACAAACGTCTTTATTAGGAGCGTCTCACCGCAGCGCAGCCTTGCTGGGCTGTCTGTGTTGGCTATGCTTGCCCATCCTGAATATCCCAATTATCCCAAACTTCTGATGAGTCTAAAGGAAAGCTTGATGGCTGATATGAAAGCGGCGATGCGAGACCGGCAGGTGGTCAGACTCGAAACCATCAGATTGCTGCGAGCGGCTATCCAACGCAAAGAGGTGGATGAGCAAATTCAGCTTGATGACCAAGGCGTACTGCGAATAATCCAAAAAATGGTCAAGCAGTGTACTGAAATCTGTTGTTTGTTCGGCCCGATGAGCCGACCCTCGCGGTCATATCTGGCTAGCCGCCGAGGGCCATGCAGGAGGGATAAACTGCCGTCAAGATGTCTTAATACCGCAACGGTTGCTTTGACATAATGGTATCGGGTCGGGTCGTCTGGAATCTGTAATACCAATCCTTTGAAGCGAACGCAATTATCCTTGCCGACTTTGCACTGATAACGCTGACACAGATAATCATCCAGCTCTCCCCCGATCCAGAGCACGAACCCACTGCCTGTTGTGCGCGGCGGATGGGAAAATTCAGCGTTGAAAGCGGGTCGATAGACCTCGCGCAGGTAACGATTAGCCTCGCTCATGTCGGTGATGCCCTGCAAAGCCAACTCCTCGGGCAATCGGCCCTGGTGCGTCCCGAAGGCGCGTTCCGAACGCCCTCTGGCTTCGGGCGAATAGGCTTCAATCATCTGGATGCCCAATCGTTTCATGGCTTCGCCAAACTGGGTTAATCGAACCTTATCCACCTTGCCGCCCGCCTCAGGGGTGAGCCAGTAATGGCTGCCCCGATCGGTGCAAGGCGTGCAAAACAGGCCTTGCGCACGGATGACTTCCTGCACGCCCTTAAAGCTGCTCGCCGTCCCTTCCTCATCCACAAAAAACATCGAATAGTGCTCATTGGTGGCGTCATCCATGGTCACAATCAAGTCCCACTGGCAACCCGGCACCCATTCATGGGTGCTGCCGTCCTGGTGAAGCATCATACCTTTCATCGGCGCCGGTTCTCGTCGTTGCGATGAAGACCTCGTTTTCGACCTTTCTTCATCACCCCTTCACGCTATAGCACAGTCTTCACCCAACTATAACTGCGAGCGCCGGCGTGTTCACGCCGATACCACCCGTGAAAGTGTTTCACATTCCAACCGCGATAACGCCCGGTGTATAACTCCACCAGCCGCATCACTTCATCAACCGGCGCTTTGTGGCGCCAGGGCTGATTCAAACGCTTATCCAGCAAACCCGACAACCCCGATTCCTCGTGCCGACACATATAGCGCCGAAACGTCCGCGAACACACGCCCAACAACTGCGATGCCTCCTCTTGGCTTAATCGTTTGCATTGACAGCCTTCATACGCTTCTTCATATCTCATCTGTTTGGTCTCCTGTAACCAACCTGCCCGATTCATAGTCAACTCCAAAAACAGCGACTATAAATCCGGACACATTACGTGTTACAAAAGCGGACAGGTTACTTATCATTAACAGGACTTATACAAAGTGTTGCGCTTTGCTGAGAAATCGTGTAGCCTGCCGTCGCTGTGAGTAATACAAACCTATAGTGAATTTTAACCAACCTACGGAGATAGACCTAAATGCGATGCTTCAATACTTTGTCCCCCCCCCCCGCCATCGTTGCGTGGGCGCTTGCTCATCCTTGCCATCGGCCTTGCCGCGGGCATGCTTGCCCTGTCGGTGCAGGCGGAACCCTTTACCATTGCCAGCGGCGAGACTGAAATCATATCGAGCAGCAAAATACTCAATGACGGGGAAACAGGGACCATTGAAGAGGCAGGGACGCTCCAGGGGTCCGGAGAGCATGCGGCCATAGTCTGGGGAGTGGGTCCCAATGTGCGGATTCTCAATAACGGGATGGTTGCTTCGTCGGGGAACAATAGTCCCGCGGTCGACGCAGGCGCTTCTGGCGCAGAGATCACCAATAACGGATTACTCGCAACGTCTGGGGTGAGCAGTCACGGTATTTTAGTAAAGGGGGCCTCCGACAAGGCAACAATCATTAACAACGGCGCGATAATGACGCAGGAGTTTCAGAGTCATGGGATTCAAGCAAGCGGCAAGAACACCGAGATTACCCACAGCGACAGCGGGACGATAACGACGAAGGGCAAAAGAAGTCACGGCATTTGGGCAAGCGGCAAGAACACCAAGATTACCCACAGCGGGACGATAACGACGGGAGGTGAAACCGCTTTCGGCATTTGGTTAAGCAAGAACGCCGAGATTATCCACAGCGACAGCGGGACGATAACGACGCAGGGGAAAAATGGTTATGGGATTGTAGCAACCGGCGAGAACGCCGAGATTACCTACAGCGGGACGATAACGACGCAGGGGGAAAATGGTTATGGGATTCAAGCAACCGGCAAGAACACCAAGATTACCCACAGCGGGACGATAACGACGCAGGGGAAAAATGGTTATGGGATTAGAGCAACCGGCGAGAAAGTCGAGATTACCCACAGCGGGATGATAACGACGGAAGGTGAAACCGCTCATGGCATTTTGACAGGCGCCGACAGCACGGTCACGGTCAGTGGCCTGGTGTCTGTGACCGGACGGGATGCTTATGCGATTTTGGGTTCCGATACAAATAGTCAAACACTGAACATCTTGCCCGGCGCGCGGATCGTCGGCCGGATTAACCTGGGAGAAAAAGACGGCGGCGGTGATAATGATGTTGTCAACGTCATGACGGATACGCGTATGACTTCAGCGGCTTGGACCTTTGAGGGCGCCGAGACCATCAACCTAGCTACCAGCGACATGCCGGTGTTGCGGAATGGCGATACCGTGGTGATGCTTGACTCGACCGGCTCTGCTGCTGCCCGCATGGCCCTAGGCGCGACCACGAGCCAGATCCATGGGGCCGTGCATCGGCAATTGGCACAAGCGCCGGGCCTCACAAAATCAGGCGCCAACGCCTGGGGGCGTTTCTTTGGAGGGGATAGCAAGCGCGGCGATGACGGCGCGGCACTGGCCTGGCGGCACAACCTCATCGGCTTGGTTGTCGGACATGAAGCCATCCTGGCAGGCGGCCACCGCGTCGGCGTGTTAGTCGGCGTCAGCCACGGGCAAGCCGAGACCAAAACAACCTTGATCTCCACCGACGCAGACGGCGTGTTTGCCGGTGCTTACGGACAGCGCATCATCATCAATGAGAGGGGGGTTGGGGGGCTGGCCCTGAACGGCGCGGTGATTATCGGGCACCAAGACCATGACGGCAAGCGCACCGTGCTCGACAATCTTGCGGGCTATGAAACCGCGGACGGGGATTACGGCAGCATCTATATCAGCCCTTCGCTGAGCCTGACTTGGACCCGGCCGCTGGCCGGCGGCCTGGAACTGCGCCCTCATGCGCAGGTGGCGTACACCCATGGCCACTATGACGGCTATACGGAGAGCGGCACGGCCAACTCCAACCTGCGCTTCGGCGGTCGGAATGTCGATGTTGCCAGTGGTCGTCTGCAGCTCGGGCTGGCCCGTGCCTTGGCTGGCGACAAGGGCGAGGTCGAGTGGCGCGTGGGCGCGGAGCACATGGATTATGGCAAGGACAGCGCGACCGTGCAATTGGACGGCGGCGATGCGGTCTCCTATAAGGTGCCTGGTGCTAATCGGGTTACCGGCGGCTACCTTGGCGTCCGCATGGACTATGCCATCAAAGACCGCTTCAATCTGGTCGCCGACGTGGAGTATGGCCGTGCGTCGGGGTCTGAAGAGTCCCTCGCAGGCACCTTGGGACTGGAAATCAAACTTTAGGAAGCTCTGAACTAATCAGGGTTTCCTTAGGGTTGCAATTTTCGCATATAGGCGCGCGCGCATAGGGAGCATAGAGCATATATTCATTTGGTTGAAACGCATTGGTTGGGGTATGCGGACATTGGAAATGACCAGGCATCCAACAACCATTCGGCGCGGTTGAAGCGATTTGGCTGTGGCGATGGGCTAAAACTTTGGGCTATTGAAATTTCACGCGAAAGAATGAGCGCATTTTCAGCGCCGCTTAAATAAGAGATAAATATTCCTGCACTTGGTAAAGCGCGACGATGCTCTTTGCGTCATCCATTTCACCGGCCTTGACCATTGCCTTGATTTTGTGTATGGACAGCCAATGTATTTCCATGAATTCGTGTGCCTGGTGGGCGGTTTCGCTTTTGGCGAGGTCGGTGGCGAGGAATATATGCAGCCGTTCGTCGCAAAAGCCGGGCGTGGTCAGGATTGAGCCCAAGGAACGCCATTGTCCTGCGCTGAATCCGGTTTCTTCCTTGAGTTCTCGTCGCGCGGTTTGTTCTGCGGTTTCATGAATTTCGGTGATGCCGGCCGGAAACTCCCACATCCAGTCATGTACAACATGGCGAAACTGTTTGATTATGCAAAGGTTGTTTTTGTCATCCATCGCCACAACCACCGCACCGCCGGGGTGCCGAACTGCTGGCCGGGGTGGCGGTGTCCCGGAGCCAGATCGATCTGGACTACACCAACACCGGCGACGGCGATTATGAGTCGGATCTCACCAGCGTCCATCCCTACCTTGGCTGGACCGCCGGGCGGCTGGATTTGTGGGCCACCGTCGGCTACGGCGAGGGTGATCTGGAGATTACCGATGACGTGCAACGGCGGCTGACGAGCGATAGCGAGACCGGGAGAGACCTCAATCTGGGCGCCGGCGTGCGATGCGCCAATCCAGTCACTGGCCTGACCCTGGAAGGCAAGGTACGCACTCTTGTAGGACGGGCAGACTATGAGGAATGGGGTATCCAGGGTCTGATCAGCCTGGATGCCGGTGCCGACGGGCAGGGCTTGTCGATGAGTTTGAAGCCCGGCTACGGTGATACCGCCAGCGAGGTGCAAAGGATCTGGGGCCAGGGTGTGCTCGACTATGCTGACAAAGATGCCGACCGCACCTACGGCATGCGGCTGGATACGCGGATAGGCTATGGTTTTGGTTTTACCTTGCGTGACCGCCATGGTGTGCTGATGCCGTACGGCGAGCTGACCCTCGGCGCCACCGACAGTTATCGTATGGGCCTGAACTGGAAGGCGGGTTCGCGCTTTGACCTGACCCTGCTCGGCGAGCGCCGCGAGCATAGCAGCGACCCGGCCGAACACGCCATCCTGCTCAAAGGCGAAGTGCGGTTTTAACTTTCGGCGACCGCCACGGATGGTTGCGACCCGCCGCCTGCAGTGTGCATAATGCGCGATGGGATATGCCACTATCTGGCCGCTATCTGTATGGGGTGGGTGCATACAGAGGATTGTCCGGGCTCAGACACAAATGAGACTATTAAGAGGATAAAAAATCGGGCAGTCTAAGGTAAAATCATTTCACTTAAATCACAGGAGACCACCCGATGCAGATTAAAAGCGAAGCGTATCAAATCAAATAAATATAACCGCCAAGGAGGGTGGAAATGCAGGTTTTGCAGGAGCAAAAACCTGCCCGCAGTTGGGCGATTGCCGACACCGCCAGTGAACCAGCAAGCGATTGCATGAGGAAACTAGAGAGTTATGCCGAGCTGAAATCAGCAGGCGGCACGACGAACGACCTTCTCTTTTAGCGTATTTGGAACGATCTTGCTTTGATTCTTGTCCTGGGATTGCCAAATATGGGTGAATTAACCGAAAAACAACTACCCTACCTTACCCGTAGCAAGACAATGCCCGAAAGGAATACCAGTACTCCGGCGCCTGTAAGCGGCATGATTAACTCCAAAAAAGAAACGGCTTAATGCTGGCTTTACATATCCAGACCATTGTCTTCGTCCGGGCCACGCTTCCACTCATTTTCTCCGGGGGCTTTGTAAGTGCAGTCGCCGTTGGAGTGGGCGTAATACCGTGAAGATTTAAGCACCTGTTTTGTGATGATGACCGCCGCGTTAAGAGACTCTGATGCTAGTATGGCAAGGCGTTCGGCGAAAGGACGCAAATCACCAGCATCGGCTAATTCGAGCGCGGCGATGTACGGAGGCTTTTCCGCGGCTGTAATCATCGGTGGAAATTCACCGCGCCGTATGTAAGCATACGCCATAAGCAGGCGTGCAGTGCGGCCATTGCCGTCCTGGAAAGGATGGATTTGGATGTAGCGATGATGCAACCATGCCGCTTCGACTTCGGTGGCATAGCTTTGCTCATGTATCTTGGCGTACATATCAAGCAATCTGTCCAGTTCGGAGCGCACTTGCTCGGGTGGGCAATACTGATGAACAACGCCATCCGGGCGGCGCGGATTGTTTGGGCGCAGTTTGTATTCCCCTTTAAGAAGCGGAATGCCGACACGTTTCCCTCCCAGGGTTCTGCTCGCGGCGGTGGCTTGATACCGGGTGAGCAGTTGATGCCATTCCTTGAACGCCGTATGCGATAATGAGCGACGTTGCGCGACCGTATCAAAGACCATTTCCAATGCGGTTTTCTGGTCTTTCAGCAATCCCGTCAGGCTATCATCTTCCACCTCAGGTGACGCCATCTTATGAGATAGCCGGACACTCTCTAACCCTTCGGTGATGAGTTGCTCGGTAATGCCTCTGGGAATCACATAAAGTCCTTCGATTTGCCCGGTCTCAATGGCAAAACGTCTTTGCCGTTCTTCCGCCCAGATGTCCATGATCTTTTTATCCAGTTTTGTGCTTTCGAGCTGCGGACGCAAGTTGCGCCATTGGGATAAGGCTTCTTGGTAGCCGGGATCCCACCACTTAATCGCATCAGTCGGCATGTCCTCAATGGGAGACCACTGTTCTCTCATTCTTGATTCTTTGATGAAAATAGATGTAGCGATAGATATTACGCTATTTTGAGATTTTTTGGTGAAAACAACTCTCCCATTTGCGATATTTCAAACTCTATAACCGGGACACCGTATTGTGCTGACAATCGGGCCGCTGACGGCGTACACTGGAATTTTGATGGCGCCATAATCCGTACCCACCGTTCCATCCAACCGAAATTGAATAATTAACGGGGATAGTGACAGGTTAGCGAATGCGCATCGCTGACCATATGCACCGGGGGAAAGGTGCTGTTACAGCCGTCCGCTGCAAACGGGCAACGAGTGTGGAATTCGCAGCCCTTCGGGCGATCCATGAGGCTAGGTACTTCACCCTTAAGCTCAATACGCTCAATACTCGCATCCGCATCCGCATCCGCATTAGGGTTAGCGGACAATAGCGCCAAGGTATAGGGATGGCACGGTTGCGCAAAAATATCATCGGTAGGACCCTGTTCGACGAAACGACCCAGATACATAATCGCAGTACGGTCGGATATGTGACGAACTATGTTTAGATTATGAGTGATGACAAAAATACTGATACCGAGCTCATCCTGCAATTGGTTGAGCAGGTTAAGAATTTCTCCCTGTACGGAAACATCCAGTCCAGCGGTAGGTTCATCAGCAATAATCAGTTTCGGACTCAACGCCAGCGCCCGGGCAACGCCGACTCGCCTTGCCTGACCACCGCTCAACTGGTGCGGATAGCGCTCGGAAAAATGATCCGGCAAGCCAACCATTTTCAGGAGTCGGGTGTGCTCCGCTCTCAGGTCCCGATCTTTCATGCCATGCACTATGTACGGTTCGGTAATCAGTGCACCGATGCTTTGTCGTGGACTGAGCGATCCCACCGGGTTTTGCCAGATGAAGGAAATTTGTTTGCGGTAGGCCATCATGTCGGCATTGTTCATAGCGGTCACATCTTCCCCGTTGAAACGGATTGATCCTTCCGAAACAGGCAGCAATCCTGCCGCAGCTAACGCCAGTGTGGACTTACCAGATCCGCTTTCACCCACAAGGGTAAATGTTTGCCCTTCTTCGATAGAGAAAGAAACATCGCGCACCGCATCGATAAAGGGGTCTGAAACCTGCTTAATCATCGCCTGTACGCTCGACATAACGCGGAAACGAACTCGCACGTTTTTTGCTTGCAGAACAGTGCTCATGACCATGCCCGGTGACAGCTTACGAAATGACCTTTGCCCGAGTCGGTCCACTTTGGCGCCACCGTATCGCATTGATTCATGATCTGGGTACAACGATTCTTGAAGATACAGCCTGCTGGTATCGTCACCAGATCCGGGATTTCGCCGGCAATGGTCGGCAGGAAGCGGCTTTTGGTGGCAATGCCGGCGGGATCACACCGAAGCAGTCTTTCGGTATACGGATGAGCCGGACGATGAAAGACATCGCGAATAGTGCCCTGCTCCACCACTTCGCCAGCATACATTACAATCACAAAGTCGCACAATTCGGCAATGACGCCGAGATGATGGGAAATGAAAAGAATGGAACAACCTATGTCTGTTTGTAACGCCTTGAGCAGATGAATAATCTGCACTTCCAGGGTCGCGTCTAAAGCGGTGGTTGGTTCATCTGCGATCAACAACGAAGGCTCGGCCTGTAGCGCCATGGCAATGGAAATGCGCTGTTGCATGCCGCCGGAAAATTCATGGGGAAACTGTTTGAGACGGCTGGCGGGATCAGGGATGCCGACGCTGGTTAGCATATCGATGGAACGCTGGGTTTTTTCGGCCCGGGATTTGTTATCCCGGTACTGAATGTCGATCATCTGTCGGCCGATTGACAACACTGGATTCAGCGTCGACATCGGGTCCTGAAATACGATGGACATTCGATCGCCACGGATAGCGCGCATCTCGTTTTCGGACAGTTTTAATAGACTCCGACCTTCGAAATTCGCAGAACCATTGGGTATATTGGCATTTTCTGCCAGCAAACGGATGATTGAAGAAATGAGTGTTGACTTTCCGCAGCCACTTTCACCGACCACCCCCACGATTGATCCCTTAGGCACATCCAGGTTGACATGCCGTAGAGCTTTTAACTCGCCACGATCCGTATCATAGTGCACAGACAGGTCGCGTATAGTGAGAACATTCTCGTTCATACAATAAGGCTCATAGGCTTTTTCTGAGTTTGGGATCAATCAGATCGCGCAACGATTCGCCGAGAAACGTAAACCCAAGCGTAATCAAGACCAGCGGAATACTTCCGGCGATGATGGGCCAGGGGGTATTGCGAATCAAGGTATAGCCGTCGTTAAGTATGCTGCCCCAGGATGGTGTCGGTGGCTTGACCCCCATGCCAAGAAAACTCAGGCCCGCCTCCAATGCAATCACTGTGGGGATGTCCATGGAAGCCAGGATAATCAGTGGGCCAATGACATTTGGCAAAATATGGACACCGAGGATACGGGTCGTTGACACGCCCATGGCACGCTCAGCCAAAATAAATTCGTTGGACTTGATGGTAAGGGTCTGGGTACGAACCACACGGCCGTAGCTGGGAATAGATGTCACGATGATAACCGCGATTACGGTAGTGAGCGAAGGACCAACCAATGCCACCGTTGCCAACGCAAACATAACCGTTGGAAAAGAGCGAATAGTATCGAAAAACATCATAATTGTGTTATCCAGCCAGCGTGGTCCGAATCCGGCGATCATGCCAAGTAATACCCCGATGCTGAGCGCTACACCTATGGATATCAATGCTACTTTCAGTGCCACCTGACCGCCATGTAATACTCGTGAAAACAGATCCCGACCAAGTTGATCTGTGCCCAACAGGTGACTTGCTGATGGACTTTGCAGGCGTTCGAGTATATTCAGGGCCACCGGGTCGTAAGGCGCAATAATGCCAGCCAGAAAAGCGCCAATGACAATGACCGTAACCAGTATTAAACCAAACAGGCCGAGTGGTTCCCTGGTTATGCGCTTTAGTATATTTATCATAGCGAAACCCGGATACGTGGGTCGAGCCAGGCGTTAACCAGATCCGACAAGGTGGTACTGATCACAAACAGGATAGTGCTGATCAGCACCGAACCCATAACCACCGGATAGTTACGCGTGGTGATGGAATCAAAAATCAGTTTGCCAATTCCTGGCCGCGCAAAAACGATTTCAGTGAACAGGGCCGCGGACAATAGAAAACCCATACCGATGCCAATCAGGGTTACCGTTGGCAGAACTGCAAGTTTCAACGCATAGCGGAAGACCACGGTGCGTTCGGCAAGTCCGTAAGCGCGTGCAGTGCGGATGTGATTTTCCCCCATAACTTCGAGCATGGATGCGCGCACCAACCTCGACAGGTAACCAATCCAGGAAAGAGCAATGGCGAATGCGGGTAACACCAGATGGGTAGCCTGATCCCAAAATTCACCCTTTTCTCCAGCGCCTACTGCCGGAAACCAGTGCAGGGTAACCGCAAAGATCAATAGTGAGTACAGCGCCACCACAAAGGCAGGGGCTGTGATGCAGGCAACGGATAATATGCCGCTGATTCGATCGCCGAGGGAATTTCTGTGTATCGCGGAATAGCAGCCCAGAGGGATGCCAATCAGCGCAGCAAAAATGATGGCTGTTAAAATAAGCCAGAGCGTATACGGTAATTGACCGAAGACGATATCGGCTACGGGCCGATTGGTGATGACGTCCATACCCAGGTCGCCGGTGAACAGGTTTCCGAAGAAGCGCAATATTTGTACCGGAAGCGGCAAATCCAGCCCCATGCGTACCGACATACTGGCGATTAATTCGGGGGTCGCCCTGGGTCCCAGAAGGATTCGGGCAGGGTCCCCTGGCACCAAATGGATCATGCAAAACAACACTGTCACCGCCAACATGACAATAACCACACCTAAGGCGACGCGTTTTAGACAATAAAACAACATAACCGGCTAGTAAGCCGACCCCGAATAATCACAACGATGGGTTGACGTATTGTTGTCGATCACATCGTCGTGGCAGGGGAGTTCGAATCGATCAAGCACTGGTAAATGAACGCAGTAACGGCAAACCGTCCGGTCGGAATGCAGGCTTTATGCTATTGCGATAAATTACCGGCGTTGCCTCATGGGTGATAAAGCGGTATGCCCCGCTTTGTTCCATCATATCCTGCATCTTGCGATACATTTCATCGCGTTGGGCATTGTCAGATGTCATCTTGGCTGCGGCCTCCAGCCTGTCGAATTCTTGGTCGCTGTAGCGTTCCCAATTCCAGATACCTTTTTGACTGGTTATAAACCAGGCAGTGGCGTAGGAAGGATCCGGCGCCATTGAAAAGCGGTTAAGAATAAGTTGAATATCTTTGTAGCGCTCGCCCGCACTGGAATCGCCCAGCGACCAAAATGCGCCGGATTCGTGCAGATTGATTTCAACATTTATGCCAGCCTGGGCGCAGGTGGCTTGAATCACCTGAGCGGTGGTTACATTAGTCGCCTTATTCAATACATCCAGCGTTATGTTGGCGCCGCCACTCATTCCCGCGGCTTCAAGGTATTCCTGAGCTTTGGCAATGTTCATTTCTGGTGGCACTAAACTTTCCGGACGGTAACCAATCAATCCGGGTGCGATGATACCCGTTGAAGGTTCAGCAGCACCGAAATAAGAAGCCTGGAGTATGGATGGAACGTCGATACAGTGCTGAACGGCCTTGCGCAGGTTTTCGTTAGCCATGATTTCGTTTTCGACATTCATGCCTACCCATACATAGTATAGAGAAGGATACTCCTCTACAGTAGAATTTTCCGGCGGTGAAGCTTTGAGATTGCCTACTGAACCCAGAGATAACCGGGTGCAGTCAATATCACCGGACTCGTAAGCGATCTGAGCCGTGTTTTCATCGTCGATGGGAAAAATGTGAATCTCGTCAAAGCCTGCTTGGCCGCCGTGCCAGTCGGGATTGCGCGCCAGGATGGTTTTCTGTTTCGGTTGCCATTCCTGATGCAAGTAAGGCCCTGATGTGCAAGGGGTAGTCGTATCCACCTTGCCACCCGCTTCTTCCCATGCTTTTTTGCTGACAATATTCCCAACGATATATGGAAGGGCGATGTTCCAGGCCGGCGGATAGGGTTCATTGAAGACGATGGTGCCCTGATACTTGCTGTCAACTGTAACTTCTTTCAACGAGCCCCAGTCCGGGGTATTGGTGGATTCGAGAGATTCATCGATAATTCGTTGGTATGAATACTTAACGTCTTCTGCGGTCATCTCGCCGTAGCCACCGGTAAACATGATGCCCGGCTTCAACTTGAATTTAATATGGGTGTCATCTACCTGTTCGATAGATTCCGCCGCATCCAGGTCATATCCCCATTTGCGGCCCGGCTTGTACTGGATCAATTTGCTATAGATGCTGCTTTGAATCTCTTCATCTACAATGCCCTGAGAAAACGCCGGATCCAGGCTGCGCATATCCGCATAAGTACGAATGTTGAGAATTTTCTTATTCTGGGCATAGATTATTTCTGAGACTCCGCCAGTGGCGGCTACCATGCTCAGTACACCGGATGTCTTTAGGAATCGTCTTCGTTTTAGGTCTGATGCGACCATCTGATGTTTCGATTTCATTGTCTGTTTTCCTCTGTGATTGATCGGTGATTGGAAAAATTTTAGTGAGTTAACCACTTATGCGTCTAATCTAAGGTATAGCGGTTCAATCTACAATTTCGCAACCTGTCATAGAAATTGCGTCAGAATGCGTCATGGTGCGTACTGTAGTGCGATTGACATCCGGTCCGGGGTGCCGCCGATTCCAGGTCAAGAGGGTAAACAGGACAAGGCAGATTCTTAAACCTGAATTGAGTATAGTCAGAACTGCACACGCCAGGTCCTGCTGCCAGCACGATGTGTTTAGCAATTTTTTCAAAGGATGCCCTGAAATGTTGTCGCGATTTGATCAGAACATAGTGTTTCTTTAAGAGGTCAATTCCAGCGTGGGTAAAGCAACCGAGGTCATAGGGCTCCCAGCGTTGTTCGCTCATCAACAATTCCAGTCCATCGGTTTTTAGTACAGCGGTGCGTCCCAGATTTACCCTGAGTCCAGTTTGCATTGGGCCGGTAATGGTGAATCTGCCGTTTGTGATTTTTGAGATCCGCCCACTCAAGGTAAGACTATGCCCGATTTGGGCGATGGAAGGGACATCTGTTTTTCCTCCAACCGGTAGTGTTATTGACGCGCCTTCGCTGGCTTCGATCATTTGATCCACTGCGGACGGATCCCAGATCGGTCCGGCAATAATATTTTTCAGGCCTTGGTTAAGCATCTCATCCAAAACGGTAAGATCATCCGCACTGCCGCCTGTGCCGCTGTTATCACCGTGGTCGGCAATAATCACCGGGTAATCGGACATCTGTTTTGCTCTTGTTATGGATTTTTTCAAGTCTTCTGCTTCGAAAATAAAATCCGCTCTGCGCTGCCACGACATGTCGCATAACTCGTTTACGATGGTTTCACCATTGTTACTATCCGCGCGTTCCACAGTTAACGCGCTCAAGGAAACATGCGGGATATCCGCGAGAGGGAAGCCGCCGAAAACCGAGGCATTTAAAACTTTCCCGGATTCTGTGGCACTAATCGCTTGATTCATGATGTCCTTCATTGGTTGTTGCAGTGGTGTTTGTTTAATCATGTGGGTCATTATCGGTACAGTACGCCAGCAAATTTTCGTTGACACTCCCGTCTCCAGGATATGAAACAAAGATTGCGCCGCTCGTTTGCCAGTTTCATACATATCGATATGTGGATAAGTACGATATCCATCAACAACGGTGCAATTCTCTGCCATGTCTTTGGTTAAATTTGTATGAAAATCCAGGGCTACCGCTATCGGTACTTTGGCGTTTATCCGTCTGATACGCTTTAACAATTCGCCTTCACCGTCATCGTATGAGTGAGTAACCATGGCACCGTGTAAATCCAGTAGCACCGCATCACAACCTTTTGCAACGTCCTCACATATTTTGCTCACAATGGTTTCATACGCATCATCGTCAACTTTACCGCTGGGTTCGGCATAGGCGGCGACCGGAACGGATATTTCAGCGTCCCGTGCCTTGGCGACATCAAGCAATGCGGCAAATGCGAAATCAGTAGAACTGTAAATCTCGACAGCCTGATCACCACAGGGTGGGTCGCTCAAACCAACGCCGCTGGCAAAAGCGTGCAAGGGGGTGGCGAGAGGTGAAAAAGTATTTGTTTCATGCTGCATTAAAGCAACCACACAACGCATAAGACGCTCCTGATTTTGCATTCGTCACAGTGTACAACAGGATACCCTGAAATAAGAATGCCAGCAATTTCGCGGCTGCGAAACCGGGTGATACAATGGAAAACCGTTAACTTAATCTTTCTTGCTGACAGATAATTTCAGATGCTGTTTATTGACCGCGAGCGGTTAGCATATATTCATCTGGCGCAATGTCGTTAGAAATACGTTCTCGAATCCGGTCAATTATGGCCGTGCTATCAGTGCTAAACAGACCACATCCGTTTATCGCGTTTCTTAAGTCAATGGATTCACCCAGATATTGATATTCGACTCGGGTGGCTTTGGGCACATGTGCGTTGAGGCTGCTGACACCGATAGTTATGCCGGATAGATAGTCGATGTTGTTGTGATAGTTGGGGTATAGAATGGTGTGGCACACGACCTGGCGAGTCAGGGTTTCATGCTCTGTGAGAAAAATACGGTCAGCAAGGTACAATGCCAGACCACGGTATTTGAAACGGTGGTGATGGCTGGTTTCTAATTCCTTGTCCCACAGGTGCTCCACGGACTTTGTGTAAAACCGATCCTCGTGACGGTACAGGTGGATAAGGCTACGGGCCAGATAACCCGGATAGCCCAAGGCGTGAAAGTGGCTGTAGTAATATCCCTTGTAGCGCTCCAGCAGGTCGATGGAGTTGGGTAACGTATCAATCCACTCGTTAATATCTAATCGGGTTCGTGCGTCATCGGCATCTGCTTGCAACCTGGAATTCTGTTTCTGACGAAATTCCTTTTCGGTCTGATTTATGCTCTCTTGATCGACATCAAAGAAGCGACAGATTCGTTCGAGATTGTGCCTGGACGGATAAACCGTGCCACTTAAATATTTGTTGAACTGTTGTTCGGTTGATTTCAATTAAACGGCAGACGTGTGCCACTGACGGTTGTTGATTACACAGCAGTCTGAGGTTATTGGCGAAACTCGGATTTGGCATGACCTAACTTAAAGTATGAGTGCCAGATAACCTAACAATATTTTCTCCGATGGCCATAAATCAACTGGATTTGACAATAAACCCGGGTTAATTTTTCAAAAGACATAAAGCTAAAACTGTATATTAAGAAGGGTATAGAGACTGCCGGATGCCATGTCGAGCCAGCCGTTAGTTCGGTACATTCAATCAGTATGGCATCGTCATTCCTCAGTCAGGTTTATGTACAACAAAAGATGCTTCCCCAAATCGAGTGGTGAGATTAACATATCCCCCATGATAGACAAATATTTATACGCCCGGATTCCTGATATCAAGGATTCTTATCCTGATGGGATAGTTAGATGAAAGTTATCCACTCAATTTGGGAAGGAGTTTATTTTATTTTACAGGTGACCATCCGATGACCACTGTTACTTCATTTTCGCGTAGCGTTAAGGAAATCGAAAATATCTGGATTACGCTGTCTGATGGACTCAAATTGTCGGCCCGAATCTGGATGCCCGAAGATGCGCCATCGAATCCTGTTCCCGCTATCCTGGAATACCTGCCCTACCGCAAACGTGACGGCACATGCGAGCGCGACACCTTGACCTACCCTTACTTTGCCGGGCACGGATACGTCGGCGTTCGTGTGGACCTGCGGGGAAACGGGGAGTCCGATGGACTCATGCTGGATGAGTACCTGAAACAGGAACAAGATGACGCACTCGAGGTGATCGATTGGCTGACCCGGCAACCGTGGTGCGACGGCAACGTCGGCATGATGGGCATTTCATGGGGCGGGTTTAACAGCTTGCAGGTTGCTGCATGCCGCCCCCATGTGCTCAAGGCCATCATATCGCTGTGCTCGACCGATAATCGTTACAGCGATGATATTCACTACAAAGGCGGCGCTTTGTTGATGGAGAATCTCGGCTGGGCGAGTACCATGTTTTCTTATTCTTCGCGTCCGCCGGACCCGCTGCTACGGCCCGATGACTGGGAGGAGATATGGATGCAGCGGCTCAAGAACACGCCTTTGCTGATTGAAAAATGGTTGAGTCATCCCAACCAGGATGATCTGTGGAAGCACGGCTCCATTGATCGCAACTACGCCGCCATTGAAGCGGCGACGCTGTTGATCGGCGGTTGGCACGACGCCTATTCCAATACCGTGCCGCGCATGTTGGAGTGCCTTGAATGCCCACGGCAGGGAATCATCGGCCCATGGGCGCACAAGTATCCGCATATCGCGGTGCCGCAACCCCGCATCGGTTTCCTGCAAATTGCCGTGCGCTGGTGGGATCACTGGTTAAAGGGCATCGACAATGGCGTTATGACGGAACCGCTCTATCGCGCCTACCTGATGGACGGCATCGCGCCGCAATCCAGCTACCAATTCAGGCCGGGGTGCTGGGTCGCCGAACATCGGTGGCCGAGCGATCGGGTCAAGGCTGCCCGGTTTTTCCTGCGCCCCGATGGACTCAGCCGGGTGTCCGACGGGAATGCGGACACGCGCGCCGAACACCGAATCAACTCGCCCGAAGATACCGGAACCAACGGCGGCGAATTCTGCATCATGTGGTCTGGGCCGGATTGGCCCACGGATCAACGCGATGACGACGCTCGCTCTCTCGTTTTTGACGCCGAGGTCCTGGACGACCCGCTGATTTTATTCGGCGCCCCCGAAATAACCCTCGCGCTTGAGGCCGACCATCCCCACGGAAATGTCATCGCAAGGTTGTGCGATGTGGCGGCGGATGGCGCCAGTGCCTTGATCACTTATGGCGTGTTGAACCTGGCCCATCGGCGCGGTTTTGAGCATCCGCAACCCATGATTCCGGGCCGGCGCGAAACCGTTAAGTTCAAACTGGATGACTGCGGTTATGTTGTGCCGGCCGGGCACCGCATCCGGGTCGCCGTCTCGACCGCTCACTGGCCGTTGCTCTGGCCGTCGGCATGCAACACCACCCTGAAATTATACGCAGCCGAATGCCGCATCGATCTGCCGCGATACGAAAACGCCGGCGGACACGCTGATGGTATGGTGCCGGAATTTCCGCAGGCAGTCACCTGTGAACCATATGACCAGCAAACACTCACTCCCGCGAACAGTTTCCGCAAGGTCACCAAGGACCTTGGAAAGCAGATCACCGACGTGGAAATCCTCAACGATTTTGGCAAGTCGAAGAGCAATGTCCACGGCTTGATCACGCATGAAACCAACCATGAATTGCATACCATCGACCCCGGCGATCCGCTGAGCGCCCGCTCCAGAATCACCGGCACCCAACTGCTACAACGCGACAAATGGAAGACCCTGACCGAGACTACCACGGAAATGTGGTGCGATCAGAATTACTTCCATGTAAAAGCCAATCTGAAGGCATATAAAAACGATAGTCTGGTATTCGAGCGCTCGTGGGACAAGTCAATTTCCAGGTGAATTTGCAGCGGCCAAATTTGAAACAACTCGTGCAAATGAGATTGTAAAGCGAAAATTAAATTTTCCACTCACGCTTTTCCTGATTATACCAACTGATCCAGCGCCGCTTAAATAAGAGATAAATATTCCTGTGCTTGGTAAAGCGCGACGATGCTCTTCGCGTCATCCATTTCACCGGCCTTAACCATTGCCTTGATTTTATGTATGGACAGCCAATGTATTTCCATGAATTCGTGCGCCTGGTGGGCGGTTTCACCTTTGGCAAGGTCGGTGGCGAGGAATATATGCAGCCGTTCGTCGCAAAAGCCGGGCGTGGTCAGGATTGAGCCCAAAGCGTGCCATTGTGCTGCGCCCAATCCGGTTTCTTCCTTGAGTTCTCGTCGCGCTGTTTGTTCTGCGGGTTCATGAATTTCGATGATGCCGGCCGGAAACTCCCAGATCCAATCATTCACGACATGGCGGAACTGCTTGATTATGCAAAGGTTGTTTTTGTCATCCATCGCCACAACCACTGCACCGCCGGGGTGTCGAACAACTTCTATTGCCATGATTTCATCATTGGGCAGTTTTGATGTCTCAAGTCCAAGATCGATCACGCCGCCTCGATAAATCGCTCGTCGATTCGGTTCGTTGGCGAAAGCGATTAATGAAGGCTGATAATCTTCTGGCGCGCGATAACCGAGCAAGTTGAAAACGGTGGCGGCCACATTGGCGAGACCGCCTTCAATGCTGCCATTTAGTTGATAGGCGTCATCGCCCACGCTGTCAACTGCGCTATCCACAATGGCAAAGGGCACCGGGTTTAGCGAATGAGATGTTTTTACGATTCGTTGACCGTCTTTTTCGACAAACATTTCATCGGCGTTGCCATGATCCGCAGTGAATATCAAAATGCCGTTATGTTTTTTAATGCAATCAAGCAAACGCCCAAGACATTTATCGACGCATTCCAAGGATTGCACCGTCGCCGGAATATCGCCGGTATGCCCGACCATGTCGCCATTGGCGAAATTTATTCTGCCGAAGTCAAATTTCCCTGATTCAATCAATTTAATAGTGGCATCGGTGATTTCCACCGCTTTCATTGCCGGCGCCTGGTTGAACTCGCAATTATCCGATGGAATCTCGATATAGGTTTCAAGGGATGGGTCGATATAACCGGATTTATTTCCATTCCAGAAATAGGTGACGTGCCCGAATTTTTGCGTCTCGCTCACGGCAAAGGTGCGCATGCCTTCGGCGCACATGAATTCCACCATAGTGCGTTCAATGAGCGGCGGATTGACCAAATAGTTTTTAGGCACTTTGAGATCGCCATCGTATTGCAGCATCCCGCAAAAATAGACTTGCGGGTAATCTCCACGATCAAATTCAGAAAAATCAGGCCGGGAAGAATCAGAGTGCTCCAATGCCTGGGAAATTTCAATGCTTCTATCGCCGCGAAAATTGAACAAAACCATGCCATCGCCTGAAGCCATTTTCCCGACTGCGCCTTGGTCGTCAACCACCACGAAGGGGGCAAGATATTGATCGGACAGTTTCGGATTGGCTTGGTATTGCCGGTTCACTTCATCCAATGCGCTGGCGACTTCGCGGCCGATTCCCGTGACTTTAGCTAAAACATGGGTATCAAATCCTCGCTTCACCATGCCCCAATCCGCTTGGTATCGATCCATGGTGATGGCCATGCGACCGCCACCGGAGGCAATCCGATAGTTAAAATCTCCGGACATATTTACCTCGTCCAGGACCTCCTGGAGTTGGCCGAGGTATTTTGGCGCCGATCTTGGATCGACATCACGACCGTCCAGCAAGGCGTGTACGCACACCGATGCAATGGCCGATTGATGACAACGTTTTACCAACTGCAATAAATGGTCTATGTGGGAATGCACATTGCCGTCAGACAGCAATCCAAGAAAGTGGATGGTTTTGCCCTGTTTTCCACGCGCTTCGATTTCCTGCCAGCACTCGCTTTGATAAATGCCGCCGCTCGCAAATGCCGCGTTAACCAGCTTGGCGCCCTGATCAAAAATACGACCGCCACCCAGCGTATTGTGGCCGACCTCGCTATTACCCATATCCGAATCTGTGGGCAGCCCAACATAGGTGCCGTGGGCATGCAGTCGGGTGCTGAGCCTTGATTTCAATAACTCATCGATAACCGGAGTGTTGGCCAGGGAAAGCGCATTGGCAGGCCCTGCCTCAGCCAGACCCACGCCATCGGCAACCACAAGCAGCAATGCGCCCTTTCGTCCCTTGAACGTAACCAGTTTTTGCAGATGCATCAGGATTGTTTATTTCAGAAAAATTTTCATTATTATATCAACTGTCGCCGCAACTGCCGAAGCGCTTTCCCACGATGACTGTTTTTGTTTTTAACCGATGCTGGGAGTTCCGCTGAGGTGCATCCTAAATCGGGAATGTAAAAAACCGAATCATATCCAAATCCATTATTGCCCATCGGTGTATCGGCAATTCGCCCTTCCCATCGGCCATGGAAAATTGCAGGATTGGGGTCGTCGGCACACTTGACCAAGGCAATGACGCAGTGAAATCGGGCATTTCTATTTTCCAGCGGCACGCCCTGAAGCGCAGCCAATAATTTATCGATATTTTCCTGATCGGTGGCGTTTTCGCCGGCATAACGCGCCGAATGGATACCCGGTTTCCCCCCTAAATAATCGACCCCAAGCCCTGAATCATCGGCGATTGCCGCAAGGCCGGTGTGCAGACTCGCGTGCCGGGCTTTAATCAATGCGTTTTCGACAAAACTAATGCCATTTTCATCCGCATCACCCACGCCGTAATCGATCTGTGCGGTGATTTCGTGATCTGAATCGCGTAAAAGTGTTTGGAGTTCCTTGATTTTGCCTGGATTACCCGTGGCCAGAACAATTTTCATTATCAAACAAGAATTTAAGCGTTCTCCAAACTTGAGCGTTGAATTTCGAACAAAGACTGGCACGCTTGCTGGGCATGATCCAACATTTCATTCATAACTTCTCGGGAGAAGGGCGTTCGTTCCGCAGTGCCCTGGATTTCGACATATCTGGCATCATCATCCATCACCACATTCATGTCGGTCTCGGCATGACTGTCTTCAAGATAATCCAGATCTGTCACCACTTGACCTTTATAGATGCCGACGGATACCGATGAAATCGCGCGATGAATCGGATTTTGTTTGATCTTGCCGTCAGCAATCAACTTGTTCACGGCATCAACCAATGCCACATAAGCGCCGGTTATCGATGCCGTGCGGGTGCCACCGTCGGCTTGTAAAACATCGCAATCTATCGTGATCGTGCGCTCCCCCAACAGTTTGGCGTCAATCGCGGCACGCAGAGATCGGCCGATTAAGCGCTGAATCTCAAGCGTCCGCCCCGATTGCCGGCCCCGAGTGGCTTCACGGTCCATACGTGTATTGGTTGAACGGGGTAGCATACTGTACTCGGCAGTGACCCATCCCTGCCTGGAGTTTCGTAAAAAATGCGGAACCCGATTTTCTATGCTGGCGTTGCAAAGCACCTTGGTATCGCCAAAACAAATCAAAATAGAGCCTTCGGCATGCTTGGTGTAATGGCGGATAATACTCACCGGACGCATCTCGTCCGCCATGCGATTGCTTGGGCGATTGCTCGGTCGGGTCATGCTGTCAATTTTTTCGTAGGCGATTCTTTGCGTGTGAGGAGCGGATTATACATTACCCAACTTTGTTATCTGCGGTTCGAATAACAGTTTGAATTGCGCACCCTAAAACTTCTTCTGATACAAAGCAATACTATGATATTTTCCAAACTTTCTCCCAACCTCATCAAACTTTCCGACCAACCTAAACCCTAACCGTTGATGCAAATCAATAGATGCCTGATTGGGCAACGTAATAAACCCATAAGCCCGGTGAATATCTTGCTCAGCAATTAAATCCATTAAAGCGCTATATAGCTTTCCTCCTCGGCCCACAGATTTGATGTCATATGCAATATAAACCGTGGTTTCGGTAGAAGTATTGTATGCGCCCTTAGGCTTAAATCGGGTATTACAGGCAAACCCAATAATCCCGCCACTGTCCTGACCAACCAACAGATTGTAAGGCGAGTCGGGCAGATTAAATGTCCTGACCCATTCAATACGCTGCGCTAAACTCCATTTTTCCGTATCAAAATTTACCGCGGAATTCTCAATATACCAATTCCCGATCCGATTAATCGCCTCGGCATCATCAACCATCGCGGTGCGAATATTAAAATCCACTCAACAATTCCCGCCTCGCTCGGTCATTCCCGCGAAAGAATAAATCCAGTAATTTTCGCCGGAAAATTACAAACACTCAAGCACGGCACGCCATTAAATTTATCATCTCAAATGCAATAGTTGCTGCCGCCAACGCCGTAATCTCAGCATGATCATAAGCGGGTGCGACTTCAACAATATCCGCGGCAATCAAATTCAACCCTTGCAACCCGCGAATAATATTGACCAGTTCACGGCTGGACAGCCCGGCAATTTCCGGGGTGCCAGTGCCTGGCGCATAGGCTGGATCCAGCACGTCAATATCGATGGATAAATATAATGGATGGTTGCCCACCCGCTCCCGAATACGTTTAACCACATGATCGACGCCGTGCGACTCTAATTCGTCGCAATGCACGACCTTAAACCCAAGTTCTTGGTCGCTCTGTAAATCTTCCCGACTATATAAAGGGCCGCGAATTCCCACATGTATGGAGGCATCATCATTAAACAATCCTTCTTCCGCTGCCCGTCGGAATGGCGTGCCGTGGGTATAGGGCGCGCCAAAATAAGTGTCCCAGGTGTCAAGATGCGCATCGAAATGCACCAACGCCACCGGGCCAACCTGTTTATTTACAGCGCGCAATAACGGCACCGCGATAGTGTGGTCGCCGCCCAAACTGACAATGGCATGGGCTTTTGTGAATAATTCGGTGGCTGCGGTTTCGATTTGCTGAATGGCTTCATCGATGTTAAATGGATTACATCCAACATCCCCGGCGTCCGCGACTTGAAGCGTCTTGAAAGGTTCGGTGTCGTAAGCGGGATGAAAATTAGTTCGCAAATGTCGGGATGCCTGACGGATTGCCTGGGGGCCAAAACGCGCGCCGGGTCGATAACTGGTGCCGGAGTCGAAAGGAATTCCCAAAATGGCGACATCGCAATACGGCACATCTCTCAATTCAGGCAATCGGCAAAATGTGGATGGCCCGGCATAGCGGGGAATTGCAGTTCCGCTAACCGGCTCGATAGGAGGCGTTTTTTTATCGTTCATGCAAGGTTCTCACTGTTGATTATGGAAACAAGCCAAGTCGTTATCCGCATTCCAATTTGGTGAAAGGGCGCGGGGGAGTAAAAATTCGCGGCGCCTTTTGTCACTGCGATTTTGTGACGAACAGTATAGCATTATCAATACTGCCTGATATTTAATCCCGCCAGTCCGTTTTTTACGGCACAATTAGCCATGATGAGCAATAGGTACTACGAAACTGTCGATAATCTTGAAAAAAGACTGGGAAAGTATCAATGACTGGATCGAGCGTATCGGCTGGTCACGATTCTTTGAGCGCACTGGATTGCCGTTGTCAAGCGCCATATTGATCATTGGCGCGGTTCACGCAAGAATTTGAAATCGTCAACTTATATCCGATTGTAATCACAGCAGAACCCCTGAAAAACTACTGATATGAAATTCGGCATAGTGATCAACGAGGGCCCATACCAGCATCAGTCATCTGATACGGCTTACCATTTCACTAAGGCGGCGTTGGCGGCCGGTCATACGATAGTGCGTGTTTTTTATTACCATGACGGCGTCAACAACGGCACCAATCTGGCTACTCCGCCAAAGGATGATCGCGATATTGTCAAGCGCTGGTCGGCGTTGTCAAAGGAGCACAATCTTGATCTTGTGGTTTGTGTGGCGGCTGCCCAGCGGCGCGGAATTGTTGATGCCGACCAAGCCAAACGAAACCGCAAAGCAGCCGAAAATCTTGCCGACGGATTTCGAATATCGGGCTTGGGACAATTGATTGAGACCGGAATTCAAGCCGACCGTTTGATGGTGTTTGGCGACTAAGGGCAGCGGCAGGCAAGTCAACGAGCGGGTAAGTTACGATGAGCACGATAAAGAAATTTATGTACATAAATCGAACTGCGCCATATGGCTCGATTTATTCGCTGGAGGGGCTTGAGGTTGCCTTGATTGGGGCCGCATTCGACCAGGATGTGTCTATGGCGTTCGTCGACGATGGCGTGTTTCAACTAAAAAAAGGACAAGATACGTCAAAATCCGGCATAAAGAATTTCTCGCCGGCATACCGCGCCTTGGGCGACTACGACATTACCACGTTGTATGTGGAAAAGGAGTCTTTGCAGGCGCGTGGCTTGACCGTTGAGGATCTCATGCCGTTAACCTATGAAGACCAGAATGACGACTATCAGGAAAAACCATCCATTCGTGTGGTTGATAGTGAACAACTCGCGGATATCATCGCCGAGCAGGATGTTCTGCTTAATTATTAGACTATTAGCCGTACCTATTAGCCTCGCCTGTTAGCCTTGCATATTAGAGTGGTCAAATGTTACATACCGTGAACAAATCACCGTTTGAAAAAAACAGTTTCAATACCAGTTTGCGACTGGCCAAGAAAGGCAGCGATATTTTGCTGATTGAGGACGCGGTCTATGCGGCATTGAAAGATTCGGCGATAGAAAAAGCCGTCAAACAGGCGGTGACAATGCACAGCATATACGTTCTTGAGCCAGACCTGATGGCAAGAGGACTGCAGCCGGCGCGTCTGATTAAGGGTATTCAAATTGTGGGATACGAAGGGTTTGTCGATCTCGCAGTAAAAAATGACAAAGTTCAATCTTGGTTGTAAGCAGTGTGAACAATATCCATGGCTAGTCTCCTGCAATATCATCTTGCCCTTCATGCCTCGGCCGACAATCTTCGGTACGCCTCCTTGATTCAGTGCTAGCCAGAGACCTATAATTTTGCGACCATCAAGGCCTCGCAACTGGCACGGGTGGTGCGGCAACTCAACAACCGACCACGCAAATGTCTTAGCATGAAAACGCCGAATCAAGCACTGTTCGGCATACTACCCTCTGTTGCACTTCAGGGTTGAATCCACAGACCCATACAGACTATTGACAACACGCCTTGGAGAGCGCATAACAGCAGTCAAGACTATCAACATGAGGGTGTTAACAAGGTAATGAGTAAGAAGTTAGCTTTTAGTTGTGTGATGTGTTTAGTCTTCTTTTTTTGGGGGAAAAGTGTTTTTGGCCAAATGAATAAAGAAGATCACGCGGATATCAGTTTGCACTGTCAGCATTTTCCACTGAATTGCTTGCAAGAGGATGTGGGTGAATTGTTGCAACAAAAACAAATGGCAGAGAAACCTTTGCCTTGGACGCCACATGAATCAGGCCAGTCAATCTTTGCAGCAATATCGGAGATAAACAAGATAGCTGAAAGAGAAGATATCAACTGGGCTAATGTTGATATGGACGCTCTTTGGGAGCATTTGAAGGATATGAATTCGTTGATGATATACACAAGTGTTGAAAAACAAGAATTATCAAATGGTCTTGTGATGAATGTAACAGGTGATGAAAATTCCACCAGAGCCATGGATACAATGATTCCTGCCCACTCAGATTTCTTGAGGAGCGTACGGCCAAAGTGGGATATTTCATTTAGAAAAGTTGAAAAGGGGCATTCAATCCGTGTGGTATCTGAAGATGACAATGAAGCTCTAAAAATAAAAGCTCTTGGATTTTCAGGTTTTATGGTTCAAGATGATCACCATGCAACTCATCATCTCGGAATTGCATTGGGCCAACACGTTCACTAACGTTAAGTTTATTCGTTTTTAGCCCTAGTGGAAAAATAACATGATTTGCAATATAAAACGCTTGCGTGCCGAGTATAATAACGTTGTAATTTTTGATATTTGTGGTGTGCAAACTGATGGGCATTGCTGTCTGATTTACGGTGCTTCAGGTTCTGGAAAATCGACTTTCTTGAAAGGGTTGGCTAGTAGCAATTGTGCTCTTGCTTCTGAAACAAGCCAAATACCGTTAACAAATACCGCCAATTAAGAAATCCCGCCAATCAGATAATAAATGCTTGAGAATAAAATTCGACAATTTGAGTGTCACCACCGTAAATCAGAGTTTCCTTAAATTTTCATTAAATAAATGAGGAAACAGAAGATGCGAAGAAAACGACTTCGATTGGTTCAGAATTTACCCACGCTAATCCGCGTAGACTCTTTTTCTGATAGAAGAAAGCACAATGGCAGAACTTCTCGAATTTAACGGTCGCACTTACGACACCGATGAAGAGGGTTATCTCGCTAACCTGTCCGATTGGAATCCTGAGATCGCTGATTATATGGCCAAGCTGGATGATTGCGATTTGGACGAGAATCGCTGGGAGGTGATTAATTTTCTGCGCGCATATTACCAGAAATATCACATCGCGCCTGCGGTGCGTGTATTGACAAAATTTATCGGTAAAGAATTGGGCAAGGACAAGGGCAACAGCAAATATCTTTATCAATTGTTTCCGTATGGCCCGGCTAAACAGGCGTGTAAATATGCTGGATTGCCCAAGCCGACTGGTTGCGTATAATCGGCGCCCACAGATTGCGCACTTCGCATCTCTAAATATTATAAAGGAACGAGTGCGAGCTTGAATTCTACTTCGCACCCCTTTGATTTTAAAGGAACGAGCACGAGCTTGAATTCAACACCAAACTTAAACACAGCCAATACTCGATGCCACGTTCCAAGAATTTATAAACGAGGTGAACACCAAACTTAAACAAAGCCAATACTCGATACCACGTTCCAAGAATTTATAAGCGAGGTGAACAACATACTTAGACGAAGCCTATACTCGGCGCCCGTTCCAAAAAATAATTAAACGAGGTGCACTTCGCACACCTACTATTTTTGAGGAACGAGTGCGAGCTTGAATTCTACTTCGCACCCCTTTGATTTTAAAGGAACGAGCACGAGATTGAATTCAACACCAAACTTAAACAAAGCCAATACTCGATGCCACGTTCCAAGAATTTATAAACGAGGTGAACAACATACTTAAACGAAGCCTATACTCGGCGCCCGTTCCAAAAAATAATTAAACGAGGTGCACTTCGCACACCTACTATTTTTGAGGAACGAGTGCGAGCTTGAATCCAACAACATACTTAAACGAAGCCTATACTCGGCGCCCGTTCCAAAAAATAATTAAACGAGGTGCACTTCGCACACCTACTATTTTTGAGGAACGAGTGCGAGCTTGAATCCAACAACATACTTAAACGAAGCCTATACTCGGCGCCCGTTCCAAAAAATAATTAAACGAGGTGCACTTCGCATACCTACTATTTTTGAGGAACGAGTGCGAGCTTGAATCCAACAACATACTTAAACGAAGCCTATACTCGGCGCCCGTTCCAAAAAATAATTAAACGAGGTGCACTTCGCATACCTACTATTTTTGAGGAACGAGTGCGAGCTTGAATCCAACAACATACTTAAACGAAGCCTATACTCGGCGCCCGTTCCAAAAAATAATTAAACGAGGTGCACTTCGCATACCTACTATTTTTGAGGAACGAGTGCGAGCTTGAATCCAACAACATACTTAAACGAAGCCTATACTCGGCGCCCGTTCCAAAAAATAATTAAACGAGGTGCACTTCGCATACCTACTATTTTTGAGGAACGAGTGCGAGCTTGAATCCAACACCAAACTTAAACGAAGCCTATACTCGGCGCCCGTTCCAAAAAATAATTAAACGAGGTGCACTTCGCATACCTACTATTTTTGAGGAACGAGTGCGAGCTTGAATCCAACACCAAACTTAAACGAAGCCTATACTCGGCGTCCGTTCCAAAAAATAATTAAACGAGGTGCACTTCGCACCCCTTTGATTTTAAAGGAACGAGCACGAGCTTGAATTCAACACCAAACTTAAACGAAGCCTATACTCGGCGCCCGTTCCAAAAAATAATTAAACGAGGTGCACTTCGCACCCCTTTGATTTTAAAGGAACGAGCACGAGCTTGAATTCAACACCAAACTTAAACGAAGCCTATACTCGGCGCCCGTTCCAAAAAATAATTAAACGAGGTGAATGATTCGGGCACGAGCATATATGAAAAACCCAAACTTTTTATATTTTCTAGGCTCGGCGCTCGTTCTAATAATTCCAAAACGAAGTGTACCTCAGGAAGATCAACCTTCCGGCAATCAAACCTAACCTTAATGCTGTTTTCCCAAGTTCTGGAAGCGAGACCGGTATGATGGACAGCAAAGAAATGAGTTTAAAAAGCGGCATCGCTGCATTTGAAACTAAAAATTTTACCATGGCAATGAAACTTTTGTCGCCGCTCAGCGAGGCTGGCAATGCCGAAGCACAATACCGAATGGCGATAATGTATCAAAATGGTCTGGGGGTCGTGGCCAACGAACTGCTGGCGTTTAAATGTATGGTATCCGCAGCGAAACAGGATCTGAGGTTCGCACAACATGGCTTGGGATTTATGTATTTAGAAGGTGAATGTATTGGCAAAGACGCGATAAAAGCGGTTGAGTGGTTTACCCGCTCAGCCGAGCAGGGGCTAGCGGGGTCACAATCCACATTGGCCATAATCCATGAAGAGGGGCGTGGGCTTCCTGTGGATCGGGAAAAAGCCAGACAATGGTATCGACGCGCTGGCTTCACTGACAAAGCCAACACAATCTGATTTTACCACTGGCTAATTCTACGGCTGAACTGAATTTTGTTGATTCACCATCCGCATTTTTTCAAAAAAATCCACCCACAAATCTAAAAGAGTCATTTTGGCTGTTGGGTTATTGGATGTTGTTGCTCGGATAACGCCAGGACGGCATTATTCAGAACTTCCATATTTAACAAGGTTCAAGACAACTGAATGGTGCTAAAATGAATGTAACTCATTGTAATTTTACCATGACTGGATATGGAGGTTATTATTTATGATTGATTTTGATCAAGAGCTTGATGCGCGCGGGCTCAACTGCCCGCTACCCATTTTGAAGGCAAAAAAGGCACTGGGAGGGCTTGAGCCCGGCCAGACGCTTCGGATTTTGGCAACCGACCCAGGATCGGTAAAAGATTTTGAAGCCTTTGCAAATCAAACGGGTAACGAGTTGCTGGAATCGTCCCAATCAGAAAACGAATTTCAATTTGTATTGAAAAAAATAACCTGTTAAAGCGTTAGCCACGCGGTTAACGATTTTGTTCTTTATATTTGACCTTGATATCATTGCAAGCGGCTACCAACGATGAATGATATGGCCAACCCACAATCGCGAATGCGGGTCTATCTACAACTTATTGCCACTGGGCCGGAATTAAGCAAATCACTTGACCAGGCCCAGGCTGAAGACGGCATGTCGATGATTCTCGATGGCGAAATTGATCCGGTTCGGGCCGGTATATTTCTCATCGCGTTACGAATGAAACGCGAGAGCGACGCAGAGAATATAGGTGTTTTAAATGCCTTGATCAAGAACACACGGACGCAACAAACCGCATCACCCGAGATTCTTGCCGTGGCAGATCCATTCAATGGTTGCCTGCGCGGCTTGATTGCAACACCCTTTCTGCCCGCGGTGTTTGCGGCATGTGGTCTGCCAACCTATACCCACGGACTCGAATCAGTCGGTCCAAAATATGGCATTACGACACGCATGGTTCTCGAATCTGCCGGAAAAAATGTTGACAAAAGCTTGGCCGATGGCACCGCCTGCCTGGACAATACCGAGGTAGGCTGGACCTATCTCGATCAGAAACACTACATCCCTAGTCTGCATGATCTGGTTGAATTACGCGACACAATGGTCAAACGAAGTTGCTTGTCAACGCTGGAAGTCGTATTGCGCCCGTTGTTTGGTTGCCGCTCAACCCATTTGCTCACTGGATTTGTGCACCAGGCGTATCCGCCGATTTATGCGCTGCTGGCGAAGCATTGCGGATTCGATTCAGCCATGATTATTCGCGGTGTTGAAGGCGGATGCATCCCTTCACTGAGTCAGTTATCACGATATTTCTCGTATCGGGGTAATCAAGCCATTCAATTACATCGGCTGGTGCCCAAGGAATTGGGCATTGAGCAGGATGCGCGCATGGTTGCCATTCCGAATCAGTTTGCAGCCGTAATGAAACAAACCGGTTTTCAGAACACACAAATACTTGATGCTGTAGTAGCGCATAACCTAGAGCGGGGTCTCGATGCCCTGGCAAATAAGCCGGGAGCAATGCATGACAGTTTGGTTTATGGTGCGGCGATTGGTCTCATGCATGTTGGATTGGCGGCAAGTTTATCGGATGGCGCGCAACGGGCCAGGAAGGCAATCGCAAGCGGCGACGCGCTGGCGCGCTTTCAAGCAGGTTAGTCCAAAGCAGGATGATGGCTCAGCATTATCTGAAAGGAGGCGGCGCACGAATCTGTGGTACGAATGAGCTATAACTAATTGAAAGAATTATGAAAACGTTAGAATCAGTCGCATTGTGCAATCTGACCTAAGTGCTTGCCAAGGTTTGTTGCAGTTTAAGTCGTTGTATCTTCCCCGAAGGCCCTTTGGGCAGTTCGTTCAAAATGCGAATACGTTTCGGTGATTTTACTTTGCCCAGCCGTTTTTCACAGTGCTCAAGAAGCGTGGATTCGTTACATGTTGTATTGGGTTTCAGAGATACCGCAGCCATTACTTCCTGGCCGTAGTTTTTGTCTGGCACGCCGAACGCAGCGGCCTCCAGCACACTGGGATGTCTGTAAAGAACGTCGTCGATTTCTCTTGGTGCGATGTTTTCACCGCCTTTAATGATCAATTCCTTAATCCGGCCAGTGACAAAAACGAAACCCTGATCATCGCAGAAACCAATGTCTCCTGTATAAAACCATCCATCATCGTCTATAGCCTGTTGGGTGGCCTCGAGATTTTTGTAATAACCTTGCATGATGTTATCTCCGCGTACGGCTATTTCGCCCTGAGCATAAGCTGGAATTTCACGTCGGCTGGAATCGACAATGCGAACCTCGTTGCCAAAGGCAATACCGGGAGAACCCACTTTGCATTTGCTGCGATTCATCGGGTTTGACAAAATCTGGGCCGCACATTCGCTAATGCCCATGGTTTCAATAATGGGAACACCGAATAACGATTCAAAGGTTTCACGGGTTGCCGACGGCAGGGCGGCCGAGGCGGAACGGGCAAAACGCAATTGTTTGTTCAATAGCGTTTTATCCGGGCCGAGTTCGGGGTTGCTTTGTCGATGTTCAATCAGATAGGAGAATATGGTGGGTACCGCACTGTACCAGGTACACTGATGATCAAGAATCCAGTTCCAAAATCTGGAAATGCTGAGTCGGTGACTAATGACGACGCTGCCGCCGCTCACCAGTGGCGCCATGATCGAAACCATTTCAGCGTTGATATGATAAAGCGGCAAGACACAAAGACTTCGATCTTGTGCGGTAAGTTGGTGTGCCTGAACGGTGTTATCGCCGCCTGCAATTACGTTTTTATGGGATAAAAGAACGCCTTTTGGCCGACCGGTGGTGCCAGAGGTATAAACCATCAGTGCCGTTTGGTTGCTCTCCATCGGTGCATTGCTTTTCTCGGCGGTCAGGGATGCGGATGCCAGATCAACGGGACCGGTATCTTCATTGCATTGGACAATATCGACCAAGGATTCAATTTTTTCAAAAATATCGACAAACAACAGTCGGTAGTGGCTCGAACAGAAAATTATTTTTAGATCGGAATGCTCGATCACGTATTCGATTTGCTCCGCGCCTGCGACGACATTCAAAGGCAGAACTACTCGACCCGAATACATAATCCCCAGCATTAGAGTCGCAGTCCAACAACCATTACCCATCATCAATGCAGCGGTTTGACCGCGTTCAATGCCACGCTGGTCAAGGTATTTTTCGATTTGCCGGGCATGGTGTTGCAATTCGCCAAAGCTAATGCGCAAATCGCTTTCGGCTGAAAGCAAGAAATTGGTATTGGGATAAGCCTGGGCGCACTGGTCAATCAGACCGCGAACCGTCACATTGGCCAAGGTTTCAGGCCTTCGTTGCAGGTGTGATATCGTATTGTTTCCAGTATCTGCCAAAAATATCCTGTTCGGTTGGCTCGTTGGCTTTGATGCGATAAGCGATGCGCGTAGTGTTTAAGTAATGTCGGTAGTTCATGTTGTCGGAAATACTGTTTTTGCCCCAACTGCCGCAGCCCATAGACAGCGAAAATGGTAATCCATTGTCAAAGCTGCCGCCAGTCGCATAGCAGTGAATCTGATTAACGATGATCCGGCATACAGGCATGTTGAGACCCAGGTCCAGAGCGCGGGATGGGTCATTGCTGTGCAAGGATAACGAATGACCTTTTCCCTGATAATCGAGTATATCCCGCGCTAACTGCTTTGCTGACTCAAAATCCGCTGTTCGATATAGCGTCAAAACCGGGCACAGCTTCTCGCCTGCCCAGATAGATAGACGCGGGGGGTGTTGTTTACCGACGCCGTTTTCTTCAACCAACAAGATTCGGGTGGCATCGTCGGTTTCAGTGCTCAGCTGCGCCAGCGCTACAATTTCTATTGCCTCGCGGGCGATTAAGTTTTGATTGAGATGTCCTTGTTGCCAGAGTTGTTGTTGTAGCCTGGCCCGGTTCGCCTGGTCGAGTAATACTGCGCCTTCCTCGATCAATGCTGACACAGCCGCATCATACTGCGCATCGACTACGATCAGATTATTTTCAGAAGAGCAACTGGTGGCATTATCAAAGGATTTGGAAATCACGATTTTTCGCGCAGCCCGTGCTACGTTCGCGGTCTCATCAATAATCGAGACAACATTCCCGATACCGACGCCCACCGTCGGCGTTCCGCTGATATAGGCACTGCGGACATTATTTTGTGATCCCGTGGCAACGATTAAATCTACGTTCTGCATCAAGTGTTGGGTAGCCGCTTTGCTTACCGGAGAGGGCAATTTTTGAACCAGATCGGTGGGTGCGTCGACACGGTTCAGTTCTGCATGGACTAATTCAATCAGTCTCAAACAGGTTCGATCGCCTTTGGGAGAGGGCGCCAGAATGATGGCATTGCGTCCTTTAAGCGCGTTGATTACTTTATTAATGGGTGTGGCCGCAGGGTTGGTTGAAGGTACAATGGCGCCCACCACGCCGACCGGCCGGGCGATTTCTATGATTCCTTTTTCTGGATATTCGGCGATAACGCCTACCGACTTTGCTTCGCGCAAGTCGCGCAGCAAACCAATGGTTTTTCTACGATTCTTCAGGAATTTATCGGTTACCTTGCCGAGACCGGTATCCGCCACCGCCAATTCGGCCAATTCCTGATTGTTATCTGAATCAACAATTGCCCACCCTGCGGCGGTGACCACCTCATCAACGGCAGCCTGGTCGTAGGCCGCATAAATCGCCTGTGCGGCGCGCGCACGCGCGACTACGGCGTTGATCTCCGTCGCCATGCCCGGGTCCGGGTCCAGGTCCAGGCCTATTTCTTGATTAGTTTCCGAATCGGGCATATATAAACCGGTAACAAAAATACATCGCCAGGCCAGCCCGACGATACTGCTTGACGATGTACAAGCGTCACCAACAGAGGAATGCTATTATTCTTTCAATCCAGCCAGCAAATCGGTCAGCGCAATCTGTCGTTCCTGCCACATCGCTATTACTTCATCACGATTCATGACCCGTACCGGAGAGTTGGTTTGTTGCATTTTGCCAAGGTTTTTCTTTTCGTTGAACATCAAGGGCACTTTCTTGGCGAGATAATCAATGATGGCATGATCGGTTCCCTTAGGCACCATCAATCCACGAAAGTTGACGCTTGAGTTATCAACGTCAATTCCTAGCTCTTTTAATGTCGGCACGTCGGGCAGAAATTCGTGTCTTTCAAGATCAGCCACTGCCAGAATTTTGATATCCCCAGCGGCTCGAGCGCAGTCAGACAGATTGTTAAATCCGGCCATTACCTGGCCGCCTTTAACTAATTTCAGCGCCCCCACACCGCCAGCGCCGGGAACGTAAGTCATCTTGGCGCTGGTGGCTTTTACAAGTTGCAAGTAAGCAATGTGATGCCCTACATATTTGCCAGCACCACTTACAGTGACGGCCTTGGGGTTGGCGTTGGCAAATTCCACTAACTCAGCAACCGAGTTAAATTGACTGTCCTTGCCGACAATCAGTACCGCGGGATCTGCACCCCAGTTACCGACCGGTTCGAGATTATTGATGTTGTATTTGGTGTCATACACAATTGATTGGGCGATGAAGTGGGGAACATTGTAGGCTGCCATCATATAGCCGTCTGCGGGCGCTTTTTCAGCAAACCAGTTCCAGCCCTTGCGTCCGCCGGCGCCGGGTTTGTTGGTCACATAAATGGGCGCGCCAATGGATACGGGTGCCTGGGTTTTTTGTCGCGCAGATCAGATGACAGCGTCGCAATGCGCGCCTGAAAATCTGTTGCGCCACCTGGGTTATACGCCACCATGACGCCGATCGGGCGGTCCGGATAGGTCTGGGCATTGGCGGTCGCCATAGCCCCTAATATCAGTGCGCTGGTTGCCAGGCTTGCCGCCAGGTATTTTAATTTGTGAGATTTCATTTTTTCCTCCAGGGATTGGTAGTTAGCCTCAATTGAGGCGTTTAATACGACTTGCAGTAAAAATTATTATTCCGCAACTGCGGATAGTGCGGAGACTATTTTGCGTGATGCACAGGTTAGTCCAGGGGTCATTCAAAATAGCAGACCTGTTGGTGTTCTGACGTTTAATAGTCTCCAAAAAAGAGCATATAAAAATACCATAAAAATTAGCCCAACTATAATGTTATAGCCCACTTTATAAACGGGCGCTTTCATATTGAGGGCGTTGTGCTTGCCATAGATTGACGTAATAATTACAAACGTAAGCAATGAACTGGCGTAAAAACCAAGTCGTTCCATAATCAAAACATAGATGATTCCTACAATTATTCCGGGCAGAAACGCCTTCCAGGCGAGCCCGCTCGCTAATCCACGTGGCGTGGACGCAGACTCCGCACAAAAGCTCGCTTCTATTGAAATGGGGCGTAGTTCAAAAGATTTATTTTTTACGAAGCGGATGACAACGCCGGCCCACTGCGCCAATGCCAGCAATAGCATAAGTCCAGCCACAATGCGTGGAAATAAGTAGATCTCTGGATCGGTGTTCCAAAAAGCAGCCGCAGTAAAAATAATACCGAGCAGCACGGCAAAAAACGCCGACCACCCCTGAGCCGCATGAGTTGACCGTATCATCATGCCGCGCCTCCGCCTGGGCTTTCCTGCTGTTGCCGCTTCGACTTGGCGCCGGAATAAACGCTGTAAATGATGGAGCCAATACAAATTGAAATCAACGTCAGATTGATGGTGCCGGAGGTAAAGTAAGCAAATGCGCTGCCGCTGCTTTGCCCGATCAATTGACCCTGTAAAAAATTATCTTCAGCGATGGGGCCAAGAATAATGCCTAACACCAGAGGCGCCGGACCGAAACCCAATTTGCCTCCGAAAAACATAATCAAGCCAAGGACAAACATAATCAGCACGTCGGAGTAGCTCGACTGAATACTATATGTCCCATAAACTGCCAGCACCAGAATAATCGCCGCCATATAGGGACCCGGAACCTTCATTATCCAGCCACTGTGTTGGCTTAAAATCAACCCGATTATCAGCATCAATACCTGCGCGACCAGCAGAGAATTGATAAAGGTCCAGGTAACATCGCCATGAATCGTGAACAGATCCGGCCCGGGGAAAAGGCCATGAATCAAAAGACCGCCCAGCAAAACCGCCGCTGTTGGGCTGCCCGGTACGCTTAGCGTTAACAGCGGCACCAATGATGGGCCGACCATGGCATTATTGGCGGATTCCGCCGCGATGATGCCATCGGGCTCGCCGCTACCGAATTTGCTGGCATCACCGCTGGTTTTCTTGACCTGGTCATATGCGATCAGCCCGGCGATTTGACCTCCGGCACCGGGAATAACCCCGACAATAACACCAACCAACGATCCAATGCTGAGTGCCCGTACCCTGGTCAGGTTGTGCTTCAATGATTGCATCAACCGTGACTCTCCCAGAGCATGCAGCATGGTATCGTTCGTGGAATCATTATTCGGCATTGATTGCTCCAGCAGGCTGAAGACCTGCGGTACTGCAAATAGCCCAATCAACGCAGTGACAATGTGGATGCCGCTTTCCAGGTGTTCGCTAAAGACGAAACGGTCTTCGCCGAGCATGGGATTGTCGCCGATGGTGGAGAGCGCAAGCCCGAATAATCCAGCAAAAAGCCCCTTGACCACGGATTCGCTACCGATGGTGCCGATGATAGTTATGCCGAGTATTGCGATCCAGAACAGCTCGGTGGGGCCAAACTTCAACGCCAGATCTGCCAGCGGCGGGGTGAAAAATATGAGGACAAATATTCCGATAATGCCGCCAACAAATGAGCTCATAAAACAGTAGTGCAAGGCTTCGGCAGCGCGGCCCTTTTTGGCCAGTTGGTGACCGTCCAGCGCGGTGGCGATATTGGCAAGGGCGCCAGGCACATTGACTAAAATTGCACTGATCGCGCCACCCGCAACGGTCGCGGTGTACATTGCGCCAAGCAGTATCAAGCCGGCAGCCGGTTGCATATGAAACGTAAAGGGAATCATTAACGCGACTGCCATAGTCGGGCTGAGGCCAGGTAATGCGCCTAAGATCAATCCTGCCAGTGTCCCGCCAACAAGTAACGCGATATGATATAGCGTGAATACGTTATGGAAGTGGTTTAGAAACTCCACGGTTATCCCGGTGTGTAGCAAAATAGCTTCATTTCGCGTCCTGTATGAAAAAAACGATATAGTTCATAATCAGATTCACCTCAATTCATATATATGAGTTATTATATGCTAGATTAAGTGTTAGTCAATTGCAAGTCCATTCCAACAGTCCATTTCAGACCTATATTTATCTCAAAAAAATTTAAGCCAGATTATTGTTCATGCCAGTTAAACCTCTATACAAAGTCGTTGAGCAGTATATTCGTCAACGAATAACCGACGGTGAGTTAGTCCCCGGCGACCTGATTCCATCGGAATCCAGATTATCCGAAAGTCTCAGCGTCAGCATTGGAACCGTGCGCAAAGCCATTGATTTGCTGGAGCAGGAAAAACTGCTGTTCCGCCATCAGGGCAAAGGCACCTACGTTTCACGGGTCGATTTTGATCGTAGCCTGTTTCGGTTTTTTACTTATGGCACTGCTTCAGGGGAGGCCACAAGAATCCATAAGTTGACCCCGCTACGAGAACGCATTTCGGGCACCGCGGACATATGTAAACATCTTGCGGTACCCGTAGGCACTTCGCTGATATATATCGAACGAGTTGGATATGATGATGAAGAGCAACCGGTCTTGGTCGAAAAATGTTGGTGGCTTGCCGATATAGTAGGTGGTTTGGAAAACAACGACCTGCATATCCCGGACCTGCTGTATGCCATCATTGAGGAAAAATTTGGTGTTCATGTGGTGCGTGCCGAAGAAACCTTGACCGCAGACATTGCTGACGCACTAATCGCCAAAACCCTCAACATCAATGAAGGCGATCCTTTGGTGGTATTGCGTCGAATCACCCATGCCACCAATGACCGCATCATCGAATATCGGGTTACTCAAGGTCGCCCCGATCGCTTTAGTTATAAAACAGAAATTTGACAGGCATTAATGAAAATGCCCGGCAAAAGTCTCCGGCGCCATTCCCGCGTCTAGCCCGCCAGCCAACGGTTCACTTCATTGGCTGCGGAAAATAGCGGGGCGCAGTCGAAATTAAAGGTTTTATGGCGATAATCGCCAGCGGATATTTTTTCGTATTGCTGTTGGTAAAATTCCCGATCATTACAAATAGTTTGTAGCGCATCCACCAAGGCCTGTACATCGGTGCTATCGTTGTAAATGCCGAAGCTGGCCCGAACCATGCCGCGATGCAGTTCGGCAAGCGCTTCCAATTCTTCGTTGCTCAGTTGGTCGGCGATTTCGCCAAGCTCGTCGGTAATCATCTCGCGCACGTACGGTTGCGCGCAAAAACAGGCGTTGCGTACCGAGATATTGAAATAATCGTTTAGAATCGCCGCCGTTAAGGCATGATCCATACCTTTGATATTAAACGACAGTGCCCCGATTCGCTTACTGTTGTTTGGGTCGGTATTGCCGTACACCATGAGATCGTCTATTTTCTCAAGCATGTCAATGGCTTGGCGAATAATACGGGACTCTTCCTGGTCTATAAAGTCCATGCCGAGTGTTTGCAGCGCATGCATTACCGCAGCCAATGCGATAGCCCCGACTATATTTGGCGTACCCGCTTCTTCTCGATCAGGGAAATTGTCGGTGGGCAGGTAACGATTTATGTGAACATCATCAACCATTCCGCCGCCCACTTCCACCGGCTCTATCCCGGAGAATAAATCTTTGCGTGTAATCACGACGCCGGGCGACGACGGCGCATACATTTTATGCCCAGACAAAGCGATCATGTCGATATTCCTCGCCGGGTTCTCGTGGCCACTCATTTTTATCGGTACGTGGGCGGCCATTTGCGCGGCATCGACCAATATCAAGGTATTGTACCTGTGGGCCAGGTCGGCAATATCATAAACGGGATTTTTGATGCCGGTTACATTGGACACGCCGGTTACGGAGATATAGTTAACATTATCACCGTGTTCTTGCAGCGCTTTTTCGATTCGGCTGAGGTCGATGCAACCGAGCTTGCTGCCATTAACTTGCGTCGGCACATGAACCACTTGGTCGAAATGCCGTCGGTGCGGCAAGTCGTTGGAATGATGTTCCATTATCGAGGTAATAACCACTCTGCGCTGCGGGCGTTTTTCTCGTAACGTTCTGGCGACCCTGTTGATGCCGCCGGTCGCGCCGCTGCCGACAAAAAACGCAGTATAGGTTTGCGGGTCGGCGTTAACGAACGACAGCACCTTGTTATGCGCCCAGTCAAACTCCACGGTGGACAACTTGGCGCCAAAATGCGCGCTGGTATGGGTGTTTGAATAAAAAGGCATATACCTGGAAATGACATCGCTGACCAAACCCAATTGCAAAGTACTGGCGGTGCTGTCCAGGTAGATTCGACGACTTTTCTCTCCGGTTGCAAGCCTGTATTCGAGGTCGATGCCCACCGTGGTTTGGCGCAGTTTTTTCAATAGCCTGGTTTTGTCATTTATCTGCAAACTGTTCATGGTTTTAAATTGCGAGTGGGGATGGGTCAAAATCGATATTTAACCGGTCAATACTATTCTACTGATTCCAGCCAAATCTCCCAAATGGAGTATACGCCTATGGACGCCCCTATATTCGTTCTGATGCGGACACTAATCAAAAAGATGTCACGTATTTGTCAGGCAGTATCTGCCATGAATTCTTTGTCACAGCTATAATTCAGATTTAATGTAGCCGGATTTTCGTATTTCAATTTGAAACAGGCGGTTTGGAATTCCAATCCATCCGCGCCAAAAGCCTTACCGGGCGGACTCCTAAAAGACTTCGGACGCTGATATAACCGATGGTTGCGACTACAATTACCGCGCCTGCTATGCTGAATGCCAGCCATTGCCACGGCATGCTATAAGCAAATTCAAACACATATTTTGCCAATAGCCAGCCACTTAAAAGCGCCATTCCACCGCCGATAAATCCAGCCAGGGCGCCAAGAAATGCAAACTCCAAAACAATTGCACGACGCACAAATTCCCGACCTGCGCCAAGCGTTTTCAATAATGCAATCTCCAGTTCACGCGCACTTCGCTGGCCCTGCAACACACCAAACAACACCAGCAAGGCGGTGACCAGGGTGAATACAAACACCACATTCACCGCATTGCCGCCTTGATTAGCGAGAGTTCGAATTCTCCCAAGCAGCATACCAAGATCAATCGCGGTAATATGCGGAAAGGATTGGCTGATCTGGCGCACTAACTCGTTTCGCTGTTGCTCGACGTAGATGCTGGTAATGTAATTTCGCGGCGCATCATCGAGCAAACCAGGCGCTGCAATGATGTAAAAGTTCGGTCGCATATTGTCCCACTTAACTTCACGTAAACTACTGACAGGCGCCTCAATGAGCACCCCGGCGATATCCATTGTCAGTCGGTCGCCCAGAGCAAGACCAAGAAGTTTCGCAGTATCTTGCTCGACTGAAAACCCTTTTTCACCCTCTTTCATAATATTCTTGATATAGGGCGCCGAGTAATTGGTTCGCGAACTATCGAGGTTAAGTTTAGGCTCGTGCCGGTTTCTCAAAAATATACCTGTATCAGGTGCGCCGTCCTTGAACCAATTTCCGGCACTCAGCCTGTTATCAACCGGCAATTCGGCAAGTACTGTGAGATTAAAATCATGATTTATCCGATGCCGCGCATCCTCGTCTTCGAAAGTCCTATCGGAAATTTTCCGGTTATTGATCGCGGTAATTCTTGCCCGCATAATCGGATACAATTTCACGTCGGTGACCCCCTGGGTATTTAGCAGCGAAGAAAACGCTTCGGTTTCGTGCGCCTGAATATTGAGCAAAAATAGATTTGGCGCGTCTGGCGGAAGACTGTTTTGCCACTCCTCAAATAAATCCTCACGCACCGCCCCGAGCAGCACCAAAGCAAATATAGCGGCCCCAAAAGCGCTTGCCAGCCAGGCGCTGCGTCCACTATTTGACTGGAGCGCTTTCAATGCCGCGTACCAAGCTGTCGAACGTGGTGCGATCAGCCGTTTGGCAGCACCGATCATGCTACGCACCGCAAACCAAAGAATGGCAGCCGCAAAAACCAGCCCGCTCAATACCCCGAACGCCAACCACAGATTTCGAGCTAAAAAGACGGTCACAATAATTACCAGCGCCAAAATACTGAGGCTTGCGCTGCGATTGCGCCGGATACCATCGATTTGTTCAGCCCGCAGCAATGTCATGGTTGGCACCCGTTTGACAGCAAGCAGAATCGGTATCATAACCGCTGCCACCACAACGACACACATCAACAATGACAACCATATCGGCAACCATGTGGGTGGGGGTAATGGAATACCGGTCGCGTCTTGAATAATTGCCGCCGCAAAGTGTTGCACCAAATATCCGAGACCAATGCCCAACAACGATACCGGCATGACTGCGAGCATATAGACTCGGGCGAGGGACTTGAGTGTTTGCGAATGATGTTGGCCAAGACAACGCAGCAATGCTATTTCATGGATCTGCCGACCCCATAGTCCTTGCGCTGCCAATGCCATGGCCACGATAGCCAACACCACAGAAAGCAATACGGTAACTCGTAAGTAGGAGACTACCCGGCCGATAGTATTGCGTACCTCATCGCGCCGCAGGTCGGCGACATGCCAGGATTGGTAAGGTTTAAGAATCGGTTCAATGGCTTGTCCAAAGGCTGCCAGCGATTCTTTTGACCCGGCCACCAATAATCGAAAGCGGGCGCGACTAGCTGCTGTTACCAAGCCTGTTTGATCGAGATCGTCAATATTCATCAGCAGTCGTGGCGCCAGTCGCAACATGCCTGCGCCGCTTTCAGGCTCAAGCAGAATTTCGCGTTCGAAGCGCAAAAAACTGTCGCCAAGCTGGAGCTCGGGAGATAATTCAAGATTCAAATCCTTGACCAATTGAGTTGCGCTCCACACCGTGCCCCTGGGCGGCGCCGCCGAAACCGATTCTGGCACGTTATTGCCGTCAACCGCCGCCAGCAGCAATTCGCCACGCAGCGGATAATGGGAGGAAACTGCCCGCACACCAGCCAGGCGACTGCCGGTCGCGGTGATCGCCATACTCATGAAACTTACGCTACGCGCCACCTGCAATCCAAATTCCCCGGCCAGAGTTGCATATGAATCATCCACGGGACGAGTCGAATCGATCATGCCGTCAGCGCCAAGCAGGGCGCTTGTGCGCGTCTGCATACCCTGTTCAACACGATCAGTGAACAGGCCAACCGCGGCAAGCGCCATACCCACCAACAACAATCCGAGGAAAAGCAGATTGAATTCGGCCAAACGAGTGTGACGTATAAGATCCTTTAGCATACCGTTTCCCGCAGGGATACTTAAAATAATGCCGTTACACCAATCGACCGGCTTCAATACGGTATTGATCGTCGCAGCGTGCGGCAAGCGCGCGATTATGCGTGACCAAAACCAGCGTGGAACCATTGTCCTTGCAGAGCGAAAACATCAGATCTGCTATCTGGGAACTGGTGGCATGATCCAGATTTCCAGTGGGCTCGTCAGCAAACAGAATCGCTGGCGCGACCACCATGGAGCGGGCCAATGCGACACGCTGTTGCTCGCCGCCACTCATCTGCGAGGGCAAATGACCGCAACGCTCCGATAAACCGACGCGGGATAAAGCCTGCCGACTATTCTCGACAATGGCTGTGCTCTCAGGGATGACCTCAAGCGCGAGGGCAACATTTTCGACTGCGGTGAGATTGGGCAGCAAATGAAACGACTGAAACACAAATCCGACTCGTCCGCGACGAAGTTTGGCACGCTGGTCTTCGTTCAGGTTATTCAAGGTCTGTCCCATTAACGTCAAGTACCCGCTAGTGGGTTGATCAAGCCCTGCCAGCAAGCCCAACAAGGTAGTCTTGCCGGAGCCGGACGCTCCCGATATCGCTACCGTTCGACCGGTGGTTATTTCTAGTGAGATGTCTTGTAGAATATCAAGTGTATCTGAAGCCAACTGAACTGTCTTACCGACACCAATGGCTTGTGCCACAATATGGTCTGAATTAGTTTTTACCGATTTCATAACGGCAGGTTTGATAAACTACCCAAGGGGTAACAGGAATTTGATCACCTTTTTCATAGTATTCTTGGATAGGGTGCCGAGTATCGTTTTTGCGAAACGATGTACTTAAAATTCGGCTCGTACCTGCACCACAAAGGGCATAAATGCCGCTTCCGTAAAAATATTCATATATCATGTGCAAAGCCTTGATTTTTTCGTTCATTCTAAGTTTGCTGGCAATATCGGCAAACGCCCAAGCCTATACGGTTCTGGTATGGGGCGACAGCCTGAGCGCAGCTTACGGCATTCCCGTAGAACAGGGCTGGGTAGCCCTTCTCGGCGAGCGTCTTGCGGGTCGCAATATCCAGGTCGTAAATCGGAGTATCAGTGGTGAAACCACATATGGCGGCAGCGCACGTATGCCACAAAGTTTAGCGGATATACATCCTGATCTTCTCATACTCGAACTGGGCGCCAACGACGGGTTGCGCGGACTGGATCTTGGTTTAATGAGACAAAATCTTGCCACAATAATTCAACTGGCGCATGATAATGATGCCGAAGTGTTGCTGTTGGGCATGAAAATCCCCCCAAACTACGGCCACACCTATGCCGATTCATTCCATGCTATCTACCTGGATCTGGCCGCGCAATACCACATTGCCCTAGTTCCTTTTTTTCTGGAAACCGTGGCGCTGAACCATGACTTAATGCAGCGCGACGGGTTTCATCCCACCGCGTCCGCGCAGGCTGAAATTTTGGATCATGTTTGGCCGGTGTTATCTTCACTACTGCCGAATTAACGATTTTGTGATGCGCTACAACCGGCGCGGCAGGTAAGTGGATGCAAAGGTTGCGACTACCAGCAGACCCCCTAAAAACAGGTAGAACATATGAAATGGGGCGACCGTCAAAATGACTGCCGCCACCAGCGGAGTCATTAATTCGGAACCCTCGCGCCAGGTTGAAAATATCATTGTCATCTCGGTTCGCTCACGGGCTTTGACCAGGCGCATAAACGGAATATTGCCAAGCACATCCAGCATCGCCGCGCCGACCGCAGCGACAACCCAAAATACCAATCCGATGGGTTGTGCCTCGCCGATCAGAAACAGCATCGAAACACTCAGTCCTGCAATCAGCTGACCGGCGATAATAATTGATCGGGAGCCAAATTTATCCGCCAGACTTCGACATAACGGGCTGAAAAACAGCAACCCGCTTGCCACTGATAATAATCCGCCGGCAACCCAGTTAGGCAGGTCGGCCTCGACCGCGTAAATCGGGCCATAGACAAATAGCGCCACCCAAAACATCGATCGACTCAAAGTGATTAGATAGGCAATACACAGGGCCGGCTGCTTGAAATACCGCGGTATGACTTTCAGGGGATTAGCCGATAATCGGTTTGCTTTGCGGACTATTTTATTGGGGCCGAGGCGAAGGCGCCAGAAGTAGGCAAGCATCGCGCAAGCGCCTAATGCGGCCGCCAAAAACGGCGTCCAGGGCGCACTGTTGTTCCATAACCAGATACCCAGCGAGGGTCCAATCAACCAGGCCGCGCCATTGTATACCATGCGCCTTGATTCAATTCGGGTTAGCGCTTGTTTGCCGATATAGTCCATGATGTATAACGACAAGCAAACCGAAAACAAGGAGGCTGCGGCTGAGCGCAAGCCAATGCCGACGGCGAATTCCAATTCATCTCCAAGGTATAGAATGAGCGCGGCGACGATTGAAAAACCGCCGCCTAACGTGACCACCCAGCGACGCTGTAACAGACGTTCCAGCGTGGCGAAGTTGAGTGTGATCATCAGTGTCATGATCGAGCCAAGCAGATAAGCTAGGGTGACCGCTTGTTTGGAGCCGAGCGCCTCAAGCGCAAGCAATGGCACGATTCCCACCAATATGGAACGGGAAAATCCATCCAAGGCATTGAGTTTGGCAAGGGAGTCGCCTGCTTCACCAATAAGCGTATTCAAGCCATGAGGACGTCGATGGAACATATCGATATGCCGTTAGGTTGATATTCAACGGTTGGCGGTATCCGATAACCTCACATTCCCCGGCAGGTCAGACCGATCGGGCCGCTTAATCGCGAATGTATTCCAAACCTGATTAAATAACCATATAATTTTCTCCAATATGAAATAATACTGAAATAAGGTGATTTCTGTTCATAATGGGGAATGAAGCCTGCATGAATGACACACAAATAGATGCTGGATTAAGGTGCGCCAGTTCCTTGAAGGCACCGAGCAGATTGAATTTGCTATACAGTTCAAAGCAGACCATTATGCCTTTATCCAGTGCCCTGATACGATTTGGCTATACCACTGACCAAGTCTGACAAAGGGCATTTGCTATGGTATCTCGCTCAGATCAGCGGTACTCCCACCTTCAGGTTAAACGCCTCGCAGCCGATTATCTTGTGCATGGACGACTGCGGCGCAGGCAGACGATTTACCCAGAAATACACAGCCGAGGATTGTCGCCTATTGGCGCGTACAGACAAACTCCACTGAGGGTTGGAGCACGGGCGGGCGTAGCAAGCGGAAAGCTTCTTCTGCCCATTTCCATATGCTACCGTCACTTGTGACGCGTAGATTTGGGTGGTTGGGCTCCACAAATAGAGCGTTAGTATCGGCGAAGCGACTTTCCTTTATCCGGTCTACCCAAATCGTAAATGTAGCCCCAAACATTGCCCGAGTTTCAGGTGTAGGACAAATAAAGTCCGCAACTGCTGTCCCACCAGCCTTGGTGACCTACTCGCACATCCAGCCCATTCGTCGCGCTTGCTCGATGCGATCTTTGTTAGAAAACCCGAGATCACTATTGATGTTTTTGCGAACGACATCTGCATTAAAATGTACGGCATTTAACAGTGGGGCCAGCTCTTTGGCTAAACTTGTTTTTCCAGCACCGGGTAGACCCATAATTAGAATTTTTTGACTTACGATCATTTTCCGTTCATATGTCCGGCACATGGAGATATTATGTTTTTTTTAGACCAGGATATTTAGATTGGTTAAGAGTTCTGTTAGCTATTATGATGGCCAAGCCAGAGAGGATTGCTCCGCCTAAGCAGAAGTATATATAAGGGTCGAAAAAATATTGTGTGGACTCATCATTTAATGTGATGAATGTGGCTTGAATGTAAAACCCCATCAAAGCCGCCATCATACTTTCAAGCCCCATGTCCAAGATATCGAATGATGTTAATACTACGACGGCGTTTTCATCCTGTGCTGTATTATGAACAGCAGTGACCATACCAAGACCTAATCCAGCATGAGAGAATGCAGTAACCATCGCAATAATCCCAAAAAATATAATGATAAGCGAATTATGATTAAAAATAGAGAACAGAAGCCATAAACCACTTATTCCCGTTAATAGTACAAGAGGCCCAACTATTGCCTTTGTATAGCCGAAACGGCGAATGACTTCCCCCCAAACGATAAATCCTGCCATCATTCCGGCGGCTCTGCATATTATAATCAGGGAAATTTCTTTGGCGCTTAACCCGACTATTAATGCGAGATAGACAATAAATAGCGGTAATGATGACGGTAAACGTAAAACGCTAATAGTAATTAGCGCACGATAAGTTAAATTGCGCCAAAGAAGTTTTGTTTGAGAGAAAATCTCTCGAAAACGGGGTTGTGCCACAACCCCCGCATCTAAACCTTCCTGTCTCCATACTATCCAAAAAGCAAACATACAATATGCCATTAATAACAGTACTATAGATAAAAAAACTGTCGGGCTGATTGCTTCGCCAACAACAAGTCCTAGCACTGTGAAAAAGACAAGATTAAAGCCATTGAATAGAAACCGCATACGGCCAAAATACCCACCTCGTTCCGATGATTTGGTAACACTACGTATTATTGGTTGCCAAGCAACTCCAAAGGTTGTGACATGGACCAAGTGCACCGTGAAAACCAGTGCGTAAAATAGCGTTAATCCAAATATGCGATTCTGTGCCAGTAGTGCAGGTATAACAAGTAGTAGAGGCACCAAGCAAAAACGGATACTATACCCAGCCAGCAATACCCGTCGTGCGCCCCATTGCCGCACGAATTGCGTGCTTAAGAATTGTAAGGGAATAGTAAAACTCAAAAGACCAATAGCGACCCCAATTTCTGCTTCGGTTAGATTAAAATATCCTGATGCATAATATTGTAGTAAATCCCCATTCAAACCTCCGAAAGCTGTCATCAAAGGTAAAACACCAATATTTGCGATAATCAGAGCGTTTTTTGGTCTCATATAGTTTTGCCGTTATCTGAGGTGATTGTGCCTTGTGTTTCTTGCGTAACAGTCTTTGTTAATGTTGTGAAAATACGCCAAGCAGCCTCAATCATAGGGGTTTTGTTAGAAGAGTTTATGGCCAATGGCACAGGCTTCTGATAAGGTAGAATACCGTTACTTTGCTCTGTCGTACGGTGCCATTTTGATTGCGACAGCACTTCATGAGGCTCCCATTTCCGGATTGGTCCGGGACTCCAATGCAACATGGTCGGTATAAAATCCATATTAGCAAAGCTGCAAACTTGCCTTAGTATGGTTGCTGGATCGTTCCGGAACTCTTCGGTTGTATACAGGGCAGGTCTATGCCCAATTATCTGGCATGTCCGTTCGTACAATGTATAAAGTTCAGTATAGCCAAACTCATCTTCGGTGAAATCAGGTTTGATATTGCTTAAAGAGTTATATACAGCATCCGGGTTATTAATCAGAAACAGATTTGTTGCAGATTTTAGAAATTCATCACTCACAATATGGTCTTGCTTGAAAGGCAAGTTCTTTTACAAATCTAACTTTATCGCTGTTTTTCGGACCAATTGCAGCATAGGCACCTTTTTTATTAAAAACTTTTCCCCCTGAATAGTTGCCATAACGAGCACTACATCTCTCGTTTCCAAAATAATAACAGTCGGTAAAAGGCTCATGTATTACCATGATGCCAGGATGTTGCATCATTGCTTTTTCGAAAGCTGTTGATGCGCTACGCGGTGTACTCCACAGGATAATTAATGGTGGCTCTGATGGTGGTGTTTTAGAAAAAGGTGCCATAGGTTTCCTTTTCCCAGTCAGTAACATGAACCTGAAAATGCTCTGCTTCCCGTTTTTTAACGGTAAGGAATGTTTGCATCAAAGGTGTGCCAAGTGCATCGGCGAGCCAATCAAGAGCGGACAGTCGTTTCAAAGCATTTTCAAAACTAAAATCAAACAGTGGAAGATCGTTTCGCTCGAATGCATTATCATATACTGGCGAAGACAAGCGACCTTCCGTTTCCAGGCCACGTTGCATTAATGCTAGAACGCCGGCCACTGCTAGGTAGGGATTGGCATCAGCAGTTGGTAGCCGAAACTCCACTCTACACCCCGCTCCATTGCGATCGGGAACACGAACAAGCACACTACGATTATCAAATCCCCAACTCGCACTCAGGGGGAAAAAACTGCCGTCCACAGAGGCTTTGAATGCGTTTATCGTCGGTAAAAACAATGATAAAGCGTCATTTGAATGTGTTAAAAGACCGACAATTGATCTACGGAGCTCCGGTGACGGTGTATCATCCTCTGCAACAGAAAAGGCGTGGTCAACGCCGGAAAGGCTAACATTCACATGCAATCCATTTGGTGACAGCCCATTATCTGGTAGTCCCATGAAGGTAGCGTGATAGCCGCTGCGCTGTGCAATCTCCTTGATAATATGTTTTGTTTGGAATAACAGGTCGGCCATGGCGAGAGCATTGGTATAGTGCAGGCTAACCTCATATTGGCCGTCACAATTCTCGGCGGCAATCCCCTCAACAGAAATTTCAGCCTTGTTCAAGGCTATGGCAAGAGTATCCAAAAAATCAGAGGCTTCCGTCATTTGATGTAGACTGTAGGCTTGGGTGCCCCGGTTGGCAAAAGTTCTATCTTTATGTTGCAACGAGAATTCCAGTTCAACCCCAACAATCGGTTTCGCACCGGTTGCTGCCCTAAACTGTTCGATCACCCGTGCTAGGGCGTTCCTAGGAGCAACAGGCAGGGGATTGCCATCAGATTCCAACACATCGGCGATGACCATGGCGCAACCATCTCGCCAAGGTGCCGGACGTAATGTTTCAGGGCATGGACGCATATAATTATCGTCTGCGCCATGCTCCCATAAAATCCCGGTTTCTAAAACGGGGGTACCTGTTACGTCCTTAGAGAAAACCCCGCAGCAATTCCGCATCCCTGTCTTTGCAATGGATTGATAGCTGTTGGCAGTTAACAACTTTCCTCGACAGATACCGTGAATGTCTGCATATGCGACATAAATATGTTCTAAGGTTGCTGTATTTAAGATATTTTCAGTCATTCAAGGAGTTTTCAAGGATTATATTGAGATGAGCGATTAGATAGGGGAACGTGAAAACGGAAAATATCGTCAAATTCCTCTCGTCGCCAACATAATTCCGGGTGACCTGTATCGATTGTAACAACCGCAGCCCGTGGCAGAATAAAATTTGTAGAGCGAGAAACCGTATAAGCTCCTGAATCTTCAATCGATATTAAATCTCCAATAGCCATGCTGGTAGGGAGTGCACACGTCTCGGCCAAAATATCACCTTCATAACGAAGAGGCCCGGCTACTCGATAGATTTGAGTAGGCTGATCTATCGGTTGATCTAATGGTATTATTAGATGCCTTTCCGCCATGGCGATAGTTGGGAACAAATTGAGACCAGCATCTAACATAAGCCAAGTAAGTCCCCCGCTACGTTTGATCTCGATTACCCGCGCAATCATGGCCATGGCATCTGAGATCAGAGCTCGTCCGGGCTCGCAAAAGAAACGCATGTCTGAAACATTGTGTTCCCGGGCTTTCTTGGCAATGCCGTTAGCGACAGCGGTAATATCCATGCCATCCTTTTGATCAGTCAGAACATCACGCCCATATAATGCAAGGAGTTGACGCAACGGGCCACGACGTTCTCGACGGATACCGGATACACCAAACCCACCCCCGATATTGATTGTCGTAATAGGATATAGTTCACGTAACATAGAGGCATAACGGAATACTCGATCTAGTGCCGCAATAAATATATCTTCATCAGTGATCTGTGATCCTAGATGACAGTGTAATGCTGTTAGTTGCAGAGGCCCTTCTTCATTGAGTCCAATAGCGGCTAGAGCATTATCCGCCGCTCCGTCATCAATGCTAAAACCAAACTTGGATTCTCTCGCTCGCTCGGCAGACTGGATGTTGAATGTTGGATCATCTCCGAGAAAAACAGCAACCCCAGGATTAACTCTAAGACCTACATCTACTTTGCAATTAAGGTGAAGATCTGTATCCTTAAGTCTATTTCCTTCGTCTATGCTGTCAATATTGATTTGAATGTTGTTGATGACCGCTGTTTCAAGCTCCTCGTCAGTTTTATAAGGCCCATTGAATGCCATTTGGTTTCCGGCAAAACCTATTTTTAACGCAAGTTTCATTTCTGGGCCCGATACAACATCAACACCGCCATATTTGCGATGACTCCAGCGATTTGTAGCGATAATAAAAATATCCCGATGTCCCTCTAATTCATTATTACAGGCACTAATATCTGTTGCATTATGCCACATAGCAGCATCTTCGTTACAAACAGCTTTTCCCGGCATTATCGTTTTTGCAAAGAAAGGTTCCCCGCCTCCGTTGGGAAGAAACTGGCTTTGCCCACCGTCTATATTTTGTCTGTGAAAGACGGCGACGATTTGCCAGTCTTGACCATCACAGTGAGGACCTTCGACAACAGCTACACCATGAATATCCTTTGTTGTAATAACGCGTATCTGATGCACCTTTGCATGAAATTCTAGCGATTTATCAAATCCAAAAATATTGAATAGTGAGTCTAATTCTACAGAAGGATCAACTTCCACCGACAGCATGATTAAACTTCGGGGATTGAATGAAAGGTCTATGAGGTGGTAACGCTGACTCCCAACGACTAGAATCCGTTGAATATGTCATTTTAAAATCATCATACCGCCGAAAACGATGTTTTCCACCTGACAATTGGCCACGACCTTGGGGCACAATATGGGTCAAGTGGAAGATTGTTGAATGCCTTGAGCACGCAATCTGTGCGCTCAAATGGTCTGACATCATGTTTATTTGTTCCGAGGCTGGTTAAATTATCGATACTATCATCACCGATAATTTCTTCGATTGTACGCATGAATAAATCTCCAGAATATAAGCACACAACTATACCCCATGCTGTTCAACAAAGAGAAGTCTCTCCCAATATGAAATGATACTGAAATGAGATGATTTCTGTTCATAATGGGGAATATACCTGCATCAATGACACACAAATAGATACATTAAATAGCCTATGATGACGACAAAAATGACCGGCGTGATTGCGCCAATCCTGACCCCATTTAACGATGACTTGAGTTTTGCGCGCGAGCTGTATGTCAGCCATGCACATTGGCTACTGCAACAAGGCATTCACTATATCGCACCCTTCGGCACTACCGGCGAGGCGCTCAGCATGTCGGTCGGTGAGCGGATTAGCGCAGTGGATACGCTGATTGATGGCGCCATTGATCCGGGGGTATTGATGCCGGGTGCGGGCCTGTGCAATCTCGATGATACCGTCACCCTGTGTCGCCATGCAGTGCAGCGAGGATGCGCGGCGGTGATGACACTACCGCCATTTTTTTATAAAAATGCCAGCGATGACGGGCTGTACGCCTATTTCGTTCGCTTGATCGAGGCGGTCAACAATGTCAGGCTTAAAATTTGCATGTACCATATCCCGCCCTTGGCGGGCATCGGTTTTACCCCTGATTTGGCGCGGCGATTAGCGCGGAATTTTCCTGACGCCATTGTGGCCTATAAGGATAGCTCGGGGGATTTCGAAAACACCCAAGCAGTCATCGCCGCGGCGCCGAATCTCGCGGTGTTTCCAGGTTCGGAAACATTTTTACGGTCTGGTCTTGAGTATGGCGCCGCCGGCTGCATTTCGGCGACCTGCAATGTCAACCCGGCGGGAATACGTCACGTTTTTGATGTCGCAACCGCTGCGAAACAAGGTGATCTCGATCGGGTTGCCGATGAAATGGCCGCCTTCCGCAAGCGGATCGAAGGCGATGCGCTGATCCCGGCGATGAAAGGCTTGCTGGCAAGGCAACGCGGTGATCGCAGATGGCGTAATGTACGACCGCCATTGCTGTCGGTTAGTGAAGCCGATACACAGGCGTTAATCGATTCTCTCGACAGTGCCGGGAACGCAATACTTGGTCGGCTGATAAATGGATAGGCACATACATTCTAGTCGGGTATGTTATATTTAGTTGCTGAATAATTACCATCGAACTTCATGATGTTTGGAGCCTTAAACTACATAACATTATGCTACATTGTGCAATTTTGCTTGCCATCTTTGGTCTTGTTTTCGGTGGCTTGAATGATGTTGTATTTAAACGCTACGACTCACCAACCAATACATTGCGTTATAGCAAAGTGGCGCTTATTAATCAGATGCTCTTTGCTGCCACAGTGCGCGCCGAGTCACTTTAATCGGCCTGTATTCCAAATCAAGCAAAAATGATTTTGGATTGTATACAAAAACGCAGTTTCGCATCCAGTTATAATAATATGAGAAATGATTTCTCGAATAATCGTCAAATCAGACTTATATAGGCTGATGGCGGCCGGATTCGTATACAACGAAGAAGCCCGTTTGTCTCAACCACATCACACCTCCCAGAACTGCCACGGCCTCATTGAGTCAGTCGATAGCATGGCGAATTCCATACACTTCCTCACATCGCATCCGTTTTAGCCTCGGGTGAAACGCTGTCCTGGTCGTCTCTCGTGCGCAAACGTACTTGAGTAAACGCGGACAGGTTTTCAGTGAATATTCGGAAAATTAACTAAAATTCAAACAATGCTGCCTATTCGTGGTCAAAAATTACAACGCCATATTCAACAATACATTAGCAGTAATTTTGTACTGACACCACGTATGATTATCCGATGGCACAAAAAGTATCTCTGAACGATAAATATTCGTTTGCAGTCGATCGGGCCTATATGACCGGCATAGAGGCGCTGGTTCGGTTGCCGCTGGTGCAACACCAAAGGGATATTGCTGCGGGGCTTAATACAGCAGGTTTCGTATCCGGTTACCGGGGCTCTCCGGTCGGCACCTTAGACCAGTCGATCTGGAAAGCCGGGGCATACTTTGAGCAGCATAATATTCAGTTCCAGCCGGGCGTGAACGAAGACCTTGCGGCCACCGCGGTTTGGGGCTCTCAACAGGTTCATCTAATCCCCAAGCCGAAATATGACGGCATATTTGCGATGTGGTATGGCAAAGGACCAGGAGTCGATCGAAGTATGGATGTAATCAAGCACGCCAATGCATTCGGCACCACGAAATATGGTGGCGTTCTGGCCGTTGCCGGTGATGACCATGCGTGCAAATCCTCTACCGTACCCCACCAAAGCGAGCATATGTTTATTGGCGCAACGGTGCCGGTGCTTAATCCCGCCAATGTGCAGGAGGTTCTCGATTTCGGCTTGTATGGTTGGGCTTTGTCACGATTCAGTGGTTGCTGGGTCGGCTTAAAAGCGATTACCGAAAACATGGACTCTGCGATGTCGGTTGAGCTACGCGATGAACGTGTACAAATCGTGCTGCCTAAAGATATCGACCTGCCACTGGGCGGCTTGAATGCACAGTGGCCGACAACGCCATTGCAGCAGGAAGCGCTGTTGCAACAGCACCGGATTTACGCAGCGCGCGCGTTTGCGCTTTCAAACAATTTAAACACGGTCATGCTGGACTCCGAGAGTCCCAGGTTGGGGATTGTCACCTCCGGGAAAACGTATCTTGATGTTATGGAGGCAATGAATGATTTGGGAATTTCCCGGCAACTGGCATCTGAAATTGGCGTTCGTATATTAAAAGTGGGCATGAGTTGGCCTTTGGAGCCCGTTGCAATCCACCAGTTTGCCAGAGGGCTATCAGAAATATTGGTTGTGGAGGAAAAGCGCAGCATCGTTGAAAACCAACTGACCAGCCAGCTTTACAACTGGCCGGTAAAAGATCGTCCCCTGGTGGTGGGAGAATATGATGAAAATGGTCATAGTCTTATCACTAATCTCGGTGAATTAACGCCCGCGGTTATTGCCGGCGCCATTGCCAGCAGAATTAATCAATTTTATGAGAGCAAGTCAATCAACCAGCGGCTCGAATTTATTCAGGCTAAACAGGATCGAATCAAAGCCAATCCCACGAATTTAACCAGAACGCCTTATTTCTGTTCCGGTTGCCCGCATAATATTTCCACCAAAATTCCTGAAGGCAGCACGGCAATGGCGGGAATTGGCTGCCATTATATGGTCAAGTGGATGGACCGAAACACCGAAACGTTTACCCATATGGGCGGAGAGGGGGCTGCCTGGATTGGGCAATCCGCTTTCTCTGAAACTGAGCATGTATTTCAAAATATGGGGGATGGCACCTATTTTCATTCCGGTATTCTAGCCATCCGCGCTGCCGTTGCCGCAGGGGTCAACATTACCTACAAAGTGTTGTTTAACGATGCCGTGGCAATGACCGGCGGGCAACCGGTTGAGGGTTCACTTTCCTTATTCGATCTGGTCTCTCAGGTTCGGGCGGAAGGGGTTAAAAAACTTTCGGTGGTATCGGAGCATCTTGCCCATGCTAAAAAATCGCTTGGGAATTTTTCGGATGTAACCATACATTCAAGAAAGCATTATGAAAAATTGCAGCGTGATTTTCGAAAAATAAAGGGCACCACAGTCATCGTCTATGATCAGGTATGCGCCGCGGAAAAGCGGCGGCGGCGAAAACGTGGGCTGATGCCGAAAAGCAAGGTTCGGGTGTATATCAATGAGCAGGTATGCGAAGGGTGTGGCGATTGCAGCACTCAGTCAAATTGTCTGTCGGTGTTGCCGAAAGTGACCGAAACCGATGTCAAGCGCCAAATCGATCAACATGCGTGCAATCAGGACTTGAGCTGCGTGGACGGGTTTTGTCCGAGTTTTGTCACCGTTACCGGGGCTTCACTAAACAAGCAGCAATTTTCCGGCAAGCAACAATGGGATGAGCCGTTACCCGAGCCAAAACCAGCCACGCTGGAAAGACCCTGGAACGTACTGGTCACAGGGATTGGCGGCACCGGTGTGCTGACCATTGGATCAATCCTGGCGATGGCGGCGCACATTGAAGGCAAGGGCTGTTCAACCTTAAACCAAACCGGCCTGGCGCAAAAGTTTGGTGCGGTAGTCAGCCATGTTCGCGTCGCACAACATCAACAACAAATCAATGCGGTGCGAATTTCAGAAGGCGATGCGGATCTTTTACTGGGCTGTGATCTGGTGGTTTCGGCCATGCCGGAAGCCATCGCGCGATTGAATATCGAGCGCAGCCATTCGATTGTCAATAGTTACCAAAATCCCACCGCCGATTTCATACTGGATAAAGACTACACGTTCCCGGCCAGGGAAATGCAACAACTCATTGGAGACGAAACCGGCGTTGATAAAACCAAATTTATCGATGCCACCAAAATAGCCAGAAACATGATCGGCGATTCAATCTCCAGCAATATGCTGCTACTCGGCTTTGCCTATCAAAATGGATTGATACCGGTGCAATCGACCAGCATTTCAGCGGCCATCAGACTCAATAACGTAGCGGTTGACCTGAACGAACAGGCGTTTCTTTTAGGGCGTCGGGCGGCGGTGGATTATGAAGCCATCGAAAGCCTGGTTTCCGATCTTGATCCAGTGGTCGCGCCCCTGGAACACTTGGACGAGATTATTCGCTGGCGGGCTGACTACTTGACTGATTATCAGGATATCGAATATTCAAAACGATATCTTGGCCTGATTACCGAGATCAAAAATCTGGAAAGCGCGCTTAAGGGTTCAGGCAAGGATTCAAGTGCTTTGCCAAACCAAACCACCGAGTTTGAGTTCACAAAAAATGCAGCAAAAAGCCTGTTTAAGTTAATGGCATATAAAGACGAATACGAAATTGCCCGTCTTTATTCGGGCAGGGAATTTTGGGACGGCCTGAACCGCCAATTCGAGGGCAACTGGAAATTAAACTTCTATATGGCGCCGCCAATGATTTCTAAAAAGGATGCACTGACCGGGCGCCTGATAAAGCGTTGTCTGCCGGGATTCCTGATTAAAATATTTCCACTCATAGCAAAACTAAAAGTTTTAAGGGGCAGTGTCTTTGATCCATTCGGGAAAACCCGGGAGCGCAAAATTGAACGTCAGTTGATCAATCAGTTTTCAGCAGACATCCGAAAGGTCGCCAGTCATTTTTCTCAAAAACATCTCTCTGAAAAACATTATCAACTGTGCATTCAATTCGCCGCCGCGCCAATGAAGATAAAAGGATTTGGGCATATTAAAACCAGCAACATTGATTTGTATAGGCAGACCCGGAAAACGGTGTTGCAGCAACTTGACTGCTGATGCTCAGCCAGGAATCTCATGCCATTTTATTCGCCAAAGGGTATCACTGCGTCCAGGTTTGTTTAGTCATGCCGGACTTGATTCAGTATCCGCAATGACGAGTCAACTTCTAAAGTTTTAAATCTTCCCTTCATTCTGGTTCCTTGCGGATCGTAAGCGTGTTTACAGGTAATGCTCCCTGGCGACAATCGCCCAGCGATGTCTACCTCAACCTTGGTTCCTTCAAGGTCGGTCGCGCTTCCGCGATCAACCATAGCCAATGCAACCGCCGTACCTATACGGTAACCGTAGGTGGCAGAAGTCGTTTTCCCAATAATTTCTCCATCGCAATAAACTGGTTCATTGCCGAGCGGCAACGCATCGGTTTCCCGCATCAAAATGCTTACCACCGTCGATTGCTGTGGTTTATCGCGCAACGCCAACAGGGCATCGCGTCCCATGAAATCGCTTTGCCAGTCTATGGCGAAACCCAGCCCGGCCTGAAGCGGATTGATGTCGGTGTCGAGATCATGCCCGTAGACAAGGAATCGTTTCTCGATGCGCATCGAGGTTTGTGCAAATATGCCGGCAGGCTCTGCACCGGCTTTATTGAGCGCATCAAATACGGCCTCCGCATCCGTAGCCGCACAGGTGATTTCCCAACCCGGTTCCCCAACATAAGATAGGCGCGCGCCGCGCACGGCTACCCCGGAAATTTCGCTGGCTGTATGATGGAAATAGGCAAGCGAGTTTAACTCTACCGCGCCAATACTTTGAGCGATCAATGGGGCAGCTGGCCCCATCAGGCCGATTACCGCATATTGATCGGTCTCATCGACGATCCTCACTTTTTCATCATTCTTCAATTGGCATTTTAACCAGGCGATATCCCGCCGAATTGCGGCGGTGCCCACGTATAAACGATATTCCTCAGGCTCCAGGCGCAAAGCCGTCAGGTCGCTTTCAAAACTACCACGCTGATTGAGCATGGCGGTATAAATTGCCTGCCCGGGTGGCCTGGTCATGTTGTTGGCGCACACCCGATTTAAAAACCTTTCCGCATCCGCTCCCTTTACATTGATCTTGCCAAAAGTCGATTGGTCAAACAGGGCCGCATTCTTATGCGCGATTTTTACTTCCTTGCCAACCTGCTCAAACCAATCTGGTCGATTGAATGTTAGCATCGGCTCCGCTGACTTGGCAAAATAAAGTGGTCGCTTCCAGCCGTAAAATTGTCCAAAGTGAGCATTGGCATTTTGCCATTTCTGGTGCAGTGGGGTGGTCCTCATATTGCGCGTGGTCAACCACTGACTCTCAGGATAGACAATGGCATAATGCTCACCCAGAACTTCGGGCACGCGCTCCGCCAATGCCGTAGCGGAATTAATGCATTCGGGAAAACGTTTGGGATCAGCTTCGTGCAAATCAGTGGGGGGGTATGACCGTGGACAATACAATGTGCCAACGCCATACCCGCGCCGCCGCTAATGGCGATGCCCACGAAATTCATGCCACAACCTAAAAACAGCCCGGTAGTTTCAGCGGATTCGCCAAGCAGAAATGAGCTATCGGGGGTAAAACTCTCCGCGCCGTTGAGTAGAATTTTAACCTCTGCAGTTTCGAGACAAGGCAATCTATGCAACGCATTCGTCATCATCGGCTCGAAGTGCCCCCAGTCTTCCTGAAGCAACTGGAAGGGCGTGTTCTCTCCCACTATCTCCGGTGCTATAGGCTTGCCTACGGGCTCAAAACAACCGATAAGCAATCCACCGGAATCATCGCGAATATAAAGGTGGCCATCATGATCGGAAAGCGTCGGCAGATTCACGTGGATGCCTTCAACGGGTTTGGTCAACAAGTAAAAATGCTCGCCAGGCCACAGTGGCGCTTCAACCCCCGCCATGGCGGCATTTTCCCGGCTCCAAAGACCTATGGCATCACAACGAATTGCGCCTTGATTGGTTTCTAATCCAACGACTCCGCCGTTTTCGGTATAAATCGCGATTACGCCGGTATCTTCAAGTATGTTTGCGCCCAGCACTCTGGGTCCTTTAACCAGTGCCGAACACAAATCCGATGGACTCACCCTGCCATCATCGAGGAACCATACAGCGCTAATCACGTCTCGCGCATTCATCAAAGGCCAGCGTTGTTTAGCCGCTCCCACCGAAACTGAGCGAGCTCAACACCGAACAGATGGGCCAGCGCCTCTTGTTGCTTGATATGGATAAGCCGTTCAGGATTTGTTGCAATGGACAGAGATCCTTTGTTAATCCAGCCAGTGGACTGCCCGGTTTCTTTCTCCAGGATTTTATACAAATCAATGGAATAGCGAATCAGATCGGTCAGGTTACGGGAGGTTCTAAGAGCGCGCACCTGAGCGGCGGAATGCCATTATGGTCCCGGATGTCAGTTTGTTGCGTTCCAGCAGAACAGCATCGCCCACTCCTGCCTTGGCAAGGTGGTAGAGGGTGGAGCATCCCATGACACCGCCTCCTATGACGATCACCGAAGCATGTGCCGGGAGGCGATTTTTTTCGAGCATGAATAGCTGTCAGTAAAAGAGTTGGAGCAGACTTTGTTCGTTATAGATTCGGCCAAAGATGAAGCTTCGCAGTTCAATATAGACGACGATTATTTAAAAAAGCCGGGTCGCTAATCCACTGCGGTTATTATTTACTTTACAACATGAATCCAGTAATTGAGAGCATACCGCAGGTAATCTGGCTCAAAGAATCTGACTCAGAAACTCTTTTGTACGAGGATCGGTGGCCTGGGTGAAAAATGTTGCAGGTGGTCCATGTTCTACGATGACACCGCGGTCGGTGAAATAAATATGGTCTGCAATTTCTCTGGCAAAGCCCATTTCGTGGGTTACCAATATACATGTCATTCCGGACTGTGCCAGGTCTTTGATCGCCAGCAATACTTCCTTGACGGTTTCAGGATCTAACGCTGCGGTGACTTCGTCAAACAACATCACATCTGGATTCATCGCCAAAGATCGGGCTATCGCCACTCTTTGCTGTTGGCCGCCAGATAATTCGCCCGGGTAGCTGTCTTCCTTTCCCTGTAAATTGACCCGGTTCATCAGTTTCCTGGCGCGTTTTTCGACCTCACTCACAGGTTGTTTAAGCACTTTAATTGGTGCCATCATGACGTTCTGCAATGCCGTCTTATGCGGAAACAAATTGTATTGCTGAAAAACCATACCGACCTTTTTTCTTAACGCCAGTTTGTCAAGGTTGGGTGAGTTGACTTCGATGCCTTCCACTGTAATAGAACCCGAGTCGATTGAGTTCAATGCGTTGATGCAACGGATGAGCGTTGATTTCCCGGATCCTGATGGTCCAATGATGCATATCACTTCCCTTTTTTTGACATCTAACGATACCCCTTTCAACACTTCCAGTTGACCGAACGATTTATGTACCTGCTGTATGGAAACGATCGGTTTGTCACTGTTGCGGTTTGTGTCATTCATTGGCTGGCTCTCAATATCTGTGATTCAATATTTATAATGCAAACGAATTCACGATAAATTAAATTTTACAGTTTCACGGAAAATCGTTTTTCTAAGGCGATGGTGTATCTTGCGATCGGATAGGAGTAGGCAAAGAAAATAATCAGCGCAAATCCATAAAAGGGGACTAACAATTCGGGGCGGTTGTTTTCGGATTCCATTGCTTGACGAGACAGCGTGATTAACTCTTCTACGCCTAGCAGTGAAACTAATGGTGTAGCCATGGTTAAGATGGCATACCAGTTCATCCATGGTGGAATCATTCGTTTGAAACACTGTGGTAAAATCACCATCCTGATAGTCTGGATGCGACTATATGCCAATGACTCGGCCGCTTCCCACTGTCCAATCGGAACAGACTGAATACCACCCCGAACGATTTCCGAAATATTGGCCATAATCGGCAATGAAAGACCCATTACCGCCTTGACCCAATCCGGGATGGGAATGAGGGTATCGCCAATACGAATCTCGAACGGGAAAGAAAGCATCACAATAAACAGCAACACCAGCCACGGAGAATTTCTGAATAGCTGAGTAATAAACCAGGAGAGCTTTAATAGCCATGGCTTCGGTGAAACCTGGCACAGCCCCAACAAAACGCCTAAAATTGTTCCGAACAACATCGTCAGCACGCTGATGATGATATTAAACAAGAACCCACTGGTCAGCAGGAAGGGCAGCCACCGCCAAAGCGCGGATATCGCATCCATTTGTGTATAATTGCTTTGTGCCAACGAAAGCATTGGCCATATCAACGCGCCACCAAAAACTAAAAATGGAAGCCACGACGGCATCGCTCCCAGCCAGCGAGAAAACAGCAGGTCGCCAGCCATCCCCGAGCCGATTGCATTGAACGGCTTTAATACGGGTAAATCGGTTTGCGCCAGTTCTGTTTGCAGTCCCTGGTTTACCCCGCTGATAGACCTGAAAAATGCCATTAGCTGCCATACCCCGGGATACGCATTTGATGCTCCCAGCGATTCATTCCAAACACCAGCACGCCGACCAGAATAATATACGTAAAAAACAACACTGCCATCGCCGCATTCTGCGCGGTCGAGTAATCATTGTATATGCTCACCATCTGATAAAGCAATTCCGGGACCGCAATGGCCAGTGCCTGGGTGGTTGTTTTCACCAAATTCACCAGATTGTTGTTTAATGCGGGCAGACTAACCCGAAATGCCAGGGGAAAGGTGATATAGATAAATGTTTGAAAATGACTCATCCCAAGGGCTTCGGCAGCCTCCTGAGTCGATAGCGGAACCGCTTCAATACCGGAACGGAATATTTCTACATTGAAGGCGCCGGCAAAAAACGACATCGAAATAATGGCCCAGCCGACGTTAGAAATAATTGGAACTTCCAACCAACCGTCCGGTGAATAGGTCGGGGTAAATTGCCCCAGAGCAAAATAAAAAAACAGCAGTTGCACCAATGGCGGCGTGTTGCGAAAAAACTGTATATATCCCTGCACAAGATGACGAACAGTCTTATGCGGCGATCGTTGAAACCAGGCCCCAGCAAGTCCAATCACGACGCTAGAAATGACACAAATAACGGCTAATTTGAGCGTTACCCATAAACCGGTAATCAACCGATTAAACTGTAGCGGCTCGTAAAAGAAAATAAAATTCCATTTCGGATAGATGTCTGCCAGATCACGAAAAAAGAACTGGATGGTTTCTATCATTGAGAGGCCAGCGTTTGGTCAGACACGCAGTGACCGATTGGGTTACCCGTAATCGGCGCCGCTTTGTTTTAACAGCTACTAACTACTCTTGAATCCAGTCCGCAAAACGCGCCTGTTGGTTGCCAAGATAAGCGGTTTCCTGAATTCCCCACTTTTTCTCAAGCTCAATCAGCTTGCCGGACTGATGCCAGTTAAATGTCATACCAGACATGAACTGTCCAAAAATGCAGTCCTTTTCGGCTAACGGTACCGCTAATCCCCAGGGATTGTCGTCTTCAGTTGGCATGGGCATTTCGAAGTCGTCCCATTCGCCCGACGAAAGATCAGCCACAATGGATGAATCATCGTAAACAAAGCCGATACATTTTTTGTCTCTTAATGCCTGTTTGGCTTCAGCATTACCGGTGAAAGCGATCACTTTTGCGCCATAACGATCGGAGGCGTTTTTGTTATAAAAAGCGCCCTGTTTGCCGCACACCGGCTTGCCGCGCAGGTCCTCCCAATTCTTCAACCCCAGTGCCTTGGGCGCCAGCAGGTTTGTGCCGGAAGTGTAATAGTTAGGTTGCGTGATGCCCACAATTTTGCGTCGGTCCGGGCGATCAGACATGGTGGCAATCATTAAATCGATCTTGCCTTGCTCTAAAAATTGCATTCGGTTTGAGGACTGCACCGTCACAACCTCGACATCCACGCCCATGGTTTCGGCGACTTCATTAGCCATGTCAATTTCCATTCCAACTAATTCGCCATCTGAATTGCGGTATCCCCACGGCTTGTAGTCCGCTTTTACGCCGACTATGAGCTTTCCACGACTCATCACCTTGTTCCATGTTTCGTTGGTGCATTGCGCCGAGTAGGCGGATGCGGCTGAAAGCATAAGAACGGCGGTCAAAAGTGTTACCACATAATTTTTTAAATTCATATCACGTTTCCTCATCTTTATTGTGTTGGTCTGCAAATCTGGTGTTAATTGTGAACCCAGGAAAAAGCGCATTGTTTATTGCCAAATGCCAGTCAAATTCCTGCCAAATGTCAGTGGTAAATGCCAAGGGTAAAAACTATAATATTACATCTGCAGTTTTATGTATGAGAAATATATCACATGTTACCCTCAGTGTTTTGCGCTGGGTGCAGGCACATTAAAATCCTGGCGCTGGATGGCGCCTGCGCCAATGCCATATCAATGACGATATGCTTTACCTCAGGTTCTGCTACACAGGCAGGAACAGAACTGACAGGAATCCTGATGCAACAACATCATTTAACCAGCAATGATATTGAAAGCGTCATTATTTGATACGCGGCGGTGGAGATGGGTCTTAACCGTTCTACTAGGTGAGTATTTAGTTTTGATGTTCATTTTGGATAGAGTATTAACTGGGTGCAACGAAATTCCGCAATGACTTTGTCGGTGTTTCCGTCGAATACGGTGGCGTCCCACACTTGGGTGGTCTTGCCTCGATGTATGCAAGTTGCGGTGCATCGTATTTTCTCGCTTCGGGCTGTTCCAATGAAATTGCACTTCAGCTCTAGGGTGGTAAAGCTGGTTGCGCCTTCCGGAAGATTGGAAAAACAGCCATATCCTGCTGCCGTATCCGCCAAAGTGACTATGCTGCCGCCATGAACAAAACCATTGAAATTCATCAGGTTATCGGTAATTTCCATTTCCAGCACTGATTTTTCGCTATTCAGTTCGAGCGACCGAATACCCAGTGAACCGGGCAAACAATGTCGGTCTGCGCGGTTAAAAAATGCTGAATCACGATTATGATTACGGGTCATGATTTCCCCTCCCCAATTTGCCATCGGTCAATTTTCCTGTGCAAGTCTCTGATTGAATCAACTATCAGAGTAGGTTGATACTCCCAAGGATCAAACACGACTGCGTTTGAACGCTGAACCCAGACCGCTTTCATGCCGGCGGCAACCGCGCCAATCACGTCGAATCCATTGCTCGATATCAGCCAGGTATTTTCAAGTTGCGCTTTGGCAGTCCTGACAAAGTGGCGGTACACCGCAGGGTCAGGCTTAAACGTGCCCACCTCATCGACACTGACAACATCGGCAAAATATTCGCGTATCCCGGCGTTGGATAATACCGTATGCACGGCTTCGGCCTGACCGTTGGAAAAAGCATAGAGATTGAGCCCGGCATCTTTGGCGGCGGTCAACCCGGCAATCACGTCACCGAATGCAGGTAGCGTCGAGTACGCGCTGCTCAAAGTTTGCTTTTGTTGATCACTAAAGTTGTGATTGAGAAAGGCCGCAGTGTAGTCCAGCGCTTCCCGGGTGCAAACGCCAAAATTTTGATACTGCTTCATCAATCCGCGTCGAAAGGTATATTCAAGTTGTTTCTCGCGCCAAATCTGTGAGAAACGCGCGGCCTCAGCGGTCTCAGCGCCGATTATTTTTTCAAGTTCGCCGATGATGCCGTGGGTGTCGATCAAGGTGCCGTAAACGTCAAAACCAAGGGTAATGCTCATAGATAAGGCTCAAAAATCAATCTCCACTTATAAAAATTTTGCAGCTGACCATAATAACACCGAGTTGATGTTATCTGAGCCAGTGCCTATTGCAGTATTGAGTGTTTTTTAATCTGTCGCCATCGCCAGATTTACCCGGGACCTAACCGGCCGACCCAGCTGCGCGCAAATATAACGACCGGTATCGATCAGTTTATCCAGATTCACGCCGTGGGCGATGCCTAATCCATTGAGCAGATGCACCACATCCTCGCTAGCGACATTGCCGCTGGCGCCATGAGCATAAGGACAGCCGCCGAGACCGGCCACGGAACTATCGATAACGCTGACCCCCAGTTGCAGCGCAGCATAGATATTCGTCAGGGCCTGCCCATAGGTGTCGTGAAAATGAACCGCCAACCGATTTATTTCGAGGTCATTTGCCAGCGATTCGATCAGGCGCTGGGTCATTAGTGGCGACCCTGCGCCAATGGTGTCGCCCAGGGATATTTCATAACAACCCAGGTCAACGAGCTGGCGCACAACATTGGCCACCGCAGTAATTTCAATGGTGCCTTCATAGGGGCAGCCCATGACACAAGAAACGTAGCCGCGGACTTTTAATCCTTGCCGATGCGCTTGTGCAACTACCGGCATAAAACGCCGGATGCTTTCGGCGATGGAGCAGTTGATATTCTTTTGGCTGAACGTTTCCGACGCGGCGGCGAATATTGCGATCTCCTTTGCGCCGGCGGCCAGCGCTTTTTCCAATCCGCTCTGGTTGGGCACTAACACGGGAAAGTGTATATCGCCGTCCAGCGGCAACTCGGCAAGCACGGCGTCGGTGCCGGCCATTTGCGGCAGCCGCTGTGGATGCACAAAACTGCCGGCTTCAATGTGGGTGAGTCCGCAATCCATGAGCCGCCGTATCAATTCAACCCGCAGATCTTTTGATAGCGTGGTTGATTCATTTTGTAATCCGTCCCGGGGACCGACTTCAACCAGACGAACCTGGCTCGGCATGGTCATTATTCGATCACCAATAACGCGTCGCCGTCCTTTACCTGATCGCCGACAGCGTAGTTCAGTTGTTTAACCACGCCGTCTTTCGGGGCGGTTATCTGATGTTCCATTTTCATGGCTTCGACGATCAGTAGAGGGGTGCCGCTGCTGACTTTTTCGCCGACTTCGACGGCTACGGCAATAATCAATCCGGGCATCGGCGCGCGCACTGCTCCGCTGTGCTGAGCACTCGCTTGTTCCTGAAAACGACGATCGACAAGTTTTAAATGGTGGTTGCGGCCCTGATAATGCAGCATGATCTGGTCGCCGGATTTTGCAACCACGCCGCTAACCGCATGTCTAACATGGGGCCCATTCATTTTCAGTTGAATATGATTGGCGCTGGACATTTGGTATTGGGCGGCGTAAACACCGCCGGGCAAATTAAGCCTCAAATTAACCGCCGACAAATCAAGATCCGGGTGTTCACGGTTGAACTCAGTGCCTGCAAATTCAATGCCTGCCACGAAATGAGCGTCCTCGTGGTCGCCTTGGTGATTGCCTTGGTGACCGCCTTGATGATCGTCCTGGTAATCAAAGTGCAGCGATAATGTTCGAGTCAGGTTGTTTTGCCAGCCATCGGCAAGACTCCAGGGCGACCATCGGTCAGACTGTTGCCGTTGCTCATTGACTTGGCGAGCGGCTATTTGCCGGTCGTGATTGATCTTGAGTTCATAACAACAGGCTAAAGCAAGCACCGGGTCGAAGTCGATAACAGCCCTTTCAATTAACTCACGATAGTGTTTCTCCACAAACCGGGTTTCGGTCGCGCCATTTTGGAATAAACGGTGATTGATTAATTTGTCTAAAAACGAAATGTTGTGATGCACGCCGAGAATTTGATAGTCGGCAAGCGCCAGAGTTATTTTATGCAGCGCCTCCTGCCGCGACTTGCCGCAAACGATTAGTTTAGAGATTATTGGATCGTAATGGTGGCCGATAACATCGCCGGCTTTAATTCCCGTGTCAACTCGAATGCCCGTTTGATCGCCGACTCGATCATCGGCCCGATCATCAGGATGATGAATAAAGTGCACTGTGCCGGTTGCCGGCAGAAACTGTTGTGCGGGATTTTCAGCGTAGATACGTGCTTCAATGGCATGGCCGGATAACGACAACTGTGATTGCGAGCAAGGCAGGGATTCGCCGCTGGCAACTCGAATTTGCCATTCCACCAAGTCTTGGCCGGTGACCATTTCGGTAACCGGATGTTCGACCTGCAGTCGAGTGTTCATTTCCATGAAATAGAACGCATTGTCGGGCGCCAACAAAAATTCCACCGTGCCGGCCCCCATATAGTCGACCGCCCGCGCACATTCCACCGCCGCACGGGTCATCTGCCCGCGCAAATCATCGGTCATCCCGACCGCCGGTGATTCTTCGATTATCTTTTGGTGGCGGCGTTGCATGGAGCAATCGCGCTCGTACAGATGGACGATATTGCCGTGCTGATCCGCAAAAACCTGGACTTCAATATGCCGCGCCACGGGCAAGAATTTTTCAAGCATGACCCGATCATCGGCGAAAGCGGAGCGGCTTTCGCGTCTGACTGCTGCCAGTGCGGGCAATAAATCGGCCCTTGCTTCGACCATCCGCAAGCCCTTGCCGCCGCCGCCGGCCACCGCTTTTATTAACAACGGATAGCCGATTTCATTCGCTCGCTGCTGTAAATATTCATCGTCCTGCTGTTCATCATCGTATCCCGGCAATACTGGAACATTTGCGGATGCCACGGCGCGTCTCGCTGCACTCTTGGCGCCCATGATGCGGATTGAAGCTGGAGAGGGACCTATGAAGGTGATGCCGGCCTGGTTGCACTGTTCGGCAAAATCGGCATTTTCAGAAAGAAAACCGTATCCGGGATGGATCATTTGCGCGCCGCATTGCTTTGCGGCAAGTAATATTTTATCGCTATCCAGATAGCTTTCACCGGCGGTAACGCCGCCCAGGGCAACAGATTCGTCGCATTGTTTAACATGCAGCGCAGCGCAGTCGACATCGGAATAAACGGCCACGCTACCGAGCCCCATTCGCTTTGCGGTGCGCGCAACCCGACAGGCAATTTCTGCGCGGTTGGCGATCAGCAATTTAGGGGGGAATTTAGCTGGCATCCTTACATCCTGAACACGCCGAAACGGGTTTCGGGAATGGGTGCGTTCAGCGAGGCCGATAAGCCCAACGCCAACACCTTGCGCGTATCCACCGGGTCAATGATGCCATCATCCCATAGTCGTGCGCTCGCATAGTAGGGATGTCCCTGAGTTTCATATTGATGATGGATGGGTTGTTTAAATGCATCCAACTGTCGCTGGCTCCAGCTTTCTCCGCTCGCCGTTATGGCATCTAGTTTCACTTGCGCCAGGACATTCGCGGCCTGTTCCCCGCCCATAACCGAAATTCGGGTATTCGGCCAGGTCCACAGGAAGCGACCGCCAAAGGCGCGGCCGCACATGGCGTAGTTGCCAGCGCCAAAACTGCCGCCAATGATGACTGTCAGCTTAGGAACTTTTGCATTGGCCACGGCTAAAACCATCTTCGCTCCGTTTTTAGCGATGCCGCCGGCTTCGTATTTTTCGCCGACCATGAATCCGGTGATGTTTTGCAAAAATACCAACGGGATGCGCCGTTGGGCGCACAGTTCAATAAAGTGGGTGCCTTTTAGCGCGGATTCGGAAAACAGAATGCCGTTGTTGGCAACCAAGCCCACTGGATAGCCATGAATATGCGCGAATCCACAAACCAGAGTGGCGCCATAATTCTCCTTGAACTCATCAAGTACGCTGTTATCGACAATCCGCGCAATGACTTCTCGAATATCGAATGACTTATGCCGGTCTTCGGGAATGATGCCGTACAGTTGTTTCGGTGGGTAACCGGGCTCAACAGGCTCCCGGCAGTCGAGGTCAATGACTTTTTTTCTATTCAAATTTCCAACGATATTTCGCGCCAGCCCTAGCGCATGATAATCATCGTTGGCGATATAATCCACCACCCCGGAGGTTTTCGCATGAACTTCCGCGCCGCCTAAATCTTGTGCGCTGACCACTTCTCCGGTAGCCGCTTTGACCAGTGGCGGTCCGGCCAGGAAAATGGTGCCTTGGCCACGAACGATAATGCTTTCGTCGCACATCGCCGGAACATATGCGCCACCGGCAGTGCAACTGCCCATGGTCACCGCGATTTGGGGTATGCCGGCGGCGGACAAGTTCGCCTGGTTATAAAAAATTCGCCCGAAGTGTTGCTGGTCTGGAAATACTTCGTCCTGGAGCGGCAGGAAAGCGCCGCCGGAGTCAACCAGATAAATGCAGGGCAAGCAATTTTCCAACGCAATCTCCTGGGCGCGTAAATGTTTCTTAACCGTAATCGGATAATAGGCGCCGCCCTTAACGGTAGCATCGTTGGCAACAATGACACATTCGATGCCATTGATTCGACCAATACCGGTGATAATCCCGCCCGCCGAAACACCCCCGCCATACATACCCCACCCAGCGAATTGGGAAAATTCAAGAAACGGAGAAGCGCTATCAAGCAGCTGATTAATGCGCTCTCTTGCCAGCAGTTTGCCGCGGCTTAAATGCTTGTTGCGGGCATTTTCATTGCCGCCTTGGGCGATGGTTTGCACGTTGGCGGAAAGGTCGTCGACCAAGGATTGCATCGCTTGGGTATTGTCAGCGAATTCCCTGGACCGAGTATCCAGTTGGGTTTTGATGTTTGTCATGCCTAAGCGGAATGGCGTTGAGCGGAATCGGGTTGCAGCGGGAAAGATTTAAACCAACTCAACCGCCATGGCAGTGGCTTCGCCGCCGCCAATGCACAGGGCCGCCATGCCACGCTTGAAATCATTGAGTCGCAAAGCCGAAATCAATGTTACCAAAATGCGCGCGCCGGAAGCGCCAATAGGATGACCCAACGCGCAAGCGCCGCCATGAATGTTCATCTTTTCGCGCGGGATTTTTAATTCACGCATCGCGGCCATAGTCACCACGGCAAAGGCTTCATTAACTTCAAACAAATCGACTTCGGCGACTTTCCAGTTTAGCGTGTGCAGCAAATTATCCAGGGCCGCGACTGGCGCGGTTGTGAACCATCGGGGCTCGCCAGCATAAGTGGCGTGCCCTGAAATTTTGGCTATGGGGGTTAAATCCCGTTGTTCGGCGCTGGATTGGCGCATCAGCACCAGCGCGGCGGCGCCGTCGGAAATTGAGCTGGCATTGGCCGCGGTCACCGTGCCGCCTTTTTTGAACGCCGGTCTAAGATGGGGAATTTTATCGATTTGCGCCTTGAAAGGCGGTTGGTCGCGCTCGACCACAGTGTCGCCCGATTCTATTGTTGTGCGTGATGAACCTTGACGTGAGGGCACGGCGACCGGCGTTACTTCGGCGTCAAAGTGTCCCGCAGTGCTGGCATTTTGTGCGCGCTGCAACGAGCTAATCGTGAATTCGTCTTGTTGTTCACGGGTGAATTTATATTTGCGCGCGCATAATTCCGCGAAAGCGCCCATCAACGCGCCTTTTTCATAAGCGTCTTCAAGGCCATCCAGAAATAAATGATCGACCACGCTGCCATGCCCCATTCTGTGGCCAGAACGCGCATCGGGCAGCAGGTAGGGCGCATTGGTCATGCTTTCCATTCCTCCGGCCAGCATAATTTCGTTGCTGCCCGCGATAATCAAGTCATGCGCCAGCATGACAGCTTTCATGCCGGAGCCGCACATTTTGTTTATGGTGGTGCAATTAATCGAAAGCGGCAGGCCCGCGCCAAGCACTGCCTGCCTGGCCGGCGCCTGCCCTTGGCCCGCGGACAATACATTGCCGATAATCGCTTCACCGATGTCATTGCCATCAATCCCGGCCCGTTACACGGCCGCTTTTATGGCTTGGGCGCCAAGAGCCGATGCGCTGAGCGGCGAGAAACAGCCCTGGAAACTGCCCGTGGGCGTGCGCGCGATGGAAACGATGACGACCGGGTCTTGCATTATCTTTTTACGAAATTGAATTGCGGAATTGAATGGTTGTGTCAGAGGGTTTCGCGGAACAATTCCCGACCGATGAGCATACGCCGAATTTCCGAAGTGCCTGCGCCAATTTCATATAATTTCGCATCGCGCAGCAACCGGCCGGCCGGGTAGTCGTTAATATAACCATTGCCGCCCAATGTTTGTATCGTCTCGAGGGCCATCCATGTGGCTTTTTCCGCGCTATACAGAATTGCGCCAGCCGCATCCTTGCGCGTTGTTTCGCCGTGATCACAGGCGCGTCCCACGGCATAAACGTAGGCGCAACAGGCGTTCATAGCACTATACATATCCGCAAGTTTTCCTTGCATCAGTTGAAATTCCCCGATAGCCCGACCAAATTGTTTGCGTTGGTGAATATACGGCAGCACAATATCCATGCAGGCGCGCATAATGCCCAACGGGCCGCCGGCAAGCACCGCGCGCTCGTAGTCGAGGCCGCTCATCAATACCCCAAGGCCAGCATTTTCCTGCCCCAAAATATTCTCCCTCGGCACCGCCACATTATCGAAAACCAATTCGCCGGTATTGGAGCCGCGCATGCCCAGTTTATCCAGCTTCGGCGCGGCTTTTATGCCAAATTCACGCTCAACGATAAAGGCGGTTATGCCTTTATGCCCGGCAGCCGGTTCGGTTTTTGCATAAACCACCACCACGTTGGCATCGGGCGCGTTTGTGATCCACATTTTGGTGCCGTTCAATAGAAAATGATCGCCGTTAATTTCCGCTTTCAGACGCATGCTGACCACATCGGACCCGGAATTGGGCTCGGACATGGCCAGCGCCCCGACATGCTCGCCGCTAACCAGTTTGGGAAGATATTTTTTCTTTTGCGCCGGGTTGCCGTTACGCTGAATTTGATTGATGCACAAATTTGAATGAGCGCCATAACTCAAACCCACTGATGCGGACGCGCGACTGATCTCCTGCATGGCGATTATATGAGCAAGATAACCCATGTCGCTGCCGCCGTATTCCACGGATGCGGTAATTCCCAGCAACCCCAAATCTCCAAGTTTGCGCCACAAGGGCGCGGGGAACTCGTTTGTTTTGTCAATTTCAGCGGCCAGGGGCGCGATTTCCTGTTGGGCGAATGTAGAAACCGTATCAACTAACAGGTCGATTTCCTGGCCCAGATGAAAATTTAAGGCGGGCAGGTTCATATAGCCTAAAGAGGTCTTAAGTAAAAAATCAAGATAAATTACTTGACGTTTACGTAAACGTCAAGTATAATCCCTGAAATTCACGGCAACTCACGAATTTAACGGTATAATTAGAGTTATGTTCAGTCGTTTATATCGGCTCGTCTAGGTCCAGTCAATGCGTTGATTCGGTAATCCGTTTTCTATTGATACCCATAAATCCAAACACAACAGTAAGCATTATGAATCTTGAACAAGCTCGTGCGTTTCTTGCCAGGGAGTTCCCGCAAAATACCAGCACAGTGGAGGCGATCGGCATCGGTAAATCTACATTGCGACAAGCCATAGGATTCAATCATTTAAGACCCGGCGGAACGGTATCCGGCCCGACATTAATGACCCTTGCGGACTGTGCCGCCTACGTTGCCATCCTTGGCCAACTCGGTGAAGTCGCCCTCGCTGTTACCACCAACTTGAATATTAATTTTTTGCGCAAGCCGGCAGCGGATAAAGATGTCATCGCCGAGTGCACACTTTTGAAAACCGGGAAACGGCTGGTAGTCTGCGAGGTATTGGTTTATTCCGAAGGGTTGGATGATGCGGTTGCCCAGGTTACGGCAACTTACTCGATACCCCCGTAACAGAGGTAAAAATTTTCGTAGTTTCTTGATGACCTAGTAGCGATTGATTTCGTAAGGGAGGGACTGCTGAAAAGGTTATAGTTGGTTAGCCTTGTATTTCCTATAAAACCTGGCGCCTATAAAAACATGAATGATACTTTTCCAAAGTTTTTGATATGGAATGCTGAGCGCTTCGGCGATCGGCCGGCCATGCGTGAAAAGGATTTGGGGATTTGGCAAACCTGGACATGGAGAGAAATGAAAGACCAGGTGTTCGCTTTCGCGCATGGGCTGGCGGCGTTGGGATTTAAGCGCGCTGACAAACTGGCGATTGTCGGCGCTAATCGGCCGCGCCTGTATTGGGGCATGGCGGCGGCGCAATGCCTGGGCGGTATTCCGGTGCCGATCTACGCCGATTCGGTGGCCGAGGAGATGCAATATGTGCTTAATCATGCAGACATCGGATTCGTCCTGGCCGAAGATCAGGAGCAGGTGGATAAAGCGTTGGCAATAAAGGAAAACTGCCGGTCATTGAAGCGCATCATTTTCGACGATGCGCGCGGGCTTGGGGATTATAATGGGGATTATGCCGGGAATTATAATGGCGCGCCGCTGCACGACTTCGGCGTTGTTCAGCAATTGGGTCGTGAATTCGCAAAGGAAAACCCCGGCTTCCTGGAACATGAAATCGCGCAATGCCAGGGCCGCGATATTGGCATCTTTTTATACACTTCCGGCACCACCGGCAATCCGAAGGGCGTGGTGTTGACCCATGACAATATCCTGATTACTTCGCTCAACAGCGCCAGGCAGGATAATCTCACCGAACATGAGGAAGTGCTGTCCTACCTGCCTATGGCTTGGGTGGGCGATCATATCTTTTCTTATGGACAGGCTTATGTTGCCGGATTTTGCATCAATTGCCCGGAAAGCGCGGAAACTGTTGCCAACGACCTGCGGAAAATTGGCCCGACTTTTTATTTCGCGCCGCCGCGAGTTTTTGAAAATATTCTGACTTCGGTGATGATTCGCATGGAAGACGCCGGCGCATTCAAGCAAAAACTGTTCCATTATTTTATGGCAGTGGCGAACCGAGCGGGCATTGCGATTTTGAATGGCGAATCGGTTGCGCGCAAAGATCGAATCCTGTACGCATTGGGCAGTCTTATTATTTACGCGCCCTTGAAAAACACCATGGGATTCAGTCGTATTCGGGTGGCATACACGGCCGGCGAGGCGATCGGTCCGGAGATCTTTGATTTCTTTCGCGCTTTGGGCATCAATATCAAGCAGTTGTATGGACAAACCGAGGCCGCGGTATTTATCACCGCGCAACCCGACGGCGAGGTTTTTGCCGACACTGTGGGCAAGCCGTCTCTGGGCGTGGATGTAAAAATCACCGCTGACGGCGAAGTGATTTATCGTAGTCCAGGGGTTTTTCACAGTTATCACAAAAATGACGAAGCCACCCGGAAAACCAAAAATAAACAGGGCTGGGTGATGACCGGTGATGCCGGCTATTTTGATGATAATGGCCACCTCAAGATTATCGATCGGGTGAAGGATGTCGGAAAGCTCAGGGGCGGAGCATTGTTCGCGCCAAAATATATTGAAAACAAACTGAAGTTTTTTCCGCAAATCCAGGAAGCGGTCGCCTTTGGCGCTGAGCGGGATTTTGTTACCGTTATGATCAATATCGATCTCGAAGCGGTGAGCAACTGGGCCGAAAGAAACAATGTCGCATATGCCAGTTATCAGGAACTGGCCGGGCACCCTGAGGTGTACGCCATGCTCTTGAAAAATATTGAGCAGGTTAATCAGGATTTGTCCGCCGATCAACATACCGCCGATTCTCAAATTCGCCGATTTTTAATCTTGCACAAGGAACTCGACGCCGACGATGGCGAGCTAACGCGCACGCGCAAGGTGCGGCGGCGCATCATCGCCGAAAAGTATGCTGTGCTTGTCGAGGCTTTGTATTCTGAGGTAAACACCTGCTTTGTCAAAACAGAAGTCACTTTTGAAGATGGCCTCAAAGGTGAAATCAATGCCGACCTCAATATCATGGATGTGCCGGTCTTTGATGCGACGCTTCGAGCCGCTTAGAATCGCAAGTCAATCACGGCGCGTTAATTACGGCAGGTCGGAAAATAAGTCAGGTAAATAAGTTTAGGCAAATAAGTTTAGTGGCGCCCCAACCCAATATCGATGATGTGTTGCTGGAGGTGAAAAATATCTCGCTTTCCTTTGGCGGGGTAAAAGTGCTCAGCGACATCAGTTTCGATATTAAGCGCGGCGAGATTCGCGCCATCATCGGACCCAATGGCGCCGGCAAGAGTTCAATGCTTAATATCATCAATGGTTTCTATCATCCCCAGGAAGGCGAAATCTGGTTTAATGGTCACAAACGGGTTTCCGAAAAACCATTCAAAATCGCGCGCCAGGGCATTGCCAGAACGTTCCAGAATATCGCGTTGTTCAAGGGCATGTCAACATTGGATAATCTGATGACCGGAAGAATTACCAAGATGAACACCAATATATTCTGGCAGGCTTTGTGGAAAGGCCCGGCCGAGCGTGAAGAAATGCAGCACCGTGAACGCGTCGAGCACATCATCGATTTTTTGAAAATTCAGTCGATTCGCAAGACCCCGGTAGGTCGGTTGCCTTACGGCATGCAAAAACGGGTTGAATTAGGCCGCGCCCTGGCCGCCGAATCCAAATTATTGTTGCTGGACGAGCCAATGGCAGGGATGAATCTGGAAGAAAAACAAGATATGTGTCGTTTTATACTCGATGTGAACGACGAGTTTGATACCACCATTGCGCTGATTGAGCATGATATGGGCGTGGTGATGGATCTAGCGGATCGTGTGGTGGTGCTGGATTATGGGCGCAAGTTAGCGGACGGTACGCCGCATGAAGTGCGAAATAATCAGACCGTTATCGATGCCTATTTGGGGGTCAGCCATGAATAAGCCAACGCAAAGCACGAAAATGAAACTCAAAAACCTTGACCCGAAAAAACTTCTGTTTGCCAAGATTGCTTGGATGCGTGAGTACAAAGGCAATGATGGTGGACGAGACCGCCCTGTTGGCGGTGGAAAATATGTCAAAGACACCGGTAGCGCCGCAGAAGATAAGAATTTTAAGCCATATGGAAATCAGTATTACGGTTATGTCCCGCCGAACAACGGGAAATTCATGAAACTTGACATCCAAAAACATTTTGGTGCGAGTAAGGGAGAATCTAAAATCAGTGGTATTACTGTGATATGGGTTGCTCCGTTTCCTTATGGCAAAGGCGCGAGAGTTGTCGGCTGGTATCGAAACGCCACTGTGTTTAGCGAAATACAAACACTCCAGAAAAGAAAAATGTACCAAACACAATCCTCCGTCGAAGATTGTCACCTCCTTTCTGAAGGAGCAAGAGATCTGCGCTTGCCTGATAATTTCCGTCGCCCCCGCATGTATGGCGACGCAGACACGCTAAAAAGCGAGAAAGCATTTTTATCCAAACTGGATAAACTCGTCGAGAAAATGCCACGCCGTACAAAAGCGGATGTGGAAAAACGAAAAAAGGTGGAGATATCCGCGATTGATTGCGTATCAAAGCACTATCAACACGAAAATTGGCATGTTAAAAGCGTGGAAGAGGACAACTGCGGCTGGGATTTGACGATATCCAATGAAGTGGATGAATTACATGTGGAAGTTAAAGGGCACCAAGGCAATCGTATCAATTGCGAATTAACTCCTAATGAATACAAGCGCGCCAAACGCAAAAACCACGCTTACATGTTAGCGGTAGTCACCGATGCGTTGAGTAAGAAACCTTGCCTGAGAATATTTAAGCCCGTTTATGAGCATGGCAAGGAATTGAAATGGGATTGCATTGTCGGTATTGGTAAAGTTAAGACCGAGGAAAAAATAGGTGCCGTTATTTCGGAAAAATAAGGAGTCCAAACCAAAATGAGCCTGGAACTACTGAATACGCTTGAGGTGATATTGAATGGGCTGATGGCTGGGGTGATGTATTCTCTGGTTGCGCTGGGATTTGTGTTGATCTTCAAGGCATCGGGGATTTTTAACTATGCTCAGGGGGTGATGTGTTTATTTGCCGCGCTCACTTTGGTCGGGTTTCAAACCGGACAGGTTCCATTCGCGCATTTAATCAATGTTATTTTCGGCACCGAATATCACCATTGGTCCAGCGATATAACAGGTGGCATGAATATTTTTCTTGCCATCGTATTGACCGTCATTGTCATGATTGGTTTTGCCTATATCGTCGAACGCCTGGTCTTGAAGCATCTGGTTAATCAGGCGCCGATTATCCTGTTTATGGCGACCATTGGACTGGCATTTTTTATGGAAGGTTTTGGAGACTTGATGTGGGGCGCGAATATCAAGCCGCTTGATCTGGGCATTCCTTCTGGCGGGTCATTCTGGTGGGAGGAGGTTACTCGCACCTGGGCTACGGCAGATTCCAAATACATTGGAATGTACATTGATGTGCTGGACGTTTGGGCCGCGGCGATTGCGCTCCTGTTAGTTGCTGTATTAACACTGTTTTCACAATTCACCAAAACCGGTCGCGCATTACGCGCAGTCGCCGATGATCATCAGGCAGCGCTCACCGTCGGCATTTCATTGCGCGCGATCTGGGTCATCGTTTGGTCTATTGCCGGCATTGTCGCGCTGGTGGCTGGAATCATGTGGGGTTCCAAGTCCGGCGTTCAGTTTTCCTTGTCGCTCATTGCATTAAAAGCATTACCGGTACTGATCCTCGGTGGCTTCACCTCCATCCCCGGGGCAATAGTGGGTGGACTCATCATCGGGGTGGGTGAAAAGTTGTTTGAATTCTGGATCGGCCCTATGGTCGGCGGCGCCACTGAAAACTGGTTCGCCTACGTGCTGGCGCTGTTTTTTCTAATGTTCAGACCGCAAGGTTTATTTGGTGAAAAAATTATTGAGCGGGTCTAAAATAATCGTGTCGAAAATAAGCAAAAGTTAAGTAAAATGTTTTACCGAGAATCCGGGGACTTCAAAGCCAGCTATAACAAAGATCAGCAAATCTTCGCGATTGCGCTGGATCGCTGGTTTGTGATTCTGTTTTGTGCGTTTGCTTTTCTGGTTGTGCCATTTTTGATTAACGACTACTGGGAGAAGTCGGTATTGTTGCCGGTGTTGGTATGGTCAATGGCGGCGCTGGGATTAAATATACTGGTCGGGTATTGCGGACAATTGAGTTTGGGCACCGGGGGGTTTATGGCGGTCGGCGCATATGCCTCTTATAAATTAACCACCGCATTTCCCGAACTTAATATGTTTTTAGTGGTGCTGCTGTCCGGTGGAATTACTGCGTTTGTGGGTATTTTGTTTGGTTTGCCGAGTCTTCGTATTAAGGGGTTTTACCTGGCAGTAGCCACATTGGCATCGCAATTTTTTCTGGTGTGGTTGTTTAATAAAGTCCCCTGGTTCTATAATTATTCCGCTTCTGGAATGATTAGTTCACCGGAAAGGTTTGTGTTTGGCATTGCCATCACCGGCCCCAACTCACCGCCGTGGGCGACTTATCTGTTTTGTTTGACAATAGTGGTCGTTTTTGCCTTAATTGCTAAAAACCTGACCCGAGGTCGAATAGGTCGGTCGTGGATGGCAATTCGTGACATGGACATCGCCGCGGAGATTATTGGTGTGCCACCGCTAAATGCTAAATTGTCTGCGTTTGCCGTAAGCTCGTTTTATATCGGTGTTGCCGGCGCGCTGTTTTTTTCTGTCTATCTCGGCGCGGCAGAACCCACCGAAGCCTTTGGAATCGACAAGTCGTTTCTGGTGCTGTTTATGATTATCATTGGTGGTCTGGGATCCATTTTCGGATCGTTCATTGGCGCTGCATTTATGACACTGATGCCAGTGTTGTTTAAGAATATCATGGTCGGCGGGCTGGGTTGGCCCACCGACCTGGTAGCCCATTTGATTTTAATATTGATTGGTGGGTTAATTATGTTTTTCTTGATTGTCGAACCACATGGGCTGGCGCAGCTGTGGCGGATCGCGAAAGAGAAGCTTCGACTTTGGCCGTTCCCTCATTGATACGGTCTTACCCTCGTCCGTACAGGACATTAACCATTTCCGAGGAGGAAATATGAAACTTACTAAACTAACTGCCGTAGCCATAGCGATGGTGATGTCGATTGGCGCTGAGACGGCAGCAGCGGATTTGGTGTTTCCATCACTGAGTTACCGCACCGGACCTTACGCCCCCAACGGCATTCCATTTGCGGATGGCTATGCGGACTACTTCACATTGCTGAACCAACGCGATGGCGGTATCGGCGGCGCGCCGATCAAATTGATCGAATGCGAAACCGGCTACAATACCGAAAAAGGCGTGGAATGCTATGAATCCACAAAAGGCAAAGGCGCATTGGTCTATCAGCCGCTGTCCACCGGCATCACCTATCAGTTGATCCCGAAGGCCACCGCCGACGACATTCCGGTGCATTCCATGGGCTACGGCCGCACTTCCGCCGCCAACGGCAAAATATTCAGCCACATATTCAACTACCCGGGCACTTACTGGGACGCCGCCTCCATCATCATTAAATATATCGCAGACCAGGAGGGCGGGGATCTTAACGGCAAAAACATCGCGCTGGTGTACCATAATTCCGCTTACGGCAAGGAGCCGATCCGCACCCTTGAGGAATTGGCTAAAAAACACGGCTATGAGTTAACCCTGCTGGCGGTGGATCATCCAGGCCAGGAGCAAAAATCCCAATGGCTGCAAATTCGCCGCGATCAGCCGGACTACGTATTGATGTGGGGTTGGGGGGTGATGAACCAGGTCGCTGTCCAGGAAGCTGCTAACATTCGCTATCCCATGGATCACTTCATCGGTGTCTGGTGGTCTGCCTCTGAAAATGACGTATTGCCGGCTGGCGATGGCGCCAATGGCTATAAAGCGATTACGTTCCACGGCGTTAGCGATCGGTTTGATGTTTATGATGACCTCAGAAAATATGTTGTTGACAGAGGAAAAGCCGCGGGAGATGGTTCCAACCTCGGAACAGTTTTGTATAACCGGGGTATGTACGCCGCTGTACTGGCTGCGGAAGCGGCAGCAACCGCACAGAAAATGCACGGCGTCGCCGATATTACCTCCGCTCAAATGCGCGACGGCATGGAAGCCCTTAAAATTGATCAGGCGCGTATGGCTGAGCTGGGTCTTGCAAACTTCGGTCCCGAAATCAATGTCACTTGTGAGAACCACGGCGGCCCTGGTCTCGGCGCCATTCAACAATGGGATGCCGCCGCCAAATCCTGGTCGCTGATAACTGATTTCACCGGCGCCGACCGTGAAGTGGTCGATGCATTGATTATGGAAGACTCCGCCGCTTACGCCGCCGAAAACAATATTTCCGAACGTGATTGCGGTTAACAGTGCTGGTAGTTAGTCCAACGTGTGCCGATGGCAATGGAGTTGCTATCGGCCGGGGGTTTTGTCATTCATCTGAGTTAGATGTTGTCTCAAGAAAATTAGAGAGTTATTAGTTTGGTATTTATCCATGCCTGCAACAAATCAGCAACCTCGGGAAAAGCTTCTTTCCAATCCGCCATCCAAATTGAACACGGAAGAGTTGATATCCGTCATTCTCGGCACTGGAGCGAAAGGCAACAGCATAAGCCGTTTGAGCAAAGAATTGGTTGATTATCTTCGCTCGAATTTGACCGACAAAATCACTGTGGCGGATTTGCTACAATTCAAAGGAATTGGGACAAATAAAGCACTACAGATTATCTCTGCATTAGAGTTAGGCGGACGTTTCCGGGCCAATCGGGAAAAACTGAGAGTGTATCAGTCCGGGTTAGGACAGTTTATTTGTGGCGATTGTTTGGATGGCATGAAAACACTTGCTGATGACAGCATTGTGCTTGCGTTCACATCGCCACCGTATCATAACGCAATCAACTATGACGATCATGTAAAAAAGTTAAACGGGGAAGTCGGTTACTGGGAGAGAAAGGAGCAGTCTTATGATTTTTATAAAACATTTCTGATTGATAGATTCAAAGAGATGTATCGCGTCATAAAGCCAGGTGGTCACAATGTGGTGAACATTTCACCAGTGGCATGGGAGGGAAAGCGAGTGGCGTTGCCTTTTCATTTTGTTTGTTGGATGGAGGAAATTGGCTGGCGGTTCAAGGAAGACATTGTTTGGGAAAAGGGCGTGGTCAGAGATAAAAGAAGTGGTGTTTTAATGCAACATCCGTATCCTGGCTACTACTACCCGAGTTTAGCCGTGGAGTACGTTTTTGTCTTTCAAAAACCGGCTGCAAAAAAATCTGAAAACAACATTTATCACAATCGTTCGGCGAAAGAAAAGCGAGAAAACAAATTGGATTTGAAAGGCTATCAAGAGCAAAGCAAGAACATTTGGAATATTCGGCCTGTTGCTCCGCAAGAGAGTATTCATCCGTGTCCATTTCCCGAAGAACTGGCAAGACGGGTTGTTCAGTATTATTCTTATAAAAATGATATTGTTCTTGATATTTTTTCCGGTAGCGGGGTTACTAATCTTGCGGCCGAAAAACTTAACCGGCGACACATCGGAATGGAAACCGAGAAGCAATATATAAAATACGGTGCGAACACGATTCAAAAATTAGGAAATCGCATACATACATTGAACAAAAAGGTTTGATACCGCAATGTACGCAATTCAGTTGAGCATTGATACGCGGCTAACCTGCGCTAAGTTGATTCTATGATTACCCGAAATATCACCAAACCGATTGATGCGACTCTGGAGCAAGTCTCCGCGCTCTTGATTGCTTCGACACCGACAAACCAGCCGCCGAGGCTAACGCTTAAATCTCCCTTGCGCTATCCGGGTGGCAAGTCGCGCGCCGTCAAACAGATACTTCATCTGTTGCCGCCAAACCTTGATCGCTTGTGTTCGCCGTTCATTGGCGGCGCGTCAGTTGAGTTAGCTTGTGCTGCTCGGGGCGTGGAGGTTCACGCCTACGATGCGTTCGCGCCGTTAGTTAATTTCTGGCAGACGCTGCTGGATGACGCGCCCAAATTGGCGCAGCTAGTGCGCGCTTATCACCCGCTGAGCAAAGTTGAGTTTTACGCTTTACAACGGGGGTATTTCACGATGAAAGGCAAACGCAAACTGGCGGCTGTTTTCTTTGCCCTTAATCGCAGTTCATTTTCCGGCACAACGTTTTCTGGAGGGATGTCTCCCGGTCACCCGCGTTTTACCGATACTGCTATTGCCGGGCTTGCCGCGTTCAAGACGGATAGACTTACGATTAAGCAAGCCGATTTCAAGCAGTCATTGGGTCGTCACAAACACGACTTCCTATATCTTGACCCGCCCTATGTTATCGAGAGCAAATTATACGGCAAGCGCGGCGATCACCACGCAGATTTTGACCATGCTACTCTTGCCAAGATATTGCGAAATCGAGATGGTTGGTTGCTTTCATATAATGATTGTCCAGACGTTCGAGAACTATACAATGGCTTTCGCATCCTGCCCTCGGAGTGGGCTTACGGGATGAACGCCAGCAGACAATCAAACGAGGTGTTTGTGTTGAGCGCTGACTACGCCGATGTGTTTAGTGATGTGTGTAATCCGAAAAACCAAAGAGGATTATTTGATGAGTAAGCCCATTGATATTGTCGCAGAACTAAAAGAAATTGAGTATGTGACAAAACTCTCCGCTTCACTAGAAATTTTTGAAATGAACAAATTTCTAAATGGCAATTTGTCGTCCAAAAGCAGATTTATACTCAAGACCGCAAGCGACGAATACGCTGTTAGCCAATGGGTTTCTCCCAAGCGAACGCGGTCTTATCCATTTGCCCGCGTTTATGACACTTTAAATAAAAAGAATCGCGTAACGCTAATTCCTTTTTGCAAGGATGAAGGCGCGGATGGCGACCGCGATTTTATCCAGTGGGATACCGTTTCGTTAATGAGTCTGTTCAATGTGTATGTGATTGTCGGTTACTACACTACAGCGAAAAAGAACATACGACCAAAACAGATACACAAGAATAAAATCACTAACCAGAGTCTTGACCACTGTTATGTCGGCGGACAACTCAAAGAATTGCAAAATTATCATTCCAGTGCGTTGCATTGGAATTTGAAACAAATGGAGCAACTATTCGATGTTGCGGAATGTGCTTTGGTAGCATATCGGAAAATAAGTTGTAAAACAGGAGTCCGCTTGCATGGCGAAGATGGCATTAAAAAACGTATCACGATTGCCAAACAAGACGCTTCCAAATTTAGGGATATATCAAGACAACTGGCCCAACAGGCACAAATTCGTGAGGCTTTAATTAATCAACCTAAAGAGAAAACTGGGGGAAATAAGGCAATCATCACACTAAAAAATCTTTTGGGCGGGTTATATTACTGGACTGCAGACGAATGCTTTATTGCACACGGGCGCGTGTTCTTGATAGAGAAAAAACACAGCAAGACAAAAGTGCTTCCGTCTCAATACGACATAAAAGATGCCTTTATAAAGATGGCGTTGTTTTCCAACATAAGCAGTTTGAAATACAACAATGTAACTATGCCGTATTATGCCGTCGTGGGGCTAACTTCTGGCACGGTTCGTGGTAGTCTGCATAGCGAGATGAGCAGTACAGAACTTAACCATTTTTTCTCTACCAACAAAGCCAAAGAAAAAGACAAGAAACTGATTCTTTCCGCAATAGATGAGGCTCAATCCAACGACTTTGGTTTGTTTATTGTCAACTCGGAAGATGCGGTGGCTAAGCAAGGCCATATTTTGCAGGAATTGGTTAAGTAACTTTTGAGCGGCAATAATAAAAAACATCACGAGAATCCACTATTTTCTGACCAGAATAAATTTCCCCCATCAAAATAGAATAGTCGAGTCGAGCTAGTCACTTATTACCCGTTATATCATGCCCGCACAACCAACAATCGTCCTGAGTATCAAGAATATCGAGGTGATTTATGATCACGTCATTCTGGTGCTCAAGGGCGTTTCATTGGATGTGCCGGAAGGCGGGATTGTCGCCTTGCTGGGCGCAAACGGGGCCGGCAAAACCACAACAATTAAATCTGTCTCCAATATCCTCGGCACCGAACGCGGCAATGTAACCAAGGGATCGATCGAATTTATGGGTGAAAAGGTAGAAAACCTGTCGCCAACGGAATTGGTTCAACGAGGGGTCATTCAGGTCATGGAGGGGCGCCATTGTTTTGAACATTTAACGGTGGAGGAAAATCTGCTGACCGGCGCTTATACCCGTAAACATGGCCGCAGAGCAATTAGCGATGATCTGGAAAAGGTTTATAGCTATTTCCCCAGGCTAAAAGAAAGACGAAAAAGCCAGGCCGGTTATACCTCTGGAGGCGAACAACAAATGATTGCCGTTGGGCGGGCATTAATGGCTCGACCGAAAGTAATTTTATTGGATGAGCCTTCAATGGGACTTGCGCCTCAACTTGTGCAAGAAATATTTGAAATCATCAAAAAACTTAATCAACAGGAACGGGTAACTTTTCTGTTAGCGGAACAAAATACATCGGTGGCATTGCGCTACGCTACCTATGGATACGTTTTGGAAAACGGCCGCGTGGTTATGGACGGTGAAGCGAAATCTCTTGCCGAAAATGAAGATGTCAAGGAATTTTATCTTGGCGTCAGCGGCAGCGATAAGAAAAGTTTCCGTGATGTTAAGCATTATCGGCGGCGCAAACGCTGGCTTGCTTAATAGTTTGCCTGAGCGTATTTGCTGAGCGTATTAGCCGTATTGCCTGAAATTATTTTATGCGGAAATATTACGATTCATTGGAAGTGCGCAGCACTGAGCGCAGAGAACAGGCACTGCTTGAAAGTATTTCCACGCAACTCGCTCACGCCAGGGAAAACACCGCTGCTTATGCGAGCAGTTTGCGGGATTATGATGGGCAACCGCTGGCTTCACTTGATCAGTTACAAAACTTTCCAGTCACCAGAAAATCAGAACTGATCGACCGCCAGCAGCAGCGACCGCCGTTGGGTGGTTTGACCGCTTTTAAGCACAATCAGTTAGCTTATATTTTTGCCTCTCCCGGACCGATTTACGAAGTCAGCACCAAACGCCCAGACTATTGGCGGTTTGCACGGACATTATTTGCCGCCGGTTTTCGTGCGGGCGATTTAGTGCAAAACTGTTTTTCCTACCATTTCACTCCGGCAGGCTCAATGGGCGATAGCGGATGTCATGCCTTGGGTTGTAGCGTAATACCCGCGGGCGTTGGCCAAACTGATTTGCAAGTGCAAACCATAAACCATTTAAAACCAAGCGGTTATATCGGCACGCCGTCATTTTTGAAAATTATTCTGGAAAAGGCGGATGCGTTAAATCTGGATGCGAGTAGCCTGAACAAGGCGCTGGTTTCTGGGGAAGCGCTGCCGCCTTCATTGCGAAATGATTTTACCGAGCGGGGAATATCGGTCCTGCAATGTTATGCCACCGCTGATCTGGGTGTGATTGCTTATGAATCTTCTGTGCATTCGGGGCTGATAGTCGATGAGGGCGTTTACCTGGAAATTGTAAGACCCGGCAGTGGTGATGTTGTTGCCGATGGCGAAGTCGGTGAAGTATTGGTGACCACGTTGAATCCAGATTATCCTTTGATTCGATTTGCCACCGGCGACCTGTCTGCGGCGCTTGAGGGAGTCAGTGAATGTGGCCGCACTAACCGACGAATAGCGGGTTGGATGGGGCGCGCCGACCAGACCGTGAAAGTGCGCGGCATGTTCATTCATCCCGAGCAGATAGAGGGTCTGATAAAACGCCATCCAGAAATTATCCAGGCAAGACTGGTTGTTGATTGGGTCGATCAAAGCGATCAAATGACTTTACACTGTGAAGTTACGCAACAATCCGAGGCTCTTGACGAAGCAATAAACAAAAGTATTCGGGAGTTGTGCAAGGTTCGCGGAGAAGTTAATTTCGTTGAACCTAATTCAATTTCCAATGATGGGCTGGTCATAGAAGATATCAGACGGCACGAATAATCAAGCGGGATAATCAATATGAATTACGCGGATATAAGTCTTGAAGTGGATCAACGGTGCGTAGCCCGGTTAACCCTGAACCGCCCGCAAAAGCACAATGCCATGGGTAGCCGGATGATGTTGGAGTTGCGCGATGCCTGCAAGGCGATAAGCAATGACAATGCTATAAGAGCAGTGGTTTTGGCTGCTGCCGGAGAGAAAAGTTTTTCGGCCGGCGCCGACCTGGGTTGGATGAAAGAAAATCTGGCGCGCAGTCGCGCACAAAGAATCAGGGAAAGCGCCGCCTTGGCGGATGTTTTGGAAGCATTAAACCGGCTCAACAAAATTACCATCGCTCGGGTTCACGGCGCGGCTTATGCCGGCGGCGTTGGACTGATTGCAGTTTGCGATGTCGCAATATCCGTATCCACCGCGCGCTTTGCGTTAACCGAAACCCGGCTGGGACTGACCCCCGCTAATATCTCTCCTTATTTGATTGATCGAATGGGCATCAGCAATGCTCGCCGCACATTATTGAACGGGCATGTATTTGATGCAAACGAAGCCGTTCAATTCGGATTGATTGATAAAGTGGTTGAACCCGCTAATCTCGACCAGGCAATTGAAAAGGAGCTGCAAAGCTGCCTTGCTTGCGCTCCCGGAGCCATCGCCATGACTAAAGGATTAATACGAAATGTCAGTCAACAAACGATGCAGGAGAATCGAGAATACACCGCAAAGATGCTGGCTGATGCCTGGGAAACCGAGGAAGCCATTGCCGGCATCGGTGGATTTTTTAAGAAAAAACCGCCGCCGTGGATGTCTGGATGACGACAGGTTCGGGGGCGCTACCCGTGGGAGCGGGATGCCACAAGAGGTCATAATGGATTTTCGCAGCCATCACCGCTATTTGTAGTCGTGAGTCAAACTGCTACAATCGTCAACAGACAGAGGATAAATTAGAGAATAAATTCATGAACAGCAAAGGAGACCGGCGGCAGGGGGGTAACCGGCGATGATTGAGTGTCATTTTTCATGGAAATCAGCCAAAAAAATTAAATATTTTCACTTTTTCCGTATTGACATCAAATGAAAAATAACCATAATGGTTAGTTACACGCCACAAAAACGCAAAACATCCGAATATTCGCTTGAACATATACACCGGCCGGCAGGCAATCAACAGGTTTATTTTAAGACGAGTGCGGTGTCTAACGACACCACAAATCTTGGTTATTTGCTGACAGATGTTTGCGAATGCTTGAAAAACTTGACCTCGGAAAACTACCGGGAATCCGTGAGATATGGAGAATCAGAGATTTGGCTTGATGTCTATCATTGCCAATGGTCAGCGTCACAATCTGCGCTAAATAACCCCCCAAATAACCCAGACTCTCTTTATATCAAACTCGGATTCAATAAAAAATGTACAGCCATTGTTGTTTCTTCTTTCCACCTTTCTTAGGGATTTACCATGAAACTTTTAACCGATGAGTGCCCGGTTTGTTGGCAGGGAAAATTAACCGCATCCACATTCACCGGCAAATTCAAACCCAGAGATGGCAGCAAACCATTTCAAGTCAAGGGCTTGGAATGTTGCCTTTGCGATTCGTGCGGTTGCGCCCCCGTTCTGACCGACCAGATCAAACGCAACGAGATAAAAATCGCCGATACCAAGCGCAAACGCATCGGGCTATTGACTAGCGCGGAGATCAAGGCCATTCGTATAAAACTGAACCTCACGCAAAAACGCGCCGCTGAAATTTTTGGCGGCGGAGCAAATGCGTTTTCAAAATACGAAAGAGGTTACGCCATACAAAGCGAAGCGATGGACAAGTTAATCCGCGTGGCGGCGAAGTTACCGGATGCTTATTCAATGTTGGCAGAAGGCAACAAAACAGTCGGTAAATCCCAAGATACTTTTACGCAACCTTTGGATGCCCCTATTGTTGAAAACACCGATTATCATATATCGCAGTCCATGCAAGACAGCGCGCAAATGCCATCAATCAAACCGACAAATCTCTCTCCCGTAAATGCTGAATTTCGGCAAGCCGCATGAATGCAAAACAACAAAAACTAACACAGACAGCGGCAAGCAAACTTAAGTTGCTGGACATATTTTTATATCAAAGCAATTGCTCGCGGCCTGTGAGCGTTCTTAAAATGGATAACCTGGAATTAGCCACGCTGAGTAAACGCGGAGTGGGACATACCGTCCAAACCAACAAAAGCGCACCCGATACGCTTATCATAAGGGTCGCGCTAGGTGTGCGTCTGGACAAGTCGAAAGCAAAACAGGTTAAGTCGCAGACATATGTGAAAATTGAAGCAGATTTTCTCGTTCTTTACGAAGTGAAATCCAAACTTTCCGTCGCAGAATTAAAAGCGTTCTCCCAATTTAACGCCACCCACAATGTTTGGCCTTTCTGGCGACAACATGTAGTCGATATTGTTCAGCGTGCCAACTTGCCAAAAATAAACATACCGCTTTTTAGCGGCTAGCGGTTGTATAGGCTCCCTACCCCCGCTTTCGTGTTGTGTCCGGCCTGATCCTTATGGTTTATTCCAGGGTTTCCAGCGGTGCTTTATAGCCTAAACACTTCAGGCGGGTTTTGTTGTGGTTATCCACAAAGGCACGGATAAACCGGTCTCTTTCCCGGTAGCCGCGGAACTTGTTTCCGCCGGTGTTGGCGCTGATGCATGCCTTGTGCCGCAGCGCTTCGCTAATGCGGCGATTGCAACGCTCCGTCATGCCATTGGTCTGCGGGCGATACGTGCGGATTAGGCGATGCCGGATGCCGTGAGCCTGGCAGAGCAGGTCAAAAAGATGGCGACCACTGGGTTGCCCTTTTTGGACACCGTAAAGCGGTCGGTGAAGGCGCCATCATTATCCGTCAAAATAGTGTACGCCGGATGCGGGAAGGCGGCGATGAAGTCTTTCAGGCAGCCGCTAATACCTTGCGCATCCCGCCGATACAGCATCTGGACAAACACGAAGCGCGTGGCGCGGTCTATGGCGACAAACGCATAACTGCGGCGCTTGCCTAGCCGGCTCAACACCTGAGGTCGATGTGGATATAGCCGCAGGAGGTTGGCTCAAAGCAACCGAAACCATGAGTTTGCCTGGGTTTGGTTCGTTGATTGAAGCCCAAGCGCCGCAGGCAACGAGGCAACGAGACACTGCGCCACGGCCCAGCGCGACCGGCTGGCAGCGGTTCATAACTTCGACGATGTCATCCAAGGACAAGCACGAATCGACCCGCAGTTCTCGGATAATCGCCTCGTGCTGCGGGCGGGCGCTTGCACCCAGGTTGTGGCGAGTGTGCGTGCCGTCTTGGGTGCGCCCGGCGTGCTTCCACTTTATAGATGGTGGTCATTGACACGCCTGGTTCCGCGGACCGCGCAACGGCGGTTTTGGTGGATGCCTGGATGTAGCCCCGGGTAGCCGGCGTGGTCGTGGCTGATTTGTGCGGATTAATCTTCATCTTTTAATCTCCTCCGGGCATGTTGGATGCCTAATGATATACGAAAAGAATCGTAGTAATCAGAAGGCACCCTACACTTTCGCGAGGGCAGGTTTAGCACTCTGGCTGATTTTGAATGGGGAAGTGTGCAGGGGATTGCAGGCCGAGGCTATGATGGGGGGGGTAATCAATCAGCCAGTCGGACAGTTTACGATTGAATTGGGCGAGGTCGCTACCCATGGGAGTGGGGGCCAAGTGGGGCATATGGATTTTTGCGGTCATAGCGAATCCTAACGTGGTTTTCAGGATTCATTGAATGAACGGTATAACTGCTCTCTTGACGATCCCGTTGTTCAGCAATTTGGTTTAGCCCTTTAGCGATAGAAGCAGCAGCGATGCAAACCATTGTGGCAAGCTTTTGACCCGGGCAGCGAAAAACCGCCCCCTTAAAAACGCCGCTCAAAAGACAGGCGCATGAATGGGCGGATGCCACTTGCGCGGTCGTGCTGCGGGTGATGTTCCACTCCCATACTGGTTTTTAGCGCGCCGCCGGCGAAGGGCAAGTGATAGACCGCTTCGGCTTGCAGGTTGCGCTCGGCTGGCGCCAAAGACACTTTGTGGTCGCGGTATAAGATTTCGCGGTATTTGGTGCGCCCAGTGGGGATACGCAAAGTCACGTCGCCGCTCTCGGCGCGCAAAGGCTGCGACAGGCGCATGCCGAACCAATCGCCACGCTGCCACATTGAAGCGCGCACCGCGCCAATGCTGAATGCACTACTGATGATGGCGCCGGCATCGTGCAGCAAGCCGCTGTCGTCAACTTGCGGGCGAGTGCGCCCAAGGTATGCCGAGGCCAATATGCGCCAGTCGTGGCCCAACGTCCATGCGCCGTTGACACCGATAAACGCGGTCTCGCCTTGCGCCTGACCGAGCGCGCCTTGCGGTCGCGCACCGAGGAAGCCATCGGCCTCGCGTACCGCACCGGCTTGCAGCGACAACCCGCCGTTAAGGGTCAGGTCGAGCAGCGCGCCGATGCCACGCTTGCCGCCAGGGTTTTGTTGGCCATCAAACTGTGGTGCGCCGTGCATCAGCGCGAAGCCGAAACGCCCGCCGCCAGCGCGCGAATGCGACCAGCCCATTCCCGGGCCGTCGCGCACCAGCGATAAATACGGCGCGGCGAACGCAAGCGGGTCGCTAAAACGCCGTGCGCCGTAGGTATATTCATGTTCGCTCTGACTGTTTTGAAAATCGGGATTCAAATAATTCAAGGCGTTCGGGTGGGTGTCAAACGACTGTTCATACAAACCAAGCGCCCGCCCACCGTGATCGCCATATGAGAACCACCAGCCATCGGCGGAAGAAAATCGTGCATCGCTCAGCGTGCCGTCTCCGTTAAACCCCAGCGACAATGTTGCGCCATTGTTTTGATAGGGCGAGGCCGCCAACGACAACTCCCGCTGTTCACGGTATATGCCACTGCCGCGTTCTTGCGCTGGTTGCGTCACCCAGGCCGCCGCCGATTGAAAGAACGGCGCGCTGAGGGAATCGAAACCAGCGACCTCCACATCTGCCAACTGGCGTTGCAACGAGGCGCCAAAAGCGCCGCCGGACAAGGTGATGCCGCTGCCGGCAAACGGGCGACTGCCTGGGTCGCCGGGCAAGCCGGTCATTATCGCACCGACCGGCGAGGTGGCGGCGTCCAGATCGACCAGGCCGTGGCCGTAAATATCGGAGTTAGCGTAGCGACCCTCGCGGTTGGCGGTGGCGAGCAGGCGGGTGACCAATTCGGTATTGCCGAGTTGTCCGCGAAAAAATTGGCGCAACAGGGCGAGCGAGCCGCTGACTATTGGCGCGGCGAAGGAGGTGCCTGAACCGATGGTATACTCAGTGTCGCTACGTGACAAAGCCGAGACGATGTTGGAGCCGGGCGCGGCCAGGCAGAAGTCCTTGGCGATGCCGCAATGGTTCGAATAACTGGCGATCGTGCCGTCTTGATCCAGCGCCACCACGGCGAGGATATGACTTTGCAATTCCGGAAAATACGCGCCCATGCCGGACCACAGATCTGGCGAATCGAAAACCGGCGTTTGGTCGCTCGCCAGCGTGTGACCGCCAGCGTTACCAGCCGCCCAGACAATGATTGTCTTGTCGGCATCGGGCGTATTTTTTTGCTCCAGTGCCACGGCGGTATGCCCGAAGCGGCTGCGAACTTCCCGTCGGTCGTATCTCGAGATCGCGCCGTTCACCCCAAAACTTGAGTTAATAATGGCGGCGCCCGCGGCTCGCGCTCTCGCGATAGATTTGCTAAATTCTGTTGCGAGACTCCGATCTTCCAGATCATTGTGATTTTCCAATAGAAAGTATCTGTAACTGCCGGGGGCAGGCGGGTTGCCTAAGAAAATCTCGGTGAAATGCACATTGGCATCGAAAGCCACGCCGTGCATATTCAGGTCTGAGCCGCCATCACGATTACCGACGGCAAGCGCGGCGACAAAGGTGCCGTGAAATTTGTCATCATCGTCCGGGAAATATCCAGTCTGAGTTACCTTGGTGACTTTGTCGCGGCCGGATAAGTCGCGGTGGGTGTTACGGATGCCAGTGTCCACAATCGCAATGGTCTCGCCCGCGCCAGTTGCGCCGCGCGCGTAGGCGGCCGCGGCGTTGATTCTGCCCAGATGCGAATCAGTTCCGCTAGTTGATCCACTCATATATCTCACAGTGTATTCATCAGATGCCTCAAATTCACTCTTTCTCTTGGCGTACTCGGCATCATCGGGCGGCACACTGACATTCGGCGAAGTGCGCGGAAAGAGTGTGCCACCGTCGCTGGTCGCAGCACCACCGCCGCCCCCTCCGCCACCGCCGCCCCCTCCGCCACCGCAAGCACTCAGTAACAGACTCAGCGCGCACAGTGCAAAGAGTTTAGCGGCGACTAACGCCTGTCGTTTGCTATTTTGCGGGGGGGGGGGGGGTAGCATTTTGAACATTGTTAATTATCATGATGATCAGTCCTCATCGTTGTGGTTAAGTGGCGGCGATGCCGGGCCTTTGCCTAAAACCTGAATAAAGAACGCCCCGCTAAAGCCGTCTTTTTGAATCGCAATATTTTTGAATCAGTGTTGTATTCGCGAGAGACCCGGATCCAGCACCTATGCGCGGGACATTATTAACCGTGCCGACGGAATAGTCAATGACATGTCTGGGTCTGTGGATTCAACCATGAAGTGCAACAGAGGGTAGTATGCCGAATAGCGCTTGATTTGGCGTTTTCATGCCAAGACATTTGCGTGGTCGGTTGTTGAGGTGATGCACGGCTCCTTGGCCGCCGCCTTCCTCGCTGGCATGGCCGATCGGCATTGCCGCGGCGCGGCCATCAGCGGGTTGGAATTCCGCGCGCTCAGCCCGCTGTTCGCCGAGCAGCCATTCACTATCGCGGTCAAAAAACGCGCGCGCGAACTGCATCGGTGGGCGGCGAATGACCGTGGCGAATGACCGCGGCGAACTGGCGATGACCGCGATCGCCTCGCTGTGATTTTGGGTTCAGGTTGGCCGTTTTGGTCGGCGTTTTGGAACCCGTCCGACCGTCGCCCGACCGTCCGAGCACCCCTTCAACCGCCCAACCGCCCCTCAACCGTCCGAGCGCTCGGCGTTTTGCTCGGCGTTGCGGTCGGTATCGCATAGGATGGTGATCCTCGGGCCGAAATAACTGACCAGCAGCACCCGATCCAAATCGCGGTCGCGCCGAAACCAGTAACGTGACAGAAACCGCAAACTATTGGCCTCGGCGTAGGCGTAGCCCTGATAGACCCCTAGCGGCAAAACCGGCGCGCCGAAATAATCCTCGGCTTGCGCGGCGTCCAATTCGCCATATGGCTGCGCCGACGTGAAAAAACTGAAGCGCAAACGCAGTTTATGCGGACTGCCGTGACCGACTGTGTCGTTATCGACCGTGCTGTGATCGACTGCGCCGTGATCAACTGCGCCGTGATCGATCAAGAAACCGACATGGTGCTCACGATCGGGATTGATGTTATCGCCAAAGACATGGCAAACGCCCGCGTAGACCGAGGGCAGAGTGGCAAGTTCCAAACCCTCGCCACGCTCAAAACGCGCCCAGATGCGCTGCTGCCGCGCGCCGCAAAAATCATGGCACACATTGGTCGGCAGACCGACGCCATCGGCAATCGCGCCGTTCACCGCCATCGTCAATAACCATGTCAGACTGATATGCTTTTTCATTCTTTTGATGATTTCAAGCGCCTCGGCGGCGCGCGGAGGATAACACCTTGCGGGGGGTTGAGGCGATGGCGTGTACAAGTCCACCCCCTTTGGCGCTTGGGTTGATTTTGGATGAGGAAGTTTACAGGAGATTGCAGTCTGAGGCTATGATGAGGCAGGACGGTGTTGTCATCAATCAGCCAGTTGGCCAGTTTGCGGTTAAAGCCGGTCAGGTCATGGAATAGTTCATCCTCGTGGCAGTCGACGAACTGCTCTTGGATGGTGCGGTCGAGCGCTCGGCATGGGCGTTCATTTTGTTCGTATCATCCCTGATACGAATCCGCTTCGCGGACTACGCGCCATTTCGCTTCCGGCGAAATGGTGGGCGAGCGGTGATAAGCCCGCCAGTGGGTCATGCCGCGCACCGGGTTGTATTTGGCGGTGCGCTTGCAGCCTTCCACTTCGGCGATCACATCGGTGGCATAGAGGGCATCGTACAAACTGCCCCTGCGCGCATTGGCGGCGTTGAGGGCATAGCGCGCGTTGTCCACCGGCGCAACCAACTGCGGCCCGGCGATGACCGCGACCTCGTCGTTAACGCCGTCGGTTCGCGTCGAAAAATCACCGCCAGCGGGTAGCAAGCAACCGATCTCGGCGAGGAAACTTTTATACGCCGTCATCTCCGGCCGCCCCGGATGAGCCAAGTGTCAAGCGTTTATTTTCTTCTGCAACCAATCGCGTTTTTCCAGCAAGGCGCGGTTCTTGCCCCCCCAAGTCCGCGACAATCCCCGCCGCCTCAACCCCGCTGCCCGGGGTGATTTCCTTGGCGATTAAATCATGCAGGGCGCGGTTGATGCTTAGGCCGCTTAGTTGGATTCTTTTGGGCATAGGCAATTCTTAATCTCCTCGTCTTCCGCTGTCGCGATTTCCCACTCTTGGTTTTTTAGGAAATAACGAATGTTGCCCTTCGAGTCGTCCTTCCATGCTTTTGCGATCTCCTTCGGTGAAGGGCCATCATCAGGATCCGATCTGTTCACTGTCGCCAAGAGGATATCGGCGCCGTCATAATACTTTTTATTCCCTATCTTGGGCCACGAGATGTCGAGGATTCCACCTTTATCAATAATCGGCTCCTTCTCGCAAGCATACAATGATTGTTGATACGCTGGTCTCGACCTCACCACCTGAGACCATTCACAAATGATGTCGGATTTCTGCGGTAGATTGGGGGTAACAATCATTCCAACACATCCCCAAGAAGCGGATAACGGACCTGCGGGTGTCTTTTTTGATTGCTCAGCAGCCCAAAGCGCTTCCGCTTCGCTGACCAAATCATCAGTTGATTGGGCTTTTTGGACGCAAGGAATTGCCAGCCCCCATCCCATTTTGTCTGAATCCCGATCAGAGAAAACCATTGTGTAAGTATCGCCTCGGCTATCTGATTTTCTCCCATAGCGAATTGGCGCTTTAACCCGTTCTCGATCACATAGCCGCAACCGTTCATTACGCCATTTTTGGCGATGGCATTTTCCATCCCAGACCAGAGATCCGATAGCGAGTATCGCAACGCGAAGATTCATATTGTTGGTTTCCTTTAGATGTATGTTGATGTAGAAAAATGCAATTTTATGGACTAAAACTTGTCGCATTTGCCATATGAAATACTAATCGAGTCACTATTTCCGACAACATAATTTTCGCAAAATACCCGCCGGCGCGACAACCAAAGGTATATGAGCTTATACACAGCAAACCTGTTGAATGTGGAAAATACAACCACAAGGCGAAAACACCAACCATTATTTTTGGGGCTGGCGTAGATAACTGGAAATTTGAGTTATTCCAGTCGGATGAGAAAAAGTCGATTAAGTTGGTCTAAGCAAGTCAAATTGGCGGTGCGTTTTGGCAAGCTGATGAGGGGGCTTATTGCAGCGTTTCGAAAATAGCGGTATCAAGATTGGCGATGCAATTCGCGCTTTGTTTTATCACCGTCTGATGGTAGGCGACTTTTGGCATTTCAGAGGCGAAATAAAATTTTGCGGTTTCAATTTTTGCTCGGTAAAACGGATCGCCGCCGTTATCAAGATTGATAAAATCCATGGCAACGCTTGCCGCTCTTGCCAGTTGCCAGCCGCACATTACCGTGCCCCAAAGCCGAAGATAGGGGTCGGCAATGGCGGCCGCCTGCTTCATATTAACGCCGGCAATATCACCGCCAGAAAGATCACCGCGGGCCATTTTCATGATCGTCGTCATGCTTTGTTCCACTGCATTCAGACCTTCGATTACCTGCTCACGCATTGAACTCAACGCAGATTGGTGTACGGTTTCCATTTCCTTGCGAATGTGTTCAAGGACTGTGCGCGCCATATCACCTTGGTCGCGCAGCAGTTTTCTGCCAACCAGGTCCAATGCCTGAATGCCGTTGGTGCCTTCATAAATAGGTGTAATCCGTTGATCACGATAATGCTGCGCCGCCCCGGTTTGTTCGATGAATCCCATTCCGCCGTGTACTTGCAAGGCGATGGATACATTCTCAAGTCCCATTTCCGTCATGTAGCCTTTGGCGATTGGAGTGAGCATTTCAACCATGGCCTGGTTAAATGTTCGCGCCGCCGGGTCGGGGTGTTTAAGACTCTTGTCGAAAGATGCGCCCAATACCAGCCCCAGTGAGCGCAACGCTTCAATCCGGCACTTCTGCAGCATCAACATGCGCTTGATGTCCGGATGATTGATGATGGTAACGCGCTGCCCGTTCGGATTCTCAATCGCGGCGCCCTGGACGCGCTCGTTGGCGAAGCGCACAGATTGTTGGTAGGCGCGCTCGGCCACGCCATTGCCTTCGACGCCGATGGCAAGCCGGGCGATATTCATCATGGTGAACATGTATTTCATGCCGTGGTTTTCTTGCCCGACCAAATATCCCACCGCGCCGTTTTTTCCAGGCCCGCCTTTTTCACGATGGTTGCCAGCACCGTAAGCCAGCACCGCCGTGGGGCTGCCATGAATCCCCAATTTGTGTTCCAAGGAAACGGTTTCGATATCATTACGCACGCTCCATTGGCGGTTTTCATCGGGCAGGAACTTAGGCACAATAAACAGCGATATTCCCTTAACCCCTGCGGGCGCATCCGGCAGGCGCGCCAGCACTAAATGGATGATGTTTTCGGTTAAATCATGATCGCCATAGGTAATAAAAATTTTCTGACCGCTTATCAGGTAGTGATCGCCATTGGCTATGGCCTGGGTTTTTACTGCGGCCAGATCTGAGCCGGCGTCGGGCTCGGTCAAATTCATGGTGCCGGACCAGATGCCGGAAATCATATTATCCATGAAGGTGTCTTTTTGCTGAGCGGAGCCGTGCAGATCAATGGCTTTGATGGCGCCCTGGGTCAGTAATGTGCATAACGAGAAAGCCATATTCGATGCATGCCAAATTTCCTGGACTGCGGTTGCCACCAGCCAGGGCAAGCCTTGACCACCACGCTCCGGCGAGAACGGCAGCCCGTTCCAACCGCCTTCAATGAATGTGGCATAGGCTTCTTTCCACCCGGGCGCGGTTTGCACCTGGCCATCCATCAATTTAACCCCGTGAATATCGCCGCTTCGGTTTATCGGCGCGAGAATTTCCTCGCCGATTTTTGCGGCTTCGCGCAATATGGCTTCCACTAGGTCTGCGGTTGCGTCCGCATTGCCGGGCAGGGCGGCAACGCCTTTGAGGTCGGCTAAATGTACGGTTGAAAACAATAAATCCCGGGTCGGCGCTTTGTAGATCATGTTGATTTTCTCAGGTTAATTTTCTCAGGTTAATTTTCTCATGTTGCTTGGTCTAATTTGATTTTTGTTGGCTGAATTGTCGCGCATGGTTTCCAATTTCACTTCGCACCCCTTATATTTTAAAGGAACGAGCACGAGCTTGAATTAAACACCAAACTTAAACAAAACCTACACTCGGCACCACGTTCAAAGAATAACTAAACGAGGTGTGCCTGGATACGTTCGGCTACTGCCTCCATTTCATCCAGCGTATTGGTGATGTCTTGTTGTTTTTGAAGCAATTCCTGGCGATGGGTTTCGATGATTGCCAGCACGTATTTCAGTTGTGCCGCTTCATTGGGCTGGGTGTCGTACAGCGCCATAGTGGTTTTGATTTCAGCCAGCGAAAACCCTAATCGCTTACCCCGCAATATCAATTTTAAGCGCACTAAATCTCTTTCACGATAGACACGTTTGCCATTTGTCCTTTCCGGGCTAAGCAAACCTTCTGATTCATAGAAGCGAATGGTGCGGAGGGTCAAATCAAGGTGTTTTGACAGATCAGAAATGGTATAAGTGGACTGTGCATTCATACCGATTTGGGGCATACCAATTTGAGGCGCATAGCTGTTGAGCAGGCAAAATTAAATTGATGTTTACGTAAACGTAATGTAAGTTGCAAAACTAACAGAATCCAACTTCGGAAGCGAGAATTATTTTGGGCAAGACTATTTTAAGCCGGGCCGACCCATTGCCAGCAAAGGCGATATCAAATATTCGCTTTGTCACCGCAGCCAGTTTATTCGATGGGCATGATGCGGCAATCAATATCATGCGTCGAATTCTGCAGGCATCGGGTGTCGAAGTTATTCATCTTGGGCACAATCGCTCGGTTGCCGAAGTGGTGAATGCCGCATTGCAGGAAGATGTGCACGGTATCGCACTGAGTTCGTATCAGGGCGGGCATGTCGAATATCTCAAGTACATGATGGATATGCTGCGTCAAAATGGCGGAGACAAAATCCGCGTATTTGCCGGCGGCGGCGGTGTCATTGTCGCGCAAGAAAAAGCGATTCTGGAAGAATACGGCGTGACTCGCATCTATGCCCCGGAAGATGGTCAGGCGCTGGGGCTCAGCGGCATGATTGAAAACGCCATCGCCTTGAGTCAATTCGATACCGCAGTGGACGCGCCACAAATCCTGCAACCGTTAGTCAATGGCGACCGCAGAGCGTTGTCTCAGGTTTTATCTGCGCTTGAGAATGGCGCTGCAACCAGTGAATTGCCCAGTGAATTGCCCAGTGAATTAGCGCGGCGGATTGCACACTACAACCATCATTCAGCAGACAAAATTCCTGTGCTTGGAATCACCGGCACTGGCGGCGCCGGTAAATCGTCATTAACCGACGAATTGATACTGCGGTTTCGACTGGGCTTTGACGATGGGTTAAAAATCGCAATCATTGCGGTTGACCCAACTCGCCGCAGAACTGGCGGCGCATTACTGGGTGATCGAATTCGCATGAATGCAATCAATCACGATAATATTTATATGCGCTCGGTGGCGACTCGCGGTAGCAATACCGAATTACCGGAGTATGTGTCGGACATGATCGGCGCCTGCAAGGTTACCGGATTCGACTTGATTATCGTGGAGACGCCTGGAATCGGGCAGGGCAATGCCGGTATTTCGTCTCTGGTTGACTGCTCGTTATACGTGATGACCCCGGAATTCGGCGCCCAATCTCAGCTTGAAAAAATAGACATGCTGGATTTTGCTGATGTCGTTGCGATTAACAAGTTCGATCGAAAAGGCGCCGCGGATGCCTATCGCGATGTGTGCAAGCAAGTGCAGCGCAATCGCGGGGCTTTTTCCGCCAATCCAATGGAGATGCCGGTTTTCGGCACCATTGCGGCACGCTTCAACGACGATGGATTGACCGCTTTGTATCAGGAAATATTGTCGCAATTCGATGACGGCGGATGGTCTTTTCTAAGCAATGAAATGCCCAATAAATCGGCCAATAAATCAGTCAGTAAAGCATCCAATAGATTGCCCGTGGTTACGACGCGATATTCAACCGATCAGCATAAAATTATTCCGGAGAAGAGCATCCGTTATCTGGCGGAAATCTCGGAAACTGTTCGTGACTATAAAATTCTGGCACTAAGCGAATCGCAAAAAGCCAGAGAAATACAACAATTGGAATCGTCGCTGTCCATGCTGGTCGATTCCGGCCATACCGATAATCAATCTTTGGAATTATTGGTCGCGGAGAAAAAATCAATGCTTGGTCCAGAGAGCGCAGCACAACTCACGGCCTGGCAGCAGCTAAAACAAGACTACGCCAACGACGAGTTGGTAGTGGTTATTCGGGATAGGGAAATAGCAACCCGATTAAAATTTGAAACGCTTTCGGGAACAAAAGTTTCGAAGGTTGCCTTGCCCGGCTATGCCGATCATGGGGAGCGCTTGAAATGGCTGATGCTGGATAATCTGCCGGGGCGATTTCCATTTACCGCCGGGGTTTTTCCATTTAAGCGCAGCAACGAAGATCCTACCCGAATGTTTGCCGGTGAAGGTGATGCCTTTAAGACCAATCAACGGTTTCGAAAACTGTCGGAATATTCCGAAGCAAAACGCCTTTCGACGGCGTTTGATTCGGTAACCCTGTACGGATGCGACCCTGACGAACGCCCGGATATTTATGGCAAGGTCGGCAATTCCGGCGTGTCCATCGCCACTGTGGATGACCTTAAAGCCTTGTATGAAGGATTTGATTTATGCTGTCCGACGACTTCGGTTTCGATGACAATCAATGGACCGGCGCCGATAATTTTAGCCATGTTTTTGAATGTTGCCATCGATCAACAGGTCGCGGCGTTTACCGCCAATCAAGGCACAATACCGAATGCCGAGCAAGCGGCGGAAATTCGAAGCGCTGCGCTAGCCAAGGTTCGCGGCACCGTGCAGGCCGACATTCTCAAGGAAGACCAGGGCCAAAACACCTGCATATTCTCCACTGAATTTGCGTTGAAATTGATGGGCGATATTCAGGCATATTTCACAGACAACCAGATTCGCAATTTTTATTCGGTATCCATATCGGGCTATCACATCGCCGAAGCCGGCGCAAATCCGATATCCCAACTGGCATTTACGCTGGCCAATGGATTCACCTATGTAGAAGCCTATTTGGCCAGAGGAATGCACATCGATGATTTTGCCGGCAATTTATCGTTTTTCTTTAGTAACGGCATGTGTTCCGAATATACCGTGATGGGCCGTGTTGCCAGAAGAATCTGGGCGGTTGCGATGCGCGATCGTTATGGCGCCAATGAACGCTCGCAGAAATTAAAATATCACATTCAAACCTCAGGCCGATCCCTGCATGCGCAGGAAATGGATTTCAACGATATACGTACAAGTTTGCAAGCGTTAATTGCAATCTATGACAATTGTAATAGTTTGCATACCAATGCTTTTGATGAGGCGATTACCACGCCGACAGATGAATCGGTGCGTCGGGCGATGGCGATACAATTAATCATCAATAACGAATGGGGTTTGGCGATGAATGAGAACCCTAATCAGGGGAGTTTTATTATTGATGAACTGACTGAGTTATTGGAAGAAGCCGTGCTTACGGAATTTGAACGAATTTCTGAACGCGGAGGGGTGCTGGGGGCAATGGAAACCGGTTACCAACGCGGCAAGATACAAGACCAGTCGATAGCCTACGAGCAGCGCAAACATGACGGCAGTTTGCCCATCATTGGGGTCAATACGTTTCTTAATGCCAATCGGGCCAATCCAGTTGAAGTGGCAGGGCGCATGGCGCTATCTCGTTCCACCGAGCAGGAAAAGCAAAGCCAGATCAAAAGATTGCGCTCGTTTCAGCAGAAAAATCGTGCGCACTGTGATGATGCGCTAACCCGGGTTAAACACGCTGCGATCAATAACGAAAATATTTTTACGCAATTGATGGTTGCGGTTCGGCACTGTTCTCTTGGTCAGATTTCGGAGGCATTGTACGAAGTTGGCGGCCAATATCGTCGCAATATGTAGAGACCTGAAATTTTAAGCGCCCGAATAAAAAATGGACATAAAGGCAGTCGGTGTGATCGGTGCGGGTACCATGGGAAATGGCATCGCACAGGTATTTGCCGCATCTGGTTTTAATGTAATGCTGGTGGACGTCGATCACGAATCTCTTGAACGGGGTGCGCGGAGCATCGAGAGCAGTCTGGAGCGGCTGCTCAAAAAAGAAAAAATCAGTGCCGATGAAAAATCATCTGCATTACTCAAAATTTCAACCACAACGGATATCAATATCCTTAGCCAAGCTGATTTTGTAATAGAAGCGGTGGTTGAAAATTTTGAGGTCAAGGCCGGGATTTTCAACCAACTGGATTCGCTGTGTAAGTCTGGCGCCGTGCTGGCCTCCAATACTTCATCAATTTCACTTACCCGTATCGCTGCGCAAACAAATCGCCCGGATAAAGTCATCGGCATGCATTTCATGAACCCGGTTCCAGTAATGCAGTTAATCGAGATCATACGGGCAATGCAAACCAGCGATCAAACCTGTCAGCTGGCAGAGTCTGTTTCTCACAGGTTGGGAAAAACGCCAGTCGTCGCAAATGACAGCCCGGGTTTTGTGTCCAACCGCATCCTGATTCCAATGATCAACGAAGCCATTTTTGCATTGCATGAGGGCGTCGCCACAGCGCAAGCGATAGATGAAATAATGAAATTGGGCATGAACCATCCGATTGGCCCTCTGGCGTTGGCGGATTTAATTGGCCTGGATGTTTGCCTTTCGGTATTGGAGGTTTTACAAGACGGTATGGGCGATCCGAAATTCCGACCCTGCCCGTTGTTGAAAAAGATGGTTGATGCCAATCACTTGGGGCGAAAAACCGGAAAAGGATTTTATGAATACCGCTGAGTCTGGATGGCGCTAACAAATAGGCAACGCAGTTGATAATGCTGGAACGGGGAAACTCATTCGAACAAATTCGTGACCGATTCAGATGGGATATTCCTGAATACTACAATATCGGCGTTGATGTGTGTGATCGTTGGGCCGATACCTACCCTGACCAGGTTGCGATTATTCATGACCATGGCGATTACCAGGAACAATTCACCTACCAGCAGTTAAGGGCACGATCAAATCAACTGGCCAATCTGTTAACCAGTCTGGGTGTCAGTCGGGGCGATCGAGTTGGGATTCTGCTGCCTCAAAACCCATATACTGCAATTTCCCATATCGCTGTGTATAAGCTGGCCGCTATTGTGGTGCCTTTGTTCACGCTGTTTGGAAGGGATGCGTTGCAGTTTCGTCTTGCCGACTGCGCCGCAAAAATCGTTATCACCGATGCTCAGGGGGCGCACAGGCTATCCGAAATTTTCGACCAGTTGCCGGATTTGCAAAGCGTTCTTTGTATTGAAGGCACTCAGTGCGATGCCATTGATTTAGCCAAAGAAATAGAACAGCATAGCGAGGATTATCGAGCGTACAATACTCGAGCAGATGATCCCGCATTAATTGTTTACACCTCAGGGACGACCGGAAACCCAAAAGGGGCGCTGCATGCTCACCGCACTTTACTGGGGCATCTTCCTGGTGTGGAGATGAGCCACGACTTATTTCCGCACCCGGGCGATAAAATTTGGACCCCGGCTGACTGGGCCTGGATTGGCGGATTGATGGATGTGTTAATGCCGGCCTTGCACCACGGCGTTGCTGTTGTCTCCCGCCGTTTTAAGAAGTTCACCGGCGAAGCCGCGTTTGCCTTAATCAATAAACATGCAATACGTAATGCTTTTTTGCCGCCCACAGCATTAAGGATGATGCGCACAGTCAGCAAGGCGCAAAGTCATGTCGCAAAGCCGATGCGAACTATCGCCAGTGGTGGTGAAACGCTCGGAGCCGAGCTATTGGCGTGGGGACGTGAAATATTTGGCTTGACCATCAATGAGTTTTATGGACAGACCGAGTGCAATATGATTGTGTCGAGCTGCGGATCGCTTTTTCCGCCAGTTCCCGGGGTAATGGGATTGCCGGCGCCGGGGCACGATGTTCAGGTGATTTCGGCGACAGGAGAAGCTGTTGCGCTCGGAGAAATTGGCAGCATCGCGGTGCGCGCGCCTGACCCGGTTATGTTTTTAGGATACTGGAATAATGCAGAAAAAACGCAGGAGAAATTTATTGGAGAATGGATGTTGACCGGCGATAAGGGGATTGCCCAAAAAAATGGCGCGATAAAGTTTGTGGCGCGCGATGATGATGTGATTACCTCGTCGGGATATCGTATTGGACCGGGGGAGATTGAAGATTGTCTGATAGGCCATCCCGCGGTACAGATGGCGGCTGTTATCGGCAAGCCGGATCCGATGCGGACAGAAATTGTCAAGGCATTTGTAAAACTGAATGATAATTACAAACAATCCGAGCAATTAATTGGTGAGCTTCAGCAATGGGTAAAGGTGCGTCTGTCGGCGCATGAATATCCTCGTGAAATACAATTCGTTGAATCTTTGCCACAAACGACCACAGGAAAGATAATTCGCCGATTGCTCAGGGAGTCTGCCTGAGGTAATGTCAAGTTCGGACTGCCGACCCATTATCCGTTGGAGCCGTTGCCGAGGTTCGTTTCCGTTTTGAAATATAGTATCAATAATGATACTATACGGGTATGGCTACCATCAAAGGCATGCTTGATCAAATGAAACGGAACCCTAAAAGTATTCGTTTCAATGATTTATGCAAGGTCTGCGACCATTTCTTCGGGGAGCCTAGGTAGTCGAGGTCCAGCCACAAGGTTTACAAAACGCCATGGCAAGGTGACCCTCGAGTAAATATTCAAAACTCCAAAGGCAAAGCCAAACCTTATCAGGTAGGGCAAGTGCTACAAGCGATTGAGCGTTTGGAGGCTCAAGATGACTAAAAACCACGATCGTTATACATACCGCTTAATCTGGTCTGAACAAGATCAGGAGCATGTCGGCCTATGCGCTGAGTTTCCAAGCCTGAGCTGGCTTGATAAAACGCCTGAGAAGGCATTGGCGGGTATCAGAAAATTAGTTAAAGGATGTTTAGATGATATGATCAAAAATAGAGAGAATGCGCCTGAGCCAATTGCGATTAAAAGTTACAGCGGTAAATTTATGGTGCGCGTACCACCGGAAACTCACCGCATGCTTTCAATACAAGCCGCTGAGTCAGGTATTAGTTTAAACCGGCTGGTATCAAGTAAATTAAACTAATCTACGCATGCTCAGTTAGTCCGGTCAGGATTTACAGTACAATGTTATTTCGGATATCCGCCCGGATATTGCACCAAGGCGGACCGAATCTGTTATGGGTTGAAGTATCTAAATTGTTTATCTGATTCAGGCAACTATGAGTTTGTTACAGAATGAATGCAAAAACACATAATTCTCTTGCTTGGTTAGCCTTGGGTTTATCATTGACCGCAATGGCCTGGAAATGGCCTGGATAGTTTATGACATCACCTTGCGATACCGTATGCTGGTTGATGATGATTAGGTGTTGCACTTTGGGGAGAGTTCAATTGCGTAGCAGGTCAACCAGACATTATCTCTTGATGCGGCGATCAAGGTGCATTTATTTGATGTTCAACCCGCAGCCGCAAAAGTTGTGCAACCTAAAGTTATCAACGCACCAAAAACCCAGATGAAACTGAAACTAACCGGGTTGGTTTCTGCCTCATCGACAGAATTTGGTTACGCCATGATTGAAGTTAAGCGATGCGAAACCAGTGTGGTCGGCGTAGGTCAGAAAATTGGAAAGACCAGTGCCAAACTGCATGCCATCCAAGGCGGTCACATTTTAATTGACTACCGCGGCAAAATAGAAAAACTTCAACTCGAGCGAGAAATTCTGGGATTTGCCGATACCAATGCGCTATCGACAGAGACTATAAAACAATTAAATCTTAGTGTAGTAGAACTTGCGACGCTAACCCAGATAGTGGGACGCGATGCCAAAGCCGACGACGAAAATTTCCTCGAAGCGGAACAAGTGCAATAGTTTTTCTAGCCGCTTCAAGAGCTTTCGATTAGACTAAATTGGATTTGCTCAATTCAAGGTTCGCATGGTGTTTCCCCGACTTGATTCTTTACAATGAAATCGCTGTTGCGAAATTTTCTTTGTAGCGGGATTCGATATCGCTTTTGCTTGGTTGATGATTCTGGGTTCCGGTCTGTTCAATTTTAATGCCTCCCATTACCGATGCCAGCTGACCGGTAGATTGCCAATCCCACTGGTTAGCCACACCGTATAGCAATCCAGATCTAAAAGCGTCGCCGCAACCTGTGGGGTCTTTAATCCCGGATATCTTAATTGGGGCGATATGAATTTGGGTGTCGTTCGCATAAATGTCACAGCCGTCTCCTCCACGGGTAACGATTAGAGCCTCAACTTGCCTTGCGATTTGCGCCAGGCTTTTGCCGGTTTTATCGATCAGCATTTCCGATTCATAGTCGTTGACAACCACATAGTTCGATTGCTCAATAAACCGATTGAGCTGGTCGCCATCAAACATGGGCAAGCCCTGGCCGGGATCAAAGAAAAACGGAATGTTGGCGTCCGCAAATTGCGCGGCATGCTCAATCATGGCATCGCGACCGTCTGGAGCGACTATGCCAATGTCGATATTCGTGGCCTCGCTAATTTTATTTTCGTGGGCATGATTCATCGCCCCTGGGTGAAATGCAGTAATCTGATTATCGTCGGTATCCGTAGTAATGAATGCCTGGGCGGTATAGGTATTCGGGATTTCTTTTACATGGCGGTAGTCGAGGCCAATTTTTTCCAGCCAATTACGGTAGGGAGCGAAATCCTGACCGACTGTGCCCATCGGAACCGGCTCGCCGCCAAGCAGGTGCAGATTATATGAGATATTGCCGGAGCAGCCGCCGAATTCCTTGCGCATGTCGGGCACCAAAAAGCACACATTGAGGATGTGTAGCTGTTCGGGAAGAATGTGGTTTTTAAATTGATCCCGAAACACCATAATGGTGTCATATGCGAACGAACCAGTGATTAAAGTGGACACAAAACCGCGCCGTGAAAAAATTAATAGAAATGAGTTATTGTTTACAGGGAATGATTTTGCGGGTTATTTTGGCAGTCGGCTATTTTGACAACGCGCACAAATTCCGTAGAGTGTAAGGGAGTGGTCCTGTAAGGAAAAGCCATGATCCTCGGCAACTTTTTCCTGCAACGATTCGATTCGCCTGTCAACGAATTCGGTAACCTTGCCACACTGGTCGCAAATCATATGATCGTGATGGTCTTCGTCGTTGAGTTCAAACACAGATCGATCGCCTTCAAAGTGATGCCGAATGACCAGACCGGCATCTTCAAACTGGGTAAGCACACGATATACCGTGGCCAGTCCCACTGAATCTTCCTCGTTGAGCAATTCCTTATAGACATCCTCGGCCGAGAGATGGCGTATTTTACTGTTCTCAAGTATGGATAACACCCGCAGTCGGGGCAGGGTGGTTTTTAATCCTGCTTGCTTAAGATCGGCGCTGTCCACTATCGGCTATTGTAACGAGAGATTGATGTGTCAATTATACCTCAAACAAGCCATTTGATTCGTGTTCTGTTGCTTCGTTGATTCATGTAAAACAGGACCGCAAAGAAAGACGGCAAAGCATCAGGCAGAATTACAGCCAAGAGCGCCCCCGTTTCTTATTATCCTTTACAAATTTCAGGTAGATCGCCGGACAGACCCATGGCGTATTTGGCAAATTGTGCTTTTAGCGGAGGCATCCGGTCGGCTACATTCAAGCCCAGGCGCCTAGCGGTTTTTATGGGCTCCTGATCGTGCCCAAATACCGTTTTGAAACCTTTCATCATGCCTAACACCAGCGCATTTTCTCCTTTGCGCCAGCGTTCATAGCGGCGCAGCACAGAGTGGTTTGAGATGTTTTGCCCTTTAGTGCGAGCAGTGTTCACAACTTCCGCCAAGGCAGCCGCATCCATAAATCCGATGTTGGCGCCGAGTCCGGCCAGCGGATGAGTGATGTGGGCGGCATCCCCTGCCAGTGCGGTGTATTTGGAAATATAGTGCGCGGCATGATACTGGCGCAATGGAAAACGAAATCGTTCATCACATTCAAGTACGCGCCCCAGATGTTGATCGAAATAGCTGGACAATACCGTGCAAAACGCATCATCGGATAAATCCATGAGGCGGTCGGCGCAATCCATTCCACCGGCTCGGTCACAGGACCAGACGATGGAACATCTGCCGTCTTGTAACGGCAACATGGCTACCGGACCGGTGGGCAGAAAACTTTGCCACGCGGTTTTTTGATGGTTTTTCTCAGTTGTGACACGGGTCACAATGGCATCCTGCTCATAATCGAAGGAAGCCGTATCAATGTCGCATAGTTCTCGGACTTTTGACTGCGCGCCATCGGCACCGACCAATAATCCGCATTCAAGCGATTTGTTGTCTGCTGTGACTAATACTAATTTATCTTTATGGATTTGCCTTTGCGATAAAGAAGTGCTCTCCATGATGGACGCATTGTAGTTTTGGCGCAGTTTCTCAATCAAGGCGCTGACCATGACACTGTTTTCGATGATAAATCCCAGTTGGGGTTGACCTAAGGCTTGGGCATCGAAGGAAATGGCTGCATCGCCACCCTGCTCCCAGACGTGCATGGCGTGATAGCGACTCACTCGTTTATCCAGCATGGCTTGCCATACCTCCAACTCCCGAAAAATATTCATTGATGCGATGTTAACTGCGCTGACCCGTGAATCGCCCGGTGGACAAATTGTGTCAGCTTGCCAATCCGGGACGGACTTGCTGTCAAGCAATCCGACCCGCAAACCTTGCTTGGCAAATAAGCAGGCTGCGGTGGCGCCGACCATCCCGGCGCCGGCGACAACAACGTCAAATGTGGCATCGCATGTCGTATCAGATGGCGCACCGGATTTCTTTGGCATCCTGGATTTCCCGGTAATCTATTCGCTTAATGGGATGCCCAAAGCCAGCTTCGATTGCCTTCCGGCAAGCCCCATAGTGCGTTTCAATAAGAATCGTTTGGCCGGCGGGCAATGCTCGATCGTGTTGAGGCCAAGATTTCGGATAAACCCCAAAGTTTTTGAATCGTTGGAAAAAACCGCTATTAAACCGTGGGTCAATTTATTCACCATTTCGGTATCGCGCTTGCGCGACCGAGTGTAGGCATTGATCATCGATTCATCGCCCAGGCCAGAATTTTCCCGGTGCGAATTTTCCGGGTCCGAATCCGGCAGATTAAAGATAATTTCGGCCAGTTCGGCGACATCCCGCAATCCCAGATTAAACCCTTGCCCGGCCACCGGATGTACGGTATGGGCGGCATTGCCGATAATGATAACTCGTCCGCTGGCTGGGTCCGGCAATGTCAAGCGTTTGAGCGGGTAATGATTGCGCGGTGATGGATTGCTAAAATTTCCGGCACGATCACCGAATGTATCTTGCAACGATGCGGCAAATTCATCATCAGATAAAGACATCCGCGATGCCACATTATCCCGGCGGGTCGTCCACACTAAAGCATATCGGCACTTGGCATCACCCATATCCTCAATCGTGCTATGCGGCAGCAGCGCCAGTGGCCCCTCGTCGGTAAAGCGTTCGTAGGCGCGTCCATTGTGGGGTCGGTCGGTGGTCACGATACTTAAAACAGCGGATTGTGCGTAGTCGGTGGCCCTCGCTTTGTGATGAAATTGCGCATCGTGATTCAATTGCTGACCAAGAGATGATCGACCGCCATCGGCCACAACCACCAACTTTGATTTGATGCGCTTGGTTTTTCCTTCATGGATAATTTCCACTGAGCAAAAGTCACGCTGTTGCCGCAGATTTTGTGCGTAAGCAGGGCAGGCAATGCGGGTGTTTTTATCCTTTTCCAATTGCGCCCACAGAACTTTTCCAATCACCTTGATGGGCACCACGTAACCCAATGCATTGATCTTGGTATTATTGATTCGGGCATCTTTATGGGATAGATGAGTTTGACCAAAATGACCTCGATTTGATATGTGAATATCCAAAATAGGCTGCGCCTGGATAGCCTGGATATTTTTCCAAATACCCATTGCGCTGAAAATTAGTTTTGCACTGTGAGTCAGCGCCACGGTGCGTTCGTCGTCATTGGATTGGTGGGCCGATTGATCGTCAGATTGAGGATTGACAGATTCAACAAGCAGTACATTCCTGCCGGTGGGCTTGAGGGCGACCGCGAGACTGGCACCCACCAGACCACCGCCGATGATGATGATATCCGCTTTACCATCCAGTCCGTGGGCGTGGTTTCCGGGATTGCTTTCCGTTGTCATTTTCTCGCCATCAATTCTTCTATCTCATTGATTTCTTTAGGAACATCTTTGGTAAGCACTTCGTTTCCCTGGCGCGTGACATGCACATCGTCCTCGATGCGTATGCCGATATTGTGCCACTTGGGATCGATATCGTTGGCCGCTGAAATATACAGTCCAGGCTCAACAGTCAATACCATGCCCTGTTCCAGAATACGCCATTGTTCGTCAATTTTGTAATCGCCTACGTCATGCACATCCATCCCCAACCAATGCCCGGTTCGATGCATATAAAACGGCTGATAGGCTTGGGTTTCGATGAGTTCGTTAATTTCTCCATCCAACAGTCCAATATCAACCAGGCCCTCGGTCAGCACTTGTACTGCCGCTGTATGATACTCAACCACACGGTTGTTGGGTTTAACTTCATTGAGCGCCGCTTTTTGCGCGGCCAGAACAATTTCGTACAGCGCTTTTTGCTCACCGCTGTATTTTCCATTGACCGGAAAAGTTCGAGTGATGTCTGCGGCATAGCAATCGACCTCTGCGCCCGCATCAATAAGTAATAAGTCGCCATCATGCAATTCGCAACTATTCTCCAGATAATGAAGAATACAAGCGTTGGCGCCGCCAGCAACGATAGACGGGTAGGCATTGTATTTGCTGCCGCCCAGACGAAACTCACATTCCATTTCCGCCTGTACCTGATATTCAAATTTCCCCGGCTGAGTGAATTGCATGGCGCGTCTGTGCGCTGCTGCGGATAGCTTTGCTGCGCTGCGCATGATCTTGATTTCGTCTTTTTTCTTGATGATGCGCATTTCATGGAGGATATGACGAACATCGACATACTCGCCCGGTGCGCGGGCGCCGCAACGGCGTTTACGCCGAACCGTGTTGATGCAGTCCAATAATTCACTGTCGAATTCAGGATAGCGCCCCATCATGGTGTAAACCTTGTCGCGATTGTCGAGTAATTCCGGAAGCTTTTGCTGCAGTTGGTCGATAGGAAATGCCTGGTCCGCGCCATAGTCGGAAACCGCGCCTTCAAGCCCGGCACGACGACCATCCCATTGCTCCTTGGCCGCATCTTTTTCCCGACAAAACAATAAAAATTCCCCTGCCTTTCCACCGGGAATAAAAACAGCTACCGCTTCGGGCTCGGAAAAATGAGTGAGATAATAAAAATCGCTGTCCGGGCGAAATTGAAAAAGCACATCGCCGTTACGCATTTGATGGCGCGCAGTGGTCAAGATGGCAATGCCATCGCCGATAAAGTGCATCAGGTCCTGGCGACGACGTTGGTAAGCATCAGCGGTCATGGCGGCCGTCGGCAATTAAGGAATTAAGCATGGTGTATGATTTACTTTGATTTGTATGGGTATTGTAAACCAGAGCGTAAAATTTTCTCATCATTTAATATTAATGAATCTGTCAAATTGACCGAAAAAGTTGATATATTTAGTAAAATATCAATCCAAAAGCATATCCGACAATAAACAGCTTTTTAGAAATATCAACGAAATATCGATTGGCGGTTATAAAAATGACGGAAGACACCCTGCAAAAATTAGAGCAACGTGTAGCAGACATGATCAAATTGGTCGAAGATATGGGGCGTGAAAATGAAATACTGCGAACCGACCAGCAAATGCTGCGCCAGGAATTTAAGTCGCTACAGGAAAAAAATAAAATCGCCAGGGGTCGCGTGGAGCAAATTGTTTCGAGACTAAAATCACTGGAACCCTGAGTTCGAGTTCATAAAAATATTAATAAAAACATCATAAGAATTATCACACACCAGAATTCATCTCGACTCAATGACTATGCCAAAACAGGAACAGCAGCAAAGCGTAAAACAAAGCGTGAAAGTGAGCATAATGCAGCGGGAATTTACCGTGGCATGCGGTAATGAAGAAACCGAAGGATTAGTCGAAGCCGCGGCATATCTCGATAAACAAATGCGCGCGGTTGCCAAAGGCAGTCAGATTCTGACCATCGATCGCTGTGCAATCATGGCCGGTTTAAACATCACCCATTCATTGCTGCAAATTCAAAAGGCCGTTGGTGCGCAAGAAAATGTGGATTCCAGACTGCAATCGCTGCATGACCAGATTGACAAGGCCGTGACTGATAGTCAGCAGGTTGTGTCCTGAATCCCATAATATCTGAATTAGGTATCTGAATTGAGGCTTCGAATCGGGGGAATACAAATATGTGCAGGAGCGGCGATTACATTGACGGTTTTCGTATAATCTGACCCGCCAATATTAAATCGGTTCCACAACAGGTTGTGGTCGTGTTAGACTTGAAGCGGGTATTGCCTGTGGTGTTCGAGTTGTCTCCGAAACCCTCAGAACCTAATCTATCAATTCGGGTGCTGTTATGAATGACGGGTGTGTATGACCTCAGCGTTTAGCTGGCGCGAATCCCGAAGTTATTCTTTGCGCCCACTTTGGACCATTTCGGTTCAAGGCAAGTGAGCATACGGCACTTGCGGGTAATACCTGTTTTTCTTATTTTTAGGGCTCGTTCAATTTTCCACCCGCCTCCTGGATAAATACGCCTGAACGATCTTGTGCCAGAACAATATCAGAATAATACCAGAGCAATAGCGTGCAATAGCGTGAGCAATAATAGTCATAAAGCTGTGCTCAGAAATGCCATGCGCGATAAACGCAGATCACTCAGTCCCGACCAGCAAGCCGTGGCGGCTAGCGGACTATTAGCTCAGTTGCAATCAGTCGCCGCGTTTTTGGCGGCTACGAAAATCGCCCTGTATTTAACCAATGATGGTGAAATTAATCCCATGGACGTTATGAAATGGTGTTGGCGGAATTCAAAACAAACGTACCTTCCGATTGTTGTTCAGGAAGAAAAAAATACACTGTTGTTCGCAAACGTGAATGAACAAACCGAATATGTGGAAAACCGATTCAGCATCAGGGAGCCGGTAGTCGAACAGAATCAAATTATTCAAGCACAGAGTTTGGACCTGGCGCTAATGCCGTTGGTGGCATTTGATCAAAATGGCAATCGGATCGGCATGGGATGTGGTTTTTATGACACGACTTTCGCCTTCTTAAAAGAAAAATCAACCGACAAACCTCACCATAACCCTCGCCTGATCGGAATCGCCCACGAAATTCAGAAGGTGGACGATATTGCCGTAGATTACTGGGACATTCCGCTGACTACTGTTGTAACTGATAAAAACATATATACTTTAGACGCGCCCTAATCCATAAAAATCAGGCAATGAAAACCCTGGTTATCGGAGATGTGGTAATTGACGTTGACCAATCCACAGGAAATGCCCGTTCCATTAAGAGTGAGTGCGAACAATCCTAATCCAGGCAAGGTAAAAAATTTATTATTTGAAAAATTATGAAATACTGGTTAATGAAAAATGAACCTGATGCCTTTTCCATTGATGACTTAGCCACGGTTAAAATCGAGCCTTGGGACGGGATTCGGAATTACCAGGCCAGAAATTTTATGAGAGATGATATGTCGATTGGTGATAAAGCGTTCTTTTACCATTCGAGTTGCAAAGTGCCCGGTATTGTCGGCCTTATGGAAATTGCCAGTGAAGCCTATGCCGACCACACTGCATTTGATCCGAACGAGCATTACTATGATCCTAAAAGCAAGCCGGACAATCCAACCTGGATCATGGTCGATGTCAAGTTTATTTCCAAATTGGATAACCCCATTGCCTTGCAGGCACTAAGGCAATATCCTCAATTATCGGGTATGCGCCTGTTGCAAAAAGGCAATCGACTATCGATCACCCCGGTTGAGAAAAAGCATTGGGATTTTATTTACGCACTATAGGTAAGGCCGACGCATTGTTATTTCTCTGTTGTCAATTTATCATGCATCCACTCTTAAACAGGTTTGTTTAATGAAATCGCTTAAAAAACTTAGTCTGGCTGTATCAATTCCAGTCTTATCAATTATTGGTGCAAGCATTTTCTGCTTGCCTGCTTATGCCACTGAAACTGGAAACAAAAACATGATAAAAATGACTACTTCCCTTGGTGTCATCGACATCGAACTGTATCCCGAACAGGCCCCGGAAACGGTAAAAAACTTTATTCGCTATGTACAGAGCGGTCACTTTGATGGGTTGATATTTCATCGGGTAATTCCTGGGTTTATGATTCAGGGCGGTGGATTTACCCCGGATATGAATCAACGAAACACCCAGCCACCCATCGTAAACGAAGCGGACAATGGGCTGAAAAATACCGTTGGCACATTATCTATGGCCAGAACCTCGGTGCCGGATTCTGCCACCTCGCAATTTTTTATCAATCTGGTGGATAACGCATTTCTCGATTTCACCGCTAAAACTCAACAAGGATGGGGATATGCGGTATTTGCCAAAGTCATCAATGGGTTGGATGTTGTAAAGCAAATCGGCGGTGTTGCAACTGGAAATGTTGGCGGACATGGCGACGTGCCGCTAGAGGCCATAGTGATAAAAAAGGCTGAGGTCATTTCAGAATAATGCAGTCAGGTTTTGTTTAAAATCTGAAGCAATCGGGCGGAGATACGATGGGGTTGGCGATGTGGTTTTAGCATGGAGCAAGCTGTCGGCATTTTTGCTGTCACCGTTGTTACTGACGCTGATATTGTTTTTGTTGGCATTGATCTCGATGATTCTCGGCGGTAAAAAGTCATCGATATTTTGTCTGCTGGCGGGCGTGATTATTTTGGTTGTAACTTCCTCACCGATGGTTGCAAGCCAATTGGCGGCATCGCTGGAGAATCAATATCCGCCAAAGCCAATCGAAAGCTCCCCCAATGCCAAGGTGATAGTGGTGCTTGGTGGCGTTATCCGAATGCCAGTCAAACCTCGATTAGAAGTGGAATTAGTGGAAAGCTCTGATCGTATATTGCATGCTTTTCGATTGTTCCAGGCCGGCAAGGCGCCCACCATATTCATATCAGCAGGAAATATCTTAAAGATAGACGATCGGGAATCTGAAGCATTTTATATTTCCCGGTTGCTTGTGGAATGGGGCATCCCCGAAAATGCGATTGCGAAAGCAGGTTATTCCCGGTCCACCCGAGAAAATGCGATGGAAACTCATGCCTATCTTGATGACAGTAAATTGCTCGATGAACCTGTGTTGTTGGTCACTTCCGCAATTCATATGCCAAGGGCCGTGAAAACCTTTGAGAAAATCGGCATCAATGTCATCCCAAGCACCACCGATATAATTGCGGCAGGCGCCCTCGTTCCGGACTTTATAAATTGGCTTCCGTCTTTGGGTGCGCTCAATATTTTTACTAAAGCATGGCATGAATACCTGGGTCTCTGGGCATATCGTCTAAGAGGTTGGGTTTAGATTTAAGGGCTCGGTTTTGACCTGAAAGAATTTGAAGCCGAAAGAAGGGGCTGTTTTGTGTTATAGTCCCCTTGTTTAATCAACCTGTTGGCTATGGTAGCCAAGCAGCAGTTCCAGTTCTGGTATACGTCGTACTAGTCGTACTAGCCTAATTCTATCTACTGTGCCGGTGATGAGTGCCTGATTCTGGCCGCTCGCTGGGTTTTGCTTGCCGATGGCGGCTTTTTTAGTGATTCCCGCAACGCATATTTAACAGGAGAACAGCACATGGGCTGAATAAAGACCGCGTTCGTTGGCAATGATGTCAGCGCTTTGATTCAGGGTCCATACTCAAATAATGAAAAGTGGAGAAAAAAATGGTATCGAGTAACGGAGCAGATGAAGCTGCTTTAGAAAGATCGTATTCAGTTGCGCCGCCAGTGGATGTAGCCATTGCCGAGGGGTTGCTGAGGGAAGCAAAACAGATTATGGAACAACTGGGTGTGGTCTTCTTTCTTCGGCAAGGCACATGCCTTGGCGCAATCAGGGACAAAGGTATTATTCCGTGGGATGATGACTTGGATCTTGGATCAATAATCGGACTGCATGGGGTCACGGAAAAGACCATAGATACGGTTGTCTCAACCTTTAGGGACGAGGGGTATTTTGCCAGGATTGAACGCAACGACCACTATATAAACGTGTCGATGATGAAGTCCTCAACGAGGATAGACTGGGCCTGCTACAGGATCGTTGACCACAGCATAGTCCACTACCCTGGGGTGCGTATTCCTGCCAGGCTTTTTACCCGATTGAAGGAAATAGACTTTATTGGCGCGAAGTTTCTGGTCCCCAATCCGCCCGAAGAATACTTGCGTCACAAGTATGGTGCAACGTGGATGACACCAAAGAAAGTGGGGTTTGAGAAAGACGTTTTGGATTTAGTTGCGGATGGTCCCTACCTGGCAGCCGGGGCAGACCGGGACGTTTCCTCAAAAAACATCGGTTGCAGTAGGGGCGGCGGCAAGCTAAGGGTCCTTGATTATGAGAGTAAACCTATTTTTGGCGCCGAGGTCAGGGTTGCCGGGGTAGGCCGTTCCAGGACCAATAAGCTTGGCTACACGAAGTTAAATCTGCCTGGCGATGACTGGTACGCGCTCGTTATCAAGTATGACAGCCACGAGGAAGTGCTCTATCAGGAGAATCTGACTCAAGACCAAACCTACATTTACAGAGCGGATCCATCGGCAGTTTCTGGCCGGCTCTGTGTCTTGTCCACGGAGTGAGATGCCATGATTTTAATGCCAAATACCAGTCCGTGGGGAAGCCGGATAAAAACGGAAACGGATCGATGATACGAGTGTATGCAGACATGGTGGCCGATCTGTTTCATTATGGGCATGTTGAGTTTCTGAGGCAGGTCAGCAGCCTGGGGGACTATGTCTTGGTGGGAATTAATTCTGATGATGTGGCAAAGGTTCATAAGCGCAGACCGATACAGACGATGGAACAGCGTATCGTGGCGGTTGCTGCCTGTCGGTATGTGGACCAGGTGATTCCCAATGCGCCGTGGGTATTCGACCCCACGTGGATAGAGAAGTACGACATCGATCTAGTGGTACATGGTGACGACTATTCCGATGAGCAACGACGGCGTATCTACAAGGCTCCCATTGAGATGGGCATATTCCGAACGGTCGATTATACAAAAGATGTTTCAACCACGGATATTATTCGTCGGTGCAAAGAGTCACCGCCTGAAAAATACTGTTGATTTGATTCGACCGGATCGGGTTAATATTCAAGGCAAAGTGTCGGATGATTTTGTTATGAATCGCAAATTATTTATTAAAACTTTTGGCTGCCAGATGAATGAATATGATTCGTCAAGAATGGCGGATTTATTGTGTTCCAGCCATGGATGTGAAACTACGGCGGATCCTGCTCAGGCGGATATTGTGTTGTTGAATACCTGTTCGGTGCGTGAGAAGGCTCAGGAAAAAGTTTTCTCTCTGCTCGGACGTTGGCGGGAAATTAAAGCGAAAAACAAAAACCTGGTGATTGGCGTGGGTGGTTGCGTGGCCAGTCAGGAAGGTGAGATGATTTTGAAACGCGCACCTTATGTGGATATGATTTTTGGCCCGCAAACCCTGCATCGACTTCCGGCAATGCTCAATCAAGTCATAGAAAAACGCCAACAAGCCGTGGATATTTCTTTTCCGGAAATCGAAAAGTTTGATTGTCTGCCGCCGCCGAGTGTGGAAGGGGTCAAAGCATTTGTTTCGATCATGGAAGGATGCAGCAAATACTGTTCGTTCTGTGTGGTGCCGTACACACGGGGGACGGAATTCAGTCGTCCATTCGATGATGTGATTACCGAAGTTTACGGATTGGCGCAACAAGGTGTTCGGGAAATTACTTTACTGGGGCAAAATGTAAATGGCTATCGCGGCCACGATGGCAGAGGCGGCGATGACGGAATCATGGAGTTTGCAGAATTACTGCATTATGTTGCTGCGGTGGAGGGTATTGATCGATTGCGTTACACCACTTCCCACCCCATAGATTTTACCGACCAGTTGGTTGAAGCATATGCGGAAATTCCCGAGTTGGCAGGCCATTTACATTTACCGGTGCAAAGCGGGTCGAATCGAATTCTTGAACTGATGAAACGCGGCTACACAGCAGAGGATTATCTGCAATGGATCGATAAACTAAAAGTTGCACGTCCGGGCATTTCCGTGTCGTCGGATTTTATTATTGGCTTTCCCGGTGAAACGGATATGGATTTTCAGGCCACAATGGATTTAATCTCAGCCATTAAATTTGATCAAAGTTTCAGCTTTATTTACAGTCGGCGACCGGGAACACCGGCGGCGGAACTGGAAGATGACGTCAGCATGGAGGTAAAAAAACAGAGACTGTCGGCCTTGCAATCCAGGATTATTAACTTAGTTTCTTTTTTCAGTCATGAAATGATCGGTACTGAACAAATTATTCTTGTCGAGGGTCCGTCAAGAAAAGATCCAAAGCAAATGTCGGGTCGCACTGAAAATAATCGGGTTGTGAATTTTGATGGAGACCCAACAATTATTGGAGATTTTGTTAATGTCATGATCACCGAAGCATTGCCCAACTCCCTGCGCGGAAGATTGCTTTCGGTTAATGAAAAACAGGTCGCTTAAAGCTTGCATTAAATAATAACAGGCATTGTCTAAACCGATTACCTTCCAACTTCTGCCAGTAGAAAACGAGCGGCTGTCGGATTTATGCGGACCATTGAATTGTCATTTAAAACAAATCGAAAACTACCTTGAGGTTAAAATTATCCAACGCAGTAATAAATTCTGTATCAATGGTGCAAAATTTAAAGCGGAACGTGCCGCCGCCGTGGTAAAAACATTATTTGCGTTGACCGAACAGAACAATCAATCATTAACAACAAGAGATGTTCATTTGGTGCTGTCCCATAAAAATAACGTGACAAATAACATTGCTAAAAATACCGAACAGGGTGGTGTCGGCAGTGTAAAAACGGTTAAAACTGATTATATTGATGCCGATGATGAAGTCGTCATCCGCTTGCGAAAAAATCGTATCAGTGGCCAAAACGAGAGACAAAGAACTTATCTAAAAAACATTAGAGATAACGATATTAGTTTTAGCATCGGCCCGGCCGGAACTGGGAAAACTTATCTCGCGGTAGCATGTGCGGTACATGCGTTGGCGGAGAATGCGGTTGAACGAATTCTATTGGTCCGGCCCGCAGTGGAAGCCGGTGAGAAGCTGGGGTTTTTGCCCGGCGATATCGGGCAGAAAATCGACCCCTACCTGCGCCCGATTTTTGATGCATTGTATGAAATGCTTGGATTCGACCGGGTTGGAAAATTGATTGCACGAGGCACCATTGAGCTGGCGCCGCTGGCGTATATGCGCGGTCGAACGCTGAACGAATCTTTTGTGATACTTGATGAAGCGCAAAATTCCACGGTCGAGCAAATGAAAATGTTTCTGACTCGCATCGGATTTGGTTCCAAGGCAATTATCACCGGAGATATCACTCAGGTCGATTTGCCCAAAGGGCAGCTTTCCGGGCTTAAACATTCGCAACAAGTGCTATGCGACATAAAAGGAATCAGCTTCACCCACTTCAAACCCCAGGACGTTGTCCGCCACCCCCTGGTACAACGCATTGTTGAAGCGTATGAAAAAAACGCCCAGTAAAATAACGCCGGGAAAAAACAGTTCCAAAATGGCGATTGATTTGCAACTGGCAGGCTTTGATGATGTGGCTGACGGTGCGGAAGTCCCCGGCTTAGCGGCGATAGATTGGTGGGTAACAGAAACATTTTTAGCGATCGACCGCTCGCCTGAAAACTTAACCGTTCGGGTAGTGAACGAGGAAGAAATCACCGAATTGAACCATCGTTATCGTGGAAAAGATAATCCCACTAATGTGCTGGCTTTTCCATTTGAATCGGTGGCTGAGGTTGATTACCACTCTCTGGGCGACATTGTCATTTGTTTTACAGTGGTAAAAAACGAATCAAATCAACAACATAAGCCTGTGAAAAGTCATTTCGCCCAGATGGTTATTCACGGTACGCTGCACCTTTGTGGTTTCGACCACCAAACCGATGATCAAGCCGCTGCGATGGAGGATATAGAAAAAAGCATACTCGCAAACATCGGTGTCAATTAATCCCGCATCAATTGAGGGTGAAAATGCGCTAGGGATGGCTGATAATCAACCCTTGATCATGAACCGAATCACCGATGTTAATAATCGTCTGGAGTTTAATTGTGGTTTCAGAAATGACTCGTTTTTGCCTACAAATTGCCCGAGTATTCGGTCTTGTTTGGCTTCAATTATTCAAAGCCATTCTCATATTTCAGGTGCAATAACCTGGTGAATTTGATTATCTCGCATTTTTCGGTTTTAATCGGAGGTTCCCAAGAGCAGTGTTACGAGCACAAATCGAATAGTGATTAAAACCCTGCTGGCGATCGTCGCTGGCGTTCTCAATGCCGTATCCTTTGCACCATTCAATTGGTGGCCACTGAGCATGTTGAGTTTCGCCATGCTGTTTTGGATCTGGCACACAAGCAGTACAAAGGGCGCAACCTGGTATGGGTTTGTTTATGGGCTTGGTATGTTTGGCGTCGGTATTTCATGGATTTATATCAGCATACATACCTTTGGTGGTATGCCGCCGATTATTGCGGGTCTATGCATCTTCGTACTGGTAGCCATACTCTCCATTTTCCCGGCGCTGAGTGGGTGGTTGCAGTCCTGCTTTTCAGCTTGGCGTCCAACCATTCGGCTGGCGTTTCTAATGCCATCGTTGTGGATATTGTTTGAATGGTTGCGCGGGTGGCTTTTTACAGGACTGCCCTGGTTATCTACCGGTTATGCCTATTTGGATACGCCGCTATCCAATTATGCACCAATTGGCGGTGTCTATCTTGTGAGTCTGATCGTGCTGGTCAGCGTCGGCACTCTGGTGGCGATTATCAGGCAAATCACCACGGGCAATTCAATCCTGGCGGTATTATTTATTTTGGTTTGGGTAGCGGGATGGCAACTAAATAAAACAGCCTGGACCCAGACGCAAGGGCAGCCGATTTCCGTTGCCGTTATTCAGAACAATGTTGCGCTCAGGAAGAAATGGGATGAACAGGAAGTCAATCGCATTATTTTTGAATACATGCAAAAAAGTCAGGAATATCGAGATGTAGATTTAATCGTGTGGCCAGAGGCCGCAATTCCCGATTATCTGGATAACATCGCGAATGATTTTTGGCGAGATATTGAAGACCACCCGGCAGATTTTATTTTCGGTGTTTTGCATCGAGACACGGTGGATGATGTTACGCAATATTACAATAGTGCCGTGGCGGTCACCGATCACATCATGATTTATGGAAAACAGCACTTGGTGCCATTTGGCGAATATTTTCCATTTCCGGGTTTGCTCGGGCCGTTGACTGAAATGCTGAATATCCCCATGTCGTATTTTTCGGCTTGGCAGCAACCTCAATCACCGCTAATTGCAGCAGAAAATCGATTTGCAGTATCGATTTGTTACGAGGATGCGTTTCCCCAGGAATGGCGAGATCAGGTTGAGTCCTCGGGTGCGTTGATTAATGTCAGCGAAGACAGTTGGTTTGGTGATTCCCTGGCACCGCACCAACGATTGCAAATGGCAAGATTTCGCGCGCGGGAAAGCGAGCGACCGATGATTCGCTCTTCCAATAATGGATTGTCGTCAGTGATTAACTGGAAGGGTGGCATCGATGTTTATGCGCCGCAGTTTGTCCAACATGTGGTAACCGCAACCATCCAGCCAAGATCCGGGGCGACGCCTTACGTCGCGTTTGGCGAAAATCCGGTTTTAATCCTGATTGGGACGTGGTTGATTGTGGGATTGTTGTTCGGTAAGTCGGCGGAGCGGAACAATAAATTGTACACCTAAATCCACCTTTGGGTGAATGAGGCCATGAATGAGAGTCATGAATCAGGATTATTTGTTTGTGATTGTTTTATATTATGGCCATGATTGGTGGTATTATCCAGCATCCGCATAACGCATTAAACCGCTTCCATTTCAGCGCAAACAAATTACTTCAAAGAGGTTTTGGCATGATGTCGCAATCAATCCGTTTTCCCACATTAGCCACCGTTTTATGGCCTGAATTATCGCACCACCGAAGTTGGGCACGGCACATTATATTGGCAACAATCGGCGTAGCCCTGTTAACGCTGTCAGCCAAGATCAAGATTCCATTTTATCCGGTGCCCGTGACCATGCAGACATTTGTGGTTCTGGCGTTAGGCATCGCCTATGGTTCTAAATTAGGCGCCTCTACGGTATTGCTTTATCTGGCAGTGGGCGTCATCGGGCTTCCGGTATTCGCCGGCACCCCTGAAAAAGGAATGGGTCTGGTTTATGTGATGGGGCCGACCGGGGGATACTTGCTGGGATTTGTTATTGCCGCGGCGACAACCGGATACCTTGCAGAAAAAGGCTGGGATAGAAAGCTAACCTTGACATTTGCAGCGATGCTCATCGGTAACATTATTATCTATATACCCGGTCTGATTTGGCTGGCTAATGTAGTGGGTTGGGATAAACCGATTTTTGAATGGGGCATGTATCCATTTTTATTGGGCGATTTGGCTAAAATAGTGTTGGCCATGTTGCTGATTCCCGCGACCTGGACGATCATTAAAAAACCGGGCATCAAAAAATCAGGCTGACTCTGGAATGTTTTACTGGGTAGCGGTAGTCAGGCTTATCCGGTTGCCTGTAGTTTGATTGGAAAACGGACCCAATAATAAAAATCAGGTCCAATACTAATGATAGTAATCAAGGATCGAATTTGAAACGGAAATCAACTCATTTGCAACCCACCCAACATTCTGCGGTACAGCTTGGATTCGATAAGTCGTGCGTTAGTCAAAACGCGGTGGAAGTAGTCCGGGGGCTGCAGTCGGCGGGTTTCGACGGTTATTTAGTAGGTGGTTGTGTCAGAGATTTATTGATGGGCAGAAAGCCCAAGGATTTCGATGTTACCACCAATGCCAACCCCGAACAGATCAAGAAAATTTTTGATCGCGCCCGGATAATTGGGCGGCGGTTTAAGATCGTGCATGTCACCTTTGGTCGTGGTCGTGAGCGTGAAATAATTGAGGTGGCGACTTACCGCGCTATGCCCGACAGTGCAAATAAAAAGGGATTTCGTGGCAGACCAAAGGCCTCCAGTGCCGGCAGAATTTTAGACGACAATGTTTACGGCACCATTGAGGTTGACGCAATTCGACGAGACTTCACCATCAACGCCCTGTATTACGACCCAAATAAAGAAACGGTTTTTGATTTTGTCAACGGAATTGAGGACGCGAAGACAAAAACATTAAGGATAATTGGCGATATAAACCTTCGATTTGCCGAAGACCCGGTGCGTATGATACGCGTTGTTCGGTTCCAGGCCAAACTGGGATTACAGGTAGGGGAATCCATTTTATCCGCCATTGAAAAAAATGCCGCACTACTCCAGGATGTTCCGGCAGCACGGTTATTCGAGGAGGTTTTAAAGTTGTTTCACCATTCTGCGGCAGCGAAAACCTGGCTGCGATTAAGAGAAACACTGTTGCTCTATTATTTGTTTCCGCAAACGGTGAAATGTATAAACCAGGAAGGCGGGGATAAATTCGAGTCGTTAATTTTAAATGCGCTTGACAATACCGATAAACGGGTTGGACAAAACAAGCCGGTTATTCCCGCGTACTTATTCGCGGTAATGCTGTGGTGGCCATTTAAAATTGAATTCAAGAAACTGGTTTCAAAAGGCGTGCGACGAAATGAAGCGTTCTGGATTGCCAGCGATTTGGTTTTCAAACAGCAGTCCAGTTCAGTGACTCTGCCTTTGCGGGTTAAGGGGCCGGCGCATGAAATATGGGCAATGCAATCTTTGTTGGAAAACAGAATTCCGCACTCGATTGAAAGATTACTTGAAAACAGGCGATTCCGAGCGGCTTATGATTTTTTGTTATTGCGTCAGAAAATTGGGGAAGTCAGCAAGGATATTGTGGATTGGTGGACCGAAATACAGGAGCGCGATTTTCATCAGCGCCAATCAATGATTGAAACAATAATTGAAAAGAGGCGCGGTAACTCGAACCCAAAAAGGTCCCCCAAAAAGGGCGCAGCAAGCAGTGCCGCAGAAAATAAGACGACCCCAGGGACGGGGGAGGTAGAGCGACGCAGAATGCCAAAGCCGACGACCCCAAGGATGGGGGAGGTAGAGCGACGCAGGATGCCAAAGCCGACGACCCCAAGGATGGGGGAGGTAGAGCGACGCAGGATGCCAAAGCCGACAAGGATGGGGGAGGTAGAGCGACGCAGGATGCCAAAGCCGACAAGGATGGGGGAGGTAGAGCGACGCAGGATGCCAAAGCCGACGACCCCAAGGATGGGGGAGGTAGAGCGACGCAGGATGCCAAAGCCGACGACCCCAAGGATGGGGGAGGTAGAGCGACGCAGGATGCCAAAGCCGACGACCCCAAGGATGGGGGAGGTAGAGCGACGCAGGATGCCAAAGCCGACGACCCCAAGGATGGGGGAGGTAGAGCGACGCAGGATGCCAAAGCCGACGACCCCAAGGATGGGGGAGGTAGAGCGACGCAGGATGCCAAAGCCGACGACCCCAAGGATGGGGGAGGTAGAGCGACGCAGGATGCCAAAGCCGACGACCCCAAGGATGGGGGAGGTAGAGCGACGCAGGATGCCAAAGCCGACGACCCCAAGGATGGGGGAGGTAGAGCGACGCAGGATGCCAAAGCCGACGACCCCAAGGATGGGGGAGGTAGAGCGACGCAGGATGCCAAAGCCGAGAAAACCAAAGCCGACCGCCATGGAAGGCGGAAGTGTCGATACTGTCGGGAACAGGTATTGACCGATGGTGTCCAAAGCGCGCAATCCAACCGGAAAATACAATGGCTAATTTGCCAACCACCCATCCACCGGCTGCTCATCCACCGACTACCTGTTCACCTCAGGCGCTATGGCCCAATATTTTTCAATACATCCAATAAATCCTCAAAGACGGCTAATCCATCAAGCCGCCGAAATAATTGGCCATGGCGGCGTGGTGGCATATCCAACGGATTCCAGCTATGCATTAGGTTGCTCAATCGGCAACAAAGAGGCGATGAATCGCATCAGGATAATCAGGAAAATCGGGGAGGATCATAACTTTACTCTGGTGTGCAAGGATTTATCCGAGCTCAGTATTTACGCGAAAGTTGACAATGACATCTATCGTTTGTTGAAACGCTTTACTCCCGGACCGTATACATTTATTCTCGCCGCTACCGGTGAAGTTCCAAGACGGCTTCAAAATCCGAAACGACGCTCGATCGGCTTGCGGGTACCGGACTTTCGTATCGTAGAATTGTTGTTGGGTGAGCTGAATGAGCCGTTAATGAGTTCGACTTTAATTATGCCTGGAGAAACATTGCCGTTAAATGATGCTGAACAGATTCGCCGAGCGCTGGAGCATGAAATCGACCTGGTTATTGATGGCGGGCCTTGTGATTTCCAGCCGACGTCTGTGGTTGACTTGATCAGCGGTATCCCCAATGTGCGCCGAGTGGGCAAGGGCGATGTCAGCACATTTATATCAAGCGCACATAAATAATAACGAGATATGCGTTCACCATCAGAAACCAACGCTTTGACTAACAACCGGGTTTTGTCCGGAATGCGGCCCACCGGCCGGCTGCATCTTGGGCATTATCATGGGGTGCTGAAAAATTGGGTACGGATGCAAAAGAACTATGAATGTTTCTATTTTGTTGCCGATTGGCATGCGTTGACGACGCATTACGATACCCCGGAAACCATGAATGAGTATATATGGGAAATGGTGATTGATTGGCTGGCAGCCGGAGTGGACCCGGAACAAGCAACATTGTTCATCCAATCCCGAATTCCTGAACACGCCGAGTTGCACTTGTTGCTGTCTATGGTAACGCCGTTGGGTTGGTTGGAGCGGGTGCCAAGTTTTAAGGACCAGCAACACAAGCTCAGGCAGAGAGATCTGGCCACATATGGGTTCCTGGGTTACCCGTTGCTGCAATCCGCGGATATTTTAATCTATCGAGCGGCCCACGTTCCAGTCGGAGAAGATCAAGTTCCCCATGTGGAATTGACCAGGGAAATTGCTCGCCGATTTAATTATTTTTTTGGGCGCGGCCCGAATTTTGAAATCGAGGTACAACAAGCAATCAAGCAAATGGGAAAAAAAGCGACCAAATCGTTTAATCAACTTAAACAATTGTTTAACGAAAAAGGCGATCGCCAAGCCCATGCTCAGGGAATTGCATTAATTCGAGCGCAACAAAACCTCAGTCAGGCGCAACAGGATCAACTGGTGGGATTCCTGGAAGGGCGGGGAAAAGCGATTTTGCCGGAACCCGAGGCGTTGCTGACTGAAGCCGCAAAAATGCCTGGACTGGATGGACAAAAAATGTCCAAGTCCTATGCTAATATCATCGCATTGCGGGATGAACCCAAGCGCGTTACGCAATCCATTCGGGTGATGCCGACGGATCCCGCTCGGGTACGAATAACCGACCCAGGCGATCCAGATAAATGTCCGGTTTGGCAGCTACACCTTGTTTATAGTGACACCGAAACCCGGCAGTGGGCTTCATCTGGATGCCGCGCGGCATCTTTTGGGTGCCTCGAATGTAAGAAACCACTGATTGAAAAAGTGCTGCAACAACAGGAAGAAATTCGACAGCGGGCTCAGCCATATGAATCCAACCCCGCAAGGGTCAAAGAAGTGATTCACGCTGGTTGTCAAAAGGCGCGGGCGGTAGCGGTGGAAACCATGGAAATCGTTAGAGAATCTGTGGGCACGGCGTATAAATGAAAGCGTGCAAATGATTATATTATTGTGAGCGATATAAAAACCACTCATCAAAACCAGGCAGTAACCGACGCTCAGGCAGCTGATAGCGCACCAAACCAGGCTGAAATTGCGCAGGATAATGACGCTCAGGTCAACAAAGCGCTGGTCAACGGTGAAGTATTCGATAATTGGCCTCATGATCTGTTTATTCCACCTGATGCCCTGGAAATATTTCTGGAAACCTTCCAGGGTCCGTTGGATTTATTGCTGTACCTGACACGAAAACAAAATCTGGATATCCTGGATATTCCAGTGGCGCGCATTACCAAACAATATATGGAATATGTGGAGATGATGCGAAAATTTCGACTGGATCTGGCAGCGGAATACCTGGTCATGGCGGCCATGCTCGCGGAAATTAAATCGCGTTTGTTGTTGCCCAGGTCGGCTGCCGAAGAAGACAGTGATGAACAGGATCCGCGTGCCGCTTTGGTTCGACGATTACAGGAATACGAGTGCTTTAGTCAGGCCGGCAGGGACATCAATAAACGACCAAGGTTGGAGCGCGAACTGTATCTGGTGAGCGCGGATTTTGAAGATTTCGAATCGGTGAAAATTGAGCCCCGGGCATCGCTGAATGATTTGGCAGTGGCGTTTCGAAATGTTTTGGAGCGCTCGGAGATGAACAAACATTTTTCTTTTGGCAGAGAAAGGCTGACGGTGAGGGAAAAAATGACCCATATTCTGGATAGAGTTCGCACTACCCGCTTTCTTCGATTCGAAGACTTATTTGATCCGAAGGAGGGCAAACCCGGGTTGGTGGTAAGTTTTATGGCGATTCTGGAATTGGCGCGGGATGATATGTTGGTTGTTATGCAGAATGAGCCGTTCATGCCGGTGCATTTAAAAAGCGTCGAAAGAAATGTACATGAGTAACGAACTTAAAAATATTATTGAAGCTATTTTGATGGTCTCAGAGACACCATTGAGTGTGGCCAAAATTCTGGCTGTTTTTGATGACAAATTGGCGCCGGCAACTGAAGATGTTAAGGCGGCACTCGCCGAGTTACAGGAAGATTGCGCGGAACGCGCCATTGATCTTAAGAAAATTGGTAATGGTTATCGATTCCAAACTAAACTCAAATATGCAGGCTGGATCAGAAAGCTACAGGCCGGCAGACCACCGAAGTTGCCCCGGGCATTACTGGAAACCCTGGCCATAATCGCGTATCGGCAACCTGTTTCCAGGGGCGACATCAAGGACATCAGAGGTGTTAGTGTTAGCACGGAAATTATGCAGCGGCTGATAGAGCGAGAATGGGTCAGCCAGGTGGGAGTTCGGGATACGCCGGGCCGGCCGGCCATATTTGGAACCACGCCGGCGTTTCTTGCTTATTTTAATCTTGAGTCGCTGAGTGAATTGCCGCTTTTAACGGAACAGCGTGAGCTCGGTGTCATTGCCCGCGAATTTGATATGCCTTTGCCGCTGGAGGTATTGGCCGCTCTGGATGACAAGCAAGAGGGCGATGCACCTGATACATGTTAATTTTTAAGGAAACGGCACCAGCCAAACCGGAAACACCTTACCCAAAACAAAGGCGACGTTTATGCCCTCTCTAAGAGTATTATGAAAAAGGATAAACCTGATGCGAAAACCTGATGCCACAATATGATGCTGGTCTTGCTCGAGAACGGCTGCAGAAATATTTGTCCAGTATCGGGGTTGGTTCCAGAAGAAAAATAGAAGAGTGTATAAGCCGAGGGAAAATAACGGTTGATGGCAAGATTGCTAAACTGGGTGATCGTGTTACTTCAAGCAGTCGGATAAATATTGATGGCCGACCATTAAAAGACCACTCAAAATGCCACCCAAAAAGAAAGTTCGGGAATAAGCGACACCATCGTCAAAAACGTATTATTCTGTACAATAAACCGGAAGGGGAAATTTGTACCCGGTCGGACCCGAAAAATCGACCGACCGTATTTCGCCGCCTGCCGGTATTGAAAGGAGAGCGTTGGGTTGCGGTTGGTCGTTTGGACATCAATACCCGCGGATTATTGTTGTTCACCAATGATGGCGATCTTGCCCATCATTTGATGCATCCAAAACTCGGGTTAGAGCGAGAATATCTGTGCCGGGTATATGGGCAGGTTGATAATCGATCACTCGACCGATTAAAACAAGGCATCAAAATTGACGGGCAGTTGATTCGATTTCTCCAGGTTAGACGCCAACGAGGAGAGCGCAGTAATACCTGGTATTCGGTTACTGTCAAACAAGGGAAGTACCGTGAAGTTCGGCGGATGTGGGAAGCGATTGGTTGCAAACTAAGCAGGCTGTCTCGAATTCGATACGGAAAAGTTGCGCTGCCAAGAGGAACTAAATTAGGAGACTGGATTGAACTTGGTTCAGATTTAATCGAAAAACTGGAGAAAAACGACGACAACGACAAAGTGGTTACTCCTAAACCACCCAAAAAATCCAGGCAATCCAGTAAAAAAAGGCGACCCCATGGACGGGGGAGGTAGAGCGACGCAGGAAGCCAAAGCCGACGACCCCATGGACGGGGGACGACTGCATGGATGCAGGAGGTAGAGAGACGCAGGAAGCCAAAGCCGAGGTAGAGCGACGCATCGCTACATGGACGTAGCTTAAGAGCAATGCAGGAGCAATTGCCGAGGAAGCCAAAGCCGAGGTAGAGCGACGCATCGCTACATGGACGTAGCTTATTAGAGCAATGCAGGAGCAATTGCCGAGGAAGCCAAAGCCGACGAAATATCCGTTGGTACGGTGCTGATGAATGGAATCGATACTCTGTAACAAACAATTTTGTCCGTAGATTCACAAAGCCATGAATAAAAGGATTTTGATATACACCGCTTTATTTTGTTACAAGGCTTATGATGCGCATCCCCCGGTTTTTCAACCCGCCAAAGGCGTGACCGAGAATCGTTTTGCAGTTTGCTGATTGCTTGCGTCCGATAAAAGGTATAGATAGGCGTTAACAATTTCAGTGTCGTTTGCTTCTCTCAAACCTTCATCGGTTTCACCGGGGTAAAAGTGTTTTCGAATTGCTGTTTTAACCTTGCCTGGATCCACCGTATTTACCCGGGTTTTATAGTCGAAGAATTCTGCGCTTAATGATTCACAAAGATTTTCCACGCTAGCAAATGCCGCACCAACAGCGCCCCAATAGGCACGCCCCACTCGCCCAATGTCCATCACGGTGAAAATGATTGACACCGGGTTGGGGTGATTTAGATTTGGACAAAGCGTTTTAGTTAGATACATGGGTTTTATCAACTGTTGGTTCAGTACTTGCGACCAGGTTTCCATTTCCGCATGAGGTGCAGGGGTGAGCGCAGCTCCCCACATTGCACAATGCACCAGACCATGAATTTCCGGAAACTGAGCGAGTAACGATGTGCCTAGCGTTTCAAAGGCCCGTGAATCAGCGCGCACCATATCAAACTCAATCATCATCGGCTGCGCTAACCCCTGATCGCATATTGCGTCATATAGCGCGGTCATGCTGCGCTGTTTCCGATCCAGCATTAACACGGCGGCTCCCGATTTGGCCGCAGCCAATACCACCGCACTTCCAATTTCCGATGCCGCTCCTGTCACTAGAACGACGCGGTCGGCAAGGGTTGATTGATATGGGATAAAGTCGGGCGGGGTGGTCAGGATGTCGTTTTGATTCATGCCGTTATCGATTTGGGACGGGAAGGCAGCTCAATGCGGCAACAACCCGGTCACCAAACTCGCCGGTGCTGACCATGGTGACGTCTGTGCCTGGCTTTGATAAATCAGGCGTGGCATAACCTGCCGCAAATACGGATTCCATGGCATGCCACAGGTTACTGGACTCCCCGGTCATTTGAAAACTCAGGTCAAGCATCATTGCCACTGATCCGATCATGGAATAGGGGTTGGCGATATTTTTACCCGCAATATCCGGCGCTGACCCATGGGCCGGTTCATAATAAGCCTTATCCGGCCCCACGCATGCCGACGGCATAAGTCCCAAGGATCCCAAAATCCCGCCGGCCTGATCGCTAAGAATATCTCCAAACAAATTTTCCATGACCATCACATCAAATTGCCCTGGATTCAGGCATAAATGTGTGGCAGCCGCATCGACCAACATATGTTGGACTTCCACATCAGGAAAATCTTGTGCCACTTCGCCGACTACATCGGTCCACAACACGCTGGATTTCAACACATTGCTTTTGTGAATACTGTGCAGTAATTTTCTGCGTTTCATGGCCGATTCAAAACCAATTTGCACAATACGCCTGATTTGTTGTTCGTTGTATTCAAGCGTCTCCCGGGCAAAGCGCAGTCCTTGTTCATCCACCCCGGTTTCTTTTTTCCCAAAATATAATCCGCCCACTAATTCCCGGATAATCATAATGTCAATGCCATCGCCGATGATTTTCGGCTTTAACGGCGAAAAGTGTGCCAGGCTCGGCGGCAGATAGACAGGCCTGAAATTTGCATAAGTATCGTAGCGCTTACGCATTGGCAGCAAGCCACCTCGCTCGGGTTGCTGGTCAAGGGGGATTTTTTTCGATTCCTCATGCCCCAATCCAATGGTGCCTTTTAAAATCGCATCCGCTTTGTCACAGATTGCGATAGTTTCATCGGGAAAACTTTTGCCGGTTTCAAACCAGGCCGCGGCCCCGAATAATCCCGGCATCAGGCTAAAGGCAACATCGTTTCTCGATTCGACCACCTTGAGCACTTTGAGGGCTTGTTCCATAATCTCTTCTCCGATGCCGTCCCCCGCTAACACCGCAATATTGTATTCAGTCATTTTTAAGTCGTGCTTTGTTTAAGCCCTGTCTTATTTAAGTCCTGCCTTGTTTGAGTCTTGGTGTGGTTTGCAATGTCCAGTTTGGAGGGCGTTTTTCGATGAAAGCATCAATGCCTTCCTGGGTTTCATCGAGCATCATATTTGCGGATATGGTCGCTGTCGCGTGTGCATAAGCCGCACTTAAATCCTGGTTGATTTGTTGGTAGAACATTTTCTTGCCCAGAGTCACCACTCGATGAGGATGGCGAATAATTTTGCCAACCAAATCATCGACTGCTTGATCAAGGTTTTCTGATCGCACAACTTTGTTAACCAGCCCATAATTCAATGCGCTTTGTGCATCTATGAACTCTCCGGTCATGAGCATTTCCAGTGCGCGTTTACGGTTAATGTTTCGGCTCAATGCGACTGCGGGAGTGGCGCAAAATAATCCGACCCGAATGCCGGAGACGGCGAATTTTGCGCTATCCGCTGAAACCGCAAGATCACAGGTTGCGACCAATTGACAGCCTGCCGCAGTCGCCATTCCCTGGACTTTTGCGATGACCGGTTGGGGTAAATTAACCAGCTTCATCATCACTTCACTGCACTTGCCGAATAACTGCCTGCCGAATAACTGCTGTCGTGATTGTTGGATCTCATTCTGGCGCATTTGCCCGCGCATTTCCTTGAGGTCGTGACCGGCGCAAAATGCTTGCCCGTTGGCAGCAACGACAACGGCACGGATGGTTGAATCGGCCGCGATAGCATCGAGCTCAGCGGATAACAAACTCAGGAGTTCACTCGACAATGCGTTGTATCGTTGCGGGCGATTCAGGGTAAGGGTTGTGACACCGCCCTGCTTTTTGGTTAGCAGTATATTGTTTTCGGACATCAATGAATATCGGGTGTTTAGCGCGTCCTTAAATCAAGCAGGAGTGAATCAAGCAGGAATGAATCAACAGGCATGTTTTTTACTTAACTTGATCGATCATAAACTGTACCGCAGCGGTGACCGCACTGTCGCTCAGAGAAGTGTTGCCGCCTTTAGGCGGCATTACCCCGGACGACCCGGTAAAACCCAGCAACGCATGTTCTACCAGACTATCCATTCCCTGTTCAATTCGCTCTTTCCAGTCGTCGACTTTTCCTAAAATCGGTGCGCCGGCAATGCCGCCAGCGTGACAGGTGGCGCAGGCCGTGTTGTAAACCGTTTCGCCGTCTTCAGCGGCGGCAGAATCGGATTCGTTGGTTGCAGCGCCTGCTCCAGCACTGCCGACATCAATGTTTAAAGTCCCTACGGCCGCCACTCTTGCTTCCAAAGATTCAGGTGAATTGTGATGAGCAATCGCATTTGAAAACAACAAAATGGCCATAACGTTGGTCATAACACTGGTAAAGGCAACACTAAAATATTTCATCATTCGCTAATCAAATAAAGAATACAATTAAAATAGGTGTTTATAATGGCCGAATCGGTAATAATTGTCATATCGCTTTTTGAATCGGCCAATGTTGTGCCAGAAATTCGGTGGAATTATACCGTATTTTGTACAAAACAATTTGCCCATAAATAATGCAGTTCGGCGGCGAGTTACCGAGTAAGCGGGAATTTCGTCTAAATTTGCAACGTTCAGGGTAGAACCATTTCTATACCAAATGGTGCAAAAAACAGTTTTTATATTTTTCATAAGCAAGTAGAATTGACAGCCGTTGCCTCTTTTCGTGGAGGCAACAGATACCATATGCAGGCCGCCACAAGTTGGAATCTTTAGTTATGTCCTTAATGCTTGGATGTGCGGCCATAACGCAAAACAACTTTGTAAGCAACCTTATTACAGGAGGGAGCAAATGACACTAGAAGAACTAGAAGCGGCCGTTATGGCGGCCAATACAATAAACCTCGAGGTTTATTATTATTGGTGTACCGCCATAATGATCCTGATTCACGCTGGCTTTTTGATGTACGAAATGGGCGCCTCCCGCGTCAAAAACACCCTGGCTTCCGGCACCAAAAACATTCTTGCCTTTGCATTCATGATTCCGACATTCTATATGTTTGGATGGTGGATATATCTGGCAATGATTAATGGTTTCATACCAGATTTTGAAGCAGGTGCAGGTGGTGTGCCATGGGGTGATTCCATGGGTCCAAACCTGCAGGATCATGCCTCGGGCGTATTCTGGGGTGCGTTTACCTTATTCGCCTGTACAACGGCTTCCATCATGTCTGGTGCGGTTATCGAGCGTATCAGAATGGCTGCATTCATCGTGCTGGCGGTGGTGCTCGGCTCTGTGGTCTGGAATCTTTCTGCATCGTGGGGATGGCATTATGCTGGCTGGATGGTGACAGGGTGGGGATACCACGATTTTGGCGCATCTGGTGTGGTACATATCATTTCAGGGTTTTTTGCCCTAGGTGTTTTGATCAATCTTGGACCCCGAATCGGCAAATACAACGACGATGGTTCACCCAACGTAATCAAAGGTCATAGTTTGCCCATGACCTGTGCGGGATTAATGCTGATTGTTTTTGGTTTCTTTGGCTTTCTTGGTGGTTGCATCATCTTTCCGGGAACTGAAGTAAGTTTTGACCCAGTAAATTGGACCAACATCTACGGTCAGCCAACAACACTATCAGCAATCACTTTCAATACGCTGATGGGGGTAGCAGGTGGCATTATTGGTTGTTACGTCATGACCCGGGATCCTTTCTGGATGATGTCCGGAGCCCTTTGCGGGATTATCTCCGTAGCTGCGGGTATGGATGTCTGGGACCCAAGTTTGTGTTTCGCCATAGCCTTCGCGGGCGGTATTCTCGGTCCATGGGCCGCGGGTGTTTTCGAGCGTATGGGTATTGACGACGCAGTAGGCGCGGTATCTGTTCACGGTATTTGTGGTATCTGGGGTGTGCTCGCTGTTGGCATATTTGTGGGTGGTTATCCAGAGTTCTCTGCCGACATTCCCCCAGCGACTTTCATGGGTCAGTTTAAGGGCATGATTGTTATGGTCCTACTGGGTTTTATCCCTGGATACGTAATCTCACTGATTTTCAAAATGTGTGGCATACTTCGCGCCAGCGATGGCGTGCAAACCGCGGGTATGGATGTTGAAGTGGTTGGTACAGCCTATCCTGAAGAAATTAAAAGCTAAACCTTAACTATCGGAGAAATATACTATGTTTAATTCAAGTCCTATAACATCCTGGGAAGGTGCTGGCGCATTTTTTAATTATGCCGGCTCCGGCGGTGCGGTCTTTTGGTTTTTTATTGCAGCTATCCTTTGCATCATTCCTGTGTTGGTGTCTTTAAAAGCGGAAAAGGCTGCCGAGGACAAGTACAAATAATGAATAATTAGTTTTACTATTCAAGCCGCGGTTGGTTTCCAGCCGCGGCTATTTACAGGGATGTATGCCGATTTTGCAGGAGCAAAAAATCGGCGATTTGCACTCCTGCCATCAAGAATCCTTCAACAAATCCTTCTTTGCCTGGTTCAGGTGTTCGATCATTAGATTCGACGCGTTTTCTATATCGCGCCTGATTATGGCGTTCAGCAGATCGCTATGTTGCCGATTGTATTGGGCTATTTTTTCCGGCGTTAATATATTATGTTTACGATGGCTCCACTGGGTATGGTTGCGAATATCATTAATTCGCTGATATATCCAAATCAGCAAGGGGTTTTGCGAGCAGTTGGCCAGCATTAAATGGAAAGTTTCATCTGCGGATGAAAAAGAATCCGGGTCTTGTTGACAATTAACCACATTGTCTAATGCTTGTTTCAGTTTTCTTAACTCCCGATTGTTGGCGTTAGAGACGACCAATTTAACAATATAAGGTTCTATGGCCAGTCGAGTCTCGATTAGATCCAACGGACTGGTTTCTTCAGATATAGCGTCTTGGTCGAATTTAATGTCGTGATTAACAAATGTGCCGCTGCCAAACTTTTTCCTGACAAAATTCGCTCGTTCTAATTGATTGAGAGCGGCTCTGACTGTTCCTCGCGCTACGGAAAATTGCTCTGCCAGGGATCTCTCGGTAGGCAGGCGCTCGTTATAAGCGTAGTCACCATTAACAATAGCGGCACGGATACGATTAAATAATCCGGCAGCGCCGAGTGTGACTTTCAAGTGGTCTTGCATGGTATTTTGAAGTGGGTTGTCTCTATCCGGTTAGAATGATACGCTGGTTGGTTCGGAAATGGTCTATTATAATTACCTTTGTCGGTCAATTTGGTATTGTAAACCTGTATAGATAATGGTTGAATACGGTTAATCACAAATTATCCGGCGAATGGTATAAAATTGTTTAAAATTATATGCACCTAAAATGTACCATAAATTTAATATCATCACTATATAAAAATCAGCCATGGCCTTTCCTCAGCACAGTGATTATTTAATTATTGGCGCTGGTATCCACGGACTAAGCACTGCCTATCATTTGGCGTTAGCACTCAAAGCCAAAGACAAGGGCGACGGCGGTAATATATTAGTCATCGATAAAACCGCTATCGGAGCAGGTGCTTCGGGCATCGCCTGTGGCGTTGTTAGAAATAACTATTTCCAACCGGCGATGCGCGAGTTAATGGCGCAATGCGTCGAAATATGGGAAAGCGACGCCACAGCCTATAGTTATCACCCGGTCGGCTATATGCAAATAAGCCCGGATTCCATGTTTGAAGATGTGGCCTCAATCGCCGAACAACAAAAACAGATTGGGTACGACTCCGTATTCATAGAAGGCGAGCAAGCCTCTATGGACTATATGAAAGGGCTTTTCCATGACTGGCAAGCAAAAGGCATCACCTCGGTCCTGCATGAAAAGAAAGGCGGCTTTGCAAATAATACAAAATCGTTATATGGCTTGGCAGGCAAAGCTGAAGCGCAAGGCGTTCGCATATTAACCGGCGTAAAGGCTGCCGGTTTTCAAAGCGATGATGCCAGTAGTGCGATCAAAGCAGTGGTAACCGATAAAGGCAATATTGCTTGTGATCAATTGATTGTCGCGCCGGGACCCTGGGCAAAAACTATTTGGGACATGCTTGAGTTGCCAAAAACGGTGGACATTAATTCCGCGGGCGAAATTCATCGGAATATCCCAATGTGGGTTTACTGGTCATTGCAGGAAGGCACTTTGGGCGTTGACCCGGATATGCAAAAAACCAATGATGGGAAATTACCGCCGGTTATTCATGTCGATTCCAATTCGCCATTGTATTCTGATGTGGACCGATCATTGATTACAGATGAAATATGGGGCATTTATTATAAACCCGATTTTCATTTTAATGGCGTACAAGGTGGTGCGGCGCCATTTAAAGTGGAAACGGATCCGGACCAAGTCGCCGTTGATCCTTATGGCGTGGATTCGCCGGAGTTTATCGTCGGGCCTGAATTTGCGCATATGTGGACCTCGGCGTTAGCCCATTGCCAAAAACGTTTTGAAGGTCAGACACCGAAATACAATGACCAACCGTCTGGTGGAATAGGTTCGTTTACCCCGGATAGTTTTCCGGTTTTCGATAGTTTCAGGGACAACTGTTATTTCATCGCCGATTCCAATCATGGTTACAAGATGCTTGGGGTTGGAAAATTGGTTGCCGAAGAACTGCTCGGTTCAAAAAGCAAGCTATTGGAACCTTTCCGTTTTTCGCGTTATATTGAAGGCAGGCTGCACCCGGTATCCAACAGCCCATTTCCCTGGAGTTAGTAAATAATAGAGCTAGTAAATAATTCGGATAAAACTTAACATAAATAAACAATTTGTCTATTGGAGAATAAAATGCCAAAAAAGAAAACCGCTACAAAGAAAACCGCGGGCGGCAAACGATCTACCAGTCGGGTGCAAACCTCGACTGATTTAGAGCGTCAAGTCAATGCCCCGGGCCGGGCGCAACTGGTTAAGCAGGTGCGCGCAAAAATCAAGGAAACCGGCGTAACCTACATTTACTTCCAGTTTGTTTCCGTGACCGGTCGAATCGTTGGCAAGGGCATTCCCGCTGACCATTGGGAACGAGTCGCAGAAAGAGGCTTTCAACTGGTTTACGGTTCTACCGCAAACCTGTTTATTGATCGGCATGGCGACTATATTGGCTATGGCCCTGAAGCATCGGAGTTGGTCGGCATCGCCGACCCTGAAACTTTTGTGCAATTGCCCTGGGATAAACGCATCGCCCGGGTATTTTGCACCTGCTATCGTAACCGCGAAGAGCGCGTTGACCCCGGTGCGCATCTGACCTCCGATTGTCGCGGCAACCTGGCAATTATCCATCGAGAGTTCGAGAAAAAGCACAACATGCACATGCGCGCCGGCACCGAGCCGGAAATGATGTGGCTCAGGTTGGACGAGAATAAACAACTGAAAGGGGGGGTTACTAAACCTAACTGCTATCACATAGATCAATTCGAAGAGCTTCGTCCAGCGTTTATGCAAGTTATCGAATATGGTGAAAAGATGGGGTTCGATATGATTCAGGGCGACCACGAAGATGCGCCCGGTCAGCTTGAATTGAACTGGATGTTCGACGATGTCCTGAGAAATTCTGATCGACTGACAACCTATCGTCAAATCTGCGCTCAGGTGGCCCGAGAAAAAGGTCTGCATGCCTGTTTCATGTCCAAGCCTTTCATGAACGTTTCTGCATCGGGTTGTCACCATAACGTTTCGTTATGGTCGGGCGGCAAGGACAAAGTCAACAAATTTCACCAAAAATCCATTGCCGGCATGGATGGCGTATTTACTTATCGTCAAGGCGGCAAGAACTATTTCATGCCAGACCCGAAAATCGACGCCGTTAAACCGGGCCCGATTGGTCTGCAGTCAATCGGCGGGGTTATCGAACACCTCGCCGCCTTGACTTCCATCGGCTCATCCACGGTTAATTCCTATCGGCGTTTGTGGGACACCGGTTTCTGGGCCCCGGTTTTTGCCGACTGGGGATTTCAAAACAGAACCTGTGCATTGCGCGTTTCAGCGCCAGGCCGTTTTGAATATCGTTCGGTGGATTCCATGGTAAACCCGTACCTGATGGGTGGCGCGCTGCTCAAAGTGTTCGATGACGGCATCTCCCGCAACCTTGATCCGGGCGAGCCCGAAGAGCGCAATATCTACACCGCGATGGAAGCCGGCAAGCAAGTCAAAAAACTGCCGATGACTTTGGGCGATGCCCTAAAAGCATTGGCAAAAGACGATGTGGTTCGCTCGGCCATGCCGGGCGAAATGTACCAGGTTTACCATCATTATAAAAATGATGAATGGGAGCGGTTTAATCATTCAGTGTCCGATTGGGATCTGGAAAATTATCTCGATTGCCTGCCATGAGCGACAACGCAGTTATTTGCCTAAGGGGAAAGCAATGCACTGGGAGATAGAAGAAGACATCCTCGTTCTTTGTCTTTACTTTGCGGTTAGCAGAAGAGCGGTCGGCCCTGCGCATCCGCAGGTAATCGAATTATCGAATTTTCTTCGTCGTGGTTGTGCATCTATCGCCATGCGCACTGGGAATTACGCGGCGATTGATCCTGAAAATGAGAACGCCGGGCTCAACCACCCCGCACAGCAAACGCAAAATGCGTGGAATCAATATCACGCTGACCTGAATTTGTTACAGCAGGAGTGTTCACGGATTCGCCTTGAAGCGCCGGATTTTGTTCAGCAACGTGAACCATCACTTTAATCAAACAGGAGACGAATTATGTGCGGTATTGCAGGACTAATCCATCGCGGCAGAAGTTCCGACGTTGGGGCGGAGATGACCTCAATGCTTCAATCTTTGAAGCATCGGGGGCCGGATTCGACCGGCTTCGCGCTGTACGGAAACCCGACCGAGGATCAGTATGTGATGCGCTTCAAAGTCGCCGAACAGGAAGACATGAACAAGGGCTTTGACATACATCGACAAATTGTTGAACGTCAAAAAGAAGTCGACCATCGACTGGAAAGCCTGGGCGCAAACGTAAAACGCCGTAATCAAGCGACCGAATATTCCCACCGATACACTTTTTCATTCGATGGCGATATGAGAAAACTCGCCGATTATGTCGAGGACATCGACGGCGTGGAAATTCTATCCATAGGGGCGTGCCTGGAATTGATCAAGGATCTGGGCGATGCCGCGATGGTATCTGAGCAATATGGCTTGGCCAACTTCGAAGGCACGCACGGCATCGGCCATACCCGTATGGCTACCGAATCTGATGTGGATATCCGCTCGGCGCACCCTTATTGGGCTTATCCGTTTAACGACGTTTCCGTTGTGCATAATGGTCAGCTTACTAACTACTGGAGTTTCCGTCGCCAGATGGAACGCCGTGGCCATCGTTTTGTGTCCAATTGTGATTCGGAATTAATTGCGGTTTATATCGCCGACCGAATCGGGCAGGGCGATGATCTTGAACAAGCCATGAACCGGTCTGTCGACGAACTGGATGGCGTGTTCACTTATCTGGTGGCAACCAGCGACAAACTGGGCATGGCGAAAGATGTCATGGCGGCCAAGCCCATGGTGTTATATGAAAGCGATGAATTTGTCGGGCTGGCTTCAGAAGAAGTCGCGATTCGCAGTATATTTCCAAGTGAAATTGAAACTTGGGATCCCTATCACGGGGAGGTAAAAGTATGGCAGGTGTAGGACATAAATCCCATGGCAAATCCCACGACATGGGTCTGCATGCCGAGCAGTTGGCCGGTCGAACGCAACAGCGTTTCTTTAGCGCCGCTGAGGAAGAAAATTTTACCTATCCCTGGGCTTACGAGGTTGACTTTGATAAAACCGCGGAGTTTGATGCTGAGGAAATGGATTCATCCGCAATTAACCTGAAAATTCGCGAACTGATGCAATCGGGTCACGGCACCATCACCGTAAAAAATCCTCGTGCCAAACACGGAGTGGGTGTGGGGATTCTGAATCGTTTAAACCTGAAATTTGAAGGCAGCCTAGGCTATTTCGGCTGCGGATTAGTCGATGGGCCTAACATTCACATCAGCGGTCGAGTCGGTTGGTCTTGTGCGGAAAACATGATGGCGGGTAAAGTCGTGATCGATAAAAATGCCGGCTCAACATTTGGCGCGGCGATTCGCGGCGGTGATTTAGTTTGTCGTGGCGATGTCGGCTCGCGCACCGGGATTGACCAAAAGGGCGGCACCATCATCGTTGGCGGTCGCACTGGCGCATTCTCTGGATTCATGATGCAGCGTGGGCGCATGATCATTTGTGGTGACGCGAGTAAAAATCTGGGTGATTCCATGTATGACGGCACTATCTACGTTGGCGGTCAGGTCGAAGACCTGGGTGTGGATTGCGTACCGGGTGAAATGAATGATACTGAGCTGAAATGGCTGAAAACCAAGTTGGGCATGTATGGCATTGAACCGGCTTGCGGAATCGAAAATTTAAAGAAATTCGTCTCCGGCAAACAGTTATGGAACTACGATAACCTTGAACCGGCCGAGAAGAAGTTAGTTCTTTAATTGCAGCCAAACGAAATAGGAGAAAAACATGAAATGTACAGGATGCGGTAAAAAACTCGCTTTCTTTGACATAGAGCAGAGAGATGGCATGTGTTTGAAATGCCACACTTCGAAGCAGGAAATTTTAGAAAGCGAAAAAAAAGAACTTGAAAGCAAACTTGCAAGCATTGTTCTAACCACGGACCGTTGTGGATTTTAAGATTAGAAAACGTCTGGGAATCATCACTGCTGAGTGCGTATTGGGTATGAATATATTCAGAGATATTTTCGCTGGAGTACGGGATATAGTCGGTGGGCGTAGCGAGGCAACGCAGAAAGTTTTGGGCGATCTCAGAATAACCGTCCTCAACGAACTTCGCAAAGAGGCATATGCTCTTGATGCTAATGTGGTGGTTGGTGTGGATTTGGATTACAGTGAATTCAGCGGCGGTGGTAAGTCCATGTTGTTTTTAGTGGCATCTGGAACCGCAGTGATTGCGGAAATGCAAGATACACAATAATCTCGTTACAACCATGAAAATGCACAAGAAACAGGGCAATTTTATCTTGAGAAGCATCACAAAATGCAATTAGAACGCCGATATATCGGATTACGCTTTCGGCTAATCCGACCTACGTCCTTTTAACAACCTTAACTATAACCAACCATGACAGTCAACAGAGACACCCATCACTTAGGGCAAAGTTTCATGTTCCCGCCGGAGGTGATTGATGATATTCATATAAAAGCTGAACTGGGACGTTACCGTATGCGCGGTTTCTCTTTGTTCAAAAAAATCCCGACCTGGGATGATCTGACTTTTATGCCAGGCACGCTGACTCGTTTTGTCATCGAGGGTTACCGCGAGAAATGTCTGACTGAAACCATAATTGGCCCCAAAGCAAAACGCCCCATGGTGTTGGATATTCCTGTTTATATCACCGGCATGAGTTTTGGCGCATTGTCATATGAAGCCAAAACCGCATTGGCTCGGGGTGCAACCATGGCTGGAACTGCGACCTGTTCCGGTGAAGGCGGCATGATTCCCGATGAACGCCGCTACTCCGAAAAGTGGATGTATCAATGTATTCAATCCCGTTACGGTTTTAATCCAAATCACTTGCGCCTTGCGGATTGCGTGGAATTTTTTATCGGTCAAGGCTGCAAAGTGGGGCTCGGTGGACACTTAATGGGTCAAAAAGTAACCGATCAGGTTGCCGAAATGCGCTCCTTGCCTGCTGGCATCGATCAGCGCTCCCCGGCCCGCCATCCTGACTGGCTCGGCCCCGATGATCTTGCATTGAAAATCAATGAAATTCGTGAGGCAACCAACGGTGAAATTCCTATCCAGTTAAAACTGGGGGCTGCGCGAGTTTACGATGACGTGCGCATGGCGGCTAAAACCGGCCCCGATTCCATCTATATTGATGGCATGGAAGGCGGCACTGGTGCGGGACCCCATCTTGCAACAGAAGAAACCGGCATACCGGGCATCGCGGCCATCCGACAAGCGCGCAAAGCCATTGAAGATGTCGGTAAATCCGGGGAAATATCCTTGGTTTATGCCGGTGGCATTCGTAACGGTGGTGATGTGGCTAAAGCGTTGGCGCTAGGTGCGGATGCGGTCGCCATCGGGCACTCTGCATTGATGGCGCTGAACTGTAACAAAGCGATTCCTGAAGCCGATTTCGAGAAAGAAATGGGCGTTGCCGCGGGTCATTGCTATCATTGTCACACTGGTCGATGCCCGGTTGGCATCGCCACCCAAGATCCAACCTTGCGTAAACGGCTAAACCCCGACCAAGCGGCGGAGAGGGTCTATAACTTCCTGCATACACTGACGATCGAAGCGCAGCTTTTGGCGCGCGCCTGTGGAAAAACCAATATCCACTCCCTTGAGCCTGAAGATTTAGCCGCATTAACCATGGAGGCTTCCGCATTGGCGCAAGTCCCGCTGGCGGGCACCCAACATACCGTCGGGCGGCCGGATATGACCCGATTTTAGGAGACTGAATGATGAGCAATGATGTAGATAAATTTATCGAATCCGATGGCTTGGATAGCGGTCGGGAAAAAGATATTGGTCAACACATCGGTTATCGTTATGACGTTAATCTGGCGCCGGATATGGCGCGTTGTCCGACATTTCTTAAAAAATACATGGCGATAATGGGGTGGGATGATTTGAACTGGCTTGAAGATGTGCATATGGGTTATGAGGAGGGCAGACCCGCTGTATTCGACCGTAACATCAATGGCTGGGTGCAGGTTCCGGAAGATATGAAACTGTCGGATAACCAACAGGACCGGGACATGATTGCCAGGCAATTATTGGTCAAATTCCAGATGGCAAAATCCCATCCTCTGGTAGATTTAATGAACGCCTATAAAAAATTCTAGCTGGTTTTCATTGTCCCTTAAAAAATCTGTAAGGCTGAGCAGATTGCCCTTGACTGGAATTCTTCTCGTTTTGAAACGGCGGCCTGAAAAGACGGCCTGAAAAGCTGGCAAGTTGAAAGCGATGACAAACTTAAGCATCAATCTCAATAAAATTGCATTACTCAGGAATTCCCGCGGCCGAGACTATCCTGATGTGGTCGCATATGCGAAGAAGTTTATCGATCTCGGGGTTCAGGGTATTACCATTCATCCGCGCCAGGACCAGCGCCACGCAAAGCGTTCGGATGCTTACGATCTGGCGAAATTGCTTAAGGACTTCAATCAGGTTGAGTTTAACATTGAAGGTTATCCAGCGGATGATTTCCTTGAGCTGATAGCGCAAACCAGGCCAGATCAATGCACCTTGGTTCCCGATGATGTTAATCAACTTACCTCAGACCATGGTTGGGATGTTGCCGGATCTCAGGAAATTTTAGGGTCCAGCCTGGAGCGTTTAAAAATCGCAGGTGTTCGCAGTTCGCTTTTCCTCGATCCCAATCTGAAACAAATTAAAGCCGCCGCGGCTATTGGCTGTGATCGTATTGAATTGTATACCGAACAATTTGCGGCATCATTTAACCGGGCATTTAACCCGGCATTTCACAAGGAAAACGCAGCGGAAGTATTCAAAAATTATAAAGAATCCGCAGCATATGCTCAGTCGCTGGGATTGGGAGTCAATGCCGGACATGATTTAGACCTCAACAATCTCGGCCGTTTCCTGGAGATAGACGGCATCCTGGAAGTGTCCATCGGTCATGCGCTGACAATTGAATGTCTCGATTCTGGTATGCAGCAAGTGGTCGCTCAATATTTACAGATTTGTTCTCAATAAATTGAGACCTTTGCATAATTACCGGAAGTGCGGCTTTAGCCGCGCAAGATGATTGCCGATGGCGGGACTAAAGTCCCACTTCCGATAGTATTTTGAATTATGCAAAGGTCTCAAATTGTATGTCGTGCTGCACCGTCAATGAGGATGGGCAATTGAGCGGCAAAAGCGCAATTTCAGGCTACTGCATAGCCGCGCCTGTATAAGCTCAGAAACATTTGGCACTCCGATGCAGAAGGATATCTATGCAACATCAGCATATCGGATACCAAACAAGGGCTTTGCCGCGTAGCCTGCTTAGGGCATGTACTGGCTACTCGACTGCAACACCGTCTTGCCTCATCATGGCCTCGGCTTGCAATCTCCTGCAACTTCCCCATTCATAATCAACCCGTGTGCCAAAGGGGGTGGACCCATACCGCGCCTTTATCTACGCCTTAAGGTTGGTTATAATTGCGCCCACTTTTTGTTGAGATGGAAATGAACAATACGCCCAAAATCCTGAGCAAAGCTGCCGAAGAAAACATCGTCAAACTCAAAGCTAAACTACGCCAGCTGTTTCAACTTGACCGCGGCGACCTGGATTTCGGCTTGTATCGCATTATGGCGCTGAAAAGCACCGAAGTTAGTGCATTTCTGGACAACGAACTGCTACCGCAGGTTACGGGCTTATTAGGAGATATTGCCAACTCCGACACTTCATTACTGCAAAAAAATATTGAAGACATATCCCAAAAGGCGAAAGATGCTGGTTTTGACCCCAAAGAATCCCCAAAGGTCAAGGAATTAAATACCCTGATAAAATCCGCCAAAAGCGACCAACAAACGGAAGCGGATACTTACAACCACCTTTACAACTTCTTCTCGCGCTACTACGACGAAGGTGATTTTATGTCGCTTCGCCGCTATAAAGGTGCGGGCAAAGAAGCCTATTCAATTCCCTACAACGGCGAAGAAGTAAAACTCCATTGGGCAAACGCCGATCAGTATTACATCAAGACAACCGAGAATTACGCCTCATATGTTTTCATTGTTGACAAAGAAGGAAAAGAATCCCGCGTACGTTTTGAGATTGCGGATGCCGATAATGAAAAAGACAATATCAAAGAAACCAACGGCAACCAACGCCTGTTTGTGCTAGCGAAGGATTTTGTCGCCTTCGACGAAAATCAGTTAACTATCCGCTTTGACCATCGCCCTTTAACCGAAGGCGAGAAAAAGAAACATCCGCAAAACGGCAACAAGCGACAGCACGCCATCAACCAAGAAACCGAACAGCGAATTCTCGCAAAAATTACCAAAGACCAAGAGGCATGGCTAATTCCAATTTTTGCGCCTTGCCCCACCGAAGCGGATGAAAACCGCACCTTGCTCGGCAAGCATATCACCGCCTATACAGCAAAGAACAGTTTTGATTATTTCATTCACAAGGACCTCGGCAGTTTCCTGCACCGGGAACTGGACAATTACCTGAAAAGCGAAGTCATATCCATTGATAACCTGGAATTGACAGACGATCCCACCGTATTCATACGCGGCTTGGCGCAAATAAAAGCGATAAAAAACGTCGGCAATAAAATCATAGATTTTCTGGCGCAATTGGAGGGCTTCCAAAAGCAACTATGGCTGAAAAGGAAATTTGTGTTGGAAACGCAATATTGTGTGACGCTTGATAAAGTGCCGCAATCGCTCTATTCGGAGATTGCCAAAAACAAGTCGCAGCGAGATGAATGGGTCAAACTGTTCGCCATTGACGAGATAAATGGTGACCTTGCCGCAACCGCTTACAGCAAGCCATTGAAGTTGAAATTTCTCAACGAGAATCCGTATCTGGTTTTGGATACCCGGCATTTCGATAAAGGGTTTTCGGACAAACTGCTCGCCGCTTTATCGGAAGCCGGGGCGATAGAGGAACAGATGAGCGGCTTGCTGGTGCACGGGGAAAATTTTCAGGCATTGAATTTAATGCAGGAAAGGTATCGGGGGCGGGTGAAGTGCGTTTATATTGATCCGCCGTATAACACGGATGCCTCTGCGATTATGTACAAGAACGGATATAAAAATAGTTCTTGGCTTTCATTTATGCACGACAGACTTGTGTGGTCTAAAAATATTTTGACTAGAAATGGCATTTTGTGTTGTGCAATTGACGATGAGGAAGTATCGCTATTACGCACTTTACTGCAATCCGTATTTACGAAGGAAATCGGTATTGCGCCGGTGCGCTCAAACCCTGTGGGTCGTAAGTCAACCGGTCAGTTTTCACCTACGCATGAATATGCGCTGTTTTATGGGCAGGATGAATCTATTCCCGGTGTGTTACAAAAAACCGAAAAACAAATTTCTCGTTACCGCTTTTCTGATGAGAGGGGACGCTATGACTGGTTAACACTGATACGACAAGGGTCAAACGATAAAAGAGAAGATGCCCCTAAAATGTTCTATCCAATTTATGTTGGGAACAATGATGCAATTCGCATCCCTAAAATGGAATGGGATGAATCAGGGCGGGAGTACAAAATTTTAGAAACCCCGAAGAAAGACGAAGTCGTTGTTTGGCCGGTTAGGGAAAACGGCAACGGTAAAATAGAGAAAAACTGGCACAGAGGATGGGAGCGTGTTCGGTTAGAACTGAGCGAGTATCGTGTACTTCGTGATGACAACGGTGGTATCAACATACAATTTAAAACTTATATGGACGAGCGCGCAATGCCGCAAACATGGTGGGACAAGAAAGAGTATGCTTCTGCCAATCATGGGGCGATTATCACTAAAGAATTGTTTGGCGAAATGCCTTTTGATTTTCCTAAATCAGTCAAGTTAGTGGAAGATTGTTTGCGTGCATCCGGTGCAGACAGCTCGGATGTTAATGTCATTGATTATTTCGCCGGCTCCGGCACCACCGGTCATGCAGTAATAAACCTCAACCGAGAAGATAATGGCAACCGCAAATACATCCTCGTCGAAGTCGGGCATCATTTTGAAACCGTGCTTTTGCCGCGAATGAAAAAAGTCGCTTATTCCAAGGATTGGAAAGGCGGCAAGCCGAAGGGAAGAGAAGGCATCAGCCAGTTATTCAAATACATCCGCCTTGAATCCTACGAAGACACGCTGGACAGTTTAACGGTTAAATCGCGCGCCGATTTGGTTGATACGGCAGAAACAAAAATGTTCGCAGAAGATTACCAACTGCGCTACGCGCTTGGCGAAGAAACCGCGGAAAGCGCGTCACTGGTAGGCAAAGATTTTATAGACCCATTCAATTACACCTTGTCCGTAGTGCGCGATGGCATCCGCCGCGATGTCCGGGCAGACCTTGTAGAAACTTTTAACTTTCTGCTTGGCTTGCGGTTATCCGCTCGCCGGCAAATAGAAAATGTTTTGACCATCACCGGTACAAATTCCAAAGACGAAAACTGCCTCATCCTGTGGCGCAACCTGGAGAAAATGAACGCATCCAAACTGGATAAGTGGTTTCTCAAACACCGCAAAACCTTTGGCGATGATTTGAACTGTATTTATGCGAACGGTGACCACACCTTGAATATGCTCAGAAAACCAAACGAAAAATGGGAAGCGGTTACCACTGAGCTGGTTTTCCGGGAATTGATGTTTGAGAGGGCGGAGTAATGACAGATAAAAAAGGAAAAGAATGGCGAGAACTAACATTCTCACAAAGAGAAGGAAAAACGCCTTTGCCGGAACCTTTGCAAGCAGGAGTCTTGACAAAAAGATTCAGGAATCGAGTTTGGCGTGTTATTGAAATAAGCATAAGCCATAACTCCACTAATGATTCATTTGATGATTCATTTGCATCGTATTTTACTAAAACTGCAGAGGGAAGATTTTTCAAAAAATTTCCCTATTCATATCGATTTAATGTGTTGGATATACCTCATGACGAAATCGGAATAATAGAAACAGAGGAGGTGAAGGGCTGGCTTAGGAATCTAATTCTAAAGGCAGAAATCTATGAACTCCTTACCATCATAGAGTATATGTTGCGCCGTTCATATATGCCTAAACCTTTAAGCGATCAGATAAAAGATTGCTTTGACGACGCTCCATATATTATCAGTTGTTCAAGTGAACCAATATGTATTATTCCTGCTACAAGCGAGGAAATGAAGGAAAGCGTCAAACGATCATTAGACAACATCAACCAATCTAAATTGACCGGATCAAAGTCTCATCTTTGCAATGCTGCACAAGAACTGAGCAACAACAATTATGCCGCTGCCATTCGGGAAAGCATACATGCGGTTGAAGCGGCTGCCCGACAGATTGATTCTAAAGCTTCAAAGGGTCTCGGTGCTGCATTGGATTCGCTTGAACAAAATGGAATGCTTAACCACAAGGCGTTGCAAGATGCTTTCATGAAACTCTACGGCTATACAAATGATGAGCAAGGAATTCGCCATCCATTGATTGAAAAAAACGCCGCCTATGTCGGGTTTGACGAAGCAATTTTTATGTATGGCGCTTGCGTGTCATTTATTGATTATCTTGTCAGCAGGCATAGACAGAGACAAGAAAAATGACGGCGCTTGAAAAAAGAATGGTGTTGCACCGTTTTATGTGCAACCAATTCGATTATGCCAGCTTACGCGCGATGTTAAAGCGGCTAGACGGTTTGCCGGAGGGACTTGCCGAGAACAACACGACCCGGTTTTTCCAAACACTCTCTAACTACCTGCATCCGTACCCAACGGAAGCGACACAGAACGACCTTGCCCGCTATGACGAAAACATAATCGCCCATAGCCAAACTTTGGGAATGACGATTGAAAAGGGCAAATCGTGGAAGCCATTTCAATATCTCGCCTTGCTTTTTACCGAGCGCTATCTTGATTTGTATTTCCAAGATGCTGAAATCCTGATTGAAAAACTAAACAGATGGAAACGACAAGAAAGGGAGTCCGGTATTCCCGACTATGATATTGCCGACTATACGATCGACGATCTATGCACGCTTGCTTTTCAAAGCGCGACCGGTTCGGGCAAAACATTGCTACTACACGCTAACATCCTGCAATACAAACACTACCTGAAAGAATACAAACGGTTACACAAACTCAACAAAATTATATTGGTAACGCCGGACGAGGGGCTTTCCCGCCAGCACTTGCGCGAACTGCAATCAAGCGGCATACCGGCGCAACTTCTCTCCGACAATGCGGGGCCGGGCTTGTTTTCTCAAGGTGGCGCAATCGTGGACATCATTGACCTGCACAAACTGGATGAAAAAAAAGGCATTAAGCGCGTCGCGCTGGAATCCTTTGAAGAAAACAACCTTGTTATGGTTGATGAGGGTCATTTGGGAACCGGCGGCAGGGTTTGGAGAAAACGCCGCAAGCAACTCGCCACAAATGGTTTCACTTTTGAATACTCGGCAACATTCAATCAGGCGGTTTCGGGTAGCGGGGGGGATATAAAGAAACTGCGCGATGAATACGGCAAGTCAATTTTGTTTGATTATTCCTACAAATTTTTCTACGGAGACGGTTACGGCAAGGATTACCAAATATCTAATTTGCAACAGACCGATGATGGCGAAGCGAACAACTTTTACCTGCTTGCTTGTTTGTTGATGTTTTATCAGCAGTGCCGAATCTACGAGGACAAAAGCGGACAGTGGCGGGAGTTCAACATAGCTCCGCCGTTGTGGGTTTTTCTCGGAAAGACCGTGAACGGCGGCAACTCCGCCGGAAAGAAAGCGACTGAAACTGATGTGGTCAGAATCGTAAACTTTATAGCCTGGGTGCAAAGCAAGCGGCAAGATGTGGTGCCGGGAATTACCAAACTGCTAAGCGGCAATACCGGACTGACTGATGAAAACGGAGCAGACATTTTTAGTAAGTCTTTTTCCTATATTAAAGAAACGAAACCGCTACAAGTTTACGATGACTTGTTGATAACCGTCTTTCGCGCATATGGACAATTACATATCTCTCACTTGACAAGCTTGGATGAACTGCAACTCAGTACCGGGGATGCAAACCCGTTTGGGGTCATCAATGTCGGCGATGCATCCGGGTTGTACACAAAACTTGAGGCGGTTGAAAATCCGCTATTCTCGCTTTCAAAAAACGCATTCACCCAACCACTTTTCGGCGATGTGGACAATTATAACTCGCCGGTAAATATCGTCATCGGCGCACGCAAATTCGCTGCCGGCTGGAACTCGTGGCGGGTCAGCACAATGGGGCTTATGCATGTTGGGGCGGGCGAGGGTCCGCAAATAATTCAGATGTTTGGCAGGGGAATTCGTCTCAAGGGATACGATATGTCGCTCAAGCGGCACACCGCGCTTGCAGGGGCACGCCCGCAAGATAGTAACCAACTCAAATTAATAGAAACGCTAAACATCTTTGGTCTCAAAGCCAACTATATGGACAAATTCAAAGAGTATCTTCAAAAAGAAGGTATTAACGTTGACCGGGTTGCTTTTATATTGCCTACCAAAAAACAATTCGGGAAGGTAAAGAATCTAAAAATTCTCAAAAAACAAGACAATGTCGGCGAGTTTCAATACGCTGGCAAGATTATTGACTTGCCAAAGAAACCCAAATTAAATGATAGCGTGACGCTTGATCGCTACAAGCGTTTGCAGGTTCTTGAATCGAATCAAAATCATGCAGGCGGCAACATATCCGCCAAGGAAGAACACAAACTTGAAAAAAAGCATTTGTCTTTAATAAACAAACTGTCGGTCTATCACAAGGTGCTGGAACGCAAACGCAGGTTTCAGTGGCATAACATGACCATTGCTCAGGCAACAGTGAACGCGCTGCTTGAAAACCAGGATTGGTATGAACTGTACATTCCGCCTGAGAAACTTATACCGTCCGAATACAGCAGGGTGCGCGAATGGGAAAGCCTTGCGGTTGATTTGATTTGTGAATACGCTAATCAACATTGGCGCAGAAAGAGAAATAAATGGGAGCATGAACATATCGAAGTTGCGCCGCTGGATGATGAAAACTTGAACTATGTCGAGGCATACCAACTGTCGGTTGATACCAAAGAGGAAGGCTTGATAAAAGAGATTGAGCAGTTGGCGAAAGAGGTGGCGCAAGGTAACTACGAGAAGGAGATCAAATTACCCTCTGTGCAACTCTCGCTTCTGGCGCCAGCTTTTCATGCTTACATTCCCTTGCTTCAAGCGTCTGTCGGTGCGGGAGAGTCCGTTAAAATCTCACCGCTTGCGCTGAATGATGGCGAAGCTGATTTTGTTGGATACCTGAAAGTTATTGTGGAAAACCAGAATATTGATTTTCTACAAGGCAAAGAAATATACCTGATGCGTAATCTCAGCCGTGGGAAAGGGGTTTCTTTCTTTGATGATTATTCTTTTTATCCGGATTTCATTCTTTGGGTTAGAGACTCAAACAGGCAGGACATTCTGTTTATAGATCCCAAGGGGCTTGTTCACTTTAACAGCAAAGTTAAATCCAAAGTGAATTTGCATACGCGCATAAAAGAAACCGAGAAAAAAATTCAACTGCAACACCCAGATATTTTTCTGCATTCATACATTTGGTCTGTCACAAAACCTAAAGATATTGGCTCTGACACCGAGATGACGGATGAAAGTTGTCGGGGAATGGGCATATTTCTGGCGCAGGGAAAGTTTTTGGCAGTGCGCGCCCTGTTACAACATGCGCTTGGTGTTGTATAGCGGTTGTTAGGGTACAGAGAACGCGCGACTTGATGATGCGGAGCCTCCGTGTAATCAAGGCTTCGTCCCACCATTGGCTGGCGGCGATGAAAAGCAGGTGTTACTGCATACAAGGTTTGTTATTTTCGGTCCCATACCAGCTTTCGGCCGCTTGCCCCACACAAGGTTTTTACTGCAACGCTGTTGGCCATTTCTGAATCTGTCCACGGGATAGCCTCAGCATCTGCGAAAATAAAATTTGGGTCTTGACTAGTCAAGCAATTATTTGACAATGAGTACAGGACATTTTGCAAGTGTTTCAACACGTTGGGATACGCCGCCACGCAACAGCCCTTCTATATCACCCATGCCCCTTGATCCAAGAACGATCAAATCTGAATTATGGCGTGTAGCAGTTGCAATAATGGTGCGTGCGATGGATCCTTGTTCGACCTCCACTTCCACCTCTGATACACCAGCAGTTTTGGCTCTTTTAACATCGTTCTTTAACATGTGTTGCGCCGCGTTCATGAGCACATCGATATTCGTTGTGCCTGGTATATGCTCGTTCTTGACGAATTGTTTCATCACTTCCGGCATCTTATCCAGTTTCACTACATGTATAAGAACAAGTTTTGCATTAACGCCTTGTGCAATTTGAGAAGCTATTTTGACCGCTTTGGAAGATTGAGGGGATCCGTCAACTGCGAGTAAGATATTTGAAATCATTGTTCAGGCGTCTAAATCCGGGGTTATTAAGTTTAGTTTAATCCGAGAGCTTTCTTTCTTTGATTTGCCCAGGTTCGAAGAATCTGGTCGATTGCGAGTCCAATAAAGGCGACGCACAGCCCAAGGATCAGTCCATTGCCAATACCCTCTCGATCCGACAGGGACTTGAGAATCAATTGCCCGAGATCATCAGTGCCGATCAACGCACCAATGATGACCATCGCAAGTGCAAACACCACGGTTTGGTTTACACCAAGCGCCAGATGGGGAAACGACATGGGCAACTCGATGAAAAAATAGCGTTGTATGCGACCGACGCCTGCCATTGAGCCGGCATCGTGCAGTGATTGCGGCACAGCTAGCAAACCTTGTATGGTGTAACGGGTGGCCGGAACGGTGGCGTAGATCACGATGGCGATCAGCACCGAAGTATCGGTGACACCAAACAGCATCATTACCGGAATCAGGTAGATGAATGATGGAAATGTCTGAAAGGTATCGCAAACTGTCAGCATGATACGCGTGGTCACCGGATGTTGTGCACACAATGTCCCAGCCACGATGCCGACGAAGCTGGAAATCAGAACGGAAATGGTCATCAGGTACGCGGTGATCAGCGCCCGGTCCCACCACTCGGTAAATGCAATAAACAGCAGGAGTCCACCCACGGTTAGCGCTACTTTCCATCCACCAACGATATATCCAGTCCCCATAGCCATCAAAAAGGTTGCGACCACAGGCATGGCAAGATAGGCTTTCTTAACCGGCACCAGAACCTCAACAATCAACCATTCGTTAAATCCTTTGAGTGTGTAGAAAAATGTATCCCAGACCCAGTCAACTCCGGCTTGCCAGAAGTCCTGGGTGGTAATGCCCTTGTTATGGGGAATCAAGTTGAGGTAATTGAACCCTTCCTTGAAGAAAAACGAACCAATAACGGCCAGAATTATGCCGACGACAAAAACCACGCCGAAAATCAGAGAATACTTGTGGCGTTCTACAAATGACAGGTCCGCAAAGTAATCGATCTGTTTTTCGGCCCAGGCCAGTGACATCCTGTCCAACACAATAGCAATTAGAACGATACACACGCCGAGCTCCAGCGCCAAGCCTATCCTCAGTTGGTTGAGCGCGATCAGCAAATTGTTCCCTAAGCCCTTGGCGCCGATCAACGAAGCGATAACCACCATCGCTAGGCATTGCATAATGACCTGGTTAACGCCAATCAATATATCTCGACGGGCTGTGGGAATCAGTACCTTGAGCATTAATTGTCGGTCGGTGCAACCGCTCATCTGTCCAGCTTCAGCAATCTCTGGCGATAGTTTTTGCAAGCCCAACAGCGTCAGGCGTACCATAGGAGGTGTTGCAAAAATTACCGTAGCAATCGCGCCCGCATGATCACCGATACCGAAAAATATCATTATCGGAATTAGGTAGGAAAAGGCCGGCATAATCTGCATCACGTTGAGCAATGGATTTAGTACCGCCTCCACAGTTTTACTTTTGAAAGCCCAGATGCCCAAAATCAGGCCGAAAAAAACCGAAACCGGGGCAGCAATCAATACGAAGGACAGTGTTTCCATCGACGGTTCCCACTGTCCGAATACCGAGATGTAAACAAATGTAAAACCGACAAAGATGGCCAACCGCTTTCCATTCAGTGCATAGCCGAGAATGGTGAAACCCCCGGCAACCACAGTCCAAGGCAATGCTGGCCAGCGCGCCCATGGATTTTCTGTAGCCCAATCCCATCCGCTAAACGTGACTATGGTCTTGACACCACCCAGCATGATTTCTCTAATAAACTCAATCAGGAACAAAATCACACCTGAAGCCGAACGGGTGAATTGGTTCATCAACGGCTTTTGTTCAAATTCCTCAATATCCGGGTCCCATACGTCGATTAACCACCAATCGAACAAGATATACCTGACAGCATCGTTGATAATGATCGGAAGCTCCTTGAATAACGGCGGCAATCGCCACAGTACGCTGTCCGAAGGGGAAATAACCAGACACAGCAGGATAAATACGACCAGCAGTAACGCAAACTGCAGATATTTCTTTTCTTTAAACGCTTCGGTCATGACGTTTGTTCTTCAGAGTCATCGGCACGGCTACCGAACAGGATGCTGACCACTTTGGAAGCATGCACAGATCCCACGATCTCTCCTGCGTCATCGATAACGGCAACAGGTCTTGTGGCATTTAGAATGGATTCGGCCACGGTTGCAATGATGGCGTCTTGTGACACCTTTTGATCGCTGTGATCTTCATTGGGATCATAAGGTTCCATGACAGACTTGATTTTCAAGACCTTTTCCCGCGGCACTTCCTCGGTAAATTTCCGCACATATTCGGTGGCTGGATTGAGGACGATATTCGCTGGTGTATCTAATTGTTCGATAACGCCATCCTTCATAATGGCGATCCGGTCGGCCAGGCGTAATGCTTCGTCGAAATCATGGGTGACAAATAAAATGGTTTTGCTCAGAACATCCTGTAGCCTTAGAAACTCGTCCTGCATCTCCTTGCGGATTAACGGGTCGAGTGCTGAAAAGGGTTCGTCAAGGAACCAGATGTCGGGCTCGATGGCAAGGGAGCGAGCAATACCGACACGCTGCTGCTGACCACCCGAAAGTTCTCGTGGAAAATAATTTTCCCGCCCAGTAAGGCTCACCAAATCCACCATCTCCTTGGCGCGTTCTATGCTGTCCTTGGTGCTGACCCCTTTCACTTGCAAGGGAAAGGCAATATTTTCCAGCACGGTTTTGTGGGGCAACAAAGCGAAGCTTTGAAACACCATGCCCATTTTGTTGCGCCGCAGCTCAATGAGCTGTTTGTTGTTCATCGTCAGGATATCTTCACCATTGATGTATATATTGCCAGCGGTTGCCTCGTTCAGCCTGGCAATGCAGCGCATAATCGTGGATTTTCCGGAACCCGACAAACCCATAATAATCAGTAGCTCGCCTTTATGCACCTCAAACGATGCATCGTTGACGCCCACAATGCAACCGGCTTCCTGGAATTTAGCCGAATCGACGACGCCGCCGGATTTTTCCAACATGCTTTTCGCATTATCGCCAAAAATCATGTAGACCGATTCGCAGCGGATAACGGGTTCTTTTGAATCTGTAGTCGCGGTTTGTGTAGGCATGAGGGTGTACTTTAGGTTTGGTTTGTTACATTCAAGTTAGAGTGTAAAACTACCACGTTTTAATGGTTGGGCATATTTATTAACAAAAATCCCCTGGTTCGATATCTCGCCAGGGGATTTTTAATTTCAGACGTTGATATATCGCCCGGATTATTTAGTCCAATCCGTCCAAACATCTTTGTTTTCAGCCAACCATTTGGCGCCAGCATCTTTGTGGTCCATTTTGTCGGTATCAACCAAAGCAGCCATTTGGCCGATTTGAGTTGTTGTAAATGACAATTTGGAAAATGCTTTGTAAGCAGCTGGATGAGTTTTTGGGAACTTATAGTTCGCAGCTTTTTTCAACCAGCCTACGGGTGAACCACAACTACCGTCACCACCGTCGGCCACCCGGCATCCATCAGTGTAAGGAGGGAACTCGATGAAAGTGAAACCGGTAGCATCGGTGAAGTTCGGGGTCCAGTTAAAGATAACAGTACCACGACCTTCTTTCTTGGCAGACGCCAATTCAGTCCACAATGCATCGGCACCACCGGCGAATTTAACGACCCATTTGTCAGCCAGACCAAGTGCTTTAAGACGCACAGGCATTAAGTCGCCGTGCCAGCTTTGTGGGCCTTCTAACCAACGGCCTTTGCCATCTGAATCAGGTGTGGTGAAGTTTGCAGAACAATCTTTTAACGCTTCCCAGTTAGGCAGACCAGGGCATAGACCCTCGTCGATGACCCAGGTTGGTACGCCCATTTCTTCCAGGGTGGTTGCAGCGTGGGTACCGGCATCAATGAGACCGCCTTCGCTCATAGCGTTATAGAAAGAACCGCCGAATGTGGATTGCCAAACTTCGTGCGAAATAGTTACGTCACCATTTCGGATTGATTCGTATACTGCTTGTGAATCCGCAGGTACGTATTCAACGTTATTGCCCATGCTTTCAAACATACCGCCAATAACGTGAGCCATAACAATTTGGCTTGACCAGTTGTGAGTCGGGATAATGATCGGTGCGGTGCTGTCTTTTGCTTTAGCAACGCCTGTTGCAGAAAGCAGCGACACACATCCGGCAAGTACCATTATACGGATTGATTTTGATTTAAACATAAAAATTATCCTCGCAGGGGATTTTGGTTTATTGTGTTGTTAATCTCACAGACAGCGGTAGAGAACTTTTGCATTATACTCTCCACAAGTAAATGTGATTTACGATAAAATCCGGAACGTCATACGTTGCGGACATTTGTTAACTATACGCCAATTATTCTACCAATAGAAGTACCCTAATTGAACCAATTCAATATTTTTACTTAAATATTGCAAATGTTAGTGTATAGTTTAAGGTAAAAGTTGAATGTGGTATAGATTTGGCTCAATATGCTGATGGAATTCATGTTTATAGCCATGTGTATCATGTGTATATTGTGGTCGAGATGTCAAGGTTACTTAACTACAAAATATGACTATGGATATAAGTTCCGTAATTAAACTTCGTGAACCTGGACTGGGGCAGGAGTGGATTGGCAAAGAGCGTTATGTGGTGCGCGCCGGTGCTGTGGTCGCGGTGCCAATGCTGCTGGGAGATGAGCTGGAAATAGTTGATCCGGAAGGGCTACAGCCGGCCCATGTGCTGGCATTTAATGGTTCCGGCCAATCTGCAACGGCGCAACTCGGTGTTGCGCCAAATACAAATGGAGAAACCATCGCCCGGATGCTGGATAGCGACAGCCCGGTTGCAGCGAAAATAAGAAATAAACTTAAAGCATTATCAGTCAGTTTGCCGGAAGCGAAAGTTGCTGAAGTTTTATCGGGCGATACAGTGGCCGGATCAAGCACAAAATTCGTCAGCGAAGGCGAATTGGTTTGCTTGGTGTGCGCGCCCAGAGAACCGATGATAGCATATGAATACATATCCTCAATAGATTTGCCCCCGACTGATTTAATTGCCTATATCACGAGAGCTAATCCGGGGCAGGTCATTGCCAATGAATTACCCGACCCCTTGGCAGATGAACAACAAAGTTTCAGAATCGATGCGGCAACCGCCCAAAGTTATGAAGTCAAAGCCGGGGAATATATTCAAGTTCTCGATATCGATGGTCGAGAGTGTTCGGATTTCCAGTGCTTTGACCAAGCCCAGCTGGATAAAGGGTTGATGCGCTATCTCAGCGCAACCACAACTCGGGCGTTAACCGGCTCGGCCTATCCTGGACCCGGATTGTATTCAAAGTTTTATGATGTGGACTTCCAGCCATTACTCGAAATTGTTCAGGATACCTGCGGGCGACACGACAGTTTCGGTTTGGCTTGCACGAGTAAATACTATGACGATGCCGGTTATCCCGGCCACACAAATTGCTCGGACAATTTCAACCAGGCGCTGGAAGCGTACCCGATTGCGCCGCGCAAAGGATGGCAGGCGATGAATCTATTCTTTAATACTTTCTTTGATGATGCTTTTACATTTATATTTGATGATCCCTGGTCGCGGCCGGGAGACTACGTGTTGATGCGTGCAATCAAGGATTTGGTTTGTGTTTCATCTGCCTGCCCATGCGATATCGACCCCGCGAATGGGTGGGTGCCAACCGATATCCAGATACGAACCTATTCCGAAAAAAATTTATTCAAGCGCGCGATCGCATTTAGAAAAACCACCGATGCAGAACCTGAAATGACAAAAGAAACCGGCTTTCATAGAAAATCCTCCGAGCTAACCCGTAACTTTGTTGAATACAACGGCTATTGGTTGGCCAATAACTACACTGACTATGGTTGCACCGCCGAGTATTGGGCTTGTCGAGAAGGGGTAATCATGACCGATCTCTCGCCATTAAGAAAATACGAAGTGGTCGGGCCGGATGCCGAAGTTTTGATGCAAACCTGTGTCACTAGAGACATCAGAAAACTTTCAATCGGGCAGGTTGTATATACTGCCATATGTTATGAATCCGGTGGCATGATTGATGACGGCACGGTTTTCAAATTGGGCAAGAATAATTTTCGCTGGATTGGCGGAAACGATGCCTCCGGGTTATGGATTAGGCAACAAGCCCGGAAAAGAAACATGCGCGCCTGGGTCAAGGATGCCACTTCCCAACTCCACAACTTACAAATTCAAGGCCGAAAAAGCCTGGATGTGTTGAAAAAAGTTATATGGACTCGGCCGGATCAAGCAGCGATTGAAGAACTGAAATGGTTTCGTTTTTCTATTGCCAGAATGTGTGATGAATCCGGGCTGCCTATTTTGGTATCGCGCACTGGATATACCGGCGAACAAGGCTATGAGATATTTTGCCATCCCCGCGATGCCGAAGCGATTTGGGATGCGGTGTGGGAGGCCGGGCAGGAATATAAAATTGCGCCATTAGGATTGGAGGCGCTGGATATGCTGCGCATCGAAGCCGGATTAATTTTTGCTGGCGCCGAGTTTGACGACCAAACCGATCCTTTTGAAGCGGGAATTGGTTTTACCGTGCCCCTGAAATCAAAACAAGATGATTTCATTGGTCGGGAAGTATTGGTTGGTCGCAAACAAAATCCCCAGCAAAAACTGGTTGGGCTTGACGTAAAGGGAGAAGAGATTGGTGGCAATGGCGATGGGGTTTTTATCGGTCGGGAGCAAGTGGGCAGCATTACCAGTGGCGTGATTTCGCCTATATTGAGAAAGAATATTGCGCTGTGCAAGATGAAAGTGCTGTATGCGGAGTCAGGCACTGAAATTGAAATTGGAAAACTTGATGGCCACCAGAAGCGTATTCCCGCAACCGTTGTGCCTTTCCCGCATTTCGATCCGAAGAAACAGCGGGTTCAGGGAAATTATTGATTTAAATCGACACAGAGACCACACAAACCACAGAGAACAAAAGAAGGATAAATTGAACAACATAAACAATAATTCTGTGGTCTCGGTGTCAAATTCAGATAGTTTCGCAATAGGATTGAAGCAATAGAATTGAAGCAATAAATTTTCAATAAATTTTAATGAATACTTCCAGGTGGAGTAAAAAATGACAAGTGTTGCAATAATTGGCGCAGGCCCCTGTGGTACCGCGCAACTTCGAGCATTCGCATCGGCGCAGAAAAATGGCGCTGAGATTCCAGAAATTGTTTGCTATGAAAAGCAGGAAGATTGGGGTGGGTTGTGGAACTATACATGGCGCACCGGATTGGATGAATATGGTGAACCTGTTCATGGCAGCATGTATCGTTATTTGTGGTCAAATGGCCCGAAAGAATGTCTTGAGTTTGCTGATTACACCTTTGAGGAACACTTCGGGCGCCCGATCGCTTCTTATCCCCCGCGCGCGGTGCTGGCTGATTATATAAAGGGCCGAGTCGAAAATGCAGGGGTGCGCGACTGGGTGAAATTCAGGACTGTTGTGAAAGATGTGAGTTATTCCGAATCTACCGGTATGTTTACAGTAACCGCAAGGGACTTGCTAAAAGACCGGGTAAGTTCAAGAGAATTCGATAATGTTGTTGTCGCTAATGGGCATTTTTCAACGCCGAATGTGCCTCAGTTTGAGGGGTTTGAATCTTTCAACGGTCGGGTGCTTCATGCCCATGATTTCCGCGACGCAGTGGAGTTCAAGGGCCAGGATATTTTGATTATAGGCACCAGCTATTCGGCCGAAGATATTGGCTCCCAATGTCATAAATATGGATGTAAATCTGTCACTGTGAGTTACCGAACCGCGCCAATGGGATTCCACTGGCCGGATAGCTGGCAGGAATTGCCATTGCTGACCAAGGTGGTGAATAAAACCGCACATTTTAAGGATGGGTCGACTAAACAAGTGGATGCCATAATTTTATGTACCGGCTATTTGCATCACTTCCCATTCATGCCCGACTCGCTGCGGTTGGTTACAACAAATCGCTTGTGGCCTTTGGATTTATATAAAGGGGTGGTCTGGGAAAAGAATCCGAAAGTCATGTATCTTGGTATGCAGGATCAGTTTTATACCTTTAACATGTTCGATGCTCAAGCCTGGTATGCCCGGGATGTTATTATGGGAAAGATAAAAGTGCCGTCTTACCAAGCGATGATTAAACATAGTGCAAAGTGGCGCGACCGAGAGGAATCTCTGCAAAACGATGAACAAATGATCTGGTTCCAGGGAGATTACACCAAGGAATTAATCGATGAAACCGACTACCCGACTTTCGATGTGGAAGGGGTCAATAAAACATTTATGCAGTGGGAGCATCACAAACATGACGATATCATGGGCTTCAGGAATAACGCCTATCCATCTCTGATGACCGGTAATAATCAGCCGGTGCATCACACGCCGTGGATGGACGCTATGGATGACTCCATGGAAAATTACTTGGAAAGTTATTTTCAGGAATCATAAAATCGCCAGACGACAAGCCCGCCAGAAGGCAAACCCGGAAGATGCAATCACTTGACCAGAAGAAAATAATCGGATGGCGAGAGTGGGTCGGACTACCCGGTCTCGGCATAGACAAAATCAAGGCAAAAATTGACACCGGCGCACGTACCTCAACGATGGATGCTGTGGGCTATGAATTGACAGAAGAGGATGGAATCATCCTGGCCCGATTTCAGGTAACTTTCGGTAATCGAAATAAATTGAAAGAAAAAGTTTGCACCGCAAGAGTCGTTGAAAATAGAAAGATTACCAATTCCGGAGGGCATGTCGAGAAACGCATAGTCATTGTGAGTAATATCAAAATCGGCCAGCTAATAAAAGAGATTGAAATTACGTTGACACAACGCAAGAATATGAAATTCAGGATGCTGCTCGGCCGAACAGCAATAAGCGAAGATTTTGTGGTAGATGTCACCCGCTCCTATTTAATGGGGCGAAAACAAAAGAGCGCCGATAATTAGTAAAGCAAATCTCCCTATAAAAAATTTCTGACTTGGCAAATTATGAAAATCGCAATACTCTCTCGTAATCGAAATCTATACTCAACCAGGAGACTGGTTGAAGCGGCAGAACTGCGGGGTCATAGCGTACAAATACTAGACCACCTACGCTGCTTTATGGATATTACTTCTGACAATCCAACCATCCACTACGGTACTGTCGAATTTAACCGAAATGATTTCGATGCGGTCATACCCAGAATCGGCGCATCGGTGACCTATTACGGCACCGCCATTGTACGTCAGTTCGAGATGATGAATATTTATAGCATCAACGAATCAGTGGCAATCACCCGCTCCCGGGACAAACTGCGCTCGCTGCAATTACTGTCGAGAAAAGGCATCGGCATGCCCATCACAGCATTTGCTCACTCAAGCAAGGATATTGACGGCATAATCAAGGAAGTGGGTGGTGCGCCATTGGTGATAAAACTGCTGGAAGGCACTCAGGGAAAGGGGGTGGTGCTGGCGGAGACTAAAAAGGCGGCTGAAAGTGTTATCCAGGCTTTTATGAAATTAAACGCAGATATTCTTGTGCAAGAATACATAAAAGAAGCGGGGGGAAGTGATATTCGTTGTTTGGTCGTGGGTGAAAAAGTGATTGCTGCTATGCAGCGCCAGGGTCCGCCAGGGGAATTTCGCTCCAATTTGCATAGAGGCGGAAAAGCGAGTCTGGTTAAATTGAGTCCAACTGAAAGAAAAACCGCGGCGCGGGCTGCGAAAGTGATGGGATTGAATGTTTGTGGCGTTGATTTGCTGCGCTCAGACAGTGGCCCATTAGTCATGGAGGTGAACTCATCTCCTGGATTACAGGGGATCGAAACGGCCACGGGCAAAGATGTCGCTGGAATGATTATCGGGTTCATAGAAAAAAATGCCAAACCAAAGAGAAACCGCACCCGTGGGTCGGGTTGAACATGGTGTGGAAATAGTTCACCGATTATTTAAATGGAAAGCACTTTCAGAACGCATCTGGTTTAATCCCGGATGGAAAAACTAGTGCGCTTCTTTCCAGTTTGCGCCAACGCCGATATCCACAATAAGCGGCACTTTTAATTTTGCCACCCCGCACATCAATTCCACGGAAATCTCTTTCATTTGGTTAACATTTTTCTTCTCCACTTCAAACACCAGTTCGTCGTGAACTTGCAAAATAATTCGATTGCTTGACTGGTTGTCTAAAATCCATTTGTCAATCGCTAACATTGCCAGCTTGATTAGATCAGCTGCGGTGCCCTGCATAGGCGCATTAATGGCGGTGCGTTCAGCGTATTGACGACGCACCGCATTTTTAGAATTTATTTCGGGCAGATTTAATCTTCGACCGAATAGCGTTTCAACGAAACCTTTTTCCCGCGCGCTTTGCTTGGTTTTTTCCATGTACTGTTTCACTCCCGGATACCGATCAAAATAGATATCGATATAATTCCTGGCTTCTTTTTGAACAATCTTTAGTTGGCGCGCCAGACCAAATGCGGACATACCATAAATCAATCCAAAATTGATCGCTTTTGCTCGCCGCCGTTGTTCTTCGTCCACTTCATCGGCCGCGATGCCGAACACTTCAGCGGCGGTGGCGCTGTGCACGTCGATGCCGTTATTAAAGGCATTGATCAGACCCTTATCGCCAGATAAATGAGCCATAATCCTCAGCTCGATTTGAGAATAATCCGCTGCAATCAATACATTACCGTCTTCGGGAATAAAGGCTTCGCGTATCTTGCGGCCATCTTCAGAGCGAATGGGAATGTTTTGCAGGTTCGGATCAGCCGAGGACAGCCGGCCCGTAGAAGCAACAGCCTGATGGTAAGACGTATGAATGCGACCGGTTTTTGGGTTAATCAATTCAGGTAACTTGTCGGTATAAGTGCCCTTTAATTTCGCCAAACTCCGGTGCTCAAGAATCAATTGAGGAAGTTCATATTCCGCCGCCAATTCCTGAAGCACATTTTCCGCCGTCGAGGGTTGGCCGTTAGGCGTTTTACGCTTCACCGGAATACCTTGTTTTTCGTACAATATTTCCTGTATTTGTTTGGGCGACGCGATATTGAAAGGTTCGCCAGCAACGGCATATGCCTTTTTTTCGAGTTTAACAAGCCGGATTGCTATTTCTGCGCTTTGTTTTTTTAGTTGAGCGGCATCAATTTTCACGCCATTGGTTTCGGTGCGCACCAACGCGCTCATCAGCGGCATTTCTATTTCGTTAAATAGCTTGTTTAGCTTTGGATCTTTTTCAAGTTTCGGCAATAGAGTTTGGTGCAGTTGCAAAGTAATATCAGCATCTTCCGCCGCGTAGGGCGTGGCCACTTCAATGGCGATTTGATCAAAAGTAAGTTGATTTTTTCCGCTGCCGGCTACATCGGAAAATTTAATGGTTTGTTTGCCTAAGTGTTTCAGCGCCAATGTATCCATATCATGTCGTGAATTACCGGCATCCAGTATGTAGGAAATGAGCATGGTGTCATGGGTTATCCCTTGTAAATGGATATCGTAATTTTGCAACACCTCTACATCGTATTTTAAATTCTGACCGGTTTTTGCCTGACTGGGATCTTCGAGAATCGGGCGCAATTTTTCCAGGGTTTCTTTAAGCGGGAGTTGCTTTGGCACGCCGGCATAATTGTGTCCCAGCGGCAAATAAGCGGCTTCACCCGGGGTTACCGCAAACGACATTCCGACCAGCTCAGCGCGGTGCACATCAAGAGAAGTGGTTTCGGTATCTATTGCAAATATGCTGGATTTTTTGAGTTTTTCTATCCATTTATCAAGGGTTGATGTGTCCCAAATAGTTTCGTAATCCAGTCCATTATCCAGTCTATTATTCAGGCCATTTGAATTGGCATCATCCGATTCTTTCCGCTCTTCAACATGGCCATCATCGTCATTTTGAGCCTCGATTTCTTTCAGCCAGGAGCGAAATTCCAGGTCGGTGTAATAAGCGCGCAGTAATTCATAATCCGGATTGCCCCGGGTCAAATCATTTGGAGACTGCTCAAGTTCGACATCACATTTTATTGTCGTGAGTTTTTTAGATAATTCAAGTTGATCCAGGTTGTCGCGCAGATATTCGCCGACTTTTCCGGAAATTTTATCGGCATTTTCAATAATTTTGTCCAATGTGCCGTATTCATCGAACCACTTCACAGCGGTTTTCGCACCGACTTTCGGAATGCCTGGAATATTGTCCGAGCTATCTCCGATTAATGCCAAATATTCAATAATTCGTTGCGGTGGCACGCCAAATTTTTCGCTAACACCGGCCGGGTTAAGACGCACATTTTTCATGGTGTCGACCATTTCCACTTGGTCATTTACCAATTGCGTCAGATCTTTATCGCTACTCACGATCATGGTGCGAAATCCCTGAGTTGTAGCCTGGATTGACAGCGTGCCGATGACATCATCGGCTTCCACCCCCGATATGGAAATTAATGGAAGACCCATTGCCGGAATAATTTTATTGACGTATGCAAGTTGTTGCCGAAGGTCTTCGGGCATGGGTGGGCGATTCGCCTTATATGCTTTATAAAGGTCGTGTCGAAAGGTTTTTCCTTTTGCGTCCATGACTACGGCAATATGAGTGGGCTGGCACTCTTTGAGCAGGCTTCTCAGCATATTGACCATTCCAAAAATAGCTTGGGTTGTTCTGCCATCAGAGGTGGTCAATGGATTGCGCCCCAATGCATGGTAGGCACGAAACAGGAAGGAAGTGCCGTCAACGAGGATGAGTTCTTTATCGGGAGACATAAAATTTTAGTGCGTTAGAGGTAGGCAAGCAGCAACAAATATCGCCGTATTATGGCACCATTCATTAGAATTGTATTGGAGCGCTTTTATTAAAATTGCGTTACAAAATTGGACTGCTCCCAATCAGATGAGCAAACGTGTTACTATTGTTGGCACTAATGAAACTATACCGAATAGTAAGTTGTCAGAAATATTGAATTCCAACGGGACTGCGATCATGAATACGAACATGAATATGAAACATGGGGCTATGATTAAAAGCACGGTTGTAAAATGTATCATGCTTGCCTGTTTTATACATATAATTCAGGCTCAGGCTCAGGAAGAATCTGCAACAAACCCGCTTTTAATTCCACAGGATTTGACGATTAAGCAAAGCGGAGAATTTCAATTCGAGGAGTTGCGCATTGGTGGCAGATTGGAAAGGTTGACTGTGCGGCATAAAAATCGAATGACTGAGATCTATCAAAATCAACGCGATGATTCGATTTGGTTTTCGGAAGAAAATGAACTCGGTGAAGCCCAGAACGTCAGGCAGTGGAAACTCGGTGGTTGGTGAATTATATTGATCGTAACGACATCGTTTCGAATGGTCTTGGAATTGCTTATTCAGGAAGCCCGGAAATTCAGAATCGCTACTTGCGGACGACCGTGAAAGGATTCGAATGGGTGACAGGAATAGAAACTGTTACCGCAACGCCTTGATTATCAGGCCGATTTTCTGCCCATGAGGTTCCCTGATGGTACTCTGCGATTAGCCTGACGACAAAAAGACCCAAGCCCAGATGGGAATGCTTGGCGTTAGTCTTTCCGTAAGAAACCATCGGGTCGAACAGTCGATCGTTGATTTTTTCCGGCAGTTTCGGCCCCTCATTAAGGACTGTGATTTCCGCATGATCTTTATTGCCGTTGGTGCTGACGATTATCGGTGTGCCGGGCTTGCTAAATTGCATGGCATTGTCGATAAGTTTATCCAGCATTTGTGCCAAGTGGTCAGGGCTACAGTCCACTACCAGAGGTGATGCTCCAATTTGCAATAAAAATTTATGTTCGGGATAACTGCTACGGTAGCCGTCCATAAATTCTGAAATCAACCCAGGCAAATCTACAGGTTTCTTTATTTCAGTGCGCATCGCTTCTTCGAGGTTTGCGGCTTCCGTGAGGTTAGTCAAAATAATGCGTAGTCGATTTACGCCATTTCGTGCGCGTTGCATATGCTTGTTCTGGTCGATGTTTGGAACATCCGTTTCCAGAATTTCAAGAGACGAGCTAACTACATTCAGCGGATTGTTCAATTCGTGTGCAAGAGTATCTGGCATTCCTTCAAGATATCGGGTATAGCCGGACAGCCGTTTTAACATACTGGTAATGCTGCGACCGAGATCGCCAAGTTCGTCCGCAGGATAAATCCGACTCGGGATGCGGTCTTCAATAACACGACCTTCGGGGGTAATCGCTTTTTCCGTTGTGTTGTGTAAACGACGGATTCGCAGCGTGAGTCGCCAGGCAAAAATAAATAATGTTAAAAGTATGAAAAAGAAAACCAATATAGTCACCAGAGTCAAACTCCTGAGCAACTGATATTGCAGCCCCAATATGGCATGATTGCTTTGTTCCACTATTACTGCGCCAAGAATCTCTTGTCTGGACTTAATGGGATATCCGGCAACAATGATTTGTGCCTTTTGGTCCATCGAAAGACGTTGTTCTACCTTGGGAACGCCTTTTAGTATTGTCGTAAAAATTTTATCCGGGCGGTGGCTTACCTCCGTTGAAATGTCGGTAAACTGAACCGGGGGGCGCTTTAATAATGCGTCAATGTGGTCCTGGATATTTTGAATAAAACGGATTGCCCAATTATTTTCCTCTTCCGCAGTCGATCCGGGAGGAGGTGCCGGAGATAGTCCACCCACTACAGCACGAACCCGCTGCAAATTATCGAGAATCCATATTCTTGACTGAGGCTGATCCAGACCTTTAAGAATTTTAGTCAATTCAGGAGAAGTGAGTAATATTTGCGCGGGCTCGGCGCCAGATATCTGTGGCGAAGTGGATAATACGGCACTAATTTCACGGTTTTCTTCGCTGTCCACATCCACTGCAAAAAACCCGACTCGAGATCGGTAACCAATGACATCACGCGGAATGCGTAATTCGATTTGATAACCCCATTCGGTTTCCGCTAACTCCGCGGTAAACGCTGTGACATCATCGCCTTCCAAAGGTAGTTTCCATTGTTCGTCAACCAGGAATATGCTCATTCGCCCTGGCTCGCTGGCAACCAGCAGATAATGTTCCAATGTTTCGTTGGGAAGTTGGACCAACATTCTGATTTGATCGCTGGCATCCAGGGAACGCTTTTCCAAATCTCTGTAAACTAATTTATCGTCATTAATTTCAAACAACGCATACAAGTATTGTTGGTAATGCCCAATGATGTTTTTAAGGGAAAACGAGTCCGGGTCGTAGTCGCTGCTACAAATTAACAATTCGTCACCGGTATAAAAATTAGCGAATCGTTGAATCGACTCCCAGTCACCCAGTTTTCCATCTAACTGGATCAGATTATCCAGCTCATGAGCGTACAAATCGTTTTCGTTCCCCAGCACCTCGGGAACACCCGTTTCAGGGTTAAATAATTCCGCACGATCATTGAGTACTGTGGCAACGCCATTAGCGGTTAACAGCAATGCGTTTTTTTGCCCCTGGACCAGGAATTGCTTCATCTCCAGAACGTAGTAGTACCCCATCCAGGGGATAATTAATAGCACCGGAACAATCCACAGCAGTTTGGCGCGAATACTGATCGTACGAAGTGCCATCGACATAATATTGGGAATGAATCAGGGATGCCCTGGAATTGAAATTAGTGTTCAGGCTGCCATCGATACCCCACACCAAACACTGTTTGAATCATTGAAAATGATTCGTCAACCTCTTTGAATTTCTTGCGAATACGGCGGACATAGCCGTTGATAGTATTTTTTTCCACGTAACTTTGTCGGGTAGTTTGCATCAACGCCGCGTAGGTTTTTACATGCCCCGGATTCCGCGCCAATGCTTCGATAAGCCAAAATTCAGTGAGGGTTAAGCTCAATTGATGACTTTTCCAGCTAATCGCCATACTGTTTTGGTCAATTTCAAGATCGCCTAAAACCAGTGCCGAGGGTTGATCTAAATCACTTTGTACCGAAGAGGCAATACGAAACAAAGAAGAAACTCGTACCGAGAGAAATTGTAAATTGACGGGTTTAGTGATGTAGTCCCAAGCATCGAGCCGAAGTCCGGAAACTCGATCGATATCACTATCTCTGGCGGTAAGAAAAATAATGGGCATCTTCGGACTCTTATGACGTAGTTCTCGACAAATGTCGAATCCGCCGTCAATTTCATCTTCCAGCATGATATCCAGGATCGCAAGATCAGGCAGGGATTTGTTGAATCCACTCAGTGCTTCATTCTTGTTGGCGTAGGTTTGAACAATATAACCCTGACCACTCAGCGCATCGGAATAGTTTTCACGCTGGTCAGCATCGTCTTCGACAATGGCAATACTTCTGGGCATGGATAGCTCCCTAAACGAGTTTTTAAAGTGAACAGTATAACGGATTGAAATGCGCAATGAATATCTTTGATTATGAACTGATAACCACCATAAAATTACCACTGGTTTCCCCAACGAATACCATCCCGAAAGGGTGTAATCAAACGCTGTTGAGAACCATCGAATTATTGATTAGAGCATACCGTTTATTCGATTGTTTGCTTGGGTGAAACCAGACTGGCCGCTAGAGAGATCAATCCACTAGCGGCCAATAAGAGGACCTACGACGTGAGTCACAAAGTTTTTATTCCGATCACCGATGAAATACTGTATGACTATCCGGATCTGATCACAACGCCGTTACGACCTTATCAAATCGGCAACCCCTGTTATCACTGGATGGCAACGATTGAGTCATCTGAACAAAATGGACAACATCCGCGGGCGCAAAATCCAGATGCACAAGATCAAATTAAATCGGTCAGGCGCTTTGATCATCGAATGGTCGTGGAAGCCCGGCAACAGGCTATGGCCGACGAGACACTTCAAATGGATTCAAGATTGGCGTAAGCGCAGATTAACCATTTAGGGCCGGTATCTGCAAAATTAACTTGCACTCTGGCGTGTGCGCCCTGGCCCTCAAGAGTGATGACCATTCCTTCACCAAATTTTTTGTGGCGCACCTGTCGCCCCGGTTTGAGTCCGTTAAACGCCTCTGCTGCAGCATTTGAGTTCGTGGTAACAGCGCTTCTGTGAAGTGGCCTGCTGAAACTGGCTGAGCGAATTTCTTCGACCAACTGTTCTGGAATTTCCGCTAAAAATCGAGAAGCCTGGGTATAGTTTTCTCGGCCATAAAGACGCCGAATCTCGGCGTAACATAAAAACAGCTGTTGCATCGCTCTGGTCATGCCCACATAACATAGCCGCCTTTCTTCTTCGAGTCGGCCGTCTTCTTCGATGGAACGTTGGTGTGGAAATAGCCCTTCTTCCATTCCGCATAAAAACACCAATGGAAACTCAAGCCCTTTTGCTGAATGCAAACTCATAAGTTGCACGCAATCTTCCCACTCTTCCGCTTGGTCTTCACCGGCTTCAAGCGCGGCATGGGCAAGAAACAGCGATAGTTCATCCATCTCTTCTGCTGCGTTATCCGGATCGAAGTTACGGGCGGCATTGATCAGTTCTTCCAGGTTTTCAACTCGACCTTGGGCTTTTTCGCCGCGCTCCTTTTTGTAATGATCTAACAATCCGCTTTGCTTCAAGACATGATCTGTGGTGTCGGTCAGATCAAGTTCTCCAGTGGTTTCGGCTAATTGATTAATCAGGTCCTGGAACAGGCTTACCGCGGACAAGGCTCTTGGCGGCAGTTCTTGTTCGCTGATTATTTCAGTGGTCGCCTGCCACATGGAAATTTGTTTCAAGCGCGCCCGCTCGCGAATAAGTTCCAGGGTTTTGTTGCCAATGCCCCGCGTCGGTAGATTTACGATGCGCTCATATGCCGGGTCGGAATGGCGATTTGAAATCAATCTTAAATAGGCCAGAGCATCTTTTATTTCCGCACGTTCGAAAAATCTTAATCCGCCATATACCCGATAGGGCATACCCGTAGAAAGCAGTTGTTCTTCAAAAACCCGCGATTGGGCATTGGAGCGATATAAAATCGCAGATTGATCTCGTCGGTTGCCCTGGCTCACCCAGTTTTGGATTTGGTCGACAACAAACCGGGCTTCATCTATTTCGTTGTTAGCCGCATATAGTCGAATCGGGCATCCTTCAGCCTCATTAGTCCACAGCTCTTTCCCTAAGCGTCCGGCGTTATTAGCGATAACGGCATTGGCGGCATTAAGGATATTTCCGGTGGATCGATAGTTTTGCTCCAAACGAAAAATCGTTGCGTTATCGAAATCCTTCTCGAAACTCAATACGTTTTCAACCCGGGCTCCGCGCCAGCCATAAATCGATTGGTCGTCGTCGCCCACGGCAAAAAGATTTTTATGTTGACCAGAAAGTATTTTTACCCATTGATACTGGATCGAGTTGGTGTCCTGAAATTCGTCAACTAATACATGCTTGAAGCGCTGCTGATAAGTTTCACGAACAGTTTGATTGTTGCGAAACATCTCCAGCGTGCGCAGTAAAATTTCGGCAAAGTCCACCAAGCCGAATCGACCACAAAATTCTTCATAGGTTACATAAATCCGATGAAGCGTTTGCTGCTGGCTGTCGTTACCGGCCGGTAGATGCTGCGGGCGGCGCGCCTCTTCTTTATGGCTGTTGATCATCCATTGCATTTGTCGAGGCGGCCAATAAGCTTCATCCAGATCAAGCTCGCGCAATACCCGACGAATTAACCGATACTGATCACCGCTGTCGATTATTTCGAAGCTTTGCGGCAAACCTGCTTCGTCAAAGTGCATGCGCAGCAAGCGATGGCAAAGGCCGTGAAATGTACCCATCCATAAGCCGCCAAATCGCATTTGCAATAGTTCTTCGATGCGCCCGCGCATTTCCCGGGAGGCCTTATTGGTAAAGGTTACTGCAAGTATCGAAAGCGGGGAAATGTGGTGCGCCTGGATTAACCAGGCAATGCGGTGGGTAAGCACTCGGGTTTTACCGCTGCCCGCGCCGGCGAGGACTAATAATGGGCCTGGAGGTGCAGCTACCGCTTCCCTTTGGGCATCGTTTAGCGGGTCGAAAATATGAGAAACATCCATGCGCGAATTGTACTCTGGAACGCTATCGGTACAAAGATTTATCTTATTTTCGTAGAGGCCTGGCAAGTGGTCTGGTTGATTATACTAAACTGGTTCTATTGCACAATCAAATGTGAAGTGTATGGTTAAATATGTTAAATTAATTTCACCGCTTATTAGCCCGGTAACAGAATAATGAATAGCGCACTCAGTGATATTAAAAGTTCGGAAGTTGTCAGTAGCGATAAATCCTATGTCTGGCACCACCTAGCCCAACACAAGCCGATGCAAACAACCGACTCCACGGTTATTGACCCCATGGTTATTGTTGAAGGCAAGGGTCTGCGAGTAACCGACATCAACGGCAAGGAATATCTGGATGCGGTGTCTGGTGGCGTTTGGACCGTTAACGTCGGTTATGGCCGAGAATCCATAGCCAAAGCGGTTCACGACCAATTGCTCAAAATGTGCTACTTCGTAAATTCGGCGGGGAATATTCCCGGCGCGCAGTTTGCCGAAAAACTGATCGACAAAATGCCCGGCATGAGTCGGGTTTATTATTCTAACTCAGGCTCCGAAGCCAATGAGAAAGGCTTTAAATTAGTCAGACAGCTTGCCGCACTGAAAAATAACGGCAAGAAGCACAAAATTATTTATCGCGATCGCGATTACCACGGCACGACCATCACAGCACTCAGTGCCACCGGCCAGATTCAACGCAAGGACCAATACGGTCCATTTACGCCGGGATTCGTTGAAATGCCGCATTGCATGGCGTATCGGGCAGCCAATGGCGACCACCCGGATTATGGTGTTCAAGCTGCCAGGGAATTGGAGCGAGTGATTTTGGAGCAAGGCCCGGATACCGTAGGCGCCGTCATTCTTGAGCCGATTACGGCTGGCGGCGGCGTTATCACCCCGCCTGACGGGTATTTTGAAACCATCCAGGAAATATGCGCGAAGTACGGCGTGCTCATCCATATTGATGAAGTGGTTTGCGGCATGGGGCGAACCGGAAAATGGTTTGGCTATCAACACTATGGCGTTAAACCCGATATTGTTACCATGGCAAAAGGGGTTGCCAGTGGTTATGCGGCTATTTCCACGACGGTTACCACCGACAAGTTGTTTAATGAGTTTCTGGCAGAGCCGAGCGAAAAATTGCAGTACTTCCGCGACATCAGCACATTTGGCGGATGCGCGAGCGGTCCGGCAGCGGCGTTGGAAAATATGCGGATTATTGAGCGGGAAAATCTTCTCGACAATGCCAATAAAATGGGCGGCTACCTTTTAGACAGATTGCATGAACTGCAAGAAAAATATCCGGTAATTGGAGATGTTCGCGGCAAAGGACTATTTGTCGGCGTGGAAATGGTAAAAGATCGTAAATCCAAACAACCAGTGGACGAGTCTGTAGCCGCTGGAATCGTTGCGGATTGCTTGCAACAAGGGGTCATGATCGGTCGAACTAACCGCAGCTTTGCAGAGCATAACAATACGCTGTGCTTAAGCCCGGCGTTGGTTTGTACCAAAGGCGATTTGGATGAGATTGTTGGTGCAATTGATAATGCTTTGGCAAAGGCAGCTATCTGAACCGGACCCAGTTTTGATGTAGATGAATTGCCTGGAGAAATATCGCAGTAAACTGATAAGGGAAATAAACAACGACCTGCGGGTAATTCTGGCCAAATCTGAACAAGGTCCTGCACAATGGCTTGAACAAGGGCCTGAACAAGACACTGTGCATAATTTCAGAATAGGGGTGAAAAGGCTCACGGCACTGTACTGCTTTCTTAACGAGATTAACGACGCTCTAAAAGCAAAGAAGATACTCAAACCCTACCGTTCGCTGTTTAAATTCATTGGTAGTATCCGCGATGGGCATATTGCCGTGCATTTAGTGCAAAATTTAGCCGATGTCAATTTAGCTGAAGTCAATTTAGAGGAGTCGAAAATTCTGGTTAGAGCGATCAGAGTGAGGATAAGAAAAGACTATCGGTTATTCCAAAAATATGTTCAATCGAATGCTCGGGTATCAATCAGGATGCCTACAGTCAGGTCCGCAGGTATTTCCGAAAGAGCCATCCTTCGATACAAACGGATTGTGCTGGATGATCTTTTGGTTCAAATTCTCCGTACCGAGGGACCGATGAACACTGAGATGAACATGAATAAGTGGCATAAGAAGCGAATACTGCTTAAAAGATATCATCACACACTGGATGCTTTTCGGTTCTGTCCGCGCCATAAATCGGATGAAGACGAACTAAAACAAATAAAAATACTGGAGCAGTTGCTGGGTGATTGGCACGACCGAGTCGTCACCATACAGCTTTTGCAATCCTTTCAGGGACTTGAAGCACAAACCGGGCCGACTATTGCGATAATGAAAAAACAACACAGGTTGCTGTTAGGGGCAGCGAAAATTTACTTGAGAGACCTCCGCTTGAATAAGGAGACATAGGGCATGAAGGCGGCTTTATTGATTTAATGGTGGCTACGCCCTGACTTGAACAGGGGACCCCATCATTATGAGTGATGTGCTCTAACCAGCTGAGCTACGTAGCCATTTATGCGTTTTCATCATATGCCGCGGGGGTTGCGAGGGTACCTCAATCCATATTTTCGTACAACAGCCGATATTGTATACCCGATTCTGGTCTATGTTTTACTGGTTTTCCAGAGATCGTCGGAATTGATGCGCGGCAATCAATCCAAAATTACAAAGCATTCATCCCGCTTGCTAAATAATCCCAGACATATTCGGTAAAACTCCATCGAACCTGGATATCGTAAGCCGGGGCCGCACTTATATTATGGTTGATATTATGACTGATTTTATGCAGCAAAATACTGGCTTGGCCGAATCGGGTTTGGGCGCATGCGCCGTTGGCAAACCTATCCGGGTGCAAATCCAAAGGACATGCCTTGGCGAGCAAGGCGGGTGAATCGGGGCCGTCAAGCCTGAGTACAGTGTAATAGTCAGTAACCTCTACAACTACACTATGAAGGCCAGACAAAACCGCTTTAAGGCTGGCTATTTTGTTTTCAGTGTCGGCTATCTGACAATGCATTAACCACTCATTTGGACCAAGCCAATACAGTGTGGATGCGTCATTTTTAGTGCAGGTATTTGCTTCAATAGGTAGCGCCAATTCAATTTCGGATTCGACCTTCTTAACAAATTGATTGTTATTCGAATCTCCCCGCAAATTAATTTTTCCACACCACGGCAACTCAATCAGGCTGGTATCGCCATCAATCCGTGTGCGGTTATAAGCGGGAGAGTTTGTTTTGAGATCAGTCATGTGAACGCGCGCTCTGTTTGTCGAAAAATACCGGATCGGTTACCCTGACTCTGTGACTGGCGCCATCCATTAGCGCAACGTCCAGAGTTTGTCCTTTGCGATTGAAGCCTTCTTTAATTAAAGCCAAGGCGATAGACCGCCCCACGTTCGGGCTTAGGTAACTTGAGCTGACGTGGCCGAGCATATCCATTGGCGGTTTTGATTTGAGGGCTTCCACCACGTGGACGCCTTCGGGCAATACAAATTTTGGGTCTTCGGTAAGCAGCCCAACCAATTGTTTTCTGTCTGGCCTTGCCGTATCTGTGCGAGCGAAGGATCGCTTGCCTAAAAAGTCTTGTTTTTTGTTTGACACTATCCAGTCCATACCCAGGTCCATTGGCGTCGTTGTGCCATCCGTATCCTGACCGACGATGATGAAGCCTTTTTCAGCGCGAAGCACATGCATCGCTTCCGTACCATATGGACAGATGTCATACTTTTTGCCTGTTTCCATCAATGCTTCCCAGAGCGCCAGGCCATATCTGGCCGGCACATTGATCTCAAAAGCTAATTCGCCGGTAAAACTTATTCGATAAATCCTGGCCGGGATGTCGGCCACCTTGGCCTCCTTCATGGACATGAACGGAAATGATTCGCTATCCAGTGACAGTTCGGTCAGTTCTCCCAGCAACTTCCGAGAATTTGGACCATTCAGTGATGCCACTGCCCATTGCTCGGTCACGCTGGTTGCATACACCTTCATTTCAGGCCATTCGGTTTGCAGCCATTCTTCAATCCAGTTCATCACCCGCGCCGCGCCGCCGGAAGTCGTGGTCATGTGATAGTGATTTTCCGCCAGGCAAGTGGTCACCCCATCGTCAAACACCATGCCATGTTCATTTAGCATTAACCCGTACCGACTTCGCCCGGGCGCGAGTTGGTTCCAGGCATTGGTGTACAGCATATTTAGAAGTTTGATGGTGTCCTTGCCCTGAAGATCGATTTTCCCCAGCGTAGAGGCATCAAGCAGCGCGCAGGAATTTCGAGCGGCAAGGCATTCTCGTTGCACCGCGTCATGCATGCTTTCGCCCACTTTTGGAAAATAATACGGGCGCTTCCAATCGCCCACGTCCTCATACACCGCGCCATTTTTGTCATGCCACGGATGTATGGCGGTTTTACGTTTTTGCAGGAATAACTCGCGTCGGTCATGCCCGACGATTGAACCGAAGGTGAGCGGCGTGAATGGAGGCCGAAAAGTTGTGGTTCCGACTTCAGGAACGGTCACATTTCGTAAGTTTGCCATTACCGTCATTGCATTCAGATTTGAAGTTTTGCCCTGATCGGTGCCCATCCCGGTGGTGGTGTATCGTTTCAGATGTTCCACCGATTCAAAACCTTCCCGGGCGGCTAATTCGATATCAGCAACGGTAGAATCATTGTGCAATTCATGAAAGTGCTTTTTCTTTCCTCTGCCAATGGGATGGTCGCAGGGAAGAATCCACAGTGGCCGCAATGGCCCGGTTTGCAGTTCATTGGCACTGGCGTCCGAGTTGAGATTGTCAGTGTTAAATCCCGCAGCTTTGGCCGCCGCACAACCTGCTTCGAAGCCTTCAGTTAAACAATCGTTAAGGGTATAAGAAGCTCGGCATGCGCCCGCAACGATAGCCGAATTATTGATAGAAATTTGTTCGGGCACAAAGCAGTGTTGGTCATCGAGGAATTTCAGCTTACCTTTAGCCTGACTAAACAAATGCACCGTGGGGTTCCAACCACCGGCAACCCCCACTACATTGCAAACCAGCGACGCGGGCAACCCAACGACATCACTGCCATCGTTGTTAAGCGACATTATCTCAACTTTTCGAATTTTTCCTTTTCCATAATCAACCCCGGTAATTGCAGAATTTTCGATAATGTCGATTCCAAGGGCTTTTGCCTGGTTGACTAATTCACTAGCGGGTTTCTGTCGAACGTCAACCACTTGTACGTGTGCGCCGACATTTTTCGCATCTATGGCGGTTAAATACGCGCTGTCATTGTTGGTCAGAATAACAATGTTTTTCCCGGGCAATACCCCAAACCGATTGATATAGGTGCGAATAGCGCCAGCCAGCATGACCCCCGGACGATCACTGTCCGCGAAAACCAATGGTCGCTCGATCGCGCCAGTTGCAAGAACAACTTGCCTGGCGCGAATTTTCCAAAGTCGTTCTTTGGGCGCCATGCCCGGATTGTTTGGCCCCAGATGCTCATTAACGCGCTGGTTGGCAACCAGGAAATTATAGTCAAAGTATCCGCTAACTGTGGTGTTTCGCAATAGCGTCACCTGTTCCATTTTCTTCAATTCTGAAACACGTTGAGCGACCCAGGCTTCAGATAAACGGTCATTGACGGATACGGTATCGCTCAATAATGAGCCGCCAAATTCATTTTTCTCATCCAGCAACATGACCTTCGCTCCGGCACTGCCTGCCGCATAAGCCGCCTGGATGCCTGCAGGGCCGCCGCCGACCACTAATACATCGCAATGAGCAAAGGTTTTATCGTAATTGGCCGGGTCAATTTCTTTTGGCGATTTGCCAAGACCGGCTGATTTTCGAATTAATTTTTCATAAGTCATCCACAAAGACCCGGGCCACATGAATGTTTTATAGTAAAAGCCAGCGGGTAAAATTCTGGATAGCCTGGAGTTTATCGCGCCGAGGTCAAAGTTGACCGAGGGCCAGCAGTTCTGGGAGCTGGCGCACAAACCTTCGTACAATTCGATTTCGGTGGCGCGCCGGTTAGGTTCGGTGTGGGCGCCGGTTTCAAGTTGCACCAGCGCATTGGGCTCTTCTGAGCCCGCTGAATAAATTCCGCGCGGTCGATGGTATTTAAAGCTGCGCCCAACCAGATAAACGCCATTGGCGAGCAATGCCGATGCCAAAGTATCCCCAGGATAACCTTCGTAGGCTTTGTCGTCGTACCAAAACCGAATGCTCTTGGTGCGATTGAGTTGGCCGCCTTTTTCCAGACGATTAACTTGCTCGGTCATTTTGTATTCCCTGAATTTATTGTAGTATCAGGATAAATTTCGGGTGCGGGATCGCCGGGTTTATAAGTGCCATGGATGTGATCGGTAACCGTATTTCGGGCCGCATTAAACCAACGTCGACAACCGTGGGTATGCACCCACCTTTCGTAATGGACGCCCTTGGTATTGCTGCGAAAAAATACGTAATCGCCCCATTGCTCATCGGATAATTGTTGGGGATGTTGGGGACGAGCGATATGGGCTTCACCGTGACAACTGAATTCTGTTTGATCACGCTCTCCACACCATGGGCAAGTAATTAAAAACATCAGTGTGCCACCGCCGCGGCCGCGCCTTCGTCAATCAAAGCGCCAGTGTTGAATCGATCAATTGAAAAGGGCTCAGCAATGGGATGCATTTCGCCGCGGGCGATGGAATGAGCAAAAACATTTCCAGACCCAGGCGTCGCCTTAAACCCACCAGTTCCCCAGCCGCAATTAAAGAATAGATTGTCCACCGGTGTTTTCGAGATCAGCGGTGAGCGATCCACCGTGACATCAACGATTCCGCCCCATTGACGCAACATTTTCAGGCGCGAGAATATCGGATAAAGTTCGATTATCGGGCCGACGGTTTCCTCGATGATATTAAATCCGCCGCGCTGGGAGTAGGAGTTGTAAGCGTCCGAGCCGGCGCCGATAACCAACTCGCCCTTGTCCGACTGGCTGATGTACGCATGAATGCTGCCGGACATGACCACGCAATCCAGAACAGGCTTAATCGGCTCCGAAACCAGCGCCTGCAATGGAAAAGATTCAACCGGCAATCGAAACCCCGCCATTTCCGCCAGCACGCTGCAATGCCCGGCCACCACGCAGCCCACTTTTTTGGCGCCGATCAATCCGTGACTGGTTATCACGCCTTTGACCGCATTGTTTTCAATTTTGAAACCGGTCACTTCGCAGTTCTGAATTATATCCACGCCCATTGCATCCGCAGCCCGGGCATAGCCCCATGCCACCGCATCGTGTCGAGCGGTACCGCCGCGTTTTTGCAGCAGCGCGCCCAACACCGGATAGCGACATTGCAGGTTAATAAAGGGCACCATTTCCTTAATTTGCCCGGGGGTTAAAAATTCCGAATCGATGCCGTTTAAGTGGATGGCGTTGCCGCGGCGGCTGATTTCCTGCATGTCATGGACGCTGTGCGCGAGGTGCAGCAAGCCGCGTTGAGAGAACATCACGTTGTAGTTGAGCGCTTGGCTGATGCCTTCCCAAAGTTTCATGGCATGTTCGTAAATCCCGGCAGATTCATCCCAAAGGTAATTGGAGCGGACGATGGTAGTGTTGCGTCCGGTATTACCACCGCCAATCCAGCCTTTTTCGATCACGGCGACATTGGACACGCCGCACTCTTTGGCGAGATAGTAAGCCGTGGCGAGACCGTGCCCGCCACCGCCGACAATAACAACGTCGTACTCTTTTTTCGGATCAGGACTGCGCCACGCCCGCTGCCAATCCTGATGATAGTTCACCGCATTGCGGAGCAAACTGAAAATGGAATAGTGATTCATGGGGATTGCTGGTTTATTACGGGGTTCTTCGAGAAAACGGCCTTAAAAGGAACTCATCATTTAACCCATCATTTTTGATTTTTAGCACTTTGCACATTTCTTTGAATAGAGTTACCAGATTATCGTTCTGCCTATCGGGCACTTCCAACTTGCTATGGCGGTCTCGAATTGCCGTAATAACCGCCGGGCTATCGTGAAAAAGAACGGCAACTTCATTGAGAAAGAACTGTGCTTCTGCTTCATCAGTTGTATGCCTTGTTAAAACAAAGCGATAACCGACAATTTTCCGCAGTGTTTCATACTCAAGAAAGATATTCATAGACTTCGGAAGGATCGTTTGGGTTGCAAGCGTCAGCGTTTCTTGTGGTGGTGATTAACTCATGTCCTAGAATGTCAGCGATAATCATTTCCTTGACTAAACCAGGCTGCAATAAATTGTGGATGCCAACTGTTCGCGCCAACTCTGCCGCCCTTAGGACCAGAGTAATAATTTTGCGATAAACCTCACGAGCCATAAGAAAACTCCAGAATTTGCTGACTTCTATCAATCTCATCCAACCGCCGTTGCGCGATTTCAACAAACTCTGGTTGTAACTCAAACGCCAAAAAATCTCGCCCGGTTCTTTTGCACACAACTGGACATGTGCCAACACCGGCGAATGGGTCAAGCACCAAATCCCCCTCTGATGAACTGGCTAAAACGAGCCTCTCAATTAATTTTTCAGGTTTCTGAATTGTGTTTAAAGCTTCCCTTGACGCCAATTCTTTCGATTTGTAGGTGAGTTGCTTAATATCGCCCCAAACATCCCCTGGATTTTTTCCTTGGTGATTGAATTTTGTCTTTCCGTATTGCCCATTGGCAACAGAAGGGACTTTTTCACAACGCAACCTGTGTTCCAGTTCAACCAATTGTGAAACCCTGATAGCATCAAGATTATAACATTGTGGGTTTTTTCCCTTGATGAAGTAAGCAATAATGTCATAATTATTTGTATAATTGAGGCGCCCCTGAGCCAGCCTGCTTGGTTGATACCAAACAATTTTAGATTTCAAATTCAGGTATGGCCGGTAATCAATGAAGTCGATACAATTGGGTTTGCCAAAAAGGTACAGGGCGCCCCCGTTCTTTAGTTTGAAGGAAAATTTTTTTATTAAATCAAGATTAAATTCCTGAATGGATGGAATTCGATCCCAATTATTTTGGGTTACTCCATATGGTCCATCGCATATAATGAGATCCACGGACTCGTCTTGAATTTTTCCTATAAAATCAAAAGTATTTCCACAGTATATTTGGTTTCTTTTCAACACAATATTTTCCGTATTTTCGAGCAACTATTAGTATATTCGCTAAGGATAGTCCGGTCAATTAAGCAGTACGGGGGCGGCCGCTTGGAAGTCAACCTAAAATTCAACCCCCTGGGATGCCAACATGCCTTCATCAAAGGCATGTTTAATCTTGGTCATCTCTGTCACCGTATTGGCGGCATCGATGACTGCCTGGGGGGCGTCTCTGCCGGTTAACAGCAGATGCAGCCACTTTGGTTTTTGAGTTTTAATGAATTCGGCTATTTCTTCCCCGCTAATCCAGCCGTAACTACTGCAATAATTAATTTCATCCAGCAGCACCAAATCGAATTTTTCCGATAGAATTTTTTGCCGGCTGAAATCCCAGATTTGCTGGCTGGTTTTAATGTCCTGCGCCGGGTTTTTGGTATCCCAGGTAAAGCCGTCGCCCATGGTATGCCATTCAATGTTGTCGAATTTTTCGGCGGAGATTTGCTCCCCGGTTTTCCATTTGCCCTTGATAAACTGAATGACACAAATGTTTAATCCCCATCCGGCGGCGCGAAATACCACGCCAAATGCGCTGGAAGATTTTCCTTTTCCAGTGCCGGTGTGAACCAGGGTGACGCCTTGTCTGCGTTCTCTTGTTTTCATTGCCTTGTGTTCATTTTCTAATTGGTGCGTTAATCAATGGTCTCGTTATATTAAACCGCGGTCACTAAGCGACACAAATTCGCCGTCGCCGATGACTAAATGATCCAGCAATTTGACATCAATCAATTGTAAAGCTTCTTGCAGCTTTAGGGTTATTGCGGTATCGCTTTGGCTGGGTTCGGCGATTCCGGAAGGGTGATTATGGGCGATGATGACTGCGGCAGCGTTATGCAACAGGACGCTTTTTACCACTTCACGGGGATGCACCGTAGCGCCGTTAAGAGTGCCATAAAACAATTCTTCATATTCGATTACCTGGTGGCGATTGTCGAGATAAATTATTGCGAACACCTCCCGATGCTGATCGCGTAACCGATGAACAAGATATTCCGATACCTGTTTGGGATTGGTTAGTGCGCCTCCGCGTTTGAGCTTTTCATCCAAGAATCGTCTGCCAAGCTCCAGGGCAGCCTGGAGCAATGCATATTTCGCGGGACCAAAGCCAGATGCGCTGCAAATGCTTTTTTTATCAGCAGTCAGAATTTTCCGCAGGCCGCCAAATTCATTGATTAAATCACGGCCAACATCAACCGCAGTTTTTCCGCGCACACCGGTTCGAATAAATATTGCCAGCAGTTCAGCGTCGGATAGTGATTGCGCGCCCTGTTGCAGCAGTTTTTCTCTTGGTCGTTCTGCCATTGGCCATTCCGTTATTGCCATGTCATATCTCCATTACCGCATCTCGATTACTCGATCTCCATTAATTGGGTTAAACTCTACACCATGATCGACTGTAAGACAATCCATAAACACAAGCGAATTTTGGTGGGTATAACTGGCGGAATCGCGGCCTATAAATCGCCAGACTTGGTACGCCGATTAATCGAGCGCGGCGCCGAGGTCCGAGTAGTAATGACAGATGCAGCCATAAAATTTATCGCGCCATTAACGCTGCAAGCGGTAAGCGGCCATCCTGTTTTCCAACATTCTGTTTTCGAACATGTACCCGATGCCGAAGCTGAATCAGGGATGGGTCATATCGAATTGGCGCGCTGGGCGGAATTGATCGTTGTGGCGCCGGCTACGGCGAATTTCATGGCGAAAGTGGCCCACGGCGAAGCGGATGATTTATTGTCCACTTTGGTGTTAGCCAGCGAGGCGGATTTGGTCATTGCACCGGCGATGAATCAACAGATGTGGCAGAACCAAGCAACCCGGGAAAATATTGAGGTTTTGCAGGGTCGTGGGGTAACGATTATTGGCCCCGGGGAAGGAGATCAAGCCTGTGGAGAAACCGGCCCGGGCAGAATGATCGAGCCCGAGGATATCGCTCAACAGCTTTTAGGCGATGGCATTCCACAACTGCTTGCGGGCAAAGCAGTGCTGGTCACGGCCGGACCAACCTGGGAAGCCATCGACCCGGTGCGGGGAATCACCAACCGCAGCTCTGGAAAGATGGGGTTTGCGGTTGCCGATGCCGCTAAAGATTTTGGCGCAACGGTGACGGTTGTTTGCGGCCCGGTGAGCATTTGTGCGCCAGTTGGAATTGAAAAAATTGATGTGCAATCAGCGCAGCAAATGCAGGATGCGGTTATGAGTCAAATTGGCAGTTGCGATATTTTTATTGGTGTCGCGGCAGTAGCCGATTATCGGCCAGTTGAAGTGGCGGCTCAAAAGATAAAAAAGGATAATGACGAAATGGTCATTACGCTGGTAAAAACCCCGGATATTTTATCTGCGGTGGCCAGGAGCAAGCCTAAACCGTTCACGGTTGGTTTTGCTGCAGAAACCGAGAATCTGATCGAAAATTCACAGAAAAAACTTAAAGCGAAAAACGTCGACATGATTGTCGCTAACGATGTGTCGGGGCAACAGAGTGCGTTTGGAAATGATAGCAATGCGGTGAACATCATTCATAAACAGGGTGAAGTCATCCTTGAACGCACCGACAAATATAGATTGGCAATCCAGATTATTGAACATATTTGTAAGCAATACTTAAAAAAGCAAAATGAAATCAAAAATCGATGTAAAAATCCTTGATTCGCGCATAGCGGGTGAATTTGGACTTCCGCAATACGCCACTCCCGGTTCTGCGGGGCTGGATTTGTGCGCGTGTGTAGCGCAACCTTTGCAACTACAGCCGGGACAAACAGAATTAGTCCCCACTGGAATCGCGATCCATATTGCTGATCCTGGACTGGCGGCGGTATTAATTCCTCGCTCAGGCATGGGGCATAAGTATGGCATCGTATTGGGAAATCTTACTGGCTTGATTGATTCCGACTATCAAGGGCAATTATTTGTGTCTTGCTGGAATCGAAGTCGTTCCTGGTTCACTATCAATCCGGGTGATCGAATTGCTCAGATGGTACTGGTGCCGATAGTGCAGGCGGAGTTTAACGTTGTGGAAACGTTCGAACAGTCCGATCGCGCCGCTGGTGGATTTGGCTCTACTGGCGAGAATTAACCAGCCGAATTATCTCGAAACATTGCGGGTGCGCAAAGCATCACGCCCCATGATTCCCCATGAATATCGATGGTTTCTTTTTGGCTACCAGCTATTTCTCAATTCTCTTAGCTTCACAAAAACAGTTTGCGGGTCGGGATTCTCGCTGATGTCTGGAAATTTCAATCGAAGTTGTTCAATAACCTCAGGGTTTTGCAGTCGAAAAAAGGTGTTGAACTCTTTTTCCTGAGCCATTGTTGTGACCAGGGCATTGGCCGGGTCCTGATTCATTGATTGTTCAAGTAATGCCTTGGCCGCCGTGTTTCCAGGTTCTCTGTCCAGGGTAAATTCGAGATTATTGTGTAGATAATCATGCCCCGGATAAATCAACGTATTCTCGGTCAATTGCATTAACTGATTGACAAAGGTTTGGTACAACTCTTTCGGGTGGCCGCCATTGTGGCAATTGCCCGCACCCGCATTAAACAATGTGTCTCCACAAAATAACGCGGGGTGGTCGGTTCTCGATAGCAAACAAACGTGGCTCATGGTGTGCCCGGGGGTGTCAAGGGCTTCGAGTTCTACGGTATTTCCAACCTTGACAACATCGCCTGCGCTTAGACCGTCAGTCATTTCGGGTATCGACGAACCGGCGCCGTGATGCGCCAGGACTTTGGCGCCGGTGGCAGCAACGACTTTTTGGTTGCCGCCGGTATGGTCGCCGTGTTCGTGGGTGTTTACGATCTGGGTAATGTTCCAGCCTTTTGTGTTTGCATAATCCAAACACTTTTTATGATCCAGTGGATCAATCGCCAGGGCTTCGCCGGTTTCAGGACAGGCAATTAAATAGTTGAAATTGCGATAAGCGTTACCGGTCCAAATTTGTTTAACAATCATAGTCGTCCCCCGATTCTGATTCGATAGCAGTATTGTAATTGTACAAGATTAAGGCGGGCAACAAGAAAAAATTAAGGGACTGTCATAGATAACTAACCAATTGATTTAATTTAGACTTTTGGTCACTAAGTTGTTAAAACGCCACTCACACTCTTTCAAAAACAGCGGAAAATGACCCCTCGGAACACCGTTAAACGTGCTTAAATGATGCTTTGCCGGGTTCCAAAAACTCTCAATACCATTGATATGATTTCGTTACTCGGCAAACCTTATGAGTGAAAATGAGGTTGTTAAAGTAACCAATTTAATGAATAATCAACCTAGAGAGTGTTTGGGTACAAAAACCCTCTTGAGGTTTTTGCTGGTATGACTAGCAAAGACTATTTTTAAACCCAAATGTTGCACTGTTGGGTTGAGTTCGTTGAGGTATATCAACATGAAAAAGTTAGTTATCACAATAGTTTTATTTGCGGTATCAACCGGTGTATTTGCCTATGGCCAAGCATATCTTCAGAGTTGCAGTTATACATACAGTTCAGACTATGGCGAAGGCGGATATACAGGGATTTATAAGCATTCATCTGGAAACATATACTCTTATTTTTTTCCAAGCAGCGAATATTTATGGTGTCCGCAAACGATCGATTTCTAATTACAACAAAACCCGCCTGAAGTGTTTAGGCTATAAAGCACCGCTGGAAGTCTTGGAAGAACCCATAAGAACCCATAAGAATCAGGCGGGACACAACACGAAAGCGGGAATCCAGAAATCGTTGGAAACACTGGACTCCCGCCCCCGTTCAAGCCGGGGGCAGGCTGTTCGCGGGAGGGATGCAAGAGTTGTTAATCAGAGTATCCTTAACTATAAAGTAGCCAGAACGATCAAAATCTCTCCTTTTTTGTTTTCCGCTGAAATTATTAATATATGAAACATTTTAAGAAAATCGCAACGCTAGTAATCTTGTTAATGAGTTTGTTGATGCAAACAACATGTTCATTAGGAGAGAGATTTGGTAGTGATTACGGAATTAAAACCCAAATTGAAATCCCACATGGGGAGCAATTTGGTAATTGGTACGGAGTTGAATCGATAGACAAAATGGATGGAACGGCTGAAAGAGTAATTATCAACACTTCACAGATTGGATTTAAGGATGGTAAGAATTTCTCTTTTAACTTGAAATGTGTGTTTGATTATGTTTTTTTTATTGTCGGCACTAACAACCGGTTAGTCCGATTTCGAACTGGCAAAATAAGGGTTAAGATTGATGACGGTGAAGTTATGGTTTTTGAGCAAAATGAGGTCTTTCAAGATAATCGTTTTATTGTTATTTCCGAAGACAAATCTAAAAAAATCATTCTGCTGGCTGAAAAAGGTCGGAATGTTTTTATCGAAGCCAATATTGATCTCGACGACGATTTTAACAGCATCGCCGGTGTAAATAATGTCCCCCTGGATGGTCTGAATATCGAAAAGTTTTCATTAAATGGTTTTAGCGAAGCATTAACATGGTGTAATGCTTTTTAATCGTATCAATAACAACCATGAAAAACACTCTGAAAATAAAACGTTATAAGAAATCACAATGCTTAATAGCCTTGCTGTTGGCGTTATCAATGCAGGCGGTATTGGGGGCGAGATTTGGTGATTGGGGTGTCTTGGACAAGGGCGAGAGCAAAAGTAACGAGTTTGGGATGGCTATATACGCAAAAACAAAAAATATTTGGGCCGGCACCCATCAAAAATTCTTTTTATCTTTGGATTGTGTTGCAGGCGATTTTTCAGGGAAAATTTATCAACTTGTAGTGAATATTAACCCACAATTTGGTGGAATATTTGTTACTGACAAAGTAAAGATGAAGGTTGATGGTGGTGAAACTATAGTTACTGAGGACAACCTTTTTTCAAAGACAAAAGTTCTTCTTTGGGAAAAAGATACTAAAAAAATCATTCGATTGGCTAATCAAGGTCAGAAAATTCTTGTCCAAGCTCGTATTGTTCCAGGAGGCGTAGTTATTGAAGAGTTTTCATTAGAGGGTTTTAGCGAAGCATTTGCATGGTGCAATGCCCCTTAATCGTATCGACAACAATATAAGAGAAATTAAATTAGGGGCTGTCCGAGATAGCCAACGCCAACAATATATTAGGGGCTGTCCTAGATAACCAAGTTTATCGTATAAATTAAGTGTTCTGTCCCCTTAATTTGAATTTTTGAGGCGGGCATTATTACATTGGCGGGTTGGGTTTTCTGTCGGGCAATGTCACAAATCTCAGAAGTTGATTTTTGGAAATTCCCATATTAATGTGGATATTCTTCGCCATTGATTCAATTAATTCAATTAAATCTTCGTCACGAATCGTATTCTGTTGGGACTGAACAAGCACCTTCTTGAATGCGTCCAAAACTTTCGAGGCGTTGGCGAAAGTAACTGGAATCTCGTTTAAGGCGACGTTGAATTGTGTCCTATCACAATTCGATTTATGCCCCATAAATCGGCGTAATGTGTCAATTTTCCTTTCCCGATTGCTGAACCAGTAGTAGAAAACCAAAGTCATTACAGATCCAATGATGCCACCTATAAGACTAGCCCCAGAGATGTCACTTACAAAATTAATGATCGAATACATTGAATTCACTCTGCTTGATTAGATTTGATTAAGCGCCCACCGAAGCGGGGGCATGGTTTCGGTTACTGTTGCACGCCATTGACATAGTTTTCGGTTTCCACCTCGCCATCGGGGTAGCGAGTCGTCCATTTTCCATGAACCTCGCCATTCGAAAACGAGCCTTCCATTGCAATCCCATCGAGAGTTCCGCCATGAAAGCGACCCGTCCATTTCTCATGTGCCTTGCCACTGCGGAATTTTCCTTCGCCAACGACAGATATGACTACTCTCGATTCCCGCCACTTTGTCAATAAAACTCCTCTGCCTTCTGCTACGCCATTACGGCATTCACCATACCAATCCCTTTCATGCTTGTTCAATATGCCGAGTGACCAGACGAAACAGTTCGGTTGGTTATCGAGTTCCAACCAGCAATCAGGGTCGCCTGCCCTCGTTGGCTTTCTGCATTTGGGCGTCAAAGCATCGGTTTGGGAACTTTCCATGATTGGATATTGGTGCCATAAAGCAACGCGTTCCTGCACATTATCATCGCCCGTGCTGGTGACCGCTGTTGCATTAACCGACATAAGAGTCACCAAAAGTGGCAACACAATCAATAACTTTTTCATAACAATCTCACTTGGATTAAAAATGGAATCGGCATTACACACAAAAGCCTCGCCCGAAGGCGGGGACTTGAGCATGACTTGCCGATGGAAACCTATTGGTTAAGGAATTTCCTCTGACTGAATTTTGAAATCTGGCTGAATGTGATCTCTGGCGTCTTCCGGATAAACACACTCAAATGTCAATTCAGTGTGGGGTAGCAGGACACGTGGTTTATTCGGATTCACTTTGCAGTTATAATGCGCTGGATGTCTCTGAGTTTAAGCATCTGCGTATTAACCATAGTAAAATGTTTGCCGACGAGCAAAATCACATCAATGGTATTGAGAATTTTTGGAACTAGGCAAAGCGGCAATTGCGCAAGTTTAACGGGATGCGGATTCGGATAATAAGTGCAATTTCCGATAAAGTACCCAATTCTCACAAAAAGCCACCCTGTTTGATTCGATTTACTGCGTTAGAGGGGTGCCGGGTATCGAGGCGGCGGTTGGTTTGCTATTGTTACAGATGTAAGAAATTATTAACCCAGTTGAACACAGTTTTTGAATGGGTTTCGTTTTTTGCTAGCGAATTTAGGGTTGCTTGATAAACTTCCGGACCAAGAAGTTCTTTGCGAAATTCGGCTCTTTCTCGGCAAAAAGCTTTGTTGAATTCAGGGTGTCCTTGGATGCCGAGCATTTTGTTGTCTGCCACTATCATGCTGTTTGGGCAGAAATCGTTTTCGGCGATGGTCTTGAATTGCGGTGGCACATTGACCACCTGATCCTGGTGAATAACAATAAGATTGTAGCGATCGCGATTTAGATTATCTGTATCCGTCATCCACGGTTTCCTGTCTATAATTTTAGCGCTGTGGATTCCAAAGCCCCAGCCGGCTGCCGCTTTCTCGGTTTTTCCGCCTAGGGAATGGGCAATAAGCTGGTGTCCAAAACAAATACCCACCACTTTTGTTTTCTGCTCCCAAGATTCTTGAATAAATGCCTGAAGCACGCCAATCCAAGGCAGATCTTCGTAGGCGCCACAACGCGAACCGGTGATGATATAGCCGTCATATTCTGTTGGTTGCGGCAAAGCTTCCCCTTCAAAACAACGGATAGGCGTCAAACTAATACTTTTTTTCGATGGGTCAACGCCATTCTGAAACATCTGAGCATAGTTGCCGTATTGCGCCTGTGCCGACTGGTCAACATCGTCGCACAAAAGCAGACCAACGCTGAGCGGATTGTTAAGCCGATTGTTGTTAGGCATGCTCATATTATAGGTCTGATTATGGCCGGAAATTTTTTGCTGATTGGCGTAATTGCGAGACCAGCCCGGCATGGGTTTTTCAAGATTAGCCGCAACGCTTGAGTTGTGCGCGGTACTGGGCAGCCCGATTCGCCACTCGTTTTGCGGTCGATATCAGCCATTTTTTTCTTTTGTAGGTTCCTTGCGCGTATCCGGTCCAGCCCTCGTGATACGCTAGGTAGTTGCGATAACCGTCGTGCGCGGGAATGTTCAACTGCTTGCGCGTTTGCGCGACATACCAGCCGATGAAATCCATGGCATCGGAGAATCGGTCGCGCTGCGCCATGAAGTTGCCGGCGCTCTTCTTGTACAAGCGCCAGGTTCCATCCAACGCCTGTGCATAACCGAATGCTGACGACGGGCGCTTCAACGGAATGCCGAGGAAACGTTTACGCCTCGGCTTGGCGTTGGCATCAAACCCTGATTCCTGCCGCATGATGGCGAGCAGCACTGGCGCATCCGCCTTCCATTTTTTCGCGGCGCGGTGCGTGTGCTTATGCCACTTGGGCTTTTCCTTGAAAATTTTACAGGCGTTGTCGGGGCGTCTCGGCGGTGGCGACGCGCAACCGGCGATGATCAGGGTGACAGCGAGCGCCGCCGCGATCATCAACCTGCAATGCAGACGGCGTGCACGTATTGATACAATGGATTTTTTGATGGTCATGCAGGGTTATTTAAAAAGTCATTGCCAATGATGCCAGATAATGCCACGGACACAATACCTGATTCCCAAGCGCTTTTGCCAAACGCCTGATTTTAACTTGTGAAATTGTTGTGCTAACAGTACCATTACCGGTTCCGAAAAACATTTCCAACTGGATAATATAATGCTTAAAGGTAGTTTAGTTGCGCTCATAACCCCAATGGAAGAGGATGGCAGTATCGACTATTCCGGTCTGGAAAAATTGATCGATTTCCATGTGGAAAACCAGACCGACGGCATCATTTCTGTGGGCACCAGTGGTGAATCGGCGACCCTGGACATCGATCAGCAACTCGAAGTCATTGGCAAGACTGTCGAGATGGCGGCCGGACGCATCCCCGTCATTGCCGGAACCGGCGGTAATTCCACCTCAGAGGCGGTGGAATTAACCAGCCGAGCCGCACAATTGGAGGTTCACGCCTGTTTGCTGGTGGTGCCTTACTATAACAAGCCGACCCAGCATGGGCTGTATCAGCATTTTGAATACATCGCCGAAACCGTCGATATTCCCCAAATTCTTTACAATGTGCCTGGGCGAACTGCTTTAGATATGAATAATGATACCGTTGCGGATCTATCCAGAATTCCAAATATCGTTGGCATCAAGGATGCGACCGGGGATATTTCCAGGGTGGCTGAATTCGTCAGCCGTTGTGGACCGGATTTCGCACTTTATTCCGGCGACGACGCGACGACTTTAGAGTTTATCACCGCAGGTGGTCATGGCTGTATTTCGGTAACGGCAAATGTCGCGCCACAATTAATGCATGAGATGTGTATCGCTGCGATAGCGGGGGACCTGGCGCGCGCCAGGGAATTAAATAATCAGTTGGCGCCCTTGCATGCCGCGTTGTTTCTGGAATCCAATCCGATTCCGGCCAAATGGGCGCTATATGAAATGGGCTACGCTACAAAAGGCATACGCTTGCCGCTCACGGCATTTTCCGGGAAATATCACGATCAATTGCGCGCTGCGATGGCACATGCCCATGTCTCGGCGCAGATTATTTGAACGATCATTTACTGATTATTAAAAATATCATCACCGCAGTTTTGCGGGGTTTCACAAGAACGGGGTTTTATAAGATAGTGAGTGCATGCTAGTCATCCCTGGATTGTCTGCGATTTCTGAATTTCGCAAGGAAAAGGCGATCGGTCACCTCTGCAAAGCCATGTCGAATTGTCCGTCCCACAGGGGGATACTGCAAATATCGGTTGATGCAAAATTTGTTTATTTCGTAGATCTGAAAAACCCGCTGAATGAACACGAAAAGGGTATTCTTGCTCAACTGTTGAACTTGGGCGCAACCGATTTTATCGAACATTCGGGAAAGGATAATCCTGTTTACCTCGATGGTTATTCTAGCTCTGGCACTTCGCAAACACGAACCGTGATTCCCCGCTTGGGCACCATTTCGCCGTGGGCAACCAAAGCGACGGATATCTTTCACCACTGCGGATTAGAACAAATCAATCGCATTGAACGGGGGACTCGATGGCGTTTTGCGGTGTCGGGCAACCAGCAAATTTCAAATAAAATTTTAGCCGGGGTGGTATATGACCCCATGACAGAATCCATTTTGGAAGATCCGCGCGATGCCGAAAAACTGTTCGCTACGGAAATGCCGACTCCTCTGGTAATCATTGATTTGCTCGGCGGTGGTTTAAAGGCGTTGAAGGTCGCCAATGAGAAATTTGGTTTCGCATTGAGTGCCGCTGAGCAGAGTTATCTAGTCGATAGTTTCAAAAGTCTGGGGAGAAATCCGACCGATGTGGAATTAATGATGTTTGCCCAGGTTAACTCGGAGCATTGTCGCCACAAAATATTTAATGCGGATTGGGATATTGACGGTGTTTCACAAGCGCAATCATTGTTTGCCATGATCCGCCACACCCATACACAAAACCGTGCAGGAACACTGTCAGCTTATGACGACAATGCAGCCGTGCTTGAAGGTTCGATGGCGCAGCGTTTGGCCGCAGACGGTAATGATCATGGTTACCGTTTTCAATTGGAGCCGGTGCATTTTACTGCCAAAGTTGAAACCCATAATCATCCAACGGCGATCTCGCCTTTCCCGGGAGCATCCACCGGTTGCGGAGGAGAAATCAGGGATGAAGGCGCGACCGGACGAGGCGGAAAACCCAAAGCAGGATTGGTGGGATACACGGTATCGCATTTACGGCTTCCAGATTTGCCCCAGCCTTGGGAAGCAACCGAAAACAAGCCTGAGCGCATTGCCAGCCCGTTGCAAATCATGCTGGAAGGCCCGGTTGGAGCGGCCGCATTTAACAATGAATTTGGGCGCCCCAGCATCGCCGGATATTTCAGAAGTTTCGAACAAGTTGACCACCAACCCGGCTCAAATGGTCGCGTCCGACACGGCTATCATAAGCCAATTATGTTAGCCGGTGGTCTGGGGAATATCCGCCCAAGGCACGTCAAAAAACTCAATATTCCCGATGGCGCACCGATTGTGGTTTTGGGCGGTCCTACCATGTTAATTGGGCTTGGTGGTGGAGCCGCATCCAGCGTGGCTTCGGGAACGGCTGCCGAGTCGCTGGATTTCGCCTCGGTGCAACGGGGAAACCCGGAAATGCAGCGACGATGTCAGGAGGTGATTGATGCTTGTTGTGCCGAGGGCGAAGATAATCCAATTTTGTCCATTCATGATGTTGGTGCAGGCGGGTTGTGCAATGCGTTACCGGAATTGGTGCATGACTCGGATTGCGGCGGGGATTTTGAATTACGTAAAATACTGAATGACGAGCCCGGCATGTCACCCATGCAAATTTGGTGCAACGAATCCCAGGAAAGATATGTCATTGCAATCGATAGAGATAAGTATCCAGCGTTTGAAAAAATATGTCAGCGCGAAAGGTGTCTTTTTGCACAAATAGGAACGGCGACAAAGGCCCTGAATTTGGCGCTCAACGACGATTGCTTCAACACCAACAGCCCGAAACCGATAGACCTGCCGATGGAAATTTTATTTGGATTGCCGCCGAAAATGCAGCGTCATGCCGAATCAATAAAGAAACATTTCTCGAAGCTAAATTTCAACGACTTGGAACTTGACCAGGCAGTAGAGCGGGTTCTCAGTTTCCCTGCCGTTGGTGACAAAACATTTTTAGTCACAATCGGTGATAGAAGTGTCTCCGGACTCGTTGCCCGTGACCAGATGGTTGGTCCCTGGCAGGTGCCGGTGGCGGATGTTGGGGTAACCGCATCCGGATATAAAAGTGTCACGGGCGAGGCTTTTGCGATCGGCGAGCGTACCCCAATTGCGGTAATCGATGCCCCCGCCAGTGGCAGAATGGCGATTGGCGAGGCAATTACTAATATTGCGGCGGCAGCCATTGAACGAATTGACAAGATAAAATTATCTGCAAACTGGATGGTGGCGGCGGGAGAACAGGGACACGATGCGGCTCTTTACGCCACGGTGAAGTCGATAGCCTTGGATATTTGCCCGCAGTTGGGTATTGCTATTCCGGTTGGCAAGGATTCCATGTCAATGAAAACGGTTTGGCGGGATAAAGATAACAATAAAAACAAAGTGGTCGCGCCGTTATCGCTGATTGTCAGCAGTTTTGCGGCGGTAACAGATGTTCGTAAAACGCTGACACCGGTTCTAAGCAAGGTTTCTGAACAAACCGATTTGTGGTTAATTGATTTAGGTTTTGGCAAAAACAGAATGGGCGCAAGCGTGCTTGCCCAGGTTGCTAATCATGTTACAAATCAAATGGGCGATGAAGTTGCTGATTTAGATGATGCGCAAACATTGCAACAATTTTTCGAGTTGATTCAGCGATTGAATAACAAAAATTTAATACTGTCCTACCACGATCGCTCAGATGGTGGTTTGATGACTACGCTGTGCGAAATGGCCTTCGCGTCGAGATGTGGCTTGTCGGTCAACCTTGATTCCCTGAGTGGGGTGGGCGAGGATAATTTTGCGGTGTTGTTTAACGAGGAACTGGGCGCGGTAGTCCAAACCCGCCATTTTGATCGAGATCGAGTTTTAGCCGCATTTGAACGCGCAAATTTGTCCAAAGCGTGCCATTTTATAGGTCGTCCTGAGCCGGGGAATAATATCGAGCTCACATTTGAGGGTAAGGTGTTTTTCGAAAAACCGCGTAGCGAGTGCCATCGTATTTGGTCTCAAACTACCTGGCAAATACAACGAATGCGTGATAATCCGGTTTGTGCAGATCAGGAATATCAGCGTATTAATGATAACCAGGATCCGGGTCTTTTTTGCGATTTAAGTTTCGACCATGGAGAGGATGCCAACCAACGAATTATATCAACGGCAAATATATTGCCGATAAATATTTCGATAGAGGTTAAACCCAAAATTGCTGTTCTAAGAGAGCAAGGGGTGAATGGACAGTTGGAGATGGCGGCGGCGTTTCACAGCGTTGGATTTGAGGCGGTTGACGTTACCATGACTGATCTGGTCAATGGTGCGACCCTGGCTGATTTTAAAGGCATCGCCGCGTGCGGCGGATTTTCTTTTGGCGATGTACTGGGGGCCGGGGAAGGTTGGGGTAAGTCGATCTTGTTTAATCCGCGATTAAAAGACCAGTTCGAAAAATTCTTTAATCGCGCAGATACGTTTTCCCTGGGCGTATGCAATGGTTGTCAAATGATGTCGTCAATAAAAAGTTTAATTCCGGGAGCGACCCATTGGCCAAAATTTTTGCGTAACACTTCTGAACAATATGAAGCCCGAGTTGCCATGGTTGAAGTGTGTTCGGAAAAGTCGGTTCTATTTGAGGGCATGGCGAGTTCTAAATTCCCGGTATCCGTTGCCCACGGTGAGGGGCGGGCCGATTTTGAGAGCGACTACGCTATGAACGAAATGCAGGCACAGGATCAGTTGTGTTTGCGTTTTATTGATAACCGCGGCGACCCGACGGCAACTTATCCATACAATTCCAATGGATCAATACATGGCATGACCGGATTCACCAACCATGATGGGCGAGCGACAATCATGATGCCGCACCCGGAACGAGTGTTTAGAACCCTGGCGAATTCGTGGCACCCTGACGGATGGGGAGAATATAGCCCGTGGATCAGGATTTTCAGAAACGCGCGGGCGTGGGTGGATTGAGCACCGCTTGTGGCGGATGAAACTGGCTTTTACTTTGGGGCGACCAGCATAAACTAGCCATTTTTGAATAATTCATCAGACGGCTTCCAATTTTCCGCATATTTGTCGGCTTGCTCTAGCCACCTGAATATACGCTTATCAATGGGACATTCAAATCCCCCGTATTCAGTAAAGAGCGCGGCATCTAGTGACAGTGATGCTTGCCGCATTTCTGGTTTAATATCAGCCGCTTTGCTGCCATTGATTGACACGTCTTGGCAGGGGAACCCGCCAATCACATATCAGCCCGCTTAGGCAAAGACGGCAAATGTTCAAATATATCGCCGCAATGGATGTCATGTTTTAGATTAGCCTTGTAGGTATCGCATGCGGCGGAATTCAAATCATTAGCCCAAACAATCTCAAACGGCAGGCGGTCGTAAGTCTTGCGATGAAACCTGAAGCCGCCTGCGAACCCTAAATCCATACCTCCGCAACCAGAGAACAGACTTACAATCTTTCTAATGTTTTGGATTTTTTGCTCAGCCATCTTTGTCGAAAATTAGCCAATGTTTCAGATGTTTTCAAGTCTTATTTGACTAGTTATGTGGTGGTTTTTACTTTCGTTGCCGGGATTTTCTTAGTCGATTGACCGCAAAAAACAACAGCGACCAGGATGCGCCCTGGAACAAAAGAAACAGGATTTGTTGTAGTCCTGACGCATTGCCGAAGACGATGCCGGTCAGTTTGGACAGCAATATCATCGGCAACAGCATGATGTTGGCGATGCTCGGCGAAACCTGCAAGCCAATAAACAAACCGAAAAACAGCATCAGCAGACCGAAAAGGAACCCCCAGAGCGCTATTTTCATCCTTTTCGTGTGTTCATCGGTTGGCACAAATGCACATCCACTCACATATTCGCATAGTTCGGTCCGCCGCCACCTTCCGGGCTGACCCAAGTAATGTTCATGGTCGGGTCTTTGATATCGCAGGTTTTGCAATGCACACAATTTTGGGCGTTGATGCGAAGTTCGGGTTTGCCGTCGGTTTTGGGGAATTCATACACGCCGGCCGGGCAGAAGCGCACTTCGGGGCCGGCGTAGGTGTTGAAATTGACTTTCACCGCATTCGCCGGCTTCGCCAATTGCAGGTGAACCGGTTGATCTTCATGGTGGTTGGTGTTGGACAAATAAACCGAAGAAGTTTTATCAAAGCTGAGCACGCCGTCGGGTTTTGCGTAGTTGATCGGCTCAAACTCTGATGCGAGTTTGAATGTTTCATGGTCAGGCACGGGATCGGTCAACTTTAACGGTAGTTTTCCGGCAAAAATATTTTGGTCGATAAAGTTATATGCGCCGCCCAGCCAAGTGCCGAATTTATGCAGTGCAGCCCCAAAATTTCTTGATCGGTGCAGTTCTTCGTAAAGCCATGAATTTTCAAAGTGGCTTTGATAATCATCCAGATCGCCATTTCCATGAATGACATCGAATACGGTTTCAGCGGCCAGCATCCCGGATTTCATTGCGGTATGGGAGCCCTTTATCTTTGAAAAATTTAATGTTCCGGCATCGCAACCGATGAGCAGTCCATTGGGCAGACACATTTTTGGCAATGCATTGAGACCGCCTTTAGTGATTGCTCTGGCCCCGTAAGCAATTCGTTTCCCGCCTTTCAGATAGCCCTTGATTTGCGGATGGTGCTTGAATCGCTGTAGCTCATCAAACGGGCTTAAATAGGGATTGTCATAAGACAAGTCGGTGATTAACCCGATTGACACCAGATTATCTCCGAGGTGGTAGAGAAAAGACCCGCCGGAGGCGCCGTGTTCGGCCAGCGGCCAGCCTACACCATGAACCACCAATCCTGGTTGGTGTTTGTCGGGATCAATTTCCCAAAGCTCCTTGATGCCAATGCCGTAGTGTTGAGTTTGACTGTTTTTATCGAGTTCGAATTGGTTTATCAACTGCTTGCCCAAGTGTCCCCTACAGCCCTCGGCAAACAAAGTTACCTTTGCCTGTAGCGCTATCCCTGGTTCGTAGGACGCTTTAGGCTGGTCGTCGCTGCCGCGCCCCATTTCACCGGTAGCGACTCCTTTGATGCTGCCGTCTTCGTGAAACAATACTTCGGAGGCTGGAAATCCAGGAAATATTTCAACCCCCAAGCCTTCAGCCTGTTCTCCGAGCCAGCGGCATAAATCGCCCAGACTGATGATGTAATTGCCTTCATTGTGCATCGGTTTTGGAACCATCCACAGCGGTATGCTGAGTGCTTTGCTTTCACTTTTGAACATCAACACTCGGTCTTTTTGAACCGATGTTTCCAGCGGCGCCCGCCGTTCTTTCCAATCGGGAAACAACTCGTTCAATGCTCTGGGTTCAAATAATGCACCCGAGAGAATATGCGCCCCCACTTCCGATCCCTTTTCCAGAACAACCACTGAGAGTTCTTTTTGTCGGGTCTCGGCCAATTGCATTAATTTGCAGGCAGCAGATAGTCCAGCCGGGCCGGCGCCGACGATAACCACGTCGACTTCCATTGATTCGCATTCGGGCTGCTGTTCAGGTTGCTGTTCGGGCATCATTTTTTTTCGATCAGGGGAATTATGGATTGGGGCATCCTTATTAAATAGTCTGCATTTTGCTATTGATGCGGGTAAAATTCCAGCCCTTTACCGATAATATAGATTATCCATGACAACGGCAAGTATGAATACCTCAGGCGAGGGCATTTCGATTACACGGGATATGTATGAGCAGGTAATGACGCCTAATTACGCGCCCATGGCGATATTGCCCGAGCGTGGCCAGGGTTGCCGTCTTTGGGATACAGATGGAAAGGAATATCTGGATTTTGCCGGCGGGATCGCCGTCTCGGTGTTGGGTCATGCGCACCCGGAATTGATAAAAGCATTGACCGATCAGGCAAATAAGTTCTGGCATTTAAGCAACTTTTTAACCAATAAACCGGCCATCCAACTGGCTAAAACGCTTTGTGAAAGCACGTTTGCTGAACGTGTGTTTCTGGCGAATTCCGGTGCCGAAGTAAACGAAGCGGCATTAAAACTTGCGCGCCGCTATGCGATTGACAAACATGGCAAGAATAAAATCGAAATTCTCGCTTTTGACAACGCCTTTCATGGCCGAACATGGTTTACCGTATGCGTTGGCGGACAACCGAAATACAGCGATGGCTTTGGGCCGAAACCCGGCGGTATATCACATCGACCATTTAACGATGCCACAGCGGTTAAAAAATATTTCACTGAACAGGGCGACAAAGTATGCGCAGTTATTGTTGAGCCGGTTCAGGGGGAGGGCGGTGTCACACCGGCAACAGCGGAGTTTGTTCAAACCATCCGCGAATGTTGTGATACCCATAATGCGTTAATGATCTTTGATGAAATCCAAACCGGTGTGGGTCGATCTGGAAAACTATACACATATGAAAAACTGGCGGTTACCCCTGATATTCTAACCACCGCTAAAGCGTTGGGCGGCGGATTCCCAATTAGTGCAATGCTGACCACGGAAGAAATTGCCAGCAGTTTGGTGGTCGGCACCCACGGCAGCACCTTTGGCGGCAATCCGATGGCCTGTGCTGTTGCCTGTAAAGTGTTGGAATTAATCAATACACCCGAAATGCTGTCTGGCGTTGAAACCAAGAGCCATCAAATGATTGACGGCTTAAAAGCAATCAATCAAAAGCACAATGTGTTTGATGATATTCGTGGCGTTGGATTGTTGCTTGGATGCGAGATGAACGCGCACTACAAAGATCGAGCAAGAGAGGTCTTGTCAGCCTGCACAGAAAATGGGTTATTGGTACTGGTGGCTGGCGCTAACGTGGTCAGACTCGCGCCGCCATTGAATATCAGCGAGTCTGAAATAAACCAAGGCCTTGCCCTGATGGACAATGCGATTCAGCATTTATAACAAATTGAAATTATAGCCATTTTAATGTCTCCCGCGGGGATGGTTGAAATCCCTCGCTTTTAGGCGGAGGGTGGTTAGTTTTTAAAAGCGCCACATCGCGTTTGAGGCCGATCCAGTCCCAGCGTATCCAACGCGCTGAATTGATGTAAAAACCCTGCTTGTGGCGACACGGATACTAACATCCGGGGCGCAGCCAATAAAATAGGTTGGCGCAGCTGCCCATTCCAGTTTCTAAAATTAAGTGCTACGCCTTTGAATGCAGCCAGTTGAAATTGGTTGCTCAACAGTTGAGTTCGCACCGCATCGACATCCGTCGAATTGATGCGTGTAACGGCTTCACCAATCGCTCGCCCGGCCACCCAGGCCGCATAATCGCGCTCAGTCATGTATCGACCATTGGCTTGTTTGCTGAAGCGCCGTTGAATCTGAGTTGCGCCCCAAAGTTCATTCGCGCGGTGCCAGGATGTCGCGATCAGACCTTGCGTCCCGACTACGGGACGCGGTATATACGTTTGATAGGGTAAATATTCACCAAAATTGTCATCCTCATCCGCCACCACAACCACATCGTAATTTTCGCCTCTAGCCTGCGTCATCAAGGAAACCTCCTGTTTGGCGGTAACATGACCTGAGTCGACTATGCGGCCACCGTATTCAAAGCGCCATTCCTGTTTAGCGACAATTTTAGCATTGAACTTTTTGGCGGCGTTTTCAATCGCCTCGGCATAAGCACGGTCGTCAGCATGTTTACCCACCACCAGCAACCATTTGTTCCAGCGCCTGATCAGCAAATATTGTGCGAGCGCATCTGCCAGCATGGCACGGTCGGGCAGGATGTGCAATACATTGGTTCGACAGTGTTGCTCACGTAATGCAATCGATTTATCCCGCACATTAAAAAACAAACGCCGGGGGATTGGATCAAGACCATCAACAACGGCCAGTAACTGTTTCGCAGGCAAATCCACGATAACAAATGGCTTGTCGGTTTGGTTTACGGTATCAATTAATTGTTGATTGTCTGCATCATGGGGAAATATTAGCTCGTCCAATTGATATTGGTGTCCCAGAAATTGCCCCGTGGTCGCGTTGTCATCCATCGCCAGCCGTATCCCTGGCAAGCCTCCATCTGTCGTGATTTGATCAACCAGGGACAGCGGCTTTTTCCCAGAATATTCCTGTCCCAAATAGAGCACCTTTACCTTGATATCAGATTCAGAAGCCCAAAGCGGGGCGAACATGGCAATAAACAGCAACCATATAGTCAGAAAAACCAGCTGGGCCAGGCCCATATTATGATCGTATATACAACCGAAATCTCCAAGCTGTCTGTTGCGCCAATCTAGTGTCTTCAGTCATATGGAATCAAGGATGAAACATTATCGCAGGCTGAGGCGAAGAACGAACCACCACCCATAAATTATGCCTTTTTCGATAGACTACATTTAGGGAACAAAACCGAAGTTTATCAAATCACCCACTTAAATATACACTGATGGAAACGCAAATGCGCATCAATATTAACTGGCCATGAAACAATAACCATGATCATAACCTTCATGGATATTCGATTCGAGCGGTTGGTCTGCTTTCTTTCGCTCACGGAAAAAGACAATGAGCTGAAAAATAGGCTCTCCCTGTGTTGCCGTACCGCTATCAACCGGCAAGCCTTTGCCATTGGGAAAAACCAAGCCATCTGCAAGTGGTTGTTGCAGGACGCTTCCCAAACACGGTGCTACGTTTTGGTTTCCTGCTTCGGTGCTATCAATAACCACCTCAGCCAGACTGTTATTTAACAATGCACAACACAGCAACACTAGAATGAACAACCCCTGAGTTTGATCTCCTACTGCTCACATCCCATTCCTCGTGCGATAAAAACATAACCTTACTACTCTTTGCTTTCAGCAACCATGCCCGAACGAACAATAGAATATTTAAACGTGAATATTCAGGTGTGCATAAAGTTGTAAATTGCTAAAATTGTCTTTATACTCGCATGTTCTCTAATGGCGCTATTCGAAAATGAAGCGCCAGCCCGATAACCCCACAATGTGAGGCTAATATTATGAAATGGGAAACACCAACTTACAAAGACATCCGTTTAGGCTTTGAAGTAACACTTTACATCGACAATCGCTAAGCACTGTGCGAAGGGGCAGTAATGCTCCTTCTTTTTAGCGCTGATATTTTTGTTTGTATATTTTGTATATCAGGGTACTGGGCGCGGGCGCGGGCGGTGGCTTTCCGCAATGGAACTGTAACTGCCCAAACTGTAAAAATTTGCGTCTCGATATGTTCTCCGGGAAACCAAGAACACAGTCGTCGATTGCTATCTCCGCCGATAAGCAAAACTGGTTGTTGATCAACGCCTCCCCGGATGTTCGAACTCAACTGGAATTTTTCGACGAAGCACACCCCCCAAATGCGGTACGGGGAACAGGCATCAAGGCAATATTACTGGTTGATGGCCAAATCGACCACTGTACTGGGCTGTTAATCCTAAGGGAAGGCGAGCCACTGGAGCTTTACACGACCAGCGTAGTTGAGCGCGATTTATCGACGCATTTTCCGATAATTACGATGCTTTCACATTACTGTGGTGTCAATCACCATGTTGTCCCCATTGATGGCTGTTCCTTCATGATCAATGATATAAGTGATATCAAAATCACTGCGCACGCGCTTGCCAGCAGAGCGCCGCCTTACTCACCTAACCGAAATAATGCAACACCCGGCGATAATATCGGCGTGACCATCGAACAAATATCAAACGGAAAAAAACTGTATTACGCACCGGGTTTGGGGGTTATTGAAGCACACGTTCTGTCGGCCATGCGACAAGCAGACTGCGTACTGGTTGATGGCACCTTCTGGACAGATGATGAGTTGGTTAAAACTTGCGGGTTCGACAAATATGCTCGAGATATAGGTCATTTACCGCAATCGGCCAAGGGGGGGATGATTGAGGTTTTGAGCGGGTTGCCGGAGAAAACAGAAAAACATTTGATTCACATTAATAATACGAATCCAATTTTAAACGAAGACAGTCCGGAACATGCTGAACTTGCCCGCGCCAATATCGGTGTCTGTTACGATGGACAAACAATTTTTTTGTAATCCGCAGTAACGATGGCCCAACTTTGTATGTGCCGTAAACATTTGGTGAACTCGCTAGAACAATGAATGACGCGGTTGATAAAACACCCTGGTCAAAGAATGAATTTAAGGCGCAACTGCTTGGGATGGAGCGCTATTACCATATTCATCATCCCTATCATGTGCTGATGAATGAGGGCAAACTCAATGAAGCGCAGATTCGAGGCTGGGTCGCTAATCGTTATTATTATCAGATTTGTATTCCGATTAAAGATGCGGCCATCATGGCAAACTGTCCAGATCGAAAGACCCGTGCATTATGGATACAACGCATTCTTGAGCACGATGGTCATGCGGATAATCCAGGCGGTATTGAGGCATGGATACAACTCGGCCAGGCAGTGGGATTGGGCCGTGAAGAAATCGTCAGCGAGGAGTACGTTTTGCCTGGGGTTCGTTTTTCGGTGGACGCTTACGTGAACTTCGCCCGTCGTGCTGATTGGCATGAAGCCGCAAGCTCTTCGCTCACGGAATTATTTGCGCCCAACATACACCAGCAACGCCTGGATAACTGGCCATCGCATTATCCCTGGGTTGATTTAAAAGGATACAAGTATTTTCGTAAACGACTTAGTGAAGCCCGACGCGATGTTAAGCATGGCCTTGAAATCACGCTGGACTGGTATCGAACGCGCGAAGAGCAGGAGAAAATGCTCTCCATTCTCAAATTCAAGCTTGATGTGCTTTGGACCATGGCCGATAGTATGTACATGGCTTATATGCATCATATGCCACCCTACTACAATATTGATAGCAATATTTAACTGCTGGAAAGCCAATGTGCGATCCAATCTCAAATAACAGCGTATTTACGTTTTCCAAATTAAATCGACTACAGTGGGAGCCCGCACAGGAAAAACACGTTATTTTGTACCCCGAAGGAATGGTCGAACTCAATGCTTCTTCGGCGGCTATTTTAAAGCTCTGCGATGGTGAACGCAGCTTCAGCGAAATTGTCAGCGCGCTTGAAAAACAGTTTTCTGTTAGCGATATCAACAATGAGGTGGCTGATTTCCTGACCACAGCGCTGGAAAAAAACTGGGTGCTGCTGAAAACCTGAACACACACCCATGAATAGCAACTCAACGACCACGCCATCAATCACCCCACCACGTTGGATACTGGCCGAGCTGACCTATGCCTGCCCGTTACAATGCCCATACTGTTCCAATCCGGTCAATTATGCTGGCATAAAGTCGGAATTGAGTACGGAAGATTGGAAGCGAGTACTTAGCCAGGCTCGTGAGTTGGGTGCTGTACAGCTCGGTTTGTCTGGTGGCGAACCGTTGGTGCGTAAAGACCTAGTCGAAATTATCAGTCACGCGTGTTCGCTTGGTTACTACAGTAATTTAATTACTTCCGGTTATGGGTTGAATAAAGACAAAATCCAGACCATGCAAACGGCAGGGCTTGACCACATCCAGCTCAGCATTCAGGCCAGTAATGCCGAACTGAATAATTATCTGGCGGGGACGGACAGCTTTGAGCATAAAAAACAAGTCGCTCGTTGGGTAAAAGAATCCGGCTATCCGATGGTGCTTTGTGTGGTGATCCACCGACAGAACATACACCAGATGCAAAATATCCTGGAAATGGCCACTGAACTGGGTGCAGACTACGTTGAGCTGGCCAATACGCAATATTATGGATGGGCTAAAGTAAATCGTGATTATCTGTTGCCCACCAAAGAGCAACTTGAGGCATCAGAAAGCATTGCTCAGGCCTACAAGGAAAAGAAGGGCGTAAAAGGCAATATGAAGATATACTACGTTGTGCCTGATTACTACGCGGATCGCCCGAAAGCGTGCATGAACGGTTGGGGCACAACTTTTTTGATGGTGGCGCCAGATGGCGCAGCACTCCCCTGCCATGCGGCGCGAGAACTCCCCGACATTGATTTCCCCAATGTCAATGATTACTCGATCTCAGAAGTCTGGTATCAGAGTAATGCCTTTAATCGATTCCGCGGAAACGAATGGATGCAGGCGCCTTGTCGCAGCTGTCCAGAAAAGGTTAAAGATTTTGGTGGTTGTCGTTGCCAAGCCTACTTACTCACTGGCGATGCCACCAATGCCGATCCGGTTTGCAGCAAATCTCCCCATCACAACGTGATTGAGCAGGCGATTAAATCCGCCAAAGAGTCAGGCGAGCCTGTCTACAGCCAAAGAGTATATTTCAGGAACCCGCAGAACTCCAAAGTCTTATAGGGCAAATAAACACAAGTATTAATTTTCCAGCTAACATTCACCCGACCCGTACACCTGTTATCAGGCATGAACTATGCCGAGAATCATGATGTTATTCTTATATCTGGTTTCGTTATAATTATTTGCAGTTGAGTTCCTTCCGTGTTGGTTCATCCATAATGCGTCTTTTCACCTGCCCAATTAAGCCGCTTTTGCATCAGAATTTTGCGAGGTTCTCCTGTAATGCAGCGGCTGATTTGAGTTTCTCTTTTCGCCTTTCAAGCGACGGTTTGATGTAACCTTCTCCCTAAAAATAATTCTGTAATGAATTGCGTATGTGCTCGGCTGAGAGAGCCTTGCCAGCCTGTTTCAAAATAGGCAAAGCAAGTTCGGTAGATAGATCTCCATGGCAAGCGCTCAACAAAACAGCAGCCTGTTCATCCAACACCAGACTGCGGTAATAGTCACACAGGGCTAATTTGTCCATTGCCTCAATCTCCTTGACCAATCGCTCACGCGTAGTAAAATCATAAGCCTGACGATCAAGTTCTGCCCAATAGCGAGAAGCCACATCGCCCAGATGTTTATCTTCGCGCATCAGTTGTGTAACCAGCCCGGCCTTGCTCGCAGCAAAACTTTTTGCAGACAGAACAGACAAGGTCTGCGCATAGTTGCGTAAAAACGTGCCGGTCAAGTCTATAATGTCATTCACCGAATGATGATCGGATTGCACCGAGAATCCCAACGCGGGCGTATCGCGCAAGTTAAATGTGAAAGCCGATACAATATAACCCACCTTCGCTTCGGTTCTTAGCGCATGAAAAAAGGGCGAGTGAATGAGTTCGCCAATCAATTGTGTCGCCGCCAATTCTTTTATTTCATTAGACTTCCCCTGAAAGATCAATGCGATAGCTGCATCGCTGTGTTCCTCTGGTGAAGTAATAAGCGCCCATTGACCAGCCTTGAGTTTACGCACTTTTTCACGTTGCGCCAATGACCCGGTTACACCGTCTGGCGACAAATGCATCATCAATTTTCCTGCGCGTACACTATCGTCCTCGCTCAGATTCCCCACCGACAACACCAACAATTGAGCGTCATTGAGCAGCCTCTGAACATATGTGATAAGGTCTTCGCAGCTTATACGTTCCAGCGCAGACAGTTGTTCCTGCACGGGCCATCTCGAGGTTAACAACACATCGTAAATACCGTTGATCGCTACTGTAAAGGGGTGGGCTTTCAATTCATTTTTTAAGCCTCGCCTAACATATTCGTGCTGAAAGTTAAAGGTTTCCTGGTCAATCTTGATCGACAGAATCACCCTGACAATTTCACCAAGCAAATCTGATTGTTGATCCGAATAGCCGTTTATTCGCACACTCAAGCCTTCCGGATTTTGATCGACTCGATACGCCATGCCCGCAAGGTACGCCGAATAAACTTCAGTTCTTAATACCTCTCTCAACATCCGTACAAATATTGTCGTTAGCACTGTGTGCTTAGCCGAGTAGCTGACAACTGGCGAGCGCAGGGCGAAATAAAATTCTGCTTTAGGCTGGCCAAAACGTAACAGTGTCTGGTGCCATACCTGTATATTGCGTTCATCCAGAACTTTAACGGGCTTGTTTTCTACCTCGCTTACCCCCGCTTTTGGTGATATCAACTTAAGTCTCCTGGGGATGAGCCTGGGGATGAAGGGGTTGGGCTTGGGCAACATCAACTCCGCTATAACTTTGACTTGACGCCAGCGTGTCAACTTGTCCTCGCCTATTCTGTCAATCGTATAGTCAACATCGTACCACTGTGTGGTCTTGTTGGTCACAAGATCCGGGTCGGTAATGATCAATTGCACATTATCGGGGTGCAAACTGTTCAGAATAAGCTTGATGACGGTTGGGTCGTACCGACCATAAAGACCGGGAACAGACAATACCTCAACCGCTTCATAACGATGCAATAAGCTAGCCACTTGCTGGACCAACCTGGATTCGTCCACTTTATCCTGAAATCGAAAATCAAGCTCAGCCATTTGCTTAAGCTCTTCAAAGTACGCTGAAGTTACACCTTTTTTCGCAATGAGATTAATCATCGAAAAAAGTAGCTCACCAATTTCGTCGATGTGTTGAAACCCCAGCTCATTCAGGCTGATATTGATATCAAACATCGCCTGAATGTCATCACTATACCCCAACCCGGCGTTTAGAGAATTGGCCCAGGCTCGTGCTTTAAGCAAGGCCAGTAATGAACCTTGCCCTTGATGTCCTAAAAAGGAAGCCAAATAATGGCTCGGCCTGGTATCGGTGTAGGGATACACAGATTCAATGGGGAAACAGAAAGTCACTTGCCGCACCTCCTTGATCGGCTTTAGCCTGAGTGCTCTGGGAACATCGTTTACTGCCACAAGAGGGTCGATAAAAGGTTGATAGGCCTCTCCATGAGATGCAATCGCATTGAATTTTCCCTCAACCCAGTATTGCAGCTGGTCCAGTGCGTGATGGCTGACCACTACCAGCGCCATATGTTGTGCATGATAGTAACGCTCGAAAAAATCAATTAAATCATCGCGCACTAAACGGTTCACTCGATCTGCTAAGGTTTGCAGGTTGCCTGCAGTAAATTTATGACTCGGATGCTGTGGATTAAAGATCTCGCCACGTGCGGCACTCAGTCGGGAGTCTTCATCTTTCTTGCGCGCCATGTATTCCGAATGCACAATTGAGCGTTCACGATTGATATAGGCTTTGTTGAACAGGGGGGCGATAAAAAACTGCGAGAACCGGTTCAGTGCGCCTTCCAGAAAATTCGGAGGAATATTGAAAAAATAGTTGGTAGAAGCCAACGCAGTGGACGCATTATACGAGCCGCCATGCTCACTGATAAACTGCTGGTACTCTCCTGCCTCAGGGTATTGTCTGGTACCAAGAAACAGCATGTGTTCAAGGAAGTGTGCAAGCCCCTGCCGGTCACCTGGGTCGTGCCCACTGCCCACTTGAATATCCAGCGCCGCCGCCGCTTGATCCGCTTTATCATCGAAGATCAGCATGACTTTTAGCCCATTATTGAGCACAAGCGCACGATATTCGCGCGTGTCCGTCGGGCTTTTGACGATTTCAGGCATAAGCACTGAGTCTGCTTGAACTAACACCGCAATTGCCGGATTTTACAAATAGAATTCAGGGTTACATAAATATCTCAGCGATGAAAAAGCCCGTCAGCTTAGGACCGGTTTCTGGAAAGAGTGGCCCCTTAACCAAGTACACCGTGTGCTGCGATCATATCCATCAGCGGTCGAGAAAGACAGTCATAAGGTTCAAGCCCTAACTCAGTTAGACGGGCCCAAACATCGGCCGTCTCATCGAGTTTTTTAGCGCTGTGTCCATGATTGAAGACACGAACGCGGCAAATGCTGGTGCCGACCATCCGGTTTGTGACGAGAGTTCTGTGTGTACAAAATCTAATCCGTGGAAAGGATGCACGGTGTTTTCAATACGGCCATACATATGCGTGCCACATTCTTTATAGGCATGGCGTTGGATAGTGGCATCCTCATCAATAATATGTAACTTGTCTTCGTTGGCGGTAACCGCTAATGCGTCTCTGGAAACGACGGCCACCTGCGAAAACAGTGCACCACTGGGTTTCCAACATTTTGAACGCCCACAAACATGGTTGTGCGCAGTTTGCGCGCCAATGCTAACTTCGACTTTGTCGTTGCTGCAGTTGCATTGTAGCGTACCACCGGAAAAATTAACATCGCCTGGATTAACGCCGTTATCAACAGCGGGATGTATAGAAACAGTTCTCATTAGTTTTATCCTGAACGCTTGAAAATATTCGTTAATGATCATTGAGCGCCATGTGTCTCAGAATTTTTTGTTACCGAAACAGTTTATATCATAATCTGGTGAATAATCAGCCCAGGCCTAGCAATTTTAAGTGAATTCAAACAGAGTTTTAATTCAAAAAAGGTTGCAACACGTTTCCTTAACGTCGGGCGTCGATAGAGCGCCGGCGGCGGTCGGGCAAAGAGCCAGGCTCGGCGATTGGGAGTTGGACACGGTCTATGGTGAAAACAATGCCGCGGTTATGCTGATCATGGTGGATCGGGTCTCGCGGTTTGTGTGCATTGACATCCTGCCTAATGGAACGGCGCGTGCGGCGGGGCGGTCGTTGGTCGGAAATCCTGCCCCCATCAAACATCGGGTTCTCACGTTGAGCTCGGACAATGGCAGCGAATTCACCGATCATGAGTGAGGCGGTTGCCGGCGTCCTGAAAAGCGATTTTCACTTCGCCCATCCAGCCCATCCCTGTGCGCCTTGGCAGCGCGGCGCCAATGAGAATACCAATGGACTGATACGGCAGCGCTTTCCCAAGACTAATGATCTTGCGACCATCAAGACCTCGCAACTAGCGCGGGTGTGCGGCAACTCAACAACCGACCACGCAAATGTCTTGGCATGAAAACGCCAAATCAAGTATTATTCGGCATACCACCCTCTGTTGCACTTCAGGGTTGAATCCACAACTGACCCATAGGGAGTTCAAAACGCTTACATCTGTGCCATAATCATATGATGACATTGGATCAAATCAGTATTCTTGGGTTGTTGTTGGTCACGGTTCTGATGTTTATATGGAACCGCTGGCGTTATGATGTCGTAGCAGGAATCGCGTTATTGGCGGCAATCTATTTGGGCCTCGTCGATGCCGATAGAGCCTTCGCCGGATTTTCCCATCCGGCGGTGATTACGGTGGCTTGCGTTTTGGTCATCAGCAAAGCATTGCAAAACTCAGGGCTGGTCGATATTTGTCTTCGTTTTCTGGCCGGCAGCCGACACAGCACCACCGGTCAGATTGCCGCGAATTGCGGCATTGTTGGTTGCTTGTCCGCGTTTATGAATAACATCGGGGCGTTAGCGTTAATGTTGCCAGTCAGCATAAGAGATGCCGAAAAAGCCAAGCGACGCGCGTCTAAAATTCTGATGCCGCTTTCATTTGCCAGCTTATTGGGTGGGTTGGTGACTATGATTGGGACGCCCCCGAACATCATTATTGCCACTATTCGCCAGGAGAATCTCGGTCAACCTTTTAGTATGTTTGACTTCGCCCCGGTTGGCCTGGCCGTGGCTGTTTGCGGATTTTTGTACATCGTGACCATTGGTTGGCGACTGATACCCGTGAATAGCCAGGAAGAAGTAGAAGAAGACCGTTTTCAAATTGCCCGATATTTGACCGAGGCACGAGTGACGGAAGGCTCTCCGCTTATTAATTCAACGGTCGGCGGGCTTGAAAAAATTTGCGAGAATGATGTGACCGTTATGGCTATTATTCGTCATAAGCGCAACCGGCTTGCGCCTTCCACAGCGGAGAAAATCCTTGAACATGATATTTTAATCCTGCAGGGAGATTCTGAATCGTTGCAGCCTCTTTTTGCATCGCCAGGGCTGGTGCAGATCGGGGATACGGATGTGGCAAGTGATTTACTGCAATCAGAAGAGTTTAAAGTTGTTGAAGTAGTGATTATGCCCAACTCAATGATGGAAGGCGTGCTAATGCGTGATCTGATGCTGCATGATCGTTATGGCATTAATTTGCTGGCGGTTTCCCGGCACGGCAGTATGCCGATGTTCCGACTGGCTCGAATCCGATTCCAGACCGGTGATGTGCTTTTGCTTCAGGGTGCCGATAAGACGATGGAGCAAACTGTCAGCGCATTGGGTTGTATGGTATTATTTAGCAAAACCAGAGTCTTTACTACTCACACAAAAAGTTATGTAACACCCGGGGTGTTTGCGCTGGGTATTGCCGCCGCCGCATTCGGCTTGGTGCCTGTGCAAATTGCTTTTGCAACGACATGTGCTGCACTGATTCTGTTGAAAGCCATAAAGTTAAGGGATGTCTATCGAAGCATTGAATGGCCGATTATCATATTACTCGGCTGTTTGATTCCGATAGGTGAAGCGTTGCATACAACCGGCGCAACGGAATTGATATCGAGCGGTATTTTAAGCGTCGCATTTGATATTCCGCTGTGGTTCCTGATCGCGTTGTTGATCGTTGTTTCGATGTTGCTGTCAGATTTGATCCATAATTCCCCAACTGCCGTATTGATGGCGCCGCTGGCGCTAAGTCTGGCAGAGGCCATGCAAATTTCACCGGATCCGCTGTTAATGGCAGTCGCGATAGGTGCGGCATCCGCCTACTTGACACCAATAGGGCACCCGTCAAATACATTGGTTATGGGCCCAGGCGGATATGGTTTCGGTGATTACTGGCGAATGGGATTGCCGCTCGATATTGTGATTGTGTTGGTTGCTGTGCCAATGATTGTTTGGGTATGGTGATAGAGATGTTCCCAATCGACATTCATTGTATTAGACTGGCATTGTAGCGGACTGAATTGTGCTGACCATGTTTTTGATGAAATGCTGCAGTATGATATTCCGAATTTAATTCATGGCAATCCATGACCCAAGACATTATCTGAGACATTACTGATGAGCTGGCAAAATAAAGTTTTACGTGTTGACCTTACCGCGGGCACCGTTTCTGTCGAACCATTAAACATGGATTGGGCAAATGATTATCTTGGCAGTCGGGGACTGGCAACCAAATATCTGTATGAAGAAATGGACCCTGAGGCGGATGCCCTGGGGCCTGATAACGTATTGATATTTGCCACAGGCCCGCTCGGTGGCACGATGGCATCCACCAGCGGCCGTTTTGGGGTAATTACCAAGGGGCCATTGACCAATGCCATCGCCTGCTCCAATTCCGGTGGGAAGTTTGGCGCCGAGTTAAAATTTGCCGGCTATGACATGTTGATTGTTAAAGGCAGGTCGGAAAAACCGGTTTATCTGAGTATTCGCGATGACAAAGTCGAGATATTGCCTGCGGATGAAATTTGGGGGCAATCAGTTTGGTATGCGGATGAATGGATCCGCAAACAACATCAGGACCCTCAGGTTAAGGTTGCAGCGATTGGTGCTGCGGGTGAAAATCTGTCACGTTTTGCCTGCGTGATTAACGATCTGCATCGCGCCGCCGGTCGCTCCGGGGTCGGCGCGGTAATGGGCAGTAAGAATTTGAAGGCGATTTGTGCTCGGGGAACGGTGGGGGTAACAGGTGAAAACCCGGGTAAATTCATGCGCGTTGTGCAGGAAGTGAACAAAGTACTTCACGGCAGCAGCAATAGAAGAGGCTTAATGCGTTATGGCACTCACGCCATGCTGGATAGTATGCAGGAATTTGGAGGGTTGCCAACGCATAATTTTCAAGCAGTCACTTTTGTGGGCGCTGAAAAAATAAATCATAAATCCGTAACCGTCAAAAATCGCAACGGCCATACCAGTTTGATTCGCAATGCGGCTTGTTTTGGCTGCACCATCGCTTGCGGGCGAATTGCAAAGATTGACCCCAAGCATTTTAGTGTCAAAGACCGACCCGAATACTGGGCCGCTTCTGGCGGGTTGGAATACGAAACCGTGTTTGCTTTTGGTCCTGTTGTAGGGGTATCTGATCTCGATGCGCTGACCTTTGCCGGGTTTATGATGAATGAACACGGCATGGACCCGATTTCTTTCGGCGTTACCCTGGCTGCGGCGATGGAATTGTATGAGCTTGGCATTATTACCAAACAGCAAACCGATGGCCTTGACCTGAGTTTCGGTAGCGCGGAAGCCTTGGTGGTCATGTCCGAAAGAACCGGAAAACACGAGGGATTCGGTAAACAACTCGGGTTGGGATCCAGGCTGCTTTGCGAAAAATATGGCCGTCCCGAACTTGCCATGGTTGCGAAAGGTCAGGAGTTTGCCGGTTACGATGGCCGCGCTATGCAGGGTATGGGGCTGGGTTATGCAACCAGTAATCGCGGCGCCTGCCATTTACGGCACGATACCTTTACCGAAGACTACAAAGACCCGGGCACAAAAGGCAAAGCGCAAGCCTGCGCCACCTCTCAGGATTTTGTGGCCATGGTGGATTCATCCGGGCTTTGTTTATTTACCACCGGCACCTGGGGTTACGAGGATTTTGCCAGGATGATTGATGCGGATTTACCCGGGAAATGGGATGTGGAACGGTTACGTCAGACTGGTGAGCGTATTTGGAATCTGGAAAAATTGTTTAATCTAAAAGCGGGCTTGACCATTAAGGATGATACCTTGCCGCCGAGGATGCTGAAAGAGCCTGCGCCGGCCGGGTTCAATAAGGGTGGCGTTACCGAATTGGAGGTAATGATTCCGCAATACTACGCCGCACGCGGTTGGTCTAAAGAGGGCGTGCCTTCAAAGGAAAAGCTCGACTCTTTGAATATTTTGGTCTGAGGTTATCCGCGACCCGATGTTATTCGGGACCTGATGTTATCCGGGAAATGCTGCTAGTCGGAGTTTTGCTCTGCCTGATCTTGTTCTATAAAATTCGCGCTAATGCCGACGGTATTGAAACCGCCGTCAACGTAGGTAATTTCGCCGGTGATGCCGGAGGCTAAGTCCGAACTCAAAAATGCTGCGGTATTGCCGACTTCTTCAATCGTAACCGCGCGTCCGAGAGGAGAGACTTTTTCAAAATAGCCCAGCATTTTCCTGAAATTTTTAATGCCGGCGGCAGCTAACGTCCTGATCGGCCCTGCGGAAATGCCATTTACCCGGATTCCTTTTCCGCCAACCGACTGCGCCAGATAACGAACATTGGCTTCCAAGCTGGCTTTGGCGAGTCCCATTACGTTATACCCCGGCATGGAACGAACCGAACCGATGTAAGTCAGGGTCAACATTGATCCATTTCGACCAGCCATTAACGGCAAGGCAGCCCTGGCCATTGCAGCAAAACTATAGGAGCTGATCTCATGGGCGATGTTAAATCCTTGCCGGGTAACAGCGTCCAAATATAAGCCTTCCAACTGTTCTTTCGGCGCAAAGGCGATGGAATGGACTAAAATATCGAGGCTATCCCAGGATTTTCCAAGTTCCGCGAACAGCCCATCGATCTCAGCATCACTGGCCACGTCGCAAGGCAGAACGATATGCGATTCGAGTTGATTGGCAAGTTTCTCGACCCGCGGTTTCATTTTTTCATTCGGGTAGGTGAATGCGAGCCGTGCACCTTCCCTGTGCATGGCCTGGGCCACGCCCCATGCGATTGACCGATTGCTTGCCACACCGGCGATTAACGCGCGCTTGCCTGATAGAAAACCCATTAACAACCTCTTTTGTTACACTGCTCGGATGAACAGCACTATCGATAAGGAGAATTTTAACAGTTATCTCTTAATTAAAACATTCTATGCATGCGACCAATGCAAAAAACAGTGATTTCGATTAAATGTGATGACACCAGTCGCCAGTTGGCTAACCAGCTGGCGGAATTTTTGAACGCACCGATAATTGAACAAGAACACCTACTCGATACTAAATTACTCAGGACTAAATTACGCAATACTAAATTTCTGCTTGAAATTAATCATGATGGGCTGAGTTTGCGTGTGGTATGCCAACCAAAACTAAAACCATTTTGCCTGAATTTCAATATTGCGCGACCCGGTAAAGGCAAAGACCCGTTGCTGCGCGCAATTGGCGCAAATACCCGGTCGGTTATCGATGCCACAGCAGGGTGGTGCGCCGATGCCTTACATATTGCCAGACACGGTATAAAGGTACTCGCCATAGAGCAAAACCGCATTGTTGTCGCACTGGCGACGCATGCGGCACAAGAAATGGATGACCCAAATTTAAGCAAGCGATTTACCTTGATGTCTGGGAACAGCATCGACCTGCTGGACAGCCTTGCACAATCCCCGGATGTCATTTATCTTGATCCCATGTATCCAGAGAAAAATAAAAAATCCGCAACCAGAAAACAGCTGATGCTTTTGAGAGATATTGTCGGCGCACAAGAAAACAGTCAGCAATTATTTGAGCGCGCAATGGCATGGGCGAAATACCGCGTGGTGGTCAAGCGGCCGCACTATGCGGCGCCTTTAGCATCAGGTAAGGTAGGCGAAACCCGAAGTAAATTAGTGCGCTTCGATATTTATAAACCGTATATCAAGGCGGCGCAGGTCAATTCGGGTACATTAGCGGCCTCTTGTTGGCGGCAATCAATTAACTCATAATAATCTTTAGGAATAAATATGCATCCCCAAAATCTGGTTTGGATAGATCTCGAAATGACCGGGTTGTCGCCTGAGCATGATCGAATAATTGAAATCGCTTCTATTGCGACCGACGCGCAGTTAAATATTCTTGCAGAAGGCCCGGTTATGGCAATTTATCAGTCGCTTAAACGCTTAGCCGATATGGATAAGTGGAATACTAAAACGCATACCGAAAGTGGTTTGGTTAAGCGAGTTCGGGCCTCCACAATCAATGAAAAACAGGCCGAACAGCGCACCATTGATTTTATTTCAAAATATGTTGCGGGTAATCATTCTCCGCTCTGCGGAAATACAATTTGCCAGGACCGGCGATTCCTTGCGAACTATATGCCGAGTCTAGAAGCCTACTTTCATTACCGCAATCTCGACGTGAGTTCCGTGAAAGAATTGGTATTGCGTTGGCGCCCTGATCTGTTGAATGGTTTTTCAAAGCAGAATACCCATAAAGCCTTGGACGATATTCGTGAGTCCATCGAAGAGCTGAAATATTATCGAAAAACATTTATAAAGTGGCAGCCGTAAGGTTTCCAGCCGATCAATAACCGTGGGCGTGATGTGGAACGATGCGCGCGCCACCTGGGCTACATCTAAATATTTACAGTCCCCCAACCAAGCTCCGCTTGAATTTTCCTTCGGAATTCAGTATCGATTTGTAGGGGCGCTTTACATATATACTCTCTCGCCACTTTTTTCTTTTCGTCTGGCAATGAGTGAAGATGCTCTGTAATCTCAATACAGGTAGGCATTTCACCTCGCGACCCTTTGAATCCACATTTAAGATTGGTCCATACAACCGCATCAATATTATTGCGCTCTGCCCATGCGCCAATTACATCAGCACATCTGCCAAGTAACTTACTCGTTTCCCCATCCCAACAGCCTATCGAATGCTGTATATTAGCGTCAGATATCCCTTCACGTTCAGCTAGTGCTTTTTTTGCTTCTTCTATGTTTGCCGATGACATTAATGACCATAATGATTGTACTCGATACCCCACGGCTGCAATCACAAGTGTTATTCTCCCATCCGAAGACTCACGAGCAAATTCAATCGGGAGAATTGGGCCATCATTGAACCATTCTCCGAGAATTGGGATCGATCTTGGGTCCCAGACTAAAGATCCCCACCCGAGGCAAGCTATTTTCATTAACGATTCCTATGTCTAACAGTTTAATAGATAAAAGACTTTCACTTATGTGTGTGGCTGGCTCGAAATATTGTCATTGTTCACAGTTTTTGCAGATTGCTTCCTCACAAACTGGCCTGTCCACGAGGAAAAATCAACATACATAATGACGATGTGGGATTATATGCGTAATTCATAATATCTAAATACCTGCTCATAATGAAATTGAAAATAATCGTATTAGTACTCGGCCTTTTCTGTCACAACGCATTGGCTGCGTCAGGGGTTGCCACCGCGCATCCAATCGCAACGGCAGCAGGCATAAAAATGCTGGAGTTAGGGGGGAATGCTTTTGATGCTGCCATTGCAATAACCGCTACGCTGGCGGTTGTTGAGCCTGCCAGCTCCGGCATGGGTGGCGGTGGATTCTGGTTGCTCTACGATGCCGACCAAGATAAGTCGATCATGCTCGACGGCAGGGAGAAAGCCCCGCTGGCGGCGACCCACGACATGTACTTGGATGAACAGGGAAATGTGGTGCCGAATTTGTCCATCTCTGGTGCATTGGCGGCGGGTATTCCCGGCCAACCGGCTGCCTTGGTATGGCTGGGGAAACATTATGGCGCCTTGCCTTTGAGGGTTTCTTTGCAACCCGCCATTGACGCCGCCACGAATGGATTTGAGGTTGGGCAGCGCTATCGGAAAAATATTGAGTATCGTATTGATGCCATTAATGCTTTCTCTGGGGCGGCGGAAATATTTTTGATTGATGGAAAAGTGCCTGAAATCGGTGCTCGCATTGTGCAAAATGATCTTGCCAAAACGTTACGCACCCTGGCGGTACAGGGTCACGATGGCTTTTACGCCGGGGATATTGCGGAAAAATTGGTGCAAGGCGTTAAGCAATCAGGGGGAATTTGGAGTTTGCAAGATCTGGCTGAATATCAGGTGGCAGTCAGGCAGCCTGTCGTGGTCGAGTACAACGGCATGACCGTGACCTCGGCAGCATTGCCTTCCTCCGGTGGTTTGGTGCTGGCCGAGAGTCTGAATATTTTGTCCAACTACGATATTGAATCCATGGACGATGTGGATTTTACCCATGTTACCGTGGAAGCGATGCGGCGTGCCTACAGAGATCGCGCCGAGTACATGGGGGATACGGATTTTGTCGAAGTGCCGACCAAGATGCTGAATGACAGGCAATACGCAAACGGTTTGAATCAATCGTTACGCATGGACCGGGCGACCCCTAGCGCACAACTCGCACCGACCTGGGTGGATCGGCAGAACGGGCAGGATACCACCCATTTTTCTGTGGTTGATGACCAAGGTAATCGGGTTGCGGCGACCTTATCAATTAACTACCCATTTGGATCCGGGGTAGCGCCGACTGGAACGGGCGTGTTATTAAACGACGAAATGGATGACTTTTCAGCCAAACCCGGGCAACCCAATGTCTATGGATTGGTTGGCGCTCGTGCCAATGCGATTGAACCTGGTAAACGCATGTTGTCCAGCATGAGCCCTACATTTTTAGAAACCGCTAATCGTATCGCCGTGCTGGGAACGCCGGGCGGCAGTCGAATAATATCGATGGTATTGCTCAGCGCGTTGAAATTTCATCGGCGCGCCGATACTCACTCTATCAATCAGGCAATCGCCCAGGAAATTGTTGGGCGACCACGATATCACCACCAATATCTTCCTGATGTCATTCAATACGAGCCCGGCGCCCTGTCGGAACAAACTATCGCCGCGCTTGAAGCCAGAGGCCATAAATTCAAACCGGTTAACCGGAAGTGGGGAAATATGCAGGTGGTGATTGTGGACCGGGACAGCGGTGAAATTACCGCGGCATCGGATGGTCGTGGAGAAGGGCAGGCCAAGGTGCTGCCGTAAACAATCTGCAAAAGATTGTTTTGGTTGATAATAGAAATTCTGGTCGATAATGAAAACAATGATGAAAACGCGGATATTTCGTATTTTTGGCTTAGTTGCTTTAGTGGCAACCATAGCGTTTGCTCCCGCCGCCGCGCAAATTTCAACCGAACAAGTTGAGAAATGGCGCGCGGTGGCGGAGCAGGGGGATGCGTGGGCGCAAACTAATTTGGGTTATGCCTACGATTACGGCGAAGGCGTTGCTCAGGATAAGCGCGAGGCGGTGCGCTGGTATCGCAAGGCGGCCGAGCAAGGGTATGCGGACGCGCAATATAATTTGGGCTATGCCTACGATTACGGCGAAGGCGTTGCTCAGGATAAGCGCGAGGCGGTGCGCTGGTATCGCCTAGCGGCGGAGCAGGGGGATGCGGACGCGCAAAATAATTTGGGCATTTTATATTGGAACGGCGAAGGCGTTGCTCAGGATAAGCGCGAGGCGGTGCGCTGGTATCGCCTAGCGGCGGAGCAGGGGGATGCGTGGGCGCAATATAATTTGGGTAATGCCTACGATTACGGCGAAGGCGTTGCTCAGGATAAGCGCGAGGCGGTGCGCTGGTATCGCCTGGCGGCGGAGCAGGGGAATGCGTGGGCGCAAAATAATTTGGGTAATGCCTACTGGAATGGCGAGGGCGTTGCTCAGGATAAGCGCGAGGCGGTGCGTTGGTATCGCAAGGCGGCGGAGCAGGGGTATGCGGAGGCGCAATATAATTTGGGTTATGCCTACAATAACGGCGAAGGCGTTGCTCAGGATAAGCGCGAGGCGGTGCGCTGGTATCGCCTGGCGGCGGAGCAAGGGTATGCGCGGGCGCAAACTAATTTGGGTTATGCCTACAATAACGGCGAAGGCGTTATCACGGACGAACGCGAGGCGGTGCGCTGGTATCGCAAGGCGGCGGAGCAAGGAGAGACGATAGCGCAATATAATTTGGGCGTTTCGTATTGGAACGGCGAAGGTGTTATCACGGACGAACGCGAGGCATATATCTGGCATTCAATCGCCAAGGCAAACGGCGATCAAGATGCGGCGGATAGTTTACGCAAGTTAAACTGGCACGATTATTTATCCCAAGCCGAAATCCGCTCGGCGCAAAAAGAGGCGGCGCGGCGAATGGAAGCCATTGACAACTCTAAACAGGAAATCGCGGAAACCTCCGCAGTTGGCGTAAATATCGCGCTTGCAAAGCCGCCTAACGGCGCGAGTGTCGCCGAGAAAGTATTCGAGAATGCCTGGCGGTCGGTTGTCATTATTATTAACGGCGATGGTCAGGGCAGCGGCGTGATCATCCGCCCCAACATCGTGGCTACTAATTGTCATGTTGTGAATGAGGGCGGCGATATTATCGTGTATAAATCCGCGAATCGTCGGGTGGATACGGATTCCGCTTTTCCCGCAATCATCCGCCATGCCGATGAAGATAAGGATTTTTGCCTGCTGGATGTTGTCGGCTTGTGGGGTGTGCCGGCAACGGTGCGTAAATATGGAACACTAAGAGTGGGTGAAGATGTGTATGGCTTGGGCGCGCCCCTGGGGTTGGATTTGTCGTTGTCTTTCGGTCTGGTTTCGCAACTGCGGGAAATCGACGGTTATCGGATTATCCAGACCGATGCGGCCATATCACCCGGCTCATCGGGGGGTGGCTTGTTTGATAGCGAAGGAAATTTGATCGGCATTATGACTGCGAAAATCGCCGATGAAAGCACCGAAGGCATCGGCTTCGCTATTCCCTCGGACTTAGTGCTGGAGTATTGAAGCGTCCGCGAACATTGAAGAGGATGTAAAATCGCTGAAGCCATGTAATAAATACCGGCAATAAATACCGGGTCAGGTCTCACATTGCACAGCGGGAATTCTGGCGGCACAATACTTAACGCCTAATCAATTCTGTAATTCAATACTGTTTCCCCAGAATACCCCATAAATACTACCCCATAAATAGGGTCACACTGCATTGCCCTGCCCATGACCATCCTGCCCCTGGCATTGCAACGCCCAAGCCACATGTTCGCACACCAACTCGGACGGATGATTCTGACGGCGTTTCAATGCGTCAATAATATTTTCCGAGCGAGGCGCGTTTCCGAGCGCGACTGCGATATTTCTTAACCAGCGAACATATCCGATTCGCCGGATCGCCGAGCCTTCCGTATTTTTCAGAAAAGTATCTTCATCCCAATTAAACAATTCCACCAGTGAGCGATTATTCAATCCGTGTCGAGTTTGGAAATCAGGCTCAACGGCTAATTTCGCATAGCGATTCCATGGACAGACTAATTGGCAGTCATCGCAGCCGTAAATTCGATTGCCTATGGCTTTGCGAAACGCCACCGGAATGGCGCCGTGCAATTCGATGGTCAAATAGGAAATACATCGACGGGCATCCAGTTGGTAAGGCGCTACGATGGCATCGGTCGGGCATACCTCAATACAGGCCTGGCAACTTCCACAATGGTTGGTAGCCGCTTCATCGACCGGCAGAGGAATGTCGGTGTACAACTCCCCGAGGAAAAACCATGAACCTTGTTCGCGATTGATGATATTGGTGTGCTTCCCTAACCAGCCCTGCCCGGATTTTTCTGCCAGGGCTTTTTCCATCACCGGGGCGCTGTCGCAAAATGCGCGATAACCAAATTCGCCAACTGCGCCTGAAATTTTATTGGCGAGTTTTTGCAAGCGACTGCGGATAACTTTGTGATAATCCCGACCCAGCGCATAGCGGGAGATATATGCTTTATCCGGTTGGTTTAAAACTTGTTCCGCATCCTGCATTTCTTCATTTAAATAATCCATTCGCACCGTGATAATCCTTAATGTTGCAGGCACCAATTCGGCCGGGCGGCTTCTTTTAGCGCCATGGACAGACATATAGGTCATTTCACCATGAAATTTATTCGCCAACCATTGCGCCAAACGATGTTCGCTCTGCGATAAGTCGATATCAGAAATTGCGGTATGGGCAAAGCCTAAATCAGCGCCCCAACGCTTAATTTGTTCGGCCAACTGTTTAAGGTTTTGATCTTTCATGCCTCACCAAATAATACGGCAATAATACGGCAGGCGCGTGATTCACTGAGTAAATATTTTGGAGCAATTATTTTGAGTCATGGTTTGAGTCATGGGCTGCAAAATCCTATTGTAATGTGAAATATTTCGATTGAGCATAATAGCGGTAAGATTTTGTACATGTTTAAATGTATTATCTTAATCACGGTATTTGGAGTTCTGACGGGCGTTGTTGTCTCTCTTGCGTCGGTTTTATTTATCGAAGTTATCGAGATTGGTAATGAGCTGCTCTGGGTAACAGGGGAGAGCCGCCAACCGGCTTCCACTCAATACTGGTTTTTATTGGCGGCGATTTTAGTACCGACGCTGGGGCCTAGTGGTGGGACTGCTGTGCATGACCAATTCGGAAAACAGGCCATTAACCGTGGTCGATACCATTCAATCCGTGCAAGCTCTCAAATCTATCGCGCCGCTTTAAGAGTGGGCCTGACTACGTTGGTCTGGCGATGATCGGTTATATCGCGCTGAAAATGATCTTCAAGGGAACCTTGCAACTCATCGGCTAATTGCGGCGGGCGGGGGTCTCCGTCGGATAAGAGTCGCACTATTTACGCCTATTCTGCCCTCTGCCCCATCCTTTTTGTCGTTCCTGCGAAAGGCGCCACTAAGTTCGGGGATGCCACGGGAGTCTGTTTAAATGTTTGTTAAGGGCAGTCTTGGAGTAACTCCATTGCTTTGTCAATAGTATCTTTTGATAGTTTGGTTTCCCGCCAGTTATCACAAATCATCCCCACTGCCTTACACTCCATATTTGCCTCAAAAATGAGTTTTGCATTCCTGCAACGAATGTCTGCTCCATTCTCATTGCTGATCTTATCCGCCACTAATCTTTCTATGGCTTCTTCTTTTGTAATTATGCCGCCAGCATGGTCCTTGAATAAATCAAAATACTCCACAAAGACCTCCCTTCCCACAGAATTCAATCTTCTGGTTAACTCTTTTTTGCTCATGCCATTAGCCCTTGATGCTTGAGCTCATCAAACAGGTAAAGCATAGTAACTTTGAACGTTAGCGAATAAGCGCGTAGTTTTGACTGTCCGCTAGAATGGTTGGTTATGGTTTGATACACAGACATTGCTATCTCCTCTTAAAATGCAGTGGAACACGATTATTCCCGTATCACAAATATCGCTTTGCCTTTTGCGGTTTTTGTCTCGCCCATTTTATCTCCTATATCAAGAAAAAGCACGCCATTAGCCCCAATTTTCGCTGCTTGTGCTTTTAATTCGCTTATCGTCCTATCCTGTGCTGCTTGGGATGAAAATTCAACCTCACTAGAGGCCTCAACTATTCCAATGGTTTCGTATTGCGAAGGTGGTTCAAGGTAAATTTTCACCATATCAGGACTAATAGCAGGCATGCTTTCGCCAGTCAGAATATATGAACCTGTTGCACAGCCGAGCAAAGTAACAAACAAACAAAGAATTACAGAAATTTTACATGTTTTCATCTCAACGCCTCGGTTAAGCATAACGATTATTTTTGATAAATTAGCTTTGCGCCCTTGATGTTGCCAAGTTTCGATGAAAATTTGACGATTAGCTACGAGCTGTTGCCTTTATTCTACTCCATCGCAACGGGGTAGGTTGGGGGGGTAGGTTGAGGTGCAAACCCCAACGCCAGGACTAATAGGAATACCCGTACGCACGCAGACAGGAAATCCCGGATGCTACACCAGGCGAGTCCAACGAGACAAGCGAATCATATATAATAGCGCGGGGATTGGTGAACACTTAAGGTGGGGAAGAACATGCGATTAAATGGCCGATATTCGCCGATACTGAACCCGATGTTGGTTTTTAATCTACAATTTCTGTACTGAACTTTCAATTGTAACTGGACAATAAATTATGTGTGAAATTACGGTTTATAAGTTTTGAAATCCAATCTCTATAGTTCCCAACAGGCCAGGGAAATGGACCGGATTGCCATCGACCGATATGGGTATTCCGGGCTATTGCTGATGAAAACCGCGGGAGAGAGGGCGTTTGCAAATATTATGGCGTGCTTTTCCGGGGTCGAACCTATGGTGGTGTTATGTGGCTCAGGAAACAACGGCGGGGATGGCTATGTGGTGGCGAAATGTGCACAAGCTATTGGCTTAGAGGTCGTTGTGGTGCAGGCATCGGAGCCAAAAACCAGGGACGCAATTCAGGTTTGCCATGAATTTGTTGACCGCGGCGGCAGCATTATAACAAGCGATACAAACGATATTGAAGTGCTTCAAAGTGCCGGGCTGATCATTGATGGCCTTTTCGGAACCGGGTTGAACCGTGCGCCATCAGGATTCTATGCGGATCTGATACGTGTTGCGAATCAAGCCAGTTGTCTGGCCGATTGTCCTGTGGTGGCATTGGATATTCCTTCTGGCTTGGATAGTGATACCGGCTTTGCGTTTGATCCCTGCATAAAAGCAGCGATGACTGTGACCTTCATCGGGAAAAAATTCGGTTTGTTTACCGGTCAAGGAAAGAATTGCAGTGGTCGGATCAAATTTGAAGATTTAAACCTGCCTGGAGATATTCAGAAAAGTGTAAAACCCATAGCGAGAATCATACCAAGGCCGGAACTGAAAAAAAGAGTGCCGGATAGTCATAAAGGAGACTACGGCAACATCATCATTGCGGGCGGCGATAACGGGATGCTGGGAGCGGCGCTGTTGGCCGGCCGTGCGGCACTGCGCTGTGGCAGTGGACGGGTAACGGTTTTAAGCACTGAGCGGCATTTGGATATGCCGGCGCTGCATTGCCCCGAGTTGATGAGCCAATGTATTGAAAATGAAACAGGTTTTGCTCGATTATGTGAGCACAGCGATGTCGTCGTTGTTGGCCCTGGAATGGGTCTGAGTGACTGGAGCAAGCAGATTTTTGATTGTCTGATTGAGCTGCAAAAACCTATGGTGATTGATGCGGATGGATTAGTCTTGTTAGCTGATGCCTTTGGAAAACGTGATGCTGGAAAACATGACCATTGGGTGCTTACGCCGCATCCCGGAGAGGCGGCGACATTACTGGGCTGTTCCACTGCAGACGTTCAAAAAGATCGAATCGGCGCCGTTAAGGCGATTGGCGAACAATTTGGTGGTGTTTGCGTGCTCAAAGGGGCCGGCACTTTGATTGCCGATTTGTCCGCTGCGGTCGGTGTATGCGACCGCGGCAATCCCGGCATGGCCAGTGCGGGCACGGGCGACGTTCTGGCTGGAATTATCGGTTCGCTAATCGGTCAAAATCTTGACTCTGGTAATCTTGACCTTGGCAAAGCCGCGCAAGCGGGTGTTTGGTTGCATGCAACGTGTGCCGATAAAATAGCCGGGAAAATTGGAATGGCAAGCCTGTTGGCAGGGGATATCATCGATGCGCTGCCTGAAACGCTATCGTCTATGCACTGATTGCTCTGCTGCTGACTAATTTTCTGTATTTAATCCCTGCTCGTGCAAAAGCCGCAAAGTATAAAAATAGTTTTCAAGCAATCGTATGCCTAACCTTGAAATTTCGGATGAATGCGCAATGCTGGCCTTAGGTCGTTCATGGGGTCGTTGCTTAGCTGATAATTTTTTACCCGGCAATCTTGAACATGGCTGTGTCGTGTTTTTGTCGGGGGAGATTGGTGCAGGCAAAACCACTCTGGTTCGAGGAATATTATCCGGGCTCGGGTTTGACGATATCGTAACCAGTCCTACTTACACTTTAGTCGAACCTTATACTGTTAACCGACGATCTGTCTATCATTTCGATTTGTACCGGGTAAAATGTCCTGAAGATTTAGAGATGATTGGCATTCGGGACATGATTACACCCGGGACGATTAGCTTGATTGAATGGCCGGATCGCGGGGCTGGAGTGTTGCCTGATCCGGACTATGAAATTGTTATTCGCTATATGCTTGCATCCCCTTGCGGGGCTCAAGTCGGTCGCGAAGTTGCCATAACTAATCACAACCAACACAACAAACGGCATCTTAACAAACCTAGGTTATGACTAAAATCTATCGGTCGCTACTGAGTGTAAGTCTGTTGCTGTGTAATAGTGGGCTGGTCCAGGCGGCGGCGGTGAACAATATCCGTATGTGGCATGCCCCAGAGCGGTCACGGTTTGTTTTTGACATGGACAAGGAGGTGACCTTTAATGTTTTCACGTTGAAAAGTCCTGGTCGGGTAGTGATTGATTTGCCGAATACGAAATTAAAAGGCACCGTTCCGGCAGCGCGGGCTAGCGGACAATTCATCAAACAACTTCGTGTTGGCTACCCGAAACCAGATACCATGCGACTGGTTTTTGATCTCGATAAACCGGTACGCTACTTTATCCAGTTACTCACACCGGTTGATAGTTTCAAATATCGGTTGGTTGTGGATTACTATCATCAGGATGCCGTGGTAGAAGCGGATCAACCTTCCAGGCCGGTAACCCGATCAATTCCCAAATCAATTTCAGGGCAACCTCGAAAACCAAAAAGTGAGTTGCTGGTTTTAATTGATCCTGGTCATGGCGGTGAAGATACCGGTGCCCGTGGACGAAGAGCCAAGGAAAAAGATATAGTGTTGGAAATTTCCAAAAAACTGAAAGCACAAATTGACAAACAACCAGCACTGAGAGCCGAACTCACTCGAAAAGGAGATTATTACGTTGGTTTGCGGAAACGTACCCGAATTGCTCGAAACCTTGAAGCCGATTTTTTTATTTCCATCCACGCGGATGCCTTTAAAAACAAAAATGCAAGAGGTGCTTCCGTATATGCTTTGTCCCAGCGTGGCGCATCCAGCGAAACAGCAAGATGGTTGGCAAACAAGGAGAATTCGTCTGATTTAGCCGGAGGCGTGAGTTTGGCGGACAAGGACGATTTGCTGGCAGAGGTATTATTGGATCTTTCGATGACTAAAACAGTGAGCGCAAGTGTTAGTTTTGGTCAGGAGGTTTTGGGTGAGTTAAAAAATGTTGGTCGGGTTCACAGCAAGCGCGTTGAGCAAGCTGGCTTTGTAGTATTAAAATCCCCTGATATTCCTTCGATTTTGATAGAGACCGCTTACATCACCAACCCCACGGAAGAAAAATTGTTGCAAAATTCGAAATATCAGTATCGAATAGTCAATGCCGTGGTATCGGGAATAAAACGCTACCTGACCAAAAATGAAAATTTATTTAACTGATTTTGCAACGTCATTATTTTATGGCTTGATTATTTTATAGATTAACTATTTTATGAAGCATATCCAAACTCAACGTCGAGAAATTTGCCAGCTTGACGACAAATTGATCAATCAAATTGCCGCCGGTGAGGTGGTTGAACGGCCGGCGTCACTATTAAAGGAACTACTTGAAAATAGTATCGACGGCGGTTCTACCCGAATTGAAATTCAGGTAGAACGTGGCGGATTGAAACGAATTTTGGTTAAGGATAATGGCTTTGGAATACCCAAAGAACAACTCGCTTTAGCACTGTCCAGACATGCCACCAGTAAGCTAACAGCAATCGAAGATCTGTTTAGCGTCGGCACGCTGGGATTTCGCGGTGAAGCGCTGCCTAGTATTGCTGCGGTTTCCAGATTGGTATTACAGTCAAAAGTGGCTGAACAGGAAAGCGGCTATGAAATATCCATACATGGCGGAAAGCCGGCATCGTCGCCAAAACCGCTGCCTCATCATCAGGGAACCACAGTCGAAGTTGAGGATTTATTTTATAACACGCCGGCCCGCAGAAAATTTTTGCGTACTGAAAAAACTGAATTGAATCATTGCGACAGTGTCATTCGCAAAATTGCGCTCAGCCACTTTGATGTGGAGATTAGTTTCACTCACGATGGCAAGCAGTCTTTTCATGTCCTGTCGGCGGTCAACGAAATTCAAAGAGAAAAAAGAATTGCCAGCATTTGCGGGAAACCATTTGCCAGCCAATGTATCTACTTTGAAGATGATGTTGAGGTTATGTCATTGAGTGGCTGGATGGGGCTGCCGGTATTTTCAAGGAGCCAACGCGATCTGCAATATTTTTTCGTAAACGGTCGTTCGGTTAGCGATAATCTGGTTGCGCATGCAGTGCGTCGTGCGTACAGCGATGTGCTATACCACGGTCGCCACCCGGCCTTCGTATTATTTTTTACAATAGATCCTAACCTGGTGGATGTTAACGTTCATCCGGCTAAAAGCGAGGTTCGGTTCAGGGAAAGCCGGTCGGTGCATGACTATATTTATCGTACATTGCATCGGACAATTGCACAGCTAACGCCGGAATCCAGTGAGGTTAATTTGCCAACCCCCCAAAATGTTCCAATGGGTTCAAACCAAAAGGGCGGATATGGTTCAGGTGCGGTACAGCAGAATATAAAAATGATGGTTCGGGAGCAGTTGCGGGCCTACCAAACCATGACGCATCTGACCCACGGGGCGACCCACGAGCAACAGGTTCAGAACCATTTTGATACCGGCGACATCAACCAAAAGACACCGCTCCAGTCATGCTCAACTCAACTGTCCGATAACCAAAGTGATCAGGGCATTCCTGCCCCTGGTCCGCCCCTTGGCTATGCCGTGGCACAATTGAAGGGGGTATATATTCTCGCCGAAAACCAGGAAGGATTGATTATGGTTGATATGCATGCTGCCCATGAAAGGATTACTTATGAAATGCTGAAACAGCAAATGGATGATAACCAGATAAACAGCCAGCCGTTGTTGGTGCCCTTGCAGATCAATGTCAGCAACACTGAAGCGGATGCGGCGGAGTCGTTTTGTTCACAATTCAAGGCTCTTGGATTCGAGATTGACAGGATAGGAGAAGAGAAGATAGTGGTTCGCTCGGTAGCGGAGTTATTAATCAGGGCCGACATCGATCGCTTGATTAGAGATGTGCTTTCGGATTTGATCGAGCATGGCAGCAGCGATCGAATTACCGACGCCCAACTCGAAATTTTATCCAGCGTGGCCTGCCACGGTTCCGTTCGCGCTAACCGGAAACTCGAAATCGAAGAAATGAACGCACTGCTGAGGCAAATGGAAACGGTGGAACGCTCGGGGCAATGCAACCACGGACGTCCGACCTGGATGAGCGTTTCATTGAGCGAAATTGATAAGTGGTTTATGCGTGGACGCTGAGCGACCTGCTGTAATTTTCTTGATGGGTGCCACCGCATCAGGAAAAACAGACACGGCGGCGAGGATTTACGATCAATTCAAATGTGAACTGATTAGCGTTGATGCCGCTCAGGTGTATCGGGGCATGGACATCGGCACTGCAAAACCCGATAAAAACTTTCTCGATGCCTATCCCCACCATCTGATAGATGTGCGCAACATCGATGAGCGTTATTCAGCCGCCGAGTTTTGCAAGGATGCAGGCGTTTTGATAAATGACATCCACCAACGAGGCAACACGCCGCTCCTGGTCGGCGGCAGCATGTTTTATTTTTCCGCCCTTGAAAATGGGTTGTCGAATCTTCCTTCTGCGGATTCGGATACCAGAATATTGATCGAAAATGAAATTCGCGAAAAAGGACTTGCGGCACTGCATCAGCAACTGGCGGCCATAGACCCGGATTCGGCCAGGCGCATTTCTCCATCTGATTCGCAGCGGATACAACGGGCCATTGAGTTATATCGATTGACCAATGTTCCGCCGTCCCAATTGACAACGCACTCCAGGCGTTCGGCGCACCTCGGCAGGCTTGAGAATCCTGTTGTTAAAATCACGTTGTTCACCGCAGACCGGAAATTTTTGCACCGGAAAATCGAACAGCGATATTTGCGCATGCTGGACCAAGGCCTGATCGATGAAGTAAAAGCGCTAATCCATGATTTGGAAGATCCGGCAAGCCTGACCGCTATGCGCACGGTGGGCTACCGCCAGGTGTTGGATTACCTGTTTGACAAGGTGAGTCATCAACAAATGGTGGATAATGGAATTGCGGCAACCCGACAATTGGCAAAGCGTCAATTAACCTGGTTGCGCAATCAGTCGAACCTGGTGTGGTTTGATAGTTGTCATCCTAAAACTGTTGACGCCATGCTGGTCTATTTGGGTAGCGTATTTGAATGACAGGAATGCGGTTGAAACTCACCAACAGAAAAGTCGGGTGTTTTCATTTGATAAAGCCTGGCCGTGGGCTTATACTAACAACATAATGGGTTATTTAAATTATAAATGGGGAGCAGCTGATATTCAGATTTATTGCGTCAGGTCTGTTACGGCAGAACCGTATTTGCCGAAGCTGAAACCTCAAATTAATACTACTGACAATAATAAAGGTAATTATAATGGCACAACTAAGAGGAACGGCCTTGCAAGATCCATTTTTGAATGTTTTAAGAAAAGAACGAATCCCGGTATCTATATTTTTAGTAAACGGTATAAAACTTCAAGGGCAAATCGAATCATTTGATCAATTTGTGATTGTATTGCGTAATACTGTCAATCAAATGATTTATAAGCACGCGATTTCAACCATTGTTCCAGCCCGAACCGTGCGCATCGCCCATGAAAACGAACAAGATGACTACAATTCTGAATTTGAAGAAAATCCCGGAAACGATTAACCGGAAACGATTAAATTGTCGCGCATAATGCTTGCTGGCAATTTAAGCGGTACAGGCTAGGATTTGTGTGGCCGAAAAATTTACGCGAAAAATTTAATGGAGATAGCGCGCCCTGTTTAGGTATATAGACCACGGTCGCAGTAACTTCGATCAGACAGAGCGGGCGATTCTGGTGTGCCAGGTTCAGCGACCATATATGGCGGCAGCACATGATAGCGTTCATGATCCTGGGCCACTGAGGGAACTCAGCGATCTGGCAATCTCTGCGGGCGCGGATGTTTGCGGGGTATTTATTGCGGTGCGCGCCAAGCCGGTTGCCGCCACCTTTATGGGCAAGGGGAAAGCCGAAGAATTGGGTGAAATGGCAGCGAATTATCATGCCACCGTGGTGATTTTTGACCACGCTATCAGTCCAGTCCAGGAAAGAAATATTGAACGTATTGTTCAGTGCCGGGTGCTTGATCGTTCTGGTCTTATTCTGGATATTTTCGCGCAAAGAGCCACCTCAAGCGAAGGCAAGCTGCAGGTGGAGCTGGCTCAACTGAAACACCTATCCACCCGTTTGGTTCGAGGCTGGACCCACCTGGAACGGCAAAAAGGCGGTATTGGTCTGCGTGGCCCCGGTGAATCCCAACTGGAGACCGATCGTCGGCTGATAGGCGCGCGAATAAAGACATTAACCGGTCGCCTTGGCAAGGTGGAAGCCCAACGTTCATTGCGTCGGCGGGCGCGTCATCGCACCCCCATTCCCACTGTTTCCCTGGTTGGCTATACCAATGCGGGAAAATCATCGTTATTCAATGCCATAACCGGGTCCGATGTGCGGGTTGAGAATAACTTGTTCACCACTTTGGATGCCACCATGCGGCGTGTGGAATTACCCGGTTTCGGACCAATAGTCCTTTCAGACACCGTTGGTTTCGTGCGCCAATTACCCCATACGCTGGTGGCCGCATTCCATTCCACTTTAGAGGAAGTTGCCAGTGCGACTTGTTTGCTTCTGGTCAGCGATGTGTCTGATCCAGACCATCTGGAGCTCGGCTGCCACGTCCAACAGGTGCTGGATGAAATCGGCGCCAAAGGTATCCCGGTTATTCATGTTAATAACAAAATAGATTTAACCGGAGACACGGTGAAAACAATTCAATATAACGGTCAACAACGGGTCGACAAGATATGGTTGTCCGCTGAAACGGGTGCCGGAGTCGAGTTTGTGCAACAGGCGTTGGCGGCGCTTTTAAGTCAGGAACATCGATATTATTTAATTAACTTAAAACCCCAGGCCGGCGCGCTGCGTTCCAAGTTGTTTACGCGCTGCGAAGTCATTAACGAGGAAGTGGATGAAAGTGGCGCGATCACTATGAAAGTAAAAATGCAGCCGGCCGTGCGCGGGTGGCTGGAATCCCAACGGCAATACGATGGATTGTGGGACCAGATTGCGGATGCAGAGACGGATGCAGCGATTGAGGGCATGACGGATGGTATGACTATAAAGTAGCGGTCGCTGCCACGTAACTCATACCTCCATTTTGTTCTGATTATTCGCTTGTTTGAGTGCGTTTCGCGCACCATATGTGATAAAATTTCGCTTTTAAGCTTTAGCTTTGCCTGACCCTGTTTGCGCTTGATTAAACTCTGAATTTATTTCATAAAATCAATAACTTGTACCTATTTTTAGTTGCCATCCTGAGATCGGCTGGAAACACAATTTCGCCGCTATGATAGAAACGCCATTCGCAAAAGAAATGCTTCCAGCCAATCTGGAAAAAGAGATGCGGCAATCCTACCTCGACTATGCCATGAGCGTCATCGTCGGGCGTGCCTTGCCCGATATTCGCGACGGACTAAAACCGGTTCATCGCCGGGTGTTGTACGCCATGTTCGTCCTTGGAAATGACTGGAATAAGGCCTATAAAAAGTCTGCTCGGGTGGTCGGGGATGTCATCGGCAAGTATCATCCTCACGGAGATACGGCGGTTTATGACACCATTGTTCGCATGGCACAGAATTTTTCCATGCGCTATATGCTGGTCGATGGCCAGGGTAACTTTGGTTCGGTGGACGGCGATTCGCCGGCGGCAATGCGCTACACTGAAATTCGATTGGCACGTATTTCACACGAATTACTCGCTGATCTTGATAAACAGACCGTGGATTTTGGCCCGAACTACGATGAGACGGAAACTCAGCCTCTGGTTTTGCCGACCCGGGTGCCAAACTTGTTGGTCAATGGTTCTACCGGTATCGCGGTGGGAATGGCAACAAACATTCCGCCGCATAATCTTGGCGAGACGATTGATGCCTGTTTTGCGCTGATGGATAACAGCGACATCAGCATTGCGGAATTAATGGAGTATATGCCTGGCCCGGATTTCCCGACCGCCGGAATCATCAATGGCCATGGTGGAATCAGGCAAGCCTATGAAACCGGGCGAGGCCGAATTTATGTGCGTGCGCGTACCGAAATCGAAACCAGCAGTAGCGGTCGTGAGGCAATCATTGTCCATGAGTTGCCTTATCAGGTGAACAAGGCCAGATTGATGGAAAAAATTGCCGAGTTGGTTAAGAACAAAAAAATTGAAGGCATTTCCGCCATACGCGATGAATCCGATAAATCAGGCATGCGCATGGTGGTTGAAATAAAAAGGGGTGAACAGTCGGAAGTGGTTTTGAATAATTTGTACAAGCAAACCAAGTTGCAAACCGTATTCGGCATCAACATGGTGGCGTTGAGCAAAAATCAACCCAATGTGTTTAACCTTAAGGAAATACTAACTGAATTCACCAAGCACCGCAGAGAAGTCGTTACCCGCAGAACGGTATTTGAACTCAGAAAAGCTCGCGGCCGCGCACATCTTCTCGAAGGTCTTGCGGTCGCGCTAACCAATATAGATCCTGTTATTGCGATGATTAAAGCCGCCCAAACCCCGGCCCAAGCAAAGGAAAATCTACTGAGCAAAACCTGGGAATCGGGTGCGGTGGCTGAAATGCTGTCAGGCAGGGATATAAATTTATCCCGTCCAGACGACCTGGATAAAAAGTATGGCATGACAGAGGCAGGCTATCAAATGTCGCCGCAACAGGCTCAGGCAATCCTGGATATGCGGCTGCATCGACTGACCGGTCTCGAACAGGAAAAAATTCACAAGGAATATGCTGCAATCATCGATGAAATTTTGGCATTGCTGGAAATTCTAAGCAACCCGGATCGATTAGTGGAAGTGATTCGGGAAGAATTACAGGATATTCGCGATCGCTATAATGATGCGCGCCGCACGGAAATTATTGAGGGTGAGATCGATTTATCCATGGAAGATTTAATTCCCGAAGCAGAAGTGGTGGTCACCATCTCCCACGAAGGTTATGCGAAGTCACAGCCGGTCTCGGATTACAGCACACAAAAACGAGGCGGCAAAGGCAGGATCGCTACCCGAACCAAAGAAGAAGATTTTGTGAGTCGAATGTTTGTGGCGAATTCCCATGACACTATATTGTGTTTTTCCAATATGGGCAAGGTCTATTGGCTGAGGGTGTTCCAACTTCCGCAAGCCGGGCGTCAGGCCCGTGGCAAGCCATTAGTCAATCTACTGCCCTTGAATGCAGACGAACAAGTAACCGCAATACTGCCGATCAAGGGTTATGAAGAGGGGGTAAATATTCTTATGGCGACGGCCTTGGGCATTATTAAAAAATGCCGCTTAAATGATTTTTCTCGACCCCGAAGCAATGGAATCATTGCGGTAAATCTACAGCAGGATGATCACTTGATAGGCGTTGCTTTAACCACTGGCATTGAAGATCTTCTGTTAATTAGCGATGCGGGAAAAGCTTCACGGTTTTCGGAAAATGATATCCGAATGGTGGGGCGCACGGCAAAAGGGGTAAGGGGGATGCGTTTGGATAAAGGTCAAAATGTCATTTCATTGATGGTGTTGCCCGCGGCAAATGTCAGCGAGGCAAATGGTAGCGGTGAACAAGCTGTCTCGGAGTCGGCAATTCTGGCTTGCACAATACATGGCTACGGAAAGCGCACTCTGATTTCAGATTTTCCTCGTAAAAACCGGGGCGGCAAGGGCGTTATCGCTATAAAAACGTCCGGTCGAAATGGCATAGTTGTAAGCGCGCACATCGTTAATGAATCCGATGAAGTTATGTTGATCACCGATGGTGGTATCCTGATTCGTACCGAGGTTGCGGAAATTTCGGTCCTGAGTAGAAATACCCAGGGAGTAAGATTGATTTCACTGAAAAATAACGAAAGATTGGTCAGCGTAAGTAAAGTTGAGGATGTCGATACCGATGAAGAAGAACCGCATCAAGAAACGCCCATTCATTGAGGCTTCAACCAATAGCAGGCTAAACCTTGACCAAAGAAACCAATAAGAAACTTAACGCTTTCCGGAATAATATCGACAAAATCGATGTGCATATCCTTCGATTAATGAATCAGCGGTTAAGCGCCGCGCAATCTATTGCTCAAATCAAAACCACATTGATGCTGCCGGCATTTTACCGACCGGAACGGGAAGCCCAGGTTCTGAGTCGATTGCGAAATTTGAATGACGGATTGTTGCAGGATAGTTCTCTGGAATCATTGTTCAGGGAAATTATGTCCATTACCAGGGGCATCGAGGCAGGGTTATCGGTTTCTGTACTGGGCCCGGCTGGCACTTATACCGAAGCCGCCGCTCGACACCATTTCGGCAGCGCCATCGCCATTGTCGATTTCCCTACCATCAATGAGATTTTTAGGGCGACTGAAACCGGGCACACCAATTTTTCTGTGGTGCCGGTTGAAAATTCGACTGAAGGCGGAGTGACCGGGACGCTGGACCGTCTGGTGAACACACCGCTAACCATCTGCGGTGAAATTAATTTACAGATTCATCATAATTTGCTGAGTATTGAGAATGACCTCAGGCAGGTAAAAAAAATATATGCACATACCCAGTCTTTGGGGCAATGCAAACGCTGGATAGATAAAAATTGTTCTCAAGCGGAATTAATCCCGGCCAGCAGTAATGCGGATGCGGCTAAAAGAGTGACTACGGAAAAATCCGCCGCCGCCATTGCTGGCGCTGTCGCTGCGGAACGGTACAAGTTAAAAATTGTAGCGGCAAACATTGAGGATGAATCCGGTAACACCACCCGGTTTTTAGTATTGTCCAACCGCGCCACACCACCGAGCGGTAATGATAAAACCAGTTTGTTGTTGTCCTGCCGAAGTCGCCCCGGCGCATTGCTGCATTTATTGCAACCTTTGCTGGATGGGCAGATTGACATGACCAAAATTGAATCCAGGCCCTCCAAATTTGGACTCTGGGACTATGTCTTTTTTATTGATATTTTGGGACATCAAGAAGAAAAACATGTGGCAAAGGCGTTGGCAGAACTAAAAGTCGAGGCCGGCTTGTTTAAGAATCTCGGTTCTTATCCCGCATCTGTTTAATTTCAATATCCCGACCAATATTCCGGCCAATAACCTGGACTGAACTTTTGAACGGACAATCGTTGAATCATATTCAGACTCTTGCTATTGTTGGCGTCGGCTTGCTTGGCGGCTCCCTGGCAATGGCATTGAAGCAGGCTGGTGCAGTCGGTCGGGTCATCGGCGTAGGACGCTCGCGGGTGAATTTGGACACGGCACTGTCGCTCGGGGCGATCGACGAAATCCAGTCCGATCTGCAACAGGCAGTTGGCCACGCCGATGTTATTGTGCTGGCAACGCCGGTCAATACCATCGCCGAACTTTTCGCAATCATTGCGCCGATGATGGATGACAACAAAATTGTTACTGATGTGGGCAGTGTTAAGAGCGGGATCGTTGAGCAGGCTAAACGCGCATTGGGAAACCGATTTAACCGCTTTGTAGCGGGTCACCCGGTTGCTGGGAAGGAAAAATCGGGTATCGCGGCTGCAACCGCTGATTTATTCGAAAATCACAAGGTTATTCTGACTCCAACTGAAGAAACTGATTCTGAAGCATGTCTGGCCATTAAGAAAATGTGGCAGACCACCGGTGCCGAAGTGAAATCGATGACTGTATCGGAGCACGACCGAATATTATCGATCACCAGTCACCTGCCGCATGTATTGGCTTATGTGATGATGAATTTTCTGTCCACTTCTCCAGAATCGGAACGCTGTTACGAGATGGCAGCGGGCGGTTTTTATGATTTTACCCGCACCGCATCCAGCGACCCTGAAATGTGGCGCGACATTTCGATAATGAATAAGCGCCATTTACTCGAACACATTGAGAAGTTTAAAAAGCGACTGGATAACGTCGCCACAATGATTGATGCGGGCGAACAAAAGGCAATCGAAGATTTGTATGCTTCAGCGAAACGCGCACGCGCTCTGGTTACGGAAAAACGAAAGTTTGAATAAACGCGGATACTCGAACAAGATGAGCACCCCGATGAAGTGGGGTAGTGAGTCTATCGGGATTTAATAGTGATCCTGGATAATGCGCGCGTTATTGAACAGCAAGGGACGTTAAGTTGTTTTCTGGGGGCGGCAAATTAATTTCTGTACTGTAATTTGATTTTGCGCTGTTTAAATGTAATATTATGCAGTGTTTGCGGAATTGGTTCCGTAACGTGATGACTTTCTGATGAATGTTTTGACCGATGAAGGTATTTATTTAATCGGTCCTAATAATGCAAACACGCCTAAAATGAATGTGATGAGGAATAGCAGCGCTAATTGCCCATGCCTCGACTGAGGTTGAATTACGCATGACCAATCAAAAAACATTTTCAAGAATTATGCCTGTTGTGTTAGCGCTTTCTCCGATTGGGTTTCTTTTTGGAATTCTCGCGGGTCAGGCGGACTGGAGTTTTTTGGATATTTTTTTTATGAGTTTGATCGGGTTTACAGGAAGCGGGCAATTTACCTATCTAGGCTTTGCCCACCCAGACAACGAGCATATTGAATACTTTACGGTGTTTTTAATCATTCTAGGCATCAATCTCAGATATATTCCGATGTCGCTATCCGCTTCCAGTTCCATTTCTGGCAGCGCTTTCATAAAAATGGTTTTGTCGCACTGGCTTGCCGATGAGTCATATGCGGTGGAACGAAAAGAAGACAGCACCAAAGAAAAAACGATTATACGGCTATCGGTCGTGGTTTTCTGGACGCTATCCACATCATGCGGGGTCCTGCTGTCGGGCGTTCTGCCAATGACCGCCAAAGAAATTTTGACCGGGCTGACATTTCCAATCAGCGCAATTTTAATACTTTTGAGTTTGGATAATATTTTTGCGTTTATTGACGAGAGACGCGCCAAACATACTTTTAATTATCGAAAGTTGTGCGCGGTGGCGGTGTGCTTTGGCGTATCAGTATTGTGCATCGTATTCATTGGCCCCAAGTATTTCTGGCTTCCCAGCATCGCAGTTAGTTACATCATACTGAGCAGATACGCTGGAACACGAGTGGAAGCATGAATGAGAGCCGCGTTGTCATTGGCATCGTTATATTATTCGGCATAAGCTTTATTGTCAGGGTTTTACCCGCATTTGTTTCTTTTGATTTTTCTGATAAGACACAAAATAACATAAAAACAATCCTGCCGATTGCGGTCTTTGTTAATCTAATGATTTATTGCATAAATCAAGAAATCACGCACGACTTATATCCTGCGATTATTTCCATAGCCGCGCTTGTCTTGATATTCAAACCATTGGGGCTGCTGTGGAGCATAGTCATTGGAACGGTCTTGTATGTGTCTTTGTAGAAAGAATTACAGGGTCAAGTTTCGCAATTCACACTCGCCACATTCACTACTGGATAGACTTGGGTGGTTTTAAACTGGTTCCAGCCCTGCTCAAATTATGCCAATCTGGGAAAATGAAAAACATCCGGACAACAACCAAGAACAACCCAAACTGTCCTGCAAACAAACCGCCCAACGCGCATTTGCAGACTTGCTTGTGGTAGAGCATAAAAAAATCGTGGGTTGGTGTGAGGCACGAACCCCAACAAATTTTGCTGAACCATTGGCGAGCAAGAACAAGGGGCGGCAGCTGTTTTTTCACAGAAAAATTAATGAAGGGAATTTATAAAAAATGACGTTGTTTGTAAGTTTGATCAGGTACTTTTGAATCAGGCAAAGGGTTCATCGTATTTAAACCTGGTGTATTAAAACCTGGCGCATTAGAACCTGGCGCATTAGAACGACCAAAAATAAAAGCGTTGTGAGTGGCTTATCAGAGGCGGAACAAGATGCCCATCAGGGGCGTCAATAAATCGTGTTCTGACTTGCCGAAGATCACTATATTATTGAACGAATGAGTTACATCACACGACTAACCTGTGTTAAAAGGTTTTCGGCCCACCTCTGAGAACGTCGTTGCATATGAAATTTTTGCCATGAAATTTTTGGTCAGTCCTTGTTCCGGCCTGCAAGGTCGAATCAAAGTTTCCGGGGATAAATCAATTTCACACCGTGCGGTAATTTTCGGCGCCATTGCCAATGGCGTGACTCGGGTCTCAGGCATATTGGAAGGCGAGGACGTGCTGGCGACCATTCAAGCATTTCGTGCAATGGGGATTAACATTGCCCGAGCAAGCAACCAACCTGATGACAACAATTACGAAATTCAGGGCAACGGTTTGCACGGTCTGGCGCAACCCGTCGGCAGTCTTGACCTGGGCAATTCCGGCACCGCATTGCGGTTATTAACGGGATTGCTTTGCGCACAGCCCTGGTCAACTACGCTGAGGGGCGATGACTCACTGAACCAACGACCTATGGGAAGAATAATCGACCCGCTCATGCGCATGGGTGCGCATATTGAATCCGCAGACGGCAAACCGCCGTTGAACATTACTGCGGTTGAGCCGCGCACTAATCCGCTTCGGGGGATTGAATACGCCACGCCAATGGCTTCGGCGCAGGTGAAATCCGCCATCCTGCTGGCCGGGTTATACGCCAAAGGTCGCACTTCGGTTATCGAAACGGCAACCACTCGGGATCATACCGAGCGTATGCTGGAAGGGTTTGGCTACTCAGTGCTAAAGATTGATCAAAAAATCAGCCGAAAAATCGAGCATATGGTAACTATTCAAGGCGGAGGAGAATTGTTTGCCCGTGAAATAGAAGTTCCCGCGGATTTATCTTCGGCGGCATTTTTCATTCTGGCGGCATTGATAACACCAAAAAGCGAGTTGGTTTTGCAACGGGTAGGGGTGAATCCCAGCCGTGCGGGTGTTTTGGATGTTTTACAACGCATGGGCGGCCAGATTGAACTGCAAAATCAATCCGATGTCGGAGGCGAGCCGATTGCCGATATAGTGGTCAGGAGCTCCAAATTACAAGGTTGTGATGTCGGCGGAAATGATATTGCGTTGGCTATCGATGAAATTTCGGTGATCGCAGTGGCGGCCGCCTGTGCCGTCGGTGTCACTCGAATTTCTGATGCTGAGGAATTACGGGTTAAAGAAAGCGACCGTATTCATTGTCTGGTAAATGGTCTTAAAGCGCTGGGCATAAACGTCAAGGAGAATTCTGACGGCATGGTTATCGAGGGAGGGAAACTAACTGGCGGGCGAGTGCAAAGTTGTGGTGATCACCGCATAGCCATGGCTTTTTCGATAGCGGGTGCGGCAGCGCTGGACTATGTTGAAGTTTTAGATTGTAACAATGTGGCAACCTCTTTTCCAAATTTTTACCAACTGGCGAATCAAGCTGGAATAAACATTGCGGTCCACTGAAACAAATTTAATGACAGCAAAAATGAATTGCGCGCCTGTGGTTGCAATCGATGGGCCAAGTGGTTCGGGCAAAGGCACGATAGCTTTGGCGGTGGCACGACAACTGGGCTGGCATTATCTTGATAGCGGCGCCCTCTACCGGGTGATCGGGTATGTTGCTGCAAAGAATAATATTAATCTCGAAGATGAAACGGAATTAATTGGACTGGCAGACAACCTGGATATTGAGTTCAGGAATGGTTCTGTTTGGTTATGCGGTGAACAAATAGGGGATGAAATTCGCACTGAAGAAGCGGGAAAACGAGCATCAATGGTCGCACCGATTCGCAGTGTTCGGGAAAAACTGCTGATCTGGCAAAGAAGCCGGGCACAGTCTCCCGGTTTAGTGGCGGATGGCAGGGATATGGGAAGCGTGGTATTTCCCAATGCAACCTGTAAAATATTCCTGACCGCCGGTGCCGAGGCGCGTGCACAAAGGCGTTTCAGGCAGTTGAGAGACAAAGGTTTTGATGTTAATATCTCACAGCTTTTTAAGGAAATATCTGAACGCGATGCGCGTGATGCGAATCGGGTAATTTCTCCGTTAAAACCTGCCGAAGATGCGGTTATGTTGGATACAACAAATTTGAATATTGAAGTTGTTGTCTCACAAGTAATGACACTGGTACGCAGCGCGATTAAACAAATGACATAAATGGCTATAAATTGACTGAAAACATACCGAGTTCAATTAAAGTCAGTCGAAAGGCAAAGGCGAATAGTCCCTGATAACATCTTTTCCGTAAGATGTGCTTTTGGATTATTTTTTATTTAACAATTAACTATTTTTTACTACGTCTCCTATCGTTATTACCGCTCATTAATGACGTTCGTTATGACAAACGAACACTTACAATTCTATCAAGATAACTCCTCTAACTATTTGATAGTATGAAACAATAATTTTTCAATGGTGAGTTTGAATGGGTAATGATATGGGAATAGGCGTAATTATTTATTATGACTGAAAATTTTGCGGCGTTATTAGAAGAAAGTTTGGCGAATGTCGTCATGCGACCCGGTGAGGTGATTGTCGGGGATGTAGTGGAAGCGAATGATGACTATGTTATCGTTAGTGCGGGGTTAAAATCAGATGCGGAAATTCCCGCCTATGAATTCAAGAATGCAGCAGGCGAACTTACTGTTAAAGTGGGTGATCAAGTTGAAGTTGCCCTGGAAGCGGTGGAAGACGGCACTGGCTGTACCACAATGTCACGGGAACGCGCCATGTGTGCCCGCGCATGGATTGAACTTGCCAAAGCACAGGAAGAGGGCGAAATAATCCGCGGTATTATTACCGGCAAGGTTAAAGGTGGATTTACTGTTGATGTGAGTGGATTACGTGCATTTTTACCCGGTTCCTTGGTGGATGTGCGCCCGGTTAAAGATTCCGCCAATATCGAAGGTCGGGAACTCGACTTTAAGGTTATTAGCCTCGATCAAGCGCGCAATAATATCGTCGTTTCAAGACGTGCTATTGTTGAAAATGAACTCAACGAAGAACGCGAAAAACTGCTCGATACCCTTGAAGAAGGGCAAGTGGTCAAAGGTGTCGTTAAAAATTTGACCGGCTATGGTGCGTTCGTGAATTTAGGCGGTTTGGATGGACTGCTGCATATAACTGACCTGGCTTGGAAACGGGTTAAACATCCATCGGAAGTATTGACCGTTGGTGATGAAATCGAAACTCGAGTGCTTAAATTTGACAAGGCACAATGTCGGGTATCGCTTGGATTAAAACAGTTGGGCGAAGATCCCTGGGTGGATTTAGTCCGTCGCTACCCGGTAAAGACCAGAATATTTGGCAAGGTTACTAATCTTACTGACTACGGTGCATTTGTCGAGTTGGAAGAAGGCGTCGAAGGTTTGGTACATCTTTCCGAAATGGATTGGACCAACAAAAATATCCATCCTGGTAAAATTTGTCATGTTGGCGATGAAGTGGAAGCGATGATTCTTGCTATTGATCCGGAAAGACGCCGAATTTCTCTGGGCATGAAACAGTGCAACCTTAACCCCTGGGAAGAGTTTGCATTGTCCCACAAAAAAGGTGACATAATTACTGGAAATATCCGCTCAAAAACGGATTTCGGTATATTTATTGGTGTACAAGGTGGTATTGATGGTTTGGTTCACCTTTCTGACCTGGCTTGGGGAAAAACCGGTGAAGAAGCCGTTGCCGATTATAAGAAAGGGGACGCACTAACCGTTATGGTACTTGCTGTTGATGCCGAACGGGAAAGAATTTCTCTCGGTCTCAAACAAGTAACCGAGGATCTTTTTTTGGGTTATGTCACGGAAAACGGTAAAGGCAGCACGGTAAAAGGCGTGATTAAAGAGGTCTCCGCCAAAGGCGCGACCGTTGAGCTCATTCCTGATGTTGAGGGCTATCTCAGGGCTTCGGAAATTTCCCGGGAGCGGGTGGATGATGCACGCACCGTGCTTAAGGAAGGTGACAAAATTGAAGCCAAAATTACCAGCATTGAGCGTAAAGATCGTAAGATATCCTTGTCTATCAAAGTGCGTGATCTGGAAATCGAAGATGAGGCTGCTCAGGAATATTCTCGAGAATCTAATATCAGTGGAACTACATTAGGTGATAAACTGAAAGAACAATTAGATAAACAGTCTTTTTGATATGTCTGCCGGTCACGAAAATCAGTTAGAACAACCAAGGCTGACTAAATCAGAGTTAGTCGCTTATCTTACTTCCGAGCAACCGCAACTTTCTGAGACCGATGTCGAGTTGGCGGTCAGTAGCATATTGGAGCGCATGGCCACTGCTTTAGCCAATGGTGAGCGGATTGAAATTCGGGGATTTGGCAGCATGACGTTGCATTATCGACCGCCACGGGTCGGGCGCAATCCAAAAACCGGCGAAAAGGTGGATGTGCCTGAAAAATACGTACCACACTTTAAACCCGGTGCAAACTTGCGAAAACGGGTAAATAGTGGAAACTCTACATAATTAACATGATAAAACTCTTGTATGTCATTGTTATTATTATCACGGTTTTTATTGGTCTGACCTTCACATATATGAATAGCCAAATGGTGGAGCTCAAGTATTTATCTTTCCGCAAAGAAATCAATTTGGCCCTGCTGTTGATTTGCACACTAACATTAGGTGTTTTTGCTGGTTTTTTTGCCAGCTTGCTGTCATCCCTGAAAGTACGACGCAACTTGTCAAAAGTTAAAAAAGAGCTTAAAAACCTGGAATCTTCAAGTCTGTAATTTAGGTCTAATCCTGAGGCATGTAACTCGCGTTTATAATGACGCCGGGCCATGGCCGAGTAATCGGATGACTAACCCTGATATAGAATTCTGTCACATTAATCATGGACCCAATCTGGTTATTACTGCTACTGCCTTTAGCCGCCGCCGGCGGTTGGTTGATGTCTGCCCACGACAAGTCTGCGGTTTCCAAGTCCAGCGGTTTGCCTGAAGCTTATTTCAAGGGGCTCAGTTTTTTATTGAATGAGCAACCCGACAAGGCACTGCAAGTGTTTTTAGAAGTCGTTGAAGTCGATAAGGAAACCGTGGAGATGCACATGGCTTTGGGCAATCTGTTCAGGCGTCGCGGAGAAGTTGAGCGAGCAACTCGAATTCATCAAAATCTGGTTGCACGCTCAGATCTTGATGATAGCCTGCGAGGATTAGCATTATTTGAACTGGCCCAGGATTACTTTAAAGCGGGATTGTTTGATCGAGCAGAAAACCTTTTCCATGAATTACAGCAGGTTTTAGAATACAAAGAGCAAGCCAATCGATTTTTATTACAAATCTACGACCAGGAAAAAGAGTGGCGGAAAGCGATCTATATTGCGAAACAACTGGATCAATTCGTAGAACAGGATTTCTCCCAGACCATTGCGCATTATTATTGCGAGCTTGCAGAAAAAGCGATTACCGAAAGCAATATTCAAGACGCGGAAAAACACCTCAAGTCAGCATTCCGTCATGATGCTCGTTGTATCCGGGCGGTAATTCAATCTGGACGGCTTGCGGCTATGCACGGTAATCATACCAATGCTATTGCTATCTGGCGCGGCTTAGCGTATTGGGCTCCACAAGCGATGGGCGAGGTGGTTGGCCATGTGTCCAGCAGTTATGCGGCGCTAAACGATGAACCTTCATTCAGAAAATTTCTGGAGTCTGCACTGGAAAAAAACTCTGACCCGAGAATTGTTGCCATGCTGGTGGAACTGACCCATAAGAACGACGGCAGAGAAGCAGGGCAAGCTTTAATGTTGAATCTAGTGCGAAAACATCCTAGTCTGGAAAGCATGTATCAACTTGTGAAGAATCATGAACAAAATGTTACGCCGAGCAGGCAAGACAAGGATTTCTTATTGTTGGCGGATTTATTGGCGGAAGTTGTGGAAATGGGGCGCAATTATCACTGTCGGCAGTGCGGATTTCAAAGTAACTCTTTGCATTGGCAATGCCCAGGCTGCAAAGGCTGGGGAACTGTTCAAAGGCAAATCGGGAATAAATTAATCTCCCCCGCAGCTGCTGTCGGCTGGTGAGCCTTGCCAGTAACTAAAAACCCAACGCATGATTCTACAACCGCATAGATTTCTAACAACCAAGGCCAGCTATGAATATTACTGTTGTCGGTAGCGGATATGTTGGCCTGGTTTCCGGTGCTTGTTTATCCGAAATGGGAAACAATGTTGTTTGCATAGACACTGATCAAGGGAAGATCGATGGACTGAGAAAAGGCATTATTCCGATATACGAACCCGGCCTGGAAACTCTGATACGTAAAAACATGGCATCAGAGCGCCTGAGTTTCACCACATCCATTGAAAAAGGGGTCAATCATGGCGAAGTGATTTTTATTGCTGTGGGCACACCGTCTGATGAAGATGGGTCTGCGGATTTGCAATACGTGAAACGGGTCGCGCAATCCATCGGCGAACAAATCAATGACTATCGTGTTGTCGTTACCAAGTCCACAGTGCCGGTTGGCACATCTGGAATTGTAAAAGCCACGATCAATCAAGCGCTTGAGAACAGGGATCTCAGCATTTCGTTTAGCGTAGTATCGAATCCAGAATTTTTGAAAGTAGGCGCGGCGGTTAAAGATTTTATGAAACCGGATCGTATTGTCGTCGGTGTTGAAGATGATCGGGCGCTGGATATATTACGAAACCTGTACGCGCCGTTTAATCGCAACCATGAAAGACTCATTGTTATGGACGTGCCCTCTGCGGAATTAACAAAATACACTGCCAACGCGATGCTGGCGACAAAAATTTCATTCATGAATGAAATATCCAATCTGGCAGACTGTCTTGGTGCAGATATTGAGTCGGTGCGAATTGGTATCGGCGCCGACCCAAGAATCGGCTATTCGTTTATCTATCCCGGTTGCGGTTATGGTGGCTCCTGTTTTTCCAAGGATGTCCAAGCGTTGCATAGAACTGCAAAAGAGGCCAGCTACGATGCAAGAATATTGAGCGCCATTGAAGCGGTTAACAACGATCAAAAACGTGTGCCAGTGAATAAAATAGTCGATCACTTTGGAACAGATCTTAAAGGTAAAAAGTTTGCGCTTTGGGGGTTGTCGTTTAAACCAGACACGGATGACATGCGTGGCGCGCCGAGCAGAGTTGTTATGGAGGCGTTATGGGAGATGGGAGCAACCGTTCAGGCTTTTGATCCTGTGGCAACCGATGAGGCGCTTAGAATATATGGTGAGCGCGACGACTTAACATTATTTAGTGATACACCCTACGATGCCTTGACAGATGTGGATTGCCTGATAGTTGTCACCGAATGGCGGGTTTTCCGAAGCTCTGATATCGATCAAATCAAGTCAAAAATGCGGGGAAATGTGATCGTCGATGGCCGCAATATTTTCTCTCCGAGGACGGTGACCGAAGCAGGGTTAAGTTATTATGGAATCGGTCGACAGTAATCATATCGAAAACCGGGTCGAAAACCGGGTCGAAAACCTGCTCGAAAAACTGGCCAGCACCCGAATATTGGTGGTCGGCGATGTTATGCTTGACCAATACTGGATAGGCGATGTGAAACGCATTTCTCCCGAAGCGCCCGTGCCCGTTATTACCGTGCAGGAAACGACTGAGAGAATTGGCGGCGCTGGAAACGTAGCGAGAAATATAACGGCATTGGATAGCGTATGTACGCTGCTAGGTATTGTCGGTCAAGACCAGGCCGGGCGCAGCTGCGAGAAAATCGCCAACGATTCAAAAATCAATACCGCACTCGAATACGACAGCACGATTAAGACCACCATAAAACTCAGAGTAATATCGAAAAATCAGCAATTGCTGCGATTAGATTTTGAAAATTCACCCAACGCCAAGGTATTAGCGGTCATTCTGGATCAATATCGTAATTTGATCCAAAGCCATGATGCGGTGATACTTTCAGATTATGGCAAGGGCAGTTTGGCACAGGTTGAATCATTGATAGCGGTTGCCAAAGAAAATGGCAAACCAGTGTTAATTGACCCTAAAGGCGGCGATTATTCAGTGTACCGCGGGGCCACTATGATCACCCCGAATCTGGTCGAATTCGAATCAGTTGCGGGGGTCGTCCAGGGAGAACAGGATTTAGAGACCAAAGCAAATTCTCTAATCAATCAATATGAACTCAATCAATTGTTGGTTACATTAAGCGATCAGGGCATGAAGTTATTCGATTCCAAAACTGAATCTATCCATATCCCTGCCAGAAGCCGTGAAGTCTATGATGTCAGCGGGGCAGGGGATACGGTAATTGCAGTGATGGCGATGGCGTTGTCTGCCGGATTACCCCATTCTGTGGGTATGGAACTGGCAAATAGCGCGGCTGGCGTGGTGATATCGAAATTGGGAACGGCGACCGTGGACCGGTATGAGCTAAGCGCGGCATTCAAGAAAAATTACCGGTCATGATTATTGTTACCGGAGGTGCCGGCTTTATAGGGTCTAATCTTGTCAAGGCACTCAATCAGGAAGGGATAGAAAACATCATGGTTGTTGACAATTTGACCAATGCCGAAAAAATAAAAAATCTGGCCGACCTTAAAATCGTTGACTATATGGATAAACATGAGTTTTACGATTTTATGATCGATGGCAGGAAATTTTATTCAGTGTCGGCCGTATTCCACCAAGGCGCGTGCTCGGATACTATGGAAACCGACGGGGAATATGTCCTGCACAACAACTTCACTTATTCGAAAGAATTATTTCAATTTAGCAAGCGACACCAAGCGCAGTTCATTTACGCGTCATCGGCATCGGTTTATGGCAGTGGTTCGGTATTTGTGGAACAGCCGGAAAATGAATCCGCATTAAACGCCTATGCCTGGTCGAAATTATTATTCGACAACTATATTCGAAATCAAAAGTCCGTCGACATTCGCATCGACATTCCCATCGACATTCAATGCGTCGGACTAAGGTATTTTAATGTTTATGGTCCGCGAGAATTTCACAAGGGTCGCATGGCATCTGTCGCCTGGCATTGTTATAACCAGTATAAAGAAGACCAGAATGTCAGATTATTTTCCGGTTCGGACGGCTACAACGACGGCCAGCAGGTTCGTGATTTTGTTTATGTCGATGATGTCGTTGGCGTCAATCTGTTTTTGTTGAAAAATCCTGGGGTGAGCGGCCTGTTCAACGTCGGCACAGGTCGATGCCAAAGCTTTAATGATGTCGCTCTGGCGGTGGTAAATGCTTGTCGTCAAAGCCTTGATAAAGAAATGCTGACCCTTGCCGAAGCGATTGCAAAAAAAGAAATAACTTACGTTGCCATGCCGGACGCGCTGATTGGCAAGTATCAAAGTTATACTCAGGCTGATTTGAGTAAATTAAAATCAACCGGTTTCAACGGGTCATTCGATAATGTCAATCAGGGTATAACAAAATATATTTCATGTTTATCAACCGCATAATCTTAATGGTCAACGGTTGGGATTATTGGGGCGTGTTGGAGGAATAGGGTGAGGGGATTAATACTGGCTGGAGGATCGGGTTCGCGTTTGTGGCCGGCAACGCTTGCCGTGTCTAGGCAGCTTATCCCGGTGTACGACAAACCAATGATTTACTATCCTTTGTCGGTATTATTGTTGGCTGGAATCAAGGATATTTTGATCATTTCCAGGCCTCAGGAGACGCCCCGATTTCAGCAATTACTCGGCGATGGCGGCAAATGGGGGGTAAATTTTTCCTATGCGGTACAATCGGCGCCGGAAGGGTTGGCCCAGGCGTTTATAATCGGTTCGGAATTTATCGGTAATCAGAATAGTGCCTTGGTGCTGGGTGATAATATTTTTTACGGCCATCACTTAACCGATAGTTTACAAAAAGCGGCGACATTAAAAAAAGGCGCCCGGGTTTTCGCATGCCAGGTAAGCAACCCTGAAAAGTATGGCGTAGTGGCGTTCGACGAAAGTGGGCAGGCTTGCAATTTGGAAGAAAAGCCGAAAGTGCCAAAGTCACAATATGCAGTGACCGGACTATACTTTTACGACTCCACAGTGGCGCAACGAGTGCGCTCGCTCAAACCTTCTGCGCGCGGAGAGTTGGAAATTACTGATTTGAATAAAACCTATCTGGATGACGGAATGTTGAGTGTGGAAGTGTTGACTGGTGGAATGGCCCGCGGAATGACCTGGCTCGATACCGGAACATATGACGCCCTGCTTGATGCCGCAATATTTATCCAGGCTGTTGAAAAGCGTCAGGGTATGAAAGTGTGTTGCCCGGAAGAAATTTGTTGGCGCATGGGTTATATTGATGATGGCCAATTGGAGAGTCTGGCTGAGCAATTAAAAATGAATGATTACGGTAAATATCTGAAAAAATTAGTCATTGAACGGAGGGCAAATTGAAAGGCGTACACCCTATTAGTAAGTTTATTTTTCCCAAACAAGCCAGGTTGGCTATCGCTAATCGGTTTTCAAATCGTAAAATGCTGCATCAATTGAGGAACCAATGATGACGCTGGCGATAATTGGAGGTAGCGGGTTTGATCAACTCCCGAATTTCGCTGTTGTCGAGCAAAGGAAAGTGTCAACACCCTACGGTTCGCCATCGGCGCCGCTATCATTCGGAAAGTATTGTGGTTCAAAACTAGTATTCTTGCCCAGGCATGGCGGCGATCATTCCATCGCGCCGCATAGAATCAACTACCGCGCCAATATGTATGCACTGAAAGACGCCGGTGTCACTGAGGTCGTTGCATTAGCGGCGGTAGGCGGAATTAACCCCGATTTCCCCGCGCGCTCAATCGTTATTCCCCATCAAATTATTGACTATACCTCGGCCCGGGAGCATACATTTTACGACGGCAATCTTTCTTCAAACAGCCACGCTTCAAATAGCCATGTAGATGACAAGGTGAATCACATTGATTTTACTGAGCCTTATGATCAACCACTCAGATTGCGACTAATACAGGCGGCTCAACATATGACAATCGAAGTTAATAACAGCGGGGTTTATGCCGTTACCCAGGGACCCAGACTTGAAACCGCTGCAGAAATTGATCGCCTGGAAAGAGATGGCGCGGAAATTGTGGGCATGACCGCAATGCCCGAAGCCGCACTGGCCAGGGAATTGAATATGCGCTATGCCAGTATCGCTCTGGTGGTCAATGCAGCGGCAGGGCGGGGCGACCAGGAACTGACAATGGAGATAATCCAGGCAAATTTGGCGGCAACAACCGATGATGCTTTGGCAATTTTGGAGCAGTTTATATCACTATTCTGATGGCCATACGCTCAGAATCACCCCAAACAGGGGATGGTCGAAGTAATGAATCTCCTTGAATTTTAGCCGCCGTTTTTCGGATATGAAAAAATGCGGTTGTTGAAATTCAAGGTTTGTGTCTGAAGCAATCAAATGCTCATTTGAGTCGATATCGGCACGGGCATTGGCATCGGTGACAGTATTGTCATTAACAAATACTTCTGGCCTTGTTGGCGAATATTGCACCTCGACATCAGCAAAAATCAGCGATGTTTTGTAGATTCGAATAAAGCCATAGGGCAACGACGAGTTTGCTGCGCCGAAAGAGATTAAAGGCGCATGTTGATATACCTCGGCAGGTTGAATCCATCCGGCTGAGTGTAAAATTCCATACCCTGCGGCTGCCAAATTATTTCTTATGTCAGCAAGATTAATTAAAGCAGGGCTGGTTTCATAGTCGATAGCTTTGGTGGCCAGGCGTTGCATTTTCTGTAACTTGCCAGTGACACGTTGACTCGAAAAATCCCATATTTCATCAGCATCATTATCGGCATCGTTGGCAGCTTCCAGACGCTCAAAAACGATCAGTTCTACGGCGTAGTCTCTAGCGTAAACGACCTGGCCAAGACCAGGCAGCAGTATGCCCAGAACGACCTCAAAAACAACAATGAGTGATTTATTTCGCATATAACCCATAAAAAATTCAGCGTAGCATAAACCAGCGCTAATTATGCCGCCACCAATTGGCTAATGCAGGGTTTCATACAACGTATCAAAGAGAGTTTCAATCTTGTTCATTCTCGTAAAAGGGTCTGCCAGATCATCGGTAATTTTAAACGCATTTGGGCCGGATAGCTGGTAAAGATGAGGATTGTCTTGAATTAAGGAAAATATCACGCTGGGGTCGATCACCGGATAGTCATGGAACTCGATGACACCGCCATTATCGCCAATATCCGCTTTTCGTATATCCAATCGTTCGGCTTGTAGGCGCAAGGCGGTTAAGCGGAACAGGTTTTTTCCCTGATCGGGCAGCAGACCAAACCGATCAATGGTTTCTATTTGCAACTCTTCGAGTTGCTCCAGGTCCGTGGCATTGGATATTCGTTTATATAAAATCAATCGTGTATGGGTATTGGCCAGGTAATCCGATGGAAATAATGCGGCAACGTGCAAGTCAATAATCGATGCTTTTTCAATTTGCAAAGCGCTATCCGGTTCAGGCAGTTTGCCTTCCTTGATTGCGTTTACAGCAAGGGTTAGATATTCGCTATACAGTGAAAAACCGATCTCATCGATTGATCCGCTCTGAGTTTCTCCGAGCAATTCTCCGGCGCCGCGAATTTCCAAATCGTGGGATGCCAGCGCAAATCCAGCGCCTAAATCTTCCATTGAATCGATCGCATCAAGTCGTTTTCTGGCGGCATTGGTAATGTATTCTTTGTCCGGTATCAGTAGATATGCAAACGCCTGATGATGCGAGCGGCCGACGCGGCCTCTTAGTTGATGCAATTGCGCCAAGCCAAAACGATCGGCCCGATTGATGATTATGGTATTGGCAGTCGGGATGTCGATTCCGCTTTCAATAATGGTAGAGCAAACCAGAATATTAAAACGTTGATGATAAAAATCCTGCATCACCCGCTCAAGCTGCGATTCACGCATTTGCCCGTGGCAAATATTCACTTCAGCTTCAGCGACCAACTCGGCGATATCGACGGCCATGCGCTCGATGGACTTAACCTCGTTGTGCAGAAAAAAAACTTGCCCGCCTCGCCGTATCTCGCGTAAACAGGCTTCCCGAATCAAGCCCCGATTCCATTGACGAACAAAAGTCTTTATCGACAATCGGTTGACTGGGGGTGTTGCGATAATCGAAATCGACCTTAGCCCGGCCATGGTTATGTTCAACGTGCGCGGGATGGGTGTTGCCGTCAAAGTCAAAATATCAACCTGGCTGCGGATTCGTTTAATTTTCTCCTTTTGTCGGACCCCGAATCGATGCTCTTCGTCGATAATCAATAATCCCAGAGCATTAAAACGAATGTCATCCTGCAGCAATCTGTGCGTGCCAATGACAATATCAATATGTCCGTTGGCAATACGCTTAATCAGTTCCGCAGATTGTTCGCGGGTATTAAATCGTGACAGTGCCGCAACATTGATCGGCCAGTCTGAAAATCGCTCCACAAAGGTCTGATAGTGCTGATCAGCCAAAAGCGTAGTAGGCACCAAAATTGCAACTTGTTTTGCATTGCTTGAGACGATGAACGCGGCTCTTAATGCAACCTCGGTTTTTCCGAATCCCACGTCACCGCATACCAATCTATCCATCGGATCGGGATAGCCGAGATCGGAGACGACTTCGCTGATAGCTTGCTGTTGATCCGGGGTTTCCTCGAATGGAAATTGACTGTTAAAGCGCTCGTTTTCCAGCGTGTTAATTTCAAAAGCGTGGCTCTTGCGCGCATTTCTGAACGCTTCCATTTCCAGTAACTCTGCGGCGACATCGTAGGCTTTTTCCCGGGCGCGTTTTTTTGATTTTTCCCATTGATCGCCGCCGAGTCGGTGCAATGGCGCCAGGTCGGGAGATCCGCCGACAAAACGGCTGATTAGATTTAACGATAAAACCGGGATATAAAGTTTATCGCCGTTTTGATATTCAAGGGACAGAAATTCACCTGAATCACCACCGACAACCAATACGTGCAACCCTTGGTATCGACCCACGCCATGTTCAATGTGGACCACCGGATCACCAATGCTGAGCTCTGTCAGAGATTTTATGATTGATTCCGGGTCCCGGGATGCCTGGCTTCGGCGCCGGCGTTGGTAAACCTTTTCGCCATATAACTGGCTTTCGCATATAATTTCAATGCCATTCGCATTCGAGGCAAACCCCCGTTCAAGGGGGGCAATTGCCAGACCCAGAGCGGCTTGTTCATCGGCGATGAAGTCATGCAACCCCTGAAATGAGGTCGGTCGCAGGTTGTTGCTTAAAAGCGCATCCTCTAATGCCTCCTTGCGTCCTGGGGTTTCTGCGACAATTAAAATTTTGTTATCACTGGCGCGTAAATGTGCCAGCAATTCCTGATAAGGCGTGTCCTTTCTGGAGTCGACTGGAAACTGTTTATTGGGATTAGCCTCAGCCGACCAGGATGTTTTCCTGTCATGCCCGCGAATAATATCTATTCCTGAATATTTGCTGATCCTTTCTTCAACTTCACTGGTGTCCATATAGAGTTGATTTGGTGGTATGACTTTGCGAGCTGGATCGTAATTCGCATTGATGTATCGATCATTAATTTCTGCCCAATAAGTTGAAGCGGACTCGTTGAAATCCCGGGTTTTTACGAAAACCGAATTTTCCTGAAGATAATCAAACAAGGTTGCAGTATGGTCAAAAAACAACGGGAAAAAAAATTCAGTGCCCGCAGGGGTGTTGCCCATGGAAACTTGGTTGTAGATTGTTTGTTTCATGGGATCGCCTTCGAAGTAGCGACGAAACGATGAGCGAAAATGTTTGATTCCGGGCTCAGTCATTGGAAATTCGCGTGCCGGCAGCAGTTCAATTTTATCCACCTGTTGTTTTGATCTTTGGGTGTCTGAATCGAAAATACGAATAGTCTCCAGCTCATCGTCAAACAAATCCAACCGAAATGGCGCGCCTGCGCCCATAGGAAACACATCCACCAGTCCGCCGCGCACGGCAAACTCGCCGGGCGACATGACCTGATTCACGGCAATATAGTTTGAGTCAATCAGTTGACGTTTTAAGGTGTCAAGGTTGATGTGTTGAGATTTTTTCAATGCAAACGTATGCCCCAGTACGTAATCCACGGGCGGAAGTCGCTGCATCAAATTTGCAGTTTGAATCAAGACAATACCGCGGCGCAAGGTCGGCAGTTTCCCTAAAATTCGGAGTCGGTCTGATATGATGTCCTGATGGGGGGAGAATATGTCGTAGGGCAGGCTTTCCCAGCTCGGGAAATTTAATACCGGAATATTGTCCGCCTGGTGTAGAAAATATCGAATCTCGGTTTCCAAAATCTGAAGTTGGCGCTGATCTTCAAGTACAATTACCAATATTCCGTTGTATCGCCGGGCCGCTTCAGTTATCGCCATTCCCGTGGCGGCGCCGTGAAGATTCGACCAGGAAATACGCTGCCCATGATCGGGCAGGATTGGATTTAGCAGCGAATGCATGTCAGATTTGAGCGGATGTGGGCACAGCACAGACGTTTACCTAGCCAATATGAAGGGGTCGGATTTTAACCTTCCTTGTTCCAATATTTCACAATAACGGTGATAATTTTGTTGCTTTCAATGTTAATGCCACCATGGAAAAATAATCAGCCTTTGACATAATAGACCTTTGACATAATAAACATTGAGCGGCAAGAAAATTTTATGGCTGAACAACATAAGGTCTGGGCAATAATCCCGGCTGCGGGTATTGGGGGCAGGATGTCGGCCGATATACCGAAACAGTACCTTAAAATTTATGGCAGACCGATGCTGCACCATACCTTGTCCCGCATTTGTGCCAGCCCGGTGATTGATGGTGTGATAATCGGCATCAGTCCGCAAGATAGCAGGTGGTCGAAAGACCTGTTTACCCATCCAAAGATATTGGGCGTCTGCGACGGTGGCAGGGAGCGCAGGGATACTGTTCTCAATGGGTTAAAGTTTCTGGATGGTTTGGACGAGGTGGCGCAATCGGATTGGGCCCTGGTTCACGATGCGGTTCGCCCCGGTATAATGCAACAAGACATTCAGAATTTACTGACCCAGGCCAATGACAATCAAATTGGCGCGGTACTTGGCAAAAGACTGGCGGACACTTTGAAAATTACAGATGAGAACCAAGCGATTCAACAGACCGTTGATCGGAAAAATTTTTGGCGAGCATTCACCCCCCAGGTGTTTCGCCTTGGTGATTTATTGCGGGCAATCGAAGTTTCGGTTGCGGACGGAGTCCAGATTACCGATGAGTCCATGGCAATGGAGCAATTGGGTTTCCACCCCGCTATGGTCGAAGGTCATTCGAGTAATAACAAAATAACCACAAGAGATGACCTTGATTTGGCGGATTTATTGCTGGCGAAATTTTAATAATGAGAATCGGTAACGGTTACGATATCCACGCATTGGTCAAAGGCCGAAAATTAATTTTGGGTGGTGTTGAAATAGACTGGCACCTGGGCTTGGCGGGTCATTCCGATGCGGATGTATTATTACACGCGATATGCGATGCCTGTCTTGGCGCGGCGGCTATGGGTGATATCGGCCATCATTTTCCACCCGACGATGACCAATATAAAGATTTGGACAGTCGGATACTGTTAAGAAATGTTGCCGCAATGCTGCGCCATGCACAATGGAAAATCGGTAATCTGGATTGCACCATCATTGCGGAAAAGCCGCGCCTGTCTCCTTATATTTCAGCAATGCGGGAGAATATTTCATCGGATTTGTCTATCGCCCTGAGTCAGATCAACATCAAAGCAACCACCGCCGAAGGCTTGGGATTTATCGGCCAACAGCAGGGCATTGCAGCCCAGGCGGTGGTATTGCTGGAGACTGCCGATAGCCCGGCGCGTTAATCTGCCGCAACCATTCGCCCTAGTCGTCTGCCGCCCATTAAATGCATATGCAGGTGGTAAACCTCCTGCCCGCCGTGGTTTCCACAGTTGATAATCAAGCGATAACCGTTTTCTGCCAGGCCTTCTTGTTCGGCCAGTTTTTTGGCAACAATAAACAGGTAGCCCAGTACCGCCTGGTCCTGTTCGGTTACTTCGTTGACGGTCGGAATTGGTTTATTCGGGACGATTAATAGGTGGGTGGGAGCCTGGGGATAAAGGTCCCTGAACGCGGTGACTCGAGCGTCCTGAAATAAAATATCCGCAGGAATTTCCCGGTTTATAATTTTGCTAAAAAGTGTTTCTTCAGTCATAAGATAAATAATATTAAGTTTTGTAATTGCTCATCTTAATGCCAAATCAGGCGCAACTTTTAAAGGGGCTAAAGCGCGGCGGCGATACGATGCAATTCGGTATTGCGGATGCCCAGTGCATTGAGATAATCGACGGTATTTAAAATATACTCCACGTTTGTGCCCCTCGGTCCCTTGGCGTTGCGGATGAGCGATACGGCTTCTTTGATATCCATTCTTTGGGCGTAATTGGGGTGCCCTGTTTTTGAAACAAAAGTCAGCGCGTTAACCACCTCTCCACATTGTAAATGAATGGATATAATTATCGGATTGTAGGCTTCGGTTATCATCTCTCGGTCAAAAAGATAGCTCACTGTGTGTTTGATGTTGTGATCATGGGCTCTAAATGCCATGCCCCGGCATGACCCTCCCCGGTCCAGCCCTAATATCAATCCCGGTCGCGCTATGCTGCCGCGATATTGTGTGGACCAAAGACATAGTCGGCGGTGAAAACCATAAATCCGCGCAGGTTGTGAGTCGGTGTGTGAAAAACCCGGATTCCACATTAACGAGCCATATCCAAAAACCCATAGATTTGTTTTTGGAATTGAAAACTTTGGATTAGCGACCTGGGGCAAACCTGGTGTAAAATCTATTTTCTTCACGATGTTGAACTAAAAATTGATAGATTGATACTACTGATGACCCCGAATGAACACAAGCTGGCATCAAGGCGAGAATCGATATTCAGTAGATTATCGGGCCACTGGTTTTGCTTGTGTGAGCTGGGAATCAATCTCATAGGCCTGACCAAACCCCTTAATGTAACGCCCTGACTGAGGCGTTAGTTTAAATAATTTAAAATCGGCAAGGCTGGAAAGAGTGGTGATGACTGCTCCGTGTATTTCCTTTAATTTCCCGAATGCTTCATCGAACTCGCTAACCCCTGGTGGAACTTCATCGGCAATACATTGAAAACTCAGGCGAGCACGCGCGTATATTTGGAGAGTATTTTTTTCGTCCTCAATAATAAGGATACTTGCAATACTGTTATCGAAGTTGGCGTTATCCAGGTTGGATGTATGTGCGGCCAGGGTGCTGACAAAAATATAAAAAATACCGGGATTACTACGATAAAACGGTGCGTAGCTAGCCAGAGGCTGGCCGTTTTGAGTTACCGTTGCTAGCTCAAGGGATCGTTTACTGCCAATAAATTTCCGGGCTTCATCGGCAATTTCTAAAAGCAGTTGTTGGGTCATTCCTGGAATTTATCGCGTTGCGCACCAGAATCCAATACATTCATTCATGGATAAATATAAGCGCTCTTCGACAATGTTTGCAAACCGTTTGATTTTGTCGCCAGTGCAATAAACAACTTTATTTCAAACGACTTAACTCACTTACCAATACCGAGAGCATAGCAAAATCGGGGCTAACTTCCTCTTTCAGGCGGATTGTCATTTGCTCCAGATTGTCAATTAACTGGCTATTATTATGTGCCCAGGCATCCAATCTATTGCTGGCAGAGGCTTTAGCTTTTGAAGAAATGATATTGGCAGTAATATCGGTTTGGTGGCTCCTCAAATCGCTGGCCAGACTAAACTTTGATCTTTCATGCCAATTATTCTTTACTTGCAGGTTGGATATTTGATGCTGCAACCATTCGAGTCCAAGCATATGTTCGACACCAAAATACACTTCGGCAACCAGAGCCACCGATTGCTTGGAATTCAGGGCGATATTTATAATATCCAGCGCATTCACAATCGCCATCCTTGCGCTGATGTTCCGGGCCAGGGATTTGGGCAGTCCGCTTTGTTTGAGGCTGCTAAAATATTGCTGGCTCTGGTGGTTCAGGGCGAGATTGGAGGTTTTCTCAAAATCTCGCCCAAAGTTTATGAGCAACTGCTGGTAGTCCGTGGAAAACCGTTTTACCGTGGCGCGGATGTTAATAGGTTGACTGGAATGTCTTATCAGCCACAGGATCGCAGATTCCAGAGTTTTGGTTATATCGGTCAGACAGCGCATCTGTAAACAGGCATCTATCTTGTTGTCCTGCAACTGAATTTTTTTAATTACGGTATTGCTTTGCAGAATATCCCTGGCCGCAATGTATGCAGCGGTAATGGTTTCTACCGAATTGCCAGTTAGTTCCGCCAGGCGCAGATGGAAAGTTGTGCCCATGGTGCCGACAAGATTATTGGTAATCTGGGTTGATATGATTTCTCTTTTTAGTCGGTGTTTATGAATTTGCTTCAGGTACTTTCCGGTAATCAGGCCAGGAAAATAATTTTCTATTTCTTCCTTAAGGTAGTTGTTATCAGGCAGTCCGGAGTCGAGTAATTGCTGATAAAGGTCCATCTTGCTGTAGGACAGAAGCACAGCTAATTCTGGGCGGGTCAAATATTTCCCGGTTTCAAACCGATCGCTAAGCTCAGCACGATCTGAAAGGTATTCCAGTTCCCGGTTCAGCAATCCCTTTTCTTCTAGTTGTGAAATCGCACGGGATTGTTGCGGCATTAACTCGGAACTGTATGCCGTTTCAATGCTCAGTATCTGGGTTTGCAGGTAATTGTTGGCAAGAACCAGATGCCCTATTTCCTGTTCCATCTTTGCCAGCACGGCATTTCGGCTGTTCAGTGAGAGACGTCCTGCCTGCATTTCAGCATTGAGGAGAATCTTTATATTCACTTCATGATCAGACGTGTCCACGCCGGCTGAATTATCGATGGCATCGGTATAGCATAATCCGCCTTTTTGGGAAAATTCAATTCGAGACCTTTGGGTCATGCCCAGATTTCCGCCTTCGCCAATAACCTTGCATCTTAATTCAGAAGCGCTTACTCGCAGACTATCATTATTCCGATCCTGCGCATCCTGATGGGACTCGGACGATGATTTAACATATGTGCCGATACCGCCATTCCAAAGCAGTTCAACTTCAGATTTTAATATTACATTAATTAAATCATTCGGTGCATAGCGGCCCTGCTTTACGCCAAGAACTTTTCTAACTTGTGGCGAAAGTGTGATTGACTTCGCCTCTCGAGAATAAATGCCGCCGCCTTTGGAAATCAGTTTCGGGTTATAGTCAGTCCATGAAGAGCGGGGCAGGTCGAATATTCGTTTCCGCTCTTTATAGCTAACCGCAATATCTGGATCGGGGTCGAGGAATATGTGCTTGTGGTTGAATGCCGCGACAAGTTGGATTTGATCGGAAAGCAACATGCCATTGCCAAATACGTCGCCCGCCAGGTCGCCGATGCCTGCGACCGTAAACGGCTCGGATTGAATGTCCTTGCCCAGTTCCCTGAAGTGGCGCTTTACTGATTCCCAAGCCCCGCGAGCAGTAATCCCCATCTTCTTGTGGTCATAACCGGCGGAACCGCCGGAGGCAAACGCATCGCCCAGCCAAAACCCATAATTTTCTGAAATTTCGTTTGCAATATCCGAAAATGTTGCGGTGCCTTTGTCAGCGGCAACAACAAGGTAAGGATCATCTTCATCCATCCTGACAACATTTTGTGGAGGAATAATCTTGCTGCCTGACAAATTATCCGTGACATCCAGAAGGCCGCTAATAAATACTCTGTAGCAGGCGATGACTTCCTTGAGTATTTCATCCGGCCCGCTAACCGGCAGTTGTTTGGCTACAAAACCGCCTTTTGAACCGACTGGCACAATCACGGCGTTTTTTACCCGTTGCGCCTTGACTAATCCCAGAACTTCGGTACGGAAATCTTCGGGTCGTTCCGACCAACGCAATCCACCCCGGGCGACCAGCCCGCCCCTGAGATGAACGCCTTCAATGCGCGGTGAATACACGAATATTTCAAATCGGGGGATGGGTTCCGGTATTCTGGGTATCGAGCGTGAATCCAGTTTAAAGGAAATGTATGATTTGGGTGAGTTGTCTTGACTGGGTTGAAAATAATTAGTTCTTAGCGTTGCCGCTATGACATCAAGAAGGGCGCGTATTATTCGCTCTTCATCCAGGGTGCCGACTTCGTTGAGCAGTCGCTTTATATTCAGATTATTTTTCCGAACGCCGGTGTTTTTCTTGCGTGGATCAAATCGGGCCGCAAATAGATTGGATATGGCGACAACCAGTTCAGGATTCTTTGTTATCGCCTCAATGATGTAATTTTCGCTGTAGCGCAGCCGGATTTGCTTCAGGTAACGGAAGTAGGCTCGAAAAAGATTGATACGTCGCCAGCTAATACCGGCCAGCAGGGTGAGTTCATTAAAACCATCATTTTCAATTGCACCGTTCCAGCATTGAATGAACGTAACCTCAAAATTTCGTGCGCTAATTTCAAAGTCAAACTTTTTTCTGTCCTGACGGACAATCTCGAATTCCAATATGCGGTATAGGCTGCCTTTTGTGGTTTTTATTTTATAAGGTCGTCCACCGAGAATACGCGCGCCCATATTCTCGAGGATCGGAATCGCATCCGACAGCGCCATTTTATTGACGCAATACAGCTTAAAACTGGCGTATGCTCCTTGGTCGACGCCCGGTCTTTTTGAGAGCGTTAAGGACGCATGAATCTCGCCTGCCTCCAAATTCCGAAAAACTTGAAGGTCTGATACCGCATTGTCAATCGTGAAATCTTGTTGATATGCGGCCGAAAAGCCATCACGAAAATTTTCCAGGATTTCACTTGCTGCCTCTCGCTCAAATTGTAATTTCAGTTTTTCATAAAGGTTGTCATTCCAATCTCGGGCTATTTCCTGTACTGAAATTTCAAGCGCGATTGGATCAACCGAAATTGCCGACTCGGGGTTTGTGTGGATGGTGTAATGAATTCGGGTCAAGATAGAAGAGGAGAAATAAACGTCGAATTCAATTTCCTCCGCGTTAAGTTGTTTGCCCAGGAAGTCCTGGATTCTGGTTCGTAACTGACTGTTAAATAGATCCTTTGTCACATAAACCAGACAAGAATAGTAGTGACCGCATATATTTCTATGCAGGTGCAATCGAGTTTTACGCCTTTCCTGATTTAATAGTGTCATACACAATGAATACAAACTTTTTATATCCATTTGGAATATTTTTTCCCTGGGTAATGTTTCCAGTATTGTTCTTAATTCTTTATAGGCATAACCGCCTTTGCGCAGCGTGCTTGATTCCAAAACGTGAGCCGTTTTAGTACGCAAATGGGGAATGTCGGAGGTCGGCAACGCGGTGGTTGATCCGGCCAGAAATCCGAGGAAACAACTTACTTTCTTTTTTGAGCCTTTATTTTTCAAGTTATTTTCCGGGCCACTTTCAAATCCATGGTCAAATAAAATGCAATCCATATAATTGGGTTGATGGATATTAGCCCGTTGACGTGTCTTGGTGAAAACGATGGGTGATGTTTTCGTAAATACAATGTTTGGCAGGATACCCATAACGGATTTAGCATCGTTTGTGTGAGCTGTTTTTAAGGTACCCAGCAACGACGATTTGTTGAGTTTGACTGATGGATTGGCCGCCGAGCCCGATACCTCAAGTTCGCAGTACCCCAGGAAGGCGAAATGATCCTGGGTCATCCATCTGAATAATTCACCATATTCAACAAATGCGGGTCCTTGTTTCATTGAATCGACGATTTCAGCATGTTTCAAGACCTGCTGACTCATGGGTTGCCAGTCAGTTACAACGCCATTGATTTCAGCAATCACATTTTTGAACACGATTGCGATTGCCTGGTGTTCTTTTTCAGGGGTGTAGTCGATTACAAATTGAATGTGCGATTCAATAAAAGTATTTTCATTCAACGGTTGACTTGTTGGACGAAATTTTTGGTACGCGGTGGCTTTGTGATTTTTGTCTCGGGTTACCTCAAACAACGGGTGCAGTGTTTGTAGGGGCGTTTTTCGTAACCCGTTTAATTTCATTAACAATGAATTTATGACGAATGGTTGGTCATCCAAAATTATGTTAATGATGGTTTTTTCTTGAGTGTCGTGCGACTGTCCAGACGGAAAAAAATTATATAGTGCGACTATGGTTTCTCCGGGTTTTCTTCTGATACCCAGCTTGCGATGTTTTAACGCGGCGTTTCTGAATTCCAGAGACCGGTGAACTTCGAAATCCTGTCTCGACAGTCGGTGATAATAGGCTCGAATAAAATCAATTTCTGCGGCTGATTGTTTAGATGCTGCCTTTCGTTTAAGATTGGAAATAAGCAGTTCAGTAACCGTATTTTTCATTTTTCAAAAATGGGTTGGCATTGATTTTTATGGCCAGTATTTTAACACGTATCAAGATAAATAACCGGCTAAATTATAAATGAAACGCCGATTCAGCGTTTCATCGGCATATCCTTAATTGATATTGTCGCAATGTTCAAATTGCTGCTCAAAATCACAGATCCAACTTGCTTGCCAAATCCAGCACCGACATGATAAATAATAATTTGCAGTTGAAATCCACGGGTTGCAACCCTTGTGTTTTCGTGGTCATCGATAGTGCGCTGTTGTGCAAATGAACATACTGGTATTCGACATTGAGACAATTCCTGATACCCGGTCCGGCGGCCGCTTGTATGAGTTAGCAGAGCTATCCGACGATGACATTGCAAAAGCCATGGTTGCAAAACAGGTGCAAAAAACCGGAGACTCTGATTTTCTTCCGCTGCACCTGCACAAAATTGTCGCGATTTCCGCCGTGCTTCGAACCGGAGATGCCCTTAAAGTTTGGTCGTTAGGAACAGCTGACTCGCCGGAGAGCGATCTGATTACGCGGTTTTATGATGGCATCGATCGATATTCCCCAACCTTGGTGAGTTGGAATGGCGGCGGGTTTGACTTGCCGGTGTTGCACTATCGATCATTGCTCAATAATGTTGTCGCAAAACGTTACTGGGACAATGGCGATGGTGAGCGGGAGTTTAGATTCAACAATTATTTAAGCCGCTACCACTGGCGTCATGTGGATTTAATGGACGTTTTGGCGGGTTTCAATTTACGCGCCGCGGCGCCATTAAATCAAATTGCCATTATGCTCGGATTTCCGGGCAAGCTGGGCATGAGCGGGGCAACAGTTTGGTCGACTTACCAGGCAGGAGGCATTGAAGAGATTCGACAATATTGCGAAACCGATGCGTTAAACACCTATCTGGTTTATTTAAAATGGGAGCTAATCCGAGGAAAGTTTAGCAAGGGTCAGTATGATCAGGAATGCGAAAAAGTGCGCGCACTACTGAAATCATCGAATCAAACTCATTTCAATGAATTTCTTACTGCCTGGAACAATGCCTCTTCTGCGTTATCCTCGGCTCAATCCAAATGCTAAAGTTTCAATAACCAAAGTTTCAATTTTATTGAATCTCAGCCGGTTGCTAAAATCGGCGGCAAACCTCAGTCAGGATTAGACCTTATCTGTTTCCAATATCGTCTGGAATATTTTCATCGGGTGCAGTTGGAATGAGGCGTGATCTCTGCGGGTTCGTGTTTTGATTATTACGCTTGTCCTGTGAATATCCTTGCGACCTCGGTTTGTTTGATGCGGCTGAGTGCCTGCGTTGATTTGGCTTATTTTGTTGAGATCGACCAGAATCAGCAGATTTATTATCTCGCCCGGGATTTAGTTGCTGTCGGCTTTGATTTTTCTGGCCGATATCTTCGCCCTGATTTTTTTTCTGGCTCTGGTTTTGGCTTCTGTTTTGCTGATGGCTGCCCCGGCCTCGCCCTTTGGCAGGTTGAGTGCCGGATCGGTTATATGTCTTTCTCCTTGGCCGGTCGGATGGTTTCTTTATTTCTTCAGATGCTGATGCCTTGGTTGAATCGTTACGTCTAAAAACCGCGGCGCCAATGCGGCGTAAAAATCCGGTTTTTTCGACGTTTGTGGCCGGGTGCATCGCCGATTTGGGAGTAGGGGGCGCACGATGGGCAATCTCGCCAAGTTTAACCAATGCAATCTCGGGTTTGTTTGCGATTGGTTTTGAAAATGCACTGGGTTCAGGATTTTCAATTTTAATTTTCTGCTTATAGCTGGCGACCCCGCCCAACTCATCAAGTTCATCGCTGCGTAGCCGTTTAATTTGAAAGTGTGGACTGGACAGTTCATCCGAAGGAATAATGATTATTCGGGAAACCAGTTTTGACTCGAGTTGGCTTAGTTCATATCGTTTTTCATTCAAAAGATAAGTAGCCATGTCCAGCGGCAGAATGACTTGTATTGCTTCGGTATTTTCTTTCAGGGCCTGGTCTTCAATTATTCGTAACAGATTCAATGAAGATGACACTACGTTACGGATCGTCCCCATACCCTCGCAACGCGGGCATGTTCTGTAGTTGGCTTCGCTTATAGATGACCTCAATCGTTGTCGAGACATTTCCAGCAATCCAAAACGAGATATGTGACCTACTTGGACACGCGCCCGATCAGTTTGCAACGCCTGTTTTAACCGGGCTTCTACGGTTCGTTGATTGCGATTAATCGTCATATCAATTAAATCAATGACAATTAAACCGCCCATGTCACGTACCTTGAGTTGGCGCGCTATCTCATCGACCGCTTCCAGGTTGGTTTGTAAGGCGGTTTCTTCAATGTCGCCGCCTTTTGTTGCGCGGGCAGAGTTAACATCAATGGAAATCAGCGCTTCTGTGTGATCAATCGCAATCGACCCGCCCGCAGGCAAACTAACTTCACGGTTGAAAGCCGCTTCTATCTGGCTTTCAATCTGGTAACGCGAAAATAAGGGTATGTTATCCTTATAAAGTTTTAGCTTGAATAAATTTTGGGGCATAACCTGGTTGATGAAACGCTTTGCACGTTCATACACTTCTTCATCGTCGACAATGATTTCAGTAATATCTTCTGAAAGATGATCACGAATCGATCGAACGATAAGATTGCTTTCCTGATAAATCAGGAACGGTGCTTTGGGTCCGATTGAAGATTGTTCAATGGTTTCCCAAAGTTTTAGCAGAAAATCCAGGTCCCATTGAAGTTCGCTCTGATTCCGGCCGATACCTTCCGTTCGTGCGATTAACGAATGTTGGGGATCAATTTTTAAATTAGATAAAATATCTCTCAATCCGGTACGTTCATCTCCTGTGACCCTCCGTGAAATGCCACCTCCTTTTGGATTATTCGGCATTAACACCAGGAAGCGTCCTGCGAGGCTGACAAAAGTGGTCAAAGCGGCACCTTTAGTGCTACGCTCATCTTTATCTACCTGAACGATCATCTCCTGACCTTCCTTGATTACCGAATCAATTCTGACCTGGGCAATGGGTGTCTTTGATTCATATTGCCTAAAGTAACCCCTGTATATTTCCTTAAGGGGCAGGAAACCCTGCTTTTCGGAGCCGTAATCTACAAAACATGCTTCAAGACTTGGTTCAACTTTCGTCACTACGCCTTTATAAACATTTCCTTTTTTCTCAGTTCTTATCGCTGATTCCAGATCTAAATCGATGAGCCTCTGCCCATCAACGATTGCAACCCTCAGCTCTTCAGCATGGGTTGCATTAAATAACATTCTTTTCATTATTTGTTCCATCTGCCTGGTTAGTGGGCTTAAAACAGGACAAGTCCCACAGAAATCACATGGCAGTATTTAGTGTCCATCCTCTAAATGGACAGATTAAATCTAAACTAGGGGCGCTCTGACAGAATAAAAAACGAGAAGGGGCAGGAAAGGGTAGAAACCAGATGATTTGCTTAAAGAAGCAACGCATTGCGTTATTATTATTGCGTTATGTATGACTGAATCCGCAACTTAAAGTCTGTTCAGTGTTCAAATTCGTATTATCTTGTTATATTTAAACAAGAGATGACTTCAATCTCTAAATTTTCTCGGTTACAAAACTGATAACTTGTTTACTGCTAGATTCTATTTTGCCTAAACCATCAAGCTAATTTGCTGGTCCCATTCGGAACCAGAGCCGAGCCAGAAAAGTGATTTGCGTAACGCGTCAGGCAATTTGCTATTTGGAAAATTAAATAGCATAAATATAAAATCTGAACCATTAACACCTAACTATTATCTGGCTATTTCTGATTACTTCGTACCCCAGAGCATAAACCATCAACAGTTGCTGGTTTTTACCTCTCGCGGCACATTTCCAAGGCATTTTTCTATCCACCTGTTCAATTCTACGTATCTCTTTTTCAATATTCTCAAGGTCTGTTTGGGCGCCACCGCCCAAAAACTGCGATCATTTTTTTAATCGCGGTTAAAATTTTTCAAAAGGTCCTTCGGATTAACCGATTCTATCACCGTATCTTACAGGCTATCCTGAAGATAGTCTGCTCATATTGACGAAGACTTCGGCGTTTCGGCTACGCTGACAAATTCAGCGGCATGGCAACGGATTGACCGCCGATGCACTTTTTATCCAAAGCGACTGCGCGACTATATCAACCTTAGGGACCGAATGCAACATGTTGCATATGTTCACCACAAATGAGACAAAATCAGGCGGTTTGGGTAAGTTGTTGATAATACCCCATCGGCGTTTCCAAACGCACCAAGAGCCTGTCCAGCATGGATGTGAACCAAGCGACACGGCCTTGACCGACTGAAGTCCGCCATGCAACAAAATAAACCAAGGATCATCAAGCACAAAGCTGGCGAACCGGGCTCTATAGACTGCCATTGCCTGAGCCAAGACCTCATCACCTTTGGCGGTGTACGCGCATCGCTTGGGCTGAGCGGCAGAAGAGATCAAGCACCTCACGGTCATGTTCAGCGCCTTGGAGCGGTTCAATCCGCTCAACCACAAACCAACGGCAAGGCAGCGCGTTTCTGGAGAACCTTGAACGAAGATCTGATAGCAGGCGTGCCCTTGACGCGCTGGACTAATTCAAGGACGAATTGGAGCAGTCTCTCGTCTATGACAACGAGGCCCGACCGCACTACGGCATCAATGCGAGAACACCCAAACAAATGAATGAGTCTTGTCATCGAATTAGTGAACATCTACAGCAATGACGGAGGTGGTGGGGATTATACTTTTCCATGAGTTGCCGCAGGGGAGAACCCGTGTGTTCGCCCTTGTTGTGTGTTCAGTCTCATTGGTATCCGAGCTCGGACAGTGAACGTGTTTAAGAAATTCTTCTGAAATTTATCAATCAATACGGATGCTAACAGTGGAACAGGGCGGAGCATATTAAATAAAGTGTCAGGTATATCCTGTTGTGGGTGTCGGCGCGGTTGAACAAGTGTCACAATTCAGTAAAGTGCCAACGGGTATATATTGTGCTGCTTTCCAAAGCCGCTTTATTTGCGGTATGATAATCAGGAGATGCACTAACAGGTGGTCATTATGTCAGTAAATAGCCAACACGATGCCCGAGAAGTTCCGGTTTCAGCTTGCGAACCACAAAGCCTTGAGGATTTTGAAACTGCGCTGGTTCGGTTTCACAGTTACTTTGGCGACCCCGTTGAAACCTTGGAAGCGACACTAAACAACGACCCTGAATTTGTCCTCGGACATATCTTCGTCGCCAGTGCCATGCTGATTATGGGTGAGCGGCAGTATATTTCGGCGATCAGGAATAGCATTGAGCGTGCGGAAGCGCTCTCCACTAAATCCAATGAACGGGAAAAAATGCTCGTTCATGCTGCTCGTCAGTGGATGGAGGGGCGTTGGGATCGAGCATGCGAAACCTGGGACAGGGTGCTGACAGACCATCCGCGCGATGCCATGGCTCTTCAACTTGCTCATTTAACCGATTTTTTCCGGGGTGATGCGCTCAATTTACGCGATCGGGTAGGGCGCACGTTGACACACTGGCACCGGGATATTCCCGGATATTCCTATATTCAAGGCATGTACGCTTTTGGATTGGAAGAATGCAATCAGCATAAAATAGCCGAAGAGACAGGTTACTATGCACTTTCAATTGAACCACGCGACGGCTGGGCGGTTCATGCGATTGCCCATGTTCTGGAGATGCAGGGGCGATATGACGAGGGCATAACCATGTATACCGAACGGGTCAATGACTGGGCGCCCGGCAATGGCTTTGCGTTCCATAACTGGTGGCACCTCGCCCTGTACTATATGGAAAGGGATGATTTTAACGGTGCCTTGGGATTATATGATAGTCGGATTCTTCCAGAGCCCTGTGATTTATCATCACAGCTTCTCGATGCTTCTGCATTATTATGGCGGTTAATGTTGCAGGGGGTGGATACCGGGTCGCGCTGGAACGAACTAGCCGATATGTGGGCGCGTAAAACTGAATTGGAAAACGGTTACTACGCCTTTAATGACTTTCATGCCCTGATCGCGTTTGTTGGCGCGGGAAGATTATCTAATGCCAGGGAAATTCTGGCGGCAGTTGAAAATACTGCTGAACATTCAACCAGGCTTAATGCCATGATGTCGCGGGATGTGGGAATCCCTGCTTGTCGAGCAATGTTGGCATTCGGAGAAAAACGGTATGATGAGACGGTATCCTGCCTGGTTAATTTACGACCCATCGCCAATCGCTTTGGGGGCAGTCACGCCCAGCGCGATATACTCTCCCAGACCCTCTTGGACGCCGCGATCAGGGATGGCCAACTGGCTCTCGCTTCAAATTTATTGAGCGAGCGAAAGTGTAATAAGCCAATGACTCCGTTGAGCAAACTTTATGAAGCCAGGATATATCATTAATACTGTTTCAACAATTGTGCTGTATAAGCTCAGATACATTTGGCGCTCCGATGCAGAAGGAGAGTTATGCAACATCAGCACATCGGATACCGAACAAAGGCTTTGCCGCATAGCTTGTTTAGGGCAGCTTTGGGAGATGACTTCCAAACATGCTCAAGAACGCCTCAAAATCCTCGGTTTCTTCGCGGATCATGGCGTAGCCGCGACAAATGGTGCCTTCGATGTCAGTCGCAGAACGCTTTATCGCTGGAAACAGTGCGCTAAGCCGGCGAAGACCGCGCAGCCCTGACTGCCAAATCCTGCGCCCCCAAGCGCCAGCGACAGCCACAGCACCGATGCGGGTTAGGGAAATCCGTCAACTGAGCGAGCAATTCCTCAACCTCGGCAAAGCCAAACTGCGGGTCTTGCTGCGACCTTGGTGGGCAGCAAGACATCGCGCTACCCAGTGTCTCCACCATCGGCCGCCACAAACTCATCCCCCGCAAGCCCAAAGGCGGCAAACATCCACCGCTGGAAGTGATCGCCTGCGATGCCGTGGTGCGCCTGCGCGATGGACTGCGCGATGGCCTGAGCCGCTGCCTGTTCACCTTCATCGACCCCCACTCCCGCTTTGCCATCGACATCAAAGCCGCCAGCCAGTCCAGCCGCCAAGCGACCATCGCCCTTGACGCGCTGTGCCAACTGCTGCCAAAACCGCCGCGCTTCAGGATCGAAGACAACGGCTCGGAGTTCATATGACGCTGCCAGCAACGCCTCAATGCCCACGGCATGACCCCACTGGCAGCCTTATCCCCGCTCGCCCACCATTTCGCCGGGAGCGAAATGGCGCCTAGTCCGCGAAGCGGATTCGTTTCAGGGATGATACGAACAAAATGAACCCCTGCGCCGAGCACTTCAACCGCACCATCCAGGAGCAGTTCGTCGATTATCACGAGGATCAACTATTCCATGACCTGGCCAGCTTTAACCGCAAACTGGCCAACTGGCTACTCGACTGCAACACCGTCCTGCATCATCATAGCCTCGGCTTGCAATCTCCTGCAACTTCCTCATCCACAATCAACCAGAGTGCCGAAGAGGGTGGACTTATACATGTGCTTTTATTATTCTAAATAATCTGGTAGTCTTGGAGTGATTTATGATAAAACTGGCTAAAGATTTTGAAAATCAGGAGCAAAACATGAACTTAGCAAACGTGGCTAATAAGGCCGTTGCAGATGCGAGTAAAGCGCTTAACGTATCGTTGACCGAAAGCGAACTTGAAAAAGTCGCCGAGATTATTGCCAAAGCCATGGAAAACGCCGTGCATGAAGCCAGTAATCAACATTCCGCAGTCTGCGTTGATTGTCTTGCTCACGATCAAGATTTGGCGCACAAGATGCAGAAAAAAATTGAACTCAAGAAAATAGCGCTGATCGCTAATTTATCAAGTTTTCGTTAATCCACAAGTTTTGTTAATCCAATCGGCATCGCATCTTGTGCGGTCCCCAAGGACTCCAGAATAAAGTCAATGTAGCGGTTTTCAGGCGAAAACCCCAGAAGCGCTTCCCCATTACTGACAAAGTTCGAATAGGGATTGAAGTCATAGAAACAGGGTGCATCGGTATTTGGATCGATAAGGTATTCAACCCCGCCAAGATCGGCGCCACAATGGCGGACAATTTTAATGACCTCAGCAACGATGGATTCACTCGGACTAAATGCTTCAATCCGGTCGCGACCATGCACACAGAAATTAAACGTGTCGTCGCCATTTTCTGATGGCGAGGCCGTGACGCATCGGTCCGCCGCGCAATAGTTAAATATCCTTTCGTTGATCGGCTGCCTGATGCTGTAAAACAACTGGTCGCCAAGCACCTCTACGCGATATACATAACCATCGGATTCGATGTATTGCTGCACCAGCCCACTGCGATCAACGCCCAGATCAAGTGCACCAAAGCGGATTGTTTCTGCAAGCTCTGCCCGCGTGTTATAGCGTGCAATGCCACTGCCTGAGCCACCGATATTCGGCTTAATGATCACTGGGTAGCCGATACTGTCGGCAACGGCCAGCGCATCTGCGGGTCGATAAATCGCGACCGCCCGGGGATGGGCCATCCCTAACGCAGAAAAAATGCCATTTTGCATCGCTTTCGAGGCGCCAATAAAATGCGCCCGGGCGCCATTGATTACGCGCACACCGGCCAGCTCCAGCCAGTTCAGATAGTGCAAAGTTTGAAACACAATCTGTGGCTCCCGCTCTGCGGAAGGCATTACATTGATACGGTTAATGGCTGCGTCAAAGGGCTTGTCGGTAGCGTCCGCGTCGAAACTGAGTTCGGCAATGTTACGCAAGGTCAGCGCCACCCCTCGATGATCAAATGCGGCTATCAGAGTATCAGACCAAGTCGGGTGTTCATACAAGAATGCGATTTTCATTTAAGGCATCATGCAAAAATTACGAAACGCGCGGCGGTTGTTTATGAGCAGGACAAAATGCTTGAGAGATGAAATGACCAGCATAAAATGCGCTAGCCGCGGAGATGAGCAATGCAGACTAACAACGATTATTCCAACAATTCCGGCGTATCACCAGAAATCTCATCAGCACCCGCAAGCGAAACATTTTTAATCCTGTCCAACGGTTTTTCCAGGGCGCGGGTGCGGGTGTTCACCAAGTCATCGAAATCGCCGCTCAAGCCTTTTATGCGGCGGCCGAGTTTATCCATTTGCTCGACATATTTTTTCCACTGGTTGCGAAATTGGTCCACCAGAGCCATCACCTCCGAGGCGCGCTCGTTCATGGTGAAATTGCGCGCCGCCTGATGAATCAGCGACAGCACCGCGTAGAGCGTCAGGGGAGAGCAGAGCAGAACGTGATTTTGCAAGGCATAGTCCACCAAGTCGGTGTCTTCGCGGTTGATGAATCCATAAATGGATTCGTTGGGAATAAACAGCATCACATAATCCAGCGTGCCTTCGGCGGGGTTGATGTACTCGTGCCCGCAAACCGATTTGATATGATTTTTCACATCCCGCAGAAACGCGGTTTTTTCCTGCGCTTGCGCCTCTTCGCTGTCGGCGGCGAGATAATTTTCGTAATGCGCCAGCGGAAATTTCACATCCATATTCAATCTTTTTTCCTGCGGCAAAATAAAAGTAAAGTCGGGGCGTTGGCCAGACTCGACCTGGCTTTGCTTGGTGTAATTGACATTTTCCATCAGCCCGACAAACTGCAGAATATCCACCACCATACGCTCGCCCCATTGCCCGCGTTTTTGCGACGAGGATAAAATCTCGCGTAAGCGGGCGGTGTTCTCGCTGAGCGCTTCGGTGGTTTTTTGGCTGGTGTCGATGCTGGATTTTAATTCCGTGGATTGCTTGCCAATGAATTCCAGTTTTTCATTCATTCCCGACAGACTTTTGTCGATCAGTTTTTTCTTCTCGTCCAGATCTTTTTCAGAATTTTCCTTGAGCGATTTGAACTGTTGATTTGCCTGCTTGAGGAAGGTTTCGGAATTGGTATTGGCGATGTCGGCGGCCATTGCCTTGAAGGAATTTTCCATCTCCTTGCGAATTTCATGCAGACGTTTCTTTTCCTGCTCGAATTGATTTTGCTGATTCTTCAAAGTCGTTCGGGAAATAACTTCCGCCTCCCGCGCCGATTGCAAATCAGCCTCCAGCCGGGAGATTTTTTCAGAACTACCGGCAGAGGATTTGGAACGTACCCACCAGCCGATGCCGATGCCGAGGACAAGACTGGTGATGGTGATAATCGCTTCCAACATGAAGGCCGCCTGTGAATTGGATGAGGAGCGCGAATTGTAGCCACAGCGCACAACGAAAACAACGGTTGGCGTTTATCGATTGTGCGTGTTCAATTTAGTGTGAATGAGATTGACGCTCAAAAGATTTTCAGAATACTTGATTACAAATTCACGTCTCTGGAAATCAATTCCTCTCCTTCGCTGGTTGAGCGATTGACCGTTTTACTGACCAGATAAATATCCAGACGGTCGGTATGCTGTTGTTTGACGATCAGGTTAAATCGGTTGATGCCATCCTTTAGCCAGGCCTCGGCTTGCCTTAACTCCAGGGTCACTGGCATTCGAGCATGCACTTCAGTTAATTGGCCCACGGCAGGTTGGGTGATGATGGTGCATGAGTAAAGTTCAAGATCGTCGCCGCGCCAGTAGTCCCACAATCCGGCCATGACCAGAGGCTCGGAATTTTTGGTGCGAATAAAATAAGGCTGTTTGCTGCCCTTTTCTCCTTTCCATTCGTAATAACCTAATGCTGGAATCAAGCAGGTTTGGGATTTTCCCCAGGCCGTTCTAAAGGCGGGTTTTTCCGCCACGGTTTCTGAGCGGGCATTAAACGTGGCGAATTTCGGGGCCGGTTCCTTTGACCAACTTGGCACCAATCCCCAGCGCATACTCATTCCTTTGTGTTGGTCTCTGTGGTCGATAAAAACCGGCACAGTTTGGGTTGGGGCGATGTTATATCCCAGGACGATGTCATCAGGCCAGTCGCCCAGGATTTTCTCCCAGTCACCCAAGTCTCGAATATAGTTGGCGTAGCGTCCACACATTTCAATCAGGCATCTCTTTGTATTTCAAGGAGAGTATAACCATTCCATCGCGCAGTGCCTTGCGGTTATTTTGCCCTACATATGATACGCATGAGTCAACTCTCCAATTATGTCGTCAGAGCGAGGCATAAAGCGTTCTAAAATTTGTATTTTATTAGTCGAAGATTGACCGGGCTGTATTCTTTGTCTGCTCATCAACAAAGATTGGTAGTCCAAGGCTTTGACTAATTCATATGTTGATGAATTTATATCTTTGTCGCCTCCAAAAGGGGCGGAAAAACACTCACAAAAGGTCAGCCCGGAAATGTCCCGTAAACACTGATGGGATCGCTCGATTTCCTGTGCCTGCTGTGGGTTGGTCAACGATGAGAGTACATAATGGTTTTGGCTATGGTTGCCGTAACTAATTAGCGGGTGATGGGTTAACAGATCCGGTATCTGGATATAGGGGCTATTACCATAAAGATCGCCACAAAGATTATTTCGAGGGCTTTTCAGAAAATTATCAAGGAAATCATCCAGGGCTTGGTCAAGCAACGCGCTGTTATTTTGAGGATGTTTGCTATAGCGATAAAATCGTCCCGATTTATTGTGAAATGTAAATTCACTGGAAAATTCTTGTTCCATCTGGTGGTGAATCAAATATCGAATTTTGTCTCTCCAGTTGCAGCGTTTTGAAAACGTTATCGGGTTTAGAAAAAGTGTAGCGGGATAACCAAAAGATTCGAGAACAGGCAAAGCGTTTTTAATCACATTCCTATAGCCATCATCAAATGTAATTGCCGCCAGACCGCGTTTCGACTTAGCCCGCGAAAACTCCCACAGTGATACAAATTTAAAAAACCTGGATAAAACCTCGATATGTGTTTGCAGCGTTATCGGCGGGACATTATGAATAGTATTTAATAAGGCCTCAGGAATTTCCTGGTCGATAAAGTGATACAACAAAATCAAACCGTTACTCTGAGCGATTAACTTGATTTGTTGATCTAACTTAGCAGGCATTTGTCCAATTACTAGAAAGGTGGTTTGAAAGCATACATTATGAAACAAGCCATAACAATTTGATTTCGGCAACTTGATATCGAGATTCTGGAATTGACGAACTTTTCTTAGCGCGCCATAAAATCAAGCCGATAGAATCAATTTGGCGTGCCCGGCGTGCGCGATGGGTGCGACGGTTTCGACTCGCCGATTAGTTCAACCACGGCGCGTACCGCAACCGCAAGAATGATTAATATGCCGCCGATGATGGTCCATCTCGAAGGTTGCTCGTTGACAACCAGCCATACCCACACCGGCCCCAGCGCAAATTCCAGCAGCATGAACAGGGTTACTTCGGCGGCGGCAAGATGCCGCGAAGCGTAGATAAACAACCAGTTTGCCACCCCCGAAAGCAAGCCGCCCCAGACAAAACTTAATAGCAAATCGCGCACCGAAACGAGTAGATCGTCGGCTTGCATAATCAGCGAAACAATGATGATGAAGATCGAAGAGATGAGCAACGTCGGCAACATATCCTGCTGCCGTTTGCTGCGCACGATGACCGCGTACAGCGCGAACATAACCGCGGTCAATAACGCAAATCCATTGCCCGCGCCCGAGCCGATGGCAATGCCCTCAAGCACCATTACGGTCAACCCCGCGGCGGCAACGAGCATGGTCAGCAAAGTCGCTCCGGTTAGTTTTTCTTTGAGTAAAATTCGCGCGAACAATGCGGCAAAAAATGGAATGGCACCGAGGATGAATAGCGTGTTGGCAACCGTGGTGTACGTCAGTGCCTGCAAAAATGCCATGCCGGCAATGCCTAGGAGCGCCCCTGCGAGGCAACCCAGCGCACCGATGTTTTTGATGGTTGAAATAAATTTGCCACGATACCGCAACAGGATCAGGATGCTAACAACACCAAACAATGCAACCGAGCGGTGAAAATTGATCTGCCAAGGAACCGCCGCTTCCATGCTGCGCATGATCAATCCACCAAAGCTGATGACCACCGAGCTGACCACCATCAGCATCATCGCAAGTCCGCGGTTTGAATCAACCGCCAGTGGCGTTGGTGGTTGGATGTTATTCATGGTCGGCGTTATGCATAGCCGGATTTTACCCCTATTCTCGCCATAAAAACCTTGTGCAGAATAAACTCCACGCCGATACAAATACGTTGATACGATTGTGACTTTGTTATCCGCATTTTGCATTCATCAAGCGCGCGCCCTCGCTGTCGGGCGATAATTCTTTTTTGTGAGCCGGGTCTGGTTCGCTGCCGTGTCAGGCTGGAGGTGCGCACAACGCACGGCATGCAAAAGGTGACGGCTTGACACGTTCACGAAAGCGTGGCAAACAAGGTTGGATTCGGGTGCAACCAAAATTTTGGTGCGCTTTGCTGATGGTGCGGCTGTCGCCGCTTTTTTATGAATTATCGGGTCACACTTGATAATGGCCAAGATTGGAGAGTATTAATTGGAGGGTATTAATTTGACCGCAAATTTTATTGAACGACCGCTTGACAAGGCCAAGCGACTGCCGTGCTGGCGTGGCCTGGTCGAGCCGCAACCGCTGGACGGCGGGTTAAGCAATCACAACTATCTGGTGGAGGATGCTGGAACGAAATACGTAGTGCGTATCGGCGGCGACGCGCCAATGCACAATGTAATGCGGTTTAACGAACAGACCTGCGGGCGCGCCGCGGCGGTTATCGGTATTGCGCCACAACAGGTTTACACCCAAGCGGATGCGCTGGTCATGGACTTTATTGAGGGAACCACTTTAGATGCCGAATTGGTGCAGACCAACATCGCCCAAATTCTGCCGCCGCTAAAAACATTGCATCAGGCAGGCAGCCGTGCGGTGCGCGGCGCGGTTTTGGGTTTCTCAGTGTTTCATGTGGCGCGTTGCTACCAAAAACTGCTCGATGAGAGCGATTGCCGCAGTGCCGTGGAGCTGCCGCGATTGATGAAAATATCCGCGCAACTGGAAGCGGCAGTCGGCGCCATCGAGCCAGCGCTTTGCCACAACGATTTGCTCGCCGCCAATTTTATCGATGATGGCGAGCGCATCTGGATTATTGACTGGGAACATGCCGGATTCAATACGCCGCTGTTTGATCTTGCCAATATCGCCTCAAACAGCGTGTTTCCCGAGGCGCTTGAACGTGAAATGCTTGAACGCTATTACGGCGAAGCGGCCAGCAAGGCACTATGGCGACGCTTCAAGGCATTGCGTGCAGCCTCCCATCAACGCGAGACGATGTGGAGCATGGTGGCCGAGATTTATTCCGAACTCGACCAAACCGTGAACCAAAACTTTATTGCCTACACGGAAAAAAATCTCGATGACTTCAACCGCGCATATGAGGAATTTTTGCGCTATGCGTAACCATGATGTGGACCTGACCACGCTGGGGCAATACGCAGCCTAGCCTCACTGTTCCCGCTTTCGTGAGAGTGACAAACCTTGTGAAATGACGATGAAATGGGTAAATTGTTTATGTATGTGTATAGTGCTACCAAACATTGAATAAAGAGGTTTTAGTATGCAAGCAACCCAGACAAATTTAGTGAGAAAACAAATCATGTTATCAGTTGATAATGTTCATAAATTAAAGCGCATGGCAGTTGCGCGCGGGTCTTCAGTGGCCGAAGTGATTCGTGTGGCAGTCGATACGTACAACAATCGAGATATAGAGCGCGTAGAGACGCATATACTCAATGTTGACAAACGGCTGGTAAGGGTTGAAACATTTGCTGAAGTGGCAAAATTTTAAACCAAAAACAGATCGGCAAAAACAGATCGGCAAAAACAGATCGGAGTCAGCGTAAAAACTTTCGCGAGAGCATATGTCATCGAACATACGAGACGCACTGGATACTGCCTGACAGAGGGTAGAGCAGAATTGCCGGAAGCGTAGAATATCCACCGAAAGGGGGGGGGGCTTCAATCATCGCTTTATCGTACTCTGCGAACGGTCGCGACAACGCCGTCGCCCCCTGCCCAAAGGCAAGTGGACGCTGGTTGCTCAAGCCAGCGGTTTGTGTTCAGGTGTTTCACTGGATTTCCGCTTGCGCGAGAATGACAAACCTGTTTGACAAACTAGATTTGTTTATTTAGTATCCCGTCTGTCTTAACAAGCGCGACCCGCTAGGCCGGGTCTCTTGTGAATAAAACACCGTTTCAACGGATAGCGGCGTTCTTCGCGTGTTTGTCAAGGCAAAGTCCTGGCGCTATTGCTGATACGAGTTAATCCCTATCCTCGATTCTATTGCTGGAAATCGTAATTTAACTTTCACAGAAACGAACTATGCGTATATCATTCGTCTTGCTGGTGGCAATTATCGTCGCCGGTTGCCAATCGCTACTGCCGCCGAAGCACGAAATCGGGCAAACCTTTCAAAATGTGTTTGTGGTCAGTACTGACAACACCGCCGTGCCGTTGCCGCCGGGCGTGTGGGAGTTGGCGGCATTTGAGAGAAAACACGCGCCCCTCGGCATTTATGAAGTGGCCTTTTTATTCCAAGTCGAAGGCAACAAACTCGCCAAGTTTGTCAGTTCATCCACTGACCGCACTACTGCCGGAAATACTAGTGGCTGGGACCTAGGAAAGCATGGATGTTTGGGTATGGATAAAGACGACAATTTTCTGCTGTATTCTAAAGTAGTAGTTGAGAAAGGCTACTTTGACGGTGGAGAAGATTGCTATAAAATTCATTCGTGGTGGGTGAATAAAGACAGCGATGAACTTTCTGCAAGCATCTGGAATCAATTCATTCGCTACTTAGACAAAAAAATATCCAAAGACCGCAAGAAGCCGTCATGGTGTCCTTCACAAGAACACTTGAAAAACGGGCTTTTTCGGTTTACTACGGCTTCAACCCCGAAGTGGATGGCGATTTAACGCGTTCGCAAAACCGCAACTGGCAGAAAACCCGCTATTTCCACGATAAAAAGAAGAACTCTTACATCGAAGAGAAAAAGCAATGGGCGGAGCGATGGCGGCTCAAAGTGGCGGACGGCATTAAAGGAAAATTGCCGGTGCAACCGGTGCAGTCGGTTTCTGACCGTCTTGCCAAGTTGCAACAACTTCTCGACGACGGGGTGATTAGTAAGCAGGACTTCGAGAAGAAAAAAGCAGGAATATTGGAAGCCCTATAATGGGTAAGGGGGTAGGTCGGCTTACGCCGGGCTTGCTGTGTTTTCTTTTTTCCGTTTAACCGCCGCAAGGCAGGAGTAAAAATGGGTAGCAACTACAGTGCAATCGTCGTTGACGCCGCCCAACTACGCCGAGAACGAGAACCTGGAGAGCACGGAATTTTACCGCAGGAAGCATGGGAGCAAATAGAAACACAATGGGTATAGATTCATCATACGAAGTCGCCAAATGTGCGTTTATGCGGCTTTGCGCGGGTGGTTGCGTCAGGCATTCCACAAGGAGATTATCGAAGCTTACATAACGAATGTAGCGACCCTGGAGCGGGCGCGATAGAAGCGCTTGGATGCCTTCGATGCAATCCATCGTTAGCCAACAACAAGCAAGGACTATTTGATGCGGGGACAGTACAAAGTTATCTTCATTCAGCAGATAGCGGCGAACTGGATTTTTAATCGCCCTTTGGAAACACGGCGATATTGCGGAATCCGAATAGCAAGCGTAGGTCGGGTTAGCCATCCCCGCCGATTTGGCGTTGGAGAATTAAACTTTGCCAGCGTCTCTATCAATCTTTAATTCTTGATCTACCAGAGGTTCGTAAAACGGCAAAACCAGTTTTGGCATCCCCATTTTTTGGGTTTGAGAAGAAACATACTCTCGCCAATAGGGCCAAATATTAAAGACAACGTTTTTACTCGCAAAAGCCAGAACATGATCTTTCGTTAAGCCAGCAATTTTTGAATAGGTCACGGCGTAATTGGCTTCAATTTTGCAGACATCTATTGCATCTTTAGGTCTCTTGTCCTTGGACAACTTGTTATCGTTTTTATCTAATTTCCACCTAATTCCCATTTCTGCAAAGAATATCAGCTTGTTACTCTGTCCCTCCTCTTTGTGCTCTTGAGAGTGAGTGACCTGAGCCAAATTCCCAAGCACATAATCCGCATGGTTTTGATTCAATCCAGCAAGATGGTCTATCATCACAAAACCCAGAGAAGCCTATAATCCTAACATCATTAATGTTGAGCGCTTGAATGGACTCTTTGCTGCGACTTTACCCATTCCTGAAAATTTATTCATATCATTAGAATTGAACTTTCATGTCCCTGGCAATAATGTGTGGCGCGCTTCCTGAAATATTTTTATGGTTTGGATTATCTCTGGTGGTTGAGACCCACCTATTATCTGATTGCATAATAACCCGCGGAAAAAGACAGCAGGGTATTAACATACTGGTTCAGGCTCACCCGCTCATTTTGCGCTTGTTGTGCTAGATAATGATGTAAATTTTTGGCGATGCGGAGCGTCACTCTTCCACTGTAATCATCATTGGGCATAATCGTATTTGGAATAGAACGGCCTTCTTCAAACAGGTCTTCAATAATCTCGTGTAGTAAGCTGGCGGTTTCCTCATATGCCTGAGCGTGAGTCTCTGCATAAATCACTAAATCAGGGAACTCTCTGACTCGTGCCTCATAGGAATCTGAGCCGGCTTCGCCCAACTTACGAATAAGTATCGTGTAATTATTGGTCATTGTGTATTTTCCTCCTCTAGATAGTTTTTAAGTTCTGCTTCGTATCGTTTAACAAGTTTTGACATGCTTTTTGGGTAATTCTTGAGTAGCTCGGAATTGGCACCATGACCACATGTATAATTCGAGCCACGAAAATGATGATGGTCACTTAGCCATGGATGTTTTACCTTTTTATGACCTTGTTGCTTGCCATCTTCGACCTTGAACCCCAAAGCCTCAAGGAGTTGCTTCATCTTTTTGCACCTTACTCTCGAGTTCTCAAGGTTGTATATTTTCTGAAATTTGTTCTCATGATCATTCATGGATGGCGATTAAAACATGACACCATATACGGTGTCATGTAAATATACAGATAATTTGTGGAATTTTCATCACTTTTATTGCGCTGTATCACGGTAATGGGGTCGTATCCAATGAATATTTGCGGGAAATAGGCGGCGGCGTTGATGACGCGGCTTCGCCGCAGGTGTTCTCATGGCGGTTAGAAGTTTATATTTGTTACAGTGAACACACATCAATAATTGTTATACTCTGGTCGAGTAAGCACTAAAATAATTACCTAATCCCTATGAACGTCCTGGATATCAGGAATCTAAAAGTTGTTTTTCAGTTGCACGACGGATTACTTCCGGTGGTGCGCGATATTTCATTCAAAATTCCCCACGGCAAAACCGTGGCCCTGGTCGGTGAGTCTGGCTCCGGTAAATCTGTAACCGCACTGGCCATCATGCGCATTCTCCCGAAAAGCGCGCAAATTTCCGGTGGGGAAATTCTGTTGCAACCAGACTCGAATCAAGGCGTTACCGACATCGCGCTTTTGAAAGCCGATAGCGAACAGATGCGCGGCATCAGGGGCGGAAAAATTTCAATGATTTTTCAGGAGCCTATGGCTTCTCTTTCGCCGCTTCATACCATTGGCGATCAGATCAGTGAGTGCGTGTTGTTGCATCAGGACGTGAACTCAAGCCAGGCAATTAAGCTAACCCTGGATATGCTGGACCTGGTTGGATTCCCGGACCCGCAGCGGGCATTAAAAACTTTTCCATTCGAGTTGTCCGGTGGTTTGAGACAACGGGCGATGATTGCCGCCGCGCTGGTCTGCCGACCCGCATTATTAGTCGCCGACGAACCGACTACCGCGCTGGATGTGACCATACAGGCGCAAATTCTTAAGCTGATAAAAGACCTGCAGCAGGAATTGCGCATGGCCGTGCTGTTGATAACCCATGACTTGGGCGTGGTTGCCAACATCGCCGATGAAGTCGTGGTGATGTACCACGGCGAGGTCATGGAAAGCGGCAGCGTACACGAAATTTATTCCAATCCTGAACATCAGTACCTCAAAGCATTGTTGCAGGCGGTGCCGCATTTTGACATGAAACCGGGTGAGCGTTTAACGTCGGTGCGGGAAATAGAGACCAAGCTCGGGCATTTGCTGCTCAGCGAAGGACAATCTCAAAAAATGCAGGCTCAAAAAGCGCAGTCGAATACAAATCATCCAAATACAATACATTTAAGTGTAAAAAAAGTTTTTCGTACATTTAATATTCGCAACAAGCCGCTGTTCGGCCCGTCAAATAATACTGGGGTAAATCGAATAATCCGCGCAGTTGACGATGTTAGTTTTGATGTATTACGAGGTGAATGTTTTGGGTTGGTAGGGGAAAGCGGCTGTGGCAAAACCACCCTATCCAAGATTTTAATGAAAGCGTTGCGACCGGATAAGGGCACTATTACTTATTTTGATTCTGAACAGGAAATTGCCCAAGGAATTGCCCAAGGAATTGACCAGGGAATTGCCCCCGGAATTGATGTACTCGCCCTTGAACATGAAAAGTTGTTTGATTTTCGACGTAAAATGCAATTCATTTTTCAGGATCCGTTTAGTTCACTAAACCCGCGCATGACGGTTTACGATATTATTCGGGAGCCTTTGGTTATTCATAATGTGGGCGACCGCGCATATCAAGTCGAGATGGTAAGTGAACTGATGCGATTAGTGGGACTTGACCCCCGATGTCTGAGCCGTTATCCACATAGTTTTTCCGGAGGACAAAGACAAAGACTCGGCATAGCCCGTGCGTTGGCATTGCGCCCCGAGTTTATTATTTGCGATGAACCGGTTTCCGCGCTTGATGTTTCGATACAGGCGCAGGTCCTGAATTTGCTCAAGGATTTGCAGTCTGAACTTAACTTAACTTATATATTCATTTCGCACAATCTCGCGGTAGTCGATTACATCGCTGACCGAATCGCGGTAATGTGTCACGGCTGCCTGGTTGAAATTGCATTGAAAGAGGAATTATTCAATAACCCGGTGCATCCCTATACAAAAGCATTGCTATCGGCAGTGCCATTTCCCGATTTGAATAAACCGCTCGATTTTGATGCGATCATGGATGGCAAGTCATCGGTGCCGGGCGCATGGCCCATGCCATATACCCAAACCCCGCACACACAAACTCAACTCACTGCGGTTGCGCCTGAACATTATGTTCAAACTCAGGTCGCGTAATCAGGTAACATAATGAGTCGGCCGGCTAACTTTTTCTTGCTGAGCGGAATTATTTTCTGCGCTCATATATTAAATGCGAGTGTCTTAAATGCGGGCGCATTAAGTGCGGAATCGCCGGAGCCGGATTACTTTAGCGAACAACTGGCCAGCGGCAAATTGCCGCCAATGGCGCAGCGCGTGCCAGAGAATCCGTTATTGATGGATGAAACCATGAATAACCTGATGCCCGGCACATATGGCGGAAAAATGAATCTGCTGATGGGCAAGGACAAGGATATTCGTCGGATGGTGGTCTATGGTTACTCCCGAATCGTCGGCTATAACGAAAGCCTGGAATTGATTCCCGATATTGTCGAGTCATTTGAGGTTCACGACAACAAGGAATTTATTTTTCATCTTCGTAAGGGGCATCGCTGGTCGGACGGCGCGCCGTTAACCTCAGAGGATTTCAAATACTACTGGGAAGATGTGGCCAACAACCCGGAGTTAAATCCATTCGGGCCATCCAAAAAACTGCTTATCGATGAACAGCTACCCGTGGTAGAGTTTCCCGACGCTTACACCGTGATCTATCGCTGGCAGCAACCAAACCCTTATTTTTTACCAGCCTTGGCTGCGCCCAGCCCACTGTTCATTTACCAACCAAAACATTATCTAACAAAATTTCATCCCAGGTATGCCGATCCACAAAAACTCGAAGCTCAGGCCAAACAGTCCGGCAAACGAAACTGGGCCGGTTATTATTTAAAAAAGGCGCGTCAGTACAAACTAACCAACCCGAAACTGCCCTCCTTGCAACCCTGGGTCAACACCACCAAACCCCCGGCAGAACGATACGTTTTTAAACGCAACCCGTATTTTCATCGTGTTGACGTTAACGGCTTGCAGATGCCTTACATTGACGAGGTCATTATCAATATCGTCTCCAGCAGCCTGATTCCAGCTAAGTCTGGAGCAGGAGAATCGGATTTGCAGGGCCATTATTTACGGCTCGATAATTACACGTTTCTGAAAGAAGGCGAGAAGCGCAATGACTACGATGTTCGCCTTTGGCGAAACATCAATGGCGCGCACAAGGCGCTTTACCCGAATTTGAACAGCAGCGATCTGGTTTGGCGGGAGCTGGTTCGTGACACCCGATTTCGACGCGCGTTATCGCTGGGGGTTGATCGCCATGAAATAAATCAGGCGGTTTATTTTGGTCTTACGAATGAAAGTAATAATACGGTGCTGCCCGATAGTAAATTTCACAATATCGACCTGCAACGGCGTTGGGCAGTGTATGACCCTGAGCGGGCTAACCGCTTGCTCGATGAAATGGGATTGACCGAACGAAATAGTAAAGGTCTGCGTCTGCGACCGGACCGCAAGCCGCTGGAAATCATAATCCATAGCGCCGGCGAAAGCACCGAAGAAACCGATATTCTGGAGCTTATTCACGATAGCTGGTTAAAGCTGGGCATCAAAATTTACAGCAAACCTTCACAACGGCAAGTGTTCCGTGAGCGAATTTTTTCCGGCGAAGCGATGATGTCGATTTGGAGCGGCATTGAAAATGGTTTGCCAACGGCGGACATGAGTCCGGCTGAATTAGCGCCGACCCGGCAGGATCAATATCAATGGCCGAAGTGGGGGCAGTATTACGAAACCAAAGGCGAAATCGGAGAAACGCCCGACATGAAGGAAGTCCAGGAACTGTTTGAATTAAACCAAAGTTGGCGCCGCTCTATCGATCTTTCTGAACGCGAACAAATATGGACAAAAATGCTTAAGAATTTTTGTGAGCAAGTTTACAGTATTGGTATTGTTAATTCTGTTCCGCAACCGATTGTGGTCAATCGATTGTTAAGAAATGTACCGGAAAAGGCGATTTATGCCTGGTCGCCAACATCCTATTTCGGCGTTTATCATCCTGATATCTTCTGGTTCGCCACCGAGCAACAGGCCAAGTAAACATGCTCAGTTACATTGTTAAACGCTTGTTGTTGATGATTCCGACTCTGTTGGTGATCAGTATATTGGTTTTTGTCATTATTCAGCTTCCCCCCGGCGATTACCTGGAAAGCCATATCGCCGAACTTCAAAGCCAGGGAGAGTCGGTCGATCAGGACAAAATAAAATTTTTGCGCCAGGAGTATGGTCTGGATAAACCCTTCCATGAACAATATTTTATCTGGGCTATTGGGATGTTGCAGGGGGATCTTGGTTATTCTTTTGAATACGATTTGCCGGTTCGGGAAGTCGTTGGCAACCGAATGTTTCTAACGATAATGATTTCGGTGGTTACCATCATATTTACCTGGGTAATCGCTTTTCCAATTGGCATTTATTCTGCGACTCACCAGTATAGTTGGGGTGATTATGGCTTGAGTTTTCTCGGATTTATTGGCTTGGCGACGCCCAATTTTTTACTGGCGCTAGTGATGCTTTATCTGGCCAATGTATATTTTGGCACCTCAATTGGCGGGCTGATGGCGCCTCAGTATATTGACCAGCCCTGGAGCTGGGGGAAACTGCAATCGGTGCTTGAGCATCTATGGATACCGGTTATCGTAATCGGCACTTCGGGAACAGCAGGAATGATACGCAGGCTACGCGCCAATCTGTTGGACGAATTGCAGAAACAGTACGTCACGACTGCCCGGGCCAAGGGCATGAAAGAAAGTAAGCTGGTCAGGAAATATCCGCTTCGGATGGCGCTGAACTTTTTTATCGCCGACATCGGAAGTTTATTGCCCAGCGTTATTTCCGGCGCGGAGATTACTGCGGTTGTATTGTCCCTGCCCACTACCGGCCCGATGTTATTAAACGCTCTGCAAAGCCAGGATATGTATTTGGCCGGGTCATTTCTGATGTTTCTGGCAATGCTGACGGTTATCGGTGTTTTGATATCTGATTTATTACTGGCCGCCATCGACCCTCGAATCCGCTTACAGGGCGAGGTCGCAAAATGAGTCGGCACTTTGTTTCGGATAAGCCGTTTGATCCTTATTCAATTGAGAATCTGACGGCTGCACAAGAACGCTTTTACTTTGCATCGCAATGGCAATTGATGTGGTGGAAACTCAAGCGCCACAAGCTCGCCATTGTTTCCAGTATCGTTTTGTTTTTCATTTATTTCGGCGCTTTATTCTGCGGATTTTTGACTCCGTATAACCTGCACACCCGAAATATTGATTTTATTTATGCGCCGCCGCAACGAATTCACTTTTTTAATGAAGGCGAATTTGCAGGAGCATTTGTGTATGGCTTGGAATATACGCTTAATATGGAAAATCTAAAACGCGAGTACCGATCGAATACAAACGATATTCAGAAGCTGCGGTTTTTCTGCAGCGGCGATAAATATAAGTTCTGGGGACTGATCAGTACCGACAAGCATTTTGTCTGCCCGGCCGAGGGCGGGCAGTTTTTTTTATTGGGCACCGATCGTCTTGGTCGGGATATGTATTCCCGGATTTTTTATGGTGCCCGTATTTCTCTTACCATTGGCTTGATTGGCATTATCGTGAGTTTCACACTGGGCATTGTGATTGGCGGCATCGCCGGTTACTACGGCGGAATTATTGATAATGTTGTGCAACGGATGATCGAAATACTGCGCTCGTTCCCGGAATTGCCTTTGTGGATGGCATTGTCCGCAGTCCTGCCGGTAACCTGGAGTCCGTTATCGGTGTTCTTTGGCATCACAATAATACTGGCAATGCTGGATTGGACCAGCTTGGCTCGTGCGGTTCGCTCCAAATTACTAGCGCTTCGCGAAGAAGATTACTGTACCGCCGCGCAACTCATGGGCGCGAAACCAAAACGTATCATCGGCAAACATCTATTGCCAGGTTTTATGAGCCATTTAATAGCCTCAGCATCGCTGTCGATTCCCGGCATGATACTTGGAGAGACCGCGCTTAGCTTCTTGGGGCTAGGTTTACGCCCCCCCATCACCAGCTGGGGCGTCTTATTAAACGAAGCACAAAACATTAATGTTGTCGCGCTTTATCCCTGGCTGATGCTGCCGGTGATTCCTGTCATCATTGTTATTCTTGGATTTAATTTTCTGGGCGATGGATTAAGGGATGCGGCTGATCCGTATAAGTAAAACAATAATCCGGCAATCGAAAATAGACGACAATGGCGGACACTTCCAAATATAAGGTAGAGCAAGGCAGGATGGACAAATTATTGTCTGTATCCAATCAGCTACTAAAGACAATATGAGTACTGAAAAGTTGGAAGTGGCTTAAATCTATTTATCTACAAACCATTGTTTTGGAATATCGCAATTTTTACTACTCGGTTCAGGGTTTGCTTGGTGTATTTTTATGTGTAATGGCATAGACACACAGTTACCAAACACTAATGCCTCACCAGGGACTGATTGTTTGATTTTGTTTGTGAAATCTTCGGAAAAATAGGGCAAAATTGCCCTAACGTAACGCATATCTTGTTCGTTTTGTATTCGATGGATAATAAAATTCGCACATTGGGATAGCACCGTTTCTGATAATTCCGATGGTCTTTGTGATGAAATCATAATGTAGTAAGAATATTTTCGTCCCTCACGAGCAATTTTTTCAAATATATTTTCTTTCATTAAGTATTCGTAATTTTTCTTGAGATAGCGATGCGCCTCATCTAATATCAAATGAATCGGATTTTTAATTCTATCTTCACTCGATTTTTTCTTTCTAACGTCAAATAATAATCTACAAATGACACTAGATAGTGTTTCTAATATATCAGGACTGAGTTCACTGGCATCAATAATAATTAATTGTGATTGCGTAGATTCAATGTTAAATACTTCTTCTAGGTATTTTTGAGCAGTCTTGGCAGAGAATTCATTCTGCCGCATAAATTTGCAATCAGAATTATCTAAAAAATAATCTAATCTGGTTAACATTGTCGATGTCCAACTACGCATTTGTTTGTTGCCCTTGGCATCTTCTTCCAATAGAACCATATCGCAAGCAATTTTGAGAAATTTATAATCGAAATATTCTCCATTTGATATTTTGGAATCTAATATTTTTCTAATTCCACTCTGAATTTCTTTTGTATTCAAACTACCGCTAATTTTATTTACAGCAGTTTGCAATAAATTTTTCTCACCCTTATCATATTTTTTGTTTTCTCCAAACAAAATTACACATGCTTCTCGTAGTTTTATGAGCCCATCCGTTAAATTATTGCTACTAGCTGCGTTCTTAAGCTCTTCGTTACTCTGAATAATGCTTTCGATCTTAGCTATTACACTACTTGCCGAAGTAATTCTCGACGTATCAGAATCTGACTGCCCTAACACACTATTTATCATCCCACAAATACGATATTTAAAATAATTAATGAATTTTTTTTGTTCTGCTTCATTAGATACACCAATTTTATAAAAACGGTAACTCTCCTGTAATACCTTGTCCCAAAATGGTCTTTGTGTTGCGTCTGTTGCCAATAAAAAAGAACTCCATTCATCTAACGATAATAAAAAATGTGGCATTACAAATGGTGAATATCCATCTTGGTCTACATCTATATTAGGCTTGTAATATTTTATGACATTAGGATTGTCAGATCCAATGTTTTCAAATGCTTGTTTGTATTCGCCATTTACATCAAACATTATTAGTTTTGATCCGAGAGCAGAAAAATCTCGCTTCTGGTAAATATCCTGAAGGATATGCGCGATAGTATTTGACTTACCACTGCCTGAATTCCCTAAAACTGCTGAATGAAGATTAAAAAATTTATCAATGCTTATTTTAATAGGGTAATTGATTAAATTTTTGCTAGTTCCAAGATTAAAAGACTGATGAATTTCTTGGTTTCCACTACTGTGTTCGTTCGTATAACCTGAAATATCTAAAATCGATTCCATATCTTCATTTGTGATAATACTTACATCACTATATAGAGCAGGAAAAATACCAACACCAAGAGAGAATATATTTTCTTTGCTAAGAGTCCCAACGGTTTTGAGTAAAATTTCTCTGTTGCTTTCTAAATTGAAAGATTGCTCATCCTTGTGAGGGTCAGAGTCTAAAATTTCAGTAACTTCACATACGACCTGTTCATCTATCGCATTTTGAACTTTCAAATAACTACCAATGTTACCGAAATAGTAGACATGCCCCTCTATATTGACAGAATTCCCTCGTATTTCTGAAGAAATTTTGACTTTTAATGCGGAGTAATCAATTGCTATTATTTTTCCGACCTTCATCACCTTGTCTTTTATTCAGTTCTGTTTTAATAGAGCCTACAAATTCTTTCAATAAATTATCATTTTTATTTTCATCAAGATTTTGTAAGAAATTTTCGACTATGTACTCAAAATAGTGAATTTCTTTGCCGTCTCTACCAAACGCATGATAAATTCTGCTGTCATCTATATTTCGTAACGGTTCTTCCGCATATTCCCCAAAAATCATCAGAGTAATAGAAGAGTTCGAGGCTAATGATTGATAAATTATATTATTGATATGAGGATCACTAAAGCTATAACCGATGACGAAAAGAACAGAATTCGGTAGTGATAATTTTTTTTGAAATTCTCTTAAAAGATCAGAATAAGGCGATCCTAAACTTTGACTCTGCTTAGATGGTGTTGGGTAAATTAAAACAATAGAATCAGTTGATGATGGAGTGCCAGGGCTAATTGGAATCTCTTGAACGTGAAACAAGGAATTTTTATTTTCTATGTTTTCTATCCAACTGATCGAGCCGTGTAGTTTATACAAGTAAATCAAGTTCTCTATCGGTTCAAACTTTTCTAAATTAATGTCAATTTTTCTTGACAGTGTGTAGTTAAATCGAGCAGGGTTAAATGTGCGCTCAAGACCTCCTCCAAAACCATTGTTAAAGTTGATGTTTAGATAATCTAGTGCTCTTTCATTAAGTAAATCATAGTTGGTAGTAAATATATTGATTCTTGCTAGGTCCTTATTGCGTAGTGCTATTTTCTGGTAGAATTTTTTGTATAGAGAAAGAGTACCCTTTGTGTCTGCGTTCACATCAATATTTGTTTTCTCAATAATATATTCTTTTATTTCGGTTGTTAGATTTTTTATTTTTTCTCGATTTGAATCATTAAATATTTCAGTGCTATTTTGAGCGGAATATAGCTTACCTAATATGACCTCAAGATTTTTATTCGGAAATTTAGCATATAACTTAGATTCAGAAGCAATTTCAGAAAAGTCGGTTTGCATTTTTTGCATAGTCGGAATAGCTGGCGAACTAGCACCAGCACCAAGCAAAAAATTGACATTTTTTAGATTCGTTAAATCGTAAACTTTTGATTTTATTTTATCTATTAGGGTATCATTATCACCTTCTTGTTTGGTGGTTCCTTGATAATAAAATATTTCACTTTGATTTATTTTGTTAGTCATAGGTATAGACCTCAATATTTTTGCTCTCAATTTCATTTTATTTAACGGTGATTTGTCCGTTCATTAACATGGGAAGTAGCCAGTCTCGGAGTGCTACAAGTTTCTGATTTTCTTTTATGATTGTTAGTTGTTTGTGATAAATTTTATCCCTGAAATAAGCAAACTTTTTAATTGTTTTAGGGCAATAGGGTATTTTCAAATATTTAATAGATTCCGAAGCATGCAATATGATAGAGCCCGTAGCGTATTTTTTGATGGTTTTTTGTATTTCAGCGGTTTGCAATATTTGATAAACAAATGAAGATGTAATGCCGATGTTTTCTTTCGGGTAGATTTTTCTTATCCCGCTTGAGTATGAGCCATCTAAAGAAATAGATATTTTCCCGATAGTGCCATCAAATGATACCATCACATCCCCTTTTTTACATACTGAACTACCAGCAACTTCACTTAGTATCCAATTGCTGGGGTTATTATTCATGCTGCCAACCTTGAAAAAAGGGATATGTTTATTGCTTTCTTTGGTAAGAAAATATTGATCTGATCCAGGTTCAATTCCGCGTTCAAATACCAGAATTTGATTAAGAAATGTTGCCTTCCAGCCTTCAGGAATAGGGCGTTTTAGGATGTCGTTATAGACCATTTTACCGCCGCTGGATTTATAGGGTTTGTCGTTTTTGTCGGGGAAGTCAAATTGCACAAACCAGTAATCGTAGAGGGTTTTTGCCATGGCTTCCAATTCGGCGTTGATGCGGTTATTGAGTTCTATTTTGGTATCCAGAGCTGACAGCATCGCCGCTATTTTTTGTTGTTTTGGCTTTTCAAATAATGGAACAGTGAAATTCATGATTTGATTTTTGTCTCCGCGAGGCATCTTTGTGCCTTTAGATCCATTCATCATGTGAGCAAAGAAATCGTCTCGAAACATGGCGTAGTAGATAAATTTAGAATCATGTTCTTCTTTCGTTTTGAAAACCAAAACATCGGGAGAAGAGCCTCCATCTCGGTCTGAGAACCAAATTTTCTTTAAGTAAGGACGGATATTAGCCACAAGAATATCTTGTTTTTTATATGCGGTGAATTTTCCGCCTCCGGGAGGTAAATTAACGGCACGGGTACGGCCAAGTTTATTTTGGATAAAATTATCTGTAGTCACATAATTATCAAGAGTTAATGATTCCAAGAGCACTTTTTCTTTTGAGTAACACACCGCATCCAAGAGTTGAATTGTTTCACTCACGCCGCAATCCCTACCAATCGTTTCTGGTCCCGGTTTCCAACTCTGCTGACTCGGCAAACAAGGTGTTCAGGTTGTCGCTGTAACAATTGTCTCCACAGTGTAGAGACAATTCGGTGAACAGCAAACGGTTTTCATTTGTTTTTGGCGGTAATTTATTCATATTTCAATCCCGCCAACTGCTTTTTGATTTCGGTTTCCAACTCGGCTGACTCGGCAAACAAGGTATTTAGGTTATCGTTGAAATTTTGCATTTTGACGGTGAATTCATCAGGGGTGATGTCCTCATAGTCGATTTTGACTTCAAAATATTGTCCAGCACTAAGGCTGTAGTTTTTGGCAACAATTTCGTCATAACTCACCACTACCGAGAAATCATCCTCGGCTTGCTGCTTATTAAAGGCTTGGATAATCCGATTTTCTTCGGTCTCGGTCAATACGGTTTTCTGGTTTTTGTCCTCTTTGATGGTTTCGCCAAGACTGGAAGCATCAATCAGCGCCACAGCATCCTGATTGGCTTTGTCAATAAATACAATCGACACGTTAGTGCCAGTAGTGGCAAAGATATTGCTGGGCATGGAGACCACGCCGGCAAGCATTTTTTCATCAATGCCCGATTGGGCTGTGATAAAGCCAGTCGGTACCACTACCGCGGCTTTGCCGTTAGGTTTGAGCGAATGGATGATGTGTTGCAGGAATAATAAATAAATCGCCATTTTATCTACTGCTTTGGCGGGCACTTTGGGAATGCCGGCAAAGAAACGGCTCTGGTTTTCCTTGCTGTCGAGAGCATTACGAAAATCACTAAAGTCCATCTTAAACGGCGGGTTGGAGACGATGTAATCAAACTGTTTTAGTGTCTTGCCATCTTTATGGTAGGGATGGAGTATGGTGTTACCTTGAATGATATTGGGGATGGAATGCACCAGATTATTCAGGATTAGGTTAAGGCGCAACAAACTGGAGGATTTTTGCGATATGTCTTGCGAAAAAATGCTGCAGCGATGCTCACCGATGGCATGAGCAATGTTCATTAACAGAGTGCCTGAACCTGCGGAGGGGTCGTAACAACTTACATTTTTGATCTTGCCGCGCTTGTCATTGGGCACCAGGATGGCTGCCATAATCTTGGCGACTGCGTGAGGGGTGTAGTATTCAGCGTATTTGCCGCCGTTGTCTTTGTTGTAGTCTTTTATCAGATATTCAAACAGGGTGGCGTAAAAATCATATTTCCGATTAAAGATTCGTTCAAAACTGAACGTGACTAATTGGTTGATGACCGCCCGGCAGAAGTCATCGCGTTTGGAAGGGTCGGTGATGTATTCACTGAGGTTATCAAACAGGGTAATTTTCGCACCGCCATCAGTTTTTACCGCAAAGATGTCACTGTTGGTGATGGCAATATCTCGTAGGGTATCGTCAAAACATTTGGCAAAATCGGCGGCATTCTGTCTGGCAAACAGGTGAGAGATAAAATGCTCGGGTTTAAGGCGGGCGGTATCTGGTGGCATTTGCAACTGCAACATATCCCGTTGTTCTGCGCTCATTCCGGTAAGCACGGTTTCCCAATTCTCGACTACATTCAGTTTGATCTCTATTTTTTTGGCTTCAAAGGCGAATTTGTCATTGAGAAATTTATACAAAAACACTTGGGTAATGATCTTGTATTCATTGCCATCATTACCCAGTCCGTAACTGGCACAGATGCTTTTGAGACTATCAATGAGTTCACGGGTTTTACTTGCAAAATCTATCACGCACGAGTTTCCTGATGGTATTCGTTCATATACTCCTGCACTACTAAACGGTTTATATCGCGCGAAGCAGCGGAATCCAGGCTAACACCGCGGGTTTTAAACTGATCAATAACCAAAGGCATCATCGTGCTCTCAAAGTAGCTTTCGTTGTTCAGAATTTGGGTGTTTTGTAACACCTGTTCGTCGGCTCGGATTTTTATGTTGCTTAATGCTGCAAAAATTTCCCGTTCCTGACCAGAAATTGTGTTTCGTTCCAACAAGCGTTTGTGGATGCGGGTGTATTTTACATCGTTTCCGTATTTAGCTCTAATCAGGTTGTTTTGGCGGTTGAGTTCTTTTGCGCGTTCATAAATTTTATTGAGAGTAATGATGTTCTCACTCATTTCTTGTTGAGTTACTTCGTTTAGATTTTTCTTTTTAAACAGGCGTTCAAGTTCTTCTTTAAGGTTGATAAAAATGGGGTCTCTTTGGTCAAAATTACCAGCCAGCGCCTCTCGGGTATGACGCAAGGTGTTTTTTAGTCGGTCAGCAATCACTAGCTCTTGTTCGTTCACCTTGGCGAACTTAAACCATACTTCTTCGAAGGCAATATTAAGCAGGTTTTCAGTGTTTGTAGCGTTCTCAATACTTGCTTTGAGGTTTAGCAGGTCGAGATGATTGCTGACTTCACGGTACAGCAGGTTAAGCTTGTGGAAGTTGATTTTGTTGAGTAAGCCGTAGTCGCCTTGCATCCGAATCTGGTTATATAAACTTTTGGCATCGCTGAGCGCTTTTTTGAGTGCCTGGATTTTCGCTCTGTCTTGTATTTGATTGATTTGCTGAGAAAAAATCTCCGCGTTTTCGGTATCAAAATGAAACAAAATATCTTTGATGTGTTCGATTTCCTGTTTGATTTCCTGTTCAGATTTGAACAGGTTGGAGTAGTGTCGTATTTCATCACCAAGCTCTGTCTGCAACTCATCAAAATAAGCCCTGTTGGTGGCATCGAATTCTTTGCGAATATCAGCAAAGTCAACCACAAAGCCGTAACGGAACTCTTTGTAAGGTCGATTAACCCGAGTGAGCGCCTGGAGCAGGTTATGCTGTCTGATGACACGACCTAGATAGAGTTTCTTTAAGCGACTGGCATCAAAACCTGTGAGTAGCATGTTATATACGAAAAGAAAATCTATCTTGCCGGACTTAAAATTTTCGATTTCATTCCTGCGCGTTTCTTTGGTGCCGATATCATGCAGGATAAGGGCGGCAGTTTTAACCTTGCTGTGTTCTTTTTGCTGAGCAATATAATTGCCTGTAATATCCGCGACTTTTTGATAGCGTTGTTCAAACTCCTCTGCCTGTTGTGTTTGTGTGTTGGTGGAAACATATTTGTTTTGGAAAATTTCAAACATCTTTTTTGCTTGCTCCGCACTGTCGCAGATGACCAAGCCACCGATGGTATTGTCGGCAAATGTGGCGCGGCTTTGTTCAAAGTTTTCGATAATATAATCCAGCATCGGCTCAACAAATCGAGGGTGTGCGTAGAGCAGTTTTCTGTCGATATCGCCTTGTTTTATTTCCACTTCCTGTAATGCTTTTTGTAAGGAAATTTTATAGTTTGTTTCGATTTCTTCGCGAATTAGACGTAGCGTGTAGCCATCGGCAATGGAGGCGTTGTAATAGTATTTGTGAATGTAATTGCCGAATAATGCTCTGGAATTATAGTCATCGCCCAATAAAGGTGTGCCAGTCAATCCAATTTTGATGGCGTTTTGGTCGGATTGGCTGAGATTTGCTAAGAAACTGCCTTTAGGGTTATAGCTGCGGTGTACCTCATCGAGAAAGTATATCCTTTGGATGTTGACATTATAGTCTGTTGTTTTGACTACATCGGGGTTATCCTGAAATTTTTGGATATTGACAACAGTAATTTCAGCTCTGCCTGAGAGATTATGAATTACCCGGGTTAATTTAATTTCTCTGGCAAATTCATCTCGTGAATCAATGGTGTGTACTACCAAGCCACGTGCTGAGAATTCTCCTTGTGCCTGAATCAAAAGATCCAGTCGATCAACAATGAAATAAAACTTGGGTGTGATAGCGCATTTTTGGAAATAGTCTGTCAGATGATAAACATTGTAGTAAGCGAGTGCGGTTTTACCGCTTCCTTGTGTATGCCAGATGATGCCTTTGTTCACGCCTTCATCCAGCTTCTTGGCGATGGCTTTGGTGGCAAAAAACTGCGGATAGCGCATAATTTGTTTTTGCAAGCCGTCGTTTTCCCTCACATATGCAATGGCATACTGAAGTATGAAGGCAAGCCTGTTCTTGCTGAATAAAGAGGTCAATATGCGATTTGTAGGGGTGTCAGGATTTTTGTTTGTTTGAAATTCAGGGTTGTGTTTAATGATGTTATGGTTAGTGTCTTTAAGGACAATATTTTCAGTATCATCATCTTCGGGCGTTAGCAGTTCCTCTAAATGAAGAGACTCTACTTCCGAATCCTCGCGGAAGTAGTTAAATATCGGTTCGCCATAAGCAGGCGCCGCATAAAAAGCGCCTTCTATCGGTTGAGGTGAGTCGTTGTTATATTCCATATTATTGGAAAAGACCATTAGCTGGGTGATGTTGACAAAACGTCGAAATTTTGGATTCTTAAAACGGATGTTAATACGATCTCGTTCGGCCAATACGCCATCTTTATTGTTCGGTTTTTTGACTTCAATAAAGGCAAGCGGCATGCCGTTAATTAACAAGGTAATGTCAGGTCGAAATTCTTCATCACCGTTTTTGTAGGTCAATTCGGTAACGACATGGAAATGATTTTTGTGAAAATCAGAAAAGTCAATCAGCTTGGCGCCCGAGCGACTTGCCAGTCTTTCATAGAATGCCTTACCTAAATCTTCGTTATCCAGTTCAAGGGTAATCTCTTCCAGTAGGCGATTGGCATCAAAGTTTTCAACATCAGGGTTGATCCGCCTGATGCTGTCTTTGAAAATATGAGTGAATATGTTGGTTTTTTCATCCCATGAAGTTTCTTTCAGCGATAGATATTGATGACCTAATCGGGTCAAGTGCAAGATAGAAGGTATCTTCACTCTGGAATCTTCGGTAAATGTCATTTTTGTATCTGTTGCTACGGAATGGTTTTCGCCACACTTAAAGAAAGGAGATGTTAGCGTTTTGTATGTGCTTCTCCTAATTTGACTGGACACTTAATTAGTATTATAAAATGCTTTTTCAAAATCACAAAGCGATACATAATTCAAATACGAATGCCTGCTAACTTTGTTTATAAAAAACCTCAATATATTCAAAATATGCTACTGCTTGCCTGTTTTCCGGTATCAAGTACAGTGAAACCGGGTTAATATGAAAAAGATTGCCTGTATTTTAAAGGGTTATCCTCGTCTTTCTGAGACATTTATCGCACAGGAAATCCATGCTCTGGAAAACGCGGGTGTTGATATTGTGATTTATTCGTTACGGCATCCCACCGATGCTGAGGTTCATCCGATTCATAAAAAAATTAGAGCGAAAGTCCATTATTTGCCTGAATATCTTTATCGGCATCCAATACGGGTGATGAGTGCATTCATTTATGCACTGTTTGATCTGCGGTTTTACAAAGTTGTGTGTTTATTTCTTAAAGACCTAGCAAGGGATTTTAGTCCAAACCGCGGGCGTCGCTTCGGCCAAGCGCTGGTGCTGGCTAGAGAAATCGACCCTGATCGTGAATGGCTGTATGTGCATTTTTTGCATACGCCGGCATCGGTTGCACGCTATGCCAGCCATCTGATGGATATGCCGTGGAGTTGTTCAGCCCATGCAAAAGATATATGGACGTCACCGCAATGGGAGATCAAGGAGAAATTGTCCGAACTTCAGTGGCTGGTGACTTGCACTAAATCCAATGCCGACTATTTACGGGCAGTGAGCAAATCGAGTGGAAAGGTTTCTTTACTTTACCACGGTCTGGATTTAACCCGTTTCCCTGAACCAAAACTTGATGGCAACGCAAACGCCGATAGCAGAAATAGTGACGACAAAAATAATATTGTGCAACTCATTTCCGTGGGTCGGGCGGTAAATAAAAAAGGCTATGATGTATTGCTCAAGGCTCTGAGTGATCTGCCCAAAACACTGTGCTGGAATTTTATACATATCGGCGGAGGGCCGTTACTGGAGCGACTCAAACAGCAAGCGACAGCACTGGAGATTGATCATAAAATAAATTGGCTTGGCGCCAAGAGTTTTGAACAGGTCATCGTTCAATATCAGCAATCCGACGTTTTCATATTAGCCTCACGGATTGACGCTGATGGAGATAGAGACGGCTTGCCGAATGTTTTAATGGAGGCCATGTCCCAGGCTTTGCCCTGTATCGGCACAAATATATCCGGGATTCCAGAAATAATTGAGGATCAAATCAATGGAATTTTAGTGCCAGCCGAAGATGCAAATTCTCTGTCACGGGCAATAATCCGTTTAATTCAATCACCCGAACTGCGTAGAAAATTTGGAGAACAAGGCTACCAAACAGTCTGCAATCATTTCGCACTGGAAAAAAATATAGGGCGCTTGGTGGAGCGGCTTAAATAAGGCCGCCAATAAAATGAAGGGCCATAAATGAAGATTGGATTCTACGCACCGTTAAAATCCCCGAATCACCCGGTGCCGTCTGGCGACAGAGCAATGGCCAAGTTGTTCATCAAGGCATTAACTTCATCTGGGCACGAAGTCGAAATTCTATCTGAGTTAAGAAGTTGGGAAGGGATAGGCTCGCAACGGGCGCAAGGAAAAATAATCGCATTGGCGCAAAAGGAAGTTGAGCGATTAACAAATTATTATCAAACCAATCAACCTCCAGAGCTGATATTCGTCTATCATGTCTATCACAAAGCGCCGGACTGGATTGGCCTTGAGTTAGCCAACAGATTGCATGTTCCATACCTGATCGCCGAAGCTTCGTTTGCACCGAAACAAATCCATGGCCGCTGGCACATCGGCCACCAGCAAACCTTAAAATGTATCCGCACAGCCGAAACCATTATCGCCTTGAATCCGATTGACGTTGAATGTCTCAAGCCACTGTTAAAATCTTCACAATCAATCGAATTGCTCAGCCCTTTTCTGGGTGAATTTCCATCACCACTGGATAATGTTTCCGCGCTAACAAAGCCCGCGCTAAGAAAATCCGCGTTAAGAAAACAACTGGCCGAGCGTCACAATCTTGATTTGAATAAGGTTTGGTTAATCACGGTCGCGATGATGCGTGCGGGAGACAAATCCACTTCATATAAACAGCTGGCTGAAACATTGAGCCAAATTGATATGGACTTATGGCAATGGGTTGCCATCGGTGATGGCGGAAATTTTAATCAGATACAAAGCTTTTTCCGGCCGGTCGCTGCAAACTGTTTTTTTATCGGTAAACTGGGTCTCGAATCTATTCATCAATGGCTGATCGTCGGTGACATTTTTACCTGGCCGGCGATCAATGAAGCATATGGCTTGGCGTTGCTGGAAGCCCTCGCCGCAGGATTGCCGGCAGTGGTGCAGAATTACGGCGGGGTTTCGAGTATTGTCGAACATAACAGAACCGGTTATGTCACCAACCCGGACAATCGGGATGAGTTTACCCGGTCTTTGGCAAAATTAATTGACGATGAAAAACGGCGTGAAAATATGGCTGCCGAGGCCATAAAGAAGTTTATATCCGAGCACAGTTACCCTGCTGCGGTGCGTAATATCACAGCCATTTGCAATAATGTTGGGCGTAACCATGCCGGCCGTAACGGCGCGCCTGATTGAATGATGCAAATCCTGCTGTTACGCCATGGCATAACCGAGTGGAATATCCAGAAAAAACTTCAGGGTCGAACAGATATTCCGCTTGACCCTATTGGAAAATCTCAGGTTTTAAGTTGGAATATACCGACGGATATAGCGCAGTGGTATGTCAGTCCTCTACTACGCGCCCGACAGACAGCCAAACTGCTTGGGTTAAAAAATTGCCTGGAGTGTCCTGATTTGATAGAAATGGACTGGGGAGACTGGGAGGGCAAATCACTCAGCAATTTACGCAAAATAAACGCCTCAGCGATGATGGAAAATGAAGCCAAAGGATTGGACCTGCGGCCGCCTGGCGGGGAATCGCCTCGGCAAGTTGGTCAGCGCGTTCATCAATGGATGACCGCATTACCCGAACAGGCTTATATTGGCGCTATCACCCATAAAGGCGTTATACGGGCAGTGTTAAGCTTGGCGACTGACTGGGATATGAAAACCAAGCACAGGGTGAAAATTTGCCATAACACAGGCTATCTGTTTAGCTGGGCGGCAGGAAAACTGGAATTTAAAAAAGCAATAGCGCTATGCCGTTAACAACGCCAAAGGATATGATTTTTAACAAACGCCGCCATCCAACTGGCGCCATTAATATCGATCTGTGGCTTGATCGGTGGAAGCGGTGGGCTACCGGAATTTTCGCAGTCAGCAATAGCGGTCAGAAGTGCCGATGCCGTCAGGTTTTTCTCTCTTAACAATTTTGCCATATTGTTTTTTTCGAACGCGCGGGCGCGAATTAATTGTTCCTGCTCCGGCGCCTGTTCCGAGCGCCCTTCAAATGGAATGATAACCGCAGGGGTGTGTGTAACCAGTATATCCATCATGGTGTTATAACCGCCCTGAGATACAGAAACTGAGCATTGACAGAGTAAATCAATAAAATCATTTCGATTCCGTTCGATTTTTAAATTATCTGATTGTTGTGCCTGAATTTCACGAAAATCCACTTCCGATAAATTATTTCCAACCAATATATGCCAATCATATCTCTGGCCTGGAGAGAGTTTTGACGCGCTAATCACTGTTTGATATAACTTTTGTCCAACCGCGCCGCCGCCGGCGGAGACCAGAATACTTTTTATATTGCCCGCTGTATTTATTGCGCCGGTCAACGGCTTAGTAACGTAACCGGTATAAACCAACTTGTCCTTAAAACTCCCGGCGGCGGGAAACGTTCGATCAAATTCGATAAAACTTTTGTCGCCATGGACAAAAATATAATCAAAATACCGATCCAGCAAATCGAGAATTTCCTGTATGCGCTTCTGCCCGGATTTTGGTTGAATAATATCCCTGATAGAACAGGCAACAATCGGCCGGGCGGATTTCTTCCGTGTTATTGCTTGTAACAATGGCAGCAATTCAAATCTCATTTGCCGTCGACCGAATGGATAAGTTTCTATCAACACTAAATCGGGCGTCGCATCATTAAATACCTGAAGCAGCATGCTTGTGCGGGCGTGCTTAAAATCGTCGGTTATGGGGTTATCGTATTCATCAAACAAATCGGTAAACGCTGAATCCGTTTTTATAGCGGGTAATTGAATAACAGCTGCCTTGCCAAAATCTATTGATTCTGCAGCGCCTCCACTAACAACCGTTACATCAAAGCCACTGTCTGCCAGCGCTCTGGTTATCAAAGCGGTTCGATGCAAATGTCCGGTGCCCAGTAAATGCTGGACGTAAACTAATATAGTTTTCGGCACGTTCAGCTAGCCCGCTTTAATCGGCCTGCTTAATCGGCATGCTTAATCGGCCTGCTTAATCGACATGCTTAATCAGCTCCGCTACTCGCTGATTGATGTTCTCCAATCCATTTAATAATTCCTCGGCCCCGGAGCTTGAAGGCAGCGGTTGCTCGGGCAAAGATTTCAATGCGTCGATCATTAATTGTGTGTTCTCAGATTCGCCACACTTTAACATCGAAATCAGACCTTGATTAGAAGCATAATCAGCGCGAATGCGTTGCTCCATTCTCGGGGTTTCCCTAGGCACCAGAATCGCTCTTTTATCAAAAGACAGAATTTCACAAAATGTGTTGTAGCCGCCCATGGCGACAATGCCAACCGCATTGTCTATCAATACTTCAATAGAACTGTCAAAAGTTTTTACCTGCAACTGAGGAATTTTCCTGATTCGTGCTCTAAACTGACGCTGTGCCAATTTAGACATAAACGGACCGAGAACAATGAATCCTGACAGCAATTGATTTTCGCCCGGTTTATTTGCCCCGGCTTCATTTTTTCCAGCTTTTTCATATGCTCGAATTACCCAGTCAACCATCAATTCCCCATCGCCGCCGCCGCCGGTTGTAATCAACAAATAGGGCTTGCTTCGATAGTCTCCGGGTAAATAGCCATTTGCAGGTAGTTGCCGCCGCAGGTAGCCCAAATAACGCATTTTCTTTCGAGTGGATTCAGGCAACTCGATGCCCTGGATGGGATTAACGATGGACTCGCTACCGTAAACCCAAATCTCGTCATACAGCGTGTCTAACGCGGGCACGACTTGTTTTCTGGTCCATTCAGCCTGCAATGCTTCTGAGTCATCCATGATATCGCGCAACCCCAGCACATTGGTGGTGCCACGCTGTTTCATTAGTTTTAGCGTTTGCGCGACCTCGCCGCGCAAGCCTAACGGCTCTTTATCTACCAGGAAGATATCAGGTGAATAAATCTCGGCGGTGTGTTGAATTATTGAAGCTCTTATCGCCAGCGTTTGATTGATCTTGACATGCAGCCCCAAAGAGGTGTAATCGCCATTTCGCAGTTTCACAACACCAGGTATGCAGATAAAATCAACCCTGGCTTTGAAATCGAATTGGCCAATGATAGGCGAACCCGAAAGAATCAATACCGATATACCTTTATAAGCATCAACCAGCGAATGTGCAATCGCTCGGCATCGTCTTAAATGTCCCAACCCAAAACTGTCATGGCTGTACATCAGAACCTTGGTGTTCTGCAGCCTGTCCAATTGTTGTGCCATGAGTCAAATTTAAGTCAAATTATTTGTTCAAAACATGATGGTAACTGATATAACCGCAATAAGACAGAATATTGAAAAGCCGTGCATTGGTTTACCGCTTTTGTGTATTATTGTGGACAAGATTAATCTAAATAGTTAGTATTTAACCGAATTACACCTGTGGAGGACATCTGATGAAATTAAAGTTCTATTTGGCCGCAACGACCGTGGCAGTGTTTGGTTTGACCGCCAATGCCCAGGCGGCAGTGCCGGAGTCAAGCGACCCCATCAAGCTGGCGGTGAACGAATGGACCGGTCAGCATATTTCAACCCACGTTGCCGGCAAAATACTCAAACGCATGGGGTATAACGTCGAATATGTTACTGCGGGTTACTATCCGCAAATGCAGGCTATGGAAGACAACACCGTTTCCGCTGCCCTGGAAATATGGAGCTCGAATATCGGCGAGCATTACGACAATGCGCTGGCGTCCGGCAATGTGGTAGAGATTGGCGACCTCGGTCTTGAGTCAGTCGAATCCTGGTTCTTCAACAACGCCGCCAAGGAAAAATGTCCGGGCCTGCCCGATTACAAAGCTCTGAATGACTGTGTTGGCGCGTTTGCTACTGCGGAAACACATCCCAAGGGGCGCTTTGTCGATTATCCGGCGGATTGGGGAACAACCAATGTTGACCGCATCAAAGCCTGGGGGCTGGATTACAGCTCGGTGCCGGCCGGCAGCGAAGGCGCTCTGATTGCCGAGATTCAAGGTGCCGAGGCGCGCAATGAGCCGTTGCTGGTGATGTTTTGGTCGCCTCACTGGATTCATGCGGTAGTGGACTTAACCAACGTCAGCCTGCCTCCCTTTGAAGCCGGCTGTAATGATGACGTCTCAGTCGGGGTTAACCCTGAGGCAACCTGGGATTGCGATTGGGAGCGCGGTTATATCAAGAAAATGGCATGGAGCGGATTAGCGGATAAGTGGCCGGCAGCGCACAAGTTATTGTCCGCCTATACCTTGAGAAATGCCGACCAGATTCCAATGATGAATGCCATCGATCAGGATGGTAAAAAATTGGAAGACGTGGTTTCCGCTTGGGTGGATGCCAATGAAGCAACCTGGAAACCGTGGGTGGATGCGGCAATGCGATAAAACTAGATGGCCCTTGATGGCGATATAACAGTGGCCATATCTTATGATATAAAACGGCGGTATCCCGGACATCGCCGTTTTTTTTGATCTTTTAGTTTATCGTGAATAAAAACCAATGAACCTGATACAAACAGGAATCGACAAAGGCTTAATCAAATTTGACGATGATCAAAAATATATTACCTACGTCCATCAAAACAAACAGCGGAATTACGGCAATCCAGAGAAGCGAGTACAGGCGGAATCATTTCTAAAGCTCATATTAGTTTATGGTTACGCGCCAGAGCGGATAGAACAATTTGCACCTGTAAAAATCGGCTCAGATACCAGAGAGGCGGACATTATCGTTTTCAATGATGATGAACATACATCCGCCCATATCGTTGTTGAATGTAAAAAAGAGGACGTTTCCGAACTGGAATTTAATCAAGCTATCGCACAGGCGTTCAGCTATGCGGCTACCGGCACGGTCAGAGCCAAGTATTTTTGGGTCGCATCGAAAATCAAGAATGCCTATTTTGAGATACCCGAAAAAGAGCCTAAAAAATGTCATTCTGTTCCTGATGTTCCTCAATATGGCGTTGATAAATTAGCCCAATTTAAATACGCAAAAGGTGGCGGTAAGGTCAACGGGCAAAAACTGTTTGAGCTTGATGCGGTAACAGAAGACGAATTAACCAGAAGATTCAAGCAGGCGCACCAGGCCCTTTGGGGAGGTGGAGAACTCAACCCGTCAGAAGCCTTTGACGAACTGGATAAGTTGATTTTTTGCAAAATCTGGGATGAACGGAAACCTCGAAAAACAGGCGAGCCTTACCATTTCCAGATATTCAGCCAAGGCACAGAAACTAAAACCAACAAAGAGCTACAAGAACGCATCAACGCCCTTTACGCCGAAGGGCGCAAGAAAGACCCGGAAGTTTTTAAGGATGATATACGCCTTAATCCTGAAAAACTGCGTACTGTTGTTGGTTACCTTGAAAGTATTCATCTTGGCAATACCGATTTGGACAGCAAGGGCAGAGCCTTTGAAACTTTTATCGGTTCATTCTTCCGAGGGGATTTTGGGCAATACTTCACTCCTCGCCCGATTGTGAAATTTATCGTTGAAACCTTGCCGATTACCTATGCATCATTAGTTTTGGATACGTCTTGTGGCAGCGGTGGTTTTTTGCTCCATGCACTTGACAAAGTCAGGCATCAAGCAGGCGAATACTATCCCGACTTTGAAACGAATATGAACGAAACCACGATCCATTACAAGAACTGGCATGATTTCGCAGAGAAAAATCTATTCGGTATCGAAATTAACGAGTAGATCGCCCGAACTGCCAAAATGAATATGATCCTTCACGATGACGGCCATACTAATGTGATTGCGATCGATGGCTTATTGCCGATTGACGATATTAAAGACACAGACGGCAATATCACTCAGCAAGGAATATTTTCGCTTACTAAAAATAAAGGATTTCAATATAACCATTTTGATTTTATTATCACCAATCCGCCGTTTGGTTCGAGCATCAGGCAAACCGAACAAGCCTATATGCACCAATACAGCTACGCACTCAAGGATGTTGACTGGCTAAACCCAAAAAGCAAACAAACCGCCAGAGACAATCAAAGCACCGAAATTTTGTTTATTGAGCAATGCCATAAATTTTTAACCGAAGGCGGTTATCTGGCAATCGTTATCCCCGATGGGGTTTTAACCAATTCCAGTTTGCAATATGTCCGCGACGGCATTGAGGAAAAATATCGTATCGTGGCGGTGGTATCCATGCCGCAAACGGCATTTCAGGCAACCGGCGCGGGAGTTAAAAGCTCAGTGCTGTTTTTGAAAAAACACCCGGCAGAAACTACCGAACAAATACAAAACCAGAAAACAGCACTGCAAGACAGCCTTAAAGAAGAGAACGGCTACTTCAAACAACTGCAAAAAATTGACAACGAGAAAAAGAAACACATCCAAGAACTAAAAGGCTTTGATAACGCGGATGGTTTAGAGGGCAAAGCACTGACACAATCAGACACTTACAAGGAATGGAAAAAAGGAGTCAATGCAGAATACAAGGAAAAAGTGGATGCGCTCAAGAAAACTTTGAGTGAACAGTATCTAGAGCAGAAACAGAAACGGCTGGATGATTACCCCGTCTTTATGGCAATCGCCGAAGACATCGGCTACGACGCAACGGGGAAACCTACCAAGCATAATGAACTGGATTTTATCGGCCAGGAACTCGCTAAATTTATTAAAGATTTGGAGGAATAATGAAAAACGAAATTATTGAGTCTTTTACTGATAATTTTGATACCCACTCACAAACCACCGGGAATGGCGTTGAGTTTTGGTTTGCACGGGATTTACAGCATCTTTTAGGGTATAGCGATTGGCGTAATTTTAATCAAGTCATCAGCAAAGCTAAAATTTCTTGTGAAGCCAGCAATCATAAGCCTTCCGACCATTTCGTTGAGGCCAACAAAATGGTCGTTTTAGGCTCTAATTCTCAGCGTGAAATACAGGATGTTATGCTAACCCGCTATGCCTGTTATCTCATTGCCCAAAACGGCGATCCAAGAAAACAAGCCATCGCCTTTGCCCAAACTTATTTTGCCGTCCAAACCAGAAAATTAGAGCTCATCCAGGAACAAATACACGGATTAGAAAGACTACAAGCCAGGCAAAAATTAATCTATTCAGAAAAAGAACTCTCTGGAGTGATTTATAAACATACTAAAAACGATAGAAATTTTGGCTTTATTCGCTCAAAAGGCGACAAGGCATTATTTGGCGGCAAGACAACTGCAGATATGAAAGACAAAATGCAAGTACCGATCGCCAGGGCATTGGCTGATTTTCTACCTGCTATCACCATTAAGGCAAAAGACTTTGCCACAGAGATTACCGTTTTTAACACCAAAGAACACCAACTCATCACCGAAAATGCCATTACCGTAGAGCACATTAAAAATAATGAAAGCGTCAGAGATATTTTGTTGGCTCGCGGCATCAAACCTGAGAATTTGCCACCTGAGAAAGACATTAAAAAATTAGAACGCAGATTAAAATCAATGGATAAAAACATTGCTAAAAATCCCGATAGATTAGGCTTTGATGATGAGTAGCAACTTTCAACTATCCCAACAAGCCGACCCGAATAAAATCTTTTTAACCAGGTTTAGTGCGGTTGCAGGGGGGAGATTTGACCCACATTTTTATAAGCCAGAATTTGTATCAATCAAAGAAAGTGTAAGTAAAATCAATAATTATAAAGGGTCATAACTAGTTAAGACCCTTATTTTTTTCTAACCATATTACAAAGATTACAGTTGATAAAAACAAGGTAATTCCAGATTACCTGATGTTGATTTTTAATGCGTATCAGACAAACAAGGTGTTTTACTCAATTTGCACTAATTGGAATAACCAATCAGGAATCGGGCTAGACTTGCTGAAATCCTTAAAAATACCTGTTCCGCCACTGAAAAAACAAACCGAAATCGCCAATCACATTACCAAAATCCGCAACCAAGCAAAGCAACTCCAACAGCAAGCCAAAACAAAATTAGAACAAGCAAAAAAAGAAGTGGAAACTATGATATTACATGGAAATACAACAGAGCATTACAAGGGTGCTACGCGCAGAAAACTTGTCCGTCAAACTGCAAATTTATCGAGAAATCATTAACATTCATACTGGAGAAATCGTCATGAGTAAAAATATTGTTATATGCTACGATGGTACAGGCAACGAATATGGGGATAATAATACTAATGTCGTCAAAATATTTGAGCACATTGTTCGCGACAAAGAGCAAATTGGTTTTTATGATCCTGGAGTTGGAACTTTCAGTTCTTTAGGGCGTAATTTCGGCAAGAAGGTCGGGGCAGTTCTTGGAAAGGCCTTTGGTGCTGGGCTTCAACAAAATATTGAAGATGGTTATGAGTATTTAATGAATCGATTCGAAGAAGGAGACAAAGTTTTTATATTCGGATTTAGTCGAGGTGCATTCACGGCTAGAAAGTTAGCCGGAATGCTTCATTGCTTTGGAGTTTTACAAAAAGGTTCTAAAAACCTAATACCGTACGTTTCTAAAATGTACCTAAAAAGAAATTTTGATGTATGCCAAAAATTTAAAGCATCGTTTTCTCATGAATGCAAACCACACCTTATAGGCGTTTGGGACACTGTTGCTTCGTTGGGTTATTTTCACGGTAAGAAATTTTCCAATCAAACCCTAAATCAAGATATAAAATATGCCTATCAGGCTATATCTATTGATGAAAAAAGAAAAATGTTCCCGGTAAGTATCTGGGATGAAAGCAAAAAATCGGAACAGCAGACGATAGAACAAGTCTGGTTTTCAGGTGTACATTCTGATGTGGGAGGCTACTATACTAATTGTGGTCTATCAGATATCGCTCTCGCATGGATGATGGACAAAGCCATCCAACAAGGCCTTCGGATAAAAGAAAACTGGACAAATAATTTACAACAAAATTGCTTGGGCACGCTCCACAATTCTAGAGCCAGATTTTGGAAATTATGGAGAAAGGTCGATAGAATAATACCGGTTAACGCGAAGATTCATGAAAGTGTATTCCAGAGGCAAGAAAAAGATAAAAATTATAAGCCTAGTAATGTCTTTGATGGCCACCGTGATAATCAGGTATCCAATGACAGCTATTGCCTTAGCGAACATCGTTAGAGCAATCAATCCCACCAAATCCGTCACACAACGAAACAGTATATGTTTCAAGCGGTGGGAACACGGAACTTGATCAACGTAGCGAGATAGCCATCAAAATTCTGGGAAAGGTATTCAATAGGCAGCGTTTAGTGAACTCGGTTAACAGCATCAAAATATCCTGCCGTAATGTATGGAAAGTGTACGGCGAAAACCCCGGGCAGTTTTTTGCTGATGGCAACGGCGATGTTGCCGACACCCGTGGTTTGTGGGAGAAGTTCGAGGCAAATGCTCACATTGGGGCTGCGTGCAACGTCAGTTTTGATGTTCACACCGGCGAGATATTCGTCATCATGGGGCTATCCGGTTCAGGCAAATCCACCATCGTGAGATGCTTGTCGCGGCTGATAGAGCCGACTGCGGGAGAGGTGCTGATGGACGGCGAGGATTTGTTGAAGCTGAGCAACGACCAGCTGATCGAATTTCGCCGGCACAAGATGGGCATGGTTTTCCAGAATTTTGGATTACTGCCGCATTTGACCGTTCTTGAAAATATTTGTTTTCCGCTGAAAGTGCAAGGCGTAGACTTGCAAAAACGGGTCGCCCGCGCACGGGAAGTTATTCAGCTGGTGGGACTTACGGGCAGGGAAGACAGTTTCCCACGGCAGCTTTCCGGCGGGCAACAACAGCGCGTCGGCATTGCCCGCAGTCTGGCGGTGGAGCCGGCGATATGGTTCCTGGACGAACCTTTCAGCGCGTTGGATCCGCTGATTCGCCGCCAAATGCAGAATGAATTTCTGCGCTTGCAAAAGCTGTTGCACAAAACCATCGTCTTTATCACCCATGATTTTCTGGAAGCATTGCGGCTGGCCGACCGTATCGCCATCATGAAAGACGGGCAAGTTGTGCAAATCGGCGCACCGGCGCAACTTGTGCTGAATCCCGCCGATGACTATGTCGCCGAGTTCACCAAGGATGTTCCGCGGGTAAGAATTATTACCGCCGGCGAGATTGTCGATGCCAACCAGTCAACAGACGAAATCAGCCAGCGGGTTGATGCTTTGGCCACGCTGGAAAGCATCATGCCTTGCTTTAATGACCATCCTGAGGGGCTGATTGTGCAACGCGATGGCGTGGATATCGGCGTCGTCACCCCGCAGTTGGTGGTCAATGCCCTGGCCGCCGCCCCGAACCAGGGCTAATGCGCACCAAATTATCCAAGTGGAATTATCAGGGCGTTGCGCCCTGGATAGCGGTTATCCTGATAACTTGCGTGTGCCTGCTTTTGCGCGACCAGGTTTCCTGGCTGGTGACGCTGCCCGTTGAACTAATCATTCCGTTCGCGGATTGGATCAATGTTTTTATGGATTGGTTCATCGGCGCATTCAAATGGCTGTTCCGCTCCTTTAACTGGTTGTTGTCCTGGCCGATGGCAGGCGCTCAGGGACTATTACAGTGGCTGCCCTGGCCCGCAACCATGGCCGGTTTTTGCGTGCTTGCCTACGTTTCTTCCGGTTGGCGATTGTCGCTGTTCACCGGACTTGCGTTGTTCTATATGGTGCTCACCGGCTATTGGCTGCCGAGCATGAATACGCTGGGCATCGTCTTCGTCTCCATTCCCCTGGCCATTGCGGCGGGTTTGGTGCTCGCTGTCGGCGCCTATAAATCCGCGCGCATCAATAAAATCGTCCAGCCGATATTGGATTTGATGCAGACCGTGCCGACTTTCGCATACCTGATTCCTATTCTATTGCTGTTCGGTTTCGGGCCGGTGGTGGGCGTGGTCGCCAGCGCAATCTACGCTTGTCCGCCGATGGTGCGCAACACCATTCTGGGGTTGCAAAAAGTGCCGATTGATGTGCTTGAATCCGGCATCATGTCCGGATCCACTAAACGGCAGCTTTTTTGGTGGGTGCAGATACCGAGTGCGCTACCGAATATCATGGTCGGGGTAAATCAAACCACCATGGCGGCGCTGAGCATGGTCATCATTGCCGCCATCATCGGCGGCTCCGCCGATATGGGCTGGGAGGTACTCAGCACCATGCGCAAGGCGCAGTTTGGCCAAAGTCTATTGGCCGGCACCGTCATCGCATTGATCGCGATGGTGCTGGACCGAATAAGCCGGGGCTTTACCGATAGAACGCGAGCCGTTGAGAGACAGCATCTTAGCCGGGCAGAAAGATCAAAACCCTGGCTATTCGTTTTTGGTTTGATGGTGATTTTTACCTTGCTTTCGTTATTTATACCGATCTTGCGTGTCTTTCCGCAAGCGTGGATTTTTTATCCTGCGGATTCCATTAATGATGGCTTGCGCTTCATCACCGCCAATTACTCGAACCTCACAGACGCAGTCAAAGAAACCATATTCTTTTATTACCTGTTGCCGCTTAAAGTTGGTTTCACCAAAGCAATATCGCCGTTTTCCTGGGGCTTTTCACTGACTCCGGCAATGATATCGGGATATGCTGTTGCGCTGACCGCCGTGGTGGGTTGGTTATTTGTCAAACGCAGTTGGCAGTCTGCTGTTATGGTTGTCATCATTGGCGGACTGCTCTACTTTGGAATTACCGCAATCCCATGGGTAGCGTTTGTATTGGTGGTAACCTTATTGGCTTGGCAGGTCGGCGGGCTTCAGGTTGCAGCACTATCGTTATTTGACTGGCTGTTCATGTTGTTTTCCGGGGTCTGGCCGCAGGCGATGTTGTCGGTGTATATGTGTCTGGCGGCGGTGGTTGTGTGCTTGCTGCTCGGCGGCGGGCTGGGAATCTGGGCGAGCGGCAATCAAGCGGTGTCGAATTTTTTGCGCCCGATTAACGACACCTTGCAGAGCATGCCGTTGTTCGTCATCTTGATTCCATTTCTAATGTTTTTTCAAATCGGCGAGTTTACTTCCTTTCTGGCAATCATCGCCTATGCCATCGTCCCGACCATTCGCTACACCGAGCATGGCTTGCGTAATGTGCCGGCGGCGACCGTGGAAGCGGCGCAGTCCATGGGCTGCACCAAGCGGCAGTTGTTGTGGGCCGTGAAAATGCCGCTGGCAATCCCGGAAGTTATGCTCGGGCTCAATCAAACGATATTATTTGCGCTGGCGATGCTGGTCATCACCGCACTGGTCGGCAGCAAAGGATTGGGGCAATCGGTCTATATCGCGCTGAGTAGTGCAAATGCAGGCCAAGGCATGGTTGCCGGTTTGAGTATGGCGCTGATTGCCATCATCGCCGACCGCATTATTCAGTCGTGGAGTAAAAAACGGAAACAAGCATTGGGTCTGACGTAGTGAGATTGAATGAATAGAGGCGCCATAATCGAATCGCGTGTAAAATAATGCCGATAAATTAATTCGACTCTACAAATTTTTTAAGAGGTTGTTATGAAACAAGCGCTTCCCGTTTTAACCAAACTGCTAACAAACGATGCGGCGGAGTCTTATACATTGTCGTCCGAGTACTATCTAAGCCCGGAAATATATGAGCGGGAGAAACAGCGGATTTTTTATCGAACCTGGCAGTATGTTGCCCACGAATCCATGCTTGCTAATGTAGGTGACTATATAACCGTGACCATTTGTGATGAAAGCATATTTATAATCCGCTGTGACGATGGCGAAATTCATAGCTTTTATAATGTTTGCCGTCACCGTGCGCATGAACTTCTCGCTGGCGCCGGTAACACTAATATGGAAATCATCTGTCCATACCATGCCTGGACTTACAGGATTGACGGTAATTTGGTGGCGGCTCGACTCAGCGACAAACGTGCGGATTTTGACAAATCCAATTTTGGGTTAAAGCGGATTCGGGTAGAAATATTCTGTGGTTGCGTTTTCGTGAATCTGGATGACCATGCGGAAAGTCTTGTCTCGATTGCAGGCGACCTCGAAAAAGATATCAAATCAAGAACGCCCTGCCTTGATGAAATGATGTACTGCGGTTCTGACTCGTTGGGTGAAACCATAAATCGGGCTGGATGGAAAGTGGTGGTTGATAATTTTCTTGAATGTTATCACTGTGCCCCAGCCCATCCGGCTTTCGCGTCGCTGATTGACATGAAAGCATATCAAGTGGAGACATTTAAATATTGGTCGAGACAAACTGGCCCAAAGATTCGTAATAAAAACGATGCCTACGAGGTTGACACAGATGTTGGAAATCAGTTTGCGATTGCATGGTTTCTTTGGCCCAATACCACATTCAATATTTTGCCCGGCTCTTTTGAGTTTTCTATCTACGTGGTTCGCCCGATTAGTATCGATACATGCTATTTCGGAGGGCACTCGCTGTCACCCGACGGCAGGCTGCATGAATCTCGCGCAAAGTATTCCGCGAATGTTCTGACACCTGAAGATATTGCATTGTGCGAATCAGTTCAGCGTGGCCTCAAATCCAGAAGTTACGATCAGGGTCCCTATATTTACGATCAGGAACGTTCCGGCATTAGTGAACACGGCGTTCACCATTTCCACCATTTGTTGCATCAATCGCTTAGTTGTTGAACTAATCGAGTCCATTAAGGTGTCGGCTTTAAAATTTTTTCCAGGTGGCCATCATTCCAGCCTCCAAATAATGCAACTTGGACGCTAGGCAGATAAAAAAGCGCGGCGTAGCCGCTACATTATTCCGTAGGGTGGTTGTCTTCGATTTCAGGTAAAATATACCTCATTTCATATTCCGCAAAGTACCATGCCAAGGGAAGCGGCCAAGGGAAGCGCGATTGTGCGCAAGAGCTATCGTGGAATGTTTGAATTCCTCCGATGCCTTTTAAGCTATAACCATTAGGATGGACAATTATTTTGAACCCGTATTTTGATTTAGGCGGGCACACTCGGCCAATTACCACATCGTCTTCAGAGGCGCAAATATGGTTTGATCGAGGTCTTAATTGGTGCTTTGGATTTAATCAGGAAGAAGGGGTTAACTGTTTCCAGAAAGTGCTGCGATATGACCCCAATTGTGCGATGGCATATTGGGGAATCGCTTATGCGGCAGGGCCTTTTTACAATATGCCGTGGCGCGATTTTAGCCCTGAAGAAATAACCCGATGCACAAAATTTTGTTTCGATAATATCCGCAGCGCACGATCGCTTGTTTCCAATGCCGCTATCGTGGAGGTTGATCTGATCAACGCATTGGCAGCGCGTTTTCGATGCGACCATGGCGTAGTGCTCGAGGAGTTTGATGCGTGGAATGATGCCTACGCTGAGGCGATGCGAGAGGTTTATCAAAAATTTCCGCAAGACCTGGACGTTATGGCGCTTTTTGTCGAAGCCATGATGACACGAACACCCTGGAAACTTTGGAATGTTAAAACCGACCAACCGGCTGATGGCGCCGATACACTGGAATGTTTAGCCGTGCTTGACAAAGCCATCGACCAAGCTAGGGTTCAGGGGATTCCCCAGCATCCGGCGATTTTGCACCTGCACATTCATTGTTTGGAAATGTCGCCCGTGCCGGACACCGCGCTGGAGTCAGCCAACACGCTTCGCGGCATGCGCACGGATGCCGGGCATATCACCCACATGTCGGGCCATATTTATGTTTTGTGCGGGCTTTATGAGGAGGCAAAGCGGGTAAGCGAGAGCGCAATACAGGCCGACAGAAAATATCTTGATTACGCTGGGCCCTATAATTTCTATACATCGTCTCGTTGTCACGATCTGCATTTGATGATCTATGCCTGTATGTTTATGGGTCAGTTTGCACCCGCTATGCAAGCAACTGATGAAATGTGTGCCATGTTGTCCCGTGATGTATTGGAAATCAAGGGACGCCCGTATCTTGCAATGACATTGGAAGGCTATTATTCAATGAAAATGCATGTGCTGGCGCGTTTCGGAAAGTGGCAGCAAATTATTGATACGCCAATGCCGGAATGTTCCAATCTATACTGCGTTTCAACGTCGATGCAGCATTATGCCAGGGGGGTCGGTTATGCGTCGCTTGGGCAAATTGCTTGTGCTGAACGAGAACGCACCTGTTTCTATGAATCCCTCGCTAACATTCCTGATGATCGAAAATTCTTTAATAACCGCGCGTTGACTATTTTGGCGATTGCGGAAAACATGCTTAATGGCGAACTTGAGTACCATAAAGGAAATTATGCGGATGCGTATAAATTTCTGCGTGACAGCGTGCGCCTGGATGATAATCTTGCCTATTCCGAGCCCTGGGCGTGGATGCATCCTCCAAGACATGCGCTCGGCGCTTTACTTCTGGAACAGGGGCATTATGAAGAAGCCGAATCCGTTTATCGAACAGATCTTGGGCTAAATAATGAACTGCAACGCAGCGGCCAGCACCCGGATAATGTATGGGCTTTGCACGGACTTGTCGAATGTCTGTTGCGCCGGCGCCCAAAAAATAAGCCGGGCGATAATGATAAAAATAATGAGTTGGATAAAATTACAGTAAAACTGGGTATGGCAATGGCAAAAACCGATATTCCGATCATTTCTTCCTGTTGTTGCCGTAAAAATACGCAGCAACATTATTAAAGCAGCTGAAGTTCTGTCCATTATAGTTTTTAATACAATCAATTAGACTAATCATACCAATTAAACTAGAATTTACCCATGTCCGCAACTAGACATGAAAGATGACATGAAAATTTAGATATAAAACACACGATTAGGAGTAAACAACATGAGTTTAAAGAGTGCGGGTTTAAAGAATTCGAAAACAGAACAAAACCTCAAAGATGCCTTTTCCGGGGAATCCCAGGCCAATCGCCGATATTTGTATTTCGCGGCAAAAGCCGATATCGAAGGCTACAATGACGTTGCCGCCGTATTCCGCTCTACGGCTGAAGGTGAAACCGGGCATGCCCATGGTCATCTTGAATATCTGGAAGAATGTGGCGATCCAGCTACTGGACTTCCCATTGGCCCGACACCGGATAACCTGAAGGCCGCCATTGCCGGTGAAACCCATGAATACACTGATATGTATCCCGGTATGGCAAAAACCGCTCGTAACGAATCCTTCGATGAAATTGCGGACTGGTTTGAGACTCTTGGCAAGGCGGAACGATCTCATGCAAATCGTTTCCAAAAAGCCTTGGATGACATTTAGTCGGCAATTAAAGGCACTGGCCATTCTTTAGCGCTACGGTTCAGTGTCTTTTAATGTCAATTGACATAATATTTCTCATGTAAATACTTGTGGAGAAAGGAGAAAATAGAGAGGGCAGTCTGGACGCGCCCATCCGACATCCTATTGACTGGAAAAACCCGGAGTTTCATAGTCAGGATGCCCTTTACAATGAATTAGAACGTGTTTTTGACCATTGTCACGGTTGTCGCCGTTGCGTCAACCTGTGCAATTCCTTCCCCACACTATTCGATTTGGTGGACCAATCATCGACTATGGAAGTCAACGGGGTGAACAAGCAAGATTACTGGAAAGTTGTGGATCAGTGCTACTTATGCGATTTGTGTTACCAGACGAAATGCCCCTACATCCCGCCACATGCGTGGAATATCGATTTCCCGCATTTAATGTTGCGGGCGAAATCGGTGAAATTTCAACAAGGCCGGGTTACCAATAGCGAAAAAATTCTGTCCTCGACGGATGCCGTTGGCAAACTTGCGGGTATTCCAATCATCGTCAATGTGGTCAACGCCGCAAACAAAATTAAACCAGTGCGCAAAGTATTGGACAAACTATTAGGGGTTCATCCTGAAGCGGGTATCCCAGCGTATCACAGTAAAACTTTGCGTAAACGTATGCAGAGGGAATTTTCGGCGCCAGATCATTTCGCTCAATCCATTGGGAAAACAAAGGCGACCGAGAAAACCACCGGAAAAGTTGTGATATTTGCGACCTGTTATGGCAATTACAATGCCCCGGATTTAGGCGAAGACCTGGTGCAGGTGCTGAAGCATAACCAAATCCCGGTGACTCTGGTTGATCGCGAACAGTGTTGCGGTATGCCTAAATTAGAATTGGGAGATTTGGAATCCGTTGCAAAAGCAAAGGAAACCAATATTCCCCATTTGGTGGCAATGGTCGATGACGGCTGGGACATCATCGCGCCGGTGCCCTCTTGTGTGCTCATGTTTCGGCAGGAATTACCGTTGATGTTTCCTAACGACGACCAAGTTCAAAAGGTAGCCAAAGCCATTTTTGACCCATTTGAATATCTAATGCTTCGTCACAGAGGAGGATTGTTGAATACCGAGTTTAAGCAATCTCTGGGGAAAGTCGCCTACCATGTTGCCTGTCACCAGCGGGTGCAGAAGATTGGATTGAAAACCAAGGCATGTCTGCAATTGATTCCAGATACCGATGTTACGGCGATAGAGCGTTGTTCGGGGCATGACGGGACCTACGGCGTTAAAAGTAAGTTCTATAAAATGGCAAGAAAACTGGGAAGGCCGGTGGTCAACAAGGTTATCCAAAGCGATGCCGATCACTACGGTAGTGATTGCCCGATGGCAGGAAAGTTTATAGAACATGCGTTGGCGGATGGGTCAACCACATCCCACCCTATATCTCTGGTGCGGAAAGCCTACGATATATAGATTTTACTATAAATTATTCATATATCCTATTGAAATGTTAAGATTAAATAAAACAGACCTGATGTCTCTGGAAGAATACGCCAGCCAGCGTCCAAACTACCGCGAGCGGGTCATGGCGCATAAAAAATCCCGCCAGGTCGCGTTGGGACCAAATGCCACTTTGTATTTCGAAGATCGGCTGACCATGCAATACCAAATCCAGGAAGTGCTTCGCATTGAAAAGATTTTTGAAGCCGCTGCCATCGACGAAGAACTGGAGGCGTATAACCCGTTAATCCCGGATGGCGCCAACTGGAAGGCAACCTTTATGATTGAATATGAAGATCAGGCAGAGCGTAGGGCAGCGCTATCAAAATTGATTGGAGTTGAGCGTCAAATATGGGTGCAAATTGGTGATTTGGCGAAGGTTTATCCCATCGCCAATGAAGATTTGGTGCGCGAAACCGAGGAAAAAACTTCCGCAGTTCATTTTTTGCGATTTGAATTGAGCACTGAGATGATTGTAGCCGCGAACCACGGCGCGGAAATAAAAATTGGGGTCAACCATCCTGATTACGCTTATGAAACCGGTGCATTGTCGCAAAATATAGCCGAATCACTGGCTAGTGATTTAAGCCGGCATCATTGAAACGCTATTTATTGAACCATTAAAAACAAGAAATTGAAAGAATGTCATATGAATCTATAGATAAATTATAAAATGCTCTTGGCGAAAAGTGTTTCATTACACGAAAGACAAGAAAAAAGCAGCAGGTGGACCACTCGGGATAGTGATGGAAATTATCACCTGCTATATTCTAAAAGCTTGGGGGTTCAACAACTCGACTTCCATTGAGAGATGGCTTGTTGAATATGGAAACGAGGATATTTCGCACAACGTTGAATACTCCTTACACCCAATTATCAACACATATCAAGTTGCGGTCCAGAATGACGGCAACTCAATTACAGCGACTAATATTATTAGAGATTTAGAGGCAAAAATCGATATTTCAAAGTTTGACAAAAAGAACAACAACCTTAAGAAATCAAACGAAATTTGCCATTGGATAAAATTTTTAAGGCGCAACATTATTCTGAATGACCTTAAGCGAGCTTAAATATATTGTCGCGGTTGCCAGAGAACGGCATTTTAGTCGTGCTGCAAGGTCCTGTTTTGTAAGCCAACCCACACTGAGTGTTGCGGTAAAAAACTCGAGCATGAGTTCGACATCACTTTGTTTGAAAAGGAATCAAATAAAATTAGGTTTGGTGTTTCCCATCAATGTCTCTGCTTGCAGTAGTTTCCTGGCGCTTCGCCGAATTTCATGCCAGCGAAATCTCACCGAGTTTTTAACGATTTCCTTATCTCGATTTTTGAGTTGGTCGGCAACCGGCGCCCAATAAAAAAGGGCTTCAGGGCTTTTAATAAATGCAAATTCATCGTCCGGGATAGATGAAAAGTCGCAGTTGGCCACGCGTTGTTTGAGGCTTTCGGCTGTGTCCCGGAATTCGGGCGAAGCTTCATCAGGTATGCCAGTTTCCTTTAATATTGAATCAATAACAGGTGATAACACCAAGCAAATATCATCGGATTTGGCATTGGTACGCTGGTGAATTAAACCGCCAATATAGATTGTTAAATCCGATAGACAGGCCAGCCAGATTTGCCACTTTGCCATATTGATTGATAGCAAAATTCCCGGGTCTTCGAACAATTCAGGGTATCGGGTTCCGGCCCGGGTTCTCAAATATCCGTACAGCGAAGTTTGAGCGACATGGCTTGCGCGGGTTTGTAAAAATTGTCCAAGTGATTCCGAATCGGTTAGCTGATGGGCTTTATTGTCTCCGCCTATTCTTACGTAATCTGTAAACGCTTTCCAAAAATCTATTGAAATTAGTGCTTTAGGAAGTACTAGTAATATTTTTGTCAAAAAAGCCATTATAAATACGCATCAAAATTAGTTTGTCAAACCATGAATTTTATATTAGTTCAAGTGTATAAGCTCAGATACATTTGGCGCTCCGATGCAGAAGGAGAGCCATGCAACATCAACACATCGGATACCGAACAAAGGCTTTGCCGCATAGCCTGTCTAGGGCAGCTTTGGGATATGGATTTCCAAACATGCTCAACAACGCCTCAAAATCCTCGGTTTCTTCGCGAATCATGGCGCAGCCGCGACCAGTGATGCCTTCGATGTCAGCTGCACAACCCGGTATCGCTGGAAACAGTGCGCCAAGCCGATGGTGCCCCGGCCGCCCTGACTGCCAAATCCTGCGCCCCCAAGCACCGGCGACAGCCACAGGCGCACCCCCCCCGGCGCTGGTTAGGGAAATCCGCCAACTGCGCGAGCAATTCCCCAACCTCGGCAAAGCCAAACTGCGGGTCTTGCTGCGACCCTGATGTAGGCAGCAAGACATCGCGCTGCCCAGCGTCTCCGCCATCGGCCGCATCATCGCCCGCGGTCCAAACAAAATGCGCCATGCCCCCACTCGACTGGATGCCCGCGGCCGCTACAAACCCATCCCCCGCAAGCCCAAAGGCTTCAAGCATCAGCTGCTTGAAGTGTTCGCCTGCGATACCGTGGTGCGCCTGCGCGATGGCCTGCGCCGCTGCTTGTTCACCTTCATCGACCCTCACTCCCGCTTCGCCTTCGCCGCCGCCCAGTCCAGCCGCCAGGCGGCCATCGCCCTTGACGCGCTGTGCCAACTGCTGCCAAAACCGCCGCACTTCAGGATCAAAGACAACGGCTCGGAGTTCATATGACGCTTTCAGCAACGCCTCAATGCCCACGGCATTACCCACTGGCGGCCTTATCCCCGCTCGCCCACCATTTCGCCGGGAGCGAAATGGCGCGTAGTCCGCGAAGCGGATTCGTTTCAGGGATGATACGAACAAAATGAATACCCATGCCGAGCGCTTCAACCGCAACATCCAAGAGCAGTTTATGGACTATCACGAGGATCAACTATTACATGACCTGTCCGGGTTTAACCGCAAGCTGGCCGACTGGCTGGTCGACTGCAACACCGTCCTGCCTCATCATAGCCTCGGACTGCGATCTCTTGCAACTTCCTCATCCATAATCAACCCGAGTGCCAAAGGGGGCGGACTTATACATCAAGATGACCTTGGAGTTGCTTGCGGTTATTATTGCTCGGTGTACACCTGTGTATTTTATGTTTATGATAGTGCTTACTTTTTAAAACCACCTTTACTAAAGGAGGATATATGACTGATTCAAGCCAAAGAGTTGTTCATTGGGCTCGCACCAAGCGACTGATGATCATTACACTAACGATATGGTTTATTTTTTCTTTTGCAGTCCACTGGATCGCCGATTCACTGAATGCTTTTTCATTCCTGGGCTTTCCACTGGGTTATTACATGGCTGCACAGGGATCCGAAGTGATTTTCGTTATCCTGATTTTCTGGTTCGTCAGAGCGCAGCAAAAAATAGACCAGGAAACTGGCTTTGCGGAGGAATAGAAAATGATTAAAGGCAATTTTATCGACAATCTGCCTAAGGTGTACGGCATGTACACCGGCGGATTTTTAGCTTTCGTTCTGCTGATGGCGATGCTTGAGCAGCTGGGCGTTGGCGCTGATACCATCGGTATCCTGTTCGTCGCCTTCACTGTGGTTATCTATGCCGGAATCGGTTGGCTATCCCGAACTATGCAGGTTGACGCTTACTACGTCGCAGGCCGCCAGGTGCCCGCCGTATTTAACGGCATGGCGACTGCCGCCGATTGGATGTCCGGCGCCTCATTCGTGGCAATGGCCGGTGGCATCTACTTCGGCGGACACGGTTACTTAGCGTTTGTTGTAGGCTGGACCGGCGGTTACGTATTGGTGGCTTCGTTGATGGCGCCCTATTTGCGTAAGTTTGGTTGCTACACCGTGCCTGATTTTATCGGCACACGCTACGGCGGAAACCTGGCACGATTCTTCGCGGTTGTGGTTTTGACCGTGGCATCGTTCACTTATGTAACGGCGCAGATCAACGCAACCGGAACCATCGCATCTCGTGCATTGCAAATTCCGTTTGAAGTGGGTGTCTGGTTCGGTCTGTTAGGTATCTTGCTGTGTTCCATGTTAGGTGGAATGCGGGCTGTTACCTGGACTCAGGTTGCGCAATATATTGTATTGATCATCGCCTACCTCGTACCGGTATTCTGGATGTCCAATAAACAAGGTTTCGGGCTGGTTCCACAATTTGTTTATGGCGACGCGGTGGCCCGAATCGGTGAGCTCGAAGCTATGTACAACTTAGGCGGACTGGAAGCAGTGGAAGGCGCGAAGAAAGGGCTTAAAGCACTGAGTACCGCCCATGCGGCGGCCGGGGATTCCTGGAAGTTCGTAACCTTGGTATTGTGTATGATGGCAGGTACTGCATCACTACCGCATATCCTGATGCGTTATTTCACCACCCCTTCGGTTAAAGCGGCACGTCAATCGGTGGCCTGGTCACTGTTATTCATCTTCTTGCTGTATTTCACCGCACCTGCGTTGGCGACCTTTACCAAACTACAGGTACTCGACCCAAATCTTGCGACCGGTATTATTGGCAAGACCATCGCCGACGTTAACGCGCTGGATTGGGTGCAGAAGTGGGCCAATATCGGCTTTGTGCAGATTATCGACGCTAACGGCGATGGTCTGTTGCAGCTCAACGAATTCTTCATGCGTGGAGATATTGTGGTGTTGGCGACGCCGGAAATTGCTGGACTACCTTACGTCATCTCCGGCCTGGTGGCCGCTGGTGGCATGGCTGCGGCGATGTCAACCGCGGACGGTTTGTTGCTGGCAATCGCCAATGCACTGTCGCATGATTTGTATTACAAAATCATCGATCCAAAAGCTGAAACCAAAAAGCGCTTGCTGGTCGCCCGTATCCTGTTATTGGCAATTGGCGCAGCAGGCGCATTCGTCGCCAGTCTCAAGCTCACCAGCATCTTAGGTGCGGTGGCATGGGCCTTCGACTTCGCATGTTCAGGCTTGTTCTTCCCAATCGTGTTGGGAATCTGGTGGAAGCGCGCTAACCGTCCTGGTGCATTGGCAGGGATGTTGTTTGGTTTTATTGCAGGCAGCTTGTACTTGTATAATGTTGCGCCAGCATTCCTTGGCAATGACCCATGGTTTGGCATCGATCACTTGCGATTCGGAATTATCGGTATGCCAGTGAGTTTGATAGCAATGGTAGTGGTTTCACTTATGACCGCCGAACCCGATGCGGAAACCCAGGCAATGGTGGATGAAATTCGCGTGCCTTCCGGTAAAACGGTGCTTGATTCCACGCATTAGTCTTACCAGGTGTTGTTCAAAAAAGCCGGAATTCACCCCGGCTTTTTTATTTACATGGATGTAATGTATGCCGATTTTGCAGGAGCAAAAAATCGGCGATTGCCATGGATGTAATGTATGCCGGTTTTGCAGGAGCAAAAAATCGGCGATTTACATGGATGTAATGGCAAATAATTGCTCCTCGGCAATTGCTCTTGCATTGCTCTAATAAGTTACGTCCATGTAACGATGCATTATTGCCATGGATGGCATGTATGCCGTGAGCGTAGGACGCGCAAAAATCGGTAATTTGCACTCTCGCCATCCCCGGTGGTCATGCACACGAGCACATGGAAACAGGACATAGGAAATAGGTGGAAGGAAGTAGAAATGAAGTGGCAACCCGAATCAAGCAGCGGCGATTTGACAGAGATCTTTTACTTGACTATTTTGAGGGTAGAGAAATGTACGAAAATTTTCCAATTTGGCTGTTAGCCGCCGATTACATTATGGGCGTAATCATGTGGACCCTGATCGGTCGATTTGCAATGGGGATTTTCCTGCCCCAGGATAGTTCATTTTTCTTTATGCGATTCTTCGTGCGCGCGACCAATCCTTTGTTAAAGCTGTTTTCTCCGATCACCCCCGGTTTTTTGATCCTGCCTTTAATTCCACTGTATGTGGCCTGGTTTTTTTACATGATACGGTTTTACCTCATGCCGTTGTTGTTAGGCTATTCGGTCATGGGCACCTTGTCGTTTCCGTTGGAAAGTGAGTTCGCTCATGGCGTTGCAAATTTAATCGGGAGGTTTTTGAATTGAAAAGTTTCAAGCCCATCCGAAAACGATGAAATGTGGATACGACCACTGAGCTAGCATCACTTTTTGTCGGATCGTTGCTGGCGTCCACACTGGTTCCCGGTGGCGTTGAGGCGATGTTGTACTATTTGTATCAATCCGGCCAGCATGGTTTTTCCTCGCTTCTGGTGGTGGCGACTTTCGGCAATACGTTGGGTGGAATCATCACCTATTTTATGGGAATTATTTTACGCCGAGGTCTTGCAGGATTTGGCTGGCATCAGCGTATCCGGCGATTATTCAAACTGGAGGATAAGGCACTGTCGCGGGTTAAAAAATGGGGAATTCCGGTATTGTTTTTTAGCTGGATGCCGATAATAGGAGATCCTTTGTGTCTGGCTGCGGGGTATTTGCGACTTTCATTTTGGTTAAGCGCCGCAATGATATTTATCAGTAAATTTGTGCGCTACGCTGCATTGTTGTGGGTGTTTTCCCAACCTTGGCCTACAGTACCCTCAAGTTAAAGCACCGCCACAACTGCTGCCGGCGCCGGCAGTGCATCCAAAGCAATGTTTGGCTACTGCGATGGGGCCATCCTTGAGGTTACCGCTTTCAATCTCCCAAAGTTGTTTTCGCCCATGTTTTCGCCCATGTTTTCGACCTGGCGCCGCCAGCGGCAAGTCCAGCATCTGATTGAAATCGCAGTCATAAACATAGCCTAGCCAATCCACGTTAATCAAATGACGACACATCAGCGGTTCAACGGTGGCCGGATTGAAATTTTCCACCAGCAACTGATGATAGCTATGTAACTGACCGGTGCGATTCAGGTAGTGTTCAAAGCGATTGATAGGAAGATTTGTTATCGTTAACAGGTTGTTAAAATCAATATCAAAATCTTGCTTTAGCCGGGTTTTGTATTCATTTTGCAGTTCCGTTTGCGCGGGCGGTAATACCGGGCCAATGGGGTTGTAAACCAGATCGATGGCTAGCTCTTCGGTCCTGCCATACCCCACCGCATTGAATGCCTGCAAGCCGGATATACTTTTACCGAATACGCCTTTGCCGCGCTGTTGGTCAACGTTTTTTGAGGTGTAGCACGGCAATGAGCAAACCAGCCGAATCTTTCTTTCCGCATACCATTGCGGCAGGTCTTCCTGACCCGGTTCATATTGAACGGTGATGTTGCAACGCGAGGTGATGCTTATTCCTCGATCAAGAAAGCCATTACAAAACTTCCGAAAATTCGGAATCAATTCGGGTGCGCCACCGGTAATATCCACAGATTTAACATGGTTATTGTTGGCCCAATCCAGAACTTTTTGCATGGTTGCCCAAGCCATCATCTCGGTTCGTTTAGGCCCGGCATCGACGTGGCAATGCTCGCAGGCTTGATTGCATAAATAGCCTACATTTATTTGTAACTCGGATAACGCGGCCCGACGAAGGGGAAAGCAATTGTTGGCTTTGAGCACCTGATTGAAATCATGGTGTACGTTAATATCCATTTTGAATATCTATTTTATGCGGGTTCGTTTTTTGGTTGGGCATGGGGCGTTATCCGTCAGGCGCTGATATCGGGATTGTACCCTTAATTCAATCAGCTGTTAGTCCCTAATTGATTAAAATGGTTCAACGGCAGCTTAGTGGTAACGATGGGCGGTATCGCAAATATCGCTCAACATACACTCAGCACATTTTGGCTTGCGGGCGATACAGGTATATCGACCATGTAAAATAAGCCAGTGATGGGCGTCCTTTTTGAATCGATCTGGCACTGAATTTAGAAGCGCGGTCTCAACCTCCAATACATTCTTGCCGGGTGCGATACCGGTACGATTTGAAACCCTAAAAATGTGCGTGTCCACGGCAATGGTGGGCTGGCCGAACGCGGTATTGAGTATAACATTTGCCGTTTTTCGTCCGACCCCGGGTAACGCCTCCAGTTGTTCTCTGGTTTGCGGGACTTGCCCGTTGTGTTTCGCCAGCAAAAGCATACAGGTTTTGATGATGTTATTGGCTTTGGTATTAAACAAACCGATGGTTTTAATGTAGCGCTTTATTTTTGTGACCCCGAGGTCTTTTATTGACTGGGGGGTATTGGCTACCGCGAAAAGTTTTTTGGTAGCAAGATTGACCGAAACATCGGTTGCCTGGGCCGATAACATGACCGAAATCAATAATTCAAATTCGGACTGATAGTTTAATTCTGTGGTCGGCGTGGGCGTATTCTTTTGCAGTCGCTTGAACGCAGTGGTAATTTGTCTGGGGGTCATCTTTGTTTAATTCTGGTTTGTTTAATCCGGTTTTCTAATCCTGGTTTGTTAATCCCGTTACGTAGCCAATTTTGTGCCGCCCTAAAAGAGGCAATTACGGTCTGCCGAAGTGTACTGTTGCTTTTCCTAGTGTTCGTTTTTGGTTTGTTTTTGCGTTTGTTGCTGAGATTTTCGATGTATGGCTGCAAGAATTTCTTGTTGCATTTGTTTGCGCACGATCCCTTTTTTGCGTTTGATTCTAACTTGCTCGAGTTGTCGATTTCGTTTGATTGTTTGCTCGGTATTAAACCGTGCCTGCGCCACCTGCTCCAGGGTAAAGTCAGGCCACGGGCTGTTTTGTTGCCCGTTGGTTGACGGCAGATCAGGCGCCGCCAGATCGATGCAGTCGGTCGGGCAAACTGGAATACAGAGTTTACATCCAGTGCACTCATCAACGATGACAGTGTGCATCAACTTTACCGAACCAACGATGCAACTCACCGGGCAGGCTTTGATGCATAATTTACATCCAATGCATCCAGGTTCGTCAATATAGGCTATTTGTTTTGGCTCGTTTATACCGTGGACTTCATTGAGTGCCAACGCAGGTTTATCAAGCAGATCAGATAATGCATTTATGGTGACTTCCCCGCCTGGGGGACACTGATTAATTTCGGCTTGACCATGGGCGATAGCCTCCGCATATTCCCGGCATCGAGGATAGGTGCACAAGGTACATTGAGTTTGGGGAAGGCATCGATCGATTTGGTCGATCAACGGGTTTATAGAGTCGTTTGTCATTGTTCGGGCAATGGAATATAGCGGATATTGTATTGCGGATTGTATGGCAGTAAATAAAGTATTGAGCGATTGCGGACAACAATGATGATAAACTTCGCCGCAATTATCTTCAAGCCAGTAAAACTAGTGTATGCGCGTAGTAATACACTGGCAGGATCAGAAATACAAACTTTATGACCAACATTGTCCTCAACGCCATCTAGTGACTACCAGAATTGACTACCCGCAAAAATTCGAGCAGATCGTAGCTCAAACCCAGTTTGATTTATTACCGACATCCGAACAAGCGTTTCTGAAACAGAAGGCATATGAATTTCGGTTTACTCAGCAGGAATTGCGTCTGCTCAGTGAGATGGCATTGGAGCGTGCTCGCTGGAAGGAATCACCCCTGTCCGGGGAATGGCCGGTTGGCGGGCTCAATGGCGATGCGGTAGCGTCGAAAAAACGCACCTTTGCATTATTAACAGAAAAACAGGATTTCCTGCGGTATAAAGAAAATGACTATCGTCATTTATCGCTGAAAGATAAACCCAAAACACAAAAGCCTGTACTCAAGACTACGGTGCAACCACATTTAGGCTTGGGACGTTGCCCGGTTGCCTCTGAGCGTACCCGTTGCTGTAATTTGATGACGTTGGATGCGGTGGAAAAATGCGGGTTCGATTGCAGCTATTGCAGCATTCAATCGTTCTATCATGGCAATCAAGTAGAGTTTGACAGTGGATTCGCGGATAAATTATCGAAACTCGAACTTGACCCTGATAAAACATATCATATTGGAACCGGTCAGTCTTCCGATTCCTTAATGTGGGGAAATCACCAGGGCGTGCTGGAGGCGCTGTGCGATTTTGCTGAACGCCATGCTAACGTGATTCTTGAACTTAAAACCAAATCCAGGAACATCAGCTGGTTATTGAAAAACAACGTGCCGCGCAACGTAGTCTGCACTTGGTCACTCAATCCGCAAACCATCATCGATTACGAAGAGCATTTGTCAGCGAGTCTTGCCCAAAGACTGGAGGCGGCAAAAGCGCTGGCCGATAAAGGCTGTGTGGTTGGTTTTCATTTCCATCCCATTATCCATTACAGTGGTTGGGAAACTGATTATCAGAATATATGCCAAAACATCATCTCGAAATTTGAAGCCAACCAGGTCGCATTGGTATCGATGGGTACGCTGACTTTTACCAAGTCGGTTATGAAAACGATTCGGCAAAGGGAGTTGACCAGCAAGATTTTGCAAATGCCGATGCAGCAATCTGCCGGAAAATTTTCTTATCCGGCGGATATCAAACTCGAATTGTTTAAACAGGTATATGGCGCGCTGTCACCGTGGCATGACAAGGTGTTCTTTTATCTTTGTATGGAGCCTCAGGCGTTATGGGAGCCGGTTTTCGGATTCGATTACACCAACAATGAAGCCTTTGAGGCGGCAATGAAAAACGCCTATTTTGCCAAGATACATCAACATATATAAGGTCAAATACCCACCATTTACAACATCTGACAAGAGGTCTGCTATGAACAAAAATCCAGAACTAACCGGCGTGGCGTTGTTGCATAACGTCGCCTACAATAAATCTACTGCATTTACCCAGGAAGAGCGTGATCGATTAAAGCTGCGTGGGCTGTTGCCGGCAGCGATCGGGACCATGACAACCCAATTGCACCGTGTGCTGGAGAATATGCGGCGCAAGGAAAACGATATCGAAAAATACATTTTTCTTTCAGCGTTGCAGGAGCGCAACGAGCGTTTGTTTTACCAGTTGATTATCGAAAACATTCGGGAAATCATGCCGCTGATTTATACCCCGACAGTCGGGCAGGCATGCAAGGAGTTCGCCAATATTTTTAGATGCGAGAAAGGGTTTTATATCACCGCGAATGATCGCGGCAAGATAAGAGAAATACTCGATAACTGGCCGCACAAAGATATTAAAATCATCGTCATCACCGATGGAGAGCGAATCCTTGGGTTGGGCGACCTGGGCGCCAATGGTATGGGTATCCCCATCGGTAAGCTTAGTCTTTACTGTGCGTGTGCCGGTATCTCGCCAGAACAAACATTGCCGGTGATGTTTGATGTCGGCACCAACAACGAAGAGTTATTGGCTGATCCGGTTTACCTGGGCACGAATCAAAAAAGACTTCAAGGACCGGACTATTTTAGTTTGATGGATGAGTTTATTGCTGCCGTGACCGATGCCTACCCTGGCGTGCTTATCCAGTTTGAGGATTTTGCCGCTGATAATGCGTTTGTGCTATTGCATAAATATCGACATACAACATTTTGTTTTAACGATGATATCCAGGGAACCGCCGCAGTGGTGCTTGCCGGCGTTTACGCATCGACTCGGATATCCAAAAAAGACTTCAAGGATTTAAAGTTTACTTTTCTGGGTGCCGGCTCGGCCGCCTCGGGAATTGGTTCCATGATCGCCCAGGCTTTAATGGCCGAGGGGTTGAGTCACGAAAAAGCCCATCAACGATTATGGTTTTTTAACAGCAAGGGGCTGGTAACCCGGTCCCGGCAAAACCTGCCGCAGCATATTCAAAATTTTGCCCATGATTTGCCGGACTGTGAATTCTTAGAAGCCATCGATATTCATCAACCCGATATCCTCATTGGCGCGACCGGTTCACCTGGAACTTTTACCGAAGAAATTGTAGCCAGAATGGCAAAGATTAAAGCGCGTCCAGGTATATTTGCATTGTCCAACCCGACCAACCGTGCCGAATGTACTGCACAACAAGCCTATCAATGGAGTGCAGGCCAAGCCATTTTTGCCAGCGGAAGCCCGTTCGATGAAGTAATGCTCAATGGCCAGACATTGCGGCCGGGCCAAGGAAATAATGCTTATATTTTCCCCGGAGTAGGGTTAGGCATGATCGCCTGCCAGGTAAAAACCATTCCCGACACAATCTTTTTGGAATCTGCAAAAGCATTGGCAAAGTTCGTAACCGAAGATGATTTAGCGTTGGGTTCGATTTATCCATTAATCGACGAAATTCGCTCAGTTTCCTTGAATATTGCCACGGCTGTGGCAAAGCGCGCCTACGCCGATGGCTTGACCGAGCAACCCGAACCGAAAGATGTCAAGGGTTACATCCGGTCTATGATGTACGAACCAGAATACTGATGCAAAGTATTGGAGCGAAGACCGGGGCCGAGCACGAGTCTTCTATTCATTCCACAAATTGGGTTGAATAGGCACTTCTTCGTGAAATGCTTCGCCAGTGCGAGGGTGGGCGAGCACCGGCATGTTCGGCAAAATGCCTTGAAAATGCTCGTCAATGGTGTACATAGATTAAGCGGCTGTATTCCTTCGCGCCCACGTGCAGCGTTCCCGCTTGGGCGATGCATTTTCTCACCGATGGCGTATCCCATTTTTCCAATGTAATGAAAACACCGATGGCCGCTTTGCCGCTGGCGATCATGCCGAAAAAAGCGCGCAGGGAATCGATGCTCGGTTTCCCGCCTTTCACTTGCGCGATGCACAAATGCTCCTCTTTCGCCGCCCCATAAATCAGTGCGCGACCGTCGATGCCGCCGTCTCCGCGTTGCACCGTGTTCGGCGCAAAGCCGGGGATGCGCGTGACCGCCCACTTCTCGAAATCGAACGGGTTTCTCTCAGCAAAATCGGTCGCTCCTTTCAGATCTTTCGGCACACCCGCCAGTTCGATATCCAAATCTTTCATGCGCTCGCGGCGCACCACTTCAATGGCATATGCGGAAATATCAATGCCGATCCAATCGCGCTTTAAGGAGTGCGCGGCTTCGATGGTGGTGCCGCAACCGCAAAACGGATCCAATACCAAGTCGCCTTCGTTGCTGCTTGCCATCACGATTCGTTTCAGCAAAGCGAGCGGTTTTTGTGTGGGGTAGCCGAGACGTTCTTTTGCCATAGGGTTTAGGGCTTGTATATCCACCCAAACGTTCACCGGCAACTTTGTTGTATCACTGGCATCTATTCGTGCCCCTTTTGGATTTTTAGCGCGCTCTAATGATTTTTCGGCACGCTCCATCATGACGTTTTGAGGATTGAAGGTATAAAGGTCTGTCTTGGAATAGAATAAAATCGCGTCATGTTTTTTTGCATAATGTCGCTTGCTTGCGCCGCCTGTTTGATAGTGCCAAATTATTTCATTTCTGAAATTACCCTTCCCAAACACCTCGTCCATAATAATTTTCAAGTAATGCGATGCGGTCTGGTCGCAATGCAAATAAATGCTACCGCTATCCTTTAATAAGCGGAGCATCGCGGCAATTCGTTCTGCCATATACGAAAGATAGGAAAGCATGCCGCTGCCATCGGGATAGATTTCGCTGAATGCGCGGATGGCGCGATGGGCCGGGTGGGCGATTGCGCTGTTTATCAACTCAACACGCTCCTCCGCAGCCCCATCCCACTCCCATGTGTCGGTGAAGGCGGTGAGTTGGGCGAGATCATTTTTATCCCCTCCATTCTTTTGATTGCCGAAAAGAATGTTGTAGTTCACCTTGCTGTTGAATGGCGGGTCAAGGTAAATCAAATCAACCGAGTTATCGTTCCATTTGCTAATCACCTCCAAGCAATCGCCATAGTAGAGTGTGTGTTTTTTCATATGTGTGATGCCCTTTTAGCACGCTGTAGCATGAAATGGGCAATTATACCAAAAAATAAATAACCACAAATGCCAACGTTGAAATAGTTTCATCCGCTCACACCGGAAACATCACCAGGTGATCGATTTCCAGTTTTATGCCGAGGTCTTCGCCGATGGCGTGGTTGTGGTGAGAGGGCGCCAACGAAAGAATTTCGCTGCAAGTCAATGCAGGACATGCGAAATGCCTCGATTGAATCGTCCACTTGTCCGTGGAACATCCAATTATGCCTAAATTATTGCTTTGTCTCTACACACGGCTTCGCCAGCCGCTTCCAATTCAGATGGATTATTCGAATGTAATTCCAGCAGACCAAACTGGTGTTCGGTAAACAGCAGCCTCGGCTCCCATGTCATATTTGGCGCTTCTTTAGGTGCCACCTCAACGATACAAGGGATATCAGAATTCAGCTAGCTCCAATATCGCTTCTCCAGCGAATGCCATCAAATTCAATAGCAGGTATAGACGAATATGTTCTTTCGCGCGCAACTTCCAACGATTTTCCTATACCTACAATATGTGCAACGCGGCCACAGCCTGTAATGATTGTGCCTGATTGATTATTACTCGCATTGCCCCAGTAAATTGTTACTTTTTCAGAAAGGTAATCCGTTGTTAATCGAATTGGCATTCTGCACACTTCTGTATTAAATGACCATCCATCACGTTCAATTTTTTGATTTTTCTTTACGCTTCCCGCTGTGCTGGTAACAATACTAATAGCTAAACAGACATTGCTATCATGTTGGATTGTTTTGTTTATATGAATCCCACAAGCAAAGTCCATTATGATGTCATATAAATTCTCACTAATTCTTGGAAACATCGCTTCACTTTCAGAATCTCCAAAACGGGTATTTACTTCAAGTAAGTAAACTTTCTCGTTCGAAATACGCAATCCGAGATATAGTGGCCCGCTGTAATCGATACCATATTAAAATACCCTGAACTGTAGTGATTCTAGAGTCAAACACCCGGCCTGTACCCGGAATATAGAAAATCTCTATATCGGGATTGTTTCTGATAAAAGCGTCACATATACTGTGGCCGCGCCCGGTCTTATCAACAATGGCAACACGTTTTTTCTTCATTGTCGATTCCATCAAAATGGTTATCTGACCGCCGCAAAGATACCTGCCGTAGTTAAAGTTACACCGACCACTTCATAGGTTGTAGGCGGCTCCCCTAAAAAAATAAATCCACCAAGTACGGCTATAACAGGTACCAATGCTCCGAATAAAGAACCTTGTCCTGCACCCAGATTGTTAACAGCGATTGAATAGAACCAAAGTCCCAGCACCGCTGCGATTATTCCTTGTCCAATCCCTTGCATAATCCATGGTATTGTATAATCTAGTGAATAATTTACGTTCCCGTAGAGGATTAGCAATGGAACCCAAATAGCCAGCGACCATACTGCAACTGTTGCTACTGCGTCCCAAGCGCTAATCTCCCATTTCTTGGTTAGAAGCGTGTAAAGCGCCCAAAGAATGCCGCCAAGAACGAGTAACAAATCACCTCTAATTGAATCTGTATTGGTTGATTGGAGACTCTGCCAGCTGATAAGCAGCATGCCTGAAAATACGATGAAATATCCTGTAATTTGACCGATCGTTTTCCGTTCTTTGAGAAAAATTACCCCTCCTAATGCGCTAAGTGCGAGCATTGTTCCGGTTTCGACGACTCCAAGGTGACCTGCTGGAACATACTTTAATCCCAAAGAAGAGACATAAACGTAAACCGCTCCTGCCCCGGTAGAAATCAACAAAGAGGGTAAAATTCCTACTCTTCGATAAACCTTATTCTTAAAATAGTATGGCAGAAGGACAATACCGGCGAACAAGAACCTGACTACAACGATTTCATCGGGGGTAAATTGTGTCGTGACACCAAAGCGAGTGATGACAGGCCATAAACCCCAAATAGTAGCCGCTATAAGCCCAGATATTATTCCAGTCAGTCTATGCCTGCTGCTAGCAGTATATTGGATTACACTCATTTGTTCTGATATGTTTTTTGAATATTTCCTTCGCAAAGATGAGCTGTGATTCCTCCCCATACCTCCGCAAATCTGTCTGGAGCTCGTTGCTGATAAGATTGTCGTTCAAACGTAGAGTTTGCCCAATCACAATTGGGCGCAACATGGTGCAAATCATGTTGAAGTGTGTATCTCCCTCTCTATAAAGGCGACTAAGTATGTACTGCTCTGGTAGCCAAGGCGCTTTGAATAGTTCTTGGCCTGCTATAGCAATTAGAAAACCACGAAAAATATCCGATTCATATATGCTTGGTATTAAACTACTTTCTTGAGCAAGTCTATGTTGTCCGACAGTGCGCATATGCCGCGGTGTGTTTTGCGTTTCTTCCATGAGCAAATCTTTGTCGGAGCCCAGTATTCGCATAATACGGCTACATTCCTCATCTATCTCTTCTAGAGTGCCTGCAGGTACAAGTCCTTTAATACGAACGAACCCATTGGAGAGAAATTGTTTCCTTAATCCAAGAGTCTCTTCATACTCAAATGATCTAATTCGTTGTTCCAAAAAATGTATATTGCCATTTTTTATTGCCATACCTTATTAAGTAACCTCACGTTTAAAAATGATTTCTCTGTTTTCAATTTGAGCGGTGCCACCAACGACAAAAGAAATAGAATCATTTAGAATATCCACTTCTCTAGCAAGAATTTCATCTAGGCACCTTCACCAACCTGATGATAAAGTCAATATATCTATTGACATACCTATTGACTTCAACATCTGTTATGGATGCATTCTGGCCGGTGTGGAAAGTTGCGGTAAACGACCTGGAATAGCTTCGTACATCCGATTCGATTTCAAACATGCCCCCGCTTGTTTTGTTAGTGTAGTTTGAAGTCATTATTTCAATATTTAAAAATTAGTTCAAACGACTATAATTCCCCTCATTCATTCCAAAAGTATAGTTATTATGACGGAGATAATTAGTTTTTCGCTATCAGGGATTCGTGCTTTCGAATGCTCGGCACGTTGTCAAAGTTTTACCAAAGCATCAAAAAAACTTTGTTTAACGCAAGGTGCGGTTAGCAAACAAATTAGGTCATTAGAAGAAAGGTTGGGATTTACACTATTTCACCGACTGCCTAGGAAGTTAGTGTTGACAGAGGAAGGGCGTGTATTGTTCGATACAGTTCATCCAGCCCTGTTAGCCATTGAAAAAACCATAAGCGAAATCAAATCAACTGTTACAAATAAAACGGTCGTGCTAAGTGCTCCTGAATCGTTGTCTATGAAGTGGTTGATTCCGAGAGTGGGGCGGCTTTTGAGCGACCATCCTGATATTGAATTATTAATTGAAGCAGAAAACAGATATGTGGATCTTGCTGATAAACAGGCGGACATATTAATTCGCTATGGGGACGGAAATTACCCAGGACACCATGTTCAATATATGATGGATGAATATCTTGTTCCTGTTTGTAGTCCCGCATTGTCTAACAAAACGATTGATCATGTAAATGCACTGAGGGATTACAAATTGCTTGATGATAAAAATCAAAGCAAATGGACTCAGTGGTTTAAAGCCAACAAACTAAAACACTTGGATAAAAAAGGTCGGTTACGTTTTAGTCGAGATGATTTAATGGTGGAAGCAGCAATATCAGGGCAAGGGATTGCGATGAGTTTGTGGCGGTTTGTGGAAGATGATATTGCAAAAAATCGGTTAGTGCCGCTGTTCAATTATAATGTTGTTGCTGTTCAATTATAATGTTGTTGCTGTTCAATTATAATGTTGTTGCTGTTCAATTATAATGTTGTTACTGAAAAACAATATTATATTCTCTGCCTGAAAGAAAGAAAGAATAGCGAAGATATTAAAACGGTAATTGAATGGCTTTTGGCTATCTCTTCTTCTGATTAAGACTCTGTATTAGGTGACGATTATCTTGGCTAGTTCAGCTATCATGTAAATACCGTGCTTGTAATCAGTCATCATGAAAATAAACCAGGTGATCGATTTCCAGTTTTATGCCGAGGTCTTCGCCGATGGCGTGGTTGTGGTGAGAGGGCGCCAACGAAAGAATTTCGCTGCCGCTGGGCAGCACCAAGGTGTACAGATAACTTTCACCACGAAATGTTTTTTTCTTGATCCTGGCGGTCATTTTGCTGTCATCGTCATGGATGATATCGTCGGGCCGAACCAGCAATTGGACACGTTGTCCACGGCGGGCATCGTCGGGAAGATCACCGACCAGCACCGCCAGTTCAGACCAGATTTTGTTTTGACCCAGAATAGCGGCATCCAGGAACACGCCGTCGCCGACAAAATCCGCGACAAATCGAGTGGCCGGTTTATGGTACAGGTTATAAGGCGTATCCCATTGCTCAATTTTTCCGTCTCTCATCACCCCGACCTGATCGCTGAATGTAAACGCATCTTGTTGATCATGGGTCACCAAAATACAGGTGGCGCCGATACTTTTTAATAACTCACGCACCTCCTGCCCGAGGCTTTCCCGCAGATCCAGATCAAGACTGGAAAAGGGCTCATCCATCAGCAGCAATCTTGGTTCAGGCGCCAACGCACGAGCCAATGCCACCCTTTGTTGCTGCCCGCCGGATAGTTCATGAGGATAGCGGTTGCCGAATCCTGATAAGCGGACATAGCCCAACATTTCTGCGACAATGGTTTGGTTCTTTTTTTTATCACTGCCATGCAATCCGGCGGCAATATTTTTTTCCACGGTAAGGTGAGGGAACAAAGCGCCGTCCTGAAATATCATGCTGAGATTGCGTTGCTCAGGCGGAATATTGCCTTCGGGGCTGGAAATACAGGTATTGTTCAGGGTGATGGAACCGCTGATGAGTTTTTGAAATCCTGCAATAGCGCGCAATACAGTGGTTTTACCACAGCCGCTCGGACCCAATAAACAAGCCAGGCTGCCTTGTTCGAGTTCGAATGAGGTGGAATCCACGGCACTCTGATTTTCATAGCGACAACTAATCTTCTCTACTTTAAGTATCGGCGGCATTGGATGACATTGGATGGGATGGGGGGCCAGGACGAATGGGTTGGAGTTAATTGAGTTGGCGCACTAAAACTTGAGAAGACGAAATTGTTTTGCTTAAAACAATCACTGGAATAAGCCCGCAAAGGACAATGAATAATGCGCCGAGGGCACTTTGCTCGATCATTTCATCCGACGCAAATAAGTAAACATGGGTGGCCAGGGTTTCAAAATTAAATGGGCGCAGCAACAAAGTCGCGGGCAATTCTTTCATGCAATCGACAAATACGATCAAGGCGGCGGTGAAGACACCGCTTTTAATCAATGGTAAATGATATCGCCGCAAAGTTCTGAGCGGGGGATGCCCCAGTGTGCGGGCGGCCATATCGATGGAGGTTGAAATTTTGGAAAAACTCGATTCGATGCTGCCGATTGATATTGCCAGGAATCTAATCACATAAGTTAATATCAATGCGAAGGTTGTGCCGCTCAGTATCAATCCTGTGGAGACTCCAAATTGCGCTCGAAAAAATCCATCCACTGCATTGTCAAATGCGGCCAGGGGAACGATAACACCCACTGCAAGCACCGCGCCGGGAACGGCATAACCCATCGAAGCAAATTTTGACGCGCTTCCCAACCAGGCATTGCCTTCAATGCGCTTGGCATAGCTCACGAATACGGCTATCACGATACAGCATACTGCCGCAATGATTGAGACTGAAAGGCTGTTTAGTGCGTATTCCCGAAACTGTTCGGTCCAGGATTGTTCAAAGTAGGTAATCCCATAATTGATAAGCATGCCTGCCGGGATAAAAAATCCGGCCAGAACCGGCACAAAACAAACCATGAAGGCGCCCCATTTTGCCAACCCGGTCAGTTGAATTTTTTCTGTGCTGGTGAATCTGCCTACGCTTTGGTAAAAACCGATTCGTTTTTGCCCGATATATTCCAGACCGATTAGCAGCAGCACGAAAGTCAGCATCACAATCGCGATCTGTGCGGCACCGCCCAGATTGTTCATATTAAGCCAAACGTCAAAAATCCCGGCAGTTAAAGTGTGTATTGCAAAATAGTCGACGGTGCCGAAATCGTTAAGCGTCTCCATCAATGCCAAGGCGATGCCAATAGCAATACCTGGTCTTGCGATCGGCAACGAAACAAAAACAAAGGTATTGAATTGAGATCTCCCCATCAAGCGACTGACATCGAGCAGATGGGGGGATTGTTCAAGAAATGAGGCGCGCGCCATCAGGTAAACGTAAGGGTATAAAACCAACCCCATCAATATTATTGCGCCGCCCATGCTACGGACATTGGGGAACCAGTAGTCACGGGCAAGCTGCCATCCAAACAATCCGCGCATCATGGCCTGGACTGGCCCGGCGAATTCCAGCAGATCGGTATATAAATAGGCGATGACGTAGGCCGGGACCGCAAGCGGGAGGATTAAAAGCCATTCAAAATATTGTCGACCGGGAAACACGCAGGCACTGACTAAATAAGCGGTTGATACCCCAATGAGGAAAACCGATATCCCCACACCGGCCATTAGAATGACTGTGTTGGAAAGGTAGCGGGGCAAGGCTGTGCTGACTAAATGAGGCCAGATGTTTTCGGAAGGGAACAACGCCAGCCAAACAATGGCAAGCACCGGCAGCATTGCGATAAGGGCAATACCGGTTGTGCCGATTCGCCAGGCGGCGGCGCTACTGCCGAGGCTTGAATTTGTATCGGTCATTGTCAATCATCGTAACCGACACGATCCGCCATCTTTGATGCGGCCCGTCGATATGACGCAACTTCAGTGAGATTGACCGGGTCACGTTTAAAGTCGCCCCAGGCTTTGACCGAATCGGCCAATGGAATACCTTGCTTGACTGCATATTCACCGTTTAATTGGGCATACATTTGCTGAGCTTTTTCGCTGGCCAGAAATTCCATGAGTTTTAATGCGTTATCTCGATTGGGGGCGTGTTTTGTCATCGCCATCCCGCTTATGTTCATGTGAGTGCCACGACCATTTTGATTGGGAAAGATGACACGAACAGCATCCGCCCAAGGTTTTTGTTTCGGGTCGGCAAGCATTTTGTACATGTAGTAATGATTGATCACTGCGATGTCGCATACGCCTTGTGTAATTGCCTTTACCTGCGCACGATCATTCCCTTCGGGTCTGCGGGCGAGGTTGGACTTCATCCCGGCAAGCCATTGCTCCGCTCGCTCTATACCGTGATGGGCAATCATGGCAGCAGTCAGCGCCACCATATAGGCGTGTTTGCCCGAGCGGGTGCAGATCAAACCCTTGAATTTCGGGTCTGCCAAATCTTCATATGTGGTCACGCCACCGTCGGTAATTCGTTCTCTGGAAGCAACAATTATTCGTGCTCTGGAGGTCAGGCCAAACCAGTGATTTTCATTGTCACGCATACTTGCCGGGATATTGCTGTCTAACGCTGTCGATTGAATCGCCTGGGTTAAACCGGCATTCTTGACATCGGATAAACGTCCAATGTCAGCGGTGAATATCAGGTCAGCCGGGCTATTGACGCCTTCACTTCTTAATTTCTCGAGCATGCCTTTTTCGGCGAATACAACATTGACATCGATTCCGGTGGTTGCGGTGAATTCATCAAACATCGGTTGGATGAGCTGGGGTTTTCGGGTTGAATAAACGTTTACCTCAGCGGATGCCGCAGACAAATTCTGAGCCGCCAAATTCTGGGCATACACCGCCGTCGCAACCAGTAATGCTATGGCGATGATCGAATAACTAAATTTCATGATTTATTTTGAATGAGAAAATTAATATCGTAATACAAGTGAGAATCATTCGCAATAGTATTTATCCGATTGCATGCGATTAAAAGCGGTTTTACTTCAACTTAGTCCGGTCAAAAGGTACAATCGCACCCCAATTTTCAACGCCTTGCCTTGTTCAGGACACCATGAAAGATACCGTCACCCACCTTCTCGCTCAGGCGGTGGAAGCGTTGCAAAAGCAAGGCCTGCTGGATGAATCCGCGGCACAGTCTATCAACGTCGAGCGCACAAGAGATTCCGATCATGGCGACTTTGCCAGCAATCTGGCGATGAAATTGGCCAAACAGACAAATTCCAACCCGAGGGAGCTGGCGCAGAAAATTCTGGCTGAACTACCCCAATCCGGGGTCATTGAGAAAGCCGCTATCGCCGGTCCTGGGTTTATCAACTTTCATCTCAAAAAAAATGCCTATCTTTCAGTGATTGACCGAATTCGTCATAAAAATGCGGAATTTGGGCAAAGCGACATCGGCCACGGCCAACGCATTATGGTGGAATTTGTGTCAACAAATCCTACAGGTCCGTTACACGTCGGCCATGGCAGGGGCGCGGCTTACGGCGATGCCTTGGCCCGAGTGCTGCGCGCGGCGGGTTATGACACCCACAGCGAATATTATATTAATGACGGTGGTCGGCAGATGGATATTCTGGCGGTTAGTGTATGGCTGCGATATCTGCAACGGTGCGGCAGGGAAATTCAATTTCCAGAGAATGCCTATCAAGGCAATTACGTCCGTGACCTGGCCGCGCAATTGAAGGACAAAGCAGGCAAGTCCTACTGTATAGACACGTCTAAGCTGTTTAAGGCACTGCCCGCTGCCAAAGAGGAGTCCATTGATCGGCTAATCAGTCGTTGCCGAAAGCATCTGGGTGACAAGGATTTCAGGGTTTTGTTCGATGTCGGTTGCGATGCTATGGTCGATGATATTCGACAGGATTTGGCGGAGTTTGGCGTGGTGTTTCAAGCCTGGTTTTCCGAGCGCAGTTTATTGGACAACGGTGATATTGATAAATCCATAAAGACACTGGAAGAGAATGGCCATATCTACGAAAAGGACGGTGCCAAGTGGTTCAGGGCCACAGATTTTGGTGATGATAAAGACCGAGTAGTACTGCGAGCCAACGGTGTGCATACCTATTTTGCCTCGGACATAGCCTATCACTATAACAAGGCGGAACGGGGTTTTGATAAGATTATTAACATTTTCGGCGCCGATCATCATGGTTATATAAAGCGTCTTTATGCTTCATTCGAAGCGCTTGGAAACTCACCGGAAAAACTGGAATTCCTGCTCGTCCAGTTCGCAATTTTGTATCGATGCGGCGAAAAAATATCAATGTCAACGCGCAGTGGCGAGTTTGTCACTTTGCGGGACTTGCGTGATGAAGTGGGTAATGATGCCGCTCGTTTTTTCTATGTGTTGAGAAAGCCCGACCAGCACATGGATTTTGATCTGGATCTGGCTAAATCCCACTCTTCAGATAATCCGGTGTATTATATTCAGTATGCCCACGCCAGAATTTGCAGCGTATTTCGCCAGCTCGAACAAAGAGGAATGCAAACTCCGGAGACGGCCGCACCGAAAAATGAATTATTAAAAGAGCCTCAGGAACTGGATTTGTTAAAATCGTTATCGCGTTTTCCCGAAGTGGTGGAATCAGCGGCCAGTGGTTTTGCGCCCCATCAAGTGGCATACTATTTGCGGGATTTAGCCCATGTATTCCATACTTACTATAATGCACATCCGTTTCTGTCCAGCGCGGATGATGTTCGTCTTGCCCGGCTGGGGTTGATTGACGCAACCCGCATTGTGATTGCCAATGGTCTGGGCCTGTTGGGTGTTAGTGCGCCTGAAAACATGTAAGGTCATGGAAAGTCACGGTATTATATTTCACGTTATATTAATGGCATCAGCACAGCACAAGCGTTGACCATGGTGCAGGCAAAGCGAAGATCACCATCAAAATCAGGGGCTAACCACAGGCCATCCTTTCATGGCTTGGGTATGTTGTTGGCCGGCATGGTGATTGGCGCACTGGCGACAATACTATGGCAGGGAATGCAAGCCGAGGATGGGGGCGTTGGAACGGGAATTCGCCAGATGCTCAACCAGTTTAAACAACAGCACCCGGAGAGCATGACCGAGCAGGTCGAAAGTGAGCAGGATACGCTGGCAAAACGGCAAACCAATTTTGATTTTTATACTGTGTTGCCGGAAATTGAAGTTGTGGTGCCATCGGTTGAATCGGATTCATCACTCTCAATATCTCAAACAAATGAGGTCGGCGATGACACCAATGCCAGCGCCTATATGTTGCAGGCGGGCGCCTATAAAAACCAGGCGGATGCCGACCGTCTCAAGGCCGAATTGGCATTCCAGGGTCTTGTCTCTACCATTCAAAAAATCAGTATTCAGGATAGGGGGGATTTTTATCGCGTCAGGTTGGGCCCGTATATTAGCTACGACCAAATGGCGGCAGCCGATCAGAAACTTGCGCGCCAGGGAATAACAGCCTTGCGTTTGAAAATTTCAAAGGGCGGATAATGTGTTCTGCGTTTGCCGGTTTTGTGGCAGCGAAGAAATCTCAACCAACATATTGGCCATGAAAACGTTGCGGATTGGAACACGAAAAAGCCAGTTGGCATTATGGCAGGCAAACTATGTGCGCGACGCATTGCTGACTGCACACCGGGATATTGAGGTTGAACTGGTGGAGATTATATCCGAAGGGGACAAAATGCTGGAACTGCCTTTGTCTCAAGCAGGCGGGAAAGGTCTGTTTGCAAAAGAGTTGGAATTGGCTTTGCTGGATGGCTCGATTGATTTGGCGGTGCATTCGATGAAAGATGTGACGGTGAATCTTCCCGATGGGTTGCATATCCCTGTAGTCTGCCCACGAGAAGATCCGCGCGATGCCTTTGTGTCGAATGAATTTGAATCGCTATCAAAGATGCCCGAAGGATCTTTGGTGGGAACGTGCAGTTTACGAAGACAATGTCAGGTGCTCGCGCATTACCCGTATTTGGAAACCAAAAACTTAAGAGGCAACGTAAACACCCGATTGGCGAAACTCGATGACGATCAGTATGCCGCCATAATTCTTGCGGTGTCTGGACTGAAGCGCCTGGCGTTTGACCATCGAATAACAGAGGCGATTGATCCCTCAATTTGTTTGCCCGCAGTGGGCCAGGGGATTGTGGGTATTGAATGCAGAATGGATGATCAAGAAATTAATCAATTGATTGCGCCGTTAAATGACAGCGCTGCATCCGTTCAAGTTAATGCTGAGCGGGCTGTCAACCAACGCCTCGGTGGAGGTTGTCATGTTCCCATTGCAGCATTTGCCGAACTAAAACCGCCACAGCCAGATGAAGAATTAACCCATAAACAATTAAGGCTCCGCGCATTAGTAGGCGAGGTTGATGGCTCGCGGATTCTGCGTAGTGAAATAACCGCCTCTGCGTCTGATCCTGTGGCATTGGGTTTTGCCGTCGCCGACCATTTGATAAGCCAGGGCGCCGCCGATATTCTTGCATCCGTGTATGACAATTAACAATGAACCAGGATTCATTGCAAGGGCTAAAAATTTTGATTGCACGCCCACGCCCTCAGGGTGAGCGCATTGCAAATTTTATCAAATCTCGCGGCGGCACGGCGATCTTGTTTCCCGTGATTGAAATTATCCCGCCCGATAATTTCGCGTCGCTGGATGCCAGCCTCCGCCAATTGACCGAAGTGGATGTAATAGTATTGGTCAGCGTGTCGGCGGTGAATGGATTGGTTGAGCGTCAACGTGCATTACATCAACCAGCCGGGGACGCGGCGATTCCTGCAAGCTTAAAGGTTGCCGCAGTGGGCGCAAAGACTGCGGCGCGATGCGAGTCATTGGGAATCAAGGTGGATTTTGTGCCCAGTCAGCGTGCCGACAGTGAGGGTTTGCTCGAATGTATGAACGGATTTAGTGTCAAGGATAAACAAATCGTCATTTTTCGAGGCCAATCCGGTCGCGAGTTATTGAAAACGGAACTGGAAAAGCTTGGCGCTCAGGTCAAGTATGTTGAGTGTTATCGAAGACGCACCACATCCCAATCCATACAGCCGATTATAGAGAAATGGGCGCGCCGCGACATTAATGCAGTGCTCATAACCAGTGTTTCAATATTAGAGAGTTTAATTGAGTTGCTGGGCAGGCCCAATGTTGAATTGCTGAAACAGACCACCGTCATCACTATTAGCAGCAGAATTGCACATCAATGCGCAAAGGTTGGTATTAACCATGTTGTGGTTTCAGATACCCCGGCTGACCAGAGTGTTTTGGAAAAGCTGAAATCAATCGTTAATCAATAAATGTTTGGTTTAATTGTGACAATGAGCCTGGGTTAGGGTAGGATTAAACTGTATTATTCATTATTTGAGAGAAAAAAGGTGGCAGCAAGCAAAACAACAAAAGGACAGCAAAGCCGGTCCGTTACAAAAAAGAAAATAGCAAGGAAGAAGCCTGGCACAAAAAAACCGCTAAGCAATGAGCCAGACAATTCACCGTCAATCGACAATCCAGCGAATAACATTGGAGCAGGAGTCAAGGTTGTTTCAGGGGTCGCATTACTGTTTAGTGTTTTAGCGCTGTGTGCGGGCGGATATGCCTGGTATTTAACCGCTGTGGACTTCCGGCTTGATGTTGATCAACAGGAAAATCGATTTAATGCAATTGAGCAAAGGCTAGGTGGTTTCGATGCGGTGCAATCTGATGCCAACTTACAGGTCGGTCAATTAAAAAACCAAATTGCACTCGCTGAAGATAACTTTAGTGACCAGATTAGAACTATTCGAGGGGAAATTGCTGAACAGGAATCCGCTGTGCGTGAGCAAGTTTCAACTGCTGAACGAGTTATCAATTCTCAAGCGGATAGTTTTCGCCAGGAATTTAACGCGCTGTCGGATTCAATTGTAAAACTACGCTCTGAACTGGGCCGTGGTATAGATAGCTGGACTCTTGAAGAAGCGGAACAGTTAATTTTTATAGCAAATCAACAATTGCAATTTTCCGGGCAATTTTCCGGAGATAGCAACCTCGCCAAACGCGCTCTGCAATATGCAGATGAACGATTGCAAATGTTGGCCAATCCTGCGCTCAACGGCGTTCGACGGTTATTAACGACAGAAATAGCAGCGTTGGATAATGTACAGGTTGTTGATACCGCCGAGGCATTGAATAAGTTGTCCTCATTGTCAAGCACGGTGGAAAATCTCGCGCTTGCGGGTGACATTGTCATTCCAGAAAAAACCAGTGCCGAAGTAACTTCAGGGTTAGGTTCAGATCAATCTGAAACCGTGGATTCTGAAACAGAAGCCTCTGTTGTTGATCGTTATATTCAACCCATTATTGATGCTGGCGCATGGTTTCTGGCCAGCGTGGGAGATCTGATTCAGGTGGAGAAAAATGGGAAATCCATCAAGCCGGTTATTTCTGCAGAAGTCAGGCAGATGACTTATCAGAAAACCAAATTAATTTTGGAATCAGCGCAAATCGCATTTATTCGACAACAACCTGAGCTGTATCAAAATCGAATTCAAATCGCCAGAAGTTGGGTTGAGGAAAGTTTTGATCAGAATTCGGACCAAACCGCTAATTGGTTAGCGCAACTTGATGAAGTGGGTTCGATATCGCCGCAATCAAAAACACCTGATATTTCTGGATCATTGAAAGCGATTCGCGAGGTAATTAAAAGCGCAAACTAATTTGGAGAAAACGGGATTATGAAAATAGTGATCACTATTATCATCGCGCTCGCAGTTGCCGTTGGCCTGGCATTGGCAGCCATGGATGATCCAGGATATGTGGTGTTTTCCAAAGAGCCTTATGTTGTACGACTGCCATTGTTGTTGTTCGTGCTGCTGCTTGCTCTCGGATTTGTATTGCTGTACTTATTATTCAACTTTATTGTCGGGCTGTTTCGCGCGCCAAAACGGTATCGACAATGGCAAAATCAAAGCAATGAAAATAATGCGCATAAACATACGATGGCTGGTTATGCCGGACTAATTGAGGGAAACTGGGCCAAGGCCGAACAAGCATTGTTAAAAAAACTTGAGCATAACAAAACCCCGCTGATGAACTATCTTGGTGCCGCCTATGCCGCACAGCAACAAGGGCATACAGCCCAACGCAACAAATATCTTGATGACGCCCTGAAAAAACACCCGCGACATCAACTGGCAATTAATCTCACCCGCGCACGATTACTGTATAAAGCGGGGGAAATCGCAGAGTCAAGAAATTATCTTGAAAACCTGCGAAAAAGTGTGCCGAGAAATGTTCCCGCAGCCAGACTGCTGGCAGATGCCTATCAGGCATTGGGCGACTGGTCTTCGCTGGTTGATTTAGTGCCTGCGTTGAAAAAACTGAACGCTTTTCCAGAGGAGGAGATAAGTCACAAAGAGCGGCTTGCCTACGATAATTTGATTTCTTCTCCCGCGCTGCTTCACGACGAGTTCCATGGCGAACCCGACCGACCGGCAACAATCTGGAAATCCCTGCCCTCTGCAAAAAGAAAAAATCCGCAAATGATTGCCAGTTATGTCAATCAATTGATCAAAGCCGGCAAATTCAAGGAAGCTGAAAAAGATTTGCGCAGCGCGCTTAATCGTAAATTCGATGCCGAATTGATGTATCTATACGGCAGGGTAGAGAGTCCATTTCTTGAATATCAAATTCAATTGGTGGAATCAATTAGCAAGAAACAAAAGCAATACAGTAGTCATCCGGATTTGTTGCTGACCCTGGCGAGATTGTATCGGTACAACAACGAATATGAGAAATCGAAACAATACTTTAAGCAATCCATCTCCGCAGGTGGGCGCCATGAGGCTTTTATGGATCTTGGCTCTTTGCTGGAGCAGATCGGGGATAAGGATGGCGCTTTGTTCTACATTAAAAAAGGCGTGGAAGCGATTGCCACTGGTTCCGACAATCACCCTGTCGCCAATCAGGGGGAGATCGTGTTTTTGCAAGACGGCAGTGGCGTAGATGGTAGTGGAGCAGGCGGCAGGGATGTTATGCCGGTCGTGCGTTGACGGTCTGCGCCGCTACGTTGGTTGAGAGTCGCGCAACTAAGCGGGTTTAGCGAACTCAAAAGAATCGAAGAAAAATCGATCCTGATTCAGTCCTTTTTCCAGTAAACTGTCCCGAACAGAATCAATCATTATTGGTGGCCCGCTGGCATAAACATCGTAATTTCCGAAATCATCGAAGGTTTTGCTAACAATTTCGTGGACAAATCCGGTGTCGCCTTTCCAGTCATCGGCCGTGCTGTCTGACAGCACCGGGGTGTATTTGAGGTTAGGGTATGTTTCTAGCCACTGTTTAACCAAATCATTCATGTATAAATCCTGTTCATCCCGCGCACCCCAGAATAAATGAATATTCTGGTTTGGGTTCTGTGCTGCCGCTTGCTCGAATAATCCTTTGATCGGGGAGAATCCGGTGCCACCCGCAATCATAATAATAGGTTTGTCTGCTTCGGACTGTAAAAAATAAGTGCCGAATGGTCCTTCAAATCGCAATAAATCCCGTTCTTTCATCGAGTCGAATACTCTGGGCGTGAAATGACCGTCGGCAACGTGACGAATGTGCAGTTCCAGCCCTTGCTCCAGTGCTTGTTCAGGTAAATTTGCCACAGAAAAACTTCGTCTCTGACCGTCTTTTAGAATAATATCAACGTATTGGCCAGCAATGAAACTGAATTCCTGGGTTTTCGGTAAGGTCAAAAACAGTTGAATAACATCTTCGGCCAATCGCTTAATTTTTCCAACCCGGCAGGGCAGCATTTTGATTTGAATATTGGCGCCGGTCATTATCTCTTGAACATCAATGACCACATCTTCCAATGGAATCGCCTGACAAAGCAATGCTTTGCCTTGTGCTTTTTCTACATCGCTTAAAGCGAAATCCTCATATTCGCCGTAATCAACCCGGCCGCTTATCAAATCGCTTTTGCAGGCGCCGCAGACTCCGCTACGGCAGCCGTAAGGATAAACTCGATTGTCTCGCAACGCTGCATTGAGAATGGTTTCGTTCTCGTTAGTCGAGAAACTCGTGTTGTTGCGTTGATTGGTGACCGAAAAGGGCATTGGTTGATTGTGCGCCAAAAAGTGGTAGCCTTATTATAGAGTAACTTTCGACTTGTCAATAAAATGCCTGAACTTCCTGAAGTAGAAACCACCGCGAATGGGATTCGTCCGTATCTTGAGGGGCAGATTATAGGTCAATTAATCGTGCGCGAACGTCAGCTGAGATGGCCAATTCCGGCGGGTTTGGAAAAATCTGTCAACGGCAAAAATGTGACAAAAATCGAGCGCAAAGGCAAATATATCCTTATTCATCTCGATACCGGCGGGTTGATAATTCATCTCGGGATGTCGGGTTCCATCAGAGTTTTACGCACACCCGAACCGCCGGGCAAGCACGATCACTTTGATCTCATAAACAAATCCGGGCAGATAGTGCGCTACCGTGACCCACGAAAATTTGGTTGCCTGTTATATTGTTCATCAAGTTTATACGATCACCCACGATTACAGGCGCTAGGCGTAGAACCCTTGACCCAGGATTTCAATGGCAAGTGGCTTTATGCGCTTTCGAAGAAAAAGACGATTCCTGTAAAGACATTCATAATGGATGGGAGAATCGTCGTAGGAATAGGCAATATTTATGCCAGCGAAGCATTGTTCGATGCAGGAATTGATCCGCTCCGCAAATGCTCCAGAATTTCGTTGCCGCGCTATACCCGGCTGGTGGAATCCATTCAAAAAATACTAAACCAGGCAATTGCAAAGGGAGGAACAACGCTACAGGATTTTGTCGGCGCAGACGGTATGCCAGGATATTTTGAACAAGCACTGGCTGTTTATGGGCGGGAAGGCAAAAGTTGTATACAATGTATGTCATCAATTAAAAGAGTGATGATTTCCCAGCGGTCGACGTTCTATTGTCCGCAATGCCAAAAGTAACCCAATGAAGATATTGATGAGGATATTGATTTGATGTGGGGAATTTATCCACCCTGTTACCACAGAAGCATTGGGGTCCAGACCGAGTGCTACAACTGGAACTGCAGCAGGCAGACAACGAAATCGCCGAATTGTAATTACTTTTATCCAGAATTTCCTGCTAATTTAAGTGGAAAAAACAAAATCAAACACATATAATTGAACACAGCAAGAAGCATTGGTAGCTTTAGGTTATGGTATATACATGAAATTCATCCTATTCTAAACAAAATCAGGCATATCCAAATGAGATCTGAATTAGAGACTACATCGCAAACCAGAGGAAATTTCGGGGTGATTTCATTGGTTTTCCTTGCTTGCATCGCGATGGTGATGCTCATGAGCTCCCCAACGGCTGCTGACGCTAAGGATTCCGTTGCTATAGATGGCTTGGGGTTTAATGCGATTACTGACCATGGTTTATTTTCGTCTGGTTTTAAATTTCAGGGAAAAGGCAATATTTCCGATAGAAATAGTCATTCTGTGCGAATGGCTGTGCAAATGGAAACCACTGTGGAAGCGGAATCCAGTGATTGGTCAGAAAATTCTCTGCATATTGCCCCACTTCATGCCCTTACCGATTCCAGCGTAGGGAGCATTGGTTTTATGACCCCATCCTCTCAGTCACAGGGTTTCAAGGTGAACAGAATAAGCGCGTCATGGGAAACCGAAGCAGGCACGCTAACCGTGGGCAATGACTGGACAAGTTTGCAAGATTTTTTGAGTGTGAATAAGGGATTTGAGTCAGCGAATGTCAGTGCCCAAAATCGTACCGTGGTGAGCCAAATAAAATGGCTGTCTCCAAATGGTTTTTCCATATCCCTGGAGAATTCTCCAAGAACGTCGTTATATTCAACCGACAGCGGGCTTTCAAACAGCATTGAAAACAACACTTCACCCAACCTGATTTTATCCTGGCAAGGTGGTCCGGGGGGTACGGTGGGTGTGTACAGAGTTACCGCTATGGGTACAAAATTCGAGACTCCGGCAAGTGGTCAAAATTTAGACCGAGGTGACATCACAGGTTGGGGATTAAACCTGGAGGGAGGATGGCAGATGGGCGATCTATTTGCCGCTCTTTCAGTAACCTTTGGTAAAGGCATCGATAGTTATATACTGCAAAGGTCTGGAAATGATCTTGTGGTAGCCCCAAATTATCTTGATGAGTTGGGTAATTCCCTGAGTATTCAACCGAGCTTGTACTATAGATTGAACAACAATTCGAATTTTCATGTTTCTCTCGGGCACTACGCTTCAGAAGGTGCGTTTAATGATTCAGGAATTGATACTCTGGATACCATCAACATGGGCTATAGCTGGAGCCTGTGGCCGAGTACAAAATTTGGCTTTGAACTAGTTGACCAAGACACAGATAGTCGAAATGGGTTAGTTGAATAGTCCGCTCAAGTTAAATTCGATGCCCAAAAGAGATTCTAGCCCACGCTTGGAATCGTCCCAGCCAAAGAGGGTGTCGTAAAACGACTACGTTCGGCGAGGCGACGTTAAAAACAAACAAAAATGCTCATTGCTCGGTTCCGTTCTCCCACCATCATTTATCAGGCTTGACCCGATAATCCAGTAAAAATACAGACGGCATCAGCCGCACCATGCGGCAACGATGAGAAGGGATTTGCGACACCCTCCAAAGGGAGCATCTCTAAATATACCCTCTAAACACATCATCAGGCACTAAGGCGAAGCCAGGTTTATAAATCGCTATGCTTGAAGCAGATCGACCAAGGGCTGACCAAGAGATTCCCAACAGAATCGGGAATTAAATCATTCAGCCCACCAGAGGGATTTCTCCAAATCGTCTGCTAAATCGGTTTTTCGGTAATGCCGGGGCAGGCGGCGTTTTTTCATCGGTTTGTAGATTAGTTTTTTCCGGAATTTTGGTCTCTGCCATTGATTTGTTATCGGGCATCGGTGGCGCATTCCACTTTCTGCCTGGAGGCTGAGTATCTTGGGTCGAGGCACCATGCCGGACTCCACTTGGCCGGACGCCACTGGATTGATTTGGGTCACGTTCCTTCACTTCAGATTGATCTGGGATGCTTGGCGTTACTTCAAGTTTGCGTGAATCATCTTTAGAGGGGCTTGCATTGCGTTTATTGTCATTTAATTTGGATTTATTGCCATGGTCGCTTTTTCGCTCTTTGGGTTTATTGGAGGATTTATCCTTTGAGAAATTTTTGCCCATGTTTTTTCCTATGTATTGTCCAGCCGCTTTTTCTATGGGTCTCAGCAACGCCGGTTCAATTTCTTTTTTCAGGATGGCGTGCCCAATAAAAGATTCAATTTCCATGATTGAGTAAGCGTACTTCTCGCATATAAAGCTGATTGCTTCACCGCTTTGCCCTGCTCGGGCGGTACGGCCGATACGGTGGATATAATCCTCCGCATCCTGGGGTAGATCGTAATTAAACACTTGACTTACCTGCGGGATGTGCAAGCCACGTGCCGCAACATCTGTTGCAACCAATACTTGGTATTTTCCGTTTTTGAATCGTTCGAGAAGGCTTTCGCGCTTGCGTTGCGGCACATCTCCAGATAATGCCGCATTACTCACTTCATTTGCAGATAATGTTCTGGATACCTCATCTGCGGCATGTCGTGTATTGACGAAAACCAGGACCCGGTCAGGATTGTCACGGTGCAGCAAATTTATTAATAATGTGGATTTTTCTGCGTTTGCCGGATAGTAACAATATTCGTCGATCTTATCGGCAATCCGAGTATCAGCATTAATCTTGATTTCTTCAGGGTTGTTCATGTGTTCGTAAGCTAACTCCATTACTCGAAACGACAGGGTTGCGGAGAACAACATATTTAGACGCTCTTCTGGCTTAGACATTCGACGTAGTAAATACCGAATATCCTTGATGAAACCGAGGTCGAACATTCGATCTGCCTCATCCAAGACCACCACTTGGACAAATTTCAGGTCAAACAAATTTTGTTTATAAAAATCAATCAGGCGTCCTGGCGTTCCGATTAAAATATCTGTGCCTTTGGCGAGCATTTGTTTTTGATCATCATATCCAGTTCCGCCATAAACCAAGCCTAATTTAAGTCCTGTATGTTTCGCAAGGACTTCGGCATCTTTGTAAATTTGGATAGCGAGCTCCCTGGTGGGCGCCAGAATTAATGCGCGTGCATTGGTGGGTTGTCTTTCTGCCGGGGCTGGCTTGGTCGCCAGTTGTTGACAACAGGCAAGCAGAAATGCGACGGTTTTTCCGGTTCCGGTTTGTGCTTGACCGGCAACGTCTTTTCCAGTCAATGCGATGGGTAAACTAGTCGCCTGAATCGGCGTGCAATACTCAAATCCAGCGTCGGCGACGCCCTGTTTTAGAGCGTCGATCAAATCTAAATCAGTAAATTTTTGATCTGTAAGATGTTTTTTTGTCATTTTTTATTAAACAAATTGTTCCAAGCGTGTTATTTATTTTTGGTAAAATACTTGATTACTGGTGGCAGTGACTGCATATTTACCCTATTCAAAAATTAAGATAATTAAAGCTGCTTATGTCAAATAATATTGTGCATGTGAGCGACCAATCGTTCAAAGAGGAAGTGCTCAAATCTGACGGTCCAGTGTTAATCGATTATTGGGCCGAATGGTGCGGGCCTTGTAAAATGATAGCCCCGATTCTCGAACAACTTGCCGATGAGTACGGTGAAAAAATTAAAATTGCCAAGCTCAATATTGATGATAATCCGGAAACACCACCCAAATACGGAATTCGTGGCATCCCCACCTTGATGTTATTTAAAAACGGAAACGTGGAAGCAACCAAAGTGGGTGCGGTTTCAAAATCCCAGTTAATCGATTTTATTGACAGCAATGTTTAATTGACAGCGATGCTTATTAACAGCAATGTCGATAGAATCTAATGTTAGCCTTAAAATCGACCTGAAATTGATCGGTTCTTGAAAGGCCAACCTTAAAAGGTTAGTATTCAAGAGGCTGTTTTTCGCTATCCAGACCGTTGTTTAGATCTGATTCTTCAACTATTGCAATACGCTAAAAAAACTAAATTTCTTCAACACGAACTAGACATCTGTGCTGAAGCCCTATATGATACCTGAATAACACCTGAAATGCAGTCGTTCAGATTGCATTACCAACAACAAAATACGCCACAAACCGTTTCTCCCTTATACAGTGTCAATGATGATGCTTGTGCAGGGGCAAGCAATCCGTAGTTTACCAACCTATTCCTTTCCTCATGGCAACTAATCTTAGCGAACTAAAATCCACATCCCCCACCGAACTTGCTGAGCTGGCACGCTCATTTAATCTCGACAACATCGGCCGAATGCGAAAACAGGATCAGATTTTTTCTATCCTGAAAGCCCAGGCGAAACAAGGAGAAAAAATTGTTGGCGATGGCGTTGTGGAAATACTACAGGATGGTTTTGGATTTCTCAGATCTGCCGCATCATCTTATTTGGCGGGTCCTGATGATATTTATATGTCACCGAGTCAAATACGCAGATTTAGTTTAAGAACCGGCGATACGGTTTCTGGTCAAATTCGCCCGCCCAAAGACTCTGAGCGTTACTTCGCGCTTTTAAAAGTCGAAGAAATAAATTTTCAAATCCCGGAAGAGGCCAGGAAAAAAATTCTGTTTGAAAATTTAACGCCGTTGCATCCTGATGAACGCATGCGTTTGGAAAGGGAGAATGGCTCCGCAGAAGATCTTGCTGGTCGCGTCATTGATTTAATCGCGCCCATTGGCAAAGGACAAAGAGGTTTAATTGTTTCTGCTCCAAAAACCGGTAAAACGGTTATTTTGCAGCAAATTGCACAATCCATTACCACATTGCACCCCGAAACCATCGTCATGGTGTTATTGATTGACGAAAGGCCGGAAGAAGTAACCGAGATGCAAAGAACCGTTCGCGGAGAAGTGATATCGTCGACATTTGATGAGCCCGCTACACGCCATGTGCAAGTTGCGGAAATGGTTATCGAAAAAGCGAAAAGGCTAGTCGAGCATAAAAAAGATGTGGTCATCTTGTTAGATTCGATTACCCGTTTAGCCCGAGCGTATAATACCGTCGCGCCGGCCTCTGGCAAGGTCTTGACTGGTGGCGTTGACGCGAATGCGTTACAGCGACCAAAGCGATTTTTCGGTGCGGCGCGTAATATCGAGGAAGGCGGAAGTTTGACAATTTTGGCGACCGCGTTAATTGATACAGGATCGAAGATGGATGACATCATCTACGAAGAATTCAAGGGCACCGGCAACCTGGAAATCCATCTGGACCGCCGCATCGCAGAGAAACGAGTCTATCCGGCGATGGTTATTAATCGATCGAGCACGCGGCGCGAAGAATTACTCACCGATCCTGTCGAGCTGCAGAAAATCTGGCTACTGCGAAAATTGCTTCATCCAATGGACGATTTACAAGCAGCGGAGTTTTTAATCGAAAAGCTTAAAGCCACGAAAACCAACGAAGAATTTATCAAGTCGATGAATCGGTAATATTCGGAGAATATTTCGATCGGCCGGCGGCATAAGCTCAGAAATCTTTGCTTCCCCATCCGTCATTGCCGAAGTCTTACCGGGAATCCAGTATAAAATGCCGCCGCAGGCTACGTTTTATCTATGCAACCAGACATTCAAACCCGGCCACCTGAACCCGAATCGGTCGATACCGGAGTGACTGAGGCAACTTTGGGAAAATTTCCGAAGATGAGTGATGCGGGATTGGAAGCCATCCACCAAGTACAGTCGCATAACCAGTTTGGCGAACAACAGACCATCAATATCGTTGGTGAACTGCCCCTTACCATCAAGGTGGACGGTCAGGAACTTGTGACCTTGATGACTCTGGGAACGCATCCGGAAAAACTGACGCTCGGTTACTTACGCAACCAGACTTTATTTCAAAATCCAGCGGAGATCGAATCGGTCATGGTTGATTGGGACAGGGAGTTGGTCGAAGTCACCACTGTTGCAGGCAAGGGTGTTCCGATCTTTGATGAATTAAGTCGAACCGTCACAACCGGTTGTGGGCAGGGGACTATTCTCAGTTGCACGCTGGACAAATTATATGATCATCGGTTGCCGAACATCAAAATCAAGCAGTCCGATATCTATACCGCCCTTAAACAAGTTGCCCAGTGCAATAAAATCTACCGCACAGCAGGTTCCGTGCACGGTTGTGGACTGTGCCAGGACGGAGAAGTGTTGATGTTTATCGAAGATGTCGGGCGGCACAATGCGATGGATACGATTTCCGGGGAAATGTGGTTAAAAGGAATGACCGGCCACGATAAAATTTTCTATTCAACTGGCCGTCTCACCTCGGAGATAGTCATGAAAGCCGTGCTCATGGGTATTCCAGTGCTGGTGTCGCGCAATGGCACCACCCACATGGGCTTTGAACTGGCTGAGGAGCTCGGCGTAACTTTGATCGCGCGTGCCAAAAGCCGCCATTTCGTCGCGCTCAATGCTAAAAATATGATATTTGACCAGCCGCCTCCCAAGCATGAAAGAGTCTGAGAGAGTGGACCTGAGTATTACTGAGAGATTCATCTGGGAAACTAACTTAGTTTTGTAAATAGACACAGGAATACATCGCCGCTAAGCCTAAATTTTTGCAACTAAAATTTTTAACCTGCGTCGATGCCTGAATCCATCCAACAACCGCCTAATCGCGCCGAAGGCGATGTTAATCTGTCACCGCGCCGCAAACAGTGGGTTGCCGAGCACATTGGTAAGCAGACCGCAACGTTGCTGGCGCAAGATCAGCGTTATTTTCTTCATCAGTCGCTTTCCACGCCTTGCCTGAATGCGGTCAAGGGAAGCGAGGGCATTTATCTTGAAGATCTGCAAGGTCGGAAAATCATGGATTTTCACGGCAACAGCGTCCATCAGGTCGGGTATGGAAATCCACGGGTTATTGAAGCGATAAAGCAGCAGTTGGAGCAGTTGCCATTCTGCCCGCGGCGCTATACCAATCAGGCTGCTGTCGATTTAGCGCGTCGATTGGTCGATCTTGCCCCGCACGGATTGGGCAAGGTATTGTTCGCGCCGGGCGGGACGGCGGCAATGGGTATGGCGCTTAAATTAGCGCGCTATGCAACCAATCGCCATAAAACCATTTCCATGTGGGATAGTTTTCATGGCGCGTCGCTGGATGCGATTTCCATTGGCGGCGAGGCATTGTTTCGAAAGGATGTCGGTCCGCTACTGCCGGGTACGGAGCATATTCCGCCACCCACACAGGGCAAATGCTATTTTAATTGTACCGATGAAGCGCATACCGGCTGTACTGACTATCTCGACTATATACTCGAAATGCAGGGAGATGTGGCCGCAGTGATCGCCGAACCGATACGCTGGACCACGGTTGAGCTTCCACCTAAAGGCTATTGGCTCAAGGTCAGAGACATTTGTGACCGGCATGGCGCGTTATTGATTTTGGATGAGATTCCTTCGGCGTTGGGTCGAACCGGAAAGATGTTTGTTTGCGAGCACTTTGACGTGGCGCCAGATATGTTGGTGATCGGAAAAGGTTTGGGAGGCGGGGTCTTTCCGATGGCTGCGCTACTCGCAAGGAACGAGCTTGATATCGTTGGCGATCGTGCCCTTGGCCATTACACCCATGAAAAAAGCTCGGTGGGTTGTGCGGCCGCGTTGGCTACATTGGACTGTCTTTATGAAGATAACTTAATTCAGGCATCCATCGACCTTGGACAGTATGCTTTACAGAGATTGAGGGCGATGCAGGACAGCTACCCGTTAATCCATGAAATTCGGGGTCTGGGGTTGTATTTCGGCGTAGAACTACGCAGGCACGGCGAACCTGCGTGTGACCAGGCTGATATTGTTCTCTACCATTCGTTGTCGAATGGGCTAAGTTACAAGGTCGGCGGCGGTTGTGTGCTAATCTTATGTCCGCCCATGACAATTACCCGGCAGCAACTGGACACGGCTCTGGATATCCTCGAATCAGGCATACAGTCGGTATCCTAGCCCGGATAGTGCTAAATTTTTGCGCGTATTAGAGGAATCAATCACGTTCGGAATTATCTCAATTTTAACGCTACTCCTATTCATTCAATTCTCTCATGCCGAGAGTCGTTGCCATAGAATGTATAAATGAATAAGCAGCGATTTTTTCATTGTCTTGAATCAATCTCGCTAAAAATGGCATTGTAGTGGTTTCTCTTCCATATTTCTTTAATTTATGTTCGATCTTTTTAGACAGCAGTTCTTCTATTTTTTGCTTTTGGGAATTCGATAATGCCATTATTATTTTTCCTTCATGTGAAAAATGATTTCCGCATAGGCAGACCTGTCTTTTTCGACACGATTTAAAACAGGCCTTTTATATTCGTTTACAATCTCCATTTGCGCCAATTCTGCGATTTGTGGGTATAGTCCATATTTATCATTCGCCACCAGCAACACGTCGTAGTTTTGTTTGAAGGACTTCTTGCAATTTTTTAGGACATCAGAAATTCCTTCAACATAAGTTTTCCGCGCTTCTATGCCTTGCCCTTTGCATAAAGGACCAATTTCTAAATTATCATTTCTCTCGAAACCAAGCAAGTCGTAAGCATATGCATGTTGCTCATGGTAATCTATTAAACCAACATATGGAGGGCTGGAAAAAATTCCATCTATTTTATTTTTTCCTGTCAACTTCCCAAAGTCAGGGTTTTTATTTTCTAACTCATTCACTATATCAATTGTTCGGCTATTCCCCACCAAACATGTTTGAAAAGTATTAGTCCTCAAGCGGTCAAACTGTTGGATTCTTTTTATCGTGTCCTTTGTGTATCTTTCCCACCAACTTAGTATTGAAAATAATGGCTTGCATATCTTGCCGTGTTTTTTGCAATAATAAGTAACTGTCGTAGGCTCCTTCAATGTTCCTAAATCAGCATGCGTGGTTGCGCGACATGATCGCATGGCGCGACTCAAAATCAAGGCAAGCATTTTTTTGTTGCTTGATTTTCGACAGACTTTACTTGATTAAAAACAAAATTAATTTCATCCCTGACTACCTGCAGAAACCAAACATCTAAAAAAGATTCACTACGGTTTTGTTTCAAGGAAATGTTGTATTTTCTTACAAGGTCAGTGTAGGTCTTTAGGAATTCTTCTGATTTTTGTTGACCATATATTTTTTCGTCTATTTGTTTATTCATGACCTTGTGTCTAAAATCTGGAGATGGGAAAAACTGAGCATTAAATATCTTTAATCGCTCTAACAAGTTCACTTCAAAGGCAATATTATTTCTTGTTCTTTGAAATTCAATAAGAGCTTGGGTTATTTCATCAGAGAGCTTACTAATGTGATGAATATCATATTGGCCAACTTTAGCATTGCTAATAAATGAATTAAATGCCGAAATATCAACTCCAATAGCATGTAAATTCAGTTCGCTTGCTTGTACCAGTGTTGTCCCGCTACCACAAAAAGGGTCCAACACGATACTGCCAGCCTTAAAAATGGCTTTATGCTTAAAATCGTCAGTGTGTTGATCTAAAAAGTATTCAACAAGCTGTGGGATGAACTTCCCTTTATACGGGTGGAGCCTATGTACATGCTTTGTTGTTTCAGATTCTTTGTATTCTGAAAAAGACAATTTCCAGTTCAAATCGTTTCCAAGTTGCTTTTTCCATAATTTCTCTTTGGTTTCATGGTTAGCATTATAATATCTTTCCAAATCACGTTTGTTGACTAAAAGAGTACCGTTGTCTCCTATTTTTGGGATTCGGCCATATTGAATTAAGTATGTTATGTTTGACGGCGTGACGTTTTTACCTAATAGTTTGGATGCCCAGATGCTTGCATCTTTAACTGTCATCATATTTTGCATTTTTTGCTGTTCATCAGATTAAGCAAGCAGATTTTAATCTGCAATTGAATTTACTCATTAAAATAAACATTGTTGCCCACAGGCAATATTCATTTCCCGTATTTCTTTCCCGTATTTCCCTGCCAAGTGCAGACTATATCATGTCATTCATGATTAGCATCGGATATTAGGATACCTCAATCCCCACATAGAAATCAGTAAAAGGCAAGCAGCCTGGCCGATTTATACGACCCCAACATAATCCCGCCACCCATAAGAAAAGCCCATCAAGCACCAGGACAGCCGCTTAATTAATTACCCTTATCTCAGCATCTTTCCAGGATTTAATAATCCCTTTGGATCTAATAATTTTTTTATCTGTCGATAGAGCTCCATTTCGGTTTGGTCTTTATACTTGTCCATTTCATCCAGTTTGGAAATACCGATACCGTGTTCGGCGCTAAAAGAGCCTTGGTAATCATGCGTAATATCATGCATTAAGGTGTTGATTGCTTTCCAATTTTCGAGAAATTTTTCCTTGCCCATATCGGCTGGCTGGGAAATATTGAAGTGAATATTACCGTCACCGAGATGTCCATAGGGGTAGGGCAGCGCGTTGGGCATAAACGCTTTAACGGTTCTGTATGCGTGCGCCATAAATTCCGACACTTTAGAAACCGGAACGGAAACATCGTGCTTGATGCTGCCGCCGATAAACTTCTGCGCTTCAACAATATCCTCGCGCAGCAAAATTAACCGCTGAGCCTGAGTTTGGTTTTGTGCAATTACCGCATCTTTAATCAGGCCGTCCCCAAGGGCGGTTGCCAGAGTATCTTCTATGTGATGCTTGAGATGAGAATCTTGTTCACTGCTATGCACAATCGCTAAAATATACCACGGGTAAGGTTTATCAAATGGATCGGTTTGACCGTGGATATGCTTTACCGCAGTCTCCACGGCAATTTGCGACATCAATTCGAATGTGGTCAAGCGATCACTGCTGGCGAATTTCAATCGGCTTAGTAAAGCGACGCCCGAATCGATGGATTCAAGCCCTGTCAGCGAAACGACCTGCCCTTTGGGGTAAGGGAACAGTTTTAATACGGCCGCGGTAATGATGCCCAAGGTGCCTTCGCAGCCGATGAATAAATTTTTAAGGTCGTATCCGGTATTGTTTTTTCTTAATGCGTTAAGGCCATGAGAGATCTTTCCGTTCGACAGCACCACTTCGATTCCAAGCACTAAATCACGGGTGTTACCGTAATGCAATACATTAATGCCGCCTGCATTGGTTGCCAGATTACCGCCAATTTGGCAACTCCCTTGGGCGCCTAAACTTAATGGGAATAATCTATCGTGCCGCTTTGCGGTTTCCTGAATATTGGCCAGAATACAGCCGGCCTGAACAGTCATGGTATAGTCCGTTGGATTTACCTCAATGATTTTGTTCAAACGCTTAAAATTTACAATCAGTTGGTCTTTATTGGCGACAGCACCGCCCATGGCGCCGGTATTTCCGCCCTGAGGAACCAGGGCTAGATTTTGTTGTCCGCAAAACTTGACTATTTCTGCTACTTCTTCTGTCGTTTCAGGCAGCACAACTGCCAAGCAATCGCTGGCATATCGCCCGCGTGGCTCTTCAGTGTAAATTGCGGATTTCTGTTTATCGGTTATAACGTGCTGTTGACCGACAATACGTCCCAAGCCCTCAATGACATCAGTCATTGCGATAGCAGGATTTGCAAGCAGGCCGCGCAAATTTGCACGGGCCGGATTCGCACTATTGTTGGTTCATTCACTGTTGCTCATCGTTGGAAATTAAATTGCATGGACCAGGAATTACCGATAATCTTACACCAAACAAATAATATAATAATGTTGGAAAGTCAATTATTTCAAACTCGGCCGCTATACGAACGACAATGAAACCCGCGATAAAAATTTCTGTCCTGCTCATCGGTATCGTCACAGGCCTCACTGCTATTGTGTTATTTTTAATCAACGGTTTGGAGACATCCGCGGAATGCAAGAAGTCAATTGAACGCTTATCGAAAATGCACGTCGAAGAAATATCCCTGCTTAACGATTCCGGAAAGATCATTAAACTTGAATCTCATATCGCCGATAACACCAGGGAGCGCGCTGATGGTTATCAACATATATGCGAGGAGGTTATTAATAACACCACTATCCTGTTCGTCTATTCACAGCCAGTGGGCGGTCGATTTCATATGCAAAATGTTAAAGCGCCGCTAGACATCGGTTTTTTTGACGGCGCAGGAAAGTTAATTCGAACCATGGTCATGGATACCTATGACGATGGAAATAAAAGACGTTATCATCCTGGTCAACGATTTCAATATGCCCTTGAAGCGCGCGTTGGATTTTTTAATGAACATAAGTTGTCTGCGAATAAAGCCCGACTTGTGGTGCATTCCGTGAACGACTGACTTGGCCAATGGTATGAATTGCATATGAACGACCAGACAGCCGGTAAAAAGGAAATGCCCTATGGATTATGGAAAAGCGATGTCGCCATTGAATCGCTGATTGAGCAAGCATCGCCCCCAGCTTACCCGTTTAAAAATAATGGCAATCTATATTGGTTAGAGTCCCAATCCCGGGAAAAGGGTCGAATCGCGCTAATGCAGAAAAATCTATCTGAGCCATCCGTAAAACCGATTTGTATTACCCCTGAGAATTTCAATATCAGAACCGCAGTTCATGAATATGGTGGCCGATGTTTTTGTATCGTGAATGACAGCATTGTTTTTAACAACTATAAAGACGGTAATTTATATCGGCAATCGCTAAAGCCGTCGCCTGAGCCATCACTTGAGCCAAAATCAGCGCCACAACGACTAAGCCGTGACTCAGCGCCTCACAACTGTTGTGGATATGCCGATCTGGTTGCGGTCGGAAATGGAAAATTCATACTGGGGATTATGGAAACCACCCGGAATAATGGACAGCATTGCAACTGCATTGTCGCGCTATCACTTGGCCCAATATCGCTTAACATTGAATCAGAGGGCGATCAAGTTATGCAATCCGAGCCTATCATTCTCGCTCAGGGCGCAGATTTCTATGCTAATCCGGTCATTTCCAGCGACGGCAAAAAAATCGCCTGGTTTGAGTGGAGTCACCCCGATATGCCTTGGGATCAAAGTCGCCTAGTGTGTGCCCAACTCAAGGTTGAAGATCATGCGATTTTCCTTGATGACCTGGAAGTTATTGTCGATGAGCAAAATTGCGCGGTGTGCCAACTTGGGTTTTTGAATGACAACAGACTAATATTTGTGAGCGATAGTGATACCTGCGACTACTGGAGTATGTTTCAGTATCGTCACGGAGAAATTACTCGGTTGACTCATGGCAATGAAGAGTTTGGTGAGGCGCATTGGATATTCGGGCAACGCAGATGGCAGCCAGTCGGCGATGGTTTGATCATTGCCGTAGCGACCCGGGATGATCGAGATGTGCTGGTAACAGTGGATAGCAGCGGCAATAATAGCAACGGCCATAACTGTATGGTACTGGATCAAGGATTTTCGGCATGTAGCCACTTACAGATAGTTGATGCCAATGAGCTATTATTCATTGCACACTATTCAGACCGTTGCGCTGAAATTGTCAGTTTAAGCATTCCGTCCGGAAACATTCGGCAATCGCTCCTGCATTGCTCTAATAAGCGACATCCATGTAGCGAGAAGACTTTGCCGATAATGTTATCGGGCGCTGATTCTGATGGTCATGGCGGTCACGGCCAGGGCCACAGTGAACCCAGGTTAATCAAATTTCCAACCGTGGAGAGGGGCGCAGAGAGAGCCGCAGAGATAGATATGGCTTATGGCTATTTCTATCCGCCCTATAACCCAATGTATTGCGCCCCTGAAAACACATTGCCACCGCTGATGATCGTTATCCATGGCGGCCCTACAAGCAGAGCGACCTCAGAGTATTCGAGCCTGAAGCAATATTTTTGCTCCCTGGGATTCGCGCTCCTGGATATCAATCATCGTGGCAGCACGGGACTGGGCAGAAAATACCGGCAATCGCTGTTGGGGAATTGGGGGGAATTCGATGCCGACGATATTGCCAGCGCAATTGATTTCGTAGGCAGTAAAAAATGGATCGACAAGGATCTTGTGTTTATCCGCGGCAGCAGTGCCGGCGGGTACGCCGTGCTTCGAGCGTTGACCAGATTTCCCCATCGGTTCGCCGGCGGCGCATGTTATTATGGCATTGGAAATTTAGTTGCATTAAGCCATAGCACCCACAAATTTGAATCGAAATATACCGACCGACTGGTTGGTGAAAGATTCGACCCCGAAACATCCATGAATCCTGAAAGTCGGTTTATGGCACGCTCCCCAATTTTTCAGATTGATAAATTGTCCAGCCCGCTTATCTTGTTTCAAGGCGCACAAGACAAGGTTGTTCCGCCCGGCTTGTCCCGTGAGGTGGTTGAGCGACTGAAAACAAAAGGTATAAAACATAGCTATACAGAATATCCAGGAGAAGGGCATGGTTTTCGTCAAACTCAAACAAGGATGGACGCATTACGCAAGGAAACCGCGTTTTTTGCTAAAATAATCAGGCGCGCGCAATCAAACAGCAAAAAAGATAATTTTGCATAGGTTCGGCATCCCTGATGAAAATATCGCTGCAGGATATTTCCTCCGGCTGCCGCTGGAATAACCAAAGTTTATAGCGATGTATTTTCACTCTCTATTTTCTTTCTGGGCAATATGGGATAATGACTAAAATTAATACGCGCGGTTAGAGAGCATTCATGGTAACCATTTTAATTCTTTTGTTATTGGTGTTTGGGTTTTTATGGCTAAAGCTGCCATTTAAAAACTGGCTGATTACGGCCTTAGGTGTACTGTTGGTAACGATGATATTCGGCATTACCAATTTATTCTTTTCACTGATATTCATCGTTATTTTCTTGGCGATGATGGGCTTGCTGTATTTCGCGCCCGGAGCCAGAAAGCAGTTTGTCAGCGCCAGATTATTTGGCCTGGTAAAGCAGAGGATGCCGCCGATTTCTCAAACAGAACGAGACGCAATCGATGCCGGAACGGTGTGGTGGGACGCGGAATTATTTTCGGGAAATCCAAATTGGGAAGTCCTGTTTGGGGCCAAAACACCCAGTCTCACTGAACCGGAGCAGGCGTTTATGGATGGCCCCGTTGAAAGGCTATGCGCCATGACCGATGATTGGCAGATTACTCACGAGTTGAATGACCTGCCGGACACCGTTTGGGACTTTATTAAAAATAATAATTTTTTCGGGCTTAATGCTGCAAAGGAATATGGCGGTTTGGCGTTCTCTGCATATGCTCAGTCTTGCATCGTGCAAAAACTGGCGACTCGGAGCGGCACCGTTGCAGTGACGGTTATGGTGCCGAATTCTCTCGGCCCCGCGGAGTTGTTGCTGCACTATGGCACCGACCAGCAGAAGGCATACTACTTGCCGCGTTTGGCAAGCGGCGAAGAAGTCCCGTGTTTTGGACTCACTAATCCCTGGGCCGGGTCCGATGCCGTGGGTATGCCGGATTGTGGCGTGGTGTGCAAGGGTAAATACAAGGGTAAGTCGGTGTTGGGATTTCGGGTTAATTGGGAAAAACGATATATCACCCTTGGCCCGGTTGCAACATTGTTGGGACTGGCATTTAAAGCCTACGACCCCGATCATTTATTGGGGTCTGAGCGGGAGCTCGGCATTACCTGTGCGCTGGTGCCGACCAAGACCAAAGGGGTGTCTATTGGAAGCCGGCATCTGCCGCTGAATGGGTCGTTCCAAAATGGCCCAAACTGGGGCAAGGACGTGTTTATTCCGATGCAATGGATTATCGGGGGTCAGGAAAAAGTGGGTCAAGGCTGGCGCATGCTGATGGAATCCCTGGCCGCGGGAAGGGGAATATCCTTGCCGGCGGCCGCGGCTGGTGCGGCAAAGGTGTCGGCGCGGACCAGTGGCGCCTATGCCCGAATTCGTGAACAATTTGGTATCGAAATCGGCAATTTTGAAGGCATTGAAGAAGTGCTTGCTCGAATTGGCGGGCTGACTTATTTGCTGGATAGCGGCAGGATACTGATGACTACCGCCTTGTCATTAGGACAAAAACCGGCGGTGATGTCCGCTATGGTCAAGCAGCAATGCACGGATTTATCGCGCAAGGTGGTGAATGATGCCATGGACTTGCATGGCGGCAAGGGGGTCTGTATGGGTCCGGGAAACTATTTGGCTAGAATTTACCAGCAAATTCCGATTGGAATCACGGTCGAAGGCGCCAATATTTTAACCCGCAGTTTGATTATATTTGGGCAGGGTTCGATGCGCTGCCATCCGTATCTGCTGAAAGAGATTCAAGCGGCATCCATGCAGGATGAGGCCGAGGGTCTTGAGCGATTTGATGCTGCCATGGTCAGTCATATCGAACATGTCGCGAGTAATAAAATGCGCTCTTTTGGTTATGGCTTAAGCCGCGGTTGGTTGGCGACAGGGACTGGTCGTGGCTTGATTAAAAAGCATTCCCGAACTATTGAGCACTTGAGTGCCTCTTTTGCCTGGCTCGCCGATATAACCCTGTTTTCGTTAGGGGGAAACTTAAAACGAAAAGAAATGCTATCGGGAAGATTCGCCGATGTCATGAGCAACCTCTATTTGGCGTCCGCGACCTTGAAACGATTCAAGGACAATGGCGAACCGGAAAACGATGCGCCATTAGCGGACTGGGCTTGCCAATACGCCTTGTATCGGGCGCAACAGGCGTTGGACGGCATATTGCGTAATTATCCCAATCAGGCTTTTGGAAAACTACTGAGATTGGCAGTTTTTCCCGGCGGTCGGTATTTGCATATGCCGACAGACAATCTGTCCCGCGCCGTATCAGATTTGTTGCAAACGCCGGGTGCTGCGCGAGATCGACTCACCCATGACATGTATATCCCAACTGACCCGGATGATATTATTGCTCAACTTGAGTCCGCATTTGAATTAATGGTGGAAACCAGGGTTTTACGAAGGCGATTAAAAAAATCCGGGCACGAGCCGCTCGAAACACAAGACTACGCCGATTGGCTGAAACAATTAGTGCAACAAAAAGTCATTGCCAAACAGGAATCGTCATTACTGAGCCAGACCCGCGCCTTGGTCAGAAAAGTGATTGATGTTGATGACTTTGATTGAAGAAAATCCACTATCGCAGGCACCTGGCGGCAACAGTGCCATCTTGTTCGGAGTGCGCCCCCGCAACAGATAATTTCCTGCCTCCAAATTGCGGCTTGCGCCGCCGTCCTGCCGTCATTATCGGGCTTGACCAGATAATCCAGTGAAATACAGGCGGCGCGAGCCACACTATTATAAAAGCAAGAACATTGAGGTTGGAGTAGGTGAGCGGTAAAACCCTTTATTTAAGCCAAATATTCGCTGTTTCTCGCTAAAATTAACTTTTTTTAATATTCATGCAAGAAAAGTGGTAAAAACGCTTGCAATATTGATAATTATCGGTATAGTCGCCCCCGTAATAGCAAATTACCGCTATTCATTGTTAAATTAAATTTAATTTTATCTTAATAACAGCCTTAACAGAGGACTATTTATGAACAAGAAACTAATCGCGGCGATTGCCGCAACGACTATGGCGGGGGCAGTTGGATTTGCCTCCGTCGCAGCCGCCACCGAATTCAACTGGTATGGCAGCCTCCGAGCGGGTGTTGTCTCTAGCGACGACGACAAGGCTAACAGCAACAGACGATTGGACCTCGGCGCAACAGGCAAAGACGGCAGCGTCGGCGGTCAGGGCCTATACAGCCGTATTGGCATCAAGGCTAAAAGTGATTTCGGCAACGGCTCGTCCGCTGGCTTGCATCTGGAACGTGGCGTGGGCAAAAGTTCGCTTAGCACTCGTCACTCCAATGTTTGGATCGGCGGCGGCTGGGGCAAACTCACTTTCGGTCAGCAAGGCAACCCCTATCGCAACGCCCGCAACTGGGACCAAAGCTGGTTCCTCGGCGGTCAATTTGGCTTCAACGACGGCGGTACCCGCATTGAAGGCTTGCGATATGACTTAGCCACCGGGCCTTTCAGTTTGTCGATTATGGCGACCGCTAACGATAATGAAGATAAACTGTCAGATGCGGAAACCACAACTATCCATTACTACACCAACGAACCTTTTTTCTCCCCCGCTGCTCTTCGTGTGGTGGATATGCAGAAAGATGCGCCTCTTTTCATATCGGGAACAACGGATGCAGACGGCAAGTTTACGCCTGGTGACACGCAAACCGCCTGCACCATGATAGGCGATGAATGCGCTATCGCATATACGCTCGTTGACGCGGATACCAATGGCATTAGTAGGCCCGTACTTCCGTCGAAACTAACTCGCGCCCGCACCGATGTCGCCAAAGGTGGCAAGTCGACCGTTAAACGCGAGGACGGCATCGATAGTTGGATTCTGGCGTTCGGCTATGACTTTGGCCCTGTGAATCTGAATGTAGCGCATCGCATCGACAACACCAATATTACTGCTGTTAGTGTTGGAGAACTTGATGCCGCGGGCAGAAGCAGCGACAATACCGCTATTGGCCTTAACGGCTCGGCCGGGCCATTCGGTTGGTATGTCTCGTATCAGATGAGTTCTGACAATGCGAAGGCCTTCAAGAATGATGTGGACTCCTTGGGTGGATACGCCAGTTTTGCTCTCTCCGACAATGACAAACTGTATCTCTATCATGTCAGCCACGATGCAGATCGGCAAACGTGGGAGAGGGATGACAAAACATTCAAGGTTTCGCTTGGCACCGATGTTACCGAGACCATTCTCGGCTACTCACACTCGTTCGGCGGTGGTGTCTCATTCATTGGAGAATACCTGCAGATCGACAAAGGCCTGCCTTCTGGTACAAAAGGTAGCGATCCAAATGTTCTGGCTCTGGCGCTCAAAGTGGATTTCTAATCCTCCTTTCAATCTTTTCCAGAACAGGGCATCCTTCGGGATGCCCTTTTTTTGCCCGCCCAATTGTAAAAAACAGAGGTTTGCAGGGTGGGCGTAGCCCACCAACAGAGCGGAGATGCGAAAGCAATCCGGTCCTTGTCGCCAGTCAGCATCTTGCTTGCAATACGGGAGGAGAGCATTGTCCGGGCTCAGACACAAATGAGACTATTAAGATCGGAAGCGGGACTTTAGTCCCGCCATCTTGGGGCTTAGCCATAAATGAGACTATTAAGCTTGGAAATGGGACTTTAGTCCTGCAATCTGCAATGGCTTTGCGAGGCTGAAGCCGCGCCATTATTCTGTATTGCATTGGCAATGAAAACATGCTTTACTTACCACAGTAAGAATAACCGAACACAACTCGAGCAAACATGGACGCACAACCGATGAACTCACTCGCATTCGACGCCCACAAAGCCGTAAAATCGTTGAAGAAAGCCGGGGTTGCGGATTGTCATGTTGTACAACTGCTCGAAAAAGAGGTAAATTATCCTGGGAGTACGAAAATTGGGTAAAATAGGCAACGAAATTAACCATCCCAACTACTTTCCCGAACGCAGGATCTTGAGAATTGGCTATAATAGCCGGATGATAATAGTTAACCTTTAGACCGCCACCCATAGACCACCCGAGAGGAACCACTATGGCTATCCATGCCATTATTTTGCAAAACGAGAACAGCGAAGTAGCCGAGAGGATTGCAGAGCATTACCGGTTCAACTATCCAGTCAACGAAAAGTGCTTTCTTGTTCATACCGACGATATTTCGGAAAAAGTGGCTGACACTGTAGGCTTTGGAGGCGAGAATAAAATTGAGAATGCGGTTGGCGCCGTTTTTAAATTGAATGGCACCTACTCAGGCTTTGCCTCATCCGGACTTTGGGAGTGGCTGGAGATGGAGAAACCGCAATGAACCAGAGGAATCAATCGCCTGACTTGAGTTTGGTCGCTCCGTCGCCCGCTACGGCGGCCTCCAGTAGCGGCAGTAATGGTGGCGGGACGGATGCAAGGTTGGCGGGCATTGAGTCTCGCCTATCCGTGTTGGAAACACACATGGAGTATTTGGCAACCAAAACAGATGTTGCGAAAATCGAGACGCTGATTGCGGACAGAGAGTCGAAACTTGTCCGCTATTTGTTTGGGATATTGTTAGCCGCAATAGGGGGGTTGGCTGTCGCCGTAATCCGAACTTTTTTCTGAAGTTTTTCGGCGCCAACCCCGCCCCGCCGCGCCCCGGCCGTCATTATCGGGCTTGACCAGATAATCCAGTCAAACACCCGCGGCGCAAGCCGCGCCATTATTCCGTATTGCATTCGCCGTGAAAACATGCTTTACTTGCCGCAGTACCGATAAGCAAACACACAACTCGATCAAACATGGAAGCGCAACCGATGAATTCACTTGCATTCGACACCCACAAAGCCGTAAAGGCACTCACCCAAGCTGGCGCCGCTGAGCCCCTGGCTGAAGCCGTTGTCTATAGCATCGTTGGCGCCATGGGCAAAAGTCCGGTCACATATGACACGCATAAGGCCGTGGACTCGCTCAAGGAAGCCGGGGCCAGTGATGCCCTGGCCGATGCCGTGGTCGCCACCATCGTGACCGCCCTGTTTGGAGTACCTATGCCGGGAGATGAACCCGAAGATGAATATCCTTGGAAAAAACGATCTTGAACAGCGCATGGTCGCGCGCATGATAATTAGCCTGGGACGATAATTATCGCCGCCGCTGGTGTCGTTAGCGGTATCCAAATTTATTGTTTTCGTTGGCTGGTTTGCGGTTTTACAGGATAGCGGTTTTTGCTGTTCCGGTTGCTTGTTTTTTCCTACGTTATTTTATTCCTGACGTTTTGCTATTCCGGTGGTCTTTGCCGGGGGTGGGTTTTCGCATTTTGTTGTAGGGACAGGTCGCGATCTGCCCCTGCATTTTAATGGATGTAGCGAGGGGATTAGAAATCCACTTTGAGCGCCAAATGTATCTGAACTTATACATGCCGGATAATGGTGCGGCTTGCGCCGCGGGTGTTTGACTGGATTATCGGGTCAAGCCCGATAATGACGGCGGGGGTTGGTGGGGCGGGGTTAGCCGCAATCGCGGCAATGGCGAGAAAGGATGGCGAGGGGCAGGGTGCGGAGGACGAAAAAAAGCCGGAGCGGAAGCCCCGGCTTTTTAATGGGTAAAGCGAGGATGATTAGAAATCCACTTTGAAAAATGCTAGGAATGTGTCCGAGTCGGCAGAGAAGTTGCTCTCGTTGTCCACGCTCACATACTCAACGATGAAACTTGTGCTTGGGCCAATTTTGTACGAATAGCCAAGCAAGAGGGCATCTTTGTCGAGCAAGCCGACGTTGGTACCATCAACTTCACCGCCCCCATCTACGTTGGAATCTTCATATTCCAGATAGATGTAATTGCTCTCGCCCAAACCGAGACCCAGGAACACGCCGACAGTCTCTGCATCTTGCGGTGCAAATACGCTCGCAATCGCATTGGTAGTCGCAGGAACAGTACCAGCAGTACGGGTAACAGCAGGGCGATTCACGTTGTCATCGTTCTCTTCGTAGGCAACATACCAGTCAAAGGGTCCGATTGCTCCGTTAACACTGATTACGCTGTTGTCGTAACTTTCGCCCGGCAGGTTGTGTGCCTGCTCATTGGTGCGGAAGCCGATGTTGACGGTTGCCACATCGCTGATTTTGAAGTGGGCGGTGCCGATAAACGAGTCGACCCCGTCTTCGTCTGAGATTTTAGATCCGGTTATCGTGCTGGAATTGGCACCGTGAATATCAGCATCATTAACATCGTTGACTTTAACAACCCAACCGTCTATCGCACTGTCTGCATCGTCCGCCGTCGCCATCAAGCTAAAACTGAATGGACCGCCGAAGTTGCTATCGTAGCGAATACCATTTGTACGGCTTCCGCCGTCCCCGTAGCGGTTGTTGCCACCAATCCACCAAGACTGATCCCAGTTGGCGGCGTTGCGGTAGGGGTTGCCTTGCTGACCGAGGGTGAGTTTGCCCCAGCCGCCTTTGAGCCAAACATTCTGATGACGAACCGAGAAAGTGTCGCTCGTGCTGATTGCTCTTTCGATGTGGAAACCAGCGGATGAGCCGTTACCGAGGTCTTCGGAGCCTTTAATGCCGAAACGGCTACCCGCTTTGTCAGTACCGAAGTCCAAAGCGTCACGACCCGCGCTTTTTTTTATGGTGATCATCGGCGCATCTGGTCTGATTACACTGATTACATTGCCATCAACTAGCAATGCGTTTTGTGTGTCGATTACGTCCACATCATCAACGCTCTTTTGATAGACACCGGCACGGAGACTGCCATAGACGTTGAATTCCATGGCGGCTGCGACGGAAGCAAATCCGATAGCCCCCGCCATAGTCGTTGCGGCAATCGCCGTGATTAGTTTCTTGTTCATAAATAGTCCTCTGTTAAGGCTGTTACCGAGGACTTGTTTACGAAAAGGCAGGAAACGGCTGAATTCGATTCCTTGAAATGCAGCCCATCCAAAGGTCGCGGCTTGCGCCGCAGGTGCTTGACTGATTATCGGGTCAAGCCTGATAATGACGGAGAAAGAACAACACATTCACCGTCATCCCACGCTATAGTCTCAAACTGCAATCTCCCATAAACTTCCTTAATTCAACATCAACCCGAGCGCCAAAGGTGGACTTATACAGGGGCAAGCAACTGCCCCTTTTTTATGTATAATCCGCTTTCGTTGTTTCACTGCTCATTGGGCAAATCTAAAATCAATTTAATGAGAATTGACTCAATATGAAATTTAGTAAAATCGGCGCGGTTGTTATCGGACTACTGTTCAGTGGTGGTGTCTATGCCGAATGCGTATCGGATGTCAATAAAGGCGGAAACCTGCCGAGAAAAAGCAATCCGTCAATCGGCTATCGCTATGGCGAGCAGCATGGGCATTGGGTTGAGCGTTATGCAGGTGGCGGTTGGGGAGAAGGTCCGATGGTTGATGGCAAGGCGAATGGCGATATATGGTTGGATATAGATTATGACAATGGCAAAATAATCGGCACCGACATCATTACCGATTGATGGATGGCAAGCGGAGGTTTGTGGGTTACGAGGACAAGGAAAATCCCGATAAATATGCAAAGTCTAATGAATATCGCTGGATTAAGTAACTCACCGGGCGGCTTTGCTCCCGCGCGCTTAACCCCCATCCTAAATTGAACAGGTCGGCGCAAATCGCTGGCGCGATTGGCGCCGACATAAGGGGCAGTAATTTCGGCGAAGCCGAAAAACTGCCCCTAAAAGTCGGGTTGATTGGCGGCGGGTTGATTGGCTCAGCCTGGGCAGCTCGATTACTGATCAATGGCATTGACGTTCACCTTTACGACCCGGCAGAAGGCGTGGAACGTCGAATCAATGATGTAATCAATAATGCGATACGCGCTTATCGCAAGATGACCCTGGCGCCGGTTGCGGTTAACGGGACGCTTACGCTGGTTGATTCGGTGCAACAAGCCGTTACCGGGATGGATTTTATTCAGGAAAGCGGGCCCGAGCGCATCGATATCAAGAAAGCGCTGATGCAGGAGATTTGTGGTTACGCCGATGCGGATGTCATCATCGCTTCATCTTCTTCTGGATTGTTGCCCAGTGAAATGCAGGAAGGGGTAAATCATCCACAAAGGCTGATCGTTGGCCATCCGTTTAATCCGGTGTACTTAATGCCATTAGTTGAAATAGTCGGCGGCGACCAAACTACGGATGGAGTCAAGCAGGCAGCCGCTAAATTCTATCAAAATATCGGTATGCACCCGCTGATTGTAAAACGGGAAATCGAGGCCTTTCTGGCGGACCGGATGATGGAGGCGTTATGGCGGGAAGCGCTGCACTTGCTCAATGAAGGCATCGCGACGGTGGATGAACTCGATCAGGCGATTTGTTATGGAGCAGGTATTCGTTGGTCTTTTATGGGGCCGTTTGAGACATTTCGGATTGCCGGCGGGGAAGGGGGCATGCGGCATTTTATGGCGCAATTCGGGCCAAGTTTGAAATGGCCATGGACTCGATTTGACGGCCCCGATCTGACCGACCAGCTGCTTGATACAATCGTGCAACAATCCGATAATCAAGCGGCAGGCCGCTCTATACTCGAACTTGAAAGGAAACGCGATGATTGTATTGTTTCCGTGCTCCAGGCACTGCGCTCGAATGACTATGCGGCCGGAAAGACGCTTAAACGTTATGAGGAAAAACTATACGAAGCCTCTCATCAAGCGGTGATGTCCGAGTCTGATGCCGGAGTCCATGACGTGCGGCAACCGTTAAAACTGCATACTGACTCGGTGCAGCCTGAATGGACTGATTACAACAATCACATGACCGAAAGCCGCTACCTCCAGGTTTTTGGTGATGCATCGGACGCGCTGTTTAGATACATCGGCATCAATCAGGACTATCATGCTCAAGGGTTTAGTTACTATACTGCGGAAACCCATATTAATTATATCCGTGAAGCAGCTGTGGGTCAGCCGCTGTACGTGACCACACAAATTCTTGGTGTCGACCAAAAACGCTTGCACATTTTTCATTCCATGCATCTGGGTGGAGACCTGAGTGAAGACCTGAACGGAGGCGACACGCTATTGGCCACCACCGAACAAATGCTGCTGCATGTAAACACGCACCAAGGGCGGGTTTGCCCGGCGCGCACGGATGTTGCCGAGCGAGTCGCAAAACTTGTCTCAGCCCAAGCGGATTTGAACAGGCCGATTCAGGCCGGTCGGTCGATTGGCACAAAATAATAACCGTGACCATAACCATGACCATAGCGGCGAAATGAAACCTTTCATTGACAAATCGGTTCTGGTTACTGCTGGTGCGGGCGGTATCGGCAGATATATCGCATCATCATTTGCCAATGCGGGTGCGCAGGTACACATTGTCGATCTCGATAAAAACGCGCTGGCAACATTAAAATCGGATTTGGCAAGTTCGGACTTTCCCGATGCGCTGGTTACGCAGGCGGATGTTTCAAAACAGGATCAAGTCGAGCGAATTTTTTCCAGGCACTTTGAACAATTTGGCGGCATTGATGTGCTGGTAAATTGCGCGGGAATCGCGGGCCCCACGGCAATGGTTGAAAATGTGCTTCTGAACGACTGGCAGGATTGTTTCGGGGTAAACCTCGATGCCACCTTTATGTGCTCGCAAAAAGCCATACCGGCAATGAAACAAAAACGGGCTGGAAGTATTATCAACATTTCGTCCACGGCAGGCTGGCATGGCTATCCCTTGCGCGCCGCCTATTGTTCAGCGAAGTGGGCGGTGATCGGCTTCACCAAGTCTTTGGCTATGGAGCTGGGCCAATACGGCATTACCGCAAACGCCATTTGCCCGGGCAGTGTGGAGGGTGAGCGCATGGATCGGGTGATTGCGGCGGAAGCCAAAGAAAAAGCGATTTCGGAACAGGAGGTGCGTAGAAACTATACCCGAAGCTGTTCGATGCGAACTTTTATATCGGCTCAGGATATCGCTGATATGGCAATTTTTCTCGGCTCCGAACAGGCCTCGAAAGTAACCGGACAAATTATGAATGTGGACGGGCATCTGGAAAATTATAGCGGCCTGGACGATCTGAGTATTGATGATTAAATTATTGAAAATAGCGAGGCATCGCATAGATGAATTTTGACCACACCGAAGAGCAATTACGATTAATCGAAACCGCCAAACGTTTTGTCGAGGAAGAACTCTATCCCTACGAAGAAGAAGTTGAGAAAAGCGGCGAAGTCCGAGCAGAATTGAGACGGCAAATTATTGATCGATCTCTTGAGATCGGGCTTTACGCTGCCAATATGCCCGAGCATTTGGGCGGCGGTGGTCTTGATGCGCTTTCAATGTGTATGCTTGACCGTGAGTTGGGCCGGGCGAACATGGCGCTGCAATATACCGTCGGCCGGCCCAGTAATATATTACAGGCCTGTGTTGGCGAACAGCGGGAGAAATATCTTTTTCCATGTATTAAAGGCGAGAAAACGGATTGCCTGGCGATGACCGAACCCGGCGCCGGGTCTGATTTGCGGTCGATGTCCTGTAAAGCGGAACGGGATGGAGATGATTTTGTGATTAATGGCACGAAGCATTTTATCAGTCACGCTGATGTCGCCGATTTCGTGATTTTATTTGCCGCTACCGGTGTTGAACCAATAATAGATAAAAGCCGGCATAGAGGGCCTCGGAAGAAAATCACCGCCTTTTTGGTGGATATGGGGACACCAGGATTTATGCTGCGAAAAGGATACGATAATGTCTCGCATCGTGGTTATCACAACTGTATTCTGGAATTTGATAACTGTCGGTTATCGTCGAGCCAGGTTTTAGGAGAAGTAGATCAAGGATTTGAGATTGCCAATGACTGGCTCGGCAATACCCGCCTGCAGGTGGCGGCGATTTGCCTGGGCCGTTGCGATCGAGCATTCGAACTGGCCTGTGAATATGCCGCCACACGTAAGCAATTCAATCAAACAATCGGCAAATTTCAAGGGGTTGGTTTTAAACTGGCGGATATGGAACTGCGCAGACGCGCCGCGCAACTAATCACCTACCAGGCTGCGGCAAAGGCAAATGCCAATTCAAATACAAATGCGGCGATGAGCGATATGGACGCCGCGTTGGCAAAACTGTCAGCAACAGAAGCTTTGGCGTTTATTGCCGATGAGGCGATCCAGATTTATGGAGGTATGGGTTTGATGTCCGATTTACCACTGGAGCGAATCTGGCGAGATGCCAGAGTGGAGCGGATTTGGGAGGGCACCAGCGAGATTCAACGATTGATCATTTCCCGGTCATTATTGCGACCGCTGGAAAATCAATAAGGAGACCTCAAATTTATAAACGAGGTGAAGTTAATACTCAATGCCACGCTTCAAGAATAACTAAGCGGGGAATAACTAAACGGGGAATAACGAATTGGTGGCGGTCGATCAACAACGTCTGAGACGTTGTCTCAATCCTGAATCTATCGCCGTTGTCGGTGGAAAAGAAGCCGATCGCGTAGTCGAACAGTGCCTGAAACTTGGCTTTGCAGGGAATATCTGGCCGATTAACCCGCGGCGCGAGACCATGCAGGGATTACCCTGTTTTAATTCTCTGGCGCAGTTGCTCGGCGAATTTCCGGCCGCGCCGGATGTGACTTTTGTGGCGATTCCTGCGCACTCGAGCATTGAAATAATTGAAAAATTAAATATTGCCGGCGGCGGAGGGGCTATTTGCTATTCGGCGGGGTTTCGGGAAGTAGGCGATGACGGTCTTGAACGACACCATAAATTACTTAAGGCGGCCGCGGGTATGCCGGTGTTTGGCCCAAACTGTCACGGTTATATCAACACCTTGTCGGGCGCGGCATTATGGCCCGATCAACATGGATTGACTCGAAATAAATCCGGCGTGGCGATTTTTTCATGCAGCGGTAACGTCGGCATTAATTTCACCCTGCAGCAACGTGGTTTGCCGATAGCCTGGTTGGTGACGGTCGGCAATCAAGCGGTGATGGGCATTGAAGAGGGCATTGCCGCCGCTTTGGACAACGACAAAATTACCGCCATTGGCATCCATATCGAGGGCTTGAATAATTTGCCGTTGTTTGTTGATCTTGCGCACCGGGCGCACCTGAAAGGCATTCCAATGATCGCGTTAAAAACCGGCAAATCAGTTATTGGCGCCAGGACCACGATGAGCCATACTGCCACCTTGGCTGGGGAAAACGGACTTTATACCGCGTTATTTGTACGTCTGGGAATAGGGCAGGTAGATACCATCGAAGAGTTTCTGGAGGCGTTGAAACTGGTTACAGTAACCGGGCCACTTGCAGGAAATAGCATTTCTTCAATGAGTTGCTCAGGCGGCGAGGCGGCGTTGATTGCCGATTTAGCCGCCGCTAGAGATATTCATTTTCCAAAAGTCGAATCTGAGCACAAGAAAAAATTGCAGGCGACACTGAATGAATATGTAAACGTGGACAACCCCCTAGATTACCACACCTTTATATGGGGCGACCGGGAACGGTTGACGGCAACATTTTCGGCAATGATGGGCGGCAGGTATGACTTGAATCTGCTTATCATAGATGTTCCGCATATAACCGGTTGCGATAGCGAAGAATGGAAATTAGCCATACAGGCGTTTATCGACGCCAGCAGGCACACTGGAAGTAATGCGGCTGTGGTGTCTTCCATGTCGGAAACATTGACCGATTCGGTGCGGGAAACATTGATCGAAAACGGCATCGCGCCGCTGCAAGGAATGCAGCAGGCTTTGGCCGCCATTGAAGCGGTTTGTCATATCGGCATGACCTGGGGCAGGGGGTGGCTACGGCCGAAAATTCAAGTCAGCGCCACTGCGGTTGAAGCGCATCAGGTTTATGGGCTGGATGAATATCAAGCCAAGCAGTTGTTAAAGCAAGCTGGCGTAGCGGTACCCGTATCATCGCTGGCGTCCAACCAATCCGAGGCATGCCGGGCGGCGGCGGAAATTGGTTATCCGATAGCACTCAAAGCGGTGACGCCGGAGATTGTGCATAAATCGGAATTGAATGCTGTCGTTGTCGGCATCGACTCAGCGCAACAGCTTAAACAAGAGGCCGAGCGATTACTGAAAATTTCAGAATCATTGCTTGTTGAGGAAATGGTAAGCGATGCCGTTGCAGAATTATTGCTCGGCGTGAGTTGTGATGCCCAATTTGGCCACTACTTGGTAGTCGGGTTTGGCGGCACGCTGGTTGAGTTGATCGGTGATCGTGAAATTTTGTTGTTGCCGATTTGTCGGGATGATGTTATTCGTGCATTAAAAAAATTAAAAACCTGGCCGTTGTTAAATGGTTTTCGAGGCAGGAATCTGGCTGATGTGGATAAAGTTGTTGATACGGTGCTTGCCATCGCTAATCTTGTGGAACAAAAGAAGGATGAAATTGTGGAACTGGAGATAAATCCGCTCATGGTAAAAGGCAAGAACAAGGGCGTAACGGCAGCCGATGCTCTGGTTCGAATGCGTATTTTGCACTAAATTTGATGAGGAAATTTAATTAGCGAAGCCCCGAATGTTGACATGAATAATGCCACCCTAATTGGTTGATAGCCTGCGGCGCAGATTACGGCGCTCAAACCATCGAAAGAAAGCGATGATGATTCCTGATAGACAGATATATATTCCCGCTACCAGCAGCAACGGTTCGTATATTCGGTAAGTTTCCTGGCGTACCATGCTGCCGACGCCATAGACATCAAATACCGTAATGGTCGCAGCAAGCGGTGTCGACTTCAGGGTTAAAATAAATTCGCCCGCTAGTGTGGGTAATACATTTTGGATTGCGCGAGGAAACCAGATCCGTCGCAACAAGGTGAAAGGATTCATGCCGAACGCACGCGCCGCCTCAAGCTCGCCCTTGTTGACGCTTTTAAATGCGCCACGCATCACTTCTCCAGAATAACCGGCCACGCTCAGTGAAAATGCAAAAATGGCATAGGGAAAGGCATCCCGCAACACCGGCCAAATGAAACTTTCACGGATGCCCGGGATAGAGGGAAACACAGAACCGAGCCCATAGTAAATCAACCAAAGTTGAATCAATAGCGGCGTTCCGCGTATCACCGCACAGAATCCCCGTGCCAACCATGCCAGTACTGTTGGTCCTGCAACTTGTACCAAACCGATCGGTGTCGCCAGACTCATGCCCAGGACGATGGAGATCACCAGTAATTTAATGGTTATCCATAACCCTTCGATAAATCTCGGAGTGTACTCAGCGATCCAATACCATTCCATACCCATACAGTCCTATGACAAGTCAGGTTGGCCACGCCGGTAATGGCGTTCCAATAATCTAAAAATGAAGCTCGACATGAGACTCACGCAGAGATAGAGAAACGCAGCCGCCAAATAAAACATCAAGTACTCTTTGGTCGCACCAGCAGCCTGCCTGGTCTCAAGGGCAAGTTCACTGAATCCCACAACCGCCAAAAGCGCAGTATCCTTGGTTACAATCAACCACAAGTTAGCAAGCCCCGGCAGGGCAAGCGGCACCATGGCCGGGATGATGATTCTGCGGTGAGTGACCATCCATGACATGCCGCAAGCTTTGGCGGCTTCTATCTGGCCGAGCGGCACCGCAACAATAGCGCCTCGAATGACTTCAATAATATACGCGCCTTGAACAAACCCAAGCACATAAATGCCCGCTGTCAATCCACTGATGTCAACCCGTTCAAATCCGAAAGACTCTAACAGTTGGTTGAGCAAGTCAGTGCCAGCGTAGTACAGGAGTAATATAAGCACCAACTCGGGTACCGCACGAACCAGGGTGGTATAGATTTCAAGAGACCAACGAAGGGTGCGGCCGCCATATATTTTTCCGAGCGCACCGCTCAGCCCGATTAACAATCCAAGCGTATAAGCGCCGAATGCGATTTGCAGGGTCATCCCTAAACCGCGCAACAGATTGCCGCCCCATCCAGGCGGTGAAAATTCAAGCAACTCCATTCCTAATGACTCAAGCATATTGCCTTGTTTTCGCTACATGGCTATCGCTTAGTAGAGCAATGCAGGAGCAATTGCCAATGATTCTCTGCTGGACTGAACTTGCCGTGGATTGAACCTGAAGACCTGCCGAGTCGGAACGAACATGCCAAAATGAGCGCTATTGCGTTCCGACCAGACTAACTTATGCACCCTGATTACTCTGCACCATAAATGTCGAAGTTGAAGTAGTTCTTCGAGATTTTTTGGAAAGTTCCGTCAGCGCGAATCTTGGCGATAGCCTCATTGAATCTTGCTTTCAGCTCGGTATCTTCCTTACGCATTCCGCCACCAACACCGGGGCCAAATACAGCAACGTCCTTTAGTTCCCCGGCGACTTCGCAGCAAGCGCCACTGTCGCTGGCCAAAAACGGTTGCAGAGCAAGGGAATCACCTACCACGGCGTCAATACGACCGGCAACCAGATCCTGATTATGCTCATCGAAAGTTTGGTAAGTTTTAATGCTTGCGGCTGAATCATCAAAATGCTTGGATACAAAGTTTGCGTGGATGGTGGAAACCTGAACACCAATAATCTTGCCGCTGACGCTGGCCGGGCTGCCATCGATGCCTGAGCCTTTGGGCGTAACGATTACTGCCGGGGTGTTGTAGTACTTGTCGGAAAAATCGATGGTTTTCATGCGCTCTTCTGTAATCGACATGGAGGACACGATCACATCGAATTTTTTCGTCATCAGTGCGGGGATTATGCCGTCCCATGCAACTTCAACCCATTCGCATTGTTCTCCCATGGCTACGCAAATGGCATTCGCAATTTCAATCTCCCAGCCTTTCCATGTGCCCGATGCGTCTTTTTCAGCAAAAGGTGGGTAAGGTTCGGCGGCAACACCCAGTTTCAGGGCATAAGCGTTAGTGCTAAACATGCACATTGCAATGCTTGCCGCTATGATTAATTTAGTAAATTTCTTCATTGTCTTTCTCCGCATTTTGGTTTTAATAATCGTTAGTTAAATGAACCTAGCTAACGGATCGAACGAATTTACGACAGCGCTCGCTCTTGGCTTCCCTGAACACTTTCTGAGGAGACCCCTGTTCTTCAACACGCCCGCCGTGCAAGAATATCACATGGGATGAAACGTTGCTGGCAAAATTCATTTCATGGGTCACCATAATCATGGTACGACCTTCTTCGGCCAGTTCCTTTATGACCTTAAGAACCTCCCCCACCAACTCGGGGTCCAGAGCGGATGTGGGCTCATCGAAAAGCAACGCACTGGGCTCAACAGCGAGTGCCCTGGCAATAGCGACCCGTTGTTGTTGGCCACCAGACAACACTGCCGGATATTGATTCCGTTTTTCCCACAGTCCAACCTTATTCAGAATGACTTCGGCGCGTTCCTGAGCTTCAGATTTTTTGATCTTCAAAACGTGAACGGGCGCTTCCATGATATTTTGCATTACCGTCATATGCTGCCAAAGATTGAAGCCTTGAAACACCATGCCAAGTTGTGTGCGAATCCGCTCAATTTGCCGCCTGTTTGCGGGCACCATATCGCCAGTTTTATCGGCTTTAAAGTCTATCGCTTCACCATTTATCTCGATGCTGCCCGAGGTCGGATTCTCCAGCAGGTTCAGACACCTTAAAAAGGTGCTCTTGCCAGAACCGCTGGCGCCGATAATAGATACGATATCGCCTTCATGGGCTGTCATCGACACGCCTTTGATAACTTCAAGCGCACCGAAGGACTTATGAAGATCATCGACTTTGATAGTTGGGATTGAGATGGCTGCGTCATTCATAATGTAATTTGGCATAATGAAATTTGGTTATGATTATTATTCTGATTGGTCAAACAGCAAAGGCCGGAGCAGTATAACCGTATTGCTCCCGGGATGTCACTGACTGTCTGGTTCACTGCCTATGAAATAAAATCGGGAAATTTGAGCGAGTTGTTGATAATGCCCATCGTTCCAATCTTGCTCCAGCATAAGCGGGTGCGAGTACTAGATCGCCGTTCCCGCTTTTTATAATGCCGCGGCTTAGGCCGGATGGTTTGATTGGATTATCGGGTCACGCCCGATAATGACCGGTTAATACAGGTTCGTCATTGCCGAAGCCTTTTCCGACAGGTAGCCAGCCGCTCTTGCAAACCGTACGTGAAAGTTTCCCCTCACACGGTTCAAGTTTTTCAAAAAGGGGGATGAATCCGGCATCCACAGAGAAAACGCCTTGGTGGTTTAGCCGCCGCAAAGCTGTCATTCGCAAATTCGGACTGTTTCTAATCGTTTGAGGCGAGGATATTTATATGGGAGCCAACAAAATAGTTCAGAATTTATAAAAAGACTGCCCCAATTGATTGAAACAAAGGTCGTGAATAAGGTAGAATCCATGACCTTAATGCGGGGTGGAGCAGTCTGGCAGCTCGTCGGGCTCATAACCCGAAGGTCGTAGGTTCAAATCCTGCCCCCGCTACCATATTTGGCTGGCATTTTTTACTGGCGGATTTTGACCAGTATGGTACGACCCCGCAGTTTGCGGGGTTTTACTTTTAGGGTAGCCATTGAATGATTTGTGTTGCATGGGCCGATGGCTCATTTTTTGTGTGTTTTTGTAAGGTGAATGTGCATGATGCGTGGTGCAGCCGGAAAATTGAAAGCGGTGCTTGAACCCCCGGTGGAAAACCTGGGTTATGAGTTGTTGCACCTGGAGTTGTTGCACCTGGAGATGACTCACCAGGGCAAACATACCGTATTACGTGTTTATATCGATGCGCCAGGCGGTATTCAGGTACATGATTGTGCAGCGGTAAGTCGGCAGCTCAGCGCAGTATTGGACATTGAAGATCCCTTAAACGATGCCTATTTGTTAGAAGTATCCTCACCCGGATTGGAGCGGCCTTTGGTAAAGCCGGACCATTTCAAACGATTTGTGGGAAATAAAGCCAGAATTGTAATGGCAACCCACATTTTTGGACGGCGGCGATTTACCGGCCAGATGGTTGAAGCTGGCGATCAAGCGGTTGTGCTGGAAGTTGATGGTGAGAGTTACGATCTGCCCTATAGCGATATGGAGTCGGCTCAATTGCAACCGATTTGAATGTTACGTGGATGTTGATAAATTATGGCGATTACAAGTAATGACATTTTATTGATGGCGGAAAGTGTTTCCCAAGAGAAAGATCTTGACAAAGAGATTATTTTTAGTGCCATAGAAGCGGCATTGGCCACCGCCACCAGGAAGTGGCACCCAGGCGATATTGACGCGCGTGTGAGCATCCATCAGGATACCGGAGAGTATGATTCCTACCGGGTTTGGGAAGTTATCGCAGATGAAGCCGAAGTGGAGTTCCCGGACCAGCAAATTCCGCTGAGCGAAGCTCGGGAAAGCGACCCGGAACTTAATGTGGAAGACCTGATAGAAGAGCCAATAGAAAAGGTGGAGTTTGGGCGAATCTCGGCTCAGGCCGCCAAGCAAGTGATGTGGCAAAAACTCAGGGAGGCTGAAAGAAACCAGATTGCGAAACGCTATCAGGACAAATTCGGAATGCTGGTTTCAGGCACCGTAAAACGTCTTGACCACGGTAATGTTATAGTCGATTTAGGCGATGCAGAAGCGTTGTTGCTGAAAAATGGAATGATTCCCAGAGAAGGACTTAGACCCGGCGACCGCATCCGTGCCTTGTTAAAGGAAATAGATTCGGAAGCACGCGGTCCGCAATTAATTCTTACCCGGTTATCGCCGCAGTTTTTGATTGAATTATTTAAACTGGAAGTGCCGGAAGCGGGCGAGGGTCTGATTGAAATTCTGGGCGCTGCCCGAGACCCCGGTTCCCGAGCAAAAATAGCAGTTCGAAGCAATGATCAAAACATTGATCCAGTCGGTGCCTGCGTCGGTATTCGAGGGTCGAGGGTTCAGAGTGTTTCTAATGAAATCGCCGGGGAACGGGTTGATATTATCGTTTGGTCCGAAAATATTGCTGAGTTTGTTATTCAGGCGCTCGCACCAGCCGAAGTTGAATCAATATTTGTTGATGAAGACCTGAAATCAATGGATGTGGTGGTCACTGAGGAGAATTTATCCCGCGCTATTGGACGTGGCGGTCAAAATGTGCGGTTGGCATCTGAATTGACCGGCTGGGAACTAAATTTAATGACCGATAAGGATGCGCTGGAAAAACAAGACCTTGAACAACAGAATCTGGTGCAAAAGTTCATGAGCCAACTCGATATTGACGAAAATATTGCCAAAATTCTTGCCCAGGAAGGATTTAACGCACTGGAAGAAATCGCCTATGTCCCAAAACAGGAGTTGATGGATATCGAGGAGTTTGATGAAACGTTGGTAGATGAATTGAGAAATCGTGCCCAGGATAACTTGCTGACCCACGCCATTGCCAGCCAAGAACAGAAAGAGCCTAGCGCGGACCTGTTGGGGATGGAAGGCATGGACGAGGAAACCGCTCGCGCATTGGCGCTCGGCGGTGTGCGTACCATGGAAGACTTGGCGGATTGCGCTTTGGATGAGGTTCTGGAAATTATCGACCTCGAGGAACAGCGTGCAAAGGATTTGATAATGACTGCTCGCGCACCGTGGTTTGAATAATAATATTATTGAATATTAACAATATAGAGCCAATATGTCACAAATTACTATAAGTAATTTTGCCAAGCAGATCGGTATCAGTATCGACAAACTGCTCAATCAACTTGCGCAGGCGGGAATCTCAGGCAAGGTCAAGACAGACTTGCTTGTGGATGACGAAAAAATAAAACTATTGCAGTATCTGAAGGGTGATGCAAGCCAGAAACAAGAGTCCAACGAGCGTATCTCACTGAACCGAAAAACCATCGGTCAAATCAAGCAGACTTCCAGAACCGGGGCCGCGCATACAGTGCATATCGAGGTCAAAAAACGCCGCACATTCGTAAAACGCGGTGTATTGGAAGCACAACAGGCAGAGGCGCAAGCAAAAACCGCGGCGTTGGAAGCGGAACAAAAACGCATAATGGAAGAACAGAAACAAAAATCCAGACAGGCGAAAGAGCAAGCGAAACAGGCTGAACAGGAGCGATTGCGTGTTGAGCAAGAAGCGCTCGAAAAATCTAAGCTGCAAGAATCTCAAGGACCGACCGACGAACTTCAGGCTGATGCGCGGTCCAGCACCGAAGATGATTCCAGGAAGGAGGCCGCGGAACTTGCAGAATCCGCTGAGGGGGGGGCGGCAACTTCTGAAATTAGCACAAAGCAAACAACCGTTCAGTCCGCTTCCGAGATGCCGCCCGCGCCTGAAAGCACGGCTAACAAACAAGATGACAAACCGAAAAAAGGAAGGAAAGGCAAACGCGGCAAGCCGGGTTCAAATGAACGGGCCGGGCGTAAGGAACTGCATGCCACTAAACGCAGAAAAGATAGAGCTCGACGTCAACCGCTTAGAAAACCAGGTAATATTTCCTCATCAATAGCGGATCAGCATGCTTTTGAAAAACCCACAGAGCCGGTAATTCACGAAGTGCATGTGCCTGAAACCATAACGGTTGGTGAATTGGCTCAGGCCATGTCCATCAAGGCAGGGGAAGTTATTAAAGCCATGATGGGTATGGGTTCCATGGTAACGATTAATCAGATTCTTGATCAGGATACAGCGATATTACTGGTCGAAGAGATGGGGCATATTGCTCAAGCCGCGGATGCAGATGACCCTGAAGCGTTTATAGTCCAGCACGGCACCACAGAACAGCTACCTCGAGCGCCAGTGGTAACAGTAATGGGACACGTTGATCACGGCAAAACGTCTCTTTTAGATTATCTCCGAAAAACTAAAGTCGCAGCCAGTGAAGCAGGCGGCATCACCCAGCATATTGGCGCCTATAAAGTTAAGGTAAATGAGCAGGAAATTTGTTTTCTTGATACGCCTGGTCACGAGGCATTTTCAGCAATGCGGGCCCGGGGGGCTAAAGCAACAGACTTGATTATACTGGTCGTGGCCGCAGATGACGGCGTGAAACCGCAGACTATTGAAGCGATAAATCACGCCAAAGCCGCGGAAGTGCCTGTCATTGTGGCAATCAATAAAATCGACAAAGAGCAAGCAGACCCGGAACGGGTAAAACAAGAGCTGGCAAATCACGAAGTTATCGCGGAAGCATGGGGTGGTGATGTATTAATGAGCGAAGTATCCGCAATTACCGGCCAGGGTACGGATGAATTACTCGAATCCGTATTATTGCAAGCCGAAGTTGCGGACTTAAAAGCGCACCCTGCGGGAAATGCGACTGGGCTGGTTGTTGAGGCCCGACTGGACAAGGGCAGGGGGCCAGTTGCTACGGTACTTGTCCAGCAAGGCAGCCTTAAACCGGGAGATATTGTACTGGCTGGCCGCGAAACTGGTCGGGTAAGAGTTTTAATTGATGATCAGGGTCGAAAAGTAAGCCAGGCGGGACCATCAACACCAGTCGAGATTCAGGGTCTAACCGGTGTTCCGGTTGCGGGAGATGATCTGGTGGTCGTGAGTAGCGAGAGAAAGGCGCGTGAAATAGCACTCAACCGACAAGGTAAATCCAAGGAGCAAAAGCTCGCCCAGCAACAAAAAGCAAAACTGGAAAGCATGTTTAATCGCATGGAAGAGGGCGAGGCAAAGACTTTGAATGTTCTGATTAAGGCCGATGTCCACGGCTCAGTAGAAGCTTTGCGGGATTCGTTAGAAAAACTTTCTGTGGACGAGGTTAATGTAAACGTTATTCACGGCATGGTGGGCGGAATTAACGAATCTGATGTGAACCTGGCCCTGGCTGCGGATGCTATTATGATTGGTTTTAATGTGCGGGCAGATGCGATGGCGCGTAAGTTAATCGACAATAATGAGAGCGGTGTTTTCTATCACAATGTTATTTACGATGTTGTTGATACCATAAAAGCGACTATGACCGGGATGCTGTCTAAAATTTCTAAAGAAGAACATGTTGGATTGATTGAAGTACGTGATATTTTCCGAGCCCCCAAAATTGGCGCGATTGCCGGATGTTTCGTTTCGGAAGGGGCAGTAAAACGACATCTTCCAGTGCGGGTGCTACGAGATAATATGGTAATTTTTGAAGGCGCCATCAATTCGCTTCGGCGATTTAAGGAGGATGTGGCTGAAGTAAAAAATGGTTACGAATGTGGTATCGGCATTAAGGATTACAACGATATTAAGATCGGAGACCAAATCGAAGTATTTGAAATTGTTCAAACGGCTCAGAAACTATAAACTCACAATAGAGCCCGGAATCAGGGCTTCGGAAATTGCAACGATAATCCACTTGGACAGCCAGCCTTATGGCGCACTCAGCAGAGAGCGTGTTCAGTTAGCCGTCATTTAGCCTGAAACGATGTTTGACACAGACAGAACCCGACGAGTTGCAGAGCTTATAAAACGCCAGCTCTCGATGCTGATTATCAGGGAGTTGGATGATGACCGAATCAATTCTGTTTCAGTTACCGGGGTGACGGTAAGCCGGGATTTGAAGCAATCGACCATCTATGTATCCACCATAGATAAAACACTGGAACCCAGCCAAATAGAACAATTATTGAACAATTCCTCCAAATATTTACGGCATTTATTGAGTCAGCAAATTGCGTTGAGAATGACGCCGAAATTAGTCTTTAAATACGATCACAGCATCCAGCGCGGCGTCGAACTGACACAGCTGATAGATAGGCTGAATAAGAACAATGCCGCCTAGAAGACGGCAACACGGGGAGCCTGTAAATGGCATGTTATTGCTTGACAAGCTCAACGGCCTGTCTTCAAACCAGGCATTACAAAAGGCGAAACGACTACTTAATGCACAAAAGGCCGGCCATACCGGAAGCCTTGACCCAATCGCCACCGGGTTGCTTCCTCTTTGTTTTGGTCATGCGACCAAAATTTCAGGGATGTTTTTAAATGCTGATAAATGCTACCAGGTTAAAATTCAATTGGGCGTAAAAACAGATAGCGGTGATTGCGATGGAGCTGTTATCGATCAGTCTAAGGTTAATATCGCCCTGCCTGCCTTACCGCAGATCGAAAAAGCCCTGGAACAATTTCGAGGTCAGATTGATCAAATTCCCCCGATGTATTGCGCGCTTAAATGCAATGGCCAGCCGCTCTATAAACTCGCACGGCAGGGCATCGAGGTACATCGGCAACCGCGCCGGGTCACGGTTTATGACTTGTCAATTATCGATTTCCAGAAAGATTTTGTAACTCTGAGGGTATCGTGTTCCAAGGGGTTTTATATTCGAAGTTTAGCGATGGATCTTGGTGAAGCGCTGGGATGCGGCGGCCATGTTAGTGCGTTACGGAGAGTCAGGGTCGGGACATTCACCATTGACCAGACAGTTACCCTCGAGCAATTAGAGGTTTTGGAATCCTCGCAACACAGACAGCGGCTTTTGCTACCCACTGATCATGTGCTTGTTCACCTTCCAAAAGTGGATTTGACTGCAAAAACAGCTCATTATTTTTGTCATGGTCAGTCGGTACGGGCATTAAAGTTACCCAAACCTGGAATGGCGAGAATATATGCTGAAGACAATTCATTTCTTGGCTTAGGAGAAGTCATTACCGATGGGACGGTCTCGCCGAAACGATTATTTGTTTAATGCGTGTAGGGGATAATCGCCTGCCGATAATCGCCTGGCCGACGAAAAGGCATCGATTACAGAGATTCAAAAAACCAGTGATTTAAAAAAGCGGTGGGGTATGACGAAATTTGGCTCCCCAGGACAGACTCGAACTGCCGACAAGGTGATTAACAGTCACCTGCTCTACCGACTGAGCTACTGGGGAACGAAGGAAGCGGATACTAATTGTCCAGCCCGCTTTGGTCAAGTCATTCCAGCAGTCATTCCGGAAAAATCACCTGAATCCGTCCCGGATAAAACTCAGATACAAATAATATTCTTTTTAACCGCGCGTACTCGGCTAAAATCGAGGGATGACGACCTCGGAAAATTATAAACTGGTCAGCGAATTTAATCCAGCGGGAGATCAACCCGAAGCGATCAATGCGCTAATAGACGGCGTTGAAAACGGCGAAGCATTCCAGACATTGTTAGGGGTAACAGGGTCAGGCAAGACCTTCACCATGGCGAATATTATTGCCGAGACTGGTCGCCCGGCACTGATTCTTGCCCACAATAAAACCCTTGCCGCTCAACTATATTCGGAGATGCGGGATTTTTTCCCGGAAAATTCCGTTGAATACTTTGTTTCATACTACGACTATTATCAGCCCGAAGCCTATGTTCCGAGCTCGGATACCTATATCGAAAAGGACGCGTCGGTCAATGATCACATTGATCAAATGCGACTTTCCGCGACCAAGGCATTATTGGAAAGACGCGATGTAGTCATCGTCGGAACGGTGTCCGCAATCTATGGCTTGGGTGACCCGGCGGCTTACCACGGCATGATTTTGCACTTGAAGAAAGCGGATCAAATCGATCAAAGGGCAATACTGCGGCGACTGGCTGAATTGCAATACATTCGTAATGATCTGGAATTGAGGCGCGGCACTTTTCGGGTGCGCGGCGATGTGATTGATGTTTATCCAGCGGAATCGGAACATCTGGCAATACGAATTGGATTATTTGGCGATGAAGTTGAAAATCTTTCCAAATTTGATCCCCTGACCGGACGGGTAGAAGAGCATATCAATCGGGTAACGGTTTATCCGAAAAGCCATTATGTCACCGCCAGGGAAACCATTCTCGGTATTCTCGAAGACATAAAACTGGAGCTGCAGGAACGGCTGGCGCAGTTGCGCGATGCGGGAAAACTGGTCGAAGCCCAGCGCCTCGAACAACGAACTTTATACGACCTGGAAATGATGCATGAACTGGGATATTGCAATGGCATCGAAAATTACTCTCGTTACCTGTCGGGGCGTAGTGCCGGAATGCCGCCGCCGACATTGATGGATTACATGCCGGATAGCGCCATCGTGTTCATCGACGAGAGCCATGCCACCATTCCCCAACTTGGTGCGATGTACAAAGGAGACCGCTCAAGGAAGGAAACTCTGGTTGAATATGGTTTTCGATTGCCATCGGCATTGGACAACCGGCCGCTGCGATTTGATGAATTCGAAAACCTGCTGCCGCAGGCGGTATTTGTTTCTGCGACGCCAGGACCATATGAAGAGACTCGTTCACCGGGCGTGGTGGAGCAGGTGGTGCGGCCGACGGGTTTGCTGGACCCCGAATTGGAAATACGCCCGGTCGAATCCCAGGTTGACGACTTGCTTTCCGAAATAAATAAACGGGTTGCATTGAACGAGCGGGTTTTGGTCACCACCTTGACCAAGCGCATGGCCGAAGATTTAACTGAGTATTATCATGAACATAATGTGCGGGTGCGTTATCTGCATTCGGATATCGACACCATAGAGCGGGTCGAGATTATTCGGGATTTAAGGAAAGGCGTATTCGATGTGTTGGTCGGCATTAATTTGCTTAGGGAAGGATTGGACCTGCCCGAAGTTTCCCTGGTAGCGATACTTGATGCCGACAAGGAAGGATTCTTGCGGTCGACGCGCTCGCTGATTCAAACTATTGGTCGGGCCGCCAGAAATATAAATGGGCGAGTCATTTTATATGCGGATAAGGAAACCAATTCGATTCAGCAAGCGGTGCAGGAAACGGACAGGCGGCGGCAAAAACAACGCGCTTACAATGAGATAAACAAAATTGTACCTAAATCCATTATCAAACCGGTTAAGGATATTATCGATGGCGTGACCGCAAACGATTCATCGTGGAATGATATGCCAGATCGGGACAAGGTTGCCGAAGATGCCGAAGAGTATTATCGACAGTCGCCCAAAGCACTCGGTAAATTACTGAGCAAGCTGGAAAAGGAAATGTACGCCTATGCTAGAAACCTGGAATTTGAAGCGGCCGCTTCGGTGCGCGACCGCATCAACCGAATACGAAAAGCGCAAGTTTTAGAAGGAGCGGACACTTCGCCATGAATCTTGTGGCGACGAATTTTCGGTTTTCCGCGGCTCAAATCAAGCGCACGCCTTCGGCTTCGAGCATGGTTATGAGTTTTATCAACGGCAACCCAAGCAAGGTATTGGGATCATTCCCGCTTAACCGTTGCAACATTGCAATTCCAATTCCTTCGGCTTTTAAACTGCCACAACTGTTATACGGTCGCGCGGCTTTGAGGTAATTGTGTATTTGCTCATCGTCTAGTTTTCGATACGCCACTTCAAAAGTATCGACCTCGGACTGAAGGTTGCCGGTTTTCGAATTCAGCAGGGCAATGCCGGTATAAAGCGTGAGCGTCGCGTCCGATGAGTTTTTTAACTGCGCCGTCGCATCGCTATGATTCTTTGGCTTGCCCATTATTTTGCCATCCAACTCGGCAACTTGATCAGAGCCAATTACCAATGCGTTAGGGAATTGCTGGGCGCAGGTTTTTGACACCGCTAAGGCTTTTGATGCAGCAAGGCGTTCCACTAACTCGTGTGGCGATTCCCCAATGTATGGACTTTCATCAATATCAGGGGAAACCGTCGCAAATTCAATTTGCAATCGAGCAAGAATTTGTTTTCTGGGGAGTGAAGACGACGCAAGAATAATCTGCGGAAACATAGCGGCGAACCTAGCGAGGGAAATTGCAATATCTAAAATGGCGGGCCCGGAGGGACTCGAACCCCCGACCACCTGGTTCGAAGCCAGGTACTCTATCCAGCTGAGCTACGGGCCCATGATTATCTTGTACAACACTTTTACGGGTTAGTCGAGTTTATTGCGTAATAAATCGTTTACTTGTTTGGGATTGGCTTTACCGCCGCTTTGTTTCATAACCTGGCCTACAAAAAATCCAAATATTTTTTGGTTGCCTGCTTTATACTGATCAACCTGAGCCGAATTTTCCTGCAGGATGTTATCGACGATGGCTTCGATTGCGCCAGTATTGGTAATTTGTTTTAAGCTATTTTCATCAATCACCTGGTCCACAGATTTCTCGGATTCCCATAATAACGTCAATACTTGTTTCGCGATTTTGCCGGAAATGGTGTCATCGTTTATTCGATCAAGCAGGTTGGCCATGCGAATACTATCTACAGGAGAGTCTCCGATTTCCATTGCAGAGCAGTTCAGGGCGGCACTAAGCTCGCCAAGTATCCAGTTGGCAACGGTCTTGGAATCCGCTGATGTTTGTGAACATACATTTTCAAAGTAATCTGCGGTGTCCCGATCGTTGGTTAAATGCGCCGCATCGATGGACGACAAATGATATTCGCGTTCAAGTCTGGATTTACGCGCGTCGGGTAATTCGGGAAGCTGCTTACGAATCTGGTCGATAAAATCATCGTCCAGAATCATTTCGGGCAAATCCGGATCGGGGAAATAACGGTAGTCGTGGGCTTCTTCTTTGGAGCGTATTGACCGAGTTTCATTTTTATCCGAATCATATAAACGTGTTTCCTGAACGATCTCGCCGCCATCTTCCAGAATATCTGTTTGCCGGTCAATTTCAAACTCAATGGCTTTTTCCACGAATCGAAAGGAGTTAATATTTTTCAGCTCGGCTCTGGTTCCCAATTCGGTTTGACCCCTGGGTCGCATGGACACGTTGGCATCGCAGCGAAACGAGCCTTCCTGCATATTGCCATCGGAAATATCCAGATAGCGCACCAGCGAATGTATTTTACGCAGGTAGGCGACGGCTTCCGCAGCAGAGCGCAGGTCCGGTTCGGAAACAATTTCAAGCAGGGGGATGCCAGCGCGATTAAGATCAATACCGGTCATGTCGTGAAAGTCTTGATGCAAAGATTTTCCCGCATCTTCCTCAAGATGAGCGCGGGTAATGCCGATAACTTTGCAGCCGTTGCCGGTTTCAATTTCAATCTTGCCTTTGCCGACTATGGGAACTTCAAACTGGCTAATTTGATAGCCTTTGGGCAAATCCGGGTAAAAGTAGTTTTTGCGGGTAAAAATAGAGCGTTTATTAATGTGGGCACCGATTCCAAGTCCAAACCTTACCGCTAATCGTGCGGCTTCCCGGTTCATGACCGGTAATACGCCGGGCAGGGCAATGCTTACATCGCAGGCCTGAGTATTGGGTTGTGCCCCATATGCGGTGGACGCTGCGCTAAAAATTTTGCTTTTGGTGAGAAGTTGAACATGAATTTCGAGTCCGATTACCGTTTCCCATTCCATGATCAATCAGACCCTCCGGACCCGCTTGGCGCGTTTGGAATGCCTGGAATTTTTAAGTGCCAATTCGTTTGTTGTTGAAACTGATGGGCAACCGTCAGCAGGGTTGATTCATCCAGGTATTTGCCGATTAACTGTAACCCTATGGGTAAATTTTTGTCATCGAACCCTGCTGGAATTGACATTGCCGGGAGACCTGCCAGGTTTGCGGCATTGGTGAAAATATCATTTAAATACATCGCCACTGGATCATCATTTTTTTCGCCAATGACAAATGCGGTGTCTGGCGTAGTTGGGCCAGCAATTAGATCGCATTTTTCAAATGCGCGACTAAAATCATCAGCAATCATTCTGCGCAGTTTTTGCGCTTTTATGTAGTAAGCATCGTAATAACCTGAAGATAATACATAGGTGCCGATCATGATTCTACGTTTCACTTCGGCGCCAAATCCTTCAGCCCGGGTCTTTTCATACATGTCATTGAGGTCGGTGTAATTTTCAGTCCGGTACCCATAACGCACGCCATCGAATCGAGACAGGTTAGAAGAAGCTTCTGCGGGCGCAATGACGTAGTAGCAGGGAATACCGACTTCGCTATTCGGTAATTCAACCTCCACGGTTTTCGCACCCAGGGCTTCCAATTCCCGGATTGCCTGCTGAATAGCATTTGCAATGTCTCGGTCCACACCATCACCGAAAAATTCTTTCGGCAATCCGATGGTTTTTCCGCGTATGGATTGTTCCAGGACCTTGCCATAGTCTGGAACGGGCTGTTGCAAAGAAGTCGAATCGCGCTGATCAAACCCTGACATTGCCTGTAAAACCATTGCCGCATCCTGAGCATTTCCGGCAACCAGCCCACCTTGATCCAACGACGAGGCAAATGCCACCATGCCATATCGAGAAACACGACCATAACTGGGCTTAATTCCGGTCAGGCCACAAAAAGCCGCGGGCTGACGAATCGAGCCACCGGTATCTGTGGCTGTGGCAACCGGCGCTAATCTTGCGCTCACCGCAGCGGCTGATCCGCCTGAGCTGCCGCCCGGCACGCGCTGGACATCCCATGGATTTTTTACCGCGCCGTAATAACTGGTTTCATTTGACGAACCCATGGCGAACTCATCCATATTTGTTTTACCCAGCATCACCATGCCTTGTTGTTTCAATTTTTCCACAACCGTTGCATCGTAGGGTGATACAAAATTGCTAAGAATTTTCGACCCGCAAGTGGTTAATACCCCTTTAGTGCAAAACAAATCCTTATGCGCCATAGGAATTCCAGTTAGCGCGTGTGCCTCATTATGGTGTAACATTTGGTCGGCATGCTGCGCCTGCTCAAGAGCCAATTCTTCGGTTACGGTAATAAATGCATTAAGATCCTTGGCCGAATCAATACGTTTTAAATAGTGCTGAGTCAATTCGACGCTGGAATACGCTTTGTTGCGAAGTGCGGCACTGTGTTCGCTGAGGCAGTGTGAGTGCATAATAATTTTAGTCGATGACCTTGGGCACCAGATAAAGTCCGTTTTCGGTGGCCGGCGCAACGGTTTGATAGGCTTTTCTAAGATTCGTGGCAGTCACTTCATCCGCGCGCAACCTTAACGCTGCGTTCTGGAGATGGTCATGGGGATGGGACATCGGCTCAATATCGCTGGTATCGATGGTATTCATTTGTTCGACCAGATCCAGAACCCGGGATAATTGAGTCGCATAAAATTCAGCCTGTTCACTGCTGGTTTTTAACCGCGCAAGACTGGCGATATGGGTGATTTCTTTCGGTGTTAGAGACATAAATTTAAAAATAAGGGTCTTAACTAGTTAAGACCAAAAAATAATTACCAGCATTTTACCTGTAAAAATGCAACAACTTAACATAGGATTGTGTGGTTGAATAGTGCGGGTTGGATTGTTAAGCTAGGCAGGTTATTTTCTCGGCAAAAAACCGCATTTCCACCTTCAAATTAAATGAAAAACAATGCTAAAACGCCTATCAGGCTTCTTCTCGAATGATCTCGCCATTGATCTTGGTACCGCGAATACCCTGATTTACGTCAGAAACAAAGGAATAATCCTCGACGAACCCTCAGTGGTCGCTATTAAGAGCCCGACCATAGGGGGCGGCGGCAAAACTGTACTGGCGATTGGTCAGGATGCGAAACGAATGTTGGGTCGGACTCCTGGTTTTATTCAAGCCATTAGACCACTGAAAGACGGTGTCATCGCGGACTTCAATGTGACCGAAGATATGCTCAAATATTTTGTTCGCAAGGCTCAGGAAACCAAGCTCTTTGCCAGTCCAAGAATTATTATATGTGTGCCGTGCGGATCTACTCAGGTGGAAAGAAGGGCGATCCGGGAATCGGCAACCAGTGCGGGCGCCCGGGAAGTTTATCTCATTGAAGAACCGATGGCGGTAGCGATTGGCGCCAATCTTCCGGTGGCGGAGCCAACCGGATCAATGGTTGTTGATGTCGGCGGAGGCACCACCGAGGTCGGTATTGTGTCATTGGGGGGAATGGTCTATTCAAACTCGTTGCGAGTTGCTGGAGATTCCTTTGACGAATCAATCGTAAACTATGTACGCCGTCGTCATGGTTTGCTGATCGGGGATGTAACTGCGGAGCGAATAAAACAAACCATCGCAACGGCGTGGTCGGAATCTGAACATATGGAAATGGAAATCAAGGGGCGGGACATTTCAGAAGGCCTGTCGAGAAGCCTGGTGATCACCAGCGAAGAAATCTACGAATCGATTAACGATTCATTAGAACAAATTGTCCGGGTTATCCGCGAGGCGCTCGAAAAGACGCCACCGGAACTGATCGCGGATATTGGCGAAAAAGGCATGGTTGTCGCTGGGGGAGGGGCGTTGTTACGTGATATAGATAGACGATTCATGCAGGATACGGGTTTGCCGGTGATTATTGCGGAACAGCCTTTGACCTGCGTGGTTCGAGGTTGTGGTCGAGCCTTGGAAGAAATGGATGCAATCGGTGACGTGTTCACTGGCGATGGCTGACCATCGGCTCTATTAATTGTGGGAATCTGTTTTTGCTCATGATTTTTTATTTAGGCATTAGTAAAAAATGATGTTATTGCGAATATCATTAATTTACAGTTGAGCGAAATATTTATAAAAGCCATTAACGCCCGTACATTTCTAAAAAATGACTGCTTCAAAAAATCACCACACAATAATTTTACCTTATACATGTATATTTTAAAGGAAACGGCACGAGCCAAAACGAAACACCTGACCTAAATACAAAGACGTTTATGCCCTATCCAAAAAATAGACAACAAAAGGGTGCAAGCTGAATGGCAATAGAAAGTAACCATCGCTTATCCGCGCTCCATTGACATGGGTTATAACGGCATGAATTATAATAGCAGATTCCCGCTGTTTCGTTTTTTTCTGCTTTTGGTGCTCTCTATGGGGGTAATGATTATTGACCATCGAAGCGAATTGTTAAAACCGATACATACCGCTAGTACAGTTGTTAACATCTTCTTTGAATCGGTTATCGCCATTCCGAAAAATACATTTTCATTATTGAATCGTTATTATCCTGACGACCGCATGCATCAGCGTTTTGTCGAACTACAACAAAAGCAATCAATACTGGAAGCCCGGCTACAACGCTATGATGCCCTGGAAAAAGAAAATCAACGGCTGTCTAAATTACTGTCGGCATCAAAACGTTTTGCCAATGAAATGCTTTTTACGGAAGTTATTGGACGCGATCTCGAACCATTTAGTCACAGAATCGTTATAAACAGTGGTATCGAAGCAGGTGTTTACCTCGGTCAACCCGCCATCACCCCGCAAGGGGTGCTCGGCCAAGTGTCCAAGGTCGGTTATCGCCGCAGCGTGGTGACACTGATAACCGACCCGAGCCATGGGCTATCCGTACAGATTCAACGCAATGGTTTACGTACCATTATTCAGGGTTCTGGAAAATCTAATCAAGTGACCGTTCCATTTTTAGAGAACCCGGCTGATATTCAAACGGGAGATCTGCTGGTTACTTCGGGACTGGGTGGACGTTTCCCGGCAGGTTATAAAGTCGCCGAGGTATCCGATATCGTAAAAGATGCGAATCAGGCATTTCTAATTATTACCGCGCGAACTATGGCTCAAACAGGCTTCGCCAAGGAAGCGCTTTTACTGCGCAACAATGCTAGCGGCAACAATGATAGAAGCAACAATGATAGAAGCAACAACAATCTTCTGACAAATCCGAAACTGCTACATTCAGGCGCCTCGGGTGAATCAGGTGGATAGGACGCCTTCTGCAAAAGCACCATTTTGGATCATTCTGGCCACCTTTGTGATCGCCTTGTTGTTAAATATGGTGCCATACCCGCAATGGATGAAGTATGCCAAACCAGATTGGGTTATGCTGGTTTTGTTTTATTGGTGTTTGGCTGTGCCGCATCGCATCGGCATAGGCTGTGGCTGGCTTGCTGGTATTGCGCTGGATATATTGTATTACTCGTTATTGGGCCAGCATGCCGTCGGCAAAGCATTTGTTGCGCTGATAGCCGTTTCTACGCATCGACGAGTCCCGCTGTATGATTTGTGGCAGCAATGCATACTGGTATTTATCGTCGCCTCAATCGATATTGGATTTACCATATGGGTTTATCAGTTGACCGCAAACACAGAGATTCGCCTGGTATTCTGGCAGTCTGCTTTGACATCCTGTTTAATTTGGCCAGTTGTGTATAACGTACTGCGTGTATTGCGGCATAGAACCGGGATAAGCTAATGATTCGGATCCGTGATTATCCGCTGGAGAGAAAAGTTGTTCAGGGGCGCATAATTTTTGTATTTGGCTTGATAACAATATTGGTTATTCTGCTGGTTCTGCGACTGGGCTATTTACAAATATACCAGCATCAAGAGTTCATCACCTTGGCGCAAAATAATCGCATTGATTTTTCTCCATTGCCGCCGGTGAGAGGATTAATTTATGACAGAAATGGTGAAGTGCTTGCTCAAAACATTCGGGGATTCAATCTGGATATATTGCCGGATGAGGTGCAAGACCTCGATAATCTGTTAAGCCAATTAGGACAGCTTATCGAGCTCACCGATGTTCACCTCAAACAATTCAAAAAACTTCTCAAACAACGTCCTTCTTTCGAATGGCAAACACTAAAGGCTAATCTCAACCAACAAGAAGCCGCCATATTGGCGGTGAACCAGCATAGATACCCCGGAGCGGAATTGCAGGCACGTCTGCAACGACACTACCCGAAAGGGGAACTGATTGCACATATCGTCGGTTACGTAGGTCGAATAAGTCCGGCGGATCTGGAAAATATCGACAATCAGGCTTACCGGGGGATGGAATACATCGGTAAAACTGGAATCGAAGCGTATTACGAATCGATCTTACTGGGTAAATCCGGGATAGAGCAGGTGGAAACCAACGCCCATGGCCGGATTGTTCGTCGTCTGCAACAGACAACTCCAGATACGGGCAAGACTATTCACCTCAGTTTGGATATCAAGCTACAGCAGAAAAGCATCGAAGCATTGGCAGGATTTGAAGGGTCGATAGTCGCGATTGAACCGGAATCGGGTGAGGTTCTCGCCTTCGCCAGCGCGCCCGGATACGATCCGAATCTATTTGTAAATGGAATTAGTGAAGCCGACTACGCAAGTTTACGTGCCTCAGAGCGTAAACCGTTGGTGAATCGCGCGATTTATGGACGTTACGCCCCAGGGTCAACCATCAAGGGGTTTATATCTCTGGTGGGCATGGAAAATGGTATTGACCACAGTAAGACCGTTTTTTGCCCTGGATGGTATAGTTTGCCGGGGCTTAAACATCGTTATCGTTGCTGGAAAAAATCGGGACATGGTCTTATGGATGGTTACAACGCGATCGTCCAATCCTGCGATGTGTATTTCTACACATTGGCGAGACAATTGGGTATCGACAGGATGTATGAAGGGATGACCCGATTCGGATTTGGAAAACCAACCGGGATTGATATGCGTGAGGAACCTTCCGGTTTAATGCCATCCAGAGAGTGGAAACGCCGCGTTCGGAATCAAGCTTGGTATCCGGGTGAGACAATAATTACCGGAATTGGGCAGGGGTATATGTTAGTTACGCCTCTACAACTGGCCAATACCACGGCAGTTCTGGCAAATAGAGGCAAGAAAGTCACGCCAAGGTTTTTATCTGCCATACAACATCCTCAAACTCAGGTCAAGCAAGACATTGCGCCAGAAATAACGGGGATTGAAAAACTTGGTGATGATCGATTCTATGAAGCAGTTATAAATAGTATGCGAGATGTGGTTCATGGCGCACGAGGGACGGCAAGAACAATTAATCGGGGTATTCAATATGAAATGGCGGGAAAGACCGGCACCGCTCAGGTTAAAAGTGTCGCTCAAAATCAGGAATACGATAAAAAGAATGTTGAGAAAAAATTCAGGGACCATTCGTTGTTTATTGGTTTTGCCCCGTTGAACGATCCGAAAATTGCCATCGCTGTTGTGGTTGAGCACGCCGGCAGTGGAAGCCAAACCGCCGCTCCAATCGCCAGGAAGCTAATTGATTATTATCTGATTGACCGATTAGAATTATTTGACAAGCAGGAGCCAGACTCCCAAAGCTTGACCAGCCAAGGATAGGCCGGCCAGAGCTGGAAAATACCGGATTGTTGTTTCACAAATGCGCCAGACTGATAATCCTTCGTATATTGATTTACCACTATTAACAGTGGTTCTGATGCTGTGTGCTTTGAGTCTGATAGTGTTATACAGCGCTACAGGAGAGAATCTTGAGCAACTTGTCAGACGCAGCATACATGTGGGTTTTGCATTGGCGGTCATGTTGGTTTTCACACGCATTCGAACCTCGATACTGTTGCGCTGGTCACCCAATGTTTACGCTGTAGGATTAGGGTTGTTATTCATGGTATTGGCTATCGGGGTCATCGGCAAGGGCGCGCAGCGTTGGATTGATTTGAGTGTTTTTCGATTTCAACCGGCCGAGATGATGAAAATTGCAGTGCCTATGATGGTGGCGTGGACCGTAGCACGATCGACGCTGCCGCCCAATCCGCTTTTTATAATACTGTCTATATTTATCGTACTCATTCCCACAGCGCTGGTGATTCTGCAACCCGATTTAGGCACTGGATTGTTAATTGCATTAACGGGAATTATGATGATATTTTTAGCGGGAATAGGGTGGAAATTTATCGTAACCGCGTTGCTTTCCCTAGCAGTCATTGTTCCGGCAATGTGGGTTTTTGTGCTGCACGACTATCAACGCAGCCGTGTTTTTACCCTATTCGATCCCTGGGCTGATCCGTTGGGAGTGGGCTATCATATTATTCAGTCAATAATCGCAATCGGTTCTGGTGGGGTGCAGGGAAAAGGGTGGCTTTCCGGTACTCAGTCGCAACTTGAATTCATTCCCGAACAACGTACCGACTTTATATTTGCAGTGTACGCGGAAGAATTTGGTTTAATCGGGGTTATTGTATTATTGATGCTTTATTTATTTTTAGTGTTTCGAGGATTATTGATCGCCTTTCATGCCCGCGACACGTATTCTCGCTTGCTTGCCGGGGGGCTATCTACAACATTCTTTTTCTATGTATTTGTCAATATTGGTATGGTGTCTGGAATCTTGCCGGTTGTTGGTATTCCCTTGCCGTTGATGAGTTATGGCGGCACTTCTATGGTAACGCTGATGATTGGATTGGGGATTTTGATGAGCATAGCGCGAGATAGCAAATCTCGGGGTTGGCGACGATGAATTATTTTGATCGGCATTGTAACCCCTGTGATGCGGGCAAATACTCGACCAAACCACAGAAAATTGTATTTTCCGCACTGCTATTTTCCGCAATGGTCTTTTTGGTTAGGCCATCGGTTTCGTTGGCGGTGGACATCGATCAATATCCAGTGCTGGTCAAGTTAGTCGAGGAAATGACGGACCAGGATGGCTATCCAAGGGAGCAATTAAACCGGGTTTTAAAACAGGCAAACATCCAACAAACAACGATTGACCTGATGAATCGGCGAATTGAAGCCTTGCCCTGGTATAAGTACCGGAAAATATTTTTAAATCAAAACCGAATCGAGAAAGGCGTAAAATTTTGGAACGAAAATCGACTCACGCTGGACCGGGCATACCAAAAGTTTGGGGTGCCTCAGGCTGTGATTGTGGCATTAATCGGGATAGAAACGGATTATGGGACATACATGGGTAACAAAAGAGTATTGGATAGCCTGGTTACGCTGTCGGCAGAATACCCGAGGCGAAGCACGTTCTTTACTTCAGAATTACGAACATTTTTGAATATTACCCGAAAAGAGAACATTGACCCGGCGTCAGTCATGGGCTCATTTGCCGGGGCTATCGGTATTCCACAATTTATGCCGACAAGTTATGCGGCGTATTCGGTTGACTTCAATGGCAATAACCAAAGAGACCTGGTCAATGAAACCGATGATGCCATTGGTAGTGTCGCCAATTATTTAAAATCTCATGGCTGGAATCATATCCAGCCAATCTATGCGAGCGTTACCGGCCCGTTATCTGAGTCCGCCATAAAGTTGATTAGAGGCAACGCAAAACTTGTGCATACGCCTAAACAGTTGATTGCGGCGGGGGTAAAATTCGATGCCGACCGCAGTAGCGACAAGATTGCGCTTATGTCGTTACAGGAACGGCAGGGGAATCGTTATATAGTGGGATTTAGAAACTTCTACACCATTACGCGCTACAACCCCAGTGTCAATTACGCTATGGCGACTGCCGAGCTTGCGGATTCGATTGTGAGAGCCAGAAACAACGACTAAAAAATCCATGGCCATGACCATCAAATCAAGTTTTGTTTGGTTAGCGTTTATTTTAGTATTGGCGGGTTGCTCCAGTGGTTTCTCTGGTGGTTTCGTTGGCGGTGCGGTTAAGAAATCCGATTCTGGCGGTTTTTATGGCGGTGACAGCGCACCGGCTAACAAACAGCGGGACTTCGACTCAATTCCAGATGCTATCCCGAAACATGAACCATTGAGCCGAACGGGAAACAAACCCTACACCGCGTTAGGCAAAGCTTTCAAACCCTTAAACTCATCGAATGGATATGTTAAAAAAGGTATCGCATCCTGGTACGGGACAAAATTTCACGGCAGACGGACATCGAGTGGAGAGACTTACGATATGTGGAGCATGACCGCGGCGCATCCTATATTGCCCTTGCCGACCTACGTAGAAGTGACTAACCTGGACACCGGTAAGAAAATTGTTGTTAAAGTGAATGACCGAGGACCATTTCTGCATAATCGAATTATTGATTTATCCTATGCCGCAGCACATAAATTGGGCATAGCAAATCATGGTACAGGTCGCGTTGAGATTAGAGCGCTCAATCCCGATAACTATTTTGGGCCGGATGATTTTGCTGAATCCGGCTCCATTGTCGGATCTATGGATACAGTAGAAAGTTCTCAGCCGAGTAGTGTGGCGGGCGAGTATTTTATTCAAGTTGGCGTGTATTCTGAATTTGGTAATGCCCGGTCGATGAGAAATATGCTTCGTCAGAAAGGACATCCAATTTACCCGAACGCAGAGCAGGAAAATAAAGCCCAAGGGGTGCCTTATAAAGTTAAGGTTGGCCCGTTCCAAACAGTTAATGCGGCATCGGAAGTAAAACGTACTCTGGAACAACTGCTCGGTCAGGCACTTATGCTGATAAAATAAATTGCGGGTTCGTTGCGCTCACGAAAAAATTGCAGGAGCAATTTTTCACGCAATCTCCGAAGGGGTGAGGCTCAAGGACGAGACCAATAAGAATCGCTCAGGGCGATTTGCAACCGTTCCTTATGGAGGTGTTGACAGTCGGCTTATGAACAACAAATATAGGCAGCCTGAATTAATCAGTTTCCGTTATAATCAAGCACCGTATCCAAATCGTTTAAGCATGCGCCTTTTAATCTGTTTCATAAGTTTTCTGTTTTTTCATCCCCTGAGTGCTTATAGTGCTTTGGAGGATATCCCCGATGCGGTCAAATCCAAAATCTCGATTCCGGATATTGAAGCAAGAAGCTGGCTAGTGGCAGATTTTGAAACAGGCTGGATGCTGGCCGGTAAAAATGCGGATCAAAGAATCGAACCGGCGAGTTTGACCAAGCTGATGACCAGCTATCTTGTCTTTGATGCACTGCGCAATAATGAAATAACCATGGAGGATATGGTCCATATCAGTAAGAAGGCGTGGAGAACCGGTGGTTCGAAAATGTTTATCCGGGTTGATACTCAGGTCAGTGTTTTAGATTTAATTCAAGGCCTGGTCGTCCAATCGGGTAACGATGCCGGGGTGGCGCTAGCGGAGCACATTAGCGGCTCGGAACAGGGCTTCGCATCGCGGATGAATTTGATGGCGGCAGAATTGGGCATGACCAACACAAATTTTACTAATAGCAGCGGAATTCCAGAGGACAATCATTATAGTACAGCAGAAGATATGACGTTACTTTCCATGGCGTTGATTCGAGAATTTCCCGAACTGTATCGTTATTATTCTCAAAGCGAATTCACTTATAATGGCATTACCCAACAAAACAGAAATATTTTATTGGGTCGAGACCCCACCGTTGACGGCATTAAAACCGGATATACGAAAAACGCCGGCTATTGTTTAATTGGCACCGCGCTGCGTGATGGAATTCGCCTGGTGGCAACCGTTACCGGATCGAGCGGCACAATCACACGAGCAGATCAGGTGCAATCACTCTTGCAATACGGATATGGCGCTTACGAAGGATTAATCGCCTACCAACCGGGCGCTGAGATCAAATCTTTGCCATTATGGTTTGGAGAAACTTCACAGGCCAGTATAGGCGTTCAAAAAAAGCTGGGCATCATTTTTCCGAGAGGGCAATCAGATAAACTGTCCGCTACCCTGGAGTTGCCTGCGAGCCTTGAAGCACCCATCGCAGCCGGTACGCCGGTTGGATATATACAAGTAAAATACGACCAACAACCCATATACAGAACGAGTTTGCAGGTCAACGAAAGTTATGCCGAAGGGCCCTGGCATAAGCGCATACTGGATTCTATAAAACAATTTATATATTAAACCCTGCATTTATTCTGACCGTCCCGGATATGGCTTAATTAAAGATGGCTTAATTCGATATGAATCAATTATAAAAATGCCCCGAAAAACGCTCCGAAAAATACCGATGACAGAAGGCCTGGCCTTTCCCTGCATGATTGATATCAAGGTGTTTTTGCATGCGAGCGCAAACAATCCGAAATGGGTAAAAAAATTACTATTGCAATCAATCGCAATAACAGATTTGAAAGAAATATCGATAAAGGAGAGCAAAAGCGCTAGGTATCATTCGTTAAGTTGTCGTGTTCACGCGCAAGATAAAAACCTGATGGATGAGGTATTTGCACGACTATCATCTCACCCCGATATTTTAATGGTGCTTTAATGGCATCGGTAATGCCTGTGATCATTCGTCATCGAGGGATTTGTGACTATCAGGAAATATGGGATGAAATGATTGAGTTCACTCGAAATCGTGGTGCAGATACTGATGACGAAATCTGGTTGTTGCAGCATTGTCCGGTATACACTCAAGGCACAAGTTCTTATGAGTTTCCCGAAGCGGAGGCCGAAGCGGATGGCAAGGCAATTCCGGTAATCCATGCTGATCGCGGCGGACAAATAACCTATCACGGCCCCGGCCAACTGATTGCTTACCTGTTAATGGATATAAAACGACTTAAAACTGGCCCAAAATCATTTGTTAATCAGGTCGAGAAGTTAATCATGGATTTTCTTGCTCGTTATGGTATCTGCGGACACCGAAAACCGGGCGCGCCTGGGGTCTATGTTGCGGATGAAAAAATTGCCGCGCTCGGGTTAAGAATATCCAGGGGATGTTGTTACCATGGTTTAAGTATCAACATCAATATGGATTTGTCCCCTTATGAGTGGATCAATCCATGCGGTTACGTCGGGTTGAGAGTCACCCAGTTAAAGCATCACGCCAGAAATATATCATTCGACCGGGTTAGCCGGGAATTTGCCGAAATCCTGCCCGTTCTTTGTACTCAACCGGTTAGTATGGAATAACTTTAATTTATTCTCTTAAAATATTGTAATTTAACAATATTTTATATTTTCTGTTTGCGTTCTTGCCGTGTTTTTGTCCATGTTCTTGCTTGCGCCAGCCGCTCAACAGTACCCACGTCTATCCACAATGTTTGGTGGAGTTGACCAGAAATTTCACCCTTGCGTATCGGTTGGTCGAAAACCTGGGTTAATTCACATTTTTCGATATCAAGCGCTTCGAACATTGTTTTGCGATACAGACCGATGCCTGTAAATGTAACCGTGGTTTGTGCTGGACTAGAAGGATGTTGCACCAGGCAGTTATTGCTTAAACAATAGTCCCCATTTGGATTGTGGGCGGGATTCGGCGCCAATACCAAGTGCGCTTTGGCGGTGTCTGGCATTTGAATTTGTGAAAAATCACAATCGGTGAAAATATCACTATTAATGACCAAAAACGGTTCTTCCTTAAAATAATCCAAGGCGTTAATGATTCCGCCCGCAGTGCCTAACGCCCGGTTTGATTCTATCGAATAACTGAGTTTTAAACCGAAACGGCTTCCATCACCCAGAAATTCCATAATTTTTTCACCAAGATAGGCAACATTTATCACCACATGGTTGACATCCATAGCAGATAGTCGCACTAAGTGATGTTCAATCAAAGTACGCCCACCAATCGGCACTAAAGGTTTAGGGACTGCGTCGGTGATCGGCCTTAACCTTTCACCTCGCCCAGCCGCCAAAATCATGGCTTCCATATCACATCAAGTCATGTCATTTCTTATTGATCAAGGGATTGGATTATAAACGCCCAAAACCCTATAATCCTGACTAAATCGAGCCCATCCAAGAAATAAAAAATATGCAAAAATGCGTCCGAACAAATTCAAAAATCACATACTGGCTTCCATCGCTGCTGTTATGACTACGGTGCCGGCGCTGGATGTGTATGCACAATCAAGTATTTCGGCAGATATTCCGGCAGATATTTCGACCGTAGGATTCGCAGGAATCGATATCTGTAAACCCGGCAGAATAGATGTTCCTCTGGCATTAAAAGAAGCCCCCGCTGGCGACCAAAGCGAGTTACCCATCCGCATGGAAGCGGATCAATTGGAAGCCGAATCGCCCGGCCTGATTAAGAACGGCCGGAGTAAGAATGGCCTGATCAAGTTGTCGGGCAAGGCTCAGGTCGTTCAGGGAAACCGCGGTGTGTACGCAGACGAAATTACTTATGATCAGGATACCGATCAAGCGACCGCCAGTGGCAACATCAAATTTTACACTTCCAGAGGCGATGAAGTGCTTGCTGATTCACTGGATTTGGAGGTGCCTGCGTTTACAGGATCCGCTCAAAACGCACGTATTAAATTTGCCCATGGATTCGATGGATCGCCGCACCATACAGAAAGACAGCACGAAGATTATGTTGAAGATTATTCTATGCTGGCGCCATTTAGAAACAAGGTTTCGCAAACCGAAGCGCCAGAAGAAATCATGGATGACAATACTTATGTCCGCGCCCGAGCAACCGCCGATACGATTGAGTTTGAAGGCGCAGACTATGAGCGGTTGCACAACGCCACATTTTCCAGTTGCGAACCAGGCAACGATGACGTGTTGTTAATTGCCAGGGAAATTGAACTGGATCATGCCGCCGGTATTGGAACTGCAAAGTCGATGAAGGTGAAATTTAAGAATGTCCCGATTTTTTATTTTCCGCGCGTTTCATTTCCGATTAACAACCAGCGAAAAACCGGATTTTTATTTCCGAGCATCGGTCACGAGAGAGAGTCTGGAGCAATTCTCGAAGTTCCTTATTACCTGAATATCGCCCCGAACCATGATGCGACTGTTATCCCCAGAATTTTAAGCAAACGCGGCGTGCAGCTATACGGGGAATATCGTTACTTGACACAAAAATCTGAAGGCAGTGTACAAGCGGAAGTTCTTCCTTCAGATGATGTATTCAACGATGATCGATACGCATGGCGTTATGATCATAAGCAAGATTTTAATGATAGATGGAATGTGGATGTTGATTTACAGACCGTGTCGGACAACAACTATTTAAAGGATTTTACCAGCGATGTCGGCGTTACTTCATCGAGTTATGTCCCTCGACGCGCGAGTTTATTTTACCGCGGCCCTAATCTATTTTTTAAAGCCAGCGCATCCGCATACGAACCGGCTAACAGCGACATTGTGGCGCGTCCCTATGATAGATTACCGCGGCTAAACCTGGATCTAAAGCAGCAGGACCTGGGCCGATTCAAATATGGCATGAGTTCTGAATTCACCTATTTTGAGCACGATGACAGTAAACCGGGGTCAGCAACCCGACTTAGGATCAATCCATATGTCAGCTTGCCCATTGACCGTATTTATGGCTATGTAACCCCTAAGCTATCATTACAAACGATCAGTTACTCGCTGAACAACAGTGCTACTGGCGAGGATTTTCCGGATGATTCTCCGTCGGTTACTGTGCCGATAGCAAGCGTTGATAGCGGCTTATTTTTTGGACGAGTGTTTCAACAAAACGACAGCGTGTTTTTGCAAACACTGGAACCCAGATTGTTGTACCTCAACATTCCAGAGAAACGCGAACAAGAGGATTTTCTAAACTTTGACAGCGGCAGCGGAAGCAACAGCAGTTTTGGACATTTCTTTCGGGGGAATCGATTTTTCGGCGGTGATCGCGTTGGCGATACCCACCAAATTACCTTAGGATTAACCAGCAGAATCATTAACCAAGACGATGGACGGCAAAGGTTGAATATCAGTGTGGGGCAAATATTTTTTCTCGAAGATCGCAAGGTTGGACTGCCTGATAAGACGCTTGATGAGACAATACCTGAAACCGGGCATCGCTCCGATTTTTTCACAGAAGCCACAGCGAGTGTGACTGAAGATTGGAATATTCGTGGATTTGCTCGGGTGGGTAGCGAATCGAACGATTTGGAATTCGCCCGGATTTCTACGCAATATTATCGTAGCAGTCGAAGAAATGCCTCAATCGGTTATAGCCGAACCAAACATTCATCGGAGCAGGCAAGCCTGAAATTTGAAACTCCGGTTGGCCGACGATGGCAGATAAATGCGAAGGCGCGTTATTCAATTCGGGAAAGTGAAACCCGGTCATCTGAAATTGGATTGACATATGACGGATGTTGCTGGGCCATCAGACTACTCGCCCAGCACTATTTAGATGGATCGGGTAACTTTAAAAATCGTTTTATAATCACATTTGAACTGGATGACCTGGGAAGGATTCGTTCTGGTCTTTAAAACCCGCATATAAAACTTGTTACGATGAAATTTATTATGAAGACCACGAGGTCACAATTTGCACTCGCTCCAGCGATAACCCTGACGGCAGCCCTGACGATAACCTTAACGATATTGTTTTCATCTTATGCTGATGCAAGCACCGTCGCACTGGATGAAGTTATTGCGATTGTGAATGACGAAGCAATCACCCGCTCGGAATACCAAACACGTTATAAACGACAGCAACTCGAGACCAACCAGGGTATCGAACAGATTCCCGAACAAATTAACGGTGAAATTCTTGAGCTGCTAATCGACGAACGTATCCAGACTCAGGCGGCACAGGCGAGTGGAATCTCAATTAGCCGCGCTGAAATAGAAAGCGCGATGGCCAATATAGCTGCACAAAACAATTTTTCACACGAGCAGTTAATCACTGAGTTGGAAAACCAGGGTATTTCCGAAATTCAGTTTTTACGCAGCATTACAGAGCAAAGATTAATTCAGCGGCTAGTCGATATTTCGGTTAATTCCAGAGTAACCGTAAGCGAGCAGGAAATTGATTATTACCTGCAAGCGCACAAAGAACGCTATATGCCTGACCAAACTTATGAGATATCCCATCTATATGTATCCACTTCCGGAAAATCGGAAGCCGAAATCGAAAGTGAATCTAAAAATGTAAATCACGTTTATCAGGGTCTGCTACAGGGACAATCTTTTTCCAATGCCGTTAAAGATTTTTCCGATGGCGAGAACAAGGAAGATGGCGGATATATGGGTTGGAGAAAAGAACGCCAACTTCCCGAATTGTTCCTTACCGCGTTACGCCAAACACCTGTTGGTGGTATTACCGAGATTATGAAAAGTGTAAATGGATTTCATATTATTAAGTTACATGCAAAGGAAGGAGACCTGAAAATTGTGACACAACAACTTGTGCGACATATTCTTGTACAGCCACAACGAAGTAATTTAACCGATCAGGAAGCGATAGACATGCTCAATGATGTATCAAATAAAATCAGGAAGGGGGGTGATTTCGAAGCATTTGCGCGACTGATCTCAGATGACACAGCCACCGCACCTCAGGGCGGTTCCCTCGGTTGGATTAGCCCCGGAGATATGCCCCCGATGTTTGAGCAAGCAACATTAAATCTCCCCTTGAATCAATTGAGCGATCCGATGCAATCCAGATTCGGTTACCATCTTATCGAAGTCCTTGGTCGCAGGGAAAAAGACATCAGCCGGGATATAGCGAGAAATAGTGCGCAGAGGGAACTGTTCAGACGCAAGGCTGCGGAACGTTATCAAAATTGGTTTGGTCGATTACGAGAGGGCGCGTACATTGAATACGTGTCAAGCAATTAAAATGCTGGATAAAATCAGCCAGGCGATACAATCTGCGCTGCCGCCGGAACTCACAGCTGAAGTTAAAAGTAATATTGATGCGGTGGTAAAAAGTAATTTTGAAAAAATGAATCTGGTAACGCGGGAACAAATGGAGATTCAGGAAAAAATTTTAATACGCACAAGACAGCGGATTATTGAACTTGAAAAGCAAGTGAAGGAAATGGAAGCCAGATTAAAGGCGCTTTGAATAATTCAGTTTTCTTAAATACATAATTTTGTGTTATAAGCCTAGCTTATGACTCATCAGGTCCCCTGATGCAGTAGGATGTAGTTAATTTACAGAAACAAGGAGATAAGGAATGTCACTCGCCATCGTTAATAGCCGTGCTCAGGTGGGTACGTCGGCCCCAGAGGTTTTCGTCGAAGTTCACTTGGCGCGCGGCCTGCCAAGATTTTCTATCGTTGGTTTGCCGGAAATGGTTGTGAAAGAAAGTCGCGATCGGGTTCGAGCCGCAATTATTAATTCCAATTTTGAATTTCCGTATAAACGTGTCTCAGTCAACCTGGCGCCAGCCGACCTGCCAAAGGAGGGTGGTAGATTTGATTTGCCGATTGCGCTTGGCGTGTTGGCTGCCACCAACCAAATTCCAAAATCCGCACTGCGCGACAAGGTGTTTCTGGGAGAGCTGGCATTTAGCGGCGAGCTGAGAGATATAGGCGGAAGTTTGATTGCCGCACTTTCATTAAAAGGCTCCACCGAGTCGCTTATTCTGCCGGAAACATGTGCGGCTCAAGCGGCATTAGTTCAGGGAGTTAATGTATATGGCGTCGGTAGTTTACTGAAGTTGAGCAGTATTCTTAACGGTCTGGATGCGTTTTCAGAGGCCGCGCCGGTTGAAATTCCAGAGCAAACCAAGTACCCGGACATGTCTGAGGTAATTGGGCAAACGTTTTCAAAGTTCGCTTTGGAAGTTGCTGCATCCGGTGCCCACAGTGTCTTGATGATGGGCTCTCCGGGAACCGGTAAAACCATGATCGCAAGCCGGCTGCCCGGGATACTGCCGGAAATGAGCGAGCAAGAAGCTTTAGAGACTGCTGCGATTAATTCATTGGTTGATAAGGATTGGGGACCAGAAAATTGGCGTTGCCGACCATTTCGCGCACCCCATCATAGCGCTTCCGGTGCTGCATTAATCGGTGGCGGGACAATCCCTAAACCTGGCGAAATTTCTCAGGCTCACAATGGCGTGCTTTTTCTGGATGAGTTGACAGAATTTGACCGCAGGTCGTTGGAGCTGCTTCGGGAACCGTTGGAATCTGGGCATATCAACATTTCCCGGGCGGCGATGCAATTGAAATTTTTGTCACGTTTCATATTTGTAGGCGCGGCAAATCCTTGTAAATGTGGGTATCTTGGGGACTCATCCGGGAAATGCAAATGTACGCCGGATCAGATTCAACGCTATTTGTCCAAATTATCGGGTCCTCTGTTAGACCGTATTGATATTCAGTTGTACGTTCCGAAGGTTCCTCATTATGAATTGCGCCGACCAGGCATGAACATGGAAAGCAGCGCGGATATCAGGGAAAGAGTCATTGCTGCTCGTGCAATCCAACACAATCGGCAGGGGAAATTGAATAGCCAGTTGTCAACCAAGGAAATCGGATACTATTGCGAGCTGGATGACAATGGTTATGGTCTTCTGGACAAGGTGATATTACAGTTCAATATGTCAGCCAGAGGCTACCACCGTATTCTGAAACTATCTCGAACCGTCGCCGATATGAAAAATTCTTCCCGGATATCAGAGGCGCATTTATCCACCGCAATTAAGATGCGATGTATGGACCGAAATTTAAACTAATACGCTATCAACCAGGAATTGACAGATAAAGCAATTTTTAATTTTATTCGCATATTTTCTATTTTGTCAAGATACTCATGTTTGATGGGGATAGGTACCTTTTGTGAATTAATTTCAAACACACCAGGATTGCCGCCCACAGCTTGCCACGCTATATTGGCAAGGGTCTCAGTGATGTGTTCTTGAAGATTCCCTTTGGCCGCCCTTATAACCCCGCCATATGCCCTGTCTTCGGCATTGCGAGCATTTGTATCAACGCCCCTTACAAATAGTATAGTGTCATAGTTTTAAATTGAGACCTTTGCATAATTACCGGAAGTGGGACTTTAGTCCCGCCATCAGCAATCATCTTGCGCGGCTAAAGCCGCACTTCCGGTAATTATGCAAAGGTCTCAATTTATATCCTGCAACTGTTTTTCTAAGTCCATTTCAGAATCCCGCCGCTATCTATAATCCTTTGCTTGGCAGTTTTGCAATACTCAGCCGAGCAATCAATTCCGATATAATTACGCCCGAAGTGATGCGCGGTCAGCGTAGTGGTACCGACACCATTGAACGGATCTAAAACGATATCGCCTCTGAAACTAAACAGTTTCAATGCGCGCAACACAAGTTTTTCGGGGAACATCGCCGGGTGACCATATTTTTTCATGTCGCGTTCGGGGGCGATAGACCATTTTGCATTGACCCAGCTTTTGAATTCGTCATCGTTGATATCAATGTCTTCTTTATTGCCCGGTTTCTTCAAATCGCCCTTGCAAAAAATCTCCAGGAACTCCCAAGTGTATTTAAGGTACGGGCTGGAAGGGCTTTTCCAACTTCCCCATGCGGTGTATTTGCAATTATAATTATTCTTCTCCCATAAAATTTCGCCCTTCCAAATCAGCCCCTTGTCCAAAAAGAATTTGCTGATAATATGATGCGTCGGAATATAATCCGAAAACAACGGTTGCACATTCACAATAATTCTGCCTCTGTATTTTACCACCCGCACACATTCATCAAAAACTGAAAAAAGTTTGTCGAAGTATGCGCGCCAATCGTCGGTGTCCTCATGCTCGCTATAGTCCAGTCCGAAATTGTACGGCGGCGAAGTAATCACAATATCAACGCAATTATCCGGCAGACGCCGCAGAACTTCCGCACTATCGCCGGTGATGATTTTATTATTATATTTGCCAGGCAGAGCGTTGTTTGTACGCGGAAAGTCCTTTGCGAAAGTCTCATAACCAAGCCGCTGTTTTTCTTTCTTTTTTCTATCCTTCACCTTGCGTTCATCGTTATATCCATCATAAACGCGCTTGCCGCCACGAAGACCATAGCTGCGGTTTTTTTTATTCGACTTCGGTTTAGTTAAATTTGCCTGAGTTAAACTATTCTTGGTCGCGGTGTCGCTCATATTTTTTACGCATGATTTTTATCTCTATTCAGCCTGCTGCCCGGTAGCCAAGACCGTGGAGACGCACAGGCAGCATAGACCCTCTGTGAGGTGTTGGAAATCCGCCGCCCGAGTATGCCACATACCGTGCTTTAGCTATTTTCCGATTATAACCTGAATAGCCGGTGTTCAATGCTCGTGTTCAAAGCTCAGGTTGGATATTGCGCGCCAGCCAATTTGCAAGATTCTCTTTCTCATGGTCAGTGAACAGCAGACCAAGTTTAGTGCGTCGCCACAGAATATCTTCTGTCGTGGTTGCCCATTCCTGGGAAATTAAATACCTCAACTCGGCTTCGTACAGCTGATGACCAAAGTGCTCGCCCAGATCTGCCGACGATAAAATATCTTTGAGCAACCAATCCGTTTTCGTGCCATATCGGCCAACATAGGCGCTTATAATCTCGGGCGCCAGAAATTTGTATCGGGATTCCATATTGCGGGAAAGCGCTTTAATTGTTTTGAACTTGATATCTCCGCCGGGTAATTTGGATGTGGCTGTCCAGGCGCCCGCTCTGCAGTCAGATAGCGCGGGCAAATATGGCTTGAGCGCCTCCAGAACAGATTCTGAAAGCTTTCGATAAGTCGTTAACTTACCGCCGTAAATGGTTATTAATGGGCAGTTTGGATTCAAACTATCCACTTTTATTTTATAGTCGCGGGAGATTTCCCAGGCTTTAGCGCTGCCGTCATCGTAGAGTGGGCGTACACCGGCATAGCTGGATACCACATCCTCGTCAGAGAGGCGATGGTCAAAATAATCATTCACAGTCTCGCACAGATAACAGATTTCGGGTTGGGAAATTTCCGCATCACCCGGATCACCGGAATACTGCCGCTCAGTGGTACCGATAATCACATAGCGTTGCTGAAAAGGAATCACGAACACAATCCGTTGGTCATCGTTTTGCAACAGGTAGGCGTAGTCATGGGCGAACCATTTTGGAACAATGATGTGGCTGCCCTGGAGCAATTTTATCCTGTCGCCGGTCGCTTTTATTTGAGCAGGATTGATGCAGTCGGTTATAAACCGGGATAGCCAGGGCCCGGTTGCGTTGATCAGAGCCTTGGCGCGTAATCCCTCATGAGCGCCGTCTTTATCCAGGGTAATAGACCAATAACTATCGTGCCGGTCGACTGCGATACAACGACTTCGAGGAAGGATTTTCGCACCACGTTGCCTGGCATCCTGAGCATTGGCAATCACCAAACGTGCATCATCGACCCAGCAATCGCTATACGTAAACCCAAATTTGTAATCCGGTTTTAAATCGTGCCTCAGTTCGTGATGTAGTTTGATGGATCGACTTCGGGGCAGGGAACTGCGCCTTTTGAGCCGATCGTAAATGAATAAGCCGAGGCGTAACATCCATCGCGGGCGAAGGCCAGGGTGATGGGGCAAAATAAATTCAATCGGCTTTATCAGGTGCGGCGCCGCATCCAATAATATTTCCCTTTCTTTCAGGGATTCACGTATCAGTTTGAATTCATAATGCTCGAGATATCGCAGCCCACCATGAATTAACTTTGAGCTGGCCGATGAGGTGCCTGAGCCGAGATCATTTTGTTCGCATAAAACAACATTCAATCCCCGTCCAGCGGCATCACGAGCAATCCCGCAACCGTTAATGCCGCCGCCGATGACACATAAGTCAAATATTTCATTACCATTAGTTGAAATCGTCACGGTTGATTTAAGCGGGTTGATTTAAGCAGGTTAATGCAAACACCGCTTTAATATATTCCCGCTTCCAGACCGGCCGCCATGGTCGTCCCCAAAGTCTCGCATTGACTCAGAAATGAGGGCTGAAAATCACCTTTCATCACCAATGGCGGCTGTATAAATTTCCATTTAAGACCGACTAAAATGCGCTCAACGCTGGTTTTTGCACCTTGCCCATCCAGTCCGCCTTTTACGAAAAGGGCGACCGGCTTACCGTCGGTAAGTTCGAGACAAGGGTAGTAAATACGTTCCAGAAAATCCTTGATTGCGCCGCTCATATAGCCAAAATTTTCAGTGGTGCCGAGGATGATGCCATCGCACCACAAAACGTCATCGGCATCCGCGTCCCAAGCAATCAACGCACGCACCGTGGTATCTTCAAGGTCTCCATTTTCACACCCTTTGACAACAGCATTTTGCAGTCTTTTTGTGTTTTCCGAAGGGCAGTTAGAGACGACCAGCACGTTAGACATCGTAAAACTTATAGTAAAATTTGAGGTCTTGAATTTTCATTGCGGTTGGTATATTCGATAACGTGATTGTAAGATATTCTTGAACATTTAACCCGCTCTTTTACCCGGCAGATGTTGAAAACGACCGGGTCAGATAGGCATCCAACTCAAAGGGCAAGGATTGATAGTGACCTTTTTCCTTTTTTGATAATATAATGACGGTTGGTATTTATCGCGAACAAAAGGCAGTCATCGACAATTTAAACACCCAAGTAAATCTGGATTAGTTACTGTTCCAGGAAAATTAGATGATGACATAGCAATTGGAACAAGAAACAGTGTTTTTAAACAAGCGAGGCTAAAACAATGAAATATTTAAGGGTCTTGACTAGTTAAGAGGTCTTTTTCTTAACTCTTTAAGCAAAATCTCGTAGAGATTTTGCCCTCTATGATTAAACCTGAATTCACATTCTTTGAGGTGTAATTCAAACACATTTTTATTCATTCCTCTAAATTTGGATAACCTTGTTTTAGCATATCCCCAAAATGATTCCATGCCATTAATATGTGAACTGCCTCTGGCAGACTCATTAGCGCCATGATGCACTCTAAAGTGCTTTTTATAACCAAAATCAACAAGCCCATTATAACCTCGCCAACCATCAGAATGAATCACGCTTTCTATGCTTGTCTTACCCTTTATTATGCTCTGCAGCGTTGCTGCAGAGCAATCAGGCACAATCTCAGTATAAACCTTATCCGCTCGTTTTAATAAGCCAAACACGATGGTTTTGCCTCTGGCGCCACGACCGCGGACGCCTTTAACCCTTCTTGCACCGAAATAAGATTCATCCACTTCAATCTGCCCCGCTAGCGGGGCGGATTGAATCTTGGATAATTCCACAATCCTGACTCTAATGAGCATTAGGATCTTGTTAACAGTATTTCTATTTAAATAGGTAAAGCTAACAATTTGCTGCGCTGTTAAATCAGCACAAAAACACCTTAAAACCTCTCTAAATTTCTTCTCCGTAATTCGGGAACGATTGTAATACTTGTTTTTCCTTTTCATGACTAGTACTTTAAGCAATTCTTAGTTGCTTAACTAGTCAAGACCCATATTTAATTGTGATTGAAGAAACCAAAACCGGATTTTCTGCTTATTCTCCAGATGTGGACGGTTGTATTACAACGGGTAAAACAAAACAAGAAGTGGAGAATAATATGCAGGAAGCCATGGAGTTTCATGTAGAAGGATTATTGCTGGAAAATCAAAAAATGCCACGCTCACACACCTACTCAAATTACTTAGAAGTAAGTGCGACAGCATAACCAATCATTCCCTCGAGTGGGCTTCGACTGTTTGGGATGTTCACCGTCGGCGGTCTGCCGTCGGCTTGGATTAGAACTGTCGCACGAATCGCAAATCCACCCGCTTGCGCCGATAATTATCCAGGGCAGAATTGGATTGTTGCCGTTCTCGCGTCGCAATAATCTGCGGGCTGAAACCGAACATGGTCAATCCCCGGTTCAGCAAAAACAGGCGCAAAGTGCGCTTGCTGTCAACTCGGCGCTCATTTGAGAACGGCGCATTGAGTCCGTGCCGCTGCTGCGACCATTCCAGGTTGCCGCCTACAGTCCAGCCTTTGGGCAGAATCACGCCCAGGCCGATATTGGCGCGGCGACTGCGGTTATGGATGCCGCTTCTGATGCGTTCTTGGGAAAGGCCAATTCCCGCGCTACCTTGCAGTAGCGGCGAAAATAGATAGGTGCCGCCTAGTGCGTAGTCCACATCGCTATCGTCCGCCGCGGGTGTTTGCCGATAACGGGTTTTCTTCCAGGACATTTGTCCGTTGATGCCGAGTTTTTGCGTGAGTCGGTGGCGAGCGTTAAAGCGCAAACCAAACTCTTTGCTGTGGCGATTGCGGGCCACCCATCTTTGGGCGGCGATAACTTGCAAACTGGCCTCGCTACGCTGTGATGCCAACCAGCGCGGGCCGCTACGAAGCAGCAGATAGGTCTGGTCGAATTCATGGCCGCCGTATTCGCTACGGGTCGCGTCGGCACCAAAGCGCCAACGCCACTGCTCGCCCAGCGGGGTTTGATATTCACTGCCAACTGAAACGGACAGGCCGGTGTCCGCGCGTGGACGGGATTGCTCATTCACCACAAAAGGCAAGCCGAAAAGATAAATGGTTTCGGTATCCGAGCCATTGTTGATGTTGTCGTTTTGTTCGATGTTGACGGACAAATAACCGCTCCATCGGCGTCTGGCGCGAATGGTGTGCAGAAAACGGCGGATATTGGCGGCCATTGCTGATGCCGGGTTGCCCGCCAAAACGCGCTCGAAATGCTGCCGCGACAAATCATCGTCGCCTTTGAGAAAAAACGCCCGCGCCAGTTCCAGGCGCACCCGCGTCAACTGCGGATGCTCAATGAGAATGGCGCGCAGGGCGGCGATGGCTTCGCTCAGCAAGGTGGTTTTTTGGTCTTTGTCTTCGGTCCGCACGGCGACGGCGATGGCCGACAAGCCGATGAGAAAACGGATATCGGTGATGTCGGCGCGGGCCGGGTCGGTCAGCGGGCGCAGAATTTTCAATGCCGCTTGGTGGCGGCCGCTTTCAATCAGCGTCCGCGCCTGATTGACCCGCGCATCCTGCGACAAGTGCGAGTCGGAATGCACCAGCGGACAAAACAACGCCCAAAACAATGCCGCCGCAAACGGTGCGCGCAAGAGGCGTGTCATGGGAAAAACGGGCAACCGAATGGTTGCCCGTTTTCACCAAGTTGTTACTTTTTAACGCTGCGCGCCAAATGCGCCAAGCACATCATTGCGCTCAAAAACTCCGCCGACCTCTTCATGATCGGGGCCATAGAATTCACCCTGGATCTGATTTGTGCCTGACCCTGTAGCGAAGGCGCCGCCGGTGACGGCAATATCATCCCAACTCATGTCGCCACGAGTGCTGCCTGAATCAAGGTCATAGATATTGGTGAATCGGATATCAACATCCGGGTTGGCAAAGTTATCAATGTCGATTTCAGCATCGCCCTGAATTCCATTGCCACGCGATGCGGTATCGCTAACATCACCGCCTACCATCACGCCGGTCCAGGTGGCGCCGCCAGTGGCTGCGGGATTCGTGCCTGGGGCATTGCCTATTGATACACCATAACCAACTGTAAAGGGATCAGCCATAGGGGCGGTTTGTTCCGATGCTTGGACGAAGAAGAAACTGTGATCTAGCCAACCGCCATAGCCGAGAGTATCGGTTTGGCCTCCACTTACTCCGCTTGTTGGCTGTCGCGCCCGTCCCTGCACAAGGGAAACGCCGCGATCGGTCATAACCGATTGATATTCGTTGTCTGTGGTGCTGGCGAAATCTAAATCTGCAAGGGCGATTGTTAATGACTCCCCGCCGCCGCTCGTGGTGCAGGAGCCCCCGGTACATGTTGTCGCAACGCGGGTTGTCGTTCCGTCAGCGAAGAAGAAATGATTATCGCCGATCAGCAAAGAATTAGCCGCTTGATGCAATGTGTTCAAACGTGTGCCAATCTGCGCGGGAGTTTGATCAAGGGCAGCGCCGCCGACCAGTGCTCGCGCCGAAGCGGGGTCGAGTGGGAACGCTGGAAGGTTGGAGGCGCTACTGCCGCTACTGCCGCCGCCGCATCCGCTCAGCAGTAACGCGAAGGCGGCGGACCATAAAAGCGTGGAGAAATATTTTGCGCCATCGCGCAAAGAGATATTGTTTTTCATTTTCTACTCCAGTTGCATAGAGTTGTTTGTTTCCGGCTAGGCGCCGGGCCTGCAACCAACAGCACAAGAGCGAAGTCGTCTCGCCTATTCCCCAAAGCAAGTGATCAAGCCTGCTCTGATTTTAGGTATTGTATTGAGCAAGAGACCCGACAAAGCGGAACCTCGTGCTGTAGTTGCGAGCGGGATGGCAGAATATCAGATACCTTTGGCACCCTGAGGTAACGCTTGACAATTAAGTATGATTAAATATCAGACGAAAAGGTCATCCACTCAAAGGGGGATTCTCATACCCCCCTTTTTTTATTGAGGTATCACTATGTACGGTAATGACATCAATGAAATGCTTTGTCTTATGGACAAAGCCTTTAGAGACTTTGAAAAAGGAATGCCTAACAAACCAGAATTATTAGAACTTTCTTTTGGTAAGGCATATCGTTTCACGAAAAAAGACATTAGAGAAGCCATGATTCAAAAATTAGCCCGCGTGCAGAGTCTCGTTCGTGGAGCGCAACTTCTATTTAGGAATGGCTTCGCTCAAGAACAGGGAATATTACAACGCGCTATAGATGAAACTAATGAGGACATTTTATTCTTAGTGGATGCGGTTACTAACGGCACCATCACTAAACTTCATCAAGAATTTCTAGATTATTTTTGGGAAGAAGAAATTGACGAATCTGGAAACCTCATCGAATCACAGCAAAAGCGTCCGATGACTCCGCGTAGGAAAATTCGAGCATACCTCGCAAAAATGGGAAGTGTTGAACCTGATAAAATCCCAATAGCAGACATAACAAGAAGTCTAAGTAGGTTTTATTCAGGCTTTGTTCATGGGGGATCCCCGCATATTATGGATATGTATGTGGGCGACCCTCCGTATTTTCATACCAACGGCATGCTGGATACTTCAAGGATTAGCGATTACGCTTTTGATTTATGGTGTTGTACTTTCCGTAGCTATTGTTCACACATATCAGTAGGAAAGGCCGTGGGCGCGGAGATACACGTAAAAATTCTAACGAAACACAAACAAAGGTTCGAGCAAAATATGCCGCAGAGGTTAAAAATCAGAAGCGGCACGCCGCAAGCAGAATCTGAAAGAGCATGAGAAAAGTGAAGGGTAGGGCGCTAAAAAACCGCCACAAGGAAAAATCAAACCGTGGTGTTAGCCCTATATTGAACCCTCAGTGCCTTTTGCCGTTATACTTCCCGCACTAAATTCATGGGTGTCGCCGATTTTTGCTCCTCGGCAATTGCTCCTGCATTGCTCTAATAAGTAACTTCCATGTAACGATGCAAAATCGGCATACGACCGCCACGGATGATGGGAGTGCAAATAATGCAGGAGCAATTATTTGCCCTTACATCCCTGTAAATAATTCAGAACCAACCATAATGACCGAACCGATAGTCAAACCGCTTACCTTGCATATTGGCGCACAAATTGATGGTGTTAATCTCACGCAACCGCTCAATGAAAACACGATCACCCTTATTCGCGCGGCGTTGCTGAAGTGGAAGGTTATTTTTTTTCGTAATCAAAATTTAGACCACTCGCAACACATTCGCTTCGCCCGCTACTTTGGCAGTCCGACGCCGGGGCATGTGATATTCGGCAGCGATGAAACGTATCCGGAAATTTATTCGGTGGCGAAACACCGCACCGCCAATGCCCGACGGGCGCCCGTTATTCATAGTTGGACGAACTGGCACACCGACATTACCGCCGCCATCAACCCGCCTTTTGCTTCCATTCTGCGCGGCGTTGTGGTGCCACCCTACGGCGGCGATACCTATTGGACGAACACAGCCAAAGCCTATCAATCGCTATCACCGACATTACAGCGTTTTCTGGACACGTTGCGGTGCGTGCATCAATACGCCCCTAGTGTCGACTCCGCAACCGAAAACACCGCCGACCAGTATGAAAAACAGGTGGGCAAGACCACTTTTATATCAGAGCATCCGCTGGTTGCCATCCACCCGGAAAGCGGAGAACGCCTGCTTTATATCAGCCCGGATTTTGTCGACTCCATCGTTGGGTTATCGCCTACGGAATCCCGCGCTATGCTGGAAATGTTGTGGCAACATTTAGTGCGTAATGAATTCACCGTGCGCTTTAAATGGGAGGAGGGCAGCATCGCATTCTGGGATAACCGAGCGACCGCACACCTGGCGCCGGCCGATATTTTTGATTCCGATTTTGACCGGCAGTTTTATCGCATCACCTTGCAAGGTGAAATTCCCGTAGGCGTGGATGGCAAACCATCAACCGCTATTTCCGGGCAACCGATAGAGCCGGTTTAGCATCAATCCGCTGCGCACATCCTTATTTCTTGACATTAGATTAGTGTTTGCTTGAAAATAGGGCGCAGAGATAATATGAAAAATTTTCCCATGAAAATTCCCCTTGGCCTTGTCGCCATTCTCGCATAGTTGAAACCCAAATCTGGATCGAAGTGGGTCGTTGTCGCGGCCCTGGTCGGCAATGGACTCATTGCTGTTACAAAAATGTTTGCGTCTGCCGTAACCGGCAGTTCTGCCATGTTGAGCGAGGCCGTGCACTCCATTGTCGATACCGGCAATCAAGGACTTTTATTGTGGGGAATGAAGCGTTCATCCAAACCTGCGGATGAACGGCATCCATTCGGGTATGGCATGGAACTCTATTTTTGGACGTTTGTTGTGGCGATATTAATTTTCGCCATCGGGGCCGGGGTGTCGCTGTACGAAGGATTTACTAAAATTAACAGCCCAAGGGAGATTCAACACATCTATATTAACTACATCGTCTTGGGCGTAGCCATGATATTCGAAGGTTTTGCCTGGACGGTTGCTTTTCTGGAATTTCGGAAATACAAGGGGAAAATGAGCTATTTCAAGGCCATGCAGGCGAGCAAGGACCCCACTGTTTTTACGGTATTATTTGAAGATAGCGCCGCAATGTTGGGCTTGATAGCGGCATTTATAGGATTATTGTTGACCCAATGGCTCGGTCACGCGCTATTTGATGCTTTGGCATCCATTGTTATCGGGATAATTTTAAGTTGTACCGCGATGTTATTGGCATATGAGAGCAAAGGTTTGTTGATTGGCGAGGCCGCCAGCCGGGAAGTCGTGTCCGGAATACGCCTGATTTTAAGCAAGGAAACGGATATTCTCAGTATTAATGAGATATTAACCATGCATATGGGGCCGGAAGATGTACTTCTGAACATCAGCCTGGATTTTCATGACAATATTTCTGCCGGAGATGTTGAAAGAACGATAACCCAACTGGAAAGCAGGATAAAAGCAAAATACCCACAGATCGCGAGAATATTTATCGAAGCCCAAAATAGAATCGCGCATCTGCGTAACATCGCCAACGAAAATGGAAATTTGTAGGTTATTTTTATTAAAGTAATACAGTAAAAATAGCGTTTAACTATATGTATAATAATATAATGTGCTATATTCCATTTTAATTATTGTAACTTCGTATAATGTATATTATGTAAAGTAGTAAATATTCGGATAGATTCAAATAAAATGAAACAATACTTCTTGCCATGCTTTCATATCTTATAAACTAAACTCGCCCAAAATTCAGAGGCTCATGTTCATGATTTCTAAAATTTCTAATCCACTGGCCAATTTGGTCAAACGCTCTCCCCTGATTTCTATTCAAGAACATATGCGTGCAGTAGTCGAATGCGCCCAGGAAGTCCCGACCCTGTTTGAGGCATTATGCGAACAAAATGATGCCGAGTTTCACGCGGTAAAACAGCGAATTTTCGATAAGGAAAGCGAAGCCGACCGTATAAAAAATTCTCTTAGAGGCCGACTGCCAAAATCTTTGTTTATGCCGGTTGATCGCCGTGACTTGCTGGAAGTGCTGCACATTCAAGACAGCATAGCGGATGCTGCCGAAGATATTGCGGAACTTCTGTTTGAGCGGCAGATGAAGATTCCAGCGCCAATGCAGAAGCCAATGATTGCATTGGCAAAGACCAGTGTCCAAGTCTGTGAACAATCGTTGAAAGTTATCGAAGAGTTGGACACGTTGTTAGAAACCGGGTTTCGCGGACATGATGCCCGGCAGGTTGAAGAAATGGTTGATGAATTGAATGCCATTGAAGATGACGCTGACGCACTGGAATTGGAGTTAGCGCGCACCCTGTTTAGCCTGGAATCAACTATCGATCCGGTATCGGTCATTATGTGGTATCGAATTATCGAATGGATCGGCGATCTGGCAGACTATGCGGAAAAAGTGGGTGATCGAATTCGCCTGTTTATTGCGCGCTAATTCGAGTGTTAAACGCCTCCCATTTTTAATCCCCTGCCCTGCTACCTATGGAAATACTCGCTCAATACGGCCCCATACTGATTGCGATTGCGATTGTATTTGGTTTTTTTATGACCTGGGGCATTGGCGCAAACGATGTTGCAAATGCGATGGGCACGTCCGTGGGATCGAATGCGATCACCGTTAAACAAGCCATTGTCATCGCGGCAATATTCGAATTCGCCGGCGCATTTCTCGCTGGCAGCCATGTCACAAAAACCATTCGCAAAGGCATTATCAATCCAGATTCCATATCCTCGCAACCCGAAATACTGGTATTTGGCATGTTGGCGGCGTTGTTGGCCGCAGCGATTTGGTTATTGGTCGCATCATGGAAAGGCTGGCCGGTTTCCACAACCCACGCCATCGTCGGCGCCATCGTCGGTTTTGGCATCGCCGGGATCGGCATGGAGGCGGTGCAATGGGCAAAGATCGGGGCTATCGTAGCGAGCTGGATTGTATCGCCACTGGTTGGCGGCGTGCTTGCGTATTTGCTCATGATTAGCATTCGCACACTCATTCTGAATCGAAAACGCCCATTCGAAATGGCTAAACGCTGGGCGCCGATGTACGTTTTCATGGTGGGGTTTATCGTTGCGTTGGTTACTGTTTTCAAAGGCTTAAAGCATTTGAACATCGATCTTTCCATCGCCCAAAGCTTTGTCGTCGCCATTGCTGCCGGTGCCTTGGTATCATTGATTAGCTGGCTATTGATTCGAAAAATAGAAATCGATGCCAATGCCGACCAGGACTTTCACTACGCCAGTGTCGAAAAAGTATTTACCCCAATGATGTTATTTACCGCCAGCGCGATGGCATTCGCGCATGGTTCGAATGATGTCGCCAATGGCATAGGGCCGTTAGCCGCAGTAGTGAGTATCATTCAGTCTGGCGGTGAACTGGCGCAAAAGGCCACCATTCCGGTGTGGATATTGTTATTGGGCGGCGGCGGCATCGTGCTTGGGCTGACTACCATGGGTTACCGCGTTATGCAAACCATAGGAAGTCAAATTACGCCATTGACGCCCACTAAAGGATTCTGTGCCACCCTGGCCGCCGCGGCGACCATTGTTATCGCATCGCGCACCGGTCTGCCGGTATCCACCACTCAAATTGCAGTCGGCGGCGTTATCGGCGTCGGCATGGCGCGTGGCATCGCGGCAATCGATCTCAGAGTTGTCGGCGGGATATTCGTCTCCTGGCTAATTACATTACCTGTGGGCGGCATCCTCGCCGCATTGATTTTCTTTGCACTGAAAGCGATTTTTGTTTAGTGTTTTCAGGTGCTTGTAATATCTTTTTCACCATTACCTTAATATCATTGAAAATTTATCACAACCACCAGCCGGCATAATCCATCTAATTCTATCCCGTTCTATTCGCTATCAATTCCTCAATCGCCGCCGGATCAGCCAGGGTGCTGGTATCGCCCAAATTTTCCAGCTCATTGGCCGCAATCTTTCGTAAAATTCTACGCATAATTTTTCCGGAACGGGTTTTTGGCAGGTCTGGAGCCCACTGGATTAGATCCGGTTTGGCAATGGCCCCAATTTCTTTTTTAACTAGTTCGAGTAATTCGGTTCGCAACTGTTCGGTCGGTTCGGTGCCGGCCATCAACGTGACATAAGCATAAATCCCCTGCCCCTTGATGGCATGGGGATAACCGACCACTGCCGCTTCGGCAACTTGCTCGTGCAATACCAGCGCGCTTTCAACTTCGGCGGTGCCCATACGATGGCCGGAAACGTTAATGACATCATCCACCCGCCCGGTAATCCAATAAAAACCATCTTCGTCCCGGCGCGCGCCGTCGCCGGTGGTGTAGTAACCCGGATAGGTTTTGAAATAAGTCTCGATGAAACGCTCATGATCGCCGTAGATGGTGCGCATTTGGCCGGGCCAGGATTGTTTGATCACCAGATTACCCGAGGTTGCACCTTCCAGCTCATTGCCATCAGCGTCCATCAATGCAGGTTGGATACCAAAAAATGGCCGCGTTGCCGAACCTGGTTTCAATACGGTCGCACCCGGCATCGGTGTAATCATAATGCCACCGGTTTCGGTCTGCCACCAGGTATCCACTATCGGACAACGACCGTCGCCGACCACATGGTAATACCATTCCCAGGCTTCCGGGTTAATCGGCTCTCCTACGGTGCCCAATACCCTTAAACTGCTGCGGCTGGTTTTGGTGACAAAATCATTGCCCTGCCCCATCAAAGCCCGCAATGCGGTGGGCGCGGTGTAAAAGATATTAACCTTATGCTTATCGACCACCTGCCAAAATCGTCCCGCATCAGGATAGGTTGGAATGCCTTCAAACATCATTGTAATCGCACCATTTGCCAATGCTCCGTAAACGACATAGGAATGCCCGGTAACCCAACCCACATCAGCGGTACACCAATAAATTTCACCTTCATGGTAATCAAATACGTATTTGTGGGTCATGGCGGTAAAAAGCTGATACCCGCCGGTGGTGTGCAATACGCCTTTGGGCTTGCCGGTAGAACCGGAGGTGTACAGGATAAACAACGGATCTTCAGCCTCCATATGCTCCGGTGGGCAGTCTGTGGATGCCTCGAGCATGGCTTCGTGGTACCAGACATCGCGTTGTGCGCTACCGGTCACCGGATTGCCGGTTCGTTGCACGACGATAGTGGTATGCACATCAGGGCAGCTTGTCAAAGATTTTTCCACATTTTCCTTGAGCGGTACGTTTTTACCCCCCCGCGGGCCTTCATCGGCGGTAATAACCACCTGGCAATCAGAATCCAGTATTCTGTCGCGTAGCGCATCAGGAGAAAAACCACCAAATACAATAGAATGCACCGCGCCGATGCGGGCACAAGCGAGCATAGCCACCGCAGCTTCAGGAATCATTGGCATATAAATGGACACGCGGTCTCCTTTCTTCACGCCACGCGACTTGAGAACATTCCCAAACTTACTAACTAACTCGAATAGTTCATTATAAGTAATTGATTTATCAATATCTGTTTCGTCACCTTCCCATATTATGGCAACCTGATTTCCTCGGTTTTCAAGATGTCGATCGACACAGTTATAGCAAACATTAAGTTCCGCTCCTTCAAACCATTTTATATCCGCCTGATGGAAATCCACCGACATAACACTATCCCAAGGCTTATACCAACTCACGAATTGGTTGGCTTGCTCAGCCCAGAATCTTGTTGGGTCGTCCACGGACTGCTGGTACATTTTCAGATATTGTTGGTTGTTGATGTGTGCATTTTCAACAATTCCGCTATTTGCTTCATAAACTTTATCGTCTGACATTTGTATTTCTCACGTATTATTTTAATTTGGATTTTAGTTTGGATTTTTGAACTTTACGGGCAAACGGCACAATTCGCAACCACAAGAACGTTCCGCAAAATGCTACGACTGTTCGTAAATAAACCGCGCGGTCATCAAATCTACATGACCGCCGCCACCGTTTTTAAATACGGTTATCTCTTGGTCAGAGGTTCGGCCAGGATGCTTGTTCCGACATAAATCGTAATGATCAGCAAGCACATCGGCTGCACTGATCACGCCGTTTTTTATGGGAATCATGAGCTCGCCGATCTCACCGATGGTGGTCAGACGAGAATTAACGAATAGCCTGCTGCGTCGAATTGTTTGGTCATCGGCTTCACGCATATCCGGCGTGAAAGCGCCCACTAAATCGACATGCGTGCCGACTCGCAGCCATTGACCCTTAATCAATGGCTCGGTAGTGCGCGTCGCGCAACATATCAGGTCGGCTTGTTTAACCGCGGCGGCAAGATTTTCGATCACCTCGACTTGTATTTTACCGGTTTTTAAACGCCCGGCCAGCTCAAAGGCGCCACGGGTTGTTCGATTCCACAACAAGATTTTTCTGATAGACGGTCGTACCGCTTGATGAGCGTCAATCAGGTAGGGCGCCATATCTCCGGCGCCCACCATCAGCATGGTTTCCACCTCTTGGCGGGCCAGATAACGCGCCCCCAAGGCTGAGTCTGCGGCGGTTTTGTAGTAGGTCATCACGGTGCCGTCTATGGTCGCTAAAGGCAGTCCGTTTTTGCCATCCAGCAACACGTAAATAGCCTGAATCGCGGGAAGATCATTGGCGGAATTTGCTGGAATGATGGAAATAATTTTTGCGCCCATAGCGCGATCATGTTGCCACGCTGCGCGGATAAAAAATGAATTATCCGATTCGGCTGCTGTGGGTTGTGTCAACAGTAAATCGCGCATCTCCTCGGTTGGCTGTTGATGCAATTGCGAGAGCCTGTCGATAAGCCTGGAAAACTCACATATACGATGCACTTGCTCAGCATCAATAGATTTCATAATTCCACCCTGTTTAGCCTCAGCGCATTGGCGATCACGGACACCGAGCTGAAGCTCATCGCCGCTGCAGCGATGATTGGACTTAACAGTATGCCGAATGCCGGATACAGCACGCCAGCCGCGACCGGCACTCCCAGGCTGTTGTAGGCAAAGGCAAAGAACAGGTTCTGGCGAATATTTTGCATGGTCGCCCGACTCAGTCGCCGCGCACGGACGATGCCGCGCAGATCGCCTTTCACCAGCGTGACGCCGGCGCTTTCCATGGCCACGTCGGTGCCCGTGCCCATGGCAATACCCACTTGAGCTTGGGCCAATGCGGGGGCATCGTTTATGCCATCGCCCGCCATCGCCACGACATGTCCGGCCTCTTGCAGTTGTTTTATTTTCTCGGCTTTCTGGCCAGGCAACACGCCGGCGACAATGTCATTAATAGCGAGCTTTTGGGCGACAGCACGGGCTGTGGTTTCATTATCGCCGGTAAGCATAATCACCCTTAACCCTTCATCGTGCAGGGCCTTGATGGCTGCTGGGGTAGTGGATTTGACCGGGTCAGCGACCCCGACCAATCCGGCAACCGCGCCGTCAATGGAGACAAACATGACGGTTTGCCCGTCTGTGCGCATTTGCTCACTATGTTGCCATAATGAATCTGAAGTTTTGAGTTTCAGTTGCTCCAGCAACGCACGATTGCCAAGGCCAACCATCTTGCCATCAACGATGCCAGTAACGCCTTTTCCGGTAACCGACTGAAACGATTCAGCCTGTCCGGGTTCAATGCCGCGGCCGCGCGCGCCCTCGACAATGGCCGCAGCCAGAGGGTGTTCACTGCCACGTTCCAGCGTCGCTGCACAATACAATAGCTGCGTGTCATCGACATTCCCCACCGGACTTACGGAAACCAGCTTCGGTTGCCCCTCGGTCAGTGTTCCCGTTTTGTCAACCACCAGCATATCGACCTTGCGTATCATTTCGATTGCTTCGGCGTTTTTGAACAATACGCCTGCGTTCGCACCCTTACCGGTGGCAACCATGATGGACATTGGGGTGGCCAGTCCCAATGCACAGGGACAAGCAATAATTAACACCGCCACGGCATTGATAATGGCGTAGGCCATAGCCGGCTCCGGACCCCACAGCGCCCAGGCGATAAAGGCGATCACCGCAACCAGGATTACCGCCGGAACAAAATAACCGGCGACAACATCAGCAAGCATTTGAATCGGCGCACGGCTGCGCTGCGCCTGGGCGACCATCTGCACAATTTGCGCAAGCAAAGTGTCGGCGCCGACACGCTGGGCCTCGATAACCAAGCCGCCGGTTCCGTTGACTGTCGCTCCAAGAACCCGATCATTCACCGTTTTTGCCACCGGAATGGGTTCGCCGGTAATCATGGACTCGTCTATTGCGCTGTCACCCTCCAGGACCAGGCCATCAACCGGCACTTTTTCGCCCGGTCTGATGCGCAAATAATCCCCCGGCTGGACTTGGTCTAGCAGTACGTCCCGCTCACTTCCATCGGCTTCGATCCGTCTGGCGGTATTTGGCGCGAGACCCAGAAGCGCTTTAATGGCGGCCCCGGTACTGCTGCGCACGCGTAGTTCCATGACCTGACCGAGCAACACCAAGGCGATGATGACTGCTGCCGTTTCAAAGTAAATGGCGACTTCTCCAAACTCGTCACCAAACGATCCCGGAAAAATCTCCGGCGCCAGCGTCGCCACCAAACTATAAGCATAGGCGACTCCGGTGCCGAGGGCGATCAAGGTGAACATGTTTAGATTTCGGCTCATTACCGAGCGCCAGCCACGCACAAAGAATGGCCAGCCACCCCAAAGCACCACGGGTGTGGCAACAATCATTTCCAGCCAGGCCAGGCTGCGGGGAGACCCCAGCCAGTCGAAACTGACTCCCGGTACGAGCCCACCCATAGCGATGATCAACAGGGGGATTGACAGCGCGACGCTGAAACGGAACCGCCGGGTCATATCGGCCAGCTCCGGGTTTTCTTGTTCCTTCAGTTCTACGGTAACAGGCGCAAGCGCCATGCCACAGATCGGGCAATCACCAGGTCCATCCTCGGCAATTTCGGGATGCATCGGGCAGGTGTATTGCGTGTGCGTGACCTGCAGCACCAGTTCTCTTTCAAGCGCCATACCACATACCGGGCATGCGCCAGGTTTGTTCTCCTGGACTTCCGGGTGCATCGGGCAAGTGTAAATCCCGCCTTCCTGATTCGGAGTTTCGCTCTCTTTTCGAGCCTTGCCTGACAAATAATCATCCGCATCCGCACTGAACTTTGCCTGACAGCGATTACTGCAGAAATAATAGGTAGTACCGCCCTGTACTGCGGTCGCTACCGGGCGTTTGGGATCGACGCTCATCCCGCACACCGGATCGGTTGCCATCGTGTTTTCGGCTGGTGCCGAATTTTGCTCGTCATTCATTGAGTATGCCTGCCTAAGTTAAGAAATGCCGTTATACAACCTGTTCTACAAATTATGGCATCGCGGTCGCTTAATACCCTGCCAGTTAGAATTCCACTGCCCAGCAGCGAGGTCGAAACCCAAACGCGGCGCAATTCGACTCATAACCGAGGTCGTAGTAAAAAGACTTGCCATCAAGCCGAGTACCGGAACCGGAATCAGCAACGGTCCTAGAGTTATTATCGTATTTGGCATGTGCCGAATTACAACGCAATTCAATTTTTACTAGTGGGCATCTGATTGTATTACTGCCGTGTGCGCTTGCTGTGCGGCCTCAGTAAGTTTCGGATAAGGCACATACCCCCCTAGCCTGCCGCCATCTTCGAGAATGATTGTCGGGGTGCCTCTGACACCAACCTGAACGCCCAGTGCATAGTGCGCGCTAACCGGATTTGGGCATTTTTTCTGTACCACCGCCAGCCCGGCTTTGGCATCAGTTATTGCCTGGCGGGGATCATCCGCACACCATACAGAAGCCATGTCGTCGGCGACAGAAGAAGGAATACCGGCTCGTGGATATGCGAGATACCGGACCTTAACCCCATTTTCGTTGAGTTGCGGCACCTCCTGATGCAGTTTCGTGCAATACGGGCAGGTGATGTCGGTAAAAACCGTAATCGTGCTTTTGACTTGTTCAGGAGCAAACACAATCATGCTGTCCTCGCCGATATTCCCGATCACATCAGCGAGCGCTTTTTTACGTTCAAGTTCAGTCAGGTTTACACCCTGTGCGAGATCAATCAGGTCGCCGTCCACGACGTAGCGACCATCTGCGGACATATACACGACGTTAGACCCAAAAGACACTTGGAATAATCCCGCTATTGGGGACCTTGCGGCATTTTCTGTGGTAAACCCAGGGAAAAATTTATTTGCCGTATCAATAACGGCTTGTGGAATATGCTGCCCCGAATAGGATGTGAGCATTGGAAAGAGGCTAAACACAGCCATCAAAACCATGCCTGTTTTCATGTTTATTTTCATCGATAACTCCTAAATGCACCAATATATTAAGCAGGCCGAGAATGACCGCTGAAACCAATTGCCCGTCGGGTCAACTGGCGTCAAAACGAATAACGATTAAATTTATTACTATGATTGAGTGAACGTGGAAATTACAGTTCGCACGTATTGTTGGTTTCGCGCTTGCATGTCGCATAATAAACCCCGTATTGAGCGCTGAGTCAAGCGTACTTATCAATCAATAACAATAAAATATTCCAACTTTTGGTATTGACCTTGTTTTGCTTGTACCGGATTTAGACTTCATGTATTCGGCCAGCAGTTATAATCTAAGGCTTAGTATCGTTTTGTTAACGTCGTATGATAGATTTAACCCATTGATTTATCTAATCAGAAAATAAAATGGTACGCCAATCCAGTCGTAGAAACCGTCGTGGTTCAGCTAAGCAAAAAGTTGCTGCCATTGGCTTGCCTCAACTCGAACGTAAAAAGTTACGCAACCGTTTCGCGCCAGTAGAGCCGATGGACCAGGAGCAGGTTGAATTAATTCACGATGCATCGTTGCGGCTTCTTGAACAACAAGGCATCGAAGTTCTTGGCGACCAGGCACTGGCGCTGTTTTGCCAGGCCGGCGCCGATGTGGATGCGGATGGCATTGTGAAAATGGAGCGCGGGCTGGTGCTGGAAACCATTTCCAAAGCGCCTGCTGAATTTACACTGATGCCGAGAAATTCCGAAAATGCCGTGTCGGTTGGAGGCGATGTCATTAATTTCGGGCTGGTATCCGGACCACCCAACGTTCACGACAACATTCAGGGTCGGCGCGCCGGTAATATTGATGACTACCGCAAGGTCATCAGTTTCGGTCAATACTTTAATGTGTTGACATTCTTCGGAAATCAAGCGCTCGCGCCCACCGACCTGCCCGCCAACAATCGCCACCTTGATACAACGATAATTAATTTAACCCTGTCAGACAAGGTGTTTTTTGCCACTGGCATCGGTGGCGGGCGGGCCAGGGATGCGGTTGAACTATGCGCCATTGCACGCGGTCTCCGCCTCGATGAGATGCTGGATAGTCCCGCGGTACTGACCAATATAAACATCAACTCGCCGCGTAAGCTGGATGACTCGATGGCCTACGGCGCGATGCAGATGGCAATGCTTGGTCAGGCGGTTGTGGTAACACCGTTTACGTTGATGGGGGCGATGACGCCGGCGACCATGGCCGGTGCATTGGTACAACAAAACGCCGAGGCGTTGCTTGGCATATCTTTGGTGCAATTGACCCGTCCAGGCGCCCCTGTGGTCTATGGCGGATTTACCTCAAATGTTGATATGCGCTCTGGGTCACCCGCATTCGGCACGCCAGAGAACGCGCTTGCCAATATGGCTGGCGGTCAGTTTGCGCGCAAATACAATCTGCCCTATCGAACCAGCGCATGCAACGCCTCCAATGCCGTGGACGGACAGGCTACCTGGGAAACGCAAATGGCGTTGTGGGGCGCGGTCATGGGGCATGGCAATTTCATTCACCATTCCGCTGGCTGGCTTGAAGGTGGATTAGTCGCATCGTTTGAGAAAATTGTGATGGATTGTGAAATGCTGCAACATATGAGCAGCATGCTCGAACCGATCAAAATTGATGTTTGCGAAATGGGTCTTGAAGCGATCGAAGAGGTTGGTCCAGGCGGTCATTTTTTTGGCTGTGCGCACACCCTGGAGCGCTACAAAACCGCGTTTTACCAACCCTTTCTAAGTGACTGGCAGAATCATGAAAATTGGGTGCTTGCCGGGGCTAAGGATGCAACCATGCGGGCAACGGAAACCTGGCAGAAAGTACTCAATGAATTTGAGCAACCACCGACTGACCCGGCGATTCGAGAGGCTATGGAAGCCTATGTCGCTAAACGTAAGGAAAAACTAAAAACCAACGAACCCGAACTCGAACCTACGCCGCTATAAATAATAAAGCGCACAAATTCAGCCGCAGTAAAACCGGTGTAACAATCAATTGATTTGTATTGTGTATATATTAGTATATGCTTAATAAATGACTTTTCTGGAGCGGCTTTGTGAATCCCTGAATCACGCAAATGTTGGTTACGTGATTGTCGGCGGATATGCCGTGGCGTTGCATGGGGCAATTAGAGGTACGCTGGATATCGATATTGCGCTGCAGTGGTCGAAAAAAAATTTAAAAAAGGCCGAATCCGCTCTCAATCGTATTGGGTTGGAATCACGCCTGCCGATTACCGCCGAAGACGTGTTCAATTATCGTTATGAGTACATTCGAAACCGTAATCTAATGACCTGGAACTTCCACAATCCGGCTGATTTATCCGAACGACTGGATGTCATCATCAACTTTGATGCTAGGGGAAAGAAGCTCGCATACAAGAAAATCTCCGGCATTTCAATCCCGATTTTAAATATCAATGATTTGATACAAATGAAAAAATCGAGCGGCCGGCCCCAGGACATAGAAGACGCCAAAGCACTGAAGAATCTAAAATGAAAGCCATTCAGTTTTTTAGCGACGACTATCTGAATCAATGCAAAGCGCTGTCGTCAACTCAAATAGTGCGTTATCTTGACGATTTCAGATTGATCAACAAGCCCGCTAACAAATCACAATCAAAATTAATTAGCATCAAAAGTGAATCTAATCTGTTGGAAGCATTCAAAACCACAACCGGCCTCGACGGAATGCCGTATCAAACCAGAATTAAACAAATTATGCGTGATTGACTGATTCAAGAGAGTTGATTCAATTCACATAAACATATGTAATCCACCCTCACGGTCAATACTTTCGCTGGCTGAGCTTGCCTGAACGCCGAATATGCGGCAGGTATTTTGAAGATTAACCCTGAAAATTAAATGAATAAACCAGACCAGCGGCTGATTCGATTACATAACACGTCAATCACCGCGCGCAATAATATGGTAAAGCCACAAAGCGCAATCAACGCCGCAAACATGAGATCAATTTTTACCCGTCCATTCGCCAGCAACATCAAATAGCCCAATCCCTGGGATGCGCCAACCCATTCACCGATCACTGCGCCGATTGGTGCATAGACCGCCGCCAAACGAATGCCGGAGGCCAGTGAGGGCAAAGCCGCCGGCACACGTACCTGCAACAGTATGCGCGGGCGTGTCGCCTGCATACTGTCTGCCAGATCGAGAAAACCACTCGGCGTTGCGCGAAGACCGTCAAAAAATGTAGAGGTCACCGGGAAATAAATAATTAAAATGGTCATCGCAATTTTTGATCCCAGACCATATCCCAGCCACAGGGTTAACATCGGTGCCAACGCGAATACTGGCACCGTTTGACTCAGTACCAGAATGGGCATAACGAAACGCCTGGCTGTATTCGACATCATCAGATACAAAGCCGTCGCCGCCCCCAACACCGTGCCCATCACCAGGCCAATCAAGACTTCCGTAGCGGTTACCAATGTATGTTGCGAAATCAACTCAGCATTATATACAAAGGCTTCAATTACGCGCATCGGCCCCGGCAAAATATAAGGTGGCACGTTGGTCAACCAAACGATAACTTGCCAGACAAACAATATCAGCAGAATGGAAATCCCAAGGTCTTTTAGATTGAGCTTTGTCGTAGCGTTGGTGCGAACTGTTTTCACCTCGTTTAGTTATTTTCTGAACGTGGCATCAAGTATAGGTTATGTTTAAGTTTGCTCTTGAATTCATGCTCGTGCTCGTTCCTTAAAAATATAAGGGGTGCGAAGTACACCTCGTTTAGTTATTCTTGGAACGTGGCATCAAGTATAGGTTATGTTTAAGTTTGTTCTTGAATTCATGCTCGTGCTCGTTCCTTAAAAATATAAGGGGTGCGAAGTACACCTCGGTTAGTTATTTTCTGAACGTGGCATCAAGTATAATCTATGTTTAAGTTTGTTCTTGAATTCATGCTCGTGCTCGTTCCTTAAAAATATAAGGGGTGCGAAGTACACCTCGGTTAGTTATTTTCTGAACGTGGCATCAAGTATAGGTTATGTTTAAGTTTGTTCTTGAATTCATGCTCGTGCTCGTTCCTTAAAAATATAAGGGGTGCGAAGTACACCTCGTTTAGTTATTCTTGCACCTCGGTCTAAATCTTTGATCGGGCATAGCAGAACGTGGCATCAAGTATAGGTTATATTTAAGTTTGCTCTTGAATTCATGCTCGTGCTCGTTCCTTAACCCGCGCCTCTTAATGTCATCAACAAGTCAGCCTGGGCTTTAAGCATTGCCGTGTCATCCACAGCCCGGATCGGCTCTGCGGCTTTGAAGGATTGTGCAGTGACACCCTGCTCGGACATCAAGTACAGGTGATGTGACAATCGCACCGCTTCAGCCGGATCATGGGTCACCAACAATACCGTTTTTCCCTTCAAAACCTCAAACGCCAATTCCTGCATATCGCTTCGGGTACGCGCATCCAGCGCAGAAAAAGGCTCATCGAGCAGCACAACAGGGGTGTCTTCCATTAGCGTGCGCGCCAGTGCGACGCGTTGCCGCATGCCACCTGAAAGCTGGTGCGGTCGTTTGTCGATATGCTCGCTCAACCCAACTCGTTGTATCAGTTCGCAAGCACGCTCAACATTAGCATGGTCTCCTCGAAGTCGCTGTCCCAGCATTACGTTGTGCTTCACATTCAACCATGGAAACAACAAATCCGACTGCGCCATGTAGGATATACGGTCATTAACAGGATACCCATCTTCGGCGACGATTTCGCCAGTAAATTCACCCCCGGTAGAAAGGCCAGCCAGCAGTCTAAGCAATGTTGACTTGCCTACTCCAGAGCGGCCCAACAAGCAGTTCCATTGTCCGGCAACAAGCTCAAGGAACAACCCCTCAAACAAACACCGACCATCGTAGGTAACGCTGCCGAATAGCCGAACACCAATACCGATATTGTCCCGACTGTCCAATTTCTGCTCCAATTTTGTGCGGATTCCTGTCGGTCAAGTCTTTAGTCAAATTAGTCAGCACTGACATCCACGGCCAGCTGATCAACTGTTAATTCTCTCTCGACCAGACCAGAATCCAGTAGAAACTTTTCAAATCGCCGGTACCGAATCGCATCAAATGCCGAGGGTCTGAGCGCGAAACGCGGCAAGGTATCTCGCCAGGCGCGCTTGTTTAGTTCATCCTGTAATTCTTTAGCAGTCCCGGAAAATATTTTCCAGCTTTGTTGCGGGTGATTGACCATGAACTGAGTCGCTTTTTCGGTGGCGGCAAGGAAACGGGCAATCTTGTCCGTATCCATATTTTCGGGGTTTGCTACATAAATGAGTTCATCATAAGACGGCAGCCCCTCCTCTTCAAGATAAAAACACCGACCGGGCACCCCTTCAATATCCATTTGGTTTAATTCAAAGTTGCGAAACGCGCCGACCACCGCATCAACCTGTTTGGACATCAGTGCCGGCGACAACGACCAGTTTACATTCACCAGTTCAATATCATCCAAACTCAAACCGTTCGATTCAAGAATAGCCGTCAGCAAGGCTTCTTCTACTCCGGCAACTGAAAAACCGACTTTCTTCCCGACCAAGTCAGCCACGCTTTTGATCGACCCATCTTCCAATACCAGCAGGCAGTTCAGCGGCGTCGCCACCAGCGTACCCACACGAATTAACGGTAACCCCGTGTGTACCTGTAAATGCAGCTGAGGCTGATACGATACGGCTAAATCCGCTTGACCAGCCGCAACAAGTTTGGGCGGGTCAGCAGGACCAGCGGGAGGAATAATTTCCACCTCCAATTCTTGCTCTGCGAAATAGCCGTTCTCTTGAGCAATAATAATCGGCCCATGATTCGGATTAATAAACCAGTCGAGCATCAGGGTGAGTTTTTCTGTAGCGATTGCAGGGGAGGCAAAAGACAGCAAAAGTGTAAGCATTAAAGTTTTCATGTCTAAAATTATTTTTGAAAATTATATTTACAATGGTTCAAGTTGTGAAACCTGCTTGCTGACCAGTCGTTGATAATTATCAGTCAAACGTGAAAAGCGTAGGATTTTTGTAACATCGCGTTGCTTGGGCAAAACCAGATTGCCATTATTCGCAACACGGTCAACCAGGGATGACCGCCAGTCCAGCGCGGTTGGTGTGGTGGTTGGAAGTGAATTTTCAGGATCTGGCATTTCTAATTTCTCGCAATTGATACGGCGAAAAATTTAGCACTGTCCCGGAATTTATTAGGTAGGTAAGCAAGTGCCGTTTCCTTCGCCGGCATTATCCGGAGCAGGTTCGATGGGTCAGCTTTCGCTTCTCAGCCACACGGCGCCCCAACGGTTACACAAAGACTATCAGTATAATGCCCGGACTGCAAGATTAAATGCGACAGATTAAGTACGTTGAAGCCACGTCGGGGAAAATCGAAAGTTATCGGCAATTTGGAAATAGTCACACCGGCATCTCCGGGCGTTAGCCCTGAAAAGCGGTTAGACATCGCGGTACAGGGCAAAACAGTTAGATTCCATTGAACTCGTATATTTGCTCATACAAATGCTGGAGGGGTTCACTCAACAAAGCGAGGAAATAACCACAAATTATTTCTTGCGAAGCGTGGCGCCTTCCGCGGAATCTTCGATTTCATACCCCAATTCAGTAATCTGATCCCTGAATTTGTCCGCTTCGACCCAGTTTCGAGTCTTTCTAGCTTGCGAGCGTAAATCCATTAATTCTTTTACCGGGTCAGGGATTTCCACCACAGTGGGCTGCCAATTTGTCAGATTGAGGCCAAGAATTTTGTCGCATTCAAGCAGGGTGGCCTTTTTTACGGCGGGAGCAAGATTGCTTTTCACCAGCTTCCATATCACAGCCAGTGCCTTGGGCGTGTTTAAGTCGTCATAGACTTCGTGGCAAACCTGTTGCAGATATTGATCGTCGGGTGTTCCCGGCTCGCCCCAGGCATGTACCGCCGAGCGCAATCGATTCAATGCGGTTTGTGCACTATCCAGACTTGCCCAGGTGAATTTGAGATCGCTGCGATAATGGGCAGTCAAACAAAGATATCGATAACTAAGCGGGTCATAGCCATGATCCAGCAATGTTTGCAGGCGCAAACGCGCCCCTGCAGACTTGGACATCTTTGATTGATCGGTCTCAAGGAAATAGCCATGCAGCCAGAAATTTGCCAATTTAGTTCCATAGCATATTTCCGCTTGAGCGATTTCGTTAGAGTGATGTACCGGAATGTGGTCTTTGCCGCCACAGTGTATATCAAACATTTCTCCAAGATATTTAACCGCCATGGCAGAACATTCAATGTGCCAGCCAGGAAATCCTATGCCCCAAGGGCTTTCCCATTCCATCTGCCTGACTCGATCTTTTGGGCTGAATTTCCAAAGCGCGAAATCCGTGGCGTTGCGTTTTTCACCGACATCAATTCGTTGGCCGGCGTTTAACCCAGTAACATCAAGTCGTGCCAGGTATCCGTAGTTCCTGAGTTTGGATGTATCAAAATACACCCCATCAGTCGTGATATATGCAAATCCTTTTTTCTCGATTTCCCGGATGGCATTAATTTGTTCGGAAATATGGTCTGTCGCCCGGCACCATATACCCGGTTCCAGAATATTCAGAGCAACCAGATCTTGCTTAAATGCGTTGGTATAAAACTCGGCAATTTCCCAGGCAGGTTTGCCGGTCCTTTTTGATCCTTGTTCAATTTTATCCTCACCGGTATCCGCATCGGAAGTGAGATGCCCGACATCAGTAATATTGATCACGTGGGTGACATCGTAACCGAAGAATTCCAAAGTGCGGCGAAGAGTATCTTCAAAAATATAGGTGCGTAAATTACCGATATGAGCGTAGTCATATACCGTAGGTCCGCAGGCATAAATGCCTACTTGATTTCCTTTAATCGGTTGGAATTCGCGCAGACTACGCGAATAGCTGTCGTACAACTTTATTTTCATGTGTTGCGAAGCCCTGAAACGCTCAAAATGTTTTGCTAATTTCAATCCGATCAAGATAGTATCACGTCGGATTGCGGTGAGCGATGGTATAATATTCCGACCATACATTCCATTTTTTGATGCCTGCGCCTGATTAACCTAAGGAAAATATTCTGACTCCACTGCCAAGACTATATTATGACCATCGCATTCATTGCCGATTTGCATCTAGACCCTGTGCGACCAGAGTCAACCCAATGGTTCAAAGAATTCATGAACAATTCAACTGGCCTGCTAAGTCGGCTTTATATTCTAGGTGATCTGTTCGAGGTTTGGATTGGGGATGACGGCGGGGACGCCCTGGGCCAGGGAGAGGTGGAAAATATAATCAAGTCTACGGTGAATGCCGGGCTGGATATATTTTTTATTCATGGCAATCGGGATTTCCTGGTCGGCAATGACTTCGCAAACCGTACCGGCTGCAAAATACTCCCGGATCCGACGTTGATTACTCTGGGATCAGAACCAGTGTTGCTGACCCACGGCGACACTCTGTGCACTGACGATATCGAACACCAAACAGCGCGCCAGGAAATGATGACTTCCAAATGGAAAATTGCGTTTCTGAATAAACCTGTTAACGAAAGAATGGATACCGCCCGGTCAATGCGAACAAAAAGCGAGGTTGCCAAAAAAACCAAAAGCATGGAGATTATGGATGTTAACCAACAACACGTTGAAAAAGTCATGCGCGAGCACGGTGTGTTAACAATAATACACGGTCACACCCATAAACCCGCAGTCCATGAATTTGACCTGGATAACGTGCCTGCGAAACGATACGTACTTGGGGATTGGTACACTCAAAAGAGCGTGCTCTATTACGACCATGGCCGTTTTGCGCTGCGCGGATAATTGCGCGGACAATCATTATGGGAAGCTCTGAATAATGTCATCCTGACGTTGGTTTTCAGCGATGCCTGATTTCAAGCAGGTACATCACCATGGTGTGTTCTTCGGCGCCAAATTCAAAATGATAGGCATCTGACAACTTCTCAACAGCCTGTATTTGTTCAAGGTTGTCTCTGAATACCGGGTTAAACTGGTACAAATTAAAATCAACAATGCGGTATTGAAATCCATGTTTCTGTAACAGATTTTCTGTGCGTTGCGCGCCCAACATCGAAACCTGCATCAAATAGGCAATCCCCCCTTTGGCAAGATAGTTATCCAGATTCCTTATAAAATGGTCCAGCAGATTCCTGCCCCAGTAATCTATATCGCGGTGCCCGCTAAATTGACCTCTGGGGTTGGTAGGCATCTGGTAAAGGCTCGCCACAATCACGTCAAATTTGTTATCCGGCATAAACGAGTACAAATCAGCGGCGACACCTGTCATTTTGTCGGCAACGCCGTTACGAAATGCATTTGTTAAGGTGTTATCAACCGCTTTAGACTGAATATCAACCGCGGTCACGCTAGTTGCCTGGTTCAACGCCAGCTGAATTGCCAGGAGACCCACACCACACCCGACATCCAGGCAGGATTTGGATTCCCCAATGCCGTTATCAAACAAATATTTCCATATCAAATAGCTACCTTGAGTGGGTACGAACACACCCGAATCTACTGTAATTTCGGGGAATGGCAAAGGAAATAACTTTCGACCTTTCTGGTCGGTCCAATTTTTTACTTGTCCTAAGTCCGCGTTTTGGCACAATTCAGATAACGCACTCTGACCAGGCAACTTGGCCGTGGCTTTTTTTGCCTGGTCGCCTCTCGATATACCGTTTAATTTTTTAGCAACCAGTTTAATTTCGGCTGGACCAACCCCGCAGCAACCCCCAATTAATTGAGCCCCTTCAGCCCTCCACCCAAGCGCCAGTTCAGCAAACTTACCGGTATTCATTTGCTCATCGAACCGCCATCCAGTCTCGGCATATCGACCCATATTGGGATATACCCCAAGAGGTAAACTTGTGAAATCCCGCAGCCACGATAACGTGCCTTCGACTCTGTTGACCGGCAAACAATTGATCATTAACGCCTCGACACCCATGCGTTCCAGAGACTGGGCAAGCCGACCGAATCGGTCGCCCTCCGGTCCGCCCCAAAGCTGTCCATGAATTCCACACACCCCTTTTCGACAGCGTCGAAATGAAACCCAGACTGGCCAGCCGCTTTCAATTAGTATTTCAATGGTTTCAAACGTGAGATTGTCTTCAATCAGGGAAAGCGTCTCGAATAGAACCAGGTCCGGCGGGGTGTCCTCAAACACTTTCAATAGTAGTTCAATGGTGGCCTGTTGATCTTGTGTTTCTATTTCCCCGCCTATGCTGAATGCGACGGCCGCCGTGGCTTCCCGATTACCAGCCGCAATCGCTTTTCTGGGTAATTCAATGGCATCCCTGGCCAGGTCCATCCAGTGAATCGGTCGAGCCACGTGGATATCATAGTCCGCAGTGTAGGAAGGCGCATCCAGGATGGAGTAGGTATTGGTGGTCATAATTTCAGCGCCCGATTGCAGATACCTTTGGTGGACCTCCAGCACCGATTCAGGAGAAATATGCAAGGCATCGAACCCCCAATGGGTCTCATCGCTCAATCTAATCTGACCCACCCCGGATCGCTGTAATTCGGTTGCGATAGCGCCATCCAGAATAACGCATTGATCATTCTCGATTTGATTCAGGATATAAGCGTAACCAGAACTGTGTTTCATATCGTTATGTCCGCAGGTTGAATTTGTGTAAGCGCACACCCGTTAATTCTGTGCGCCTCAGGGTCAAAGTTTTAAGCGCGTTTTTCCCGTATATCGGTTATTTCTGAAAGATCCAGTTCGTTCTGCTCCTGATCTTTCGCTGTATCATTACGCTTGCGATCCACCATGCACAGGTATTCCGGGGTAACATCTCCAGTAATGTATTTGCCATCAAAACAGGAGGTATCAAACTGTTTGATGTTTGGATTGCATTGAGCCACCGCCGTGATTAAGTCATCGAGTTTCTGGTATATCAGTTTATCCGCACCAATCTCAGCACAAATCTGGTCATTGGTTCTATTATTTGCAATCAATTCCGCCGACGACGGCATGTCGATCCCGTACACATTGGGGTAGCGCACCGGTGGTGCAGCAGATGCAAAATACACTTTTTTTGCCCCGGCCTCCCTGGCCAGTTCAATAATTTTTTGGGATGTGGTTCCGCGCACGATGGAATCATCGACTAGTAAAACTGTTTTTCCGGTGAATTCGGATGCGATAGCATTTAGTTTTTGCCGCACTGATTTTTTTCGTTCAGCCTGACCCGGCATGATGAATGTTCGGCCTATATAACGATTTTTGATAAAGCCTTCACGATAGGGAAGTTTCAGCACTTTTCCCATTTCAAGCGCAGCCGTTCTGCTGGTATCCGGAACTGGAATAACCACATCAATATCGTGGTCCGGCCATTCCTGTTTTACTCGATGTCCCAAACGCTCTCCCATATAAATTCGTGTTTGATAAACCGGAATATCGTCAAGTATGGAATCGGGTCTGGCAAGATAAACATATTCGAAAATACAGGGTGCCTGGTTTGTCCGGCGCGCACAAATTGAACAGTGAACCTTGCCTTCAATATCGATCAACATAACTTCACCGGGTCGTATATCCCGTACTCGCTGATAACCCAAAACATCCAGCGCCACACTTTCTGAGGCAACCATATACGATGCCCCCGAATCTGACTTTTTAACGCCATAAACCAGAGGCCGGATTCCACAGGGGTCTCTAAATGCGACAATCCCAACCCCCACTATCATCGCAACCACGGCATAAGCGCCTTTACAGCGGCGCATCACGCCGCCCACTGCGGTAAAAAGATCTTCCGGCGCAGCGCGTAAACTTGATTCGCCAACGGCCGCTCGAAGTTCGTGGGCAAAAATATTCAGCAGGATTTCAGAATCTGACGAGGTGTTAAGTTGCCTTAAATCCTGCTTGAACAAGTCATCCCTGAGTTCATCCGCGTTGGTTAAATTCCCATTATGCCCTAGTGCAATCCCAAATGGCGAATTCACATAAAATGGCTGGGCTTCAGCGCGCGAGTCGCCACCAGCAGTGGGATAACGAACATGCCCTACTCCCATCGTTCCTTGCAGCTGCACCATATGACGGGTATGAAAAACATCCCGAACCAAACCATTGTCTTTTCGCAAATAAACCCGGTTGCCGTCGCTGGTCATGATGCCTGCCGAATCCTGGCCACGATGTTGCACGACGGTCAAACTGTCATACAACGCCTGGTTTACACGATCGTTTCCGAGAATTCCTACCAGTCCGCACATAAATTCACATCCATCAAGGCGCCATTATCTAAGCAATTTTTGGTGTCACAGATTCAGCGATATCCGTCGGCAGCAGCGATCGAATAAAATCCGTAACCGGGTTGAAATAGTCCACCAATAGCGAATCGTGCCACCATGGCTGAGAGATCAAGCCCATAAATGTGGCAACCAATATCAGTGCCGCCACGACAATAATGCCGCGTATCAGACCAAAAAGGGTGCCGAGCGAGCGATCCACGCCAGAAATCCTCGTGATTGAAAGTATTCTGTAGATTAAATGACTGAACATGGAAATTAAAATCAGTGCCGCCACAAATATTCCGGCGAAAGCAGCGACCGTTCTTAACGGTGGCTGATCAATATAGGGATCCAGATATGCTGCGCCTGCGGCAGCATAAGTGTAAGCGATCCACACGGAGGCAATCCAAGAGAACAACGATAATACTTCACGGATAAATCCTCTGAATAATCCAATAATCAATGAAATTGAAACGATGGCAACGATAGCAATATCAACAACATTCATTAAATTGATACACTCGGATTGTCAGGCCGGTTGTCAGGAAATCTCCCGTTAAAACCGCAACCGGGAATTTTATTTTTGGTTAAAAACAGGCGCCGACAGTGAATGCCATCAATCAATTTTAACCATGCCTTAAAGTTCATCACTGAATTTATCACTTGAAATTTACCCCTTATAATTCATTGGGGAATAATCTGTCAGGACGAGTGTTTGGTCACATAACCCTTTTCGCCAGTGATGGCCTTGAGCCGCATGCTAACTTTTTCGGCGGTTTCCTTTTTTGTATAAGGCCCGAGCCATATTCGTGTGGCCACTCCCAATGTTGTTTGTACCTGAGTATGTTGTGTGCGGAATCCACTATTAATTAGCAATGTAGAGACTGAATCCACATTTTCTATATCGGAATATGTTCCGACGCGCACGCTCCATCCGCTCTTGTTCAAAGAAATATCACCTTCGGAAATATCCTGCGACGACGGGTCGGGCGGTTGCTGCGAGGTTTTTGAACCCGAATTTGATTTTTTATCTATGGTGAGGACCAGGTTTCCTTCGGTGGTTGGTGCCGTTTGCCGCGTAGTTTTAATGGGCGCCTCTATTTTTTGCATTTCGGTTTGATCCAAATTTATAGTGTCAAGCTTCAGCGGTTGTGCTTTTGATTCAAAAGTCTGCTCAGAGCGGCCATAATGATTACTGGATTTCGCACTACTCTGACTTTCTGGTTCTTTCAACAAAACAGAAATCACAATGATCGCCAACGCAACGATAATGACCGCACCCGTTAGGCGGTGTTTTATTTTGTACTGCGGCTGAATTTTTGTATTCGATTTAAACATGGTCAAACTGGCTGCAGGGGCAACAGGTCGTTTTGCGAGTTAAGCTCAAGATTGCAATATCTCATCTGACAAGGGATGCACCGGCGCACTTAATTGGTTTGCTGATTTGTTTGCTCGACGTAGTTAATTATATCACCGACGATATAAAATGACCCAAAGATTACCACTCTATCCTCGATGTTAGCCTGCTCCATTGCAGCTAAATAAGCATCGACCGGATTTCTCTTGACTACCCACTGTGGGCGTTTGGTCGAGTGTTTGACAACCTGCTTTAATTGACTGGCTACTTGATCGCCGGTTTGCCCTCTTTCGCCGCTCAAGGACGCTAAAAACCAATAATCCACATGCGCCATCATTGGTTTGATAATTTGATCGAGTGCTTTGTCAGCCAACACGCCAATGACCGCATAGGTTTTTCCGGCGCACTCCCGGCCGCTGAGAAACTCGGCAAGTTTGATGGCGGAATCCTGATTGTGCGCGACATCAACGATCACTTCCGGGCAATTATTAGATCGGTTGGTCATCACTTGACACCGGGCAGACAGCCTGGCTCTACTCAGGCCCTGAGTTAGATCTGAGACGGTTACCCCGGTTTTGCCACTGGTCAACGCTAATGCAGCCACCACACCGCCGAGGTTGGCAATTTGATGATGACCGTTAAAAGGCGGGACTAACGAACTAATGCAACGCCAATCTTGCGGAATTTCAGCATGGCTGCTTTTCCACCGCAGCCCTCCCCCGTTTTCGATCTTGCTGGCGACCCTGTTTGCGATTTGTTCAATCCAATAGTCCCGCTCGGCCCCAATCACTGTGGCATTTTGTTGATTCGATATTGCCAACACACTTTCTGGAATATTCGGATCGGAGCAAACCACTATTCCCTCTTGCTTGATTACACCCGCTTTTTCCGCTGCAATGGATTCTCGATCCGAGCCCAGCCATTGTTCATGATCAACGCTGATAGAAGTCATTAAAACCAGATCGTTATCCACCATATTAACCGCATCGAGGCGCCCGCCCATACCCACTTCCAGTATCGCAATATCGACATTGTACTGTTGAAAAATCAGCAGTGCCGCCAGTGTCCCAAATTCAAAATAGGTAAGCGGGATGCCGGCTCTGGCCTGTTCAATCTGAACAAAGGCTTGGCATATATCTTCATCGGTCGCTTCTGCGCCATCTATTCTTATGCGCTCATTGAAGCGCACCAGATGAGGAGAGGTGTAGGTTCCGGTGCGATTGCCGGATTGTTGAAACACGCCATCCAGCATACTCGCACAAGAGCCCTTGCCATTTGTCCCGGCAACGACCAGGGTGAAATTTGCACACTTGCCCTCAAGATTATTCCAAACCCGCGAAATACGGTCCAGGGTAAGGTCTATGGTTCTCCAGTGTTGGTTTTGGATATGTTCCAGCCATTTATTCAAGCCGAACTCCGGGTCAAAATCCAGATATGCGGAGTTCAATTGATATTTCCCTCTGTCGCTCCGCTAATCCATATGACTTTTTCTGGTGACCCTTCCCAATAATCCGCAGGCGCCTTGAAGAGTTGTGGCGACCTAACCACTCAATAGTTACTTGTCTGAGGCCGGCAGCAACTCACCCTCTCCCTCTACCCAATCCCGATCATTCCCAGACGATGGCGAAGTCAGTAACTCGGAATTTGAGTGAACCTGGGAACTGAATCCAAGTTTTTCGAGCAGCAAGCAAATTTCCTGTTTCATTTTTGGTCGATCAACAATCATGTCGATGGCACCATATTTAAGCAAGAATTCCGCACGCTGAAACCCTTCGGGCAATGTTTCTCGAACTGTCTGTTCAATCACCCGAGGCCCTGCAAACCCCACTAACGCCTTGGGCTCAGCAATAATAATGTCCCCAAGCATTGCCAGACTGGCTGAAACACCACCCATTGTGGGATCGGTCAGGACTGAAATATAGGGAATGCCCTGTTGTCGAAGTTTAGAAATTGCGACCGTGGTTTTTGACATTTGCATTAAAGAAAAAAGCGCTTCCTGCATTCTTGCCCCGCCGCTGGCGGTAAAACTAATCAGAGGCTGATGATTTTCGAGGCTATGGTTCGCAGTCTGAACAAATCGCTCGCCCACCACAGAGCCCATGGACCCGCCCATAAACTTGAATTCAAAGGCCACGGCGGAAACGCTTAATCCGTTAATCTGTCCAGTCGCTCCAAGCAGTGCTTCGGATAATTTGCTAGCCTTGCGTGCTTCCTGCAATCGATCTTTATACTTCTTTTTATCTTTGAACTTAAAAATATCGACGGTGTTAACATTTTCGGCTAACCACTGAATTGAGCCCTGATCGAAAAACGATTCCAGGCGTTCTTTTGCGCCCATCCGCATATGGTGGTTACATTTTGGACAAACCTGGAGGCTGTGCTTAAGCTCCACACCATACAGCACCGCTTGGCAGGCAGTGCATTTGTTCCACAACCCCTCAGGGACACCTTTGCGTCCTATTTTGCTGACGGTTTTTATTTTTGGCGGAAGTATTTTCTCAAACCAATTCATATTGTTATATGTTGTTATTAATGTTATTTATTGATTACAGCGATTGACATTTTGACAAAATTTGATAATTTTTACTGGATCTTTCATTGCCTCAGTTTCCACCCCGCTACTAACATCGACGCCATATGGGCCGGCCGTCGCAATGGCAGCCTGAACATTATCGGCGGTGAGGCCGCCAGCAAGAATAATCGGTTTTTGGCCTCCATACTGTGCCTGACACCATTCAAATGATTGTCCCGTACCACCGTAGCGATCAGATATATGGCTATCGAGCAGCAATCCTGCGGCATCTTGATATTGTTTTTCCACCGCCAGTAAATCCGTGGATTCGGACACTCGTATGGCTTTTATATAGGGTTTTCCGAAACTTGCACAATAGTCCGGGCTTTCTTCACCGTGAAATTGCAGGTAGTCCAGGTGCACAGCACTTAAAATACTATCCATTACCTGTTTTTCGGGATTAACGAATACGCCGACCTGCGCCACAAACGGCAGTGCTTTTCGATTAATTTCAACGGCTTGGTCAATGGTTAAATAACGACTGCTGTTTGGATAAAACATTAACCCAATCGCATCCGCGCCAGCATCAACCGCATGCCGGGCAATTTCCGGGCTGGTAATTCCGCAAATTTTTATTCTTGTTCGCAACGATTTTATTCTGGGTGGTTATTCAAGTCATTCTACCAAAATCGACATACCTCAGGCGGATTCGGCAAGCTAAATTTAGCATCGTAATCGACCGACACAAAATATAAACCATCTGCCACCGCAGTCACCCCACCCATTTTGCGGTCGCGGCTTTCCAATATTTGTTGCGCCCAGTGCACCGATTCCAGACGCTCACCAATTCGCACAAGCACGCCGACAATATTTCGCACCATATGCTGCAAAAATCCGTCCGCAGTAACATCCATCCAAATCCATGGACCTGATTGCTCCAAGGCAAGTTTGTAGATCTCTTTTACCGGATCTTTGCTTTGGCAGCCGGCTGCACGGTAGGCACTAAAATCGTGTCGTCCAACCAAATCCTTGGCCGCGCGCTGCATAAGGAATAAATCCAGCGAGGCATAATGCCAGGTAACCAGACCGTGGAGATAGCTTGGACTGACTGGTCTATTCAATATCACATAACGGTAGCGCCGCTGTTTTGCCTCAAATCGGGCATGAAAATGGTTGCTCACCGGGTGCGTCCAAACCAACGAAATATCGTCCGGGAGATGAGTATTAACGCCGCGCAACCATTCATTTTGAGTGCGCTCGCGATTCGTATCGAAGTGGATAATCTGTCCGATGCCATGCACCCCGGTATCGGTACGCCCGGCGTTAAGCACAGTGATCGGTTCATCGGCGATCTTGCTCAGGGCGTTTTCGACTTCCTGTTGTATGGATGGAGAATATGCCTGCCGCTGCCACCCACAATAGTTGCGACCACAATATTCCACGCATGCCGCCAGTCGAATCATTGAAAAATAAGGGTCGAGTGCCTTAAATACAGTCTAACGCGCCGAACGGCGATCAGAAAAAGCCTGATTGAGTGTGCCGGAGTCCATATACTCCAATTCTCCGCCTATCGGCATACCGCGGGCGAGTTGCGTTATCTGCACTGATTTTCCTTGCAGCAAGTCCAATAAAAAATCCCCGGTCGCCTGGCCTTCCAAGGTTAAATTAGTAGCCAGAATAACTTCTTCAATGGCGTTGTCGGCAATCAGTTTTAACAACTGATTAATACCCAATTGATCCGGGCCGATGTCATCCAGTGGCGATAAATGTCCCATCAACACAAAGTACAGACCCCGGTAAATTCTGGCTTGCTCAATGGCATCCAGGTCGGCCGGCGTTTCAACCACGCAGAGTGTTTTGGGGTCGCGTTTCGCCGAACAACATATTTCACAAAGCGCTGATTCGCTAAAATTATTACACCGATTGCAGTGGTTGACCCGCGATAACGCCTGACGGATTGCTTCTCCAATTTGGCGCGCACCTTCCCGATCCCTTTCCAGCAGATGAAAAGCCATTCGTTGAGCAGACTTTGGCCCAACGCTGGGCAGGCGCTGAAGAGCCTGTTTTAAGCCCTCTATGGAACGCGGGTCTGCCATTAACAGGGTAACGTCAGACCGGGAATGTTTAGTCCTGAAGTCAGTCCACCCATTTTATCCTGGGTTGCTTTCTCAACCTTTCTAACGGCGTCGTTAAATGCGGCAGCAATTAAATCTTCTAGCACTTCTTTGTCCTCGCCCATTAATTTAGGATCAATGACAGAATCAATGGTAACCTTCTTTACATCGTGGCGACAGCTCATTGTAATCTCGACCAACCCGGCCCCTGATTGGCCAGTGACTTCCACGCTGGCAAGTTCCTCTTGCGCTTTTTGCATATTTTCCTGCATAGCCTGAGCCTGCTTCATGATATTACCGAGTCCACTTTTCATGATTGTTACCTTAATTTAATGGTGTTTTTGAATAAATACTAAGTATGCACTGTTTGTAAATCAACCTGCTATAAACCGTCAAGGAAAAAGTATCTGAATATCGGCCTTGTTGCCGAAAAATCTGCCGGGCAGTTTATTTTTCAGGGTTTATTTTTTGGCGCTAACCCGGCTTTATTGATTCGTGAACAATTTCCGCATCAAACAGATCAACCAGCGCTTGAACATTGGTGTCGTGAATAAATGCTTGACGTGCGGCAGAGGCCTGTCCTTTTTGTTCCCTGGCTAATTGTTGAGTCGGGGTCTCAATCTCAGAGTTTGCGTCACTGAGATCCTCAATTTCGACGTCAAACCGTATATCCAGTGACAAATTATCTTTGCAATGTTGTTCAATTTTCTTTAGCCGACCGTTATTACACAGGTGTCTGCTCGATGCATCCAGCGTCACGCTTACGATTTTGCCTTCCACCGACTTTGGCGCCATATTCATAAGGATTTCTTTTGAAATCCCACCAAGACCGGAACTATTTATGAAGCTCTGCCATCCGTCGGCATTCATGAATTTCTGCACATCTATCAAGGGCGTGGTCGAGGGATTGCAGATTTTTTGTCGAGGCGATACACCAAATTCAGCGTTTGAAACTTCCGCATTATTTGAGATTATCGGTTGTACCTTATTTTCTTGATCATGGTTTTCTTGCCCATGACTTTCTTGATTAGGCGAGGTGATATTTTCAGTGGGTGACACCTTCGGTTGCCCGGACTCGATTACCGAGGAAATCGTCGACCGATTGGCTACAGCATTTTGTTGCGTTTTTGAGGTATCTTCAGCGTCATCGCGCGGCCGCGGTTGAAATGCCAGCATCCGAAGCACCACCATTTCAAACCCTGATCTCGGATCCGGGGCAAAATCAAAATCCCGTTTACCCATTATCGCGATTTGATAGAGTAATTGCAGGGTTTCTGCGTCGATACTCTCGGCAAGACCGCCAAGGTCGGCGCTATCAATGCCCTTCCATTCTACTGCTTGTGGGCTTACCTGAAATAACGAAACATTGTGAATCAAGGTTAATAATTCATCCACAGCCGACCTATAATCCACAGAGCGTTCGGCCATTTGGGATATGGTTGCCAATACCCCGTCCGCTTCATTTTGGATAATTTGCGTCAACAGTTGAACAGTAAACTGATCATCCACCATTCCGAGCATTGCTCTCACTTGCTCAGAATCTACATCGCCATTGCTGAATGCAATCGCCTGATCAAGCAAACTCAACGCATCTCGCACACTGCCATTTGCAGATCGCGCCAATACCATCAATGCGGATGCTTCGTATTTGATTTGTTCAGCATCCAGAATTTTTTCGAGTTGGGCGGACAAGCGACCAAGGTCCACCGATTTAAGATTGAACTGAATACAACGGGACAAAATAGTGGTCGGCAATTTTTGTGGATTAGTGGTCGCCAGCAAAAACTTTACATGCTCAGGCGGCTCTTCCAATGTCTTAAGCAACGCATTGAAACTATGGATTGAGAGCATATGCACTTCGTCGATCAGGTAAATCTTGTAACGGCCCTGAGTCGGCGTATATTGAACATTATCAAGCAGCTCACGGGTGTCATCGACTTTTGTCCGGGAGGCGGCATCCACCTCGATTAAATCGACGAAATTTCCCTGATCAACCCCGCTACAAGCCACGCATTGGCCACAGGGATCCGCACTTACGCCACTATCGCAGTTCAATGCCTTAGCAAAGATTCTGGCAAGGGTGGTTTTTCCTACGCCACGGGTTCCGGTAAATAAAAACGCATGATGCACCCGTTGATTATTTAAGGCATTGCTAAGCGCAGAAACGACATGCGCTTGCCCGATCACCTCGGAAAATATTTTTGGGCGCCATTTTCGGGCCAGGGCCAGGTAGCTCATTAAATCTGCTTTAGTAAATATGTTTTAGTGTGTTTTCTGTTTGAGCCAATTATCAATACATGAAATACAAGGCATGAAATGCAAGGTTCAAAATAAGAGGTGGCGGCTCCAGCGTACCTTACCCCGATACCCGAAATTGTTGCTGCGGCTGCTTCCTTCCGGACCTGACCGGGTTGACAACGCATCGCCATCAAGGAGACACACTTTCACCGCCATAGATGAAATAAAACCTCATGCGCCTAATTTAATTAAAATCAAGACTCATTCTATTCTATTCAATTTACGGATACTCTGAAACAGCTAATTGACATTGATTGACATTAAATCGTCAATCATAATGAGCAATTGCCCAAATATCTATTAGTCAAACTTATTTATCAGTGATATTGTCAGACTCATTAAACTTGGTCATGCAATCATTCAATAAGAGATGAAATTTACCGCCCCATTTTCTGATTCAGATCCAAAACGTCGTGCGATTCGCGAGCGCTACCATGCCGATGAAACAGAATGTGCCGAGCAATTGTTGGATTCGTTGGAGGTTAGCAAAAACCAGCAAAAAAGCATCGAACAAGAAGCAATCAAGTTAGTTCAGAAAATCAGGCAACAAAATGAAAACCACGGCGGATTGGATGCCTTTCTGCAAGAATTCAAATTGTCCAGCGAGGAAGGGGTTGCCTTGATGTGTTTAGCGGAGGCGCTTTTACGGGTGCCCGACGCTGAAACTGCTGATCAGTTGATTCAGGATAAATTATCGGAGCGCAATTGGGCAGCGCATCTGGGCGGCAGTGAATCATTTTTCGTAAATGCGTCAACTTGGGGACTCATGCTCACCGGCAAGGTCATCTCTTTGGACAAAGCGGTTATCGAGGATGCCGGGGATTATCTTGGAAAGCTGATCGCCCGAAGCGGTGAACCTGTGATTAGAGCGGCGGTAAAGCAAGCCATGAAAATCATGGGCAAGCAGTTTGTGTTGGCCGAGACTATCCAACGCGGATTAAAAACCGCCGAATCCAGAGAGCGGCAAGGCTATCGCTACTCCTATGATATGCTGGGCGAAGCGGCGCGCACCGACAACGATGCACAGCAATATTTGCGCGCCTACCTAACTGCCATCAATGCCATTGCCCATAAAAATATCTGCAAAAATGCCCGCAAAAATATCAATAGCGATCCCTGTTCCAGCGCCGGTATTTCGGTGAAGTTATCCGCATTGCATCCACGTTATGAGTATGCTCAGGCGACACGTATTATTAATGAGCTATTTCCCCGGTTAAAACAACTCTGCATCCAGGCAAAATCATTCAATATCGGGCTGACCATCGATGCCGAGGAATCTGAGCGATTGGATCCGTCATTGAGCCTGTTACAGATGCTGTGTAATGATCCCGACCTGGATGATTGGAACGGTCTGGGTTTTGTGGTTCAGGCCTATCAAAAACGGGCCCCGGCGGTCATCGACTGGATCGAGGAATTGGCGGTTAAGACCCGCCGAAAAATGATGATACGGCTGGTCAAGGGCGCATACTGGGATTCGGAAATAAAAAAAGCCCAGGTAGCGGGTTACAAAGGTTATCCGGTATATACGCGAAAAATCACGACCGATGTTGCTTACCTGGTTTGTGCGCGCAAGCTGATTAATAATCCTGAGGCGTTTTATCCGCTATTCGCAACCCACAACGCGCTGACCGTGACTTCGATATTAAACTTCGTTGGCAGTCGCCGAGATTTTGAATTTCAATGCCTGCATGGAATGGGCGAAATTCTGTACCGCCATGTCATTAAACAGTATGGCGTCAATTGTCGAATTTACGCGCCGATCGGGCCGCATAAAGACTTGCTGGCATATCTGGTTAGACGGCTATTGGAAAATGGCGCAAATAGCTCTTTTGTCAATCGTCTGGTTGACCGGCATTTACCGATTGCGACTATCGTCGCCGATCCGATTGCAACGCTGTCTGCGCTGGACTCCAAGCCTCATCCGAACATTCCGCTACCCAAAAATATCTATGGCGCACGGCCAAATTCGATGGGATTAAATCTAAATAATGCGCTTGAATTGGAGCTATTTTTCCTAAGTGCAATGGAAAATCATGCCCAACAATTACATGCCGCGCCGCTAATTGGCTGTTCCAAGAAGAAAAATATCTCGAATACTGAAGAGCAGGTTGCTGCTATTTCACCCGCAACCGGAATGGCCATTGGAATGATTGCCAACGCGACCAAACAAACGGTCAATATCGCGGTGGAAAATGCCAGAAAATGCGCCGAAGATTGGGACAAAATTGGCGGCAAGTCGCGTGCAAAATTACTCATGGCAACGGCTGATTGTTACGAGAATAATCGCGACCCATTATCGTCGCTATGTATCATGGAAGCGGGTAAAACTTTGCAAGATGCGATTGCGGAGATTCGCGAAGCCGTGGATTTTCTGCGTTATTATGCACAGCAATGCGAATCCGAGTTTGAGCGACCACAGACACTGACCGGGCCCACCGGCGAGCTCAACCAATGGTCGTTGCATGGCCGTGGCGTGTTCGTTTGTATTAGCCCATGGAACTTTCCCCTGGCGATATTCACCGGTCAGATTAGCGCCGCCTTGGCTGCGGGTAATAGCGTCATCGCCAAGCCGGCCGAACAGACCCCCATTATCGCCTACCGCGCAGTACAACTAATGCATGATTGCGGCATTCCCGAAGATGTCCTGCAACTTCTTCCCGGTGACGGCGCAAATGTAGGGTCGGCGCTGGTTAATCATCCTCAAATTGACGGGGTCGCCTTTACCGGTTCCACCGAAACCGCAAAATCGATACAACGAAGTCTGGCAAACAAACCGGGGGCGATTGTTCCGTTAATCGCCGAAACCGGGGGCATCAATGCCATGATTGTGGATTCCACAGCACTGCCCGAGCAAGTGATTGCCGATGTGATTCAATCTGCCTTTCAAAGCGCTGGACAACGCTGCTCAGCGCTGCGTGTTTTGTATTTACAGGAAGATATCGCCGAGCAAATGATTGAAATGTTGATCGGTGCAATGGCCGAGCTGAAAGTGGGCGATCCTGCTGAAATCAGTACCGATATTGGCCCCATCATTGATCAACAAGCGCGCAAGTCGCTAATGAATCATATCACGACCCATGAAAAACAAGGCAACCGGGTTATTCGAGGCGCGCCGGTTCAAGGCAACGCAGGCTACTATTTAAGCCCTGCTCTGATTGAAATTGAGGGTATTGGGCAACTGCAAAATGAAGTATTTGGCCCAATACTCCATGTCTGCCGATTCGCCGCGTCCGAAATTGATCGCGTGGTCGATGACATCAATAACGCTGGTTATGGATTGACTTTCGGAATACACAGTCGCATTAAATCCACGGTAAAAAGAATTGTCAGTCGTATCAAGGTGGGTAATGTTTATGTCAATAGAAACACCATTGGCGCGGTGGTTGGCGTCCAACCTTTCGGTGGCGAAGGGCTGTCTGGAACCGGCCCAAAAGCCGGCGGCCCGCATTACCTGCACCGCTTTGCGGTGGAGCGATCAGTCAGCACCGACACCACCGCCACCGGGGGAAATACCACGTTATTGTCGTTAGCGTAGCTTTGAATTAGACCGGCGCTGATCTTTGACGAGCTGATTCGATAGGCTGCTTCCCGCTAAATCCGACCGGGCTGACAACCATAAATCCATTAGCAAGCAAAGATACAGTGAATTGTTGGGGTTCGTACCTCACCCCAACCTACTGAACTAATCAAACGGTTGAGGAGGAATATCTATAACACACGGCCGATGCGCCCGCAGAATAAAGTCATATAGTTCACACCCATAATTTAGGTTCATAAGGAGGAAACAGAATCATTACGGCAAGGATGATGGCGACAATAATCGCCGTGTTTTTTGTTTACTATTCATTTCAAAGCCCCTCTGTTTCGGTATGCGATGCCGAGCATAGAGCCGAAAACACACCCACCGCTAGTTTGCAATTGCCATAAAAACCTCATTTGTTTAGATTAAATATCCCCGCGGACACGGTTAAAGCGCCCATGACATTAGCACGGGGGTTAACATTAACAATCCAGCGTATGATCCCGCTCCCACTGGCTGATCGACTTGGTAAAATCATCCCATTCATTCATTTTCAATTTGCAATAGGCATCGATCAACGGTGCGCCGAGTTGCTCTTTTAGCGCCTTGCCATTTTGCGTCAGTCTGATCGCATCGAGAAGATTCAAGGGTAATTTTTTAAGCCCTTTGATGGTGTGACCGTCGGTGTACATGTTGATATCTAGGCGTTTTCCGGGGTCTCGTTTGTTGGCAACGCCATCGAGTCCAGCCGCCAAAATTCCAGCCTGCATTAGATAGGGATTGGCCGCGCCATCCATCAAGCGCATCTCAAAACGTCCGGCATCAGGAATACGTATCATATGGGTACGATTGTTGCCGCCATAACTGACCGAGTTGGGCGACCAAGTTGCGCCGGAAAGCGTGCGCGGGGCATTGATCCGTTTGTAACTATTCACGGTCGGGTTGAATATCGAGGTTAGCTGTTCCACATTATGCATAATGCCGCCGAGAAAATGGTAAGCCAGCTTTGACAATCCCATTTCATCCGCGGCGTTATGAAACAAGTTTTTCTTGCCGGCTTTGTCCCACACCGAAACGTGAGCATGACAACCGTTACCGGTCAGGTCGCTAAACGGTTTCGGCATAAAGGTCGCGCGCAAACCATGATTCTCGGCAATCTGCTTGGTCATGTACTTAAAAAACACATGGTGGTCGGCGGTTTTCAAGCAATCGTCATAATCCCAGTTCATTTCAAACTGGCCATTGGCATCTTCATGATCATTTTGATACGGACCCCAACCCAATTCGATCATGCTGTCGCAGATTTCGGTAATGATATCGTAACGCCGCATCAAAGCCGATTGGTCGTAACAGGGCTTTGACTGCGTGTCTCGTTTATCGGCAATTTTTGTGCCATTTTCGTTAGTCAAAAAGTACTCGCACTCGACCCCGGTTTTCATGTGATAGCCTTTTTTTGCGGCTTTGGCAATTTGCGCCTTCAACGCCACCCGCGGAGACGCTTCAATCGCCTTGCCATCCAGATAAAGGTCGCCCGCCAACCAACCAACCTCTTTTTTCCAGGGCAACTGAATCAAGCTATCAGGATCAGGCACTGCAAACATATCTCCGTCGGCCGGACTCATATCCAGCCAGGCCGCAAAACCGGCAAAGCCGGCGCCGTCTTTTTGCATACTGCCGATGGCCCGCGCCGGCACCAGTTTCGACCGAAGCACACCAAACAAATCAACGAAACTGATCAGGAAATATTTAATTTTCTGCTGTTTTGCGATTGCTGCTAGATTTTTTGTCATTTGATTATCTATCGTGAAACTAATCGTGACTGTTTTAACTTCGGCATTTTCTTGTCACTGATGTTGAAAAAACGAACGTGATTGACCGGCTAATTCTGCCTGAAACGCTTGCCCGGTGCGCGGATGCGCAAGCGGTGGAATTTTCGGCTCAACGCCATGAAAATGATCGTCAATGGTGTACATGATTAAGCGGCTGTATTCTTTCGTGCCCACTTGCAACGTTCCCGCTTGGGCGATGCATTTTTTCACTGATGGCGTATCCCATTTTTCCAAAGTAATGAAAACACCGATGGCCGCTTTGCCGCTGGCGATCATGCCGAAAAAAGTGCGTAGGGAATCAATGCTCTGCTTGCCGCCTTTCACTTGCGCGATGCACAAATTCCTTTCTTTTTCCGCGCCAAAAATCAGCGCGCGGCCATCGATGCCGCCATCGCCGCGCTGCACCGCGTTCGGCGCAAAGCCGGGAATGCGCGTCACCGCCCACTTCTCAAAATCAAAGGGGTTTCTTCTGGAAAAATCCATCGCCCCTTTCAAGTCTTTTGGCACGCCCGCCAAGTCGATGCGCAAATCCTTCATGCGCTCGCGTCGCACCACCTCAATGGCGTAGGATGAAATATCAATGCCGATCCAATCACGCTTTAAGGAATGCGCTGCTTCAACAGTGGTGCCGCAACCGCAGAACGGGTCCAGCACCAAATCGCCTTCGTTACTGCTCGCCTTCACAATACGTTTCAGCAGAGCAAGCGGTTTTTGAGTGGGGTAGCCGAGATGTTCTTTCCTATATCGGTAGGTTTGCTGAATATCTTGCCATACCGTCGGCGGAATTTTCCCCGAATCCCTTAACTTTATCGCTGTTCCTGCAAGGACTGTCGACGCTTTAGCGGCATACTTACTTCTGTTTATGCTTGCGTCAGAGTATGGGATAGCAACATCTATATGATTGAAAATAAATTCTTGTGTTTTCACGAATCGAAAAATTGTATCGTGCTTCCGTGGAAAATCTTTAGTCGTGGTTGATGGGCTGGCTGGATAACTCCAAACAATCTCATTGCGAAAATTTTGTTTTCCAAAAACCTCATCCATAATGATTTTCAAGTAATGCGATGCTGTCGGGTCGCAATGCAAATAGATGGTTCCAGTATCTTTCAACAAGCGGTGCATTGCGGCAATGCGCTCCGCCATATACGAAAGATAGGAAAGCATGCCGCTGCCGTCTGGATAGATTTCGCTGAATGCGCGGATGGCGCGATGTGCCGGGTGGGCAATCGCGCTGTTTATCAAATCAACACGCTTTTCCGCATCTCCATCCCATTCCCAAGTATCGGTGAAGGCGGTGAGTTGGGCTAAGTCGTTTTTATCCCCGCCGTCCCTTTGCGTGCCGAAAAGAATGTTGTAGTTCGCTTTGCTGTTGAAGGGCGGGTCCAGGTAAATCAAGTCAACGGAATTATCGTCCCATTTGCCCATCACATCCAAACAATCGCCGTAGTAGAGTGTGTTTTTTTTCATGTGTTTGATCATCCCGCCTTGGCTGCATTTTATGATATTTTAATCGACGCGTATATGCTCAGGCCAGAACCACGCGATCAAAATTTCCCGGCGCCAGCAATCCAGTCTGTTCCCGCCAACGGCACCTTGGCCATCGCTGACGCTTCGATTGTCAAAGCCACCATATCCTCCGGCTCAAGATTGTGCACATTGGTCTTGCCGCATGCTCTGGCCAAGGTCTGGGTTTCCAGCGTCAGGCAGCGTAAGTAATTAGCGACCCGTCGCCCGGCGATTTCGGGGTCCAGTCGAGCGCCCAAATCTGGATTCTGGGTTGATATGCCGGCAGGATCCTGGCCGTCCTGATAGTCGTCATAATAACCTGCGCTGGTTGCCAATTCGTTATAGGCGGCTTCATGTTCAGGAGAATTATCACCCATCGCAATTAATGCCGCAGTGCCAATGGAAACCGCATCGGCGCCGAGGGCCAGGGCTTTGGCGACATCGGCTCCGGAACGGATGCCACCGGAAACGATTAACTGCACCTTGCGATGCATGCCCATATCCTTTAGCGCTTCAACAGCAATTCGGGTTGCCGGCAAGGTTGGGATGCCGACATGCTCAATGAACACGTCCTGAGTCGCAGCGGTTCCGCCTTGCATACCATCAACCACCACCACATCCGCCCCCGCTTTAACCGAGAGTTGCACATCGAAAAAAGTTCTGGTCGCGCCCACCTTAATATATATCGGCACCTGCCAATCAGTCAGTTCGCGCAACTCTTCGATCTTGATTTCCAAATCATCCGGGCCGGTCCAGTCGGGATGCCGACACGCGCTGCGCTGGTCAATCCCTTCGGGAATATCACGCATAGCGGCGACGCGTTGGCTGATTTTTTGCCCGAGCAACATGCCGCCACCGCCTGGCTTTGCACCCTGCCCAACCACGACTTCGATAGCATCGGCTTTACGCAAATCGTCAGGATTCATGCCATAACGCGAGGGCAGGTATTGATACACCAATAGTTTGGAATGACCGCGTTCCTCAGCGGTCATGCCGCCGTCACCGGTTGTGGTGCTGGTGCCCACTTCGCTGGCGCCGCGCCCCAACGCTTCTTTTGCCTGTGCCGACAGGGCGCCAAAACTCATGCCGGCAATGGTGATTGGGGTCGAAATGGTAATCGGCTTTTTCGCGTAGCGCGTACCCAGCGTAACCGATGTATCGCATTTCTCCCGATAGCCTTCCAGCGGATAGCGCGACATGCTGGCGCCGAGAAACAGCAAATCATCAAAAGTCGGGAGCGAACGCTTCGCGCCAAATCCCCGTATATCGTAAATGCCTTCGGTGGCGGCGCGCTGTATTTCACGGATGACCGGGCGACTGAAGGTTGCCGATTCCAGCAACCATGATCTATCAATTTTTTCGCTCATAACGTAATCCTATAATGCGCCTAATACGCGCCAACATTGTCAATTTTAAAGTGATACAGTTTTCGGGCAGAGCCATACCGCTTGAATTCATCGACATCAACATCATCAATTGCCGCCTGTTTGAGCAGGTATGAAATCTCCTTTTTGTGTTCATCGTCCAACGGTTTTTCGATACAGTCGGTGCCGAGACTTTTTACCGAGCCACGTACATACAAACGCGCTTCATAAATCGAATCGCCAAGCGATTCACCCGCATCGCCACAAACCACCAACCGTCCGCTCTGTGCCATAAAGGCACTCATATGACCTATGCTGCCTCTAACCACAATATCCACCCCTTTCATTGAAATCCCACAGCGTGCGGCGGCATTCCCTTCCACAACCAGCAAACCGCCGTGAGCAGTCGCAGCGCAATATTGCGAGGCATTGCCCTTGATTCGAACCTTGCCAGACATCATATTTTCCGCCAGCCCGGGACCGGCGTTTCCGTTCACGGTAATATTGGCATTCTTATTCATTCCCGCACAATAATAACCGACATGCCCGCCCACGCTGACATCACAGGAAAACATCGCACCTGCGGCGACGTTATGCTTGCCGCTCGGATTCAACACACGCACACGCGCACCTTCAGCACTTGGTTCGTGCAAAGCGCGATTGAGAGCGCGGACGGTTGAATCAATCAGGTTAAATTCGGTCATATCTATCTAATTTGTCGGGAAAAATCGGCATGCTCAGCAATTTCCCTTGCCGCTTGTCTCTTCGCAACACAGCGGATTAGAACAGGACGCACCACCTTGGCACTTTGGGCGCTTGCGCTGGAATGTATCGGAACCGTTTACATCATAACGGAATCCACATATCTCACATTCCATCACATAAATTTTTTGATAATAGCCGTTCCCGTCCCAATCCGTGCGACCAATGATCCTCTGTTTATTATTATTCACGTAGCCCGCGTTTGTGCTGTAACCAGATTCTGGCATTACGACCTCTCCCAGCTATAAATGGTAGCCGGTTCCGGCTCCCAGATGGTTGCATTTTCGCTGCCATGAAGCTGGGCAATGGCACGATACTCGGAAGCCATCGCCACCCAATCATCGGTTTCCGCCAGAATCGCAGGTTTGCAGGCAATCGGGTCCCTTAACACGGCAAAACCATCTTTGGTACCAATCGCAAAGGTATAAAATCCATCCAGATCTTCCAGCGCCGCTTCCAGTGCCTCGTCTAACGTTGCGCCCTGCCCTAATCGCCAAGTCAAGTATCCGGCCGCTACTTCGCTATCGTTGTCGGTGGTAAAACGTATTCCTTCGCCTGTGAGCATTTCACGAAGATTATTGTGATTGGATAAAGAACCGTTGTGCACCAAACAAAGGTCGCGCCCGGTAGAAAATGGATGCGAGTGCTCGGTGGTAACCGCACTCTCCGTCGCCATTCGGGTATGCCCCAAGGCATGAGTGCCAGCCATCGAGTCAAGCCCAAATGTACGAATAACCTGATTTGGCAAACCTTTTTCTTTATATATTTCAATAGCGTAGCCGACACTGGTAACCTTAATTCCAAGGAGATTATTATCAACCCAATCCAACAGCGCCTCGGTTTCCGTCTCGTTATCCAGATGGTTACCGACCTGGTTGCCAACTTGAGCAATCAAAACCCCATGATTTGCCACCGGCGAGAGCGTCGCTTTTCGGTCAATTTCGGCTTGAACACGTGTCTGCATGGCATCCCAATCGGCATCAGCATCGTTGGATTGCAAGGTAATTTTTATTTGCCCTGAATTTACTGGATTACGATACATGGCAAAACCGGCACTGTCCGGACCTCTTTCGGTCATTTGCATCAGCATATCAGACAACATACCGCCTAATTTTTCCTCCAGCTCAGGACGCTTAATATATAACCCAACTATTCCACACATAACGCCGTTTCGGTTAGCTGCACCAACAAGTCCGACAAAAACTGATCACAGCGTTCAAGTTCTAATTTCAGAATATATTCATCGGGTTTATGACCCTTAAACAAGGCGGAATCACCAATGATACAGAACCGCGGTCGATGCGATGTCGATTCAAGCATATCAATCATGCGCCGCACACCGACGCAGCCAATTTCTTCATCGTAGGAGAAAGCCAAATGAATCGGGTGCGCCAATTTGCACGCCAGCGCACTCGGCACCATCGCTAAAACCGATGCGATAAACCCTTTCATATCGGCGGTACCGCGTCCATAAAAGCGGTCGTTTTTTCCAGCAACTCAAACGCCGCCACCGACCAATCCTGCCCATCCACAGGAACCACGTCGGAATGCCCGGACAACATCACCCCTCCAGACTGACCCGGAGCAAAAACCGCATACAAGTTTGCTTTGGTTTTTTCATCGTTAAAGGTTAAATTTGATTTGATGCCGTATTCGCCAAGGTAGGACTCAATGTGTTGAATCATTGCTAAATTGCTATCCCGACTGACCGTCGGATAAGCAATTAATTTTTCCAGGATTTTTTCTGTTTGAGTCACAACCTTGAATTTTCGAGTTAGCGCAATCAAACTAATTGTAAGGAAAACCGAGAATTTTTGCAGTATAATGTCCATTTTGCCACGGGTAGCCACGGCGTGACTAACAGGATTGGTTTGGATTTCGATTCGTGGGCGGGTGGGGTTGTTTTTACGTAGCTAACATGTGCTTTATACTTCTGAGACCTTTGCATAATTCAAAATACTATCGGAAGTGGGACTTTAGTCCCGCCATCGGCAATCATCTTGCGCGGCTAAAGCCGCACTTCCGGTAATTATGCAAAGGTCTCACTTCTATATCCCTTCTACAACTTCACCAGATGAGCATACGAGCGTGTAAAAATCATAAATCAGATAATTTAAAAGCTGGAAAAACCAGTAAGAAACAAAATATGCACAGCCTATTTTAGGAAAAGGCATGGAACAATTAACCGACCTCAAAGCCATCCTGCATTCCAAACGCGCCAATATCTATTACCTGGAAAAATGCCGGGTGATGCAAAAAGATGGGCGCGTGCTGTATCTCACGGAAGCCAAAAACGAAAACCAGTATTGGAATATTCCAATAGCCAATACCACCTGTTTGCTATTGGGAACCGGCACCTCCATCACCCAAGCGGCCATGCGTATGCTGGCACAGGCCGGTGTGTTGGTCGGCTTCTGTGGCGGCGGCGGTACGCCCCTGCTCATGGCCACCGAGATTGAATGGCTGTCGCCGCAAAGCGAATATCGCCCCACCGAATATGTCCAAGGCTGGATGAACTTCTGGTTTGACGAACAAAAACGTCTAGCAGCGGCCAAGCAATTTCAAACGGCACGTATTCAGTTTATGCACACGGTCTGGTCAAAAGACCGTGACTTGATGGATGCGGGATTTAATAGTCATGATGAATATATATCGTCTGTGCTAAATAATACCCGCGCCAAAATCGAACAGGCGCAAAAAGTCAGCAAGCTATTTCAAATAGAGGCCGACCTCACCAAACGGCTTTACAAAATAGCCGCCAGCAGAACCAAACATGGCGATTTTGTGCGTGCAAGAGAATCGGTCGATACTGCCAATGCCTTTTTGAACCACGGCAACTATCTGGCATATGGGTTGGCCGCGACCACGCTATGGGTGTTGGGCATCCCTCACGGCTTCGCCGTCATGCACGGCAAAACCCGTCGTGGCGCACTGGTGTTTGATGTGGCGGACTTAATAAAAGACACACTGGTACTGCCCTGGTCATTTATCTGCGCCAAAGAAGGTGCTACCGAACAGGAATTTCGCCAGCAATGCCTGCAAGCGTTTACCGATCACAAAGCGCTGAATTTCATGTTTAAGCAGGTAAAAATCATAGCCTTACAGCACCACGAAAACAAAGGTGAAGCCCCATGATGGTCACCTTTGTTTCACAATGCGAGAAAAAAGCCCTCAACCGAACCCGGCGGGTACTGGACAGCTTTGCCAACCGTATCGGCGATAATACCTGGCAAACTGTTATTACCAATGAGGGGTTGGGCGCAGTAAGAAAACTGTTGCGAAAGACCGCTTCAAAAAATACCGCAGTTGCCTGTCACTGGATTAGAAGCCGTAGCCGCTCGCAGTTTCTTTGGGTGGTGGGGAACAAAGATAAGTTTGATGAGCAGGGTGTGGTGCCAGTGAATAGTACTCAAAAAAATATATTGAATCGCCAACATGAAAACGACTGGAAATACTTACCACTAATAAAAGCCTTAACGGCAATTGCGGCCTTGTTTCATGACTGGGGTAAAGCTTCTAATCTATTTCAAGAGAAGCTCTCACCAAATAGCAAAAACAAGTTTAAGGGTGATCCTGTTCGTCATGAGTGGGTTTCTTGTTTACTATTCAATGCGTTAGTCAGTAGTTTTAACCATGAATCAGAAGAAGGTTGGCTAGAATATTTAACTAATGGTCAGTTTAATGAAGAACAGTTGAAGAAAACAGCAAAAGAGCAAAAGAAACCATTACATAAATTACCACTAGTAGCAAAATTAGTCGCTTGGCTTATCGTGTCTCATCACCGTCTACCTTTTCCTAGAGAAGACTGGCGAAATGAATACGCCAATGATATTGATGCCATTTTGCAGAGAATTACCCAAGCATGGGGCTATGAAAATCGTCAAGATGAGCAAGAATACCAACAGAAAATCAATGCATGCTTTGAATTTTCCAAGGGGTTATTGAGCCAATCTAGTAATTGGCTAAAACAAGTAAAAAAGTGGTCTCATCGATTACAGGATTGTTTGCCCTTAGCCGAATCAGCATTGAAGGATGGAACTTACCGATTAGTGTTACACCATTCAAGATTGTGTTTAATGCTGGGGGATCACTATTATTCATCCCAAAATGCAGATTCAAACTGGCAAGACACTACCGGTCTATTTGCAAATACGGATAGAGAGACCAAACAACTCAAACAAAAACTTGATGAGCATCTAGTCGGCGTGGCTAATAATGCTCTTCGCACATCACATTTACTACCCGCTTTTGAAAGAGAACCTCCGTTTGCCACAGGTATACGAGCATTAAAAAAAGCCAGCCCTACAGCTTTTCGCTGGCAAGACAAAGCAGTTGAAGCAATAAACCATTGGAAAAAATCACAAGCAAAAAATACACATGGATTTTTCGCTGTTAATATGGCCGGCACTGGCTACGGTAAAACGTTTGCCAATGCGAAAGTTATGCGCTCTTTGTCTATTGATGGGAACAGCCTGCGGTATATTTTGGCACTGGGTCTTAGAACATTAACCTTACAGACAGGTGATGAGTATAGAAAGCGCGTTGGATTAGATAACTCAGAACTTGCTGTGTTAATTGGTTCAAAAGTCGTGCTGGAGTTACATAATCAAAAACAAATAGAAGTAACTGATGATACTTATTTTGGTGGGTCGGAATCATTACAGACCTTGCTTGATGAAGGGATAGACTATGACTGCGACATCCCTGAAGAAGGATTAGCGACTGTATTGACAAAAGAAAAAGACCGCAAGTTTCTTTATGCGCCAGTACTCGTCTGCACAATTGATCATATAATGGCAGCGACTGAAACAATACGCGGTGGCCGATATATTTTGCCCTGTTTGCGTTTGATGTCGTCAGATTTAGTCATCGATGAAATAGATGATTTTACTGGCTCCGATTTAATCGCCATTGGCAGGCTAATCCATTTGGCCGGCATGTTAGGTCGCAAAGTGATGATCTCCTCTGCCACTATTCCACCTGATTTAGCCGAAGGTTATTTTAATGCCTATAAAAAGGGCTGGCAGTTACATACTAAAAGCCGTGGCATCGCTGAAAACATGATTGGCTGTGCATGGATTGATGAATTTAAAACTGAAGTGACCAGTATTAATAGCGTACAAAGTGACCATGCAATTGAAAATTACAAAAAATATCACGGCGATTTTATTGATAAACGAGTGGAAAAATTAAATGCTCAAATGGCAAAACGTAAAGCCGAAGTCATTCAATGCAAGGAGGTTATGGAAAATGTTGAGTTTGATGGCGTTGAAACTAAACAGGAACAATATTTTTACAGCATTAAGCAAGCAATAATTAAAAAACATCAATAACATAATACAATCGATAAAAACACAGGCATTGCAGTATCATTTGGTGTGGTACGTGTAGCTAATATCTCTCCTTGTGTTGAAATAACTCGATATTTACTAAAAGCTGACTATCCGCAAGATATTGAAGTAAAAGTTATGGCTTATCATAGCCAGCAGGTATTGCTATTACGTCATGAACAAGAAAAGCATTTGGATGCTGTGCTAAAACGTAAAGAGAAACCAGGTGAACCGCCAGCAGGTTTTTCCGATCCTGTGATCCGCGCACACCTTGATCAAAGCAAGGTTAAAAATATCATCTTTATTTTGGTGGCGACCCCAGTCGAAGAAGTTGGGCGAGATCACGACTTTGATTGGGCAGTAATTGAACCATCATCATACCGATCCATCATTCAATTGGCAGGACGAGTGCGGCGCCATCGAGAAGGTGAAGTCAAAGATACAAATATTGCTTTGATGCAGTACAACTGGAAAGCTTTTAAGGCTGGCAATGAGCAGGGTAAGAAATATTTTAATCGACCAGGCTATGAAGATAAATTTATGTTAAATACCCATGACCTGAATCATTTAATCGATACCATAGCAATTGAAAAATGCTTAAATGCTGTGCCCCGAATTCAAAAAAACAGTAAACTTGACTATTGCGGCTCTCTGTCTGATCTGGAGCATCATGTGATTCAGTCTGAACTAACCGGTTATCACCGCCATGGACCTGACACTTTGCAGGGCTATTTAGCAGAAACCTGGTATTTAACCGCATTGCCACAATTTTTAAATCCATTTCGCAAGAGTGAAGCCAGTACTAATCTATTTTTAACTTATGAGCCAGACAAAGATTGTTGTTATTTTGCAGAAAAAGACGAAAAAGGTTATCCCACTAAGAGGGAAGGTATATTGCAAATACAGCGTGATGAGTTATCAGAAAAAGAAAGACAGAACCTGTGGTTAATACGAGATTATCAATCCCTTTTAAGCCAATATTCTGAACAACAAGAATCAAGTAAAAGAAAAATATCTTTACGTTATGGCGAGTTAAATTTTATTAAACGTGAAAATACTACATATAAATATAACGACCAGTATGGGCTGGTCTCAATTTAACGTAAGGGCAAATAATGGATAATGCAATAAGAAAACACATAGATAGCCTTAAGAGAAAGAGGCTTAAAGTAAAATTAGATTCCTACTCTGAAGAAGTTGGTGATGCAGAAAAAAACACCGCTAAAGAACAGCTTGAGTCAGAATATAAATATGATGAATGGCTAATAAAAATATTATCCATCAATAAAAATAAATCATATTTCCCTGAATCACAGAATGAAGTGGATTTAAATAAATTATTATCTTTAGAGGTGATATACAAACAAACGTTTAAATCTGTATGTGATACTGGGCATCCTGTAATTGAAGAATTACTGGCTGATCTTAAATTGAGTGAAAATCAGGTCAAAGATTGTATTGAAAAAGCAAAAAAAACAAACATAGAGCCATTAGAATACTATGCATTGTTTGAAGAAGAATTACTTGAAAGTAATTTATCTCTGGATAGAGTTCAAATTAAAATTGACCAATTAGCACAGGATTGTTCACAAGGAACAATTATTAGTCATTCGGCTAAAATGACTAACCCTGCTTGTAGATATCCCAAGATTTTCTCTGCTGGAAAATTTCAGCCAGATGGTTTTATCAGAACAGGCAATTCTACTGTTGATTTTGATATGCACATTAACGCAACAAAATTAAAAGTGTTTAAGTTTTTATCGCTAAAATATCAAGGAAAAACTTTATTGGATTATATTAAAAATAAGGATAATAGTATTTTTCAACAGTTATTTAACGTTTCAGAAGAACGTGCTAAATCTTGGGTAGAATCATTTTCTTCTTGCATAAATAGCTGTGATTTAAAAACCAATGGATTCATAAGGCAATCATATTTTCCTGTGCTGGATGGCTATCAATTGCTTTCTCTATTGCAACCATCTGGATTGGTGTTTGCCCTTAAAGAAAGAATTGACTCAATGAATGATCGGTCTCCAGAATCTTATATAGGGAAAAATAAAAAGAAAAAAGGTGAGGCCTCCGAGGTTGAATTTTCATCAATCACAAACTTAACAGTTACCAAACATGGCGGGGACCACCCTAAAAATATTAGCGGTCTCAATAATAAATACCAATCTTACTATTTACTACAATCTTTACCTCCCGGCATAGAGAAACGTTCAATTTATTTCCCGAAAACGAATTTCTTCAATGAATCATTCCGCTACCAAGATTGTCGTGATATTTTCTATGCGTTGCATAAAATATTAAAAACAGATTATAACAATATCAACATCCGTGAAGGCCGCGATTACCGTTTGCAGGAACTGGTTGACCGCATAATTGACAAAATGTGGGCAGTGCGCTCAGTAGCAAAGGCGCAATATCATGCCGACTCATCCCAATTAAAAAGCCATCAAAAAATCTGGCTTTGTGAGGGATTTTTACAAGAAAGAGAAGAGTCCGATATATGGTTGGATAAATTAAGCAAAGAGATATCAATTTGGACAATTTTGACTTACGAAAAAATATTAGGCAAACAGGCAATCAAACTCGGTGAAGCAGAACGCCTAAAAATTGTCGAAATAGTATCGAATAACAAAGAGGCGTTAAGATGATTGGTGATATTAAAAAGCTATTATTGCTGCCACATATTAAAGTGCAAAATGCTAATGCACTCTCCAGTCCATTCACGATTGGTTTCCCTGCAATGACAGCGTGGCTGGGTGCTGTACACGCTTTACAGAGAAAGCTGAACACTGAATTTTGTGAGCTAAAATTTAATGCCAGTGCTATTGTAAGCCATGAATGTAATCTGCAAACCCACAAAGGGGCGGGTGATTATGTACACTCTATTATTGGCACGGGAAACCCGCTGGAACCAAAGTCGGAAAAAGATAAGCCTGAAGGGAATGCTGTCCGTTCTCCTTTTATAGAGGAAGCACGTTGTCATTTAGATATTTCATTGCTGATTGAATATTCAGGTGCCAGCAAGGATGATGAAGAGTTGCTATTGAAAAAAATTACTCACCACCTTAATAGCAGCATGAAAATAGCAGGCGGCGACATTCTCTCTTTCGACTTACCAAAAGCATTAAAAATAGAAGAGGGTAATGATACTGATTTACGCAAACTGATACGTAAATTGATGCCAGGCTACGCCATCGTCGAGCGTCGGGAATTAATGAAAGATGCTATGGAAAAAGGACAAGATGCTATTGATGCGCTATTGACTTATCTAGCTATTCATCAAAGCTGTGAACAAGATGACGATGGTAATATTATTTGGTTGAGTAAACGTCAAACAACAGGCTGGATAGTCCCTATTGCCACCGGCTTCCACGGCATAACCGAACTGGGACAAGCGAAGAATCAACGTGCCCCCGACACACCTCATCGCTTTGCAGAAAGCATTGTTACCTTGGGTGAATTTAAAATGCCCTACCGGATTCAATCTATTAATGAAATTCTCTGGCACTATCAGGTGGAAGCTGATAACAACCTGTATTTGTGCCAGCAATCTAATCATTCACAAACTTATTAACAAAAAGGTAAATATCATGACTAAAAAAGAAAATATTGCATCCGTGCTGGCGTTTGAAAAAAAATTAGTGCCGTCAGATGGTTATATGTATGGCACTACATGGGCAAGCAAAAACGAAATCACCCCTCTCAAGTTGATTGAGAAATCAGTGCGAGGCACCATTTCAAACCGATTTAACAGAAAAGATTCTAAAGAATTTGAAAAGGATCCAATGAAACTTGATGCCAAAGTTGAAAATCCGAATTTACAAACAGTTGACGTTTGTACATTAAGCACTGATCAGGATACATTAAAGTTGCATTTTACCTTAAAGGTATTAGGTGGTGTTGATCAACCTTCGGCTTGTAATAATACTTTGTTTAAACAAAGCTATACCAGCGCAGTAAAAAAATATATCAACAAGGAAAAGTTCACAGAGTTAGGTAAACGATATGCTATGAACTTGGCCAACGCTCGTTTTTTGTGGCGCAATCGTGTAGGTGCTGAAAATATCGAGGTTCAAGTAATAGCCTTGAACAAGGATTCCGAGCAGTCGTGGACTTTTGATGCAACCAAGTATAGTACACGCGATTTTAAATCCGATGACCAAAATATAAATTCATTGGGTACAAGAATAGCAACTGCACTTGCCAGTACTGATGATTTCTTAATGCTGGAAATCATCTGTTTTGTGCAGATTGGAAAAGCACAGGAAGTCTATCCAAGTGAAGAATTAGTACTAGACAAAGGCAAAGGTAAAAAGAGTAAAATTCTTTACTCAGTTAATGACATTGCAGCCATGCACTCACAAAAAATTGGTAACGCTCTGCGTAGCATCGATACATGGTACCCGGAATTTGACAATGAGGAATCAAGTGCCGGACCTATCGCGATAGAACCCTATGGCGCGGTTACCAATCTTGGAAAGGCCTACCGCACACCGAAAGACAAACAGGATTTTTATACATTTTTTGACAATTGGGCTAGAGGTGGCGCACTTGAACTTGAGGATGAACACTATGTTATGGCTGTGTTAGTCCGTGGCGGTGTGTTTGGCGAAAGTAATAAATAAGGTGTAGAAATGAAATTCTATCTCGATATTACCTTGCTACCAAACGCGGAAGCCACCCTCGGTTTTCTTTGGCAAAAAGTTTATGGACAGCTTCATTTGGCTTTGGTCGAGATGAAAATGTCAAATGGCAACTCAGCCATCGCTGTTTCTTTTCCTGAGTATGGCGATAAAAAATTTCCGCTAGGAAGCAAGCTTCGTTTGTTATCTCCAACTCAGGAACAGTTGCAACAATTGGATATTGGTAAATGGTTAAACCGTTTAACTGACTATAGTCATTGCACACCGATTAAAAAAGTTCCAGAGTCGGTCAGCGAGTTCGTACGATTTAAACGTGTTCAATTCGATACCAATGTCGAGCGTTTAGCGCGTAGACGAGCCAAACGAAAAGGCGAATCCATGGAGCAAGCATTGAAACATTTTTATGGTTTTAAAGATCGGGAAAGTAAGCTGCCTTTTATAAATATGAATAGATTGTCTAAAAATAAGCGGTTTAGATTATTTATCGAAAAAAAAATAGCAAAGCAAAAAGAATCCTGTGAATTTACTTGCTATGGCTTAAGCAACCAAGAAGCAACAGTCCCCGAGTTTTAATAAGTCAAATTTAAATCTAATCACCACCTATGGAAGGCAGGGTTATATAAATACGGTGCTAAAATACCGTAGTCTTACCAAAAATATTTGTTCTTTAAAAACTTGATTTAAATCAATAAGTTACAGCTGCACTTTTGAAGATTGGTTAAATCGACAATTTTCTTGTAAGTACTTGTTGTAGCTTATTTTTTGCTTGATGAACTGCTGTTCACTGCCGCACAGGCAGCTTAGAAACCGTCCCAGTTGCGGGCAGGAAATCAACCTGCGTTCACTGCCGCACAGGCAGCTTAGAAATACCAGGTCGCTCAGGCCTCGGCTGCGGTCTAGTTCACTGCCGCACAGGCAGCTTAGAAAATATATCTTTTGCATGGGCTGAACAACTCCACGTTCACTGCCGCACAGGCAGCTTAGAAAAGGACATCGGCGGCTGGAATGTGGGCAATGTGGTTCACTGCCGCACAGGCAGCTTAGAAATGCACCCCACCAGAACCGATTGCGATTATTGAGTTCACTGCCGCACAGGCAGCTTAGAAAACAACCGCCGCGCTTCAGAATCGAAGACAACGGTTCACTGCCGCACAGGCAGCTTAGAAAAAAGTTCATTCGCGCGGTGCCAGGATGTCGCGGTTCACTGCCGCACAGGCAGCTTAGAAAGTCATACGCTTTCATCTTAATCGTGTTCATCAGTTCACTGCCGCACAGGCAGCTTAGAAATCCTTCCTCGGCATACGCTGTCATTAATGATCGTTCACTGCCGCACAGGCAGCTTAGAAAATCGTCCTGGATGGATTGTCATTGCCAAGCGGGTTCACTGCCGCACAGGCAGCTTAGAAAAGCGCCTTTTCGCGCGCGTCAATATCCGCGGAGTTCACTGCCGCACAGGCAGCTTAGAAAGCCAGCGTCGGTGCCGCGGCCATCGGATTCACGTTCACTGCCGCACAGGCAGCTTAGAAAGATTTTCGAAATCTGTCATTGGCGCAAAACAAGTTCACTGCCGCACAGGCAGCTTAGAAAGCCCATGCCGCCGGGCAGTGGGCGCGGATACAGTTCACTGCCGCACAGGCAGCTTAGAAAAAATGAGGGGCTGCCCATGTCAGCTAGCGAGCGTTCACTGCCGCACAGGCAGCTTAGAAACATGTATTTTTCGCCCGTAAGCGCACCGGCGGGTTCACTGCCGCACAGGCAGCTTAGAAAGGCCCGAGTTTTGCGGAAAGCAAAGCAATAATGTTCACTGCCGCACAGGCAGCTTAGAAAACGTACATCAGACGGCGAAAGCTTGATAATATGTTCACTGCCGCACAGGCAGCTTAGAAATCAGCATGCAATGACTCGACTTGCACTCGACCGTTCACTGCCGCACAGGCAGCTTAGAAAGTTTCGCGATCGACTTGAATTTTGGCCCGACAGTTCACTGCCGCACAGGCAGCTTAGAAAGTGCAGCGCAACTCGCGACTAAAAAAGCAAACGTTCACTGCCGCACAGGCAGCTTAGAAACGTTGCGGATAATTCTCCAGATCGCGTTGATCGTTCACTGCCGCACAGGCAGCTTAGAAAGTGCAATTGCAAATCGAGATCAAGGCTGCGCAGTTCACTGCCGCACAGGCAGCTTAGAAACGTCGAAATCCGGCGCGGTCGATGCCCTGGCGGTTCACTGCCGCACAGGCAGCTTAGAAACATAGCCCCGGGTGCGTCGGGGGCTATGAGGGGTTCACTGCCGCACAGGCAGCTTAGAAAGCGAGAACGGCAAGGTCCCGACGTCGGGCGACGTTCACTGCCGCACAGGCAGCTTAGAAATCTGAAGTCTCGCTCAACGCAAGATCCGCGGAGTTCACTGCCGCACAGGCAGCTTAGAAAGCCTGCTTTTGTTTTTGCGCGATGGCGGTTGGGTTCACTGCCGCACAGGCAGCTTAGAAATGAGGACGGCGTCGCCCGGCCCGCGCGCCTGCGTTCACTGCCGCACAGGCAGCTTAGAAAAGCCCCGCACCGCGCCGATGCGCAAAATGCGGGTTCACTGCCGCACAGGCAGCTTAGAAAAAGGCTGGGAAGCCGAAAGTCATACGCGGCGCGTTCACTGCCGCACAGGCAGCTTAGAAAAGTATATTTCAATCGCGCGGCGGAATCTCTGGGTTCACTGCCGCACAGGCAGCTTAGAAACGGTGCGCGACGCGGTGTTCAGCGAGCTGACCGTTCACTGCCGCACAGGCAGCTTAGAAAACATAAAGAGTTAAATTCTGATTTTACAAAACGTTCACTGCCGCACAGGCAGCTTAGAAACGGTGCGCGACGCGGTGTTCAGCGAGCTGACCGTTCACTGCCGCACAGGCAGCTTAGAAAACATAAAGAGTTAAATTCTGATTTTACAAAACGTTCACTGCCGCACAGGCAGCTTAGAAAGCCTGCTTTTATTTTTGCGCGATGGCGGTTGGGTTCACTGCCGCACAGGCAGCTTAGAAAACATAAATAGTTAAATTCTGATTTTACAAAACGTTCACTGCCGCACAGGCAGCTTAGAAAAATCCCGGATCGCGAAACTTTTCAGCAAAAAAGTTCACTGCCGCACAGGCAGCTTAGAAAGGCGCCACGCCGAATTTCTGCGCGACGGCATAGTTCACTGCCGCACAGGCAGCTTAGAAAAATACCAGACCAGAGGACGGGCCACCCGGCCGGTTCACTGCCGCACAGGCAGCTTAGAAACATGCCCGTATTGTATGCGCTCGATCTGAGTTCGTTCACTGCCGCACAGGCAGCTTAGAAATTAAGCGCGCTGATTCCCCAGATTCCGCCCGTGTTCACTGCCGCACAGGCAGCTTAGAAAAACGGAACTGAAACCAGCGCCCGGACATGACCGTTCACTGCCGCACAGGCAGCTTAGAAATTTATATCAATTCAGCGACGCTGAACACGCAAGTTCACTGCCGCACAGGCAGCTTAGAAAGGACAATGACACGCCCGCGTCCTTAAGCGCGCGTTCACTGCCGCACAGGCAGCTTAGAAACGAGCAGATATCCCGGATTAAACAGCTGTGGAGTTCACTGCCGCACAGGCAGCTTAGAAAAGTCCGCGGCGTCGGAAATAAAGCCGGCGGTCGTTCACTGCCGCACAGGCAGCTTAGAAAGCGATGAGCATCGCGAGCTGGCTGGCAAGCAGGTTCACTGCCGCACAGGCAGCTTAGAAACGATGCGCTTGAATGTGTCGCCCGATCCCGACGTTCACTGCCGCACAGGCAGCTTAGAAAGGCTTCATATCACCGCGTTGATCAGCGATGGAGTTCACTGCCGCACAGGCAGCTTAGAAATTGCAGCGAAAACCCGAAGTAATCTTGATCGCGTTCACTGCCGCACAGGCAGCTTAGAAACATCCGCTCGCCGCCGGCGCCTACACGGGCCGGTTCACTGCCGCACAGGCAGCTTAGAAAAGACCGCGGGCGCGTTCGCCCGCGGCGAGGATGTTCACTGCCGCACAGGCAGCTTAGAAAGGCGAGTGACGTTATTCGCGCAGGCAAAACGGGTTCACTGCCGCACAGGCAGCTTAGAAATCCTTCCTCGGCATACGCTGTCATTAATGATCGTTCACTGCCGCACAGGCAGCTTAGAAATTGCCAAAAATATGAAAAAAATCACGGAAAAAGTTCACTGCCGCACAGGCAGCTTAGAAAGACCCGATCTCGGCGATCGAAAACGCGAAAGAGTTCACTGCCGCACAGGCAGCTTAGAAATGGGGCCGAGGGCGAGCCACATCTGAGACTGGGTTCACTGCCGCACAGGCAGCTTAGAAAACGGGCGAACGATGAACGCGCAGACAGATCGTGTTCACTGCCGCACAGGCAGCTTAGAAATGCGAGCATTTTGACGGTCTCGGCCGGTACAAGTTCACTGCCGCACAGGCAGCTTAGAAACGTCGAAAAACTGGACGGATGTATGGCGCGAAGTTCACTGCCGCACAGGCAGCTTAGAAATTAACCGCTGATTGATCCGACACCCATGCCCTTGTTCACTGCCGCACAGGCAGCTTAGAAATCTAGCAGGCGGCTGGCTGATTAGACGCACCCGTTCACTGCCGCACAGGCAGCTTAGAAAGGCTGCGCTAGTCCCGAGAAGTATGAGTTCAAGTTCACTGCCGCACAGGCAGCTTAGAAACATGTCTGTTAAGCCCTTTCGTGCCAATTTTAGTTCACTGCCGCACAGGCAGCTTAGAAAGTGCAAATTTGGGGCGGCTCGGTCAGAATTATGTTCACTGCCGCACAGGCAGCTTAGAAACGTCGAAAAACTGGACGGATGTATGGCGCGAAGTTCACTGCCGCACAGGCAGCTTAGAAAAGCCGACCGTGTGTCGATGCAATGTTGCTGATGTTCACTGCCGCACAGGCAGCTTAGAAACAGCGGCATTAGATACGCCGCCGAGGTCGCGGAGTTCACTGCCGCACAGGCAGCTTAGAAATGCATTCAATTCTGATATTTCCCCGGAGGAAAGTTCACTGCCGCACAGGCAGCTTAGAAAGGGCAGATGACCCCTGCGCAGGCGCGGGTCGTGTTCACTGCCGCACAGGCAGCTTAGAAAGCGGCATGCTGCATCTGCAGGATGTGCATGGAGTTCACTGCCGCACAGGCAGCTTAGAAATGGAGAAAATGCGCGGTAAAATTATAGCGCAGGTTCACTGCCGCACAGGCAGCTTAGAAACATCTGACCACGATTTTCGGCGCCCCGGCTTAGTTCACTGCCGCACAGGCAGCTTAGAAACGCGGAAAAAAAGGTAACTACATTACCCCCGCGTTCACTGCCGCACAGGCAGCTTAGAAAATTGATGTAAATACAGTGTTGTTTAACCCTGCGTTCACTGCCGCACAGGCAGCTTAGAAACTTATATACCATTATTTGTGTAACCCAACCCAGTTCACTGCCGCACAGGCAGCTTAGAAACCCAATACTGTACAGTGTACGTACAGTATTAGGTTCACTGCCGCACAGGCAGCTTAGAAAAGCTGTTTTACAAATTGCGGTGCGAATGTGCAGTTCACTGCCGCACAGGCAGCTTAGAAAACGGGCGAACGATGAACGCGCAGACAGATCGTGTTCACTGCCGCACAGGCAGCTTAGAAACATCTGACCACGATTTTCGGCGCCCCGGCTTAGTTCACTGCCGCACAGGCAGCTTAGAAACGCGGAAAAAAAGGTAACTACATTACCCCCGCGTTCACTGCCGCACAGGCAGCTTAGAAAATTGATGTAAATACAGTGTTGTTTAACCCTGCGTTCACTGCCGCACAGGCAGCTTAGAAACCCAATACTGTACAGTGTACGTACAGTATTAGGTTCACTGCCGCACAGGCAGCTTAGAAAAGCTGTTTTACAAATTGCGGTGCGAATGTGCAGTTCACTGCCGCACAGGCAGCTTAGAAACACAGGTACACATACTTATTGTACCGAAATTAGTTCACTGCCGCACAGGCAGCTTAGAAAGTATTTTGTACAAACGTAGGGTAGGTAGTGTTGTTCACTGCCGCACAGGCAGCTTAGAAAAGTACCCCCCTACATGTACAGGTACAACACCCGTTCACTGCCGCACAGGCAGCTTAGAAAAGTTGCGCACCCCCGCAACTGCGAAATTTTTGGTTCACTGCCGCACAGGCAGCTTAGAAATATATATAATGTGTTTAAAAAATAAATATTTGGTTCACTGCCGCACAGGCAGCTTAGAAAAATACTGTACGTACGTACAGTATTAGGGGGGGGTTCACTGCCGCACAGGCAGCTTAGAAACCCTACATCGCCCCTTACATTACCCTGTACATGTTCACTGCCGCACAGGCAGCTTAGAAAAAATAACTTAACTTGTTATTTAACCCACCTTAGTTCACTGCCGCACAGGCAGCTTAGAAACTGTACATCGCCCATTACATCGCCCCGTACATCGTTCACTGCCGCACAGGCAGCTTAGAAATACATTACCAAATATTGTGCCATGTACCACCCGTTCACTGCCGCACAGGCAGCTTAGAAAGTTTACATTACCACACACATTACCGTTTACATGTTCACTGCCGCACAGGCAGCTTAGAAAAGTACATCGCCCTGTACATCGCCCCGTACATCGTTCACTGCCGCACAGGCAGCTTAGAAAGTTTACGTTGCCTTTAACGTTGCCATTTACGTGTTCACTGCCGCACAGGCAGCTTAGAAATACCAACCCCCCCACGTACCCAACCCCCCACTGTTCACTGCCGCACAGGCAGCTTAGAAAACAACAGGGGGGGTAATACCCCCCCTTTTTATGTTCACTGCCGCACAGGCAGCTTAGAAAACGTACACACCACCCCCCCACTGGCACCACCCGTTCACTGCCGCACAGGCAGCTTAGAAACGGGCGCGGCTAAAGCCGCACTTCCGGCCATAGTTCACTGCCGCACAAGCAGCTTAGAAACTCAAACTAGCCCGTAGGGCATCATTCAGGTGTTCATATTCGAAAACGAAACCATTGTCCAAAAGTCTTTTGGGGAGCACCCGTTGGCCATGAAGCAACAATCTATCGCCCATTTCTCCAAACAATAATTTCACTACAAAACCTGGCATTGAAAACACCGTCGGCCGTGACAAAGCCCGTCCTAATTGTTTAGCGAATTCAGTGTTGGTGACCGGCTGATGCGAAGTCAGGTTGAACACGCCATCAAGTTCATTGCTGTTCATCAAATATTCAATGGCTGCGATGACATCACTGCGATGTATCCAGGACATAACCTGTTCCCCGCTTCCAAGTTTGCCGCCAATGCCTAACCGAAATACAGGCAACATCTTGCCAAGCGCGCCGCCGCCCTGCCCCAATACGATGCCAAACCGCATAATACATACCCGTACATCGAGCTCTTCTGCCTGCCTGGCAGCCTGTTCCCAACATTGACACAAACGATGGGTGAATTCATCATGAACCTCAGATTGCTCATCAAGCGCCTGGTTGCCTTGAGCGCCATAATATCCAATCGCTGAGGCGCTAAGCAGGCATTCCGGCGACCTCTCCAAGCGTCGCATCAAAGCAACGAGTTGTTCAGTCACACCGACGCGACTGCGCACTAAAAGTTGTTTTTGTTTTTCAGACCAGCGTTTGTTGACAATCGGCTCGCCAGCGAGATTGATAATGACATCGATTTTATTGTGATTATCGATTTCGTCTAACGATTTAATGTAGGTAATATTTGAACGATATTTTTGTGTATCACGCGCGATTGTCTGACGTGTCAGCACGATAATAACGTGGCCCTGTTGCTGAAATTTCTTCAGCAATGCCTGGCCAATAAAACCAGTTCCGCCGCTGACTAAAATTCGCATTGTGTTTCTCGCGTTAAGGTTTCACACAACAACAAGATCGGTCGGCTGTCTGCTCAATCGCTCCACGCCGTTGTCAGTTACTCGCACCGTTTGTCCCAATGTCATCGAATTTCCTGTATCGCTGTTCATCAGAATAATATGCACGAAGAAAACATTGTTGGTTTGCATGACAAATGAATTGTTGGCATAGAACATCGGGAAATCCATCCATATCGGTGCGTACATCGCGCCTAAACTGTAACCGCAAGCATTCATCCGATGATCTCGATAGCCTGCTGCGTCCAATACTCGCGTGTGCTCGGCGAAAACCGCGCCCATGGATGCTCCCGGCTTGATCGCTTCCAGACAAGCTTGCATGGCATCACAACAGGCCCGGTGCATATTGACGTGTTCGATTGAGGGCTGCCCGGTCAGAAAGGTTTGCATTAGGCAAGCATGATAGCGGCGGTAAGCCCCGGCATACTCCAGCGTCAGTTGGTCCTGCTCGCCTACGGTTCCGCGCCCGCTGAAGTAGCGACAAAGCAAGGCCCCGGCACCTGAACCGATAATAAATTCGTTAGCCGGATAATCGCCGCCGCCCTTGAACACGGCGCCCTGCATGGCGGCAAGAATCTCGCCTTCAAACACGCCGGGACGCACGGTCTGTTTAGCCGCATCCATGGCATCGTCGGCAAGTTGCGCGGCCCGTTTCACATATTTAATTTCCGCCTCGCTCTTTACCACCCGCAACCTGCTGACTAAAGTGGAAGCATCGACTAACTCGCAAACACCTCTTAATCCATTATCTAGTATTTTGCCGTAAGCAGCTGATAATCCATATGCATCGTATTCACAACCCAATTTTTTTATCTGGATTTTTCCAGAAACACCATATTCAATTAACGCTTGTTTCAAGTCATTCGCCGGATTGACGCCTTCGCCATCGACCCAAATTTTAATGTCCTTGATATCTGAGGTATGCTGTGCCTGGCGTAAATCCGGTGCCCTGGTCAGCAAGAAACAGCGACCGTCGGCGCCGAGATACAAGCATTGAAAAAAACAAAAACCGAAGGTGTCGTAACCGGTGAGGTAATACATGCTCTCTTGCTTGAACATTAAAATTCCATCCAGCCCTTTAGCTTCGAGTTTTTTGATGGTCGCTTCGCGGCGGGCGATAAGTTCGGATGGTTCAAAGTGAATTGGCATGAGTTTCTCCAGTGGGTTATGCGACAAAAAGTATACCCCAAAAGATACGCTGCTTTGCCAAGATGTGAAGCAATGCGGTTATACTATCCGCTGATATCATAACCAGATGACAAAATGGGGCGACCCACAAAAACCCGCTTCGACACGCTTGCATTGCATGCCGGGCAACGACCCGACCCGGTGCATGGCGCTCGGGCAGTGCCGATTTACCAAACCGCCAGTTACGTATTCAAGGATAGCGAACAAGCGGCCTCGTTGTTCAATATGGAGCGTCCCGGCCATGCCTATGCACGGTTATCGAACCCGACTACCGCGGTATTTGAGGAGCGTATTGCGGCCTTGGAAGAGGGCGTGGGCGGACTTGCGACGGCAAGCGGCCAGGCGGCGCTGCACCTTGCCATTGCAACCTTGATGGATGCCGGCTCGCACATCGTCTCATCCAGCGCAGTCTATGGCGGCTCCCACAATATCCTGCAATACACCCTGCCCCGCTTTGGCATCGACACCACTTTCGTCTGTCCGCGAGATGTCGATGGCATTCGCAACGCGATTCAGCCCAATACGCGATTGATCTTCGGCGAGGTTATCGGCAATCCCGGCAACGACCTTATGAATTTACCGGTGGTAGCGGAAATTGCCCGTGAAAATAAAATACCGTTCATGATCGACTCCACATTTACCACGCCGTATCTGTGCAAGCCATTTGATTTTGGCGCCAACCTCATTATGCATTCGGCAACCAAGTTTCTATGCGGTCACGGCACCGTCATCGGCGGCGTTCTGGTTGATCATGGTCGATTCGATTGGGAAGGCAGCGGGAAATTCAGCAACCTGTCCGAGCCTTATAAAGGTTTTCATGATATGTCGTTTGACGAGGAATCATCTCCAGCCGCGTTTTTATTACGCGCGCGGCGTGAAGGTATGCGGGACTTTGGCGCGTGTATGGCGCCGACCGTGGCGTTTTACATATTGCAGGGCATGGAAACCTTGTCCATGCGCATGCAGCGTCACGTCGAGAACACCCGAAAAATTATCGAATTCCTGCAATCTTCTGATGTTGTCGATACCATCAGTTACCCGGAACTACCCGAACACCCGGATTATCATTTGGTTGATTCGTTGTTGCCAAAGGGCGCAGGCTCGGTATTCAGCTTCTCACTCAAGGGCGGTCGGGAAGCGGGCAAAATGTTTGTGGAAGGCTTGGACTTGTTTTCTCATCTCGCCAATGTCGGTGATGCCAAATCATTGGTTATTCATCCGGCCAGCACAACCCATTATCGAATGAGCGCGGACGATCTTTTGAAAGCAGGCATCAGTGAAGGCGCCATTCGGTTATCCGTTGGGATCGAAGATATTGATGATTTGTTGGACGACTTGTCCAAAGCGCTTCATTTGTCCCGGAAAGCATCGGGCTAAGTGAGCATGTATATAAAGTTAAATAATGCGAAATCAAATGCAACTAGCTACGCATACACGGGCACTCACGATCTTGCAAGTGATTTGGAAACCATCGTATTTGTCCACGGCGCGTCAATGGATCATACGGTTTGGGCGCATCAGAGCCGTTATTTCGCCTATCACGGCTATAACGTCCTGGCAGTTGATTTGCCAGCGCACAAATTCAGTCAAGGTGAATTACTGCCATCCATTGAACGCATGGCAGAGTGGCTCAATCAAATGATCGGGCAAATGATCGGGCAAACCGTGGGCGCGGCATTTCACATTGTTGGGCATAGTATGGGTGCGTTGATCGCACTCGAAGCCGCCGCGAATTTCAATCACCCTGATGCTGGATTAAACTCGTTAACGTTGATTGGTTTTAGTTATCCAATGTCGGTAACGCCGCAACTAATGGATGCGGCGCAACACAACCCCAGCGAAGCCTATTCGATGATGACCCAATGGAGTCACCGCTCAGCCATCGGCGGCGAGCCGGTGCCGGGATTTTGGTCGGCCGGGATGCAACTGAGTATGATGGAAAACAGCACACCAGGTGCTGTGCATACCGATCTGGTTGCCTGCGACAACTACAATAATGGCGAAACCGCATTCGCCGATATCCATTGCCCGATGCTTTTCCTGAGCGGGGCGCTGGACAAAATGGCGCCGGCAAAATTGGCTAAAGCACAAGCCAATAAAAATGAATGCGCCGAGATCGTCCTGATTCCCGAATGCGGACACAGCATCATGTCCGAATCACCCGATGGCGTATTGGATGAATTAAAGCGATTTATTGGCGGTCGCAGAAAATAATCGCCAATGCAAGATTTTTGTTGCGGTTAAGCATAAACAAGAAACAAAGGAATGTATGAACACGGAAAAATAAACGATTGTGCCTTGCGTTATTAACGTTAACGAATTTATTGATAGAATTGCCGCTATGGACAAACCCCCGCCAAAAAACAACACACTGCCCGAGGTAACGCCCTCGACTAATCTGGCATTACAACGAGCGAAATCACTCATTCAATTGACCGATAGTGTCTTGGGGGGAGATCATGCGGTAGTTTTATCGGATGCCTGGCTGGATGAATTGATTGATTGGGCGGATGAATATGGCATTGATGAAGAGACACTACCGAGAGACAAGCAAGAGATTTTGGCGTTAACCGAGTTGTATTTGTGCGGTTATCAGTTATCAGAATTGCCAGAGTTCATCGGCAATCTGACGAACTTGACGGTGTTGAGTTTGGACGCTAATCAGTTATCGGAATTACCAGAGTTCATCGGCAATCTGACGAACTTGACGGCGTTGAATTTGTGGGATAATCAGTTATCGGAATTGCCAGAGTCCATCGGCAATTTGACGAACTTGACGGAGTTGGTTTTGGACTATAATCAGTTATCGGAATTGCCAGAGTCCATCGGCAATCTGACGAACTTGACGTGGTTGGGTTTGGGCGAGAATCAGTTATCGGAATTGCCAGAGTCCATCGGCAATTTGACGAACTTGACGGAGTTGGTTTTGGACTATAATCAGTTATCGGAATTGCCAGAGTCCATCGGCAATCTGACGAACTTGACGGAGTTGGTTTTGGACTATAATCAGTTATCGGAACTGCCAGAGTCCATCGGCAATCTGACGAACTTGACGGAGTTGGGTTTGGACTATAATCAGTTATCGGAACTGCCAGAGTCCATCGGCAATCTGACGAACTTGACGGCGTTGGATTTGCGCGATAATCAGTTATCGGAATTGCCAGAGTCCATCGGCAATCTGACGAACTTGACGGCGTTGGATTTGGGCAATAATCGGTTGTCAAAACTACCGCCCCACCTCTGGCATTTGCTACCGATTACTAATTGGAAACGATAATAACCATGTCCGACTTACTCAACAGACTAAACATAATCCAAGATGCAATCACGCTCGGCGAGGACGATATTATCGCCTTGCAAGCTGAGCGTTTGCCGTCGGCAATGCGAGGGTTGGCGGAGTTGCTGGTCGCACAAAAATATGCCGATGCGGCGTTATGGATTCTTGATTATCGCAAGAACAATATGATGCTGACCGAATACAAGGACGCCGAGCTTGCCGGGTTGCAAATGGAGTTGGCGCAGTTGGAAGCGGCGTTGACTGAATTGGTTATTGAAAAATCCGAATGTTTACGCAAGATCGCCGAATTCAATGCCGCCTATATGGAGAATTTGGGCGAGTTGCTGGAGAAAATTTTACAAATACGCCTGCAACAGGCCGAGGCGCGCACCACGCCGGAAGCGGACGAAGACCTGAAAAAAGCGCGACGCGAATACGAGGATTTCACCCAGCAAAAAGCAGATACGCCACAAACACAGCCTTTGGACGACGAGCAAAAACGCGAACTCAAGAAACTATTCAAGCAAGCGGCGCACAAGTGCCACCCCGATCGACTGCCAGACGACAAAAAAGAGGCTGGCGAAAAGATGTTTCAAAAACTGGAAGCGGCGCACCGCGAACAGGATTTGACGCGGGTGCGCGAGATAGTGCAAAAATTGCAATCTGGTGATTGGATTGCTGGTTCGGAGACACTCGCCGACAAAGATATTTTACGGCAACGCATAGTCCTATCCCGCGAGCGCATCGCAGCCATGCGCACCGAGATCAACGCGATTCACGAAGATGACACTTGGCAATTGCTTGCGTCCCTTGCTACCGAAGGTGGCGCCGAAAAAGATAAATGGGAAGTCTATTTTTCAGAAACTAAAATCACACTCGAGAAAAAACTCGCCGAGATGGAAAAGCAAGCATAACGACAAACCCGCTTGATGAATTTACACGGCGTAGCCGGATTCCCGCTTACGAAGAATCACTCCCTCTCAAGTGCGGCGTGTTTCCGTCGCCGCCCCGCACATTTTCACTGTTCCACATCGCCGTCATTTACGCACATCGCCCTGTCTTGTCCTTCAAGACATCGAGCAAGAACCGCTTGAACTACGGTAGAATCAACTAAATTCTTTCACGCTTAGCGTTCATGCAAACAGTTGATCAAATTATTCAACCCCATTGGTTGATTCCGGTAGATACCCGGCAATCGGTGCTGCTGGAGCACGCGGTTGTGGTAGATCAGGATGAAATCATTGAATATGGCCCGGTGGCGGCAATAAACGCCAGGTACGATTCCAGTACCAGGATCGTTCTGGACAATCATGCCCTAATCCCCGGACTGGTCAATGCCCATACCCATACTGCGATGACGCTGTTGCGCGGCTTTGCCGATGACATGCCATTGATGCAGTGGCTGTCCGAGCATATCTGGCCGACCGAGGCGAAATGGGTTGATCGCGCATTTGTCGAAGCCGGTGCGAATCTGGCTTGTGCGGAAATGATCAAGGGCGGAACGACCTGTTTCAACGACATGTATTTTTTCCCGGACGTGGTGGCGCGTTGCGCGGAGACTGCGGGTATGCGCGCTTGTATCGGCATGATCGTGATCGATTTTCCTACTGTGTGGGCACAAAATGCCAATGAGTACATCAATAAGGGGCTGGCAATGCGCGATCAAGTGCGACATTCGCCATTGATAACCACGGCATTCGCGCCGCACGCGCCTTATACCGTATCCGATGAACCGTTACAGAGAATTGCGACCTTGTCCGCAGAGCTTGATTGTCAGGTGCATACCCATGTTCACGAAACCGCGCATGAGGTGGAGGAATCCAACGCGCGTTATGGCATGCGTCCGCTTGAACGCCTGGCGCAATTAGGTTTGCTCGGGCCACGGCTGTTGGCGGTACATATGACCCAGTTATTGCCGGGTGAAATTCAAACCATTGCCGAGTGCGGCGTTCATGTTGTTCATTGCCCCGAGTCCAATATGAAACTGGCCAGCGGTTTTTGCCCGATGTCAAAGTTAACGGCGGCTGGCATTAACGTCTGCATCGGCACCGACGGCGCATCCAGCAACAATGATTTGGACCTGATCGGTGAAATGAGAATGGCGTCATTGCTGGCCAAGGGATTCAGCCAAGATCCGGCTACCCTCAATGCCCATAAGACATTGGCAGCGGCCACCATAAACGGCGCAAAAGCATTAGGGCTGGAGCATAGTATCGGCTCTATCGAAGCCGGCAAAAAAGCCGATATGGCTGCCATCGACTTATCCCATTGCGCCACCCAGCCGGTGTATCACCCGGTCAGTCAAATTGTGTATAGCGCGAACCGGGATCAAGTGTCTGATGTTTGGGTGGCCGGGCGAAGAGTGCTTGAAAACGGGGTTTTAACCACGCTGGATTTAGATCGAATCTGCGCTGTGGCCGGCGAATGGCATGACAAAATCAGTGCCTGAAATCCACCGTATATGGTTAAAACATCGGCATTAGACAGTCATAATCAGCGAGCAAATGAGCAAGAATTCGGACAACAGGCAAAATGTTGATGATGCTGAAATTAAAAAATTCAGCGAGTTGGCTTCTCGATGGTGGGATACGGAGAGCGAATTTAAGCCATTGCATCAGATTAACCCGCTACGCTTGAACTTTATCGATCAACGCACGCCATTGGATGGGAAAATGGTTTTGGATGTCGGTTGCGGCGGCGGCATTCTGAGCGAATCCATGGCCCTGCGTGGCGCCACTGTCACCGGAATTGATATGGGCGAAGCGCCCCTTAATGCGGCCCGATTACATGCCCTGGAGACTGAGATGGAAAATGCGGTCGAGATTGATTATAAAAAAATCACTGCTGAGGAGCTTGCCCAGCAATCTCCGGGTAAGTGGGACATCGTAACCTGCATGGAGTTGCTTGAACATGTCCCGGCTCCTTCCAGCATCGTTCATGCGTGTAGTGAAATGGTAAAACCCGGCGGCACGGTTTATTTTTCGACCATCAACCGTAACCCAAAATCATTTTTATTCGCCATCGTGGGCGCGGAATACCTGCTTAATTTAGTGCCGCGGGGCACCCACAACTATGAAAAATTTATCCGACCGAGCGAGCTTAATCAATGGAGCGAGGCGGTTGGCTTAAGCACTGAAGAATTAACTGGAATACACTATAACCCGATATTTCAAAGTTATAGATTGGGGCCGGGGCTGGAAGTGAACTATATTATGCGTACCACCAAAGGCGCTGCCTTTAAGGATGCCGCCAAGCAGGATACTGAATGAGTCAAAGATTCGACGGTTTTCTTTTTGATTTGGATGGTACGTTGTTGGATACCCATCAGGATATGGGCAATGCATTAAATATCATTCTGGAGCACCACGGCAGACCGCCGTTGCCGCTGGAAGCCATCCGCCCTTTCGTATCAAAAGGCGGCATGGTCATGATCTGTTTGGCGTTTAAATGCAAGCCGGAAAGCGAGCAAGCTACGGCATTGCGGCATGAGTTGTTAGACATCTATTTGCAGGCAATAAGTCGTCATACGGCGCTTTTTCCGGGCATGGATTCGATATTGGAGGAGATTGAAAACAGCGGCCGAAAATGGGGAATCGTAACCAATAAACCTGGATTTTTAACCGAGCCGTTGTTGCGGGAACTGCAACTGCATAAGCGCGTTGGATGTGTTGTTAGCGGCGACACGCTGGCCGAGAGAAAACCGCACCCCGCGCCATTGTTATATGCGTGCAAACAGATTAACTCAAGCCCGGATCGAGCCATATATATTGGCGACGATGAGCGCGACGTACAAGCTGGAAAACGTGCCGGTATGACCACGTTGGCGGCAGCCTGGGGGTATATTGTTGAGCAGGATGATCCGAATCTGTGGAATGCGGACGAGGTTATCCAACAGCCTCAGGAAATTGCTGCCTGGCTGGATTAGCCCTAGCTGGATTAGGGCTAGGTCAATTGACCGTTAAACAATGATCACCTCCCTGCCCTCTCCATCTGCGGCCTCACAATGGTGCGACCGGCATCGCAACGAAAAAATCAGCATCGGTTACGTACCCACCATGGGAGCGCTGCATGAGGGGCATTTATCATTGGTTGCCAGAAGCATTGCAGAAAACGAAGTAACCTGTGCAAGCATTTTTGTCAACCCGTTGCAGTTTAACAACCCCGATGATCTGAAAAAGTATCCGCAAAATCGGCAACGGGATATCGAAACCTTGCAGCGCGTCGGTTGCGATATGGTTTATACCGGCTTACTGGCACAGTTTTTTCCAGAAGTGGAAGATGTGAAGCAAATAAAAATGAATGACCCCGGCCCTCCCGGAAAAGGGCTGGAAGGAAAATTCAGGCCAGGCCATTTAGAGGGCGTGGTTACCATTGTCGAACGTCTGTTCAGAACCGTGGGGACGTGTCGAGCCTATTTTGGAGAGAAAGATTATCAGCAGACGTTGGTTGTGAATCATCTCGCTCAACGACTTAAGGGTGAAGGATTAATTATTGACGTAGTCCCCTGCCCGACCATTCGTGAAAATTCCGGGTTAGCGATGTCATCAAGAAATCAACGGCTAACAGAAAATCAAAAGCAGGTCGCATCCAATATTTACCAAGCGTTATCGAGAGCGAAACAGTCCTGGAAGATAGGTCAACACGATCCGGCAGCATTGCAACGACAGCTGCGCGAGCAACTTGCACATCCCGATATTTCGCCCGATATTTCAATTGATTATGCCGCAGTGCGCGACCAGAATAATTGGAGCGCGCATACCCCAAACACAGAAATTTCCAATGCCCGCGCGCTGGTGGCCGCTTATGTGGGAGAGGTCAGGTTAATAGATAATTTGTATTTGGGAGGGCGTTGATTTTATTGCGGTAATGTTATTGAGGCGATAGCCGACCGAGTGCCTTATAATCCGAGCATGGAAAATACCCTGTTTGACAAACTTACCGAGGATAGTGTCCAGTGGCGCAAGGGCGGATATGCTTGTGCTGACTACACCCTGATCGGCGAAATTCTTGTCTTCCAAAAGGAAGCGCAGGAAGACAGCCCGGCCCTCAAGTTTCTGCGCGAGCCGCAGTTTGCCGCGCTTGAAACTTACTGGTATGTCCGTCTTAAATTGAAAACGCCGCATATCATCGACCTCTATAAGCATTATTACGGCGATGATAAAGAAACGTTTTTTGAAGCCCTTGGTGTGCCGCTTTCAAGGGATGCTGTGGAGTTTGCGGAAATAGACGGTGTTATCGAAAAAATCAGCAGTGATTCAGATTGGGTCAAAAAGAATAGAATTCAGGCACTGCATGAAGCGGTGATTTTAGACTACCCCAGTTATATTCTCGCCTTGGCGATGGGCGCCGGTAAGACCGTGTTGATTGGCGCGATTATCGCCACCGAGTTTGCGATGGCGTTGCGTTACCCGAAGGGAAAGTTTATGAAAAACGCGCTGGTGTTTGCGCCCGGCACAACCATTATAGAAAGCCTGCGTGAACTTAGCGGGATGCCTTACGAGAAAATTTTACCGCCCGATCTGCATCGTGATTTCATCGCCAACCTTAAAATTGAGTTCCCGAGCAAGGGAAAAGAGATACAGACACAGCAAGGCAGCAGTTATAACTTGATTGTTACTAACACTGAAAAAATCAGTCTGCGTGCCAACAGGAGAAAAAACCAACAAAAAGATGCCTTTGAACGTGAGGAGGTACAGGCAAACTTGAGGCTCCAAAAAATTGCAAGCCTACCGAATCTCGGCGTGTTTTCCGATGAAGCGCATCACACTTACGGAAACACTTTCGATAAATTAAAAAGGGTGCGCGAAACCATCAACTACATACACGCACAAACGCCCATAGTAACAGTGATTAATACCACCGGAACGCCATACTATAAAAAGCAAATCCTAAAAGAAGTGATTGTCTGGTACGGGCTTGGCGATGGTATCAAGGACAACATTCTCAAAGACCTCAATAACGGGATTCATCAATACGACATCGCAGAACGAGCGGAGCACGAAGTGTTTGATGACATCATCCGTGAGTTTTTCAATACTTATGGCAAGGTTTCGCTTGCCGACGGCTCCAAGGCGAAGATTGCTTTTTATTTTAAGACGCAACGGCACTTGGACGAGTCCCGTTTGCTGATCGAGCGGGCCATGACAAGCACAGGGGAAAGCGTCTCTCAAATACTAGTGAATACGCAGACATCAAGTTCCGCAGAAATTGACGATTTCAAACGGCTCAATAATCCCGCCAACCAGAAGCGGGTGATTCTGCTGATCGGCAAAGGTGTGGAAGGATGGAACTGCCCCAGTTTGTTTGCCTGCGCGCTAATAAAAAAGCAAACCAGCAATAATTATGTGCTGCAAGCCGCGACTCGCTGTTTGCGGCAGGTGCCGGGCAATCAACACTCGGCAAAAATCTTTCTGGATTACGGCAATGCCATGATTCTGGACAAGGAACTGCAGAACAACTTTGGCACCGACCTTGACCGGCTTAGTGCGGGAGCAAGGGATAAAGAAACCGTAACCTTGCGTATCCTGAAAACGAAACTGCCGAAACTGGAAATCACTCGCACGGTTAAACGGGCTGTGCGGGCTGAACCACCAAATGGAAAAATCACGCTGGAAAAACCGAAATCGCAAAAAGCCCCGGTAATACTGCGCAACATACTGACCCCGGATTTCAGCGGGCCAATGGAAATCCTGATGCCGACCGGCGATACAAAAGAACTGCCTGCCGTAAGGAAAACCACGGACTGCCATACCGCCGCCTGGAAAATCGCTTCGAGATACCATGTGCCGATGATGCCGGCTTTGAAACAACTCAATGGGCTATATCCCAAAGGCGAACTCCCGAACAATCACTTATACGGATTGTTTCAACAGGTGGAAACGCAACAGGCGAACTACAAAACCATTGAAGAAAAAATAACCGAGGTGCTGGCGCTGATTCGGGTTCACGATGAGGAGGGAAAAGAGATTTTTGAGAAGGATGAATACGGCGTTTATGTCCACCATTTGCGCTTGCTGAAGAAAACTTATGAGCGGATGAAAGACGGCGGGCTACTTGCCGCGAATAGCGATTACGCAGACACACATGAGTTGAGTTTTCACTACACGCCCTACAACTTTGACAGCGGTCCGGAACGCACCTTGTTTAGACAAGTTTTATCCGTACTCAATACCAATCCCGATGAAGTGGAAGCGTTTCTATTCACTGGTGGGCTGACCGACCCGAAAAAAACCGACTTTCATTTTGAGTATATGGGCGAGGACAAGCGGTATCATCGCTACTTCCCTGATTTTGTCCTTGTTAAGAACACCGGAGAGTTTTACATTATTGAGGTCAAGGCCGAGAATGAGAAAGGCGATCCAATAGTAGAAGCAAAGAAAAAGGCGGTGGAGCGGTTGGCGCAAATCAACGTTAATATGTTCCGCTATCATGTTATATACTGCGACGGAAGTGTAATGCCATCCGGCGCTCTGGGTGAAATCCACGAGTGGGTAAAATGCGGATGATTTGATGACTACAATCCATTAACGCAACACTAATTTTAACAACCTGAGGAGGAAACAACAATGAGCAACCGAACAACCTTGAATCCCGGTCCACTTGAGCTGGAAAGACAAAATATTGTTCGTCAAGGAAGTCGGCAGATATCGGACGAACTGAAAGAGGCGGTTGAATTAGCTTACAAACTGTCGGTCAAAGAGCCACCGCCTGTGAAAGTAGAAACGCTCACCAGTGGTTCATATAAAAACCCATAATGCCCAATTTATCCGATATTCGGCGTATGGTTACGGAAACACAGCCGCAAGATGTGCTCCGTAGAGACTATTTGAAAAAACTAAATGACCTCGTGAAACGAGATGTCATTTTATACGCAGCAAATTTTTCGCAATCAGCGCCGAATATTCCGGGGATTCTGGTCAGCATTAACGATTCAGATGTCCAGCATTTGATGTCGGTGATTTCCGAATTAAGACGTGCTTCGGAAACCCGCAACGACAAACTGGACTTAATTCTGCATTCTCCCGGCGGTTCGTTGGCGGCGGCTGAACAAATTGTTTGTTATCTACGCAAACAATACCAATACATTCGCGTAATTGTGCCGCAAAATGCGATGTCTGCCGCAACCATGATTGCGTGCGCCGCTGTGGACTACCAGAATTGCGAACTGGCCGCCAGGATTACTTGATGATTGTGCGAGAGCTATACAGTTGTCTCAAGAAATGGTTGCTGACTGGCTTCATAAATACATGAAATTGGATAAGCCAAAAGCAGAAAGAGTTGCTGAAGTTTTAGCGGATGCAAATAGGCACAAAATACATAATCGTCCGTTAGATTTTAACAAACTTCAGTCACTAAATCTTACAGTAAAACGTTTGGAAGAAGATCAGGATCTGCAGGATGCAGTTCTTTCTGTTTTTCATGCAACTACCGTAACTTTTGAAAGCACCCCCTGTATAAAAATTGTCGAAAATCATCTGGGCAAGGGTGTGTATCAGGTGCTAAGTTAGACTGCCAACACCTGATATCGAATATGTCTGCTAAAAATCCGAAGCTCTTAAAAATCACCCCGCTCAAAGGTCGCCCGATGTTGCATTGGGTTGGCAAGAAGCCGTTGGATGTGGTGCGGCATTTTCCAGCGCAGTTATGCGAATCCGTTGGCGTTGAAAAGCCTCCCGCCGAACCGTCTTACAAGGAATTTATCAAAGCGGATTACAACCTGCTGTTTCACGGCGACAACAAGGAAATTCTATCTTCTCTTTTAGTTTCAGGGTTTCGAGGGAAAATTGATCTGATTTACATTGACCCGCCATTTGATTCCGGCGCGGATTATGTGCGCAAGGTGAAATTGCGCGGCGTGAGCAATGGAAACGGCAATGGAAATGGGGACAATGGGAAACTCACTGGCGAGAGGCATACTTTCATTGAACAGGCGCAATACGAGGATATTTGGGCAAACGATAATTATTTGCAGTTCATGTATGAGCGGTTGATCTTGATGCGGGAATTGTTGAGTGACAAAGGGAGTATTTATTTGCATTGTGATGAAAACAAGAATCACCACTTGCGATTTTTGCTGGACGAGGTGTTTGGGGGTGAGAATTTTAATCGAGAAATAATTTGGGATATTACTGTTCTTTCGGGATTTAAGACTCAAGCAAAAAATTGGATAAGAGGACACGACAGCATCCTTTATTATTCCAAAGGAGAAGGGACGTTTAATCGACAACTTCAGCCGCATACTGAAAAATACCTAAATATGTTTAATCAAGAAGATAAGAAAGGCAAGTATCTAGTTGCTCATGGAATTAAACGCTACTTAGACGATGTAAAGAACAAGGGCAAGCCGTTTGGTGATGTTTGGGATGATGTAATGTCTTTCCAACAACAACCAACTTCTGCTGAAAATATGCAATTCCCCACCCAAAAACCCGAAGCCCTTTTAGAGCGCATCATCAAAGCCTCAAGCAACGAAGGATCCATCGTATTAGATTGCTTTTGCGGTAGCGGCACCACCGCGGCGGTTGCGGAGAAATTGGGCCGCCGCTGGATTATGGCGGACTTGAACAAGGGCGCGATCCAAACCACCATCAAACGGTTGCAAGGCGTATTCAATGGCAAGAACGGCGACCTTGTGGAACAAAACGGGCGCGGATTGATTCATTATCGGGTGAATAACTACGACCATGCCAAACAAGCCGAACTCAAGAAAATAATCATCTCCAAATACGGCATTCAAATTGATCGCAAGGATTTGTTTTTTGACGGAACAGTCGGCGGCCAGTTAGCGAAAATTGTTGATCTGGATAAACCTCTGACGCAATTGGACATTCAAATCATCAAGGATGAAATCGCAACGAACCGTTCGGACGAGACGCGGGATATTACTGTTTTCTGCAACGGCTCGGAATTGAAAATCATCAAAGAACTTGCCGCAGAGAAAAACCCGATCAACAAAATCACTGTATGCGATATTCAGCAGGACGGGATGGTGACCAATCAATCCGCCGAAGCCGCCATCGCCATCACCAAAAAGGGCAAGCGGGCGGCGGTGAAAATCAGCGACTACATCAGCCCTTCCATCCTTGCGAGGATGGAAATTGACCGAACGGTTTTTGATGAACAGATTGACAACTTCAGGGCGCAGATTGACTGTGTGTTAATCGACACCGATTACGATGGCAAACGTTTTAACATCGTGGAAAGCGATCTACCTCGCAAGAAGAATGAGTTTGTCAAAGGAGAATATACACTGACGTTGCCCCGCACCGGATGCAAAGTCGCGGTGAAAATCGTAGATATGCTGGGCGAGGAAACGTTTGTTGTTAAGTAATTTTTGGTGTTAGGGAACTTAATTCGCAATTTTAAACGAAGAAATTTTTAACAATCTGTAGCACAAAACCATATTAAAACCGCTATAACTAAAGATTGTATTTCCGCTCTATTTACACATCACCCCACTTGATATATCGCAGGCTTATATTCGGGAACGGGAATCGGTTTGTTATTACTCTTTGCCGAGCGCAACCAAGCCTCTTTAGCGATGAGCGCCTCTCCCAATGCTTGCGCTGGCGTTTTGCCGAATGAAGAACAATTTCTTAAATCTGGAATATCGGCAATATACCCGCCATCCTCCTTGCTATAAAAAATATTCACGTGGTAGTCTTTCATTTTCATTCCTCTATTTGCAGATTGTGGATTTCTATCAATTGCAAGAATTGTCTGATTTGATAAGGCTTTGCTTGCCCTTTAACATTCTGCAAGTTTAACAATTCTGGAATATCAGGGTGGACAAATATGTGATGATTGCCATTCACTCTATCCAACCTAAAGCCAAAAATCTCAGTGCATTTTCGTATTTCAGAAAATCGAATATTTTTAGTATCTGACAATAGTTTTTGAAAGAGTTTTTGCTTTTTCATTTTCGATTTGATTCAGTGTGCGTTGCGAGACTGCGGACGCATTGTAGCCTGTTTTCTGATTGTCATCCAGAAGAAACCAACCATAACAACCACGAGGATATCGAAAGCCTTATTTCTGGTTTACTGTATGGACTTGCCGCGTTTTATGCTCTCTTTGCCGAATTTATGTTTAATTTCATCGGCTAGCTGATCCAGAAGTTGTCCCTTTGGTTCGGAGTTGGGGGTTTTCGGCGGAGTGTCGAATAAATCTGCTTGTGTCGCTAACTCTTTATCTTCACTAAAATTTGCTTCACTAAAATTCGAGATGCCAACGCCAATCAAGCGAATAGCAAAAGATTTATTCCCCAAGGCTTCCTCGAAAAGCATTTTTACAACTTTCCACAGCTGGTTAGTCTGGCTGGTTTGAAAAGAGAGGCTGCGCGATCGGGTGATGGTTTTGAAGTCATCGTAGCGAATTTTTATGGTCACCGTTTTACCTTTAAGCGCGGATTCTCGCAGCCGATAACCGACCTCTTCGGTGAGATACAAGGCGGTGGATTCAATGGACCGATAGTAAGTTAGATCCTGAGCGAAAGTGGTTTCCTGGGAAACCGATTTAACTTCGCTGTCTGGTGTCACTTTTCGCTCATCGATGCCATGAGCCAAGCGCCATAACTGCTCGCCATATTGCCCAAATAACTGATCAAGGAATTGGGGTGATTTGGTTTTCAGGTCACAGACCGTTCTGATATTGTGCCTGGACAATTTGACATTGGCTGCCTTGCCAACGCCCCAGATCTTATTTACTGGCAACGGATCCAGAAATGCCTGAACGTCATCAGGTTTGACGATGATGAATCCATCCGGCTTGCCGAAATCACTTGCCAGTTTGGCAACAAATTTATTGGGCGCCACTCCCACCGAGGCAACCAAATCCAGTTCGGCCTTGATGTCTGTTTTAATTTGCCGACCAATTGCTTCGGCATCGCCATGCAGCCGTTCGCTGCCTTGCGGGTCAAGAAATGCTTCGTCCAGAGAAAGTGGCTCAATAATTGGGGTATAGCGGTAAAATATAGTGCGTATTTGTTTTGAAATTTTACTGTACAACTCACCACGCGGCTTAACAATTAATAGGTTCGGGCATTTTTTTACTGCGCTGGCAGTCGGCATCGCGCTATGAATACCATACTTTCTTGCGGCATAGTTCGCGGCGGCGACAACACCACGCGTTGACGCCTGACCGCCCACGATTAGCGGCTTGCCCTTCAGTTCGGGGTTTTCGCGTTCTTCAACAGACGCATAAAATGCATCCATGTCAATGTGTAGAATCAAAATTCAATCGCACGGTTCAATCGGTTAAGTAAGGTACACTATGACGATTTTACCGGATTAAGTTCTGTTGCCCGTAATTGATACTAGACCATCCTTTGCCAATGAGACCACATTTGAGATCTCGAATCTTGAATGTGTGCGTGGTTATACCCAACTTTTCACGGCCTTGAATTTTAAGCTGAAGTCAGCTTCGGCGTTGCAGTTAATGGGCGCAAATGGCTCAGGGAAAACATCGTTGCTGCGCATTCTCGCCGGTTTGTCCCGGCCCGAACAAGGCACGATTTCCTGGAATGGCGATAACATTACCGACAACCCCTTTGAATATTTTGCTTCATTGAATTATCTAGGACATAAAATTGCCTTGAAAGACAACTTGACAGCTGGCGAAAATCTATCATTTCTCGGTAGCCTGGAGCATTATAAACCCGCTATTTCTGTTGCACAAAGTTTACAAATCATGGCGGTGATGGGGCTGGCGGATTCCCCATGTTTTCAGCTTTCTGCCGGACAACGACAACGGATTGCGCTAGCAAGGGTTTTAAGGAGCAACGCACAATTGTGGCTACTGGATGAACCCGCTACAACACTGGACAGCGAAGGCATTGCACTACTCCAGAAAATCATGATGTCTCATATAAATTCGGGAGGCATTATCGTTTACACCAGCCACCAGGCTCTGGACTTCGGTAATGAATTTCATCAACAACTTCATTTGCGCCATATGATTGAACCGGGCGATTACGCTTTAGATTATCGTGCCACAACATAGAAATTCATTGATAACGACTTTCATGGCCATCGTCTGCAGGGACGTTGCCATCGCTTTTCGACACTTTAACGAAATTTTTCACCCCGCATTGTTTTTTATTATTACCGTCAGCCTGTTTCCATTAGCGATCAGCCCGCAGCCGATGTTCCTGCAAAAATTGGCGCCGGGCATCATTTGGGTCGCGGCGCTGCTTGCCACGCTGCTGGCGCTGGATGGTATTTTCCGCTCGGAATATGAGGACGGCACGCTGGAATTATTAGTTTTGAGCCCACACCCATTGCCTATTCTGGTAGTTGCAAAAGTTTGTTCGCATTGGCTAATCACCGGACTGCCTTTAATCTTAATCGCGATGGGGTTGGGAATTATGCTCAATCTACCCGGTTCCGCATTTTTGGCCATGTTACTCAGCTTGTTATTGGGAACCCCTGCTATGAGTATGATTGGCGCCATCGGCGCCGCCCTCACCGTGGGCTTACGCAAAAGCGGTGTGCTTTTAACTTTAATCATTATACCGTTGTACCTGCCGGTTTTAATATTTGGCAGTAGCGCTATTCAGGCAGCCGCATTGCAAACCAACTGGGCAGGACAAATATATCTGCTTGCGGCGATATTAATACTGTGCTTGACCCTTGCTCCCTTTGCTATTGCCGCAGCCGTAAGAATTAGTTTGAATTAATTGTGAACGCCACAGCCAAATCCGAATATAGGTGACAGGTTTAAAGTACAATGCCCGTCCCATAACTGTTATCAATTAATTTGACAGTCACATCGCTAGTCCTTGCGCAAAACCCCGATGCAAAATCCCGATATTCATGCCCGTTCGCCGAATAAATCCTGGCTGTGGTTGCATCGATTTGGCTCGCCTGTTTATTTTTATGGCTTCGCACAGAGGTGGGCGACCCGATGCGGGGTTACAGCATTGTTATTATTCGTGATTGGTTTGTATTATGGGTTGATTGTCGCGCCCGTGGATTATCAAATGGGCGACAGCTATCGTATTATATTTATCCATGCGCCCAGTGCATGGATGTCGATGTTCACCTATGTGGTCATGGCCGTTGCCGCCGCCACCGGGTTAATCTGGGGAATTAAACTAGGCCACGCGGTGGCTCGCGCCTGCGCACCATTGGGTGCTGTTTTTACTTTTTGTGCATTGGTGACAGGCGCCATATGGGGAAAACCCACTTGGGGCGCCTACTGGATTTGGGATGCCCGATTGACTTCTGAATTGGTGTTGTTGTTTTTATACTTTGGGTATATGGCGCTGATTAGCGCGATTGAGGATAAACGCACCGCCTCACGCGCGGCAGCATTATTAGCGGTTGTCGGGTTGGTCAATATTCCAATCATTCACTACTCGGTTGAATGGTGGAATACCTTGCATCAAGGTTCAACAGTGACCAGGCTGGCTCGACCTGCGATGGATATTGAGATGCTGATTCCGTTGTTAATCATGTTCGCCGCCATAAATTTTTATTTCATTGCCAGCTTGTTCAATCGTGTTCGTTGTGAATTACTGGATCAGGAACGACAAACGCAGTGGGTGAAGAACTTGGTACATAAACATCAGATGAATGGGCAGGCGCATGGTTGAGTTTTTCAATATGGGCGGGCATGGTTTTTATATCTGGATAAGTTATGGCATTTTTGCTGTCATGCTCGGGTATAACTATTTTGCGCCGCTAAGCCGACACAAAAAATTGATTCAAACCTTGTCGCTATTTTATCGCCGCTAATGAACCTGTCAATGAACATGCCAATGAAACTATGATGAAAAGCGATCATGCGCGTTAAACAAAGACGGCGTTTGCTGGCGTTGGGCTTGTTAGTGGCCGGCATCTCCACAGCTGTCGGACTGACGCTATTGGCGTTGCAGCAGAATATTAATTTATTTTTTAGCCCGAGTCAGATTGTTGCCGGTCAAGCCCCCGCCCAAACTAACTTTCGCATAGGGGGTATGGTGGTTGCTGGCAGCGTTAACAGAAATCAAACCGATTTAAATGTCACTTTTGACCTGACCGATACTGCGGAAACTGTTTCGGTATCTTATGTCGGCATTCTCCCGGATCTTTTTCGCGAGGGCCAGGGCATCGTTGCTTCGGGAACAATGCGCGAAGGTGTTTTTGTGGCTGACCAGGTACTGGCGAAACACGATGAGACCTACATGCCTCCGCAAGTAAACGATGCGTTAAAGGCTGCCAATAAAAAACACTACGCCGCCTCCACGACTCAGGTTACCGAGGTTACAGCAGCCACCAAGACCACCCATAATCCCCAGACCCAGACAGACGACTAAGTAATTTCTGATGATACCCGAACTCGGACACTTTGCTCTCGTTCTGGCGCTGGTGATAAGTTTGCTGCTTGCCAGCCTGCCCCTTGTCGGCGCACAGCGTGGTATTGTGACCTGGATTGCTTTTGCCAAGCCTGCTGCCCAGGCTCAATTTGTGCTCATTGCATTTGCCTATATCTGTTTAACTTATGCTTTCCTGCAAGACGATTTTTCAGTCAAATATGTGGCCAGCCACTCCAATTCCCATTTACCCCTGATTTATAAAATTTCCGGGGTCTGGGGCGGTCACGAGGGTTCTCTACTGCTTTGGGTTTTCATCCTGAGCGTTTGGAGCGGTGCAGTGAGCTTATTCACCCGCTCTATTCCAGAGTCGATATCCGCAACCGTTCTCGCCGTAATGGGCATGCTCAGCGTGGGATTTCTATTATTTATGCTATTTACCTCCAACCCGTTTGAGCGGATGCTGCCGGTGCCAGCGGAAGGCCGGGATTTAAATCCCCTGCTCCAGGACTTCGGACTGGCGGTACACCCGCCAATACTTTATCTGGGGTATGTGGGATTTTCAGTGGCATTTTCATTTGCCCTGACGGCGATGATAAGCGGTCGCTTCGACGCGGCGTGGGCGCGTTGGTCGCGCCCGTGGACCAATATCGCATGGATGTTTTTAACCATTGGTATTGCCCTGGGTTCCTGGTGGGCCTATTATGAGTTAGGTTGGGGCGGATGGTGGTTTTGGGACCCGGTGGAAAATGCCTCTTTCATGCCTTGGCTAATTGGCACCGCATTAATCCATTCCCTTGCCGCAACGGAAAAGCGTGGCGTGTTTAAGGCCTGGACTATTCTGCTTGCTGTTTTTGCGTTTTCGCTATCGTTATTAGGCACCTTCCTGGTGCGCTCGGGGGTTTTAATTTCAGTGCATGCTTTTGCCACTGACCCGTCCCGAGGATTGTTTATATTAATATTTTTAAGCGTGGTCATTGGCGGATCGTTGCTACTGTACGCCTGGCGCGCCCCCACCATTATGAGCCACGTTAAGTTTGAAATCATTTCTCGGGAAACAGCCATACTTTTAAACAATATATTTTTTGGCGTGCTTTGTTTTGCGGTTCTGCTGGGAACGCTTTATCCATTGGTTCTGGATGCGTTGGGGCTGGGTAAAATTTCGGTAGGCCCGCCCTACTTCAATCTGATCTTCGCATTGATCGGGTTGCCGCTGGTGATGTTGATCGGTATCGGCGCATTGATTCGATGGAAAAAAGACCGTCTTAAACGAATCAATCGCGTTGTTATCGTGATTTTGGCGATCAGTGCGACAGCGGGATTATCAATTCCGCTATTGATGCCACATTACTCACTGGCGGCGGCTTTAGGCGTGTTCGCGGGAAGCTTTGTGATCATTCTGAGTTTGAAGGGTCTGGCCGACCGAGGACACACCGGAAGACGACTGAAAAGTTTAGCCACAACACCGCGAGGTTTCTACGGCATGACCATGGCCCACATTGGCATAGGCGTGTTTGTCATTGGCGTTACCTTGACCAATGTTTATAGCGTCGAGCGTGACATTCGCATGCAGGCCGGCGAGCAATATTCAATCTATGACTATCAATTTATTTTCAATGGCACTGAACGGCTTACCGGGCCAAATTATCAGGGCATTCGCGGCAAGTTTGAGGTATTGGAAAATAATAAACCGGTAACCCGACTGTTTCCGGAAAAACGAATTTATCTGGTTCAAAAAAACCCCATGACCGAGGCTGCTATTGATCCTGGATTTTTCCGCGACTTATATATTGCTTTAGGGGAGCCTTTGGAAAACGATCAGGTATGGGCGGTACGGATTTACTTTAAGCCGTTTATTCGCTGGATTTGGCTGGGCGCATTGATTATGGCATTAGGTGGTTTCCTCGGCGCGACTGATCGTAGGTATGGTCAAAAAGCGGCGACCGCAAAAATTTCCAAACTCGCTAATCTGGCGACTTAATATTTGCAATTTAATATTTGAGCCTGCGTTGTGTTTAAGAAAACATTATTTCCCTTTACGGTATTTATCGTTGTGGTTGGGTTTTTGGCGATAGGGCTAAATCGTAACCCCGGTGAAGTTCCCTCTCCATTCATTGGCAAACCCGCTCCGGAATTTTCATTGCCAACTTTAATAACATCGGAGCAATCTCAAATGATGTCAACTCCGTACAAAAAAGACAGGTTGTTCAAAAAAGACCTGCTGGGAAAAGTTTGGCTATTCAATGTATGGGCATCGTGGTGTGTCGCCTGTCGTGACGAACATCCTTTACTGGTTCAGTTGTCGCACAGCGGACTGGCCGACATAGTCGGTCTAAACTATAAAGATAGCGTAGCGGAGGCGCGCAAATGGCTGCAGCAATTTGGCAATCCTTATACTGTGATTGCGCTTGACCAAACTGGCGATGTCGGTATCGACTATGGCGTCTATGGCGTTCCGGAAACTTTTGTCATTGATAAACAGGGTATCGTTCGCCTCAAACATATCGGCCCGTTAACCAATGATGATGTACAAAACAAAATTATTCCATTGGTCATTTCGTTACAAGAAGAAAAAACTTGATGCTCCTTCCCGTCATTAAAATGCGGGTTATGCTGCTGTGTATTATGTTGCCGTGCCTGTCGGTATCGGCACAGGTGGATATCGCGGATTTCGATAACCCGAATCAACATGCGCTCTACCAGAAAGTAATAAAAGAATTGCGTTGCCTGGTTTGCCAGAATCAAAGCCTGGCCGACTCTAACTCAGACCTTGCCAAAGACCTCAGACGAAAGTCATATGAAATGATAAGGCAGGACAAAAATTATGACGAAATCATTCAATACATGATTGAACGATATGGCGAGTTTGTTTTATACCGTCCACGAATCACGCCCGCTACGCTGCTTTTATGGTTTTCTCCTTTCGTGATTTTAATTGCCATTGCGGGTTTCGCACTGCTCAAAATTCGCAAGCCGCGGCAACCCACTCACACCAAATTTTCCAAACAACAGCTGGCTAACGCAAAGTCTCTCATAGATAAGTCTGCCTTGTGATTATATTTTACGCACTCCTGCTTGGGATTATAATGATTCCTATATTGATGATTCTTCCGGCGCTGAGAAATAAGCGGAAAATCGTTGCGACTAACCGGGATGCCGCAAATGTAAATATAGCCCGGCAACGTATGCAGGAAATAGAACCGCTCAAGGACCATGGAGAAACAAATATCGAGGAAGCCCAACTCGAACTGCAGGCTGCTTTGCTTGAAGATCTGCTTGAAGATAATAAGACGATTGAACCTGGCACATCAACCGTTGTATTCAAGGGTTGGGGGGTGTTGATTATTTTGCTGATACCCCTGCTGAGCCTGGGTCTATACAGTTATTTAGGCAGCCCCCAATTTGCGGTGCAAACTATTGCTGAAATTGAGTTAGCTAAACAACCAGGCAACAAATTTGATATTGACGAATTACTAGTACAACTGGAAGCAAAACTTGATCGGGATTCCGAGAATCCTCAAGGCTGGGAACTTGCTGCCCGAACGTATATGACATTAGGCGACTACGACAAGGCAGAATCCGCCTATGCAAAACTAAACGCCCTGGTGCTCGGAAACCCCGATTTTTTAGCCGCCTGGGCGGATGCGGAAATAATGCTAACCGGGAATGTATATACCCCTGCTGCCAAAGATCGAATCGGAAAAGCGCTTTCGATCAATCCAAATCATGTCAACGCATTGTGGATGGCAAGCCTGGGCTCTGAAAGCCTGGGCGACCGTGACGGGGCACTTGTCCATCTAAACACCCTCTTGCCTTTGGTGATAGACGACCCACAATCCGTAGATAAAATTGAGCGATTGATTGAGCGCAATCGTAACTCTGATAATGTAAACAACGATACACAAAAGCAGAGGTCAACCGATCATGCGATCGGGAAAGTAATAGCCGTTGAAGTCATGCTTGCGGATAATCTCGTTGCCCAAGCAGATAAAAATGACTTCGTGTTCGTTTTTGCTAAAGCCCTGAAAGGCCCCCGCGCACCGTTGGCAGTAAGCAAGCACCAGGTTAAAGACCTGCCAATTGAGATTGAGCTTACCGAAAATATGGCCATGCTCCCCAGTATGAGCATTGCATCGTTTGACAAAATAACCGTCTCGGCCAGAGTCTCAAAAACTGGAAAACCTGTTCAACAGCCGGGGGATTTAGTCAGCGATACCACGTTGATTACCACGAACAACCAGAAAACCACCGCTAAGTTGATAATCGATCGAATAGTCGAATAGCCATCCTTAACAGATTCTCGGCGGTGACTATTTCGTTTCTTGATCTAATCCGTCTGCTAAAAATGGGGATTCAAATTCATCAGCCTTACTATTTTTCACTTCGCTGGAGAAATCCACAATCTTGGAAGATCCCCCTGATTGTCTGCGAATACTTTCCCCTTGAAATGAACTGCTTGCGTCTATGGTGAGGCTGCTAGCACTCAGTTTGCCCTCTACTTCTCCACCTAAAATAAGCTCAATGGATTCGCATTCAGCATCCCCAAGAAATTTGCCAGTAATGATTAAAGTATTCGCTCGCAGGTTGCTCTTCACGACACCGGATTGGCCAATCTTGACCACTCCGGTGGAGTTTATTTCTGCATCGACCTCACCATCGATATGCAGCTCACACTCTACATTTATTTTACCAGTAACGTGTGCTCCAGCTGCGATAGTTGTAATGTTTGATGAGCAATCTGTTTGTTGATTAAGCTTATTAAAGATGGCCATTTTATACCTCTGACTTGTGTGAAAATGTCGTGCGCGCCAAACTCCCACTCCAAAAACTGAAATGGATCGATTGGTTTACGAAGATACCGGATTTCGTAATGTAAATGTGCCGCCAAGCTTCTGCCGGTATTGCCAGAATAGCCAATCAAGTCACCTTTGCGGATTACATCTCCAACACTGACCAGCATTTCTTTTAGGTGGGAATATCGTGTTTCAAATCCAAAGTTATGCAACACAACAATCTGATTGCCGCTAAGATTAGAATAGTCGGCGCTGCTGACCAATCCATCTGCTGTTGAAAAAATTTTCTTGCTGGTTTTTGCCCGCAGATCCACCCCTTTGTGGAAAGACCTGACTTTCGTAACCGGATGGTTTCTCATGCCAAAATTACTGGTGATTACGCGATTTTCCAGGGGATAGCCGCTTGGGATGCTGTCGTGCAGTATTCGTTCCTGAGTTGCAGTCAAACCTGCCAGATCAACTCTGGATGTGAGGTCCGATTCTTTCTGGCTCGAATTTTTTTCACTGATTCCGATAACTTTTTCTATTTGCTGCATCCGGTTACCGATTTCTGAATATTCTTGTTCCTTGGCGTTATAAAAATTTCCAATCAGTTTTATACGTTGTTCGAGGGAAAACTCTAAATCATCGGTATCCATTCCACTGAACCTCTCAATCTCTACAAGTTCTTTACTAATCTGGGTTGCTTGCTGCTGATTACTGGCGATTATTTGATTAAGATTAGAGATTAAACTGTCGAATCGAATCAATTTTTTGTTTAAATTTTCTTTTTCAAAAGCAAGCGATGCGACGGCGTTGGATTGAAAAATATTAGTGCCAACTGAGGTAAAAACGATGACTAAAACGGCAACGCTAACTATAATCAGATTTCTTTTTGCTGTGGTCTTAACGAAAAAATGTTTCGATTCGAGATTATCTGATATGGTGATTGCCCAACGATTTCTTGTGGGATTTTTTAGGCGATTTTTCATGTTTTATTGATATAAAATTGTTGGCACACAATCTTTATTGCACTACTTTATTAATTTCATTTTTTCAATTGTGGAACGCCTTAGCGTACCTGATTCCGAAAAACTTTTCATTAACGAGTATAATCTTTTTTCTCCCAAGAAGTTACAGCTTGGGCGGCCTGGTTTCATGGGCTATGGCGTGGGCGGTAAAACCAATTAAATACACCTGTCAAAAATAGAACAGCATCATATAGAACAACATCATATAGAACAACACATTATGAAAGATTTGGAAAAGGTAATTATCGATGCCTGGGAAGATCGAGGCAAAACCACACCTGATAATGCAAGCGCTGAATTGCGTGAGGCGGTTCACCGATGCCTGGCCTTATTGGATTCCGGTGAAGCGCGGGTAGCGGAACCCAAAGATGGCGGCTGGCATGTGAATCAATGGTTAAAAATGGCCGTTCTTCTGTCTTTTAGAATTAGTGAAAATAAGAAATTAAGCAGTGGTTTCGCTACCTACTACGACAAGGTTGCACTTAAATTCAGCGACTATCGCAGCGCTGATTTTGCCAACGGAGGATTTCGGGTTGTCCCGCCAGCAATGGTCAGACGAGGTGCCTATATCGCTAATGATGTTGTACTTATGCCAAGTTATGTCAATATCGGCGCTTACGTGGGCACTGGAACAATGGTCGATACTTGGGCAACTGTAGGATCGTGCGCACAAATTGGCGCAAATGTTCACCTTTCCGGGGGCGTGGGTATTGGTGGCGTTCTCGAACCGGTGCAGGCATCTCCGACAATTATCGAAGACAACTGTTTTATAGGCGCGCGCAGCGAAATAGTGGAAGGCGTGATCGTTGGTGAGGGCGCTGTCATCTCCATGGGCGTTTATATCGGACAAAGCACGCGTATTTTGGACCGTGCTTCTGGAAAGGTAAGTTACGGTTACATTCCTCCTGGTTCCGTGGTTGTATCGGGCTCAATTCCAGCTCAAGACGGTAGTCACAGCCTATACTGCGCGGTAATTGTAAAAACTGTGGACCAGAAAACGAAAAATAAAGTTGGTATTAATGCATTAATTCGCAGTATCTAGTTCAATTTTGGAAGCCCTGTTTTATGAAATTCAAATATAAGATGAGCGCCGCCACGGACATCGGTCAGATGCGTGAAATTAATGAAGACAGTTTGAGGGTTATGCCATCCATAAATCTCGCGGTCGTGGCAGACGGCATGGGCGGTCACAAAGCCGGGGAGATCGCCAGCCGAATGGCTGTTAATTCGCTATGCGACTATTTTGAAGAGCAGGCAGCGGTTGGCGTACAAATCGGTGGTGAAATATCCTCAGCGACCATGATTGACGCATTTTCACTGGCAAATAGTCAAGTTTACGCCCATTCCCATCAACTGGAAAATTGCGAAGGCATGGGAACGACGCTGGTTGCGTCATTGTTCCAATCCGAAGTTATTCAAATTGGACATATCGGTGATTCAAGAATGTATTGTTTTTCTGATGGCGAAATAAAACAGCTTACAACAGATCACACATTAGCCACGAACTTAAGTGTTGACCACCCCGATTGGCCCGAGTGGAAATTTCCCGCTTATAGTCATCATGTTTTACAAAAGGCGTTAGGTATTGAGGCCAGTTGCAGTCCGGATTTTTTTACCGCTGCTCCGCAACACAATCAAATTTACTTAATATGCTCGGATGGATTAACTGGCGTTGTCAATGATAACGATATTGCTGCAATTCTGGCCCGGCATGCCGATCAACCTGAACACTGCCTGGAAACATTGATCGGCGCATGCCTGGAAAATGGCGCTCCGGATAATGTTTCCATAATTCTGGTTTATGTTTCTAGAGTGCCAGGGTGATCACTTTGATGGGTTCTCTTCGATGGAAAGCGGGCTCTAACCAGTGCGCCCCAACTCGCTGGTTTTAGTCGTAAGCTGGCCGTCATACCGTTCGATAATTTCCTTGGCAACCGAGAGTCCAATGCCCTGCCCCGGCGTGTGCTGATCCACTCTTGCGCCACGCTGAAACACCGATTTTCTTTCGGATTTCGCAATACCTTGCCCATCATCATGAATTTCAATAGTTAGTCCAGTGATGCGCTTCGATTGCCTCTGCATTAACTAAAAGGGCATATCGAAGCTACGATTTCGACCATTTACAGGCATTGTCCATCATGTTTCCCAAGAACTCAAACAAATCACTCTCATCACCATAAAATATTGAATTAGGCTCAATACGCCACTCACTATTGAGATTTTTATCGGCATATACTTTTTGTAGCGTAACATCCAGTTTCTTAAGCGCCGTCTCAACCTCAACCGCACTATGCATGATTGAAAACTGGGATGAGGTGGTACGTTTTAATTGGTAATCGACGATTTTGCTCATACGATCAACCAGATCGTTGATATTTTCCTTGTTCAATTCATTTTATTTTTCTGTTATCCCTTTAATCACGGTAAGGGGTGTTTTCAAACTATGGGCAAAATCGCCTAAAGTATTGCGGTAGCGGGTTAGATCTTTTTCTCGTTTCCAATGAATAAATTGGCTTGCTCAATTGAGCAATTTCCTGTGGGTATTTGCCAAGAATTTTCCTTTGTTTAGCGTGTTCTATCAGCTCCAGTTCCGCTGTGACCAGACCCAGCGGTTTTAAAGCCCCAAGTAAACTAATCGCTGGCATCAACAGCAACAGCAACAGCAACAGTACGCCTGCCATGCCCAGCCAGAGTATGAGTGCGTTTCGATGGGAATGGATAACTTGCATATAGTTTTGGCTTTCGTTAATCATCGCCAAGTCAATGCGACTTCCTTCGCAAGCCCCACTTCCCATTGGTTTAACTTGCGTGGGAAGTATTTTCCCATGACACAACTTTATTCGCCGAGAATGAACCGATTTATGAATCGCACATGAATCGAAACTGAACGATGAGTGTGTTCAAGTGTTTCTTAAACATCGAAAATCTGAAGCGCCTGTTCGATTCGTCGCGGCGCGATGATGTCAATATTTGACTTGCTGGACTTGGGTTTGTTCGCGGCTGGAATGAGCGCTCTGGTGAATCCAAGTTTTTCTGCTTCTTTGAGGCGTTCCATGCCTCGCTGTACCGGTCGAAGCTCGCCGGACAGCCCGACCTCACCGAATACAATCAAGTCGCTGCCCACGGCCCGGTTTTTAACACTGGACAGGATCGCCATCAATACAGCCAAATCTGCTCCGGTTTCTGAGACACGGACCCCCCCGGTCACATTGGTAAACACGTCATAGCTATTCAAAGAGATTCCGGCATGTCGGTGTGCGATGGCCAATAACATGGCCAAGCGATTTTGTTCGAGACCAACGCATAATCGTCGGGGGTTGGCCAGCGCGCTGTCATCTACCAATGCCTGAATTTCAACCAGTAATGGGCGAGTCCCCTCCTGAGTGGCAAGCACCACGCTACCCGGTTTTTCCGCGCCATGCTTGCTTACAAACATTGCTGAAGGATTGCTCACGTCTTTTAACCCTTGTTCAGTCATTGCGAATACACCAATTTCATTAACCGCGCCAAAGCGATTCTTGACCGCGCGGATTAGCCGGAAGCTATTTGAACTTTCCCCCTCAAAATACAACACACTATCGACCATATGTTCCAGAATTCTGGGCCCGGCCAGCGCCCCTTCTTTGGTAACATGACCAACCAGAATCACGCAGCAGCCACTTTGTTTGGCATATCGCACCAATCTAGCCGCGCTTTCCCTAACCTGAGAAACACTTCCGGGCGCGGCAGTCAACATATCGCTATAGAACGTCTGAATGGAATCAGCGACCAACACCGTCGGTGACTCGTTGTGTGCAATTTCCAGCATGGTTTCGAGACGATTTTCCGCCATTACTTTCATGCTATGGCCGTCTAAACCCAGACGGTGAGCACGCAATGCAATCTGTTCAGTTGATTCTTCACCGGTAACGTATAGCACTTCAGATTTCTTGCCGATATTGCATAGATATTGCAGTAACAGCGTCGATTTCCCAATTCCGGGGTCACCACCGATGAGAACCACAGATCCAGTCACCAGTCCACCCCCCAACACCCGATCGAATTCTGCACTGCCGCTGGAGATTCGCTTAATATTCTCGAGCGCCACCTCCCCAAGCATTTGAACGTTAGCGTCCGGCGAGAAACCGGAGAATCGCTCGGTAAGTGATGACTGTCGTTGAACTTGTTGCTCTAATAGCGTATTCCATTCTCCACACTCGCCGCATTGCCCCGACCATTTTGAACTCTCACCGCCACATTCGGAGCAATAATAAACAAATTTCGCTTTGCGAACATGATTCTTTTTGGCGCTACGCATTATTTTAAGTATCCCCTTGTGTAAAACCCTCTGTAAATCTATTTTTTATTAAATGGTACGTTTATGTCCTTTATGCCCTTATGGTTTGGGTATACCCAAAAAAATATTTTAAGTATCCCCTTGCGGGAGATAACAGAAGGGTAAACTTTGGTTTTAGCCATGGCTTTCTTATTCATGGTCTTTCTTCTTTACGGGAAGTCTCGGAATTCGTGTCGTCACTTTACATAGCAGCTCGTAGGGTATGGTGCCGGCCCATTGTGCGACTTCTTCGATACTCAGACCATGCCCCCACAACGTTACCTGAGTGCCTGCTTTTATGCTCTCCAGATTGGTCACATCCACCGTAATCATATCCATAGAAATTCGTCCGATGATGGGTGCCCGCTGATTGGCAATCAAAACACATGCACGGGAATCTTCCACTCTAGGGTATCCATCGCCATAGCCGAGACCGACCATGGCAATTTTTGAAATTCGCCGGGTACGAAAAATACCACCATAGCCGACAGGTTGGCCGGCCGCAATTGTTTTAACTGCAATCAACCTTGCCTGCAACTGCATCACCGGCTTTAAGTCAAACTTTGGTATTTTGTCTCCCTGCTGTTTGCAGGCCGTTGCACCATAGAGCATCAGTCCCGGTCTAATCCAGGAAAAATGCGTAGCCGGCCAACGCATTACCCCGGCGGAATTTGCCAAGCTTTTTTCGCATTTAATTTTATCTGCGACCCGGTTAAAAACCTCCAGTTGCCTATTTGTAAAATCATCGCCTATAACATCTGCATTGGCTAAATGAGACATTAACCGTATGTTTTTAATAGTGGGAATATCTTGAAGTTTTTTATAAATCGTTTGTACTTCATCTGCATCAACGCCTAGTCGGTTCATACCGCTATCGAACTTAATCCACACTGATATCGGATTACCCTGATATTCCTCCAGCCACTTTACCTGCTGTTGATTATGCACCACCGCATGCATATGATATTGATCAAAACACTGGAGTTGATCCTGCCGCCACAACTCGGACAGCACCACCACTGGTTTATATGCCTGAACGCACCGACATTGAATGCCTTCGGCGATGGTTGCGACAGCGAAAGCATCCACCCGCTTATGAATGGCCTGGCAAACAGTTTCGAGTCCATGTCCATATGCGTCCGCCTTGATGACTGCCATCAATTGCGATTGCGGCGCAGCGCGCCTGATTTGGCCTATGTTGTGGTGCAATGAATCCAGGTCAATGAGCGCTCTGGCGCGCCATGAATAATCCGATTCCGGGTGATGCAAACGAGTGGGTGGATTAAAAATTATGCGCTCCGCTCTTATTGCTTTTGCCTTTATTGGTTGTGCCCGGAATATTGTGAGGCAAAGTTTTCAAAGCGGGTAAACTCCCCTCTAAATGTTAATTTTGTGATGCCGATGGGACCATTTCGTTGTTTTCCGACTATAACTTCTGCAATCCCTTTTTGTTCGGTATCTTCGTTGTACACTTCGTCTCGATAGATAAAGAATATGACATCCGCGTCCTGTTCAATGGCACCTGACTCTCTGAGATCTGACATTACCGGGCGTTTGTTGGGTCGTTGTTCCACACTTCGATTTAACTGCGACAAGGCGACTACCGGAACATGCAGCTCCTTGGCCAGTATTTTCAACGAGCGGGTGATTCCGGATATTTCCGTGGCCCGATTTTCAGTGTTGTCCGATGCTTGCATAAGTTGAAGGTAATCAACAATTATCAATCCTAAATTATTGTTTTCACGTGCTATTCTCCTCGCTCTTGACCTTAAGTCCAAAGCATTGAGTCCTGCTGAATCATCCACAAACATCGGTGCCTTATCCAACAACCCGACAGCAGAATTCAACCGTGGCCAATCCTCATCACCAAGGCGCCCGGTTCGAATTTTGTTGGAATTGATCCGACCCAGGGATGCCAACAACCGCATGGCCAGTTGCTCACCCGGCATTTCCATACTGAATATGGCTACCGGCAATTTTTTCTCGACCGCAACATACTCCGCAATATTCATGGCAAAAGAGGTTTTCCCCATAGATGGCCGCCCTGCGACTATAACCAAATCACCGGGTTGTAATCCAGACGTCATGCTATCTAGGTCGGCAAACCCTGTGGGAATGCCGGTTATGGCTTCTTTTGACTCATAAAGTTCTTCAATTCGATCAATTGATCGCGCCAGCAAATCCTGGATCGAGGTAAATCCTTGTCGATTGCGACCATCGCGCTCAGAGATATCAAACACCAGTTTTTCAGCGTTATCAAGCACTTCCCTCGGTGTGCGCCCTTGCGGACTGTAAGCACTGTCGGAAATATCATTTGCTGCGGCAATCAGCGAACGCAAAATAGCGCGTTCTCTAACAATCTTTGAATAAGTCAGGATATTTGCCGTGCTTGGCGTGTTATTGGCCAATGTCCCAATATAGGCAAGGCCACCGGCGTTGTCCAAATTACCTTCGGACTCCAACCATTCAGAGGTTGTGACTACATCGGCTGGATCCCCAGCAACCTGTAAACCGGAAATGGCCGCAAAAATTAGCCGATGGTTTTGACTGTAAAAATCCTGGACCCCCACTTCATCGGTAACCTCAGCCCATTTACGATTATCCAGCAACAAACCTCCCAACAAAGACTGTTCCGCTTCCAGTGCCTGAGGCGGTAATTTCGGTGAATGGGTTATCAGTTGTGCAGTTTCAGCCAATGGAAAGAATTAATAGGTCAATGATTATTCAGGGCAACCTATAGCATACCAGCAACTGCCTTCCCTGACAGCCCCTAAGCAAAAAAGGGGTAAAAAAACACCGCAATTGCGGTGCTTTTATTACGTGAGGCCGTCAATGTTAGTTTTCCGTGAATTACCTTGGATTGAATTGGTTATCTTCTTTATTTTTATCCACATTATCATCAGAATCACCGCTGAAATCATCGCCAGACGCGGCATCCTGGCGACTGTCATCATCCGCAGAATCAGCGATTGGATCGTCAGTATGTTCGCCTTGTACCTTGATTTTCACAGTAAAACGCACTTCTGGGTGGAGTATGACATCAGCCTCGAAATCACCGATGTATTTTATCGGGCCGTCGGGTTGGATAATTTCAGACTTCTCTATCTGGGTACCCGCTTCGGTTAATGCTTTGGCAATATCGAGCGGTGATACCGATCCATAAAGTTGACCCTGTTCACCACATAATCGAGTCAGCGTAATTTCTCTAATCGCAAAATCTGCACGTGCTTTTGCTCCGTCCAAACGCTTACCTTCCTGTTCGGCTAATTGCCGCAGCCGCTCTTCCACCTTAGCTTTTGCATCAGGAGTCGCCAGCATTGCTTTTTTCTGAGGGATTAGAAAATTACGCGCGTAACCATTTTTGACGTTCACCAGGTCGCCAATCTCGCCGACGTTCTGAATTTTTTCTAATAGAATAATTTCCATGCTGCTCCTCATTAGTTGTCGTGTTGGTCGGTATATGGGATTAACGCAAGAAATCTGGCGCGCTTAATCGCCGTGGCCAACTGCCTTTGAAAATGCGCCTTGGTGCCAGTACTTCGGCGGGACAAAATTTTGCCCGTCTCACTCACATTCGTGGTCAGAATATCCATGTCCTTGTAATCAATGGATTGAATACCCTCTACGGTGAATTTACAAAACCTTGGGCGTCTTTGAAATTTACGGATCATGCTGATTTCTCCTCTTCGCTGGCCTGCTCTTCAAGGGCTTGCTCTTCAATGACCTGTTCATCAGGTAGCCGTTCTTTCAAGGGGTTTTCAACAGATTCTGCAAGCGCCTCCTCAGATTCAATTTCTTTATTGATTTCATCCCCATCGGTATCATCAGTGGATACAGCGCGTTGTTTTTCAGCTCTCTCAGCCTCCGCAGCATCTTCTTTGGCCTTCGCTTTTGCCATCGGAGATTCTTCTGTAATGGCCTCTTTTCTTCGGATGACTAAATGGCGCAAAATTGAATCGTTAAACTTAAAGTTGTTCTCGATTTCTCTCAGAACAGTGAGATCGCATTCAATATTTAGCATGACGTAATGTGCTTTATGCACATTATTGATCATATAAGCCAAACGTCTGCGGCCCCAGTCTTCAACTCGATGGATATTGCCCTGACCCGATGTGACCATTTCTTTATAACGGTTAATCATGGCCGGGACTTGTTCGCTCTGGTCCGGATGAACCAGAAACACAATTTCGTAATGTCTCATTATTGCTCCCTGTGGTTAGGTATCTTCCCACCCCGACCAAACTTTTTTAGCGTGGCTATCGGTAGTGAAGAAAGGAGTTAGTGTGAATTTTGCGGTGGTGATTCTATATGAAGTATTATAATTATACAATACAGTGTATGGGTCCCATATTGCACTTTTTGTTGTTGTCGATGACAGCCTGAACTGGCGTTTTCAGTGCAAGCCCTTTGTGGGGTCGGATGGCGTTGTATTTGATTAGCCAATCGGCCAATTTTTGGTTGAATAAAGCCAGGTCGTTGAACAGCAGGCTCTCGTGGCAGTCGATGAACTGCTCCTAAATGATGCGGCTAACGCCCCCGCCGCCATTCCCGAAGTCCTTTATCGGGAAAAAATCACCTGGAGTGATTTTTATTCGTCTCATCCTTGAGACTTACCCCTTCGGGGCTTGCGTGAAAAATTGCTCCTGCAATTTTTTCGTGAGCTAGCGAACCCGCAGGCGGCGTATTAGGGATGATACGCACAATCCAGCGCTTTTTCTTTTATGCTTGCTTTAGCAGTACGCGACCTCCACCCCAACCTCCACCGTTTCCGTTTTCACGGCAATGACCGATTGGAATAAAAGCAGAAGAAAAGCCTGCATTTTCACAGATTGCCTCTAAATTTTAAGGAAATCTTGAATTAATCGGAATTTCTTTAGGCGTTATAATAGGAATTATCACGTTTTGTTATTATAATTCGCACTTCAAAATTTCAGGGTTTTTATCATGTATCAATCATTTGCACCACCTAAACGGCTTTTGATGGGGCCTGGCCCTACTATGGTTCATCAACGGATTTTGGACGCTTCCTCAAGATCGACAATCGGTCATCTCGATCCAACCTTTGTGGTGCTGATGGATGAGATTAAACATTTGCTTCAATATGTCTTTCAAACCGAAAATTATATGACCATGCCGGTCAGTGCGCCTGGCTCTGCGGGCATGGAAATGTGTTTTGCTAACTTGCTTGAAGCGGGCGATAAAGCGATTGTATGTATTAACGGTGTGTTCGGTAGCCGAATGAAAGAAAACGTTGAACGCTGTGGTGGTAGCGTAGTTGTCGTCGAGGACCAGTGGGGTTCTCCGGTCAGTCTGGAAAAAGTTGAACAGGCGCTGAAAGATAACCCGGATGTCAAAGTGGTTGCGTTTGTTCATGCGGAAACCTCAACCGGGGCGCTATCCGATGCACAAGCTTTGACTAAATTGGCGCACGAGCATGGCGCTCTGGTTATCGTGGATGCGGTAACATCGCTTGCCGGCGTGCCGCTAATGGTGGATAAATGGAAACTGGATGCGGTCTATTCGGGCAGTCAAAAGTGTCTTTCCTGTTTTCCTGGATTGTCCCCGGTTACATTTTCCGAAGCGGCTTTGGACAAAGTCGGAAATCGAAAAACCAAAGTCCAAAGTTGGTTTTTGGACATCAATTTAGTGATGGGATACTGGGGGGCAGAGGGCGGGCGTTCATACCATCATACCGCGCCGGTCAATGCTTTATATGCCCTGCACGAAGCGTTGTTGATGGTGCATGAAGAAGGCATTGAAAATGCCTGGGCGCGACACCAGCGCAATCACCAATTACTGGTTGCCGGACTCAAACAACTAGGCCTGGCGTTATTGGTGGAAAAACCCTATCGGTTACCGCAGCTCAATGCGGTACTGATTCCCGATGGCGTTGACGATGCCGCTTCCCGCAAAAACTTTCTCGATAACCATGGTTTGGAAATTGGCGCTGGACTCGGTGTTCTGGCCGGCAAGATTTGGCGGATCGGGCTAATGGGTCAAGCAAGCAGAGCGGATTACGTTGAACGATGCCTGACAATATTAAAAGAACAGGTGGCAACAGTGGATTGAGGCTCAATTTGCGTGATAACCGCCCATCGGTGTTATGCGTGCCCCGAAATTTCTGTGCTGGACTTGCTTCAAAATACATTGCCTCAAAATAATTGCTTGGCCCGGAAATTTAAGCCAAAAAATTAAAGTGAACTATGATCTAATATTCTTAACATACGCCGTAGCGGTTCGGCGGCGCCCCAAAGCAGTTGATCGCCCACAGTAAATGCAGAGATATACCGTGCGCCCAGATTTAGCTTGCGCACTCGTCCTACCGGGATAGTTAATGTGCCGCTGACAGATGCCGGGGTTAGTTTGGCAAGCGATGCTTCTCGTGTGTTTTCAACCAACGTAACCCAATCATTGCCTTGTTCCAAAATTTGCTCTATTTCATCTAACGGCAAATCTTTTTTGAGTTTAATGGTGAACGACTGACTATGGCATCGCATCGTTCCGACACGAATACAGGTGCTTTCTATGGGGATCGGTTTCGCCTCCCGACCAAGTATTTTGTTGGTTTCCACCGCGCCTTTCCACTCTTCTCGACTGCTGCCAGAATCCAGGTCTTTGTCAATCCAGGGCAACAAATTTCCAGCAAGCGGAACACCGATTTCCCCGGTGGGCAGTTGATCGGAACGGATCGCATCTATTACGGCTTTATCAATATCAAGTATTGAACTGGCCGGATTTTTCACTAAGTCACTGGCGGCGCGATTTACCACCCCCATTTGCTCGACAAGTTCGCGCATCTGCCGAGCGCCGCCGCCAGATATAGCCTGGTACGTAGCGACAGAAATCCATTCAACTAAATCAGCATTGCCCAAGTCAGAATTAAGCAGGCCATCCAGAGCCATCACCATTAAACTGACGGTACAATTTCCGCCAATAAAATCTTTTTGACCATTGGCAAGCCCCTGTTCGATCACCGGCATATTAACGGGGTCGAGAATGATGGTGGAATCCGCTGACATGCGTAAGCTGGATGCCGCATCAATCCAGTAGCCATTCCAGCCTTGCTGGCGAAGTTTTGCATGCGCCTCAGCAGTATAGTCGCCACCCTGGCAGGTGACAATCACATCCAGGCTTGCCAAAGATTCCAGGTCAAAGGCTTCTTGCAAGGGTTGAATTTCCCTGCCGATGTCCGGGCCAGGTTGGCCAGTTTGTGAGGTTGTATAAAAAACAGGCTGTTCGATCAATGAGAAGTCATCTTCTTCGATCATTCTTTGCAGGAGCACTGAACCCACCATGCCTCGCCAGCCAACAAACCCGACTCGATTTAATTTCATTACAATGTTTCTTAAGCTTTTCTAGGTCATCAATGGACGGGATTATACTGATTTCCGGATAAAAATCTTTAATTTTTCTGGCGGACAGGCTTGCAGATAATCAAGTTGGTGTATAGAATACGCGGCCGCCGGTTTCCGGTGATACGGTGTTTCGAGGTTTGCCATGGATGCAAGTCCATATGAGTTGCGGCTTACTTCGACACAGGTAATAATTTTTAATTGAGGAATATCATGGCTGTAACCGCCGCAGATAAAGCCGCTGTCGTTAAACAGCACCAGCGCGAAGAAGGGGACACAGGCTCCCCTGAAGTACAGATAGCGCTAATGACCGCGCGGATTCAGGATCTTTCTGATCATTTCAAAACACACATCCACGATCATCATTCCCGACAGGGATTGTTGCGGTTGGTCAATCGTCGCCGTAAATTATTGAACTATTTAAAAAACGCCGACATCGAGCGCTATCGGGCTCTGATCGGCAAGCTGGGGCTGCGCAAATAGGCCTAAGGCAATTGACAAAGTCCCATAACCAGCAAAAGCGCCATAATTAACAAGTCATTACAGGAGAAACTAAATTGAGTAAAGCAATAAAAACATTTCAGTACGGTCAGCATGAAGTGCGTCTGGAAACCGGGGCGACGGCAAGACAAGCCCACGGCGCAGTGATCGCCAGCATGGGTGACACCGTTGTCATGGTTACGGTTGTGGGCAGGAAAGAATACAAGGGGCATGACTTTTTACCGCTGACCGTTGATTACGAAGAAAGAAGTTACGCCGCGGGCAAGATTCCAGGCGGTTTTTTTAAGCGCGAAGGCCGGCCGTCTGAAAACGCTATCCTCACCTGCCGGTTAATTGATCGACCCATTCGACCGCTGTTTGCGAACGGGTTTATGAACGAGGTACAGGTGATTGTCACGGTCTTGTCGGTTGACCCCGAGATTAACCCGGATATTTTGGCCTTGATCGGGACTTCCGCAGCCCTCGAAATTTCCGGCTTGCCATTCAATGGCCCACTCGGCGCCGCAAGAGTCGGGTTTGTTGATGGTCAGTATGCGCTTAACCCGAACGCCACGGTTTTGGCCGATCAATCCGCTTTGGATTTGGTCGTCGCAGGCACTGAAAACGCGGTGCTTATGGTGGAATCGGAAGCCAAGGTTTTAAGTGAGCAACAGATGCTTGGCGCGGTCATGTTTGGGCATGAGCAAAGCCAGGCCGTGATTCAAGCTGTGAAAGAGCTGGGGCGGGAAGCCGGCAAGGAAAAATGGGATTGGCAGCCAGCCGAGAAGGATTTGTCGTTCAGTGGTCGTGTTGTCGAGCTGGCCGGCGATGGCATCGAAAAGGCCTATCAAATAACGGATAAGGCCGAGCGGCAAAATGCGCTGTCCGCAGTCAAGGACAGCATACTTTCCGAACTGTGCCCGGCGGATGCTACAGTCGATAATTCGGCGATAGTGTCTGATGAGATTAAATCCCTGGAGAAAAAACATGTGCGCGGCCGCATCATTGCCGGCCAACCGCGAATTGATGGACGCGATGCCAAAACAGTGCGTCCCGTCAGCGTTGAAATCGGCGTATTGCCACGCGCCCACGGTTCGGCAAAATTTACCCGAGGCGAAACTCAGGCTATCGTAGCGGTCACTTTGGGCACCGAGCGCGATTCACAGATTATCGACGCGCTGCAAGGCGACTATCGGGACAGTTTTATGCTGCACTATAATTTTCCGCCTTACTGCGTGGGCGAAACGGGTCGTGTCGGCACGCCTAAGCGCAGAGAGATTGGGCATGGGCGGTTGGCAAAGCGCGGAATCAAGGCGGTCATCCCGAGCCAGGAAGAATTTCCGTATACCATTCGAGTGGTATCGGAAATCACTGAATCCAACGGTTCGAGTTCGATGGCGAGTGTGTGCGGAACCAGTCTTGCCTTGATGGATGCCGGCGTCGTGACTAAAGCGCCTGTTGCGGGCGTGGCTATGGGTTTGATCAAGGAAGGCCATGGCTTCGCGGTATTGACGGATATACTGGGCGATGAAGATCATCTTGGCGATATGGATTTCAAAGTTGCCGGCACGACCGAGGGCATCACCGCATTGCAAATGGATATAAAAATTGACGGAATCACATCCGAAATCATGTCTCAGGCGTTGCACCAGGCAAAACAAGGCCGACTGCATATTCTGGAAGAAATGAATAAAGTGATTTCCGCCCCGCGGGCCGAGATGTCGGAATTTGCGCCAAGAATTGTTACCATCAGCATCAACCCCGAGAAAATTCGCGATGTCATCGGCAAGGGCGGGTCTGTTATTCGCGCCTTGTCCGAGGAAACCGGCGTGAATATTGATATCGACGATGATGGCACAATAAAAATTGCTTCCACCGATAATGCCGCGGCTCAGGAAGCGATACGCCGAATCGAGCAAATTACCGCGGATGTTGAAGTGGATACGATTTATGACGGGAAAGTGGTTCGCTTAATGGATTTTGGGGCGTTCGTAAACATTTTGCCCGGGCGAGATGGCTTGGTGCATATTTCCCAGATATCCAACCAGCGGGTTAATCAGGTTAGCGATGTACTCAAAGAAGGCGATCAGGTTAAGGTGAAAGTGTTGGAAGTTGACAAACAAGGGCGGGTTAGATTGAGCATGAAGGCGTTGGAAGAGGTTTGATCATGCCCGTGCATTCTTGTGCAAAGCAGGTTTTGAATTAAGCGTTTCCTTATATTGTTGCCGACATGGTTGAGTCAGACGCCCTCCGGCCAGAACCCCAGCCGTCAACATCTAAAACGGCGGGCGAAATGCTGATGTCCGCAAGAGAGGCATGGCAGCTATCCGTTGAAGATGTCGCGAGTGATTTGAATCTTGGGGCAGACGCAATTGATGCGCTGGAACGCGACCAATACGACCGGCTTCCGGGTTGCACGTTTGTAAAGGGCTACCTAAGATCATATGCCAGTTTATTGCGTCTGGACCCGGACCAGGTTATCGCCAGGGTGGATTTAAAACCCGAGCGGTTTTCAGGCATGCCGTCCTCCAAGGGCGCGCTAAAACCAAGAAGCAAGGCGCCATGCAGTTCGAATATGGGCCGATCGAATATGGGCCTGTCAAACAGGAGCCGATCAAACAAGTCGAGAGGGCTGTTTTTCAAGTCTGTACTGTCACTTGTTGTATTGGCTGGCCTGTCGTTATTCGGGTTGAATCAATTGTCGCATCTGGATACAGAGAAACTTGCCAGGTTCTTAAAGTTGCCGATTGCCGGGGATTTGGACAAGACGGGCAACGATTCCAATGGAATCCTGTTTCCTGCCACGGAAAATCCTGATAGTCCGGAAGGGCAAAAAGAAGCGCTGATTCGTGTTGACTAATTCGTGTTGCAGCGACACCGGATTGCAGTGAAACCGACCGTTGCGGGAATTGGCGAACTTTTCTTGGCGCGTCACTACAAGCACGACCCTTTCCGATGAAATATCAAAGGATGGCATTAGATTAAAACAGTGCGGATTGTGAAATATCGCTGTTGGCATCAATCCATTCGACCCATTGATCAAGCAATGGTTGATTGACTGCCGCGACTACAGAACGTTTACGCAACTTGCTGCAATCCAACGGCAAGCCGGAAAGCGAAGTCGCCATCCCACCCGCTTCCTGGAGAATCAGATAACCCGCGGAAAAATCCCACAGCTTTTGGCCGCCATGCAAATATAATTGAATTCGCCCTGCCGCCAGCCAACACCATTCCAAAACCGAGGAACCCAGATTTCTTTGAGAGCGATAGGGCGGGCAACGAACAAGCTGGGCCGCCAGTTCTCCAACCAGGCGCTTGTAATCCACATTGGCAATACAATCCCTCAAGCTCTTGGTGTGCGGGCAGGTCATCGGTTTGCCGTTCAAGAAAGCGCCTTGCCCGAGTCGGGCCGAGAAACATTCATCCCGTACCGGGTCATATGTCACGGCAAGGATGGGCAAGCCATCAATTACCAATGCCAATGAAACCCCAAAAAACAAAAATCCCGCTGTGAAATTTGTGGTGCCGTCCAATGGATCCACCACCCAATATCCATGCTCGCTTTGTTCGCAAGTCCTGACTTGCTCCGCATGGTTCATTTCCTCCCCGATAAATCCATATTGTGGCCATTTGGAGATTAAAATACGCTTTAACCGGTTTTGAATTCTCTGGTCAACTTCCGTGACCAGGCTGCCGTCCAGTTTAATCGCGGGGCGCTTAATATTGGGCGCCGGCAGGCCCTTTGTCAACGGTATGCCCCCTTTTCTTAACAGCGCGGTTGCAGCCTGTTTGACTATTTCAGCGAGGGTCAATATATCTGGAATGTTTGAGACGCTCTTGGCGGTAATTGTGGACACGTAAATTAAGAATCAGCTTCGGGAAGTTCCGATAATGCCATCCTGAGGCTGCCAGAGCAAGAACATGCACGACAACATCATCAACGTGAATCGCGATATGCGCTATAATATATGACAATTCAATCATTGAACAACGTGCCGGCAGCGTACCCACTTAATATCGAATAGCCAATGGTATTCCCAATAAATAAATTCGGCTCTCTGGAAAACCAGTTTCTGGTTTCCATGCCTCAACTGAATGACCCTGATTTTAAACAGACTGTTATATTAATGTGCAAGCATGACCATAACGGCGCTGTTGGAATCGTAATTAATCGGCTGACAGACCACCGGATTGGCGATATTTTCGCACAATTGGAAATTGACATTTCAAGCCACTATTACTCAAACAAACCGGTTCTGGATGGCGGACCGGTCTATCCTGAGCTTGGACTCATCGTTCACAACAGAAAATTCAAGTCCCGGGCTGAATCATGGGAGTCGAGCATGGATATCGGCGAACAATTGCGCTTAACAAGTTCAAAAGATATTCTGTCCGATATGGCGCGTGGAGAAGGTCCGGAAAAAGCATTCATGAGCCTGGGCTACGCCGGCTGGGCCCCGGGTCAACTGGAAAAAGAAATCCAGGAAAACGCCTGGTTCACGACGCCTGCGGATCATGAGATTCTATTCGCGGGCGAAGTGGACAACAAATGGCAACGCTCAGCGAAATTGCTCGGCATTGATACCAACAAATTTTCTCGTCAGGTTGGCCATGCGTAAATCCGATGGGGTTTATTGCCAGGAATCCATGCCTAAGTCGGCACGTTGAACCAGGTGAATTGAAAAATGAAAGAGATTCATGCTTGGGTGCCGTGGTTTCAGGAATTGGCACAGAAAATCGCAGATGGAGGAAAGGCGTATCTGATTGAGAAAGCGAAGGAGGTGGCTTGGGTGAACCTAAATCCCGCCTTGCTAAACGATGGCGATGAAAACATTGATCCGTTTTCGTTCGTTTATTGTCTGGCACAAAAAAACACCAAAAACCAGCGCAGGGTCGTATTTCCAAGTGCACATGAAGCATTTAGAATTAGCAGTGAATTGCCGGACATGGATGATGAACAACAATGGATTTTCCCCACGCCTTCTGCGAACACCGCCGCTTTATTTCATGATCGGAAACACTTTGAACCGGAAAAGTTGTGGCGCGCATTTAGAAAAGCAGTTCAACCATCGCCACAATTTGACGAGAATGAACTTCAGGAAGTGTTGGCAATCAACCAAGTGGGCGTTGCCAAACTCACGCAAAGTTTGTTTTTGATCAACCCATACTGCTTTTTGACGGTCGATAATGTTTCCCTTGATCTGTTGCAAAAACTACAAGAACAGCCGAAAGACCAGATCAAAAAATCTATTAAAAGAGAAGGATGGTCGTTCTATCAAACCGTTATTCAAAATTATAAGAACGAGTTTCCCAGTCTCGAATGTTATGAAATCAACCTGAAAATGTATCAAGATCAATATGCGAAAAACGAATACTGGCTAGTTGGAGCGCACTGGAACGATATTGATATGAGCGAGCAATTTATTGAAAAATGAATTTGGGAAGATGGTCGTGCGGGGGATTTGGGCAAGCAAATACGCGCCGACGATAAAATTGCAATCAAATCAACTTTTACACAAAAAGACAATCTTCCCTTTAACTATGCCGGAAAAATATGCTCGGTGATGCGAATAAAATTCCGCGGCACGGTCAAGGAGAATCCGGCGGATGGCAGACCTCTAAAAGTTGATTGGGAACAAAATTATAAAACGCGTGATTGGTATGTTAATACAAAACGGCGAACTATCCATAAATTGGATAAACCAGACGACCTGCCGCTGATCAATTTTGTTTTTCACGGACATGAACAAGATTATGATAAATTTCTTTTCGGAGAAGAGACCATGCCGAGTATGCATCCCTTGAATCAAATCCTCTACGGCCCGCCGGGCACAGGTAAAACCTGGAACACGGTTAATCACGCGTTGGCGATTATCGAGGGCCAGCCTGTGGAGGACCTTGAAAGGGAAAGTCGCACAAGCGAGGGTCGTAAAGCAGTCAAACTACGTTTTGATAAATTAAAAGAATGCGGCCAAATTGAAATGGTGACTTTTCATCAGAACTTTGCTTATGAAGATTTTATTGAAGGCATTAGGCCGGTCTTAGGGGGCGATTCCGACAATGTGCGTTATGAAATTGTTAACGGTGTTTTCAAAAGAATTGCTGATCAAGCAACCGATGAGGGGGCAAACTATGTCTTAATTATTGACGAAATCAATCGCGGCAATATCGCCAAGATATTCGGCGAATTAATTACCCTTATTGAAGATGCCAAACGGATTGGCAACAAGGACACAATGACCGTTACGCTACCCTATTCCAGCAATAGCGATGACGAAGACGACAGTTTTGGCGTACCGAATAATCTCTACATCATCGGCACGATGAACACCGCCGACCGCTCCATCGCGTTGTTGGACACGGCGTTGCGGCGGCGTTTTGATTTTATTGAAATGATGCCGCAACCGGATCATGTGCTTATTAACGATAATGTTGACGGCGTGAATTGCCGAGAATTACTGAAGGTGATGAATAAACGCATCACCGCCTTGCTCAACCGTGAGCATCAAATTGGTCACAGTTATTTTATCGGTGTTGATGACATGGAAAAACTTGCCAATGTTTTCCAACATAAAATTATTCCGTTGTTGCAGGAATATTTTTATGACGACTGGGCGAAAATTGATCTTGTGTTGAACAAGAACAGATTTGTGACTAGCGACAAAGTGGAAACCGACTTGTTCAGCAGCACAGAGTTAATGGATATCGAGCGTTTGATTTATGAGTTAATCGATGCGAACAGCAATAAATGGAAGGATCCTGCAAAGTACAAAAAAATCTACGCTACGACACAAACGAAATCGGATGATGGCGATGGCGAATAGGTCGGTAATTTTCAGAGAATATGATGAGATTAATGAAACAAACACCAACTTTAATTCAGATGAGATTGAAGAATTAAAAGAATTCGCCCTGAAGAATACGCACGATAAACAAGGCAACTACCGCCCGGTTCTGGAATTACGCAATGGCAAGTTAAAGACGCAAAATTATGTCGGCATTATCCAAACCCGCAAGGGCAAGGTGTTGGAAATTTTGCCCAAAGTGGATTTCGGTTACGGTAGCGATGACGATGGTGAAAAAACAAAGAAAGTGTTCGAGCAAATGCTCCGCACTTGGCTTGGCGTCAAGCACGCGCAGTTTAATGAGAGCGGCATTCGCGCCATGCAAAGATTCAACATGCTGGAAATTTTTGTGCGTTTGTTTCTGGAAAATCTGGTGCGGCTGACGAAGCGCGGTTTAGCAAAGCATTATCAGTTGGTGGAAGAAAACTTGCCGTGCTTGAAGGGCCGCATTTTATTTCCACAGCATATTCGCGCGAATGTTGCTAACCGCGCGCGGTTTTATGTGCAATACGATGATTTTAATGCGAACCGTCCAGCCAATCGCTTGATTCACAGCGCGATTGACAAACTCAAGCCGATGGTGCGACAGCCGGACAATCAGCAACTATTGCATCAGATGCAAATTTATTTCAGCGATGTTCCGATTTCACAAAATCACGATGACGACTGGCGTAAACAAAAAATCGACCGCGCCATGCAGCATTATCAGGCGGTGATGCAATGGGTTGGTTTGTTTTTGTTTGGACAAGGGTTGATCACTTTTTCCGGCACGCATATCGAACATTGTTTGTTGTTTCCAATGGAACAAATCTTTGAGGATTTTGTCGCGGATGCTTTTCGCAAATACCAAAACCATTTCCGCGTGCAAACCCAGAAATCAAAAAAATATCTGGCGACCACCGAAAACAGAAAATCCGTATTCCAAATGAAACCGGACATTACCCTGAAAAACAATCAAGCCCAATTTATCCTCGATACAAAATGGAAAAGCATCAACAAAGAAAATACAGATTCCAAACACGGCATCAACCAAACGGACATGTATCAGTTATACGCCTATGGCAAAAAATATAAATGCAATACCGTCGCACTTATTTATCCTCAAACGAAATATTTCAAGAAACAATTTTGTTATGAACTTGATGATAATTTGCGCTTGCTTTGCCTACCGTTTGATGTAACCAAACCCAAACACAGCGTGAAAGAAATCATCGCACAATTACCATGCTGAACACCGCCGACAGAAGTCAACAAATGACAACAAACAGAATTCTCAGTTTCGACTTCGGTTTAAAACGTATTGGGGTTGCGACTGGCAATCGGCGAACCAAAACCGCCCAGGCGCTTTCGACATTGCCAGCCAGCAATGGTCAACCGAACTGGCGCGCTCTGGATAAAATTTTGGCGCAATGGAAACCGACATTGCTGGTTGTTGGATTACCACTGGCAATGGATGGCAGTGAGAGTATTATGTCCAGCGCCGCCAGAAAATTCGGGGCAAGGTTATCCGAACATACTGGATTGACGGTCAACTTCGTTGACGAGAGACTAACCTCGGTTACTGCTGAGCGCATATTACGTGACTCTGTGGAGCCTGGAAAAAAGATGACAAAAAAACGAGTTGGCGCAATAGATAATCTTGCTGCGCAGTTGATTCTGCAAACCTATTTCGACGACGATTAGATATGAGTAGCAGTACTGACACAAGCACTGATACAGGCATTGATATAGAACAGACCATTCAAGGAATGGCCGAGCAAATTGCCGCGCACAATCCAGCCAATCCGATATTGATAGGTATTCATACTGGCGGCGTATGGATTGCACAACGATTGCAGCGGATTTTGGACTACAGCGAACCATTGGGAAGCCTCGATATTTCCTTCTATCGCGATGACTTTAGCCGGGTTGGACTGAACCCCGAAGTCAAATCATCCGAGTTGCCTGTGGCTATCGAAGACCGTAATATCATTCTTATTGACGATGTGTTATACACCGGTCGCACAATTCGAGCAGCAATGAATGAAATATTCTCATATGGGCGTCCAAACCAAGTGAAGCTTGGCGTATTGATCGAAAGATCGGGGCGTGAAATTCCCATCCAGGCAGATTTTGTGGGTTATGCCATGGATCAGCTTGATGAATCCCGACAAGTAAAACTAACCAATAAAAACGGAAAGCTTGAACTGAACGTCATTCAAATAAATGCAAGCAAAACAGGTGTGCCGGGATGATGCCGTCCGACAGCTCACTTCAGTTTGATGAAAATGGTAACTTAAAACACTTTTTAACGATAAACGGACTTCCCAGACAAACCCTGATTAACATCCTCGATACCGCGGAATCCTTTATCAATTTTGGTCAGCGGGAAATAAAAAAAGTGCCGTTGCTGCGCGGGAAAACGCTGGTCAACCTGTTTTTCGAACCGAGCACACGCACGCGCACGACATTCGAAATTGCTGGCAAACGGCTGTCCGCCGATGTGATTAATCTCAGCGCTTCAAGAATGTCCACCTCTAAAGGTGAAACCATTCTTGATACTGTTCGCACCCTGGTGGCCATGCACACCGACTTATTCGTGGTTCGCGACCATGCCAGTGGTGCGGCCCATCTTATCGCCAGTCACATGCCCGATCATGTTCGCGTAATCAATGCCGGGGACGGCCGCCATGCCCACCCTACCCAGGCGATGTTGGATATGTTCACTATTCGACAATCGAAACAGGAATTTTCCAACCTGACAGTCGCCATCATCGGTGATGTCCTGCATTCGCGGGTTGCGCGCTCACAAATTCAGGCACTAAATATTCTGGGGGTTAAAGCGGTACGAGTGATCGGGCCGAGAACCTTGATTCCCACGGAAATTGAATCCATGGGCGTGACCACAACAAGCGACATGGTGGACGGACTGGATGATGTGGATGTGGTGATAATGCTGCGCATACAGCGAGAGCGTATGGATGGGCAACTCATCCCTAGCGAACAAGAATACTTTAATCGCTACGGTTTGACCGAGGATAAACTCAAATTTGCCAGGCAAGATGCCATTGTCATGCATCCCGGCCCGATCAATCGCGGCCTCGAAATTGCGTCTAATGTGGCCGACGGTTCGCGTTCGGTAATCCTTAATCAGGTTACCAATGGCATCGCAGTGCGAATGTCAATCATGGCAAAACTTATGGGTGCCAGAGAATCGAGCATGAATGAGGATCGATCATGAACATCGCCATACGCAATGGCCACTTGGTGGATCCGGCCAACGGCATCAATGGCATCAATGATATTTATATCAGCGACAGCAAAATCGTTGCCATTGTCTCAGTCTCAGATGAATTTGCGCCAGATAAATTTTCAATCGACGACGACATCGATGCAACCGGTCAATATGTGTTTCCTGGACTGATTGATCTGTGCGCCCGGTTAAGAGAGCCCGGGGAAGAACACAAAGCCACCATAGAAAGTGAAACACGAGCTGCGGTAAGTGCCGGAATTACACGAATGGTTTGTCCACCGGACACTTTTCCAATCATTGATACGCCAGCCATGGCGCATATGATTCAGAATCGGGCGGACGACATCGGTTATGCCAAAGTTCATCCTTTGGGCGCATTGACCGTCAATCTACAGGGGCAGCGTTTGACCGACATGGCCATGCTGATGGAGGCCGGCTGCGTTGGCGTGAGCAACGCGCTGGAGACGGTGGAGAATACGCTGGTGATGCGGCGCGCGATGCAATATGCCTCGACTTACGATCTGCCGATTTTCCTCACGCCGAGGGACAAGTGGTTGCAAGGCAATGGCGTTGTTCACGAGGGCGAAGTAAGCACTCGACTTGGCTTGCCGGCCATTCCCGAAGCAGCCGAAACCGTGGGCGTGGCTCGCGACCTTGCCATCATCGAAACCAGCGGCGCGCGGGCGCACTTTGACCTGATTTCTTGCCGCCGCTCGGTCATCATGATAGCCGAAGCGCAGCGGCGCGGCTTGCCGGTAACCGCGGGCGTCGCCATCCATCACCTGTTATGTTCCGAAAATGATATTGGCGCATTTGATACTCAATATAAAGTTATGCCGCCATTACGCACCGAGCAGGACAAAGCCGGATTGATATCCGGCATCGCCGACGGGCAGATAGCCGCAATTTGCTCCGATCATCAACCCCACGGCGTAGATGCAAAACTTGCCCCGTTCAGCGAAGCCGCCATCGGCATCGCCGGAATCGATACGCTGTTGCCGCTGATTCTGAGCCTGGTCGCGCAGGGCAACTTAAGCATGGATACGGCGATTGCCGCACTCACTATAAATCCAGCGAAAATTATCGGCATCAATGCCGGACATTTAGCCGCGGGAGCTACCGCGGATTTGTGTCTTTTCGATGCCCGTAAAAAATGGCGGCTGGATGATCACACCATGCAAAGCAAGGGCAGAAATTCTCCGTTTATGGGCAAACAAATGATCGGCAAAGTCACCCGCACAATCATCAACGGGAAAACCGTGTTTGATGATTCTGCCCAATAATCAGGGCAGCGAATAATCATTGCCGAAAAGTTCCCCGCTTTAAGTTACGATTACGAACCCTTTTGATGACCCGATTCGGACGCGGGACTTTAGTCCCGCTGTCGTGGCAGTGTGCGAGGCTGAAGCCTCACTTCCGGTCGAGCGCGGGACTTTAGCCCCGCTGTCTTGGCAGTGTGCGAGGCTGAAGCCTCACTTCCGATTCGGGCGCGGGACTTTAGTCCCGCTGTCTTGGCAGTGTGCGAGGCTGAAGCCTCACTTCCGGTCGAGCGCGGGACTTTAGTCCCGCTGTCTTGGCAGTGCGCGAGGCTGAAGCCTCACTTCCGGTCGGATGCGGGACTTTAGCCCGGCTGTCTTGGCAATGTGCGAGGCTGAAGCCTCACTTCCGGTCGGGCGCGGGACTTTAGTCCCGCTGTCTTGGCAGTGCGCGAGGCTGAAGCCTCACTTCCGGTCGGACGCGGGACTTTAGTCCCGCTGTCTTGGCAATGTGCGAGGCTGAAGTCTCACTTCCGGTCGGACGCGGGACTTTAGTCCCGCTGTCTTGGCAGTGTGCGAGGCTGAAGCCTCACTTCCGGTCGGATGCGAGACTTTAGTCCCGCTGTCTTGGCAATGTGCGAGGCTGAAGTCTCACTTCCAGTCGGACGCGGGACTTTAGTCCCGCTGTCTTGGCAATGTGCGAGGCTGAAGCCTCACTTCCGGTCGGACGCGGGACTTTAGTCCCGCTGTCTTGGCAATGTGCGAGGCTGAAGCCTCACTTCCGGTCGGATGCGGGACTTTAGTCCCGCTGTCTTGGCAGTGTGCGAGGCTGAAGCCTCACTTCCGGTCGGGCGCGGGACTTTAGTCCCGCTGTCTTGGCAGTGTGCGAGGCTGAAGCCTCACTTCCGGTCGGATGCGGGACTTTAGCCCGGCTGTCTTGGCAGTGTGCGAGGCTGAAGCCTCACTTCCGGTCGGACGCGGGACTTTAGTCCCGCTGTCTTGGCAGTGCGCGAGGCTGAAGCCTCACTTCCGATTCGGATGCGGGACTTTAGCCCCGCTGTCTTGGCAATGCGCGATGCTGAAGCCTCACTTCCGATTTGGACGCGGGACTTTAGTCCCGCTGTCTTGGCAATGCGCGATGCTGAAGCCTCACTTCCGAATCGGACGCGGGACTTTAGTCCCGCTGTCTTGGCAATGCGCGATGCTGAAGCCTCACTTCCGAATCGGATGCGGGACTTTAGTCCCGCCATTACCGAGCAACACGATAGTTTGGATTTAATGATGCCGATGGCGTATTATCGGCAACTCACCGTGGCGACCTGATTTTGTCTCATAATGTGGCGACCCGGACATGTGGGGGTATAACCAGCCCGCTGGTCGTGGCGGTAAAATAACGCTCCCATAAAGCGAGCAACAGATCGCAACGAGCACAAAACCAACCAATCCTCACGCAGACCGTGACGCAGACATTGACCAAGAAACCGCCGAAAAAACCGATTGAACAATACGAACACGCGGATAAACAGCGGGTGAACAATCCGCAGGTGGGATTGGTTACGCCGAACACCGACCCGGACAAAGGCGAAAAGAAAACCTGGGAATACGACCCGCATTTAGACCCCGCGCTCCAATGGGCCGGCAAAGCCGAACATACATCGTTTGAAGTGCCAACCGTGTCGCTGCATGTACACGAGCGTATCGACACCAAAACGATTATTGGCGCGGTAAGCAAGGCGCATGACGATGGCGGTCAGGCAAGTTTATTTACCGAGCGCCGGCCGTTGCGCGAGGCGATCGCGTTTTATCGGCATAAGGATAATTGGAGCAACCGCCTGATTGCCGGCGACTCCTTACTGGTGATGAACTCGTTGCTGGAAAAGGAAGGGATGTCCGGCAAGGTGCAATGCGTGTATATGGATCCGCCCTACGGCATCAAATACGGCAGCAACTTCCAGCCGTTTGTGGGCAAGCGCGATGTAAAGGACGGCAAGGACGAGGACCTGACTGCTGAACCGGAACAGATTCGCGCCTTCCGCGATACTTGGGAGCTGGGCATCCATTCCTACCTGAGTTACCTGCGCGACCGGCTGTTGCTGGCGCGGGAATTACTGACCGATAGCGGCAGTGTGTTTGTGCAGATTGGCGATGAAAATGTGCATCGGGTTGGTTTGGCAATGGACGATATTTTTGGCGCGCAAAATCGCGTGGCCACCATCTCTTTTGCCACCACCAGTGGCAGTTCCACATCAAACTTGCCGCAAGTGGCAGATTATTTGCTGTGGTATGCCAAAGATAAGGGCAAAATAAAATACCGGCAGTTATACGAATCGCTGAGTCGGGCTGGAATTGTTGATTATTTTAATTGGGATGTCATGGCGGAATTGTCTGACGGTACCTGCAGAAAACTCACGGACGAGGAGCGTTTTGACCCGGACAAGTTCCTGCCCCAAGGCGCGCGTATTTATCGGCGCACCGGGTTGGACTCTCAAGGCGTTTCCACCACCGGACGCTCCGAGCCTTATCAATGGAACGGCAGAACCTTTCATTGTTCCAAAAACCGGCACTGGTCTATTTCTAAAGAGGGTATGGACCGCCTGAGCGAAATAGGCCGCTTGGAAGCACTGGAAGGGCAAGGTTCGCTGATGTGGAAAAGGTATGAAGAGGAAGCGCCGGGACGGCGGATTAACAACCTCTGGCCAGCACAAATGTATCCCAGCGAGAAAAGATATGTTGTAGAAACTTCTGTCAAAGCCATTCAACGCTGCATGTTAATGACCACCGACCCCGGCGACTTGGTGTTTGACCCAACCTGCGGCAGCGGCACTACCGCCTACGTCGCCGAGCACTGGGGCCGCCGTTGGATGACCTGCGACACCTCGCGCGTGGCCTTAACCTTGGCCAGGCAACGCCTGATGACCGCCAATTTTGACTACTACCGACTGGCCTATCCCGACGAAGGCGTGGGCAGCGGTTTTCAATATAAATCCGTCAGCAAAGTGTCGCCAAGTATTCTGTCCGGAAATGCGCCCGCCTCCCAAACTACGCTTTACAACCAACCGATTAAAGACACCAAGAAGGCGCGCATCACCGGGCCATTCACGGTGGAAGCCGTGCCGGCGCCGTATGCCAAAAACCTTGATGAACTGGAGCAGGATGACACGACAGGTTCAGCGCTTGATACCAGCATTGCCAGAAGCGGCGAAACCCTCCGCCAAAGCGAATGGCGCGACGAACTATTACGAACCGGCGTGCGTGGTAAAAATAATCAGAAAATCATGTTCAGCCGAGTAGAACCGCTATCCGGCACTCGCTATATCCAGGCCGAAGCGGAAACCACCTGGAGCAATGCCGGTGCCGACAGCGTGGCCGACGGGCCAATTGACTGCCCACAAAAAGTACTGGCACAAAAAGCGTGGATCGTGTTCGGCCCTGAACATGCGCCGTTGGAACAACGGCAAGTCGAGATGGCCCTGCAAGAAGCGGATAACTTGCGCCCCAAAGCGCAAATGATCTTGTTCGTCGCTTTCCAATTCGACCCGGAAGCGGCCAAGGACATTGACGAAACCAACTGGCCGGGCATGACATTGCTGAAAGTGCAAATGAACGCCGACCTGCAAACCGATGATCTGAAAAAACAACGCGCCAGCAACGAAAGTTTTTGGCTGGTCGGGCAGCCGGATGTGAGCCTGCGGCAAATCCGCCGCGGCCCGCACACGGATAAATGGCAAGTGGAAGTGCGCGGCTTCGACTACTTCAACACCAAGACCGGCGATGTGGAATCCGGCAACGCGGAAAAAATCGCAGTATGGATGCTGGACACCGACTACGACGGCAGAAGTTTATATCCGAATCAAGTGTTCTTCCCCATGGCCGGCCGCAAAGACGGCTGGAGCAAACTGGCAAGAAACCTGAAAGCCGAAATAGATGAAGATTTAATCGAAGCCTACAAAGGCTGCCAGTCCCTGCCGTTTGAGTTAGGAGAAAATAAACGCATCGCGGTTAAAATTGTGGATGATAGGGGGATTGAGAGTTTGCGGGTTGTGGGGTTGGCATAATGGCGAGAGCAGACCTTTTAGTGCAATTGGCAAAAGCAGCGATTGTCGGCGATAGTAATAGAATCGCTCAATCGCTGGAGGGCATTATTGCCGAGGAGCATGACAAAAACCATAAAATACTGGCGGACCGTTTGACGCGTGTTTTGCGAGAAAATGGCGAGCATAGACGCACAGGAAGAATTTTACAAAATGGTGTTTCTACACTTGTCCATGACATTGTGCCTGAAAAAACTCTTGGTGATGTTTATCTGTCAAAAGCAAATAAAATTATTTTGCATGAGCTGATTGAGGAAAACCATCGTCGTGAATTACTTCAGACATACGGTATTTCGCCTCGTAGCCGTTTGATGTTTGTTGGGCCTCCAGGTAACGGCAAAACAACTTTGGCCGAAGCACTTGCATATGAACTGATGTTGCCTTTAGTGGTGGTGCGTTATGAGGGTTTAATCGGCAGTTTTTTGGGGGAAACGGCAAGCCGCATGAATAAAATTTTTGAATATGCGCGTCAACGTCATTGTGTGTTGTTTTTTGACGAATTTGATGTGATTGGCAAAGAAAGAGGGGACCGACACGAAACCGGCGAAATCAAGCGGGTTGTAAGTTCGTTGTTGTTGCAGGTTGATGCCTTGCCGAGTCGCACAATAATCGTTGTAGCAAGCAATCATGCTCATTTGCTCGACAAGGCTGCGTGGCGGAGGTTTCAAGTCCGCATAGAGTTGTCGCCGCCGAAAAAAACAGAAGTGGCCACTTATATCGTGGATTACCAAAGAAAAACGAAACTCAACTTTGGGTTGGCGCCAGCAACCATTGCCACAAAATTAAAACCATCTTCTTACGCTGAATTGGAAGAATTCTGTCGAGATGTTCTTCGTAGCGCTATTCTGAAAAATAAAAAACACAATGCAAAATTGCTTACTAATCAAAGAATAGCGCAGTGGAATCAACGCGACAATCTTAAAAAGCGCACCCAAAAAGAAAATTAAATGGTTGCTTCAAGACCGCTGCTCATTTTCCCTTCACCGGAACCGGTTACTCGACCGAAAGGACACGGTGGCGGATCCGAGCCACCTAGCCCCGTCAGTTCATCAGAAAGAGCAGAACGTATTAGCAAACAATTTGAACATATCATCAGTTACATCCAGGATGCGCCTGACGATCCTTATCATGTCCTGGTTATTGAAACCGTTGGTAAAACCGCAGATTTTCACAAGGCCGTCCAGCAGATAAACGGACTTGAGTGGCTGGCCGAGATTGATGTAGATGATGTTTCTCTTGATGATTTATACGAGGAAGATAGCGATGATTTTAAAGCTGCCCGAAAGGCAGGGGGCAGACTCTATCTGTCATCAAGCAATCAACAAGCACTAAATAATCTAGAGAGTCTATGGCAACAGTGGAAGGATAACAAAACACTAGACCGTGGGTTTGGTTCATGGAAATATTTGTTTAAGTATATCACTGTCCTGCGGTTTTGGGATGAGAAAGACCGACTGGATTACACTGGGATTCTCGATAAATGGAAAGACGAGGTCAATATAAAGGATGGCACTGGCTCAGAGTGCGCTTTTGAGATTGAATTACAATTTCTAAGGAACGAAGAAGGTGCCGCCCGCAATGTCGATAAAATGGTCGATCATATCGAGTCTTTGGAAGGCAGAGTTAATAACCGATGCCGGATTGTTGAAATTGCTTTTCACTCAATGAAAGTGACCGTGCCGATATCTGCGGTGAAGCATGTTCTGAAAAGTCATGAAAACCATTCAAACTACCCGGATTGGATACGATTTTCAGGAATTAAATACTGTCGTCCTATTAGTCAGCAACTACAGACGGATGCGGAATTGGAAGATAATCTATTGGAGCAAGCGCTTACTCCGCCGACTGCTTCTCCCCCAGTAATTGCGTTATTAGACGGCACCCCGTTACTTAACCACCGGTTTCTTGCAGATTACATCGTTTTTGACGATCCCGATGATTTTGCAAGTAACTATAATGCCGCCGAGCAAAAGCACGGAACCTGTATGGCATCGCTTATTTGCCATAACGATCTGTCTGATCCAGATAGAGTCTCTGTCGGCAGGAAAATTTATGTGCGCCCGATCATGTTCCCTGTTGATAATGGTCAAGGGAGAATAGAGCAAATACCAAGCGTGGATTTTGCAGAAGACTTGATCGAAAGAGCAGTAATCAGAATTTTTGATGAACATGAGGAAGCAAATGCTGCATGCCCAACGGTTCGAGTAATTAATTTGTCTATCGGCAACCTTGACCAACAATTTATTCGTGAAATGTCCCCATGGGCAAAATTGCTGGACTGGTTATCGTGGAAGTATAAAGTCTTGTTTATTGTTAGTGCCGGTAACTTTGATGGCGAAGTTGATACAAGAGAAGAAGACGGGCAACTGTCCCAGAAATTTGTTCAATCTATGGAAAGAACCCAAATAGAAAGAAAATTGCTGTCTCCTGCGGAATCCATCAATAGTTTAACGGTTGGCGCAATGCATCTCGATTTTTCGTCCAGCGAGAAAAACAGGTTGGTTAATCCATACAAAGACCAACACTTACCAGCGGAATATAGTCGCAATGGCCCGGGTTATAGACAACAAATCAAACCAGAGATCCTGGTTTCTGGCGGGGAAATGCTTTACGAACAAGCTGCTGATAAGTTTGTTCCCCAACTGCGTAATGATATTGGGCAAAGAGCCGCTTATGTGGGTGTCTTGCCGGAGGACATCACCAATACAACGCACAGAATCGGCACTAGCAATTCCGCTGCCTTGGCAACTCATGCGGCCGCGCATTTGTTTGAAATTTTAGAGGAATTACGCGGAGAAACTGCAGAACTAACTGAGAACTACGATGCACTTCTTTTGAAATCTCTGCTGGTGCATGGCGCAAGTTGGGGCGAAATGAATGACCAGTATGAAGTGTTAAAAAATTCTCAAAATTCACACAGATTTAAGCGTGTCATCGCCAAGCATTTGGGCTATGGAGAAGTAAATTTCGCCAGAGTCATGTCTTGCACTGAAACCCGAGTCACAATACTGGGGTTTGGTGAATTGAATCAAAGCGAGCGTCATCGGTTTAATTTGAATATCCCAGATGCGGTTACAGGGCTACACATAAGGATGGTCGTAACCTTGGCGTGGTTCACACCAATTAACCCTTTTCGATATGGCATACGCCAAGCCAAATTATTTTTTGATGTTCCAGATTTTTCGAACACAAACCGACAAGAAGCGGATTGGCAACAAGTAAAAAATGGTTCTGTACAACATGAAATTTTTAACATTAATCAATTTACAGGTAACCAAATCGAAATATTTGTTCAATGCGAAGCAGATGCTACTGAAAATTTGGTAGAAACAATTCCTTACGCAATAAGCTTTACTCTGGAGGCAGAAGAAGAAACCGGTATTGACCTTTACGAAATGATTGAACAATCGATCCATATCTCAGTATGAGCGAAAAATCACTAAACTAATCATCAACAACCCGTATGATGAGCCTCAGCGCTATTGGCTGTATAACCGAGAAAACAGGGATTTTCACATCAAAGAGGGGCGGCGACCAGCGGGTTATGTCATGGCGACACCAAACTTCAGGGGTTTTGATGATCCGGGTATCGCTGTTGAAATTGCTCTGGTCAACAAAATCCGCCCACGGGTAAAAGCTTGGCGGGAGTCTGGGTATGCCGGTGTTACCGGTATCACAAAGCGATTACTGGAGTATTGGCATGATCCAGAACAACGCCAGCATAGCCGGTTTTTCTTTTGCCAGTTAGAAACGATTGAAACCCTGATCTGGCTGACCGAAGCACCGGCCGCAGACAGAGTCGGCATTGACATTGAAGGAGACGGCGGCGGTTTTGAACGCTGGTGCAGCAAGATGGCCACTGGTTCGGGCAAGACCATTGTCATGGCGATGATTATTGCCTGGAATTTTTTGAATAAAGTCACCAATCCAATGGATACGCGGTTCAATAAATATGCCTTAGCGGTGGCACCCGGACTCACCGTAAAAAACCGGTTGCAGGTATTGCAACCCGCTCATGAAGAGAACTATTACGAAGCATTTAATATCGTCCCGACCACTTTGATGGACAAACTCAGGCAGGGCACGGTGTTGATTCAGAACTGGCATACACTGGCATGGGATACCCAGGAAAAGCTTGATAAGAAGATTGAAAAAGGGCAATTGCGCTCGGTGGATAAAAGGAAGCGAACTGAAATAAGCGGGGCCGCCTATGTGCGGCAGGTTTTGGGCGAGATGGCCAATGCGCGGAATATTCTGGTTATTAACGATGAAGCGCATCACGCTTGGCGAGTGAACCCGGAGGCAATCGGCAAGTATCAGCGCATTGGCTCAGAGAAAGACAGCGCGGAAGAAGCCACCATCTGGGTCGGCGGTTTGGACCGGATACACGAGCAAAGAGGAATCCTGCGCTGTTTTGACCTTTCCGCCACGCCGTTTTCGCCTTCCGGCAAAAGAACAGCGGAGGACGCATTGTTCACCTGGATTGTGTCTGATTTTGGCTTGAATGACGCGATTGAATCGGGGTTGGTGAAAACACCGAGAGTGGTGGTTCGGGATGACAGCATCGTCACCAGGGAACTGAAATCACGGCTCTACCATATTTATGCCGATGATGAAGTGAAAGACGATATCAATCGTCCGGCGGAGGAGGCAGAGCCGCTGCCTGACTTGATCGCCAATGCCTATTATTTACTCGGCATGGATTGGCAAATCGCCAAACAAGCGTGGGAGCAAGCCAAGCATCCCGTGCCGCCAGTGATGATTACTGTTGCCAACAGAACGGAAACTTCGGCGCGGATAAAATACGCTTTTGAGCATAACAAAATTTTAATCCCTGAACTGTGTAACACAGATCAAATTTTGCAGATAGACAGCAAAGTGCTCAATGCAGCCGAAGCCGAAACGGAAGCGGTTGAAATCGAAGTGGCGGCCGGGGATGTAAACCAGGAAGCCGCGCCGAAACTTACGAAAAGACAGCAAGCGGAATGGTTACGGCAAACAGTCGACACGGTCGGCGAGGAGGGAAAGCCGGGCGAGCGGATTCAAAATGTAATTTCGGTAGGCATGTTGTCAGAGGGATGGGACACCAAAACAGTTACCCATATTATGGGTCTGCGCGCCTTTTCCAGCCAGTTATTATGCGAGCAGGTGGTTGGGCGCGGGCTTCGACGAGTCAGTTATGATGTCGGCGAAGACGGTTTGTTTGAAGCGGAATATGTCAATATATTCGGCATCCCTTTTACCTTTCTGCCGCACGAGGAAGGCGAGGACGGCCCACCGCCGCCGCCATTGCCGAAAACAAGAATTGAGCCGATGAAGGAAAAGTCAAAGCATGAAATTAGATGGCCGAATGTTATTCGCATTGATCATGTCTATCGCCCTTTGCTTACATTGGATTGGCAGAAGGTTAAAATCCTGGAAATAGATCCTTACGAGACGATTACCCAAGCGGATTTGGCCGCTATTATTTCCGGGCAGGCAAATCCTGCGGTTAAAGCGGCTATTGGCTTGGAGAAAATTGCAGCAGAGACAAGAGTGCAAACCATCGTTTTCAAGGTAGCCGCTTCGATCTACAACGCCGAGCAACGACCGGATTGGAAAGGTCCCAAGGAGATGTTTCTCGCAAAAGTTGTCAGGTTGGTTGAAGCGTTTATTCAATCGGGAAAAATTGTAATTAAAAACAATTTGTTTAATGAGGATGAGTCAAAAAATAAAATATTGATTATTCTCAACATGAATAAAATCATTCAATACATTTGGTCGGAGATTCGAGCAGAGAACACTGAAAAATTAACGCCAGTGTTTGACCGGGAAAATCCAATCAGATCAACCTCCGGGGTGCGAGCCTGGTTCACCAGCAAACCCTGCGAGCGGGTTGAAAAGTCACACCTCAGCCATTGCGTGTATGACAGTGGGTGGGAAGCGACGGAAGTTTATTTTCTTGAACAATCCGATCTAGTGACATCCTTTGTCAAAAACGACCATTTAGGATTTTCAATTTTGTATAATCACCATGGCATCATTAGAAAATATTACACCGATTTTCTGGTCCGGCTAGCTAACGGCGAATATTTGATACTGGAGGTCAAGGGTACCGATAGCCAACAAGATAAAACCAAGCGGAAATACTTAAACCAATGGGTGCAAGCCGTGAATGAGCAAGGCGGCTTTGGAACATGGCATTGGGATGTTTCTTTTCATCCCTCTGATATCGAACACAAAATCAGAAAATGTATGGAAAACTCGCCTGCGCCGTCCGTGGTTGCGGCATAAGTTTGGCAGATGAGGCATTCCTTAAAGCTTTTATCATTTTGAGGCCGACCTGTTTCCGCGCATTCTGTCAATTAATTGCCTCGTTCTTTAGCCAGCACGCCCTAATGAAGCAGAATCAATCTGGCATCGTCACCGACTGGCGCAAATTGCGGTCAAAAGCGGCTGGGCTGATTGTCTCCGACTAGCCCATTTGCAGCGAATAACCATTGCCGAAAAGTTCCCCGCTTTAAGTTACAATAATGTAATACCCGGTTCATGTATTATAAGCATTCGTTTGCTTATAATTGCGCCAATCTAACGTTTTTGAGGCAATATCAATATAATGAGCAACAGCAACCAACCACTCTCGGTTACAAACGCAAGACGGTGGCATGGCAAAGCACCGTTGGCAGTGTTGACCTTGCTATTAGCTGCAACTTTAGTAGCCGTCTCGGTTCTATCGAAACCGTTGCTCGCCAAGACAGAGCCTGCACATGCGGCTGCGAGTTTAACTAAAATCAATGTTGACGACGGTTTCGCCGAATTGGTGAAAGCGGTTAAACCGGCGGTGGTGAATATCTCGGTCACGGGACATGTCAACATGGGCGGCCAGGGTCAGCGATTTGATTTTCACGGTCAATCACCACAGTTGGAAGAATTTTTCAAGCGGTTTTTTGGCGAGCCAAACTCGAGACAACAGCAGAAAAAGTACAATCAGCGCCCGGTTGAGAGAAAAACCATAGCAGTCGGCTCCGGATTCATAATCGATCCTGCTGGACTTGTGGTGACCAATTATCATGTCATTGAAGACGCTGATGAAATTGAAGTGGTATTTGATGACGGCACGCGGATGCCCGTTATCCTTAAAGGCATCGATAAAAAAACCGACCTGGCGTTACTCGAAATTAAAACCGATAGCGTATTGCCATATGTTGTGTTTGGAAATTCCGATGAAGCCGAGGTCGGAGATTGGGTCATCGCAATCGGTAACCCATTTGGGTTGGGCGGCACCACCACCAGCGGTATTATTTCCGCCCGGGGTCGAGATATTCGATCAGGGCCGCTGGATGATTTTATTCAAATAGATGCCTCTATAAACCGTGGCAACTCAGGCGGGCCGCTGTTTAACACCAAAGGCGAAGTGATCGGCGTCAACAGCGCAATTTATTCTCCCAACGGAGGCAGCGTCGGAATTGGTTTCGCAATTCCCTCCGACATGGTTGCTAACGTCATCGCGCAACTACGGGAAAACGGCACCGTGCAACGAGGATATCTCGGTGTCCACATCCAGTCAATTACCGAAGAAATTGCTGAAAGCCTTGGACTGGATGATGCCAGTGGCGCGTTGGTAACCCAGGTTATGGAGGATAGTCCGGCAGACAAAGCCGGGGTCAAATCCGGTGATGTAATCCTCGCTTACGACGGCAAGAAAATTGCGAAGATGCGTGATCTGCCCAAGCTCGTGGCATTGACCACGAAAGACAGCGAAGTGGAGATAAAGTTATGGCGCAATGACAGCACTAAAACCCTGCGTGTCGCTGTGGGCAGTAATGATGAAAATCAGATCGCAAGCGTCTTGGGTAATGGCGATTCGTCACTCGATTTTGGTCTTAAATTGGCGAAAGTCGATAAGGATAAAGTTGAAAAATATAATCTCGATGAAGACACCGTCGGCGTCGTCATTGTCGATGTTGCACCTAACAGTTCTGCGCAACAACGTGGTCTTCGTGAAGGCGATGTCATAAAGCGGGTCAATAAGACTGTCGTAGTCAATCCTGCGGATGTTGTAAAAGCAATAGAATTATCCAGGGAAAACAAAAAAGAGTCGGTCCTGCTTCTGGTCGAAAGGAATAAACAGGCACGTTTTGTTGTTATCCCCATGAATACATAATACTAATCTCTGCACTTATGCCACACTACTTTGGCCGCGCGCAAGGAAGCGCACGCTGTATTCCAGTATGGCTTACACACCGCCAAATCCAATGCGCAAGCTTTATTTGTTATAATTCCGGCTCATGGCAAAAACTGCCCATAAGCGATTACCCAAGCGATTGCATGACACCAACGACATCTGGCTTTTATTGAGGGCCGAAGTAGAAGACTTGCTTCTCGCCGAGCCGGTTCTCGAAAAATTTTACCGCGACGCGGTGCTGGATCACGATAGTTTCGGTAACGCCCTGTGTTCAGTGCTGGCCTCTCGATTACAATGCGAAGTTCTCGATAAAGCAACTTTGGCAAGAACAATTTACAATGCCCTGCAAAACGATCACGATATTATCGATTCCGCAAAATTTGACCTCCTTGCATTTTGTCAGCGCGACCCCGCATGCAACCGCTATTCCTTGCCGTTTTTATATTACAAAGGCTATCAGGGGTTGCAGATTTATCGCGTAGGACGCTGGTTATGGAAAAACCACCATCGTGGGCTATCTCGTTTTTTGCAAAGTCGGGTGAGCCAAGTATTTGGCATGGACATTCATCCGGCTGCAAGCATCGGCAAAGGAATATTAATTGACCATGCCACCTCCATTGTCATCGGAGAAACCGCAGTGGTTGGGGACAATGTATCCATGCTCCACGAAGTTACCCTGGGCGGCACCGGAAAGGATACCGGTGATCGCCATCCGAAAGTCAACAGCGGCGTGCTTATCGGCACTGGCGCAAAAATTCTTGGCAATGTCAGCATCGGAAAAAATGCAAAAGTCGGCGCTGGCAGCGTCGTATTAAATGATGTGGATGATTATTGCACAGTGGCAGGCATTCCCGCACAACCCGTGGGAGATTGTGCCGATGGAACGCCGGCATTAGAAATGGATCATTCCTTGGATAGCGCCCTGAATAGCCCCTGAATAGAACATAATCATCCCGTGCAATGCCCATAAATAATTCACCAGAATCTAACGGAAACAACCATGAATTTTGAAAAAGTACTGTTTGCTTTAACCTGGTGAAGCAGCAATCCGATGAATGGGCGAGTGCGCTGGCGAACAAATTGACAGCATGCGAGGAGGGCATGAATCCGCTTTCCTGGGTAATCTCATTGAATCACCAACGCACCGCCGCTTTCATTGAACGATTTAACCGAGGGGATAATATCCATTTGCATCACTTGATGCGCGAACCCACTAATCGAAAGAAAAACTGCCCTGTGTGGCATTGTTGCTGCAGCGGCACGGCAAAGAACGATTACCGACCGAAATATTGCTGCCCGATGATAAAACCCGGGTACATCCTGATGACCGTATTTTGTTTGCCGGGGACATTAAAGCAAAATGGAAAATTAACCATATCATCACTTCCTCCGAGGCGTTGCGCTATACCCTCACCGGAAGCCATCCTCCAACCAGCATTTTCTGGCGCTGGGTCACTAGGGCATCAGGTTAGGGTCGGGCCAGGACATCAGGCTCACAAACCGGTTGATTAAAGTTAGCTCTGTTTTCGTGCAATATCCGGGCTTATAAATCCACGTTATTCTTTGGTGTCTCCTGTGTAACACTGCATTTCTGCGGAGCAACCGCTAAAATAGCAATTTAATCAAAAAGCGTTCATTAAGCTGACCTTATCCTTGCAGCTAGATACGGGTTATTGATGGCATGACGCGCACCTTTTAATCCTGAAAAAGGATCAATGGATAGCCACACAGGAATATCCGTTATAAAAGAGGATAACCTTCCTTTTCGGGTTAATCGATCCCAAAAAAGGCTTTGAGGAATAACCGACTGAATTTTTGGCATGATGCCTCCGACGATGACGATTCCTTGACGGGCGCCTAGCACAAGCGCAAGATCAGAAATTATCGTTCCCAGAAAATCCAACATCAAACGAACCGCATCTATTGAAGAGGCGTCACCGTTAATGGCGGCGTTTCCAATCTCTGCTGCATTAGCGTATTTTGCTGGTTTGCCGGATTGTTTGGTTAAATGCTGATAGAGATACTCAAGCCCAGCACCACTCACAACGCGCTCAACAGATACATGTGAATAACATTTTTGCAGGGAATGTAAAATATGTTGCTCAGCTTGATTTTGCGGTGAAAGTGAAATGTGTCCACCTTCGCCTTCCACCGGGAAAAATCCGTCATTCGTTGGAATCAAAGCGGAAATCCCTAATCCTGTTCCCGGCCCAATAACCAATAAAGGCGCAGTGGTTTCTGACTTTCCTTTACGCAACAATAATCTTTCGTCGTTGCTTGGAAGGGTTTGCGCCAGTGCCTGCGCGGTAAAATCATTAATAACCAATAATCTGGATAGATTTAGCCGACCCATCAGATCCCGCTGGCAAAATTGCAAGTGACTGTTGGTTACTGATATGTGATCATCTAATACAGGACCAGCTACGGCAATAACCGCCTCTTTGATAGATGATAAGTTGTGTAACTCAATATAGGATGAAAGTGCATCTAACAGGGTTTTGTGATGGCAGCCAGAAACAACTTCAATATCTGTTAGCGTGTCTGCAGTTGTTGGAATATGTGCAAAACGGATATTTGTACCGCCAATATCCGCAACCAATAGAGACATGCTATACCAACTTACTAGGTAAGTCTTTCGCCTGTTTTCTTATCAAAAAAAGAGGCATTGGATAAGTCGAAATAAAGTTGAGCCTTGCTTCCTGCCTGAATAGATTTATTTGCATTTAATCGAGCGGTTACGGTTTTACCGCAAAGCTCGGTAATGATATAGGTGTCTGCGCCAGCGGGTTCGACAACATCAATATCACACTTGCCTACGCCATGCTGTGCCGAATCGGTATTTTCAACATCCGATATATGCTCAGGACGTATGCCCAAGATTACCTGGCATCTTTTCTTGACATATTTTAGACAGTTGGGATGTCTAAGTATTATTTCTTCTCCGGCGCGATTATATAATTCGACCGTCATCCATGCGTCATCTGGTGTGACATAGGCATCAAGCAGATTTATGCTGGGTGACCCCATAAAATCAGCAACAAACACATTGTGAGGCTTATGATAGATTTCAGCAGGGGTCCCAATTTGTTGTGTCTCTCCATCCTTCATAACAACAATTTTTGTAGCCAACGTCATCGCTTCAATTTGATCGTGGGTAACATAAACCATCGTTGCACCGAGATCTTCATGAAGTTTTTTAATTTCTGTACGCATGCTGACACGTAGTTTTGCATCTAAATTAGACAGCGGTTCGTCGAAAAGAAACAAAGACGGTTCACGTACAAGAGCACGGCCCATAGCAACACGTTGGCGCTGTCCGCCTGAAAGTTGCCCCGGTTTTCGATGCAATAGATTTTCCAACTGTAATTTTTCTGCTACCTGGTTTAATTTTTCCTGTCGGGTTTTCTTGTCAATGCCACGAACCGCAAGAGAGAATGTAATATTTTTAGCAACGCTCATGGTTGGATAGAGCGCATAAGATTGAAAAACCATGGCAATATCACGATTGCCAGGATCCACATTTTGCATATCGCGACCGCTGATATTTATGCTCCCACTGGTTAACGATTCCAGTCCAGCAATGCACCCGAGCAAAGTCGATTTACCACAGCCAGAAGGTCCTACCAATACCAGAAAATCACCCTGTTTTATTTCAAAATTAATATCCTTGAGCACCTCGGTTGGGCCATAGGATTTGCATAGATTGGTTACCGATAATGCTGTGTTTTTCATAAATTATCCCTTGACTGAACCTGAGGTTAATCCCCGAACAAAATACTTTCCCGCAACAACATAGACCAATAAAGTCGGCAATGCTGATAACACGGCTGCCGCCATATCGACATTGTATTCTTTTACCCCGGTTGTTGAATTAACAATATTGTTCAACGCAACCGTAATGGGCTGCGTTCCTGCCTGGCTAAAAGAAACGCCAAACAAAAAATCATTCCATATTTGCGTAAATTGCCAAATCACGGTGACCACAATAACTGGTAATGACAGGGGAAGAAAAATAGACCAGCAAATTCTAAAAAAACCTGCGCCATCTATTCTGGCAGCACGCATCAGCTCCTTTGATATCGTCACAAAATAATTTCTGAAAAACAAGGTGGTGAAACCAATGCCATAGACTACATGGACCAGCACCAAACCCGGGATGGAGCCTGCGAGACCAAGCAATCCAAGCATTTTTGCCATTGGCAATAAAACGATCTGGAAGGGAATAAAGCACCCGAACAGCATCAGTGAAAAGATTAAATTTGCGCCGCGAAATTTCCATTGTGCGATAATATATCCATTGAGCATTCCAAGAATTGTTGAGATAGCCACAGCAGGAATAGCAATAATCACTGAATTCCAAAAGTAGGGCCGCACGCCGTCGCACTGAATACCTGCGCACGCTTCCGACCATGCTGTAATCCAAGGTTGGAATGTTAGCGTACGCGGTAGGGATATCAAAGAGCCGGTACGAATTTCCTCCATATCCTTCAACGATGTGATCACCACAATAAATAAAGGAATGAGATAAACCAGTGCCATCCCTATCAGCATAGCATACAGGCTGAAGCGTAAAAAATATCGGATAATCAATGCAGTAACACGGCTAAAATTGGTCTCGTGTGGAACGTAACTCTGAATAAAGGTAGGGCACCACAATGGCAAACACAATCATCATCATAATTGATGCCGAGGCGGCTGCCTGGCCTAAACTTCCTCGTGAAAAGGCCATGGCGTACATATAGGTCGCAGGCATATCGGTGGCATAGCCTGGGCCTCCCCCGGTCATCGAGATCACCAGATCAAAAGACTTTATAGCGAGATGTATTAAAACGATAAAAGATGAAAGAAAAATGGAAGACATCGCAGGAATAATAACCGATGCATAAATTCTATAGGTGGGGACACCATCAATTTGTGCGGCCTGGATAATTTCTTGATTGATAGATCTCAGGCCGGCTAAAAAAAGCGCCATAACAAATCCAGAGGCTTGCCAAATTGCGGCAATGACTATCGCATATATGGCCATATTTGGATCAATAATCCAATCAAATTTAAAATTTTCAAACCCTAATTCCTGCATCTGTGCTTGAAAGCCAAGACCTGGATTCATCAACCATTTCCATGCGGTTCCGGTAACTATCATGCTGAGTGCCATCGGGTAAAGATAGATCGTTCGAAGCACCCCTTCACCGCGAATTTTTTGATCAAGAAAGATCGCCAGAATTAAACCCAACAGCATCGATATAAGGACAAATACAGTGGTGAACACAAATAAATTATCCAGCGCAACCCCCCATCTTGGCGATTCAAATAGTCGGTTATATTGAATCGTGCCTACCAGGTCATACTTTGGAAGTAGTTTCGACTTTGTAAAAGAAATATAGCCAGTCCACGCAATAAACCCATAGACAAATACCAAGGTAACAGCAAATGAAGGGGCCAACACGAGCTTGGGGATATGTCTTTCTATCCATGTCATCATAGATTTTATTTTAGTTAATAAAAGAGCCTCACCGGGTAATGACGAGGTTCTTTCATGGGTAATTACAGAGAATTTTTAATCGCTGTCGACAAACGTCCGACTGCTTCATCTGATGACATATTACTGTTAAAGAAAGCAGTTACCACATCAGTGATTGCCCCAGCTTGTGCGCCGCGTAGCGCCATGCCATGCGCATAGGACGGTAATAACGAACCATTCACGGACGAAACTGCCATGTCATAGGCAGATTGCTGGGCGCAAAAGTCAAACTCATTCAGTGGAGTCGTTACCCGTGCCGGGATTGAGCCCTTATTCAGGTTAAACACTTTTTGGAAATTTTCACCCATAATGAGTTTTGCTAACAATGCCTGTCCTTCTGCTTTTTCACTACCGGAAACCCTGAACATCGCAAATGAATCCACATTGTAGAGGTAGCCTCCGCCAGGGGCTGAAGCGCACAAAAAATCAATGCCGGGCACTTTACCCGCCGCTGTAAATTCACCCTTTGCCCAATCCCCCATGATTTGAAAAGCGGCCTCACCATTGATGACCATGCTGGTTGCTAAATTCCAGTCGCGGCCAGAAAAATTATCATCAACAAAACCGCGTAAAATTCGCACTTGATCAAACACCGCTATCATGGTATTTGATTTCAGGCTGGCATCGTCCAATTCTACAAATGCCTTACGAAAAAACTCCGGGCCACCGATGCCAAGCGCAACCACCTCAAAAACGGTGGCATCCTGCCACGCTTGCCCACCGTGAGCCAATGGAATAATCCCCATAGATTTGAGTTTTTTTGCACTTGCATTAAATTCTTCCCAAGAGGTTGGCATTTCAATGTCTGCTTTGGCAAGAACCTCGGCATTCGCCCAAATCCAGTCAACTCGATGAACATTGACCGGAGCCGCACACCAGGAACCTTCACATTTCATATGTTGCGCGATGGCGTTTGGAAGCAATTTGTCCCACCCTTCCGCATTGGCCACCGCACTAATATCAGCCAGCGCATCTTCTTCATACCATTCCTGAATGGCCGGACCTTTCACCTGAGCGGCAGCCGGGGCATTGCCTGCCAGAACACGCGCGCGCAAAGCCGTCATTGCGGCATCACCGCCGCCACCCGCAACCGGCATATCTGTCCAGATTCCGCCATTCGCCACAAACTCCTTTTGTAAAACAGCGACAGAACGAGCCTCGCCTCCTGAAGTCCAAAAATGTAATACCTCTGCTTGTGGTTCGGCCATAGCCAGCGGGCTTAACCCGAAGATTGTTGCAACAGCAGCTAACACCAAGAATTGTTTACGCATAATATTTATTCCTGTTTCATTGGTTTAAATTAATTTTAGGGGTTTATTTCCGTTAAAACCCTGCCAAAAGTTTTAGCGGTAAAAAAGGCAAGGCCTCTGGAAAGCGCTTGTTTATCTGAGGCCTTTTTAAATTCTCGACTCTTGCTTTTCCACTGTTCATTTAAAGTTTTATCAGGAGAGTTGTCTTCGACAAACTTTGTTAACGACGAAAGCCCCTTTGTTTTTTCAATGGCTCTTAAAAAATCAAGACTCAAAACATTTGTGGACCCCTCCCAAATGGAAAAAACATGACTATCTCTAAGAAATCGAGAAACGCCCACATCTTCGACATATCCAGCGCCGCCAAATGTTTCGACGCACTCGCTGGCCGCCTTGATTGCAAATTTAGCTGTTACAATTTTAACAACAGGAGTAAGAAGTCTTAATAAATTTTCTTCTTCGGAACTGGCTTTTTTGTGTTCGACTTTACCAAGAACATTGCTGACAAAAAATGTGAGGCAAAAAAGTTCTTTGAATTCTTGCTTGAGAGTCTCTTGAGTTTTTTTATATAAAACCTGATCGCAAAGTTTTTTTCCAAAAACATCTCTAACTAAAGAGTATTCTTTCATTAAAGTCAGACACCGTCTTGCAGAGCCCATGCTACAAATTGAGTTGTAGAGTCTTGTGATGTTTAACATTGAGGACACAGTGGCAACACCTCGCCCGACCTCTCCAATAAGTTGAGCTTTGCATTTTTTTAAGGTCAGCTCGGCGGTGGGAAGAGCCCTTGTTCCCAACTTATCTTTTAATCGATTCACTTGAACGCCGTTGTAACTTTGATCTTTATTTTTAAGTTGAACAAAAAATAAACTGAGTTTATCGGGAGACACTTCATCAACATATGCCAAAGCTAAAGCCATTTGTGCATCTACCGCTGAAGTGAAGTGTTTGTCTCCTGTGAGTTCATAGTGGTCGCCCCTTTTCTTCGCCATGGTCGAAGTGCGACTCACATCTGATCCGCCCGCTCTTTCAGTCATCCACTGGCCCGAAGTCCATGCTGTTTTTGGATCGCAAGATGTTACTTTTTGAAGAGCCGCTTGAGTTTCGCGAGTTTTTCCATAAATATCTAAGATTTTTGCCGCTCCATCTGTCATAGCCATGGGGCAGCTGGCAAAAGCTGAAGAGGGATGAAAAAGATAGAGTTTCGCCATTTGCACAAGCCGTCCATGCTCTGCGTATTTTTTGTCATAGCCGATTGAAACAATCCCCTCTTGCTGAGCTTTCTGAATTAAAGATTTCCAAGCCGAAGAAGTTTTCACCTTGTCGATCCTCTCTCCCCATGCAGAGTAGGGAATGTGTTCTGGAATCTCTTTGTCGGCTTGCAGTGAAAGTTGGTCACCCTCGTTAGCAGCCCACTCACCGAGATTGGTCAATTCTTGAGTTATTTCTTTATAAATTTTTTCAGGCAAATATTTTTTAAGATAACCAGACAAAATATCATCGTCTAAAAATTGATTTTTAAGCTGAAAAGTTTTTTGGTAAAATTCACTCATCTTAAGAACCCCCTAAATAGTAACTTGCACATTGAACCAATTGTCCATTGCCTCGGCCTTCAACCAAGGCTCCTTGCGGTTTATCTGTCCAAGCATGAAAATCTATATGCGCTCCCTATATGCACTCAAGGGTAGTTTCCATTATTACTATGGCGGTGTCAAATCGTTGTTCGGGTTTACTGCCTATTGCGGCAAAATCCGGCAGTCATGGTGAGCTGCCGATAATACGCCATCGGTGTCATTAAATCCAGACTTGGGTGGATTCTGTTCATCACGGTAAGCCGCATCATTTAAAAAGTCGGGGAAAATTGCGACAGCAATTTTCCCCGACATAAGGGGCTGTAATTTTTGGCTACGCCAAAAAACTGCCCCTAAATACTGACAAAACCAATCAAAATCCATTACATTTAGCCTAATTATATTAAGCATTTTAATTCGGCAATGGCAGCAAGATTATTTCTCGCCCTGGTTGGTCTGATTGGTGTAATGTGGTATTTGGCCTGGTACCAGCGTGTCGACAATCAGCAACGAAATCGATCGCTACTCAGTATTTTACTATACGGAACCGCCGCCGCCCTGCTGATTCTGGTGCTGACAGGTCGAATCCCTTGGTTATTCGCCCTGTTCGGCGCCGCTGTGCCGTGGATAAATCGTGCGCTGACGGTAAGACAAATGTGGAACCGATTCAACCAAAGCCGCCATAACAATACCAACAGCGATAGAAGTCGATCTTCGACTATTGCCAAAATGACCCGCGAAGAGGCCTATAAAATTCTGGATTTACCTGTCGGCGCAAGCCAACAGGATATCATTGATGCCCACCGCAGGCTCATTCAGAAAATTCATCCCGATAGAGGCGGTTCGGATTTTCTCGCTGCCCAAATTAATCAGGCAAAAGATACTTTGCTGAACCAATGAACCTTATTTATGATTGAAATTCGGGCTACCCTGATATTTTATGAACAAACGAAGCGCACAAAAAGCTTAAATTCATCCGCCCATTGAGATAGAATCGGGGCGGTCTATAATTGTGGCCTAGGGTGATATCCTGATACATTTGGTTAGATACTTCTGGTTTAAAATCAGTTCCCTGATTATTATTCTGCTGGCATCTGCATGGCCCGCAGCCATGAGTCTGGTTGACTCTGAAAAAGGACGTAACTGGGGAATAACGGAACAACACATCGCACAGGTAATATCGTCATCGGTCCGCCTGAAAGCGTTCCCGGATAGTATTTCGATTCCCGGCCTGTCCGGCCCGTTAAACCTGTCCGATCCGTTAACAGTCAAATACACCCTTGATCCTGATCTACAGCTTGAGGCTATTCGACTTTTAAAAAAGTACAATCCTGATTATGGGGTGTTCGTTGCAATATCCCCGGACACCGGCCACATTCTGGCGATGGCGGATTCAACCCGTGATGGCCATGATGGCGCCAATCACGGGAATTTATCACTGGTCAATACTTTCCCGGCAGCCTCTATTTCCAAGATTATCACTGCTGTTGCAGCGCTCAATGAACATAAGGCAAATGGATCTACGGTGATCCCATTCAATGGAAAATCTACTTCGCTATACAAGAGGAATGTGTTTAACCACAAGAAAAACAAATGGACTCGAAATTTCACCCTTGATCAAGCCTTTGCCAACTCAGTAAATACTATTTTTGGGCGGCTCGGGGCAATCGAATTGGGTGGCGAAACCATGCTCGAATATGCCTACCGATTGGGTTTCAATGGCCAATTTGCCTCAGATATTTTATTTGAAAATGGACGGATTGAAATCGACCCGAACGATCCGTGGCAAGTGGCGCAAATGTCCGCCGGCTACACCACTAACAACACGCTGTCACCACTGCATGCCGCGATATTGGCGACCACCGCATTGAATGGCGGCAAAGTGGTTGCACCTGTTATCGTGGCGTCTCTTATCGGGCCATATGGTATTCCGCTTTACGTGCACGAACAACCTGCACTCTCTGTAGTCATGTCCGATTCTTCGTCCAGGCAATTGAAAAAAATGATGCAAACCACCATTACACAGGGATCTGCCCGTACTTCTTTTCGAGGGTTTCACAAAGGCGCGATGGCGAATGTCAATGTCGGCGGAAAAACTGGATCTCTTACGGGTTTCAAACCGCGCGGCAAGTACGATTGGTTTGTGGGTTTTGGCGAAAATGGTGATCAGAAAATTGCTTTCGCGATGTTATGTATCAACAAGGAAAAATGGTACGTCAAGTCCACTCGATTCGCCCGAGAAATACTTGAATTTTATTTCGCCCCTCAAAACAAAAGCAATTCCGAGAAATCCGCTTAGTACTTTGAAACAATATCTTGACGCCGCCAGGGAAGTCCTGGAAACTGGTCAGAGGAAGGCCAACCGCACCGGCGTGGACACCCTGTCCACCTTCAATATTAACTATGAGATCGATTTGAGAGAAGGGTTTCCGTTGCTGACCACGAAGGAGATATCCTGGAAAAATATTGTCATCGAAAATTTGTGGTTTTTATCCGGCAAAACGGATATTGCACTGCTAAAGAAACACAATTGCAAATTTTGGGATCACTGGGCCGATGAAAACGGCAAAGTGCCGAGTGCCTACGGTAGTTTCTGGCGCCACTTTCCGTTGCCAAACAATCAAACCAACGACCAAATCGCATATGTGGCAGCACAATTAAAATCCAACCCAATGAGCAGGCGAATGGCCGTTTCTGCCTGGGCCCCCGGTAATGCGCAAACCAGTGCATTACCGCCCTGCCACGCATTTTGGTTGGTCAACACCCAATTCGACGCCGACGGGTTGCCCTATCTATGTCTGCACCTGACCCAAAGAAGTTGTGATATCGCTTTGGGTGTGCCTTATAACATCGCCGGGTATGCTTTTTTACTTGCGCTTTTTTCTCGCTTCAGCGGAATTCCCGCGGGCATTTTTGGCCATACTCTGATTGATGCGCATATATATACGTCAAAAGCGGATGGAAGCATGGCAGAATACGATCATGCCCCCGGACTACGGCAACAACTAACCAGAGAGCCCCGAAAATTACCGACGTTGGAAATTAGCCCGGAAATTAAATCCCTTGACGATATCGAGCCTCTGTTATCTCTGGACACAGAGCAAATAATGTCCAAATTTATTGTCCATAACTACGACCCGCATCCAGCCATATCATTCAAGGTTGCGGTATAGATGGATCAAGCACACACTCCGATTCGGGGCGCCATCGCTGCCATGACTCGGGAAAATGTCATTGGATTGGGTGGAAAAATACCCTGGCATTATTCTGAAGATCTAAAGCGATTTAAACGCGTGACGCTTGATTGCACGATTATAATGGGCCGACTTACCTGGGAATCTATTGGTTGCCGACCCTTGCCCAGGCGCCGCAATATCGTAATCGGTCAAAATCCGACAAACAATAATCCGGTAAACACCGACCCTGCAAACCATGTTGAACATTTTCGAAGTATCGAACGGGCAATTGATGCTTGTGCGGGAGAGAATGTCTGGATTATTGGCGGCGGACAAATTTACAGTGCAATATTTTCCTGGCTGAGGTTATTGGATATCACTTACGTACCCGATGTGATTCAGTCTCCAAACGCAACCAGGTTCCCCGATATTGATCCAAACCAATGGCAGACAATAAGCACCACTCCAATAACAAATTCGCCGTTGATAAACGTTATATACGGTCGAAAATGATCTAACGCCGACCGAAAATTTACTGGTCGGAAATTATTTGACGCAGGTCACTACAATTCTTAGCGGCGCCGGATAGCCTTCAATGGTTTTCGTTTGATCCCCGGAATCGAGAAAATCTGACAATGATTCAAAGGTCATCCATTGCGTTCGTCGTTGCTCGTCTATGCGCGTTGCGGTGATATCAACTGTTGTTATCTTTTTAAATCCCGTCTCACTTAACATTTCCTGTAATTTCAATTCCGAAGGAATGCACCATATGTTGGACATTTTCGCATATGTGCTTTTCGGCACCAGTATATCCTGTGCATCACCGTTGATAATCAGGGTTTCCATTACCAGCTCTCCGCCTGGTTTCAGGCACCTCGCCAATTCAGCTAAATGCGCCATTGGTTTTTTACGGTGGTAAAGAACACCCATGGAAAATACCGTATCAAAACCAATGCCCTTGTCTTCAATTGCGTCAAAAGGGATTTCTTCGCAGCGCAACGGTAAAATTGAACTCGGTGATCCAGTCTCGTATTTTTCGGCCTCGTATTTTTTGGATAAGCATTTTTGCAAGGCGTTGTATTGAGCGATAAATAATTGGCAGGGTTCAATGCCGAGTACATATCTAGCGCCGGCGCCAAGCATTCGCAACATGTAGTATCCATTTCCGCAACCCACATCCAGAATCAGACGATCCTTCAGAGGGCGGATTACACTTTCCAGCCGACCCCATTTAATATTGGATCGCCATTCGCTGTCGACCAAGATGCCGAACACCTCAAACGGCCCTTTGCGCCAGGGTTGAAGTTCGAGCAATAGCTGTTTTAGTTGGTCCCTGGCATCGGCATCCATATCTTCAATTCGCCCGATTTTGACTACCGCCTGGTCCAGTTCAACAACCGATGGACAGGCTTCGGGTAATGCATCAATGATATTCACCCATTTGTCAAGATCACCGTGGCGACGATGATTCATTGCCGATATTGTCGAATGAATAAATGCCTCAGCCATGGATTCGAGCGGAGAGTTTCGTAATTGCCTACGCAGCGTTTCGGGTTGAATCATTATTTCACGCCGACAAAGGAAGCGAAATTAAAACTCTGGAACCATTGCACGGCATTTTTAAATCCAACCCGTCGAAGACGATCCAAGTGTTGTTCACGGTCATCAGGTATCATGACTCTCTCCAGGGCAGCGCGTTTTTGACTCACCTCCAGTTTGCTATAGTCATTGGAAATCTTGAATTGCTCATGCAGTTGTTGCTGCAATGTGGATTCCTGAGCGTTGCTGAAATCTATTTTTTCGGAAACGATAAATACCCCGTCAGGAATCAGCCCCTGGTATATACGCTCAACCAATTGGTCGCGTAGCGCCGGGTTGATGAACTGCAAAGTGAAGTTCATTACCACAACACAGGCATTGTCAATCGCTGCATCTTCTACATTTTTTTCAATCAATTGGAGTTCATGTCGGGGAATGACAGGTTGCAAAATCTTTTGGCACTCCTCCAACATCGCCGCAGAATTATCGATACCAATATACTGTATGGATTCCTGGTTTATTGCGGAGGACATAGACAACATTGAGGCGCCAAGAGCGCACCCCAGATCATAAATATTGGTAGCGGGCTGAGCATGTTTTTCTGCGATCAACCCGGTTAACTTGATAATGGTTTCATAGCCGGGCACCGACCGGCGAATCATATCCGGAAAAATCTTGGATACGGATTCATCGAACTTAAAATCGACAACCTGAGGAAGCGCTTGTGCAAAGAGTTTATCTTTATCCATCCGCTCAACCCATCCTCGAAATTAAAAACCCTGAGTCAGACCTGTTCAAGCTCGATTAACGTCCCCATCGTATCTTTGGGATGCAAAAAAATTACCGGCTTGCCGTGGGCGCCGGTCGTCGGTTTTCCATCCCCTAAAATTCGCATCCCTTGTTGTTGTAACTTTTGCGCCGCCCGCTCAATATCCTCGACTTCATAACACAAGTGATGAATTCCCCCATCGGGATTTTTTTCAAGAAATCGATCAATCGGCGATTCAGCCCCCAGTGGATACAGTAATTCAATTTTCGTATTAGACAAATCAACAAAAACGGTGGTCACGCCGTGGTCGGGCAAATCAACCTTTTCAGACACTTGCGCACCAAACTGCTCTCGATACAGTACGCTGGCAGCATCAAGGTCTGGAACAACGATTGCAACATGGTTCAATCTGCCAATCATTTAGGCAACCTCCATTAATTTATTCAAAATTACTTACCGCCATTACTTCCCGTCAAGAAATTTGGAAACTAATTGTCTGGCTGCGATGGTCGGAGGAATTTTCCCGTTGGCAACACTTTCCTGAAGACGGGATAACGACTCACGAACCTCTTGGTTATTCTTCAGCGCGGATAACAAAAGATTCTGGGTTTCCATCCATAATCCGGTTTTGGCCTGTTGCCGCCGACGCGATACGATCCGGCCATCGCCACTCAGCAAGGTCCGGAAATCATTAATTGAGGTCCAGATTTCTGCAATGTTTTTGTTTTCCAATGCCGAGCTGGTAATCACCGAGACTTGCCAATCCGGATACCGTGGTTTGATTAATCCGAGTGCATGCTGAATATCTGCTGCCGCCAAAGTTGCTTTGGATTGCAATTCACTATCCGCCTTATTGACAATAACCAGGTCCGCCAATTCCACAATGCCGCGTTTAATGCCTTGCAGTTGATCGCCGCCACCAGGAAGCAGCATCAATATAAACATGTCAGTCATTTCGCTGACCAGAGTTTCGGACTGCCCGACCCCAACCGTTTCAACAATAATGACATCAAACCCGGCTGCTTCGCATAAAACAATGGCATCTCTGGTTCTTCGAGCCACTCCACCGGAGGTCTCTCCAGCAGGCGTGGGGCGGATAAATGCTTTTTCATTAGTAGCCAGAGTCGGCATATGGGTTTTGTCCCCCAGGATTGAACCACCGCTTAATGTTGAGCTTGGGTCCACCGCGAGCACTGCAATTTTGTGCCCTCGACTAATGACATGATTCCCCAGTGTTTCTATCAGGGTTGATTTGCCCACACCGGGAACACCAGTTAAGCCAATTCTAATCGAGTTCCCGCTATAGGGCATGACCGACTGAATTAACGCCTCGGCTTGTTGCCGATGATCTTCTCTGGTGGATTCCAACAGAGTAATCCCGCGTGCCAGGGTGCGTCGATCAGCGCAACGCAACTTGTCGATATTGATCACTCGCCTTAACTTATCGTTTAAATTGCCGTTCAAATTACTGTTCAAATTCGAGGATGGCTTGATCAACTTCCAAAGTTACGCCGGCTTCCACTAACACTTTGGCAACCACGCCATCATGGTCTGCACGCAGCGAATTTTCCATTTTCATAGATTCAATCACTGCAAGTTCCTCTCCCGTCTTTACTGTCTGCCCCTGTTTGACACCCAACGATACCAACAATCCGGGCATGGGAGAGAGCAGGAAATGAGATTGATCTGTGCGTTGCTTCACTGGCATCTTTTCATTTAACTCGGCGGTTCGCCGGGTAAGGACATAGATGGTTTTCAAATTTCCTGCCTGGGTTACATCATACCCATAACCGTTCTTTTCAATTTGCAAATGAATCTGTTGTCCGTTGACTAGACCTGAATATATTAACTGGGCAGGTTGCCAGCCATCTTCCACCAAATAGCTTTGGCCATTAAAATTTATGCGGCTGAAACTCAGGTTGCTTTTTCCGTTTTCATCTTGTCCATTGGTTTTAGTGCTGGCGGCAACGGGATCGATGGCAATGCCGGTTTGATAATTATGCTGCCCAATGACAACCACCCAATTGGTTTCCACATTTCTATCGTAATCAGGCGCTTGACTGGAAACGCTCGCAGCACGATTGGTCAAACGATAATGCAATGCAGTCATTACACATATTAAATTGATACGCGCATGTTCGCTGGATTCAGGAGGAGAAAAGCCGTCAGGATATTCCTCTGCTATAAAATTGGTTGTGAATTCACCGGCCTGGAATCGAGAATGGCCCATAATTGCACAGATAAACGATAAGTTTGTTTCGACGCCTCGAATATAGTATTGACCCAGCGCGGTTTGCATATTAGCGATCGCCTGTTCCCGAGTTTCCCCCCAACTGATTACTTTGGCAATCATAGGATCATAAAACATCGAGATCTCGGCACCTTCTTCAACCCCGCTATCGACACGCAAACATTCACTTTCAAGCGGTGGCTGGTACTTCGACAACCGACCGCTTGACGGCAGAAAATTCCGATGCGGATTTTCCGCGTAGATTCTCGTTTCCATCGACCAGCCATTGATTTTCACATCGGCTTGCTTTATGGCAAGTTTTTCGCCAGCCGCGACTCGAATCATCAACTCAACCAAATCAAGGCCGGTGATCATTTCGGTCACCGCATGCTCCACTTGCAGGCGGGTATTCATTTCCAGAAAATAGAATTTATGATTAGCGTCCACAATAAACTCAACCGTGCCTGCTGATCGATAATCGACCGCCTTGGCTAAGACAATGGCTTGCGCGCTCATGGCCGCGCGGGTTTTTTTGTCGATGAATGGCGACGGCGCTTCTTCGATGACCTTCTGATGGCGCCGCTGAATCGAGCATTCGCGTTCATTCAGCGTGACCACGTTGCCATATGAATCGGCGATAACCTGTATCTCAATATGGCGCGGCTGGTCAATGAATTTCTCGATAAGAATACGCCCGTCACCGAAGCTGGAAAGCGCCTCACTGGCAGCGCGTTCAAATCCCGCCTCCGCCTCGTCCCGGTTGTGCGCGACGCGCATCCCCTTGCCGCCACCGCCGGCGCTGGCCTTGATCATCACCGGGTAGCCGATTTCCTCGGAAATTTTCACCGCTTCGGCAGCATCGGCCACCACTTCGCTGTGGCCGGGGATGGTGTTCACGCCGGCTTTTTGCGCCAGTGCCTTGGAAGCGAGCTTGTCGCCCATGGCTTCGATGGCGTCAGGGCCGGGGCCGATGAAGGCGATGTCTGCCTGCTTAAGCCGACCAGCGAAAGCAGCGTTCTCGGAGAGGAATCCATACCCTGGATGAACCGCTTGGGCATCGGTTTGCTTGCATGCAGCAATGATTTTGGTGCCGTTCAAATAACTCTCCGCCGCAACCGCATCGCCAATATGCACCGCCTCGTCAGCCTCGGCAACATGCCTGGCATTACGGTCGGCATCCGAATAAACCGCCACCGTGGCGACACCCATACGCCGCGCCGTTTTGATAATGCGGCAGGCGATTTCACCGCGATTTGCAATCAGGATTTTTTGGAGCATTGGGATGTTTTATTCAAACTCGCGGCGAGGCATATATTTCTCCTCTTAATCGTTCCTTGATTTCATATTCCGATGCACATTCAAAAAACAACTCCAGTGCCTCTGTCAGGTTTTTGCGGGCTTCATCAACGGTATCGCCTTGGCTTGCCACCTCCACCTCGGGACAAAGCGCGACATAGCCGTCTTCTTCTTTCTCGATAATTACGGTTAGTGTGGCTTGCACTGTTCAATGCCTCTTGTGTGAATCACCATGATGGAGAACAGGAAGATTCTTCGTGTCCTTGTTTCTTGGTTTTATACAAGGTCTGTATGATTTTGATTGTTCTTTTCAAGCAATCCAATGCGTCTTCTTCATTCGGCAGCAACATCGCCAGCGACCGAGCTGCCCGTCTGGCGATAATGCTCAAAATCCAGGAAATACAGGAGTTTGAATAACTTGATCGTGTAGCAATATTTGGTGTTGCGGGAGAAATATGCAATCGCGTTCAACAGTTTCTCTCGGCGATGATGAATGAATATAGATGACATTTTATTGGTCGGTTTACGGTTCACTTGTCTTGTAGAGAATTTTAAGATCGGTCCTATAATTAATTCGAGCCACTTCACATGCAGCCTTGATAATGTTTTCAATGGTTTCTCTGTTGTAATTTGTGCTGACCCAATGACCAGTGGAAAGTTGACGAGAGGAATCTCTACAAAGATCAGGACGGTTAGGGTATAAATCGATCTGTTTACTCGCAAGCCAACGGCGCTTCCCTCCAGGATGAATTTCCATAAATCTGTCAGGAAAAGAAGAGTTCAGTTTTATCAGTTCCTCAAAAACGGCGACCAAAGTATTGACGCCATTGCGTGCATCATGTCTCCTGCCGTGCAACTCAAAGCCTTGCAGTTTTTTTGAGCCGCTCGTTGGACTCCTCTTTCTCTCGGTGACCACAGGAGCCGATCTCGGCGGTTGTGGTGACACCATCGTCTTTTCAGATTGTGTCCTGATAAATACCTTCACAGCATCGGCATCCGGATTGTAACCGCATATATCTACAACTTTATCTTGCAGAATTTCTATCAGCCTATCATCACACTCCGACAAAATTCGGACCCATGCTTTAGGGAATGCATCCTCGATATCCTTGGCTCGGGCTTTATCTTTGTGATCTTCCTCGGCCATCTTCACGGCTTGCTCGTTACACACATCTTGACAAGACAAGTACCGCCTCAATCTATAAACAGATTCCTCAATGCTGCGAACAGATATATCAAGTTTGTATACCTGTCGATCTTGATAGGCCCCTGCTTTCAGGGGCAAATAAAACTCCCACTCTTGACCTGTTGTTAATACTGCAAGCGAAACTCCGGCGTGGTACGTATATTCAAATAACTGCTTTTCGGCACCATCAGCACTGCCTAGCTTTTTGACTTCAAGTACCACATGTGTCCTATCTTCATGCTCAAGAGCAATATCGGCTTTCCCTTTACCGAAGTTTTTTTCATAGCGCACCGTATCAGGGTTCGATGTATCCCAGCCCAGCAATCTGAGAATCGGCTCCACTACCTGTCGTGAAATACTGGCTTCATTCGGAAATGAACCTTTCTCCAAGGCTTTTCGTATATTCCCAATAAATTCTTCAAGTGTCATAATCTCGCCCTCATCGCTCATAGTTTTTTTCTCATCAATATAATTATCACAGCGGTATATTCCCATGCTTCCGCCACGGATTTTCCAGTTTCTTGTTCCGCAACATCGCCAGCGATATACACAACCGTTTGCGATCGCGTCTCTGCAGTATTGTCTCTCATACTTTTTCAGAAAGAACGGTCAATATGAGCCGCTTTCAGTATGGCGTTAGCGGTATGTCTTGATTTGCAATTATGTGGCACGCTGATTGGATTGCACCCATCTTTACCCCCAGTATTCGTGAGATCCTTTTGCGGAACGAGGACATGCCCAACCATGTTTCTTCAATATATTTTTTACGGCTTTTTCATATCCAATCATGCCATCGCCATATGATCCTTAAATACAACCTCAGCAGAAATTTTATGGAATGCTTTATTATTTTTTAATGATAATAAGTTAGGAATAGCTTCTTCTGTTTCACTTTCAAGATCGACAAATGTTTCTGCTTCTACAACCAGGCCGGGAATATCAGTGCTTGTGGCAATAAATACTTTTGCTACAGGGTCGAAAAAAAGTCGACGTGTATAATTAATGTCGCACCAAGTCGTGCAAACACACTTGCTAAAGGAAAACTAATAGGGTATTTCATAATACCTTCATAGTAATTAAGTAATGACGTTTGTAAATCGTGCAATCAGTAAAATACCACATCCTATCACAACGGTATATTCCCATGCTTCCGCCATGGATTTTCCAGTTTCTTGTTCCTCAACATCGCCAGCGACCGGCATAACCGTTTGCGCGTATCGCGGGGGAATATTACATCATCGATATAACCCCGCCGCCCGGCCACAAACGGGTTGGCGAATTTTTCCCGGTATTCCTCGGTGCGCGCTTCGATTGCGGCCGGGTCTTTTGCTTCTTCTCGGAAGATAATTTCCACCGCGCCTTTCGGTCCCATCACCGCGATTTCGGCGCTCGGCCAAGCTAGGTTGACATCACCGCGCAGATGCTTGGAGGCCATCACGTCGTAGGCGCCGCCGTAGGCTTTGCGCGTAATCAGGGTGATTTTCGGCACGGTGCATTCGGCGTAGGCGTATAAAAGTTTCGCGCCGTGTTTGATGATGCCGCCATATTCCTGAGCAGTGCCGGGCATGAATCCTGGCACATCGACCAGGGTGACGATGGGAATGTTGAAGGCATCGCAAAATCTGACGAAGCGCGCCGCCTTGATGGACGCATTGATGTCCAGGCAACCGGCCAGCACCATCGGCTGATTAGCCACGAAACCGACGCTGTTGCCTTGCATATGTGCGAAGCCAATGACAATATTTTTGGCGTAGTTCGGTTGCAGTTCAAAAAAATCACCCTCGTCAATTATCTTGACGATAATCTCCTTGATGTCGTAAGGCAGGTTAGGATTGTCCGGGATTAGCGTGTCCATGGATTTTTCCGTGCGCGCGGGAGAATCGTCGCTACTGAGATGCGGTGGACGGTCGCGGTTGTTCGATGGCAGAAAATTAAAAAATCGTCGGGTCATCAACAGTGTTTGCACATCATTCTCGAACGCCAAGTCGGCGACGCCGGAACGGCAAGTATGCGTTGTCGCGCCACCTAAATCTTCCGCGGAGACTTCCTCATGGGTCACGGTCTTGACCACATCTGGGCCAGTCACAAACATATAGGAACTGTCTTCGACCATGAAAATAAAATCGGTGATGGCCGGCGAATAAACCGCGCCGCCGGCACACGGCCCCATAACTAGGGAAATTTGCGGCACCACGCCCGATGCCAACACATTGCGCTGGAATACTTCGGCATAGCCGCCCAGGGAAGCGACCCCCTCCTGAATGCGCGCGCCGCCGGAATCGCTGATGCCGATAATCGGCGCACCCACTTTCATCGCCTGATCCATCACTTTGCAGATTTTTTCCGCATGGGCTTCCGACAGCGAGCCGCCAAACACGGTGAAATCCTGGCTGTAGATGAACACCAGCCGGCCGTTGATGGTGCCGTAACCGGTGACCACGCCGTCGCCGGGGATGGTTTTTTCCTGCATGCCGAAATCGGTGCAGCGATGCTCGACAAAAATATCCCACTCCTCGAAGCTGTCTTGATCGAACAAAACCTCGATGCGCTCGCGCGCGGTCAGTTTGCCTTTGGCGTGTTGCGTCTGGATGCGTTTTTCGCCGCCGCCCAGTTTGGCAAGTTCGCGCTTTTTTTCCAACTGTTTGATTATTTCATGCATGACGATGCCGTCGATAAAAAAGAGGTCGCTTGTTGGTGGAAAAGATAAATCTATGTAGAAATAGTAAATTTTCCATTTGCTTGCACGGTCATTTCAAATGTTGGAGGACAACCCGGATCCCATGGCGCTTCTTTGGTTTCACGCAGCCAATCTCGTATTTCTTTGTTAATCAACTCTGGGCATTTATTCCAAAATGATTTTTTATCAACATTCACTTGTATTTCTTTACCGGTGGGCAAAACGATTGTTACAGTCTTCCAGCCTCTATCAAAATATTTTTCTCTATCACATGGTTTTACCTTAAAACCATACGCCGTTGCGGGGCAATCATGCGCCCCATTTGCCCATGCCGTGACTTTCATTGTGCTCATAACTATCTACCCAGAAAATAAAAATCCAGTTCGCGAAATAATCTATTGCGATATTTTTTGATTAATTTTTGGTAAGAAACGCCTTGTCGTTCCCAACCCTTATACTTTCCGCGTATTCTAATCTCGTCATCAAAAAAATATGTGCTGATAACCGTCCCGTTTTCTTCTACTTCAATGTTGATTTTTAACAAAATACTAAACTCTGTATCAGGGTCAGACATACTATGAAAAATGTTAACAAACGCAACTGTCTATATAGCAGGAGAAACTAAATATGATTCTGCTTTATGTATCACTACACGCAGCGATTTGTTTGCCGTTTCTGAAATTTTTGTTCGTTGTTCAAAATATCTCCGCAAATCTGCTTCCACCGTATCCTGTGTTTTTTCTGGAACACTGATGGACACAAGAGCGCTAGCGAACACTTGCTGAAATTTATGCTCCACATCTGGCGCCTTATTGATAATTTCAACCACAGTTAACTGAGGTTTATCCGCAACTGGAGACGGTCCACTATAAATTGAACCTGACAAATCAATTGGCGGGCGGGATGAAACGCATCCGCTTGCGTTCAATATCGCCCGCAACAAAATCGAAAAACAAATTACTTTCATTAGAAAATTCTCGCGTGATAACGTTACCGTTTATTGATTGGTTAATTTATCGGTAAGAAGACCCAAAACTTCCTCAGCGGCATCAGGAATATTCGTGCCCGGTCCAAAAATCGCGGCAACCCCGGATTGATACAACATATCGTAGTCACCCGGAGGAATCACGCCACCACAAATTACCATAATGTCATCACATTTCCCTGCCCGTAATGCCTGCATAACTGCCGGCACCAGCGTTCTATGTCCCGCGGCTTGAGACGAAATTCCAATAATGTGCACATCATTTTCAAGCGCCTGATTGACCGCTTCTTGCGGCGTTTGAAACAGGGGACCAATATCCACATCAAATCCCATGTCGGCAAATGCCACAGCAATGGTTTTCGCACCTCGGTCATGCCCGTCCTGACCGAGCTTGACCACCAGCATCCGTGGATGTCGCCCTTCTTTTGCCGCAAACACTTCGATTTGATCTTTCAGCATCGTGAATTTTTGATCGCCTACATAAGCTGCGCTGTACACGCCGCCCACTGAGCGGATTTCCGCACGATGACGATTATATACGCCTTCCAATGTATCAGAAATTTCTCCCACACTGGCGCGCGCCCGAGCCGCCGTTATCGCTGCCGCCAACAAATTTCCATTGCCCGATTCGGCCCCCGATATTGCAATGAGTCGCAACTTATCGAGCGCGCAATCGACCTGTGCGCCGTCTCGGGACTGCCTAACTGTTTGCAGTCGTTGAATTTGTGCTTCTCGAACCGCATTATTATCGACCACTAAAATATCCACCTCTGCTTCATCCTGCAACTGATATTGATTAACCCCTACGATAATCTCTTCACCTCGATCAATTCTGGCTTGTCTTTTCACCGATGCCTCTTCGATTCGTAATTTTGGCAACCCCGCTTCAACCGCTTTTGTCATGCCGCCCATTTCCTCAACTTCATCAATTAATTTCCGCGCATCAATCATTAAACTATGAGTCAGACTCTCGACATAATAGGATCCCGCCAAAGGGTCAACCACACGAGTCACGCCGGTCTCATGGCGTAGCACCAATTGGGTGTTACGGGCAATACGCGCCGAATTTTCCGTGGGTAGCGCCAGCGCCTCGTCGAAAGAATTAGTATGCAGCGACTGCGTTCCGCCGAGCACCGCCGCCATCGCCTCAATGGTGGTGCGAATAACATTATTATACGGATCACGACTGGTCAGGCTCACCCCGGAGGTCTGGCAATGGGTGCGCAGTATTTTTGAGGTCTGGTCTTTCGGTGAAAAATATTGTGCCATTAATTCCGACCACAATGTTCTGGCGGCGCGCAACTTGGCGATTTCCATGAAGAAATTCATGCCGATGGCAAAGAAGAATGACAACCGAGGCGCAAACCTATCGACTTCCATCCCGCTGTCAATAGCGGTGCGGACATATTCAATTCCGTCAGCCAGGGTATATGCCAATTCCTGAACGATGGTGGCACCGGCTTCCTGCATATGATAGCCGGAAATGGATATTGGATTAAAACGCGGCATATACTCAGCCGTGTAGGCAATGATATCGGCAACAATTTTCATTGATGGTTGTGGCGGGTAAATATAGGTGTTGCGCACCATGAATTCCTTGAGAATGTCATTTTGCAGCGTGCCCGACAAAGTCTTTTGATCTGCGCCTTGCTCTTCGGCGGCAACAATATACATCGCCATGATTGGCAGCACTGCGCCGTTCATGGTCATAGACACCGACATTTTATCCAGCGGAATACAATCAAACAAAATTTTCATATCTTCGACCGTGTCGATGGCTACTCCAGCCTTGCCGACATCGCCTTCCACGCGCGGGTGATCCGAGTCGTACCCGCGGTGGGTGGCGAGATCGAATGCCACGGACAATCCGGTTTGACCGCTCGCCAGATTTTTGCGGTAGAAGGCGTTGGATTCCTCGGCGGTCGAGAATCCGGCGTATTGCCGAATGGTCCACGGGCGACCGGCGTACATCGTTGCCTTTGTGCCACGGGTGTACGGCGGCAACCCCGGCATGGTATTGATGTCAGAAATGCGCTCAATATCCTCCAGCGTGTAGAGCGGCTTGATTTCGATGCCTTCCGGAGTGTGCCAATGGATATCCTGAACCGGCTTGCCTTTTAGTTCGGTTTCAGCAAGCGTCTGCCAGTCCCTTGAATTTTTAGATGATTTATTCGCCGAATTGGCCATGCTGTGCATTAATTGTTAACATTTTTATGTCAACAAGTTTAACTTAAATCCCATCAAAGTTCTTTTAGGCAGTTTTTGATGCAACCGATATTTCAGGCAATCGGCAGTTTGAACCGACTCTAAACCAGCAGTTCACGGATTGCGGCATCCAGGTAATCGCTAAAACTGGCGTCATTACCGGGGGCCGCCACGCAATGCCCCCAGGGCGAGTTGTAAACCCGCAGTTCAGCCCCAGCAATATGTTTTGCTTCAATACGATTATCTTCAGGGGTAAAATACATGTCGTGGTCACAAGCGATAATGATGGTTTTTGCTTTTATTGCAGATAGTGCGGCTACAAAGTTTTTTTCATACAATGGGTTATTACTGATATCGATCAATTGCCAAGTGTTTAACTTGCACAACAAATCATTGGCATCCCGGTTCAGGTGATCACCCTCCCAATCCTGCAACAGATGTTCGGCGTTTTTAAAACCGAGTTGGCGAAATAACTGCTCACGATAAAACGTTTGAGAAAAAGCCCATCCCGCATAGACCCGAGCGAAAGCCTTTAACCCCGCTACAGGTGGCTTAATGTAGTCACCCCCATTCCAGTTTTGGTCGGCCTGGAGTGCCGCCTTGACTCCTTCCAAGAAAACAATGTTGTGGATTGAAGTCTTTGCCGAAGCACAAAACGGTAAAATGCTTTTCACCCGATCCGGGTATTGCGCGCCCCATTGGAAGGACTGGCAACCCGCCATTGACCATCCTGTAACCAATGCAATTTCTTCGATGCCGAATAAATCTGTCAGCAGTTGATACTGTGCAGAAATATTGTCGTATAACGTTATAACTGGAAACCTTGATCGATCATATGGCACAGGTGTATTACTCGGTGATGATGAAATCCCGTTACCAAACAAGTTGATCGAAACAATGAAGTGCTTGCCGGGGTCGATGGCTTGACCGACCCCAAAGAATCCTTCGTTTCGTACATGGCTGCCGGTATAGAACGTCGGTAAAACAACAACATTGTCCTTTGCCCGATTCAACCGGCCATAGGTTTTGTAGGCTAACCTGGCATTGGGCAGTGTGTCGCCACATTGCAACGACAACCTGTCAATGCAGTATGATTTATAGTCTGCCACGGCCCGCCATGCCAGTGCAATACGTTTGGTGCAATGCGCTTGGTGCAATGTGATTAGCGCAACACGATTAGTCCGGCCGCCGAGCTAATATAGACGCAGGTATTCCCGCACTTCCCAATCCGTTACGGTTTGGTGATAGCGCTCCCACTCGTCGATTTTATAGGCCACAAAAGATCTCATCATGGCTCGGCCCATGACTTTTTCAGCAAGATCGCTTTTGGCCAGCTGTTCCACCGCTTCCAGCAGATTTCGCGGTAGCGGCGTTATATTTCGCTTGGTTTTTTCCGCCGCATCCATCACATACAAATCCTCATCCAATGACCGGCCTGGATCAGTTTTATTGACCAGACCATCCACACACGCCGCTAGGGTAAGCCCGAGGGACAGATACACATTCATGCACATATCCGCGGCCCGGTTTTCAATCGCATACCTGCTTTGCGGCAAGCGAAGCATGGCCGAACGGTTATTCCTGCCATATGCCATATGGGTTGGCGCCCAGGTGTAGGTGCCGCCTTCCAAGCCGCCTACTTTGGGGACCAGACCGTTATATGAATTCACCGTGCAACAGGCAACCGCAGTAATCGCCGAACCGTGTTTTAGCAATCCGCCTACGGCATGGAAAGCATCATCGCTCCATTTGCCCTGTTCGCCCTGATATATATTTACGCTGGGGTTGTCGACTTTTTGCATAGACGTATTCAAATGCGCCCCGGAGCGCCAATCACCGGTGGTCGGCTTTGGCATAAAGGTAACGAACAGGCCATGTTTCTTGGCGACTTCCTTTAATAACACCCTTAAGAAAACAAACCGATCGGCCATGGCCAGCGTATCGGTGTAGTGAAAATCCAGTTCAAATTGAGAATAGGCCCCTTCCGTAACCACATCATGGATATTCCATCCCAATTCCTCGATGATATCAATGAGTTCACCCAGAAATCCCATGGCATCGACGGAAAATTCAAGGTCGTATCCAAACGCCTGTCGGCGTGGGCGCAGTCCTTCTCCCGGCGCCGGATCGTTATCAAAGGCTTTAACCGGTTGTCCATGATCGTTCCATTTCATAGTGATAAATTCCGGCTCTATGCCGGCAAACATGGCATAGCCTTTATCCGCAGCTTCGGCGATTGCCCGCTTTAACGCTTGCCGCGGGCAAAGATTGTAAGGCTTTCCTTCCCACCACAGATCGGCAAACACCCACGCGCAGGTTCTATCCCATGGACAAATGACGATAGTGTCGATGTCGGGCACTGGAATTTGGTCTGAATCCGCCGGGCCGAGTTCGGGCACAAATGATACCGAATGCACTGCGAACTGGGGTCCCTTGCCGGCACACAGCAATTCAAAATCACTAATCGGTATCGGCTTGGTTTTTGGTATGCCGAACATATCGATCCAGCACGACAAAATGTACTTTACGCCGGCAGATTGAAGTTTTTTCTTTTGTTCGGCGACTCGCGCTGGATCCGGTAAGGCGTCTGCAAAATTTTCGAAGTAATGTGAGCTCATGATTAACCTCTAGTGCTTTTCCTGGATTGGTTTCTTAAATTTTTTATGGCGTTAAATCACTAATTGATAACAGATTCTATCTATTGTTTTTGTTGCCGACCATATAAATGACCGGTCAATAACCCAGTTTTCGACTCACTTCATGAATCAAAGACGAACCATTACTGAGTGCATGGTAGTTGTCGGCGACAACCTCCAGACCTTGCAGATGCCAGCCGGAAATATGCGGCGTTACGGTGACTGCGGGGTGCGCCCATAGCGGACTATCCTCGGACAACGGTTCCTGCTGAAACACATCCAACACGGCATGGGCTAAACAATTATTATCCAAAGCCTCGATCAAATCCTGCTCGACAATCAACGTACCGCGCCCGATGTTGATTATCGTGGCGCCCGGCTTCATTGCCTTGAAGCGATGACGATCGAATAGATTAAAGGTATCGGTGGTGGAAGGTAATATACAGATGACATAATCGCATTCTGCGAGGATGCCGTTTATCGCATCCAGACCCCATCGACAATCCACGCCGTCTATGGATTTCGCAGTCCGACTCCAGCCGATCACATGAAACGCCAGGGACTGGAAAAGTCTTGCTGTTGTTCCGCCAATATGTCCCAACCCAAGCACGCCAATAGAAATATCGGAGGGTTGCTGAGGCTCTTTAGGCATCCACTTGCTGTTTAATTGGTGCTGGTGGTGGAACGCGAGATGATGAACATCCGGCAGCACCCGGGCGAGACAAAAGCGCGCCATTTCCATGGCTGCGATTTCCGGCTTTAGCCGAGTCACCCTGATATTTTTGGGTAAATCAGGATCGTAAATAATGGTTTCGACTCCGGCGCCGAGTTTTTGAATGAGTTCAAGATTCGGCAATTGTTTCACCAGCCCCGGCCGCAACTTGTCGCAAATAAGCATCGCGATATCCTCGGGCGTTCCGGTCGCTGGATAAAATCGAATTTGGCTGCTCGGAATACCGCCGTTCAATGACTTGATGAATTGTTGATTGGTCATCCAGTTTTGATCGTTGATATCAACAAGGACAGTCATTATTGGTGCTGCTCGTTTAAAAAATGGCGTTTAAAAAATAGTGCCGTCGATAGCAAGGTTTAGCGGAGGCGTGGCCTGGGGGCGCAAGCGCGCGGCAAGCTCTCTCCCCGCAGCCCAGGTTCCCCCTTGGAGCACTGAGCACAGCGGCAGTTGCTTTGCCGAAAGTTTCAGTGTTGCGCGCAACTCGACTGCGAGTCGATCAAGCATGTACACCGTCAACGCCCGCCACTCCACTACTGCCTCGGAATCCAGGGTTAACCTGGAATGCAATAAACTTTGATCCAATGGCTGCAAGGAACCGGTATCTATAAATAATCCACCGTTACGATATTCCGGCAGCCCGGTCAATCCATCCAGGTTAACCACCTCGATGCCAGCCCATTGTAGCGGCTCAATCAAGGAATAGGTTAACCATTGCGATAGTTTGTGAAATGGAACTATGCCATCGGTTTCATCGCCGGTAGTCAGCTGCGAATGGTAACCACAGTCCCCCAGGTTCAGCCGCTCGTGGCCCTGGTGAATATAATAACCGTTCGGCCAGATTGCGCCAAAGCGTTTTAAGACTATAGCCAGCACCTGAGTGGCGTCAACAGAAACCTTTCCACGAAAAGACCTTTTGGAAACCGCCAAACATTCATCAATCAAATTACCGGGCCGACCGTATAGTTGCTGATCGGTTCTGTAATTTTCCAGAACGGATGCCAATCCTTGAAGCAGGGAAAATCGTCCGTCAATGCCTAACAGAGGGTTTTTGCACGAATGTTGAAAGGTGCTGGCCAGTTTTTTTGGGGTCACCAATTTCAAACTATCGGCATCCATAATCCATCCTTTGACATGTTCAAATCTTGCGATATGGTTAAAGAACAATTCGACGCTGGCCGCTGCCAACCCTTCCGATCTGGATAGTGATTTTCCGGTTACCGGGTCTTCAAACACCCAATCCTCTCCAGCCCCTGCATCCAGCAACACGCTCAAGAATACCAAATCAATTGCCGAACGGACCAGTTCAATTTTTTCACCATTAAAATTTTGTGTGTAATGCTGCCATAGATCGGTTTCCCCAATTTCAAAATGACGCCACCGACTATGGCAGGGGATATTCAGGTCAGGATAATTTTTTAAGCAGGTATTTTCGACCAGCTTCACGCATCGCCGAAAGTTGGTTTCATTGATAGAAAACCAATTGGCTTGGCCCACAATGGCGAGCTCACCGATCCGTCGACAGCGCTCTCGAACTGCGCCTGCGGAAAGCAGCGATTCAAATGCTCCAAAATCCTGCGCAGACAATACTTGCTTACTCAGTATTCTTCCAGGCCTCTGCCGTGAGTTTCTTTAAGATCATTCTCTGAAGGCACCTCGCCATCAGTGAAATAACCCGCAGCTTTCTTTGCATCCATTTCGACTTTTGCATCCGAGGGAATACTGTGTTCGGGAATGGCTATTCTATGAACGATTTCGATACCCTGACCAACAATGGCATCATATTTCATATTGCTCATGGAGATGAAGCGATCGATACGGGTTACCCCCCAGCCAATTCAAAACATCCGGCATCAATTCCTGAAAGCGCATATCCTGGACTCCGGCGACACACTCGGTGCGCTCAAAATAATGTTCCGCGGTATCCCCGCCTGCCTGGCGCTTGCGTGCATTGTAAACCAAAAACTTGGTCACTTCGCCGAGCGCCCTGCCTTCTTTTCGATTGTAAACAATTAATCCTGAACCACCCTGCTGGGCTGTTTCGATGGCATCTTCAATGCCATGCACTAGGTAGGGTCGGCAGGTGCAGATATCCGACCCAAACACATCGGAGCCGTTACATTCGTCATGGACACGGCAGGAAAGTTCGCGCGCCGGGTCGATAATGCCTTCAAAATCTCCAAAAATATAGGCAGTGATGCCACCAATAGGCGGGAGAAAAATATGAATATCCGGCCGCGTCACAAGTTCGGAAAACATGCCTCCGGTTTGCTCAAACAATGAACGCCGCAGAGCATGTTCATCGGTATTAAAGCGCGCAGCGATGCCGGGTAGATACCAAACCGGCTCGATCGCGATCTTGGTAACATTGACTTCGCCCGTTTCCATCAACACCCGACCGTCTGGCAGCAAATGTTTACCCTCTGTTCCACTGAAAAACTCAGGCACCGACAATCTGGCCCGGGTTACTGCGATAGTGGGCCTGACATCGGTGCCTTGCTCAATGTGATCACTAAACGCCTGGCCGACCACGTGGCCCCAGGGATCTATGGAGACAATCTTTGTTGGATCATCCCATTGCGGATAAGGGCCTATTTGAATCGCCGGCGCTGTGTTTGTAAGATCCGGTTTGTGCAATGGGTCAAGGGTTCCGGCAGCGACCGCCAGCGCACGGTACACGGCATATGAGCCCGAATAAGAGCCTATGGCATTCCGATCTCCCGAGCCCGCAGGCGTTGCCACCACGGGCCCGCGTTTTTTCGGGTCCGATGAACCCCATTCAACCGCGACCGGCTTTTGGTCGCCGGTTGGGTGCGAGGTCAAGGTGATGTGTTTTGAAGAATTCGTCCTCATAGAATATTATACATCGCTATCAGCCTGTCGAAAATGCTGGGGGACCGGTGGGTGAATCGGGCGACGCAAATTTAGCCGACTGCTTTGCTGGCACAATGTAAACGCTTTCCCCCGGCCAGGAAACCCACAATTGTTGGCCGGTTTCGAGATTCACATTGTCCAGGTCGTTGTTCAGGTCGTTTTCCAGGTCTTTTTGCTGTTTTTGAATTTTTAGCTCAGTGCCTTTTTCGGTTTCAACCAACAGCGTAACAATCGCACCAATAAACTCTTCGCTGACCAGTTTACAGCGATATTTATTCGGCGACAAATCAGCCTCATTGAGAAAATCCGGACTGTGGATATTAAGGCGATCGGCACTAATCACAATGTCAACAGAACTACCTGTCATTAATTCATCATGCCCTGATTGATCCGCGATCACAAGCCCGATTCCGGTATCAACATGCAATTTTTGGTTTTCAATCTTGCTGATTATGCCGCTCAAAATATTATTCGAGCCAACGAATTCGGCAACAAATCTGGTCGCCGGTTCACGAAAAACTTGTTTCGGCGTGCCAATCTGTTCGATTACGCCCTGGCTCATTATGACCACACGATCGGCCATGGCGAAGGCCTCGGATTGACTATGGGTAACGTAAACAAATGTGATACCCAATTCTTTCTGTAATTTCGACAACACCCCTTGCATCCGTACCACAAGATTTGCATCCAATGCACTAAGGGGTTCATCAAGCAGCAACACAGGCGGCTCGGTAACCAATGCCCGCGCCAGAGCGACGCGTTGCCGCTGTCCACCGGACAATTGCGTCACCGGTCGATTTGCCAATTCCGAAATCTCCATCCGTTCCAGCCATTTCATGACACGCTGTTCTCTTTCCTGATACTGAATGCCGCGCATTTTCAAACCGAACTCCACATTTTCGATAACATTCAGAAAAGGGAATAATGCCAATGACTGCCAAACCAGTGGTGTATTGCGCTCCGATGGTTTTATTTCATTAATGCGTTTTCCCGCGAGTCGAATTTCACCTTCGCTTGGCGTTTCCAAACCGGCAAGCATGCGTAAGGTAGTGGTCTTGCCGCATCCGCTTGAACCCATAATCGTCAGGAATTCACCTTGCTCGATTGAAAAATTCATTTTATCCACGGCCACGGCATCACCGTAGCGCTTAATAATATTCTCGAACACAATCTGAGGTTCAGACATGGGCTTCAAACATCGGCTGGCTGCTTGGGTGAGCGTAAAATAAAAAACAACTGCGCCATTATAACCAGGGTGATTGAGGTCACAAATACGAATGTGCCGATTGCATTAATCTGGGGATCGATATTTCCCTGCAATATCTCAAGGATAATAACCGGGATGGTTTTATTTAATCCAGACACAAACCAGGCTATGGCAAATTCATCAAAAGAGACCGCCATGGTCAGGCACAACGCGGAAATTATCGCCGGCTTGGTAAACGGCAGCACAATATTTCTCATCGCCGCCCACTCGCTGGCGCCCAGATTCCAGGCCGCGGATTCCAGATCGGGATCCATTTGCTGCAACCGCAAGCGGATTACCGCCATGGCGAACGGCGCGCACAATACAGTGTGGGCAATAACAATAGTCCAAATTTTTCCGGAAATCCCCAGCCTGGAAAACCAGGCCAGCATCGCCAAAGCCAAAATGATCAACGGTATTGTTGGCGGTAGCAACGCTAAAACCAGATAACTGTTTTTGCCACGAAATTGATAACGAAAATCCGTGTAGGCTGTGCAAAAACCAATCAAGGTTGCGAGAATGCTGGTGCTGATGGCAACCATAACACTGGTTTTTGCGGCCTCCCAAACATCCGCGTCGGCATAAATGGTCTGGTACCATTTCCAGGTAAAGGATCCGAGTGGAACTGTGGGAAAACGCTCAGAATTGAAAGAGAAAATTATGCTGGTTACGATGGGGGTGAATATGAACAAAAAAACCAGAGCCAGATAGCCGAGTAGCAATAAACGTAAGATATGGTCCGCGTTTGTTCTGAGGTGCATTCTGAAGTTCATAATTCGGCTTAGGTTTTCTTGCTATAAGCCAGCTTTATTGCGGTAAACGCCACAATCATCAGTGTTGTCATCATCATCACCGCTACCACGGCTGCTCTTGGCCATTGCTGGCCTGATTTGGTGGTATCGATAATCAATATCGATAAGGTTGGCGGCTTCGATCCGCCTAAATAATACGGCGCGACAAAATCTCCGAAAGACAAAATAAAACAAAAAACCGCGCCGATAACCAAGCCTGCTTTTGCAGACGGGATGATTACCTTGAATATTACCTTGAATCGCCCGGCGCCTAGGTTTTGAGCGGCTTCGATAAGATTTTTATCCACATTCGCCATGGATAAAGTCTGCAAAATAATCACCAATGGCAAGGTCAGCGTCATATAACCCACCATAGTCCCAAATCGGGTGTTGAGCATGGTATAGGGCCCCAAGCCGATATAGCCCAGAATATTATTTATGACGCCGGATTCGGCAAGAATCACATACCACGAGAACGTTCTTACCAAATAACTGGTAAAAAATGGAATAATCAGAAGAAAAATTATCCAACGGCGGGCACTGTCAGAAACTTTGAAGGCAAGCCCAAATGCCGCCGGGAAAGCCACGCAGGTGGCAACAATCGTGGCCCATGCCGCCAATGCCAATGTTAAAAAATACGAATCCCAAAAATACCCTTTGCCGAACATTTTAATCCAGCTTGTCGTCTCAAAAGCTTCGACCATGCGGTAGTTTTTGACCAGAAAAAAACTCATCGCAATCATGAACAGCAATGGCCCAACGAAAAACAATAACTGCCACACCATTACCGGCAACCGCCAGGTCATGGCGTACCAATCAAATTTTCTCTTTGTAACAGAACTTTCGGGCATGGCTGGCTTAGGTCATTTCAAATCGATCCGCTGTCCATAAATATGAACTATGAATATGCGCCATAACGAAAGGTGGAGGGCAAAACCATCCATTTTGCAAAATAACTGTCGACCCAACGACACCGAATGCAAAAATATTTCATGAGAGATGCTCCGAACTACCACTCAGACTCGGTGGCTCAAGTTCGATGAGGGGGCTCAGCCACCGCCCTCACCCGCAATGACAATAAGATCTCAGGAATATCTCAAGCGTTTTTATACTCCGACCAGAAGTCATTCCAGTCTTCCAAAGTTTGCTGATGCGGGATATCCCGATAATGAATACGACCTTCTTTGATCAGGGTTATCGGGTTGTTTGCTGCTCCCTCAATCTGTCCGGTTCGCTCAGCCTCGACCATATTTACGGCACGCAATGCTGCAATCCCGGAATGGGTTATGCAGAATCCCGGATAAGCAGCCATCTGTGCAGAGCGTACCTGACCAACCGGAGTCAGCATGTATTGAATAAACTTGTTCACGAGCTCCGCATGTTGTGAACCTTTGCCAATACAGTATGACTCGGTCCACTGGATTCCACCTTCTTTTGGCACTACCGATGCGACTGGCACCCCGTCTTTTTCCAGAACGCCGGTAATCCAGTCACCAATGCCGCACATTGCCAGCATTTCGCCATTTTTCAACGAGCTGAACGTGCCGCCGTAGTCAAAGAATCCGCCGACCTGGGGGCGCAGGCTCATGGTTGTTTCCTGTACCGCCTCCCATGCGCCATCATCAATATCAAACGGGCTTGGATCATTGTTTCCGTTATACAAACTTATCATGCCCAGGCTTGGCAGATGCCAATCAAAATGGCCCACCTTGCCGGTTAGTTGCGGTTTCCAGAAACATTTATAACTTTGCGCTTGTTCGGCAGTCACCGCGTCCTTATTATAGGAAACTCCCAGATGACCGTAACGCACCATGGTGGAATATAATTTCCCGTCTTTCCAGTGCCCGGGAAATTGAGTGAAATCCTGGTACACGAAATCATCGAAAGGATAATCGTCGGGATTCAACTCCTCGATATAATCCGCGGCATTTAACTGTTGCACGAATTCCGCGTCAGACAAAATAATGTCATATGTTCCCGGCGGTGATTGAGCTATCAATCCAAGCATGTTGTCACCACCAGCATAGTATTTGGCATTGAATTTAACATTATTCTGAGCCTCAAATTCCTCCACTATGTCCGGTTCGCCATGTCCATACCAAGCCAACATGTTGATCTCTGTCGCCTGAGCCCGGGCCTTATTGGCGGTAACAATCATCGGCATCGCCAATGCCCCGGTTACAACGGTGGAAGTCTTGATAAAATTTCTTCTGGATAATCGGTTTCTTTTCATCATGTCTTTTTTCATCATGCTGTGCCCCCCGTAAAAGTCTATTAAAAGTGACTTTGAATGTCGCATGTTTCAAATTATATTGTTACCCAAATCCGATATCAGGGAAACAGAGTTCCGGTTTAAAAGTCTTGAAACTGTCTAGTGTTTGCGCGTTGCATTGTACCTGCATTTTGGAACCAGGCACAACACAGGATGCCATTTTATATCGTTTATACATCTCTCTGGTCGCATCATTGTCCTCAATACAAACTGCGGCAATACCCGCGACGATGCCGCCCTGCCGTTCTACTAACTGAATTCCAGAGGTCATGGTGCCACCGGTTTCAATCCATTGATCAACCAACAGCACCCGGGTCGCTTTTGCGAACGCAGGCTTGCGCATCTCCATTTCCTGGGTTTGCCCTGAATAGTTGCACATAGACACCGCATCATAATCCACTGGAATCTTGCCGCCCTTGCGTATGGCAAGAAACCCCTTGCCCAGACGGGTTGCCATACCCGCCCCCAATACAAATCCCGCAGCGTCATATCCGGCAACCACATCAACCTCCTGTTCACTGAACGGTTCCAATAAATCATCCAGCATGGCATTAAAGGAGCGGGCATTGACATAAGCGGAGGATGGGTCAAGCCAGGCATATTTTTCTCCCCGTGACCTCGGCGCCATCAAACTCAGGTACCAGCGATGGTTTCGATCATTGTGTATATCAATATCAGGCATGGTTGCACCTCCAATTTTCTTGGTCAGTTTGCCGAATCAGTTTTTTTGATCAGTCTGCATAAACGAGATTGATCAATGTTATAAAAATCACCCGCAACATTGATTCCAGTCGCCACTAGAATTGCATCCAGGTGATTTGCGTATCTACCCACATTCTCCGCGGTTATTCCCGATGCCAATGCCAAAGCGCTCTCTCCAACGCCTTCTCTAAAAATTTTTGCTTTCTCGACGCCAGCCTCTTGGCCAGTCGCCGCCCCGGATGTCGTAACCACATCCATCCATCCGGCCGCGACCGATGCCGCTGTTTGAAAATATTGTTGGTCAACAATCCGCTGCTTTTTAAATGCCGTGCCTCCAAAATACAGGCCTCTCCAGCCGCACTTTTTTTTAATCGCTAATATTTCGGTGGCCTCGGGCTGGTCATCGGCGCTGCTTTGTTCATCTATCCTGGCATCGTCAGCCCAATAACCGTCCACAACACATCCATCTTTCTCCAAACCAGCAAGCATGGGAAACGCTTTCTTGCCAGTGACCGCAAGGAAATTAACCCCCAGCCACACCGACGGATACGCAGATCTAACGGAGCGAATAATGGGCAAAAACCGGTCGGCCTCAAAGTCATGGTTGATCAGAAACACCCCGGCCGCCCGTTCGTCCATCGCGATGCCGACATTGCGGCTGGTTTGCTCATGATCCAGCACATGAATGACTGGCAATACCGCCGGCCCATGCGAGCAAAAACCATGCGACCTAAAATGCTTTTTAAACTGAAATCTGTTCAATTGATGATAGCCCTCATCGCGCCGGTCCCGGGAAATGAGACGTTATAATCAGGCATTTAAGTTTCCGCTTTTTTGGTATTGTTACCACATGATTTTAATACCTTGTGAAAAACCTCCTCACAACCTGGAAATATCTGAAAATACAGTGCTTTAATCTTGGCATAGACATATTTTACACCATTATTAGAGACCTTTGCATAATTCAAAATACTATCGGAAGTGGGACTTTAGTCTCGCTATCGGCAATCATCTTGCGCGGCTAAAGCCGCACTTCCGGTAATTATGCAAAGGTCTCTATTAAAAGCTGGCGTCCCGTTATCCCGGCAACGGAATTTCCTTCTGCCCGTCGGGGACGCTGTATCCCCGTTGCACCGCTGGCCGGGCCGCGATCGCCAGATACCAACGTTTTACATTCGGGTATTCGTTCAGGTTGATTCCCTGCCATTCGAATCTTGCGATCCAGGGCCACGAAGCGATATCGGCGACTGAATACTCGCCCGCCAGGTATTCGTGATTTTCAAGTTGCTGCTCCATGACATCGTATAAACGCTGTGCTTCAATGGAATAGCGCCTTGAAGCGTAGTCGCTGACCCCTTTGTTAAACCTAAGAAAATGGTGCGCTTGTCCGAGCATCGGCCCGAGGCCGCCCATTTGAAACATCAGCCATTGCATTGTGCGCCAGCGAGCGGCCTCGTTGCACGGCATGAAGCGTCCGCTTTTGTCGGCCAGATACAGCAGAATCGCGCCGGATTCCATCATCGCCATACCGTTGTCGTGATCGACGATCGCCGGAATTTTATTGTTCGGGCTGATCTTCAGAAAATTGTCATCAAACTGCTCATGGTTGGTGATGTCGATGGGATGCACCGTGTATGGCATGGCGATCTCCTCCAGCATGATGGAAACCTTTTGCCCATTGGGCGTACTCCAAGTGTATAAATCAATCAAGGGTAATCTCCAGGGTAATTTTCGAACGGTTGATTAAGCGCTGCTTCGCAATGTTTTCGTGAGCATGACTTTAGTAGCTCAGGGCAGATTCAGGCGAGTGGCACTGTTTCACTCGCCCCAATCGCAATAAAAGGGATGCCACCCTTGCCACTAAACTTCTTCGTTACCGGCGATGTCTTCGAACCAAATGTCAGGACATTGTTCGATAAACTTCGACATCAGAGCTTTACACTTCTCGTCATCGGTTAAAACCACTTCCACGCCATGCTCCCGAAGAAACGCTATGTTTCCCGGGAAGTTCTGGTCTTCACCGACGACCACGCGATTGATGCCAAAATGCACGATAGCCCCGGCGCACATCATGCACGGGCTTAACGTGGTGTACAGATCGATATCGCTATAATCAGTAATAATCCCAGCATTTCGCAGGCAATCGGTTTCGCCGTGAATGATTGGGTCTCCCTGTTGCACACGTTTGTTTCTGCCGCGGGCAATGACCTCGCCATCTTGAACCATCACCGCACCGACCGGAACACCACCTTCCTCGTACCCTGCCACGGCTTCCAGATAAGCCTGTTGTAAAAATTTTTGATCAGCTTGGTTGACAGTCTGCGTGCTTAATGCCATACACTGGTGCATTGGCGAAAATGTGATCGGGATGTTTTTTATTTTCAACAGGTTAATGGCCTGATTTAATGTTTCAGGCAGGCCAATAACCAGGCCGCCAATGGCAAACTGTAAAATCGTTCCTGCCACCAACATATCTGGATATTGGGTGGTGTATAAAACCAGTTCCGCCTGATCGCTTCGTCGACCGGCCCGGCGAATACAGTCCATTTCCGCTGCCGCAATGGGGTCATTAATTTGCTGACTGCGATCATGACTGCTTGCAATAACTTCTCCGTTCTTCACTAATACCGCACCTGCCGGGATTCCGCCCTCGGTTTCGCTTTGGCGCGCATGAGCCGCCGCAATTTCAAGAAAGTTGCCTTGCTGCAATTTTGAACACTTCAATTTTGCCAATTTTAAACGCCTGCCTCAATAACAAAAATTTGTGACATAATTCTATAATAGAGTGTACATTAAATCATCCATCAACAAATTCGGACCCCAAATCAGGACTTAATAATGAATGCAACCATCGTTAATCACCCTCTGATTCAACATAAACTCACTTTGATGCGGCGCAAGGAAACTCCGACCAGTTTGTTTCGACGGTTGGTGAACGAAATAGCGATGTTGCTTGGATACGAAGTAACCCGGGATCTTGAGCTCACCAAGCGGGAAATCGAAACGCCACTGGAAGCTATGAAATCGCCGGTGTTGGCTGGAAAGAAACTTTGTTTCGTTTCGATTTTACGCGCCGGCAATGGTTTGCTCGACGGCATGCTCACTCTAATGCCTTCGGCCCGAGTAGGTCATGTCGGGTTGTATCGAGATCCGACCACCCTAGTTGCCGTCGAATACTATTATAAAGTACCCCGGGACATCAGTGAGCGCCTCGCCATTGTTGTGGATCCCATGCTGGCCACGGCCAATTCAGCAATTGCCGCGGTGGACCGATTAAAACAAGGCGGCGCAAACAAATTGAAGTTTGTTTGTTTATTAGCGGCCCCAGAAGGTGTCGAGGCGTTTACCCAGTCACACCCGGATGTGCCCATTTTTACCGCAGCTATTGACCGCGAATTGAATGACCACGGTTACATCCTGCCGGGGCTGGGGGATGCTGGCGACCGAATTTACGGAACGCGTTAACCTACGCAACTGGGCGCACACCCGGCGCGGGCAGTCCTTGTCTGCCCATGTTATCGCTCATGTTATCGCCCATATTATCGAGTGGCATTGATGCCCCTATAAGCCCCTGCAAATTAATTTTTGGGAATAACCTCATAACCTGCTTGTTCCGGTTCATCGTCCAGCATCTGCGAGGGAAAGCCGGGCGCGCGTATATCCAGTTCTGTCGCCTCCTCCAGTCGTCGAACAATATTCGGTGAATATTCCCGAGCGCCGTAACGTTTTTGCCCGTCTTTAAAAATAGCCACCATAAGCGGGGCAAGTTCTAACGGCACATTGCCGCGTCTGGCCACTTCGCTGAACAAACCAATATCCTTGCACACTAAATCCATGGTGAAACTGATGTCGCGGCTGCCGTTCAAAATAACCTGACTTTCGGTTTCATGGACAAATGAATTGCCGGATGAAATTCGGATGGCTTCGTAGGCGATGTTCAAATCCATGCCTGCGGCTTTGGAGGTAACCAAGGCTTCGCACAGTGTGAGCAGGTTTGCGGTGGCCAGATAATTGGTCACCACTTTGAGGATTGACGCCGACCCAAGGGCGCCGGTGTGCAAGACCCGCCGACCCATTGTGGTCAATATCGGCAGCATGCGCTCAAACACGGCTCTTTCGCCGCCCGCGAATATGGCGATGTTGCCGGTGGCGGCGCGGTGACATCCGCCGGAGACCGGACAATCCATCGGCTCGGCACCTACGGCTTTGACTAATGCGCCAAGCCGGCATACTTCCGCTTCATCTGTGGTACTCATTTCCGCCCATATTTTACCATCTCTCAACCCTTTCAATGCGCCATCGTCGGCTTCCATAACCGCCGCACTGGCAGCCGGATTTGGCAGGCAGGTAATCAGGATATCAACATTTTCGGCCATTTCTTTTGGGCTATTGCCCCACTTGGCGCCGCCATCCAAAAACAGCTGGGCCGCCGGTTTTTCAAGATCGCGAACTGTCAGATCAAACCCATTACGCAACAGGCTGCCAGCCAGCTTACCGCCTATATTGCCCAAACCGATAAAACCTACTTTAGTCATAAAATTGCTCCGCCAAGATGAAATTACCCGATGAAATTAAAAATGAGGGGCGGGAAATTCAAACTTCACGGATTATTTCCTAAATTATTGATTGAATCAAATATAATATTGTTGCCAGTCAGTGTATTCTTTGGCTTGCTCTATAGATAAAACAGCACATTAAAACAGAAGAAGAGAATAATGAAAAGAATATGCGTTTACTGCGGATCAAAACCCGGCAGTCGGCCAGAATATCTGGAATCAGCAAAAAATCTGGGGCAGGCTTTATTAGCCCGCAATATTGGGTTGGTATACGGCGGGGCGAGCGTCGGACTTATGGGAAAAATTGCGGTCACCATGATAGAGAATGGCGGAGAAACTATCGGCGTTATTCCGCAATCGCTGTTTGATAACGAAATCGTCCACCCTGGACTAACCGAATTGATTACTGTCGAGAATATGCACCAGAGAAAAGAGACCATGGCTTCCCTGGCGGATGGCTTCATTGCACTTCCCGGCGGTTTTGGAACTCTGGAAGAAGTTTTCGAAGCCATCACCTGGTCGCAATTGAAGATTCATATAAAACCCATCGGCTTGCTCAATGTATGTGGATACTATGACCCGTTGTCTGCTTTCATTGACCATGCAGTGGCTCAAGAATTTATCAAACCAAAGCATCAATCGTTATACACCATCCATGATGACCCTGATAATCTGTTGGATGAAATGCGCGAAACCATGAAGCGCCTCAGCAAACAAACTGAGCATAAAATTGCAGCGGGAGCGTGTGTTTAGTTTGTCAAGATATTGGTAGAATTTTAATTTCACGGGGAGTTGTTCAGTAAATGAAGAAAAACAAAAAATTTTGGGTCTATCTGGCAGGTCCGATTGTCGGTTGCAATGAGGTTCAGATACACCGGTGGCGGGAGGTCATCAAGAAAAGTTTTGGACAGTGGATGGATTTCATAGACCCGACCGAAAAATTGCTACCGTATAAGGAAAGGAAATACAAGTTTATCCGCTCCGATCTTGACTCCATTGAGCAAGCGGACGGACTGCTGGTCAATATGTGGCGGGAATCCATCGGCTCCGCTCTCGGTTTGGTACACGCCCACCAAGCGGGACGCCCTGTGGTTGTCGCTAATCCCAACCATCTTCACAACAGGATGCTTGAGTTCTATGCGGACGCTACGGAGGATACGCCGTGGAAAGCCGCAAATGCATTGCTGAATATTCTTAGGGCAGAGGCAAACTGGTCGGTCAAAAAATCCTGCGGACGGGAAACCGAACCGTTTCAACGCCAAAAACTGATGAAGTCAATCAGCTACGCCTGCCTGACGGTTGATTGCGATGGAATCATCATACCCCGGCTGGTTTTACCGAGAGCGATTGAGCGGCTGAAAAAGATAGACCGCAAAATAAAGAAAGAGATTGATATCGGTGATATCCGCATGGCAGTTATGGAAACACTGGACGAACTGAAAGAGTCGTCTCAGATACCGAACATTAAGAAAGTCATGAATGAGTGGCAAAAAGACAAAACGCCGCAAAGGGGACGCCTCCCCACTAATCAGAACCAACCGCCATTCGATGCGACAAAACCGCGGCGGCCGGCAAGAGTTAAAGTAGCAAGCCACGGTAGCCACGGCACAATCTGGGGGAAATCAAAAAACCGACTTGAAGATATTCCATCTCCGGCCCGGGAGGTATTTGAGGTTATTCAGCAGGTTCCCGGAATTACGGAAATCTTGTTGCATCGTTTTAACAGACAGAAATCGGGGCTCCCCTGTGAAGCGGCTGTCTCTTTATCCAAGACACCATTTCGCATTGAAGGGAAACTGTTTGACAACAAACAAAGCGTCAAGGGAACATGCCAAACATTTCAGGTATCGATACAATTCGATGACCAGAAAAAAAGAATATTGGACAACATCAGGAGCGGACTAAAAAAGCAGAATCTCCTTAAATCAGGACAAGACGGCGCGGCCTAAATCCATCTGATATTGCTAAAGTGCAACAAAGCCGAAACACAAACACCAGCCGAGGCGCATGGCGACCCGATGGCAACCAGCGACTTGCGCGATACAAGCGGTTTCTGGCTGATGTGGAGCTGGCGAGCAGAGAAATCTCTACCGCGCACTGCCCCGACACCGTCGCCGTGAACGACTGTACAGCGACCGCTGCGTCGCAGCTTTAAATTGCTTATCAACCCAGGTTTTGCTTCAGGGTTTTGACGTACTCAATTATTCTCTCACAAGCGATAATCAATTTATCCTCGGGGACACATAAACTAATCCGAATCAACCCCCGGCCCGAGGCGCCGAATCCATCACAGGGCAATACCGCGACATCGTATTGATCGAGCATATTCCGAGCAAAATCCCGACTGCTAATTCCTGATTCACGCACATCCACGACAACGTACATCCCCCCCGCCGAGCTGAAGACATTCAACCCATCAATTCCCAGTAATTTATTAATCAAAATTTTTCGTCGGGAATCCATATTTTTTCTGACTTTATCGGCGGTGACCGGCCCCATCTTAAATGCGGTAACAGCAGCGTCCATAATAAATTCCGGCAATCCATATGTCATGCACATGGACAAGTTATACAGGTTTTCCATTAGCGGTTTTGGCCCGACTATCCAACCCAACCGCCAGCCGGTCATGCGCTGGGATTTAGACAAACTGGAAACGGTAATGCATACCTGGTCGGCACCCGCTAAACTGGCTGGACTGGCACGCTCCTGCGGCAGCAGAATTTCCTGATAAACCTCGTCATTGATTAACCAAATTTCTTTCTCGACACAAATATCCACAATGGGTTTGAATTGTTCCAGGGTGTACACCGCCCCAACAGGATTGTTCGGAGAATTCAGGACTATTGCTTTAGTTCGTTTGGTAATCGCCGCCAAAACATCATCAGGATCAATTTGAAAATTATTTTCAGCGGTTACTGGAACGCTCGCCAGAGTCGCGCCCGATGCGGTGAAGGTTGCTAAATATGTGGTGTAGTACGGCTCAATTAGAATGACTTCATCACCATGTTCCAGCACACACTGCGCCGCGGCGAATAACGCATTTTGAGCGCCCGTGAACACCGCGCAGTTTGATTCATCCACCCCTTGCCCGGTTAATTCATTGTGTCGCCTGGCAATGGCTTTACGCAATGCCAACGTGCCCTCAATCTGCGCGTAGTGATGTCGTCCATTTCGCAGACTGGCGATTGCGGAATTTACGATTTCATCATCGGTGTATTCATCGGTTTCCTGACCCACACTTAGAATAATGACATCTTCCCCCGCTTCCCTTCTCGCCAGTCCTTCATAGTGCACTTCCCAGGCATCAACACTTTCCCCGGAGATTCGTTGTGTCAGGGTTGAAAATTTCATCAGTGTTTTAGTCAATAGCATGAAAAACCGAATAGTATCACGCCAGATTTGAATCAAACCATTAGCAAATAAGCTTATTCATAAATGGGCGACCAGGCATCATAATGAATAGAGCCAGAATAAATAATGGCGCGCCGACTAAAATGCCACGCCAAAAGATTCAACCTCCGGCAGCCCCCAAATCACATCAATTATTGATTCCATTTCCGCGCGCTCCATCACCCCGCTATACTGCGCCAGGTTAATCGCTTTTGTTTCCAGCTCGTCTCTGGTTAGCATATTTTCCGGATCGCCTTTTGGCGTATTCACAAATGCTTGCAAAATTCCGCCAGAATGCAATTTCACCTCCACTCTGGCGCCCCACTTTTCGGGATACTGCTGATCGATATCCGCGTCAACGATCATATGTACGCGCTGCCTAAGATCAGCATTGATCGGATCAGAAAGCGCTTGCTCCGAGAAATCAGAAATTCCGGCGGACCGATGCCGTGCGATCAACGCCAGCACGAAGCCCATGGAAAATTTTGATTGGTGGATGGTATTTGGAACATCGACTGCACCCAAGACATCTTTGGCTGCTTGATAAACATAAGCCCGGATATGTTCAATATCCCTGAAATCCAAGTCATGTTCGTGGCAAATCTGAAGCAGCGCGTCCGCAGCGGGATGGGTATGGCGGCACGAGGCATGAAACTTGAATGAGGTCTCCGTCAACGCCCAGCGCACACCGAGACGGTCGGTTAGTTTAGCGCTATCGCCCTCGCCTAACATACCTTCCGCCATTCCTTGTTGTCCTTCAAGTATTTGGCTGGCGGCGGTCAAGCCGTGTTGCGCGCTATAAGCCGCAAGCAAGCCGTCCGCCGCTGCTTTGGCCGTATGCAGTTGTTTGGAATCAGCCGCATCCCGTAAAAATTCCCACAACCCGCCGGCCTGGGTTCCGGCCGAACCCAGGGCGTGGCGTGTTTGCTCTGGATTGAGATTGAGCATTCTTGCCACTGCCATCGCCGCAGCCAGGGTGCCTGCGGTGGCGGTGGTATGAAAAACCCGATAATGCGAGCGCCCCAAAAATTCGCCAATGCGTATTCCGCATTCGTAACCCACCGCGGCGGCGGTTAAAAAATCCCTCCCGGAAACAGCGGGCAATGACTGCGCCACAGCAAAAATCGGCGGAAACACCACCGTGCCCGGATGCAAAATCGAAGCGTTATGTATGTCATCCTGCTCCACCATATGCGATGCCGCTCCGTTCACCAGAGCGGCGAATAGCGGGCTGCTGGATTGTTCACTGCCAAACAACTGACACGGCCCTGATTCGGGACCCATATCCCGAGCAAATCGTTTAAATACCGCAGCACTGCGGGACCTGCATCCAGCGAGTGCCGAGCCGTACCAGTCGAGGAATAACCATTGCGCGCGGCGGATTACATTTTCGGGAATTTGGTCAAACGCCAATCCAGATGCAAATGTTGCCAATTGTTTGGATGGGGTATCCGGCATAAAATATTATTTTCAAATCGACTAAAATTATTTTGAATTGCTGTTGTCTTATTTGTGTTGCAATTCATTACGAATTGACATTATTAAGAATTCACATTAAGGCGTATAAGTATGACTCGATTGGCAAAAACTTCAATAGTATTGTTCCTGGCATTGTTCATAACATTGTTCTGGACTACACTTTTAATTAATTCGAGTTTCGCCGGTGAAAGTGAAATTGCCAGCGGGACATGGACGACAAAAGGTTATGCCATAAATGGCGGATGGAAAATCGTGGCGCGGGATGATAAAAAAATTATCATTTTTGATGAACACTTCAAAACCAAAAAAGGTCCCGATTTGAAAGTTTATCTTTCCAGGAAATCAATCAAAGACATCGGCGGCGGCGATGTTATCCAATCCTCGGTAAAAATCAGCCCGTTGAATTCCCACAAAGGCGCGCAGGAATATGAAATTCCAAACAATGTTAATTTAAACGACTTTGCCTCTTTGTTGATTCATTGCGAAGCTTATGCCCATCTGTGGGGTGGTGCGGCACTGAGGTGGAATTTGGAGAATAACTAACGTAACGCCTCTTTTACGCATTGCTGGAAGAAAATCGCGCCCGGTTCTTGTTGCATGGAAAGCAGCCCGGTTTGATAAACGCCGCCTTCAAGGTTTTTTTGTACCCGGGTGCAAATACCGATATCCTCTTTCATCACCTGGCTGGAAAATTCGATCGCCTGTTTGCGTTGCGGTTTATCGATCGATGGCTTAAACCAGAACCATCGTTGCATAACTGTCGTTTGTGGACCAATCGGAATCACGCGCTCGATATTAAAACTATTCATGGAAAAATGCAGCAGCATGCCGGGAAACTTATAAATCCAAAACCCCGAAGAACCGTCTTGCGAACGGTCTTTATAAACCACCTCAAAGCCAACAAATTTACCGTTTTCATATGCTGCAATTCGGGTTTGTTTGCTGACCAACGCGGCATTAAGCCCAGGATGAATCGTCGGCAGGTGATAGCCCTCCGCAGAATTATCACTGTAGTTTTTCCAGTTTATGCTGCCTTCATTGCTGCGCATGGCCTCGAAAGTCATTTCAGAAATCGTCGGATAATTTTCCGATATTCGCACAATATCCCCCAACCAAGACTCAAGCGAGGCACACTCCCGGTCCAAACAAGCGAACACCAAACCATTCCAGATATCGACCTTTACCGGAATTAAACTAAATTTTTCCGGTGTCACCTGTTCGCCCATCTTGAACCCGGGCGCATTCTTTAATCTCCCATTCAAGTCATAACTCCAGGCATGATAGGGACAAGTGAATTGGGTCAGCGAGCCGTTATCTTCGGTGCATATCGTTGAGGCGCGATGACGGCATAAATTAAGAAAACCTTTCAATTCGCCTTGCAGGGTACGAACAATAACGATGAATTGGTTGGTAATTGTTGCGGTGACAAACTGCCCCGGTTTCGCCACTTCGGCACCATCGATAATGAAAGTCCAGTTTTTTTCAAAAATATTTTTTTGTTCGCGACGAAAAACCGCTTCATCGTAATACCAATTCGCCGGCAAGGATTCCACAGTGTTTGACATTTATCTGCTCTGATCTATTTGGCCTATCCGCGCCATCTCGTTACGGTAGGCGAATATTGCCGGCGCGCCTCCAGTATGAATCACAACAATTTTTCTAAATCGAGACAGCGACCCGTCCTCAATAAGTTTAATGGCGCATGCCAGGGTCTTGCCCGAATAAACCGGGTCCAGCAGCAATCCTTCGCAGGTCGCCGCCATCTGAATGGCGCGATTCACAAGCGCCGACATCTGGCCATAGCCCGGCGCCAACGCGCTGTCATCGGTCCAAATATCTTCATCTTTCACTAAAGTCGACAACTTCAACATCGCCGATAAATTCGAGCAATGGGATTTGATGCGGGAAAATTGCAATGCCTTGTTTCTTCTTACGCAAACGCCCAGCACCGCAACACTCGACCCATGCAAGCGCAATCCAAACAACAGCCCGGCATGGGTCAAGCCGCTTCCAGATCCCACGACAATCAAATCCGGAGCGAATTTCTGCTGCGCAAATTGTTCAATTAATTCTTGTGCAGCGACCATATACCCGAGCGCGCCTTTAGGCTCTTTTACGGGCATCAAGGGAATAACATAGGGTTTCCTGCCTTTCTGTTTTAACTCATCGGCAATGCGATTTATTTCTCCATCCGCGCCTTGTTCATCCTCTCCATCGGCATAGTGATGAATGGCGGCGCCGAACATACCTGTAAGCATTCGATTGCCCGAATTTTGATAGTCGGTGGATTGATTATCCACTCGATCCTCTAACTGGATATGGCATTCCAACCCCAGATTGCTCGCTGCCGCGGCGATGGTACGCATATAATTTGATTGTACTGCGCCGGTACTTAACACCGTATCGCAACCTTTATCCAGGGCATCCCCAAGATAAAATTCTATCTGCCGCACCTTGTTTCCGCCAAACCCAAGACCGGTGCAATCATCTCGTTTTACATAAAGTTCGATGCCGTCATACTTAGCAGACAATCGCGGCATGTATTCCAGCGGCGTAGGGGTATGCGCCAATTCAACTCTGGGAATACCGCGTAGCACGGCAGCTAATTTACCCGCGGTTGATTTATGCGTGGAATTCATCTCAATAGTATAATAGTCGGTTACATCCAACATGCCATACCGATTCGATAAGGCAATTTTAGCGGCACATTCAACAATTCGATAGGCCATTCTCCAGCACAATAATATGCCACACTCTTTATACTTGCCCGAAGAAATGGGAACTGCCGTGGTGCAGCCGACCGGGGAATTCGAGGCCGGATCATACCAATCTTTCAAACTTACTTATTTTGTTACACAAAAGTTTGACCGGCAACGCGCCGATTTATTTGGCAGTTATTTCTCCAGTTCCGCCTGTAACGCGGGCACCGCAACAAACAGGTCCTCATTCCATCCATAGTCTGAAACCTGAAAGATGGGCGCTTCCTCATCGTTATTAATGGCAACTATGACTTTCGAATCCTTCATCCCGGCCAAGTGCTGAATCGCGCCGGAAATACCGACTGCCAGATACAGATCCGGGGCCACCACTTTTCCGGTTTGTCCAACCTGATAATCATTGGGAACAAACCCGGCGTCAACCGCGGCACGGGAGGCACCAACCGCACCGCCAAGTTGATCGGCTAGTTTTTCGAGTAAGGGAAAGTTTTCTCCGCTTTGCATACCCCGCCCACCGGAAACAACCACTCGGGCGGAGGTTAATTCAGGTCGTTCACTGGGGCTTAATGACTGCTCAATAAACTGTACCCGATTCGTGGCGCCGGCATCGTCAATGCTCTCAATTTCTGCCCATTTACTTTGGTCGGCACTTTCGCCATCAGCAAGCTCAAACGCCGTAGTGCGCACGGTCAGCATTTTCACTGCATCCGAGGATTTCACTTTTGATAATGCATTGCCGGCATAAATTGGTCGCACAAAAGTATCGGCATCGACTACTTCGCTGATATCCGATATCGCCTGAACGTCACAAAGCGCGGCAACGTAAGGAATCAGCGCCTTGCCGAATGTCGAGGCCGGCGCCATCACATGGCTATAGCTATCGTCTTTGCCATCGCCATTGACTATAGATTTTATCAGTGCTGCAGTGTTTTCAGTGATTTCATGGGCATAGGTAGCGCAATCACATACCCATACCTTGCTAACCTCGGCTATTTTTGCAGTAGCATCAGCAACACCAGCACAGTCTTGGCCGGCAACTAAAACATGCACATCGCCCCCCACTTGCCCAGCCGCGGTTACGGTATTGAGCGTTGCCGGCGCTAATTCAGATTTATCGTGTTCTGCTATTACTAGAATACTCATTTAGATCACCTTCGCTTCATTTTTTAGTTTGTCAACCAGTTCCGCCGCACTTGAAACCATAACCCCCGCGTCCCGCGCTGGTGGTTCGGTTACTTGCAGTACCTCAATACGGTTGCTGATATCCACACCCAATTGTTCCGGCGTTACCATATCGATGGGTTTCTTTTTCGCCTTCATGATATTCGGCAAGGAGGCATATCGCGGTTCATTCAGTCTTAAGTCCGTGGTCACCACTGCCGGAGAGGTGATTTGCAGATTTTCCAGCCCGGCGTCAATTTCTCTGGTAATCGCAAACCCGCCGTGGTTCTTTTCTATTTTCGAGATATAGCTTCCCAGAGGTCGTTGCATAATCGCTGCCAGCATTTGACCGGTTTGATTATTGTCGTCGTCAATAGATTGTTTTCCAAGAATAATCAGGTCGGCCGACTCTTTTTCCGCAACCGCTTTAATCATTTTGGCAATTGCCAGCGGTTCCAACGTCGCCTCAGTATTAATATGAACACCACGATCGGCGCCCATTGCCAGACCAGTACGAATAGTTTCCTGACATTTTTCAGGGCCTGCGGAGACCATAATCACCTCTTCGGCATGTCCGGCTTCTTTTAGACGCAGCGCTTCTTCTACCGCAATTTCACAAAATGGGTTCATCGCCATTTTGACATTGGCTGTTTCAACACCCGTTTGATCAGCCTTGACTCTGACCCTGATGTTTGCGTCGATAACGCGCTTTACTGGTACCAGTATTTTCATTTCGTGGAGTCTCCTCGAAAAGGTGATGAATAGCAAAAATTGGACGCGGATTTTACCCTAATATTTATGCAATGAGTAGCAGATGTATAAGTCCACCCCATATGGCACTCGGGTTGATTATGGATGAGGAAGTTGCAGGAGATTGCAAGCCGAGGCTATGATGGAGCAAGACGGTGTTGCAGTCGACCAGCCAGTCGGCCAGTTTGCGGTTAAAGCCGGGCAGGTCATGGAATAGTTGATCCTCGTGATAATCGACGAACTGCTCTTGGATGGTGCGGTTGAAGCGCTCGGCACAGGGGTTCATTTTGTTCGTATCATCCCTGAAACGAATCCGCTTCGCGGACTACGCGCCATTTCGCTCCCGTCGAAATGGTGGGCGATTTGGGATAAGTCCGCCAGTGGGTGATGCCGTGGGCATCGAGGCGTTGCTGGAGGCGGCCCATGAACTTGGAGCCGTTGTCTTCGATTCTGAAGCGCGGCGGTTGTGGCAGCAGTTGGCACAGCGCGTCAAGGGCGATGGTCGCCTGCTGGCTGGACTGGGCGGCGGCGAAGGCGGTAGCGAAGCGGGAGTGAGGGTCGATGAAAGTGAACAGGCAGCGGCGCAGTCCATCGCGCAGGCGCACCACAGTGTCGCAGGCGAACACTTCAAGCGGTGGATGTTTGCCGCCTTTGGGCTTGCGGGTTTTGCGGTTGCGGGGGATGAGTTTGTGGCGGCCGCGGGCACTCAGTCTGGTGGGGGAATGGCGCATTTTGTTTGGGTCGCGGGCGATGATGCGGCCGATGGCGGAGACGCTGGGCTGTGCAATGTCTTTTTGCCTACACCAGGGTCGCAGCAAGACCCGCAGTTTGGCTTTGCCGAGGTTGGGGAATTGCTCGCGCAGTTGGCGGATTTCCTTGACCAGCGCCGGGGGCGCCTGTGGCTGTCGCCAACGCTTGGGGGCGCAGGATTTGGCAGTCAGGGCGGCCGGGTCGCCGCCGGCTTGGCGCACTGTTTCCAGCGATAAAGCGTTCTGCGACTGACATCGAAGGCATCACAGGTCGCGGCTACGCCATGATCCGCGAAGAAACCGAGGATTTTGAGGCGTTGTTGAGCATGTTTGGAAGTCATCTCCCAAAGCTGCCCTAAACAGGCTACGCGGCAAAGCCTTTGCTCGGTATCCGATATGCTGATGTTGCATGACTCTCCTTCTGCATCGGAGCGCCAAAGGTATCTGGCGCTTATACAGCAGATTATCGGACCATTAGGGTAAGGAAACTCTGATTTAAGGCGGTGACACTCAAATTGTCGAATTTTATTCTCAAGCATTTATTATCTGATTGGCGGGATTTCTTAACGGTATTTGACTTGTCTTTCGCCGCCTTTAGCCGCTGATCCCCTTATTCGCTTGCTCCAGGCGCAATCATCATAATGCCGGCCTCAATAAGCGCTTCTTGGCCATCGCCAAATTAATCAACGCACAACTCGTGAACATATGATTCGTGTTCTTGTCCAGAACCTATGTATCTCACCTTGGTGAAATGGAATTGGCGTTTCATCACAAAAAACATATGCTCCGCTTTGCGCCGCGCTTTTGACTTGTTCCGATTCCTCCGCCTTTCCCCACCCGATAACTTGCGGCATCCCGCCCCTTCTTGCGGGTATCGTCCCTTGCCTTCGGCGCACACCGGCTGAGCGCCTTTTTCCGATCGCTATAAGCCGAGCCCCACACACCCTGGTTTCCCCGCCATGCAGCCACTCTTCCAATACCTCAGAATCAGGCGTTTTCGCCGCACCGCTACCGAGTGAATCAGTTTGCTCTGGCTATCCACCCCAACATGCGCCTTCATCCCGAAATACCATTGCCTCCCCTTGCGCGTCGAGCGCAGGTCCGGGTCGCGTCGCTTCGCCTTATTCCCGTCCGAGGCCGCTCAATCAAGGTCGCATCCACGAGCGCGCCCTTCGACGCAAACAGCCTGTTTTCTGTCAAATATTCACTCACTAAATGAAACAACCTCTCGCCTAGCCCCGCCCCTTCCAGTACATGCTGAAACTTGCATGTCGCGGTCTCATCCGGTGCCGTTTCCCGACCCAGGTCAATCCGTGCGAATTGCCGCAAACAAGCCATGTCATAAAGCGCGTCCTCCATCCCCGGACCGGATAAGTCAAGCCAATGCCGCATCAGAAGGCAATATGCTTATTCATCATTGCGTTTAGAACGATCAGTTTGTCGCGTCAAACTTAAGATCGCCCGAAATAAACATTTTTCCCACAGACACTTAACACGGATACTTCGACCCGCAGATAAAGGAATTATTGTAGAATTGCCCCTTACAAATTTTTTTTCTTATCATCATGTCATTGGTATCCGATTTTACTGATTCCGAGCTGCATAACATTCGTGAGATGCTGACGCAACGATATAAAAAGGATGTGGAGATTGAGCTTGCCGATTGCGAACTGGCGCTGGATAAAAAATCTGAACAGGTCACCCATTGCCCGACGGTATTCTGGCACGAAAGAGGCGCCAATTTTGTAGTGTTCAAAGTCGGGTTGTTTCAGTATCGGACGCAATTTTTTTACACGCCGCACGATCAATACGGCACCGGGATTGACCAATACAATGACCTGGACGAGTGCGTCGCTGCGGTGCTGCAAACCCAGGCCGATCACGAGCGCGAGCGGCAGGGCGTGGGTTCCGGCAGTGCTGGCGAATCCCTGAAGCCTGCTGAAATCGCGAAATAATGAACATCAAAAAGAACATTTTTTACGCGCAGTCTGGCGGTGTCACGGCGGTAATCAACGCTAGTGCCGCTGGCGTAATTGAATCCGCGCGCAAGAATAAAAATCGCATCGGCAAAGTCTATGCCGGACGCAATGGCATTATTGGCGCATTGACCGAAGATCTTATCGACACCTCGCGCGAAAGCGCCGCCGCCATCCGCAAATTACGCCATACGCCGGCCGGCGCATTCGGGTCATGTCGTTATAAACTCAAAAGCGCCGAGGAAAATCGCCGTGAATACGAAAGGTTGATCGACGTATTCGAAGCCCACAACATCGGTTATTTTTTCTATAACGGCGGCGGCGATTCGGCGGATACCTGCCTGAAAATTTCACAACTCTCAAAAACCTTGAACTACCCAATCCAGGCGATACACATCCCAAAAACCGTGGACAATGATCTGCCCATAACGGATAACTGCCCGGGCTTCGGCTCGGTTGCAAAATACATTGCCGTATCCACCCGTGAAGCCAGTTTTGATGTCGCCTCCATGGCAAAAACATCCACCAAGGTATTTGTGTTGGAAGTCATGGGACGCCATGCCGGCTGGATTGCAGCGGCTGGCGGCATGGCTTCGGATAGCAAAACCGAAATCCCGATCATCGTCCTGTTTCCTGAAATACCGTTTAATCGAAAGAAATTTATGGCGGTAGTTAAACAAAAAGTGGCCGAATTCGGTTATGCGTCGGTGGTGGTTTCGGAAGGCGTTGGCGATAGCAATGGGCGATTTCTTTCCGACCAAGGTTTGGTCGACGCCTTCGGTCATGCCCAGTTAGGCGGTGTCGCGCCGATCGTCGCCAATATAGTCAAACAAGATTTGGGTTGCAAATTTCATTGGGCGGTGGCGGATTATATGCAACGCTCGGCCCGGCATATCGCCTCGAAAACCGATGTGGAGCAAGCCTATGCGGTCGGCAAAGCCGCGGTGAAAATGGCGCTCGCCGACGATAACGCGGTGATGCCCACCATCGTTCGCGTCAGCGACAAACCATACCGCTGGAAAATTGGCAAAGCCAGTCTCGGTCGTGTTGCCAATGTGGAAAAAATGATGCCGCGAAGTTTTATCACCAAAGATGGGTTTGGCATTACGCGGAAATGCCGCAATTACCTTGGACCATTGATGATGGGGGAAGATTATCCGCCGTATAAAAATGGATTGCCGGATTATGTTCGATTGAAGAATGTGCCGGTGAAGAAAAAACTGAAAACCGAATTTAAGTTATGACACTCGACAAAGCGCGAAAATTACTCAAAGTGCAAGTCGATTTCGGCGGCTCGTATAACCGCCACTCGGCGCAACTGATCCTCGCCGAAGTGGTACGCGAACATGGTCGGAAAGCGGCGGATGATTTGATTGTGGATCTGGAGTTGAATCGAGTTTTTGATTTTGTGGTTGGGGGCGATTTGTAAAAGCGTGCAGGCAGGATTACGCCGACCCGGTTTTTAGTTTTTGCTTTATTTCCGGTATATGTTTGTGAAATGCCCGATGCATTCTGATGGCACTATCAATCAAGAATTCGGTTATTTTTCCCCAGTCCGCTTCTTTGGAACCATTGACCCCCTTTAAACAATGCTCTACTTTGGATGCCTGACGGTTTTCCAGTCTTTTCCAGACGAGTTCGCCTTGAAAATCAGATTCAATCTGAATTTTTTTAGCAAAAAACAAATCATAGATTTTTTTATTTTCCTCCTTATTTCCTTTGGCTATGTATATTTCCGATCGTGCATGCTGGTTGGTTATCACAAGATACACGCCTACTCCGCTTATGCCGGTCGATATTGTGAGCCAACTATTTTTTCCCGGATTGATGTTTTGACAAATTGAACTTTTTTCATTTATTTTTTCAATAAATTGTTTCCAGAATTTATGTTTCAACGTATGCTGTTGCGCGGATTTCTTTTTTTGCGCCCCAATTTGTTTAATATCAGTATTTGGTTTTGTAACAACCGTGAAAAGCGGCGCCGCCATCATCTCGCTTTCAATTCGTATGGCCTCTAACTGTATTAGATAAAAAGAAATATTATCCGGTGTCGTTTCGTTCAACCAATCTATCGCCCGTTTATGCTCTTCAACGGGATTACTCGAAATCCAGATCGCCGTTTTTGCATCGAGATTTGTCAGATAGGTAAGAATTTGCCCAAGATGGGTGTGGTTGGTTTTTTCCAGTTGATTTTCGATGATGACCTTGTCACCATTGTCGTCCTCGCCATATAAATCAACACTAAATGGCCCGATTTTCTTTTCCCGGGATTCAATAGTTATATCGAAGTCAAGAACATCGGTCAGGTAATCGATGTTTTCTTCGAGCCACTTAGTAAAGTTTATGTTTTCGCTTTTCCAAAGTTCGCGCAAATCAACCTTGCGGATTTTGCCAATTTTTGTGTTCATAATAGCCAGTCTCACTGATCCAATATTTTTTTCAGTATTTGCTCTTCGCTGTATTTTTCTGGAATGTGGTCATCTATGCGTTCGACGCTTTTTTTATAAAACTTATTGGTGCCGTCGATGTTTTTACACAGCAAGGCCACTATAACCCTGTTTCCAAATTCCGCCTTTATCTTGTTAACCACTTCTCGTGACGCATAGAATTTTTTTGCAAAATCTTCCGAGCGTATGCGTCGCCCTTCGACAATTTCCCGTTGCTGCACAAAATTCCATGCTGTCATCGGTGATTGATATACAAACAAAATAAACACATCCCGATTCTTATTTAATGATCTTTTGATATTTTCCCTCGCTATGTTTTCATTGGCAAAAGTGCCGTCAAGCAAAAAACTTATTCTGTTTTTCAGCGCCGAGTTGTGTATTTCGTGCACCAATTTAGTCGCCGCTTTCTGAAATAAATGAGAGTTGGATTTTTTATAATCATGGAAGTGGTTGCGCAATTCATCGGCATCAATTCTGAGCATATTGTCGATGTTTTTCAACAATCGCATTGAAGTCTCGGTTTTACCTGCCCCTGGCGAACCAGCCATAAAAATGGAAACGGGATTTGTTTCCAAGTGAAAACCTTCCGTTATCTGTGCAACTATGGTTTTGTGGTTTTCCTTAGCGTATTGCAACGCTTTATCAGATATTTCCTTTTCACTAATGTCGGCCATGATGTATTGACGAATGCGCTGACCAAACGATGATCGCGCAAAAAGAAACGCCGCTTGAAGGACAGTTATTAGCCAGCTTTATGAGAGAGGCAATCCGCATCCATTTCTTGTTTCTTTCTCCTCTCGGCTCTTATTTGGGCGGCGCGCTCGATGATTTTTTGCTGGTCTTTGATTGATTCCTCAATAACTTTCTTGAACACCCGCTTGTGCTCTCTGGCAGAACCATTTCGCATGAATTCTGCAAGTGCATTATCTATTGTTGCTGGCTTTTTCTTGAATAAGGAAAACATTTTTGAATCTCCAACTGTTGGCGGAAAACTATAACAAATATTAACGGAAAGTTGAAAATAATATAGGGGCGATTCCACAAACCTACAACAACGGCGCGATCACCAAACTGACGATTGCCATTACGTTGATCAGGATATTCATTGAAGGACCGGAAGTATCCTTGAATGGGTCGCCAACGGTGTCGCCGACCACAACAGCCGCGTGCACATCGGAGCCTTTACCGCCCAGATTTCCTTTCTCAACGTATTTTTTGGCGTTATCCCAGGCACCGCCGGCATTTGCCATAGTCAATGCCATCAATACACAACCCAGCAACGCGCCGCCTAACATGCCGCCCAGGGCTTCAGCGCCTAATCCGAAGCCGACTATCGGCGGCGCCGCCACCGCAATCACGCCGGGCAGAATCATTCTCTTCAGCGCCGCCCGCGTTGCAATATCGATACATCGATCCGAATCAGGTTTTGTGGCGCCTTCCATCAGCCCTGGAATTTCGCGGAACTGCCGACGAATTTCATGAATCATTTCAAATGCGGCGGCGCCTACGGCGTTCATGGTAATGCTGGAAACCAGAAATGGGAATATGCCGCCGATAAACATCCCCGCCAATACCTGCGGGTTGCTCAATTCCAACGCAAATCCAGGTTTCAGATACGCCACCGTTTCAATGAAAGCCGAAATAATCGCCAGGGCGGCCAAGGCCGCGGCACCGATGGCAAAGCCCTTGCCGATGGCGGCGGTGGTGTTGCCCAACTCATCAAGAGAATCGGTGATTTCACGAACTTCCTGCCCCAATCCAGACATTTCCGCTATTCCGCCTGCATTATCCGCAACCGGCCCATAAGCGTCAATGGCCATAGTGATGCCCACAGTCGCTAACATACCTACGGCGGCGATGCCGACGCCATAAAGACCAGTAAGTTCGGTGGAGATTAAAATGATTGCAGCGATAATCAGCAAGGGAACGACTACCGATTCCATGCCAATTGCCAGCCCGGCAATCATTACCGTTGCCGGGCCGGTTTCACCGCTTTTAGCGATATCGCGTACCGGCTTGCCGCCTGTGTAGTACTCGGTGATTAACCCGATACCGATACCACCTACTGCACCCACGGCAACGGCAGCCCACACATTTACGCTGACATCAAAATATTTTATCACTGCGTAAGCGACCGCCATAAAAATTATCGTCGCCCCGATGGTGCCGATTCGCAGAGCCAGTTCGGGCGATCGGGCGGTATTCATTTTTACGATGGCAATACCGAGGATGGAACACACCAAGCCTGCTGACGCCAACGCAAGCGGCAAGAACATCAGGGTAGAGCGCTCGCCCATCACCGCAAATGTTGCCACAGGCAAGGTCGATGCAATGGCGATGGTGGCGATTATTGAACCACAGTAGGATTCAAAAATATCCGAGCCCATACCGGCAACATCGCCAACATTGTCACCCACATTATCGGCGATCACGCCGGGATTTCTGGGATCATCTTCGGGTATGCCGGCCTCGATCTTACCCACCAGGTCTGCGCCAACATCGGCGCTCTTGGTGAAAATGCCACCGCCAACCCTGGAAAATAATGCCACCGATGAAGCGCCCATACCAAATCCGTGGATAACATGTGCGGTTTCAGGATCGCCGCCATACAGCAAATACAGGAAGCCAATACCCAACAAACCCATGGATGCGACACACAAACCCATCACTGAGCCACCAAAGAAGGCGACCGCTAATGCGCTTTCTGCACCCTGTTGTTGTGCTGCCGTTGTGGTTCGGACATTGGCGCGTGTTGCAGCAATCATGCCGAGATATCCGGCTATTCCAGAACATGCCGCACCAACCAAAAAAGCCAGCGTGGTTTTTGCGCCAAGCTCGGAGATGAATATCAGTGCGGCGACAATAACGACAAATGCCAATAAATAAGTATATTCCCGGCGCATAAAAACCATTGCACCGCGGTGGATTTGTTCCGCAATGTCTGCAACCTTGCCCTCTCCCGCAGGGTACTTTAATACCATTTTGTATACCAGCAGGGCGGCAAACAGGCCGACGACACCCAGAATTACAGGCAGTGTTTGAATCATTGAATTTGCTCCGTAGAAAAGCGCTAATCTGTGAAAAAATTGACCGCGAACTATATCCGTGATGGGCCTGGATATCAAATGGGGTCGATGGACTGCCTATTTCGAAGACTTGCGCGCTCGGGGATGCGCGTTGTCATAGACCTTGGCAAGATGCTGAAAATCCAGATGGGTGTATATTTGTGTGCTGCCGATATCTGAGTGTCCCAGCATTTCCTGCACCGCGCGCAGATCACCGCTGGATTCGAGAATGTGACTGGCGAATGAGTGGCGCAACATATGCGGATGCAGTCTGCGACCAAGCCCTTTTGCTTTTGCCCATTGGTTTAATCGATATTGAATACCGCGCACACTCAACCTTGTGCCATTTTGATTGACAAATAATGCATTTTCCGGCTGCGTATCATTCTGCGGCTTTGCCAGATTTTGCGGCTTCACCAACTCGTGCCGCCTGGTCAACCAAGCTGTCAGCGCGGCAACGGCTTTGCGACCCACCAGGACTATCCTTTGTTTGTTGCCCTTGCCGACAACGATAATTTGGTTTTGTTGAAAGTCGATGGACGTGTCATTAAGAGAAGCCAGTTCGGACAATCGCAACCCTGAAGAATAAAATAGTTCAAGCATGGCATGATCGCGCAAGGATAAAATGGAACTATCGTGTTGCTCAAGCAACTCACTGAGTTCATCAACGCTTAGCGTCTGGGGCAATTTTTTCGGATATTTTGGGGCCGCTATCCCGGCAAATGGATTAACCTCCGCACCGCCTTGTTTTAACAGGAAACGATAGAACGCCCGACAGGCTGAGAGCATACGCTGTATACTGCGCCCGGATAATCCGTGCTGGTGTAGTTTTGCTGGAAAAAATCGCGCTTGCCGGATTGATAACAATGACCAATCCGAAATTCCCTTGTCATTGGCAAATTCAATTAGCTGCCGCAAATCACGCCGATAAGCATGGATTGTGTTCGCCGATAGTCTTCTTTCGCGCTCAAGGGCATTGAGGAATTGCCTGACCTGGCCTTGCAGGCGAGCATCTTGCGGACGCGGCATGGATTATTTGCCGCTCTGAAAATAGCTGCCTACCAAAAGGCCCAATCGGTCAAGAAACATAACCCCGATTCCTGGTTGAAAGCGCGCTTCTGAAGTTGAACCAAGCACCATAACGCCCTTAATTTCATCTGAAAAAATTAACGGGACAAAGGCACAGGATTTAATTGCCTTGAAGTTATCATTAAACAAAGATGCAAGTAAATTACTTGAAACCCGGTCATCACAGATACTGCTTTGATGGACTACCCGTTGCCTGACATCGTCGTACTTGGGATGACCGCAGGCGCCCTCCTTCTTATTCAATAGAATCGCCACATCGTTAACATTAAATTGTCGCTTTACCAGCGCGATGACTGTTTTAACCGCGTCTTTTTTATTTTGCCGACCGCTGAGCAGACCAATAGCCATCTCCAGCAAGTCAGACTCCAACCGCTGATTGGTTTCTGCGCTATCAACGATTAAATCAATCTTGGTTTGCTGTTGATTTTCCCGGTCTTTCCAAACCTTGCGCTGCCTTTCATAAAATGGCGCGACGCCTTTTCCATCGCCAAAATCCAAATAGCGCAGCAACTCCTGATTTTCCTCGAAGAAAGACGGATGTTGTTTTAAATAATCGATTACTTCCTGGGTTTTGGTCATTATCTGAGTATTAGACATCATGTTTATTTGAGAAATGGTTTTACGTTAGCGGCTGATTATACCCTGCAACGGTTTTCCTAAAAACGCTCAAACTAATGGGAATATATTAGATTTCTATACTGCCTTCGTAAACCATATGCACCGGGCCCGTTAGATAAACCTGGGATTCCGCTCCCAGCCAATCAACTTGGGCACTTCCACCGGGCAATACAACTTCAACCCGGGAGTCGAGCAAGCCGCTGCGGATTCCGGACACCACGGCAGCACATGCACCACTTCCACACCCCAAAGTTTCTCCGGCACCACGTTCATGGACTCGAAGTTTTATTTCCCGGCTTGAAATTATCTGCCTGAACCCAATGTTGGCCCGCTCAGGGAACAGATGATGGCTCTCCAACAACGGCCCAAGGGTCGCGACATCTGCATTTTCGACGCTATCCACCTGAATGACACAGTGCGGGTTACCCAGAGATAGCGCGCTAAATTCCACCTCCCCGAACTCGGTAGTGGCGTGGTAACTCGGTAATTGCCCGGCAACCGTCAATGGTATTTTTTCTGGCGCAAATTCCGGTACGCCCATGGCCACGGTAACGGTATCATTCTGATTCAGGTGTAACTGTAATGTGGTGGTTTTTGTCTGCACCTCGATAGTTGCCTCATCTGATAATCCCTGGTCATGTAAATATCGGGCAAAACATCGCGCGCCATTGCCACATTGCCCAACCTCGCTGCCATCGCTATTGAATATTCTCAATCGATACCCACTGTTATTAATACGCTTGCGGCCTAACGGTTGTGCAACCAAAATCTGATCGCAACCAATTCCAACATGACGATCCGCGATATGCATGGCAATCGTTTGTGTCATTTCGATGCGCTCAGCAACCCCATTGAGCATCACAAAATCATTGCCGAGAGAGTGCATTTTAGTGAATCTGCATTTCATATTTTTGTTTAGATTAATTTATGATACAACCTATCATCATACGTTATGCCATACCAAAATAAACCCGTGCCAAACAACCTGATAAAATCATTCCAGTGAATCGCCGATTAAAACCGCTTTTTGAATATGTTAGGTCTATGCCGTCTTTACCGAGACAAATTCTCGGTATATTACTATTGCTGGGCGGACTATTTTGGTTTTTACCCATACTCGGTTTGTGGATGATACCATTGGGGCTGCTGATATTATCTATCGACTTCCAATGGGCGCGCCGTGGCTACCTTTCGATCATTTCCTGGCTGCGAAAACGGCGTGGTCACCGAAAAAGAAAAAAAGCGGATTAAGTGCAGCCTATCCACCTATAGCCTGAGTTCGTCGTTTTACCAGTGACATCCCTTTTAACATGTTCAACGCTTCCCCAAGTTGATGATCTTTTTTAGTTCGCTCTGACAGTTGAATTTTCTCCTCATCCGCTGGGTTGTCTTCGAATTCGCCATTTTCCAAATGCCCGGCTAAATCAGATTCGCTGATTTGCTTTTCTGTATCATGGATGGTGTCATCATCGGCTTTGGCATCCTGCGTCGCCTTGCATCCTCCATCCCTGGTGTCGTCGGCTGAAAAATCCGCCTGTTCAACCGTGATATCCGGCACAATTCCTTTAGCTTGAATGGATCGGTTCGACGGCGTGTAGTACCTCGCTGTTGTGAGTTTTAGTGCACCGCCATTATTCATCGGTACCACCGTTTGCACCGACCCTTTCCCAAATGTTTTTGTCCCCATTATGATTGCGCGCTGATGGTCTTGCAGGGCACCGGCAACAATTTCCGAAGCCGACGCAGACCCGCCGTTCACCAATACCACCATGGGCGCATCATCAATCACATCATCGGGGCGCGCCAAAAAACTTTGACCTGAGGTTGTGGTTCTGCCTCGGGTGGAAACGATCTCACCCTGTACGATAAACATATCGCTTACTTGTACCGCACCCATGAGTACTCCGCCGGGATTGTTACGCAAGTCCAGCACCAACCCTTTTAAACCTCCTTCGCTTAATTCGTTTAATTGTTTTATTTTTGAACGTAAACTTTGCACCGTTCCACTTTGAAAGCTGGATAGTCTGACATAGCCAAACCCATCTTCCAGAATCTCGCCTCGGACGCTGTTTATTTTAATGATCGCACGCACCAGTTTAATGTCCAAACGATCATTTACGCTCTCCCGAAAAATTGTGAGCTTGATTTTAGATCCCGGATCACCTCGCATTTTGTCCACCGCATCTTTCAAGCTCAGGCCATGCACTGAGACATCATCTATCATCAATATTAGATCGCCAGGCTTAACTCCGGCATCAAATGCGGGGGTACCGTCGATGGGTGTGACGACTTTAATTAACCCGTCTTCCGTGGTCACTTTGATGCCAAGCCCGCCAAATTTACCCTCCGTGGTGATTTTAATTTGCTCAAAGTCCTCGGGCTCTAAAAACGTGGAATGGGGATCCAACCCAGCCAGCATACCCTGAATCGCATCGCGCAAAAGCGTTGTGTCATCAACCTCATCGACATACTCGCTCTTAATCCTGCCAAACACTTCTGAAAACAGTTGAAGGTCTTCCAGCGGCAGAGAACTCGATGCCGGTGCTTGAGTTTGTTCTTGAGTTTGCGCCTGAGTTTGTCCCTGGATGGACAACACAGAAGTCGCGCCTGCTACAAAAATTAGCAACGACAAAAACCCGATTCTATGTTTCTGCTTTATAGTTTGCACTTTTATATCTTTCACTATTTCACCTTACATTTCTGGGGCAATAACCACGCTACATTATCAAACAAATCTTAAGAAAACTCGGATTGATTCAGAGCATCCTCAAAGCATCCTGATGAGCACAAGGATGTGCGAGCAAAATCGCCCTTTTGGATTTTCTTGCTCAGATAACGCTAGGATAGCATTATTCAGCGTTTCTTTAAGCGGCTTGTATTGGTTACAGTATGCCCATTTGGATTGGCACCCAAATCCTTATGCTATCGGGCTGGTGTATAATTGGCTTTTTAGATAGCGACGCTCATACCCCACTGCCCAAACTGTCTCCGCACCCGACCGCACTAGGGGATAATTTCCGAAACTTTTCAATTTGATTTTAAAATGTATATCGAATTTATAACCGAGTACTGGTATTTATTTGCCACGCTCTTTGTCATCATCTTGTTACTGAATTTTGATCCGGGCACACGCGGTGTGGGCGGCTCCAAATTAGTTACGCCTGCACAGCTACCTCAACTGCAATCGCGTGAAAACGCGGTAATAGTAGATGTCAATGAAGCGGATAAATTCAAGCATGGGCACATTCCCCAAGCCATAAATTTACCCTTTGGGCGTTTCGGCGATTCCATCGGAAAATTAAAGAAGCACAAGAACAAACCCATCGTTCTTACCTGCGATACCGGCACTAATTCCAGGAAGGCGGTTGCCATTTTAAAAAACAATGAATTTTCTGATATCTATGTGCTTTCCGGTGGTTTGGCGGCTTGGAGAAAAGATAACTTGCCGTTGGTGAAAAGCTAACCTTCAAATATTTTTGACAAATCAACAACTACTCAACTATGGCCAAAAACGAAACTGATTCAAAAACCAGGTCAGCCTCTACTGCTCAAGCTATTGCTATATTCGACACAAAAAATATACCTTGAAGAATTAAATAATTTGATTACCAAGGGTGGATTCAGTGCCTTCCTATTGATTCGGCAATGCTGCCTGAGCGCGTAACCGTTATCGGAGCGGGTTCATGGGGTACGGCGTTGGCGATTCTGCTGTGCAGCAATATCGCTCGAGTTTTATTGTGGGGAAGGAATGCGAAAGCCATGGAGAATATGGCGAAAGCGCGCGCTAATGCCCGGTATTTGCCTAGCATTGCGTTTCCCCGGAACCTCGAAATCCAATCTGATTTTCAACGCATTGTTACTGATGACCTTTGTTTCGTCGTAGTGGTGCCGAGTCATGGTTTCCGACAGACGCTGGAAAATCTTAAAAACCATATTATCAACCAAGGATTTCAGTTAGACGACGCTACGATAATTTGGGGTACAAAAGGATTCGACACTGCGACCGGGCGCCTGTTAAGCGAGGTAGCCGATGAAGTGTTGGGTCATTCGGTTGGTCGTGGCGTCATTTCCGGGCCAAGCTTTGCCAAAGAGATGGCGAATTCCCTGCCAACCGCATTAACCTTGGCCAGCGCCTCCAATGCGAATGCCGAAAACATGGCAAGTTGGTTTCGCACACCAACCACGCGGGTGTATTTTAGCGATGACCTGGTGGGCGTACAGCTCGGTGGCGCTATAAAAAACGTGATGGCAATTGCCGCCGGGATAAGTGACGGTTTAGGCTATGGTGCAAACGCCAAAGCCGCATTAATCACTCGAGGACTATCGGAACTCACCCGGCTGGGATTGGCCCTTGGCGGCAAAGCAGAGACATTTATGGGACTCACCGGGGTTGGGGATTTGATACTGACCTGCACCGATGACCAGTCCCGAAACCGCAGATTTGGATTGCGGCTCGGCACCGGCAAATCAAAAGCCGAAGCAATCGCCGAGATTGGACAAGAAATTGAGGGCATCAATACGGTGCGGGAATTGTTTGAAATCAGCAAAAATCTTGATGTGGACATGCCGATTACCGAGCAAGTCTATAAAATTATTCACCAAAACAATGATCCCGAGACTGCGGTGCAGTTATTGCTGCAACGAAACCCGAAAGCGGAATCTGATTGACGCTTTACGGTTTGCGTGCCGTGCCAGCAAAATTATTCCCCGAAAATCCGTGTTGACGCCAGGCTTCATACACCACAATCGCAACGCTATTCGATAGATTCAGGCTTCGACTGTCTTTTTGCATGGGAATCGTCAGTCGGTTTTCAATCGCAACTTGCTCTCGAATTTCCTCGGGCAGCCCATGAGTTTCCGACCCGAATAGAAGAACATCCCTGGGTTGGTAATTGAAGTCGCTGTAATGCCGCTGATTCCTGGTAGAAACCGACAGCAATCGACCGCTGGCTTGTTGATGGAACTGGTGCCAGTTTTCCCAGGATTTAACCTCGCTATACTGATGGTAATCCAAGCCGGCCCGGCGTAATTGTTTTTCGTTCATACTGAACCCCAAAGGCCCAATAAGATTTAACTGACAACCGGTATTCGCGCAAAGGCGAATTATATTTCCGGTGTTGGGGGGGATCTCAGGCTGATACAGCGCTATGGAGAACATTCAAAAAGGCTTTACCACTGCTAATATGATAATCCCTGCAAGGAGCAGTACCGGCAGTTCATTCATCCAACGATAAAAAACCGGGCTACGGGAATTGGCATCCTTTCTAAATGCAACCAATGCGTTATAGCACCACAGGTGATGAGCAATGACCAATACCACCAGCAATAGCTTTATATTGAGCCAGTTTCCGGAAAAACCATAACCCATCCATAGCCAAAATCCGAATACAATGGTCAGAATCGCGCCCGGGGTCATAATCCCAAAAAACAGTTTTCTCTCCATCACTTTAAACCTGTCGATACTGGTTTGGTCGCTGGACTGAGCATGGTAGACAAAAAGTCTGGGCAAATAAAATAGCCCGGCAAACCAGGTCACCATGAAAATAATGTGAAAAGTCTTGATCCAGAGCATAAGGATGGCAGCAAATGATTTACCGGGAATTCTAGCAGGCTTTGCTGGATTGATTTCCCGGGCAATTAATAAAGGTGCCAGTATGCTTTACGCATAAAAAAAGGACGTTCGGGGAGAACGTCCTGAGTGATAAACACCAATGGAGGATAAAACTTTATGCGGCTCGTCGAAAATCCGCGGATGTATCAGGTTGGCTGGTTGGTTGTACGGCCAGTTGTGTCAATGTGCCTCGGGTACGAACCAATGCATCAATCTGATAACGCTCGACACCGATATCGCGAAGCAGTCTGTCGGGCAGGGCATTCAAATGACGAATTGCTTTTTTGCGTTCAATCAAAGCCTTGACCCGGTGAAACGCCCGAATCACTTGAGACAATAGTCCCCGACCGAATTCGCCGTGTACAACCTTTGAGTTGTCTTTCATATTTACAGTATTTTTCATATTCGCCTCCTAATTGACCAAGAACATGATGATGGTTAATAATGTGAGGGCACCTACGCACGCAACACCCACTTTGTTAAATAATTCGTTTGTCATTTCTCTACTCCCACTAAGTTGGTTGTTTAAGTTAGTTTCGCTATGTATTAGCAGATGGTCAGAATATAATAGTAGAAGCCCTTGCAGACAAACGAAAGTTTTTCATACAATACATGACTAATTACTCATGTATTAAATTCGTAATGTTAATCTATTGCATTAAATTAACTCGGGATTGAATGTGGCAATTCGATTCCCGCCGATGGCAGCCCTGCGCGCTCTGGAAGCGGTCGCCCGACATTTAAGCTATACCCATGCGGCTGAGGAGCTATTTGTCACCCAAAGCGCCATTAGCCACCAGATCAAACACATCGAAGATCTGTGGGAAATCAGGTTATTTGAGCGACGTGGGCGGCGCATCGTGCTTACCGAAGCCGGGCATGCTCTGGTGCCCGTAGTGCGTGATTTTATCCGCCGCATCACCGCAACCCTGGAGGAGATTACCGAAAAAGACGGCAGTCCGTCGGCCCTTCGAGTCACTCTGCTGCAATCTTTTGCCTTCAAATGGCTGGTGCCGCGGCTCGGTCACTTCAACCATGAATATCCTGATATCGACGTGTGGATATCAACCTCAGATGAACTTGTCGTTTTCGATTCGGAAAAAGCTGATGTGGGTATCCGCCTCGGTTATGGGCGTTGGGGAAATCTCTATGAAGAACTGTTGCTGCAGGAATATGTTTTCCCTGTGTGCAGTCCGCACTTCCTTGAACAATACGGTGTACCGGAAAATCCTGAAGATTTATTAACCCTTCCTCTGTTGCGCCGCAATGCCGTGGACATTTTACAACGATGGCGTGATTGGTTCACGGATGCCGGTGTGGTGGTCAGCAAAATGCCCAAAGGCACGCAATTCCCCGAAACCAGTCTAGCGCTTCAGGCGGCCATCGACGATCAAGGGGTTGCTCTGGCTCGCAGCGCCCATGTCCTAGATGATGTTAAAGCGGGTCGCCTGGTGCGGTTGTTTCCGGAGGTCAAAAGCAAGTCAGCCGTATCCTATTTTTTCGTTTGCGTTCCGGGACGCGAAAGCGAACCACAAATTGCAGCATTCAGAGATTGGCTCAAGCGCGAATCTGCACAATCAGAAAAAGAATTTGAGGAAATGTTAAGCTGATGCCAAACAGGAATCTGGCGTGAATTCATGAATCATGCGAATAACCTCATCGTTGTCCAGGCGAGACAAACAATGGCGGGAACAATGACGGTTATCGCATACATCGCATCCCGGTGCACGAATAACGCGATTCCGCTCACCCAGCGGGCCCACCTTGTTTTCGTCAGTGGGGCCGAATAAAGCGATCACCGGAGTTTGTTTTGCCACGGCGACATGCATTGGAAAACTATCACCGGTGAGCATCAAGGACGCTCGACTGGTGAGTTCAACGAACTCAAGCAAGGACTGCGCGCCAGCCATATTAACCGCACTTTGGCAACAGCCATCCTCCATGCCCCGGTCAATCTGAATTTTTCGATCAGGCGATCCGGTGAACACGACCTGATAGGCGTTGGATACGGCTTCACATACTTCCATATAATTTTTCAACGGCCAGTCTTTCGAAGGCCATCTTGAAAATGGACTGACAATGAGTATGGGTTTGTTTTCGAGGTTAATTTTCAACAACAACCGATCTACCGACAGCTTGTCGTCGTTGCCAACGACCAACTCCATGGTCGTGTCCGTGGTCGGGATGCCAGCAACCTGCAGGAGTTGATCCATTTCCTTTATTGCGTGCAACTTTTTATTCCTGAACCCTTTTAACCCCCACCAGTTTCCCTTGACAAATTTATTTTCGGCTTTCGCGCCATAAAGAAAAAACACCGACTTGGCCAGCCCCTGAAAATCAATGGCGAGATCAAACTTGTGTTGACGAACCTTGGACAGCGTCCGCTGCATTTCTTTTATTGCCCTCATCGGTTTTTTGCGCCAATTCTCCTTGATGCTATCACGATCGACCAGTATTAATTCGTCAACCCAAGGGCTGTGTCGATAAATATCGGCTGAAGTATTGGCGGTTAACAAAAACAATTTGCTGCCTGGGCATTGTTTTTGGTAGTGTTTTTTAATCGCCCGAATATGACCACTGGCGTGAAGCACATCGCCCAGAGAGGTTTGTTTTATCACTAAAATATTCATGCCGTGATGAAAATATCATGTCTGGACAGCTATTTATAAAAATCAGGCTTTTCATCCGGCTGGGTTCGAAACCAGCGAAAAGTCCACATGTACTGTTCTGGAGCATCGAGTATTAGTTTCTCCATTGCCTGATGCATATTTGTCGCATCGGCGACATAATTACCCGCCGGGAAATTTTCCAGTGGCGGGCCTATTGTAGTCCGGTATCGGCCAGTTTCCGGCATCAGTCTGCATATACTCGGGATGACCACCGCATCGGTAATTTTAGCCAGCCGGCTGATTATGTTCAAGGTCGAGCGTTGTTGCCCAAAAAATGGCGCAAATACGGCGTGCTTTCCATCTCCAAAATCTTCGTCTGGAATAAAGTAGCAAAGTTTGCCGTTGTTCATGCCCTTGATAATTCCGCGCAAGCCCTGATCGCGCATCAAAACAAGCACCTTTTTATAGCGGGTTCGTGAGCGATACAGAAACCAGTTAAGCACCGGATTTTTGTCACGTTTCATCATGGAAACCAGATCTATGTCAGCCAACACTAAACGCCAACCCATGTCCAAAGTGGTGGTGTGATAGGTAATAAGCACTATTTTTTGCGTTTTCGGTAATGCCTTCAAATTCTCAAATCCAACCACGTCCGAATATTTTTCAACTCGCCGGACCGATCCCATCATCGCCAAACCCATGTCCACCAACCCCCGGCCATAGCAACGAAAATGATCCTTGACCATTTGTTGCCGCTGGATTTCCGAGAGATTGGGGAAACACAATCGAATATTAACTTCGACAATGTGACGGCGCTTGGAATTGCGCCGGCGCATTTGATCGCCAACAAATGCGCCGATCTTCATAGTCCATTTTCTTGGCAGCCAGATGACCAGCCATAAAAATGACAACATCAACCAGGTGCCCCAGTATTTCGGTTTCAAAAACAGGGGTTGAAACTTTATCGTCGGGGCATAGAAATAGGTCTGCTTGGCGGACATGGGAAATATGGGTGTCATTCAAAATTATAAGCCAAAACTACAAGCCTGTTCCGATAGTGACGTAAACTCGAAACCCGAAAAAGGGGTTATGATAATCAGATCACAAACCCCTGATATCTTTGATCCTGCGACCCAAGCCAGCATAGATCGTCCCAATTATCGATGTCGCGCAATTCGGCACAGTGCGATACCGCGATACCCAGGCGTTGGAAATTTCCACAAATCCTGGACAATACTTGATTGCCTCCCCAATCAACCCCTTCAAAAATCCCCTCGTCTAGCCTGCTGAGTCCCAATAAATAAAACCCGCCATCGCTGGCCGGGCCGATGACATTATTTTTTGCTGCCAATAATCGATGGACCTGAACCAATATTTCATTGGTTATCTGCGGCACGTCGCAGCCCATCACCACTGCGCCGCCATGTTGTTCGATGCCATTTCTAAGAACGAACAACAACCGCTGGCCCAGATCGCCTGAAATCTGGACCTCCAAATCCAGATTATTATTTCGCGCAAAATTTTGAAATAGCGGGTCATTAATGCTGGGCGAAACAGTTAGAATCAATTTCCCGGGCCAGAACCGGCACACTTTATCCACTGATTGTTCCAGCATAAGCGTTGCCAACTGTGCAGACTGATTTTCGCTTAAATAGGGATGCATCCGGGTTTTTACTAACCCCGGAATTGGCGCCTTGGCAAATAAGTACAGCGGTAGTTGAGCCTTAGCGATCATTTGCGCGATCATTTTCATACATGCTGGCAAGCCGATTGGAATCCACCCCTATCCAAAACAGGAAACGCAACTTCCACATCAGCAAAATGGTCTCTAAAGCCCCTTTGTTTTGCCAGCGACGGGCCGAGGTGACCACGGCTTTTTTTATCAGCCCGGGCCGGGAATGTCGATTAAGCTTTTTACAGATTGCGATATCTTCCATTAACGCGATCCGCGGATAACCTTCGCATTTATTGAACAAAGATGATGCAATAAACATCGCCTGATCGCCGGTGCCAATTCGACGTACTCGAGACCGAAGATTGACCATTCGTTCTATTACCCGATAAATCAATCCTTTCGATTCCAGGGATATATCAAATCGACCCCAGGCATAACCGTTTTCAATAACCCGCCGAATCAACTGCATAGCGTCGCCAGGCAAGCGTGTATCGCAATGCAAAAAGACCAAAATATCACCATCGGAAGATTTTACCCCCAAATTCATTTGCGCGGCGCGACCTGGCTCATTGCTGGCAACCAAACCAATCTTTGAGGCGTTGGGCGATGATTTCGGCAGGGCCTGCAAGGTGTTCGTTACTATGGCTCTGGAATCCGGTTGATCGCTGGCATCCACCAGAATCGCCTCATGGAATCCCTCTAACCGCTGCAAGTGTTCAACCAACTTAACCACATTACTGCCTTCGTTATAAAGCGGAACAATGATTGAAATTAATGCAGCGGCACTCATTTAATGCGGGGGCAATATGGGTTAGTTTAGTCAGCCTCAAAAATCGGTATTCCGCTTTCTGTTTGCAGCAATACGAAGACGTAGCGCGTTCAATTTAATAAAGCCTGTGGCATCTGACTGATTATAGGCGCCGGCGTCTTCCTCAAACGTCACAATTTTTTTATCAAATAACGAATCCGAAGCCGATTGGCGGCCAAGCACATCGACATTGCCTTTGTACAACCGTATTTTAACTTCGCCGTTAACCGACTCCTGAGTGGCATCAATCATTTTTTGCATCATCAATCGCTCCGGGCTAAACCAATAACCATTGTAAATTAATTTCGCATATCGCAACATGAGCTCGTCTTTCAAATGCGCCACTTCCCGATCCAGGGTCAACGATTCCATGGCGCGGTGCGCTTTCAGCATAATGGTTCCACCAGGGGTTTCGTAACATCCTCGGTTTTTCATGCCCACATAGCGGTTCTCCACAATATCGGCGCGCCCGATGCCATGTTTGCACCCCAATGTATTGAGCGCGGTTAAAACCCCAGCCGGGGTTAACACCTTGCCATCGACTGCGGTGATGTCGCCTTGGCTAAATCCAATAATCAATTGTTCGGCTTCATCCGGCGCGTCCCTGGGAGAAGTTGTCCAGCTCCATACCTGATCGTCCGGTGTCTGCCAGGGATCCTCTAATTCTCCGCCTTCATGGGAAATGTGCAGTAAGTTGGCATCAATGGAGTAAGGCGAACCGCCGTCTCTTTTCTTTTCAACCTCGATACCATGCGTTTTGGCATATTCCATCAATCTTTCCCGGGAAGTTAGATTCCATTCTCGCCAAGGCGCAATAATTCGAATATCGGGGTTTAATGCGTAGGCGGATAACTCAAAACGCACCTGGTCGTTGCCCTTGCCGGTTGCGCCATGAGCAATCGCGTCGGCACCGGTTTTGTGCGCGATTTCAACCAAACGTTTTGCGATCAACGGGCGGGCAATGGCTGTTCCCAGCATATATTCGCCTTCATAAATGGTGTTTGCGCGAATCATCGGGAATACATAATCGCAGGCAAACTCTTCTTTTAAATCCTCGACAAAAATCTCCTTGACACCGAACTTCCCGGCTTTTAATCGGGCCGGCTCAAGGTCTTCCCCCTGACCAATATCCGCGGTGAAGGTCACCACTTCACAGTTATATTGGTCCTGCAACCATTTCATAATAATCGAAGTGTCCAACCCGCCTGAATAGGCAAGCACCGTTTTATTTATCTCAGACATCTTGATTTGTATTGTGGGTAGGTAAAAAGGTAAAGTATATCATTGCACCTGATACATATTCTCTTTATAAGGAAACGGCACGAGCCAAACTGAAAATACATAACTTGAATTCACGGTATCTTGTGCCCTTTATGCCCTCATGGTTTGGGTATATATAAGAATATTGTTAAAAAGGGGGCACCTGATACATATTCTCTTTATAAGGAAACGGCACGAGCCAAACTGAAAATACATAACTTGAATTCACGGTATCTTATGCCCTTTATGCCCTCATGGTTTGGGTATATCTAATAAATATCATGAAAAAGGGTAGAAAATCATTGTCGTTCAAGTAAACTACACTGACAATAGGCGCCGATTTACTGGCGTTTTTTTGTTTACTTGCTAACAACAAGCCAGCAATAGAAATTACCGCCATGTCGATTCGACACTTTTTAAGTTTGATGGATTTAACCACTGCAGAAATTCGGCTGATAATCTCGCGCGCTATCGAATTGAAAGCCGAACTGCGATTGGGGACGTTTTCAACGCTGATGCAAAATCAGTCCGCGGTTTTAGTTTTTGAAAAATCGTCCACCCGGACACGGGTGTCATTCGAAACCGGGGTCACCCAATTTAGTGGCAATTCAATTTTTCTTGCGCCATCGGATTCCCATCTCGGCCGCGGTGAGCCGATAGAAGATACCGCTCAAGTGCTATCCCGAATGGCAAGTCTAATCGTGATGCGAACCGGTCCTCATGAACGCATTGAAAAGATGGCGCAGTATGCAACCGTTCCGGTTATAAACGGCTTGTCCGATTTTAATCATCCGTGCCAGTTGCTTGCCGACATCCAGACATTTACTGAACACCGTGGAGATATTCGAGGACGAAAAGCTGCCTGGATCGGCGATGGCAATAATGTATGTCACTCCTGGATGAATGCCGCCCGACAACTGGATTTTGAACTTCACATTGCGACCCCAAAGGATCATCGGCCTGACCAGAACTTGATTAAAGATTGCTCAAACAATATTGTGCTTACCGAAGACCCCAAAGCGGCAGCGAAAGATGCTGCCCTGGTGGTAACCGACACTTGGTCGGGAATGGGTCATGAAAAAGAAAAGGAAACGCGAGAAAAAATATTTGAAGGCTATTGCGTGGATGAAAACTTGATGAGCGTTGCGGCGAAGAATGCCTTGTTTATGCATTGCCTGCCCGCTTATCGCGGCAGCGAAGTGACGGCCGGGGTCATTGACGGAGCGCAAAGTGTTATCTGGGATGAAGCGGAAAACCGGCTGCATGCGCAAAAAGCATTAATGGAATTTTTGCTGACAAACAGCCATGACAAACAGTTATGAGATAACTCAATGACTCCCGAAAAGCATTATCAATGACGAAAGTTTTAATACTCTATTACACCCGCCACGGATCAATTTCTGAACTGGCTAAACATGTTGGCCGGGGTGTTGAAAGCGTCGATCAGTGCCAAGCAGTCATGCGCACGGCGCCGGCGGTATCCACGGTATGCGAAGCAACGGCAAGTGAAATTCCTGAAAGTGGCGATATCTATGTGACCACAGATGATCTCGAAAACTGTGATGGCCTGATTCTCGGCAGCCCGACGCGGTTTGGAAGCATCGCTTCGCCGCTGAAATATTTTTTCGACCAAACCGCGCCGCAATGGTTAAGCGGTACGCTGGCGGATAAACCGGCCGGGGTGTTTACCTCGTCATCAAGTATGCACGGCGGTCAGGAAAGCACCTTGTTAGCGATGATGCTGCCGTTAATCCATCACGGCATGGTAATGGTCGGCATCCCATATAGCGGGACGCCGTTGGCACAGACCAAATCCGGCGGCAGCCCATATGGCGCCAGCCATGTCGCCGGCGGCAATAACGCCAATCCGGTCTCGCAGGAGGAAAAAGCGCTGGCGGAAATCCTGGGTCGCCGAGTGGCGAATTGTGCTGCTGCTTTATCCAATTGTAATCTATAACAGCGTCACATCAATGTTTTGACAAAGGGAATGGTGATTTTTCGGTGCGCCTGAAGCGACCCGCTGTCCAGTTTATCCAGCAATGCAAACAAGGATTTGGTGTCGCGTTGGTAACGTGACATGATGAACCGCACCACGCTGTCGTCCAGTGCAAAGCCGCGCTTGTCCGCTCTTAATTTTAACGCGGTTCGCTTTTCATCGTCATCCAACGCATAAATATTAAAAGCGCCGCCACTGGATAATCGGGATTCAAGATCCTTTAATGTTATACCGATTGAACCCAGTGGGCTGGTTCCACTGACCACGATAGCGCCCGCGCCATGCATGATTTTCTCGTACAGGGAAAAAATCTGGTTTTGTCCTAGCTCGGAACCTGCAATTTGCTGTAGATCATCGATACAAACCAGCGCGTCTTTATGCACATCACTCAGTTTCTCAAGTCGCCCACCATCTCGCCCACCGTCCTGTTTAAGAGACGCATATAAATTTTGCATACCCGATTTTCCTGCCGCCCGGCAACACGCATTGAGCAGATGGGTTTTGCCGCTGCCGCTTTCCCCCCACAGATACAATACCCGCTTGGCGCACACGCCAGCTAGGAGATTTTTTAGTTGCTCTATTAAAGGCTGGTTTCGTTGGCTGTAAAAGCTCTCCAAACTGTCATCTTCAATACTAATTGGAATAACGGTTTGTCGACTCATTTTTCGGAAGCGCCCTCAAATTCCTGACGAATGCCCCATAACCACACGTATTGAACCCCGCTGACAACCGTCGTAATCAATACGCCAAATATCAATGCATCCACGATCAGCGGGACTTGGACAATTGAAACTTTCTCTAACAACACCACAACCATCAATGAAATCTGAACGAAGGTATTTACCTTGCTGCTATAGGTCGGGCGCACGGGAACATCAATCCCCATCATTACAAAAATAAAGTATCCGACGACGATCACCAAATCACGGAACATGACCACTATCAGCAACCAAAACGGGATGTCGCCCAGAATCGCCAGCATGATATAGGTGCTGGCAATCAGTAATTTATCCGCAACCGGGTCAAGCACTGCCCCGAAATTTGAAACACAGTCAAATCGTTTGGCAATATAACCATCAAGACCATCGGTAATCCCGGCTGCCAGAAACAGCACTAAAGCCAGCTGATAATTTCCATTATGCAACAGCAAAACCAGAATAGGACAAACCGCGATTCGGGCCAGTGTCAATAGATTCGGGATTTGGGACAGCAAATTTTATTTCCTATTGGTTAAACAATTAGATGAAGCGTCCCCATACCAAATACAACGTTTTGATGCAAACGAGAACACTCACATGATCGCCGATTGTACGACCCTTTTGAAGGAAATCCACCAGCAAATCTACCAAGAAATCTAAAACAGCTATTTTAGCGGTTTGGGTTGTTGGATGTTGCTCTGATAACCTCAGGATGGCATTATCGGAACTTCCCATATTTATCGCACTCGTCCGCACTCGCCCATGCGCCGCCAAACCAACGTAAATGAATCATTGAGCTATAGCGAAAGCGGTGTCAATATAGACGCGGGTAATGAACTGGTAGAAAGGATCAGGCGCGCAGCACGGGAGACATTTCGTCCCGGCGTGTTGCAGGGCCTAGGCGGGTTTGGCGCATTGTTCGAGATTCCCGCCCAACATTATAAAAACCCGGTTCTGGTATCCGCTACCGATGGTGTCGGCACCAAGCTGAAACTTGCATCCATGCTGAATCGCCACGACACCATTGGCATTGACCTGGTGGCGATGTGTGTTAATGACATCATCGTCTACGGCGCCGAACCATTGTATTTTCTCGACTATTATGCCACCGGAAAACTGCAGCCTGAGCAGGCCGAAACCGTAGTTCGAGGCATCGCCCAAGGCTGTCTGCAAGCCGGCTGCGCGCTCACTGGCGGGGAAACCGCCGAGATGCCGGGAATGTATCAATCCGGCGACTATGACCTCGCCGGCTTCGCAGTCGGCATCGTTGAAAAAGATAAAATAATCACACCAGAGCGGGTAAAAGCCGGAGATCTGATTCTAGGTTTGGCATCCACCGGGATCCATTCCAACGGCTATTCGCTAGTCCGAAAAATAGTTGAGGTTACCCGTAGCGATTTATCTCAAACATTCGAAGATACCAGCTTGGGGGAAAAATTATTGACACCGACACGAATCTATGTGAAATCGATCCTGACCCTGCTCGAGTCGGTTCGAGTAACCGCAATATGTCATATTACCGGCGGTGGCATCCTGGAGAATCTGCCCAGAGTACTGCCCCAAGGGGTGAGTGCGAAAATATCCAAATCTTCCTGGCCCCTGCCCGCACTGTTTCAATGGTTGCAGGAGAAAGGCAAAATCGAAGAAACCGAAATGTACCGCACATTCAATTGCGGCATCGGTATGGTGATATGCGTCGACCCCAAAGACGCGGACGCTGCCATAGCCGGCCTTGAAAAATCCGGTGAACAGGTTCACACCCTTGGAGAAATAAACGCATCCGAGCATACCGAAGTTGTGTGGCACCACTAAGTCGTGTGATAAATGCCTAATAAATGCCTAATAAATGCTTGAGCGAATCATCAATCTGGTGGTACTCATTTCCGGTGGCGGCAGCAATCTTCAATCCATCATAGACCGCATCAATGAGGGCTGCCTCAATGCCAAAATTGACCTGGTGATCAGTGACCGGGAACAGGCTTATGGACTGGTGCGCGCCCGCGATGCCGGTATTGCCGGGCTTGTCATTCGGCCTACGGGTTATGCATCCAAAGTCGAATATGAAAATGCACTGGCCAAAGCCGTGGCCAACTATGATCCTGACTTGGTGATACTTGCGGGATGGATGCGTATTCTTGGCAGAAAATTTGTGCAGCAATTCCACGGGCGATTGGTGAATATTCACCCGTCTTTGCTACCCAACTACAAAGGTCTCAATACCCATCAACGCGTTATCGACGCTGGCGATAAGACCCACGGTGCAACCGTACACTTTGTCACCGCGCAACTTGATGACGGCCCGATAATCATACAGGCACAGGTTGCGGTTGATGCCAATGACGATGCCGTCACGCTGCAACAAAAAGTCTTGCACGAAGAACATAAAATTTATCCCAAAGCCATACAGTGGATCGCCGAGGGGAAAGTCAATTTTGCCCACTTGATAAAAACGCCCGCCGCATAAATATGAATGTGATTCGGCTAAATTTAAAAGCCATTAAATCTAAAACGGCGTTAGCTGTTTGCGGTCTGATGCTGTTAGCCCACGGCTCCCCGGCTCAGGTCATGTCTCAGGCCATGTCTCAGGCGGTAGCTCTCAAAAGCCAAACATTGCGCTATTCGATTAAATATGGAAAACATAATGCGGGTGAGTTGGAAATTGTCATTGAGCGTAGTCAACAACAAATCAAAACCACTGCCATTAGTCACTTGAATATCCTCGCCAGAATGTTTATCACCGGTTTGACGGTGGAAAACTGGTTCGACATTGAACACGAAAAAGTCTATCTGAAAAGCGGGCATATGCTCTCCCATGACCATAAAACCGTCGAGCGCAGCTTTGTCATTGATCGAAAACAAGGACTCATCAAACTTCAACCGGGCGAACAGGTTATCCCAATAAATATAGAAGATATTTTCGAGTCGCCCGCCTTCCCGATTACCTTGATAACCAGCGACATTGAATCCATCCAAGGGCAAACAGTCCGGGAAATCAGCCCCAAACGCATCAGGGAATACGTCTATTTAGCGCCCGAACAACACACTCTGGAGCTCAACGACAGACGATTTGAAACATGGAAAGTGACGCGCCAAAAACTGGGAGACACCACGCGCACGGTAACATTATGGCTGGATAAAAATAATCAGCAAATTCCAGTGAAAATCATTGCCACAAAGAAAAACAAGGACACGGTTATGACTTTGTTGCCTGAAGCCTGAGAATCCAACTTTGTGCGCTATTAATCATGCCTGCATCGAACCTTGAAAATTGCCCAGAATGCACCATCTTTATGCAATTATCCTGAGCAAAATAAATTCAAAAATAACTCATGGTTGCCGCGCTTACCCTGTCCAATCTAAAAAAAACCTATGACGATGGACATGTCGCACTAAATGGCATTGATATGACCGTTGAACAAGGAGATTTTTTTGCGTTGCTTGGCAAAAACGGCGCCGGCAAATCCACCACCATCGGCATTATTTCTTCTTTGGTCAACAAATCCGCAGGTTCGGTACAGGTTTTTGACGCGGATATAGATGTCGACTTTGCCAAGGCAAAATCATACATCGGTATCGTGCCTCAGGAAATCAACTTCAGCGTTTTCGAAACCGCCGACCAAATCGTTATGAACCAGGCCGGGTATTATGGCATATGCCGTAAAATCGCCAGGCAACGGGCCGACCATTATCTCAATCAATTGGGGCTGTCAGGGAAAAAGGATGTGCCTACAAAATCATTATCCGGCGGCATGAAAAGACGATTGATGATCGATCGAGCACTGGTCAACGAACCTAAGCTATTGATCCTGGATGAACCCACTGCAGGCGTTGATATTGAAATCAGGCGCTCAATGTGGGACTACCTCGCGGAAATAAATGAGAAAGGCACAACAATTATTTTGACCACTCATTATCTTGAAGAAGCGGAAAGTCTGTGCCGCAACATCGCAATTATCGAAAGCGGCGAGCTCATAGAAAACACCAGCACCAAAACCCTTCTTGCACAACTCAAACAAGAGACCTACGTACTTGACCTGATCGACCCACTGGACAAATTGCCAGATCGGCTGGCTCGGTCCGACGCACAAATCTGGACCTTAAAAAATGATATGACTCTGGAAGTTGTGGTGCCAAAGTCTCTGGGCATTAATCCATTCTTTGAAACCCTGACCAACAACAACATTCGAGTGCAAAGTATGCGTAACAAAACCAATCGATTGGAGCAGTTGTTCCTGGAAATGACCGACCACGCATCAAAATCCAACGGCATAAAATCCAACGGCAGGGGGAACAACGCCCGATGAACTGGCAACAGAATTGCATCGCATTTATGACCATTCTGCGTAAAGAAATTACACGCTTCATGCGTATCTGGCAACAAGCGATCCTGCCGCCGGTAATAACCACATCACTATACTTCATAATTTTCGGAAATCTTATCGGCCCCCGAATTGGCGATATGGGTGGCCATCCGTATATGGATTTTATTGTTCCGGGATTAATTTTAATGTCGGTAATCACCAACGCCTACGCCAACGTGTCGTCATCTTTTTTCAGCGCAAAATTTCAGCGCTCCATCGAGGAACTACAGGTTTCTCCCACCCCAAACAGCATCATACTGCTCGGCTATGTAGGCGGCGGCGCGGTACGTGGCCTTATGGTCGGAATAGTGGTCACCGCCGTCTCATTATTTTTTAGCAAACTGTCTGTGCACAACCTGACAATAATGGTGAGTATTGTCATCTTAACTGCGATACTGTTTTCTCTGGCCGGTTTCCTGAACGGTATATTCGCCCAGAAGTTCGACGATGTAACCATCATACCGAACTTCGTCCTTACTCCACTCACCTATCTTGGCGGCATTTTTTATTCCATCAAATTACTCCCCGATTTCTGGCAGACCGTATCCCATATCAACCCCATCCTCTATATGATTAATGCTTTTCGCTATGGTTTCCTCGGCATTTCCGACATAAATCTCGGCCTGTCTTTCGGTATCATTCTGGGGTTTATCGTGCTCCTGTTTGTGATTAGCCTCCGGTTACTCAACTCTGGATTTGGAATAAGGCAGTAATTCAGAATCGCCCGACTAACCAAAGTCATTGACATGCGGAAGGCGCATAAGCGGATTTAATATCCTGCCTCAATCCACTGTTTCAATCTCCTGTCGCTTTCGGAAAAAATTCTGGAACGAAGTTTTGGTCACCGAGCGGCGGCCGCACATAATTTTTTTCAATCGGCGGGCGCGTATCAAGCTCTACTTTTTGGGGCGTGAGATCGTCGTAGTCGATCAGGCTTAATAAGTGTGTGATACAGTTTATTCTAGCGGTTTTCTTGTTATCAGAATTCACGACATACCAGGGGGCTTGTTTGATATCCGTATGCGCAAACATAAAATCCTTGGCCTTGGAGTATTCCACCCATCGCTTTCTTGACTCCAGATCCATCGGACTGAGTTTCCAGCGTTTTGTTGGTTTTACCGATCTATCCTGGAACCTCCTTTCCTGCTCTTCGTCGCTGACCGAAAACCAGTATTTAATCAGTTTGACTCCGGATCTGACCAGCATGCGCTCGAATTCCGGACAACTCCGCATGAATTCCTCATACTCTTCGTCGTTACAAAACCCCATTACCCTTTCCACGCCACCGCGGTTGTACCAACTACGATCCAGAATAACCATTTCGCCGGCAGCGGGAAGATGGGCAGCATATCGTTGAAAGTACCACTGAGTTTTCTCTCTTTCCGTAGGCGCAGGTAACGCCACTACACTACAAATTCTGGGGTTAAGGGATTCAGTAATTCGCTTAATAGTGCCCCCTTTTCCGGCCGCATCCCGGCCTTCAAAGATAACCACCACCTTCAATCCTTTGTGCTTTATCCACTCTTGTAATTTAATCAGTTCAACCTGCAGCCTTCCCAGCTCTTTTTCGTATTTTGCATTAAAGGCTTTTTTCTGTTTTTTCCTGGCTTTTATTTCTTCGGTAGTTTCAACATTTGACATGATATCTCCTCTTAAAATTAATGGGTCCAAAATTGAAGTTTTGGGCACCTTGATTGACCGGGTTTAGTTTACCTAATTATTGCACAATTTTGCAATATCATCATATATAAATGTTCAAGATGATCCAGGCGCTTCGCGAGTAAACCACGGGTTGGCTGGATGTGGCGCATAATTTCGAGCACTCAGCGACTCCGAGCGCCCTGTCATTGCCAACTATGGATTGGGTATTTGGCTTCGTAAGCGTGAATAAATAAATCAAAGCCTGCCTCAACCCAGCTTTATGAATCAAATATGTCAATCGGCCAGTACAGTTGCACAAATTTGTTTTTGTGCGCCCAAAACCGGGACAATATGGGGCAATATCAGATCATTCTCCCACAAGAGTGGAATCAATCTTGGGGATAATGGGTTTTATTACGATTTTGGATCAAAGAATTCGCACGATGTTCGGATGATCATCGCAACCGTGCGTTGACATGGAGATTAGGAGGAAACAGGATGAGTATTTTTCGGAGTGGGCTCGCGCACTGGATGGGGGGTTGGGTTGGGCTGAACCGATTCACTGCCGATTTGTAGTTAATCCAGTATCTGTTTAGCGAGGGTGTTGCTTTGTTACTACTCTGTCGCCCCGAGCCGGTGCGGTTTGCAGAGACTAACAGCAGGCGCTTCAGGCGAAAGCTTACATCAGCTAAGGGCCGAAGGCTACCTGGCAATGTAATTGAATGTCCCAATAAATCAGCCATTGATGACCCGTGTCCAGATTCCAGAACGACACCGAATTGAGACTACGACGAGAGCGAGTTGAAACGAATCGGGTTCACCGCGCCATGACTTGTTGGTGCGGAGTTTTTCAGTCCAGATTCTTTCTCTTTAACCGAGTGCCGCGTTGCGCGCCGTAGTGTTCAGACAAGTAATCGAGGATTTTTGGTTCGTCTTTGCCCAACAACCACAACCCTTGTTCTTCCTGCATCCAGCGGACGGTCTCTTCCCATGCGCTCCTGTCCAGTCCGATTTGGGTGATTAATTTTGCGGAGTGGCAAGCGGTGCAGTGTACTCGAACCACTTGCCAACGTTTTGCATCATCAATGATCAGACCGCTAACCGAATCAATTTCCTGCACGTCGTCCTGTGCATGAGCTCCGGTGGCAATGATGATCGTCGTCGCGAATGTTGTTACTAGGCGAAGCCAGGGCGACGATCGCAACAATGTGCCGGCGGGCCGCATTCAGGCCGCGTACACCGCTATCCTGTGGCATGAATTGTTGAGGTAGCCCTTGGGATTCCAGCCCGGTACCACCATCGGTTGCGACCTGCCGGTTTCATCCACGGCGCGCGCCCATACCTCGTAATAGCCGGGGTTGGGAAACTCCACGGATAAATCCCAGTTCTGCCAGGCTAGGCGATTGGCGGGTTTTTGCAGCCTGGCTTTGCGCCAGGTCTGCCCGAAGTCAATGGAAGCGTGCAATGCGCGCACCTTGTGATCGCCCGCCCACGCATGGCCATGCAGATGCAGGGGCTTTGCCGATGGGTGCCTTATACCGCTCTCGGGATAAGTGATTAGCGACTTCACGGGCATGGATTCGATGATGCACATGTCCGCGTCGGCCACATTGGAGCCGGGCGCCACCGGCGTGCACGGCACACGATAAGATTTTCCCACCATTTTGGGTCCGTCGTGGATCTTGTCGCGTACCGAAATCCGCTTGAGCCATTTGCCGGAAGTGGATCCCGGCCAACTGCCAAAGACCAAGCGCAACGGATACCCGTTCATCTCGTGCAAGTCATAGCCGTTCATGCCCCAGGCAATCATTGATTCTTCTTCCAGTGCCTTGTTCATCGGAACGCCTCGCGAGATCGGCAACTTGTCCGGTTTGCCGCTCAAATGGGTGTCGGCACCGTAGTAGCCGATGTACACCGCGTTTTCCTGATAGCCGCAATCTTCCAACACGTCCTTCAAGCGCGCACCATTCCAGCGGGGACACCCGACCGCGCCCAGGGTCCACTGGTTGCCCTTGGCTGGTGGATCGAACTCGAACCTGCCGTTACCACCGCACTCCAGCGTCAGTTGTTTGCTGATCGGGGTGAAGCGCTTCTTTAGATCGGCAAGGGTATACGTTTTGGGGTTTACTACGGCCTCGCCGTCAATGGTCAAGGTCCAACGCAGGGTATTCACTCCCTGCGGGGGAACGCCGTTGTTGCGAATGAACAGGCGTTCAGTCGGCGTTACGTCGTCATTCAGCAGGAACGCCGGGGTTTCAGCGTTCAGCGGACGATCATTCAACAAGGTCAGCCCATTCTTGCCCTGGATACGAAAAGGCTGCGAGGAGTTGGCATAAGCCGCCGGGATTAGGCCCGTAGGCATGAACCTTGCAAACACGATTTCAGCGCCGATCACCGCCGACAACTGCGCCAATCCGCTCAGGAAGCCACGACGACTGGATGGCTCCGATTTTCTGCCCCAAGCTTCCCGGTCGGCCCGTTCCGGGTCGGTGGCGAAGTATTCATGGATGCCCCGTTCTCTGTTCATCGTATTAAGCCCCCGCTCTGCGCTCTGAGTTTCCGAATTTTGAGTTAGTGTTGACTATCATGAGAGGTACTTGAGTATAAGAAAGTAAGTATACGCTACTTTGTAGAAATGCACCAACCAACATCGGCTGACATGTTAGTAATACATTAACTGTTCGCTTTTGTACACAATAAATGCGTCCGGATTTATAGTGACTGGTTTTGGAGGTTGCTATGCGCTGGGCGCGTTGGTTACAGCAGGCAAAACCGATGTGATATGAATAAGCATATGAAGGTTATCAATGCAAACGATTAAGCCATGAGGCGGTTTCGATGTTGCTGGACGTGTGCTCGCGGACAGATTAAAGCCATCTGTGTCGCCACGAGGGGTCGGGGGTTGGCGGGGTTGCTGGATAAGCGGTTGAATCGGGCCTAGCGCCACAAAGCGCCTGTCGATGAAGTGATGCGGCTGGTTGATTTATACCGCGGGCGTTATCGCGGGAAAGAATATGAAACACTTTCATGCTTGGTATCGGCGCGACCACGGCGGCGGCCGTAGTTGTCGTTGGGTTAGGAATGTGTGCAACATGCCAACCTGGCAGGCCACATAGAAGTAGATGAGTCGTATTTTGGAGCCCCAGCGCATTCGTGGCAAACGCAGACAGGCGCTGGCGGCAAAACTATCGTATTTGGTTTGTTCAAACGCAATGGCTGGATATGCACAGAAATTGTGCCAAATGCACGAAAGTCCACGCTCCAAGCGGTTATCCGCGGTAAAATTAATCTATATAGTGTGATTTATTCCGATGGTTGGCGTGGCTGCCATGGTTTGGTTGATGTCGGCTATGCACAGCATTTTCGGGTTGAACATGGCTGCGATGGATTTGCTAATGAGCATTCTCATATTAACGGCATCGAGTCCTTTCAGGCTTACGCCAAATTGCGGTTGAGCAAGTCGAAATGGATTCACAAACCCAGGTTTTATTACCCTCTCAAAGAAACCGAATTTCGTTTTACTCACCGCCGTGACAACCTTTATCATGTCATACTCAAACTGCGTCGTGAGAAGCCAATTTAACGTCTTAACTTTCTATGACCCTTTTATATTATACTTGTCAAATAATGGTTCATTATGGCATCATTAATATTCAACGATTTCCATCAGAGTCCTGACAAATTAGTTGCGGGCAGTCCATCGGCTTAATTTCTGGAGAATCTTATGTGGGGTTTTCATAATCCAGTGCGAATCTGTTTTGGCGTCGGCGCATTTGATTCTGTCAGCAATCTCATTAACCGGCGCCCTTATTGCCTGGCGACCTACGACCAACCCTATTTTGTTCGATTGGGTACGGAATTGGCGGACAAGGCGGGCAAGCCCGAAGCCGTTATCAACAACATTACGCCAAATCCCGACTTTTTAACCTTGGCGGACTCCTGCCAAACGTTTGCCCAGGCGGTCACTAGCGATACGGTCATTATTGCTCTTGGAGGCGGCTCGGTTATCGATACGGCCAAGGTATTAGCGTCCAGCGACCAAGGCTTTGCGCCGGTGCGACGGTTTCTGGAAACGGGCGAAGACGAGGAGCACTTGGCCGCTTATCCGATCATAGCCGTGCCAACTACGGCCGGGACCGGCAGTGAAGTAACCCACTGGGCGACGGTATGGGACCGGGAGGCGCAAAAGAAATACTCGTTGGCGCGCTACGCCCTTTATCCGCGGCATGCGGTTATTGACCCGGCGCTGACGCTCGCAATGCCGAAGGATCTGACAATCAATACCGCGCTGGATGCGCTGTCCCATGCGCTTGAAAGCCTGTGGAATCGTAACAGCAATCCGGTTTCCGCCAATCACGCGGTATTCGCGGCAACGGAAATGATCGCGGCCCTGCCGCTGCTTGTCGATGACCTTAAGAATGTTGCGCTCAGGGCACGGGTTGCAGGCGCTTGCCTGTTTGCCGGGTTGGCCTTTTCCAATACCAAAACGGCGTTGGCGCATTCGGTCTCCTATCCGATCACCCTCAAATACAGCATTCCCCATGGCTTGGCCTGCTCCTTCAGCCTGCCAATGGTCCTGGCCAGTGTCATCGGCGAAAACACGGAGTGCGATCGAAATCTTCGCCGAATTTTTGGAGACGATCTCGATTCCGCCGCAACAGAACTGGAAAATTTCCTGAACCGTCTGGGCGTTGCCACCAAAGCATCGAGTTATGGCATTCAAAGCGACGAATGGAAAGAACTTGTGACCGCGGCCCTCGCTGGCGAGCGCGGGCGCAACTTCATCGGCACATCCGAACGGGTGCTGGAAAAATTCACCGCATAGGAGTAATTTTATAGTTTGGGAAAAACCAATCGTCCAATCCCACCGCCCAATCCAACCGAAAAGGGCGGAATCACGCAAGCAACACCAATCACCGGAGAAAGAGAAATGCAAATGAAACTTCAAATATCATCACTTCCTGTTACTCGGATAAGAAAAAAATTGATGGTTGGCATCGCGACAGCGATCTGGATCAGCCTTGGCCTTGCCGTAAATTCAGTCGCCTTGGCGGCCTCATGCGAAAACCCCGATACGCTGACATTCGCCATTATCCCGACGGAAGAGACAGTGGCGGAACTTCAACTGTACAAACCGGTAACCGACCGGATGATGGCGCTGACTGGCAAAAAAATCGCCTTCTTCATGCCCACATCTTATGCTTCGGTGGTCGAAGGATTGCTGAGTGAGTTTGTCGATGTTGCGGTTCTGGGGCCATATTCCTATGTAATCGCCAATGGCAAGGACGAAAATATTGAAGTTTTTGCAACATATGCGAAAAAACCGGGCTATCTTCAGGAAGAGGGGCCTGGTTACAAAGGGGTGCTGATTTCCAAAAAAGGGTCTGGTCTAAAGACAATAGAAGACCTCAAAGGCAAACTTATTGGCCTTACCGACCCTGGGAGCACGTCCGGGAACCTGGTTCCGCGCGTGGTTTTCTCTAAAGTCATCGGCATGGATATCGACGACTATTTTAAGAAGACTGTGTACACCGGGTCGCACGAGCTTTCCACCGTTGCTGTTCATCAGGGCAAAGTTGACGCCGCTTTCGTCGCTTCCCATCGGTTTGACAACGTCGTCACCAAAGGCGAAGTGAAATTGGAGGACTTCAATATAATCTGGTCTTCGCCGGCCATTCCACAAGATCCGTTTGTTTATCGCAGTCCGCTTTGCGAGGACATCAAGGCCAATATCCGCGAGACTTTCCTTGGCCTGAAGGACGAGCCCGGCGCAAAAGCGTTTCTTGAAAACGTCAAGTCGAACACATTCGTGGCCATGGCTTCATCGGCTTATGATGTGATTCGTGATCTGAAAAAGGCCAAGGATGCGCGCAAGAAGCAAGGCGGCTAAACCGGCGCGTTTCAGCGAACAAGCGTTGCATACCGCGTATCCGTCTGCAACGCATCTCGCAGACAACCGCTCATATTGGCCGACATGCCAAGTCCGATTGTTTAGCCGATTGTCTCGCCGCTTGCCTGTAAAGAGACCGGGAAATGGCCATTCTTGAAGTGAGCGATCTGAGGGCCAGATACAATTCAAAGGGCCCGGAAATACTGAAAGGGATTAGTTTTCAGGTCGAAGAGGACGACTTTTTCGCCATCATCGGCCCCAGCGGAGCGGGGAAATCAACCCTGATTCGATGTATCAACCGCCTGCTTGAGCCTGTTTCCGGAACCATCAAACTGCATGATGTCGATGTATTAAAACTTGGCGGCAGGGAATTGCGCCGCCTGCGTCGTCATATCGGCATGATTTTTCAGGAGTTCAATCTGATTAACCGGCTGTCCGTTATGGACAATGTCCTGTCCGGGCGGCTTGGATACGTCGGCCCGTTGCGAAGTGTTTTCAGGGTGTTCAGCAACAAGGACATTCAGCGTGCGCTTGAATTGCTGGAGCGAGTGGGGTTGCAGGATCATGTCGATAAACGCGCCGACGAGCTTTCCGGCGGACAACGTCAACGCGTCGGCATTGCCGGTGCGCTGATGCAGGAGCCCAACCTGTTGCTGCTGGATGAGCCGACTTCCGCGCTTGACCCAAAAATTTCAAGGGAAGTTATGGATCTGATCAAAACCATTGCAACGGAACTCAGGATTCCCGTGTTGTGCAATATCCACAATGTTGATCTCGCCAAGGAATATTGCAACAAGATTATCGGTTTGCAGGACGGCAATAAAATGTTTGACGGACCAACCGAGATTCTCAAGCAGGCGAATCTTGAGGAAATTTACGCGATGGAAGTCCTGTAACGGAAACACACGATGCCAAACGAGACACCGGTGTCAACAGTGGACGATATCGTGAGACGCCGCAAAAAAAGCAGCGAATTCAGTTTGGATTTTACCTGTTTTTGCTCGCCTTGATCGTGTGGAGCATTAAAGCGACCGTTATCGATGACACCGACTGGGATAGAATCGGGTCGCTGGCGGCTATCGGCAAGTCCATATCGCATTTCATCGGCATCGATTTTCCCCTCATCCCAAATCTGCTGGGACCTACCATCGAGACCTTTATGATCGCTTGTATCGGCACGTTGTTGGGCTTTATCATTTGTCTTCCGGCGATCTGGTTCGGCGCATTGAACGTAACGCCGTTCAAATCAGTGACCTATCCGATTGCGCGTGCGGCCATGACCATCAGTCGATCAATCCATGAAATCGTGTGGGCGTTAATCTTTGTCTCCGCCGTGGGACTTGGAGCATTTGCCGGCATTCTTGCCATTGCAGTGCGCTCCCTCGGATTTATTGCGAAAATGTCAGCCGAGGCGGTCGAGAATATCGACCCTAAGCCGGTTGAAGCGATCCGAGCGGTGGGAGGCAATAATCTGTAGGTGATGCTGTACGGAATTTTGCCTCAAGTCTTGCCGGTTATTCTAGGGATTGTTATTTTTGAATGGGAAATCAATATCCGTCGTTCGGCGGTTCTTGGCCTGGTCGGCGCTGGCGGCCTGGGGTTGGTTTTTTTCCGGCAGATGCACACCTTCAATTACCCGGGCGTGACCACAGTCATCATCGCCATCTTCGGGTTGGTGCTGATTGGCGAGGTGGTGTCCCACTATTCCCGAAAAGCGCTGATTTGAAGCGCTGATTTGAACAAGGAAAAATGGAATGAACCGGTCTGACCAACTGCAAAATTATTCAATACAAGGTGACGATGTTCACCGTGAATGGAGCCGTTTCAAATACCCGCAAACGCTGGTCAAGTATGGTGTGCTGTTAAGCATTTTGGTGTTTCTTGCCTACTCGATACAGTACCTGAACATCCCCCTGGACCGAATCCTGGGAATGTTTGGACGCCTCGGAGATGTTCTGGCCAACCGTTATTATCCACCCGACCTGGAGTATGTCGCAGAGCGGGAATATCTGTGGGCGATTGTCGAGACCATACAAATGGCCTATTTGGGGTCGCTGTTTGGATTGCTGTTTTCAATCGTGCTCGGCTGGTTTGCGGCCCACAATGTCAGCCCGTCGCAAAGGTATGTCTATCCGCTCGCCCGGGTGATCACGATGGGATGCCGCTCGGTGCATGAGATGATATGGGCGATCCTTTTTGTCACGATTCTGGGGTTTGGAATGCTGCCCGGCGTGCTGGCATTGACGATGTTCTCGATCGGCTTTGCCGGAAAACTGTTTTCCGAGGAAATCGAGGCCATTGACATGGGAGAAGTGGAGGCAATTCGCGCCGTGGGCGGCAGCCACCTGCAAGTATTCGTCTATGGCGTTTTTCCGCAAGTCCGCACCGCCTTTACCGGCATCGCCATTTATACCTGGGATGTCGCATTTCGAGCGGCCACAGTAGTCGGTTTCGTCGGCGCCGGCGGAATGGGTTGGTACTTGAAGCGCAATGTCATGCAAATTGAAACCCATCGAACGGCGGCAATTCTGCTTTCCATCATCGTGCTTGTCATCATTTCTGAACTGGTTTCCGCGTGGGCCAGAATTCGTGTTTCCAAAGCGAAATAAGGCCGTTGCGCCGCTGTCATCGCAGCATGGCGCTTATATTGCGTCGTTGATATATGCGTCGTTGACCGCCGCCAAATGGTTGCAGGAAAATCTGAATCAACCCAGGTTTCCCAAGCCTCCGCGATTCATTGAAGCGCCAATTCATTTTCATCGGTGTGTTCAAAAACTTTGCCGTAGATATCCACTTGCGTGGTTTGTGAATAGGCCAGCTTGCCGCCACCTACCATTATGGTGTGACGAAATGCGGTGGTGCGCGCGTTTTCTTGCATGAATGGCGATTGAATTATTTGCCAATCATGGTCATCAATATTTGCTGCGACTTCCATTATCACGCGCCCCTGCGCGGTTTTTTCCTGCGCATATTTTCCTCCGGCAAGTACGCATACCGCACGGGGTATGGTCAGCGCGTGCATAATTATTTGCGCTTTTGGGTCCCACATCCAGTAGCCGGTTTCATCGTGAAACACCTCGTCATTTGATTTACGCTGGACGATTTGTCGATAGTGAACCGCCGACAAAACTTGTGATTCGGCATTGGTGACATCATCATCCACAGTGGTGTAAATAATTGTCTCATAATAAGGGTTGCTCTCTGCGCCATCCGGCTCCGGCGCCACATCGAAACCCTTGCTTCCCTTCCAAACACCAATTAACGCTTTCAATGGACCATAGTCGATGTCTTTTCTATTGCTCATTGGTTTCTCCGGTTATCGGCGGCGCTATAAATTGTCGGTCGTCCAGCGAAATGTTCGGGGACAATAACGTTCTTCAAGATACTCAGTCCAACAGGATAGTCAATAGAGACGCACTTAACCGAAAAGCACCAGCGCCCAAACCAGCAACGCCATTATTATGCTGATCAAAACCGCTGCCGAGCCCAGGTCTTTGGCATTTCCGCTTAACGGATGTTGCTCTTCTCCAAATCGATCGACGACCGCTTCAATGGCCGAGTTCAGCAGTTCCACCAGCACGACTAACAACACCACAAATATCAATAGTGCGCGCTCAAGGCCGGTCTCTGCCAACCATAAAGCCAATGGAATCAAGACCGCGCAGCCAAACAACTCCTGGCGAAAGGCGGCCTGGTTTTGCCAGGCTGTGGTAAGGCCCTGAATGGAATAATCCAGGGCCTTGTAGATTCGTTTGAGGTCGGTGGATTTTGGTTTCGACACTATTGGCGCCCGGAATTTGTTGGCGCACTCTAAAAACTACGCTCGAACAGCCTCATCATTGCCGCCCAGGACTCACGCTCCGCTTGCGCGTTATAGCCTACCGGAATACCGTATTTTTCCCTATCTTTATCTGCTTCTTTGCTGGTGAATCCATGTTGCGCACCTACGTGCACGATAACTTCATAGTCAGCACCGGCATCGTCCATTTCCTGCTTGAACGTGGCGACATCATCCATTGACACCTTCGCATCATCGCCGCCATGACATACCAGCACGCTGGCTTTGACTTCCCCGCAAGCGGGCTTATGAAACGATCTAAGCGCACCATGAAAACTGGTTACCGCATTTAGTGGCAACCCGATGCGCGCCATATGTAATGCCATGGCACCGCCAAAACAATAGCCAATGGCCGCGGTTGTTTCCGTATCAACCTGAGGTTGTTCCAGCAAAGCGTCATAGCCGGCTTTTAGTCGGGTAGTGCCCATTTTCATATCCCCCAATACCGCGTTCATCGCCTCTTCGGCCTGAACCGGATTTTCAGCGACCCGACCTTCACCGTACATATCGATGGCCAATGCGCAATATCCCTGCTGCGCCAACCTGTCGGCGCACCCGCGAACCTGGTCTCCGAGGCCCCACAAGTCATGGATGACGATAATTCCAGGGCGTGGGGTCTTGATATCCTGGTCCCAGGCCAGATAACTACGATGGCGCACGCCTTTGGATGAGTATTCGATTATTTGATGGGTTAGATTCATTGATATACTCCAGTTTGTTTGATCGGTTTGTTTGATCGGTTTGTTTTATGTCAGATGTTTTTAGCTTCAGGCTCTATGGTTGCACCTCGTTTTAAGTATTCTTTTTGTTCGGGCGCAAGTGTTTGTTATATTAAAGCGCTTCATAAGAAAAGGCTCGGCGCTCGTTCCTCAAAAATATTCATGCCCGAAGTGCGCGCAAACCGCACTATCTTATTACCCGTTTATTTCGCTGATGAGTTGTTTTATTACTTTTTGGTCGGCGGTTTTTAACAGCCTGTTAACTTTGGGTTCAATCTTGGCGGTATCAGTTAGCCGAATCTGTCGTTTCACTTCCAAAAGCGCCGAGGGATCCATGCTGAAATCGCGCAAACCCATGCCAAGTAATACGCGCGTATATTCAATATCACCGGCCATTTCGCCGCACATCGAAACCGGAATATTTGCGGCTTTCCCAGCATCGATGGTCATTTTAATCAGCCTCAATATCGACGGATGCAACGGGTTATACAAATAATTCACTTCATCGTCAATGCGGTCTATGGCCAGGGTATATTGAATCAGGTCGTTGGTGCCAATAGATAAAAAATCCAGCTTGTCAGCAAACAAATCCGCCGCTATCGCCGCTGCCGGGACTTCCACCATGCCGCCAATAGGGATGTCAGGATCAAAGTCATAACCCTGGCTGGTAAGTTCTTGTTGCACTTCATCGAGTAACACAAATAATTGCTCCAGTTCGTCAATGTTTGACATCATGGGTATCATTAATCTCGTTTCACCGTGCATCGAGGCACGATAGACTGCGCGTAATTGAGGTTTGAATAAACTTAAATCATGCAAACACAAGCGAATCGCCCGACGCCCCAATGCCGGATTGGTAGTGATGGTGTCACCAACTCTGCCGCCATCGACCTGTTTGTCGGCTCCCAGATCCAAAGTACGAATAGTTACCGGCCTGGTGGATTGCTGTAATACGCGGCTATACATCTCGTATTGCTCTTCTTCGCTTGGCATTGTCTCACGATTCATATATAGAAACTCTGTTCGATACAAACCAACCCCCGCAGCATTTTGAGCTACGCTTTCCAGAATTTCTTCGGGAAGCCCAATGTTAGCGTTTAACGATACCGACACGCCATCCAGCGTCTCTGCGGCGGCATTGAGTAACGAATCCATCTCCTGAATGCGCCTGGCAATTTTCTCCCGTCGGCGGTGGTAGGTGATCAAAGCCGCTTCGTCTGGATTAACCAACACCACTCCGCGCTTGCCATCAATAATCAATAAATCGCCGCTGCGCAGATATCGAATTGCACCATGCAACCCGACTATGGCCGGGATTTTCATGCTGCGCGCGAGTATCGCGGTATGGGAAATCGGCCCTCCCAGATTAGTAATAAACGCGCCAATTCGATGTTTTATCAGTTCGATGGTATCGGCCGGCGTTAAATCATTGGCAACGATAATTTGGTCATCAAATTTTCCTTCGGGCTGTGCGGTCAAGCTCCCTTGCTCATCCAGCAGCTCGCCCTGTATTCGATTAATAATCTGGGCGACGTCCGCTGATTTGCTGCTCAGGTAAGGATCATCAATATCATTAAACATCTTTTCAAGATTGTCGGCGTGTTGCTGTAACGCCGTTTCGGCATTGATGCTCTGAGCGCGGATGATGCTGCTCGATTCCTGGCTCAACATCGGGTCTTGCAGCATTAACAAATGCGCCTCGAGAATGGCCTTGACCTCATCGGCGCCTTCGGCAGGCATCTGCTTTTTAATCGTCTCCAGCGCCTGGATTGCGCTTTCTATCCCATCGGTAAGGCGCTCGACTTCCTGATCAATCTGTTCCGGCTCAATGTTGTATTTGGGAATTTCCTGGCCCGGCCGATGGATAATCCTCGCTATTCCGATGGCAATACCTGCCCCAACTCCATTTCCATGTAGCGTGAACACTAAACCATCCTCCCTATTCTCCTTCGCCAAAGCAGTCATTAAATAATGCCGCAATATCTTCGGCGGCTTGTTCTGCATCGACGCCTTCGGCAATTAGTTTTAGTTCAGTTCCCTGAGCGGCCGCCAACATCAGCACGCCCATAATGCTTTTCGCATCAATCTGTTTATTGCCATTATACAATTTGATGATGCTCTTGAAACCGGCGCTTAATTTTACTAATTTCGCGGCGGCCCTGGCGTGAAGCCCCAACTTATTGATGATTTTAATTCGCTTCTCTATAATCATTTGGCTAATTCCCGATGCCTGACCTGGACTATGATGTCTTGTTTGGAAAATAAATTCTCCAGTTGTTCGCTGATGTAAACTGAACGATGTTGACCGCCAGTACAGCCAATAGCCACAGTTATATAGCTGCGGTTTTCATTGGCGAAACCCGGCAACCATTTACTAACGAACTTAAAAATTTCGATGGTCATGTCCTGAACTTCGGGGTTGCCTTTAAAAAATTCCTGTACCGGCGCATCTATACCCGTTAACGGCGCCAAATTTTTATCCCAATAGGGATTGGGCAGACAGCGCACGTCAAATACAAAATCCGCTTCCCGTGGCGTGCCATTTTTAAATCCAAACGATTCAACTAGAAACAACGGCGCAGACGACAATCCGGCGCCGGCAAAATCCCGAATCAGCCCGCGTAATTCATGCACAGTGGTGTCCGTGGTATCGATGACTTTCTCGGCTCTATCGTGAAGCGGCTGCAACAACGTGCGTTCCAGTCGAATGCCTTCTATCAAGGAGGTTTGGTCATCGGTAAGCGGATGCTTTCTGCGCGTTTCGCTATACCGCCGAACCAGCTTTTGTTCCTCGGATTCCAGAAACAAAATTCGATAATGGATGCCGTGGTTTCCCAGCTTGGTTAATGTGGCATCGAGTCCTGACAAAAAATTCTTGTTCCTGGAATCAATGCTGACCGCAGCGCCAGGAAATACATCTGTATCGGAGCCGTCGATACGTGGCAGCAGCCGAGCCGAGAATTCGAATAACAGCGCCGCAGGGAGGTTATCTATGCAGTAATAGCCAATGTCTTCCAAAGACTGCAACGCAACACTCCTGCCGGAACCCGAAAGACCGCTAATAATAATCATGTCTGTGGTCGTGTTATTCATCGCATTCAGATGCTGCCATTATCCGACAGGCACAACAAATGCGCCCACCCTGCCGCTTCCAACTCCCGTGCATTCATAGATGCTTTTAAATATCGGAAAACAGATTATAAATCTCCGTGGTTGAAACGGTTTCCTTAACTTCATGAACAAAATCATCATCATCAAATTTGGCTGCCAGAGTGGCCAGTAAATTCAAATGGACATCATTGGCTTCAGCGGGTACTAACAGACACACCGCCAGCCAGACCGGCATCCCGTCAGGCGCATCATAATCCACCGGGTTTTCAAGTTTGGCAATGGCAATGACCGGCTGCGCTAGCCCGGCAATTCGACCATGGGGAAGAGCAATACCCTTGCCAAGTGCAGTACTCCCTAATCGCTCACGGTCATGTAAGGTGGCGAATATTTGCTCAATATTTGGAACGTTTTCACTATGCTCAGAATTGCAGATGGTCGTGTTAGCGGTGATTAACTCGGCGAATTGTTCGAGCAATCGTTTTCGGCTTGCTATGCACAGATTCACGACCACGAGATTTGGTTGTAGATATCGGGGGCTGACCATGGAAGAGGTTTGCGGCTCACGATTGCTGTGAGCCACATCTGAAACTGCGTCAGTCATTTGAGTCAGTCACTCAGGGATTTGTTTTATCGAATCTTCATTTCTGTGATGGTCGTTAAGCTTTTCCTTGTGCTTGATGACCTGTCTATCCAGCTTGTGTGCCAATGCATCTATTGCGGCGTACATGTCTTCCGCTTCACTGGAAGCGTGAATCATAGCACCTTTTGTATTGACAGTGGCCTCGGCAATATAGCGTGTTTTTTCTACATGGAGAACCACATTGGTGCGGGTAACGTGATCGAAATGGCGGGTTATTTTCTCTACTTTTTCTGAAACATGGTGATGTAACGATTCTGTAATTTCCATATGTTGTCCACTGATTGAGATTTGCATAAAACATACTCCAAAATTTGAGGTTATTGAATGATTGATAGATTTATCGACTTGCTAATGCACCGACTTTCAAATGCGCGGATCGTCCCAGATGGATTTGTCAGGATCGGAAAGTTGATCAAATTGAAACTGTGTAATATCTATTTCGACGACCTCAGCAACCGCACCCGATCCGGAATCTATGGCATTGAGATTATCTTCTATCGGTTCGGGCAGATCTTCGCAACGGAAATCCGACTCCGGCTCGCTTTCGTCCTTCATCTCCAGCAATGGGTTGGTTTCGCGTGCGTATTGCAGATCTTCGCTCAACTCGCTTGCGGACATTTGCAATAACTTGACCGCCTGCTGCAATTGCGGCGTCATCGTCAATTTCTGACTTTGTCTTAAATCAAGCGCTTGTTTCATAACATGGAACTTTCACTCCCGGTGTTTTCCCGGCGGGTGTTTTCATTGAATTTAGCCCAGTTTGATCTAAAAATAATAATCAAATTTTCGTGCTATGCTTGATTGGTTCTAGCGACTCAAAATCTATCGGCAACAAATTTTATTTCTCGATCTGAGTCTCCACATTACATCCTGAAATCATTTCCCAGATACACATCCCGGGCTCTTTTATCGGCCATTATAATCTTTGGCGCACCCGATATCAGCACTTCTCCGCGATGCAAAATATACGCCCGATCACAAATTCCCAGAGTCTCCCGAACATTGTGATCGGTGATTAACACACCAATTCCCCGGCTTTTCAACACTGTAATTATGTGTTGAATGTCCTTGACCGCAAGCGGATCAACCCCGGCAAACGGTTCATCGAGTAATATAAATGCCGGCTCCAAGGCCAAGGCGCGGGCAATTTCAACGCGTCGTTGTTCACCACCGGAAAGCTGTATTGTTTGTTTATCTCTAAGTCTGGTAATCCCGAACTCTTCCATTAGTTTGTTGCAGATATTGTGCTGATCCGCCTTATTATGTTTTGCTGCGGCTTCAAGAACCGCTAGAATGTTTTGTTCTGTGGTTAATTTCCTGAACACCGAATGCTCCTGGGGCAAATACCCGATGCCTTTGCGAGCGCGCTCATGCATAGGTAATTCAGTGATGTCCTCATTGTCTAACAATATTGCGCCGGAATCGTTGCGCACCAATCCAATCATCATATTGAAACAAGTCGTTTTACCTGCGCCATTTGCACCCAATAGCCCAACAATCTCGTTATTGGAGACGCTAAGATCAACCCTATCAACGATGGTGGTGTTTTTATATTTTTTAACCAGTTTTCTGGCAGACAAATTTTTCATTGCTGGCTATTATTTCGGGAAGTTCCAAAATTCCGATCAGGATTCTGGCATAGAGTGCAGTTAAAACGACAACCACTATTCATTTGTTTTCTTTTTACGCGGTTGGATCGTCAAACTAGACCGGGTGCTTTCTGAACTTGCTTGTTCCGCCACGGTTGACTTTCCAGGGGTTGACTCTCCAGAGGTTGGATCTGAAGACTGTTCGCCATCCGCGGTTTCTGTCATAGCTTTTATGCCTTGGGACCCACCGCCTTTGACAGACGCCTTTTTGGTAAGCTTATTGTAAGTAATGATTGGTCCGGTTATGGTCAAACCACCCTGTACGACTTTCGCCTGACTTTTGAGTGTAACCAAATTTTCAATTTCATCCATTGTAATTTCCATGGCAGACCCGACGATGTCCACTTCGGAATCTTCCGGTCGCTGTATAAATATACCCGGGCTACCGATACATATACCTCTATCTAATTCAGCGTCATCATTTAGATAAGTGGTTAATTCATCGCATGTCAACTTAATACTGCCCTGTCGAAAAACCACGTTGCCACGATATATTCTGACCCCGGTATTCAAATCTATTTCGAACTCATCGGCATTTAAAGTCGTTGGTTGTTCGGAATCGCTATCCAGAGCATAGCCTGTCTGGCAGAACACGCCCATTAACAATCCGCCCATTAACAATTCAACCATCCGCCTGTTCAACATTTTGACCAGCCTCTAAATTAAGATGAGCCTTTGTCTCTAAGATGTATCACCATTTTTTGTACTGCTACCGTACCACTCGCACCACTCGATTGCATGCCGTTCAATTGATTGTCAATTACGCGAACGTTGCCGGTCAGCAACACGGTAGATTGATTATCGTATAGCCAACCCGATTCCGCATAAATATGCTTTGGGTTATTGTTTAAATCATATTGGATGATATGGGGATTATCCAGCAGCGCCCGGCGGCCAACCGGGTAGTGAACCATGCGATCGGCAATAATCCGGTACTTTTTGCCCGATTCATCCATCCCGGACGAGACAAACATTTCAGCGTAATAATCCGGATTATTTTTCTCCGCTTCAGTGATCCCGGCGTTCGGCTCCTCTAACAATCCAAACTGCAGCCAGATTGACAACAAAACCAGGCACAGGAAAACAGCGCCGATTAAAATGTTATCTTTAAATTCCATTGCTCAACTGACTATTTATGCGTGGCCCGGCAGAGTTAGATTCGGCTCTAGATCACGCCCGCTCTCAGTAAATCATGGGTGTTCAGCGCACCAATTACGTGATGGTCGTCATCGACCACAAACATGCTATTAATAGCATGGGGGCCGTGCTGTGCGTATTCTCGCATTATCTGAATGATCTCTTCTGCCAGAGTATCTGCATGAATCGTAAACGGATCGACACTCATCAAATCGCGTGCCTTGCTTTTATAAATGTCGATACCCTGCCCTAGACCTCGACGTATATCCCCATCGGTGAACATCCCCAACAGCTTTCCGTCGCCATCCACTACGCCAGCCATGCCTAATGATTTCGAGGTCATTTCCAACAGCAATGTGTCCATGGTTGCGCCTTCATCTACCAATGGCAATTCATCACCGATGTGCATTAAATCGCCGGCGAACAACAGCAATCGTTTCCCTAAAACACCGCCAGGGTGAGTGCGGGCAAAATCCTGAGCAGAAAACCCACGCAGCCTTTGCACCGCCACGGCCAAAGCATCGCCCATGACCAATGCTGCGGTCGTGCTCGCGGTTGGCGCCAGATTATGCGGGCAGGCTTCTTTATCCACACTGACATTTATGCAAGCGTCTGATTTTTGAGCCAGTGTTGAATCGACATTCCCTGTCATTGTTATTAATTTAACGCCCAGGCGCTTGACGATGGGTAAAATAGAAACCAATTCAGCGGTTTCGCCTGAATTGGAAATAGCGATAACTAAATCATGGGTAGTAATCATCCCGACATCTCCGTGGCTGGCTTCACCCGGATGAACGAAAAACGCCGGCGTGCCGGTACTCGCCAGCGTGGAGGCAATTTTCCCGCCGATATGTCCTGACTTGCCCATTCCAGTCACCACAACCCTGCCCTCGCATTTCAGAATCAGGCTGCAGGCCTTGTCGAAATTATTATCCAGCCGCTCAAGCAGCGCGGCAACCGCCGCCGCTTCAATCTCAATGACGCCTCGAGCGTGCTCTATCGGTGAAAGACTGGATTCGGAAATTGGCATAGATAATTGGAGGTTTTTAAAGGTCAAGTATAACAAATTGCTAAATTGTTTCCTGCCAACAGTCGTAGTTCTCCCTCGCCATCCCCCCCCGAATCGGAACCTAAACCAATCCTGATGCTTCAGAACCAAAAGCAAGTTTTAATTACCCGTGGAAAAATAGTCAGTATCAGACCCATAATGTGGTGGACTTGCACATAAAGTCGAAGAAGGCTTGATTTGGGGTAGAATGACAGGACGGTTTTTCAATCAACCTTGCTAATAGAAGCAATATCAATGAAAAAGATTTCTCTAATACTCGTCCTCGGGTTCATTGTTCTGCATGTGACCAGCACACCTGCAAGTGCCACTTCGGAGCCAATCTATACTTCACGGGATATTGAAATATTGCGTAGCAGAGCAGAACAAGGGGACACGGTATCGCAATATTATTTGGGTTATGCATATGCTAACGGCAAGATCGTTGCCAAAGATGAGCGTGAAGCGGTGCGTTGGTATCGCCAAGCAGCGCAACAGGGACATGCAGAGGCGGCACGGCGACTACAAGAAATCGAAAGCAGTCAGCGCACATCCGCTGGAAAACCTGCCGATAATGTGAGTGTCGCCAATGCCTTCCCAGCAATGAAACCACAGAGTGCCGCCAACATATTTGAAAAAGTATGGCAGTCGGTGGTGGTGGTTTATAACGGCAATGGACACGGTAGCGGCGTAGTCATTCAACCGAATGTTGTGGCGACCAACTGTCATGTCGTCAATCAAGGTAGTAGCATTGTCGTGCATAAATCTGTTAATCGTCGTGCAGATAGAAATTCCGTCTTTCATGCGGCAATGCGCCATGTCGATCAAGAACGGGATATTTGTTTGCTGAATGTTAACGGTTTGCAAGGCATTCCAGCGACAGTTCGCCGATACAATACAATCAGAGTCGGCGAAAGGGTCTATGCCTTGGGTGCGCCCTATGGATATAATTTATCAATTTCGGAAGGGATTGTCTCGCAACTGCGAACAGACAGCAATAACAGCTGGATTCAAACGGATGCCGCCATATCGCCCGGTTCATCAGGTGGGGGATTGTTCGACGGTGACGGCAATTTAATTGGTATTATGACTGTCAAGATCTCCGATGAAAGCGTCGAGGGAATTGGCTTTGCGATTCCTGCGGATTTGGTGTTGAGGCAGTGATGAATAAGATGCATCGCTACCACTTTGCCCGCTACATACGTTACTGCTCCATCATTTTAGCTATTGCATCGGGGCACCCGCCCAAAGTTACGGGCAAAAAGATACTACCCTTAAAATACTCTTTCCACATACCTCTGTGGGCGTTCTTTTTTTCGGCGCGTTTGAGGATTGTGTGACTACTAGGCTGATAGCAGAGCAACACCTCATCGAAATTGTTTTTCGGAGGTGTTTTCATGTGGTCGGGAGCATATTTTTTTCGCCTCTGATTAATGTTGTCTATTGTCCATGAGCCGTGCTGCTCCCGATATTGGCTAAACCAGTTGGCATTTTGTATCATGTCGGAGAAGACAATAAGCCTTATCGGTACATCTCTCGGACCGCCGGAGGCATCGCTTATAATGTCTTCTATGCTACCGATAATGTAGGAACGTTTTTGCTCGGTGTTTCCTCCAGGGACAGTTTTCACGGCATCCTTGATCTTTTTATTCAAGTCATCCCGGTCTTTGCAAATGCCTCGAATACGTTCACGAGTTGGATCACCCACGCGAGGGTGAAACTTGAACTTTTTATTGATTATGTCATGGCAGTCTTTCTTAGGATAAACGCTACGTCCGACTGCATCTGTAATGCTCTTAATATCAACCGAATTGCACAAATTAAAAAGGGGAACTCTAGGGTTGTCTGGATCGGGTTCCATGCGGCTAATGGATATCCGTTCATGCTTTTGCAGATTCTCAGATGCCACTTCGATTAGTTTTTGCAACTCGCCTTGTTGCAACTCCGAGAGCGGCTCGCTGAGATCCATGAGGATATAAGTTTTTCTCGAGATATGTCGTTCATCAGCCGGACACAGGGTGAAGTCGTTGAGTGGAATTTCAACGTTTTGCTTGTTGCTTAGCCACAGGATGAGCAGGGTGATAGGAACGAATACGGCTATCAGGGCGTAGCCCCACTTATTGTAGTCGTTACCTCCCGCTTCCTCGATTCGCCGACGGCGGTCCATCTCACCCTGGCGTCGCCCACGGCGTCTTTTCTTACCGTTGTGGGAGTTTGTGTTGTTGTCTGCCTCCTCTTGCTCAAATAGGAAACTTTTGAGTTTCTCCATCATTGGGTAGTTTCTTGTTGTTCATCGCTTTGGGGTGAAACGGCCCCTGTTGCCGAGCCAGTTCTTCTGGCGGCAGCAATTATAGTAGCGAATTCCGAGGTTAACTCTGCACGAAGTGCTGGACGATCGGTTTGCCACTTTGCTTTTGCCTGATCAATCTCGCCAATATATTTCTCCGCTTGCTCAAGATCCCCCTGCTTTTCAGCAAGAAATTTTTCGATAGATTCGAATTCTGGAAAGTGTTGATCAACTTCGCAGAAAGATGCTTCGTCATCGAAGTAGCCTGGGGCAGGGTTGACTTGCAGCGCACGGTTCGCACAGTTACTCGCACGGTATTCTCTCACATATTCTTGATAGGCCGGGCGAAGGATGCTCGCGTATGCGTTGGAAATGATTCCCTTTATGTCGGTCAGGACTTCTACCTTTTTCTGTATGTCGTCGAAATATTTTTTTGCCACTTCGCTGTTGGCGATAGCCTTATTATTAGTATCGTCCAAAGCATCGGCAATCTTTTCTTGAGATTTCTCAGACATATCATCCCAACGCTTTTCAGCGCGACGGAATGGCCCGTCGACTTGGCTGTAGCCGTTGAATTTGTCAAAGAAGTGCAACACTTTCCAGTAGAACACAGCCAGTGCTATAAGGTTGACAAGAAAGACAACTACGTTGGTCAGGTTGACCGTCAAAGATTCATACCCGCTCAAAATAGCATCAAACCTGCCAGCAACATCTGCGCTGGCAGTAACTTCGCGAAAGTTCAGAAGCAGTCCAAACGCGAGGAAAATGAAGAAACACACGCACAAAAATACTATGATGGCGGGCAAACGAATGTGGGGCAGTTGGCTGTGTCGCATAAATCGAAATAAGAACCCAGCGAGAAAAGATAAAATGAAAATGATAACGACGGCGTAGGCAGCTATCTGTACTGCGGATTCCCCAATCTGGCTTTTGAGAAAGAACCAACTGATGGCAAATTCGATCAAAGCAAAGGCAATGCCCCAGACAACCAACTTTTCGCGTGTAGTCCTGTCATTATCCGCCCAGTTCGGTTGCTCGGCTTTCCGTAGTTCAAGGGAGTCAATAAACACCTTTCTTGCTTGCGTGGTTGTGGTGTAGACACTTTGATTTTTTTGGACTACGATTGGCGAAATTTCCGTTCCTTTTTCGTTATAACTGGCACGAGCTATTTCTTTGTAGGTTTGTCTGACGATATCTTCTCGGATGTTCGACAAGTTTGTCAAGGCATCGCCAATCTTAGCCATGAGATTATTTACTGTATTCTGCGTAAACCTGTCGCCGAGTGCTTGAAAACCTTGCCGAACTCGCACCTCGTAGCCTCCTCGTGACGGCTCTCGGTCGCTTTCTTTTGGAAAAGGGCCGCCGGCTCTAGTGGCATCATCCATCCCTATTTTCCTCGGATCTTCTAAACTGGCCCCGTAGGACTCAACTTCATCTTCCAGTTCATTGCGAATACGGTTTGCTTCTGTTGCTGGCTTTACGACAGCTGGAGCGAGCGGTTTTTTCTTGCTTCTTTTAACGAACCCGGCAATGATGAGGGCGATGCCCCAGCAAAAAGCGATAAAGAAAAATCCATATCCCTTGCCAAGTATGCTGTCGGATGGCCCTGGCAGGTATAATGGAAGCCCAGTTACTGTTTGTTCGCCAGCCCACTCGAAATTTGTTATGGGAGTGAGATAGTCCAACAGAAGGGCGATGCCAGCAGATACGGCGATGAGTATGCCGAATCCAAGGATAGCTTCCCAACGCAGGGATGATTTTAGTATCTGGACGATGCTTGCAATAGCGGCAACGGTAGCGAGTAAGAGAAGTAAGTTCATGAAATTGATTGGGCGGTGTTAGTTAAAAATGAGTTGGGGAGTGCAGGGATTATCCCAGAATTATACAATCTTCGCCTAACCGAAATGTTTCAATTTAGTAATGTTGATGAACAGTGTAAAATTCCGATATTCATCAATTAATTTATTTTTTTGGCATGGAAATTTTTAATCTCGATAATTTGTTTACGCTTTTCATGCTGACATTGTTGCAAGCTGTTTTAGGGTTTGACAACTTATTATATATTTCGTTGGAGTCCAAGCGGGTTGAAGTATCCCGTCAGGCATTGCTTCGCCGATGGGGCATCGGTCTGGCGGTAGTTTTAAGAATTATCCTGCTATTCGTTGTATTAAAGATTGTCGCCTTGTTTCAGGATTCACTATTTTCAATATCCGTTGAACATGTTGTGTCGGCAAATTTTAACTTGCACAGCATTATCGTGTTATTTGGCGGCGTATTTATAATCTATACCGCCATTAAGGAAATCATGCACCTGCTGATTACCGATGATTTGTCGTCAGGCAATACGGCGAACAGCTCATTCGCAAAACAATTGTCGTGGATAGTGATTATGAATGTGGTGTTTTCTTTCGATTCTATTCTCAGTGCTATGGCATTGACTGATGTGTTTTGGGTAATGGCTGTAGCCATCATCATCGGCGGGATGCTAATGATATGGCTTTCAGATCGAGTAGTGCAGTTTCTTGAAAGAAACCGAATGTATGAAGTAGTTGGTCTATTTATTTTATTTATCGTCGGCATCATGCTATTGACTGAAGGTGGCCACTTGGCGCACTTGCAACTATTCGGCTATCCGGTTGAAGCGATGAGTAAAGCCACTTTCTACTTCGTTATCGTCGTTGTTGTGCTCGTAGATCTGGTACAAACGCGCTACGCAAACAACTTACTCAAACTCAATGCCGCAAGATTAAAGCGCGCCCGCTGATAAAATACGTGAGAAAACACTATGACTGAAATACCGAAAATAGACGACCAGCAAAGAACTGAAATCGAAGCCGCGTTGTTTAGAAAAATGATAGCGCATTTTTGCAAATACCCTGAAGTGCAAAATATCGAGTTGATGAACCTGGCATACTTCTGCCGCAATTGTTTTTCGAAATGGTATATGGGTGCGGCTAAAGACCGAGGCATCGAAATGGATTACGAGCAGGCCAGGGAGATTATCTATGGCATGCCGTTTAGCGCATACAAAGCCAAGCATCAGGAAAAAGCATCGCCAGAACAGTTGTCAAAGTTTGAAGACAGCCAGGCAAAAGCGACAGAATAGCCGTTACGTGACACCGGTTGCGCTGTTATCAACCTGCCGTCGCCCTGATGGCGCGCAACGATCAGGAGCCTGCTCAATTCCGTTATTTTTGCTAAGTTCGCTTACTTTCCCGATGAACCGTATTCACCAGCGTTGCCACCCGATCCGGGTTGATGGTGGGATGGATACCATGACCAAGGTTAAAAATATGCCCATCACCACCGCCAAAGTCATCTAACACGCGCTTAGCTTCTTGCTCGACTTTTTCGGATGATGCGTACAGAACCGTAGGATCCATATTGCCCTGCAACGCCACCCTTTGCCCGACCCGTTGTCTGGCAGCGCTCATCGACATAGTCCAGTCCAACCCAATCGCATCGCACCCGCTATCGGCAATTTTTTCAAGCCAGTGTCCGCCGCCTTTTGTAAATAGCGTAATTGGAATATCCACAGTATTCGGATCAGATTTTATTGCCGATACAATTTGCGCCATATAATCCAGGGAAAAGTTGTCATAGTCCGGCGTTGTTAAAACACCGCCCCAGGTATCAAAGACCATTAACGCTTGCGCCCCGGCATTGGCTTGACCCTTTAAGCAACCAATCACCGCTTCAGTAATTTTGCTTAGCAGCTTATGCGCGACCGCAGGCTGATCATGCATCATTCCTTTTACGTATCGGTACTCCTTGCTGCCGCCGCCTTCAACCATGTAGGTCGCCAACGTCCACGGGCTTCCGCTGAAACCAATTAATGGCGTTTTGTTTGCAAGCGCGATGCGGGTTAAACGTATCGCCTCCATGACATACCCAAGTTGAGCATCAATATCGATTTCAGGCAGGCGTTCCACGTCGCCCTTGTTGCGTAGCGGGCGCTCGAATTTTGGGCCAACACCTTCATTAATAGACAGGCCCAATCCAAAAGCATCGGGAATGGTCAATATATCGGAAAACAAGATTGCCGCATCCAGCTCAAAACGACGAATGGGTTGCAGCGTTACCTCACATGCCAATTCCGGAGTCTTGCACAGGGTCAAAAAATCGCCGGCTTTGGCCCGGGTCTGGCGATATTCCGGCAGATAGCGTCCAGCCTGGCGCATAATCCAAACGGGCGTGCAGTCAACCGGCTGGCGCTGCAATGCTTTTAAGAATCGATCATTCATTATGTGCATGGATGAGGTGATGGATGCCACACTATGATGGCATTAACCGTAAAGGTGCGCCAGAAAAAAAGCCGCGTAAACCATGCCATTCAACACTCAAATAGAAGACATCTATCATAAACGAGCTTACTACAATCGGTATTAATTTAGCAAAGCACATTTTTCAAGCAGCTACATTAAATCATCGGCCGAAAAACGCTGAATTAGAGAACGCCTCATAAGGTGTTCTCCAATTCAAACACAACCTTGACTGTTGCACTTAAAAGTTGAACCCGCAAAGTAATTTAGTGGTAAAAGTGTGATTTATGTTATATCTTTTTTATTTCCATTTGGTTAGATTTGTACCTTGTTAACTTGAATATAGTGGGGAAACAATATGGAGAATCGAATACAGAACAGACGCCATGAGCTCAAAATGTCAATAATGCAATTAGCACGGAAAGCTAATATTGATCATGCAATAATAGTCAGGCTTGAGCAAGGTAAATATAGTTATTCAAAGTATTTGTTTGAGATTTCCGAAGCATTATCGGTAAATGTTGAATGGCTATACAGGGAGAAAGGGCAAAAACTCCCATGTCGATGCAAGAGAAATCCGTAATTTAAATCGCGCACTTGTCAAATTTTTGTGCTATAGCTATTTCATATGTCGTATTAATTTGGTAGGAGTTGTGAAAAAGATTGGTTTAGTAGGTTGGTGTGGAATGGTAGGGTTAATATTAGGTAAACGAATGGTGGATAAAAGTGATTTTGATAAAATCAATGCTCCCTTATTCAGTACATCGGTGCCTAGCAGCGAATATATTGACAGCAAGGAACGGTTGGGATGGTTATCGGACCATTTGAACAAAGAATAATTGTCAAGCTCATGTTCTATTCTAGATCTGTTGGATCAGAATGTTCAACAAAAAAAAGGGGGTAGAAAGTGATTACAAAAAATGCAACCCAATTGAAGTGACCATAAATCCTGGGGAAATGTTGTTTCTACCAGCTACAACACTACACCATGTGTTTAGTATTGATATGTCTATTTCAGTTAATATTGATTTTCATACTTCGGCAACATCTTTGAAGGGGTTGACAGGAATTAAGCATGGAATGCCTTTAAAAAACTCTTATTATAATGTGATTTCTTTCCTGGGTTTGGTATGTAAAGTACCATCCCGTTTTTTATTTCCATTATATCAATCTTATTTAAACTACGTGTCCTAATAGTTTAAACCACAGGTAAATACGCATGATTGAATTTCAAAGTGGCTCGATTTTATCGTTGTTAGTCTTTGCTATAGTAATGATTATGACTCCAGGGCCAAATAACGTCATGTTTATGAACTCAGGGGCAATATATGGATTAAGAAAAACCGTTCCACATATATTAGGCGTATCTCTAGGATCGCCAATGGTATTGTTTGCAGTTGCAACAGGAGGAACTATCTTATTCAAGATAAAATATGTTGAAGGGGTTTTTGGATTTATATGCTCATTATACTTACTATATTTGGCATATAAAGTCGCAACATCCAAGCCCCCAGGAGGAACAGTTAGATCATCCAAGCCCTTTACATTCCTTGAATCCGCTGGATTTCAATGGGTGAACCCTAAGATTTGGAGTCAGTACATCACGGTTTTAGGAGTTTATATTGGCGGGGCAGATAATTATTTAAGTGCGGTTTTGTTTGCTGCACTAATATTTGCTGTTATTGGAATACCAAATGCTATTATCTGGACAATATTTGGCATATTTTTGTCTAAATTCTTAAAAAACAAACGAAGTTTCAGAATATTCAGCATTACCATGGCAGTTATTCTTGTTATATCGGTATTACCATTAGTAATAAATAAATATTGGTTAGTATAAACCTCGCCATATTACAACAGGTGGAATTTTATGCCAGTATTTAGTGATATTAGCAAAGCCTTGACCAAGGATAGTTTCGATGTCGTATCATAGGGACTACAAGCGCGCTGTAATTATAGGAGGTGGAATCTTAGGTGTTTCGATACTATATCACTTGGCCGAAAATGGATGGAATGACATAGTTTTACTAGAGTAATCGGAGCTTACTAGTGGATCAACATGGCATGCTACAGGTCATCTAGGTCTTGCGGTAACGTCTCCCTTACACATGTGGTTTGTTAAGTATTCTATTGATTTGTATAAAAAGCTTGATAAAAACTCTAATACTAGTATTTGCTGGCATGAACCAGGCGGACTACGAATGGCCTATAACAACTCAGAAATACGTTGGTTAGAAAACCAGCTAGAAACTGCTAAAAAATACAATATTGATATGGATATGGTCACCCCGCATGAAATTAGTAATATGAACCCTTTTTATAATATCAATGGAGTAAAAGCAGGATTGCGCACATATACTGATGGATACGTAGATCCGTCTGGGGCGACATTAGTTATGGCTGATTCAGCGAGAAATCTAGGTGCTAATATTAGTCGAAGAAATAGAGTTAAGGGTGTCAAAAGAATAAGAAGTGATGCATGGCTAGTTATAACAGATAAGGGAAACGAAATTCTTTGCGAACATGTGGTAATAGCGGCTGGATCCTATTCCAGCCAAGTGGGGATCTGGTTTGGGTTAAATATCCCCATTGTCTCATTACTACATCATTACTTTGTTACTGATAGTATCAGGGAATTTTCGACAGGAATTCAAGAGATTCCGATCATTAGGGATGAAAGATGCGGTGGATATATAAGGCAAGAGCAAAATTGTGGCCTTATTGGCACGTCAGAAAATAAATCTGCAACTATCGTGTGGCAAGATGGAGTCCCATGGAAAGTGGAACATGAATTGTTTGAATCGGACTATGAAGCCATATCACACTTATTAGAAAAAGCTCTCTACAGAATGCCCATTTTCTTGAATGTAGGTATAAGAAAAGCCATATGCGGGGCTATTACATACACTCCGGATGGTGAAATGTTACTGGGAAAGGCTAAAGAGGTAGACAATTTGTGGATAGCTAGTGGAGCGTCATCGGGGATTGCATGGGGAGGAGGAGCTGGAAAGTGTTTGGCGGACCTGATGACCAAAGGTGTATCGCCTATTCCGATACAATCATTGAATCCCAGCAGATTTGGATGTTACAAAAAAGAACACATGATTGAACAAACCAAAAACTATTTTTTGTGTAGAGGGAAAACCCTGGTTTAGTTTAGCTAAGTTAAGGAGCAAAAATCGGTTGTGTTCAAACCTTATCAGCCAATAAACACTCCCGCGAAAAGCAAAAATCGTCAGTATGGTCTCAAGCACTATTCTGGTAACTCGCTATACCCTTGAAGAAACTGATCGACCGACCGCGCACATTGCCGACCTTCTCGAATAGCCCACACCACAAGCGACTGCCCTCGTCGCATATCACCCGCAGAAAAAACGTTTTTGACATTGGTTTGATACGCGCCTTTCCCATCGGTGGCGGCGTTTACATTTCCTCGGCTATCCAGTTCAATCCCCATATCTTCCAGCAAGCCTTGATAAATCGGATGAACGAATCCCATCGCCAACAGCACCAATTCGGCTTTCAACTCAAATTCCGAACCCTGGATTTCCCGCATCCGCCATTGATCATTCTCATCGGCATCCACTCGATCCCATGCCACTTTGATACATTTCAGCGCCGATACATTTTCGTTGCCGTCGTTTACGCATGATTGGGTCTTCACATCCCAGATTCGGTCACACCCCTCTTCCTGTGAAGAAGACGTGCGTAATTTATGCGGCCAATTTGGCCAGGTCAGCGCCTTATTTTCTTTTTCCGGCGGCTCAGACAGAATTTCAATTTGGGTAATGGATTTCGCCTGTTGCCGGATCGAAGTGCCGATACAATCGGAGCCGGTGTCGCCGCCGCCGATGACCACTACATTTTTATCCTTGGCCGATATGCAAAGCGCCCGATCAGAAATAGAGTCCGAGGTGAACTGTGCGTTATCGACGAAATTTCCCTGCACTCTGCGGGTATTGCTGGTTAGAAAATCCATAGCGAAGTGAATGCCATTTAATTCCCGTTGCTGAACTTCAAGATCTCGCGGATGCTCGGCGCCGCCGGTCAGCACTATGGCATTGAAGGTCTCGAATAAAAATGAAACAGGAATATCGACGCCGACCTGGGTGCCGGAATGAAATTTCACCCCCTCGGTCTTCATTTGCGCCATCCGACGGTCGATGATGTGTTTTTCCAGCTTGAAGTCGGGAATCCCATAACGCAACAGCCCGCCGCTGCGACCCTGCTTTTCATAAAGCGATACAGAATGCCCGGCCCTGGCCAATTGTTGAGCGCAGGCAAGGCCGGCCGGTCCCGAACCCACTACGGCGACGTATTTACCGGTGCGGTGTTTGGAAATTTGCGGTTGTATCCAGCCTTCCTTCCAGGCCCGCTCAACGATGCTGTGTTCAATGGTTTTGATGGTGACCGGCTGATCTTCGATGTTTAAAGTACATGCCGCTTCACAAGGCGCAGGGCAAACGCGGCCGGTAAATTCAGGAAAATTATTGGTCGAATGCAATACTTCGCTAGCCTGCTTCCAATCCCCGCTATAAACCAGATCATTCCAATCTGGAATAATATTGTTTACCGGACACCCGGTTTGGCAATATGGAATGCCGCAATCCATACATCTGGCGCCTTGATCCTCAAGCTCTCGGTCACCAAGCTCGATCACAAACTCCCGGAAGTTTTTTATCCGGCTTTCAACCGCTTTATACTGCCGCTCATTGCGCGCGATTTCCATAAACCCGGTTGCCTTACCCATGTCGTTTATCCATGCCGCGTCTGTTTGATTGCGGGCGCATATTCGGATTCATGGCTGGTCGCTTGATATATTTTCAACAGCGCCTGTTGAAAATCATGCGGAACAATCTTTATGAACTGCTGGCGATACGCTGACCAATTATCCAATATCCGATTGGCGATGGCGCTGCCGGTAAAATTTTTATGATGACCAATAATCCGCTTTAGCCGCGCCTCGTCGGCTTCGAGTAAATTGTCACTATTTTCATTGGCCGCATCCTCATCCACCATTTCCAACGTCACCATCTGCTGGTTGCAACGCAAATCAAACTGACCGTCTTCGTCCAGCACATATGCAATGCCGCCGGACATGCCGGCGGCAAAGTTTCTGCCGGTCAGGCCGAGGCAAACCACAACGCCTCCGGTCATGTATTCGCAGCCATGATCGCCGACTCCTTCCACCACGGCAACCGCGCCTGAATTACGCACACAGAATCGTTCGCCAGCCACGCCATTAAAATAAACCTGGCCACTAATTGCGCCATAAAGAACCGTATTACCCACAATAATGTTGTCTCGCTGATCGTCGATTGCGCTATCCGCCGGCGGATAAATGACCAATTTTCCCCCTGACAATCCTTTGCCAACGTAGTCGTTTGCTTCACCTTCAAGTTCGATAGTGACCCCTTGTGCAAGCCATGCACCAAACGACTGGCCCGCAGTGCCTTTGGCTTTAATATAGATGGTGTCGTCTGGCAAGCCAGCATGACCATGTTTTTTGACCACTAGCCCGGAAAGCATTGCCCCAAATGCACGATTTGTATTGCGTATTCGGACGGGATTTGCGAAGTCCCCGCTCGGAGAATTACAACCGATGGAAACCGATTGCCCTTTTTCCAAGGCCGGCTTTGCCTGAATTATTATCTTCCGGTCTAAAACATTCTCCAACCCGTGATCTTGTTGTTCGCATTGATAAACCGCCACAGTTTTGTCCACTGCCGGTTTAGTCAATATGCGGGAATAATCCAGCCCCTTTGCCTTCCAATGTTCGATAGCATCTGTCATTTTTAACCGATCCATTTGGCCTATCATTTCATCAACCGTCGCGTAACCCAACCTGGACATTATTTGCCGCAGCTGTTCGGCGATGAAGAAAAAATAGTTGATGACGTGCTCGGCCTGGCCAGTGAATTTTTTTCTAAGCACTGGGTTTTGGGTTGCGATTCCCACCGGGCAGGTATTGAGGTGGCATTTACGCATCATTAAACAACCCTGCACGATCAATGGGGCCGTGGCGAAACCAAATTCATCGGCGCCCAGTAACGCACCAATGGCAACATCCCGCCCGGTTCTGACTCCGCCATCAACCTGTACCGCAATGCGGCCACGCAATTTGTTCAACACCAAAGTTTGATGGGTTTCTGCCAAGCCAATTTCCCAAGGCGAGCCGGCGTGCTTGATCGAGGTTAGCGGGCTGGCCCCGGTGCCGCCTTCATAGCCAGAGATGGTAACGTGGTCTGCATGCGCCTTGGACACGCCCGCGGCGACCGTGCCCACGCCCACTTCGGATACTAATTTGACCGAAATTCTTGCTTCGGGATTGACATTTTTAAGATCAAAAATTAATTGCGCCAGATCTTCTATGGAATAAATATCATGATGAGGCGGAGGTGAAATCAACCCAACGCCAGCCGTTGAATGTCGCACCCTGGCGATTTGCTCGCTGACTTTATAGCCCGGTAATTGACCGCCTTCGCCAGGCTTCGCGCCCTGAGCCATCTTAATTTGAATGTCGTCAGCATTGACCAAATAATCTGTTGTGACACCGAATCGACCCGATGCAATTTGTTTGATCGCGGAACGTTTGGGGTTTTTTGACCCGTCTTTTAGTGGTCGGTAACGCTCTTCTTCTTCGCCGCCTTCTCCGGTATTCGACTTGCCGCCAATCTGATTCATCGCTATCGCAAGGGTAGAGTGCGCCTCGTGGGAAATCGATCCAAATGACATCGCCCCGGTGGAAAATCGCTTGACAATGACTTCCGCTGGTTCAACCTGATCGATGGGAATCTGTTTGTCTGCCCATTGAAATTCGAACAATCCCCGAAGATTGAAAAGCGCCTTGTCCTGTTTATTGATAATTTCTGAAAACGCTTCAAATGTTTTCGGATTTTTGCCTCTGGTCGCATGCTGTAATTTGGAGATGGTTTCGGGATTCCAGATATGGACTTCACCGCGCGTGCGATAAGCGTAATCGCCACCGGCATCCAATTGGGTTCGATACAGAGGATGATCGCCGTAAGCCTGATGATGCCAAGTAAGAATATCTCTGGCAATTTCCGCAAGACCGATGCCCTGGATGGTGGAACTGGTGCCTTTGAAATAGGTGTCGATGAAATTTTCTGACAACCCGACGGCATCAAAAATTTGCGCGCCGCAATACGACTGGTAAGTGGAAATCCCCATCTTGGACATGACTTTTTTAAGCCCTTTGTTAACCGCGCGAATATATCTTTGTTGCGCTTCCTCAAAATCCATCCTTTTACCTTTCGGGCACTTCGCATTTAACCTTTGGTTCAACATCCCAAGCATATTATTAATGCTATCGAATGCCATATAAGGATTTATCGCCTCGGCGCCATACCCGGCCAAGGTTGCAAAATGATGCACTTCCAGGCAAGCGCCGGTCTCAATGACCAAACCCGATTCGGTACGAAGCCCTGTTTTAATCAAATGATGGTGAACCGCTGAGGTTGCCAATAACGCCGGGATTGCAATATTATCCGCATCCATTCGGCGATCAGACAGAATTAAAATATTAAACCCTTTTTGCAATACCGCTTGCTCGGCTTTATCGCACAACAGTTGAATCGCATCTTTCAAACCTTGCTGTTCCTGCTTGCTATCCTTGCCCCTCTTGTTGTTAATGGCGTAACAGATGTTTAGCGTTTTGGTACGAAAGGCGCCGTTTGTGTGGTCTTCAATTTGCCGAACGCGCTCCAATTGATTGTTGGTCAGCAGTGGCTGGGGAACGGTTAAACGCATTGCCTGGCCGCCATCGCGCTCACCGCCGCTCTGGCCGAATAAGTTAGGGCGCGGCCCAATTAACGAAAGCAATGACATGACCAATTCTTCGCGAATAGGATCAATCGGCGGATTAGTCACCTGAGCGAAATTTTGTTTGAAGAAATGAGAAAGATGTTTTGGTTTATTGGATAACACTGCGGGCGGGACATCGGTTCCCATAGAACCAAGCGCTTCTTCTCCATTTTGAACCATCGGCAATAACAGGAATTTTAAATCTTCCTGGGTATAGCCAAATGCTTGTTGGGCTTTCAACAAGGTTTCCGTGTCTGGCGACATTGCACCAATCGCGATACGCAGCGAGCCCAGTTCAATCTGAGTGTTATCCAGCCAGGCCTGATATTTGTTCAAACTTGCCAGTTGATGCTTGATTTCCTGGTCATCGACAATCCTGCCCTGCTCGAGATCGATCAGAAACATTTTACCGGGCTGCAAACGCCATTTCTTTTTGATGTTGTTTTCGGGAATATTCAATACCCCCATTTCCGATGCCATGACCACCATATTATCTTTTGTGATCAAATAACGCGCGGGACGCAATCCATTGCGGTCCAGCGTCGCGCCAATCTGCTTGCCATCGGTAAAAGCGACCGCCGCAGGGCCATCCCAGGGCTCCATTAATGCCGCATGGTATTCATAAAAAGCCCGATGTTGTGGATTCATCAAGGTGTTTCCCGACCAGGCTTCCGGAATTAACATCATCATCGCATGGGTCAGCGAATATCCCCCCGCCACCAGTAGCTCGAGTGCATTATCAAACGCGGCTGAGTCCGATTGCCCATCTGGAATAACCGGCCAAATCTTGTCTATGTCGTCGCCCAGCACATCGGAAAACATCGTGCTTTTTCGCGCTGCCATCCAGTTGATATTGCCGCGAAGTGTATTAATTTCTCCATTATGGGCAATCATTCTAAATGGATGAGCAAGATCCCAGGTCGGGAAAGTATTGGTGGAAAAACGCTGATGCACAAGGGCAAAAGCTGACACCATGTCCGGGTCAAGCAAATCCGGGTAGTATTCCGCGACCTGATTGGCTAGCAACATGCCTTTGTAGTTGATTAATCGCGATGATAGTGTGGTTATATAGAACTCTGTATTTCCTTCGATATCCGATTGCCGAATTCGTTTTTCAATCTGCTTGCGGATGACAAATAACTTTCTTTCAAAATCATCCTGATGCTCAAGGCGTCGGTCACGGCCCACAATAACTTGCCAAATATCAGGTTCGGTGGGCAAAACACTGGCCCCAAGACTTGAGTTGTTAACGGTCACCCTGCGCCAGCATAAAACACTTTGCCCCTCGTCCAAAATGTATCGCTCTACGATACCCTTCGCTTCGGCCCAGCCCGTTTGCGCCTGGTCGGTTTTACCTCGTTTAGTTATTCTTGCGCCTCGTTCCTTTAAGATATTAGGGTTGCGAAGTGTAGATTGCGGCATAAACACCATTCCCACGGCATAAAACCCGGGGTCTGGCAGATCCACTGGAATCACCTTGCGAAAAAATTCATCGGAAATCTGCAATAACACGCCCGCACCATCGCCAGCATTGGGGTCGGCGCCAACTGCGCCACGGTGGGTCAGGTTTTTAAGTATCTCTAGGCCGTTTTCGATGATTTGATGGCTTTTACGCCCGTCAATATTGGCGACAAATCCGACCCCGCAGGAATCGTGTTCATTCTTCGGATGGTATAGCCCTTGCTTTGTTGGAGATAATGAATTCAAGCTTTGCCTAATGAATAATGAATAATATTTGGGTTCAGAAAGAAAAACCCGCTAACCGGAAAACTATAGCGAGTTTTTCGCGTGTTGCAAAGTGCACTGCACTGCCGTAGTTAATTGTTCTGCAACAACGACTAACAGATATTATAGGCTAAGGTTATATTAATAAGCTCAAAACAACAATAATACACTTCTAGCATATTTATAACAGACTCTTATAACAGTTATCTACGCCGGCCGTGAGCATCGCCGGTCGTACGTTGACAGAACATGAGGATTTCCAATCGCTTCGCAGTCGTATATCGGTGTCAATATTTGCAGAATGATCGAAACGATTATCCCGTAGCGTAGCGCTTTAACGTCGCGTCAAGTGCGGATTCATCGTAGTCACTGGTAATAGATGCCTCGCCAATTGACTTGAGTAAAACCAAACGCACTTTGCCAGCCTGCACTTTTTTGTCCAATCGCATCAATGACTTTAGTTCATCCGCGGATACATCATCCACCGGTTCAACCGATAACCCGGCCTTGGACAACAACGCTATCACGCGTTGTACGTCTTGTTCAGAAATCCATCCCTGCGTCCAGGACATGTAAGCTGCCATTACCAAACCCAGTGCTATGGCTTCTCCGTGCAACCATTTACTATAACCTGTCGCCGTTTCTATGGCGTGGCCGAAAGTATGACCAAGATTAAGCAGCGCTCTGATTCCGCTTTCCCGTTCATCCTGTTCGACGATTTTCGCCTTGTTGCTACAGGATTGCTCAATGACATATTCAAGCGCTTGGGTATTTTGCTGCATCACAGCATTGATATTTTTTTCGAGCCACTGGAAAAACCCGGCATCATTGATCATTCCGTATTTAATGACTTCCGCGATGCCGGACGAAAATTGCCGCGCATCCAAAGTGGCCAATGTTGAGGTGTCCGCAATCACCAGTTGGGGTTGGTAAAATGCACCAATCATGTTCTTGCCGCGCGCATGATTAACCGCAGTTTTACCGCCCACAGATGAATCAACTTGCGATAACAACGTAGTGGGAATTTGAATGAAAGGGACTCCCCGTTGATAACACGCCGCAGCAAACCCCGCCATATCTCCAATGACTCCACCACCAAGCGCAATAACCGTTGCAGAACGGTCAAGTGGAATTGCCAGCATTTGATCAAATATTTTCTCGGTGGTCTGAAGACTCTTTGTCTGCTCTCCGTCTGCAAGAATTATTTCCGATATGTCCTTGCCGCTTAAAGCCCTTTTCACTTTTTCCAGATACAGCGGTGCGACAACTTCGTTGGTGACGATAAATACCTGATTGCCGCGGATCCAGGGAAGCAACTCCTCACCTTTTCCCAGCAACCCACTGGAAATTTTTATGGCGTAACTACGATCACCAAGATTTATGTTAACGGTTTTCATTGATGTTCTGGTCGTCCACCAAAAAGTGGCATGAGCGAAGTTTATCGGTAACCAGCGAGCATATCGAGCGCAAGCGTTTTTTATTTTAAGTATCCCTTGCGGGGCAGTTGGTTAATGTTATCAAAGGATATATTTTTCTTGCGGTCTTGCTCGCAGAATCCGAACTGACTTCGACGATGATATCGGCTTCATCAACATACAGAGGATCGCGCTCAAGCATAAGCTGAGTTAGTTTAGCTTTCGGGTCAAGCTGTTGTAACAGCGGTCTGGTTTGACAGTTCCTCAGCCGTTGCCATAAAATTTTCAAGGACGCCTGTAGATAGACAACTTGGCCGTGTTTGCGCATGACCAGCCGATTCTCCGGTCTTAATATGATTCCGCCGCCGGTTGATATAACTGCCTGGCGACCATCGCTAATCTCGGCGAGTAGTTTTGATTCCCGATCTCTGAAACCAGATTCCCCCTCGATCTCAAATATATGACTTATTGAAACCCCGGTTCGTTGTTCAACAAGCTGGTCGATGTCGATGAAATCAAGCAACAATAGTTTTGCCAGTTTTCGGCCAACCGTGGTCTTTCCAGCCCCCATCAGCCCGATCAAGTAAACGTTACCTTGCAATCGTATCCCACATGATTTTGATTTCTGCAGCTAACTCGCTATTTTGTCTAAGTATTTCAATCAGCTATTATGATCAGTGCCCGCATGAGTTGGTTACAGTTTGTCCCATTTGGTTTGCGACTCAGGCTCATGCAATTTCCAGGCTATAGACTGCTTGCATAGCAGGCACAGAATCAATTAATAATCATTCTAGCATAGCAGGATTGCTTATAACCTCAGCAATCTTTAATTTGTCACATCCATTGACGGGTAAAACGCCCAAACTGTTGGCGATGCAAAAACGTCCATAGTCTCAAAGGTTATGCTTGATTTCCATACGTTGGCCCAGCTTTTTTAGCTGGTCTCTGGGCAGCATCGCTAAACGGTCTGCCTATTGTCCGACATTCGATGTGACAATCATGCGACCCGATTGAGCGGATTTCCTACAACACCAAAACCTGGCGCATGGTGGAACCATCCGCTAGGCGGTCAAATCCTTCATTCAAATCATCTAACGCAATCTGACGGCTGGTCAACCGATCGATGGGGAGTTTGCCGTCTTGAAACAACCCGATATAGCGGGGTATATCCCGGCTTGGCACACAGCTTCCCATATAGCTTCCCTTGAGAGTCCGCTCCTCGCCGGCAAGACTCAGATGCGACAGGGAGATCGACGCGTCGGGGCCGGGCATACCGACGGCAACGGTGGCGCCGCCCCGGCGAGTTACCTTATAAGCCAAATCAAGCGCCTGCGGCACACCCGCCGTTTCAATGGCGATGTGTACACCGCCGCTGGTCGCGGTTCGCACGCACTCCACGCAGTCGTCATTTTCATTTTTGACGTTGAACGCTTCATGTGCACCGAGCTGCAGAGCTAGCTGGAGCTTGTCATCGTTGATATCTACGGCAATCACGCGCCCGGCGCCTGCAGCGATGGCCGCCAACAACGCGCTAAAACCAACACCGCCGAGACCGATGATGGCGACCGATTGTCCGAGCCTGATGTTCGCAGTGTTGACCACGGCCCCAACGCCGGTGATTACCGCACAACCAAACAATGCGGCCTGCTCGAAGGCAACGCCCGGGTCTATCTTGACCAGTCCGTTTTGAGAAATGACCGCAAATTCGGCGAACGCCGCGACACCCGAGTGATGGAATATACGGTTGCCGTTTTTATGAAGACGCGTGCTCCCATCCATCATCGTACCCGCCATATTCGCTTTTGTTGCCGGCTGGCACAGGGCCGGCCGGCCCTGCCGACACATTTCGCACCGACCACAACTAGACACGTAAACGGGCACGACGTGGTCCCCCACCTCGAAACCGTCCACGCCTGCGCCTATTTCGGCAACAACGCCAGCACCTTCATGACCAATGACCATCGGTGTCGGCTTGGCCCGTTCGCCATTGATGGCCAGCAAATCCGAATGGCAAAGGCCCACCGCCTTGATTTGTATGAGCAGCTCGCCTCGCCCAGGCGGATCGAGTTCAATTTCCTCAATGCGCAAGGGTTGGCTTTTGGTAAACGGATGCGGTTTTCCCGACTCCCATAGGACCGCGGCTTTAATTCTCATTATTGCTTCCCCTTGGTACCATGCTTATGCGACGGCCTGCCGTTGCGCGCCTCGGCTTGGCTGATTGATGCATCCAGAATGTTTATCCCTTCGTCGATGATTTCGATTGACGCAGACAACGGCACGAGCACACGAATGACATTTCGCGTCGGTCCTGCGGTGATCAGAATCAGGCCTTTCGAAAGCGCGATACGGACAATCTCAGCGGCCAGGTCACCGGAGGGCTCGCGTGTTTCCTGGTCAGCGACAATCTCAATGGCATTCATGCAACCCAACGCACGGACATCACCGATACAGCTAATGGCGTTCTTGTTCCTCATTTTTTTGAATCGGTCGTCAATATGGGCACCCAGTTTCAGGCCTTGTTCGAGCAAGCCTTCCTTGTCGATGATATCAAGAACGGCAAGCGCCGCCGCGCAAGCGACCGGATTGCCACCGAATGTGCCGCCAAGGCCGCCCGCTGGCACGCTGTCAATGATATCGGCGCGACCAACAATGCCCGATAACGGAAGCCCGCCGCCCATGCTTTTGCCAACGCATGTGAGGTCAGGGGCAATGCCGAAGTGCTCCATGGCGAACATCTTTCCAGAGCGACCAAACCCGCTCTGGATTTCATCGGCAACCATAACAATGCCGTATTGGTCACAAAGTTCGCGCAAATAGGCGATGAACGCCGGCTCGGCGACGTTGTAACCGCCTTCACCTTGAACGGGTTCAAAGAAGGCGGCCGCGATTTGCGTGGGTTCAACATCGCTTCTAAACAAAGTGTCGAACGCGCGTTTGGTGTCATCAAGGGTGACACGATGGTATGCGTCTGGAAAAGGAATTCGGTAAATTTCTGTGGGGAATGGTCGAAACCCAACTTTAAACGGGGTCATCCGCGCTGAGGCCCATCCCCATATACGAGCGGCCATGATAACCGTTAGTGAACGTCAGCAACGCTGGGCGCCGCGAATGGTGGCGCGCGATCTTGACCGCATTTTCGACTGCTTCGCCGCCGGCCGAGAAAAACAACGATTTCTTTTTGAACTCTCCGGGGGCCAACGCGTTCAGACGTTCGGCAAGTAGAACGTAACTTTCGTAGGGGCTAATCTGAAAGCAAGTATGGGTGAAACTGTGGATTTGCTGTTCAATCGCGGCTATGACCTTGGCATGTCCATGTCCAACGTTCTGGCACCCAATACCTCCGCAAAAATCGATGAAACGGCTGCCCTCAACATCCCAAACTTCTCCACCCTGAGCCCGGGCGGCAACAAAAGTTGATGAGTAAGCGATAGCACGAGCGACGCTTGCATCGCGTCGTTGCTCAATCTCAGCATTGGTGGTCACAACTTTAACCTTATTCCAATTTAATCTCCGCGGCCGGGCAAACCGCCGTTATTTAGATTATGCCCGAATCGATCGGTTTACGTTTAATACGGCCCGGCTGGCACCCTGAACAGAGCTAAAGAGACCCCGTCGGCACCGTGGAGAACAGAAGCGATCTCAACTCACAACCGCGTTTTTGAGTGTTCAAAGCCGTTTTAGTCCGTAGCGATTCGGTTTCCGGTGCCAGGCATTGCCTGCGCATTCATTAACACCTGAGCCGAACCTCGAATCGAACTTGAATCACTCGAGAAGTTGTGCATCTGGCGTAGCCGTCACTACGGCCAGATGCACGGTAATCAAGTGAAAAGATCGTCATTTCGGTAACATTGATGAGACCTCGGCAGCCATCTCCGCCTGGAGTTGCTTCATATCATTGGCTTCGCCGATCACGATCGACTCAAGGAAATCATAGATTACCTGAGTAATCGCGAGACCATGGTTGCCGGGATAGGCGATCCAGTCACGAAGCAGACCCGCTTGGCGGACGGCTGTCTGCTTGTTCGGGTTGTCTTTGTAGAAGTCGCCCAGCATGTCGTTTGCCGCTTTGTTTGGCGGCATATACCCCGTGGTTTCGGCGACGATTGCGGCACCGGCCCCAGACGTGATGAACTTGATGAAAGACCAGGCGGCTTCGACTTGTTTCGGATCATCGGAGGTTGAAGTCAGAATCACCGCGTTACCGCCAGCAGGCAGGCCTTTCGGCGCTGAACCCATGCCTGGAAACTCACCCGTCTTCAATTCGAAATCGCCTTTTGCCCGCTCAATGGAACCCACTGCGGAGGTTGACCAGAAGTGCATTGCCACCCGGCCGGCCGCAAATGGCTTGCCGGCGTCACCCACTGCTAAGTTGATCATCTTGCATTCCCGAAACAGTTTTTTCATGGTCTCCAAGGCGCGCAACCCGGCCGGGCCGTCAAAGTTGACCTTGCCATCCTTCAGGATCGGCTCCCCCTGACTCCACATCAAAGCTTGGAAGAACCAGTTGCCCGTGATGTTCCAACCCCAGAACAGCGGGTTCTTGAAACCCGCAGCATGAAGCTTCTTGCAGTTCCCAATGACCTCGTCCCAAGTCTTCGGCACAGACGTGATACCGACTTTCTTGAGGTTGTTCATGTTGTAATAACCCACCGGTAGCGAGACTGCAAACGGCAACCCATAAACCTTGCCCCCGAATGTGCTGAGGTCAAGCATTGCCTTGTGATAACCCTCCTTGGAAAAATTCGTTTCCTTGGCAATAAACGGTTCCATCGATTGGGCGATGCCTTTCTCGACCAAGAGCGCCTGTCGGTTGAGGCCTTGCAAGCTGATGTCTGGCTGTTTGCCGGCAACAGCTTCGCGCAGTATCGTTTGGGTGGCGTCCTCATAGTTATCGTAGGTTGCGCGGAACTTAACCTTGATGTCAGGGTGTTGTTTATTAAACAACGGCATGATGCGCTGGAACGTGACATCGAAAAGAGCGGAGTACGGATACCCCACTTCAATGGTGACCGGATCCGCCGCTTGGACGTATGTCGTCAAAGTGCCCGCCAGAATGGCAGCTGATAAAGTTATTTTGAGTTTCATTTGCTTTTCTCCTAATTGAATTTGGTGTTTATGTTTAGTAGCTTGGAGGCTCTGTTGATATTAGAGACAAAGCGGGCCTCATATTATATCCAATCCTAAGTCGACGCAACCGACTGTCCGGGTTCACCACATATGAGACAAAATCAGGCAGCCAGGGTGAGTTGCTGATAGTACGCCATCGGCCTCATTAAATCCAAACTATCGTGTGATCGGTAATGATTATAGGTCCACTGGTAACGGGCCAGTTCCTGGTTGATCGCGGTCACCGTCAACGACCCTTCATACAGCGGATAGAACTCATAACGACTGCATTGGCTCGCTCAACGCAACCGTCCCATTCAGGCTGTTTAGGCGGCAGCACAAACAGCGGCAGGTTCAAAGCCTCGCAGGCTTGTTCAAACTCATCTCGAAACTCGCTGCCGCCATCGACTTGTATCGACAGGATTTTGAACGGCGCTTGTTCAATAAGAGGGGCCAGGAAGTCCCTGGCGCAACGGCTGGTCGCTCGACTATAGGCTTTCAAGGCAACAAACCCGGTGCTCGGACAAGCCGCCTTGAACTCCTTGACGCCAAAGCCCGCTGGCAATCCTGCGCTCATATGGTTGATCTGCACCAGCTCGCCTGGCTGCCAGCGCGCATCCCGTATTGCCAGCGCTTGGCATGGCGCTGGAACTGGCGGCGGCGTTTGGGCTTGACCTGCTTTAAGCGCACCAGCCGGGCCAGGATGCACCCGACCGTGCTGAGGCTGAGGGTCAGACCCTGATCCTTGGACAACACCTTCCAGATCTTGCGCTTGCCCCACAAGGGGTATGGCGCAGGTGCAACACTTGTTGTGCCCGTTGGTTTGTCCATTGCACACCGCGGGGACGCTTCGGGCCGCGGCTTTGATTTTCCAAACCGCCCCAGCCGCGCCGCCGATAACGATCTAGCCTACGGCAGCAGGTCGCCTTTGACCCGCCGATGGTTTTCAGGCATAACGCCATCGTGCAGCCTGCTGCTTTGAGCTCGGCATACAGTTCCAGTTTCTTTATTCGATAGATTGCGGGTTCACTGGCGGTATCGGCAATCGCTCAACTGCGGACCGGTTTTCGCTCCTGCAAAACCTGCATTTCCGCCATCCTTGGCGGTCATATGATTGGATACGCAGGCTTTTAATCTGCATCGGGCAGTCTCCCGTGATTTAAGTGAAAGGATTTCACCTCAGACTACCCGATTTTTTATCCTCCTAATAATCTCATTTGTATCTGAGCCCGGACACCGGCATTTCGAAAGTGTGTTCAGCTACTTCATGCCGGTCAGCGTGATGCCCTCAATAAAGCGGCGTTGGGCCAATAGAAACGCTACGACCAATGGCGCGACCACCACGGTGGCCGCCGCCATCATTGGCCCGTATTCGTTACCATCCAGGTCGGATTTGAACATCCGCAATCCGAGCGGCGGAGTCATCAGGTCACGATCACCCGTGATTACGATGCGCGGCCAGTAATAGTCGTTCCAATGGGCGACGACGGAAAAAATCGCGAAGGCAAGCAACGCCGGAACGGCCGCCGGAAGCATGACCCGCCAAACGATGGCGAATTCGCTTATGCCGTCGATGCGCGCCGCATCGATCAAATCATCCGGCACGGTCATGAAGAACTGACGCATTAAAAAGATTCCGAACACCGATATCGTCCACGGAATCACAAGCGCGGCGTAGGTATTCGTCAACCCCACCTTCGCCAACATCACGTATAACGGCAAGGCTATCGCATGAACCGGTATCAGCAAGCAAAAGAGCACCAAGCCGAAGACTAGGTCGCGCCCCCAGAACCGTAATTTGGAAAGCGCGTAAGCGCAAGGCAGCGCCACCAGCACTTGAATAAAGAAAATCGATAGCGTCACAATCACACCGTTCAACATATAGCGCAGTAGCGGCGCCTCGCTAAAGGCCGCAGTGTAGTTGTAGACAATGGGGCGCATGGTGCATTCGTCCAGAGGCCGCCCGGCTTTGACGCACTTGGGATCCGTCATCATGGCCTGGGTGCCGAAGAAACCTCCTTGGTTACCCTCGATCTCGACCGGCGATTTAAATGAGTACGAAAGCATGAGATAGAATGGCAGAATGACTACCATGCTACCGGCCAGCAGGACCGCGTGCTTCATCGTTTCGCCAAACCACGTTGTCTGGGCGTTCATGAGTAATGCACCCTCCGATTGACGAAATAAACCTGAATCAGGGTGAGGGCGAGAACAAAAACAAGAAAAACCACGGTGATCGCCGAGCCGACCCCGAGCAGGTTGTGCCGAACCCCCTTCTCATACATTGCGTATACCATCATGTAAGTGGACTTACTGGGTCCGCCGCGGGTCAGCGCCTCGACTGTATCGAAAACTTGGAACGAGCGTATGGACGTGATAGTGACGACGAAGACATGGGTCGGTCCTAGCATCGGCCAAGTGACAAGCCTGAATCGCTCCCAGACACTAGCCGCGCCATCGACGGCGGCAGCGCTGTAGAGTTCACGCGGGATCGCCGTTAAACCGGCAAGATACAGCACCATGTTGAACCCGAAGACCTGCCAAATGCCGATAAAGGCAATGGTGCCCAAAGCATATTTCTTGTCGCCTAGCCACAGCGGGAAATAATCGACGCAGCCGCTACCGTACCAACTGTCGACGGGGTCGGCACCGAACCACGCGCCGGTCAGCAAACTGTGTAGCCAGGCGATGTCACAGCCGCTGCGAAGGATGTCGTTGACCAAGCCAATGATCGGATTCAGTGCAAATTCCCAAGCGATCGCCATGGCCAGGAGTGTTGCCATGACCGGCAAGAAGAAAACCGCCTTGTACACTTCGCCACCGAACCGGAGGGATGATATCAACATCGCGGACCCTAGCCCGAGCGCCACGGAGACAGGCACGACAATCAGCACATAAATCAACGACGCACTAAACATTTTTTTGTAACTGGAGAATTTCAGCAAATCCTGATAATTCGTCCATCCAACCCACTCAAAACCCGGATTGCCGAGGCCGTAATCGGTAAAGGAGAGTGCCGCAGCAACGATCACGGGCACGATCAGGATGATGATCATCAAAATCACCGCCGGCGCGACGAACCAGATTGGGAGACGGGAACGTCCCATCAGGCCGCCGTCACGATTTTGTCCTTGATGCGCCTGCCGGCGGCATCGAACAGGAGAGCTTTTCTGGTATCAAGATTGACAGTAGCTTGGTCACCCGTATGGAACCAATCCAGTGCCGATGCGCCCATGCGGCTGATAATCCGGCTACCGGTATCCAATTCCGCATGGAAATACACTTCGGAACCCAGGTTCTCGTGATGCACGATACGACACGGAAGACCGTCAGCGTTTAGGTCTCCCAGAGCCACGACTTCGGGGCGTACTCCGATCTGTATTTCCTGGTCCTTGGCATCGGAATACAAACCCGGCATGGGCCGACTGCCGATACTGATAGCGCCGCTATCGCTCACCTGCGCGGGCAGGATGTTGATCTTCGGGCTGCCGATAAACTCCGCAACGCGGATGTGATTGGGGTTGGCATAGACCTGGCTGGGGGTGTCTACCTGAAGCAGCTCGCCGTCCATCATCACCGCAATCCGGTCGGCCATGGTCATGGCCTCGGCCTGATCGTGGGTCACATAGATAAAAGTTGTTGCTAAGCGGCAGTGCAGTTCGGCAATCTCGGCACGCATGTGAACACGCAGTTCGGCATCCAGATTGGAAAGCGGCTCATCCATGAGGAAGGCCTGAGGATGACGCACCATGGCGCGTCCAACAGCGACCCGCTGACGTTGCCCGCCTGAAAGCTGGCCGGGTTTACGGTGCCTGAGATGGACGATGCCGAGCATGTCCATGGTCTCTTCCACGTCGCGATTAATTCCGGCGACGATGCCGGACGTGCCGGGCAGCCACCGACTGATTAGCGGCAGACGTTGCGCAAAATTGAGGCGCCGCATACGCAAAGGCACCGTGATGTTCTTTTCCACCGTCAAGTTCGGATAGAGCGCATAGGATTGGAACACCATGGCGATATCGCGTCGGCTGGGATGTCGCGCGTCCACCAACTCGCCACCGATCAAGATACTGCCAGCATTCTGCTGCTCCAGGCCAGCAATGATGCGCAACAATGTCGATTTGCCGCAACCGGATGGACCGACCAGAACAATGAACTCACCGTCCTTGATATCAAGCGATATATTCTTCAGCACGGCAACCGCGCCGAAGGACTTTTCGATCTCACGTATTGTCACGCTAGCCATATCAGCCTCTCAACGCGCTCAAAGCCCCATTACAATTGATTTTCTTGATTATCTTTCTTATCTGGTCGGTGCAGTAGTAACTGTGAGACTAGAATCAGACCCTTGGCACATCGTACCACAGTTTTTTGGTTTTCTCACAATGGTGTCCGGGTTCGCCACATATGAGACAAAATCAGGCAGCCAGGGTGAGTTGCTGATAGTACGCCATCGGCCTCATTAAATCCAAACTATCGTGTGATCGGTAATGATTATAGGTCCACTGGTAACGGGCCAGTTCCTGGTTGATCGCGGTCACCGTCAACGACCCTTCATACAGCGGATAGAACTCATAACGACTGCATTGGCTCGCTCAACGCAACCGTCCCATTCAGGCTGTTTAGGCGGCAGCACAAACAGCGGCAGGTTCAAAGCCTCGCAGGCTTGTTCAAACTCATCCCGAAACTCGCTGCCGCCATCGACTTGTATCGACAGGATTTTGAACGGCGCTTGTTCGATAAGAGGGGCCAGGAAGTCCCTGGCGCAACGGCTGGTCGCGCGACTATAGGCTTTCAAGGCAACAAACCCGGTGCTCGGACAAGCCGCCTTGAACTCCTTGACGCCAAAGCCCGCTGGCAATCCTGCGCTCATATGGTTGATCTGCACCAGCTCGCCTGGCTGCCAGCGCGCATCCCGTATTGCCAGCGCTTGGCATGGCGCTGGAACTGGCGGCGGCGTTTGGGCTTGACCGGCCCATAGTAGAATGCCGCCGGCTTGACCTGCTTTAAGCGCACCAGCCGGGCTAGGATGCGCCCGACCGTGCTGAGGCTCAGGGTCAGACCCTGATCCTTGGACAATACCTTCCAGAGCTTGCGCTTGCCCCACAAGGGGTATGGCGTAGGTGCAACACTTGTTGTGCCTGTTGTTTTGTCCATTGCACACCGCGAAGACGCTTCGGGCCGCGGCTTTGATTTTCCAGGCCGCCCCAGCCGCGCCGCCGATAACGATCTAGCCTACGGCAGCAGGTCGCCTTTGACCCGCCGATGGTTTTCAAGCATAACGCCATCGTGCAGCCTGCTGCTTTGAGCTCGGCATAGAGTTCCAGTTTCTTTATTCGATAGATTGCGGGTTCACTGGCGGTGTCGGCAATCGCCCAACTGCGGACTGGTTTTCTCTCCTGCAAAACCTGCATTTCCGACATCCTTAGCGGTCATATGATTGGATACGCAGGCTTTTAATCTGCATCGGGCAGTCTCCCGTGATTTAAGGTTATGTTTGATTTTGGTTTGTGTCGTCCATTGACGGCGGGCAGATATTTCAATCAGGCGCAACAACGCCTGTCTATTAAGGCTATAATAACCTCTAAAATCATAGTTTTGAAAGATTTTTCCATAGTGTTTCCATAGCGTAATTATCCTTAATCTCCATAACCGATATAAAATATTACTGCCAGCTATTGATGCCCGCATGAGAACTCTCTTAAAAATCATTCTAAAACTGTTCTCAATCGGGATTGTTTTTACCATGACAATGGGGATTGGACTCGCGCTTTATGCCGCGACCTTGTTGCCCGGTCTCCCCACTATTGAGGAAATTCGGGAAATTCCCCTGAATATTCCGCTAAGAATATATAGCTCGGATAAAAAGCTTATTGGAGAATATGGTAATGAACGGCGCATACCGCTTGCTTTGGATCAAATGCCGCCATTGTTGATCGATGCCGTTCTCGCCACTGAAGACGACCGGTTTTATCACCACACCGGGGTGGATTTTCCTGGCCTGGCCAGAGCCGCGATTAACAACTTGTTGAGTCGGTCAAGGGGTCAAGGCGCCAGCACTATCACCATGCAGGTAGCGCGAAATTTTTTCCTTAACCCTGAAAAAACATATACCCGAAAACTGAAGGAAATCCTGCTTGCTTTTAATATGGAGCGCGCATTGACCAAGGACGAAATTCTCGAACTATACCTAAATAAAATTTTTCTGGGCCACCGCGCATATGGCTTTGCGGCGGCCGCACAGGTGTACTACGGCGAAGAGCTATTAAATTTGAGCCTTCCCGAAATTGCCATGCTCGCCGGATTGCCCAAAGCGCCGTCTCGTGACAACCCGATTTCCAATCCCGAACGCGCCCTTCAAAGAAGAGCCTACGTACTAAAACGATTACATGGACTGGGCCGGATTGATGATCTGAGCCTGGAAACAGCGAGCAATGCACCGATGACCGCCAGACGCCATATCACCAGTGTGGATATTCAAGCGCCTTATGTATCCGAGATGGCGCGTCAATTAATGTATGCCCGATTTGGCGAGGAAGTCTATCAACGCGGTTTTAACGTCACCCTAACCATCAACAGCGAGTATCAGGCAAAAGCGAATCAGGCTTTGCGAAAAGGCTTGCTGGATTACGATTTGCGCCACGGATATAAGGGCCCTATAGACAAAATCGTATTAGATGACTATCTTGGAATAGACTTTGAAGGCAAGCTTCTAAAAGCACTCGACGCGTTCCCGTCGAGCAAAGAAATTCTTCCGGCGGTAGTCACCCAATTGGATAAGAATTCTTTCCAGAGTTTTAGTCAACGCGGCGAAACAGTTACAGTATCCTGGAAAAATATGACCTGGGCCAGGCAATATTTAAATGCCAACGCCATTGGACCTGAATTGACCTCGGCGGGTGAAGTAGTAAATGTCGGAGATATTGTTTATGTTCGGGAATTGGCTGACGGCGAATGGATGTTGTCTCAATTGCCTGAAGTTTCCGGCGCACTTGTCAGTTTGAATCCAGAGAGCGGCTCAATATTGGCGCTTAGCGGTGGATTTGATTACTATCTGAGCAAATTTAACCGAGCGACCCAGGCCGCAAGACAGCCGGGTTCTAATATAAAACCATTTATTTATTCCGCTGCATTAGCAAACGGATTCACCACCAGCAGTTTGGTGAGCGCTGCGCCCATTGTCGTCGGCGATTCTCTGGAGGGCGTTTGGCGACCGCAAAATTACAGTAAAAAGTTTTTTGGGCCAACCCCTCTGCGTAAAGCGCTGAGCCTGTCGTTAAACCTGGTATCTGTGCGTTTGGTGCGGGCTATTGGAATTGACAACACGATTGACCACCTAGTGGGGTTTGGATTTGATCGCGAGCAACTGCCGAAGAACCTTTCTTTGGCGCTTGGAAGCACCTCGATTACGCCGCTGAATCTGGCTTCATGCTTTGCAGTATTAGCAAATGGCGGCAAGAGAGCCCCCCCTTTCTTGATTGAAAAAATCGAGGACGCTGAGGGCAAACTAATCGAGTTACTACCGCCGCCCTGTGAAAATTGTGAGGAAGATACCGTCAGCCGTTATGGTGATGAGGAACCGGAAATTGTGCTTTCAATGGAACCGACTGTCCCGCAAATTCTCGATAAAAAGACCAGCGCAACAAGTGAGTCTGGCGCAGTAAGTGAATCTGGCGAACCTGGCGATGGCACGCCTGAAGATGCTGATTCCATGCGGGCGATTTCCCCACAAAATGCGTTTTTAATGCAAAGTTTGCTTAAACAAGTAATCTTGTCAGGTACCGGGCGGCGAGCGCTGGCACTCAATCGTACAGACCTGGCGGGGAAAACCGGGACTACCAATAATTTTCGTGACGCATGGTTTTCAGGGTTCAATCCCGATGTGGTTACTACCGTATTTGTTGGGTTCGATGAGCCTGCACATCTTGGCAGGCGCGAATCCGGTGCGTCCGCTGCGTTACCTATTTGGATTGATTTTATGGGCCGCGTGCTGCAGGACTTCCCCGAAAAACCGGAAGTAATACCAGAAAACATCACTACTCGTTTTGTTAACAGTGCTAGTGGAAAGATCACTTTCGCGGATGATCCGAATGGTTATTCTGAATATTTTTTGATTGGAACTGAGCCAAGTAATATGATCGAATCCCCGGGGAGTGAGGGTGATTCCAGTGACAATCAGTCTATCTCCGAATCACTGTTTTAACCCGAGTTCCATATCGTAGAATTGATAAGCCCAAATATCAAACAAGTCCGTCTTCGTGCAATATTCATAACATACTCAGGGCTTGTTATACCTGAATAGAAATCACCTTTTTCATTTTTTCCATGGCGCGTTTTTCAATTTGACGAATTCTTTCAGCCGAGACGCCATACTCATCAGCCAACTTATGCAGCGTAGGTTTGTCATCACTTAACCAACGCCGAGTCACAATGTCTTTGCTGCGCTCATCCAACTCAGTCAGCGCCGATGCTAACTGCTGGCTTCGTTCGCTGGTTTGCTCGTTACCGCTAACCACAACCTCTGGATCATAACGACTATCGCCCAAATGTTGTGACGGCGCCAAATAGCGCTCGTCATCGTCCTGATCAACCATTGCGTCAAACGCAACGTCGGTACTACTTAACCGGGATTCCATCTCCCGAACGGTTTTAGTTTCAACATCAAGATCTTTGGCAAGTTGGCTGACTTCTTCATTGTTCATCCAACCCAGTCGAGCCCTGCTTTTTCTCAGGTTAAAGAAAAGCTTTCGTTGCGCTTTTGTAGTGGCAACCTTGACCATACGCCAGTTTCGAAGCACATAATCGTAAATCTCGGCGCGAATCCAATGTACCGCAAACGATACCAGACGAACATCCCGACCAGGATCAAATCGTTTAACCGCTTTCATCAGCCCGATACTGCCTTCCTGAATTAAATCGGTAAGGGGCAATCCATAACCCATAAACCCTCTCGCCACTTTGACGACATAGCGAAGATGGGACATTACCAGTTCCCGGGCCGCTTCCAAATCACCCTCATTGTGATATCGCAAGGCCAATTCACGCTCCCTCTCCGCAGACAAAATGGGCGCCGCATTTACAGCACGCATATAAGTTGTCAGGTTATCGCCGGTTGATAAATCAATTGCGACAGGTAAACTTTGGGGCATAGTTCAGGATTCTCCAGTTGCAGATTAAAACCGATTTTAGCACTCGTTCAAGTAGAGTGCTAATATTTAGGAAAGTTTCAATAAATTGTTTATATTTTCAATATTTACTATTTTAACGACTTTTAGACGTTTTTACTCTAATTTAGCATTATTTAGTCGATTTTAGCCGATTTTACCCTAGATTCAACCCACTGCTTTACACGCACCCCAGCATCCTGACTCAGCGGATTTCTCTCTTGCCCGGATTGATTGGACCGCCTCGCATCCCCGGCAGCAAAAAGCAGAGCGAGGCATGAGCGGCGCTTTTTGCTGTCCGAGTGAATGCGATTGTTATACGTTACCAATACGTCTTCAGTAAGATATTCGCTGACATTAAGAAGCAAACCGAAGCAACTACTGGTTTAATAACCAAAGAACCTTTTTCAAGAATCATTTTTGCTCCAATGATTGCACCAATAAACTGACCTCCTATCATAATAACACCTATGCTCCAATACACATCACCATATAATACAAAATATAAAAGTGACGAAATATTACTTACAAAATTTAGTATTTTTGAGTTAGCCGTTGCGTTGGGTAGGCTATACCCCAAAAGAATAACAAAAGCTAAAGCCATAAAACTACCTGTGCCAGGACCAAAAAAACCATCATAAAACCCAAGCAATGGACATGCTAATAGAGCAAAAAATACAACTGTAAGTTTTCCCTTTCTATCTTCATCACTAATATGTGGTGAAAAAAGAAAATACAGGCCCATTGATATTAATAATATCGGTAATAGCACAATTAGTGTCTGGGCATCTATTTTTAATACAACCCAGCTACCAATAACTGAGCCAATAAATGTTGCAATAATTGCTAATTTAATTTCTTTCAGGTTAACCGTTTTCTTTTTGATAAAATATAAAGACGCGGTCAAAGTTCCGGCGCTTCCTTGCAATTTATTTGTTGCTAACGCAGCAGTAGGAGAAAGTCCTGCTAATATTAAAACGGGTATTGTTATTAAGCCGCCACCTCCAGCAATTGCATCAACCCAGCCAGCAATAATTGCAACAAAGAATAACAAAATCAATATCTCAAAACTAAACTCCATCAAGAACTCCTCCAAGCAAACCGGGCAGGAAATCTCTGAGCCTGCTTCTAGTATATTGTCTGCAATGCATTCTCCTGGAAAAGTTTTCTTTCCCTATAGGAATTCGATACTCAGAATTGTCTAACTCTCCTCTTCCATGTGTGACATTATTTTGGTTTTCATGATACGAATTTGGAATAAAAAGCAAGTCTTTTGATGTTAACAAAAACTCCAATATTTCCATCGTTCTAACCGTTGATAAAAAACGATCAAATAATCTCTTGTCTTTTTTGCTTTTTCCAACATACACCATCCTGTTTTCTGAGGCATTGATACAAGTCCCAGCAATGTTTCCATCTTTTCCTAAGAATATTGGATAATTTATTTCTCCAACAAATCCAGAAATCACGCCATCGGTACTTGCACCGACTTTTCTTAATCTCTTATCTTCATTAGAAATAGGTGATATTAGGTGAAACCTATTTTTGCCTCCGTGTTCAGATGGGTGAATAATTGCATCGTGATTAAAGAGAGCCGCTATTAGCCAAGTAAACCATTCAGAGTAAAAGAATTCCCTTAGACGATCATGCTTGTTTTCAGCATAGTTAAAACCTCTGCTTTCTATAGGTTCTATGTAAGAATGGCTAGGTTCTACAGGAGTATTTGTAATAAATACTACTGGTATTTCTCCACAGACATAAGAATTCTTTATAATTTTCAGAAAAATATCTATAGAAAAATCATTAACTTGTTTGTTTTTTATTTTTTTAAGAAATACAAGTGAATATTTTGCAAATTGGTGTGCTATCTCATCTTGACATAAATATGGATTATAGTTACTCAGGTTGGATTCAATATATTCTGTGATAAATTTTTTAAATGAGCTCGGCAGTTCAATTTTTACATACCCTCTATCATACTCATTTGTACCTGAAACTAGATTTGAGCGCCCTGCTACTTTCATAATGACTTCCCCATAAGCTTTGTTGTAAATGTAGTTTGTGCCTCTATAGGTATGCTAATTAGACCTTTATAAATTTTACAAGTGGTTATTTTTGGAAATACAAATTTCTGTGTAAACCAATCCACCACAGACCGTTTGCCAAAAACTTTTAAGAAAACCAATATAACTATGGGGTGTCAATTGGCACCATAGTCGTCTCAAAAAAGCGAAACGACCGAGATATCCCTTAAAAAAGGCATCGCGGGACAACTTAAACGTGTTAAAGCATCCTTGGTCGCTACACTTTATTGGAATGTCACCTGTCTGCCAATTATAAAATATACCTGGATAAATCCTGATCATCCGCCAAATCCTGCAAATAGCGATTGACATAATCAACATCGACATTAACCGATTGCCCGGATTTATCTGCCGCCTCAAATGAGATCGTTTCGAGCAATCTCTCCATCACCGTATGCAACCGACGGGCTCCGATATTTTCCGTTTGTTCGTTGACCTGCCAGGCAACTTCAGCAATTCGATTTATACCTTCCTCGGTAAACTCAAGCTGCACGCCTTCGGTGTTCATCAATGCCTGGTATTGCTCGGTAAGAGAAGCATCCGGTTCGGTAAGGATACGTACAAAGTCGCCAGAGGTAAGCGCTTTTAATTCAACTCGAATCGGCAATCGACCCTGTAACTCCGGGATTAAATCCGAAGGTTTGGCCAGTTGGAATGCGCCTGAGGCGATGAATAAAATGTGATCGGTTTTTACCATGCCATATTTTGTTGAAATCGTAGAACCTTCAATCAACGGCAGCAAATCACGTTGCACACCTTCCCGGGACACGTCCGCGCCGCCATGATGATGGGCCGAACGACTCACAATTTTGTCTATTTCATCCAGAAACACGATGCCATTTTGTTCGACATTTTCCAGAGCCTGCATTTTGATTTCTTCTTCGTTGATGAGTTTGGATGCTTTTTCTTCGGTGACCAGCTTAAGGGCTTCTTCGACCCTGGTTTTTCGTTGACGCGTCTTTTGACCGCTCATGTTTTGAAACATTTCCTGTAATTGGTTGGTCATATCCTCCATGCCCGGGGGCGCCATAATTTCCACGCCAATAGACGGATTACTGACCTCGATTTCAATTTCCTTGTCATTTAATTTGCCTTCCCTGAGCAGTTTACGAAATCGTTGACGGCCAGCGCTATCCTCATCTGCCGATTGCCCACGCGCAGGCGTCAATAAGATATCAAGAATTTGCTCTTCCGCAGCATCTTCCGCATGGGATTGTACTTTCTCAACAGCTTGCTCTCTGGTCATCTTCAATGACATATCCACCAGATCACGAATAATTGAATCCACTTCCCGGCCGACATAGCCAACTTCGGTGAATTTGGTCGCTTCGACTTTGATAAAGGGCGCTTTGGCAAGCCTTGCAAGACGACGTGAGATTTCGGTTTTTCCGACGCCGGTCGGTCCAATCATCAAAATATTTTTCGGGGTTATTTCAGTACGCAGATCATCTTGTGCAATCTGCATTCTTCTCCACCGATTTCGAAGCGCTATGGCAACCGCGCGTTTAGCCTCTTTCTGCCCAATAATATGTTTGTCGAGCTCTTGGACAATTTCCCGTGGGGTCATTTCAGTCATCTATCTATGTTCCGTTGCTAGTATCAGGGCTAGTAATCAAGACTCTCAATGGTCAAATGATCGTTGGTGTAAATACATATTTTTCCGGCAATTCCTAAACTTTTTCCAACAATTTCATTAGCTGACAATTCGGTATTTTCCATCAGGGCCAAGGCCGCGGACTTTGCGTAATCTCCGCCTGAACCAATAGCCATAACCCCATGCTCGGGTTCAATCACATCGCCATTGCCCGATATAATCAGAGACGCTTCCTTGTCGGCAACTGCCAGCAATGCCTCCAATCTCCTCAGCATCCGGTCGGTACGCCAGTCTTTAGCCAGCTCCACCGCCGCACGCACCAATTGCCCCTGATGTTTTTCCAGTTTTCCTTCGAATCGCTCAAACAAGGTGAACGCATCGGCGGTGCCGCCAGCGAAGCCAGCCAGAACTTGATCGTGATATAAACGCCGCACCTTTTTGGCATTGCCTTTCATCATGGTGTTGCCGATGGAAACCTGGCCATCTCCACCGATAACCACTTGACTACTTTTTCGAACCGACAGTATTGTGGTTCCTCTAAATTGCTTCATGAATATGTTTTAATTAAAAGTGAGGCGGAATCCTATGCAATGCGGACTAAACCGGAATTTTCAAGACTCCTCGAGTCCCTCCAGGTGATGGCGTTAATACCGAAAAATTTATTTAACAATCTTCAAATGAGTTGGCGTGGATTGTTTTGTATCTGGAATCTTTGCCTTTGATTGTAATTGCGATTTCTTTTTGGACGACGCTTTTGGGGGTTCTGGCAGGGTGTTTGTTGGTGGCGTAATGCCATTATCGTCATCCTGAAATACAATTCCCTGACCGTTCTCTCGTGCATAAATTGCGAGAACCGCAGACACCGGTGCGGTAATCTCCATCGGCTTGCCGGAAAATCGGGTGGAACACCATAACAACTCATCGCCAAGGTCTAGCCCGGATACGGATTGGGGATGGATATTCAAAATAATCTGGTTATCTTTAACGTATTGCTTGGGCACCACCACATCTGATCGATCTGTTGCAATCAGCACTTGCGGGGTAAATCCATTATCCAACGCCCATTCATAGATCGCGCGCATTAGATAAGGTTTAGTCGTCAGTGACGGATTCTGCTGTTTGCCGCCGCTACTATTGCCCGCCACTATTAGAGCGCCCCATGACTGTGAAACCAAGCGTTAGCGGAGTTCAATTTCCTGATCGCTCCTACTAGCATGAAATGCAGGTCGTCTAAACAGACGCTCGCCGTATTCAATGAGCGGCTCTGCCTGTTTCGGCAGTGCAACACCCAATGAAGGCAAACGCCAAAGCAATGGCGCAAAATAAGCGTCAACTAACGTGTAATCGGCGCCAAGAAAGTAGGGTTGGCTGGAAAAAATAGGTGACAACGCCAGCAGTCCGTCGTGCAGGCTTTTTCGCAATGCTGCAGAAGGCTTGGGCGTACTGGTTTCGCCTAAATTACACACGGGTTGTAACCAATCCCGAGTTAAACGGGAAACCATCAAACGGGTTTTAGCACGGGTTACAGGATCAGCAGGCTTCAGCGGCGGATGTGGAAAGCGCTCATCGAGATATTCGATGATCACCCACATGTCGTATAGCACCACATCTCGATCAATCAGGGTTGGGGTTTCACCGTAGGGATTGTATTCGCCAATTTTTGATGGATCGTCGCTCGCAAATATATATTCCACCCCAAAATCGATATCTTTTTCTAGAAGAACAATTCGACAGCAATGGCCAAATACATCAAGCGGGCCCGATAATAGTGTCATAGCAGGGTGCTTGTCTGCTTGGGGTAAGTTTAAACCCATTCTATGTTTAGGTCAGTTAGGTAATTAATTTAGTAGTCAGGGGAAAGGAAATAAAACATTTTAAAGCGGGCCTGATTATTATGGTGTTCTAATCAATATCCCGCCAATATTCCTTCTTGAGCATAAATGCCAGCGAGCCTAATACCACTAGAAACAACATTGTCCAGATTCCGTATTTAATGCGCACCATGCGCGCGGGTTCGCCCATGTAATACAGAAAATTAGTTAAATCTCGCATCGCATGGTCATACTCATCAGCATCCATTTTTCCTACGCTAACTAATTCGAAACTATCAAAAACTTCGCGACTATTGCCGTTCTGATCGGTCCTGGAATTGAAAATCGCCTTCTGGATTCCCTGCAATTCATAAAGCACATGCGGCATAGCGACATTCGGAAAAACCAGATTATTCCAGCCAGTCTCAGTACTGTCATCGATATAGAATGATCTCAGATAACCATACAACCATTCGGGGTCTCGAAGCTTGCCGATCAATGACAAATCCGGTGGCGCCACACCAAACCATTGTTCGCCCGCCTCTTTAGACAGGGTGGTGGTCATGGCATCGCCAATTTTTCCACCAGTGAAAATCATATTGCTCTCAACCAATTGTTCTGGAATTTCCAAGTCGGCTGCCATGCGGTTGTAGCGCATAAATTTGGCGCTGTGGCACGACATGCAATAATTCACAAACAACTTGGCGCCATTTTGCAACGATACCTTATCCCGCAATGAAACTTCGACAGGCTTCAGCATTCCATTCGATTCTTCAGCCGCAAAAGCGGAAATCGCGCTTGTCATTAAAGCCGTTATTAAAGCCATCATTAAAACCAGAGACAGGATTAACTTTTTGCGCGTATCATCCCTGATACGCGCTCTGGCGAACTCGCTTCGCTCGCGAAAAATCGCTCCTGGCGATTTTTTCATTCGGTAATTCTCTCTGGCACAGGCCTGGTTTTATCCATTTTGCTATAAATCGGCATCAGCAAGAAAAACGCAAAATACGAAGCAGTGAAAATCTGGGCAAGCAGCGTTCGAGACCCGCCGGGCGGTTGAGTGCCCAGATACCCGAGTATCACAAAGGAAGCCACGAATACCGCAAGCCAGGATTTAAATATCCAGCCTTTATAGCGAATGGATTTGACCGGGCTACGGTCCAGCCACGGCAGGAAGAAAAACACCGCAATTGAAGCAAACATCGCCAACACGCCCCAAACCTGAGTGCCAAATGCGCTCGGGATGGCACGCAAAATTGCATAGTACGGCGTGAAATACCACACTGGGGCAATATGATCCGGTGTTTTTAGCGGATTTGCCGGCTCGTAGTTAGGTTGTTCAAGAAAGTAACCGCCCATTTCTGGAAAAAAGAATACGATGGCAAAGAAAATCGCCATAAATACCACCGTCCCCATAATGTCCTTAACGGTGTAATAAGGATGAAACGGAATGCCGTCCGCGGGAGCATCCGCGCTCCATTGGTTTCCTTTAGGCCCCTGTTTAATTTCAATGCCATCAGGATTGTTGGACCCGACTTTATGCAAGGCAACGATGTGAAGAAAAACCAGCCCTACTAAAATAAACGGAATTAAATAGTGAAAAGCATAAAACCGATTCAGGGTGACATCCGAAATTACATAGTCGCCGCGAATCCATTCAGACAATGCGCCACCGACAAAAGGCAGCGTTTCAAATAGATTTACAATTACCTGAGCACCCCAAAACGACATCTGCCCCCAAGGCAACAGGTAACCGAAAAAGGCTGATGCCATCATTGCAAGAAATATGACCATGCCGAATATCCAAATCAACTCTCTTGGTTTTCTGTAAGACCCATACAGTAATCCACGAAACATATGCAGGTAAATCACAACGAAAAACAATGACGCGCCAGTAGAGTGCATATAGCGTATAAACCACCCGCCCCATACATCTCGCATAATATATTCGACCGACGCAAACGCCAGCTCGACATCGGGCTTGTAGTTCATCGCCAGCAATACACCGGTGACGATCTGCAAAACCAGAACCACCAATGCCAAGTTGCCGAAAAAGTACCAAAAATTAAAGTTTTTTGGCGCGTAATATTCGGTTAAATGCTCCCGAGTAACTTTTGTTGCTGGAAATCTAGCGTCCAGCCAAGTCATAAAACTCATGATGCCACCTTTGCATCCACACCGATTAACAAGACCTTGTCCGACAAATATTGATGTGGCGGAACCACTAGATTGGAGGGGGCCGGAACGCCGCTGTATACACGACCGGCCAGGTCAAATTTTGATCCATGACATGCACACAAGAAACCACCCTTCCAGTCATCATCAAACGACACCACGCCAATTTCAGGTTGGTATTTCGGTGAGCAGCCAAGATGGGTACATATACCCACCAAAACCAACACCTCTTGCTTGATCGATCGGTAGATGTTTTGAGCATAGTCTGGTTGCTGGCGGTTTTTTGAATCAGGATCAAGCAGCCTGTCATTCAAGTCGGCGAGCATTTCCAGCGACTGCCGTGAACGATGAATCACCCATACCGGCTTACCACGCCATTTAACGACAAGCTGCTGCCCAGACTCGAGTTTGCTGATATCAACTTCTACCGGGGCCCCGGCTGCTTTTGCTTTTTCGCTGGGGCTCATGCTGCCGGCAAACGGAATCGCCAGACCGACAACCCCTGCCAAACCAACGCCAGACGTCGCTATGGTCAACAAGCGGCGGCGCTTGTGATCCACCTGCTTGTGATCCATATGCCTGTCAGTCATGTCCTAACCTCTACAAATGCGAAATGATTGGAATTGCCCTGAAAATATATTTGCAGAATCTATTAACATAATTTATTCGGACTCCGACTAATTTCAGGACTATGTAAGAAACAGACTATTATACCAGAACACTAAAATTGGTGGCAAAGAATATTATTCCCGGCACCTCTGACCGACGCTTATATGTTCTAATTGCCATTGTCTTGGGTACCATCAATTCTGTCGAACAATCAATGAACATAAGAAATAAGGTTGCAGTGGTTACTGGCGCCACAGGCGGAATCGGCTTTGCGACTGCCAGCAAGCTGATGGAAAAAGAGATTGGCGGACTTGCAGTTGTTGATCTGTCGGAGCGATGCGAGGAAACCGTGAAGCAACTAAACAAACTGGCGGGCAAAGAAAAAGCGTTGCCCTTTTGCGGCGATGTCACCGATCCGGAATTCCGCAGGCTGGTTTTTAATACCATGCACGGGAAATTTGGAGCAGTGCAAATTTGCGTGCCAGCGGCAGGCATTGTGTCTGACTCACTGGCTGTCAAAGTTAAGCAGGGCGGAGAAATTGAGATTTATGCCGAATCCGTTTTTAAAAAAATCCTGGATGTCAACTTAGTTCATCCAACATACTGGGCGATGGAAACCATCGCGGGCATCGCTAAACAGCGTCATGCCGAGGGACGAAAAAAGTGGGGCGCGGATGAGGATATACAGGGTGCCATTATCCTCATCGGATCCGTCTCCTCTCAGGGCAATCGCGGGCAGGTCGGATACGCGGCTGCAAAATCAGCACTAATCGCAGTCAGTTCGACGCTAAACCTGGAAGGGCTTTTTCATGGCGTGCAAACCAAAATAGTCCACCCTGGATTTGTGGACACCAAAATGGTTGACGCGATCAACGATGAGTATTTCGAAAAAAACTTAAAGCCACTAATTGGGCTAGGGCGAAAAATACAACCGCAAGAAATTGCCGATATAATATGCGCGATGATTGAGAACCCGGCGATTAGCGGCGAGGTGTGGGCCGATGCCAGTATGACACCGCTAGCTTGAACAACTATGGCATGAATAACTATTGAGAGACATTGAAATGAAACAAATACTTTTAGACTCTACGCAACTCAGCGCTCAATTGAATCATCTCAATTCGGCTTTGGAAAATCCATGGGAGGTTGTCGATCAGAAACTTCATAAGACCTTCGTGTTAAAAAATTTTATTCAGGCTTTCGGGTTTATGACCCAGTGCGCAATAGCAGCGGAGAAAATGAATCACCATCCGCAATGGAGCAACGTCTATAAAACAGTGGAGATCAACCTCACTACCCATGAGAGTGGCGGTATTACCACGCTGGATTTCGAGCTTGCCCAAAGGATGGAGCAGTTTTCAGGCGACCCCAGGGACGGGGGAGGTAGAGAGACGCAGGATGCCAAAGCCGACGACCCCAATTAATTTCTATTCTGCTGTTGAATCGCTCTAAAATCCTTGCCGATGAAGTTGCGCAGCAATTATGCGATGGCGCCACGCTAGTTACTGCCAATAAACGTCTCGCTCGGGAAGTCCGCCAGCAATTTAACCAGCATCAACTGGTCCAAGGTAAACAGGCCTGGGATACAGCAGACATCCTGCCTTTTGAAGCCTGGGTTTTTCGTCTGTGGCAATTTATTCGGGACGACCCCAGGGATGGGGGAGGCAGAGCGACGCAGGATGCCAAAGCCGACGACCCCAGGGACGGGGGAGGTAGCACTGAGTCTGGAACAGAAGTCGAGAGGCGTGTCCGGTTCAATCCATCAGGCACAACGCATACCGACTATCAGGCCGACCATCAGGCCGACCGTATTGTGCTCAATGCTTTGCAAAGCAAGGCCGTGTGGACGCAAATTATATCCGAGGACATTAATACCAATCAGCGGAACTCCCAGCCGTTATGGAATATTGCCGCAACGGTTAAAACCGCCATGGATGCCTGGCGAATTTCCCGGCAATGGGATATCGCCATAGACGACTGTGGAAAATCGTTCCTGGCCGATCACCGCAGCTTTGCCGGATGGGCTAATTTATTTATACACCAGTGCCAGAAAAATAACTGGATGGACGCTTATCAGTTGATTGATGTGATAATTGAACGGGTTAATGCTGGCAAACTGATAGACTTTGCGCCTCTGATCTGGATGGGGTTTGATAGTTTTAACGCCCAGCAAAAACGTCTTATCGCAATCTTGCGGCAAAATAATATCCGTTTATCTATTCATCAGGTTGCGGATAGTGGTTCAAGACTCCATTGTCAGTTTCGCCAATATGAGAGCGAATCTGAGCAATGGTTGGCTGCCGCTCACTGGATTAAGGACAAAATAGATCATCGCCCCAATCAAAGGCTTGCCGTGGTTGCGCCGTATCTGAATAAATCACGCGGCGCAATTGATTACGCGTTGAGCCAAATACTCAGCCCGTGCCATGTGATCGATAGCGGCAGCAGCCGCGCAAAACCATTCCATATTTCATTGGGCGTAAAACTAAACGATTCGCCTGTGGTCGATGCTGCTTTATTGCTGTTGTCGCTAACTTCAACGGCAGGTCTGACCAATTCAACAATCAGCAAAGTTATCCTTACCCCATTTATAGGTGGCGCCGATAGCGAATGTCATGCCAGAAATAAATTTGAGTTTTGGTGTCGTCGATATTTGCCCTATGAATTAAAGTTTTCCAGCTTTTTGGAATCGCTGAAACAATGGCAGTCGGCTTCCTTGGTGCCAGTTTTTCTTGAAAAAATCAATGCCAACAGCACGTTGACGGCATCAATCAAGGAAGCTCGCTCGTTTTCCTATTGGTCTGAATTTTTTTTGACCTGGCTGGAAAATTTTGGATGGCCCGGGGAGCGCGCCTTAAACAGCGAGCAATACCAGACTGTTGAGGCGTTCAAACGTGAGCTCTCTACTTTAGGGTCATTGAATTTGGTCGCTAACCCGGTCACAGCATCAACCGCACTTTCGGCTTTCACCCAACGCTTAAATGAAAAACCATTCGAGCCGGAATCGCCCCGGGTCAAGGTTGATGTACTCGGCATCATGGAAACTGCTGGAATTGAATTTGACGCAATCTGGTTTGGCGGTTTAATTGAAAGAGACTGGCCGCCCGCTGTGCAGGAAAGTCCGTTTATTCCCCATGCGCTGCAACGACAAGCAAACTATCACCATGCATCAGTATTGCTAAACGTCGACCATGCCAATATGCAACAAATTCGGTTGATCAATCAATGTGACGAAATTGTGTTCAGTCGTTACTGTTTTGACCAGGATGTTGAGCTGCTGCCCAGCGCATTTTTTGAGGCCCCGGTCGAACCCAATCTGGCCACACCAAAACCGCCCCAACCCACCCTAATCAAATACTTTCAAAAACATAAACCACAACTCGAAACATTCACAGGCACCCGGGGACTTGGCAAATCCGACCCCCCTACTCGGGGCGGTACCTCGGTTATTCGCGATCAGGCAGCATGTCCTTTTCGCGCCTACGCCAGACATCGACTCGGTGCGCGTGATGCCGATGCTCGAGCGCCGGGACTGGATGCATTGGACCGTGGAACCTTGATTCATCGCATTCTGGAGGGGGTATGGCAAACACTGCAATCATCGGGAAAACTTGCCGCCATGTCCGACAATGCCCTCAAACAAATCATTGACGACAATATCGCCACATGCAGCAAACGGTTTTTTCACAAAAGCGGCAGTGGTAAAGGATTCTTTCAGGCGCAAGATCAATGGCTCAGTCAGTTGTTGCTGCAATGGTTTGCAGTGGAAAAAAACAGAGAGCAGGAATTTCGCGTGGTCGAACTTGAAAAGCAGCAGCAACTGACCTTAGGCAAGTTAACATTGAACTTCAAAATTGATCGCATGGATGAGCTGGCCGACAATACGCTGATGTTAATCGACTACAAGACCGGTGAGGCGGGTTCGATTAAGGCGTGGTTTGGCGAGCGCCCCAAAGAACCCCAGCTACCGCTATATGCGCTGGCACAACACTTCGACACAAACGACCACAAAAATAACAATCGGGAGCGCCCTCTTTCAACGCTGGCATTCGGGCAGGTTCGTGCAGGCCAGAGCGCATATATTGGCATTAGCGGTGACCAGCCATTTCAAACTGCAAAACACACTTCCAGCAAAGTTTCAAAATTAAGCGATACCGGCGTGGATGAAGAATTAAAAAACTGGCCAGCCCTTATCGAATACTGGAATGAGCAATTAACCAAACTGGCCGACCAGTATTACGACGGGCATGCCGAAGTAAACCCTTTGGACAATACAACTTGTAACTACTGTGATTTGCATGGGTTATGCCGAATTTATGAGGCCGGCACAAACCGATGATTATAATATACATTATGGGCATGACCTCCAGCGATGACTTTGAACAATGATTAGCCCGGCGGACAATCAACAACGCATCGAGGCATTGCACCCAACCCGCTCTTTCATCGTCCAGGCACCAGCAGGTTCGGGCAAAACCGGTTTGTTGGTCAGGCGATATTTAACGTTGCTTGCGCGAGTTGCTGAGCCGGAAGAAATTCTTGCCATTACTTTTACCCGAAAAGCGACCGCGGAAATGCGCTCAAGAATTTTGTCTGCGTTAAAGGGGGAGGACAATGAACTTGAGAGGCTGGCAAAACTCGCGTTGGCGAATGACCAACGCCTGGGTTGGAATATTCTCGACAATCCTCGTCGTCTGAGAATTCAAACCATAGACGCATTTTGTTATGAATTGGTAGGACGTATGCCTTGGTCTGCCAGGTTTGGTAGCGCACCCAACGTGCTGGAAGATCAAAATACGGAACTGGCATACCTGCAAGCAGCAAAACGCACCCTGAATCATATTGAAGAGCATGACGACTGGTCGACCGATTGCGCCAATCTCATCAAACTGCTGGACGCGCATTTCGACAAAGCGCAATCGCTTTTGGCGATGATGCTGCAAAAACGCGATCGATGGATGCGCGGGCTGAAAACCGCCACTCGGGCACAGTACGAAATGATGTGGCGACAGGTTATCGAGCAACAGCTTGCCGCCGCAACCAAGAGCATACCCGATGATCTGAAAACCGAAATTGCCGCGCTGGCAAAATTCGCCGCCGCCAACCCCTACGAGAAAAACCCCAATGCTGATTTGATGTGCTGTTTGGAAATGGAGGGCTTCCCTGATCCCGTGACTGAAAATCTTAAGTATTGGCGCGGCATCGCCTCGCTGGTTTTGACCAATCAACTCGAAGTCCGTAAAACGGCTGATGTCCGGCTTGGCTTTCCGCCCAACCACAAACCGGAAAAACTACGCATGAAGTCGGTGCTGGAAACCATGGCGCGCGATACGCTTAATGGCGGCGGCGCGGTTCAAGCATTAACCAGAATTCCGTTGCTGCCGGACGACACATTCACCGATGAACGATGGGCGGCATTGCAGTCTTTATTGGCGTTATTGCCCGTAGCGGCCGCAGAGCTGCGCTTGCTGTACAAGGAAAACAATCAGGCGGATTACATCGAAATTACCCAACGAGCTGAAATGGCGCTAGGCGATGGCGATTCCCCCAGCGACCTTGCGCTTTTCTTCGATTACCAGCTCAAGCACTTGTTAATGGACGAAGTCCAGGATACTTCCCGGGCGCAGCTCGAGTTGCTTATAAAACTCACCAGCGGGTGGCAGCATGGCGATGGGCGAACGCTGTTCTTTGTGGGCGACCCAATGCAATCAATTTACCGATTCCGCGAAGCCGAAGTCGCCAACTTTCTGAGCATTCAGGAAAACGGTATCGGCGAAATCAAGCCGGAAGCCCTGACCCTGAAAACTAATTTCCGCTCAACCACTGCGCTGGTCGATTGGTATAACCACATTTTTTCTGAGGTATTCCCGGCGCAGGACGACATCATCAACAGCGCGGTCCGCTATTCCCGAAGCATTGCCTTGCACGAGGACGAGGACGAGAGTATTGAAAATAATTATTGTCAAGGCGCGGTATCTATTCACCCTCAGGTTGAGGGCAGCCGCGAAAGCGAAGCTGCAAATATTTGCGCGCAAGTAAAATTTGAACTGGAGCAGAAGCCTGATGCACAAATTGGCATTTTGGGCCGCAACCGCCGCCATCTGGTCGCCATCACCCAGGCACTACGTGAACACGATATTCAGTTTCAGGCCATAGAGCTGGAATCGTTAATCCAACGCCCTGCAATTCAGGATCTTATGGCGTTGACTCGCGGATTGATTCAGCTCAGCGACCGCATTGCCTGGCTTTCTATATTGCGGGCACCGTGGTGCGGCATGACGCTGGAAGATATGTCAGTTCTGGGCATGAATGACCACAACAGCACCATCGTGGAATTGTGCAGAGACGATAAAATTATGGCCGACATGAGTCGGGACGGCTTTAAACGGCTAATCAGATTACTTGAAGCGCTGGCGGCGCCCCTGGCCCAGCGGGGACGGGTAAGCCTGCGGCAGAATGTGGAGGCCGCCTGGCTAAGTTTGGCTGCACCAGCCTGTATCGATCAATCAGATGTTGCCAACTGCGAAAGTTATTTTGAATTGCTCGATAAATTGGAGAACGATCACCTCATCATTACGGCCAGATTGCTGTCCGATGCGGTTGCCAGATTGTGGTCCCGATCCGACGGCAAGTCACAAGTACAGGTTCTCACCATTCACAAGTCCAAGGGACTTGAATTCGATGTGGTCCTGCTGCCTCAACTTCACCGCATTGCGCGTACTCCAGAACGGGAATTGATGCGTTGGACCAGATTGCCCGATCAATTGTTGATTGCGGTGCTGCCTCACAGCGACGTTAAAGATGACAAGTTTTATAAATATCTTGGAGACCTGGAGCAGCTCCGGCAACAAAATGAACTTCGCCGCTTACTCTATGTTGCCTGCACTCGAGCGCGTCAAAAACTCCATTTGTATATGACCCTGTATATGAGTGGCGACCCGGATAAAGCGGGACAACCAAAGGCGCCGCCAAAGAGCGCCTTGCTTAATTTGCTATGGCCGTCATTGCAGAAGGAGATCGCACAAAGTTTAGTTGACGCCGATTCCCATGATTCCAGCGCCGCACGGCAAGAGCGTGTTCTGCCACTGACTGAATTTAAACGTCTGCCGCTAAAATGGCAGCGTCCTGATATTCCGCCCGGGATTATGATCGACCAAGCGCTGGACCAGGAACAGATCGATTCGAAATCCGAAGAATCGGATCAAATCGAATTTTCATGGGCCGGCGAAACTGTGCGTATTACCGGCATTGCCATTCATAAAATGCTTCAGCAAATTGATCAGGACAATTGGCTGCAATGGAAATCCGAGGATACCGAGGCGTTGCTATCTAAAAATAGAATCGTGTTGATGGACAATGGTCTTTACGGCGAACAACTGGAAATCGGCATCACAAATATGCGTGATGCCATAGAGAATCTTAAAGCAGACCCAAAAGCCGACTGGATTTTTTCGTCTGCCCATCAACAGGTTAAACGCGAGTGGCCGCTAACCGGATTTGTAAACAAGGTATTTTCAAGCGTCGTCATCGATCGCAGTTTTGTCGATCAACACGGCATTCGCTGGATTGTGGATTTCAAGTCAAGCCGCCACAAGGGCGGCGATGTGCAGGCGTTCATGGCGCGCGAAAAAACCCGCTACCAACAGCAACTCGAACACTATGCAAGCATCGTCAGGATGCTTGAACGACATAAAATAACAGGCAACGAAATAAAAGAAAACGAAATCAAACTTGGGCTGTATTTTCCCTTGTTAAAAGGCTGGTGCGAATGGTCGCCTCCGCATCTATGATTTGGCATCTATAGTTTGGTGGCTGTTGCCGATGGTTTGCGCTCCAACTCCATGCCCATGATAGCATTCCATGCCAATTAAATTTAACTGCCAAATTCAACCACCAGATTTAACTTCCGGGCATGCCCGAATCAAATAAAATACCCGAGGCCGTCGATGTGGTGGTGATTGGCGGTGGCATTGTTGGCAGCAGCACTGCTTACTACCTGGCCCGAAATGGGATTAGTGTGGCGCTTTGCGAAAAAGGCGAGATCGCTTGCGAGCAGTCCGGGCGAAACTGGGGGTTTATACGTCAACAAGGCCGAGACCCGGTTGAATTGCCGCTGATGATTCATTCTTTGGCGTTGTGGCATGAGTTGGTTGGTGAACTTGATGAGGATATCGGCTTCCACGTCGGTGGCACCTTGTATTTATCTGAAACCGAGCAACGCTACCAGAGTAATCTGGCTTGGCTAAAGCATGCCAAAGTCTTTAATCTTGACACTCATTTTCTCAGTCTGGGCGATTTGCAAGCCCTCATCCCCGGCATTCAAGGTCAATCCCGGGGCGCGTTATGCACACCGAGCGACGCATGTGCAGAGCCGACTCTGGCTACCCGAGCCATCGCCAAAAGAGCAAAACAGCACGGCGCGACAATACTCAACCAATGCGCCGTTCGCGGAATTGATATCGAGGCCGGACGTGTTGCCGGAGTAGTCACAGAGCACGGCCGAATTCGAGCGCCTGCCGTAGTCTGCGCCGGGGGCGCATGGTCTTCGTATTTTTGCCGGCATCTGGATTTGGTGTTGCCCCAGCTAAAGGTGACGGGTTCGGTGATGGCCACTGCACCGGCGGCGTTGATAACGCAACTGTCTGTTTGGCGAAGTGGGCTGGGGTTGCGGCGGCGGATGGATGGCGGCTACAACGTCGCCTATGGCGGCAGTTCCACTTGCGACCTAACTCCGGACTACTTGCGCTTTTTCCGGGATTTTTTTCATGCTTATAAAAATTCAAAAGAGCAGGTGTCGCTCAAAATCGGCAACCGATTTTTTACTGAACTGCGCTGGCCTGCAAAATGGTCTTTTGACCAGATCACGCCTTTCGAAAAAGAGCGCATCCTTAATCCTAATCCCGACATCAAACTACTTAACAAAGCCTACCGCTTACTCGGCCAAACTTTTCCGCAATTGAAGGGCATTGAAATCAAGCAACGATGGGCTGGAATGATTGATGTGACACCGGATCAATTACCGGTGATTTCGACTGTTGATCGCATCCCCGGACTCACCTTGTCAACCGGATACAGCGGCCATGGATTTGGAATCGGGCTGGGCGCCGGCAATGTCACCGCAAAATTAGCCATCGGCAAAACCCCCGCCGTGAGTCTGGATGCCTTTTCGATGGACCGGCTGATGAGGTAAAATTTTCGTGTTCGAGAGGGATAAAAGGGATAAAAACGCCGTTCATCGGATGGCGCAAAAAAATTGCTTGTTTAATTGTCTATACTCTTCGCTCTGATTTTTACTGCCAGTAATGCGAAACGTTAGGCGCTGAAAGAGGGTAAAATGGAATACATGAAAACGTTTGATAACCTTTCAGTTCCTCATCCGTTCCCCTATCAAGGCAGTAGCGAGGAATTGCACAATATATTCTTCCTCACTTCCCTGCCAATGTAAATTGCCTGATAGAACCATTTTGTGGCGCCAGTGCCATTTCACTGTCTGCAAGGGTAAATGGGCTAACAAAAAAAATAATCCTTAATGATTTAAATGAGCCATTGATGCATTTATGGAAAGAAATACTGGAAAGACCCGGTGATTTAGTGAAACAGTATGAACAATTGTGGCATGAACAGCACTCTGATAAAAAAGAGTATTTCTTTAAAACACGCGAAAAATTCAATTCAACACACCAGCCACATCACTTATTGTATTTACTGGCCAGGATAGTAAAAGGTTCAGTTAGATACAGTTCATCCGGTTCATTTAATCAAAGTGCAGACAATAGGCGATCCGGTATGCGTCCAAACACCATGCGACAAAATATTTTTGATGTTTCTTCTGTGCTTTCCGGGATCACGCGTCTTTCATCCGTTGATTTTCGAGAAGTGGTGAAAAAAGCAAAAAAACATGACCTGGTTTACATGGATCCACCGTATCAAGGCACATCATTTACCAGAGATCACAGGTATTTAAATGGTCTCACCTATGATGAGTTTATCGATGCGCTTAAAGTAATGAATCAAAAAGATGTTTCATACATCATTAGTTATGACGGACAAACGGGTAAAAAATATCATGGCAAACCGCTTCCAAACTCTCTTTCACTAAAACATCTACATATCAAGGCGGGCAGATCGAGCCAAGCCACGCTCTTGGGTAATAATGCTGAAACCATAGAATCACTGTATCTATCCCCCGCTTTAGTTGATCGTTCAGGTAGCGAAAAACATTCTATTCCTACGGTGCTACAAAAACAGCAGGAGATTATGTTTGAAGGTAACAGAAGAAGCACCAGAGTATGTTAAGAATGTGTTACGCAATCACTTTAAGCATAAAAGCAGCTAACAAACGCATGCGCTCGGACAAAATAAAGCGGCGTTGCTTCGCTATGCAACTTTGTTTACCGATGATGCGAGACGTTAGGGGCCTCTAGGCCTTCAGTGCGGCAAGGCGACGTGGATACTGGAATGGACAAGGTTCAGCGGATTCAGGCAGTTTTTTATATTATATTGGGTACCAGGTGAAGTTCCATATTGTTATTAAAAACTGTTTTTTTATCTTTGTTTAGAGCATGATGCATCAGGGCAATATGCCCTATACTAATAGTCAGGTGGCGCGGTACCGCCTCGGCAGTCATCTATCAAATCATCATCGGCATTTAACAATCGGACATATTGAGGATATTACAATGAAATATTTTAACACGCGCATTCAACTTTTATTAATGTTGATATTGGCTACGATTCCAGTCGCGGCTCATGCACATTCTGATTCATGGAAGTTTACGGAAAACAATAATAATGTTATTCGTATGCAGACCAAGGGCGGAGACTCTGCTGAGTCAGGAAATGTGAAGATAGAGTTCTATGGGCATATGGCATTCAAAATCACATCTCCAAAAGGATTGAGCATTATGATAGATCCTTGGCGCAACGACCCATCCGGGGCTTGGGGACTTTGGTTCCCTGCAGAATTTCCGGAAGTTCCCGTAGATATTGTTCTTTCAACGCACGCACATTTTGATCATGACGCAATTTATCACCCTCACGCTACTATGGTACTGGAGCGCATGGCTGGGGAATTTAACCTTGGCGATGTGAAAATCATTGGTGTTGCCGAGAAACATATGTGCAAATCCAAAGGCTGGTACAAGTGGACTGAAGCAGCAAAAGAGTTTAATCAAGACTTTTGCCCGCCAGATAATTTTTTGCATATGGATAATTTTATTCAAATCGTAGAAACAGGCGGTATGCGAATTGCCCACTGGGGAGATAATCGTCCGCTGCCTACCAAATTTGCGGATGATCTATTAAAAAATATAGATGTTCTCATTATGAACATAGACGGTTCACGACACATTCTGTCCTATGAAGATATAGATGCCGCACTTAAACGCTACAATCCTAAAGTAGTAATACCAGGACATTACTATACTAAGGGCGCCAGTAGCATTCTGACTACTTTAAGCACAGCCGATGAATGGGTTGATCGACAAAAGGATGTTGTACACTTGAATAAATCTGAATTACTGCTTGAACCTGATAAGATAAAATCTTTGAAGCAGAGAGTTTACTATTTTGGTATGAATCACTCTAAAAAATAGTCTTGGATATACAGGTGAAACGTCTAACAAAGCACGCCATCCAAACAATCAACCGCACCGATATGATTGAAAGCCCTTCTGTTAATCGCTACGCCGTTCAATCCGGTTTGCCCGTATTTTTTTGCCAGCACTGATTCAAACCGCCTGTTCCAGATTAAACGCCGCTGCCAGTAACTCCTGGGTGTAGGGGTGTTGCGGGCTCGCAAAAATGGATTTCGCTGCGCCTTGTTCAACCACATCACCATTACGCATCACCATCAGGTCATCGGCGATGGCGCGCACCACGCTCAAGTCGTGGGAAATAAACACATATGCCAAGCCATGTTGTCGTTGCAGTCGATTCAGGAGATCTAATACCTGAACCTGCACTGCGCGATCCAGGGCCGAGGTGGGTTCATCAAGAAAAAGAATTCTCGGTTCCAGTATCAAGGCGCGGGCGATGGCAATGCGCTGACGTTGGCCGCCGGAAAATTCATGGGGGTAACGAAAGCGCACCGCCGGATCAATTTCAACTTCTTTTAGAATCTCAATCACCTTTTCATCGCGCGCGGCCGGATCGGTGACCAGCCGATGGGCATCGAGACCTTCACTGATTATTGCGCCGATGGTCAGCCTCGGTGACAACGAGCCGTAGGGATCCTGGAAAACAATTTGCATGGCCAATCGAACTTGCGGCATTGATAGCCCGCCGCGGACTCCAAGCGGCTTGCCATCGAGCAACACAGTGCCTTCGGCCTGCACCAGCTTCAATAATGCTAATGCAAGGGTGGTTTTCCCTGAACCCGACTCACCGACCACGCCCAGAGTATGGCCGGGATGAAGTTTTAATGAGGCCTGGTTGACCGCCTTTATATGATCGACTGTTCTTTTTAGCAATCCCTTTTTAATCGGGAACCAAACTTTCAAATCGTCCGCCTGCAACACCACTTCCGTTTTGACTTCGGGTGGCTGCCGCAAAGGCGGCTCTGCGGACAAAAGCGCTTTGGTATAATCTTCTTGGGCGGAGGTAAAAATTTGGGTGGCAGCCCCGCGCTCCACTACCTTGCCCTGTTTCATTACCAGTATTCGGTCAGCCACTTTTTTGACCATATTCAAGTCGTGGGTGATGAGCAAAATAGCCAGGTTTTCCGCTGCTTGCAGATCTTTTAACAAGCTGAGAATTTTCGCCTGAACGGTCACATCCAATGCCGTGGTGGGCTCGTCGGCGAGTAATATTTCCGGCCGATTAGCCAAAGCCATCGCAATCATCACGCGCTGCTTTTGGCCGCCGGACAATTGATGTGGGTAAGCGTCGAGTCGCGCAGCTGGATTGTGGATGCCAACACGATCGAGCAACGAAATAATTTTTTTTGTTGCCGCATCACCGGTAATGCCTTGATGCAATGCCAGCGATTCGCCGATTTGTTTTTCAATCATATGCAGGGGGTTTAACGCCGTCATCGGCTCCTGAAAAATCATCGATATATCGTTGCCGCGAATGCGTTGCAGTGTTGCCTGATTAGCCCCAACCAGCTGTTCCGCCAGATCTTCCACTTGATAGATTATCGAGCCCTGGGGGTGAAACGCGTAGGGGTACGGCAATAATTGCAGGATCGACAATGCGGTGAGCGTCTTGCCCGAACCGGATTCACCGACCAGGGCAACGGTCTCACCGGCGTGTAATTCCAAATCCATGCCGCTGACCACGTCAGTAACAATGCGTTCTTGTTTTTCGGTGCGCTGAAAACTGACCGCAAGATCGGTGACCGTTAAAATCGGATCGCTCATGTTATTGCTATCGTTCTGGTCAGCACGCTAACGAAATAATTTTCTCGGATCAAAGGCATCGCGCACGCCCTCGCCGATAAAAATTAACAACGACAACATGGTGCCGATAATGACAAATCCGCTAATCCCCAGCCACGGCGCCTGTAGATTTGCTTTGCCTTGAGCGAGCAATTCTCCTAATGATGGCGAGCCTGGCGGCAGACCGAACCCCAAAAAGTCAAGCGAAGTCAACACCGTGACCGATCCCGCCAGGGTGAAGGGCATAAAGGTAATCGTAGCCACCAAAGCATTGGGCAGCACATGGCGCAAAATAATCCGGACATCGCTCACACCCAGCGCCCGGGCCGCACGAACATATTCAAATTTTCGCGTTTTCAAAAATTCCGCGCGTACCACGCCGACAAACCCCATCCATGAAAATAATAACAGTATCCCCAGCAGCCACCAAAAATTTGGCTCCACCACGCTGGCCAAAATGATCAAGATATACAGCGTCGGCATGCTGCTCCACACTTCCATAAATCGTTGCAATATCAGATCAATCCAGCCGCCGAAGTACCCTTGAATGGCGCCTGCGCCCACACCTGCCACCGCACTGATAATCGTTAGCATGAATCCGAATAAAACCGAAATGCGAAAGCCATAAATAATCCTGGCAACGACATCACGGGCCTGATCATCGGTGCCTAAAATATGCCGCGCACTGGGCGGCGCTGGCGCGGGATGGCGCATATCCCAATCAACTGTGGTATGGTGAAATTCTATTAATGGCCACACCGCAAAACCATTATCTGCGATTTGTTTTTTCAGCCATGGGTCGTGATAGGCCGCTGCGGTTGGAAAGTCTCCGTCAAAATCTGTTTCATTGTAATCCACCAGCGCCGACCAATAAGCCTGGCCTTTGTACATAATAAAGAACGGTTTATCATTTGCCACCAATTCCGCAAATAATGAAATTACGAACAATATCAAAAATATCCAAAGCGCCCAGACACTGCGGCGGTTGGCCTTAAATAACTCCCAACGACGTTGACCAATCGGGCCTAAAGAAAATGAGCATGCCGTAAACCAACGCCTGCCCGCTTGTTGGCTATCCGTATTCATGGCCGTATTCATCGCCGTATTGGTGGTCATGATTCACTGGTGTCGAAATCGATGCGAGGATCAATCCAGGTATACATCAGGTCGGAAATAATTCCCAACACCAATCCAAGCAAGGTGAAAAACCACAACGATCCAAACATCACCGGATAATCCCGTTGCAACGCCGCTTCAAACCCCAGCAAACCGAGACCATCCAGCGAAAAAATAATTTCTATCAGCATCGCGCCAGTAAATAGAATACTGACCACCGCCGCAGGGAATCCGGCGATGACGATGAGCATGGCGTTACGGAACACATGACCATACATGACTTTTCGTTCGCTCAGGCCTTTTGCTCGTGCGGTCAACACATATTGCTGGCTGATTTGGTCGAGAAAGGAATTCTTGGTAAGCATGGCCAAAGACGCAAACCCACCAACTGTCAAGGCAATTATCGGCAATGTTAAGTGCCAAAAATAATCCGCAATTTTTGCGCTCCAGGACAAGGTGTCCCAATTGTCCGAAAGCAGCCCCCGCAAAGGAAACCAGTCATAATATACGCCGCCGGCAAACACCACTAACAACAACACCGCAAACAAGAATCCGGGGATAGCCACCCCGATAGTGAGCATCACGCTGGTGGTAATATCGAACCGACTGCCATCCCGAACCGCTTTTCTGATGCCCAATGGGATGCTGATCAAATACACCAGCAACGTCGACCATAATCCTAAAGAAATAGATACCGGCATTTTTTCAAGCACCAAATCCACAACGGCACGGTCGCGAAAGAAACTATCGCCAAAATCGAATCTTAAATAGTTCCTTATCATGCTGAAGAATCGCTCATGCACCGGCTTGTCGAAACCAAATCGTTTTTCCAATTCTGCAATAAACTCTGGGGCAAGCCCTTGTGCGCCTCGATACCGACTATTATTTGAGCCGCTGCTTTGAATTATATTTTCCGAAGCGTCTCGGGTAACCCGTTCTGCGGCATCGACCCCTTCTCCGGTAATGTTAGCGATGGCTTGTTCAACCGGACCACCCGGTGCAAATTGAATCACCACAAAATTGAATAGCATGATCAAAAACAACGTGGGGATGACCAACAACAATCGTTTGAATATATAGGCAGCCATTAGCCGGTCTTCGATTTCATTGTGCGCTCCGATTTCATTGCTCGCTTTATGGCCAACCCGCCAATAACCAGAATCACCGCCAGCAATCCAAGCTTCCAACCGCTTGGGCCGCTGCCGCTTCGTGCGGCGGTATCGCCGCGGCTGCTATTGCGTTGGGTGATTGCACCGCTATCACGCGCCTGAGCCAGCCTTGCCGATCTCTCGTCATCCAGCCACCATCTCGAAATATTGACGCCATTACGCAGCGGAATCCGCGGTCGGTTATATTTATTCCACCATAAAATTCGGTCCGCGGGCAAATGCCAATTCGGCACGATAAAGTGCTGCCATAGCAGCACACGATCCAAGGCGCGAGTAACGGTGATCAATTCCTGCCGGGTTGAGGCGACCACTATTTTTTCGATAAACGCCTCAATGACAGGATGACAAATACCGGCGGTATTGCGACTGCTCGGTCGCGCCGCCGCCGCACAACTCCAATATTCACGTTGCTCATTGCCCGGCGTTTCACTTTGGCCCCAGCCGCCGACGATCATGTCAAAATCAAACGAGCGGATTCGATTGATGTATTGCCCGGTATCGACCACACGCACTTTCATGTCGATGCCCAAGCGTTTGAGATTGCTGACGTAGGGCAATATCAGTCGTTCAAATGAACTGCTGTACAACAACATTTCTATGCTCAGGGGCTGGCGCTGTTGATCCACCAGTTTTCCATCTTTGATTTCCCAGTCGGTTTCTCGAATCAAGGACAATGCTTTTAATAAATTCTGCCGAGACCAGCCACTGCCGTCGGTTTCTGAAACCTCAAAGGGCTGGGAAAACAATTCCGGCGGCAACGAAACGCGATAGTTTTCCAAAAGCGCAAGTTCGTCGCCTTCGGGAATGCCCGAAGATGCGAGTTCTGAATTGCTGAAGTAGCTTTTCGAACGAGTGTATTGGTTATAAAATATTTTCTGATTGGTCCAGTTAAAATCAAATGCCAGGGAAATAGCTTGACGAATTTTACGATTTTCAAATTTCGACCGCCGCAAATTCATCACATAAGCCTGCATTCCCTGAGGCGCTGAATGTCTTACTTGTTCTCTTACCAACCACCCGGATTCAACTGCTGGAATATCAAATTCAGTGGCCCAACTCTTGGCGGTGTTTTCTGCATAAAAATCGATTTCCCCGGCCTTTAGCGCCAATCTAATCGGAATGCGGTCTCTGAAAAAATCGAACCGCAACAAATCAAAATTATTGATGCCGCGATTCACTGGCAAATCTTTTCCCCAGTAATCCACCACGCGTTCCAACTCATAGTAACGCCCTGCGTCAAAGCGTTTGATTCTATATGGGCCGCTTCCCAAGGGCGGTGACAATGTGGTTTTGGTAATGTCCCGCTCTTGGTCATGTCCCTGCCAATAGTGTTTAGGCAATATTGGCAGGTCGCCAATAATGAGCGGCAATTCACGGTTGCCGGTATTCTTGAATTGAAATCGGACAGCATGCTCACCCGTCACTTCAACGCGTTCAACATCAGCATAATAAAACCGATAAGATGGTGCGCCTTTCTCCATCAGCGTATTAAACGACCACACCACATCGTCCGCTGTAATCGGCTTGCCGTCATGCCATTTAGCCTGAGGGCGTAAGTGAAATATGATCCAGGTTCGATCCACAGGATATTCGAGTCGCTCACAAATCAGACAATATTTGGTAAATGCTTCATCCGCGGACGATACCAATAAAGTTTCAATCGATCCCGGCGATACCGCAGAACCTTTATCAATCCAGGGGTTGAAGCTATCAAAAGTTCCGCGGGCACCCCGACGCAGCAAGCCGCCTTTTGGTGCATCAGGACTGACATAATCAAAATTTTCAAACCCTGCCGGATACTTGGGGTCGCCATGCATGGCGATAGCGTGGCTGCGGATGATTTCCGATTGAGCGAAACTTGAAAGTGGCGCAAAACCTAAAAGCGGCAAGCACGGCCACAACCAGAAAAAAATTCGCGCCAATAAAAAGACCCTCAAGGATGTGGTCAATTTTGATTTCCTGTTTGAGCGCCTGAAAAATCCGTCTGGAACGGATTTTCGCGCAAGCCCCGTAGGGATACGTATCAAGGATGATACGAACAAAATCCTGTTCATGTCGGATTGTTGCATTTTTAGTTTTTAGTATTGTTACACTGGTAATTTTTTGGTAATTTTTATTTTCGTAATCAGACCACAGTTGTTGCATTTCATTCTACCCAATTCTCATTCCAAACCCTGGCCTCATTCCAAACCCTGGCTTGACTTCAACTTGACCGCTAACCGCAAAAAACCAAAATCAGATTTTAGCCAATCGTTGCTCAAGTGGTTTGATCACTACGGCCGTAAATCTTTACCTTGGCAACAAACCAGAGATCCATATTACATTTGGATTGCCGAAATTATGTTGCAACAAACCCAGGTTGAAACAGTCATCTCATACTACCAAAAATTTATCGCGCGGTTTCCCAATATTGACTCATTGGCAAACGCCGAAGCCGAAGCCGTCATGACTTATTGGGCTGGACTGGGTTATTACGCCAGAGCCAGAAACCTGCATCGCGCCGCACAGCAAATTCGCGATCAGCATGGTGGCGATTTCCCGTTAAGACTTGATCAGGTTATGGCGCTGCCCGGCATAGGCCGTTCCACCGCCAGCGCCATTCTCGCTTTTTCCCAAAACGCTCGACACCCAATTCTCGATGGCAACGTCAAACGGGTGCTGACCCGCTACTTCGCTATTGCCGGTTATCCGGCAACTAAAGCAGTGGAAAACCAATTATGGGTTCTAGCTGAACAGCTTACGCCGAACAAGCGTGTCGCAGACTATACCCAGGCAATAATGGATTTTGGAGCAACCCTTTGCAGCAGACGCTACCCGGATTGTTCAAAATGCCCGATTAGCCACAAATGCCTGGCTTTTTTACAGGGCAACCCTGCGTCCTACCCCACACCCAAGCCGAAGGCGCCCCGTCCGCACCGACAATCCAGGATGATATTAATTTCCAATTCCAATTCCGAGTATTTGCTGATTAAACGCCCGCCAAGCGGTATATGGGGTGGCCTTTGGGTGTTCCCGGAACTCAGTAACGCCGAACAGGACTTTCAGCGCTGGTGCAAAAAAGAGCTTGGCATCGCCGTAAAATCAGGCAAAAACATGGCAATTGTACATCATGGCTTTACCCATTTTGAATTAGAAATTCAACCCATACACTGCACAGTTGATCGGGCAGCACCTGGATTCATGGGTGGATTCATCGGCGGCATCATGGACACCGACCACTATCTTTGGCACAATCCACTATCAAACGCACCGATTGCAATACCCACTGCCATAAAGAAAATTTTTAATCAGCTTGTTGAATAGATTACTACTATGAGTCGCATGATCACCTGTACCAAACTCGGCAAGGAAGCCGAGGGGTTGGATAGCCCAACCTGGCCCGGACAGTTGGGCCAAAGGATATTCGATCAGATTTCCAAACAAGCCTGGCAAGATTGGCTAAGGCAGCAGACCATTTTAATAAACGAATACAAACTCAATCCTTTGGATCGAAAACACAAAAAATATCTGGCCAGCCAAATGGAAGCCTATTTGTTTGGCGACGGCATCGTCTTGCCCGATGCATGGAAAGAGCAAGAAGAATAAAATAAGGCGGCTCTTTTTAGAAAGGCCCTGGTGCTGGTTGAATCCTGTGGCGAGGTTGTATTTGCCGGCGAGGTTGTATTTGACATAGCCTGTACTATGTTTTTACTATTCAGGTCTTATCCTCACCATTGATTCGGATGAAACCCAAAGCCGCAACCTGTTACCAACACCACGGCCCTTCCAAAAAGATGCCCCTTCAGGAATATCGAACTAATGCCCAAGACCATGGCCATGGCAATGGTGGTCGTTGGCATCCCCATGTCACTGTGGCTTGCATCGCAAAACGAGACGGCAAATATTTAATGGTCAGGGAGCGCTATCGGGGAAGCAGTGTAATCAACCAGCCGGCGGGACATGTTGAACAAGGGGAGTCTTTGATTGAGGCGGTAATACGCGAAACTCTGGAGGAAACCGGATGGGAATTTGAACCAAATTACCTCAGCGGCATCTATCAATTTGTTGCTGGCAATGGCGAAACTTATATGAGATTTACTTTTTCGGGCGAACTGATTGCCTTAAACGAAAATTATTCGCTGGACCCGGCGATCGAACAAGTGGTGTGGCTGAACCGAGCAACGCTTGAAAACAATTCAAAACATTTACGAAGCCAGGTTGTATTAAAGTGTATCGCCGATTTTGAGAATGGCAATCGACTGCCCCTGAACTGCGTACAACAGTTGGACTTGCTATGATGAAAGTGATTGTGATGAAAATAACCGTGATAAAAGTAATTGTTGCACTAATCTCGCTGACTTTTTCGCTTGCCAGCTGGGCTGGCAAGGAGCAAGGCGTTATCGCCCCTGCCTACGTCACGCTGGATGCCATTCCTGTTTGCTATGATTTTGGATGCAAAAATAGTTCTATCGTCAATTTGTCGGTTACAGAATGGACTGAAGTTGTGGGCTGGTTCAATCCGGTAGCGGAAACACCGGATCAGGAACGCGAACAAATCAAGCAGGCAATTGGCTGGATGGAAGTGTTGATCGGCAAGCATACCCCAACCCATCGTGATCTTGCGTTTGATTTGCCTGCCGACCGGAACGATGTTTCAGATTTATTTCCTGGCCAACAGGATTGCATTGATGAAGCCTTCAACACCACCACATATTTACGACTATTGGAATTGAACGGCTTTTTCAAACATCACGCAGTTATTGAGCAAGCCTATCGCCGTGCGATTTTTGATCAGCATTGGGCAGGGCAAATAATGGAAAAATCCAGCGGCACACGGTTTGTGGTTGATTCATGGTTTCAGCCTAATGGCCATTTGCCGATAATCCAGGCAAGCAAGGACTGGGAAGACATCAACATGCTGAGTGCTGTTATTGATGATTCCCGGGATGATTCCCGGAATGATGATCGCCCTGAGAAAAAACATTCATTCTCGACTCGCTTAATAGAGGATGAAAATACGGAGTGAATAGTTGCCTCTGTGAATATGTGTCGTGTATAATATTATTGTAGGGATGTCGGGGGGGGTGGACTCCTCGGTCGCGGCCGCAAGGTTGATTGAACAAGGTCATAAGGTGACTGGCCTGTTCATGAAAAACTGGGAAGAGGATGATAACCAGGAATACTGCTCAGCTGCGGAAGACCTTGCCGATGCCGAAGAAGTTTGCAAACTTCTTGATATCGAACTTAAAACAATAAATTTCTCATATGAGTATTGGACTCGGGTGTTCCAGTTATTTCTTGAAGAATACCGCAACGGCCGCACTCCAAATCCCGATGTGGTTTGCAACAAGGAGATAAAATTCAAGGCGTTTTTAGATTGGGCGATGCATCTGGGGGCCGACTTTATCGCAACCGGTCACTACGCCAGAATTGAAAAACAACATTATCATTACCGCCATTGTAATTACCTGCTTAGAAAAGGACGCGACCGGCGTAAGGATCAAAGTTATTTTTTACATACATTGGGTCAGGACGCATTGCGCTACGCTTCCTTTCCGATTGGTGAAATGCGAAAACAACAGGTGCGGGAACAGGCGAAGACGCTGTCATTGCCCACACACGATAAAAAGGACAGCACCGGAATATGTTTCATTGGAGAACGCCGCTTCAGCGATTTTCTCGGTCGGTTTTTACCCACCCAGGATGGCCCGATAAAAACCCTTGAAGGAGAAACCATAGGCCAACATAAAGGCGCATACTACTACACCATTGGCCAGCGTCAGGGATTGGGGATTGGCGGCGATGGCGCAGCCTGGTATGTGGCGGAAAAAGACGTGAAAAGAAATATCGTTTATGTGGTGCAAGGCCACGACCACCCCGCCTTGATGAAAAAAATAGTGGTGGCCGTACAACTACACTGGATAACCGGGCTGCCGCCGGTATTGCCAGCGAATTGCAAGGCAAAAACGCGCTATCGCCAGGACGACCAGAACTGTGTTATTTCCATGATTGGGATAAATTATACCCGGATCGAATTTGACCATCCTCAATGGGCGGTTACGCCCGGGCAATCCATTGTTTTTTACCACGACGATGTGTGCCTGGGAGGCGGTATAATTAAATCTGCATTAGATGCCTGAGAAATTGGATACTTGATTATGATGATTAGACGGCGGGCAGCAAGGATGACTATGATAAAATCGCGGTTGTCCCAATGCTGATAACCAACGCCAATAATTGCCTGTGACCGATAAGACTATCACGCTAAGTCCGCTGACCGCGCTATCTCCTCTGGACGGCCGCTATCAAAGCAAAACCGCCTCGTTACGACCGTATTTTAGCGAATACGGCTTGATTCACGCACGCGTCACGGTGGAAATCGAATGGTTGATTCATCTCTCCAATCGACAAGAAATCGCTGAAGTCCCGACCTTTTCGAAACCGAGCATCAAGTTTTTGCGCGCGCTGATTTCCGGGTTCGATATTGCACAGGCCGAGCAGGTGAAATCCATTGAACGCACTACCAACCATGATGTCAAGGCGGTCGAGTATTACCTTAAAGACAAAATCAAGGATCGAGACGAAATTGCCAATGAAATTAAAGGGATCAGCGAGTTTGTTCATTTTGCCTGCACTTCAGAGGATATCAATAACCTGGCTTATGGATTGATGCTGAAAGGCGCGCGGGATGCGGTGCTGATGCCCAAAATCGCGGCGCTGATAGCTGTTATCGACGCGCGCGCCGACGATTATGCCGACCAACCGATGCTGGCACGCACCCATGGCCAACCTGCCAGTCCCACTACGGTAGGCAAGGAATTTGCCAATGTGTCCCATCGGTTAAAGCGGGCCGCCAAGCAATTGGCGAAACAAAAACTATTTGGAAAATTCAACGGCGCGGTTGGAAACTTTAACGCCCATTATGCCGCTTACCCTGATCTCAACTGGCCCGATATCGCAAAAAACTTCGTCAGCGGTTTAGGATTGACCTACCAGCCCCTTACCACCCAAATAGAGCCGCATGACTATATCGCTGAGTTTTGCCATAGCCTTAGCCGACTCAATACCGTACTGATCGATTTTGACCGGGATATATGGGGCTATATCGCACTCGGTTACTTCAAACAAAAAGTCATCGACGGCGAAGTAGGCTCGAGCACTATGCCGCACAAGGTCAATCCCATTGATTTTGAAAACTCCGAGGGCAATCTTGGGCTTGCCAATGCGCTACTTGGGCATCTTGCAGACAAGCTGCCCGTGAGCCGCTGGCAGCGCGACTTAACCGATTCCACCGTACTGAGAAACCTCGGGGCCGGCGTTGGATATAGCGTGCTTGCCATGGAGTCGGCCTTGCAGGGATTGGAGAAACTGGACTTGCATGCCGGTGCGCTGAACCGCGACCTTGATAAAAACTGGGAAGTGCTGGCCGAACCAATCCAGACGGTGATGCGCCGCTACGGCATTGCAGAACCCTACGAAAAACTAAAATCCTTGACCCGAGGAGGCCAAGGCATTAACAAGGAATCGTGGCATGAGTTTATTCGCGCCCTGGAAATCCCTGAACAGGCAAAAACGCAATTGCTTGAAATGACGCCAGCGAATTATATCGGCAATGCCGCTGAGGCGGCTCGAAGCGCACACATCAATCAGTGCGGCGATCAATAAATCGATTATTTTAAGTATTCCTTTGGGGCAGTTGACCGAACCATTGATTGAACAAGTGCGGCTGTCAAAACTAATGACCGAGCGCGGCATGTGTTCACGACGTGAAGCCGACCGATTCATCGAGCAGGGTCTGGTACGCCTCGGGCATGTATATTTTTGAGGAACGAGCGCCGAGCCTTTTCGCATGAAAGACTTTAAGATAACAAACACTTGCGCCCGAACAAAATGAAATATTTAAACGAGGTGTATGTGGATGGACATGCCGTCACCACCTTGGCAACCAAGATCCTGAAATCCCAGATTATCACCCTGCACCACCGCGCGCGCAGTCAGCAGTCACGTCTGCTTACGGTATTGATAAACAAACCGCTGGGCTACGTCTCCGGCTTGCCTGAAAAAGGTTATCAATCGGCGGTGATGCTGATTAACAAAGAAAATCGGCATAACACTGACCATGCGACACCACAGCGACACGGACTTGCTCCAGCCGGACGGCTCGATATTGATTCTACCGGTTTGATGGTTTTTACTCAGGATGGGCGAATTGCCAAGACCCTGATCGGCGCGAACAGTGCTATCGAAAAAGGCGCTATCAAAAAAGAATACCGGGTGCGGATCAGCGGCGACATTACCGCTTCCAAAATAAAACAGCTCCGACACGGATTGCTTCTGGATGGCAAAGCACTGAAACCAGCAAAAGCCGAAAAGATAAAAGCCGAAAAGATAAAAGATTGGCATCTCATATTTACTTTGATCGAAGGCCGCAAGAGGCAGATTCTCCGGATGTGCGAATTGGTTGGCCTAAAGGTTACAGGTTTAACCCGTGTACGAATCGGCAAGATCAAACTTGGCAAACTTGGAATCGGCAAATGGCGGCTGCTGCGACCTGATGAAAGATTCTAAATGTATCCCTTGCTAAGACCTTTGTTATTTAAACTGGGGCCTGAAACAAGTCACGATCTGGTGATGAATGCTCTGGGGCTGGTTTCCAAATCAAAGCACCTGACCAGGTTATGCGCAATGCTGGTCGGCGCCGAATCTCAATCCAAACCTGCGCCGACCCAGCCGGTTCAGGCCATGGGCATTACTTTCCCCAACCCGGTCGGGCTGGCGGCGGGATTGGATAAGCAGGCAAACGCATGTAATGTCTTGCATAAAATGGGATTTGGCTGGCTCGAATTGGGCACCGTGACTCCCCAACCCCAACCGGGCAACCCAAAACCCAGGATGTTTCGGCTGCCCGAACACCAGGCGCTGATCAACCGCATGGGATTTAACAGCGTCGGTTTGACCCGGTTTGTCAAAAATCTTGAGCAAGCCGACCCGGAAATTATCAAAGGCATAAACATTGGCAAGAATGCGGCAACACCGTTGAACAACGCCATAAAGGATTATCTGATTGGTCTGCGCGGCGTTTATAACCATGCCGATTACGTCACCATAAATGTGTCCTCTCCAAACACCCGAAACTTGAGGGATTTGCAGCAGGATCAGGCCCTGAATCAATTGCTTCGCGCTTTGAATCTTGAACGCCAGCAATTGGCTGACAATACCGGAAAATATGTGCCGTTGGTTGTAAAAATTGCGCCAGACCTTGAGCGCCGCCAAATCGAAGGCATCGCCTCGATACTGCGCCAGAACAGCATTGATGGCGTGGCCGCAACCAATACCACGTTATCACGGCGAGCTGTTGAACAACACGCGTTGGCTCAAGAAGTGGGGGGGCTCAGCGGGCCTCCCGTACAAAATGCGGCGACTGAGGTGATTGCTGCATTGCATCAAAACCTGCAGGATGAAATTCCCATCATCGGTATCGGAGGAATCGATAGCCCGGAATCAGCGCTGCAGAAATTCGAAGCCGGTGCGAAACTGATTCAGATCTACACCGGTTTTATTTATCAGGGCCCAGAGTTGATAAAGACCCTGCTCGACGCACTTTCGCAGTCAGCGCGGCATAATATATTTGCCAAAGCAGTAGAGACAAAGCGATAATTAGCGACATCTGAAATTGTGGATTGCAAAGCCCCGCACTCCGGCTTTGCGCACCACCCTAGAAAAATTCTATAGAATGAGGAAATACACATGAAGGCACCATTCTCCAACGCTACGCTGCTGGAAAAAGATCGCCAGCATCTGATTCACCCGCTACACCACACGGCTGGTCACGCTAACGGCCGAGTCTGGGTCAAAGGCGAAGGCTCTTATCTTTATGACGCTGATGGCAATCGCTACATTGATGGCTTGTCATGCCTGTGGAATGTCAGCGCCGGTCATGGCCGCCAGGAATTGGCGGATGCGGCTCAAAAACAAATGAGTGAACTGGCATTCTGTTCAAGTTACGCTGGCGGATCAAACCGACCGGCAATCGAACTGGCCGAAAGGTTATCGACTATCGCCCACTCCAATGGCATGGCAAATATGAGCAATTTTTACTTTACTAGCGGAGGCGGGGAGTCGACGGACAGTAATATAAAATTGGCGCGATTTTACTGGAAAGTTAAGGGCAAACCGAAAAAAACTAAAGTTATCAGCCGGCTTTGGGCATACCACGGCGTAACTTTTGCGGCAATGTGTACGACCGGAATTAAAAGTTATTGGTCGATGTTTGAACCACTGATGCCTGGATTCAGCCATATCCCATCCCCCGATCCGTATCACTATCCGGTGCCGCAAGACGGTTCGTCCCAAGGTATCGCCGCGGCCAATGAGCTGGAAAAAGAAATATTAAGACAAGGCGCGGAAACGGTGGCTATGTTTATCGCCGAACCGGTACAAGGCGCCGGCGGGGTAATTGCTCCTCAAGATGACTATTTCAAGCGCATCCGTGAAATATGTGATCAGTATGAAGTGTTATTGGTTTCAGATGAGGTAATCACTGGTTTCGGGCGAACCGGAAAAATGTTTGGTTTACAACACTACGATGTCGAACCGGATTTAATGCAGTTCGCTAAATCAATTACTTCCGGCGCAGCGCCATTAGGCGGCATTGGCATCAGTCACGAGATTGCCGAAACCATTACCTCCAGCAAAGCGCCGTGGATGCATGCCTACACCTACAGTGGTCATCCCACTACCTGCGCTGTTGCCCTGGCAACTCTGGACATCATCGAAAATGAAGACCTTCCCGGGCAAGCCGCATCCAAGGGTGAAGCCATGTTGCAAAAACTTCATGACGCTTTGGATGATCACCCCCACGTTGGCAACGTGCGCGGAAAAGGCATGATGCATGGCATTGAAATCGTCAAGGACAAGGCGACCAAAGAATGGTTTGAGGCGGATTTCGGGCTAGGCGGAAAATTAACTAAAGCGCTGATGGAGCGCGGACTCTGTACCCGCGTCAGGAGCGAAGTCATCTGCAATGCGCCGCCCCTGACCACCGATCAAGGGACTTTGGATGAAATGGTGGCCATTTACAAAGATGCCATAACACACGTGCTCGGTTAGTCGCTTAGTGATAATCGTGTCGATTTTGATAAGATACGCGCCTCACTAACCCTATAAACCGAGACAACATACAGACCTTATGGATTACGAAGTCGCTCGCGTCAACATGATCGAACAACAAATCCGGCCCTGGAATGTGTTGGAGATGCAAACCTTAAACGCGTTGAGTGAAATTCGCCGCGAAGATTTCGTTCCGGCTCAATATAAGGATTTGTCATTTGCGGATGTCCGCATTCCCATTGGCGGCGGTTCGATTGGCGATGGCCCCATCAGCGATGGTCAAGTGATGCTGGAACCTAAAGTCGGGGCGAGAATGGTTGAGGCGCTTGGCCTGAAACCGATCCATAAGATTCTGGAAATTGGAACAGGCACGGGCTATCTGACCGCTTTGCTTGCCACTATTTGCGAGCATGTCACCAGCGTTGAAATCGATCAGCAATTAACTCGCCAGGCCGGCATGAACTTGGCTATGGCGGGAATCATCAATGTAGAATTGGTACAAAGCGATTGTTTTGCATTTTGCCACAATCCCGGAGAACATGGTTCCCAATTTGATGGTGTATTGATAACCGGGTCGATGCCCGAAATCGATAAAACATTCCGCAACATGATCAATATTGAGGGATGCATGGTTGGAATCGAGGGCTATAACCCGGCCATGCAAGTTGTCGTTTATCGCGCTGCCGGGGCTCGGCGATCGCTTTTTGAAACCAGCGTGCCCAGACTAATGAATGTTGATGACAAACCGTCTTTCACCTTCTGAATATCCTAAGAACATCATGCCCCGTTGCCAAGTCCACCCCCATCCATTATTGACAGCATTGTGGGCGGTCATTGCCATCACTACCTGGGTCACCAAGTCATACGGCGCAGATTTATGGGATATTTACGAACTCGCGCTAACCAATGACCCGGAATACCAGGCCGCCGTACTTGGCCATGAATCAAACCGGATAAACTTGCCCCTGGCCAAGTCCGCTTTCAAACCGTCGGCCACCGCCAATAGCCAGATTGGCCGTCAAATATCAGACGCATCGGCAACCTCGCAAACAAGCAATAACCATTCAATCAACCTGAATCTAAATATTCCCCTGTACGATAAAACCAAGCGGGTGGCAATCACCCAAAGCAGGTATCAGGTCGATATCTCCAGTTTGCGATTGCTTGACGCTAAACAACGGTTGATACTGCGTGTTGCCAATCGATATTTCAATCTGCTGGCCGCTCAAGATGCCAGGCAAGTAGCGCGCCTTGAAAAAATAACCATTCGACGACAAATGGATCTTGCCAGCAAACGACTGGAAGTCGGGCTTGGAACACGAACCGATTTGTTTGATGCCGTGGCGCGGCTTAAGCTGGCCGAAGCCAACGAAATTCAGGCACAAAACCAGATTAATAATGACCTAGCCTTACTTAAACAAATCATTGGCATGACTCCTGAAGCGCTGTCGATTCTTAATGATTCCGCGCCATTAGCATTGCCCGCCCCCAATGATGTCGATGCCTGGATCAATCGATCCATTGATCACAACGTTCCTCTTAAAGTTGAAATGCTGAATCTGGAAATTGCCCTACAGGAAATAGACAAACAGAGAGTCAGTCGATCGCCTACGGTAAGTTTGGACGCCAACCACAGATTTTCCGATTCGGGCGCCTTTTCCTCAACCAACTCATCCCGCTCCGGGGAAATCAATACCACTTCGGTCTCATTGATCATGCGTTTCCCCTTTTATCTCGGCGGCGCCATCAACCTAACCACCCAACAAGCTGGATTAGAATATAACCGAACAGAACGATTACTGGAACAAGCGCGAAGATTGGCATCAGTCGAAACCACCTCGGCCTTTTTGGCGGTGGCCAGCGGTGTCAGTCAGGTGGAGGCGCTGCTCAATGCCATCACCGCAGGCGAAAGCGCACTGGAAGCGAAAGAACAGGGTTTTAGCGCAGGTCTCACCACAAACCTTGATGTGCTGGATGCCCAACGTGATTTATCGCGCTCGCGAACAGATTACCTGCGCGCAAGGTACAACTACATTGTCGCAGTCCTTGAACTGGAAAGGTCGGCAGGGCAATTGGATGAACAGGACATCAAACGGGTAAACAGTTGGCTGGATGTATCTGCGCAATAATCACTGACCAGAATCATCGCAAGCTGCCCTGATATCGACTGCCGTATCGGCTGACCTGTTAGTGGATCAGCCTTTCCAGAACACGGGTGAAAACAGCACCAACAACGTGAACAACTCAAGTCTGCCCAGCACCATCGCGAAAGTTAGAACAATTTTTCCGGTATCGGTAATGCTGGCGTAATTCCGCGATACATCGCCTAGTCCGGGACCCAAATTATTGAGGCACGCGGTAACCGCTGAAAATGCAGTAGTCAGGTCGGCACCGGTGGCCAACATTATTATAAGCAGGATGGCATAACTAAAGATATATAACGAAAGAAATCCCCACACCGCATTGACCACATTATCCGGCACCGGCTTGCCGCCCAGTTTAATTGGAATCAGTGCGCTGGGATGGACTAATTTTGAAATTTCCCGTGCGCCTTGCTTGAACAACAGCAGCATCCGAATAATTTTCATGCCGCCGGCGGTGGAGCCGGCACACCCGCCTGCGGTGCTCAACAGGATGAGCAATATCGGAATAAACGTAGGCCAGATTGAAAAATTTGTGGTTGTGAACCCGGTGGTGGTGACGATGGATACGACCTGGACAATTCCCTGGACAATGTTATCGCTCAATTGTTCATAGACCTGATGATTATGTAACATCATCACGGTCAGAACTATAATCAGCAGTATCAGCCCGAAATAGGCTTTTGCTTCGGGGTCTTTTAAATATACGGCGACGCGCCTGAACCGGAATGCGGAAAAGTGCAGGGCAAAATTCAGCCCGGCCAACAACATGAATAACGTCGCCACCAAATTTATGGCGTTGCTTTGAAAATAACCCAGGCTGGCTTCATGAGTCGAGAAACCGCCGATGGCGACGGTTGAAAACGCATGGCTTACGGCATCGAAAACGGACATTCCTGCGAAATAATACGACGCGCCGCAAAGAACAGTCAATCCGAGATAAATACGCCATATCGCTTTGGCGGTTTCGGTGATTCGCGGGGTAAGTTTGTTGTCTTTCATTGGCCCTGGGGTTTCGGCACGATAAAGCTGCATTCCCCCCACGCCTAACGCAGGCATGACCGCAACGGCTAAAACGATAATTCCCATGCCGCCGAGCCATTGCAGTTGTTGGCGATAGTACAAAACGGATAGCGGCAGATCATCGATAGCAGTCAGGATGGTGGCCCCCGTGGTTGTCAGTCCTGAAGTCGACTCAAACAGCGCATCGACAATTCGCAACTCAGGACGATGAGCCAGCAGCAATGGAATGGCTGCCATTATCGACAATACTACCCAAATTAATACCACGATCAAAAACCCATCCCGAAAGCGCAGCTCACTCCGATAGCGCCTGGCCGGAAACCAGCAAATCGCGCCCACAGTTAAAATTATCAGCAGCGAGAAAATAAATGCGTCATGTGCTTGATCCATATAGAACAGTGAAACGGCAATCGGGGGTATCAACGTGATACTGAATAACACGATTAGTATGCCGAGAATTTTCATGATGCCGAGGGTCTGCATGGTCAAGCGCGCCTTAGAAAAACGTAGCCGATACCTGGAACAATTTCTCTACATCCGGAATTTTACGTTTGTCGATGACGAATATAATGATGTGGTCGCCGTCTTCGATTACTGCGTCTTCCTCCAGTCTGAGCAATTCATCATTACGCATAATCGCTCCGATTGTTGCCCCGTTTGGAAGCTTAATGTCTGCCAGCTTTCGTCCAACAATTTTTGAAGTCTTGGAATCACCGTGGGCCACGGCCTCAATCGCTTCGGCGACGCCCCGACGAAGAGAGTAGGCCGCCACCACGTCGCCTCTCCTGACATGAGACAATAACGCGCTCACAGTTGAAAGCCGGGGTGATATTGCAATGTCCAGAACACTGCTTTCGATGAGCTCGATATATGCAGCACGATTCACGATCGCCATGGCTCTCCTCGCACCGAGACGCTTTGCCAGCATTGCAGAAAGAATATTTGCCTCGTCCTCGTTAGTCAGCGAACAGAACAGCTCCATCTTGTCGATGTTTTCCTGATGGAGTAATTCTTCATCGGCCGCATCGCCCTGTAAAACAACGGTATCTTCCAATTGATCAGAGACCCAACGAGCACGCTCCGGATTACGTTCAATCAGTTTTACTTGATAACCGCTGCTTTCCAGCGATTGGGCCAATCTGAATCCGATGTTGCCCGCACCCGCAATAATCATCTTTTTTCCTGCTTCTTCTATGCTGCGAAGTTCCTGCATCACTTTCTTGATATCTTCATGGGTAGCGATAAAGAACACCTCATCATCCGCTTCGATAACGGTTTTCCCGGTAGGTATAATTGCCCGGTCCTGCCGATATATCGCCGCAACCCGGGTCTTAACAGAAGGCAAATGGTCTTTTAGGTCTTTCAATTCATGCCCAACCAAGGCCCCGCCGTAATAGGCTTTTAGGGCCACCAACTGAATTTTGCCATCAGCAAAATCGATCACTTGTAACGCCCCGGGATATTCAATCAGCCGTTGAATTTGATTGTTAATAATTTGCTCTGGACTAATAATGACATCGATAGGAATCGATTTCTTGCAAAACAGTTCCGGATGCGCCAAATAATCCGAAGAGCGCACCCGGGCAATTTTCGTGGGGGTGTGAAACAGGGTATGCGCGACCTGGCAGGCGACCATATTTACTTCATCGGAATTGGTTACCGCCAATATCAAATCCACGTCATCCACGCCGGCCTGTTTAAGCACTTCCGGCGAGGATGCGGCGCCATGCACTGTGCGAATGTCCATTCGATCTTGCATGGTATCCAGTATTTTGCGGTTGTGATCAACCACCGTAATATCGTTTTCTTCCCTTGAAAGAATTTCGGCAATGGATGCGCCAACCTGACCACCGCCCAGAATAGTTATTTTCATGAATGAGTGCCTGGGGTTTTATTGCCTGGGGTTTTATTGCCTGGGGTTTTATTGCCTGGGGTTTTATTGCATGGGGTTTTATTGATGCCGCAATAATAGAATCCGTCGCCTGAATGTATTCCGGGTAATCGTTGTCGGCCAAATGACGACTCCACACCGAATATTTCGTTGAGGGATTGTAATTCAAAATCTTCCTTGTCTTTTATGAATTTCTCAATTACATGATCATTTTCCGCTTTGAAAATCGAACAGGTTACATAAACCAGCTTGCCGCCGGGTTTAAGTAACGGCCATACCGAATTAATCATCGCCAGTTGCTGCTCAGCGAATTTTTCAATGTCTGACGGTCGTCGGCGATGTTTAATATCGGGGTGTCTGCGTATTACGCCGCTACCGGAACACGGTGCATCGAGGACAATTCTATCGAACCACCGACCATCCCACCACGCGGCGGTATCCAGCAAATCCGCCGCAATAACCATTGCGTTAAGCTTTAACCGGGCAAGGTTTTGTTCGATTGCCGTTATACGCAGGGGCAAATCGATAGCGACCAAAGAAGCCAAATCGGGTTGGGATTCCAGCATTAGGCAGGTCTTTCCCCCGGGGGCTGCACAGCCATCAAGAACCCGCTGCCCGCTCGACAAGGCCACGGCTGACGCCATTATTTGCGCCGACTCATCCTGAACTGAGACCTTGCCATCGGTAAAACCCGGGATTCGTTCAACCGAAACCGGGTTGCTTAATATCACGCCAATATCACTGTCTTGGGTCAGCACATAGTCCACGCCCTGCCCTTTTAACGTTTCCTCATAGAGACTGCGAGTGGTGGTTTTCTGGTTAATTCTCAGGGTCAAGGGCGGTTTTTTATTCGAAGCCCGAAATATTGCTTGGGCATGATCTGGCCAATCGCTGGTTATACGTTCATGCAAGTGTTTGGGAAAGGCATCTCGAACATGCGCCTTATTGAGCAGCCCAATTATTTCAGGTTTATTTCTAAGGAAATTCCGCAGCACGCCGTTGGTTAAGCTTTTTGCCCATGACTGATTGGTTTTTTCCAAAGCGCTTACACTTTCATTAACCACCGCATGATCGGGGGCGCACATAAACTCGATTCGATAAATTGCGCTGACCAACAAGAAATGAACGATACGATTCTTTTCTTTGATGGGTTTGTGCAACAATTTAGAAATGATGCTATCAAGGTAAATGTAAAAACGGCATCCACCAAATGCGATTTCTTTGAGTTTGGAAAGGTTGCCGTTAAAACCATCCCCCAAGTCTTCCACGGCGCGATCAAGAGAATGCCCGTGGTCAATTACCCCTCGCAATACCCGGGCGGCGGCTATAGTTAGTTGCACCTTTTTCATATGGATTTCTGCGGTAACGGCACGAGCGTTTGTTTGTTTAGGTGTTTGGCATGGCATGGCATGGCCCGGTGCCGTTTCCTTATAGATATACGTGTATTAGGTGCTTCGTCGTCAGTCGCGTTGTCTGCGGCGTTAGCGAAATACCATGCCTTTAGTGATCGACATGCCATTTAAAAAATCGGCAACGGCTAATGCCTTGCCTCCGGGTTTTTGCAGCACTTCCACATTGAGTTGACCTTGCCCGGTTTGAACGACCACACCACCGTTATCAGCACTTAGAACCTGGCCGATCTTTCCCTTGATTTGGCTGTTAATGTGGCTGGCTTTTATAATTCTAATGGTCATCTCACCAAGCTTTGTGGTGGTCATTGGCCAAGGGTTGAATGCGCGCACTTTTTGTTGTAGATTTTTTGCGCTTTGGCCCCAGTCCAATTTCGATTCAGCTTTGCTAAGCTTGTTTGCATATGTGGCTAACGCGTTATCTTGTACAACAGGTTCAAGAGATTGATCACAAATTTTGCTCAACTTGTTTTCAAGCAGCTCGCCGCTCAGCGCGGATAACTTATCGTGCAAGGTTCCGCCGGTTTCGGATTCGCTAATGTCGATCTGCGACTGTGCGAGTATGGGCCCGCTATCAAGGGCTAATTGCATTTGTATTAATGTTATTCCTGTGGTTCGGTCGCCAGCCTCAATAGCCCTCTGGATCGGCGCGGCGCCTCGCCAGCGCGGCAATAGTGATGCGTGAACATTAACGCAGCCAAGGCGAGGAATCTCCAACACCGCCGTGGGTAACAACAAGCCATAGGCTGTAACCAGCATCAGATCCGCATTTAATGCGCCAAGATGTTCAATGACTGCCGGCCCCTTAACCGATTCGGGTTGGTAAACCGTTAAACCCTGTTTTTCTGCGCAGGATTTGACCGCGCTTTTATGTCGCTTTTTACCTCTTCCTGCGGGTCGGTCGGGTTGGGTATAAACCCCGACAACTTCAACAAATGGCGTGTTTATCAATGCCTCAAGGCTGGGCACAGAAAATTCAGGGGTGCCCGCAAAAACCACTCGCATGAGATTTACCTCTTGTTGTCGATTCTTTTTGGAACGGCACCGAGCCTCGTAAACTTGAAAAAATAGGCCTACAAGAGGTTTCCCGCAAGGGGATACTTAAAATAATGCGTAACACTAAAGAGAATCATGTTTGTGAAGCGAAATCAGCCTGGGTTTTAAAAGCGTACTTACGCGGCCTCAGTCTCTGACAGTCGCGCTTCTTTGATGAGTTTCTTACGCACTCGATCCTGTTTTAATCGAGAAAGATAATCGACAAATACCTTGCCATTGAGGTGATCTACTTCATGCTGAATGCAAACCGACAGCATTTCGTCCGCCTCTACTTCGAATGGCTGGCCTTTAATATCCTGCGCCTTTATCCTGGTTTTTGCCACACGTTCCACCATGGCAACGACGCCCGGCACCGATAAACAACCTTCCTCGGTTTCGGTTACCCCTTCGAGTTCAGTGATTTCAGGATTGATAAACACCTGAAGGGTGTCTTTGGTTTCAGATAAATCCATAATAACGACTCGTTTCGGCACGTCGATCTGAATAGCTGCCAATCCAATGCCCGGCGCGTCATACATGGTTTCTGCCATATCCTTGACCAGAACTTCGAGCTCTTTATCAAAGTTCGTAACCGGCTCAGACTTGATTCTGAGTCGGTAATCTGGATAGATTAAAATTTCTCGTATTGCCATAGGTGATTATGGGTGCTTAGTGATCACTGTCAAACACGTATTGTATCCCCAACGGTAAAAAACTTCCATATCATGTTATAAGTCCACCCCCCTTGGCGCTCGGGTTGGTTATGGATGAGGAAGTTGCAGGAGATTGCAAGCCGAGGCTATGATGGGGCAGGACGGTGTTGCAGTCGAGTAGCCAGTCGGCCAGTTTGCGGTTAAAGCCAGGCAGGTCATGGAATAGTTGATTCTCGTGATAATCGACGAACTGCTCCTGGATGGTGCGGTTGAAGTGCTCGACATGGGCGTTCATTTTTGGTGATCTGGGATAAGCCCGCGGTTGGTCATGCCGTGGGCATCGAGGCGTTGCTGGAAGCGTCCCATGAACTCCGAGCCGTTAGCGGATTTCCTTAACCAGCTTAGTGGTGCCTGTGGCTGTCGCCGATGCCTGGGGCGCAGGATTTAGCAGTCAGGGCGGCCGGGGCGCCGCCGACTTGGCGCACTGTTTCCAGCGATAAAGCGTTCTGCGGCTGACATCAAAGGCATCACTGGTCGCGGCTGCGCCATGATCCGCGAAGAAACCGAGGATTTTGAGGCGTTCTTGAGCATATTTGGAAGTCATCTCCCAAAGCTGCCCTAAACAGGCTATGCGGCAAAGCCTTTGAGGCTGACCCAGATAACTAAGTTAAATTCTGCCTAACCAATTGTTTTATTTGCCGTCATTGCTCTTGTGGGTTTGGGTTGTTAAAACGCCGCTCGCATTCCTTCAAAAACAGCGGAAAATGGCGCCTCGGCACGCCGTTAAACTTGCGCAAATGACGCTTTGCCTGATTCCAAAAATTCTCAATGCCATTGATGTGGTTTTGACGCTCGGCAAACCGCCTGCCGTGGTTGATCCGAAAGTGTCTGAAGTCCGAAACATCCAACACATTGACTCCCCTCCAACAATCCGAATAGACAATGCTGTCCAGTACAGCCTTACGCTCAATAATCGGGTATGAAGTCGCCGACGAGGCATCAGCAATCCTTCGCATGACCTTGATGCCTCGCTTCAACCGCCCGAATACAGGGGTTCTCCCGGCTGCTCCACGACCTCTCCCGCCCTTCCGGGCACCACCAAAATAACTTTCGTCCACTTCAATCCCACCACTGAAAACCGTCTCTGACTGTTGCTCAAGTTGATAGGCCATCATCTCACGCAAGCGGTGAAAGTCATACACCGCTGTCTTCGCATTGACGCCCGCCAGTGCGGCGGCGCAACGAGCTGTCGTTCCAGCAACAAGATGTTCGACCAACCGAGCTGATTTGACTTTGCTTACTCTGCTCTTTCTCATGCTGACCATAATAACACCGAGTTGGTGTTATCTGGGTCAGCCCCTTAATGTTTGTTAATCACTTACTCCACGCTCTTTGTCTTTGATTTGATGTCACTTAATAACGGTTCGATTGTTTTTTCAAATGCAGCATGACAAATTTCGTGTGGAGTCACGTTGCCTCCAGGCGATATTTTGCGCTACGCATTATATTAATTCCAACTTAGCAAGAATCGGATATTTCAGAGCATGTCTGATCAAGCGGGATACCACGTTTCAACATGGCTAGTCACTGTAGCTGCAGGTCTTGGGTTCGCGGCGGTGATTCATAAGTATCCCGGGATATTTTCTACAATAAAAGTCTTAGGATCGCTTTATGTGCTTTGGCTTACCTGGAAGTTATTGCGCTCAGGTATGTCACGGACTAATCAGGAACCGACTGTCGCTAATTTCCGGGATGGTGTTGTATTACTAGTTCTTAATCCCAATGCTTACTTCATTATTGCGGCAATGTTTGCTCAATTTTTAAAGATTGAATCGGGAGATCAAGTAATACTGGTATTGTGGATCTTAACAGTATTCACGTTGAATAACCTTATTTCTTTTACTGCATGGATTATTGTCGGAGACCGTCTTGCAACATTGTTTCGTAGTGAGTCTAATGCCAAAATGATGAACTTGGGATTTGGGAGCCTTCTTGCAGTAATCGCTGTATGGATGTTTTTTTCGTAGATGAAATTAAATATCGCCAACAATTAGTATCAGGCACATTTGCTCTAATAAGTCGATATTACCCGGTAGATCAGGCAAACCGTCATAACATTAAGCATTTTGTTATTGTGGTTCTATCGGAATATTTTTCCAGATTCCCGGTTTGCCGGCATGAGTCAACGCACAGTCCAGCCGCACAAGGAATTCTGCGCGAGGAATTTCTTAGGATCGTCATCCACGGACTTCGCAAGCAGTGGTCGCCGGCGCAAATCAGGGCCAAGCACAAGCTAGATTATCCTGGGGATGAACGGATGCGAGCGTGCGCCGAAACCATCTATACGTATTTGTATGCATTGCCCGGGGGGCTGCGTCAATCCCTGTTGCGTTGTTTGCGGCGGCATCGCAACCGGGGCATTGACCATCGGGGTGGTATCCCGGAGATGTTCAGTATTGAATAGCGGCCTGCGCAAGTGGCTGATCGCGCTGTGCCCGGGCATTGGGAAGGCGACTTGATCTAGGGCGCGCGCCATCAATCCGCTCTTGGCACGCTGGTTGAGCGCACCACCCGGACGGTGTTGCTGGTTCGCTTGAAGAGACAGGACGCCGAAACGGTGCGCAAGGCGTTTGCGCGCAAATTGCGAACGATGCCGAAACAGATGAAACCAACCCTGGCATATAATCAGGGCAAAGAGATGGCGGCGCATCGATTGTTCACGAAAGAGACCGGCCTGCAGGTCTGTTTTGCCCATCCGCGCAGTTCATGGGAACGAGGCACCAATGAGAATGCCAATGGCTTGATCAGGCAGCGCTTTCCGAAAGGCGCTGACTTTAATCAAGTCAGCGCTGGTGAAATCCTTTCACTTAAATCACAGGCACCTGCCCGATTATGAGTTCCACCCGTTGTATGAAGGCCGGTTGACGGTGACCGCGATCAACCAGGAACTGGCCTGTTACCAGTGGCCCTATAATCATTGCCGAGCACACGATAGTTTGGATTTAATGACGCCGATGGCGTATTATCGGCAACTCGCCTTGGCGACCTGATTTTGTCTCATTTCTGGTGAACCCGGACAAGCACTGGTTTATACATCATTGTTTGCTGTATACTGTTGGTATGCCATTTTATCGTAACATAGACATTAAATTTAGGAGTGGAAAAATGAAACTGTCGAACTCGTTAAAGGTTCTCATAACCTCGCTTACTTTCCTGATTACACTGGTGGTCGGACCGGCGCGGGCTAATGAACAACTTATCGCATTATCAAAAGATTCTTCGCAGTGGGTGATGCCCACCGGCAATTATGCAAACCATCGCTATAGCGAACTTGATCAAATCAATACTAAAACTGCCAAAGACTTGCGTCCAGTGTGGACATTTTCAACTGGCGTACTACGCGGCCACGAAGGTGGGCCGTTGGTGATCGGTGACGTTATGTATTTCAATACGCCGTTTCCAAATAATGTTTTTGCACTGGACTTAAAGAATGAGGGTCAGGTGATTTGGGAATACAAACCCACGCAGGATTCGGCTGTTATCCCGGTTATGTGTTGCGATACGGTTAATCGAGGCGTGTCTTATGCTGACGATAAGATTTTCCAATATCAGGCAGATACCACTTTGGTTGCGTTGGATGCCAAAACCGGAAAAGAAGTTTGGAAGGTCGTCAACGATGACCCTGCAGCGGGAGCAACCGGTACTTCCGCACCAATGGTTGTTAACGATAAAGTAATCGTAGGTATTTCCGGTGGTGAATTTGGTGTACGTGGGCATATTACGGCTTATAACATTGAGGATGGATCTTTGGCTTGGCGAGGTTACTCAATGGGCCCGGATTCAGATACATTAATCGAACCTGGCGTGACTACTGATATGGGCAAGCCGGTCGGAGCCGCTTCTGGTATTGATACATGGGAAGGGGACCAGTGGAAAATTGGAGGCGGTACCACATGGGGCTGGTATTCTTATGACCCTGATTTAAATTTGATGTACTATGGATCGGGCAACCCCAGCACCTGGAACCCTACACAACGCCCAGGAGATAACCGTTGGTCAATGACTATATGGGCGCGGAACGCGGACACAGGTGCCGTAAAATGGGTTTACCAGATGACACCGCATGATGAGTGGGATTATGACGGCGTCAACGAAATGATCCTGGCAGACATTAAAGTGCAAGGCAAAGATCGCCAGGTGTTGGTACATTTTGATCGTAATGGTTTTGGCTACACGTTAGATCGTGTGACGGGTGAGCTATTGGTTGCAGAGAAGTTTGATCCTGCGGTGAACTGGGCAACCCATATCGATATGGAAACTGGTCGTCCGCAGGTCGTTGACCAGTATAGTACCCAGTACAATGGCGCAGACGTGAATTCACAAAACATTTGTCCGGCTGCATTAGGCTCTAAAGACCAGCAGCCGGCATCGTTCTCGCCAAAATCGGGTATGTTTTACGTGCCAACCAATCATGTCTGCATGGACTACGAACCATTTGAAGTAAGCTATACGGCGGGGCAACCATATGTAGGTGCTACCCTGTCTATGTTCCCAGCGGGTAAAGTAATGGGGGATGGCACCAACAACCTTGGGAATTTCATTGCCTGGGATGCGGGTGAAGGAAAAATAAAATGGTCCAAGCCAGAACAATTCTCCGTTTGGAGTGGTGCGTTGGCAACGGCAGGCGACGTGGTTTTCTACGGAACGCTGGAAGGTTACCTTAAAATAGTTGATGCCGCGACAGGTGATGAGCTGTATCGCTTTAAAACACCTTCCGGCATCATCGGCAACGTCAATACTTATATGCACGATGGTAAGCAGTATATAGCCGTGCTGTCGGGGTTGGGCGGCTGGGCAGGTATTGGCTTTGCCGCTGGGCTTGAAGGGGATACTGATGGCCTGGGTGCAGTTGGCGCTTACCGTTCAATCGGATCTTTCTCCAGGCTGGGCGGTGTATTAACTGTCTTTGCATTGTAGGGATCCTGATCGCTCTACCAGCCTAATGTTGTATATTGAAAAGGGTTAGCAGTGATGCTAATCCCCTTTCATTTATTTGGATAAAGATTCAGTCCTGGTACAGCTTTTTAAGCCTACAACTGACCTGCGAGTCTAACAAATGTGTAAATTGCTGTTTAAATTTACTGTCGTAACATGGTTCGTGCTGTCGACATCAATGATGAACATTGTATCCGTGCAAGCGGGTGAACCAGAATTTAAGCTGATGAATGGCAAAGTGGATATCGGCACTTTTAACGGCTGGCGTCGTTTTCACAGTACCTGCCATGTTTGTCACGGTCAGGATGCGTTAGGCAGTAGTTTTGGTCCTAATTTGATTGACTCACTTAAAACAATGGATTATCAAACTTTTATAGAAACGGTTACAGATGGCCGTCAAGTTACGAGTGCTTCAGGCGAAGTTAGCGTGATGCCAGCCTTCGGCAAGGACCCTAATGTTGCCAAACATCTGGATGACATTTATCGCTTTTTAACTGCACGTGCAAAGGGTGGTTTGGCACCGGGCAGGCCGAAAAAATAGCGCTTTGATGAATGCCGCATTTTGGGATGGCTTCTTAATACATGACGGAACAATAATTCAAAAAACAATTGTGCGCAAATTTGGGAAAGAAGAACTCGCCAGACTGGCTTTCATAATGCTTGCCGTACTCACCCAAGGTATGATAACGAGCATTTCTGATGCAGAGGAAAGTACCGCTGGTCGTGAGGCGCTTTCGACCCGCACACTGCGCGTTTGTGCTGATCCCAATAACTTGCCGTATTCTAATGACAAGGGAGAAGGATTTGAAAACAAGATAGCCGAATTATTGAGTGCTGAGCTTGGTTTGCCGATCCAATACACTTGGTTCCCACAGTCCTTTGGCTTTATACGTAAGACACTGAAATTAAGGCGTTGCGATTTGGTGATCGGCATTGCAACCACATCGGAGTTAGTGCAAAACACCAATCCATACTATCATTCAGTTTATTCGATGGTATTTCGAGAGGATTCTGGTATCAATTCGAATGACCTTAAACTGGATAAGATTAAAGAAAAAAAATTTGGTGTCGTCGCGGGAACGCCACCTGCCTCTTTGTTGGCTAAATATGGCTTGATGCGACAGGTTAAACCCTATTTATTAGTGGTTGATACCCGGCTGTTCAAACCTGCGAAAGACGCGGTGGCCGATGTGCTTAATGGCGAGACGGATGTTGCTATGGTGTGGGGACCATTAGCTGGGTATTATGTCCAGCAATTTAATCAGAATTCTTCTAATCCCAGGTTGGTAATAGCGCCAATGGTGCATGAGGATAACTCGATACGCCTTGATTTCACGATTTCGATGGCGGTTCGGAAACGAGAATATGTTTGGAAGCATAAAATCAATCTGGCGCTTGCCAAATTACAACCAGCTGTCGATCAAATATTAGGTGAATATGGGGTGCCCTTAGTGGATAAAGTAGGCGAATGAAGGCCCTGGTTCAAACATTGTGATTACGTTTCCCGTTTGTGCAGGGTTGTTTCAGACGAAGGTACCATCTTGAACTGTGTATCTTTATTACTGATCAGTTCTCGCATCATATTGGTGTCCATTTTGCTTGCATTGTCTCCCGTCAAAAGTTTCAGCAGCCACGCCCAACAACATAATCATGATGATGCACTGACAAGTGGTGCAGCCGGACAGCACATAAATGTGGCAAACGACGCTGTTTACAGTGATCAGCCAATTGGGTTTCGGTTGGCAGACTATCGTGCGCCCGTGCCAAAATCCTTGACCGGGGCTACGACGATCAATACTACAAAGTTGGAGGCGTTACTGGTTAAAAAACAGGCTATGCGGCCACTGTTAATCGATGTTTTACCGAAATCAAAAAAACCAGCTGGGTGGCCGCAAGAACAAGTTTGGCTGCCGGAGCCGCATCTGACTATACCATCAGCTTACTGGTTGCCTGAAATCGGTTTTGGCACAATCAATGAAATGGTTGAGATTGCCTACAAAAAGTTTATGCAGGCTATGACCCAAAATAATCTCAATTACCCTGTCGTTGTTTTCTGCCGGGAAAATTGCTGGATTTCATGGAATGCTGCGAAACGTTTACTGCAATACGGGTATCGACAAATTTATTGGTATTCTGACGGGATGGATGGTTGGATTAGGAATTTAAACGATACCGAGGTAGTGGAACCGGAAAAATTAGAGTAGCCCTGACACGTCCGACTGCTCATCAGCAATAACCCAGATCCCGCGATAGAAACATAACACACACAATTAATGTTGCGAGTGAGATTTCTCAGTCTTTAAGGTGGTCACAACCATGAACTAAGTCACATAACGATATGACTATCTTTTTGACGAACAACACTAAACCCCAATTTTTCAAGCATCCGTACAACTTCCTTAGTCTGACAAATGTGGTAAATCAAGTGGCATGTGCTGGAATTTCTATTGTTGTTAAAAGAGATTTTTGGGGGAATTGTATCAATTTACCTCAATAAAAAATTGTTATTCCATAGTCCTGATTTTAACTGTAGTTTGGATTTTGGTTGAATAAAAATCATCGCCACCACCAAAACCAAAGGCTCAGGCTTGATTGATTTATTCCTGCACTGTTCCATTCTCTGTGTTTTTTGTGGTCTCTGTGTCTATGCATTGTATCACTGGATTTATTCGTGCTTTTCGTAATTAATCATAAAATAAATCATGCCGTTCCGAAAGCAAAAAATTCACCGGCGCTGAAAACCCCAACAGTAGTAGTTGCATCACTTTGATTAGGGTCGGGTTGCAACAGCTCTGCCAACTGATAAAAAACCGATCGGGTGATTTTGGCTTTTAACTCGCTGCGCACAGTAATGTACGGAGAAGGCTCACTGTTTTTTGCGTTTGTTATTACGGTTAGCGGATGAATATGGTCTGCTAAAATCACTTCGTCCATATTAGTGCGGAAATACAATTTTTGTATTTCCTTTTGTTTAACTTGTTCTTTAACTTGATTCATTTCCACCGCAATAAACGGTACGTCATCCACCTGAATTCGATATTTCACAAGCGGGGTTATCAAAAAATATTGATTGCCTTCGAGCCGCAATACTGACGAAAATAATTTAACGATGCGATGTCTTTGAATGGGCGACCCCAGATAAAACCAATCACCGTTTGCAGCAATTCGAATATCGATATCGATGATTCTTACCGGCTTCCAGTTGTCTATCGGCGCAAGCCTAAATGCTTCCAGTTGATCAAAAAGCACATTTAAATCCGACATACGTCAGGAGGCCCTCGATAAAGTGTCCGATAAAGGAGTGTTACTGGGTGCTGTTAAAACTCAACGCGCTGCCTAACAATTTTGCGGTAACGTCAACTGCGGAAATCACTTCGTCATATTGCATCCGGGTCGGCCTAATTACGCCGAGCACCCCGACTTTTTTATGGTCCACCTCATAGGACGCGGCGATTACACTGCAATCCCTGAACGGTTCATAGCCGGATTCTTCACCGATGAAAATGTTTATCCCTTCAGTGAACATGCTTTTTTGCAATAGGTCGAATAATACCTGCTTGGTTTTAAAGGTATCAAATAACTGTCGTAATTTATTCAGCTCCGAGAATTCCGGAATCGACAGTAAGTTATTTTCTCCGCTGACCAACACATTTTCATTGGCTTGAATAGCTTTATCATCAAACAGTTGACCTGCCATTTTCATTGCAGTACGCATTTCCCGGTGCATGTTTTTGTGATCTTGTTTCATATGCGCGGATAATTGCGCTCTTACACCATGCACCGACTGGGCGCTGTACTTAGCATTGAAAAAGTTTGCCGCTTCAATCAGTTCCGATTCGGAGTATTCGCGATGCGCCGAGAGCACTTTATTTTGGACTTGCCCATCGTCGGTAATGAGAATAGTCAGCACGCGCTTTTCCGATAAATTCAAAAACTCAATCTGGCGAATTTGTGCATGACTATTGCTTGGCGTTGAAACAATACCCGCAAAAGAGGTTATTTGAGAGAGCATTTCCGTTGCCCCGGTTAAGATACTCGTCTGATCAGAGATTCCGCTCAACCTTTCGGTCATTTGTCTCATGTATGGTCCTGGCGAGCACCCTAAAGATTTATTGGCAATAGGCCCGACTTTTAGCAAACTATTGATAAAAAATCGATATCCCTTAATCGTGGGCACGCGACCTGCGGAGGTATGAGGGGCATGAATTAAACCATAATCCTCAAGGTCCACCATGACGTTGCGAATGGTTGCTGGACTGAGCGCCAGATCTGTCTCCTTTGCCAATGTACGTGAACCTACGGGCGCGCCGCCATCGACATAGCAACGAATCAACCCTTTTAGTACTGATTGGGCGCGTTCGCTAAGGTTAATATTTCCAGGGTTAATATTTTCGCTTTCAGCCATAAAATTATTGAGCAAATGTGATTGGTCGTGGACAGGCGGATGGCTAAATTATAATCGTGGCACAATCAGGGAACGCTACCAATCTAATCACTATTTTGTCAAGATCAATGTCCGGGTTCACCCCATAATGAGACAAAATCAGGGTGCCAAGGCGAATTGCCGATAATACGCCATTGGCATCATTAAATCCAAACTATCGTGTGGCCGGTAATGATTATAGGGCCACTGGTAACGGGCCAGTTCCTGGTTGATCGCGGTCACCGTCAACCGGCCTTCATACAACGGGCAGCACTCATAACGACTGCATTGGCGCGCTCGACGCAACCATTCCATTCAGGCTGTTCAGGCGGCAGCGCAAACAGAGGCAGGGCCAAGGCCTGGCGGGCTTGCTCAAACGCATCCCGAAACTCGCTGCCGCCATCGTCATGTATTGAGCGGATTTTGAACCGCGCTGGTTCGATAAGATGGGCCAGGAAGTCCTTGGCGCAACGACTGGTCGCGCGACTATAGGCTTTCAAGGCAACCAACCCGGCAGCCGGACCGGCTGCCTTGAATTCCTTGACGCCAAAGCCCGCTAGCAATCCTGCGCTCATGCGATCAATCTGCACCCGCTCGCCCGGCTGCCTAGAGCGCATCCCCTATTGCCAACGCTTGGCGTAGCCTTGGAATCGATGCCGTTGGGCTTGACCGGCCCGGCCATCAAACGACGCCAGCCTGATCCGCTTCAAGCGCACCAGCCGGGCCAGGATGCGCCCGACCGTGCTGAGGCTCAGAGCCCCTGAGCCCTGGACAACACCTTCCAGAGCTTGCGTTTGCCCCGCAGCGGATAACCCCTGTGCAAGTGCAACACTTGGCGCTCCTGCTGCGTTGTCCATTGTCATCCGCGCACGCGCTTATGATTGGATTCGCAGGCTTTTGATCTGCAGCGGATTTTCAACGCGTGGATGAAAAGAAAACCTTGACCATGCCGTTGCCGATTCACTTCATCGGCGAACAAGATTGTGTCGGCGTTAGAACCAGCGGCGGCATCATTTCTCACTTGATTAATGATGTGGAAATATCCTGCTTGCCGGAATCCATTGAATTGGATATCACCCATCTTGATTTAAATGAATCATTGCATTTGTCGGATATTAAACTTCCAGAAGGCGTCAGTATCACAACGTTGATGCACGACGAAAACAATGAACACGATTACGCCGTGGTTTCGGTATTGCCGCCGCGCATCGAAATCGATGCATGAGGATGTAGTCGCCGCAGAAGAGGAACTGGAAACCGATGCGGAAGATTCAGAGGAAACAACCGCCGACGAGTCCGCCGACGAAAAGTCAAGCGATGGTTAACCCCGTCACTGGCATTTGAAGTCAGCGGTGCGATGTTTTTCGCGTCGGCTGGAATGATTTGTTAGGTGGTTTTATTGTGTTTGTGCTGATACCACAAAACACCTATCAAAGCGATTAAGCCAATCACAGACATTGTTGTAAATAAGATAAATGCTTCCACTATTATTTCCTTGCTAATGTAAAACCAATCAAAGCAAAAATGACTGTTGCGCTGATGCCAGAAAACAAAACTGCTAATTTTGATATACCCTCTACTTGAAGTATTGCACTTAAAACAACGCCTGCAAAAACCAACTTTGAAATATCCAGTAAATAATCAGCAATTTTTTCTTTCATGTGGTTAATTCTAGCATATTTAAAATGTAATAAAGCCTGAATTTTACTTCAGGTTTTGATAAAAAACCAAACAATTTGATTTTCTTGGTGAGTTATTCCCTCTGCACGGTTTTTGCTGTCCGAGTGCAAGCGTTTGTTAGCCCTTTTTCTTGTTCATTAAAGAGGAAAGCGCCTTATTAAGATCCGCCTCATCTTTCAATGCTTGAGATAGCCTCTCTGAAAGCTCGCTTAATACAATTCTAATATTTCCAGCTAGTTCTAAACACTGCTCATCAGTAAGTTCATGCACTCCTTCGCTCAATGCACCATGTAAAAGCAATATTGGGCTGTGTCCGTTTATGAGCAAACTTTCGGGCATGGAATCTTTCGCCATATCCAGCGCCTTACTAAATTGCGTTTCTTTTACTGCATTATTTAAAATATGAATCTTTTCCTCAGATGCACCAATTTTCTCTGATACCTTAATTATTTGCTCTAGTATTCTGTTTTTTTGCTTTTCAACTACCCGGCGGTAATATATAAATGAACCAACTCCCAGCCCTTGGTTTTCACATCTTCTCCCCTTCAAAAACTCATCCCTGTCTGTGCCGATAAGTTTTATCAACTTGGGTGATACAGGTGGCCCGTATGTTGGTAGCTCACCAAATTTGTAGCATACACCTTGAGGTTCGGAATTTGAATCCAACTTTGCCGCAAGCGAAAATGTCTTTTCTACACGTTGGCAGTTTGAGCAACGATATTTAACATAAAAGAATTTATACTCATTTGTCTTTAACGGGTTTTCATCACCGGAAACGCATCTGAAAAAACGTATGCCATTACAGTTTTCGTGATCACAATGCAACTGTATCTCTGGCGCACACATGCAATTTCTGCCGCCATAAGCGTATACTTTCCAAACAGAAAGGTCAGAAATATAGATGAGCTGATTAGGTGGGGTGCTTTCAAGAAACTCAGCGATTGTTTGATACTCAATTTCTTCTTTTACTTCATCTGTACTCTGACCTGACAAAATAATGCTCCTTATTTATATGGGCTAACGAACAAGTTCACCTACACGTTTTTTGTGTCAGGTGGAACGGGGGTTAAAAGGCGCGGTCACTTTATTATTCATTTTCTGAATCAGAATTTTCGATTAATGAAATTAAGACTTCATCATCAAGTGGTGGTTCCGAAAGCAAGGAATCGCTTACCCTGTGTTTAATTTCTTAAACATTCATCCATTGTTTTATTCTCTCAACACAACCATAAATATCATCTCGTATTTCATAAACCCAAAATCTTTTAACATCCCAACCCAATTCGAATAATCTTTGATTCCTGATTTGGTCTCGTCTGCAAAGCTCTCCTGTCCAATTTTTGTGATAACGTTCTCCGTCAACTTCTATATCAAGATTTCTGTCTTTGTCAAATAAAGCCAAATCAAGAGTGTATTTTTCAATTTGATACTGCGGGATGACTTTAATGCCAGCACTATATAATGCTTTGTATAAATATGCTCCCATTCTGACACATAACGTTGCAAATCACTGGTGGAAAAAAGCATAGCGACGAAGGAGCGGCGTTTTTTGCTGGCCGAGTGCATTTGCCTTGTTATAAGTCATTTACTCACATTCGTTAATGATGAGATTTCGTGATTTAGCCCAACCGTAAATGTATTCTTTTATTTCATCTACTCTGGGTTTTGCTTCCAACTTTCCAGAGCGAATTCCCACAAGGCTTTGTTGAGATAAAAGCCAATTCATAATACCCAGATAATCGAAATAGGGCCTGTCCAAATCAGAATATCCAGGGTTCAGCCAATGGACAAATAGGGAATACTCATTTTCAATAAAATAGCTGAATGTTTTTTTGCTACTTTCACAGTACTGAGTTGAACAAAGTACAATCCTTGGTTCTGCGATCATGAGATTACCAACATATTTTTTTCGTTCCTCTGGAGAACCGCTAATCAAGAACACTGTTACATACTCGCAGTCATTAAAATACAGACGACGCTTCTTTTTTCCTGTTCTTACGGTAACACCAAACAATGTATTCCATGTGTAGCTTTTCCCAGAATCTTTATTTCCAAGAGCAGATACGAGTAGCTTGTTCATTTATATTCCTCTGTTTGATTGTGATTTATAACTATTAGCAAACATCCCAATATACCATAAAATTATAAAAAATAACTTCTATGCTGATACAATCATACTTTTAAATGAATTGAGTGCATGAATTAAGATGGAGCCGGCAGGAATTGCACTGATTGCGGGGCTGGGAAATCCTGGGAATCAATATGCCGCAACCCGGCACAATGTCGGGTTTTGGTTGCTTGAGCGGTTGCAACGCGAATACCCGATTACCTTCGCAACAGAAAAAAAATTCAAGGCGCAAATCGGTCGATTCGAATGTAACGGCAGGCGCGTTCGCATCATCGCGCCGGATATTTTCATGAATCTAAGCGGCCAGTCAATTGCGCCTATGGCAGCATTTTATCGCATCGCGCCATCGCAAATACTGGTCATTCACGATGAACTTGATTTGCCGCCGGGCAGCGCACGATTGAAAATTGGCGGCGGTCATGGCGGGCACAACGGTTTGCGCGATATTGTTTCCAAACTGGGGGCGTCGGATTTTTTAAGAATGCGGATTGGTATAGGCCATCCTGGCGTCAACAAAGATGTTTCGGGATATGTGCTTAACAAACCGCGGTCAAGCGAACAAACCCTGATCGAGGATGCGATTGACAAAGCAATTGGCGTTTTGCCCGATGTTGTATGTGGGGACTATCAAAAAGCGATGAATCAATTACACGGCGAAGCGGAAAAAGATAATGCTGGAAAAGACAAAATCGGCAAAGACAAAATTGAAAAAGATAAACTTGACGAGAGCAACGGTATTGAACTGTTCTAATGGGTATTAAATGCGGCATTGTCGGATTGCCCAATGTCGGCAAATCAACGTTATTCAATGCACTGACTCGGTCAAATATTGCGCAAGCCGCTAACTATCCTTTTTGCACCATCGAACCCAATGTCGGGATGGTCGAAGTGCCTGATCCTCGGTTGTCGAATTTAGCGAAAATTGTTCAATCGCAAAAAGCAGTCCCGGCCACCATTGAGTTTGTTGACATCGCCGGATTGGTCGCCGGCGCCTCCACAGGCGAAGGATTAGGCAATCGATTTCTGACCCACATACGGGAAGTGGATGCTATCGCCCATGTTGTTCGTGGATTTGAAGATCCGAATATTGTTCACGTATCAAATGCCGGATCAAATGCTATTGATCCAGCAGCGGATATTGAAACCATCAATACCGAGTTGATGCTGGCCGACATGGAAACTGCTGAAAAAGCGTTGCAGCGGGCACAGAAAGGCAGTAAATCCAGTGACCAAGAACAGCTCGCCATGATAGCGTTATTGTCCACGGTGAAATCTCATCTGGATGACGGCAATACGCTGGCATCTCTGGAACTTGCCAAGGAACATGTGAAATTATTAAAATCGCTGTGCTTTCTGACCATCAAGCCTACTTTATACATTGCCAATGTTAGCGAGCATGGTTTTCAAAACAATCCCCATCTCGATGCGGTAAATAAAATAGCCGAGAAAGAATCCGCTCAAGTGGTCGCCATTTGCGCCGCCATTGAACAGGAATTATCCGAGCTCAGTGATGACGATGCCGCGCTGTTTCTTGAGGAAATGGGGCTTGAAGAAGCCGGGCTCAAGCGGGTGATCCGGACCGGTTATTCATTACTTGAATTGCAGACTTATTTTACCGCGGGCCCTAAAGAAGCGCGCGCCTGGACTGTGAAAATTGGAGTGACCGCGCCGCAGGCCGCAGGGGTTATTCATAGCGATTTTGAACGAGGATTTATCTGCGCCGAAACCATCGCCTATCAAGATTTTATAAAATATAATGGCGAACAAGGCGCTAAAGAATCAGGTCGCCTGCGTTTGGAAGGAAAAAAATATATTATTCAGGACGGCGACATCGTGCATTTTCGTTTTAATGTTTAAGATCCATACAAGGCCATACAGTGCCAGACAAGACGGGCAAGACCATATCTCTAAGTTACGAAAAAATAGAATCGGCGCTGGATGAATACCTCGAACCGGCGCTTTCAACCCGGCGCACCTCCGAAGCGCCCGCTCGAGGTTTAACTACGCTCCCTCTGAAGCAGCAAAAGTTTGCGCTGCATTGGACCGACGTTATTCGCAAGTCCAACGCCGAAATGGCTTATCAATTTGTAAGCCATATTCCATTTGCCTTAAAACTTATGGGCCTGGACGGGACACATCAGTGGCTGTTACGCGCTATGGATATTTACGACAAGGAAGGGTTGTACCCCGGTAGCGCGGCCTTTGAAAGCATCGAGCAATTCGCCAGAGAATATAGATTAAGCCACATCACTGTAACCCTGGAACAGGTTCGCGGCGTCCTCGAAACAATCCTCTGCGGTTTGACCGGGCGAAACTTAAAAATAGAGGCCGGTAACCGTGTTTTTACCGACACCGAAACCTTGTATTTACCGGCAACGATAAACCGATTTAACGAGCGCGAAAAAAACTACCAGTTATACAAAGTTACGGCGATTCACTTATGGGCACAAACCTGGTTTGGCACCTTCAAGCGACCGACGCCGGATTCACCCCACCTCAGTGAGATCATAGGGAATTTTGCCGATAACGGGCGTGCGCTCAAATTGTTTAACCTGCTGGAGACTTTTCGATTGAACGCCTGCCTCCGTCGCGAACTTCCGGGACTTGGCCGGGATATGCTCGAACTTCATGCCCCGCCGCCGGCGCATGATGCAACCTGGAAAACGATTATCAGCGCTCTGGAAGCACCGCAAGCAACGGTGATTGAAACGTTGGCAGCGACAACGCAACTTTATCATCGGCAACTTGCCTGGCCCGACGCATTTTTGTATCAGGGCGACTTTAACCTGAATGCCGCTGAACTGACTATCGACCAGCGCATTGAACTTGAAAAATCGCAATTGCAAACTGCGCTGACTGACTTGCTCACTGACGAACTCACAGATGAACTTATGGAAGCAAGCGAATCTCAACCAGAAAATACGGGCGCGGATTTGGAAGCTAATCGGGATGAAAACGGAGCGGCTCAATTAACACTGGATGGAGAGCCATTGTTCCTGCCACCCGACCTCGACAACCTTTTGTCTTCCATGCTTCAGGATTTTGATAATATTCCTGAACACTGGCTGGTTGCGGCAGGTGATGGGGAAAATTATCAGGAAGACAACAATAAAAATAAAGTTGAAGATGTGTGGAGAGACACCTACCACGAAGAGGGCGCATTCTTATACGATGAATGGGATTTCCGCAGGCAAACCTATCGAAAAAACTGGTGCGTGTTGCGAGAAATGACTACTCATCCTGTTTACGATGATTTTTCGAAGAACACCTTGCAGCGATATGTTCATCTGGTTGGCGATATTAGAAAACATTTTGAAGCGTTGCGTGGCGAAGACAAAATACTTAAAGCGCAACCCACTGGCGATAACATCGACCTGGATGCATTGGTCACCGCGCACACCGATATGCAGACCGGTGTTGAGATGACCGATCGCTTATATACGCATAGGCGAAAGCAGGAGCGTGATCTGGCGGTTATCTTTATGGTGGATGTCAGCGGATCGACCAAAGGCTGGATTAATGATGCTGAGCGGGAAAGCCTGATCCTGCTATGTCAGGCACTGGAGATGCTGGGTGATCAATATGCAATTTACGGATTCTCAGGCATGACCCGTAATCGTTGTGAGGTCTATAAAATAAAAACCTTTGAACAGAATTATGATAAGGACGTGCGCGCCCGCATCAGTGGACTTCGACCCCAAGACTATACCCGCATGGGCGTAACCATTCGCCACCTGACTCGTATTCTCAACCAAGTTGAGGAAAAAACTCGAATCCTGATCACTTTGTCCGATGGCAAGCCGGACGATTATGACGGTTACCGTGGCGATTACGGCATAGAAGACACGCGACAAGCATTACTGGAGGCGCGCCATACCGGCATCCATCCGTTCTGCATCACCATCGATACCGAAGCCAGCGACTACCTGCCCTATATGTATGGCCATGCGAGTTTTATAGTGGTGGATGAAGTCCGAAAATTACCCCTGAAAGTGGCAGATATTTACCGACGGTTAACCACTTAAAAGCGTGAAAAAAATTAATGACCAAACTCAATTCAACCGATTCAGAAACACTGGGCGTGCTGATTAACAATCTTGGCACGCCAGATTCTTATCGGGTTGATGATGTTAAAAAATTCCTGAAAGAATTCCTGTGGGATCCCAGAGTAGTGAAAATATCGCGCCCGGTCTGGTGGTTTGTTTTAAATATTATCATTCTCAACACTCGACCTAAAAAATCCGCAGCAGCTTATAAAAAAGTATGGACTGAGCACGGGTCGCCTCTACTGTCAATGTCTAAAAAACAAACCGGCCTTATTCGACAAACCCTGCATAAAACCTATAGAAATACGCTGGCAAATACGCGGGTAGAACTCGGGATGCGTTACGGTAATCCATCCATAGAGGAAGGCTTGAGTAATCTGCGAGATGCTGGCGCGACCCGGTTTTTAATTGTTCCGCTCTATCCACAATTTTCGTACACCACCACCGCTTCCGTCGAAGATGAAGTTATCAAGATCCTGCAAAAATGGGAATGGCAAAAGCGCCAAAAATGTCGGGGGCCGAATTTTAAAATAATCCGGCATTATTTTGATAATCCCGATTACATCGAAGCGTTAGCCAAATCGGTAACCACGTACCGGAATCAAAACGGACGAGCGGAAAAGTTACTGATGTCCTTCCACGGCATCCCCCAGAAATATGCGGATGATGGGGATCCATATGCGAGTGAATGTCGGCAAACCGCCCATTTGTTAGCGCAATCATTGAACCTGAAACCCGATCAATGGCAACTTAGCTTTCAATCCCGCCTGGGATATAAAAAATGGCTAACACCCTATACCAATCACATATTACACAATCTCGGCAAACAAGGCATCCAATCAATTCAGGTGATATGTCCGGGATTTAGTGCTGACTGCCTGGAGACTTTGGCAGAAATCGCTATGGAAAATCGAGATGTTTTCCTTGAGGCTGGCGGAAAAGAATACAGTTACATCCCATGTTTAAATGATTCTGAAGATCATATCAAGATGTTATCGGACCAAATTATTCAGTATATTAAATGAAGCGACATAAAATAAAAGCGCTATTACTCATCGCTCACGGTAGCGGGAACCAGGATTCCAACGATGAAATCCATGCATTAACCCGTTTGCTCAGAACGTCATTCAGCACACGGCCGAAGAATTCTCTTGATGAGAAATTTGCATTTGTTGACTGCGCTTTCCTTGAATTAACTGATCCTGACATTGCAACAGCTATTGACAGTTTGGTTAGAGAAGGCGTGACCGAGATTACTGTGCTGCCTTATTTTCTTGCCAAAGGTAATCACATTAACAAAGACATCCCTGCAAAAATCTCTGTCACACAAATTCGTTTTCCAAGTATTACGGTTAATTCTATACCCCATATTGGCAAAGCGGCGGATATGCCCGATTTACTAATCAGACATTTGCAAGACTATACGCGGTAATTTATAAACCGCTACTGAATAAATTGAATGTGCGTTATGATGCCTTAACCTCTTTATGCACTTCTTTATCTGCCAATCTCTTGTTGCACCGCGTCTGCCATTTGCGCCATAGCGTTAAACAGAAAATCAAACGCCGGTCGATTTTCCATAACCGTCGTCGCACCCCAATTATCGCTTTCGTTGAGGCGCTGGCGGTCTATCCAGGCATTTGACAATCCGAATTCGTTAGCCGGCGCATGATCGTGAAACAGACTCTGGGCAGTATGAAGAATATCGTCAGCATCCACACCAAGATCATCTTTTAAATGACTTAGCATGTATTCGAAATTTCCAGGGTCTGGTTTATACGCTCCGATCGCTTCGGCAGTATAGATTGCATCGAATTCAACGCCTAGCTTTCTATTGGATGCCGCAAATCCTACGTTATTAACATTCGACAGGATTACTAACTTGAAATGTTGTTTCAGTATTCGCAACGCATCTGCGCTATCAGGGAACGCTGGCCAATACGGCACAGACTGGCCAAATGCTTCATCTAATTCAGCCGTGGATTTAAGCCCAAACTGGTTGGCGATAGCACAATGCACATTGCGCAACACTTCATGATAAATCATAGTCGGTGTTGCTTTTTCCTGGGCGCTCTCAGCCCTGGCAAACGCGCCAAGTCCACAATCACGAGTTATGTCATTGCGATGGTTCTCAGCGATCAACGGCTGCAAGGCATCCCAAATTCCAGATTCCCAATCTATCAAAGTACCATAGCAATCAAATGATAAAGTGGAAAACTGGGTTAATTTTTTGACCATTAATATTTTCGGGATAGTGTTAATTATCACTAAAGTTTAATCCTGCAAATTGAAAAATATTTTATTGGCGCCATTGTAAATCTGCCGCGAATACAACATCATTCATCCCCCTGTTTTATTCCAATTTTAACTTAGTATCAGGTAATTAGCATGACAAGAGAGGACCAAATCAAGGCCGTTGAACAAGATTGGGCAACCAATCCCAGGTGGGCAAATATTACTCGCGGCTATGCTGCAGAAGATGTCGTCCGGCTGCGTGGTTCGGTTCAACCCGAATACACTTACGCCCGCCGCGGCGCCGAGAAACTATGGTCGCTGGTTAACGGCACAGCTAAAAAGGGATATGTCAATTGCCTGGGCGCACTCACTGCGGGTCAGGCGTTGCAACAAGCTAAAGCCGGCATTGAAGCAATTTACCTGTCTGGCTGGCAGGTTGCCGCGGATGCCAACTCTTCCGAACAGATGTATCCTGATCAATCGTTGTATGCATATGATTCGGTTCCGACAGTGGTACGTCGAATCAACAATTCCTTTGCGCGAGCTGACCAAATTCAATGGCAGCGTGGCATCGAGCAAGACAACGACCAATACATCGATTACTTCCTGCCCATCGTCGCCGATGCTGAAGCCGGCTTTGGTGGCGTACTGAATGCTTTTGAACTGGCCAAGAACATGATCGTCGCGGGTGCGGCCGGTGTGCATTTTGAGGATCAACTGGCAGCGGTGAAAAAATGTGGTCATATGGGCGGCAAGGTTTTGTTGCCAACCCAGCAATCAATCCAGACCTTGATCTCCGCTCGGCTGGCGGCTGACGTACTCAACGTGTCGACTGTACTGTTGGCCCGAACCGACTCGGAAGCGGCCAATTTGCTGACCTCTGATTTCGATGATCGCGACAAACCGTTCCTGACCGGGGAGCGCACTATGGAAGGTTTTTATCGGGTCAAGAATGGTCTGGAACAGTCTATTTCCCGTGGTGTTTCTTATGCCGCTTATGCCGATCTTATCTGGTGCGAAACCGGCACGCCAGACCTTGGCTTTGCACGGGAATGGGCTGAAGCGGTGCGGGCAGCCTATCCTGGCAAGTTGCTGGCTTACAATTGTTCGCCATCGTTCAACTGGAAAAAGAATCTGGATGACAAAACTATCGCGTCATTTCAGGATAATCTTGCTGCCATGGGCTATACCTACCAGTTCATTACCTTGGCCGGGATTCACAATATGTGGTACCAAATGTATGATCTGGCGCATGACTATGCGCGCGGTGAAGGTATGAAGCACTATGTCGAAAAAGTGCAGCAACCGGAATTCGCGGCTACTGACAAGGGTTACACTTTCGTTGCTCACCAGCAAGAAGTCGGCGCCGGTTATTTCGATGACGTCACCATCACCATCCAGGGCGGGACTTCATCTGTCACTGCTCTAGATGGATCAACCGAACAAGATCAGTTTTAAGCGGCATTAATTCTGGCTGTATAAATGGCGGCGGCGCACTATGTTGCAATGCAAATTTGCTGTACTTTCAGGCTATGAGCGTGGATCTTGTCAAACAAGTTGCTGAAACCATTCTGTATGGTTTTAACCGCCATTTCATTCGATTCCAGAAGATTACCCGAGCGGCGAAACAGCGCTTCGAAACCGCCGATTGGGAAGGCGAAGTACAAGCCCGGAAAAAACGAATCTATTTTTATGATTTACGGGTCAATGAAACCGTCGAATACGTTAAAAGCAACCTGAATATTAAGGAACTCGATAAGTCGTACTGGCAAGACGTGAAGCGCCAATATATGTGGTCATTGTATGAGCACAGGCAACCTGAGCTCGCCGAAAGCTTTTATAACTCGGTTTTTTGCAGGTTGTTTGATCGACGATATTTCAACAATCGTCATATTTTTGTCAAGCCCGGTACGGCGACGGATTTTCTGGATATGGAAGATCCGGCCTATACCAGCTATTACCCCGATGCCCATGATTATAATGGGGGGCTGCGAGCAACATTCAACGAAATATTGAACAGTTTCAACTTGAATTGTAGCTGGCAAAATTTTGAACGAGATCTCGATCTGCTGACAGAAAACTTCCAACCCTATTTGGATACCGAAGTAAGGCCGCTGCCGCATCGGCAATTGCAAGTGGTGTCGGTGTTATTTTATCGAAATAAAGCGGCGTATATAGTGGGTCGAGCGTTGATTGGATTCGAGCAACAGCCTTTTGTTATTCCCCTGCTATTGGCCGAGGACCTGGAATTGTATGTCGATACCGTGCTCACGGATCAAAATGATGTGGCACTGATTTTCAGCTTCACCCGGGCCTATTTTATGGTCAACACCCAAGTACCGGCCGGGTTGGTCAACTTCCTGCAAAAAATACTGCCCACCAAAAGCCGGGGCGATATCTATACGGCAATTGGCTTCCAGAAACAGGGCAAGACACTGTATTACCGTGAATTTTTGTATCACCTGGAGCATTCCGACGATAAATTGGTGACCGCGCCGGGAATCAAAGGCATGGTGATGAGCGTATTTACATTACCGTCATATCCTTTTGTTTTTAAAGTAATAAAAGATCATTTCGCACCTCCGAAAAACATCGATAGAGCGACCGTTAAGGAAAAATATCAACTGGTTAAAATGCACGATCGCGTTGGACGGATGGCGGATACTTTGGAATTTTCCCACGTTGCCTTCCCGATACACCGATTTTCCAATGAGTTATTGGAGGAATTAAAGGCAACGATTCCATCCAGTATGGTCATAGAAGAAGGCATCGTCATTATTCGACACTTATATATCGAGCGCAGGATGGTGCCCTTTAATATCTATCTGGATAACTCGGATGATGAAATGATTGAACAGAGCATCAAAAGCTACGGCAATGCGATAAAGGAAATGATTGCCGCAAATATCTTCCCCGGTGATATGTTATTAAAAAACTTCGGCGTTACTCGGCATGGCCGGGTTATTTTCTATGATTATGATGAAATCCGTCTTATGACAGAAATAAAGATTCGATCGATACCGCGCGCTAAATCAGCGGAAGAAGAAATGTCGCCGGAGCCTTGGTTCTACATCGGCGAAGATGATTTTTTCCCCGAGCAATTCAAGCAATTCGTGGTCAATCATCCCAAAGTCAGGGAGCGATTCCTCGCTCATCATTCAGAGCTTCTGCAACCTGATTACTGGAAGAAAATACAAAATGATCTTATTGAGAAAAAACGCCATGATGTATTTCCTTACCGCCAGGAAATAAGATTTTGTAAGCGATACTCTGCCAGATACCCAATACCGGCGGTTAACTCAACCCCTAAACAGGCCACTTAATCAAGACAGATTGTCTCAGGATAATTGCTTTTCGCGGATTTCGTCCAGCGTTTTACAATCGATGCAAAGACTTGCGGTAGGACGCGCTTCAAGACGTTTAAAGCCTATTTCTTCCCCGCAATTTTCACAATAACCGAAGTCACCGGAACTCAGTTGCGAAATCGAACTTTCGATTTTCTTGATCAGTTTTCTATCGCGGTCCCGGCCACGCAATTCAAGAACCATGTCGGTTTCCTGACTCGCACGATCAGAGGGATCGGGATGATTAGCGGTTTCATCCTGAATGTTATTGACCGTGCGCGAAGTCTCGTCGGTAAGCTCTTCGCGCCATGCCTTGAGTATGGCTTCAAAATGCGCTAACTGGGCACCGACCATGTATTTCTCGGATTTTTTTAGTCTATAAGGTTTGATGCCGTGAATTAATAATTCAGGTTTTTTCTTTGTTACCATGGAAATCCAGTTTATATTGCTAAATTAAAAGGTTATAAATATATTCTGGCCGATTGATAAGCCAGGGTCGAAAAATTGGGATGGCGTTATACCAAAAGCCTCAGAACTTTGCAATGCCAGCGTTAAGATCCTCTTTTTAGCTATTGAAAACCTCAAATAATAAGCGGCTAAAAATACTGTATTACCTATCTATTGTGCCTGGATTTAGCACGCAACCGCCGTGCTTCCGTGGGCGATACCAACAATGAGCGATAGATTTCAACTCTATCGTTATCAGATAAATTGAAATCCAAACTCTGTTTTACACCATACACCCCAACTTCCCGGGATTCCAGACCGATCTCTGGATATTTATCGCAGACCTTGGATTGATGAATCGCCTGACGGATGGTGGCACCCTGAGGGCAGCAGATTCTCACAACTTCTTGCTTATCTGCAAGCGCGTACACTACGCTGATATGTATTTCAGTCATTGCTCGTGTTGCGGATATATTTCGTCCGCTCGGTTGCGAAATGATTCAATCATGGAATTTGCGATTATCTTAAACACCGGGCCAATCACCTTTCCAATTACTTTGCTGGGAAAATCAAATTCCAGATTCAATCTGATTTTCGAAGCATTAGCTGCTAATGGGGTAAATTCCCAAACCCCTGAAAGCTCACTAAACGGTCCATCAATCAATGTCAGCACCGTTTTTTCATTGGCAATCAATTGATTTTTAGTTGTAAATGTCTTGTTGATACCTTTGAAGGCGATGGTGATTGCGGCAATAACCTCATTTTCAGTACGACTTAATTCTTCTGATCCGCCACACCACGGCAAAAACTCAGAATATTGCTCCACATCATTAACCAATGTGAACATATTCCCGGCACTGTGCATAACCAACGCTGAACGCTGAACGGTAAACATTGCGTAACAACTATTCCAGATAAAAATTGACCTGTGGATTATACTTTAAGCATTAGCGACACGCTTAATTACCGATCTACCGCACATTTATCCCTTGAAAAAATGGCAAAGAAAAAACACATGGGCGCCAACACCATTGCGCTTAACAGAAAAGCAAGGTACGACTATACCATCGAGGATCAATACGAAGCGGGTATTGTGCTGGAGGGTTGGGAAGTAAAGAGCCTGCGCGATGGGCGGGCGCAACTTAAAGAGAGTTATGTCTCGGTATATAAAGGCGAGGTATATTTACTCGGCGCCCATTTCTCGCCCCTGGCCTCAGCCTCTACACATGTTAATCCGATACCCACTCGAAAAAGGAAACTACTGCTGCACACTAAGGAAATCAGCAAGCTGATCGGTGCTACCGAGCGCGAAGGTTATACCATCGTTCCGCTTAGCCTGTACTGGCAGCGCGGCAAGGCAAAATTAAAAATTGCCCTGGCCAAAGGTAAAAAACAATACGATAAGCGCCAATCCGCGAAACAACGCGATTGGGAGCGTCAGAAGCATCGCATTTTGAAGCAGTAATCGACACGGCATTGCCTGTCACCACGTTTTTCATGCCGAAAGATCAATACCCCATGTTGATTTCTGTTATTAATTTCTGTTATTCCTGTCTTCAACCCGCCCTATTTGCTATAATAAATCGTTATGGGGGTGACTGGCTTCGACGTCGGTCGCGAAACCATTGGAGCATGTCGAGGTGTAGAGTTCCTCGTAAATCCAGCTACACAACATTAGTTGCCAACGACGACAACTACGCACTAGCCGCTTAAGTCGGTTAGTCCTTTCACTCAAGCTCGCTTTTAGGCTGAGGCTGGAAAGGTCATCTTATAAAAGCTCGCTAGTCAGTTCTGCCCGTTAACTGACGGTTAAAACCAATCGGGCTCGCCGATTTGCAAGTTCGTCTGCCTACTGGCAAATCGGTTAACTTGAAGCGCAGACTAAGCATGTAGTCGCCAATGTGTGTAGGATCTGCGGACGCGGGTTCAATTCCCGCCACCTCCACCATTATTTAAAATAAGTGCTTGTTTTTCAAGCACTTTATTACTTAAATTTAAATAAATTGACTGCCGTAATAGAAAAATGGACCAGCCGAACAAAGTCAACCAGTTGATCGATCTGGGCAAGTTGCATACCCTCAATGCCCCAAACTCACCACGTCTTTACAACAAACTTTACTCACGCAAAATGGCAACACCCTTTGCCAAGCGGATGACAATGTTCCGATCATGCTGAAACAACAGAGCATGCCATGCGAACAAATACCGAATTGGATTTGAGGCACGGCACCCGGGCCAGTGTGCCGTGGCGCAAGCGGCTACATCAGGTCGGTTGCAGCCGCCCCGGCGAGAGCGAGGACTGACCTCGATCGGTGTTTGCAACCACTTCGATATTCAGGATTTCAGTCAGTTCAGCGGCACCGCCCACATAGGCGCCATTCAGCCAGATTTGCGGCACCGTTACTGGTGATTTCGGGCCAATGATCGGCTTCACCCGCGCCAGCATTTCATATAACGCACGGGGTTCGCGCACGACATCGTGATAGACATACTCGACTCCGGCTTGGTCCAGATAACCTTTGGCGCGTACGCAATGGGGACAGCTTTGCTTGCCAAACAGCACGTTGCTGGCAACTTCGGAGCGCAAGGCGTGAGCTTCGACTACAGATTGGGTCAGGACGCCACGGTTCAATGCCTTGCCCTGGCTGATGATGCGCCCCTCTACTATGACAATCGGCGCGTGCCAGCCGCCCTTTGGTAGCGGTTTCCACCAATGGCTTAGCCAGTCGCGCATTTCAAGATTGAGCGCAATGCCCTTCAGTTCGTTGTCAAAGGTATCGACAATGACATCCCCGGTGAGCGCACATTCTCCACAAGGAATCGAGACCTTAAAGGGTCCCCATTTCCCGGCCCAGCGATAAACGGTTACATTGATCGGCGGTGTCACGATTATGCTCCGATTCGGTTTTGGCGTTGTATGCGATTTAACCGCCGCAAACAGATGCATGATTGTGGATATTCGTTACTCAATGCAGAAAAAATGCAAAAAAAGAAGTGGCGCTGAATCTGGTTCAATTATTTATCCTGAAACGTCTAGCACAAAATATACGGAATGCTGAATTAACTACGTGTGATAGTAAATCCCAACTTATCCTTATCCCCTGTTTTCTTGTCCAAGGTCACCACAACCTGCCCGCCCTTTGCTAATTTTCCAAACAACAGATCTTCGGCCAGGGGTTGTTTGATTTCCTGCTGGATGACCCTGGCCATTGGGCGCGCGCCCATCGCTGAATCGTAGCCTTTTTCGGCAAGCCAATCGACGGCATCGTCATCTACTGCCAACTCTACATTTTTTTCTGCCAGCTGTTGTTCCAGTTCCAAAATAAACTTTCTAACCACATGGACAATGGTCTTGTCGTCAAGTCCATCAAAGCGAATGATATTATCCAACCGATTCCGAAATTCGGGGGTGAACGCTTTTTTAACCGCCTCCATATCATCGGCGCTGTGGTCCTGAGTGACAAAACCCATGGTTTCTCGTGCAGACTGCATTGCTCCGGCATTGGTTGTCATCACTATTATGACGTTGCGAAAATCGGATTTACGGCCATTGTTATCAGTCAAACTGCCGTAGTCCATCACTTGCAGCAACACATTAAAAACATCGGGATGGGCTTTTTCGATTTCATCGAACAACAAAACCGAGTGTGGATGTTTATTTATGGAGTCGGTAAGCAACCCCCCTTGGTCAAATCCAACATAACCGGGCGGCGCGCCAATCAACCTGGAAACTGTGTGGCGTTCCATGTACTCGGACATATCAAATCGTATAAATTCTATCCCCAAGGTATTGGCGAGTTGCTTGGTCACTTCGGTTTTGCCCACGCCGGTGGGACCGGAAAACAGAAAACAAGCAATTGGTTTATCGGTATTGCCCATCCCTGCCCGCGCCATCTTTATAGATGAAGCCAAGGCGCCTATCGCTGGGTCCTGGCCAAATACCACCAGTTTAAGATCCCGTTCAAGGGTTTTTAATGATTTCAAATCAGATGCCGAAACATGCTTTGGCGGAATTCGTGCAATATCCGCAATCATATTTTCTATCTCTTTAACCCCGATAGTTTTCTTGCGTAATTTTTCATTACTCAATCGCGTTTTTGCGCCCGCTTCATCGATAACATCTATAGCAGTATCGGGAAGTTGGCGCTCAGGCAAATAGCGCGCCGAAAGTTCAACGGCAGACCGTAATGCCGGGTTGGTGTACTTTACATCGTGGTAGTGTTCAAATCGACTCTTCAAGCCGCTTAAAATATCTACGGCTTCATCGATTGTGGGTTCAACAATATCTATTTTCTGGAATCGGCGGGACAACGCTCTGTCCTTTTCGAAAATGCCGCGATATTCACGATAGGTCGTGGAGCCGATACATTTCAACTCTCCGGATGCCAACATCGGCTTTAGCAGGTTGGAAGCATCCAATGCCCCGCCAGAAACCGCGCCTGCTCCTATAATTGTGTGAATCTCATCGATAAATAAAATTGATCCGGATGCCTTATCCAATGCCTTCAGTACCGCTTTCAATCTTTGCTCAAAATCTCCCCGATATTTCGAACCCGCTAACAATGCCCCCATGTCCAGACTATAGATAGTGCATTCCGATAATATATTCGGCACTTCATTTTCGACTATTTTTCGCGCCAAGCCTTCAGCTATGGCGGTCTTGCCGACCCCTGCCTCTCCTACGAACAAAGGATTGTTCTTGCGCCGACGGCATAATATTTGGAGCGTTCTTTCCAACTCCTTTTGTCGTCCAATCAACGGATCTATTTTCCCGTCAATCGCGAGTTGATTGAGGTTCAGGGTATAAGCTTCCAGCGCGCCTTCGGCATCGTGTTCCTGACCATCATGGTCATGATCGTAGGCTTCGTCTTCATCCGGCGCGGGCAAACGGCCTTCTTCCGAAATTTTGGTTATACCATGGGCAATATAATTCACCACATCATATCTTGTGATTTCCTGCTGACTCAGAAAATAAACAGCGTAGGATTCTGTTTCACTAAAAACCGCTACCAGAATGTTGTTTCCCTTAACTTCCTTGTTCCCGGAACTTTGCACATGCATAATCGCGCGTTGTAAAACCCGTTGGAAACCCAGCCCGGGCTGAGGCTCTGCATCCTCAGGAATTAATGAAACTTCATTGTTCAGGTATTGTGCCAGGGATTTTTTAAGAACTTCTATATTTCCGCCACATGAAACGATAGTCCTTCTTGTTTCCTTATCGTTAAGTAGTGAATACAGCAAATGCTCAACAGTAATAATCTCATGGCGCTCTTTACGCGCCAGCGTGACGGCGTTTCCCAAGGCAATTTCTAGTTGTTCTGAAAGCACTTATTAAGACTCCGGCCAATCGGTTCGACCACATATTCGACCATCGATTAGATATTAGTTTTTTTCCATTGTACACTGCAATGGTTGCTGGTTTTCACTTGCGAAATCAGTCACTATACGTACTTTTGTTTCAGCAATTTCTTTTGGAAATACCCCGCATATGCCCACCCCCTTGGTATGCACATGAATCATGATTCGTTCGGCTTGTTCCTGATTCATGCCGAAAAATCGTATGAGCAGAATAACCACAAACTCCATCGGCGTGTAATCATCATTCAACAACAATACTTTATATAGCGGCGGTTTTTTAGGTTTTAGTTTCGATTTTTCTGCAATTAAGCCGATTGCCGTCATTGTTCCCTGATCTGGGACCTGATCAGAGTGATCACCAGCGCTGTTAAACGGCGTTTTGAATCGCTCTTGTTTCATTAATAAAAACTTACCCGATATTGCTCGACGATGAGCGCAATCATTTAAGCGCTTGTTTTAGAAAGCGCCGCCACCGCAGCCGCCGCATGAACCGCTACCGCCGATAGATTGAAATACATTGTTGAATACAAAAGTGGCGTTAACACCATCGTCCGAATAGTCGATCTCCGCACCGCCGAGGAAACTTAACGCAATGGGATCGACCACCAGTTTAAAACCGTTTTCCCCGGTCATCGTACTATCATTGACCTCACCATTTTCGGCAAATGTCATTCCATAATTCATCCCGGAGCAGCCGCCGCCTGAAACGTAAATACGCACCGCGGAAACCTCTCCCTTCGTGTCATTAATCAAACCCGCTATTTTGTTTCTCGCGGTTTCAGTAACCGCCAGGTCTGATTCGGTAAGGATAGGGTTATATTCGCTCATGGTAAATTACCTCGTTTTAGTTCTGGCTCATCTGCCATCTATAATAATAGTTGTCTCAATGGATAACGATTGAAAAATCTTCGAGAAGTCATCTATAAAGGTAGTGACATTGTATCCAATATCAAGCAATTGGCAACCCCGAATTATATGATGCAGTATTAATATTACCTGCTCGCAGTGGAAAATAGCTGGAAAAAATTCTCGGTTGTGGTCTCGGCTAACGCCGGCAAAGAGATGCCGCGCAACTGGGCGAGCAATTCTGCCGTATGTTTTACAAAGCTGGGTTCATTGGTTTTCCCTCGCATAGGAACCGGCGCCAGATAGGGACAATCGGTTTCCACCAACATTCTATCCAACGGCACTTTTTTCGCCACGTCCCTTAATGCCTGAGCATTTTTAAAGGTCACAATTCCCGAAAATGAAATATAAAAACCAATGTCCAGGGCGCGTTTTGCGGTGCTCCAATCTTCACCGAAACAATGCATCACCCCGGCGCAGGATTTTGCGCCACGGCTTTCAAGCATATCCATAGTGTCATTTGCCGCAGACCGGGTATGGACAATCAGCGGTTTTTTACAGATTTTTGCGGCTTCAATGTGGTTTTCAAAGCGTTGTCGCTGCCAACTTAATTCACCTTTGCTTCTAAAATAGTCCAGCCCGGTCTCGCCTATGGCGACCACATTCGGATTTTCTGCCAGCGCCAAAAGTTCCTCGCAACTTGGATCATGACATTCGGTGGAGTTTGGGTGTACACCGACCGATGAAAAAATATTTGCATTATTTGCTGATAGTTTTTCAATCTGGGGATAATCCTCCAGATTGACGGATACGCATAGCATATAGTCAACATTATTATTCCGTGCCCGCGCCAGCAATCCATCCATATCTTGCGACAGTGCTTCAAAGTTTATATGGCAATGAGAATCGACCAGTTGCATATTCGTTCTGCTTGCGTTATTAGACCACAATTATTAGACCACAACTCGTTGAAATGCGAGCACCAAATCTTCAAGGGCAAGCTGTTCATTCACGGTCCCCCGAGCGATACGGCGGTAGTAACTAATTCTATCATACAGACCATATAGCCTTTCAACAGAGACATTTTGAGTGTCAATACGAATGCTTTCCATCCAATAGGGTTTGATGCCTGTGACACAGAATTTTGCCAGCTCGGTAACGAAACGATGAAACCATGCCAGAAGTTGCTCAAATTCCAGTTTGTTGAGCTGACCAGCAAAATCGACCGGGTTAACCTGTTTAGCCACCACCCCGGCAAAACCTATAAGACAAGCTTGATGGTGTTGCAGAAATCCGGTGTCGGATAATCGTCGCGCTTCCAAGGGGCCGCCATTTGCCAAGGTTAATGCGATATCAATCTGTTGCTCGGGAAGGTGTTGCGCGAGCCACGCCAATGCACTTTCTTTATCTGGCGTGGCAAGAGTCTGTGTCATACACCGACTGCGAATTGTTGCGGGCAGGTGGCTGGGGTTTGCGGTGACCAGGACCAAAATCGAATCTGGCGGCGGTTCTTCAAGTAATTTTAATAGTGCATTCGCCGCATTGATATTCATGCAGTCCGCGGGAAAGATAAGGGCAACCTTTGTTGTGGAAATATGGGCATGGGTTGAGAACCGCTCTATCAATCCTCGCACCTGATCGACAGAAATAACCCGGCTGTGCTTTGTCTTCTTTTCTCTTGCCGCGCTATCCAGATAACGGTTACTGTAATCGGTCAGCAGCGATAGCCGACCCTCAGCAGATTCCAATTCATTGGTCAGGACATGAAAATCGGGATGCGTCCCGGCATTAAATAGTCGGCAGTTTTGACACTGCCCGCATGGCCCATTATCTTCTTCTGAGACATCTTCTCCTGAAACGGCATTGCATAAAAGGTATTGGCACAGTTCAAAAGAAAATTCCCGCTTGCCGATGCCGGATTGTCCGTTTATCAACAGGCCATGATGCGGTTTATTCCTGTATCGAGCGAGCCGATGCCAATCCGACTGTTGCCACGAAAAGATCATCATTTACAAGGCGCCGTGTCTTGCCTTTAAAAACGCCTCAACGCTCCGGATCAAGTCGTTTTGAACATCGGCAACACGCCTGGTCGCATCGATCAACTTTATTCTTTGCGGATATTTTTCCGCTCGCTGCAAATAGACCCGACGAACCGCTTCTTTGAAGTCAATTTGTTGTTGTTCAAATCGGTCGCCTTTGATGCCGCGTTCTTTTGTTCGTTCCACGCCCACTGCAACTGGCACATCAAGCATAATGGTAAGGTCCGGTTGCAATCCTTGCTGCACCCAATCTTCAAGCTGTTGTATCCGTCGCTCGCTAATTCCTCGCCCACCGCCCTGATAGGCATAAGTCGCATCCGTAAATCGGTCGCAAAGCACACAACGACCCGTCTCCATTGCCGGCAAAATTACTTCGTGCAGATGCTGCATTCGAGCGGTAAACATTAACATCAGCTCCGCTTGATCGCTTATCCTTGCACCTGTCCTTGCACCTGTCCTTGCACCTGTCCTTGCACCTGTCCTTGCACCTGTCCTTGCGCTTATTCCTGTATGGGCATCATGTTGACCGTCGTGGTTATGGTCATCAAGTAAAATTTTTCGCAACACTTCGCCCAATTGCGTTCCACCGGGTTCACGGGTGGTAATCACATCAAATTTTTTATTTATCAACCAAATTTTCAGGCATTCGATGAGGGTGGTTTTTCCGGATCCATCAGACCCTTCGACGGTAATGAAAACGCCTCTATCCATGTTTTTTCTTTCTCGCATTTTTCTTTCTCGAAATTTTATTTCTTGATATATTTTCTTACTGCCGCATTGTGTTCTTTCAAGGTTTCTGAGAATTTATGCCGGCCTTTGCCTATCGCAACAAAGTAAAATGATTTGGTTTTTTTCGGATTCACTGCTGCTTCCAACGAATCATACCCAGGCAAACTAATCGGGGTAGGCGGTAATCCATATCGCATATAGGTGTTATATGGGGTGTCGGTCCTGAGATGTTTGTACGTGATCTTCCCGTTGTATTTGGTGCCGGCCCCATAGATAACCGTTGGGTCGGTCTGTAACCGCATGCCGACCTTGAGTCGATTACTAAAAACACCTGATATTAGCGGTCGCTCGTCCCGAATCCAGGTTTCTTTTTCAATAATTGAAGCCAGTATCAACGCTTCATAACGGGTTTTTATTTGCAAATTCCTTTGACGATTTTCCCAAACAGCGTCCAATTGATCCTGCATCAATAAAAACGCTTTCTTATAAATTGATAGATCGTCGTCGCCCCGGCGGTAATAGTAAGTATCCGGGTAAAACTGCCCTTCCGGGTGCAGGCCAGAGTGACCCATTGCTTGCATAATTTGTTGGTCGCTCCAGCCCAACGTCGTTATTTTCAGTTTTGGGGCGGTGCGGATCGTCTCGCGCATCTGCTTGAAGGTCCAACCTTCTATAAACGTTATTCGTATCCCAATTTGTCCTTTCCCGCTGACCAGGCGATCAACGAAATCGGCCAGAGATATTCCCTGGGGAAATTTATACTCACCCGCTTTAATTCGTGTACCCAGTGCATTTAGTCGAGCATGTAGTTTTAACGTGTAGGGCTCTTCAATAATTTTGTCTTCGACCAGTCGGTTTGCAATGGCGGACAGCGATTCTCCACGGCTAATTAAAAACGCTTCATCGCCAAAATCAAGCGGCTTTGAAATAGCCGACAAGTAATACCCAACCACGAGCAGCGCCATCAGAACACTCGCTTTTTTCGGCCACGACCAAAGTTTCATATGCGAGGCCCGCCAGAATGACAAAGTGGCTTTTAAGTTCAAATTTTACTGAACACCAAAGTGCCATTAGTGCCGCCAAATCCAAACGAGTTGCTCAGCGCAACATCGATCTTATGCTGTCTGGCCTCACCTGGAACATAATCAAGATCGCACGCCGGGTCCTGGTCAACAAGATTAATTGTAGGCGGTATCGATTGATGATAAATTGACATTGCGGTCATCACCGCTTCAACCCCCCCAGCCGCACCTAATAAGTGGCCGATCATGGATTTGTTGGAGCTGATGACTAATTTTTTTGCATGGTCGCCAAAAGACAATTTTATTGCCAGGGTTTCAGCCAGGTCCCCTTGAGGGGTAGAAGTGCCATGGGCATTCAAATATTGAACTTTGTCCACATCAATTTTAGCGTTACGTAAAGCATTATCCATGCACCGGGACGCGCCTTCCCCTCCTGGAGATGGACTGGTCATATGATAAGCATCGCCGCTCATACCAAACCCCGTCAGTTCTGCATAAATTCGCGCTCCGCGTTTTTTCGCATGAGCATATTCTTCAAGCACCAAAACCCCGGCACCCTCGCCCATTACAAAACCGTCTCTGCCAACATCCCAGGGGCGACTCGCGGATTCAGGATTATCGTTTCGGCGGCTTAGCGCACGGGCTGCGGAAAATCCAGCCAGCGAAGTGGGAGAGATGGGCGCTTCAGCGCCACCGGCCACCATCACATCGGCATCGCCGTATTCAATCAGTCGGCCGGCCTCGCCAATGGCATGGGTTCCGGTACTACAAGCCGTTACCATGGACAGATTAGGGCCTTTCAAACCATGGGCAATGGATAGATTCCCCGATATCATATTGGTGATAGTCATGGGAATATAAAAGGGAGATATGCGGCCAGCTCCCTTTTCCTGGAATATGTGTGTGGTTGATTCGATGGTGTTGACCCCGCCAATACCAGACCCAATATAAACACCGATTCTATGTGCATTACTTTCTGATATTTCAAGCCCGGAATCCTTTATAGCTTGATTGCCGCAGACCAGACCGAATTGCATAAACCGATCCATTTTTCTTGCAACTTTTTCAGGCAAGTATTCGCCGGGCACGAAATTATCGACCTCGCCCGCAAACGTGCAGGGAAACGAGGACGCATCAAAATGGGTGATACAGGAAATTCCATTTTCCCCTTTTAACATCCCTTGCCATGATTCGGTCAACCCAGTTCCAACCGGGGTTATCGCCCCCATGCCAGTAACCACTATGCGTCGATTGTTCATCGATATTTTAATTTTTTTCAGGATGCTTATTATACAAGACGAAATTTTTGAATTTATCCCGCTATTGTGACAACACTGTATATTACCTGATAAACATGATGCTCCGCATAATGCAAAAAACCGCTACCCGATGCAAGGTAGCGGCTTGAAGTGCCTTTCACTAAAACTGTCAGGTCAGTTCAAACGGAATATTTGGCGTGTATTCTGACAAGTTTGAGCCTCGCTCAAATGGATTATGGCTGATTGATCATGCGTCAGGGACAGTCGCCTTGATGTAATTTACCGCATCTTTTACTTTGGTAATGCTTTCAGCTTTGTCATCAGGGATTTCAGCGTCGAACTCCTCTTCCAATGCCATAACCAATTCTACGGTATCAAGCGAATCTGCACCAAGGTCATCTACAAAAGATGCCTCCAGGGTAACTTGATCTTCACTTACACCAAGCTGTTCAACAACAACTTTCTTTACACGTTCTTCGATGGTGTTCATTCGAGTTTTAGCCTCCAGATAATGAGTGGATTGAATTTCCGCCCTGCAGATGTTTCGTTCTTTCTAATCTCAATGCGGGTATCAAAAAAGAGTGGATGTTCAGGTCATTGGGTAATTTTTTGACCGATGGATAGTAAACAATAGAAAGGGTCAAGTCCAATAAAAATTAACTCAATTTTAGTTTTTTTGCTTGCTTTTAGAGCGGAATATTCTCAAACCCTTCTTAATTACAACAGCTAACTATTTGAATTTTCTTCGATATTTCCCAAATAATCAATTCATACATTAAACCATAAACATCCCGCCATTTACGTGGATAGTCGTCCCGGTAATATAATTCGCCATATTTGATGCAAGAAATACCGCCGCCGAGGCAATGTTTTCAGGGGTTCCCAGTTTTGCCATTGGAATGTTTTTCATTATCGCCTGGCGTTGGTCTTCGTTCAACGCATTGGTCATATCGGTTTCTATGAATCCTGGGGCTATGGCATTGACAGTAATGTTGCGAGATGCCACTTCCTGAGCCAATGATTTGGAAAACCCGATTAAGCCCGATTTTGCCGCCGCATAATTCGCCTGGCCCGCGTTACCGGTAGCGCCCACTACCGAAGAGATATTGATTATCCTTCCAAATCGCGCTTTAGTCATGCCGCGCAAGCAGGCTTTGCTCATGGTATAAACTGATTTCAAGTTGGTGTCCATAATTTCATCCCATTCCGACTCCTTCATTCTAAGCACTAAATTGTCACGGGTAATCCCGGCATTGTTTACCAACACCAGCGGCGCTCCAGACCGCTCGGTAATTTCAGTTATCAAATTCCCGACACCGCCTGCATCGGTCACATCCAGCGCTCGACCATAGCCGATGCCTTCCATATGCTTAAAACTATGCGCTATGGCACTGGCACCGTTATCCGAAGTCGCCGTGCCGTAAACGATGCCACCCTGCTCAATCAGGGCGCATGCTATGGCCTTGCCAATGCCTCTAGTCGCGCCTGTAACCAAACAAACTTGATCTTTTAATAAGTCATTCATTTGTATTTTTCATTTGTATCTTTTTGCGGGTTTTGGTGCAGTGGACATTAAATTCTGATTATTACATTTTGATCATGGCCGATCCCCAGGTAAACCCACCACCAAAACCTTCAATCAGCACATGGTGGCCCGACTGTATCCTGCCATCACGAACCGCCTCATCGAAGGCAAGCGGCACCGAAGCTGCGGACGTATTGCCGTGGCGGTCTACCGTAACCACCACTTTTTCTGAGGGAATTCTGGCGCGCTTTCCAACCGCATTGATTATACGGATATTCGCTTGATGGGGAACCAGCCAATCAATATCGTCCCGGTTCATGCCATTTGCATCGAGGGTTTCATCTACAATATCGCTCATCGCTGTCACTGCCCATCGAAACACTTCCCCGCCCTGCATAGTGGTAAATGCAGTGCCTGCTTTTATCTGATTAAAGTTTCTGGAAACGCCGACAGGCACACATAACAGGTTTTTGTATTTTCCGTCGCAATGCAGGTGAGTAGACAGTATTCCGGGCTCATTATCGGCCTTCAGCACCACCGCGCCCGCGCCATCGCCAAACAGCACGCAGGTGCGGCGGTCGCTCCAATCAATGATCCGGGAAAAGGTTTCCGCACCCACCACCAATGCGCATTTGGCGCTGCCTGTTTTGATGAATTTATCCGCTACATCCATCGCAAACAAAAAACCGGCGCAAACCGCCTGAACATCAAAGGCCGGTGGCCCTTCAATGCCTAATCGATGCTGCAATAAACAAGCAGTGCTGGGAAATACCTGGTCGGCCGTGGTAGTCGCAACCAAAATTAAGTCGATTTGGTTGTTTAAAATTCCGGCAGCCTCCATGGCGTTTAACGCTGCTCGCTCAGCTAAATCACAGGTGAATTCATCGTCTGCGGCTATTCTGCGTTCACGAATTCCCGTTCTGGAGTAAATCCAGGCATCGTTAGTGTCAACTAATTTTTCAAGACCTGCATTGGTCAGCACTTTTTCCGGCAAATAACTACCTGTGCCAATTATCCGGGAGTACATCATTGGAAATCTTTTTGGAGAAATTTAATTGAAAGTAATAATTTATGCGGACGGGGTCAAACCGAACTCGCCACGATAGCTGATTCTATTTGATTGACCAGTCCTTTTCGTGTCTCTTCAATGGCAACCTCAATGGCAAACTTAAAACCGATGTGATCCGTTCCGCCATGGGATTTAACCACAGCACCTCGCAACCCAAGCAGACTTGCGCCATTATAGCGGCGATGATCCAGGCGACGTTTAATTGCGTTTAACACGGGTTTCGCTAACAATCCGGAACCTTTGGCGACAACATTTCGACTAAATTCTTCTTTTAATACGCTCATAATCATTTGTGCGACGCCTTCTGATGCTTTTAACGCAACATTACCCAGAAAACCATCACATACGATCAAATCGGTGTTTCCCATATAAATTTCATCCGCTTCAATGAAGCCAATGTAGTTCAAGTTACTGCCCTTGAATAATTCCGCCGTTGCCTTTATCGATTCATTTCCCTTAATTTCCTCAACACCGATGTTGAGCAGCCCAATAGTTGGGTTCTTTTTCCCGTTAAGACAGTCGATCAACTGCGACCCCATTAACCCAAACTGCAATAAAATCTCAGGCGGCGTATCAATGTTCGCGCCAAGATCCAGCATATGAGTATAACCTTCGGGCCGAGGCAACGACGCACAAATCGCCGGGCGATCAATACCCGGTATGGTACGCAGGACAAACCGCGCTGTCGCCATCAATGCGCCGGTGTTTCCTGCACTAACACAACCATCAACGGTGCCGTCCTTGACCAGATTTATGGCGACCCGCATGGATGAATCTTTTTTCCTTCGCAACGCATTCGCCGGATGCTCATCCATTTCGACAATCTGCGAGGCATGTTGGATGGCCAGACGCTTGCCGAGTTTCCCGCCCAGATCGTTTAGTTTAATTTTGATTTGGTCGGTATCGCCTACCAGAATCAATTTTATTTTCTGGTAGGTTCTCAGAATTTCGAGGGCCGCAGGAACCGTGGTTCCTAATCCGTGGTCACCTCCCATTGCGTCGATCGAAAGTTTAATCATTGCTATATGGGCTGGCAAACCAAACCCTGCCGCGCCGATAGGCAAGTGTTTTTATTGTTCCGATTTAGTGGCCACGAGTTTCTTGCCGCGGTAATAGCCATCCGCCGTGATGTGGTGACGTCTATGCAATTCGCCGGTAACGGGGTCGATCGACATAGTAGAATTTTTCAACCTATCGTGAGCTCGACGCATTCCTCGTTTGGAAGGCGTTTTGCGGTTCTTTTGTACAGCCATGATTTCCTCGTTATGGTTAATTCAATATATTGTGGATTGAGCCCAAACCAAGAGACCAGAATTGGTCCTGTTTCCGGTCTGCCATTGTGCCGCTGTGCAACACAGATTGAGATTATTAAATAAATCCACAGGATTATATTCGTTTCCCTGGTTCTCGTCAAAACCAGCCGAAACCCCTGATTAATACGAATTTAACCGATTATACAGCTATTTTTTTGAAGTAATCACTTAACACTTTGTAATGATAAACATACAATCCGATATCTTATTTTTAACCCACGGGCAAACTTGTGACAATATCCATTACCGACGATCTTAGAATCGGCAGCATCAACCCGGTGATCAGTCCAAGCGAAATCATCACCGAGCTGCCAACGACTGAGGACGCTGCAAAAACCACGTTGGCAACGCGGGCTGCCATCCATAATATTTTGGCAGGTGAGGATGATCGCATCCTGGTCGTGGCCGGGCCCTGCTCAATACATGACACTACGGCGGCAATTGAATATGCCAAACAGTTATTGCCGCTAAAACAAAAGTATCAGGAAGATTTGCTGATGGTAATGCGAGTGTATTTTGAAAAGCCGCGCACCACGGTAGGCTGGAAGGGATTGATCAACGACCCAGATCTAAACGATACCTTCGACATCAACAAGGGACTGCGCACGGCACGAAATTTGTTGCTCGATTTGAATAATCTAGGCATGCCGGCGGGAACGGAATATCTGGACATTATTACGCCGCAATACGTTGCCGACCTTATTTCCTGGGGCGCCATTGGCGCGCGTACTACCGAAAGCCAGGTTCACAGGGAGCTGAGTTCGGGGCTATCCTGCCCTGTGGGGTTAAAGAATGGCACTAACGGCAATCTCGATATTGCCGTGGACGGAATCCGCGCTGCCGCCAGACCCCATCACTTTTTATCCATGACCAAAGATGGGCGGTCAGCAATATTCACGACCACAGGCAATACCGATTGCCATATTATTTTAAGAGGAGGCAAAGTCCCAAACTTTGACGCAGATGGCGTCAATCAAGCCTGCGGCAAACTTGTCGAGGCTGGACTCACCCCGCAAGTAATGATTGATTACAGTCATGCCAATAGCAAGAAAATTCCTGAAAACCAGATCCTGGTTTCCGCGGATGTCGCTAATCAGATTTCATCCGGCGACAAGCGGATTATCGGCGTGATGATCGAGAGCCATTTGGTCGCTGGCCGACAGGAAGTGGTGGATGGAATAGCACAAACCTACGGGCAGAGCATTACCGATGCCTGCATAAACTTCGATGCCACGGCGACCATCATAGACCAGCTCGCCGCCGCTGTTCGCAATCGCCGTCAAACATAATTTTCAAAGATGGTTTTATGATCAAACCCCATGGTTCTGCGGAACTAACGCCTTTATATGTTGAACATGCCGATGAACGGCGAGCGCTGACAGAACAGGCACAATCCCTGAATTCGGTTTTATTGAGCTCGGCCGGGGCCGCAAATGCGGTGATGCTGGGCGCCGGTTACTTCACCCCTTTATCGGGTTATATGGACAAGGCGGACGCCTTGAGTGTCGCTGATTCCATGCGAACCGATAATGGTTTGTTTTGGCCCACTCCGGTTTTGTGTTTGGTGGACTCGGCAGATCACATTGCGCCAGGTCAATCGATTGCGCTTAATGACCCTAACGTTGCCGACAATCCAGTGCTTGGGGTAATGGAAGTTGACAAAGTGGAGACCCTGTCCGAGCATGATATGGCGTATATCAGTGAAAAAGTTTATCGCACCATGGACATCGCCCATCCCGGCGTTGCTGCCTTCAAAAACCAGGGCCGCAAGTTATTATCCGGCGCCGTCAAGGTTTTGAATTTCAGTTATTTCAAAACAGAGTTTGCGGAAACTTTCCGCACCGCGGTCGAAATTCGAGCGGCGATAAAGCATAGCGGTTGGAAAAAGACAGTCGCATTTCAAACCCGTAATCCCATGCACCGCGCTCACGAGGAGTTATGTCGCATCGCCATGCGGCGCGTCGGCGCCGATGGTTGTGTCATCCATATGTTGCTCGGAAAACTCAAACCCGGAGATATTCCCGCAACAGTGCGCGCCGCCACCATAAGCAAAATGGTGGAATTGTACTTCCCGAAAAATACGGTAATCATCGCCGGTTATGGTTTTGACATGTTATATGCGGGTCCCCGCGAGGCCGTGTTGCATGCTATTTTTCGACAAAATATGGGCGCCACCCATTTCATTATTGGCCGCGACCATGCCGGAGTCGGCGACTATTATGGCGCATTCGACGCGCAAACCATTTTCGACGAGGAAGTGCCGAAAGGAGAATTAGCCATCGAAATTTTCAACGCCGACCACACTGCATACTCAAAGAAACTCGACAAGGTGGTGATGATGCGCGAAGCCCCAGACCACAATATGGAAGATTTTGTTTTACTGTCCGGCACCAAAGTCCGCGAAATGCTATCCCACGGCATCGCACCCCCAGCCGAATTTTCCCGCCCGGAAGTCGCGCAAATTTTAATGGATTATTACCGGTCAAAATGAGCGAGACCGCGCTTGTCATTTTTGTGTGGGCTTGTATGGCAAGGCAGGGAAAGACACATCACAAACCATATGGGCGATTTGCACAACCAATCATGCAACTTCTTGGGGCCTGTATAAGTGCGGCTGGAAACCAATAAATACATTCCGTATCTCATCAGCACTGATACCCAACTCTGCGATAGCATCGTGTACAGAGTTATATTTCAAATGCAGTAAATCGGGTAATTTCCTATCATCCAGTTCACCCACTCCTTGTTTGATGTAATGGCCAAGAACGAATTCCAGGAATTCTCGCTGTTTATACCCATAGTTCGCCAAGATGGCGGCTTTGCGGGTATCCACCCGCTGCTTGCGACTGATGGCAGGCAGAGCATATGCGATGTAAGCCAGCACATCGTAGAGATCGCTCTTTTCGGCATTCACCAACCGGGTTAACTCGGCCAACTGTTCTGTGCCGTACCCCTTCTCCGACAAGCCTTCAAGCAGTTGCCGCCGCGTGTCCGGCCTGCCCCACTGCTTGCGCAGTTCATCCTCGTTTTTGAACAATGCAGGCAGGTCGCCGAAAAGCCGCGCAATGAACTGTGCGGCCGACATCGGTGTGCCATCCGGATTCCAGAATGAGGTAGCCATCATATGCTGGATGGCGCGTTCCTTGCCGTCGGCTAGTTTAATCTTCACCCACTCGCGTTTGTTGCACACACAGGGGGACTGTTCACAGTTGGGACATATGGTTGGCTCGCATACACAGGGAGTCTGCCCGCACACGGGGCATATACTCGGGGGCTGCACCACGCAGGTACAGGGGATATTGCCACAACGTTCACAAAGCTCCGGTTCCTCCGGCTCACCGTCCCATTCTGGATCGCTGAAATGCTCGTACGCCTTCACAAAATCATAAATCGTGAAGTAGTCCTTGCCGTCAAACAGCCGCGTCCCGCGACCGACGATTTGCTTGAACTCAATGATTGAGTTGATCGGACGCAGCAAGACAATGTTGCGCACGTTGCGGGCGTCAACCCCGGTCGAGAGTTTGTGCGATGTGGTCAGAACAGTCGGGATGGTCTTCTCGTTGTCCCGGAAAGTACGCAGGTACTGATCGCCGCGGCCGCCTTCATCGGCGGTGACGCGGACACAGTAGTTCGGGTCGGCACTGGTCGTGGTCTGGTTGATCAAGTCGCGAATCAAGAGCGCGTGTTTCTGGTTCGCGCAGAAGACTAGCGTCTTTTCTCTTTGATTGATATCATGCATGAAGATATCGACGCGCTTCTTCTCTCGCTCCTCAATCTTGATGCTACGGTTGAAGTCGGCTTCGGTGTAGCACCTGCCTTTCTCGACCTCCCCCTCCACCACATCATCGTCCTGGGTATAAACATAGTCATCAATAGTAGTGGCGATCTGCTTGACCTTGAAGGGCGTCAGGTAACCATCGTTGACGCCGTCCTTGAGGGAGTAGGTGTACACCGGCTCGCCGAAGTAGGTGTAGGTATCGACGTTATTCGTGCGCTTCGGTGTGGCGGTTAGTCCTAACTGCACCGCCGACGCGAAGTAGTCCATGATGGCGCGCCAGGCGCTCTCGTCGTTGGCGCCGCCGCGGTGACATTCGTCAATGACGATGAAGTCGAAGAAGTCGGGCTGGTAGTCGCCGAAACTCGGATTAGGTTTGCCCTCAGCATCGCGCCCGCTCATAAATGTCTGGAATATGGTGAAGAAAACGCTGCCATTCTTGGGCATGCTGCCCTTCTTGCGAATCACATCCGGCGCAATCCGCACCAGCGCGTCCTCCGGGAAGGCATTGAACTCGTTGAAGGCTTGGTCAGCCAGGATGTTGCGGTCGGCCAGGAACAGGATACGCGGGCGGCGGCGCGGCTCCTGCCCCTCTTCCAGTCCGTTACGCCAATCGGTGAGGTTCCAGCAGGCGTGGAAGAGTTTCCAGGCGACCTGGAAGGCGATGGCGGTCTTGCCGGTGCCGGTCGCCAGCGTCAGCAGGATGCGATCCTGTCCCGTGGCTATCGCATCCAGCGTTCTGGTGATGGCGTTGTGCTGGTAGTAGCGCGGCTGCCACTGTCCGCCCTTGTCATTGAAGGGGACGGCGGAAAACCGCTCGCGCCAGTGCCGCTCCTGCGCCTCGCTCTCGCCATATGCAGCCTCCCATAACTCACACGGCGTTGGGTAGTCTGCAACATCGCCCTCCTCGCCGCTTCGCATATCCACGCGGTAGATGCCGTGGCCGTTGGTGGCGTAGGCGAAGGGCGTTTGCAGTTTCTGCGCGTAGTTCTTGGCTTGCCCCAACCCATCAGTGACCGGCGCGCGCTCGCGCTTGGCTTCAATCACCGCCAGTTTCTGGTTCTTATAGACGAGAACATAGTCGGCTTTTTCCTGTTTCGCGCGGCTACCTGTGCCTTGCAGGCGACCGAGGGTGATGACCTCGACTTGGATGCGACTCCCGTCTGTAACCCCCCAGCCGGCAGCCTTGAGCGCAGGGTCAATCAGGTCAAGGCGGGTTTGGGCTTCGTTTCTCACGATGGATTTTGGGATGGCGATTAAAAAGAGAAGTTATTGATTTGCAAGGGGGGTTCACATAAATGCGCTTTTCCGTTTTGATAAAACACTAACTTATTGTATTTTATAAGATATTAGTGTGAAAACTCGTTTTTTAGATCTTCCTATAAAGCACTTTAGATAGGCTCGGTCAACCCTGGAAAGGTAGCAGACATATTTTTTTTCAGCAATATCCGTTTTCACTCTTAAATCCGCTTAAGATAGCATCGTATTGATTAAAAAGGTTTTGTTGAGTTATCCACAGCATTTTACGGTTTGCGATTAAGTACTTTTTTCAGCATCTATGCCCAGAAAGGCAAATAGCGGGCATATCGTGTTGCCGTTAATTCCGAGCTACCGGATTTAATCAATCCTGCTGCCTTCGTTTGCGAAATGATTTGTGAAACGGTGGATATTTTACTCTCATCAAGCCTAAACCGCTCACGAAGAGAATGGTTTGTCATGCTTTCGTTGAAAACATGGCGCAGACAACAATGTTGATAGCAAGCGCGAATACGATTCTGCCTAGTCATAGCGGAGAAATCCACATGGGCAAACAAAACGACTGTGGTTCTGATGTCGTCTTCTCTAAAATCTGGAGCGGGGAGCTGGGAAACCTCAACTTGGCGGATGACTTTATTAATACCACTGCCTTTCTCTTCGCAGATGCCAAACCGACGCATAACATCGGCTAACCTCTCATTGCGGGATTTATAGCCATCAATAAATCTATTAACATTGATAATTGGCGTTCCCGGATTGGATATTTCTACTCTATCTGAGTACATCTCGATCATAACCGATGTACCCGAAACAGAAAAATCCTGGTGAATCAGTGCGTTGGCAATTAACTCACGCAATGCTTGCAGCGGAAACATTTTATATTCTTTTCGTATCGTTTCTTCGATGAAGCGATTTTGTGGCGCTATGTGGTGCACAAATTTGACTAGCTTTTCAAAGGCAACCGCATAACCGAAAGCACCTTGTTTGTCATCTCGCGTAACCAATTTATTGTTGCCTTCATAAATGATAACACGTGGCGCTTTTCGATAAATATTTGGCGGAAATTCGCGCAACTTATTTGCCAACAAAATTGCTGCCATGTTAGTGATGCCCCACTTCTCTCCCTGTTTTTTTATCAGTCCCTCAGTTTCAAAACAGCTTAAAATTCCCGTTACTGTGTCTGGATGGGGCAATCCAAGCAATTTAAAATACGTTTTTGTGCTCAAAAGAGTTGTTACCCCCTCCGCCGCAACATGTTCGACTGCCATTTGCTTCAACCAGGATTCCATATCTTCCGCAAATATCTCTTTCAGGCGGTCGGGAGTCATTGCAACCACACTCTCGCCAGCACGCATCAAATAGCAACCATTAAAATCCAGCGGCTGTGCGACGGGTCGCGTAGGTATTTCAAAAACCAGCACTCGTCCATCAGGATGTGTGATTGCATGGACATCCACCCGGATATGTAATTGATTAACAATTTTGAGTTTCAGTTTATTTAATTGGCTTACCGATGCGAATGCTTGTGTGCCGGTTACTTGTCGCGGTGGAGTGTTTTTGACACCTAGAACGAGGTGTCCGCCGCCTTCGTTAGAAAGGGCAACGCAGTATTTCAATACATCATCGGTTCTATATTTTTGTGATGCTTCTTTGAACTCCAGTTTTTCGCTCTCAACCGGAACGGTTAACCATCTTTCAAGTGTTTCAATGGAAATCATGCGCCGGCCTCCGAGAACGTGCGGTCGGCGGCGTTGGGGTGCGCGGTCAACTCGCCGGTGAAGGCCTTGTGGAGGAGAGATTGCTTGAGTTCGGCGAGGACGCTGATCTTTTTTTCATAGATGCCGACAAGCGACTGTTTTTCTGCCGAGAGTTTGTCGAGGACCGCTACGATGCGTTTCTGCTCGGAGATGGGCGGGATTGGGATAGGGTAGCTTTGAATAAACTCTAGTGGAACACGTTGATGACCCACAGCTCCTGCCATCTGAGCAACACCGGCACCAATGAAACTTTGTTATGACAAGAAATAGAATAGAAACTCCGGGCTAATCTGATGCGGGCATCGGAACACAAAGAACTCGCTTGAACCGAAACCAATGCCATTCTTCAAACCACTCGCAATGCCAAGCTTACCGTTCTGAAAACACGGAGTGATTTTGGCAAGTAGGACATCCCTGTCTGCAAAGTACGTGTAGGCTCCATAGACATTTCCGAGTGGCTTTGCTTGAGTGGAATCAAAGATCTTCTGTCGGATGCCGAGAGATTTCATCGAAACAAACGAGACTTCATCGTCGATGTTCAGTTTCATCTTGGCTTCTAGTTTGGGTGGACGAAACAAACATGCTTCGGCGATCGGCTTATGCGCCCACCTTGCATTCACAACATCTCCCGTGAACGCCTGCTCTAACTGACTCGCAAACAATTCCCTGGTATTGGCGAGGTTCTTTTTGGTGTTGGCGGTCGCCGTGGCTATCGCCGCGAACGCTTCGTCGAGGATTGCCACAATCCGCTCCTGTTCGGGAATGGTAGGCTTTCTGAATCGAATGCTCTCAATCTGCTTCTTGTTGATTGACGCAAAGACAGCACCTTCGCTTCCTGTAATTTGCTCTTGCATCGAGAGTAGCAAGTAGAAGAGGAAATCTCGATGAATCTGTTCTTTAGCGCGTATGGATGCGAGGCCACGACCGATGCAGATCCGTTCGGTGGAAAAGTTGATTGGCCCTACTGGAGCCCTTACAGACATCAAGACATCCCCAGCGGTGGCTTCTCGAGTGATTTGCGTCGTCCATTTCGTTGGGGCTCCCAAGTACCTGTCCCCGAACTCCTTCTTGCCCTGATAGAAAGGCAGTCCGTCCCCCGAATTGTTGTAGTTGCTACCCTTTGGTGACTGTCCGGCAATTACCTCGCAGACTATGCCGAGCGTGGCTTGTTCCCACCCCGCCATCTTTCCACTTTCCTTTTGATAAAAAGTTTTACCCATTCTTTTAATGTGATCAAGCAATCGCGGGCTTTTGATTTCTTCAAGATATTGAATATCGCACAAGTAGGGGAAATCAGACTCCATTATGTCTGCGACAATGGCGGCAAGCAAATGTCGGTCGGCGTTGGCGGATTGGATTGCCAAATCCAAATCGCTTCGCGGGGTAAAGTTCCCTTTTGCGCGCGAACCATAGACAATGACCTTTCCCTGTTTCAGATGTTTGTCAAAAATAGAGATTAACCCTTCTTTCTGTTTTAAGGATAAGCCAAATTCCATTATTGGACTCGCTCCTCAATCAATGAGATGTAGAAATCGTTCAACAAGGGGTAGTAATCATTTTTGAGACTTTCTAAAACCTTGTCAAAAGTTGCAAGGTCAGATGTATGAATCATCAAGTTTCTGTCGTTGGTCATTTTCAGCCAGATTTCAATTTTCTTAATATACTTGCTTTGGTGTGCCAACTTAAACATATGCCTCGGCGAAATCTGTTTTATGGCAATACCATCGTGTTCCATTTTGTCTTTGAGAGTTTTCCATGCGAGTTCAAAGGTGTATTCAAATCTTTGAATTATCCCTTCCTTGACAATGGGTTCCAGGGCTAAAATATCTTCATTCCCTTCGACGAATTCTCTTAGCAAGCCAAAGGCGCGACTGAAACTATTAAAACGCTGAACCCAGCGAATATCTTCGTTCTCGCTCATATCAACTTCTCAATAGATTGCAGGATTTTCTCTGTTTCCTTATCCAACAGTTTGATATTGGCTAAAATTTCTTGTGGATGCCTCAGTGGCTCTTCCTCCGGCGCATTCGGATTTTTTACGCTCATATCAAAAGTATCCTGAGCCACATCACCCGCATCCACCGTCCATGACTGCACGGAGTCGGCAAACGTTTTCTGCAGCTTTACGAACTCTATCAAGTCGGCATCGTTCAACGGGTTGGTCTTGCCGAGGCTGCGGCCGGGGTCGAGTTGGTAGAACCAAGTCTTGCGGGTCGGCGCGCCCTTCTCAAAGAACAGCACCACGGTCTTTACGCCGGCGCCTAAGAAGGTGCCGCCGGGGCAGTCGAGCACGGTGTATAGGTTGCAGTTCTCCAGCAGTTCTTTTCGCAGCACCCTAGAGGCATGATCCGAGTTCGACAGAAAGGTGTTTTTAATGACCACCGCAGCGCGGCCGCCGGCCTTGAGACACTTGATGAAGTGCTGCAGGAAAAGGAAGGCGGTCTCGCCGGTCTTGATCGGGAAGTTCTGCTGGACTTCCTTGCGCTCCTTGCCGCCGAAGGGGGGATTGGCGAGGATGATGTCGAAGCGGTCCTTCTCCTGAATATCGGTGAGATTCTCGCTCAGTGTGTTGGCATGGACGATGTTCGGCGCTTCGATGCCGTGCAGGATCATGTTCATAATCCCGATGATGTAGGCGAGCGATTTCTTCTCCTTGCCGTAGAAGGTCTTCTTCTGAAGCGCCTTGAGTTGGGAGGTGGTGAGTCTCTTTTTACCGTGTCGAAGGTAGTCGTGCGCTTCGCACAGGAAGCCGGCCGAGCCGCAGGCGCCGTCGTAAATGGTCTCGCCAATCCTGGGGTCGGTGACCTGCACCATGGCGCGGATGAGCGGGCGCGGTGTGTAATACTCGCCGCCGTTGCGTCCGGCGTTGCCCATATTTTTGATCTTGGCTTCGTAAAGGTGGCTGAGTTCGTGTTTTTCTTTTTGCGAGTTGAAGCGCAACACATCCATCTGTTCCAGGACATCGCGCAGCGAGTAGCCGCTCTGAAACTTGTTTTTGACTTCGCCGAATATCTCTCCGATCTTGTATTCAAAGGTGTCCGGCGCGGATGCCCGTAACTTGAACCCTTGCAGATAGGGAAACAGATTATTATTGACGAAAGCGATCAAGTCGTCACCGGTCAACGCGCTGTCGTGATCAAAAGAACCGTCTGCCTTCTTCGGCGCCGCCCAACCTGACCAACGAAACTGTTTTTGCAGCAGAAAATCGAAGCGCTTGCTGGCGAGTTGGGCTTTTGCCTTGCGTTCTTTTTCCAGATCATCGAGATACTTGAGAAACAGAGTCCACGAGGTCTGCTCAATGTAATCGAGCTCGGATGCGCATCCAGATTCCTTCCAGAGGATGTCGTCAATGTTTTTGAAAGTTTGCTCGAACAATTGTTTCTCCTGTTTGGGGGCTCTGATCAGGCTTGATTCTTATTGGCTGGGCAGAAGTCAGCCGCACCAGCGTGATTGGTCGAAATTATAGCCGTTTTGATGTCGATGTTTCCATATCCGAGAGCAAAACCGTAACATGCCGGAATCACTCACTACATGGGACTTTACATGGGACTTTGTATATTTGCCCCTTTATAGGTTGCGCGAATTCGGTTATAACGTACCCGCATTTTTAGTTTAATTTTGAATTAAACGACAGATCCATTCAATCAACTGCCGTAAAATTTTCAGGAAATCAACATGCCGGACGACAAGCATTGCCCATTACTCATCCTCGGTTCGGGGCCGGCGGGATATACTGCTGCGGTTTATGCTGCCAGAGCGAATCGAAATCCGGTGTTGATTACCGGCATTGAGCAAGGCGGGCAATTGACCACCACAACCGATGTGGATAATTGGCCCGGCGATGATGTCGGCGTGCAGGGTCCGGCGTTGATGGCAAGGATGCAGCGGCATGCGCAAAGATTTAATACGGAAATTATTTTCGATCATATTCATACCGCCGAAGTCATCGGCAAACCGTTCCGCCTATCGGGCGATTCCGGGGTCTATACTTGCGATGCATTGATCATCGCCACCGGTGCATCGGCACTGTATTTAGGCTTGCCTTCTGAGCAAGCGTTCAAAGGCAAAGGCGTATCGGCTTGCGCGACATGCGATGGGTTTTTTTTTAAGGATCAAGATGTTGCGGTCATTGGCGGCGGTAATGCCGCAGCCGAAGAAGCGTTGTATCTATCTAATTTGGCATCGTCCGTAACTCTGGTTCACCGACGCGATGAGCTACGCGCGGAAGCCATATTGGCGGATCATGTCATGGCTAAAACCAAGGACAACGGCGGCAATATCACGATTGCCTGGGATAGCGTGCTGGACGAAGTGCTTGGGGATGAGAGCGGCGTCACCGGCATCAGGATTAAAAATGTTAAGTCGGGGGCGCCCGAAGAAATTAATCTGATGGGCGTGTTCATCGCCATCGGTCATACGCCAAACACGGGTTTGTTTACCGGTCAGTTGGCAATGAAAGGGAATTATATTGTGACGCGCGGCGGCGCCGGGCAGGTAAATGGTGGCAATGCCACGATGACCAGCATCGACGGGGTTTTTGCCGCCGGGGACGTGATGGATCACGTTTATCGCCAGGCAGTCACTTCTGCCGCAACCGGCTGCATGGCAGCGCTCGATGCCGATAAATATTTAAAAAATCTTGATGCGCAGGTGACGTAGTGTCTGAAGATAAACAAACTGGAGATAAACAACCGGATGGTACCACATCGCTTTTTCAAAAAGAGATGGCGAAGACAAATACCTTCAGCCGCAATTATCAAGCGTCACGGTTTAATCGCTACGACCAGGGGGATAAACCACGAGCAACCAAGTCTCCTGGCCAATATATGTCGACCGATGCGCCGGGTTGTGCCGCCATAGATCAAACAGATCAAGGCGAATCGGTGCTCTTTGTTCGCTCCGGCTTGCAACGCAAGGTGATTAAACACTTGAAGCGTGGCGACTATCCCTGTCAATCGGCATTGGATTTACATGGCATGAGAATCCATGAGGCGGAGACTCTTTTAAGCCAGTTCTTGTCCGAAGCTATTCAGCAAAACCTGTCTTGCGTTTTAATTATTCATGGCAAGGGTTACCACTCGGAAAACAGAAAAGGCGTTCTCAAGCCATTTACAATAAACCGGTTAAAGCAATGCGCGGAAATCAAGGCATTCTGTTCAGCCAATCCAAAAGATGGTGGCAGCGGCGCAGTTTATGTATTGCTTAAACGCGGGCTCTCGACAGAATAATTGTTAAGGAAACCCTGATTAATTCAAAGTTTCTTTGCACGTGATTATCGAGTTTGACCCGATAATGACGAGATAAGAAGGATTCGCCAATTCCCGCCTCGCAATATCACCGTCTTGAATCAGCGGTTCCTTAAGGCGGATGCACCCATCGATAGGTTAAGTTTATTCGCGGCCCTGTCACTCGCCTGGTTTTGGGCAGCGAATGTTTCCAATTCCGCTGAGACATCCCGTACATCACTAACAACGATCCATGATTTAGATTTACCTTGATACTAGGTTGCTTGTTGCCGGAATTGGGATGGAGAATGAATCGGCGTGTTGCGCCTAAACTTACCGAAGCAATGGTCGGCGTAATGCCCAACTCAGGCTCATCATCGCTGTGGCGGCCCATACTGTCATTGCCGTCACGATAAAGATTGAGTAACACGCTGTTGAAAGATTGCCGGGTATAGGCTTCTATAAAGCCGCGAATTTCCATCAATTCATCAATCCACGGCAGCGGTATATTTGTTGTTCCAGAGTAACGATAGAGCGCTTTCTTGTCACCATACCAGGCACACAACCTCGGCGAAGTGACTGATTTACCAAAAATTTTTATGGATTGCTGATACCACTTTGCGTTTTTATAAATGCCGTCAAAGAGGTCGTCGCTTTTAGCTTGCCCGATAAAATCCCCAATAAAATCATGGATGAAATTATTAACCAATACACATTGGTTTGGCACAACAGAAATTGCCTGGGAGAAATTACCGAGGTCAAAATCACCCGCATCAAAATTGCCTGTGCCACTCAAATATTTTTCCCGGGTTAAAAATATTATTGGGGTCTAACGCTTGCTTGATCAACCGCATAGGCTGAACCGCTTCGCCATGCTCTAGTTTCAGGAATTCGATTTTGCCGTATCCAATACCATGTTCGCCGGTGCAGGTGCCATCCATTTCCAATGCGCGCATTACCATTTTGTGATGCAATGTTTCGGCTGCTGCAATTTCATCTTTATCTTCATGATCAACCAACAGCAATAAATGAAAATTACCGTCGCCAACGTGGCCTGCAATGGGCGCAAGAATTTTCGCCTCCTCAATATCTTTACGAGTTTGATCTATACACTCGGCCAGGCGGGAAATTGGAACACAAACATCGGTTGACCAAATTTGGCCATCTGGACGAAGCAGTTTACAGGCCCAAGCGACATCATGCCGTGCGCGCCACATTTTATTCCGTTGCTCAGTATTACTGGTCCATTTGAATTGACTGCCCTGGTTTTGGTCGGCAATTTCCTGAGTTAGCCGGGCCTGTTCTTGCACGCCCTGTTGACTACCATGAAACTCAAAGAATAACGTCGGCGCTTCGGTATATTCGGTACTGGAATACCTATTAATTGCTTTAAGCGTCAATCCATCCAGCAACTCTACTCGGGCAACCGGTATTCCATACTGGATCATTTCGATAACTGTGTTGACCGCACCTCCCATGTTTTCGAATGTGCACACCGCTGCCGATATTGCTTCGGGCAACGGATACAACTTTACCGTGAGCGCCGTGAAAAATCCAAGCGTTCCCTCGGAGCCCACCATTAGACGGGTCAGGTCGTAGCCGGCGGCCGATTTACGCGATCGTTTTGCGGTTTGAATGATAGAACCATCTGCCATCACCGCTTCGATATTGACAACATTTTCGCGCATCGAGCCGTAACGGACCGCATTGGTCCCAGACGCGCGGGTGGCGGCCATGCCGCCTAAAGTTGCATCTGCGCCAGGGTCGATAGGAAAGAACAACCCGCTGTTTTTCAAGTGTTGATTTAATTGCCTTCGAGTCACTCCGGGCTGTACTAGCGCGTCAAAGTCACCGTGATTAACCGAAATTATGGCATTCATCATCGCACTGTCTATACAAATTCCGCCGCTCAGCGCTGCAATATTACCTTCAAGCGAGGTGCCGGCGCCATGCGGAATAATGGGTGTTTTATTGCGATTGCATATCTTCACAATCGACTGAACTTCCGTTGCGTTTTCCGGTTGAATGACCGCATGCGGCGGCACCGAAGGATGAAAAGACTCATCTTTTCCATATTGTTCACATACTGCATGCTCGGTCTTCAACCGACTGCCGAACAACTGGGCTAATTCCTCCAGAGCCGGGGCATAGTTAAATTGCTTCTGGGGATTGTTATTTTGTGGACTGGTCATTGGACTGGTCATTGAACTGGTCATTTTAATTTCCTGCCTGGTTTTCATATTCACTCATCGGCAAGTCGTCAAGACACCTGCCTGCGCCTTTAATCGCGTCCATAAGTTCATCGCGGTCGAAAAAATAATGACACACTTCTTCATCATTAACCACCAGCACTGGAACATATTCCCTGTAACGCTTGTACCATTGTGAATGATCATCAATATCTCGCATAAGCACATCAACGGCTATTTGCCCGCCAAGATTTGCAATGAACGCATTCAGTTTTGACTCCATATCGTCGCACAAGCGGCAATCTTGCCGAGTATAAAAAATGATCTCCACAGTATTCAATCGCGATTGCCCCATTGATTCGATGCCGCGACACGGCTAATGTAAAATTCGCGCTTGCCAGTTGAATTCAAACTTGAAATCACGTCTGATTAACGTCACGCAGTATTAACCTGTGCCAGAAATTGATTTTCATCCAAAATTTCCACGCCAAGTTGCTCAGCCTTGTCAGCCTTGGAGCCCGCATCCTGGCCGACAATGACGTAATCTGTGTTCCTTGAAACGCTGCTTGTGACTTTGGCGCCCCGAGATTGCAATAACTTTTTTGCCTCGGAGCGGGACATGCTTAAGGTTCCGGTAAGCACCACCGTCTTTCCCGAAAAAATACTGTGCATGGCAGTTTTAGTTTTTTCAGGCTTCGGCCAATTCACGCCCGCCGACAATAATTTGTCGATTACTTCCTGGTTATCGGGCTGCTTAAAAAATGTATTGATACTCCTCGCTACCATTGGCCCTATATCAGGAATATTCTGAAGCTGTTGTTCGCTATTGTTTGTGACGCCTTCCAGAGTCAACAAGCTATCAGACAACGTTTCCGCTGTAGTTTCGCCAACCAACGGAATCCCCAGCGCATACAGAAATCTCGCCAATGTGGTATTTTTACTTTTTTTGACGGCTTCAAACAGATTGGTGGCCGATTTTTCCGCCATTCTCTCCAAACTGGCAATCTGTTCTACAGTCAACGTATATAAATCCGCGACATCGCCAATCATTTTATCGTCAACCAGTTGATTAACGCGCTGATCGCCCAACCCTTCAATATCCATCGCCTTGCGACTGGCAAAATGTTTGATGCTCTGCTTTTTCTGCGCATCGCAAAACAAGCCGCCGCTACAACGCGCAATAACCCCTTCCCCTTCGTAGACAATCGGGGATTTGCATACCGGGCATTTTTTCGGGAACTTAAATGCTTTAGTATTTTTTGGTCGTTTCCGAAGCATTACCGAGACTACTTCGGGAATAACATCCCCGGCTCGCCTGACAATTACGCTGTCGCCGACGCGCACATCCAGACGTTGGATTTCTTCGCTATTATGCAAGGTCGCATTGGAGACGGTAACACCGCCGACAAATACCGGTTTAAGCCGCGCGACTGGTGTAATTGCGCCGGTTCGGCCGACCTGAATTTCGATGTTATCAATCCGCGTCACTTCTTCCTGCGCTGGAAATTTGTGCGCCATTGCCCAGCGTGGCGCTTTGGCGGTGAACCCTAAACTATTTTGCCAGTCAATTCTGGAAACCTTATAGACCACGCCATCAATATCAAATGGCAGGGCATCACGTTGATTCAACATTTGTTGATAATAGGCCAGACACCCTGCTATGCCCTTGACTGGCTTCATCAGATCGGTAACCGGCAAACCCAAACTTTTTATCCATTTCAAGGACTCTAAATGCGTATTGGGCGGTTTCGCCCCGACAACCTCACCCAGCGCATAGCAATAAACACTCAATGGTCGAGATGCGGTTACTGCCGGGTCCAGCTGCCGCAGGCCGCCCGCCGCCGCATTTCTAGGATTTACAAAAGTTTTCAGGCCGGCCTTTTTTTGTGATTGATTCAAAGCGGCGAAATCGTCCCTACGCATAAAAACCTCGCCGCGCACCTCCAGCACTTCTGGCATCGGCGCCGACAATCGGCTCGTCTTTAGTTGTGTTTTTCCACGCAACACCATGCGCATGTTATGGGTAATATTTTCCCCTTGCCTGCCGTCTCCACGGGTCGCGGCCTGCACCAACCACCCCTGTTCAAATCTCATGCTAACGGCTAAACCATCCAGCTTTGGCTCTGCAACATAGTCCACTTCTCCCTTATCCAATTCCATCATTTCTTGCACTCTTCGATCAAAATTTATTATTTCCACTTCCTCAAAAGCATTACTTAAAGAGCGCATTGGGATTGAGTGAACAACTTCAGAGAATGTTTTTGAGCCCGCTCCACCTACCTTTTGAGTCGGAGAATCATCGGATTGCCATTCAGGATATTTATCTTCCAGAGCCGTTAAGGTTTTGATGATCCGATCATAAGCGCTATCAGGAATTTCCGGGGCGTCCAGCACATAATAACGGTAGTTGTGGTATTCGAGTTGTTCCCGCAACGCGATAATTTGTTTTCGCAAATTTTTTGACATCATTTTATTTACATGGATGTAATGTATGCCGAAAGCGCAGGAGCGGCGATTAAAAAAATGTTATTTAGAACTTGCGTCAAAAAATTCTGATTGCCTCATCACTTCCCGGCACCATACCCTGCTCTTCCATATCCCGGGCTACATTTTCAATGGACAGCCGAATTTGTTCAATGTCTTGCAGGGATAAATCTGCACAATTTGGGGCAACGGCATGTCCTTTTATCCGCCCGGCAAACGCCTTTGCAGTATCAACCATTTCGGAAAATACCGCACCCGGAGATCGATTCACGGCAGGTTTGGTAAAAAATATGACCTCGCGAGTAGCAAAATCTCTTAAATTATCAAAGTCGAATTCCCCGGAATCGCTCATATTCGCCAAGCTGTATAAGCACACATTCGTCTTGCCGATTGTTTTATTACGAACGAAGTAATTATTTTCGCTGCGCTCCAAGCCGAGTTGTGTCGCACACCGATTTATAGCGCCACCGTCTAAATAGTCTGTATGTTGCGGCTTTACATTGACCATAAATACAGACTCATAATAACGTACAAAGTCCGAGATAGCATTTGCTTGTTGCAATGCACTTTCAAGGGAAGCCATAAATGCAAAACTCCGGCCCGTGCCTTCAGACAAATTCGCAACCAATTTTAAAAATTTAGCGAGTTCAGTTTCGCTAACCGGGCCTTTTTGATCGGCTAATTGAATGGTTACGATTATGTCGCCAAAACGAGCGTCTTCAGACTCCTTTTCCAAATCACACCAGTTCTTTTTAGGTATTTTAAGGCCGAGTATCCGGCTATGCTTGGTAAGCGCAGACTTGGCCTCTCGGTATTGCGCCAATACCGACTCACGACCCACATCACGCGCACCCTGTAGTTTTACCCAATAATCTATCTGGCTGACCCTTTCAAACCCGTCAATATTTGGATAGATATAGTTGCTTGCAGCAGCCGATTTAACCACGTCCGGGAAGGCTTGTTCTGTTTCCGGTTGGCCGCCCTGAGTGAGTTGTGGTTCATTTTTGAGGTCAACACGCTCATCCGGAATTTCATCGGCATCCTCGATTTTTTCGGGCGAATCAATGTCGTCCACGGTATCGCTGACCGGATTCTGTTCATCCGTGTCTTGTTGATGCGTGTCGTGCTCAGACTTACTCTGCTGGAATTCATCGCTCTGGCGCGCGTTAGTTGGAACTTCGAGTTCATCAGAGAACAGTGAACCATCGTTCACTTGATAATCGAGTACCGGAATATCATCCGCCTGCTGATCCGGCCCATCCACATCGAGATTGTTCGGATCGCTGTTGTCATCAATATTGTGTCGGTTTGATTCGGGTTTCGCGGGTTTCGCGGATTTCGATTTTCCCCGTTCCAGCCATATCGAAATAACATAAACAGCAATGATGAGAATGACACCAATGGTGATTAACACAATCTGCAGACTCACATTAGCTCCTCAAACTCAATCTGATTTATTCATGTTGCACAATTCGGCATATTCATCTAACGCGGGGTGCGGTAGGCATCGCATAATCGCACACTGGCTTTTTTATTGCAGTAACCGCTATTGAACTGCCATCTCAATCGCCTGGTCGATATCAACTGAAACCAATCTCGACACACCGGCTTCCGCCATTGTAACACCCACCAACAAATCCATGGCTTCCATGGTAATTTTATTGTGCGTTATAACAATCATTTGACTGACTTCGGCGAGTGTTTGCAGAGTCTGGCAGTATCGATCAACATTGGCATCATCCAATGGCGCATCAACCTCATCAAGCATGCAAAATGGCGCTGGATTGAGTTTGAACAGCGCAAACAACAACGCCACCGCCGTTAACGCCTTTTCTCCACCTGACAGCAGGTGAATATGGCTGTTTCGCTTTCCCGGGGGTCGCGCCATGACACCAATACCCGCGGTCAGTAAATCGTTGCTTGTTAAGTAAAGTTCTGCCTTGCCTCCTCCAAATAGTTTTGGGAAAAACACATTAAACCCCACATTAATTTTGTCGAATGTCTGCCTGAATCGAGAACGAGATTCCCGATCGATCTTGCGAATGACACTTTCGAGCGTGTCCAGGGCTTCAGTCAGGTCGGCATGTTGAGTATCCAGATATTTCATGCGCTCGCTCTCCTCGTCAAATTCTTCTATCGCAACCAGATTGACCGGCCCAATACGCGCGATTTTCAATTCGATTGCGGAGCGTGTCTCTTGCCACAACTCAACAGTTGCATTATCCGGAATCTCGACTCCACATTCTTCAATGTTATAGCCCTGCTCCTCAATGGATTCAAATTGGGTGTCCCGGCGCACCCTGATTTCTTGCTTGGAAAGTTTGTGTTGATCCAAAATTTCACGGGCATCGTTAACCTGCTCCACCTGGCCTGAACGATTCGCGTTTATCTGGATAATTTTGTTGTCAAAACTGGCTGCCTTATCTTTAGAGGATGAAAACCGCGAATCTATTTCCAGTTTCTGTTCGAGTAACTGGCCCAGTTCCGCCTCCAATTCGGTAACCGATTCGCTGGGCTTATTACCCTTTTCAGTCAACGCCAATAAACGTAAATCGGACTGTTCGAATTCCTGCCGAAGGCGTTTAATATTTTCCCGGATAGATTCAATGCTGGCTTCCAACCGCAGCTTTTGCAGCTCTTTTTCGTGCAGATTTTCCCGCTCCTGGCTAACCGCGTTACGATTTCCCACAACCTGTGCATTTAAATGATCGCGCCGCTGGCTCAGCTTTTCGCGTTGTTGATCAAGGCCGCCGGTTTGCTGCGCCGCGGTTTCCAGCAATGCTTTGGCATTTTCAATTTCATTGCGGTCGTCCTTCATTTGTACAACCAAATCTTCGAGCTCGACGGTTTGTTTGTTTATTTTTGCATGAGCTTCCAAATACTGCGCCTCCTCACGACCAAACCGATTATGTAATGCTGACATATCCGAGCGCAATGCATTCAATTCGACGCGTTGCGCCTGCAATTTGAACTCGAGATCAGTGCGCTGATTATCCAAATCCTCGATTTCCTGATCGGCGCGCGCCACCAACTGAATGATTTCCAGCCGGCGTTGTTGTAATTGGCTGATTTCCTCTTCCCTAACCAAAACGCCGGTTTCCAACTGGCCCTGGCTGGCAAAATCGACCCAGTTTGCACCGACCAGCACACCCTCTCGCGTCACAACACACTCTCGGCCAATAAGTGCGGCTTGATGTCCAATGGCGTGCTCCAGGGAATCCGCAACATAAATTCCCGAAAGCAACGGAGACAAGTTCACGTTTTCGACCTCAATCTTATCGATTAGTCTGGATAATTTTGTCTTGGGCAATTCTGTTCGGTCCTGCGGCACCTCAACCGAAGCGCTGGCAATCAATGACAACCCGAAATTTGGCGGGCGACTCAATATGTCGATAGTAATCTCCTCGGTACAAATGGCTCCGAGAAAACCGTTCAAAACTCGATCCACGGCGCGCTCCCAACCTTCCGATACTTTGATATTTCCAGCTAATTTCGGCGCATTTCCCAAACCACTGTCACCGAGCCAGGATTTCAGCACATCATTATCAACGCCCAGTGCGGCATTTTGAATTTCCTGTAGCGATTCCAGTCGAGAGACAACTTCTTGTAATTGAGTTCTGGCGTTGGCGGCATAGTCGCGCTTATCTTCCAGTTCCGCTGAGAGATGTTTTATCGCCGTTTCGGACTCATGGAACTGTTTTTCGGCATCTGTATATTGATTGTCGTGGTTTGCCACTTCGAGCCGCAATGCTTCAATATCTATTACTGAAAACTGTTGTGTTGAAGCCGTTATTTGCTGTTCGAGTTTTTCCTTATTCTGCGACCCACGTTTCAAGTGTTGCGAGAGATACTCGATTCGAGATTTTTGGATTTCCATCTGTTGAGCAGGTGCGCGAGATTGCTCACTAAACGCCTCCATTTCGGTCAACCAATCCTGCAATACCTTTTCGGCCTCAACTAACCTGGCTTCAGCCTCATTGCTTATCGACTGTAGGGCTTCCAGTTCCGGTAAATTTTTCTCAAGCTGTTCGCACAAAAGAATTTCTTTTTGCATATCCGATTCAGTTTGCTGCTGCCGCTCAACCTGACTCGCTTTGAGTCGACCCAATTCTTCTGTTTGTGATGTTTGCGTTTCGTTCTGGTGTTCAATGCGTTGTTCGAGATTGGAAATATCGGCGCCCACTCGATAAAACGCTTGCTGTATCTGATTGTTTTCTTCGTGGGATTCTGCTTGCTGTTCACGCAAAGTTTCCAGCTCAGCTTCGGTTTGCCGTTGGGATGCCATGGCAGATTGCAAAGTGTTTTCAAGTTTCGCGGTTATCCGGTCTTGCTCGACTAATTGCGTATCCAGAGCATGCAGTCGCAACACTTGGAGCTGACCGTTTATTTGTCGCTCTTGTTCCTTTAAATCCTTGTATCGGTTTGCAGATGCCGCCTGCCTTTTTAACCTGCGTAGTTGTTTTGCAAGTTGGTCGCGAATATCTGAAACCCGGTCCAGGTTTTCCCGGGTGTGCGCAATTCTGGTTTCAGTTTCGTGCCGTCGGTCCTTGTACTTTAAAGTGCCGGCCGCTTCTTCTACAAATGCACGTAAATCTTCAGGTCTGGCTTCAACAATTCGACTCACCATGCCTTGTTCAATTATCGAATAGGATCTGGGTCCCAGGCCAGTACCCCGAAACAGATCTAAAACATCCCGACGCCTGGTTTTCACGTTGTTAATGGAATAGATGGAATGCCCATCCCGGGTCAGGGTTCGTTTAACCGAAATCTCAGCGAATTGCCCGTAGTTGCCGGGTGCACGACCATCGCTATTATCGAAAATCAGCTCAACAGCGGCCTTGCCCACGGGTTTTCGTGCCGATGAGCCATTGAAAATAACATCCGCCATGTTGTCGCCACGAAGCATTTTCGCGGAAGATTCTCCCATCACCCAACGCACCGCATCGATGACATTGGATTTCCCGCATCCATTCGGTCCAACTACGCCAACAAGGTGAGCCGGAAAGCGGATATCTGTTGAATCAACGAATGATTTGAAGCCAGAAACCTGTAACTTCTTAAGCCGCATTCAATTTATTATTAACTTATTTTTAAACAAAGAGTTATCGACACTCGTTAAACTAACTTATTAAAATTTAAGCAAACATTTTGATGTTCACGGAAGGCCGATTATACTATCCCGGATTAAAACTGGCTAAGGAAAGTGACAATTATTTTTGCAGTGCAAATCAACTGTCGAGGAGCAGTTATTTACCGGGACAAACCTGGCATTTCAGGTTACTTTGGAGCTGAAATTATGACAGTTCAGGTCCCAGGTGACGCATGGCTTCCGGTTCGTTTTCTCCAACCGAAATCAATGGCTGCCATTTTACTTTCTTTAATTTCCATTCGCCAGTGTCGCGGTCGTAGGTGGAATTTACAAAACACTTCCACTCGTCATCATTTATTGCCTGATAGTCCGCTCGATAGTAGTACCCTGGATAACGAGTCTCTTGTCGAAACTTGATGTGCTGCATGTGGGCTTCCGCAGTAATGATTCGATGGTAGTTTTCCCAGGCGCGCAGCAACTCATGCAAATCCTTGGCGCGCATCTTCAACGAATCTTCTTTCAGCATTTTCATCTTGCGCTCGGCCATCACCAGCATTTGCTCGTTGGTTTGATACCAGGTGGACACACCAGCGACATATTCGTCCATGATCTTCTGCAATCGGAACTGCAGCATCTTCGGGGTAATGTAATGTGGATTTATATCGATGGCGGTGGTGTAATCCTTATGCTCGAGAAACGTATGCACCGGTCGATATATTTCATCCACAAGTTGTTCCGTCGTGCGCGATAATTCAGGCTTGAGGTCAGGATTATCAAGGCAATATTGCACCATGCTCTTTGCCACCATTCGTCCTTCAGTAAACGACCCCGAAGAAAACTTGTGACCCGATGCCCCAACACCATCACCGGCCGTAAATAATCCGTTTACCGTGGTCATTCTGTTATAGCCCCAGTGATAATGGTCGGGGGTGCCGGGCAGATCATCCGGGCCTGAACACCATAGTCCCGCACAACCTGCATGCGAGCCCAGTAAATACGGTTCGGTAGGCATCAGCTCAGACATTTCCTTATCCGGCTCAATGTTCTCTCCGGCCCAAACACCACATTGGCTTATGGTCATATCCAAAAAATCTTCCCACGCTTCCGCTTCAAGATGCTTGATTTCCTTGGGGGTCATGGATTCCGCCAGTTTTGCCATAGCACTGGGCGTGTCCATCAAAATGGGACCTCGGCCTTCTTTCATTTCAATCATCATCAAGTGATTTCTCAGGCAGGTTCCCATAGCGAATCCCACCGCGTATTTGTCATAGCCGTGGTCTTTCAATAAGTCGTAGTTTTTCTCTTGGTAGTCCTCACCAAAAGCGTTCATTGCTTTTGCTTTGAACAATAGGAACCACGCACCTACCGGACCATAGCCATCTTTGAATCGGGCGGGAACGAACCGATTTTCCATAAGGGTCATTTCAGCACCACATTCCGCCGCCATCGCATAAGTCGAACCGGCATTCCAGACTGGATACCACGCACGGCCGGTGCCTTCCCCAATCGAGCGTGGACGAAAAATATTTACCGCTCCGCCGGCCGCGAGCAAGCAAGTTTTGAACTTGTAAATATAAATCTTGTTTTCCCTCACCGAAAATCCGGCTGCGCCAGCGATTCTGCCAGGATCGTTTTTATCCGTCATTAAACGGACGATAAATATACGCTCTTGAATGTTTTCGATGCCCAACGCCTTTTTAGCGGCCTCGGCAACGATCCATTTATAAGACTCGCCATTTATCATGATTTGCCAGCGACCCGAGCGCACCGGCTTGCCGCCATCGCGTAATTTCTTCCCTTCATCGCCTTTTTGTTTCCAAACCGGCAAGCCCCAATCCTCAAAATTGTGAACCGAATCATCGACGTGCCGCCCGGTGTCGTAAACCAGATCTTCCCGGGTTATGCCCATTAGATCACCGCGCACATAACGCACATAGTCGGCCGGATCATTGTCGCCCATATAGGTATTGATCGCAGACAATCCCTGTGCCACCGCACCGGAACGATCCATCGCGGCTTTATCCACCAGCTTGATTTTCAAGCCAGTCCCTTCAGCCCATTTTGGAATTTCGAATGCGGTACCGCAGGCACCCATGCCGCCGCCAATAATCAAAATATCGAGTTCTTCTTCGACTACTTCGGGACTTGCTAATACATCTTCAGACATGATTTTTTCCTTCGCTAATACTCGGATGGTTATTCAAGGATGCTGTTGTGGTTTTTGATCGCCAACACGCACAAACCAATACTGATTAGCGAGCCAAATATCCCGACGATCTCCAGGTCACCCAAGGTAGCTGCGGTTATGGATATTCCAGGTAGCATAATCAAACCAATGGACACGCTGGCGTACAGCAACCCAAGTGGTCCGAACAAAATCGTCAGAGCCAATGCAATGCCCATGCTTTTTTTCGGACGCGCCACAACCGTCGCCGATTGTGGTTGATGGTTTTCATTCATAAATAAATGGCCTGTTGGTTGAGCAACAAAGAAAGAGCGCGACGTGGAAATGGATGGGAATTATGTCAAAGTTTAACCCGTCACGAACTGCGTCATGTCGCAACCATGCATGGCGTCGGTAAACAACTTTGCAGGGTTGCCCAAATCGCTCATATCCGCATCCGGCTTTCCTCCAAAAGGGTCCGCGGAACCTTCGGGGGTCGTTCTAATGGGGAATTTAAACCGTTTCACGATCCCATTTCGGAATTTAATGGTCCACATTATGGAGTCAGTGCCCCTCAAGGGTTGAACCTGGGCGCCCAACGGCACGACATCGGCGTAGTGTCGGCATTCAATCGCTTGCTGTGGGCAAATTTTCACGCAGGAATAACATTCCCAGCATTGTTCCGGTTCCTGGTTATAGGCTTTCATAGCGTGCCCGGTAACGGAGCCATCCTTGTCAAGCATCATCAAGTCGTGTGGGCAAATATACATGCAGGCGGTTTTGTCCTGGCCTTTGCAACCGTCACATTTATCGGTGCGAACATAAGTCGGCATTGTTGGTCTCCTATTCGGATTAAGCATTAAATTCACACAGGCCATGGCGTTCTGTGCCACGGTTGTTCTGTATATGTGTTGAAACTATCGTTTTCTCAATTCCCAGTATCAATTGCGGGAATTTCTAATCTGATAATATACTGGTTTTTAGCCGAGAAATCTAATTAGTATTGTCAACCGACCCATAAATTTAATTGATAAGCAGTGATAGATTATTCTTATAATTGAGTATTGTGCCCCTTTAATTCCTGTCCACGCTCTAAAGCATCCGGTGAGTTTGATTATTAGCTGTATACATAACAACGGAGCAATACCATCCATGATACTATTTTGATGAAGAAAAGCAGACTTGAGTGCAAGGGATTAAGAATGAATCAACAATTACTATTTAGGAATATTGAAGAAACGTATCTATCGATAGATGACGTGGCAAGCCAGCTTGAAGTATCGACTGCATCAGTTAGAAACTGGGTTAAAACCGGATATCTTGATCAAACAGGTCGTGGTGTAATTTCGAGAGAGTCGTTTGAAAATTTCAAAACCGTTGTGGCTGGATGTGAAAAACTAACAGCCAGAGCTAACAAGTCATTAAAAGACACCCATGACCATGAAGAACTACAGAGACAATTTGATGAACTACTAAAAAAAGATAAAACTGATCTGAATAATATAGGGTTACGATATGAAGAGTCTTTGTCTAATGCATACAGAAACAAAGAAGGAATCTATTATACACCAATAGATATTACGGAGCGATTCTTTCAGTATTTACCTGAAAATAACTCTCGTTTGTCTTTTTGCGACCCTTGTTGTGGATCGGGAAATTTTATTCTAACGGCCATAGAAAATGGGTTTAGGCCAGAGAATATTTATGGCTATGACATAGATCCCATAGCTGTAGAGATTACAAAAAGAAGAATATTTAAGCGTACTGGCTACCAAACAAACAAGATAATTTGTGTGGATTTTTTAGAATCCATACTCGATCGCAATCGTACCTGTTTCGATATTATTGTTACTAACCCTCCATGGGGTAAAAAAATCACCAATGGACAGAAAAGAGAATACGCTCGCCTTTTACGTGCGGGGACCAGTACTGACACGAGTTCATTATTCTTTTTTGGTTGCTTATCCAGATTAAAGGAAAATGGATATTTAGGTCTTTTGTTGCAGGATGCCTTCTTTAACGTGGCTTCTTTTGAATGTGCACGAAAACAAACATTATCACTGAATATCATAGCATTATTGGATTTCGGAAAACCTTTCAAGGGGCTATTGACAAAAGCAAAAGGCATTATCGCTCAACAACAGAAAGCCATTAATGGGGGGCTTGTGCAATGCCTAGTGCATCAAAAATCTACGGTTAGATTACAGGATTCTTTTAATAAAAACCCAAAATCCATACTGAACTTTTCTTGCTCATCAGACGAGTCAGAAGTAATTGAGCATCTATACAGACGGCAGCATTTAACACTATCTGGCAAAGCCAAATATGGACTTGGCATCGTTACTGGCAATAATAAAAAATTCTGTATTAAAGAGAAAAGAGAGGGTTATATTCCTGTTTATAGGGGCGCAGATATCCATAAAGATGGGATTAATGACCCATCAAACTATGTGCCTGATGATTTATCTCTGTACCAACAGGTAGCACCCAAAGATCTTTTCATGGCGAAAGAAAAATTGATTTACAGATTTATTTCTTCTGAATTGATATTTTATCATGACACCCAACAAAGGATATTTTTGAATAGTGTTAATATGCTTGTATTAGAAAATGATTTCCCAATCAACGCAAAACAACTAAGTAAAATACTCAATAGTAGAGTGCTTAGTTGGTTATTTAAATCAATATTTGAAACACACAAGGTTCTTCGGTCTGACATTGAATCACTCCCAATACATACCAAGTATTTTGACGACCATCCAAAATTTACCGAAGAGTCATTCATTAACTATTTAGGTGTAGAAGAAAACCATAATGGAACTTTCAGAATTAAAAAATAAAATCTGACATGTGGCTTGATGGGATAAAAATAGAAGTAAAAGCTTCTAGGGCAGTTGATAGTGATAGCTCAGAACCACTGTATATAAAAGCATTGGCTCGAAATACGCATCGACCATTTTTAATGAATTTCCAGCAGTTAAAACCACAATGTTGCGATGTATTTATTTGGGTTGCTGTATTTCGAGATGAAATAGCCATCTGGGTTATGAGTTCTAATGAAGTACTAAATAACCCATTATTTTCTAAAGGACAACATCGTGGTAATCGTGGCAACGAAGGGCAATTGCATATTAAGCATGACAATATTCATGTCTTAAATGAGTATGAATTAAAAGACAATGATTTGGGGCAATTTATCAGGTAGGCGGCAAAACGTAGTTGATGGAGATGCAAATCCAACAGCGTTCTATCATGCACCTGTCTTTTTCGCAGGGAGTGGTTCCTCAAAACATTTGTCGAAATAATAACTATTCAGTGCCGCTATAAATTGATCTTTTCCTAACCAACAAGAATAATCCTAATAATATCATGGGGATACTCAATACCTGCCCCATGGTCATCCAGTCTAACGCCACTGCCCCAATATGGCCATCCGGTTGCCGGTAAAACTCGACAAAAAACCGAAATACGCCATACCCCAGGAGAAACAATCCACAAACGCGGCCGGGCAGCCGTTCTTTGGATGAATACCACCAAACAATAATAAATAATATCAACCCTTCAAGCAATGCTTCGTACAACTGCGACGGGTGGCGTGGCGATCCTGGAGCCGTATAGAACAACACCCCCCAAGGCAAATCCGTGGTCCGGCCCCACAACTCCTGGTTAACAAAATTTCCAATCCGACCAAAAAATAATCCCGGCGCAACCAAAGGCGCTAAAAAATCCGCAACCGCCAAAATGCCCCGATTGGTTTTTCGGGCATAACACCAGAGCGCGGCAATCACACCAATAAGCCCGCCATGAAATGACATCCCCCCATCCCAAATGGCAATAATATCCAGGGGGCTTGAAAGATAAAAACTCAAATTATAAAACAGTACATAACCCAATCGACCACCCGCTATGATGCCGACGGCGATATAAAAAACCAGGTCAACCACTTCATCTTCCTGCCATCCCGCCCGACTGCGCCGCGCTCTGTATCGCCCCAGCACCATGCCGGCTGCAAAACCACACAGGTACATCAAACCATACCAATGAATGGATAGCGGGCCGATGGACAGAGCTACCGGATCAAAATTAGGATGTACAATCACGATTAAATTTCCGCGACTAAATTTCTTTGAGAACTAAAAGTATAAAATTACCCGCTACGCTTTAGCCGACTGATATTGAGCCATGAATTGTAACTGATTCAAATTCAGACCGCCCCCAGGAAGTTCACATGAAGTTCACAAATATTTATGATATGTCTAACCAGTTAATCAACCAAACCAGTCCTTATTTGCTGCAACACGCTAACAATCCAGTGAATTGGCATGCCTGGACTGAGCACGCGCTCGAGGCAGCGCGAAATCAAAACAAACCGATCCTGTTGTCCATTGGCTATGCGGCATGTCATTGGTGTCACGTTATGGAACGCGAGAGTTTTGAGAATGACGGCATCGCCGAAATCATGAACAAACACTTTGTGTGCATTAAAGTAGATCGGGAAGAACGCCCCGACCTGGACAAAATTTACCAGATCGCGCATCAGATGCTGACTCAAAGACCTGGCGGCTGGCCCTTGACCATTGCACTGACGCCTGATGGCCATGCGCCATTTTTCGCAGGCACTTATTTCCCGGCCGAAGCGCGTTATAACATGCCCGGTTTTGGCGAGTTGCTTGAAAAAATCTCGGCGCATTTTCACGAAAATTCTGAAAAACTGACCGACTACCATTTGTCGTTTAACCAAGCGCTGGAAAAACTTAATCCGCAATCCAGCGCAAGCAAAATACCCGATCCCTTGACCGCGCTCGCTCACGCTTCGGCGCATTTGGCAAAGCAATACGACAGCGAGTTTGGCGGCTTTGGTGATGCGCCAAAATTCCCTCATCCCACTCAATTGGAACTGCTGTTAGTTGCCGCAAGACATCCCAACCTAACCAACCTAGTGAAGCAAACGCAATCGGCGAAAACAGCCGCGGAGATGCCCGCGCAAATGGTGACCAACACGCTGGCGCATATGGCTCAGGGCGGGCTTTTCGATCATCTGGGCGGAGGGTTTTTTCGCTATTCCATAGACCGAAAATGGCAAATCCCGCATTTTGAAAAAATGCTTTATGACAACGCGCAACTATTAAACCTGTACTGCGATGGCTATCACTTGTTCGGCAACGCGCAATACGCCCATGCCGCCATGGCCACGGCGCAATGGGTTGTCGTCGATATGCAGCAATCCGATGGCGGATATGCGTCAACCCTGGATGCCGACTCCGAGGGCGAGGAAGGCAAATACTATGTTTGGAGCGAAACTGATTTACGCGCAATTCTAGCGGAAAACGAGTATTCAGTATTAGAAAATTATTTTGGGTTATATGGCGAAGCGAATTTTGAAGGAAGTTGGCATTTCAACCGGAACCCGGAAACCGACTTCGAATTATTAGCGAACAATCCTGAAACTGGCCATGAAATTGAAAGGGCATGGTCCGCGGCAAAATCGAAATTACTGGCGATTCGCAATGCGCGGATACGCCCCGCTCTTGACGACAAAATTCTAACCGCCTGGAATGGGTTGATGATTAAGGGCATGGCAAAGGCAGGCCGAGTTTTGCAACAACCTGAATTTATCCAATCGGCACAAATAGCCGCGGATTTTGTGCGCGATAACATGTGGCAGGACCGGTCTCATGAAATGTCGGGGGAAGGGCGAATGCTGGCCGCATACAGCCAGGGCAAAGCGCATTTGAATGGCTATCTGGACGATTACGCATTTATGCTGGACGGACTGATCGAACTGCTCGAATCGAGTTGGCGCAGCGCCGACCTTGAATTTGCCACCGCCATTTGCGATGCCATGCTTGCGCGATTTGAAGACCAGGAAAACGGCGGCTTCTTCTTCACTTCGCACGATCACGAAAAGTTGTTGTGCCGCCAAAAATACGGCGCCGATGACGCCATTCCTTCAGGCAATGGCGCCGCCATTCTGGGCTTGCTTAAACTGGGCAATCTGCTCGGAGAATCGAAATATCTACAAAGCGCGGAAACCGCGCTGTCCTTGTTCGCCGATGATTTAGAACATCATCCTTCGGTGAACGGCTTGATGACCATCGCCCTGCAACACCTCGGCGACCAACACACGACCGTTATTATCCGCGGCGATGACGCGCCCAATCAAAATGCGACTGTGCAAAAATGGAGGCGATTTTGCAATGCTCAGTATCAACCGCTAACCCACATTTTTGCGATTGAGAAAGATGCAAAAAACCTGCCGCCGACGCTGGCATTACGTAAAGCCGGGAAAACGACTGTAGCGTATGTCTGCAAAGGCAACCGCTGCACCCCGGCAATAACTTCTTTGCAAGAATTAAAAAAACAATTCAGCCCAGATTAATTCAGATAAAATTGTTTCTATTCGCCGTATAGTCGGGATGATGGCAAGAATGACTCGACTGATTGTTCTTTTGCATAACAATATCCCAAACACCATGCCCCAATCGCCGCCCTCTTTTTTCGAATTTGGTTTCAGGTCGCTGCTGCGGACCAGGCGAGAAATTTCCGCGGCCGGCGATATTGACCAGCGCCGACGATAATTCCAGTTTACCCATAGCCTCATCGGCATAATCCCGCCAATCCGTTGCGTAGTGAAAAATGCCGCCGGGCTTGAGTTTGTTTGCCACCAAGTCGATAAAGGGCGGTTGCACTATTCTGCGCTTATGATGTTTTTTCTTTGGCCAGGGATCCGGGAAAAACAAGCATATTTTGGCCAATGATTGGGCTCTAATCGCCGTATTCAGAACATTGATCGCGTCTGCACAAAATAATTTCACATTGGTCAGGTTATAGCGGTGTATTTGAATCAGCAAATGCCCGATGCCCGGTCGATGCACTTCCACACCGATGAAATTCTGGTGTGGATTTTTCCGCGCCGCTTCAAACAAAGCTTTGCCGTCGCCAAATCCAATCTCCAATATGGTCGGCGCCGCTCGCCTGAATATTTGCTGAAAGTCTGCCCGCTCATTCGCCAGCTCGTCGAGGGATAAACCGTATGCCGGCCATAGCTCCTGCAAGGCACGTTGTTGGCCCTGGGTAAGCTTGCCGCCGCGAAGCGTGAAACTTTTTATTGCCCTTATCGGTCTATGTATCGGTCTGTGAACTTGATTCATGTTATTCAGCATGGGAAAGTTGGACTGCGCTATAATACCAAATTCATACTACTAACCTGGAACGAGAAAAATGGGCGGAACAAATGCTCAGAAAACTCAAGCCAGAAAGCCTGGCCAGAAAACTTGGCCAGATAAATTTGCAAGGTAAGTTATATGCATAGCGGAAGAAACGTATATTTGGTTGATGGCAGTCGAACACCCTTCCTTAAAGCCGCAGGCCAGCCCGGGAAATTTAAGGCCGCTGATTTAGCGGTAGCCGCCGGGCAACCGCTGATTGCTCGCCAACCCTTTTCTGCAACAGATTTTGACGAAATTATTTTGGGCTGTGTCGCGCCCACTGCGGATGAAGCCAATATCGGGCGCATCGTTTCTTTGCGGCTGGGATGCGGGGAATCCACGCCAGCATGGACGGTCGCCAGAAATTGCGCCAGTGGTATGCAAGCGCTGGATTCCGCTGCGACTAATATTGCGCTGGGCCGATCTGATCTGGCGCTGGCCGGCGGCACCGAGTCCATGAGCCATACCCCGGTGTTATTTTCCACGGAATTTGTCACCTGGTTGGGCAGTTGGGCCAAAGCAAAAACAATTCCAAACAAATTAAAAACCCTGACCACGCTCAAACCATCCAGCCTGGTGCCCATAATCGGATTATTGAGAGGATTAACCGACCCGATATGCGGCCTGTCCATGGGCCAAACCACGGAGAAAATCGCATACAATTTTGGCATCACTCGCGAAGCCATGGATGCTTTTGCAGTGCGTAGTCACAAACGGCTGGCGGCGGCTGCTGATGAACAAAGATTTGCCGGGGAACTGGAAACGATCTATGACAACGATGGCAATAGTTACCACGCAGACGATGGGCTGCGACGAGATTCAGCCATGGAAAAATTGGCTAAATTAAGCCCGGTATTTGATAAGCCCACGGGTCTTGTGACGGCCGGGAATAGCGCCCAAATCACCGATGGCTGTGCCTGGTTAATATTAGCCAGCGAGGTCGCGGTCAATCAGTATGGCTTAATGCCCCGCGCCCAAATAACCGATAGCCAATGGGCCGGGGTAGATCCGACGCAGATGGGTTTGGGGCCGGTTCATGCGAGCACCCCGATTCTGCAACGACATTCCTTGCGGCTTAATGATGTCGATTACTGGGAAATTAATGAAGCTTTCGCCGGCCAGGTTTTGGGCTGCCTGGCGGCATGGAATTCAGAACAATATTGCAAAAATCAGCTCGGTCTCGACAGCACAATGGGTGAATTAAACCAGGAGCGCCTTAATCTTGATGGCGGCGGCGTGAGTATGGGACATCCGGTTGGAGCAAGCGGCACCAGAATTGTGCTTCATGCACTGCATGTGCTTGAGCGCAATCAATGGCAGCAGGCCATGGCGACCTTATGCATCGGCGGCGGCCAGGGCGGCGCGATGTTGATTCAACGCAGCACACCATAACGCAAACCATAACGCATTGATCTTCAACGGAAATTAAAATGGCAAAATTAAGAAACTGGACGATTGAGGAACGGGATAACCTTTGCATTCTGACCCTTGACCTACCAAAACAGCGTCAAAATGTGCTCTCTTCCGCAGTGATTACAGAACTGGATCAGGCGCTGGATCAAATTGAAAAACTCGATGTCAAAGGGTTGATTGTGAAATCCGCAAAGGCAACTGGCTTTATAGCCGGCGCCGATGTCAGAGAGTTTCAGCAAATAGAAACCGGGCAACAAGCTGCTGAATTCGTACAATTTGCCAACCAGGTTATCAACCGAATTGAATCGTTGACTATGCCATCGGTGGCCATGATAAATGGTCATTGTTTGGGAGGCGGATTAGAACTTGCCCTTGCCTGCGACTATCGTGTAGCCGCGGATGAACCTGCGATAAAGTTAGGATTGCCCGAAGTGAAACTGGGCATTCATCCCGGTTTTGGCGGCACCGTTAGGCTAATCGAAATCATTGGTGCGCGCTCTGCGATGGATCTTATTCTCAGCGGTCGCACGGTTATTCCTTATGTCGCCAAGAAAATGGGGGTTATTGATCTTTGCGTTCCCACACGACAACTTGAACGGGCGGCAGAATTTGTCATCAATAAAAAACCGCCTCCAAAACAAGCCGGAGGCATCGACAAAATAATAAATTTCGGCCCGGCCCGATACTTAATGGCGCAGTACCTGAAAAGACAAGTTAGTTCTAAAGCAAAACAATCGCATTACCCCGCGCCTTACGCCGTCATCGAATTATGGAAAGAGCATGGCGATAATCGTGACGCGATGCTCAAGGCCGAACAGCAATCCACATCAAAATTATTTACCACAACCACCGCAAAGAATCTGGTCAAGGTTTTCTTTCTTCAGGAACAACTCAAGAAAATTGGCAAATCGGGAACGGGCAAATCATGCCGCAATGAAAATTTCCAGCGCGTTCATATCATCGGCGCCGGCGTAATGGGCGGAGATATCGCCGCATGGTGCGCATTGCGCGGTGTGACTGTAACACTCCACGACCGCAGCGCCGAAGCCCTTGCCCGGGCAACAAAACGTGCCCATCAGTTGTTTTCAAAGAAGTTAAAACAACCGAGACTGGTTGAACGCGCTATGGATCGATTTCAACAAGACCCGGCTGGCAACGGCGCTGCAAGCGCGGATGTCATCATCGAAGCCATCTTCGAAAATGCAGAAGCGAAAATTAGCCTGTTTTCAGACCTCGCAAAAGCGGCAAAACCCGATGCCATTCTGGCAACCAACACCTCGAGTATTCCATTGGAGACGATTAGCGCCGCCCTGCCCAGGCCCGGCCGATTGGTGGGACTGCATTTTTTTAATCCGGTGGCGAAGATGCAGTTGATTGAAATTGTCCGCGGCAAAAAAACATATGCGAAAGTTTCCGCTCGCGCCGCTGCTTTTGCGAACCGAATTGGACGACTACCTGTTCCTGTAAAAAGCAGCCCGGGATTCCTGGTCAATCGGGTGTTAACGCCCTATACCCTGGAAGCGGTGGAATTGCTGAAAAAGGGAGTTCCCGCATCGCTAATTGATAAAGTTGCCACGAATTTTGGCATGCCTATGGGGCCGATTACGCTGGCGGATACCGTTGGCCTGGATATTTGCTATCAGGTCGGCGAAAACCTAAGCAAACATTTTGGCGGCGCGCTTCCCGAATTGCTCAAGCAAAAAGTCAATAACGGCCATTTAGGCAAAAAAACCGGACAGGGATTCTATATATGGGAAAAAGGCAGGCACAAAAAAAGTTGGTCTCTGAAAGGCAACATGACATCGGGGCAGCAAGTCGATGACATTGAAGACCGTTTGATTTTTAGGTATTTGAATGAATGTATTGCCTGCTTGCATGAAGGCATCGTCGAAAACCGGTCTCAGCTGGATGCCGCATTGATATTTGGAACCGGGTTCGCGCCATTTACCGGCGGCCCGATTACACACATCATCGACCAGCAACCAGCGGCAATGCTGGAGCGATTAAAGCAGCTGCACAACCGCTACGGCGATCGATTCAAGCCTTCCAGCGGTTGGGAAGAATTCGCCAGGAAAAATTTACCATAAAAAATTTGTGAGCAGGGTTTATGATAGGCCCTAAATGCAGTTCAAATCCTTTATATTTCGCTCATATAGATTCATTGGTTCCGCATCGAAATGAACAGACCGCTCTATCAGAAAATTACTCTGCAACAGTTAGCCGCGATTGATCAAGATATTAAGTCGGCCACGGGCATGCCCAATGCGGCATACACGGATCCAGAGTTTTTTGTATTTGAGCGCGACCATGTTCTAGGCAGCAGTTGGACCGCCCTGATGTTTTGCGTCGATTATAAAGAAGATAGCACAGTCACCCCGATTGAATTCATGGGGCTACCCCTGATCGTCACCAAAACCAAGCAAGGCGGCATCAAAGTTTTTCACAACGTTTGCAGCCATAGAGGCAGAAAACTGGTCAGCCAACAAAAGAAAACCAACGGTATGGTGGTTTGCCCATACCACTGTTGGAGCTACGACCTCAATGGCAAACTCTGCGCGACTCCCCACATAGGCGGTGTTGGAATCCATCAGGCTGAAGGATTCCGACCGGAAAATAATGGCTTGAAAGAGATTCGCTCGCATATCTGGCTGGGGGTTTTGTTTATTAATTTGTCGGGAGATGCGCCCGAATTTGAAGATCACGCAAGGCCCATAATCGATCGATATCATGGCCTGGTCGGTGAGCATGGATTTGACCAGATCGAATACGCGGATACCCATGGTCAAATAGCCTTCGCTATCAATTGCAACTGGAAACTGGCCATGGAAAATTTTTGCGAAGCCTACCATTTACCCTGGATTCATCCGAGTTTGAATGCCTATTCCCCCTTGGAAAAGCATCATCATTTGTTCATCAACGCGGATTTTGCCGGGCAACGCTCAACCAGCTTTGACCCCGGTATCAGCGGGTGCACAAGTTTTCCGAGATTTAATAGTTGGCCGAAAGACCAAGCCGGATGTGCGGAATACCCGGCTTTCTACCCTAACTTAATGCTTGGTTTTCAAGAAAATCACCTGTTCATATTGATCGTCCACCCCATTGATATCGGCAAGACTGACGAAGACGCACGCCTGATTTACGTTAATCATGAAGCCGCGAATGGCGGCAAGTTTGAGGCCGCCAGAATCGCCAACCACGATGCCTGGAAGAAAGTATTTAGCGAAGATGTCACGGCGGTGGAAGGCTTGCAGCAGGGGAGACGATCATCAGGCTATACTGGGGGCGCATTTTCGCCTGTACAAGACGCGCCCACCTTACATTTCCATCAATGGATAGCACGAAAATATCGGGCCGGCTATCGCATCAATAGTTAGTTCATACCGTACCATTGAATGTGCCATTGAGTGATTCGGCGCTTTTAGACGCAGGGTTTGGACATAGGGGAGCGCCTCCAACTCAGGAACGTCTTGCGGGAACATCTTAACTGGCGTGTTCTGCATGAACGGAGTCAACAAGAGCAAACTGATTATCAGCGTGTGTCGCCGAATAATCTATTAAAACAACAGCAGCCCCTACGGGTTAAAATAATTTTCGGTCTTAACTAGATAACGGATCATTGAACGACGACGCCGTCGCCGGGTCGACCTTCACCGTACTTGTGCAGTTGGCGGCAAACACCACGCTGGTGTTCAGCCTGGTGGTGACCGACGGGGCGGTCTGGCCTCGGTCACCGCTGACAGCGTGACCATCACTGTGCCCCCCGACACCAATGATCCGACGACCGCCAACGCCGGGCCGGATTAAACCGTGGACGAGCACGCGGCAGTGACTCTGGACGAATCAGGGACTGATGCCGAAAGCAAGACCCTGAGCTATGCTTGGACGCAAATGAATGAGGGGATCACCTTTTTCAGGTTTTTCAGCAAGATATATGCTTTATACCCTCAAAATAGCTGGCCTTATATGCAATTTCTTTTTTCAGCGCCAAGGCAGCGGTGAGCGTTAAAAGCGTATTGTGCCTTTGAGCAGGATGACGTGAGCTGCGGGTCGGTTTCGGTCTCGAGACGCTCGCCTGCCAGGTTCAGATCGAACCGCGAATCCGGCCGCCAGTGCAGCCCCAGACGATAGCGCGGGCTGGTGCTGCCGAGGGTCATCTCGCTGTACGGCGTCAACCGCCCTTGCCCACCGAGTGCCGACAGGCCATAGCCTAAGGGCGCATCCAGCTTTATGCCGTAGGCACGGCCGTTGTTGTCATTGACGGCGCCGCCTGCCGCGCCCAGTGTAACGGGACAAAAGTCCGGTACGAAAAGCGGATAAAAATGGATTTTTTCGGCGGTTTTTGGACATTTTTAGACCACTTTTAGGGTGTGATTTGCGGCGTTTGAGTAGTGTTTGAAGCCGTTGCGCATTCATGCCGGAAAACGTTTGAAAGCCCGGCGGCGCGGTTTCGTTATTCCACCTGTTATCGCGCGGTTGCCATCGCATTGTGCGCTGTTGTGAGCGCCGTTAACCAGGATATGAATTCTCTAACTACCCATCTCAATTCTATGATCTTCGACTGATCAAATGAATGATTCCTCGCGCCGGCACCTGCATCCACAAGAGGCTCCAAGCCATCAGCATCCGCCTGGTCGCGGTGGATCGCATATATGGCTTTAGCAACCGCTTCCGAAGCGGTTCTATCCGGTGAAATCTCGCCTATGGCACTTGACACCCCTTGCGGCGCCTGACGCCAACTTCCGCCCAAAAGCACCCGCTACCATTTCTTGCGAAAGCATCGTTATCATTGTTTTGTCAATGCGCGCCAGCATCAACACATATGAACCGGTCTATCGTCCCATTGGCATATGCTTCACACGCGCGATACATTACACCCATCGCTTCATCAAGCATCTGACTGAGACCGGTTTTACCGAGCAGCAAGCTGAGGCCTTGGCCGATGAACAGGTGAGGTTCATCAACGCCAACTTGGCGAGTAAGGAGGATATTGCTCGGATTGAAGCTGCCCTCAAGACCGACATCACCCGGGTTGAAGCCAACCTCAAAGTTGACATTGCTCAAGCTAGGCACGAGGTTACCAAGTGGATGGTCGGGGTTGTGTTAGGCGTGGCGGCAGTGCAAACAACGTTGATTGTTGGACTATTGTCGTGGTTACTCCAAAGCGGATGAGCCGGCCGCCAAGCCGCCCGCCGATTGGCTGCTTTCCTGAGAAAGCGGTTCAATACACCCCATGAAAAGTTAAAACCGCACTTCGCTCTTGATCAGGATGGCATGCTCGGTCGGGCCGCTGTTGCTCTCGCTGCGCTCGCCCGCCAGGTTCAGGTCAAACCGCGAACCCGCCTTCCAGTTCAGGCCGATGCGGTAGCTGTCGGTCGCGCCGAGGGTCATCTCGCCATATGGTGTCAGCACGCCATCGCGTTCGCGCAAGGCAAAACCGTAGCCCAGGCGGGCCTCCACTCGCGCGCGGTAGTCGGCGGCGGCGTTATCATCCCCATCCTCCAGCAAACCATCCCGCCATAACTCCTGAATGCCGCTGCCGCTCTCGCCGTAACTCGGGACCAAGCTCAGCGACAGACCTTGTCCATCAGCCCCGGGCTGCACCGCCAGCTTCCCCTGAATTCCCCATTCCTCATAGCCGCCGCTATGCCCGAGCAGCGCCCGCGCCCGAACTTCAACGGTTGCCCTCGTGACCGGATTGCGATAACTCAGCCGGCCGCCTATCTCCGCCCCGCTGCCGGTCTCGCCATCGCCGCCGTCATAGCGCACTCCGACTTCCAGCGATGACTCAAACAGACCGCCAGCCGACAGCGTGCGCGACTGACTCCCTTCCAAAGCGGCACGCAGACGGACGGCATCCACTTTCGCCGCCCCGGCAGCGCCCTTCACTTCCAGCTCGCTCCGCATGGCTTCGCCCTTGAGCCGATACCCGCTCGCCCCGACCTCCCACAACTGGCCGCTGCCGCCCGCGCCGACCGTGCGCAAGTCCACATCGCTTGACAGCATCGCCTTGCCCTTCTCGGTTTTCTCCAACTTGCCTTCACCGTAACCGACGGTCGCCCACAAATCCAACTGTCCAGCGCCCCAGCCGATATACGGATGCGCGCTGGTCATGTTCAAGCCATATTCGCCCTTGCCCAAATCCAGCAGGTCGCCGGCGTTATCGTCTTTATAGTTGAAGTCGCCCTGCATCCGCGACGCCGCGACGCCGACCAGCAGGTCGTCTCCCAAGCGCGCATCCACCCCAAGATGAACGCCGGACAGGTCGCCATCCCAGTCCAAGGCGACGCTGTCGCCAGACAACTTGCGGTATTCGCCGAGACCCCAGAAGACCGCCGAGGAGCGGCCAGCCGCGCCATCGCCGGCGTTCAACGGCAGCACAAAGTCGGAGCCAGCCAGCATCTCCTTCAAATCGCGGCGGTCTTCGGCCATGGCCTTGCCGTGGGTGCTGAGTGCGCCTGCCAGAGTGCGCTGCCCGCCGACGGCAAGCGCGCGCGCCGCGCTCCCGGACTGCCCAATCCGCCGCTCGATGGCGCTGACGACGCTGCCGGCCATGGCGCGCGCGACTTGCGGCAGGATTATGTCATTGAGCGCGGCGTTCCGCCGCCGGTCCGCGGCGTCATTGGCGCCGGCGGTCACGGCGATGGTCACCGTATCAGCGCCCGAGGCCAGATCGCGCGCATCCGTGACCGTCAGGCTGAACACCAGCGTCGCATTATTCGCCAACTGCGTCGGCGCAGTGAAGGTCGGGCGGGACGGGTCGGCGGTGTCCAGCGTCACCTGCGGCGCACCGTCGGTCTGGGTCCAGGCGTAAGCCAGGGTCTCGCCCTCAGGATCGCTGCTGGCGCTGCCGTCCAAGGTCACGGCGGCGCCCTCGGCCACGGTTTGCATCGGACCGGCATTGGCGGTGGGCGCGTCGTTGGCACCGGCGGTCACGGCGATGGTCACTGTGGCGGCGGCAGAGGCATGGCCGAGCTCATTCGTCACAATCAGGCTGAACACCAGCATCGTATTATTCGCCAACTGCGTCGGCGCGGTGAAGGTCGGTTTGATGACCGTGGCGCTGCTTAGGGCAACGGTCGGGCCGCCGGTCTGGGTCCAGGCGTAAGCCAGGGTCTTGCCTTCGGGGTCGCTGCTGGCAGAGCCGTCCAGGGTCACCAGATCGCCCTCAGCCACCGCCGGCTGGTCAGGCCCGGCATTGGCGGTGGGCGCGTCGTTGGCGCCGGCGGCCACGGTGATGGTCACTGTGGCGGCGGCAGAGGCATGGCCGAGCTCATTCGTCACAATCAGGCTGAACACCAGCGTCGCAGCCTTCGCCAACTGCGTCGGCGCGGTGAAGGTCGGTTTGATGACCGTGGCACTGCTTAGGGCAACGGTCAGGCCGCCGGTCTGGGTCCAGGCGTAAGCCAGGGCCTTGTCCTCAGGATCGCTGCTGGCAGAGCCGTCCAAGGTCACGGTGGCGCCCTCGGCCACGGTTTGCGCTTCGCCGGCATCAGCAGTGGCCACGCGGGCCACGGCGACCGTGTAGGTCCGCACCGTCGTGGCGTCCGCAGCTGTTACCACGACCTTGATTTCAGTCCCGCCCACCGCCAGACTGATGGCCTCGCTGGTCTCGCCGCTGGCGACGGCCGCGCCATTCACCGTGACGCTGGCGTTGGCGTCATTGAGCGTCGGCGTGACCGTGATGCTCGTCACCGCATTGCCAACGCTGGCGGTGTAGCTAATGGCGTCTGAGGCGAAGGCCGGGGTTAGGGCGCCGGCGGACAAGGTCAAGGCGCTCAAGGACGCATCAGCAGCAGCCGCGCGGGCCACGGCGACCGTGAAGGCGGCATCAGCGCTGGCGCCGTTGGCGTCGGTGACGGTGTAGGTCAGTGTGCTTGTTCCTTCTGCGGTCGGCGCGCCCGACAGAATGCGGGTGTCTTGGTCAAAGCTCAGTCCGTCCGGCAGGGCGCCGCCCGATGGACCGGTCAGGGTGTAGGTCAGGGGCGCGGTGCCGCCGGCGGCGGCCGGCAGTTCCAGGTCGGTGATCGCTGTGCCGGCCGTGTAGGCCTGGCCGGCCGGCGCGTTCAGGGTCGGTCCATCGCTAACGGTGACCGTGAAGGCGGCATCTGAGCTGGCGCCGTTGGCGTCGGTGACGGTGTAGGTCAGTGTGCTTGTTCCTTCTGCGGTCGGCGCGCCCGACAGAATGCGGGAGTCTTGGTCAAAGCTCAGTCCGTCCGGCAGGGCGCCGCCCGATGGACCGGTCAGGGTGTAGGTCAGGGGCATGGTGCCGCCGGCGGCGGCCGGCAGTTCCAGGTCGGTGATCGCTGTGCCGGCCGTGTAGGCCTGGCCGGCCGGCGCGTTCAGGGTCGGTCCATCGCTAACGGTGACCGTGAAGGCGGCATCAGCGCTGGCGCCGTTGGCGTCGGTGACGGTGTAGGTCAGCGTGCTTGTTCCTTCTGCGGTCGGCGCGCCGGACAGAATGCGGGTGTCTTGGTCAAAGCTCAGCCCGTCCGGCAGGGCGCCGCCCGATGGACCGGTCAGGGTGTAGGTCAGGGGCGCGGTGCCGCCGGCGGCGGCCGGCAGTTCCAGGTCGGTGATCGCTGTGCCGACCGTGTAGGTCTGGCCTGCCGGCGCGTTCAGGGTCGGTCCATCGCTAACGGTGACCGTGAAGGCGGCATCAACGCTGGCGCCGTTGGCGTCGGTGACAGTGTAGGTCAGCGTAACCGCAGCAGCTGTTGCCGCAGTCGGCGCGCCCGACAGAATGCGGGTGTCTTGGTCAAAGCTCAGTCCGTCCGGCAGGGCGCCGCCCGATGGACCAGTCAGGGTGTAGGTCAGGGGCGCGGTGCCGCCGGCGGCGGCCGGCAGTTCCAGGTCGGTGATCGCTGTGCCGGCCGTGTAGGCCTGGCCGGCCGGCGCGTTCAGGGTCGGTCCATCGCTAACGGTGACCGTGAAGGCGGCATCAGCGCTGGCGCCGTTGGCGTCGGTGACGGTGTAGGTCAGCGTGCTTGTTCCTTCTGCGGTCGGCGCGCCGGACAGAATGCGGGTGTCTTGGTCAAATCTCAGTCCGTCCGGCAGGGCGCCGCCCGATGGACCGGTCAGGGTGTAGGTCAGGGGCGCGGTGCCGCCGGCGGCGGCCGGCAGTTCCAGGTCGGTGATCGCTGTGCCGGCCGTGTAGGCCTGGTCGGCCGGCGCGTTCAGGGTCGGTCCATCGCTAACGGTGACCGTGAAGGTCCGGGTGGCGACGGCGGCGTTGGCGTCGGTGACGGTGTAGGTCAGTGTGCTTGTTCCTTCTGTGGTCGGCGCGCCCGACAGAATGCGGGTGTCTTGGTTAAAGCTCAGTCCGTCCGGCAGGGCGCCGCCCAATGGACCGGTCAGGGTGTAGGTCAGGGGCATGGTGCCGCCGGCGGCGACCGGCAGTTCCAGGTCGGTGATCGCTGTGCCGGCCGTGTAGGCCTGGCCGGCCGGCGCGTTCAGGGTCAGTCCATTGCTAACGGTGACCGTGAAGGCGGCATCAACGCTGGCGGCGTTGGCGTCGGTGACGGTGTAGGTCAGCGTGCTTGTTCCTTCTGTGGTCGGCGCGCCCGACAGAATGCGGGTGTCTTGGTTAAAGCTCAGTCCGTCCGGCAGGGCGCCGCCCGATGGACCGGTCAGGGTGTAGGTCAGGGGCATGGTGCCGCCGGCGGCGGCCGGCAGTTCCAGGTCGGTGATCGCTGCGCCGGCCGTGTAGGTCTGGCCGGCCAGCTCGGTCAACGCCGGCACGGCGGCCACGGTGACCGTGAAGGCGGCATCAACGCTGGCGCCGTTGGCGTCGGTGACGGTGTAGGTCAGTGTGCTTGTTCCTTCTGTGGTCGGCGCACCGGACAGAATGCGGGTGTCTTGGTTAAAGCTCAGTCCGTCCGGCAGGGCGCCGCCCAATGGACCGGTCAGGGTGTAGGTCAGGGGCATGGTGCCGCCGGCGGCGGCCGGCAGTTCCAGGTCGGTGATCGCTGTGCCGGCCGTGTAGGCCTGGTCGGCCGGCGCGTTCAGGGTCGGTCCATCGCTAACGGTGACCGTGAAGGCGGCATCAACGCTGGCGCCGTTGGCGTCGGTGACGGTGTAGGTCAGTGTGCTTGTTCCTTCTGTGGTCGGCATGCCGGACAGAATGGGGGTGGCGGGGTCAAAGCTCAGTCCGTCCGGCAGGGCGCCGCCCGATGGACCGGTCAGGGTGTAGGTCAGGGGCATGGTGCCGCCGCCGGCGGCCGGCAGTTCCAGGTCGGTGATCGCTGCGCCGGCCGTGTAGGCCTGGCCGGCGCGGTCAACGCCAGCACGGCGGCCACGGTGACCGTGACGGTGTAGGTCCGCTCCGTCGTGGCGTCCGCAGCTGTTACCACGACCTGAATTTCAGTCTCGCCCACCGCCAGACTGATGGCCCCGCTGGCCGCGCCGCTGGCGACGGCCGCGCCATTCACCGTGACGCTGGCGTTGGCGTCATTGAGCGTCGGCGTTACCGTGATGCTCGTCACCGCATTGGCTACGCTGGCGGTGTAGCTAGCGGTGTCTGAGGCAAAGGCCGGGGACAGGGCGCCGACGGACAGCGCCAAGCCGCTCAAGGCCGCATCATCGGCAGCATCAGCGGCAACACGGGTGACCGTAACAGTGTAGGTTCGCTCCGTCTCGGCGTCCGCAGCTGTTACCACGACCTGAATTTCAGTCTCGCCCACCGCCAGACTGATGGCGCCGCTGGCCGCGCCGATGGCGACGGCCGCGCCATCCACCGTGACGCTGGCATTGGCGTCATTGAGCGTCGGCGTTACCGTGATGCTATCCACCGCATTGGCGACGTTGGCGGTGTAGATAGTGGCGTCTGAGGCAAAGGCCGGATCCAGAACGCTGGCGGACAAGGTCAAGCCGCGCAAGGACGCATCATCGGCAGCGTCAGCGGCAACACGGGTGACCGTAACAGTGTAGGTCCGCTCCGTCTCGGCGTCTTCGGCGGTGACCACGACCTGAATTTCAGTCCCGCCCACCGCCAGACTGATGGCCCCGCTGGCCGCGCCGCTGGCGACGGCCGCGCCATTCACCGTGACGCGGGCGTTGGCGTCATTGAGCGTCGGCGTTACCGTGATGCTCGTCACCGCATTGGCTACGCTGGCGGTGTAGCTAGCGGTGTCTGAGGCAAAGGCCGGGGTCAGGGCGCCGGCGGACAGCGCCAAGCCGCGCAAGAACGCATCATCGGCAGCGTCAGCGGCAACACGGGTGACCGTAACAGCGTAGGTCTGCGTCGTCTCGGCATCTTCGGCGGTGACCACGACCTGAATTTCAGTCCCGCCCACCGCCAGACTGATGGCCCCGCTGGCAGCTCCGCTGACGACGGTCGCGCCAGCCACCGTGACGCTGGCGTTGGCGTCATTGAGCATCGGCGTGACCGTGATGCTCGTCACCGCATTGGCTACGCTGGCGGTGTAGCTAGCGGTGCCTGAGGCGAAGTCCGGGGACAGGGCACCGGCGGACAGCACCAAGCCGCGCAAGGACGCATCATCGGCAGCGTCAGCGGCAACACGGGTGACCGTAACAGTGTAGGTCCGCTCCGTCGTGGTGTCTTCGGCGGTGACCACGACCTTGATTTCAGTCTCGCCCACCGCCAGACTGATGGCCCCGCTGGCAGCTCCGCTGGCGACGGCCGCGCCATTCACCGTGACGCTGGCGTTGGCGTCATTGAGCGTCGGCGTGACCGCGATGCTTGTCACCGCATTGGCGACGTTGGCGGTATAGCTAATGGCGTCTGAGGCGAAGGCCGGGGTCAGAACGCCGGCGGACAAGGTCAAGGCGCTCAAGCTAGCAACGCTGGATGCTGGCACGGCCACGGTTATCGCTCTGGCGTTAGCGTCGCCGAAGTCCACATCGCTTGCGCCAATGCGGACACTGTAATCGCCGGATGCGGTGCCGGCTTTAGCGCTTAATGCAGCGCCGGTTAGGGTGAATTTATCATTACCGCTATCCCCGTCTCCTGCAGCCAGTGCATAGACCGGGGCTTGGTTGGTTAAAACGCCGTTCTGCGCAGCGAGATTGAGCACGACACGATTATCAGCGCCGTCATAGTCAGGGTTTGTAGTTCCAACAATATACCAGCGACCGAGGTTTTGGCTAAAGGCGACGGCATCTCGGAACATCTCTAACATATTCGTCACATTGCCCACCGTCCAGCCACCGATGTCCTGGTCAAAGGCGGCGGCGCCATCGAACATGTTTGCCATATTCGTCACATTGCCCACATCCCAGGTTCCGATGTCCTGGTTAAAGGCCCCGGCATACGAGAACATGCTTCCCATATTCCTCACATTGCTCACATTCCAGTCGCCGATGTCCTGGTTAAAGGCGGCGGCAAAGAACATGGCTGCCATATCCGTCACCTTGCCCACATTCCAGCCGCCGATGTCCCGGTTAAAGGCGGCGGCGGTGAACATGGCTCCCATATTCGTCACATTGCCCACATCCCAGTCGCCGATGTCCTGGTTAAAGGCGATGGAATAGAACATGCTTGCCATATTCGTCACATTGCTCACATCCCAGTCGCCGATGTCCTGGTTAAAGGCGACGGCAAGAAAGAACATTGCATTCATATCCGTCACCTTGCCCACATCCCAGTCGCCGATGTCCTGGTTAAAGGCGGCGGCATCCTCGAACATGCCTGTCATATCCGTCACATTGCCAACATCCCAGGTTCCGATGGCGCCGTTAAAGGCGGCGGCGTCTCGGAACATCTGACTCATGGAACGAACCCCGGCAAGATTTGGCGCATCCGTTGCGCTCATCCGCATATTAACGGCGCGATCAAATGCGTTTTCCATGCTGCTCCACTGCGCGCCGCCCCATTGTTTTATATCTATCAGTTTCTTTCTATCATCGCCAAAAGTGAAGTTAAAGCGGGTAATGGTGTTTGAGGCGGTGATGTCGTAGTCGCCGGCGGCGGCGTAGGTATGGTTGACCGCGCCGGTGGCGGTTTCAATCGCGCTGCCGTCCCCCAGTCAATGGTGTAGGCGCCTTCGCCGGGGAAGGTGATGGCATCGTTCGCCGTGGCGCGCCAGGTGGTGATAAAGGCAGTCGTATCAACAGCGCGGGCCACGGCGACGGTGTAGGTCTGCGTCGTCGTGGCGTCCGCAGCTGTTACCACAACCTTGATTTCAGTCTCGCCCACCGCCAGACTGATGGCGCCGCTGGCCGCGCCGCTGACGACGGTCGCGCCAGCCACCGTGACGCTGGCGTTGGCGTCATTGAGCGTCGGCGTGACCGTGATGCTGTCCACCGCATTGGCGACGTTGGCGGTGTAGCTAATGGCGTCTGAGGCGAAGGCCGGGGTTAGGGCGCCGGCGGACAAGGTCAAGCCGCTCAAGGACGCATCAGCGTCAGCGGCAACACGGGTGACCGTAACAGTGTAGGTCTGCGTCGTCTCGGCATCTTCGGCGGTGACCACGACCTGAATTTCAGTCTCGCCCACCGCCAGACTGATGGCCCCGCTGGCCGCGCCGCTGGCGACGGCCGCGCCATCCGCCGTGACGCTGGCGTTGGCGTCATTGAGCGTCGGCGTGACCGTGATGCTATCCACCGCATTGGCGACGTTAGCGGTGTAGATAGTGGCATCTGAGGCGAAGGCAGGATCCAGAACGCCGGCGGACAGCGCCAAACCGCGCAAGGACGCATCATCGGCAGCGTCAGCGGCAACACGGGTGACCGTAACAGTGTAGGTTCGCTCCGTCTCGGCATCTTCGGCGGTGACCACGACCTGAATTTCAGTCTCGCCCACCGCCAGACTGATGGCCCCGCTGGCCTCGCCGCTGGCGACGGCCTCGCCATCCACCGTGACGCTGGCGTTGGCGTCATTGAGCGTCGGCGTTACCGTGATGCTATCCACCGCATTGGCGACGCGGGCGGTGTAGCTAATGGCGTCTGAGGCAAAAGCCGGATCCAGAACGCCGGCGGACAGCGCCAAGCCGCTCAAGGACGCATCATCGGCAGCGTCAGCGGCAACACGGGTGACCGTAACAGTGTAGGTTCGCTCCGTCTCGGCATCTTCGGCGGTGACCACGACCTGAATTTCAGTCTCGCCCACCGCCAGACTGATGGCCCCGCTGGCCTCGCCGCTGACGACGCCCGCGTCATCCGCCGTGACGCTGGCGTTGGCGTCATTGAGCGTCGGCGTTACCGTGATGCTATCCACCGCATTGGCGACGCGGGCGGTGTAGGTCAGTGTGGCACTGTCGAAGACCGGGGTTAGGGCGTCGGCGGACAAGGTCAAGGCGCTCAAGCTAGCAACGCTGGATGCTGGCACTGCCACGGTTATCGCTCTGGCGTTAGCGGCGCCGAAGTCCACATCGCTTGCGCCAATGCGAACACTGTAATCGCCGGCTGCGGTGCCGGCTTTAGCGCTTAATGCTGCGCCGGTTAGGGTGAATTTATCATTATCGTCATCCCCTGCTCCTGCAGCCAGTGCATACACCGGGCCTTGGCCGGTTAAAACGCTGTTCTGCGCAGCGAGATTGAGCGCGACAAGATTATCAGCGCCGTCATAGCCAGGTTTTGGAGTTCCAACAATATACCAGCGACCGAGGTTTTGGCTAACGGCGGCGGCGCCATTGAACATGTCAATCATGTCAATTACCTTGCCCACATCCCAGCCGCCGATGTCGCCGTTAAAGGCGGCGGCGCCGCCGAACATGCCTGCCATATCCGCCACATTGCCCACATCCCAGCCGCTGATGTCGCCGTTAAAGGCGGAGGCATCTCGGAACATGTCAGACATAGCGCCAACAACGGAAAGATCCGGCGCATCCGCCGCGCTCATCCGCATATTTTCGGCACCATAAAATGCACTCCCCATGCTGTTCCACCGCGCGCCGCCCCATTGTTTTATATCTATCAGTTTCTCTCTATCCTCGCCATGATTTAAGTTAAAGCGGGTAATGGCGCTTGAGGCTGCGATGTCGTAATCGCCGACGGCGGCGTAGGTATGGTTGACAGCGCCAGTGGCGGTGTCAATCGCGCTGCCGTCCCCCCAGTCGATGGTGTAGGCGCCCACGCCGGGGAAGGTGATGGCGTCGTTCGCCGTTGTTGTGCGCCAGGTGGTGATAAAGGCAGTCGTATCAACAGCGCGGGCGACGGCCAGGGTGTAGGTCCGCACCGTCGTGGCGTCCGCAGCTGTTACCACGACCTGAATTTCAGTCTCGCCCACCGCCAGACTGATGGCCCCGCTGGCCGCGCCGCTGGCGACGGCCGCGCCAGCCACCGTGACGCGGGCGTTGGCGTCATTGAGCGTCGGCGTTACCGTGATGCTTGTCACCGCATTGGCGACGCGGGCGGTGTAGCCAATGGTGTATGAGACAAAGGACGGAGACAAGACGCCGGCGGACAGCGCCAAGCCGCTCAAGGCCGCATCGGCAGCACCGACGGTGACATCCACCATTATCGCGTTATCGTCGCCGAAAAGCACATCGCTTGCGCCAATGCGCACTTTATAGCTGCCGTCTGCAACGCCGGTATTGGCGCTTAATGCTGCGCCGGTTAGGGTGAATTTGTCATTATCGTCACCCCCGTCTCCTGCAGCCAGTGCATAGACCGGGCCTTGGCCGGTTAAAACGCTGTTCTGCGCAGCGAACCTGAACACGACAAAATCAGTAGCGCCATCATAGTCAGGGTTTGGAGTTCCAGCAATATACCAGCGACCGAGGTTTTGGCTAAAGGCGGCCGCGCCATTGAACATCCTATCCATATACTGCACATTGCCCACATCCCAGCCGCCGATGTCCTGGTTAAAGGCGGCGGCGCCATTGAACATGCCTATCATATTCTTCACATTGCCAACATCCCAGCCACCGATGTCCTGGTCAAAGGCGGCCGCGTCATTGAACATGCTGTCCATATTCGTCACCTTACCCACATCCCAGGTTCCGATGTCCTGGTTGAAGACGTAGGCTTTAAAGAACATGTCTTCCATACTCCTCACATTGCCCACATTCCAGCCGCCGATGTCCTGGTTAAAGGCCAAGGCATACGAGAACATGCTTCCCATATTCCTCACATTGCTCACATTCCAGCCGCCGATGTCCTGGTTGAAGACGTAGGCTTCAAAGAACATGTCGAACATATTCGTCACATTGCCAACATCCCAGCCGCTGATGTCGCCGTTAAAGGCGAGGGCGCTAAAGAACATGGCTGCCATATTCGTCACATTGCCCACATCCCAGCCGCCGATGTCCTGGTTAAAGGCCTCGGCATACGTGAACATGCTTCCCATATTCCTCACATTGCTCACATTCCAGCCGCCGATGTCCTGGTTGAAGACGTAGGCTTCAAAGAACATGTCGAACATATTCGTCACATTGCCAACATCCCAGCCGCCGATGTCCTGGTTGAAGACGAAGGCTTCAAAGAACATGCTTTTCATATTCTTCACATTGCTCACATCCCAGCCGCCGATGGCGCCGTTAAAGACGAAGGCATATTGGAACATGCCACGCATAGTGCGAACAGCAGAAAGATTTGGCGCATCCGTCGCGCTCATCCGCATATTTTCGGCGCCATGAAATGCGCCTTCCATGCTGCTCCACTGCGCGCCGCCCCATTGTTTTATATCTATCAGTTTCTCTTTATCCGCGCCATTATTTAAGTGAAAGCGGGTAATGGCGCTTGAGGCTGCGATGTCGTAGGCGCCAGCGGCGGCGTAGGTATGGTTGACCGCGCCGGTGGCGGTTTCAATCGCGCTGCCGTCCCCCCAGTCAATGGCGTAGGCGCCTTCGCCGGGGAAGGTGATGACATCGTTCGCCGTGGCGCGCCAGGTGGTGATAAAGGCAGTCGTATCAACAGCGCGGGTGACGGCGACGGTGTAGGTCCGCTCCGTCTTGGCATCTTCGGCGGTGACCACGACCTGAATTTCAGTCCCGCCCACCGCCAGACTGATGGCCCCGCTGGCCTCGCCGCTGACGACGGCCGCGCCATTCACCGTGACGCTGGCGTTGGCGTCATTGAGCGTCGGCGTGACCGTGATGCTCTCCACCGCATTGGCGACGCTGGCGGCGTACGTCAAGGCGCCGCTAGCGAAGGCCGGGGACAGGGCGCCGGCGGACAGCGCCAAGCCGCTCAAGGCCGCATCGGTGGCACCGACGGCGACATCCATCACTGCCGCGTTAGCGGCGCCGAAGAGCACACCGCTTGCGCCAATGCGAACACTGTAGTCGCCGGCTGCGGTGCCGGCTTTAGCGCTTAATGCGGCACCGGTTGCGGCGGTTATTAGGTCGAATTCATTATTATCGCTATCCCCGTCTCCTGCAGCCAGTGCATACACCGGGCCTTGGCCGGTTAAAACGCTGTTCTGCGCAGCGAGCCTGAGCACGACAAGATTAGTAATGCCGTCATAGCTAAGGTTTGGAGTTCCAGCAATATACCAGCGACCGAGGTTTTGGCTAAAGGCGGCGGCGCCATTGAACATGCCTTCCATATTCGTCACATCGCCCATATCCCAGCCGCCGATGTCCTGGTTAAAGGCGGCGGCGCGATAGAACATGTTATCCATATCCGTCACATTGCCCACATCCCAGCCGCCGATGTCCTGGTTAAAGACGTGGGCATCTCGGAACATGCCTCCCATATTCGTCACATCGCCCACATCCCAGTCGCCGATGTCCTGGTTAAAGGCGGCGGCGCCATTGAACATGTTATCCATATCCGTCACATTGCCCACATCCCAGCCGCCGATGCCCTGGTTAAAGGCGGCGGCGTCATTGAACATCCTATCCATATTCGTCACATTACCAACATTCCAGCCGCCGATGTCCTGGTTAAAGGCGGCGCCATCAAACATGTAGCTCATATCCTTCGCATTACTTACATCCCAGCCGCCGATGTTGCCGTTGAAGGCGGCGGCTCTAGAGAACATGTAGCTTATATTCGTCACATTGCCCACATTCCAGCCGCTGATGTCCTGGTTGAAGGCGCTGGCGTCATAGAACATGAAACGCATATTCGTCACATTACTTACATCCCAGCCGCCGATGTCGCCGTTGAAGGCGGCGGCTCTAGAGAACATGCCTGCCATATCCGTCACATTGCCAACATCCCAGCCGCCGATATCCTGGTTGAAGGCGGCGGCGCCATAGAACATGCTACGCATAGTGCGAACAGCAGAAAGATTCGGCGCATCCGTTGCGCTCATCCGCATATTTGCGGCGCCATGAAATGCGTTTTCCATGGTATTCCACTGCGCGTCGCCCCATTGTTTTATATCTATTAATTTCCCTCTATCCGCGCTATACTTTAGGCTAAAGCGGACAATCGCGCTTGAGACTGTGATGTCGTAGTCGCCGGCGGCGGCGTAGGTATGGCCGACATCGTCAGTGGCGGAGGCAATCGCGCTGCCGTCCCCCCAGTCAATGGTGTACCTACCTCCGCCGGGGAAGAGGATGGTGGTGTCGTTAGCCGTTGCGCGCCAGGTGGTGACAAAGACAGTCGTATCAACAGCACGGGTGATGACCAGGGTGTAGGTCCGCTTCGTCGTGGTATCTTCGGCGGTGACCACGACCTGAATTTCAGTCTCGCCCACCGCCAGACTGATGGCCCCGCTGGCCTCGCCGCTGACGACGGCCGCGCCATTCACCGTGACGCTGGCGTTGACAGCATTGAGCGTCGGCGTGATGGTGATGCTTGTCACCGCATTGGCGACGCTGGCGGTATAGCTAATGGTGTCTGAGGCAAAGGCCGGGGACAGGGCGCCGGCGGATAGCATCAAGCCGCTCAAGGCCGCAGCATCACCGACGGTGACATCCACCATTACCGCGTTAGCGGCGCCGAAGAGCACACCGCTTGCGCCAATGCGCACTTTATAGCTGCCGTCCGCGACACCGGTATTAGCGCTTAATGCAGCGCCGGTTAAGGTGAATTCATTATTATCGCTATCCCCGTCTCCTGCAACCAGTGCATAGACCGGGGCTTGATCGTCTAACAAAGCACTTTGCGCAGCGAGCCTGAGCACGACAAAATCAGTAGCGCCGTCATAGCCAGGGTTTGGAGTTCCAGCAATATACCAGCGACCGAGGTTTTGGCTAAAGGCGTCGGCGCCATTGAACATGTTGTCCATATTCGTCACATTGCCCACATCCCAGCGGCTGATGTCCTGGTTAAAGGCGGCGGCGCCATTGAACATGTATCCCATATACTCCACATCGCCAACATCCCAGCGGCCGATGTTGCCGTTAAAGGCGGCGGCGCCACGAAACATGAATGCCATATTCGTCACACTGTTCACCGTCCAGCTGCCGATGTCCTGGTTAAAGGCGGCGGCGCCATTGAACATGTCTGCCATATTCGTCACACTGTCCACCGTCCAGCGGCCGATGTCCTGGTTAAAGGCGGCGGCGGCGGCGAACATGGCTGCCATATTCGTCACATTGCCCACATCCCAGTCGCCAATGTCCTGGTTAAAAGCGTCGGTGGTAAAGAACATGAACCCCATATTCCTCACATTGCCCACATCCCAGCCGCCGATGTCCTGGTTAAAGGCGGCGGCGCTAAAGAACATGGACTCCATATCCCTCACATTGCTCACATCCCAGCCGCCGATGTCCTGGTTAAAGGCGGCGGTGGCACGGAACATGCTACGCATAGTGCCAACAGCAGAAAGATCTGGCGCATCCGTTGCGCTCATCCGCATATTTTCGGCGCCATAAAATGCGTTTTCCATGCTGCTCCACTGCGCGCCGCCCCATTGTTTTACATCTATCAGTTTCTCTTTATCCGCGCAAGACGATTGCCGATGGCGGGACTAAAGTCCCACTTCCGATACAAGTGAGACCTTTGCATAATTACCGGAAGTGCGGCTTTAGCCGCGCAAGATGATTGCCGATGGCGGGACTAAAGTCCCACTTCCGATAGTATTTTGAATTATGCAAAGGTCTCACAATAAATTGCGCATGAGCAGGCAATGGGCTACAATTCAGCGGAATGGAACACAAAATCGGTTATACTGATTTATTTTCCTGTCTATTCTTTCCAACAACCTAAATGAAGTAATCACAATGAAATCTATAGAAAAACTTGCCAGTTGCGTTGCTGCGGCGGCGGTCGCGATAACAATGGCATCCTCGGCAATGGCCGATGTTAATGTCGCCTTTTTCCTCGAATGGGCGACACCAAACCAAGAGGACAAAGTCAAGAAAGTATATGACGATGCCCTCGGAACGAAGGTCAACTGGACCAACTTCGACGCTGGCACAGCGATGACCGAAGCCATGCTGGCCGGCGATATTGATATTTCCTACAGCCAGGGCCTCGCGCCTTTCGTTAATGGCGTCAACGCAAGCGCGCCCATCAAAATGGTTGCCCTCGCGGTGGCCTATCCGGCCAACGACTGCTTCGTGCGCAACGACGCCAGCATTGACGCAAGCAACGCCAACGAACTCGAAGGCCAGTCAGTGGCAGTCCCGTTGAACACCATGGCCGACTACAGTTTCCGCGTGATGATGAAAACGTTAGGCGTGGATGTCTCCAAAATTAAAGTGATCGATCAGGCGCCGGAAGACGGCGCGGTGTCGCTGACCGACGGCAACGTCGTCATGGCCTGCATCTTCGGCGGCAATTCCGCAGCCAAGGCCAGAGAAGTCGGCACGCCGATCATGTCCGAGAAGAGCAAGCAAGCCGCGGGCATCGTCAGTTTTGATGTGGTTTCGGTGACCGAGAAATTCGCCCAGGAAAACCCGGAGCAACTTCGCACCTTCCTGCAAGTGACCGACGAGGCCAACACTCGATACAACGCCGGCAAGTCCGATATGGAAATCATCGCCAAAGATGCCGGCATGAAACTGCCGTTGGCGCGCGACCTGATCAGCACTTTCGTCTTTCCGTCCAACCAGGAGCAGTTGAGTAATTATTTCAGCAAGGGCGGACCGGTGGAGGCGGCCATCAACTTTGTCGGACAAACTTTTGCCACTGCGGAGGCACCCGCGCTTGCGGATTACAGCGCTGTGATCGACACTTCTTTTTTGAAGTAACGCTGAAGTAACGCGGCAAAACGCAAAGGCCGGGCTGTTTCACAAAAGTGAACAGCCCGCCATACTTCGCGACGACTTGTTTCACGATGCCATGATTTATTGTCGCATCATGTTTATTATCGCTGAAGAAATTGGTCGAACCGAAAAAGCCATATGAGCGATCTAGTCGCCGATAAAGTCAACATGGTGTTCGCCATGTCGTCCGGCGAGGGAGTTCACGCCTTGAAGGATGTCAGTTTCACTCTCAAGCGGGGCGAGTTGCTGGCAGTGCTCGGGCCTTCGGGCTGCGGAAAAACCACCTTGCTGAACATTGTCGCCGGCTTCCTGCGACCCACCGGCGGGGAATGCACCCTCGGCGACCACGAAATAAACGGCCCGGGCGTGGACCGCGGCATGGTGTTTCAGCAAGGCGCCCTGTTTGAGTGGTTGACCGTAGCCGAAAACGTTGACTTCGGCTTGCGCATGAAACACGCGGACAAAGCGGAAACCGCGGAAAGAGTCGAGGAATGGCTGGACATCGTCGGCCTGCGCGGGTTTGGCGGCACCCCGACCTATCAACTCTCCGGCGGCATGCAGCAGCGCGTCGCGCTGGCGCGGTGCTTGATTAACGATCCCGATCTGATTCTGATGGACGAGCCGCTGGGCGCGCTGGATGCGCTGACCCGCGAGAAAATGCAGGCGCTGGTGCTGAAAATCTGGAAGGAAACCGGCAAAACCATCATGATCATCACGCACTCGGTGGAAGAAGCCTTGTTGCTGGGTGAGCGGCTGTTTGTCATGGCGCCACGGCCCGGGCGGCTGCATAAAGAATACCAACTGCCGTTTGCCGAGAAAGGGCTTACCGAAGATCCGCGTGAAATCAAAAACAGCCAGGAGTTCGTCGAAACCCGCGAAGAAATTTTGACCATGATCTGGGATATGGAGGAAGAGATTATGGGCAAGGCCGAGACCGTGTGATGATAGTCGGGGCGCTGTTCATCGCCCTGATCGCCATGCTGGCGGGGTCGGTTATATACGGCCGAAAACTCATCCGCACCGAAAAAACCGACGCGGTTTTCGGCAATCCGAGCCGCGCCTTGGGCGGATGGCACTGGATTATCGCCGGCATCTCGACCATCCTCATCATCTGGTTTTATTTTTCCTGGGACGCGGCGCGTTCCTATTTTCCCTTGGCCGGGAATGAATTGTGCCAGGTGGCAAAACTAAACCGCGCGGTCAACCCGATCCGCTCTTCTTTTCCGCTCGACGGCCGGTTGTTAAGCGGCACCAAACTACTGCAGCGCGATTACGCGCAAATCACGTTGCTGGAAAAACGGTTGGGGGAAACTGATTTTAATGACGCTGACAGAGCCGCATTACAAGCCATTATTTCTGAAATGCGCGGTGCACTGGCGGCTCAGGCAGACCCTGAAATCACCGAACCGACGATAACCGGACGCTTTCGTGATATTGCCGCACGCATCTACCAGTTGGCTGATGAAATGGGCGCGGACGGGTACCCGGGATCGGTGGATGAAGCTGAGTACGCTGAAGCACAGGCACAACCCGATTGGGGCGAAACCAGTGTGGAGTTGCCGCCCCTGCCGCGCACAGATCGTGGCCGCATATTTGATGCCGCAAGTCTGGTCATAGCTGAAATTTCCGATGATTACATCGCCATCCGCAACGATGGCCCGGCGATCACGGCCATGCTCGACGCAATCAGGGCGCGCTACAAAAACTTCCAGATCGTTGACGGCGGCGGCGATAACGGTGCGGCTGTGGTCGCGCAACGCAAGCAATTGCTGAAACAAATTGACAAAATTTTCAAACGCATTGACGATGGCAGGATATTTCCTCCACAGATGACGCAAATTGTCGAGCAGGCGTTGATTACGCTGGACAAACAACAGAAACGTCTGCAAGGTGGCCTGCGCTACATAAACGCGCTGGCCATGCCGGGCGGCGAAATCTTGGCCGGCAATCAGGCTTGCTCTGAACAAGGCTCTGGACGATGGTTGCCAAAACCTTCGGATACGCTTCGAACTTTCGTGCATATGGCAAATCCGGAGGTTGGCTACAAGGGCATTCCATTGCTGTGGTACAAAATGAAGCCAGTCTCGGAAATGCTTGGTTTTTTGCTGCCCGACTGGATAGCCGACCTGATTCCGGGACAGTATCCCCGCCATGATAATGCAGGGGAAATTTCGAGCAATTTCAAAGGAGCGGTGTATAACTTTGTTACCGGCAATTACAGCTCACCCTCGCTGCCAATCCCGTCCGGGCATATATGGGATTCCATTATGCGGGTATTGTCCGGTTTATTCTTCGGGATTATCTTGGGCGTGCCGTTAGGATTGTTCATGGGGCTTTCGCGTTTTGCCAAAGGTTATTTTGACCCCCTGATCGAACTTTATCGACCGATTCCGCCACTCGCCTGGGCGCCACTTGTTCTAACCATATTTGGCATTCAGGACGACGGCAAAATATTCCTGTTGTTTATGGTGGCCTTTGCCATCATGGTGATTTCCGCGCGCACTGGCGCCACCGGCACCCAGCTCTCAAAAATACACGCGGCGCACTCGCTCGGCGCCAGCAAAAAACAAATCATCTGGAAGGTTATCTTGCCCAACTCCCTGCCTGAAATTTTGACCGGAATCCGCATAGCCATCGGGGTTTGCTGGGGTACGCTGGTGGCGGCGGAAATGCTGGCCGGCACGACCGGCATCGGCTTCGTCGAAAACGTCGCCCGCAAGCAATCCGACTACGAAATCATCTGGATGACCATCTTGCTGTTGGGCTTGCTTGGCCTGATATTTGACCTGGTTATGCGCTGGGTAATCCGCCGCTCCATCCCCTGGCGCGGCAAGGGGTAGATTGCACTGACTCGGCTGCTCTAGCTCGGCTACCCGCCTTGGGGCGCCGGTTTCCCGTTTCACTTCCATCGGAAATATCGATGTATTCCCGTGTTGCGCGGAAAGATGGATAACCCTGGTTTTTTAGCCTTCAAACAGCAAATCCTGAAACCGCGCTTGGGAGGATAGCGAATGGTGGCCAGGGACAGAATCGAACTGCCGACACGGGGATTTTCAGTCCCCTGCTCTACCGACTGAGCTACCTGGCCATACAAGTGGAGGGAAGCGACGCATTTAAAAACACGAGGGCTGATTAGTCAAGGGATTTAAGCGGGATTTGACCCGATGACGCTGAAAATTTCTCGCCCTGTCTTGCGCATGATTTTATTCCGCCTTGATTAAAGCCACTTGATTAAAGCCAATTCAAGAAAAGTTTTGCGGTTGTCGATAATTGTTTGCCTCCGAGATAAGCGATATGCCATTTGCGTATAATTGGAAAATGCCCAACCTCAGGTCAAGGATAAATGCCCTTGTGGTTAGAGGGTGTGGCAAAACGACTGCGGCGATGCGGCGTTAAAAACGGACAAAAATGCGCATTGCTCGGCTCCGCTCTCCGCAAGCTGCACCATTACAGACATAAACTCAAACAAACATATACCCGTTGTCGTAAAATTATATCGAATTAAAATACCGACTCCAATCAAAACAGGGACCAGGATCGGTTTTCCGGTGCGGTGAGATAGCATCATGTCCAACAATGTTTTCTGGGGTAATCAATGGATAAACCGTTTGCAGACACAACGTAAGTTCCCCCAAAACGGCATATTGCGGGTTTTCAAATTCATGCTGGTCACACCCCTCCAGTTCGACGCCGATGGAAAAGTCGTTGACCCGTTGGCGCCCATTGAAGATGGATTTCCCGGCATGCCATGCGCGGCGATGCGTGGCCACAAACTGGATAATTTCGCCACTGCGTTTAATATAAAAATGCGACGACACCTTTTGACCCGCGAGATCCATAAAATAAGGATCGGCATTGGCATCCAGCCGACCGGTAAATAAGTCTTCGACATACTGATTGCCATAGCATTGCGGCGGCAGACTGATGGCGTGGATTACCAACACATCAATTTCAGTGTTATCAGGACGCTGATCATGGTTTGGTGATGCAATTAACCTGGCGCCATTAACCAATCCGCGCTTATGGCAATAACCCAGGGACGATGCTATCGGCTTTTCCATAGCTCAAGGCCAATTTTATGTTTGGTTGAAAGAGACGGATTTAATTCATATTTTGCTTTCAAATTATCTCCTATTTCTTTGATTATATTGATTTCTCCAGACTTAAACTCCAACTCAACTTCGCATATTTCCACTTCCCGATCATTCCCCTTAATTGATCCTTGATCCGTAACTAATTCAATTTTCGTGCCATCAACTTCGAGGTTGACGATTTGTCTTTGCATGTCCACAGTAACTATGGTCAACAGTTTTTCGATTTCCTCGATGTGATTGAGAACCAGCGATTTCAATTCACCATCCGGGAGCTCGCCGGCATTTTTCAACCAGCCATCGATGTCGCATTCATATTCCTGACGTTGAGACATTCCATCGGTGATGCGGCCAGGCAACTTAAACGCCGCGCGAAATTTCCTCCCTTCGCGTCTAGCGCGCAGAGAGCACTGATCTTTTTCGAGCGTCCTATCTTTAGTATCGTAATAATTAGCCAGGAATCGTTGCGGCTGAGGCGTGGGCGTGAGTGAATATCGTTGTATAGTGTCTGAGTTGAGCACCGCTGTTAAGACCTCGGCATTTGCGGCGGTTAATTTTAGCTCTTGTTCGTACATTGTGATATGTTATTTTCGGAATGGGAAATACTTGACCGGTCAAATCTTTTCCACTTTTATCTTAACGATGGCCTTATCGGTGCGTTGTTCAACGATAAATCGGTAGCCCTGCTCCATCATATCTTCGCCTCGCTCTGGAATGTGGCCGAGCTGCATCATTATTAACCCGCCAATCGTGTAACAGATTTTGGTATTTAAGTTGATTTCCAACAGATCATTGATTTCGGAAACAGATAATCGTGAATCCACCAGCCAGGTATCATCGTCAATGGTTTCAAAAATTTTCTTTCTTCGAGGCAAATACTCCTCAAAATCGTAGCCCACATCAATATCACCGACCACTTCCTCGACGATATCTTCCATCGTTATTATGCCAATGGCTGACCCATACTCATCAACCACTACGGCCATATGATCTTCTCGCTGCCGTAATATAGGCAGCAGTTGATCGATGGTCTGAAATTGCAGAACGTACTGCGCCGGCTGCATGACCTCATCCAGTTTTTTGTCTGCGGTTGATTTTTCCATCATATCCCAAGTGGTCAACGTGGCAATACCAACGATATTGCTGATATTACCCCGGTACACCGGCAAGCGGTTATAACCTTTTTGCCGAACTGTGGCGATGGCGCGCAATATGCCGCTGTTATGATTTATTGCGGTAACTTCTGCAATGGGGATCATGGCTTCACCCACAGTGGTATCGCCAAATCGTATCACCCGACGAATGCGGCCGCGATCAAATGCGTCAATCGAAGAGGTTCTTTCCGCCATTTCCGCCACTGAGCGAATTTGCTCACGAGTCGTGAATAAATTTTGTTCGACCTTGCCGCCGCCCAACAGCCGCGCAAGCAACCGAGCGATACTCGAAAAAACAAATATCGCTGGATAGAACACAAATGCAAATACTTTTAGCGGGTAGATGGCAATCGGCGCCAGTTGGTCGGATTTTTGCTGGAAAATACTTTTTGGCACAATTTCTCCCAAAATCAACAACACCGGGGTAAAAACCAAAACCGCATATAAATCCCCTCGCGCCCCGAAAAGTTCAATAAACAAAACGGTAATCAGTGTGGTTAACGCCACCGTAGCGATATTGGTGCCAACCAGCGTGGTGCCTAACATCACATCCGGCGTCTTGAATAATTTCAATACCGCTTTGGCCCCGTTATTGCCTTGATTGGCCCTGGCGGTCAGTTTCACTTTGTCGGAGTTGACCAACGCTATTTCCGAACCAGAGAAAAAACCCTTGAGCAACAGCAACACGATGATTAAGGCGCTGAGCGCGAGTATCGTCATGATGCTTTCTCCACTATATCGCCAGTCCGAATATCGTCAGCCCGCTCCTCGGCTTCAACTTCCATGGATTCATCAATGTCTTCTGAAATATCATTAATGCCTTCCCGGTCTTCCGCTCTTGGGTCAAGTTCTTGTTGCGCTTTGACAACACCCTCAGCACGATCAAAATCTTCCTGGTCCACACCTTTGGCCACCCGCACCCGGGAAATCCGGTGATCATCCATTTCCAGAATCCGAATTAAAATATCTTCGCTTCCCACCTGATCCCCCTCCCGTGGCAACCGATCAAGCAAGCGAAATGCATACCCGGCGATGGTCGTCATCCTCGGATCTTCAATGCCGAAATTGGTTAGGTTGTTAAAGTCATTTAACTTCATATCGCCGGGCACTTCGTAGATGTTGCAATCCTTTTCCTCATAAAATCCCGCGGTCGCTTTGGAGCCGCCGCTAATATCGCCAAAAATAAAACTCAACACGCCGCGCATGGTGATAAAACCTTCGACGCCGCCAAATTCATTCAGGCAGGCCGCGGCGCGAACCTTGTTCAACTGGAAAAAATCAAACATTTCATCAACTTTTTTGGTCAACGGCACGACCACGGGTGGATGCATGATATCTTGCGGCAGCAGCTCGGATTGATCCGCATCATCAAGTACTATGCGCAATATATCTTCCGCATGCACAAATCCAACCAGATTGTCCCGATGGGTCTTAAAAACCGGAACCCGCGGGTGACGATAGGAAATAAATTTTTCAATCATTTCCGGGACGCTCATTTCCACATTCAGGAATGCCATTTGTGTTCTCGGCGTCATCACCTCTACAATTTCTGTTTCATTGGCCTCCAACAAGTTATAAATCAGCGCGCGTTCGGTCGCATCCAATCCGCCATCTTCGGATACCTGTTCAACCAAGGTCAGAAATTCATCAACCTGTAAAATATTATCTGCGGTTTTAATTTCGCCTACCAACAGTGTGGTGACCCGGTCTGCAATTCCACGAATCGCCCAGCGAATTGGCGCAATCAGTTTTATCCAAAGCGCCAGCGGTTCGGCAACGATTCGGGTGCTGTATCGAATCGGATTTGATACCGCGATGGTTTTCGGCGTGACTTCCCCCATAAGCAGAAACAGAGGCACCATAACCAACAGATTCATGATCACTGCTTTGTCAGGCTCATACAGCGAGATTAAAATCGATGCCATATTCGCGGTCGCGGCAATATTGACTAATTCATTGCCGGTCAATATAGAAATGATCAACCGCCGCGGTTGATCAAGCAATTCGTGGATGGTCTCAGAGCGGGGATTTTGCTCGCGCCGAAGCTGCTGAAGATCTAATCGGGAGAGAGAGAAAAGCGCCGTTTCAGAACTTGAAAAGAATGCCGAGCAAACCAACAGGCACAGCTGCATCCCTAACCGAAAAATCATGTTCGGCTCGGACAGCATGGCAGCGTCGAACGCAAAGAACTCGACCACGGACTGCCAGTACTGATTCAGAGTGTGCAGCAACTGTTGCATTGGAATTTGGGTTAAAGGATAAGTTGGGGGGGTGCTCGCTCATTTAGAAAATCGACGTGTTAGAAAGCATGGCCTCAAGATTGAATTAGCGTTACTATCGCTCAATATGACTTTGATTTCAATAAAAAATGTATAATCCCATTTAAATTCGCAACAATATTCACAATTATCCAAAGTTTATACTTATAACCGACCTGCTATGACCAACCTCAGCAAAATCAATATAAACCAGGTAGTCAAACTGAACACACTGGAATCCTCGAAAGAATCGGAGAAAATCCCTCTGGCGCTTAATCCGGATATTGACCTTGAAAATGACCTTGCAAAGGACCTTGATGAGCCAGAATTGTATCTCAATCGTGAACTCACCTGGCTGGAATTCAATCGCCGGGTTTTGCACGAAGCGACCGATGAGGCTAATCCGTTACTGGAACGACTCAAATTTTTTGCGATATTCGCATCAAATATCGATGAATTTTTTATGAAACGAGTCGGCGGTCTCAAACTTTTGCTGGCCGCCAATATAACTGAATTAACCGTTGATGGCCGAACACCGGAACAACAATTACAGGAATGCGCGGAGCGGGTCAATGCCATTGAACATATCCGCGATCAATCACTGCCGACATTGTTAAAAGAACTGGAAACCTACGATATCCGAATTCTGGACTACGATGCTTTGGATCAAAAGCAGCAGGATTTTCTGCGGCTGCATTATCTGGAAAACATTTTCCCGCTGGTAACGCCGCAAATATTTGATCCGGCGCATCCGTTTCCGTTTATTTCCAACCTGTCCCTGAATATATTAGTCACGCTACAACCTGGCATTGGCGAAGAGACCGCCCTGGCAAGGGTGAAGGCGCCGGTTGGTGCAGGCGTTTCCCGGTTTGTCCGAATCGGCGATACCCACCACTTTGTTCCACTAGAGCAGATCATCGCCCAAAACCTGGATTTACTATTTCCCGGCGAAAAGCAAATTGATTACGATTATTTTTTCGTTACCCGAAACGCCGGCGCCGAGCGTCAGGAATCCGGCACCAATGATTTGCTGTCAATGATTGAGTTGGAATTGCGCGACCGACGAATCGCCCCGATTGTCAGGCTTGTGGTCAACCCCGGAATGGAGCAGGAAAAAAAACGAATGATTGTGGATCAGTTGGGATTAGACGCTAACACCGATGTGTTTGAAACCCCAAATCTGATGGCGCAACGAGATTTGTTTGAACTAATAAACCTGCCTATTGCCGGTTTGCATTACCCACCACATCACCCTACCAATCACCATAGACTTCAGGACACTCAGCGCAACATTTTTTATTTACTGCGTGAAGCAGGATCGATGCTGCTGCAACATCCATATGAATCTTTCACAAGTTCGGTAGTAAGATTTCTTGAAGAGGCTGCCAATGACGACAAAGTCCGGGCGGTTAAAATGTCCTTGTACCGCACCGACAAGGAAACCCGCGTGGTTGATTTGCTGGTGCAAGCCGCAAAAAATGGTAAGCAAGTTGCCGTTGTGGTGGAAATCAAGGCTAAATTTGATGAAGCGGCCAATATAAAATGGGCAGAAAGCATGGAGCAAGCAGGCATCCATGTCACCTACGGCGTGATTGGCTTAAAAACCCACTGCAAAGTCCTTATGGTAGTGCGACAGGATTACAGCAAGCTAAGACGCTACGTTCATATTGGCACCGGCAACTATCACGGCGGCACCGCAACGCAATACACCGATCTCGGTTTGTTGACTTGTGATGAAGAAATTGGCCATGATGTGACCGAGTTATTCAATTATCTGACCACCGGCCATTCCAGAAAGCGCAATTTCCAGCACATCCTGGTTGCACCAAAACAAATGAAGAAGGAGTTGATGGATCGCATCTATCGGGAAGCGGCAAATATGAAAAACGGCCATAAGGGCCTGATTCAGATTAAATCAAATGCGCTTGAAGACAAGGACATTGTAAAGGCGCTTTATCAGGCTTCCATGGCCGGCGTTAAAATTGATTTGATTATTCGAGACACCTGCCGATTACGTCCAGGCGTTGCGGGATTGTCGGACAATATTTCCGTTATAAGCATCGTTGGCAGATTCCTTGAACACAGCAGAATATTCTATTTTTTCAATGCTGGGAAAGAAGAGTATTTAGTTGGCTCGGCTGATTTAATGAAAAGAAATCTTGAAAGCCGTGTGGAAGTGATCACGCCGATTGATAAGGAATCATTAAAAATTGAATTAAGACTGATTTTTAACACGTTGCTCGACGATGCAATGGATAGTTGGGAAATGCAATCCGATGGCGGCTATATCAAACGCAAACCGAAATCTGCTGATGCCATTGGATGCCAGGTAAAACAAATGGAATTCGCTCAAACCCGATTAAAAACCAAACGCTATAAAAAATTACTCAGAACGGTCAGCGCAAGAAAAAGGAATTAGTTTTAGGAACCCGGCAACTCCCCTTTGGATTTGCACGAAATCGCCGATTTATAAACGGCCCGCTTCTATAAAAAACGCTAAAAATGTTGTTGTCCCCGGTGTTGACATTCATCGTCTTGGTGGTCGGCATTTTAATAGGCGGCGTTGGTATTGGTGGCTTACTGCTGGTGCCCGCGCTTAAATACCTGGGCGGCATCCCGTTGCATGTGGCTATTCCGGCCTGCATGTTTAGTTATATCGTTACCGGTTTGGTTGGGGCATTCATTTACGCTCGGCATGGAACAATCAATTGGCCGTTGGCGATCAAAGTTTGTGCAGGCGCTTTGCCGGGAGCCTATATCGGCGCTTTCCTGCTACCTTATTTTTCCGCTATCGTGCTGGAATTGGGTATTGCAATTTTGATATTGACCTCGGGTATTTATGCCTGGCGTAATGATGACCCTGGTAATGATGACAGCGGGTCTGAAACCAATCGGTGTTCAAGCACTGCGGCATTGGTTACGATTGGATTGATTACAGGGATTGGATCGGCCCTGACCGGAACCGGCGGGCCGTTGCTGCTGGTTCCGATTCTGATCTGGCGCAAGCTGCCTATTCTGACTGCTATCGGACTTTCCCAGGCGATACAGGTTCCGATCTCTGTGATGGCGACGTTGGGCAATCTTGTTTATGCCGAAGTGGATATTAAACTCGGTTTGACCCTGGCACTGGTTCTTGGCGGGGGTGCATTGCTGGGTGCAAAAGCATCGCACTTGCTACCTGTTGAAATTTTGAAAAAATCGCTAGCCGGACTTCTGGTTGCAGTGGGCCTGGTAATGTTGTATCGATTGCCCATGCAATTATAAAGATGGCGCAGTTATGAGGATGACTAAGTTAGTCGCCCAAGTCAGTGTTAGAAGTAAATAAAACTGTCCGGATTTATAACACGTGGATTGTCCGCTTTTGTTTGTTTTAGATTTCCCCTGAAGGCGTTATACCGTAGCTAACCATCAAATTCTGCAAACACATCAAATTCAAACAATTCTTTTTTACTATTTCTTTTTCTAACTACTCGGGTTTCTATATTCCTGTATCCAAGGCTGTGCAAAATATCCCCATAGAGTTTTTCGGTGTGAACAGGAATTCCGAAAAATGTAGAATTTCCGACAATATAATTAATTCTTGCGCCTTTTTTTAGTTGCTTCTTCAAACTTTCAAAGTGCAAAAACATGTCGTTAAAATACTTTAAGACATATTGAGCCATGAGAAATGCATTTTTTCCATCTGATTTTTGGATTGCTAAAGCTGTTTCCATCAGTGATTCAGGCAAGTTATGTGCCGTAGGTTTCCAATCATTTAATCGACTTGTTGCTACTCCCCATGTCCCTCCTATTGCTTCCCAGTCTAAATCACCCGCTTGCCTCGTTTCAGTTAAGAATTTTGTCCAATACATATATGGACGAAGTTCTCTTATGTAACTAATACGATTTGGATATGGCGGTGAAGTTACAACATGTTCATAAAGTCTTTTGGATGTCCTTTCATTACGAGAGTCAAAATGCAAAACCTTTGCTTTTCCAACCGGATTATCAGAAGCAGACTCAAGGATTGCATCTATAATATAGAGAAACAAACTAGAAACCTCCTCAATATCAAATGTCGTCACACCATCCTGAAATGACATTGAAACATGATTAAACGCTGCAGAAGATGTTTCGATTATAAGCCGGCAAAATCCTACCCATACTAAGTTTGAAAAAGCATCGTGCCCTGGCTCGCCACATAGCGTCACAATTTCATTTCTTAGTGCAGCAATTATTGGGAGAGTAGAACCGCACCACCAACGCTCAATATTATGGATATTTGGAACCCAAAAATCGAGTACAGCATTTGATGAAAGGTTATGTACCGCATTTTTTGCGGCTAAAGATGCCTTTTTAATATCTGAATTTGAATATTGTGCGCATTTTGCATTGCCAAACCAAATTAAGAAAGGATTTATTTCATATAGAATTGATTGTTTGCCAAATTCTGCTGAGACCAATCCAGTCGTTGCCGTACCAGAGAATGGATCAAGAATAAGTTTTGATTTAGTATCACCTTCAAGCAGCTCTTTAACTAACTTTACAGAATATGCGGGCGTTAGCCGTAGCCACCCGTGACGACCAAGTTTACGATTATACTTAAAAGTATAGTCTGAACGCTGAGAGACTATTGCATCCATCATTCAGCACTCAACAAAGACGAAACTACTGGTTCAACACATTTTTTTATTTCAATGCTATTTCTTTCAAAAAAACCCGCAAGATTATATCCTAGAACAACCTTACAAAAAGCAAATAGAGATAGATTTGGATCGTCATTATTTATGCCTGTCAAAATACCACATCTATTGTTCTGGTATCTGAGTACAATATCAAAATCTATTTGAGATGAAAAAATGGCAAAGACAGGCATATAGCCATTAGCCCAAGCAACAGTAGCATTATCAATATCCGCATTTTGACGCTTACTATCTTTGCTTTTATATCCTTGCCTGACTTCAAAAACAATGCCATTTTTAGGAGGGCTTACTTCATTTAGGTTCTTGCAATAAGCAATGACCCAATTTTCTACCGACTGCTTTATTTGCTTGTTCCTTATTTCAGAAACTTCCAAGCGACCATCAAGTGAAAGTGTCTTCTTTTTTCCTGCTTTTGTTTTGGTTGTATATGACCAAGTAGCTAGTTCTCGATCTTTATACCCAGTTTTATCGAAAATAATTTCCCTTAATAATCTCTCACAACCAATGCCAATTTGACGATATACGGATGTCATTCCTCCTGCCGCTTTGTGGGTTGCATACATCAGATCAGAATTTAAGCCAATCCATGAATAAAATGGATCAGCTCCATAAAGCTCATGGAATTGCGACAAAGTGTAACCATCAGCCTTTGAGGCATTACCGAATTTTGGCTTGTATAACCTTGACTTTTCTATTGGTTCCAGAAAAATGGCTACATACTTTTTATCACTGCTCAAAATTCAGGCTCCTGCATATTGTTTGTTTTTAAGGTATAACACTGGGGTCATCGGCGCGCGAAGCGAGGCCGGTGCACCGTTTTGTTAAGCCTCGTCAATTATGTTAGCTACAGTATATGTATTTTGTACTTATCTACGAAACTTTTCCGATCTGATTCTGTAGGCGGGTTATCCTGACTGAACTTAGAAATATCCCGGATAAAACCTTCAGATGGGCCTGAAGGCGTATTAATTACGAGAGCTTTGCTATCTTGCAAAGCTTTGAATCTTCTTTGAACATTTGCTCCAGCAATCACTAAATCTCCTGATTTAGCGACAAATTCTTCTTTATCTACGCCAAACTCAATTTCACCTGAGATGATATAAAAAATTTCATCATTGATCTCATGATAGTGCCATGGTGCTTCATTTCCTTTTGGGAGCACACTATCGAAGATGGAAACTCTGTTATCTCTTTGCCAGAAGCTAGGATAGATGTGACTTCACCACTATCAAGTTCATACTTCTCCGAGCTTCCGGCAATGACGTGTTTGTATCTCATTATGTTTTCCTTAACTGGCTATTCGTGGGCTTAACGGTGGAGTTGACCTGCCAATTGTAACAGCATATTCAGAGGCATGCCTCTTTTTATGCTGGAGAATTGGTCTGGTTGAACGCTTTGTTCGATGGTGCTTTGCACCGAGAAAAAGCGCAGACCAGTTCAGGTCAACTCCACCGTTCCCTCGGTGCTTCGCACCGAGGGAACGCCTAGCATCAGCGGCAGTTAAAAGCAGAGTGTATCGAAACGAAACGCCGCTTTTAACTGTCCGCTGGATGCTTTTGTTAGGACTTTACACACTCCTTGGTTGTTAAGGATTTAAATTTAGCCGTCTTTGAAATAATGAACGGAATTTCCTCTGGATCAGAATTCCATTCACTCAACTCATCGAAGTAGTCAAAATATTGCTGGGGACACGTAACTAGAACCTGGCCAGTTCTACTGTCTTTATCCAATTTTTCTGCCCACTCTCTATGTATTATGATTTCATCAATATCCTTGTTTGTATAAATGTACTTATATTCTTGTTTTGCTCCACATGATTTGTATCTAGTTAGCTTATAAATTCCTGTGTTAAAACTACGAGTGTAGTATTCCCTAGAAACATTTTCATTTTTATCAAATTCTTCTAGCTTACTTGTTTCTGTCTCTGCACTTACCTCACCTTTGGCAGTGAGTTCTAACCAGAATTTTTTAAGACTAAAACCGACCTCACCAGATATTTTTCCACCATACTTAGATGCAATTGCAGTTTTTGTATTACATGGTTTCTTTATACCTGAGATTCCATCTACGATGCTTAACTTGAAAATTCCAGCATCTCTTAGAACTAATGATTTAGATAAGTCGACTAATTTTGAATTGATTCGTGGAATTGAAACCTTATAGTTAACATCTTCACCAAGTTCTGGTAATTTATTTTTTCCAACCTTAATAGTAAATGAGTCTTCATCCTCCTCTATAAGAGGGTATGTTTCCCCTCTACTAAATCCTATTACAAGCTTGACCTTATCTGATATTTTTTTGACGATATCCTTTGGCCGAGTGATAAATACCCATTTGTTACCTCCTTCCTTTATAAAGCTGTGAATTTGATCTTTATTCCAGTACATTCCTTCTTTAATATAAGCTTCAATTCCGTTTTCTGCATAAACTAATACTCTTGTAGAACCTCGATAATCAGCGGTCAATTCTCCTTTTATTAATTTTGTTCCCGCCGGAAAGTATGCAAACCTATTTTTCTTGAATTGGTGTGAGATTGGGTCAGCAAGTTGAACAAATACGCTTTTTGATATTAGTTGTTCTGCAAAGGCAGAGGCCGGCAATAAAGCAAAAATAAGTACCAACTTTAATACATTGTTTTTCATATATTCTCCTCTTTTATCATTCGGAAACACATGATTGGCATAATTCTTAATTAGCCCTAACGCTTGAATTCAGCCGACGCGTAAGCGGTCAGCTGGAATGATTTGTTATAAACTGACCAGAATCTTATTTTCCTTTTTTGTTTTGAGCAGGTTGTTGGTTTTTTATGATTCTAGCTTCTGCTTTCAATGCTTCTGCGATACTAGTTTTTTGTTGAATTATTACCTTTGCTCCTCCACGAATTGCATCTTGCGCACCAGGCAAATGTTCTTTTAGTCTTTCTTCAACTCTACCTCGTTTTGCCGCTCCAGTATAAATATTTTCACCTTTGGAATTTTCTATTTTGTATACCACAGGCTTATCTTTTGCCAGACCTTCAATTCCGCTACTATCAAATTTACCACTTTTCTTTCCAGCCATTTCATTCTCCTCATAAGTTTATAACGATTAGTATAAGGCATTATTGCCTTAATACACTATATTAACTTTGTTTTCAATAAAAACCTGTTAATAAAACCCCTTGAATTCAACTAGCAAGTGCCACTCCACAGTGTTGGAAGAGGGAAGCTGCGGTAACATCGTGGCTTTCTCGAACCAACGAAGCAGGAGGAGCGCCGATGAGATACACACAGCTTACCCAAGAGGAACGATACCAGATTTATGCCTTCAAGCAAACCGGTTATAGCCAAACCGAGGTTGCGGCGATAGTGGGCCGCGATAAAGGGACGATCAGCCGCGGACTCCGGCGCAATCAGGGCTTGAAGGGCTACCGGCTCCGGCAGGCTCACCAGCTGGCGCAGTCGCGGCGCAAGCGCTATGGCGCCACCGACCGACGCGGCGTCATTCCCGGCCGAACATCGATCGATGAGCACCCGGCCATGGTCGATGCCCGGTGCCGCATCGGCGATTGGGAGGGCGACACAATGATCGGCAAAGGCCATCGCAGCGCCTTGGTGACGCTGGTCAAGCGCAAGTCCCGCCACACCATTATCCGCGCAGTCCTGCGCAAGACCGCCGAGGCTGTGCGCAACGCAGTCACGGTGGGGCTGGCGCCGCATATCAACCAGGTTCATGCCATCACCTATGACAACGGGCGCGAATTCAGTTGCCATGCCAGCATGGCCAGAGACCTTGAGGCGCGGATATACTTTGCCCATCCTTATGCCTCGTGGCAGCGCGGACTGAACGAGAACACCAATGGCCTGATTCGCCAATACTTCCCGAAACAGCGGGAGCTGACGACCGTGTGCAACGCCGAAATCAAGCATGCCAGGGATAAACTTAACCACCGCCCAAGAAAGACTTTGGGCTTTCGCACTCCCCATTAGGTCTTTTTTAATACCAAGACTTCGTTAACTGTTGCACTTACGAGTTGAATCCACGCTTGATATTAAGTATGGGTCATAACTAGTTAAGACCCTAAAAATAAAATCAGGCATATTAACTTTGGTTTCAATAAAAACCTGTTAATAAAACTTGATATTAAGTATTGGGTCTTGACTAGTTAAGAGGTCTTTTTCTTAACTCTTTAAGCAAAATCTCGTAGAGATTTTGCCCTCTATGATTAAACCTAAATTCACATTCTTATGGATGCAGATAGAAAGTTTTCTCGTGCCATTGAATTGGGCTAGCCGTCTTTTTGCAAATGACCAGAAACTTTCGATGCCATTGACGCGACATTTCCCGCGCGCAAATTGATTTTTAGAGTGGAACACCCAGTAGTGATCGTATCCGTTCAAAATGAGCCACTCATACGCTTTCCATCCGTCGGTGTGGATCGTACTCCGTTCAAGGATGTTTCCTTGTATGATAGGCAACAGGCTCTCACGTGAACAGTGATTCACCATTTCGACGTAAACTTTCCCTGCTCTTTGGAGAAGCCCAAAGACCGGTGTTTGCCGACTGCTCCACGCCCGCGCTTACCACGAATTCGACCGGCGCCGAAATAACTTTCATCTAATTCGAAAATGCCTGCATGCGCATGACTTGCCATGAAATACGCTACTATATGGCGACGCAATTTTGCGTAGATAACCTTTGCACGAACGATGGGAAATATGAGTCAGTTGATGGGTTTCATAAGCATTCAAGTCCAGGGCAAAACATTTCAGCAGTTGTCTGAATTTGTTTTCTGAAATATGCGAGCAGCGATAATACTTGTTTTTCCCTTTCGTCATAGTGCTTTAGCCTAACATTATATTGGCTGAAGTTCGCCAGACCCTAATGACAATTTAACAAAAAAGACACTTATCGCACTATCCTGATTTTGGGGCCACTTCTAAACTTACCATCCCTCTATTTGGTCGGTTGCGATAGCCTGGTGTTCGAGCATAATCGGGATATTGTTTTCTATGCGGTAAATTATATTTCTATTGCTGGTAATCAGCGCTTCCTGCAGTGGTTCTGAAATAGATTCGCCATCCATAGTTTGGAGAGATCTTTCGGATATTAATTTATTTAATTTCTGCAGTTTTTGTTCTTTCAAAATGAAAACCGGTAACTTTGTGATTGGACAGACCAGAATTTCCAGGAGCTTTCTATTTATAGGCATGGCGATTTATGGGCATGGTTTTATAGGTAGCATTTAACCGTCGGCTATTTCTCACTGCTATTTCTCACTGAGATCGAAAGGGCTGGGTGAGCAATTTATCCAGTCTTGCATCCTCTTTTTGGTTGAAAATCTCAAGCCCAATCGTCATTCCGCAATGCCCGTCTTTCGGTTGAGAGACGTAACTGCCAAACAATCGATCCCACCAGGACAGGCAAAACCCGTAATTAAAATCATGTTCATCCTTATAGACCGAATGATGCACACGGTGCATATCCGGGGTCACAACAATGTAACGAAGATATTTATCGAGCCACCGCGGTATTCGCACATTGCTATGGTTAAACATAGCCGCGCTGTTTAATATGATTTCGAATCCGATGACAGCAAGAATCGGCGCGCCAAGCAGAATGATTACAGCCCCCTTAATTAAAATAGACAGCAGTATTTCGATGGGATGAAATCGAAGCGCGGTAGTAACATCAAACTCAGTATCGGTATGGTGCATCCGATGAATTCGCCACAATAAACCAAACCTGTGAAACAATCTGTGCTGCCAGTATATTGCCGCATCCAATATCAGCAAGGTCAGTATAATCGAGGGCCATAGCGATGCCTTGAACCAGATAAACAATCCAAATTTATATTCCAGAGATAGCAAGGACGCCCCCAGAGCCGACGCTGGAATGACCACAAGCAACACTGAATTTATCAGGAAAATCCCGAAATTGGATGGCCAGCGCAGTTTCCTTAATATGTTTAAGCGTCTGGGCGCCAACAATTCCCATAACACCAGCGCCCCGAGCACAATTGAAAATGCATAAAGGCGAATAACCATGTCGGGGCTTAAATTTTCAAACATCCACAGTCTCGATAGTTATAATTGCTTTATGCAGCATAATTGAGTCGAATAATTAAGCATATTAATGAAAGGATTAGAACCAGGCATTTTCCTTGTTTTCTTTAACAAAATCTTCCAACATCCGTTTATAAAACTTCATGGCTTGGCGGGTCTGCTCCCCTCCCCCGGCTTTGAAATCAATCTTGTTTCCATCGACCGAATATAACGCACGGACCGGCATGACCTCGCGGGTGGCGCTGGTCACGAAACACTCCGTTGCATCAGCGAGTTCTTGATTATGAATGGGCCGTTGCACAACCTCGATATTGGCGTCGGCAAACAATGAAATTAGCGAACGCCGTGTCAGTCCGTCCAGGTTGCCGCCAACGGGCGTAACCAGTTTTCCATCCACAACAAACCAAACATTGCTGTTTGAGCATTCGGTGACCCGCCCTTTTGCATCGAGCATCAAACAATCATCCGCACCCAGTTTTTTGGCTTCGCCCAATGCAATAATATTGTTGAGATAATTTCCGCTCTTGATATTGGGGTCAAGACTGTTCACGCTATTGCGGCGCAATTTCGGCACCGCCAAGGTCACCCCTTTATCATAGAATTCCTGATTCCACTGAGGCGCGGCCTTGACAATGATAATCAACCTGGTTTGTAGCGACAGTCCAGGATTAAGATCAATCGGGCCTTCACCGCGCGTAATCTGGCAGCGCGTATAAACCTCTTCTCCCGCAGCCGGCAAACTTGCACGAACAGTGCGCTTCACTGCGGAAATGATTTCCTGTTTGCTTTGGTTGATGTTCATTTCGATTAAACGCGCTGAATTCAAAAGCCTTTGATAATGCTCATCAAACAGAAACGGGATTCCCGAATAAGTTCTAAACACCTCATACACCGAATCGCCATACAGAAACCCTCGATCAGCCACCGGAATGCGCGTATTCGCTAACTCACTGATCTCCCCATCAATATATCCAACCGCTTTAACCAAGTTAATCTCCCAGTAATGTAAGCAAGGGTTCAGTCACTGCATGAGCCACAGACAACATCGGCGTATCACCCATATACAGCCCTGCTGTTCATGGCTTCACTATGATACCGCTCTCAGCAAGTGCGCCTGCATTGGCACTGTTAAGCTGTGTGCATGTAGCGATCGGCAATCAGTTCGCACTGCGTTGACATCGGCATCCGCGTCAACCAATTTTAACGCTGCATGAATAACTTCAATACCTGCATTTTTCTTTGCACCCTGTTCAGACAGATACCTGCGCCATCTTTTAGCGCCAGGCTGAGCATGAAAAAGTCCCAGCATGTGTCGAGTCATACGACCTAGGTAAACCCCTTTGCTCAACTGTTTTTCTATGTAGGGTAAATAATCTTGCACAATATCCCGACGACTATGCGCTTGCACAGAACGAGATGAACCCGGTTTGCTGCTTGGCAAATTATTGCTGGCAAAAAAATAATCGTCAATTTCCTTAATTATCCAAGGGTTTTGGTAAGCCTCACGACCGGCCATCACGCCGTCCACCTTAGACAGATGAGTTTTAATTTGATCGATGCCAGTGATGCCGCCATTTACGGTAAATCGAACACTTGGAAAATCCTTTTTCAAGCGATATACCCGATCGTAATGCAACGGGGGCAGGTTGCGGTTTTGTTTAGGACTCAAACCTTTTAACCAGGCCTTTCGGGCATGAATAATAAAATGTCGGCAACCGGCATTCGATACGGCGTTAACGAAACTGACAAGGTGTTCATAACTATCGCAATGGTCGATGCCAATTCGGGTTTTAACCGTAACCGGAATAGCAACGCTGTTAACCATATGCTCAATACAGTCTGCCACTAACTGCGGTTCAGCCATCAAACACGCTCCGAATTGCGCGCCCTTCACTCGGTCACTTGGGCAGCCAATGTTTAGATTGACTTCATCGTATCCCCATTGTTCCGCTAATTGCGCGCAAAAACCGAGTTTCCCTGGGTCGCGCCCCCCGAGTTGTAACGCTACAGGATGTTCACAGGGGTCGAATCCTAAAAATCGTTCTCGGTCACCATGAATGATGGACCCGACAACCACCATTTCCGTATATAGCCGGACATTGCTGGAAAATAACCGAAAAAATGCCCGGCAATGCCGGTCGGTGAGGTCAAGCATTGGCGCAATGGAAAAATATGAATTCACAATAACAAGACAAAATAGTCAGGCGATACGATAGAAATTGATTTTACCACCAACTACCCATCAGGGCGCAATAACCGCGCGGTCTGCTGATGAAGTTTGCCAACCAAGACGGCATTTGACTGTTATTAAATGGACCAGGAAATTCACTAAAAACAGTTGATTTTCTCCCTGACTACCGCCACGCTATAGTCAATCAAAATAACAAGTCCGGCCGTGTCTGCAAATATCGAACAAACCCTGGATTTCCTTGTTTCCCGAGGACTCGAAAAACATCTGAGGAACTTACAACGGGGCCTCGAAAAGGAAAGCCTGCGGGTTGATTCGGATGGATTACTCGCGCAAACCCCGCACCCATGGAATTTGGGATCGGCGTTAACCCACCCGATGATAACTACGGATTACTGCGAATCCCTGCTCGAGTTTGTTACCCCGGTTCATAATAATATCGAGAACCTGTTAAAGGAACTCCAGGATATTCATCATTTCACCTACCAACATATTGGCGATGAAAAACTCTGGGTAAACAGCATGCCTTGCATCGTTGAAAGTGAGGAAAAAATTCCTATCGCACGCTACGGCTCATCCAATATCGCTAAAATGAAAGAAGCCTATCGCCGTGGTCTTAGTTACCGTTATGGCGCATTGATGCAAACCATCGCCGGCATACATTTCAATTTCTCCATGCCGGATTCATTTTGGAGTGATTATTTTGAATTTGATTCACCCAACCAATTATCCAATCAATTACAAGCGAAAAAGTCGGATAAGTATTTTTCGTTAATTAGAAATTTCCATCGTAATTCATGGATTGGAAGCTATTTATTTGGTGCATCACCTGCGGTTTGTCGATCTTTTCTCAGGGGGCGTGCAAAGTGCCCGACACAGAATATAGGGTTGGGTCAACACATGCTCGAAGATTTTGAGGCGCATAGTTTCTACGCCCGCAACGCCACATCATTAAGACTGAGTGGCTTGGGATACAGCAATGCTGCTCAGGCTGATATTGAAATTTGCTACAACGGCATTGATCACTTTGTTCAATCGTTGAGACGCGCCATTCAGACGGTGAATCCCGATTATGAAAAATTTGGAGTCAACGTAAATGACCAATACCAACAACTCAACGCCAACCTGCTGCAAATCGAAAATGAATTTTATTCCTCAATTCGTCCGAAACGGGTCGCCGCTTCAGGTGAAAGTCCCTCCACAGCGCTTCAGCAACGAGGCGTGGAATATATCGAAGTGCGCAGCATTGATTTAAACCCTTTCGCGCCGGTCGGAATTGATGCTGACTGTATTCGCTTCATGGACGTGTTATTACTCTATTGCCTGTTTTCGGATAGCGGCCCACTGAGCCCGGATGATTTTCGGGCAGCGCAAGCAAACCAACAAAAAATTGTCATGCGCGGACGAGACAAACATCTCAAAATTAATACTGAGCAGGGAGAAAAACCGGCTGAACAGGCAATGATGAAACTGCTTGGTCAAATGCGCCCAGTCGCGGAATTATTGGATCAGGTCAACAATTCAAATCGTTACCTGTCTATGATGGCACAACAAATCAACAAAGTTGAAGATTCGGAGCTGACGCCTTCGGCAAGAATTATTAATCAGATGCGCTCAGAAAATCTAAGTTTCTATGAATTTTCAACCAAGATGTCGGAAAACTCCGAAAGGCTGTTCAAACAAGAATCCCTTGATCCCGAGACCAATCAAAAATTTGAAAATCTTGCCACTCAATCCCATACCACGCAGATTGAAATAGAAAGCAGCGATAAGTTATCTTTTGATGAATTTCTTGAAGATTACTTCAAGCGGCAGAATTCACTTCAGTAAGTGGATAATTAACCAAACCAGATGTTTCCCAATCAATCGTGGTGCTAGAATCCGGGCTTATTTTGCAATTACACCAACCGGGATAACCAATGAACACCGACCAACAACCCGATGTTAAAACCCGGGCCGATTTTAAAACCAGAGAAGTACATGCTGGCGTCCGACCCGATCCGGTAACCGGCGCGATTTTAACGCCAATTTACCAATCAACCACCTATGTCCAGGAATCGGTGGACAAATATCTTGATAAAGGCTATTCATACAGTCGATCCGGCAATCCCACGGTGACGGCTTTGGAAGATCGGATTACTGCATTAGAAGGCGGTGTGGGCAGCGCCTGTTTTGCTACCGGTATGGCTGCGACCAGTTCGGTAATGATGGCAATGCTCAACGCCGGTGATCATGCGGTATTGTCAGACGTGGTTTATGGCGGCACCCACCGACTCTGTACCAGGATATTGACTCGATTTGGCGTGGATTATAGTTTTGTTGACACCGCAAATCCGAAAAACGTTGCCGAAGCACTGCGCAATAATACCAAACTGATTTTCACCGAAACCCCGGCAAATCCAACTTTAAAACTCACCGATATTGCAGCGGTATCTGAAATTGCCAAAGTTAAAGACATTCCTCACGTTTGTGATAATACATTCCTGACCCCGTACTACCAACGACCGTTGGAATTGGGCGCTGATATATCATTGCATAGCACAACCAAATTCATGGAAGGACATAATGTTAGCGTCGGCGGTTCAATCACCGCCGCGGATGAAGCACAATTGGAAGCGATAAAGTTTGTCCGAAATTGTCTGGGTTGTAATATGTCACCCATGGTGGCTTTCTATACCTTGCAAGGCTGTAAAACCATGAGCACCAGGTTGGAAGCACAATCCGCCAACGCGCTTAAAATCGCGAATTTTCTTGAAACCCATGCCATAGCAGAGCGAGTCACCTACCCCGGTTTAGATTCATTTCCTCAAAAAGCGCTGGCCGACAGCCAAGCCAGCGGTCACGGTTCCATGCTGTGGTTTGAAGTCAAAGGCGGTATGGAATCGGGTAAAAAACTGATGGCCGGGTTGCAACTATGGAGCCTGGCGGAAAACCTCGGTTCAGTGGAATCCCTAGTCACTCATTCCGTAACCATGACCCATGCCGACATGCCTCGGGAACAACGCATGACAGCGGGAATCACCGACGGTTTAGTGCGATTGTCCGTAGGACTTGAGTCTGCCGATGACCTGATTGCCGATCTAAAACAGGCACTGGACCGATTGTAAAAATGGATTGCAAGACAACTCGCACTCGCCGATTGGCTGATAAAATTTTTACCTCGGCACTTGCGATGCAATTCAATTCACGCCCCGGTAGCTCAGTCGGATAGAGCGGCCGCCTCCTAAGCGGCAGGTCGGAGGTTCAAATCCTCTCCGGGGCGCCAGTTTTTTATAAATTTTATCTGTCAAGCAACTATTGGCGTTCCATATCAGTGTTTTCCAGGGATAAGCCCCCAGAGACACAAAAGGATATTGATTGTCGTTTTCCGGCATAGCCTATTTCCGGTGACGGTCGAAATTGCGCAAATTTAACAGAGCAAGGGAAGCCGCCTGTTGATGGCATATAATGAGCAAAGAAAATACATTGCCGAAGGGCCGTGTTTTAGAGACTGAAAAGCATGAAATTCAAAACATGAAATACGAAGACTATAGTTGGGATTTTCGCGATGCCGACACCAAAGAACTTACGCATTGCATTCACGCCTATCCGGCGATGATGATTCCGCAAATTGCAAGAAGATTATTGCGAAAATATGGCTCTTCATCCGATCTCTTGTTCGACCCTTATTGTGGTAGCGGAACTTCGCTGCTGGAAGCGAATATGAAAAATATAAATGCAATCGGAACCGACTTGAATCCACTGGCTCGATTGATTGCGGATACAAAAACAACCCCAATCGATATGCAGGCTTTGGATTTGTATCTAAAGGATTTTCATGATTATTCCTTTAATTTCCAGTTTAATATCCGAAAAACATTTTCCATCGTTATTCCGCAATTTGACAATATTAATTTTTGGTTTAATGAAAACGCACAGAAAAAACTCGCCTTGATTAAAGAATATATCGACAATGTTAAATCACCAAAAATTAAAAATTTTTTTCTGACCGCATTTAGTGAAACGGTTCGTGAATCATCACTGACAAAAAAGAACGAGTTCAAATTAGTTCGTATTCCAGAAGATAAGCGCGAGGTTTTTAATCCTGATAGTTTCGGAATTATGCTTTCTAAATTATCTCGAAACAAACAGGGACTTTCAAATTTTATTCAGCAAAAACGAAATGGCTCATCCTCAAAAATATATGATTTCAATACTGTGAATTACATGCCAAAGAATATTGTTCCAGATAAATCCATCGATATTGTCATTACATCTCCGCCTTATGGTGATTCAAGAACCACTGTTGCCTATGGCCAATATTCGCGACTTGCCAATCAGTGGATGGGAATAAAAAATGCTTCAAATATCGACAAAAGTTTGATGGGAGGCGTGAAATATCACGCTGAGTTTGCTTTTGATTCCGCGTATTTACGCAAAACATTAGAGAAAATCAATAATAAGGATTCCAAGAGAAGCAAAGAAGTGGAATCATTTTTCATTGATTATAAAAACTCAATAGACAACGTTGCAAAAACGATTAAGAGAAAGGGAATTGTTTGTTATGTGGTCGGAAACAGAACGGTGAAAGATATTAATATCCCGATGGATTTAATCACTCAGGATTTTTTTGAAAACAATGGCTTCGGACATTTGGAAACCATCATAAGAAACATACCTAATAAAAGAATGCCGTCCGAAAATTCCCCTTCTAATATTCCAGGAAAAAAATCGACGACAATGAAAAACGAGTTTATCGTGGTTTTCGAGAAGCATTAAATGACCTTGCAGGAAATTCAGCGTCAACTTTTGCGCTTAAAGGAAAAGGATTTTATTCCGTCGAGAAGAATAGGCGCGACAGGAATCGGCCACACGCTTGAGCAAGAACTTAACTTAACCGAAACTAATTTATCTATTCCAGATATTGGCGGACGCATAGAATTAAAAGCCACGCGCAAAAATTCAAACTCATTGGTTACATTATTCACTTTTAATCGATCAGTCTGGCAAATGGATAAAAAAGAAATAATCGAAAACTATGGCTATCTTGACGAAAGAAATCGTCGGTCTTTGTATTCCACGGTTTTTTACGCGCAACAGAATCCACACAATTTAAGAATTGAACTGGACAAATCGAATCACAAGGTTCATTTACATCATCATTCCGGTGTGCTACTCACCACCTGGAGCATCTACACGATAATAGGAAAATTCATTTCCAAACTTGAAAGACTGTTAGTGGTTTTAGCGGATAGCCAGACAAATGAAGTTTCAGGCAAAGAAGAATTTTGGTTCAATGAAGCCTATCTTCTTGAAAACCCATTGCCCGATAATTTTTTAACCGCTTTTGAGAATTCACAAATCGCCATTGACCTAAGAATGCATCTCAAAACCACCGGCGTGGTGCGAAATCACGGAACAGGCTTCCGCATCAAGGAAAGCGATATTATTAATTTATACGCAGACAGAAGAAAAATTTTATAGCCATTTGCGGTACATAAAAACCACCCAACCTGCCCCGGCAAAATACATTCATCCTGGTCAACTTTGCCGCGCCAGCCCGAAAGCTTGAGACTAATTGAAACCTATTCATTGAAGCCGCGCTACATTTGGGGGCAATGTGACAACAATATGCTGGCAATGATTCCATAACGCCTGACCGAAACTACGATAGACATACATGTTCGCGTGTTGGCTATCTTTGAGATGGAGCATCACGTTGAAATGACCGAATTGTGTTGAGAAGCAAGAATCTGGCGGGCATTTGTCCAGGTCAATCGGGCAACCGGTATAAAGAAAATCAAGCAGGTTCTCGCCCTGCATTGCCAGGATGGTTCTGGAATGAGAAAGATCGGTTGCCGTGGCATCGGTGTCCTGCAGCACAGTATTTAGCTGATCGACAATACCGGATACTTTACTATCCCGACTGGTATTTTCACAAACCAGCATCCACATGCCGGGGCCATTCCATAACACCGTGGCCTCTTCGCGGCGATAAGCGCGGCCTGAATCAAATTGACCGTGATTAAATCCTGTCAATGACAACGCCAGTTGTAATGCTGATGGCTCTGTCGCACCGTTAATCTGAACGATGATTTGCGGACGATACTCGGTGATGCTCAAGCCATTAACCGATATTGAAGGCGCTTGATCGGCTGTTTGCTTCAATGCAGATTTTCTTGGCGCGGATTTTCTGATGATGTCAGCCACGGGCGCGGCCTCCTTCGGGGTCAATAAATACGGGATGAACGACTTTGACCGGCACATAGGTATCGGTTAACGGTGATGCGGCGTAGATGGTTTTTCCCATCCATTGTTGGCCTTTCTCCAGCAACCCTAATCCTATGTGCTGTTGCAGATTAGCGCTATAGTATTTCGATGAAACATGGCCAAGCATTTTTACCGGCGGTGTGTCTCCTGGTTTTTCAATAGGCCGTTTTTCAATAAGCTGGGAACCGCGTTTTATTTCTTCCCCGTTTTCAGAAATCAATCCTACCAGTATTTTGCGAGAATCGCAGACCATGCCTGGCCGGTCCAGCGCACGCTTGCCGATAAAATCCTCATCGGTTTTTTGCATGCCGCCAAACCCAAAATCCGCAGCAGTGGTTCGACCATCCAGTTCACCGCCGACGATGTGGCCTTTTTCAATCCGCAACATGGATAATGCTTCGGTGCCGTAAGGGGTAATGTCAAATGCCTTGCCGACCCGCATAAATGCTTCCCAGACCGATAATGCGTAATCGGAAGCAACATGTATTTCATAAGCCAGCTCGCCAGAAAAAGTGATTCTGAATATTCGCACAGGATAGCCATCAATAGCGGCCGCCTTGTAACCCATAAACCCAATACTGTCATTGCCGACATCACCCTCATCCACGGCTTTTTCCAGCACCTTCCTCGAATCCGGTCCGGCCAGCGCCATGCCACCCCATTGGTCGGTTATCGATGTGATATGAACATTGAGTTCTGGCCAAACCGTCTGGGCATAAAATTCCAGATGCGACATTACCGGGCCGGCGCTGGCGGTTGTGGTGGTCATGTAGTATTCGTTTTCGCTGATTCTGGTGGTCGTGCCGTCATCGGCGACATGGCCATCTTCACGCAGCATCAATCCATACCGGGCCTTGCCCACCGGCAGCTTCATCCACTTATTGATGTAAACCCGATTCAGGAACTCGGCGACATCTCTGCCACGAAGCGCTATGGTTCCCAAAGTTGAAACATCTACAATACCCACCTTTGCGCGTACCTGCTTGCCCTCTCGATAAATCGCTTCCATCATGGTTTCGCCAGGACGCTGATAGTGTTGGGCGCGCTGCCATGCGCCCACATTGACCATTGTCGCGCCATTTTCCACATGCCATTCATGCATCGGTGTACGGCGCAGCGGCATAAAGTTTTCGCCAGTTTCGTTGCTGGCAATGGCGCCCATGCTGATTGCGGAAAACGGCGGTCGAAAAGTGGTGGCGCCAACTTCGGGGATAGATCGGCCGCTAAGTTGCGCCATCATTGCCAGACCATTTACGTTACTGGTTCGGCCTTGATCGGTACCCATGCCCAGGGTGGTATAGCGTTTGAGATGCTCAACCGATTGATAGCCCTCGCGATGAGCCAGCGCGACATCGCTGCTGGTAACATCATTTTGGAAGTCGATGAATTGTTTGGCGGCTGGTTTGGATTTTTTGGCATTTGCGACTGGAATTACCCAGCAGGCTTGAATGGGGCTTTCTATTATTTTGTCACAGGTTGGGAGTGGTACAAATTCTCCAGGCATAAAACCCGCTTTCTCTGCAGCCAGCCGTCCCGCGTTTGCGCCTTCGGTTAAACAATTTCGGGTTGCAAATTCTCCATTGACAGAGCCTGCCATCATCTGCGGACGAACGGAAGTATGCGGAACGAAACAAGTCAGATTATCATCATAACGAAGTTTGCCCTGAGACTGTGAGAACAGATGCACGGTTGGATTCCAGCCACCGGAAACCGCAAGCAAATCACATTCAATAGTGCGCGACTGATTGCCAATTTCATCATGGCCAAGTTCACCCTTTGCATATGAATTTACAGCGACGCTGGTCAGGCATTTTCTACCATTAGCATTGACGACAACGGCATCGCTGATAACTTCAACTTCATGCTGGTTGGCAACATCCAGTGCCGCTTTGCCCGGCCCGGTTCGACTATCGACGATGGCGAGAACCTTGCCGCCCGATTCAATTAAAGCCGGAATGGTATGGTAAGCGGAATCGTTGTTGGTCATGACAACGGCTTTATCACCGCATCGAACACCGTGTTGACGGGCGTAGCTGCGCACCGCTGAAGACAACATTACACCGGGAAGATCATTATTTCCAAAAACAATTGGGCGTTCGATTGAACCGGTAGCAAGCACCACCTGGTTTGCACGAATCCACCATATTCGTTGCCTCGGCTGCCCAGGCTCAAGCCGATGCAAATGATCCCCGACCCGCTCACAGGCTAATAGTAAATTGTCATCGTAATAGCCAAATGCTGTGGTGCGGGTGAGGATACGGACATTTTCCATTTGCACAAGTTGTTGTTTTACGGCAGCAACCCATAGCACGGCAGATTCACCATTTAGGGTTTCAGCGCTATCGCGCAAAGCCCCGCCGAGAATGGCGTTGTCGTCGATCAATATGGTGCGCGCACCGCTTTTGCCCGCGCTCAGCGCGGCCATCAATCCAGCCGGGCCACCGCCAACAACCAGCACCTCACAATGGGCGAATCGCTTCGCATATCGGTCTGGATCGGGTTCTGTGGGAGCGACTCCCAGACCCGCAATTTTCCTGATTCGATGCTCGTATCTCATCCACCAACTTGCCGGCCACATAAACGTTTTGTTATAAAATCCGGCCGGGAAAAGTGGCGACAGGAGGTTATTTAGCGCATTGACATCGAAATCAACGCTCGGCCAGCAGTTTTGGCTGGTCGCTTCCAAGCCGTCGAATAATTCCGCCTGAGTACAGCGAATATTCGGTTCAGTTCGATTGCCGGTTCGCAGTTGCACCAAGGCGTTTGGTTCTTCTACACCAGCAGTCATTATTCCGCGAGGACGATGGTATTTGAAGCTGCGCCCCACTAATTTAACGCCATTTGCCAGTAACGCAGAGGCCAGGGTATCGCCTTGATAGCCGGTGTATGGTTTGCCATTGAATTTGAAATTCAGCGGCTTGGAGCGGTCGATGGCGCCGCCGGATGGTGTGCGGAACGGCTGTTGACTCATGCGTGCGCCTCTTCAATTTCATCAGCAATTTCACCGGTGGCATTGGCTGAACCTAATATTTCGTGGGTTTGTACGTTGCGTTTGACCTTTATCCACTGTCGGCAACCTGCGCTGTGCTGCCACCACTCGATATGCGGGCCGCACGGGTTGTCCCGAAAATAAATGTGATCCAGCCACTGCGCCTGGCTGGCAGTCGCCGGATCGGGGCGCTGTACGGTGGCATCGCCACGATAGGTGAATTCTGTTTGCGCCCTGTCGCCGCAATGGGGGCAGTTAATTAATAACATTTCATAATCTGCTAATGACTCATGGGAGATGCGCCAACCCCTTTCTCATCGATCAACCAACCCTGGTGAAATCGGTCCAGGGTAAACGCGGCATTGTATTCGTGAGGTGCATCGTTAGCGATAGTGTGGGCAAAGCAGTACCCGGACGCCGGGGTTGCCTTAAACCCGCCATAACACCATCCAGCGTTTAGATATAAACCTTGAATATCGGTTTTACAGATAATCGGACTGCCGTCCATGGACATATCCATAAGTCCGCCCCAGGTACGCATCAAACGCAGTCGGCTTACCGCCGGGAATAAAGTGATCACCGCCTGAATGATATGTTCGAGCACGGGAAAGTTACCGCGTTGCGCGTAGGAGTTGTAGCCATCCAGATCGCCGCCAAATACCAATTCCCCTTTATCTGATTGACTAATATACAGGTGTGCCGCACCGGAAGTAACCACGGTATCGAGCATCGGTTTTACCGGCTCGGTGACCATTGCCTGAAGCACATGCGACTCCATCGGCATACGCATATCAAGCATATCCATGACCCGAGTGGTATTGCCGGCAACGGCAACGCCAATTTTCTGCGCGCCGATTGCGCCTCGAGTTGTTTCAACACCGACCACCTTGCCGCCTTCTCTTTTGAACCCGGTCACTGCACAATTTTCTATAATATCTGTCCCACGGGCATCCGCTCCGCGGGCATACCCCCAGGCAACCGAGTCGTGCCGGGCGGTGCCGCCTCTGGGCTGGAGTAACCCGCCCATTATTGGGAATCGGGTTTGCGCCGAAGTGTCCAGCAATGGCACCATTTCCTTGATTTGCCGGAGGTTGAGTATTGCTGCATCGATGCCATTTAAGCGCATTGAGTTGCCCCGACGATGCAGGGCATCCATTTGAGCATCGCTATGGGCAAGATTCAAAACCCCGCGTTGACTGAACATAAGATTAAAATTCAAATCCTGGGACAAGCCTTCCCATAATTTCATGCCATGCTCATAGAAATGCGCGTTCGGTTCAAGCAGGTAATTGGAGCGAATAATGGTGGTATTGCGCCCGGTATTGCCGCCGCCTATCCAGCCCTTTTCGAGCAATGCGACATTGGTTATATTGTGGTTTTTCGCCAGATAATAGGCGGTCGCTAAGCCGTGACCGCCGCCACCGATGATAATGACATCGTAACTCGGTTTAGGCTCTGGGCTTTTCCAGGCTTCCTGCCAATTTTCGTGGTTAGTCAGGGCATTGCGCGCAAGGCTAAAAATAGAATAACGCATGGGCTAATGTTCACACAGATTGATCGGGGTTGATGCTAAATACTCTTAGGCGGAAATTGAATAGTATAAGTGAATTTGTCAATGAGTATAAAAATATCCTATAATAATCGGTTGCGCCATAATTATCACCATAAGTATCTTTGGCTCTTTTCGATTATCAGTGAACATGTCAACGGAACAAAATATTCAACAATTTCTAACCGGGTTTACCGCAGAAACCACGCCGGCAGCAGCGGCAAAAATTCCCGATTTCAGAGAACACCTCCGCCCAGGGACAGTAGTGTATATTACGTTTTTGCCGGGTTCGGATTTTGACGCTACCGTGGCGGTGGCCGCGCGCTTGCGTGATGAAGGTTTTATACCGGTGCCGCATTTCGCTGCGCGCAGCATTAGCGACCAAAAGACCCTGAATGAAAACATTGCACGGGTTGTCGGTGAAGCGGGCGTGGACTGGGTGTTATGTATCGCCGGTGCGGTGGATAAACCGGTCGGGGTGTACACCGATTCCATGCAACTTCTGGATTCCGGTTTGTTCGATAAACACGGCATAAAACGTATTGCCTTGGCCGGACATCCCGAAGGCAGTCCTGATATGTCCGAGCAGGCGATCCTTGCTGCGGTTAAGTGGAAAAATGAGTTTCAAAACAAAACCGATGCGGCTATGTACCTGGTCACCCAATTTGCGTTTGAAGCAAAACCGGTCATCGCCTGGGACAAAATGTTACAGCACGACGGTAACAACTTACCCATCCATATTGGCATCCCCGGCTTGGCGACATTAAAAACACTGTTATTACATGCGAAAGCCTGTGGTATCGGCGCATCCATGAAATTTCTCACCAAGCAAGCCAAAAACGTCGCCAAACTGCTGGCAGTCAATGCCCCGGATAAACTGGTCAGAGACCTGGCGGACTACCAAGCCAACGACCCTGATTCCGGTATTACTGGCGTTCATATGTATCCATTAGGTGGCTTACGCCGCAGTGCAAAATGGAGTTACGCGGTCACCGATGGGCTGTTTACTCTGGACAATAAAGGCGGGTTTAAAGTGGATGTTGAACTGGACTGATTTTATGGCTTCAAACAAGGCCCCGGATTTTTCTGATAAAATCTTTCCTATATGAGACTCACAGATCAGGAACGCGCCACCATTACTGAAACCATCATGAGTTTTGACAAGGACGCTCGGCTTTATCTATTCGGATCCCGGGTGGATGACAACCGCAAAGGTGGTGATATCGACTTATTGGTGTTGACCGACAAACTAACTTTCATCGATAAGCTGAAGATCAAAGCGCGTTTGTGGGAGCGCCTGGGCGAGCAAAAAATCGACTTGTTGATTACTGATGACGAGTCTTGCCCGTTTGTGCAGATTGCGTTGGAAAATGCGATTCGGTTATGAACCAAAAAAAATTTGACCTGTTGCGCGACGAAGTGGCTCTTATGGATAAAGCCGCCAACCACCTCCGTTTTTCCTTGCAACGATGCGTGGAAATACAGGGCAAGAATAATTATAGCCCGGAAGAATTGGAACGATTTGAATCTCTCGCCGGCCGCTTTGCACGCTTGAGTGATCTGGTAATCCAAAAAATGTTCCGCCTTATCGACCAGATAGATTTGGAAAACCAGGAAACAGTAAGAGACCGCATTAACAATGCGGAAAAAAAAGGGTTGATAAAGAACAGCGAAACCTTTGTTGAAATCAGGGAGTTGAGAAACAGCATCGCGCATGAATACACAGAACAAGCGATGCGGAAAATATTCAATACCGTAATCACCTACTGCCCGGATTTGTTGGATGCCGTGGAACGCATACAATACTATATTCGGCGCTACTATTAAACTTTAACTTGTTTCAGTCACACCATTTTGGCAGTGATTTTGCCGGGCTAAAGTCCCTTCCGATTGTCATGCCTCATAAATCTTGAATCCGAATCAGAGGAATTTGATTGACGCGGGTTTTTAACGATGATGACGTGGAAGTGTCTGGGGCCGTGGGCGCCATAAACGAGGGTTTGTTCTATGTCCGCGGTTTTCGAGGGACCAGTGATAAAATTTATCGCCCGGGGCTGTGCTTTTATCCTGGGCCAGAACTGTTCCATAGTCGCTGCTAATCGTGACTCCATGAGTACGACAATATTAATTTCCGGCAGAAAATTAAGCGTAATCGGTGATTGGGCAGAGGACACCATGGCGATGGTTCCGGTTTCAGCGATGCCTGCAAATGCCATGGTAATCGAAGCACAATCGGATTTTTTAGCGGCTCTTGATTCAACCACCATGTCCCCCCAATCCAACTGGGTCAACTTTTCGTCGGTTGCGATAACGGCGCGTAATTCCGTACCCGCCTTTATCAGGTAGTTGGCCACGGAAACGGGGACATCGCCTAAGTTTTCGAGAATTTCCCAGGTGCCATGCACCTGAGCCAACATTGCAATAAATTGATCTGTTTTGCTTGCTTCGGTTTTATTTGATTCGATATCAAATTGGTAATCCGGTTGTGGTAACTTGATAGAAAAATCAGGCGCCGGTCCAAAATCCAATGAACCAGCATCTAATGAACCGGTTGCCTCACGAATTTTTGACAATATGGCTTCCCGGGCACTCATGTTTTATGGCTATGCCGGGCTTTCCATAGTTGCTGAAAAGTGGATTGAGCGGGGGTCGGAAAATCCCGTGTCGCGGTCCACGGTCGGGCCAATGGCAGCCATCGAAACCTTCCTCTGGTAGCCGTCGATTTAAGAGATTGAAGTCTTGCCAGGATGGTGATGAATATTCTCGTAATCTGGTTATACCGCTTAGGCCGGCTTGCCAATGAATACCAACACCAGAGACCGAACTTTTGCGCCCATGAATGCGCCCCCATTTTCACCAAATCCACTCGGTGTTGACGCAATAATGATGGCAGGGGAATTTTTACCGGGCAAACCGTTTGACATCGGCCATTTAAAGTACAGGCATTGGGCAAGTGCATTGCCTTTGTTTGCCCCACTAATAACGGCGTCAGCACCGAACCTATGGGACCCGGATAAACCCAGCCATAGGCATGGCCGCCGATGTTGGCATAGACCGGGCAATGATTCAAACAAGCGCCGCAACGGATGCAGCGAAGAATGTCCCGGTATTTGCTTTTGAGTATTTCAGTGCGACCATTGTCCAGCAACACCACATGAAATTGGTCGGGGCCATCTAAATCATCTTTTCGTTTGGGGCCATTAAACAACGTCGTGTAAACACTCATAACCTGGCCGGTTGCACTACGGCCAAGCAAGCGCAGGAATCCGCCCAGTGAAACCAGATCGGGAATCACTTTTTCAATACTGGAGATAATGATATGTACGTTGGGCAAAGACGCTGTTAAATCACCATTTCCTTCGTTAGTCACGATGACTGCCGAGCCGGTATCGGCCACCAAAAAATTTGCCCCGGTGATGCCGACATCGGCGCTGCAAAAGTGATCTCGCAGTATCCGCCGAGCCTGATTGACGATATCTTCGGGTTCGGTAACCTTTTCAGAAAAGCCAAGTTTGGAATGGTGCGCATGAAATAAGTCGGTGACGTTTTGTTTCGACTTATGCACAGCGGGTGCAATAATATGGCTGGGAGATTCCCTGGCCAATTGAATAATATACTCGCCCAGGTCAGTTTCGATGACTTCGTAGCCATGCTCTTGCAACGATTTGTTAGTCGCCGCCTCCTCCGAAACCATTGATTTTCCCTTAGTTATTTTCCTGGTTATTTTTTGGGTGTCGGCAGCGGAGCAGATATCCAGAATGATTTTATTCGCTTGTTCTCCGTTTTCAGCCCAATGAACCTGGCCGCCACTTTTCGCTACCTTGGTTTCAAATTGGGTCAGGTAATAACCCAGATGTTTTAGCGTGTGATCTTTAACCTGCTGTCCATATGTCCGATAATCCTCAAAATTTCTTAACTCGGCAACCGCTTTTTTTCGGGTATTTACAAATCCCCCCTCGGCCCGGTCAAGCGCGGAACGTAAATCATCATTAAGCAAAGCGGCTTTAGACGCTGAGTTAAAATTTTGTGATAAAACTTTCACTTGCCTGTTTTATGTCTTTGGCTTTGTCTCTGCGATGCCCGCTTCAGGCTGTTCATCCAATAACCATTCAGCAAAATGAAAAACCTGAGTTTGTTTGCCGCATCGTGTTAAACGCCCGGCAATATTCATTAAACAACCGAGGTCGCCTCCCAACACAATATTTGCTTCAATTCTATCGATGCCTGAAATTTTATTATCGACCAAGCGTGTGGATATTTCAGGGTATTTGACGCAAAATGTACCGCCAAATCCGCAGCATATTTCAGAATTATCCATCTCATCAATGCTGATCCCGGCACGCTGGCTTAAAAGTTTTCGAGGCTGAGAACGAATTCCCAACTCCCGCAATCCAGAACAGGAATCGTGGTAAGTAATCTTTGTATCGCCCACATGCTGTTTCGATTTTAACGGCAGTTTTAACCGCATTACATCGACCAGAAACTGGGAAAGTTCATAGGTTCTGTCGGCCAAATTTTGCGCGCGGCCCGACCAATCCGGATGGTCGCTTAACAGTTTTGGATAATGCGCTTTAACCATGGCCGCACACGAACCGGATGGTGCAACCACGTAATCGAATTGTTCAAATTTCTCGATCATATTTTTTGCAAGAGCCCGCGTTTTTGAATCATCGCCATTGTTGTATGCGGGTTGACCGCAACAGCTCTGTTGCGGCACTGAAACATTACACCCGCATTGCTCGATTAAGCGTGCCGCCGCAAATCCGACCTGCGGCCTGAATAAATCCGCCAAACAGGTAATCAATAAACCGACATTGTGCGCCGGATTGTTGTCTGAGTCGGTCATGGATGACAAGCATGCCTCTGTCATATCGAGCGATACTGATTTATCCGCTTGCAAATGCTTTGCGCCTGATTGGCCGCGGCTGTTAAAAAATCTGGTCCCTCGCTTGCAAATATAATCCCTCGGGATACATTGATTATCAAGCCATTTTTTTGTTCGGTTAATCCATTTTTTAGCACGCCCTCCAGAGCACCGCCCTGCGCGCCAATACCGGGTACCAGTAGCGGCATGTTGCCTACGATTCGCCTGACTTGTTTAATCGCTTCTGGATATGTTGCACCTACCACCAAAGCGACATTATTATTTTTGTTCCATTGCAATGCTGCCAGATGAGCAACATGTTGATAGATCTCCCGGTCGCCGCTGATCAGTTGCTGAAAATCACCAGAACCAGGATTGGAGGTTCGACACAGTACGATGATGCCGTGATTTTGAAAGCGCAGAAACGGTTCAAGTGCATCCCCGCCCATGTATGGGTTGACCGTTACGGCATCCGCCTGATAGCGTTCAAATGCTTCGATTGCATACATGCGTGCACTGGATCCAATATCACCGCGCTTAGCATCCAGGATCGCCGGGATGGCAGGATATTCAGACTTTATATAGCGAATCGTTTTTTCTAATTGAATTTCCGCACCGACTGCCGAGTAATAAGCCGCCTGAGGCTTGTAGGCACATGCCCATTGCGCCGTGGCATCAATTATTTCCTTGTTGAATCGGTAAAGTGGGTGCTTATCATTTTTAATGGATTTCGGGAGTCTAGCTACATCAGGATCAAGACCAACACAAAGCAGTGAGTTTTGCTTATTCCAGCTATTGGTCAATTTTTTGTAAAAGCCGGACATGCGCCTACCAATTATTTTTCCTGTAGTTTTGGCAGCAAAATTTTTTGTCCTGTCTTTAAACTTGAGAGTTTTAAAGCCGGATTTAAACGATATAGTAACCACACCGGAAATTCAGACTGACTGGATAACAACCAGATCGAGTCTCCAGATTGAACAGTATATTGCTCGATTCCAGTTAGTGAATAATGTTCTTTTAATGATTCACTCAGCACCTGATGATATTCGATACGCTTATGTTCAAATGCGGTCACCTTGTCTCCCGAAGTGACAGGAAGTTTCAGCGTTCTTCCTATGTGTAAAGTATGTCCGTAAGATAGTTTATTTAATTTTCTAATCGCCTTTGTTGAGCCCAGGCCCAACCAGTCAGAATAGTGTCCCAGCGTTTCGTCGGCTTCAACCCAAATTCGGTAAACCGGATTCCCCGCTGACCCGGTAATTGAAATACTTAAATCCGACAACGTATCCAGTAAATTTGATAATGCGGGATACGCTGCGGCCTGATTAGTTGTCACGTCGTCAACTTGGCCGCCTGCTTGCCCCGTGGTCATAGCGATTTCGAGGTCAACTTGGGCTAACTGTTGCGCTGTTTGCGTGGTGTCAGGAACCTCTAAGCCTGGAATTTTCAGTTTTTGACCGGGGAAAATAACAGCTTTTTTATTCAAGTTATTCAAGTCTCTGAGTGCAGCACAATTCACCGAGAAACGTGAGGATATGGAACAGGCATAGTCACCCTTGCGCACGATATACATGTTATTTTCATCCAGGTCCGCTATCTGACCGGATTGGGATATAGACCCCGGTATGGTCAGTTTTTGGCCTGCATAGATGGTGGCTTTTCGATCCAACTGATTCGCGCCAATCAATACACGACAGCCGACATTAAATCGTCTGGCAATCTTGCACGCGGTATCTCCGCGTTTGACGCGATAAATTTCATTGGGTCGTGGTTGACTCGATTTGATAATTACTGGCTTATCACTTCCTTTGCTCCCTGCCTGAGCGACTACAATTAACTTTCCAGGAATCGACAGTTTCTGCCCAATGCGAATAATCGCCCTTTTCCCAAGCCGATTAATGTTAATTAACGCTCGGCAATTCACTCTCAACGCCCTGGCAATACCGCAGGCGGTGTCGCCCTTGCGAACGATGTAATTTCTTGAGCCTGGCGCAACTGTTTCAGGCGCCATGGATGCTAACTTTGTCATCGCGGTTTGATATTGGCCGCTGTGACCAGGCAATTTTAATTGGTAGCCTGCCGGAATCATGCGCCAGCCATTCCATACAAATCGGGTTAGACCTAAATTTAACGGTTTTAACTGGGCTTCGGTTACCTTGAAAATTGATTTTATTCGCATCAAAGAGGTTGGATGTTTTAGCACCAGGGTTTGATATTGAATTTGTTTGTCAAGATTAACGCCGCCAAAATACTTTTGCGCGTTTACGGTAACATGCCGCGCAGCCAGGAAACTGGCGTAAAAGTTTTTTACTGCGACTTGAAATTTCGGGGATTTATAATTTTGCAGCACACTTAAATAATCGGGTTTTATACTGGTGATCGCCCGGCGCATACCACTTAAACCATAGTTATAAGAGGTAATGACGAATGGATTTATTTCGTGGTGGGTGATATTGGGGTTTATGGATTTTGCGAGCTTGGTTAATGAGTTTCTGGATTTAACCAGATACCTGGCGGCAGCATGGGTTGCCGCTTCCGGATCTAGTCTTTCATCAATAGTAGCGTTTAATTCCAGTCCCAGAGTTCGCACCGTTCTCGGCATGATTTGCCACATGCCGGCCGCGCCCGCCTTGGAATACGCTACTGGGTTATAGGAAGATTCCACAAAAGGCAAATAACGTATTTCCAAGGGCAGTTGGTATTGTTTTAATACGGTGTCAACCAGATATCGGTAGCGATGAAACCGTTGCAAGCCCTCTAAAAAACTATCCATTACACCACTTTGGCAACGAATGTTTTTTCCGGAAAATCGAATTTGCCTAGACGTTGACCTGGATGTAGACCCGGGCGCTTGTATTGGAAATAATTGTGCCAAATGAATTTCGTCACCCGATTTTAGTTTGCTCCCAGATTCGATTTTCGCCGCAACATTGTACAAGGCTGTTTTTAACCTTTTCCGCTCTTTCTTTAATTTTCTGGAAACCCTGTTGCTGCAACCTTCACCAGTGTCAACTACAGAATACACCCGCTCTGGAGTATTTGAGTCGTGAAAGATTGCGATTCCCTTGCCCCAACCCTTAAAAACCTGTATCCAAAAATCGATCCTGCGTTTCAATTCTTTCGGGCATGGAAAGTTATCGCTACATTTCAATTGGTGTTGAGGAAGCAAATGATGTGCATGGGCCTCGTGCCAGGGTATGGTTGCCACGGCTATATAACAACCAATTGTTATTAAAACTAATCTGATAAATTTCACAACTTGTCTTGGAAACTAAGGCTTGAACGGGAGCTACCTATTGTACGCGAATTTATCATTCAATTTAGTTTGGCAATTTAATTTGGCGATTACTCGCATTAAAATCACCCAATTCCATGAATTTACTAACCATTTGAGGCAAAATAACCAGGTTGGTCGCGTCGACCTCGTTGACAAAGAACAATAACTCGCTGGTTAAATACTCGTTTATTAGAAGCCGTCCTATAAGTAAAACGTATTCAGCATGGCCACGACAACGAAGATAAACATGATGGTCATAATGCTGCCTGCCTTGAGGAAATCAGCGACTTGATAACCCCCTGGGCCCATTATTAAGGCATTCACTTGATGAGTAGGAATAAGGAACGAATTGGATGTGGCCAGCGCAACGGTCAGCGCAAATACGGCTGGATTGGTGCCGGCCCCGATTGCAATATTGATTGCTAATGGAACCAACAGCACGGTTGCCCCGACATTGGATATGATTAACGTAAATAATGAGGCCAGTACAGCGATGACAGTTTGCAATACCCAGATTGGCACACCATCGAGATAAAACAAAACTTGTTGCGCGATCCACGCAGCGGTACCGCTGTTTTCAACTGCAATGCCAAGCGGAATCAAACTAGCGAGCAGAAACACGCTCCGCCAACTTATCGCCCGGTAAGCTTCTTCAATATTGATAACTCCGGTCAGAATCATACCCACCGCCCCGGTCATCAACGCAACAGATAAACGCACATCGGTAAATATAATCAGGAATAGCGCAAGCGCAAAAAATACGGCCGCAAATTTAAGTTTTTCTGGTCGTTCATCTTCTCTCGGAAAATCTGTCACCACAACAAAGTCATTTCTGGCATCCGCAATTGAACTCAGATTGCTCCAGTTAATATGCAATACCAAGGTGTCCCCGGATTGCAGCACGAGTTCAGGAATACCGCTGTCAATAACATCGTCGGCACGAAAAACAGAAAGCACCGTAGCGTCATAGCGCTTCCTTAATTCAACTTCCCGCAACGATTTGCCGATTAGAGATGAGTCAGGCGGTATTACAACTTCCGCAATTCCGGCACTGCTTGAACTGAGCACATCAGCAAATACATCCATTTCGTTTTTTACATGCAATGCGTATTCTTTGGCAAATTCATAAACCGCATCTCTGCGGCCCATAATCGCCATTTCGCTGCCATCCCAAAAATCTGTATCGCCCCGCGGTGCGACTACTAACTCATGGCCATTTCTGATTGCAACAATCCATCCGGCCCTGCCGGCAGCGTCGATTTCTGAAAGCGTCCGCGCTATTAATGGGCTTTCCTTAGTCACCACGCATTCATAGACCTCGCCCTCAATACCATAGACTTCTCTAAAATATTTCAGCATGTTGCCAGATTCGCCGGGCTTATCCTTGATCACTGGCAATACAAAACGTCCAAGAAATACGAAATAACAAATCCCGCAAAAAAGTAATACCAATCCGATGGGCGTGACCGAAAACATACCAAATTGCTCCACTGCCACTGGTCGGTCTGGCATCGCCTGATTGGAGTTTGCGATCAGGTCATTGAGCAAGATCAATGGACTGGACCCAACCATGGTTATCGTACCCCCTAAAATCGCACAAAACCCCATAGGCATGAGCAGCCTCGAAATCGCAAGATTTCCTCGCCGCGCAATCCGATTGACCACCGGTAAAAATAATGCCGCGGCGCCAATATTTTGCAGGAAACTGGAAATTAATCCCACCACACTGGAAAGAATCATAATTACCCGGCCTTCCGTATTACCGCCCATTTTAAGAATTTTATTGGCAAGCCGGCCCATCACACCGGTACGGTCCAGGCCAGCGCCGATTATCATTACCGCAATGATGGAAATAACTGCGTTGCTGGAAAATCCGCTAAACAATTGGTTTGAAGCAACCATGCCATCGTAGCCGGGAATGAGCGCAGTTAATCCAATTAACACCATCACTGAAACCGCCGCCACATCAACTCTAACAACTTCAAAGGCAAACAAGCAAATGGCCAAAAGCAGAATCGCCATTACTGCACCCATTTCCACAGTAAGTTGAAGGCCTTCAGTCACACTCTGTATCCCAATTGTCAGGTCTCTTAATTATTATGCACCAGAATTATTATGCACCAGAGATTCTATTAGCCAGCTCACTTCGATCGTCCTGATAATCAGTTTCATATCTGTGATAATGAATCTTTTTGCAGTTTGGAGTCGATGATCCATGGACACCAAATTCCTGGTTCATTTTATCACTATCCGAATAGACTGTCAGATTTTGCCGTAATTAAATGCAGGCTTTATTAAAATATTCTACAAACTCGTAATACAATACAGCGATGCATAGCACCACCGGAAAACCTGTTTCAGGCAATTATTCACTAAAAAATTTTCCGCAGAAACTATTGTTTGCTTTCCTTCGGGTTTTCAGTTACCTGCCCTTGCCGATCATTTATTTTATCGGGGTGGGCCTGGGTGAAATTGTGTACTGGCTGTATGGTTCCCGAAGGCATGTTACCAAAATTAATCTAACAACTTGCTTTCCAGACTATCCGCCTGGAAAAATTCAACAACTTTCCAGGCATCATTTTCACGCCATGACAATCGGCGTGATGACCATGGCCATTGCATGGTGGGGTTCTACGACAAGATACGAACGCCTTACAATTTTTAGAAACAAAGAAGTCCTGGATAACCTGGTTAACGCCAAACAAAATATAATTATTCTTGCTCCTCATTTTGTTGCCCTTGAGTTTCTCGGTTTTTATTTTTCCAACCAGATGAGAATGACCAGCATGTATCGGAAACACAAGAATCCATACATCGATCAATTTATATTTCAAAAACGAACGCGGTTTGGCAGCCGAATTTATAACTATAAGGACACTTCGACCAGCCTAATCAAATCAATCCGCAATGGGGTGCCTTTTTACTACTTGCCGGATCAGGACCCGGGGGGGAATCGCAGCGTGTTTGCGCCTTTTTATAATATACAAACCGCTACCTATCCGGCGTTAAATAAAATATCCCGGTTGGGTAACGCCAAGGTGGTTCCGTGCATGGCACGGTTAAGAAAATTCGGGCGTGGAATTGAAATAATATTCGAACAGCCATTAGAAAAGTATCCGTCAGGAGATGACGTGAAAGATGCGACCACGATGAACCAGGCCATCGAGAAATTAATAGCCTACGCGCCCGAACAATATTTTTGGTCGCATAAACGTTTTAAGACCCGCCCTTCAGGAGAAGAGCCTTTTTATTAGTTTTTGATGGTTATATTCCTTGTGCACAAACCGATATGATCATTTCCACAACAAAACATTAATTTCACAATTAATTCAGCCATGTCAAAACCAGTCACCGAATCCATCCAGTTGCAGGATAATCAATTTTTGCATCCCTGGGAAGACATTAAAAAAGTCGGCCAGAACAAACGCACGGTAATCGCCAATGCTGACGGTGTTTATATCGAGGATTCGGATGGCAACAAGTTATTAGATGGTCCGGCAGGCATGTGGTGCGTCAATATTGGTCACCGCCGTCAGGAAATGGCCGATGCTATCGCCGATCAAATCATGCAATTAACCTATGTCAGTCCATGGAGTTTAACCAACACGCCGGCGGTGAAACTCGCTGACAAACTTGCTCAACTGTCGCCGGGTGATTTAAACCACGTTTTTTACACGACCGGCGGATCTACTGCTGTTGATTCAGCACTCAGGTTTGTAATGTTCCGTAACAACGTTCTTGAACAACCACAAAAGAAACACATCATTTCCAGGACAAATGCTTACCACGGCAGCACTTATCTTTCGGCATCGGCATCCGGCAAATCCAAAGACAAGAACTATCTCGATTTCATGGATGACACTTTTCATCATATTGCCGATCCTAATTTGATGGACAAACCCGTTGCAATGAGTGAGCAAGAATATTGCAGGTTACGGGTAGGCGACCTCGAAAATAAAATTTTGGAAATAGGACCTGACAAAGTAGCTGCATTTATTGCAGAGCCTATTCTGGCTTCGGGCGGCGTGATTATGGCGCCTCAGGGATACCACGCTGGTTGTTTGCAGGTTTGTCGAACATACGATGTGGTTTATATCTCAGACGAAGTCGTTACTGCATTTGGTCGATTGGGGCATTTTTTCGCCTCACAAGCGGTCTTCGATATCGTCCCGGATATCATCACTTGCGCCAAAGGCATCACCTCGGGTTATGTGCCGTTGGGCGCATTTCTGGTATCCGACAGATTATTGCAATCAATTGATGCAAAAGATTCCAGCATCGTCTTTTCCAATGGCTTTACCTATTCAGGGCACCCTGTAGCCTGTACCGCCGCGCTTAAAAACATAGAAATCATGGAGCGGGAAAACATCATGCAACATGTACGCAAGGTTGCGCCTTATTTCCAGGCTCAGTTGGCAACCTTGAATGACCTCCCTGTCGTCACCGATGTTCGGGGAATCGGATTGATGGCTTGCGTGCAATGCGACATTAATAAAGACGGCGACAATACGCCAGCGATGGATTATGCGATGGACTATGCCATTGGAGATCGAATTGATCGGCATTGCCAGCAACTCGGACTGCTGGTTAGGCCGATTATAAATATGTGTGTTATGTCGCCGCCGCTAATCATTAATGAAGCGCAAATAGATGAATTAGTCGAAAAACTAAAAAAGGGAATAGCGTTGGCTGTCATTGATGCCGAGTCTGACGGTTTGTGACTGGGTTCGTGGCAGGAAGAACACCATTTGTTTTAACAATGAATCAGGGCCGCAAACTCATAGCACTGCGCGCTGACCGGAAAGATACGCGCCATGCACGGCATTTAATGCGTCCGCCGAAGTCTTCGCCAGCAAAATACAAATATTCATCATTACGCACCCCGGCGACGGCGATCACGATTCGGTGTGCGCAAATCTTTTATTTTCGTCTGCCGACGACGACAAGAAACGCAACTGCCGCAACCGCCGCGGCCAGCATAAATCCGTGCAGCGGAAAGATTTGCAACGCCGCGCCCGAGGCCGCCGGACCGATAACGCCGCCAATGGTGTAAGCGACGGCGACGGTCGATAATGCCGCGACAAGACGAGCACCGCCGGTTTTTTCACTAGCCTCCATCACCGCCAATGTATTCATCCCCCCGGCCGCTCCGCCCCAGAAAAATAAAACGACCCATGGCAAAACGCCGGTGCCCGCTTGCAAATTGTCGCCGTCGATGGCGAGCGGGAATACGGCGGCGCCGACAAGGGTGACAATGGCGGCGACAATTTGCGCACGGGCGCAACTGATTTTGTCGGCAAGCCAGCCAAGGGGAAATTGTAAAAGCGTGTTGCCAGCACCGAAAGCGGTAACCAGCAAAGCGGCGGCAGCGGCACTCATTCCAAGTCCGGCGGCCGACGCCGGCAACAGAGAAATCGCCGAGGTCTCAATAAATCCACAGACAAACGCCCCCGCCAATGCCGTCGGCAAAATCGCAAGTAATACAAAAAATCCGTCGCCGTCACTGGATTTTTTCGTGTCCGCCGGACGAGCATCCCACTGCAACGCCACCGAGAGGGGAACCAGTGCGAGCGCGAGCACTCCCGCGCACATCGCAAACGGCGCGGCGCCGTCGATGCCGGTGGCCACCAACATACCGGGGCCAACCGCGATTCCGAGTCCCATCAACGTCTCGTGTGTGCCAATCGCGCATCCGCGCCAGCTCTCGCCGGCGATTTGTAAAATCCACAGATCACAAACTATCCAGCGTAAAATAAGCCCGAAACCGGTGGCGAAATTGAACGCCAATAAAATCCAGAAATCACTCGCCGCCGCCATCCCGGCGACCGAGACGATGCTCGCGGCAATCGCAAGCGCGCCGGCGCGAACCAATCCAAGATTGGTGATCAGGCGCGGAACAAAACGCGATACCGCTAAAATCATCAACCACGGGGCGGCGGAGAAAACGCCAATCTGCGCCGCGGGGATTCCGCGATTTTGCAAAATCAGCGCGAGCAACGGCGGCAGAATCCCCAATTGCGCGATTTGCGCGAGCGTTGATAGCGTGCAGACGAGCGCGAGTCCGTGCCAGCGGACACGGCCCGACGAGGAATTGTTTATGCGCTGCATTTGTTTGTTATACTACGCATGAAATCAAGAAAAACCTCATCTAAAGTTCACCAGACCCTTCCATGATACACTAATCGCGTTGCTATGATTCAGTCCGAAAAGTTGTTGCGGGATTGGCTGGCCAATTGTCTGGGCTGCGTCTCCGGTCGGCGAGAATTTCAACTCGATTGATACATGGTGAAAGCGGTCAAAAACTGTCAAGATGTATTAAGCCTACGATGATTTTGTCGCTGCTCTGAAAGAAAAAGCGGCCGTCGCGTGCTTGTTTGTCCTCGATGACTTGCCCGGCATATATTCGTCTGACGGCGCCAATGCGATTGTACAAATCAATTAAATCGCCGAAATGATGGTGGTCTTGTCCGAAGAGCCGGTCCGCGATTTGGTTAACGATGGCAATTTAAACAAACAAATTTGCTTGCCTTGTCCAGTTACGGGGCAAATGACAATGTTTAATGATTTCGACCTAGTCGCATTTTACCCCGCAGCTGGAGATAAAGCGGGGCACCTTTATGATCATCTTATGGCCACCCCTGTATCGTGCGCTAATTTGAGTTCTGACATATATGCTTTTTCCATGTTAGTAACGATTAACAATTACATTCAAATTACTGATTCCCTGCGGTTGTCCGAGTTTTCTTACCGACGACCATCGTCACTGGTACGCCAACCACCAAGACCCCGCTTTTGCCGAGACCTACAAAAATCTTTATCGGCATGATATGCCAATCATTTATCTTCGGCGTCTGATTCAATCGTGGATGAACTATTACAAAAAGGGTGTCCTACCAAATCTGGACAACGTTACCGAACCGGGAACTTTTGATTAATACCCCCGACAATGAGTGAAGACCAGCCATATCACTGCCATCGACGACTTGTCTCGGAATATCTTCAAAGTAAATGGGGGAACAGGGTTAGCGTGACGCACTTGGTTTAATAGTCTAGTGAAATGCCAGCAGGTTGCGCGGGTATTTTTTCTATATGCTTATTTTCTATATTGAGCGTTTGTTCAATCAATTATAATCGCTCAATTATTGTTTCAATGCGCGTTCAAAATGCCGTCCAACGACAATGCAAAACCAGTCCAAGCCCGAATAAATTCGGAAACAAGCGACTGTTTGGCGCCGTGGACTTATTACGATGAAGAGTTATTGGAACTGGAAAAAAATCAGATTTTCAGGAAAAACTGGCTGCTGGTCGGGCATATAAATGATATGCCTAATCCCCGTGACTATCTGACAATGGATGCGGTTGGCGAACGAGCGTTGGTGGTCAGGGGAAACGATAACCAAATTCGAGCTTTTCACAATGTCTGCCGTCACCGTGGCGCAAAACTGTTTGACTCACCCTCTGGACAATGCGCCCATGCACTAACCTGCCCGTTCCACGGCTGGACCTACCAGCTTGACGGTAAATTGATCGGCGTTCCCGCGGAAAATACATTTCGCAACCTGGACAAATCGAGAAATGGATTAGTGCCGTTGGATCTCGAAGTATGGATGGGATTCATTTTTATTCGTTTTGAAAACGCAAAACAATCCCTGGCTGAAATGCTGTTGCCAATGCAAAATGAAATCGCACCGTATAAAATTGCTCGCATGCAGCCGCTTGAAAATACCCGGTATGACGATATTCGACCCTACAACTGGAAAGTGTTTCACGATATTGATAACGAAGGCTATCATGTCCCGGTCGGCCACCCCGCCCTGCAACAACTCTATGGCAAAAATTATTCCGACCAATTGGTGGATGGCTTGCCTGTTTCATCTGGTGTCATCAATGACCAGCCGGCAAAATTATGGAGCGTGAGAAACTATCAAAAGTTGCTCCCTGGATTTGATCATCTGCCAGAGAAAAACCAAAAACTGTGGTTGTATGGCGGAATTTTCCCGAGCATGGCACTCGGACTGTATCCCGATAGCATTGAATTTTATATGACCCTGCCTGTGTCTGCGAATAAAACACGGGTCAGGGGCGGCACCTACGCGCTTCCCGACCATCGCCCCGAAATCAATGCGGTTCGATACCTGAACAGGCGCATTAATAACGCAACCAGCGCGGAAGATGAAAACTTCGTGCGCCGGCTTCAAGACAGCATGCAATCCAGCGTTTTCCCGCAACCGAATCTGTCCTCCATTGAACACGGAGTTCGTGAATTTCATCGCCAGTTGCAGGAATTATTGCCGGTTGCCCGATTGAAACACCATCCCGGAAAGGGGCAAGTGGCGCAGACAAATATCAGCCTCTGTTAATTTCTTGTCTTAATTTCGGGCGCCTCTGTTCAGGCAACGCGGCCCTATTTATTGTGTTATTTATTGGTTGCGGTCGCCAACTGCATATCCCTTTCCTTTTGCTTCTGCTGGCGGAACATAATCCAGCCAGCGATAATGACACCTATCGCCACGGTAAATATAATGATGGTTGCCAACGCATTGATATCCGGCTTCAGGCCGGTTTTTATCCGCGAATAAATCAGGATCGGCAGTGTATTCGAGCCCGGGCCGGTTACGAAACTGGCGATAACCAAGTCATCAAGGGATAAGGTAAATGAGAGCAACCATCCCGCCAGCATTCCAGGCGCCAGTAACGGAAATGTAATATCGACTAAAACCCGCAATGGCTTGGCGCCTAAATCCTGCGCCGCTTCCTCCAGCGTCTGCCCCATTCCGGCTAACCGGGATTGAATAATGACGGCCACATAAGCCATGGAAAATGTGATATGCGCGATGGCAATAGTGGAAAATCCGCGCTTATCCGGCCATCCGAAAAATTCTTTCAGCGTTATAAACAACATCAACAATGACAAACCGGTAATCACTTCCGGCATAACCAGCGGTGCGGCAATCATTCCACCAAACAATGTTCTGCCACGAAATTTGCCAAAACGCACTAAAGCTAATGCGGCCAGGGTTCCGAGCAGGGTTGCAAAGGTGGCATTGACTACGGCAATTTTCAGGCTCAATGTCAGTGCTGACCATATTTTTTCGCTTTCAAACAAAGACGCGTACCAGCGCGTTGAAAAACCGCCCCAAACCGGAACGATTTTGGAATGGTTGAAGGAATACGTTATCAACACCATCAGTGGGATATACAAAAATGCCATGCCAAAGCACAACACCGAAAACAGGAACCTGGAACGTTTTTTCTCCATGCCGCCTTCCGCGTTAGTCCTCTTTCGCCGCCTTGGCCTGGACGCGTTGATAAAGCATCATCGGCACCACCAACAATACCAGCAACGCGATCGCCACTGCCGAGGCCACTGGCCAGTCATGGTTGGAGTGGAATTCGCCGTACAGCACCCGACCAATCATCAATACATTACCGCCGCCCAGCAAATCGGGAATCACAAACTCCCCGGTTGCCGGGATGAACACCAATAATGACCCGGCGATTATTCCAGGCATGGTCAACGGTAGGGTCACGGTCAAAAATGTCTTGAACGGCCGCGCGCCCAAATCCGCGGCCGCTTCGTGCAGGGTCATATCCAGTTTTTCCATGTTGGCATACAACGGCAAAATCATGAACGGCACATAGGTATAAACGATGCCGACATAGACCGCGAAATGGGAATACAGCAACCTTACCGGGCTCTCAATAAATCCGAGCCAAATGAGCAGGTCGTTGATCAGCCCTTGGTCTGCCAGCAATCCCATCCAGGCATAAACGCGCAATAAAAATGAGGTCCAGAACGGCAATATAACCAACATCAATAAAACATGCTTTGCGGTATGCGACGAGGTTACGATGGCATAAGCGATGGGGTAGCCAATCAATAAACACAATATCGTGGAGATAAAGGCAATTTTGACCGAGCTTAAATAGGTGTTGAGATACAGCTCGTCTTCCCAAAGATAAGCGTAATTATCAAAAATCACGCGGATGCTCATCGCGCCGTCGCTGGCCCATTCAAACAACGGCGAAAACGGTGGGCTGGCGATCAGCGATTCCGCCATGCTGATTTTCAGGATGATAAAAAACGGGGCTAAAAAGAATAGTAATAGCCAAAAATACGGAATGAAGATAACGACTGTTTTCCAGCGCGACTGCAATAGTTCGAAAATTTTTGGAATATGCGCGCGAGCAATGGGGTGCGCCTTGAATTTGTCAATAATGTCGGTCGCCGGTCGCATGATTATTATGATGTTATCTGGCTATGTTATTTAGTCAGCACTACCGGGCTGGCGGCATCCCATCTCAGATATACTTCATCTTCCCAATCGACTGCATGGCGTCCGTCTTTTGGTCGCACCTGATTAGGAACGGTAACCGCAATGATCTTGCTACTGGGGAGTTTAATTCGATAGGTTGAAATATTTCCCAAATAGCCTATATCCTGAACCACGCCTGTTAGATTATTTGCGCTTGAATTATTTGCACTTGAATTATTTGCACTTGAGTGTTCAGTCGGCGTTTTGGATATTTTGATTTTTTCCGGCCGCACCGCGACCCAAACCTTGCTGCCCACCTTGATGGATAATCCGTGATCGATAAAAAACTCTGCATCATGGTCATCTGAGCGCACTCTGACATGATCCGCGCCATTTTCAGTAATTCGACCTTCAAACATATTTGCCGTGCCAATGAAATCGGCCACCATTCGGGATGAGGGGTACTCGTAAATTTCCGTTGGCGTGCCGATTTGCACAAATTTCCCCACATCCATTACCGCAATGCGGGTCGACAATGTCATCGCCTCTTCCTGGTCGTGGGTCACCACAATAAAAGTTACCCCAAGTTTTTCCTGGATGTTCATTAACTCAAACTGGGTTTGCTCTCTGAGTCGCTTGTCCAATGCCGCCAGCGGCTCATCCAGCAGTAATACTTTGGGTCTCTTGACCAAAGCCCGTGCCAACGCCACCCGCTGACATTGCCCGCCGGACAATTGATGGGGCTTGCGCTTGCTGAATTCGGCAAGTTCCACCATCGCCAGCATATCGGCGACGCGCGACCTGATTTCTTCCTTATCGATGCCATCGCATTTCAAGCCATAGCCTACATTATTATCCACATCCATATGCGGAAATAACGCATATGACTGAAACATCATGTTGACCGGCCGCTTGTAGGGCGGCACCTCGCTCATTTCCATGCCGTCGATATGGATGGTGCCCGAACTTGGCGTTTCAAAACCGGCCAACATTCGCAAAAGCGTGGACTTGCCGCAACCGGATCCGCCCAAAAGGCAGAACAATTCCCCGCGATAAATATCCAAATCAACGCTGCTTACCGCGGTGAAATCACCAAAATTCTTGGTAACGCTCTGGATACGAATAAACGGTTCCGCATCGGGATCTAACCATGGCTCGCACTGAAAATCAACCGAATCAACCATGACTCACCTCATTGAAAGTTCTAATGAAACGGGAAATCCGGCGCGCCATCGTAAGCCGACACATTAAAAAAAACTTACTGCGCCAGACTTGCATTATGATGCTATTCCCATGACGCACCGAATTTTTCTAATTACCCGCTTTGAAATTGGTCCAGGTTCGGGTAAGCAAACGCTCTATTTTTGGCGGCAACACCGCAGAGGTGTACATTAACGCCACGGCTTCCGGTGGCGGGAAAGCCGCTGGACTGCTGGTCACCGCGGTATCGATTAAATCGAAGGCATCTTTATTTGCGGTCGCATACCACAAATAATTGGTGTCCGCCGCGCCAACCTCAGGACGCATCATATAGTTCAAGAACAGGTGTGCATTCTCCACATTCTCGGCATCAGCCGGAATCACCCAACCATCCACCCAAAAAATAGCCGCATCCTTGCCGGGCGGAATGAAAAAGTTCAGTTCCACGCCGGTATCCAGTTCTGCCGCCTGGGACATCGCCAACAAGCCGTCCGGACCCCAACTGGTTACCACGCAAAACTCCCGCTCGACCAATCGTTGATACGCATAATTATCGAAAGTCTTGATATAAGGGCGGATTTTTAACAGCATTTGTTCAACCGCCGCATAGTCGGCCTTATTGGTTGAACTTGGGTCAAACCCTAGATAAGACAACGCCATTGGCACCATATCGGTCGGCGCGTCCAGGAAGGCCACGCCACAGGCATCAATTTTAGAGATATGCTCTGGATCGAAAATCAAGTCCAGCGAGCCAATCGGCGCATCCGGGTAGGTTTCCTTGACCAACGCTTCGTTATAAGTAACGCCATGCGTCCCCCACATATACGGCACCACATATTGATTGCCCGGATCCCAGTCCGCGCCTAACTGAGCCATAACGTCCGGGCGCATATGCTTGAAGTTGTCCAGCTTGGACTTGTCAACTGGTTGCAGAATACCGGCCGGAATCAATCTCGCAATTGCGCTGCTGGCATGACTAACCACATCGTAACCGGAATTCCCGGCCAGAAGTTTGGAATCAATGGCTTCCTGGGATTCGTAAACATCATAGATAACTTTGATGTCATATTCCGCTGCAAAATTTGAAATAGTGTCTTCGGCGATATATTCATCCCAGTTGGTTACGTTTAATACCCCGGCAGCCGATGCTGAACCCGCACCAAATAGCAAGACCAAAGATGCAACGCTGGCCACACCGCCCTTCAATAATTTAGATAGTTCTATCATTTTTTTCCTCCCACAGCGATAAATTCAAGAATCACAGGCACAGTATAACGTAACTTTTGCAAAAATCCATACACTTCGATAATGATGGCCACGCTTAAATTTCCTTGATGCAGTTCACGGCAAAGAAAAACCTGGCTGATTGTCAATTCTTAAAACCGGTTCAGTATATGTTCTCGTTCCCGCGTGGAAACGAGAAAGCGTTTAGGCTTGCCCTTGAGCGTGAGCACCATCGGGCGGGTGCGCATGCGGTCGGGAGCCCATGCGCAACCTTGCGAGACTTCGGTTTGCCTCGCAAAACTCTGCCGGGGGTTGGGTTTAAATTTTGTTAGTATGGCGTTAATATGGCGGTAGCACGGTAACCAATCAGAACGATGTTTTTAGAAAACGTAAAGGGCCTTATCTGTTGCATTCGTGACTTAGTCATGAATATTTTCCGACTGACAAAACCCACTGGCGGAAATGCGATTCCCAATGGCGGTAAGCAACCCGGCACTGATACGCCGCCGGAAACTGAACCGGAGGATGCGCAACCGGGGGACGCTGGAATATCAGATTCTGGTGACACAGCTCCGTCGCCAGAAACACCACCAGAGGATCAACCCGGGGATGCTGAAACCATAGATACTCACACACCCACACCGCCAGAGGAGCGATCAAAACCGGAAGAGTCATCGAAAAAACCGTCGTCGTACAAAGGAGCACGTGGAAAAACTGATTCCAAAAATCTGTCCCACAAGAAAGAATCGCCACCTAATCCTGAGACCAAGCCCGAATTAATTTGCAGATATTCAACTGCCACCAATAAATGGGAAATTCTATTGATTCTTCCGTCGCATAAAAATGCGGACGTGACGCAGGATGGAGTTGCATTGTTACCAAACAGCAGCGATGAATATCTGCTACCGAATTTCACCCATGAGGTGACGGTAACTTGGGCGGAGAACAACACAGATACAATAAAATTGTTTGACGAAGACCATCCGTTAATCTTTAAACATCGCAAAAACTGGACAGGTGACGGGAGACGGATCAAACGAGTGTCCAGCGGGTATTCCATGATTTTCACGCCAAACTCATGGACAAGGAAAATCAGCGCGCCTGTTGAAAAAGCAAGATGCACCGACCAAGGTTTTTCGGCGCATTATTTTTTCACCACCGGCAATGACGAAGCGGACGGGTTTACCGAATGTGATTCTTTCTTTTCAAACAAGCGTTTCTTACTCAAAGGTACAACGATCGCGGATGACTCGGATGCGGGCGGCTTATTTATCGGCGATGCCTTGGAATTGATTGACAAGAAAAAGTGGAAAGGCGTTTCTCGGATTAGGGTGGGGGAAGAAGGCCATGGTCAATGGGGAGAAAATTTTAGACCGGAAGAATTAAACAAAAAAACGCTCGCACTGGTTTTGGAAAATCTCGACGGATGGTTTTATGTTCGCATTTATGACCAAGACGTGAAGCTGATAGAAAGTTTCGATTTTCGCCGACAGAAAAATTTGAAACAAATCCTGGTTGATGGAAATCCACATTCATCGGAAAATATTGTGGCACCTAGAAAGACAGGACACACGGAAACTACCATAAAATTCATCGGCGATGGAATTTCTGTTAAAAACAAAAACATTGACAACGCGAATGCTGAAAAATATCAGGTAACGATGATGGGTAATGATACGGCAATGATTGCAGCGCACCCGGATGCCGACAAAACCAAGTGGATAGTAAACGGGAAAACGGAAGTTGTTATTTGTCTGCCGCGTATTTGGTGGCGCACCGAAAAATTCGATAAGGAAATTGATGAATGGCGCGACACGAACCTTGAAATGTCACGGGATGAGTTTCGCAAAAATTCTAATACGCGAATAGTTTTCCGTTTGCCCGTAACCGCAACAAAAATTAATGTAGGATTTAATTCATTCAGCCAATACGATGGTGCGCGCACATATCAAGTCATATTCAATGAAGACCGCGAAACTAAACATGCTGAATTCAGTATGCGAGATTTTTGTTATCACAGCAATATAGCAAATGTTTCGTCCGAAGAAGTAGCCTTGCGGGTTCAATGCGGTAGAGCAGAATTTTCGATTGTTTGCATCCCTGCTGATAAACCGAAACCAGATTCGGGACCGAAACCAAAACCGAAACCAAAACCAAAACCAAAACCTGTTCGTCCACTTACCAAGAACAAAGGGTATAGCCGCGGCGAATTGGAGGGTGCCGGGCTATCCCTTACCGAGGTAAAGCACAAGGGAATCATTGTTGATCGTAGGCGAAGGTCGATACATAGCGTCAACGTAGACACACTAAATAATTTGCCTCATGGGGGAAGCCATGCCGACTGAACAAGAGATTGACCATTGGAAAGATACGCTTCACACCCGATATCTTAACTACCTGAAAACATCTTTTTACTTTAAGGATACCGCTTTGCGCAAATCTTTTGCGCAAGCGTTGGAAAAGTGCCAACTGATGAAAGGACCATTCCCGGAATCAGCGCATAAATTTCGGGCGGGAATTAATGCACTTTCGATGGCGAAAGAATGCTTCACAACATCGCACACCGATCTTTTGCCAGCATTGCTTGACCAATCTTTGTACGACCATCAGGAGCAAGCGATTCGCAAGGTACATAGCCAACAACAAAACGTTGTTGTCGCCACCGGCACCAACAGCGGAAAAACGGAAAGTTTTTTGTATCCAATCTTGTTTGATTTGTACCAACAGCATTTGGACGAGAAATTATATGAGCCTGGTGTGCGTGCGTTAATTTTGTATCCGATGAATGCGCTTGCCAACGACCAGAGGCGGCGGTTAGGGGAAATATGTAAGAAGTTAGAAACTGCAAACTCTGATTTCAAACCAACTTTTGGTCAGTACATCGGCGCTACACCAAAAAATATAAAGGATAACTATCGCCACGCCAGTACGCATGAAGAAAATAGACTTTCCGGGGAACTGGTGTTTCGTGAGGAAATGCGCAACAACCCGCCGCATATCCTCTTGACCAATTACTCCATGCTGGAGTATTTGCTCATTCGCCCCGACGACAGTAAATTATTTGACGATGGCCGTGGGCAACACTGGAAATTTATTGTTTTAGACGAAGCGCACCAGTATCGCGGAGCCAAAGGTATGGAAATGGGTATGTTGGTGCGTCGACTTAAACAACGCCTACGCGCCGGTGGACGCACGCATGGGTTTCGCTGCATCGCCACCAGCGCAACCATTTCATCTGGCGTAAGTCAAGAAGACAAACAGGCGGTTGCGGCGTTTGCTAACACCTTGTTTGGCGAATCATTTGCTGACGAGAATGTCCTTTTCGGCACACAAGAATCTACAGATGACAAAAAACCACAACGATTTCACTTATTCATGAGTGCGCTGGAGGGCGCATTTTTATCTTATCAAAACGCTAAAGACACGATTATTCTAAACCGCAATACAGAAACAGAAGGTGATGAAACAAGCAAGGCATTGGAAATCGCATTGTGCCAGGAATGTGGGCAACATTATTATGTCGGTCGTGAAGACGGCGGTTATCTTATTGAAGCAACGCGAGACCCAAGCCACAGTGAGTTTGGAGTGGATTTTTACTTGCCGTTAGAAAACGGTTTGGATAAGCAAAGCACCCACCAATTATGCCGCCAGTGTGGAAGCCTATCCCAAGGAAACAATCGCTCAGTTTGTGAATGCAATGCAACTATTTCGGTGAAAAAGTGCGAGCATCACGACACGCATCCAGATCGACTAAAAAAATGTGAAACCTGCGGCTATGAACGTCGTGGAATTGGCGATCCTGTGCAGGAAATTGTACATGGTTCCGATGGCCCAAACTCGGTTATTGCCACTGCCTTACATAGTTTACTGCCAAAAGGAAAACGAAGAAAAATACTATCCTTTGCCGACAGTCGGCAGGAGGCGGCATTCTTTGCATGGTACGCGGAAGACTCGTATCAAAAAGTACGCGATAGAAATTTTATTTTACGTGCGTTAAAACAAAATGCGGTTAACGAAGAAGGTTTATCAATTAAAGATTTACAGAGCCGTCTGGAAAAAATTTGTAGTGACAACATGGTGTTCTCCAAGTCTGATACGGCTGAAACGCGGAATCGTGAGGCATCACGCATGATTTTCCGTGAGTTGTTGACTAATAAGAAACGTATTTCACTTGAAGGCACCGGTTTAACCAAGTGGCACATGGCATTTCGTGAAGATTTACAACTCCCTGACTTAATGAGCAAACCACCGTGGAATTTCACACCAGAAGAGGGACAGGAATTACTCAGTTTTCTTCTGGATCGCTTGCGGTATGAACGAGCGGTGAGATTGCCTGAGAGCGCCCCCCCCCGCTTGGAATGAAGTATCCGCATGGCCACAACGGCCGGTTACTATTGGCACGGGCACCAAATATACATTTTCATGGGGAAGCGCAGGAACTGGTATTGTACAACATTTTCTTTGTCGTTTACATCAAGACAACACATTATCCGACAAAGAAAAATGCAAAGCAGGCAAAGAACTGATGGATTCCCTGTGGGACTGTATTCATAATTACGACAGTAGTTTTAAGGAGGACGATAGACTGTTGTTGCGCGCATCAGCCGATGGCACCTTTTTGTTAAATCCTGCCTGGCTACGCGTGAAACTTCCGTCACCAAATGAATGCTTTGAATGCGACACCTGCGCCAGACTGAGCTTTTACAATATTCGCGGGGTTTGCCCACGCAACAAGTGCCCGGGCGAACTTGTCCTTGCTGACCAAGTAAAGTTAGCGCAAAACCACTACCGTGTTTTGTATGAAGATACAAAAATGCCGGCACAGTTGCGCGCCGAAGAACACACCGCACAATTAGAAAGCGCGGAAGCACAAAAGCGACAAACTGAATTTATCGACGGCGATATTGATTTACTCAGTTCGTCAACAACCTTTGAGGTAGGCGTTGATTTGGGCGATTTGGAAACAGTCTTCTTGCGTAATGTTCCGCCGGAGCCGTTTAATTACACGCAACGCGTCGGGCGTGCTGGGAGGGGTGGCGAAATACCCGGTCTTGCACTCACCTATTGCCGACGCAATCCGCATGATTTGTATCACTACAATGACCCGGAAACACACATATTGAAAGGGCAAATCCGCCCTCCGCAACTTCGATTGCAAAACGAAAAAATTATACTTCGACACATCACCGCGACCGTACTATCAGCGTTCTTTAGAAATCCTTCGAACCGCGAACGATTCAAAAAAGTTGAAAATTTAATAGGCAGCGACTGGGAAAACCCAAGTGCGGTTTCCGAAGTTATGAATTTTTGCCGAGACAACACTGCTCTCGCGTCTTCTCTGCGTGAGATTGTTCCGAAAGAGATGCATGCTAAAACAGGACTGGACAACAACAGTTGGATGAATCTTATTGCTGGTAAAAATAGCCGCTTCGCTAATGCTGAGGCAGAGGTTTGCTCAGAATATCTCTTAGTTGAAAGACTGAAAAAGGAATTTAGCAGGGAGGACAATTTTACAAAAGCAAAAAAATTTCAGAATCGTGCAAATACTATTGCCGCCGACAAAACACTTAACTTTCTTTCCCGCAAAGCGATTATTCCAAAATACGGCTTTCCGGTGGATGTGGTGGAACTGGACACACGCCCATACAGCCAGCAGGAAGCACGCAAAATTTCTCTGCAACGGGACTTATCGCAAGCTATCGCCGAATATGCGCCCGGCGGCAAGGTTGTCGCCAACAAAAAGGAATGGCAATCCTGCGGAATAAAAATCATTGCCGGCAAAACCCTCGCGGTCAAAAACTACTACTACAACAAGGCACGCGACTTCAAACAATGGAATGAAGACGATGACCAAGCGGGTAACCCTGATCCAAAGGGCAAGTACCTGTCGCCGGAATTCGGCTTTGTTACGGCATTGTTAGAAAAACCTAAAGAGCCACAAGGACGTGCCGGGCGTTTATACACCACCCGCCCGTTTTTTGGCGGGTTTGTTGAGGGTCAGCAAGAAACAAAAAAACTCTTCGATGTGGAAATCACGCCAGCATTACCGGGGCGCATGGTAGTGTTATGTGAAGGGAAAAACGGCGGTGGATTTTATATTTGCCTTAGTTGTGGCGCGGGCAGTGCGGAAATAAGTGGTTCGCATAAAACTCCGGAAAGCAACGAGTGTAAATCTACCCTTAAACGACTTTCCCTCGGCCATGAATTTGTAACCGATGTTGTTCGTTTGCAATTTCCCGGACTCAACGACGAATGGCATGCGTATTCGTTGGCATATGCCATGTTACTGGGTGCTGCGCAAAGATTAAATGTACCGGACACCGATTTGAACGCGACCATCACAGTAGGCAAAACACTCGACAAAACGGCAATAGTTTTGTACGACAACGTACCCGGCGGTGCCGGTCTGGTTGCCAATTTAGAAAAGCAAGACGTGTTTTTAGATGTGCTTAAAGAGGCGAAAAAACGGGTGAACGGTGATTGCGATTGCACCAAGAGTTGTTACGGATGTATTCGTAGTTATCGCAACCAGTTCGCCCACCCGCATTTACAACGCAAAGATGCCTTAGGATTTCTGGAGTCTGCTTTGGAATTAAGGGGACACAACACTTAATTCAAGTATTGATTCGGTATCCAATGTGTTGAAGTTGCATGACTCGCCTTCTGCATCGGAGTGCTAAATGTATCTGAGCTTATACAGGCTGGAGAATTGTTTTCGTTCCCACGTTCCCGAGTCGGGCCGAGAACAACCACTACAGATGGCGGGACTAAAGTCCCACTTCTGAAAGCCGGGGCCGTCATTCTTGCGGAAGCAGGAATCCAGTCAACCATTTGTCCCGCACCGCGGGACACGACAGCCAGGGACGGTGGGGGCGAGGGGCTGGTCTATGTCCTACGCTTGATATGGGCAGGTTTTTGATCCTGCAAAACCTGCATTTCCGCCATCCCTGGCGGTCACGTCATTGGATTTCGGTTTTGCTCTGCATCTGGTCATTGATGCCGTTTCTGTTTGAAGAACTGTTGGATCAATTCCTGGCACTCTCGCTGCATTATTCCGGCGGTGATTGAACATCGATGATTCAAGAACCTGGACTGTAGCAGATTAAGTTGGCTGCCCGCGGCGCCAAATTTCAGGTCGTGGGTCGCAAAAATCAGATGCTTGATGCGCGCATGCAAAATGGCGCCGGCGCACATAATGCACGGCTCCATCGTTACATACAAACTGCATTTATCGAGGCGATAGTTTTCGATGTTTTTACCGGCAGCGCGCAACGCCAGGATTTCCGCGTGCCCGCTGGCATCATGATTTCCTATTGAGCAGTTGAATCCTTCGCCAATAATTTTTTCATTTTGCGCGACCACGGCGCCGACCGGAATTTCATCGCTGTCCTGCGCCATGATTGCCAACTCCAAAGCCCGCGCCATGAACTGATGGTGCAGTTGGCATCGCGTCAGTCCACTTGATGTCATTCCCACTCTATCGTGGCCGGCGGCTTGCCCGATATATCATAGACCACTCGACTTATTCCTCGCACTTCATTGATGATGCGATTAGAAATTCCGCTCAGCACATCATGCGGAATCCGTTTCCAATTGGCGGTCATAAAATCCACGGTTTCCACTGCGCGAAGGGCAATGACGTATTCATAGGCGCGATTATCCCCGACCACGCCGACGGATTTAATCGGCAGGAACACCGCAAACGCCTGACTTATTTCGTCATATAAATCATGGGCATACAACTGTTCAAGAAAAATCGCATCGGCTTGGCGCAAAATTTCCGCATACTCCTGTTTAACTTCGCCAAGAATTCTCACGCCCAATCCGGGGCCTGGAAATGGATGCCGACAGACTATTTTTTTCGGCAGCCCCAACGTCAGGCCCATGTTTCGCACCTCATCCTTAAACAACTCGCGCAATGGCTCCAATAACTTTAGATTCATATCCGCCGGCAGTCCACCGACATTGTGATGGGATTTTATGACTTTCGCTTTTCCGTGTTTATTTCCCGATGACTCGATGACATCCGGGTAAATTGTTCCCTGCGCCAACCATTTCGCATTTTTAATTTTGCGCGACTCCCGTTCAAATATTTCTATAAAAAGGTTGCCGATGATTTTTCGTTTTTGTTCAGGATCATCTATGTCTTTCAGGCGTTTGAAATAATCACCCGCAGCATTTACACGAATGACTTTTACCCCCAGATGCTCGGAAAAAGTTTCCATAACCTGGTCGCCTTCGTACAAACGCAGCAACCCGGTATCCACAAAAATACAGGTCAACTGAGCGCCAATGGCGCGATGCAACAGGGCCGCCACAACTGCGGAATCTACGCCGCCGGAAAGTCCCAGTATCACGTGCTCATTGCCAACCCGATTTTTAACCCACTGCAACTGGCTTTCAATAATATTCGCCGAAACCCAGTCCGCGCCACAGCCACAAATGTCATGAACAAAGCGCGATAAAATCCTTTTGCCGTCCACGGTGTGGGTCACTTCGGGATGAAACTGAACGCCATAATAATCCCGGTCTTCATCGGCGACGATGGCGTAAGGGCAACGGCTGGTGGCGCCGATGACCTTGAATCCCGCCGGCAATTCGCTCACTCGATCGCCGTGACTCATCCATACCGTCAGCACCTGACCGGCTGGCCCGCACAATTTGCTATTGGCGCAGGTGTTGACTACGGCATGCCCATATTCGGCATACCCATTTTCAGCATATCCATATTCCTGGGCGGTCGTATTTTCAACCACACCCCCAAGCTGAGAGACCAATGTTTGCATTCCATAACAAATTCCAAGGATCGGCAGTTCCGTATCAAAAATTATGCCGGGAGCATTAGTTTCGTGATCCTGACAGGTTGACGCATGGCTGCCTGAAAGAATAAAACCGTTTGCGGCAAATGCCTTTATTTTGCCGGAGTCAACATCAAACGGAAAAATTTCACAATAAACCCCCAACTCCCGCACGCAACGCCCAATCAACTGAGTGTATTGCGCGCCAAAATCCAGTATCAGTATTTTTTTTTGCTGCGGGTCGTGGAATGTGTTCATGCGCTAATCAAAACGACAAAATTTATCGGCGCGAAAATTGCTGAAAATTGCTAACTGGTTTGATAATTCGGCGCTTCCTTGACGATGGAAACATCATGCACATGGCTTTCTTTCATGCCCGCATTGGTGATGCGAACAAATTGCGTTTTGTGGCGCATATCTTCTATCGTGCCACTGCCGGTATAGCCCATGCTGGCGCGCAGTCCGCCCATCAACTGATGAATAATATTCATCATCGGGCCCTTATAAGGCACACGCCCCTCAATCCCTTCCGGCACTAATTTATCCGCGCTATCGACGCTTTCCTGAAAATACCGATCCTTGGAGCCCTTCTGCATGGCGCCGATGGAGCCCATGCCCCGATAAGATTTGTAAGAGCGTCCTTGAAATATTTCGATTTCACCCGGCGATTCATCGGTACCCGCTAAAATACTCCCCACCATCACCGCATTCGCGCCGCAAGCGATGCACTTGGCAATATCGCCGGAAAAGCGGATGCCGCCATCCGCGATGAAAGGAACATCCGTTCCCTTTAAGCCTTCAGCAACTTGCTGGACCGCATAAATCTGCGGCACGCCGACGCCAGCGACAATTCGGGTAGTACAAATCGAGCCGGGGCCAATGCCCACTTTGACCGCATCAGCACCGGCATCGACCAAGTCCCTGGCCGCTTCCGCTGTGGCGATGTTACCGCCTATCACCTGCATATCAGCGTAAGTTTTTTTAATCATCGCAACCCGATCAAGCACCCCGCGCGAATGACCATGGGCGGTATCAACCACGATGGCATCGACCCCGGCGTTCGCCAGACATTCCACTCTTTCATCGGTGTCTTCACCAACGCCCACTGCCGCCGCTACCAGCAGCCGTCCTTGATCATCCTTACAGGCATTGGGGTAATCACTGGATTTTTGAATATCCTTTACGGTTACCAACCCTTTAAGTTCATTGTCACCGCTCACCACCAAGACTTTTTCTATACGATGTTGATGCAACAAGCGCTGGATTTCGTCCGAAGATGCACCCTTACCCACCGTAACCAGATGCTGTTCCGGGGTCATCACCTTATCCACCGGCGTATCCATATTCTTTTCAAAGCGCAAATCACGATTGGTGACGATACCAATAACCTTTCGGCCATCAACCACGGGAACGCCCGATATTGAATACTTTTGCATCAGCTGCAGAACATCCTTGACCCGAGCGGTTTTTCCCACCGTTACCGGATCGGTAATCACGCCACTCTCGAATTTCTTTACCCGATTGACTTCCTTGGCTTGTAATTGAGGCGTTACATTTCTATGAATCACGCCCACACCGCCTTGCTGTGCCAGACAAATCGCCGCCCTGGCAGCGGTTACGGTGTCCATAGCCGCAGAAACCAAAGGAATATTTATTGTGAGATTGCGGGTAAAGCGGGTTTTTAGATCCGCATCCTGGGGCAGAATTTCGGATTTTGCAGGAACCAGCAAAACATCGTCGAAGGTCAGCGCTAAATCAATGAGTTCCATCTACGGATTATACAGCATTAAATATCGGTAGAGAAATAGAATCTTTAACTCCCCTAAAAAATCTGCTCATATTGATCGCAAGCGTTAACGCGTTTAAGGTGGTTGCCCGCTTTACAACAACCGTTACAACAGCCGCAGGATAGTTTCGGCATCGCTGACCTCGAAATTGGCGCCTTGCTCGACGTTTAGATGGGTAACCACGCCATCATCGACAATCATGGCATAGCGTTGCGAGCGAACCCCCATATGGCGCGCAGTTAAGTCCAACTCCAGCCCGACCGCCTCGGTGAACGCACCGCTGCCATCAGCCAGCATCAGTATATTTTTCTCGACATTTTGTGCTTTGCCCCACGCTGCCATCACAAACGCATCGTTGACCGACAGGCAGGCAATGGCATCGACCCCTTTTTCTACAATAGCATCGTGATGCACCACATAACCGGGCAAGTGCGCCGCCGAACAAGTCCGGGTGTAGGCTCCAGGCAGGGCAAAAAGCACCACTTTTTTATTCGCGAAAATTTCATCGGTGATCAATTCCGTCGGCCCGTCCGATGTCATGATGGCGATGGTGACATTGGGTATTCGATCACCGATTTTGATAGTCATTTCAAATCCTCGTCTATAAGTACACATTGAGCAAACAGGAGGGAACAACTATCCCCTTGCGAAAATGCAAGGCAACTCAACAATAGCCGCTCTCGCAAAACAAGTCTATTTTAACACTCTCCCGATTGTTTTACTGATAGGCAACACATGCGGCGTAGCCGCAATCCTGGCAACGACGAGAAGGGATTGCCGCCCCCTTAACTGTCGGAACATCATTCACTTATTAATCACAAATTGCAATCACAATTCAGTTTCCCCGCGACGATTTGCTCCAGGGTTTCCTGCCATAGCCGATAGTAGGCGTCGCTGTCCTCAATGGTGTTTTGCTTCTCGAACTCGGCGATATTGTGCGCCAGTTGCGCGGCCCATTCCTTCCACTCGAACAGTCCCGATTGGTTGAGTTGAACCGCCATGGCGAAGGTTCGCGCCTGCCACGGCGCGGCGAATACCAGTTCGCCGTCGGCTTGGGGTTGCCCGGGAATTGGCTCAGGGCTCGACATCCGCCGCCACCAGGTAAGGCTCGAACAGATCGACATACACCGCGGCCGGTGCTTTTCCAGCCAGCCCTTCCCCATCCGCTTCACCCCAAAGATCGCGCGCTTCAAAACGGACATTATAAAGATGTTTCGGTTGTTTTTCACCGCTCGCCGCATGCTGGTCCGGGAAAATATGCGCACCGTGATGGAGCATGATCACGCCTTCACATCCGTGCGTGTAGCGAGGCGCGCGGGTATGGGATTTGAGCGTGCCATTTCGCACCTTGACACGCGCGCCGCTGACGAACCGAGGCGTGGCTTCAGCAGGCAAAATGGTCGGCGCGCCTTGGCCCAGAATTTCCGACACGCGCTCAACCGTAACCGCTTGCAACCGCCCCTTACCCGTCGCTTTGCCGGTTTGTAGCTCGGCCGTGCTGAGCAAACCGCGATCAACCAGCAGTCGTTCCAGGCCATGCAGCCAGTGTTCGTAATACGAACTGGCAAGATAATGCGCCGGCTGCATTTGCTCACGGGCACAGCGCGTTTGGTCGAGGTTCCACTGGCCCAACATGCCGCAGGCCAGAGTCATGCCGAATACCGTTGCCTCCCATTCATTGGGAAACAGCGCGGTCTGCCCATCACGAATAAACATGTCGTCAATCGCGCCGAACCCGCGTAGCCCGCCGAGATCATGTGCTGCATTCATTTCAAATCAGCCACTGGCATCGCCAAGGCAACGCCGATCATGCAATCGCGGGTGACTAGGCGTGCCAGTTGCTCAGCACTCAGGTTTTCGCTGCCGCGCGGTCTTTTCGGCAACACCAGATAACGGATTTCCGCAGTGGAATCCCACACCCGCACTTCAACGTCGCGCCCAAGAATAACGCCGAATTCGGCCAGCGCCACATGCGGTTTGCGCACCGCTCTAGCGCGGTAGCTGGATGCCTTATACCAGGTCGGCGGCAGGCCGAGCACCGGCCACGGGTAGCAGGAGCACAGCGTGCACACCACCATGTTGTGTACCTGCTCGGTGTTTTCCACAACCCGCATGTGTTCGCCTTGGCGGCCGGCATAGCCCATTTCCCTGATCGCGCTGGTGGCGTCCGCAAGCAAGCGCTGTTTGTATTGAGGATCAGTCCAGGCCCTGGCGACGACCTGCGCGCCGTTCCTGGGGCCGACCCGGTTTTCATAGGTATCGACCAATTCGTCCATCGCTGCGGCATCCACCAGCCCCTTTTCGATCAACAAGTTTTCCAGCGACTTGACTCGTTGCTCGATATCGCAGGGGCCGTCGTGGTGATGCGGATATTCGCGTTCGCCCTCGTGTTCGCTCATGGGATCTCTTATTCAGGGTTTGTTCGACGGTTGCGGCTGGTCCACCGGACCGAGCTGCGCCGATTCAAATAATCGATCGCAGCGGTGTTCTCGGTGCATATTTTATCTCAGGCAAGTTCACAGATACCAACTGGTCTCGCTGTGACCGCTTTCGATGAAAGCTTGGTACTCTTTCAACTTGCAACTGCTGTATGCGTTCAGGTATTGCTGGCCGAAATAGCCGGGCAAAATCTTGCTGTGGCGGCATTTCTCAAAGGCGCTTTGCGCATCGAACGGCATTCCCGGATGCAGTTGCTGGCCAGCATTTCCCGAAGTCGGTTGACCCGCATCAATGTGGTTGCTGAGGCCGTGGTGAATACCAGCCAGCAACGCCGCCAGGGTCAAATAGGGATTGGCGTCGGCGCCGGCGACACGGTGTTCGATACGGCGCGCGCTGCCCGAACTTTTAGGAATGCGAATAGCCACCGAACGGTTTTCATAGCCCCAACTCGGGCTCACCGGCACATAACTGTTGGCGACGAATCGCCGATAGGAATTGACGTTGGGGGCAAATATCGCCATCGATTCGGCCAGGGTTTGCCTGAGCCCGCCGATGGCGTGCCTGAGCTGCGGGCTGGCGGGTGTGCCGTACGTATCCTCTTGGCCGCCGCCATCGAATACGTTTTCTCCATCGTCGTTGAGCAAACTGATGTGCAGGTGCAGTCCGCTACCGGAGCGCGCCACATAAGGCTTGGCCATGAAGGTGCCTTGCAGTCGGTGTTTTCTGGCCACGCACTGAACCGCACGGCGGAACATCACGCATTGATCGGCCGCTTCAAGTGGTTGGTCGCTGTGGCGCAGGTTGATTTCGAACTGGCCGGGGGCGTATTCCGCCGAGATCGCGCCGATTGCTATGCCCTGCCAGGCGCAGGCGTCATTCACCTCGTGCAGATAGTGGCTGAAATCTTCAACCTCATTGATACCATAGACTTGGGTGGCGTCGCTTCGCTGCCCGCTGAGCGGCGCCAGCGGCGGTTGGATGCACTCGCCGTTGTCGTGCGCCGGGTCGAGCAGATAGAACTCCAGTTCAAACGCCACCACCGGCCTGAGTCCCAATTCACCGAAGCGCTCGATAACTCTGGCCAGGACGTTTCTGGGTTCAAAATAATAGGGTTTCGCATTCAGGCTTTGCAGGGTCAGCATCACCTGCGCGGTGGGATAACGCGCCCACGCAGCCGGCACCAAAGTGCCGTCGATGGGAATGGCGACTTCGTCCGGGTCGCCGTCGGAAAACCCCAGGCCCTCTGGATCATGCGAATCGCCGGTGACGGCCAGCAAAACCGACGAGCCGGGCAACATCATGCCGTCGGTGAAAATTTTGTCGGCCAGGTCAATCGGGTAACGCTTACCACGAATCACGCACGACAAGTCGCATAGAATGGCGTCGAGATACTGCGTCTCTGGATGCCGCTTCAGGTATTGGTCAAGGGGTGTGTAGTTGGTCAAAGTACGGGTGCTGGTTGTAAAAAGGTTAGGTGTTACGGCGCTAAAGCAACTGTGCGCGGCGCATCAGCTTGTATTCCCGATGGGCGATAAAAACGCCGCTGCCGACGACGATGCCGGCGCCCAGCAGCGTGGCCGGGAAAAGCACTTCGCCGTACAGCAAAAATCCGATGATGATCGCCCATATCAGCACAAAGTAATTGAACGGTTGCAGTATAACCGCCGGAACCAGCGCCAACGACTTGATTAACAGCAGATGGCCGATGATGGATGTAACGCTGATCAGCAATAGCCAGATGGCTTCAGTGGCGGCGACAGGGCGCCAGTAGAAGGGCGCGATCAGCATGGCGCCGGCGAAGCCGACCACGCCCATGTAGAGCAACGAAGTTTCAAAGGAATCGTGGCGCGAGACCTTGCGGGTGAGGATGTTATAGAGCGCGAACATCAACGCCGCGGCCAGGGCGATGGCCGCCGCTGGCTGGAAAACCCCGCTGTCGGGGCGCAGGATAATCAACGTGCCGATGAATCCGAAAAACACCGCGAGCCAGCGACGCCAGCCAACGGACTCCCGCAACAGCGGCACTGACAGCGCGGTGATCAGGAGCGGGAAGCAAGCAAACAGGGTGTGCATTTCAGCCAGCCCGAGAAACTGAATGGCATAGGCGAACACAATAATTTCACCGGACAATAGCAGCCCGCGAAAAATCTGCAGCCACGGCCGTTGTGAACGAAATGCCGTGGCAATGCCGATTCTGCGACTGACATAGGCGAGCGCGAACAAGGCGAAAAAGAAAAACCGCACGGCGACAATCTGCGAAGCGGGCAGGGTTTGCACCAAGTGCTTGGTCAAGGCATCCTGCGAAGCGAAAAACAATGTGGCGATTACCAGCATGACGATCGCCTTGGTGGTCGGGTCGGCCCAGCGATGGCCAGCGGTCATATCGTTTTTGACATGAATAGAAAAACCGCTCTCATTAAAGTATAAAATTAAAGTACAGAGATGACCTGAACAGTCTAATCGACCTCCCTGTGGTAGTGCAATATGTTTCTGAACCTATACAGTGCCAACGGTTTCTGGGCTTGTGCGGGCGCTCTTAATGCGGGTGGCGGTAGCTATCGGGGATTGAACTTTTGTTGATTTTTGAGGTATTTTAAGTTGACGTGTTACACTATCGCTTATGTTTAATAAGACTAATTAAGGTATAGGGTTTATGTCCGACAACGAAAGGCTAATCGATACCGATGCGACAGAAACCAGTGAATGGCTTGATGCGCTTTCCTCGGTCATCGAAACTCAGGGGCATGAGCGCGCGCATTTCTTGATTGAATCGCTGATTGATACGGCGCGCCGCTCTGGCGCCCATATCCCGTATCGGGCCAATACCGCTTATCTGAATACAATTCCGGTGCATCAGGAGCAGCCAAGTCCCGGGGACCACGGCCTGGAAAGGCGAATTCGTGCCTTAGTGCGTTGGAATGCCATGGCCATGGTGATCCGAGCGAACCGTATTTCATCGGAATTAGGCGGGCATATTGCCAGTTTTGCGTCTGCCGCCACCCTTTATGACGTTGGATTTAATCATTTCTGGCGAGCCGGCGTGTCTGGACAAGACGGGACCGAACATTTAGGCGATATGTTATTTATTCAAGGACATTCTGCGCCGGGAATTTATGCGCGCGCCTATCTGGAACGGCGATTGAACAAGGAAGACTTGCGATTATTTCGTCAGGAAGTGGATGGCACCGGCCTTTCCTCCTATCCGCATCCCTGGTTGATGCCAGACTTCTGGCAATTTCCCACGGTCTCTATGGGGCTCGGTCCGATTATGGCGATCTATCAGGCGCGTTATATGAAGTATTTGCATAATCGTGGACTGATTGACGCCAAAGACCGAAAGGTCTGGGCATTTCTTGGTGATGGCGAAATGGATGAACCTGAATCTACCGGTGCGCTTGCGATTGCTGGCCGGGAAAACCTGGACAACCTGATTTTTGTGGTCAACTGCAACCTGCAGCGACTGGATGGGCCAGTGCGCGGCAATGGAAAAATTATTCAGGAGTTGGAACGCGATTTCCGTGGCGCTGGCTGGAATGTGATCAAGGTAATTTGGGGGGGTTATTGGGACAAATTGTTACAGCGCGACGACAAAGGACTACTCAAGCAACGTATGGAGGAAGCGGTTGATGGCGAGTATCAGGCTTTCAAAGCCAATGACGGCGCCTATGTGCGGGAAAAATTCTTTGGCGACAACCCGGAATTAAAAGCGATGGTCGCCAATATGACCGATGACGATATTTGGCGGTTGAATCGGGGCGGACACGATCCGCATAAAATCTACGCCGCCTATCATGCCGCAATCCGGCATAGCGGTCAGCCAACGGTGATCCTGGCTAAAACCGTAAAAGGTTATGGCATGGGCGAAGCCGGCGAGGGCCAGAACACCACGCACCAACAAAAGAAAATGGGGGAAGAATCCCTGCTGGCATTTCGCGATCGTTTCAATATTCCCTTGACCGATGAAGAAGTCGCCAAAGCGCCGTTTTATCGCCCGGGAAAAGATTCAGTAGAGACCCAATACTTACTTGCTCACCGAGAAAAATTAGGCGGATTTTTACCGGCCCGCCGAAGTCTGAGCGCGCCAGCGCTTAAATTGCCGGCCTTGTCAATTTTTAAATCTCAGTTGGAGGGCACCGGTGATCGAGAAATTTCCACCACGATGTCATTCGTGCGCATCCTCTCCGCTCTGGTACGAAACAAGGAACTTAAAAATATTATTGTTCCAATCATCCCCGATGAATCGCGGACCTTTGGCATGGAGGGCATGTTTCGGCAATTGGGAATTTATTCTCCCAAAGGACAGTTATATGAACCGGTGGATTCCGAGCAGTTGATGTTTTACCGCGAAGATAAAAATGGGCAAGTGTTGCAAGAGGGCATCAATGAAGCGGGGGCCATGTCTTCGTGGATTGCGGCCGGCACGGCCTATAGTAATCATGATATATGCACCATCCCGTTTTACATTCTCTATTCCATGTTCGGCTTCCAGCGCATCGGTGATTTATGTTGGGCCGCTGGCGACAGCCGCGCGCGTGGATTCATCATGGGCGGCACCGCCGGACGCACCACGTTGGCCGGGGAAGGTCTGCAACACCAGGACGGGCATAGTTTAATCCTGGCGGCAACGGTGCCCAATTGTATTTCCTACGATCCGACTTATTGCTACGAACTGGCAGTCATCATCCACGATGGTATGCGGCGAATGTATCAACAGCAGGAAAGCGTTTATTACTACATTACCGTAATGAATGAAAACTATACCCATCCTGAAATGCCAAACAATGCTAATGAAGGCATTCTGCGTGGTATGTATTTACTCAAGCAGGTGGGCAAGAAGAAAAATAAAAACAAAGTGCAATTGCTGGGCAGCGGGACCATATTAAGGGAGGTTGAAGCTGCGGCACAAATGCTGGATACAGAATTTAGCATTAGCGCGGACATTTGGAGCGTAACCAGTTTCAATGAATTAACCCGTGACGGGCAGGATGTGGAGCGTTACAATCGACTCCATCCTGATGAAAATCCGAAACAAAGTTATGTGGAAATGTGCATGGGAAACACCGAAGGCCCGGTGATTGCCACAACCGATTATATGCGATTATACGCCGAGCAAATTCGCGCCTTCGTTCCCAATCAATACTATGTGCTCGGTACCGACGGTTATGGACGAAGTGATACACGGCAACAGCTAAGAAAATTTTTTGAAGTCGATCGTCACCATGTCACGGTCTGTGCCTTGAAAGCGCTGGCCGACCAGGAAGCCGTAACCAATGAACAAGTTGAACAAGCCATCGCCAAGTATGGCATCGACCCGGAAAAACCCAACCCGGTAACGGTGTGATAGAAATCAATGGCTGAAGTAAAGGTTCCTGATATTGGTGATTTCGATGCGGTTGAAATCATTGAAATTTTAGTGAGCATTGGGGATACGGTTTCCGCGGAAGACCCGTTGTTAACCCTGGAAAGTGACAAGGCGGCTATGGATATACCTGCGCCGGGCAAGGGTATCATCACCGCTATTAGTGTCGCTGTCGGTGATAGCGTATCCGAAGGAACGGTGATAATGCACATTGACACTGTTAGCGATATTGCTGGCGAAGTTGCCAGCCAGGTGGTTCAAAAGCAAGATGCTCAAAAGCCAGCCGAAAAAGAAGTCCAAACAGCCGACATTAAACAACCCGCCAATGCGGCTGTGGAAACGCCGGTGACTGAAGCACATTCCCCGGCACACACCCCTGCTTCCAGCTTACCCACTGCAATGGAAAAATCCGACGGCGCGCTTCATTCCAATCCGCCTCATGCCAGCCCGGGGGTACGCAGGTTTGCCAGAGAACTTGGTGCAGATCTAAGTCAAGTCGGCGGCAGCGGGCCGAAAGCACGAATTCTTAAACAGGATGTCATTGCCTGGGTCAAACAAAAACTTTCATCGCCATCAACTGCCAGTGAAGCAATCGGCTCTGGAATCCCGCCCATGCCTGATGTTGATTTCTCCCAGTTTGGGGGAATTGAAACCATCAAGTTATCCCGAATTAAAAAATTGTCCGGCCCCCACCTGCAACGCGCCTGGTTAAATATCCCCCATGTTACGCATCATGATGAAGCGGATATTACCGAACTCGAGCAGTTTAGAAAGTCGTTAAAAGACGAAGCGGAAAAAGACGGCGTAAGAATCACATTGCTGTCATTCGTAATGAAAGCATTGATTGGCGCATTAAAAAAATATCCCAATGTAAACGCATCCCTTGCTGCCAACCGCGAGGAGTTAATATTAAAAAAATACTACAACATCGGCATAGCGGTGGACACGCCCAATGGACTCGTGGTCCCTGTAATCAGGGATGTTGATCGAAAAAGTGTTTTTGATTTGGCGAGAGAGATGGCGGACATTAGCGAACGATCAAGAGATGGAAAACTAAAACCCGATGATCTTAAAGGCGGATGCATCAGTATTTCCAGCCTGGGCGGCATTGGCGGAACCGCCTTCACGCCTATCATAAATGCCCCAGAAGTAGCCATACTGGGCGTATCGAGATCGAAGATGATGCCGGTGTGGAATGGAGAATCATTCGACCCCCGACTAATCTTGCCGTTGGATTTATCTTACGATCATCGCGTCATTGACGGGGCGGAAGCGGCCAGATTTGTCGCCTATCTCACTCAATCTTTTGGGGATATCCGCAGACTGTCTCTGTAAGCCCCGTCTCTATAAGATAAGTGCCAATTTGTTAGCAACCCTTATTTATGACCGATCTGATTGAAATTAAAACCCCTGATTTGGGCGAGTTTGAAAACGTCCCTGTCATCGAAATTTTTGTGCAAGTTGGTGATGTCATAGCAACAGATGACCCCTTGATCGCTATAGAAAGTGATAAAGCCACAATGGAAATTCCTGCCAGCCATAGCGGTGTCATTAAGGAAATGAAAATTGCGGTTGGCGATGAAATTTCCTCGAATCAAGTTTTGTTAGTGATCGAACCAAGCACCGCCGCAACCGCTGTGGTGAAAGAATTCGCGGAACAATTCGTGCAACAATCGGCGCCGGTTAAAAGCGAATCCGCGAATCCGCCTGACCATGCCCCAGACCATGCCAAGTCTGGTGCACCGACATCCAAAGCCGCGGCCAAAGCAGGGGAATGTATAAATGGCGATAAGCATGCCACGTTGGTGGTATTGGGGTCTGGACCAGGTGGCTACACCGCAGCATTCCGCGCCGCGGACCTTGGACTCGATGTTATCTTGATCGAGCGCTATGAAAATCTGGGCGGGGTTTGTCTCAATGTTGGCTGTATCCCATCCAAGGCGCTTCTGCATGTCGCAAAAGTTGTCACTGAGAGCGAGGAGTCTAAAGAAATTGGGCTCATTTATCGCCCGCCCGAAGTGAATATAAAGCAAACGCTTAAATGGAAAAATGGCATTGTCAATCAGCTGACTCAAGGGCTGGTTGGCTTGGCCAAAAAACGAAAAGTTACGGTTATTCATGGCCTGGGGCAATTCATAAGTCCAAATATGCTTGAAGTTACCTCCGACTCGGGAACTGAATCGGTCTCATTTGAAAATGCAATTATTGCGGCTGGATCACAACCGATTGAAATACCGGGCTTCCCTCATGATGATCCAAGACTGCTGGATTCAACCAGCGCATTAGAACTGGACGATATACCTAAAAAACTGCTTATTGTTGGTGGCGGCATCATTGGCTTGGAAATGGCAACCGTTTACCATGCGCTGGGAAGCAAAATCAGCGTCGTGGAAATGTTGGATGGACTTATGGCCGGCGCCGACCCGGATTTGGTTCGGCCATTGCAAAAACGAATTAAATCTCAGTACGAAAATATTTGGCTACAAACCAAAGTCACGCAGATGAAAGCGCTAAAAAATGGCATCAAAGTCAGTTTTGAAGGAAACCAAGCACCGGAAAATGAAACCTTTGACAAGGTGCTGGTGTCGGTTGGCAGAACGCCCAATGGCAATAGAATAAATGCACAAGCAGCCGGTGTCAGTATTTCAGAGCATGGATTTATAGCGGTTAATGATCAACAACAAACCAATATTCCGCATATCTTTGCCATCGGCGATATAGTGGGTCAGCCGATGCTTGCACACAAAGCGGTGCATGAGGGCAAGGTGGCTGCTGAAGTCGCGGCAGGATTAAAAAGCGGGTTTGATGCCAGAGTGATTCCGAGCGTGGCTTATACCGATCCAGAGGTGGCCTGGGTTGGCGTCACCGAAACCGAAGCCAAAACACAAGGCTTGGACTATGGGAAAGGCGTTTTTCCTTGGGCCGCCAGTGGACGATCTCTGTCTCAAGGCCGCAGTGAAGGGGTGACCAAACTTCTTTTTGATAACCATACCCATAGACTCATTGGCGCTGGAATCACCGGCAGCAATGCCGGGGAACTTATCGCCGAAGCAGCGCTCGCTATTGAGATGAATGCGGATGCCGCGGATATTGGATTGTCGATACACGCCCACCCTACCCTGGCCGAAACTTTGGGCTTGGCAGCGGAAGCGTTTGAAGGCACGATTACTGATTTGTATATGCCGAAGAAAAAATAATTTATTTCAGGGATCCTCAAACCAATTACATTTATTCGGGGAAATCGTAGGGGCAACCGCTCGTGGCGAATCACTACCCCAACACGGCGCAAACGTGACCGGCCCACACGATCTGAGTACGTCATAGAATATTATATTTGTCCGCGTTTCCCAATATAATTGGGTATCTACTGATGGAGATTGAGCCAATGAAACCAAAGATTATATCCGATCAGTTGCCCAACGTTGTTCTCAGGAAATTAGTTGCACTAACGGTAAATCCATACACAGATATACGTGGATTTATACGTGAAGTTTCGACGATCATGCAAGGTTTACGAAAGTCGGCGCCGAAGTACTGCAAAGTTTTCGAGAATATTAGTTGCAGAAAGGACGCAGGGCCATAAAGTACATATCCTCCGCAACTGCCCAATAGATTAAAGACATTCCAGTTTACTGCAAGAAACAACCGGTTGAGGATAAATAACAGAATAAAACCACCTTCGTAGGCGAGGGGTTTTTGTTGCTGGTGTCCATGCTTACCTGTGCGCCAGTTCTCGCTTATGAAACAAGAAATAATGGTGACTTTTTCCATGATGTTTACGCTCAAGAAAACCACGCATACAGGTTATATATACTATGATTATCTTCCCATCTATAAGTGTTCGCTTCCTTTGAAAATCTGATTAAGAGAACCAACACTACCTTCCCGCTAACTTTCCGAATGATGCGCCAACGAGCGACGAAAAATACGCTCTTAATACACCGAGCAGGTAGATGGCCAAAACAACGCTAAAATACGAGGGCGATATAAATCTCGGCATCGCTTTGATGATGCTGTCTGCCTTACTGTTTGCGCTCGCCGGGACCGCTGTAAAATTTGCCGCCGCACCCGCCGATAAAGTCAATACTTGGAGTTATGCGTCCGTGGTTATCGCCGCAATCATCGGATATTTGGTTTGGGGAGAATCATTGGAAGCATCCGCTATATTAGGAATAGTGTTAGTGATGTTGGGCGCCCATATAACATCAAAGGAAAAAATTCATCGAAATTTTGCAGAAATTTTAAAATGATTGAAACAATGAGATCAAGGTATTAAATTTATTTCAGGTAATTTTCAATGGAACAATTCGCAATCAAGTGGGGAAGTTGGGTTACCCGTAATCGAGTTTTGACGCTGACGCTTTCTTTGATGCTCGCCGTGGCGGCGGCTTCCGGCGTTCAGTTTCTGGGATTCACCAATGATTATCGCGTGTTTTTTTCTGGCGATGACCCCCATTTGCTGGCATTTGAAAACCTGCAAAGCACCTATACAAAAAACGATAATGTTTTATTTGTTATCGCGCCCGAGGACGGCAAGGTGTTCACCCAGGACACTCTGGCGGCGATTTCGGATCTGACCGATCGCGCTTGGGAAACGCCGTTTTCGATCAGGGTGGATTCGCTGTCAAACTATCAGCACACAGAGGCTCAAGGCGATAACCTGATAGTGGCCGATTTGTATGAGGATGCGGATTCCCTAAGCGATGCCGACTTGGCCAGAATTCAGGATATCGCGGTCAATGAGCCTTTCTTGGTGCACCGGTTAATCTCTGCGGATGCCCGGGTTGCCGCCATTAACATTACGGTCGAGACCCCAGGAATTGATGAAGCCACCGAAGGCCCCCAGGTTGCTGAGCATGTTCGGGAGATGCGAAGTTATGTCGAACAAACTTACCCAAACCTGAAGGTTTACCTGACTGGCATCATGATGATGAACCAGGCATTTCCAGAAGCATCGTTGTTCGATATGACCCATCTGCTGCCGGCCGCTTTCGCAATCATACTGTTTCTTGTATTCCTGCAGTTAAGGGGATTGAGCGGTACGGTGACGACCTTCATCGCCATCGCGCTTTCTATAGTCTCGGCAATGGGTATGGCCGGATGGATGGGCATTAAATTGACCCCTCCGTCGATGTCCGCACCCACAATTATTCTGACCTTGGCAGTTGCGGACTGTGTACATGTCCTCGCCAACTGGCTGCAGAAATACCGCAGTGGGATGGATAAGACAGCGTCTATGACAGAAAGCCTGAGAATCAATTTCAGCCCGGTCTTACTGACTTCATTGACAACCGCAATCGGGTTTCTTTCCCTCAATTTTAGTGATGCGCCGCCGTTTGGTGATCTTGGCAACATCGCCGCAATGGGGGTTTTGTTTGCCTGGTTCTACGCTATGACGCTATTGCCCGCTCTGGTTACGTTACTGCCTGCAAGTAATAAGAAGGGCCGGGCTTACGGCGGTGAAATAATGAACACGTTTTCAGGCTGGGTGATTCGCCGACGCGGTATGCTGATGCCAGTGGTCAGTTTAATGATCGTTGGCCTGGTATTGAGTATTCCAAAAAACCAGTTAAATGATGTTTTCGTCAACTACTTCGATGAGCGCATCGAGTTTCGTACCGACACCGATTTCGTTGTGGACAACCTGACTGGCATGTATTTCATCGATTATTCACTGAATGCCGGGGAGTCCGGCGCAATTTCTGAACCGCGCTACCTAGGACAAGTGCAACAATTTACCGACTGGCTTCGGCAACAGCCAGAGGTCATCCATGTCAACACTGTGACCGATGTATTCAAACGCATAAACAAAAGTATGCATGGCGGTGATCCCTCCTGGTACGCATTGCCGGAACAACGTGAAATGGCGGCTCAATACCTGTTGCTCTACGAAATGTCCCTGCCATATGGCCTTGACTTGAACAATCAAATCGATATCGATAAACAACGAACACGGCTCAGCGCGACGCTTAAAACCTTGTCCACAACGAATACCCTGGCATTCGAGGATCGGGCCTCCACTTGGCTGCAACAGAATACACCGGAAATTCACACCACCGGCGCCAGTCCGACCATCATGTTTTCCCATATCGGCATGCGCAACATTATCAGTATGCTGGGCGGCACCGCTTTTGCGCTGGTGGCAATATCGTTGTTGCTGATTCTGGCTTTCAGTTCAGTACGTTATGGTCTGCTGACATTGATCCCCAATATTGCCCCGGCGGCGATGGCATTCGGACTGTGGGGAATCGTGGATGCTGAAATAGGTCTGGGTTTGTCGGTGGTCACGGCAATGACGCTGGGCATCGTGGTCGACGATACCATCCACTTTATGAGCAAATACTTGCGCGCGCGCCGCGCTCAGGGTCTGGAGGCAATCAAAGCGGTTGGTTACGCATTTTCGACCGTGGGCATTGCGTTATGGATTACATCGGTGGCGTTGGCCGCCGGCTTCCTGGTGTTGTCAACTTCGTCGTTTGCGTTGAATGCGGAGATGGGCTTGTTGGTCGCTATCGTAATCATGTTTGCCCTCATCGTTGATTTCCTCTTGCTGCCGGTCTTGCTGATTCGATTCGATCAATGGTTGATTGGTGCCGCGCGGAAAAATTCAGAAATCGAGACCACTACACAGTCGGTATAAATTAATTCAGCATTTCCAAAGGAGGAAAAATGCCTTTCGTAAAAGTTATCGTAAAAACTATCATTGTTGCTCAGCTGTGTTTTCTAACGCTGTTTGGCCTGGCGTTTAATCTGGCGTTTGCCCAGACTGCCGAGCAACGCGGGACCGAAATTGCCATTGCTGCAGACCAACGCGATAGCGGTTGGAAACATATAACCGCCGATATGGAAATGATTCTGCGAAATCGCGCCGGCCGGGAGAGCCGCCGCGAGATTACCAATCGCCAGCTTGAAGTTGACGGTGATGGCGATAAATCGCTGTCTCTGTTCAAACAGCCAAAGGACGTGGCTGGAACCGCTATGCTGACCTTCTCCCACGGTCTGGTCGCTGATGATCAGTGGTTGTTCCTGCCCTCGATTAAGCGGGTTAAACGCATTTCGTCGAAAAACAAATCCGGACCCTTCATGGGCAGCGAATTCGCTTTTGAGGACCTCGCTTCCCAGGAAATAGAAAAATACACCTATAAACTGTTGCGCGAAGAAGCGTGTGGCGAAGGGTACCAGTGTTATGTTATCGAGCGAATTCCCCAATATGAAAATTCCGCGTACAAGCGCCAAATTACCTGGATCGATAAGGTGCAGTATCGAAACATTAAGGTCGAGTTTTATGACCGCAAGGATTCGCTGTTAAAAACACTCGAAATCACCGGATTCAAGGAATACACCGGCGGTTACTGGCGTGCCGACCAGTTCGAGATGACCAACCACCAGACCGGGAAGAGTACCCGCTTGAACTGGACAAATTATGATTTTGAGAGTCCGATGGATGACCAGGATTTCAGTCAAAATGCACTAAAACGATTGCTGTAAGCGATAACCACTTTATGAAAATATTAATCGGGCTGGCATTGCCAGTTGCAGGGTTTGTGTTATTTTTGGGTGCGCCAATCGTACACGGTATTGAATTCGGTTATATCCTGGAGGTCGAGGCGCGTGGCTATACAGAGAACGCTCACAACCCGGCGCGGTTCGACAGCAATTTTGCAGTCAGTATCGAGCCAGAATTCAAGCACAGTTTCAACGGCGGAGATACCCTGTTCACGTTCACGTCTTTTGGTCGATGGGACAATAAAGATCATGCACGGCGGCATATCGATATCCGCGAACTCAATGTGGTTCATGTGGCCGGTAATTGGGAAACCCTGGCGGGATTGGGCAAGGTATTCTGGGGAGTCGCGGAATCCAGTCATCTGGTGGATGTGATTAACCAAACCGATTTTCTTGAGGGCATCGATGGCGAGGACAAGTTGGGCCAGCCAATGTTGCGACTCAGCCGCTCCTTCGACCAAAGTGCATTGACATTATTTGCCCTGCCGGGTTTCAGGGAAAGGAAATTCCTGTCAATTGAAAATCCCATTGCCCTGCCCTGTGAAGTGAATAACAAGCCTGAATACGAATCCGATGACGGCGATGATCATGTTGACTATGCGCTCCGTTTTAGTGGCTATCGGGGTATTGTTGACTATGGACTTTCCTGGTTTCACGGCACTTCCCGCGACCCGATCTTCAATTGCGGTAGTCGGCGGATTCCCTTTTATGCGCTGATTGATCAATATGGACTCGATGTCCAGGCTACAAGCGGTGCCTGGTTGTGGAAACTCGAAGCCATTAGGCGGGAATTTGGCAACAGTATTGCCGCGAATGATTTTACCGCTGTGGTCGGCGGGCTCGAGTACAGTTTCTACGGCATGTCGGATGGGCTGTTCGACCTTGGGGTGCTGGCCGAATACCACCATGACAGTCGGGGTGATCGCGCTACGGTTGTTTTTCAGAATGACCTGTTCATGGGACTGCGTTTAGGGTTTAATGATGCGGAGAGTTCCGAGGTTCTGGCTGGCGCATTTATTGACCGTGACGATCAAACATCCAGCTTCAGGATTGAGGCCAATCGTCGTGCCGGTAAATTTTTTTGGGCGGATTCTCGTATTAGTTTAGAAGCCCAGGCATTTTCAAATGTCGATCCCGACAACATCAGTTTCAGCCTGCGTGATAGCGATTTTGTCCTTTTGTCCTTGGCGCTGTTTTTTTAATGTCGCGCCTTTCTCGCAAACCGGCCGGTCCACGAGGAAAAATCAACCTACAAATGACGAGCGGGGTAGAGGTAGAGACACGGCATGCCTCGTCTCTACGGATTTATAAATATCATGATCTCGACCGGCAATTTTCTGTACAATTCCTATACTCTATCAACCTAGAGTACCAAATGTGGTGGACTTATATACTATTGACTAATCGTTCGAGGATTCGCCCATGCCCGCTACCTTGAAAAGCGACTATGACAAACTGGGGTTTTTGTCCCCGATTGATGTACTCAGCAAGAAACAAGCCCTGCGACACCGGCGATGCGTACAGGATGCGGAGCATCAGATCGGGCCGCTGCATTACCAGGCAAAGGTGCATACCATTTTGCGCTCTCCTTACCAGTTGGCTACTCACTCCAACATCCTCGATCTGGTGGAGCAAATTCTGGGTGCGGACATCCTGTTGTACAACACCACTTATATCATCAAGGAAGCCAACACGCCCGCCCATGTAAGTTGGCATCAGGATCTCACCTACTGGGGGCTGGATGGCGATGGGCAGGTATCGGTATGGTTGGCGTTATCGCCCGCCGATGAACAAAGCGGCTGCATGCGCATGATCCCTGGCAGTCATGCCGCCGGACCGAGGAAGCACGACATTTCGGTCGAGGACGAAAACAACGTGCTGTTCCAAAGCCAAAAGGTGCACGGCGTGAATGAGCGGGACGCGGTGTATTGCCCACTTAACCCGGGCCAGGCTTCATTTCATCACGGCTGGACCCTGCATTCATCCCTGCCCAACCGCAGCGACGACCGGCGCATCGGACTCAACATCCAATACATCGCTCCCCATGTGCGGCAGACCAAACTGCCGGGCTTCAGCGCGTTGCTGGTGCGGGGGCAGGATCGGTTTCATCACTATGAAGAGGAGTCGCCGACAACCCGGGACCTTGACCCCGCGGCGCTGGTCTGGCGCGAGCAAAAGGACCGACTGCACAAACGCATCGCCGCCACCGCCTGACCCTGCGGCGGCGGACGACGACAACGGGCAACGGCAGTGCGCCGCCTCCAGGCGCCGGCGCACCAAGCGGCGCAGTTCGGGCGGGGCGAGGTGACACGGCCTGTCGGCGAAGATGCCGTAGGAGCCGCCCACCAGCGCATCCAGTTGCCGGTCGCTCATTTCGCGCACCGTGCTCGCGAGAGTCGCGTATACGCGTATGCGGTCACTGGAGCGCGCGTGATAGGTGACGCGCAACTGGCGGCGAAGGAACAGCGCCGATGACACCGCGCGAAACACCTCGTTGTCCACCCGACGCGCGTGGATGACCTGGCATAATCGGTATATGCGGTCGAATTGTCGCATCCGCCAAGTATATACTTCGGCGAAGCATGGAATACACAGACCTCTTTTTTTAACTAAATCCAGAGCCGCCGGCGATTCAGAAATTTCTGTCTATTCACTACAGTTTAGGCAATTAGACATCGGCTTGGTTTAGTATTCATTTGAAATCTGCTCTCTATAGTGTTTCATTTCCCGCATCACCCTTCTCGAACGCAACTCTTTTCCATTTAACTGGATATCAATAAGCAAACGGGTAAGCCGTCGCGCCTGGGACCGATCCTGAGCTGAGTTAAATTCTTCATTTTGTAGCGCTATTAGCGTGGAACCGGAAATAATATCGCCTTGTTCCTTATTGGTCGCTATCGGACCCTTCTGCGGGACATATTGATAACTATGCTCTTCTGCAATGGTTTCTCCGCTTTCAGCGTCATGGTCGAGTACCAGTCCAAAGCCAATTTCCTGGAGCAAATATTTTTCGAATACACGCAACACCGAATTTGGATTTTTTTTATCTGTTAATTGAAAAATTGATTTATCATACTTGTCATACAGCAATTCATGGGGATCATGACGGTGCAGAAGTTTTAAAATAAGTTCGTTTATGTAGTAGCCACAAGCGACTCTCGAAGCATCCAGTTGCGGACAGAAGCCGATTTGTTCGATTGAAGTCAAAATAGGCAAATCCCCTTTTCCGGTCCAACTTAGCAGCAATGGTTTAAAGGGTAGAAACAACCCCTGAACCTGATATTTTTTTGTTCGGCAACCCTTTGCAATTAACGTTAATCTGCCAAAATTCCGAGTGAATATTTGAACCAACAAACTGCTTTCTCGATAAGACTGGCGATGTAATATATAGCCGGATTGTTGATTGACCTTCACTGGGCGGATTTACTTCAGGTTGCTTCGGGATGCCGCTAGTTTTCGGTGTACCCAAGAGAGTGTAACAGCGCGGCTCTGTCGGCCCATCCTTTCTTCACTTTGACCCAAAGGTTGAGATAAACTTTTTTATCAAATGACCTTTCCATCTGCTTTCGTGCGTTCATGCCAATGGTTTTAAGTTGTTGCCCCTGTTTACCAATTACGATGGATTTTTGCCCGATTTTTTCTACCCAGATAACAATATCAATACACAGAACGCCCTTCTCATTGGTTTCAAATTTATCAACTTCAGCCGCGATTGCATAAGGCAACTCCTGACCGAGAGTCATAAATATTTGCTCCCTAACCAATTCCGCGGCCAGGAACTGTTCAGAACGATCGGTAATCTGATCCTCTGGAAACCCGGCCGGGCCTGCCGGGAGATGCCGGGATACCGTTTTTAGGAAGTCATTTATTGGTTCCAGCTTGAGGGCCGAAATGGGCAGAATTTCAACAAAATCGTGTCTATTTTTCGACTCCTGAATCAGGGGTAATAATCTGGATTTGTCTTTAAGCCGATCAATTTTATTGATTAACAAAATGACAGGTGTATTTTTTGATTTGGCATGCCTGAAAACCTCGGACAGGGATTTCGACCATCCTTTATAGTCAATCATAAATAATATTACATCCACGTCGGACATACTGCGGATAGCCGTTTTATTAATCACTTTGTCTAAGCTATTTCGTCGGTTTTTTCGCTGGTCATTGTGCAATCCCGGCGTATCAACAAATACAATCTGGAATTCGGGTAGCGTTTTAACACCTAAAATTCTATGCCGTGTAGTCTGCGGTCGCCTGGAAATAATAGATATTTTTTGGCCAATAATTCGGTTTATCAGTGTAGATTTACCGACGTTTGGTGGGCCAGCCAATGTTGCGAATCCAAAACGATGATGAGCCATGATGCTTGACCGGTTATTTGTTTAAGGCTTCGACTGCAAGTGCTGCCGCGCTCTTCTCTGCTTTTTTGCGGCTATTACCCGTCGCAATGAATACCGATTCAATCCCTGGAACTTTGCACGACACCGTGAAAGTTAAACTATGGGCTTTGCCAGACTGAGCGATGACCTGATAGACTGGCAGTGATAATTCTTGCTTTTGCAGGGTTTCCTGTAAAAGTGTTTTACTATCTTCCAGTTCAGCAGGTTTGATGGTTTTGAGTAGGTCTTTGTATAATTTTCCTAAAACATTTTTTACTGCCGACATCCCGCCATCCAGATAAAGTGCGCCCACCACCGCCTCAAATGCATCGGACAAAATAGAATCCCGATTGTAACCACCGCTTTTTACTTCCCCGCTCCCCATGATCAAATGGGCCGGAAAATTCAAATCTCTTGCAAGAATTGACAATGTTTTTTGACGCACCAGAGCAGCACGCATTTTGGTTAAATCCCCTTCGGGTAGTTTTGGGAACTGGTGATAGAGAAATTCCGCGATGACACACCCAAGAACACTGTCTCCCAAGTACTCCAAGCGTTCATTGTTCGGGCTTCCCACACTCCGATGTGAGAGCGCTTGGACCAATATCCTTGGATCCTTGAATTTATGCCCTAATTTTTTTTCCAGAGCCAGGCACTCTATAGCGGCTGAATCACTAGACATGCTACTCAATAAAATTCCCAATTCGACTCCATTCCACACCGCCGCCACTCAGACTTTTCCAACTGAACCAGATGAAAAATGCACGGCCTACCACATTATCTTCGGGCACAAATCGCCAGTATCTACTATCATTGCTGTGGTCGCGGTTGTCGCCCATTACAAAATAATGACCTTGAGGGACAATTACCCGATCTAGATCTCTTGATTTACGGGAGCCATCCAGCAGAATCTTATGTGTAGAGTCGTCTATGGTTTCGATTAATTGATCGGCTGATTTCCCCTTTAGTTTCACTTGTTTGTATGCGTACCTGCCGTCATCTTCGGTCTCAATCGGCTGCCCATTGATTGAAAGTTGCTTGTCTTTATAAGTGAGAGTGTCGCCCGGCAGTCCGATCACGCGCTTGATAAAATTCAATTTTGGATCAATGGGATATCTGAATACCATCACATCTCCCCGTTCCGGGCTGCTTACTGATAATACTTTTTTATTGATAACCGGCAACCGAATGCCGTAGGAAAATTTGTTGACTAAAATAAAATCGCCGATATGCAAACTCGGCAACATTGAGCCGGACGGGATCCTGAATGGTTCAACGACAAAAGATCGAAGTAAAAATACGACCAGTATCACGGGGAATAAAGCCCAGGCGTATTCAACAATAATCGGTTCTGATCTTATTGCATTTCCTGCTGTATCCAGCCTGGGTAAATCACGGCTTTTCCCTTTAGAGAAAATTTTATGCGACAGGATAATGACACCGGTCGCCAACAATGCAATAAACAAAATAAAAGAAAAATCCACAGATAACACCTGCAAGTTAAATAGTTAACCTGAATAGTAATTGTTTCATTGCAGTTAGTCTCGCTCTACCTGTAAAATAGATAAAAAAGCTTCTTGAGGTATTGCAACTGAGCCAATTTGTTTCATTCTTTTCTTACCGGCTTTTTGTTTTTCCAGCAATTTACGTTTTCTGGTGATATCGCCGCCGTAACATTTTGCTGTTACATTTTTCCGTAATGCTTTAACCGTTTCTCGAGAGATGATTTTAGCGCCAATGGCAGCCTGGATGGCGACATCAAACATTTGCCTGGGAATTAGCTTTCTCATTCGTGCAACCAATTCCCTAGCACGATGTTGGCTTTGCTCTTTATGTACTAATACCGCCAGGGGTCCTACTTTTTCACCATTAATGAGTATATCCACCTTGACCATATTAGCGGGTCGGCTTTCAATAAACTCATAATCCAGCGACCCATAACCTCGACTAACGGATTTTAGATGATCAAAGAAATCTACCACCACCTCATTCAACGGCATTTCAAATTCCAGCATCACCTGACGACCATGGTAATGGATATTTTTCTGAATACCGCGTCTTTCAACGCACAGCGAAATTACCGCGCCGACATAGTCATGCGGCACCAGAATCCGTGCGATCAAATAAGGCTCTTTAATCAACTCAATTTTTGACCGATCCGGTAAATCCGCCGGATTATCAATAAACAGCACTTCACCATTGTTCTGAAGTATCTCATAAACGACTGTGGGTGAGGTTGTAATTAGTTCAAGTTGGTACTCCCGCTCCAGGCGTTCCTGCACTATTTCCATATGCAGCATACCTAAAAATCCGCACCTGAACCCAAACCCCAGAGCCTGGGATGATTCAGGTGCAAATACCAATGATGCGTCGTTCAAACTCAGTTTATCCAACGCAATTCTGAATGATGCAAAATCAGCATTGTTAATAGGATACAGCCCTGCAAATACAGTGGGTTTAACTTTTTTAAAGCCCGGCAATGGTTGATCAGCGGGCTGATTTGTTAAGGTTATGGTATCCCCAACTCGTGCTGATTTAATCTCTTTCAACCCAGCAATCAAATAACCCACATTCCCGGCCGACAGTTTTTCAACATTGATCGGCTTAGGCGTGAATACGCCAATATTTTCGACCTGATAATCCCTCATCGTTGACATCATTCTGATACGGGTGCGCCCGGTGTTCAAGACCCCCTCCATAATACGAATCAAAGAAACCACACCAAGATAATTGTCGAACCAGGTATCAATTATCAGCGCGCGCAACGGGGCATTTTCGCTGCCGCGGGGCGGTGGCAACAAGGTCACTATTTGTTCGAGCACACCCTCTACGCCCTGCCCGGTTTTTGCGCTTACTGATAAGGCAGCATTACTGTCAAGTCCAATGACCTCTTCGATTTCCTGAAGCACCCGAGCGGGCTCGGCTGCGGGCAAGTCAATTTTGTTAAGCACCGGGATTACGGTTAATCCAAGATCCACAGCGGTATAACAATTAGCCACAGTCTGAGCTTCAACGCCTTGCGCGGCATCAACCACCAACAAAGCGCCTTCACAAGCAGTTAATGATCGGGACACCTCATATGAAAAATCCACATGACCGGGGGTATCGATCAGGTTGAGTTGATAGATTTGTCCATCGTTTGCCTGGTATTGCAGGGTAACGCTTTGTGCTTTTATCGTTATGCCGCGCTCCCGCTCCAGATCCATTGAATCAAGAACCTGTTCTTTCATTTCCCGCTGGTCCAAGCCGCCACAAAGCTGAATGAATCGATCGGCCAAGGTGGATTTGCCATGATCGACATGTGCAATGATAGAAAAATTTCTAATCCTGGAGGGATGGGGAATGTAGGGGGACCCAGACATAGTTGACAAAGCTTACAAAGCGGCTAAAAATAAATAGAACATAGCGGAATGTTGGAATCAGGCGCGGATAACGGGCTAATGCAACCACGGCGTGCACAGATTAAAGTGCACGGATTTTACCCTAATCCGCACAAGTGTTACGACAACTTTGGTAATATCCAACTCCCCAAAGCCACACAAATAATTTAGACTCTCAGGAACTTTAACCTATAGCGACATATGCAATATAAACATGAAAATACTTATCGCCGACAGTTTTCCAGAATCTTATCAATCGGAATTAGTCAAAAACGGCCACCAGATAACCTCGAATCCTTCGCTGCAAGGAGACACACTAACAGAAGCAGTCGGCAGCCACGAAATCCTGATTGTTCGCAGCACCAAAGTTGATGCCAATACTTTAGACGCAGGGAAGTCGCTTAAACTGGTTATACGCGCCGGTGCCGGCACCAATACCATAGACAAAGCACATGCAGCTGAAAACGGCATTCGTGTTTGTAATGTGCCTGGAGCCAATGCAATGGCGGTTGCAGAACTGGCTATCGGTCTGATTATTTGCATCGACCGCAACATTCCAAATAATGTCAGCGACCTTAAAAATAAGGTGTGGGCCAAGAAAAAATACTCAAGCGCCCGGGGTTTATATGGTCAAAAACTGGGACTCCTCGGGCTCGGCGCAATTGGATTAGCGGTTGCTGAACGCGCTGATGCATTTGGTATCCAGACACACGCCGTAGCAAAACCCGGTCGTTCAGAAGACACCGAAAAACGCATCAGCGATATCGGCATTAGACAACTTGAGTCTGTGAACGAGCTGCTGTCAACCTGCGATATTGTTAGTTTGCACCTGCCCGTTACCCCCGAGACCAATAAGATGGTTGACAAAACATTTTTAGCCACAATGAAGGACGGTGCGACGCTAATCAATACTTCCCGGGGCGATTTGGTTGATGAAGCAGCCCTTATCGAGGCAATCGAGACTAAAGGAATTCGAGCGGGGCTGGATGTCTACGACAATGAACCGGGGGCGGGAGACAACCGTTTCGACTCGGCAATCGCTTCTCATCCCGGGGTATGCGGCACCCACCATATCGGTGCCTCGACCGAGCAGGCGCAAATGGCTGTGGCCGAGGGCGTACTTCAGGTTGTGCAGTCATACCAACAAGGTAATTTACGAGATTGCGTAAATTGATCGATCCATGATCGATTCAGGTAATAAACCAGCATAATCAATCCGCAAGTTAATCCACTACAAATCAATCTACTTAGGGCGAGTCAATGAGTTCAAATTTAAACAGTCACAGAAAACATAATTTCAGCGCAGGCCCCTGCACGCTGCCCTTGGCAGTTCTGCAACAGGCTCAGCAGGAATTCGTCGATTATCAGGGCGCCGGAATGTCTCTGATCGAAATGAGCCATCGCGGCAAGCACTTTGATGCGGTTGCCAACGAAGCGATGGCGTTATCCATGGAAGTATTTCAGGTTCCCGATGATTTCAGCGTGCTGTTTTTGCAGGGCGGGGCAATGCTGCAATTTTCCATGATACCGATGAATTTGCTGGCCAATGGACAAAAGGGCGCCTATGTCAATTCCGGGGCTTGGGCCGACGGCGCCATCACCGATGCCAAAGAGTATGGGGATATTTACACCGCCTGGGACGGCGCGGAAAATAACTATACCCGAATGCCGGCCACCTCTGAACTGGAAATGCAGGACAACACTCGTTATCTGCATATCACTACCAATGAAACGATTGGCGGTATTCGATTTCCCGAATGGCCGGAGGTTGATGTTCCCCTGATAGGCGATATGTCGTCCGAATATATGGCGCGTCCTCTGCCCTGGGGAAAATTTGATTTGGTTTATGGCGGCGCTCAGAAAAACCTTGGGCCAGCCGGTATGGCCGTGGTTTTCATTCGCAAATCCATTCTTGAGAATACCAATAAAAATATCGGGCGATATCTTAGATATGACATTCAGGAATCAAATGGATCAATGTTTAATACCCCGCCGGTATTTCCAATTTATATGTTCGGCAAAGTTTTGACATGGATGAAAAAGCAAGGCGGTCTGGCGGCGATGGAAACTCTGGCGACAGAAAAATCCGGGGCATTGTATCGCGCCATTGATGATAGCGACGGTTATTACAACTGCCCGGTAGATGTTGCCTGCCGCTCTCATATGAATGTTGTTTTTCGACTACCCAGCGAAGATTTGGAGAAAAAATTTCTATCCGAAAGCGCACAAGCCAACTTCATGAACTTAAAGGGTCATAGAAGCGTCGGCGGCTGTCGGGCAAGCATCTACAATGCGCTACCAAAAAGCAGCGTCGATGCCCTCGCTGAATTTATGGCTGCCTTTAGAAACAACAACGGCTGACTGTTTTTCGGATATGCCAAGAATCAAAGCGTTTAAGGGTTATCTGGTCAATGCTACGCGGGCCAAACAAGTGGTTTCACCTGCGTATGATTCAGTTTCGCCGGAACAACGCCGACAATTCGCAGAGTCAAATCCGCAAAATTTTTTAAATACCATGCGTTTGCTGGAAGATTTTCCCGCCGATGCGCGACCTACTCAAGCACAACTTCTGCTGACCAATAAAGCGAACCTGGCGAAACTACTGGATGACGGCTCTTACGAAAAACTTGGGCAGCCCTGTTTGTTTGTGTATCAGTTAGGCAACGGCAGGCATGTGCAAACTGGCGTGGTCTGCGAAGTGAGTATTGAAGAGTACGAAAAAGGCTTAGTGCGAAAACACGAAAACACCCGCAGCGACAAAGAAGATTTGTTGACCCACTACCAAAAAGTTGTCGGTGTCTCGTCCAGCCCGATTTGCCTGGCTTATTTGCAAAGTGATGCTATAGACGATCATGTCGCTCAACTCATTCAAAAACCGGCTGATCTTGAGTTTATCTCCGAAGATGCCTTCCAACAGCAAGTTGTCAAACAGAAGGTATGGTGTATCAAGGACTTGGTCGAACAGCGGAAATTGCTCGACCTGTTCAGTAAAATTGAGATAACCTACCTGACCGACGGACACCACCGTGCTGCGTCTGGACATCGTTATGCTAAAATTATGCGGGAACAATATAGTAACAATGGAGACGAACCCTATAACCAACTGCTGGTCGCACTATTCCCGGACAACCAACTCAACTTACTGCCTTTTCATCGCTGCGTCAAAGACCTGAATGGCTTGAATGAAACGCAGATAGTCGAAGCGTTGGGGAAATGTTTTGCAGTCAAAAAACTGAGCGGTCAAACCACATTCGATGCATCCAAACATGGTGAATTTGGAATGTACATCAATAATAGTTGGTATCTGCTCAATGTTGCACCTGAATATATTGATCAAACAGACCCGGTTAGTTCATTGGACGTAACCCTATTGCAAAATTTGATTTTAGACCCGATTTTCGGCATTAAGGACATGCGCGGGGATGCTCGGCTCGATTATATTGCCGGGGTAAGCGGTAATGAAGGCATTAAACAAAAATGCAGCGAGGGCTGGAAAGTTGTTTTCGCATGCTACGCCACTTCAATCGCGCAGTTAATGGATGTCGCAGATGCGGATTTGCTAATGCCGCCAAAATCAACCTATTTCGATCCGAAACCGAGGTCCGGTATATTTGTCCAATTGAAGTGACCCGTGGTTGCCATCCGCATCTGTCACCCATTTGTCATCCTCACAAGAGTCAAGCAACCATGAATTTCCTGAACACTGCGCTGCTTTAATTCAATCGCGCCGCCGTGACCCGGTCGTTGCCGCTCAAATCCTGAGCCGTGGTTACGTCGCCATAGCCATCATCAGATAATCGCTCTCGAACGCCCTGACCTTGCTGGAATCCATGTTCAAGCACAATCCATCCGCCTGAGCGAAGATAGGTTTTAGCATGCCTAGCGATATGATTGATTGCCGCATAGCCGCATCCATCAGCAACCAGGGCGTCTCTGGGCTCGAAACGCACATCACCAATCTGCAAGTGCTTATCATCGGCGGATAGATAAGGTGGATTCGAGCAAATCAGATGGTATTTTTCACCGCCCAGATTTTTAAACCAATCGCCCTGCAAAAATTCAATATTGTTAAATCCTAATGCGCTCTGATTGCCACGCGCAACCGCAAGTGCCTGCATTGAATTATCCGTAGCGGATATACGCGCATGGGGCAATTCTGATGCCAACGCCAAGGCGATGGCTCCGCTGCCCGTGCCCAGCTCCAAAATGCCGGCATTGGGACATCCATCAATCAGTGCCAACACACGCTCAACCAGTGTTTCGGTTTCATGGCGGGGAATTAAAACCCGATCATTTACCCTGATCGGAAGCGACCAGAACTCTCTGACCCCGGTTAAGTAGGCAACCGGTATGCCCTTTTGCCGCTTGACGACTATTTTTTTATAACTGTCTATCTGCGTGGCTGACAATTTCCTGTCTCCATGTGCAATCAACTCGGCGGCATCCTGGCCTAATACATAACCCAACAGAATCCTGGATTCCATATACCAATTCTCCATCCCGAAGAACTGCTTTTTAGACCAGGTCAGCAACTCGCTTATAGTCAAACGCTTGGTCAAATGCTTGGTCAAATGCTTGTAAAAGCGGATTTGTAGTGCGGTTTGTACCAGGGTCGCATATCAATATTTATGCCAAATTTTAAGCGTTATTTAACTCGGCAAGCAACTGCGCCTGATGCTCTGATATTAATGGATCAATAATTTGATCGACATTACCCGCCAGGACTTCATCCAATTTGTACAGCGTTAAACTGACCCGATGATCTGTAACTCTGCCTTGTGGATAATTATAAGTACGAATCCGTTCAGAACGATCGCCGCTGCCAACCAACGATTTGCGAGTACTTGCCTGTTCTTGCTGCTGCTGTTGAATTTGTGCTTCGAGCAATCTCGATTTTAGCGCCGACATCGCTCGCGCCCGATTCTTATGTTGCGATCTTTGATCCTGACATTCCACGACTGCCCCGGTGGGTAGATGGGTGATGCGGATGGCTGAATCGGTTTTGTTTACGTGCTGCCCGCCCGCACCTGAAGCGCGAAATGTATCTATTCGTAAATCGGCTGGGTTGATTTCAATCTCATCCATTTTATCCGCTTCGGGCATAACCGCGACAGTACACGCGGAAGTGTGTATGCGCCCCTGAGATTCCGTTTCCGGGACACGTTGCACCCGGTGAGCGCCCGATTCAAATTTTAATCGGGAATACGCGCCGTCCCCGACTATCTTGCTGATAATTTCTTTATAACCGCCATGTTCGCCTTCGCTGCTACTCATCACTTCTACCTCCCAGCGACGGCTTTCGGCATACGCATGGTACATCTTGAATAAATCCATGGAGAACAGCGCGGCCTCATCACCCCCGGTTCCAGCACGGATTTCAAGATAGATATTACGACCATCATTGGGATCTTTTGGCAACAGCAGTGTTTGCAGATTGCTGTCGCATTCCTCCATATACTGCTCCAGGACCGGCAATTCATCCTTCGCCATTGCTCGAATTGAACTATCAGAATCCTCCAGCATGGCGCGTGTTTCGGCAAACTCCTGAGCCAGCGCCTGATGTTGATTAAAAGTCTCGACGATGGAAATTATTTCTGATAACTCAATGGACAGTTTTCGAAAATTTTCCTGATCGGAAATTATCTCAGGCGACGACAACAGCATATTGAGCTCTTCGTGTCGGTCAACGACCTGCAGCAATTTTTGTTTAATAGATGGGTTCATCTTCGCTTCGCCTGACAAAACCACATGAGAAAACTGACAAAAGTTACACCCTCTTCATTTTATTTTTTTGGATAAGGCGCAAGCGATAGTGTGTTTAAGTTATGTGACTTCGTTTAGGCTCGTGCCGTTTCCTTTAAAATATTAATGCAAAAGGTGTAAATTAAATAACTTTCGCGCGGCCGAGATAACACTGGCATTGCCGTCGATATCCGCTTGTTTAAGCACCTGACTAGGTTGATGCGCAAATTTGTTGGTCAAGTCTCTGGCAAATTGCTCAAGAACTTTTTCGGCATCCCCCCCGTTTTCCAGTTTTTTAAGCGCACGCTCCAATTCCGCTTGTTTTAAATCGTTCAATCCTTCCCTAAAAGCTTTTATTGCGGGCACCGATTCCAATGAGCGCATCCAGCGCATAAACTTTACCACCTGAAAGTCGATTATGTTTTCCGCCTGTTCAGTCGCGCGCAAGCGAACTTCCCGATTCTCATCAATCACAGATTTCAAATCGTCAACAGTATATAAATAGACATCTTTGAGTTGACTTACTTCGGGTTCGACATCCCGCGGCACCGCCAGATCGAGAATAAACATTGGGCTGCGTTTTCTTTTTTTCAGTGCGGCCTCAATGGCGCCTTTTCCTAAAATAGGTAATGTGCTGGCGGTTGAGGTAACCACAATATCAGCGTGCTGCAATCGCTCAGGAATTTGGGCCAGGGTAATGGCTTCGCAGCCGGCTTCTTTTGCCAAAGTTTGCGCCTTGTCTATAGAGCGATTAGCGATGATGATATGCTTCACTTGATTTTGTTGCAGGTGTCTGGCCACTAACTCAATGGTTTCTCCTGCGCCAATCAACAATACCGTCTGCTCCGAAAGCCGGGTGAATATTCGCTTGGCCAGGTTTACTCCGGAATAAGCCACCGATACCGCATTGACACCAATAGCCGTATCGGTTCGTACCTGCTTGGCGACATTAAAAGTATGCTGAAACAATCGGTTCAACACTTTTCCGGTAGCACCGATACTCGATGCCGTTAGAAAGGCATTTTTCATTTGACCCAGAATTTGAGGTTCGCCCAACACCAGTGAATCCAACCCCGAAGCAACGCGAAACGCATGTTTCACTGCGGCCTCATTTGGGTAGTGATAGATGCTTTTGTTCAAATCGCTCTGATTGAGGCCGCTGTATTCAGACAACCATGCCAGAATACGTGTTTTATCATCGTTTTCCTGGCCACAATAGATTTCCGTTCTATTGCAGGTGGATAATATGGTTGCTTCCGCCGCTCCCGCAGATTGGGTCAGATCTGCTAAAGCCTGGTGGATGGAATCCGGGCCAAACGCTGCCTTTTCACGCACTTCTATCGAGGCGGTCTGGTGATTCAAGCCTAGCGTTAAAATATGCATATTGCGAATTTGCCTTAGCAAAAAGGAAGCGAAGCACCCAAAACATCCGATACATTGTCCGCCTTGTGATGCCGGCATCAGGTTTTGGACAGGTTTCAGAAATCTATCATTGGGCTTTGTATTATAGTGATAATCACAATAAAATCCCTGCAATCCGACTGGAAACATTGGTAGACTTTGATTATGTTTTTTATCGATTAATCGGCGTATAACTTGTTCGTTACCCTTAAATTTTTATCGCGGAGTCCGGCAAAACTGATACTTTGTGCCGGCGTTTTACTGTTCATTGGCGCCTGTCAATCGCCTTCACCGACCGCCGCAATCTTTGCACATAGCTCAATCCAGGCACATGGGCAGGCACCTGAGCAGGCAACTGAAACAAAACCTCAATCTCAACTCACCGCTGAACTGCTGTACGACTTGCTTGTCGCATCAATCGCTTCCCAAAGAAACAGGCCGATTGTCGCACAGGAAGCGCTTTCAAGCGCAGCCTATCAATCCAGAGATCACCGAATTATTTCCGGAGCAATACAACTTGCGATGGATCTTGAAGAATATCAGCAGGCTATGGCACTCGCTCAATTTTTTAATCGTCTGCAACCCGATAATTACCGGATAATCCTTTCTCTGGCAAAAGCGCAGTTTAAATTAGGCGAACATCAGAATGCTTTAGCCCTGCTAATTGATTTGGTAAAAAATCAAACCGCTCATAATATTTTGCCTGATATTTTAGTGCTGCAGGATATTGCGGCGTTGCTGTCCGCACAGAACCAGAAAACCGTATTACCCGAATTCATAAAATACGTCGAAAAAAATTCTGCCAATGAACAACTTACATTGACCGCCGCCCTACTCGCTTCAAGGCTGGGTAATGCGGATGAATTTATCAGGTTGCTGGACAAAACCCTTGAACTCAAATCGGATTGGGAATTTCCAGGCACACTCAAGTTATCAGAATTATCCAATCGTGACCTCAATAGCATGACAAGTTTCGCTGAGAATTATCTAAAAGCCAACCCGGAACACGAAAAATTCAAATTCCAGTACGCACGATTATTAATTCAACAGGATAATATTGATAGCGCGCTCGATCACCTTAAAGAAATATTGGTATTCAATCCTGATTCCGCCGACACCCTGTTCACAATAGGCATCATTTATTTGGACAAAGACTTGTTGGCAGAATCCAAAAAAGCACTGGAGCGATACCTTGAACTTAATCTAAAAAATGATCGAAACCGGCAAAAAACTGATCAAAGCCGGATTTATCTGGCTGATATTGAGTTTGAACTAAAGAATTACTCTGCCGCTGCGTTGCATCTGCACGGCGTTTCGTCGCAAAGATATTACCTGGACGCTCAGGTAAAAATGGCATGGGTAATAGCGCAACGAGATGATATCGATTCCGCTTTAAACCATTTACAGCAAATTTATACGGCCAACGATGATCAGAGAACCCGAATTATTCTCGAACAAGACGTATTGTTAAGAGAGCATAATCAGTTGGACCGATCAAGATTAGTGCTCAATGAGGGATTGGAAGAATTTCCTGAACATCCAGATTTATTGTACAATCGGGGATTGCTTGCAGCTCAGATGGAATTGTTGGAACTGCATGAGCAAGACATGCGTAAATTAATTGGGCTACAACCCGACAATGCTCATGCCTATAATGCGTTGGGTTATACCCTGGCGGATCAGACTGACAGACTGGACGAAGCCATGGATTTAATCGCCAAAGCGAATGAGTTGCTACCTGACAATGGTTTTATTCTCGATAGTATGGGCTGGGTTCATTTCAGATTGGGTCATAATGAACAAGCGATAAAATTTTTGCGGCAAGCGCTGGAGGTAAGGCAAGATGCTGAAATTGCTGCGCATTTAGGCGAGGTGCTTTGGGTTACTGGTCATAAAGATGAAGCCCTAAAAATTTGGCAACAGGGAACCGAGTGGGGACCGGAAAATTCAATTTTAAAAAATACGATTGATAGATTTTCTCAACAACAATCGACCTATTTTGCTCCCAGATATTATCCGGCACAGATCGCCCAACAGTCAAATTGATCCATTTTTGCTATCTGTCCAGGTAATTTTCACATATTCAAAGCACACCCTTGTTGTTCGTCCGTAGATAATGGATTTTTATTACCGATTTTTTATCGCCTTCACGATTGTTGTTATGTCCGGCTGTGCAATCGGTATCCCAAAACAATCTGCTACAAAATCTGATCAGCTTGCACTTTGGCAGCAGCAGAAATTAAATAACTCAAATATTTCCAGTTGGGCGCTCAAGGGAAAAATCGGCGTTAAAACGGGCAACAAAGGCGGATCGGCCACATTGAAATGGTCTTACGTAAATGACCATCAGGAAATTGAACTTTATGGCCCGTTCGGCGGGGGTCGCATAAAAATTTCGGTAACAAGCGATTCTGCAATCCTGAAAGACACTAAAGGCTCGGTGATTAAAGGCGAGACGGCGGATCAGGTGTTATATCAACGATTAGGCTGGCAGGTTCCTTTTACAGAACTGATTATGTGGTGCAGAGGATTGCCCGATGGCGATGCCACGGACGTGGTAATTGACCAATATGGACGACTGAAAAGCTTCAATCAGGGCGTGTGGCAGGTCGAATATCAGGAATATCGGTCTGTTAATGATTTAATCTTGCCACGCAAGCTCACGGTCACGTCATTGCCTGGAGGCATGGCGCTTTATGATGACCATGGAAAGTATATTGGCGATCAATTGAGCGTCAAGGTGATTTTGAAACGTTGGTCGGCTATCAACCAACCCGACAACCTGAATTAGCGTCATTAGTGAACATGGCAGTATCAGGCTCAAACCTCAACGCTCTGGTAATGCGCTCGCCAGCAAAAATTAACCTGTTTCTTCATATAACCGGACAGAGAAGCGATGGCTATCACTTATTGGAAACTGTTTTTCAGTTTCTTGATTTTGCCGATATACTGAAATTTGAAATCCTGAAAGACAGCCACATTGTTCGGCACGATGAGCATGAATTTTTGCTTCCAAAAAATGATTTAATCATCCAGGCTGCCGAACTGCTTCGCAAAGAATTTCAGTCAGGCAATACGCCGGGCGTAAGCATAACCTTAACCAAAAAAATACCGCCAGGATCTGGGATGGGCGGCGGTAGTTCAAACGCCGCCACGACCTTGCTGGCTTTAAACCGACTATGGAATTTAGGCTTGACCCGCAATGACTTGCTGCCGCTTGCCGTTCAACTCGGTGCTGATGTGCCGGTATTCATCTATGGAAAATCGTGCTGGGCCACGGGTATCGGCGATACGTTTGAAAGCTTTGAGCCACCCCAACATTGGTATTGTATTTGTGTTCCATCAGTGGCCGTTTCAACCTCGGCGGTATTCTCCCACCCTGATCTTCAGCGCAATCGCCCATCGACAACTAAAAAAGCCATGACGAAAAAAGATGTGCAAAGCGAAAATACCACCAATGATCTTGAGCCGATTACCCGATTACTCTACCCCGAAGTCGATCAAGCATTCAAAACCCTGGGCAGTTATGGGGAGGCGAAAATGAACGGCAGCGGATCCTCTGTTTATCTACGCTGTGACTCCAAAGACAAAGCCAGCGAAATTTGCCGCAAGCTACCTTCACATTTAAACTGTGTAGTAACCCAGGCTTTGAACGATATTACCGAGTAAGTGAAACACAGGCGGCGCAAGCCGCAATTAGACCACATTGATAATGACGAGAGGGCGTGTTTAGAATTTTTCACCCAGCTTATGCCTGGCGGCATACAACGCAATGAAATCATAGGCAATAAACGCCGCTAACAGCGAGGTGATTTCCGCGTGATCATAGGGCGGTGAAACTTCGACCAGGTCCATGCCAATCAGGTTCATTCCACGCAAACCTCTTAGTATTTGCAAGACCTGGGCAGAACTCAGCCCGCCGCATACCGGGGTGCCTGTGCCCGGGGCGAAAGCAGGGTCGACGCAATCGATATCAAAGGTTAAATAGGTTTTATGGTCTTCGAGAATGTTTTTTATGTTATCAATTAACTTTTCCACCCCATGTTTATGAATCCAGTCAGCATGGAAAATATTGAATCCCAGAGGCTCATCATTGGTTGTACGAATGCCCACTTGAACGGATTCTTCCGGAATAACCAATCCTTCTTTAACCGCATGAAAAAACATTGTGCCATGATCGATTCTTCCTGCTTCGTCTTTCCATGTATCGGTATGCGCGTCGAAATGAAGCAATGAAACCGGGCCATATTTTTTTACGTGGGCGCGCAGTATCGGCAACGTTAAAAAGTGGTCTCCGCCCAATGACAATACTGCTGTATCCGTATTCAGGATGGTTTCAATGTGTGCCTGTATTTGATTCGGAACCTCCTCGGGTCGCCCTTGATCAAAACTGCAATCACCATAATCCGCTATTTTCAGCAATTCAAGCGCGTCAAATTCCCACGGCCAATTGCGCTGCCAAGCAACTTCGGTGGAGGCTGCGCGAATTCCCCTCGGTCCAAATCGAGCGCCGGGACGATTGGTGGTCGCCGTGTCGAAGGGAATCCCGGTAACCGCCAAATCCGCTGCGGCTAAATCCTTGCTATATTTCCGGCGGGCAAAACTCAATGCGCCGGAATAATTGTGTTCTGGATTGACACCACTTAGGGACTTTGCGGTAAAGGCATGGTCGCTGTTATCCTCGGTGCTCATGGTCGCCTTATATTGGTTTTGAACAGCGGTTAGCCGATTCTAAATTCATCCGGAAATATTTCAGACGGTATTCATTCTGAATTCATCGGAATTTCCATATCCAGTTTTTTTCCGCGTTTTACCACTATAGTTGCTTCTCTGGCAGATTCTCCCGGCTCGGCTGCCCCAATGTCGGCCCGAAACTTTCTGCCTTTCTGATTAACCTCGGCATCAATAATTGCGAATGCAACATTTGACTGATAGTTTCTGGAATAGACCGAACTGGTCACGATACCCACAACCTTGTTATTTTCATCGACCACATCCCAGGTTGACCTCGGTGAAGCCATTGGGCTGCCACTGACCGCCAGATATACGTGGTTTTTACGCACTCCATTCTTTGCAAACTTGGCCATCGCGCCTTTGGACATGCACTCGGCGTCTTTGCTGGCCTCAAAAAATCTATCCAAGCCACATTCATATGGATTGTTCTCCATTGTCATATCGCTGCCGTAGGACAGTAATCCACGTTCAATTCGATCAACAATATTAGGGCATCCTGCGCGAATATTATATTTCCGCCCGGCTTCCCAGATAATGTCCCATAACGCCAAGCCCTTGGATCCATCCTGAAGATAAATCTCGAAACCGCCCTGCCCGCTCCATCCCGAGCGGGCGATAATCACCTCCGTTTCCGCCAGCATGGCTTCAATAAACCAAAACCGCTTTATATCTCTAATATGCTCGCCGACCACATCGGCCAGCAAATCATCGGATTTCGGACCTTGAACGGCTAACGGGCTGACATCGGGCTCAAACACAGAGACGTTATATCCACGACCATAGGCAATGCCTTTTAACCACAACAATACTCCTGAATCTGAGATAGAAACCCACAATCGATCTTCCGCCAGCCTGAGAATAATTGGATCATTGACAATCCCGCCGTGCTCATCCACTAACGGCGCATACATGCACTGCCCTATTGCACACTTGGATATATCCCTGGGCGTCGCCAGTTCAACCAAGCGCATGGCATCAGCGCCGACCACTTCAACCTGGCGCTCGCACGAGACATCCCAAATCTGAACATACCGGCAAAGATGCTCGTAGTCCTCTTGCGGCGAACAAAAGTAAGACGCCAAAGGTCTATGGTTGTAGATGGTCAACCCCTTGACGCCATGTTCAAATACCCGCTGCTCGAATGGGGTTTTTGTTAGGCGTCGTGATAATACAAGTTCCGGTGATTGCATCTTCTTTTGCTTTATAATTGGTTGTTTACCATTGCGGATTATGCGCCCTCTGCCCTGATTTTGAAATTACTAAATTGTATTGCACGTTGATTGATTGGCGCCTGATTGCGTCCCTCATTTATTTGTTTCCAATAACGCGGCATTGCAATACTGATTGGATTCCAGACCAAGCAACTAAAACAGATTCTATGAAAGAAAACTATGACCTGCTCAATCGGGTTGACGGCCTCAACTACGTCGAACTAACGCCAGTTTCATTTCTGCACAGAGCCCGGGATACCTACCCCGAACACCCTGGAATTGTGTATGGCAATCGCTCATACAACTGGAAGCAAGTCGCAAATCGGTGCCAACAGTTAGCTTCCGGCTTGAAAAAACTGGAAGTTGAAAAAGGCGCCACGATATCGATAATGGCCGCCAATACCCCGGAGCTGGCAGAAGGTCATTTTGGCGTGCCCATGTCAGGGGGCGTGTTGAATGCGATCAATACCCGTCTCGATTCCGACACGGTGGCATACATACTCGAACACAGCGACGCCAAGGTATTGATAACCGATACCCATTTTTCCGAGACCATTTCCGCGGCGTTAAAAACCCTGTCGAAAACCATGAACAATCCGCCTGTTATCATTGATATCGTTGATGAGCAGGCCGATGCACCGCCGGGATGCGGGCAGCGGCTGGGGATAATGACATATGAAGAATTACTGGCCAGCGGGGACAACAGCGATGATTGGGGCAGGCCTGAATCGGAGTGGGACGCGCTGTCGCTAAACTATACCTCGGGAACCAGCGGCAAACCCAAAGGCGTGGTTTACCATCACCGTGGCGCCTATTTAATGTCGATGGGCACCGTTGCGGCCTGGCAGATTCCTAAACATTCCCGTTATCTGACTATCGTCCCGATGTTCCATTGCAATGGATGGGGACATGTCTGGACCATGGCGTTGATGGGCGGCACGCTGTTTTGCAACCGCGTGGTCAGCGCCGAAAATATTTTCTCGGCCATTAAAAATCACCGAATTACTCATTTCGGCGCCGCGCCGATTGTTCTTGCCATGCTCGCCAATGCCCCGCCAGAAATCCAATATACCCCGGATTACACGGTGCAAGTGATGACCGCCGGCGCGCCTCCACCGAGCAAGATTCTGGAAAAGACCGCCCAACTTGGATTTAATGTCCTCCATTCCTATGGCCTCACGGAAACTTATGGCCATATATTGTATTGCGATTGGCGTGCAGAATGGGCCAATCTGCCCATTGGCGAGCAAGCCGAAATTAAATCTCGCCAGGGTGTGCGATTTCAAATGATGGAATCGGCTAAAGTGATTAACGTGGGCACCGGGCAACTGGTCCTAGCAGATGGCGAAACCATCGGCGAAATTGTTCTGCAAGGCAATCCCATTATGAAAGGCTATTATAAAAGCTCAGAAGCGACTGACGCTGCATTTAAAGATGGCTGGTTTCATACCGGCGACCTTGCAGTTGTTCATCCAGACGGCTATATCGAAATCAAGGACCGCTTAAAAGATATTATTATTTCCGGCGGCGAAAATATTTCGTCAATCGAAATCGAGTCGGTGCTATACAAGTTTCCCAAGGTTGCTGCTGCTGCGGTGGTGGCAAAGCCCGATGAAAAATGGGGCGAAACTCCGTGTGCATTTGTAGAACTAAAAGAAGCGGAGCAAGCCACTGAAGAAGAAATAATTGCATTTTGCAAAGCGCATCTGGCAAACTTTAAACGACCCAAGAAAATAGTGTTTATTGAATTGCCAAAAACATCAACCGGGAAAATTCAAACTCAGGGAGATGGTTGCTTCCGGTAAGGTGTAATCAAACTAAACGAACAATTCACAAACATTTTTTATTCGGACCAACAATGACTAATATAAACCTGATTGATATAGAACGAGTTGCCGTGCTGGGCTCTGGCACGATGGGAACGGGCATTGCCGGGATCTGCGCCAACGCGGGTTTTGAGGTATTGCTACTGGATTTGGAGAAAGCCTCCTGCGATACCGCCGTCTCTAAGATAAAAGCGGCCCGACTAACGGCGGGTAGATCATCGATGATCGAGAATCATGCGTTGTTAGACAAAATTACCACGGGTTCATTTGAGCATGACCTGGACAAGATTGCCGATTGCCAATGGATCTGCGAAGCCATCATTGAAGACGTGAATATCAAGCGCGAAATTTTCATGCGCATTGAAGCACTCAGAAGCGACCGCTCCATTATATCAACCAACACATCCGGCATCCCGTTACGCGACATTTATGCGGGCATGCCGATGCGATTACAAAAAGATATCGCGGTCACCCACTTTTTCAACCCGGTGCATATTATGAAATTGGTGGAGTTGGTGGCGGGAGAAAATACTCAACCCGAGGTCATTGCAACGCTGGCTGATTTCCTCGGCAAGTCCCACGGCAAGTCCTTGGGTAAAGGCGTGGTTTACGCTAAAGATACTGTCAATTTTATTGGCAACCGAATTGGCTGTATGTGGATGTTGGCCGGCCTCCAATTGGCCGAGAAGGCGATAACCGAACAAGGTCTAAGCATAGAAACCGTGGACGCTTTGATGTCGGACCCGATGGGATTTCCAGCCACCGGGCTGTATGGCTTAATTGATTTAGTCGGTTTGGATGTCATACTCAATGTCGCTAAAAACCTTGAAGTTAATTTACCAGCAAATGATTTTGGCAGAAAATTTATTCACTTTACCGACAACATCCGGGCGATGGTTGAGCGCGGGCAACTGGGACGAAAAACCGGTGGTGGATTTTACCAACTTATACGCCATAATGATGGCAGTAAAACCATGCAAGTATTTGATATTCAAAAACAACAATGGCGGGTTGCCGAGGAAGTTGAATTGCCTGAACACGAGCGGACATTATCCGGTTTATTCGAATCTGACAGCGCAAACGCCAGGTTTGTGAAAGATGTAATGGCAACTACGCTTTGTTATAGCGCGGATTTGGTGCCGGAGATCGCAGACGACATTATTAATGTGGATCGCGCAATGCGTTGGGGATTCGCATGGCAACGCGGGCCGTTTGAACTGATCGATGAACTGGGAGCGCAATGCTTGATCAAGCGGGTAAATGCCCATGGCCTGGCAATGCCAAAAATGCTGCAGGTTCTGATTGATGCCGGTCAATCAACGTTTTACAGAAACCATGGCAGTGAATTTTTAACCACCGCCGGAAACTGGGAACGTGTGCCGGATTAGCAAACAACAGCGTCGTCGAGCGGGCCAACGGCACCTGCCGCTATGAATACTATGCCTGCTACAAGAGGCCGCTCACCGTGGCCACGGTTGTTGGCGCTAGACTATCGTATCGCCAGACCCTGAAACCGCAATAGCCAATGAGTCAAAACCGGAAGTTTTTCTCGCGCTCGGCGATTACCCGAAACCATTTGCCCGCGCTCGAAAATGAAGTGATGGCATCGATGAAAAACAAGCCATGAAAAACCACCTGCAATAGGTGGTCGATATTGCGATTGATGCCGGGCGGGAAATTCTCGAGGTGTATGCGAGCAAGTTCGAGGTCGAGACCAAAGCGGACGGCTCGCCGTTGACCCAAGCCGACCGCCGCGCCGATGAACTCATCCACAAACGGTTGCGGCGACTCGACCAGGGCCTTCCGGTATTGTCTGAGGAATCCGGCGCAAAGGCGTTTGCGCGGCGGCGCGAGTGGAGCCGTTTCTGGCTGGTTGATCCGCTGGATGGCACCAATGGATTCGTCAAGCGTAATGATGAATTCACGGTCAATATCGCGTTGATCGAGGGTAGCGATTCGGTATTGGGGGTGGTATATGCGCCAGTTAGCGGAATCAGCTACTACGCCGCCGCTGGAACGAGGGCGTTCAAGGCTGGCGCGGCGCGGAAGCCGGTCCCCATCCAAGTGAAAAAATTCAATCGTGAAAATGCGATCATGGTGGCCAGCCGCTCCCACGCAAGCGCGGCGGTCGAAACCTACCGCGCGCGGCTTGCCGGCGAGGCCGAACAAGTGGAAATCACCCGCCTGGGGAGTGCCTTGAAAATTTGTCTAGTGGCGGAAGGGCTGGCGGACATCTATCCCCGCCTGGGGCCAACCTCGGAATGGGATACTGCGGCGGCGCATTGTGTCCTGGAGTCCGCCGGAGGCAGCGTCACGACCCTTTCCGGGGCGCCTCTCCAATACAACAAAGAGAGCCTCCTGAATCCCTGGTTCCTGGCCAGCGGCGACCCCGAATTCGACTGGAGCGCACTCGCCCACGGCCTGGAATAGTTCTTCTCGTCAATTAAGAAGCGGCTGCCGCCACCGTGTTTCACTCGATTTTGCCCCCCCCTATCCGTCCTGTCCTTGTGATGTCCTTCTGGCATCCAGGCTGCCTCTTCACCGTCATTCTGCCAAGCCATCGCCAAACAAATACCCGATTTGTCCAGTATGCGGTGGCCGTGAACACGTGCGTGAACACGTGACTGCACCGCACGCCATTATATGCCATACTTGGCAATGTCGATAACCAAAACACGGGAGGATAACGATGAACACGATATGCAAATTCATTGGGGCGGCATGCCCGTACGGCGAGTTGGCGGGGCGCATCGGCCTTGCCGTTGTTTTTTTGATAAGCGGCGTTGGCAAGATCGCCGGCTACGCCGGCACACAGGGCTACATGGAGTCGTATGGCGTGCCGGGCCTGTTGTTGCCACTGGTGATCGTGCTTGAGATTGGCGGCGCTGTGGGGTTGATCGTCGGTTGGAAGACGAGGTGGCTCGCGCTGGCGTTGGCGGCGTTCACCGTGCTCGCCGCGCTGTTGTTCCATTTTGACTTCGGCGACGGCTTGCAAAAGATTTTGTTCCTGAAGAACATCGCCATCGCCGGCGGCCTGCTGGTGTTGTGCTGTGCTGGCGCCGGGCATTTCAGCATCGACCGACTCAGCAAGCGCGACAACGCCTGAACCACCCCGGGTTCACTTCCGCTCGTCCTTGAGACTGACCCCTGCGGGGCTTGCGTGAAATAATTGATCCGGCAATTTTTTCTTGAGCGTAGCGAACCTGCAGAGTGTGCATCAGGCTGGAACGTTGGGACATGATCAACAACTCACCCTTGGCTGCCTGATTTTGCCTCATCGGTATTGAGTCAGGACATTCACATGACAACGGACCGGTTTCGGCGTAGTATTGTCTATCATTCAGATCGAAATGCAATTTAACTGAAATATAGAGGTGTAATATGCAGATAATAGAAATACTTAACACCAAGCAGGGGTCGGCACCAGATAAGGTGGTTTCATGTGAGCAGTCTAATCTGGTAAGCGATGCGCTGAAATTAATGATCGATAATAATATCGGCGCTCTGCCTGTTGTTTCCGGAGAGAAAGTTGTTGGCGTTTATTCTGAACGTGATGTCGTTAAGAGCTGTCAGCAGCAAGGCGTGGATTTTCTCGGCTGCAATTTGCGGGACATGATGAGCGCCAATGTGATTACGGTTCGTCCTGATCAGTCGGTCGACGATGCATTAGTGCTCATGCGCGACAACAACATTCGGCACCTGCCCGTTATCGATAATGATAGGATGGTTGGATTTTTGAGCCTAAGGGATCTCATGAATGCCAAATTGGATTATGCCAACAAAACGGCTGAATTTCTAAAAGATCAAGTGCATATTATGGATAAGCCATTGCCGATGTAATGCGAAGTCCACAAACGATCACGCAAAAATTTCTGCGGTCAATGGGATGGAGAGTACCCGATAGTGGATATTGCCTTGTTTATGCCTGAGTACCAAATAACGCTGATTGCGAGATTTAATTATTAAATTTTATGCTTTCTCCATCTATCAGCCTCAACCCAATCATCACGCCCGGCAAGTTTTAGTTCCCAGTCAAGCCATCCATTTCTACTCGTGCCAGTTATGTCTCATGATGCCATAGAAAACGAACCATAGTCGCCATGTGCGTCAATTACTAACCTCTTTTTCTCAATTTTTCCATAATAGGTCTTGTCTTGATACTTAAAACGACACTCGGTTCCTTCTGATGGAGGAAATTTTAAATTTTCTTTCTGTTCATCCATGTTTTCATTCTTTCCACTCTCCCACCAACAACAAAACTTATCCACATTTTCTTTGCTTCTGGGGTGACAACCTTTATGAACCAATGCTCCGTTACTTAAAACCGATTTTCCGCCCTGATGATGCTCTTGCACATGGTGAAATTCTGCGTCATTCCAAGGAACCACCACCGAATCGTCCCGCATTTTACACACTTGACACATTCGTTTGTCCTTGTAGTAAATGTATTCTTTCTCCGTATCTGTGAAGTTTCTTTTTGGATCTTTTGACGTTGGATTGAGCAAACGCAACATTTCTTTAACGAAAAACTGATGACGTCTTTGAATAGTATCTGCGACATCAATTTTGGTGCTAGTCGATTGAACATAAGAGTTATAATACTCTTTATTCTCATCAGTTTGATGATCGCCTTTCATCGCTTTGGCAGCAGCGAGATATTTTTTGTTAAAGTCCATAAAAGCATTGTGTAATTTTTCTTCCCATCCAGGGACATAATCTCTCAACAGCCCGTCAACTAGTAGAACTAAGCTGATTGCGTAGTGTGCTTTAAGCGGTTTGTGATCACTAAATATTTTCCCCAACATATCCAAAATTTTTTCGAACCGCTGAGCCGCTTCGGATGAATACTCAAAACCGATATTTTGAAAATAAAACTGGTCTATATTTACTGACTTAATGTCACAAAAAGATCTGGTTTCGCGCTTATTAAAATAGAGCATTGCAATTTGGGCGGCCAGCTTTCTTTTATTGCTCTCTCCACCTGCTAGCTTTGCGATATTATTGATTCTCTGTTACCCATCGATAATGTGCAGTCTGTTGGAAACAAATTCTCCAGCACCTCTTTTTTCCTTGTGAAAATAAAACGCGGGAATAGAATAGCCTCTGAAACAGAATCTATAAACATCTGCTCTTGATTCGGTTTCCATACAGGAGCTCTTTGATATTCGTAGTCAACTTGCAGAATATCGTCTTTCTTCCAGTCAATCAACCATTCAATAGTCTCATCAGTCTGAACTTCTATTTCCATTTTCTTACTTCAACTGGATTAAATGACAAGGCATATTTCGCGCCGAGGTGACCGGTGCCCGAGCCCGACAAACCAGCATCCATACCCATAAAAATTACTGCGTAACACGAATGCGCGGCTTGGGCGAAAATCGAATTTCCAGTCGGCGGTTTTGGGCGCGGCCTTGCTCGCTGTCGTTGTCGGCGATGGGGCGGCTCAAGCCGTAGCCGACCACTTTCAGCCGTAGCGGATCGATGCCCTGACTTATCAGGAATCGGGCCGCCGCCGAGGCCCTGGCGGCCGACAATTCCCAGTTGGACGGAAACGTCTCCCGGCGCTCCGCCTTGATGGAGATATTGTCGGTATGCCCTTCCAGGCTGACCGAGTATCCCGGATAATTTTTAATCAACTCGGTCACCTTCAACAACACCGCCTTGCCCGTGGCAGACAGACTCGTCGAGCCCAGATTGAAGACCACATCGCTACCTAATTGAATCGTGGTGGTGGCATCGCGCAGTTCCTGGATTTCGCCATCCTTGCGGCTTAACTTAGCACTCATATCCTGTTTAAGCGCTTCCTGTTTAAGCACTTCCTGTTTAAGCGCTTCGATATCCTCGCGCAGTTGCTCCGCATGACGACTTTCCGCCGACACGATCTCGGCGGACAATTCCGCATTTTTCGCCTCCAACTCGGATATTTGCTCGGACAACACCGCCAACTCGTCCGCTGTAATCTCCGGCACCAGTACGCGATTCTGGTAAGTCATGTAACCGGCAACCGCTACCGCCGCCGCCAGCAACACGCTTAATAGCACCGTTAATTTATTTATAATGGAACCCCCTGATTTGTTCTAATGGACAATATTTTGCCTAGGAATTATAATGGCACAAAATGGCCATTGCAAGACCCGCACCATAGCGCATCCATGGTTATATGGTCAACCTTGGATATCCCATGTCAATCAAAAAAATCATCGTCATCGTGGTAATTTTGTTGCTGATGCCCGACTTCATCCTCGACTTGATATTCGGTCACGAAATTTAATTCAAACAAGATTTCCAGCCTGCGGGCACTGAAAATACAATGACTACATCCGATCTGGCCAAGCGCGTATACGACCATACCTTCAAGTTGGACCCTATCGTCAGGAGCTTGCTGGATACGGATGTCTATAAGCTGTTGATGCTGCAAACCATCTGGAAAGAATTCGCCCGCATACCGGTAACCTTTTCGGTCATCAATCGCACCCATTCGGTTCGTCTCGCCGAGGAAATAAACAGTGTTGAGTTGCGCCAGCAATTGGATCATGCGCGCACCATCGGCATTACCAAAAAGGAAAGGATTTGGTTGGCCGGCAACACCTTCTACGGCCGAGAACGATTGTTTTCCACTGAGTTCATCGACTGGTTGGCCGACTATCGTCTGCCCGAATATCAACTCCGAAAACAGGACGGTCAGTTTCTGATCGACTTTCATGGCCACTGGTGCGAGGTGACGCTGTGGGAACTCCCGGTTTTAACCATTATCAGTGAACTCCGATCGCGGGCCGCGCTAAAAGAGGTGGGGCGGTTTGAACTTGATGTTATCTATGCCCGGGCAAAAGCGAAACTTTGGGAAAAGGTTATGCGCTTGAATCGACTCCCGGATTTACGCCTGGCTGATTTTGGCAGCCGTCGTCGCCACAGTTTCTTATGGCAAAACTGGTGTGTCGAAGCATTGAAAGATGGGCTGGGGGATAAATTTATCGGCACCAGCAATGTTCGATTAGCCATGGAACACGATCTCGAAGCGATTGGCACCAATGCCCATGAGCTGCCAATGGTGGTGGCCGCATTAGCGGATAGTGAGAATGAATTGCGTGATGCCCCTTACAAAATCCTGCAAAGTTGGCAACTTAATTATGACGGCAACCTGCTCATCGTTCTACCCGATACCTATGGCACCACTACATTTTTGGAAAATGCGCCCGATTGGGTGGCAAACTGGAGTGGCTTCCGGGTCGATTCCAAAGAGCCGGTCGCCGGCGGCGAAGAATTAATACAATGGTGGAAAACCATGGGACAGGACCCACAAGAAAAATTGATTATTTTTTCCGATGGACTGGACATCGATGAGATTGAGACCATTACTCATCATTTTGCACAAAAAGTGAACGTGGGTTTTGGATGGGGAACTAATTTAACCAATGATTTCAAGGATTGCGCGCCCACTCCGAATGATCGACTCAACGCATTCTCATTAGTTTGCAAGGTCACTGAAGCCGCTGGCAAGCCGACGGTAAAACTTTCAGATAATCTGGAAAAAGCATCAGGACCCAAGACGGAAATCGAGCGTTATCTGAAGGTTTTCGGAAAAAATCAAATAACAAAAATGAAAGTGGTCGTATAAGGATAAATGATTTTTTGGGACATTATTACGATGTGATGGTCGCACTTTCCCGTTAATCCGCGAGATTCCTTTCGCAAAGCGGCTAATTCCAATCAACCATTCAGCCGTTCAGTTTGTTCAAGGTTGCTACCAGGTTAATTCCCAGGTTTATGATGGCCTGCTGCTGTTTTTGATCGACTAATTGCCCTTCCTGGTTGAACGCTTTCATTGCATTTGACACTGTCACTTGATCGGGCAATACCGTCATGCCCAAATTACCTAATAACATTCTCAAAGACACCAACCCCCTGAGCCCGCCGAACCCGCCCGGCGATGCGGACATCAGCGAGACGCATTTACCGCTAAACGCGACTAATGATTTTTCGTCCGGCGCCTCTGATCTTGAAGCCCAGTCGATACAGTTTTTCAAAAGCCCGCTATAACCACTGTTATATTCCGGCGAGGAAATTAAAACGCCATCGCTATGCATTAAATGGTGTTTAAATTGTCGCGCCTTCTCTGGCATGCCTTGGTGCGTCTCATAGTCCTGATCGAATATCGGCATCGGGTAGTCTCTCAAGTCAATCAACGTTACCTCAGCATCCGCTTGCTGAGCACCCTGTGCAGCGATGGCAATTAACTTTCTATTAAACGAATCGGTGCGCGAGCTACCTGCAAATGCAAGAATTTTAGTCATGGCTATTTTTGGGAGTTATACCTTTAACTTTGCAAACACGAATAAATCAGCATTTTGTCATTTATTATGATGGTTTTGTGGGATGCTTCTGATGTTGGGAAAGACGGGGATGCACAGAGCCCGCCCTGGCCTGAATGGGCGCGCATAGGGCGGTGGTTGCGACCGCAACAACGCGCTGAAACTCTGGCGATAGTCCAAAGTTAAAGATATAACTCCCTAAATTTTCTCCACCAGCGATTTAATGTAGTCAATTCGAGAAGCGACATCTTCTTCCAGGGCGCGTACCTCTTCGGCAATCAGCTGGCTCACATTATGGGAATCCGCGCGCTCATCCATGAGTTGCTCCAATTCGGAAACCGCATTCCTGAATTCATTTGAGCTTTCGTACAGCACTTCCGTTCGACGTGTTCCGCTATCCACCATAGTCGATTTTTTAATTTGCGGAAACTTAAATTTTTTACTGACCGGCAGAATCGAGCCTTTTTTGCGATCGTAAATAATTCGAAGAATGTCAGTATTATCCACCATATAAGTCGCGAATCGTGCAATTTGTTCGGGGTTTTGCACACCCATTGCGATTAAAGCTAAATTTTTTCTCATAATTTTTTATCTCTAGTAAGCTAAATTTTATCTTGTTTCCAAGGGTTTATCTTTACCAATCTTCTCATATCCATGCAGAATTTGTTGCGTGTGCACTTCGGATTCGTTCAGTTGATCGATATCCAGATGACAGGCAATCTGGTGACCATCCTTAAGCTCACGGATGGGCACGTCTTTGACATCGCATGTGCCCTCAATGGCCATTGGGCAGCGATTGAAAAATGGACAACCGATTTTAGTGATCTCAACGCCGCGCGCAATACCCGCTGCCATTTCGCGTTTTTGCATGGTGTCTTCAAGCCAGCCAATACGAAGCTCGGGCACTGAACTGATCAGCAATCTCGTGTACGGATGATACGGTGGTGACAGCACTTCGTCTGTCGGGCCCTGTTCAACCACGCGACCGGCATAAAGCACCACAATTTCATCTGCGAACGAACCAACCGTGGATAAATCGTGGCTGATAAACACGAATGAAACGCCGGTTTTGTCACGCAATGCAGTCAGTAGTTTAATCACATTGGCGCCAACAATACTATCCAGCGCCGAGGTTACCTCGTCACACAACATCACTTCAGGATTTGCCGCCAGCGAACGAGCCATATTAATACGTTGCTTTTGTCCGCCGGATAATTCCATGGGATAGCGGCTGGCAAATTCTGCGGGCAGTTCAACCATTTCAAGAATTTCGGCAACCTTGGCGTGTTTTTTCTTGCCTTTGATGCCATGATAAAATTCCAATGGCCGGCCGATAATATCGCCAATGACCTGTTTGGGATTGAGAGCGGTATCTGCCATCTGGAAAACAAACTGAACTTTTTGAAGCTGGTCAAGTTTGCGGTCATTCAGACTGCCTTCCAGCTCTTTTCCTTCGAGTCTTACATGCCCTTTGGCCTGAGGCAATAAACCAGCCATGACCCTGGCCATTGTTGATTTACCGCAACCTGATTCGCCGATGACGCCGACAACATGGCCATTTTCAACTTTTACGGAGACATCGCGCAAGATAGTCGCTACCGGCTCTCCATCGACAATCCCGCCATACCCGGCAGTCATGTGATCAACTTCAATGGCAGGAACGTCACGATCATGTTCATCGCCTACCTGAACGCCCATACCCGCCGTGGGGGTTGGGCGAACCGCATCCATCAAGCGTTTGGTATAGGCATGGGACGGATTGTTGATAATCTGATCCACCGGCCCCTGCTCCATTATCTCGCCGCTGTATAAAACGACAATGTAATCGGCCACCTGGGCAACTACCGCCAGATCATGGGTCACATAAATAGCGGCCGCATTTTCCTCCTTGATAACCTTCTTGAAGGCTTTCAAGACTTCAATCTGGGTAGTAACGTCCAGTGCTGTAGTGGGCTCGTCCAAGACCATCAAATCCGGTTTACCGCACAACGCCATGGCCGCCATCAAACGCTGCAACTGACCGCCGGACACCTGGTGCGGATAACGATAGCCAATCCTGTTTGGATCGGGTAGTTCAAGCGCATGATATAATACCTCTGCGCGTTTGGTTGCTTCTGCCTGGTTTAACACGCCATGCAACACCGCGGATTCGGTGACTTGTTCGCCAATGGTAATTGCCGGATTAAATGTTGCCGCTGCGCTTTGTGCCAGATAGGCCACGTTTGCGCCGCGAAGCGCCCGCTGTTCCAGAGGCGCCATGGTCAATACATCCTTGCCTCTCAGTAGAACTTCGCCGCCGGTAAAGTGCAACCCTGGTTTTGTATAAGCCAACGCCGCCAGTGAGATTGTAGTTTTACCGGAACCGGATTCTCCGATCAAAGCAACCACTTCACCTTCGTGAATATCAAACGTAACGCCCTTGACAATGGGTATTTCCACCTTTTCATCGTTATAGGCACTAATTCTAAGATCTTTTACTTCAAATAATTTTTCTTTTTTCATCGTTCTACACCATTTTCTTCGCTAGGCTGCCACCCGACTTGGCGGAAATATCATCCACGATCAAGTTGACCGCGATGGTAAAGGTCGCAATCGCAAGTGCGGGCCATATTGCGGCGTAGGATCCATAGACCAGGCCTTGCAGGTTTTCGCGTACCATACTGCCCCAGTCAGAGGCCGGCGGCTGCACCCCCAGTCCGAGAAAACTCAGGCTGGAGATGAACAGCACCACAAACACCAGTCGCAGACCAAAATCAGTGGCCAGCGGCATGGCCGCATTGGGCAACACTTCTGATTTAATAATCCACCACAAACCTTCGCCGCGCGCCTGCGCCGCCTCGACAAAATCCTGCACCATAATATCCTGGCCCAGTGCGCGCGCTATCCGAAACACACTGGTCGCATAAATAATCGCGGCGATGCTAATCAGTATCGGTATGGAAGAACCCAGTGCCGCGATGGCAATCAAACCCATCATAATCGACGGCAATGCCAGTATCGAATCATTTATCCGACTGATGATCATATCGGTCCAACCGCCTTTCACCGCCGCGGCAATACCCAGCGTTATACCAATACAATAAGCCAATAGCGTAGCAATAATTGAAATTCCAATGGTATTTCTTGCGCCAAAGGCAACCCTTGAAAATGTATCCCTGCCCAAGTAATCGGTGCCCAAATAAAAGGTGCCGTATTCGTTGCTATGAGCATCCAAAAAGCTGTCATCGCCGTCCATATCCATTTCATGGAAGGGAGCAATATAAGGACCAATAACAACAATGACCATCCAGAATACAACGATTCCGACAGCGATTTTACCGGTCCAGGAAAGTTTTAATCTTCGCTTTGGCGGTGCATCGGGTAACTCAGCAAACGCGTCGAGTTTCGCGATTACCTCTTGTTCTTTTGTTTTATTATCTTCATTCATAATTCATAATCTGCTGGATGCCTATTTCGGTTGCCTTAGACGGGGATTGGAAAGAATGGATGCCACGTCTGCCACTAAAATCAGCAGTACGTAAGTAGCGCAAAATATCATCGCGCAAGCCTGTACCAGGGGCAAGTCCCGGGTCTGCACGCCATCTATCATCAGTTTAGCGAGTCCCGGATACGCAAAGATGGTTTCAACGATAACCACACCGCTGACAAGGTATGCTAGGTTCAAAGCGATTACATTTACGATCGGTCCGATAGCGTTGAACAAGGCATGACGAAGAATAATTCGTCCTCTTGGCACGCCTTTTAAAATCGCCATCTCGATATAAGGCGAGCTCATTACATTCAGTATCCCGGCCCTGGTCATTCGTATCATCTGTGCGGATACCACAATAACCAGGGTAATCAAAGGCATTGCCAGGGCGCGCAGCAACTGTAGGAACGTTTCGTCTCCCGACAAATAGGCCGTTGACGGCAACCAGTGCAATTCAACCGCTAGAATCAATACCAATATAGTCGCGATGAAAAATTCGGGTACCGAAATCGTGCTTAAAGTGCAAAACGTGATGGTGCGATCAAGCCAGGTGCCGGGATGCATCGCCGCCCACAATCCCAAAACGATGGATATGGGAATAGCAATTCCTGAAACGAATCCCGCCATCATCATGGTATTACCCAAACGACCATCAATCAAACTGGAAATGGTTGCGCCGCCTGCTTTGGAAATACCCAAATCACCTGTCATCATATTGCCGAGCCAGGAAAAGTACTGGATATACAGGGGTTGATCCATGCCCAATTGAGCACGCAGTGCTGCCAGCGTTTCTGGTGTTGCGCTTTGTCCCAGGATTATTTGCGCGACATCACCGGGCAGGATGCTGGTGCCGATAAATACGATAATCGATACGACTATCAGTGTGGCAAAACCGATTCCCAGTCTTCGAAGAACCATTTGAGTCATCATAAGCGATATCCTCCAATCATTGGTGTACTAACTTTATTTATCCTTATTTTTAAAAAAGTCCCGCATTATTTAGAATGCGGGACTTTCGACGGCCAGTTATCAAGACCGTCTATCAGGCAAGCCAGGCAAATTCAGGCCACTCAAACGCGCCTAATTGACCCAGAGGCACTTTGGGTACACCCATGACATTATTCGCAATACCATCATTGATATTGGAAAATGCCGGGATAACCATTCCACTGCCCTCGTGAATCAAGGTTTGCATCTCACAATACATCGCATGGCGTTTATCAGGATCTGTTTCTGCCAATGAGGTAACTAACAGCTCGCCCATACGCTCATTATTCCAGTAAGTATCGTTCCAGGCGGCACCCGGACCGAACTGGATCGCCATTTGGACATTGGCCGTTGGCCGCATGTTCCAGGTCACCACGTTCAGCGGTTCGTTCATCCACACCGCGCCCCAGTAACCGTCGGTAGGCACTTTCTTGATCTTCAGATCGAAGCCAATCTTCGCGCAATTGGCCTGGGCCAGCAAGGTGACTTCTTCAATCCCCGGTGCGACTGGCGCAACAAACACTTCGGCAGTACTGACACCGGCTTTTTTGAAATAGGATTTCGCCCGGTCCGGGTCGAATTCCCGTTGTGGCAGCTCGGAACACCAGTCTGCACCGTGTGCCGCCATGATTGGCGTGTCATTGCCCAGAGAGCCCTTGCCTTTTAGTATTCGCTTGACGATGCGCTCGCGGTCCTGGATGTATTGCATGCCTTTGACAAAATCATCATTACTGCCAGGCTCGGTATTTTTAAGAACGCAGATGGCTACCTGCAATGCAGCAGGCGTGGACAGCAGGGTCACATTATCTGATTCTTCAATTTGCCTGAATGCCTTCGGTTCCACCGTAGATATCAGTTGAACATCACCGGCAAGCAGTGCATTAACCCGTGCCACTGCATCAGTTATCGCGGTAACTTCGATGACATCCAGGTTGGCGCCTTTACGCCAGTAGTTTTCGTTGCGTTTATGAACCGATTTCACGCCGGGCTCGAAAGATTCCATAGTGAAAGGGCCGGTGCCATTGCCTTCTCCGGTAGTTCCGTTCTTGACGATCTTGTTTTGGAAAATACCCAGTACTACGGGTAAGTCAGCATTTGGCGAATTCATGATTGCCTTACATTCATGGCTACCGGTCTTTTTCCACTCTTTAACCGAAGACAGAACAGACTTGATAACCGAGGTGGAGTCTTCACCAAGGTGGCGATTCATCGACCAGACAACGTCATCGGCGCTAAACGGCGAACCGTCATGGAAAGTAACATCTTTTCGAAGTTTGAAGGTCCATTCGGTGGCATTGCCATTGGACTCAAAGGAAGTAGCAAGTTCCGGTTGCGGCGTCAGGTCATCGGCATGCTGAATCAGGCTGTTATAGATCGTTCGGCCACGCATATAGTCGATTGATGACGTGAACAGAGAGGGGTCCAGCGTATCATCCGGGCCATGCAGGTTAGAAGCAAATCTCACCGACCCGCCTTTTTTCGGGGTTTGGGCCATGGCTTGCCCACCCGTAGCGAACAAATTGCTCGCCGTTACCGCAGTCACACCGGTCGCCATCATTAATTTCAAGGCATCGCGACGAGAATAATCACCCCCCCCTGTTTTACGAAGGATTTTCTCTACCAGGGCCTGGTGATGGCTATCGAGATCGGAAAATCCGAGCTCGCCTGATACTGGTTTTTTGTCTTTCATTTAAGTTCTCCAGTGGTTACAAGTTAAATTTTTATTTAGCCCTCAAGCAGTCATTATGCTTGGCAGGCTTATTTGTAGTGTTTCATAACAAAACGAGCAACACATCAACCATTTACATAAATGCAATCTAAATGAACGGTAATCCGGCGGCAAAATTAAGAGGCGGTTGATGACCCGAAGCCGCCGCTCCGAAAGTTATGATGGCGTGAATATAACACGATTGATTGAAGAATTACAACAACCGTTCAGTACCATTTCATATTGGAAGAGACTGGTATTGCATAAGTTCAGATATAGTCGGCTTAATATTGCATATCCTTAGGTCAGCGTAAGCACAATTTTCCCGGTATGATTTTTCGCCATAAAGCGCCTCTGCGCTTCAGCAATTTGGCCGATCGGAAAGGTCATTGCTATAACGGGAGCAATATCATTTCGCTCTATACACTTAATCAGATTGGAAAAAATCTCTTTTTCAAGCACGGTGCAGCCGAACAGGCTTAGATCCTTTAAGTAGAGCGTCCGAACATCAAGCTCTACCAGCGGCCCCCCAATTGCACCTGCGGTTGCATAATTTCCTGAAGGCTTGAGCACATCAAGCAGTGCCGACCACTGTTCACCCGCAACCAGGTCAATGACCGCGTCGACACTGCTGCTTCCGAGAGCCTGAACGACACTGTCTTCTCTAAACAATACGCTGTCCGCGCCAAGACTTTTCACGTTATCTGACTTGGCAGGGCTGGTGATGGCGATGACCTTTGCTCGACGAACCTTTGCAAGCTGTACCACAGCCGAACCCACGCCGCCGGATGCGCCCGTGACCAGAATCGTATCATTCGCACCAACCCCAGCCCGGGTTAACAGATTCTCAGCCGTTGAGTAGGAGCAGGGAAAAGAGGCGAGTTCAACGTCACTGAGACTGCTTTCGACCTGATAGGCATGAGCGGAAGCAACGACCGTGTACTCCGAAAATCCGCCATTGCAGTCTGAACCGAAATACCAGGGGTACGCCAGTATTTTTCCTTTCGCTTTTGTGAGACACGGCTCAATCAGAACCCTTTCATCCAAGCGGTTTTTACTGATTTTATCGCCGACAGCCACAATACGACCGCATACATCAGCGCCTTGAATCAGGGGAAAGCGAACCGCCTTACCGCTCCAGCTTGCATCTCCACTGGCACCATCGTCTTTCGAGTACCATCCGGTACGGGTGTTGATATCTGTATTATTGACGGCGGCAGCGCCAACACGAATAAGGACATCGTCTGCTCCGAGCTCAGGAACAGGAATATCATCCCGTATTTCCAACTTATCGAGGCCACCGTGTCCGGTCAACAACACCCCTTGCATCGTTTTTGGCAATTCATTCATGGTTTAATCGTCCTCAGGCGCAACATTGGAACGGACTTGCGGCGCCTTAACTCGCGGTCAAAATAAGTGATTCCCTCAAGGAATACGCCGCAGTCGCTGGTTTTGACAAATGCCATGCCGCAAATATCTGTACCAACAAGTTCCCACCATTCCCAGTCAGTAATGATACCGTTGTTATCCGCTCGCACCTCATGCTCCAATATCCATTGATTGGTGGCGCCGTCAACACGAGTCCACTTGTCCCATTGAAGCATATAGTCAACCATGCCCTCCCGGTTTACCGGTTCAGGTTCCGCATGAATCATCGAAAACCAAATCTTCAGTTGTTGTTGCAAGCAATTTGTCTCCATCCATTTCATGCCATCCCTCAATGTAACACGCTCTCAATTCAAACCTGTCTGACATTCATCGCCTCAGAACTTCATAAAATAAATAAAAAACTCAAAGCCACTTTTGCTTTTTCATTGGATAAAGGGCATCAGGATAAAGCATGGGGGCAAAATGGGTTATGGGTCGAACTATTGTAAACCACCATAGTCTGAAATCATGGTATTATCCATTTTTGTAACACAAAATCGCCGATATAAAATTGTCGGCGAGTGAAAACTAAAACTGAGAAACTAAAATGACGGGGGAGAATAATATGCACGCTGTGACTTGTAGAAATGCAGTGCGTGCCAGTGTGATGGCGCTGTTGCTGTTTTTTAATGTCGCTTTTGCTGCACAATCTGAGCGAAAAACCATTACCGGGGAGGTAATGGATACTTGGTGTTATGTTTCGCAAATCATGGGAGGGTCGGATTTTGTGGTCGGCACTACCCATCATGTTTGTGCGGTATGGTGTGCCGCCGGGGGCATCCCGGTCGGATTGCTGGACAAAAGCGATGGACAGATTTATATGATTATGAGCAACGGAGACGACACCACCAACGTAGCCAATCAATCACTGCTGGATATTCAGAGCCATGAAATCACGGTGCAAGGTTCGGTCTATGAATTGGACGGTATCAAATATTTGATGATAGACAATGTCATAGACGACAAAGGCGTTATCAATCTTACTCATCAGATTGTGGGCATCCTGCCTGCGGAGGCGTCTCCATAATGAAAAATATGAAAATTATTCTTAGTGGATTATCAATTGCGGTTTTACTCGGCTTCTCTATCAACACATATGCGGCAAAAAGTTGGGGTGTCACTAATGAAGTCAAAGCCAAATTTACCGGCACCGTGGTCGATATCGCCTGCCAGCTTACTGGCAACTGCCCCGATAATTGTGGCGCCGGGTCCAGGCAGCTTGGATTACAAACTAACGATCAAGGATTGATTCTGGTCGCCAAGAATCTAACCTTGTACACTGGTGCGGCTGAGGAACTCTATGGCTTTTGTGGTCAGGAAATTGAGGTTGATGGCTTGTTTACCGAAAATCGCAATGTGCGCTTTTTTCAGGTTCAAAACATGAGAGCCATCGGCGGCAAATGGGCGAAAGCCACCCGTTTTCATAAAGCCTGGGCGGAAAAAAATGATACCAAACCGCGTAAGGCGAAGCGTTGGTATCGAAAGGATGTGCGGATAAAAACCATTATAGAGCGTGATGGTTATCTGGGGTTGGGGCTGGATAAAGACGCTGAATATTTTGGCAATTAACCGACCAAATGGCCAAATCGGAAATACCAGGGCGGCGCGCGATTTATGCTTCGAATGCGACCTCGTTTCTTGCAAACTTGCCGATAAGCGTCTGCCGGCGCCTGGCGCCTTTTTGCGGGCAATTTTTTTGGGGGCGGCTTTTTTAGCACCTGCTTTGGTGTGGTCTTATGATAATCACAGTGTTGATGACCAAAGTCCTGGCCTTGGCATCTCTGTTGAAATCGGTCAATCCGAATCGGTTGGAGCATTTCCCCTGAAAGTCGGTGGTGACTTCGAGTTAATTGATCATCACGGGAAATTGGTAACCAACGAAACCTATAAAGGCCGGCACATGCTGGTGTTTTTTGGCTATGTCAACTGCAAAAACATGTGTTCCATATCATTAGCTCGAATTGGAAAGGCGCTGGAGCTGTTAGGGGATTCAGTCAATAAGCTGACACCTCTGGTCATAACCGTGGATCCTGATCGGGATACCCCCGAAGTTATGAAATTGGCATTGAATAAATTTCATCCGAATTTTATTGGCTTGACTGGAAAACCCGATAAGTTGCAGGCGGTATATAAAAATTACAAACAGAAACCAACCGAGATAGATAATGACGGGAATAACGATCCAATCATTTCACATTCATCTTATATTTACCTTATGGATAAGAACGGTGAATTTGCAACATTATTTCCACCGGCATTGAATCCTGGACGCATGGCCGATATTATGCGGAAATACACATCGTTTTAATATTCTTTCACCTCGTTTATAAATTCTTAGAACGTGGCATCGAGTATTAGTTTTGTTTAAGTTTGATCTTGAATTCAGGCTCGTGCTCGTTCCTTTAAAATCCAAAGGGTGCGAAGTAGAACGTGGCATCGAGTATTAGTTTTGTTTAAGAACGGTCTTGAATTCATGCTCGTGCTCGTTCCTCAAAAATATAAGGGGTGCGAAGTACATTGACGGTGCGGCCTAGCGCTCGACAGCCGCAAATTGTATTTATTACATTTGTTTAATCAACAGGAACGAATATATAAAATGAAACACACTCGTAACATTCTCGGCGTAGCGATACTGGCATCAATAATGTTGGTCGGGATGACGGCTCAGGCACAAGACGGCGCGGCGTTGTTCATGTCCAAAGCCTGTATTGCCTGCCATGGTGTTGAAGGCAAACAGCCTATAAACGACAACACGCCCAAATTGGCCGGGCAAAACAAGGGTTATTTAATGACACAGCTACAAGATATTAAAAGTGGCGCACGCAACAACGGTCAAACTGCACAGATGAAACCAATTGTTGCTAATCTGAGCGACCACGACATCGAGGCGATTGCCGAATATTTATCACTATTGTAATGACGCTAACGAGTCGATCAATTTGCATTGGCATAGAAAAGGGGTTGTCCATTAATACGATAGGAATGGATTAGTTGCTGCCCTTTTTTGGAGGTTATCCAATCACTAAACGCCATTGCCCCCTGATAATTAATGTTATGCCGTTCAGGGTTTATTGTGATCACACTGTACTGGTTTCGCAGTCGCTGGCCATCCTCAAAGACGATGGTCATCGATAATCTTTCCTCTAAAAAAATCCAGGTTCCACGATCAGTTAATGTATAGGCTTCCAGTTCATTCGCAATTTGTAAAGTTTTACTCATGCCTTGACCCACTTCCCGATACCAGTTCCCATATTCGTTCTCATATTCGTTCTTATTGGGTTGTTTGCCAATAGAGCGCCAAATTTCAAGTTCCTTTTTGTGGGTTCCCGAATCGTCCCCTCTGGAAACAAATAAAGCCGAGTTGGATGCCATCCGATCAAATGCCTCATCTAAATTTGATGAATAACGAATGGAGGCAGAATCATCCGCCGGGCCGACAACCACAAAATCATTAAACATCACTCGCCGACGATTGATGCCATGTCCGGCTTGTACAAACGCTAACTCGCTTTGTTTAGCGTGAACCAACATTACATCGACATCCCCGGCCTGTCCCATTGTAAGCGCCTTTCCGGTTCCTGCTGAAATTGTGCGAATAATATATCCGGTATCCGCTTCCACATATGGCAAAATGTAATCCAAAAGACCAGAATTTTCCGTGCTCGTGGTTGTGGCAAGCAACACGATTTTGTTGCGTTCGTCTGCAAAAGCAGAATGGGGCAATAAGTGCTGCGACAGTAAAACGATTACCCATACCAAATGGTGACGTTTTTTTGCGAGCCAATTATGTGACATGTGTCCGGTCCGGATTGCGCCCGGTATGGATTATCGACAAAATTTAGGAATACGACCAGAATTAGAACGAATTATACTCAGAATTATACGCAATGGATGAGGATTACGCCTAACGGTTATTGTGGCGGCTATTGCGGCGATTTAATTGTACCCCCCGCCGCCCGGCGTTTTAATCACCACCACGTCGCCTTCTTTTAGCTCAATTTGATCAGTGCCTGATAATTGAGTGACAGTGCCATTGGCATGCTCCACATAGTTACGCCCGGTCTTGCCGGCGCCGCCGCCATTCAAACCGTAAGGCGGCACTTTTCTATGCCCTGAAATTATATTTGCCGTCATCGGCTCAAGGAATTTCACTTTCCGCACCACACCATCACCCCCGCAATGCACGCCTTGCCCGCCTGAATGCTTACGAATCTCGAATGAGTTCAAAATTACCGGAAATCGCCACTCCAATACTTCCGGGTCGGTCAGGCGTGAGTTGGTCATATGTGAATGCACCGCATCGGTACCGCGGTGTTTGCTGGTCGCGCCGGTGCCGCCGCATATCGTTTCGTAATATTGATGCTGGTCGTTGCCCCAAATAAAATTGTTCATGGTGCCCTGGGAAGCGGCTGCGGCTTTCAGTGCGCCAAACAAGGTATCCACCAGATATTGAGAAGTTTCAACGTTACCGGCGATGACCGCCGCCGGATATTGCGGGCTGATCATGGAATTTTCTGGAATGATAATCTCCATCGGTTTCAAACAGCCTTCGTTCAACGGAATATTGTCATCCACCAGGCACCGAAAAACATACAGTACGGCAGCCCGCACCACCGCAGTAGGCGCGTTAAAATTTCCAGGGTGTTGCGCGCTGGTGCCGGTGAAATCCACGATGGTTTTGCGATTCTTCCGATCGACTTTTATGGACACCGAAATCTGGCAGCCATCGTCCATCTTGTAGGTGAACTCACCGTCATCCAATACGCCCAAAACCCGGCGCACCGATTCTTCAGCATTGTCCTGGACGTGTTTCATATAAGCGTGCACCGTTGCGATGCCATAATGATTAGTCAATTTAATCAATTCCCTGGTGCCTTTTTCACACGCCGCCAGTTGCGCTTTGAAGTCGGCAATGTTCATCTCCGGGTTGCGCGCCGGCCAGGCGCCACCGGTCAACAGTGCATAGATTTCCTGTTCAAGAAAACGATCATTTTCAACCAACTTGACGTTATCAATGACCACCCCTTCCTGTTCTATGCTGGTCGAATCAGCCGGGGCCGAGCCCGGAGTCTTGCCGCCAATATCGGCGTGGTGTCCGCGGGAGGCGACATAAAACAACAATTTTTCGGGCGCGCCGTCGGCGACGACTTCACCGCCAGCCGTGAACACCGGTTTAATGATGGTCACATCGGGCAAGTGGGTGCCGCCGTTGTAGGGCGCATTCAAGATATACGCATCGCCTGGCGAAATATCGCCGCCGCGTTCTCGTATCACCGTTTTAATGCTCTCGCCCATGGAGCCGAGATGTACCGGCATGTGCGGGGCATTGGCGACCAGAGCGCCGCAGGAATCAAAAATCGCGCAGGAAAAATCCAGTCTTTCCTTGATGTTCACGGATGCTGCTGTGTTCTCCAGCACCGAACCCATCTGCTCGGCGATGGACATAAATAAATTATTGAATATTTCCAGCATCACCGGATCGACTTCGGCGCCAATCGCCTTAACTTCTTTTCGTTGCTGATATCTCACTAACACCAGATTATTATCTTCAGTCAAGGTGGCGCACCAGCCCGGCTCAACCACGATGGTGCCGGTCGGGTCCAGCACCACCGCCGGGCCGTTGATCGCTTGATTGACGCATAACGATTGTCGATGGAAAAATGGCGTGTCCCGCCACTGATCTTCCATATAACACTGATCAATCGCATCGGGCTTGACGATTTGACCCTCCCCTGATGTTTGACCTACCAAATCATTGGCTATGCCATTGCCGCCTTTCGATGACATGATTGTTGATGGCCGGGCCGCAGAAATTACCTCAACCTGAATGGATTCGACAATCATTGCCTTGTCAGCGGAAATAAATCCAAAGCGCATTTGATGCACTTGTTCAAATCGGGTTATTACTTCATTGAGTTCGTCGTGGGCGACGATTAGTGCCGTGTCCGAGCCCTGATAACGTATATGCAGCAAGCGTCTGAATGACAAATCAGCGCCATCATCGCCTTGCTGCTTTAATTCTTCGATGCCCTGCGCCTGTAATTCATCCAGTTTTTTTGCCAAATCAGCAGCCATCTGTTGGGTTAATATCGATTCAATCGCCTGTTGCCGATCGACCACGGTATCCGCCAACCCCATGCCATAAGCGGATAATACCCCCGCGAATGGATGCACAATAATTCGTTTCATTGCCAACGCATCGGCCACCAAACAGGCGTGCTGGCCGCCGGCGCCACCGAAGCAGCACAACGTATATTCGGACACATCGTAGCCACGCTGCACCGAAATTTTCTTGATGGCATTGGCCATATTTTCCACGGCAATCGTCAAAAAGCCTGCTGCCACCGCTTGCGGCTTGCGTCGATCGCCGATAGCACGCTCAATTTGTTCGGCCAGCTCACTGAACTTTGTCAAAACCGTGCCTTTGTCCAGTGCTTGATCTGCGTTTTCTCCGAACACCTTGGGGAACAATTCCGGTTGCAATTTCCCGAGTATGACATTGCAATCGGTGATCGTCAGCGGCCCGCCGTTGCGATAACAACATGGACCCGGGTTTGCGCCGGCGGAATCCGGACCGACGCGAAACCGGGCGCCATCGAAATGCAATATCGAACCGCCGCCGGCGGCCACGGTATGAATCAACATCATCGGCGCGCGCAGCCGCACGCTGGCGACCTGGGTCTCAAACGCCTTCTCAAATTCGCCGTTGTAATGGCTGACGTCGGTGGAGGTGCCGCCCATATCAAAGCCAATGACGTGGTTAAATCCAGCCGCTTCCGAGACCCGCGCCATGCCGACCACGCCGCCGGCCGGGCCGGACAAAATAGCATCCTTGCCCTGAAAGAATTTGGCGTCGGTCAATCCGCCATTGGAGCGCATGAACATCAACTTGCCGCCGCATTCGTCCAGGCCGCTGAGTTCTGATGCAACCTGAGTGACATAGCGGCGCAAGATTGGCGAAAGGTAGGCATCGACAACGGTGGTGTCGCCGCGGGAAACCAGTTTCATCAGTGGGCTGACTTGATGACTTACCGAAATTTGGGTGAAGCCAATTTGTTGGGCGAGCCGTTGCAGTCGCGCCTCATGCTGGTGATAGCGATAGCCGTGCATTAAGACGATGGCGACGCCGCGCAGTCCGTTATCAAAATGGTTCTGCAAGCCGCGCCGCGCCGCGGCCTCATCCAATGGCAGCATTATTTCGCCATGCGCGCCGATGCGCTCATCAATTTCCAATACATCGCAATACAGCATTTCTGGAAGCTGAACATGCAATGCGAACAGGGCGGGGCGGGTTTGGTAACCGATTCGCAATTGATCCTTGAACCCTTTGGTGGTGACCAACAAGGTCGGCTCGCCCTGCCTTTCAAGCAGCGCGTTGGTAGCAATGGTGGTGCCCATTTTTACCGCTGCGATTTTCTCCGCAGGCAGGTTTTCATTGTGGTTCAGGCCCAAAATATCCTTGATGCCCTGAATCGCCGCATCGCGGTATTGCTCGGGATTTTCCGAAAGCAGCTTGTGGGTGATGACTTCACCATTGGGTCGGCGGGCGACCACATCGGTGAAGGTGCCGCCGCGATCAATCCAGAATTCCCATTTGCCCCTGTCGTTCATGTCCGATTTTCCATGTCGGATAGCGCCTTAATTATCAGGATAGTTTTGCGGGAAAAAAGATCTTTCAATCAGCTCAATCAGAATGTGCAGAATTTTTATATGCAGCTCTTGAATTTTATCTGCGAATTCATAGTCAACAGTATGAATATCGACGCTCGCAATTTTACCCAGCGGTGAATTTTCCGAACCCGTCAGACTGATCACCGACAGGTCATTTTCCAGGGCATATTCGGCAGCTTTAATGACATTGGCGCTCTTGCCGCTGGTGCTTATGGCGACCAATGCGTCTCCTTTTTTTGCGCGTGCTTCAAGGTAACGCGAGAACACAAATTCGTAACCGTAATCGTTGGCAACGCAAGACAAATGCCCCGCATCGCTGATTGCGGCAGCAGATAACCCTGCTCTGTCCTTTCTATATCGCCCGGTTAGTTCTTCGGCGAAATGCATGGCATCGCTCATTGAACCGCCATTGCCACAGCTATAAATGGCGTTTCCATTTTGCAGCGTCTTGATTAACACCGCGGCGGCCTGTTCAATGGATTCAATTTTGGCATGATCGCTGATAAAGCGCTCCAATGCCGATCTGGATTCGGATAAAGAAGATAGGATTAATGATTTCACGACAGGAAGGATATTATTCTAATGTAGCGATTATTTGATGATGGTAAGCAGTCTGATTAAACTGAGATAACTCCTGCAATCCAGTCGGGCTGGTGACATTAACTTCGATAAGCATACCACCGATGATATCAATTCCCGCAAAAAATACCCCTTGGTCGATAAATCCTGCTTTCATCGCCGCACAGATTTCCAAATCGCGCTGATCCAGTTCGACGGGATTCGCTGAGCCCCCCATATCCAGATTATTTAATTCTACGCCCTCAGCGTGCAATCGTAATATCCCGCCCAAAGGCTCGCCGTTTAGCAACAAGATTCTTTTATCCCCTTCCGCTGCGGTCTGCAAATACGCCTGCGCGATGACCCAATGGCTACCCTGGTGGGTTGCGTCCACAATCACTTGCTCCCGCTCTCCCGCATTATAAAAAACAATGCCTTTGCCGCCGTACCCGTCAATGGGTTTTATGATTATTCGTTGATGGCGCCAGGCCATAGCCTTGATTTCATCGACATCGTTGGTAACCACGGTTTTCGGCGTGAATTCAGGGTAAAGAAGGGCTGCCAATTTTTCATTCCAATTGCGAATGCCGGAGGGTCGATTAAGCACTCGAGTACGCTCAGGCAGATAGTCCAGCAACAGCGTGGTATAAAAATATCTGCGGTCGAAAGGCGGATCAGTGCGAATCCAGACAACATCGACTTCGCCCAGATTTAGTGCGCTCGATTCGAGTATCGTGAATGGCTGATCATGGTCGTCATGCACATTCACCCAGGTTATATTGGCGTGTAATTGATTGTGATTCAACCACAAGGAACGTTGATCCAGATAACCCACCCGGTGTCCACGCTCAACACAGGCGCGCATCAGAAAATAGGTTGTATCTTTCCACGCCTTGACGGTTTCCAGTGCGTTCATAATGAAGGCATGCCTCATAATTCTGCCTCATGTTTTAACCACAGAGCGTATTTCCCAATCGCCTTTTGTATCAATCCCGCTAGTATTAATTTTGTGTGCATCAATTTTGTGCATACCCTAAAGATTGTAATGCTACGGTGATCTCGTCAAGAATCGCGGGGTCATCGATGGTCGCCGGCATTTTCCACGAATCATTGTCAGCAATTTTTTTCATGGTGCCTCGAAGAATTTTCCCGGAGCGTGTTTTTGGAAGTCGCTTTACAACAACGGCCAACTTAAACGCAGCCACCGGGCCAATTTTTTCTCTGACCAGTTGAATTGATTCCTTGATTATTTCTTCCGGAGCACGCTCAATGCCAGAATTCAATACCAGACAACCCACAGGCAACTCGCCTTTCAAATCATCGTTGACCCCCATCACCGCACATTCCGCCACCTCAGGATGCGATGCTAAAACTTCTTCTATCGCCCCGGTAGATAACCGATGTCCGGCAACATTGATAACATCGTCGGTGCGGGACATGACAAAGACATATCCATCTTCGTCTATATAACCGGCATCGCCGGTTTCGTAATAACCCGGAAACGATTTTAGATAAGAATCAAAATGACGCTGCCGCGCGTTCCATAAGCCAGGAAATGTGCCTGGCGGTAACGGCAACTTTGCGACCAACGCGCCGATATCGCCAGTTTTGACCTCGTTCCCGAAATCATCCAAGGCGCGCAACTGCCACCCCGGAAGCGGACGTGTAGGCGACCCATCTTTTATCAGTAATTGTTCTATACCCAGGCAGTTTGCACAAATTGCCCAACCAGTTTCCGTTTGCCACCAATGGTCGATAACCAAAACGCCGAGTTTGTCTTTAGCCCAGTTCAAGGTATCCGGATCGGTGCGTTCGCCGGCCAGGAAAAGTGATTGCAAACAGGATAGATCATATTTTTTTATATATTCACCGTTAGGATCTTCCTTTTTAATCGCACGGAATGCGGTAGGAGCGGTGAAAAGCACTTTTACGTTATGCTCGGAAATTACACGCCAGAATACCCCCGGGTCTGGCGTGCCAACGGGTTTGCCTTCAAATAATATAGTCGTACAGCCATTGAATAGCGGTGCATAAACGATATACGAATGACCCACCACCCAACCCACATCCGAGGCCGCCCAATACACCTCTCCAGGCTCGACGTTGTAGATGTTTTTCATGCTCCATTTCAACGATACAATGCCCCCGGCGGTATCCCGGACTACGCCTTTGGGCTCGCCTGTGGTGCCTGAGGTATAAAGAATATAGAGGGGGTCGGTGGCAGCGACTGACACGCAGTCTGCATCAGATGCCTTGGCAACGGCTGCTTGCCAATCCAAGTCACGGCCGTTGATCAGGTCAGCGCGAGTTTGTGGCCTTTGATAAACAATACAATAATCGGGTTTGTGGTTGGCTATCTCAATGGCTTTATCAAGCAACGGCTTGTATTCGACCACACGACCGGGTTCGATGCCACAGGATGCACAAACAATCACTTTGGGATTGCAGTCATCAATACGCACTGCCAGCTCGTTAGCTGCAAACCCGCCAAACACGACACAATGCACTGCCCCTATTCGGGCGCAAGCCAACATGCCGATGACGGCTTCGGGAATCATCGGCATATAGAGAATGACACGATCGCCCTTTTCCACCCCTTGCTGCACAAGCACGCCGGCAAATCGCGCCACTCGGGCTTTTAACTGGTTAAAGGTAATCTTCTGCTGGCTATCGGTAACCGGGCTATCATGGATGATTGCCGTTTGCTCTCCCCGCCCTTGCTCAACGTGCAAATCAACCGCGTTGTAACACACGTTGGTTTCTCCGCCGGTGAACCACTTATAAAACGGCGCATCGGAGTCATCAAGAACCTTGCCCCATTTTTTATACCAAAAAATGTTCTCGGCGACTTCCCCCCAAAACGCCTGCGGGTTTTCGCATGATCGATTATAAATTTCGTTAAAAGTCATTGTTGCCTTTATTGCTCTCGGATTTAGTTTGGCGCGCCGTTCACAATCTTTCAAAGCGCAGTATTATAACTAACGCCCGTGCATGAATCGCAGGAATTTGTTAAATTAGCATGCTCACACAACCTTACGACATGACCTATAACAATGACACACGACATAACCTATAAAACGATTATCGCCGAAATAGACGAGACTATCGGACTGATAACGCTTAACCGACCGCAAGTGCTGAACGCATTATCAAACCAACTCGGGGGCGAGTTGACCCAGGCGTTATCCGATTTTGAAAACAATCACGCATTAGGCGCCATCGTGATTACCGGTAACGAAAAGGCGTTTGCAGCGGGGGCCGATATCGCGGAAATGAAAGACCAGTCTTATATCGATGCTTACCAGGGTGGTGCGACCTGCAACCTGGAAGATGCACTTAGCAAATGCAGGAAACCGGTGATTGCCGCCGTGAGCGGTTACGCGCTGGGCGGCGGTTGTGAACTTGCCATGATGTGCGACTTTATCATTGCCTCAGAAAGCGCAAAATTTGGGCAACCGGAAATCAACTTAGGCATTCTTCCCGGTTGGGGCGGCACCCAACGACTCACTCGCCTGATTGGAAAGTCAAAGGCGATGGATATGTGCTTGACCGGCAGGATGATGGATGCGGCTGAAGCGGAGCGATGCGGGTTGGTCTCTCGTGTCGTGGAAAAAGACAAGTTTATGGACCAGGTTATCAGCATCGCTAAATTGGTTGCTTCAAAATCACTGCCCGCATTAATGATGAACAAGGAATGTATCAACCAGGCGATGGAAACCAGCCTCCACGACGGCTTGCTTTTCGAGCGCCGCCAATTTCAGGCGGCTTTTGCGACCGCGGATCAAAAAGAGGGCATGGCGGCATTCGTAGAAAAAAGAAAACCGCATTGGATGCATAGATGATTGCAACATAGCTCATCGGAGTCATAGATCAAGCAAGGCGGCAAGTAACAATCGGAAATTATTGCCCGCAAGGAGATACTTGAAATAATGTCGTTGAATTTAAAAAGCTGGCGCACACCACTGGTCGTGATTATCGCAGGCTGTTTGATTTCCACTATAGGTTTCGGAATACGCTCGGTATTCGGGTTGTTTTTGGAGCCGATGACGGTACAGATGAACTGGTCCAGGGAAACCTTCGCCCTGGCCATGGCATTACAAAACCTGATGTGGGGCATCGGCTTGCCTTTCGCCGGTGCCCTGGCCGACAAATTTGGGTCGGTCAAAGTGATTATCATCGGCGCCATTGTTTACGGCCTCGGCGTCTGGGGAATGTCAAATGCTGAAACCGGGTTTGCCTTGCATATGACCGGCGGCATTCTAGCCGGACTCGGTATTGCATTTTCCGCATTTACCCTTGCTTTAGCTGTCATGGTGCGGGTTGTGGGCGCGCAAAAAAGATCCTTCGTTTTGGGATTAGGCACTGCGGCGGGTTCCTTCGGCCAGGTATTATTTTCACCGCTTAGCCAGGGATTTATTTCTGCATTCGGCTGGCATACCGCGCTTGTCATCCTCGCCTCAATGACGCTGTTGATGATACCCCTGGCCTTATGTCTGCCTAATTCCCCGGCCAATTCGTTGTCCAATTCGATGGCGGATGTGCACGCAAAGAAAATCAGCGACCAATCGTTATCGGCTGCCGTTTATGAAGCGGTTCATCATCGGGGGTATGCTCTGCTAACTATTGGCTTCTTTGTATGCGGCTTCCATGTCGCGTTTATAACGGTTCATTTCCCCGCGTATATTAAAGACCTCGGGCTCAACCCTGAAATTGGAGCCTATTCCATCGCCCTCATTGGCTTGATGAATATCATCGGTTCGCTTTTATCCGGGTGGGCTGGCCAGAAGTGGAGTAAAAAATGCGGTTTGAGTGTCATCTATTTCAGCCGGGCGATAATTATCATGGCCCTGTTGTTGCTGCCCAAAACGCCGTTAGTGATGCTGTTATTTGCCGGCACTATGGGACTGCTCTGGCTATCAACCGTTCCGCTCACCACAGGTATCGTGGCGCAGATATTTGGGGTTAGATATATGGGAACACTATTCGGAATCGTTTTTCTGAGTCACCAGATCGGCAGCTTTATGGGCGTCTGGCTGGGCGGTCGTATTTATGATCAAACCGGATCCTACGATGGCATGTGGTGGGCTGGGGCAATGGTCGGAATTCTGGCAGCGGTGATTCACCTGCCGATTAACGAGAAACCGTTGCAACGGCTAGCGGCAGACACACAAGCAGCTAAAGCATAGCTGCAAAAATCTGTTGTCATCTCAACCGCTCCGGATTTTCGAAAATATTAAATTATGGCATGCCGAACCTTGGCTGAAACCCATTCACTAACGATCACTGTGGCAAGAATCACCAGCAAAATTAAAGAAACCTGAGTCTAAGCCAGCGTATTGATTGAGGAATTGAGTTGCAATCCAAGCCCTCCGGCACCAACCAGTCCGAGCATGGTTGATTCACGGATATTAATGCCCCAACGAAACACACTAATTCCGGCAAAAGTAAGTAAAATCTGGTGCACAATCCCATAAACCAATTTCTGCGCGCCACTGAAACCAGTCGCTTCTATAGCATCCACTTGAGTGTGACCGATTTCTTCGATTGCTTCGTACAATAATTTGGAACAAAATCCCACAGACCTCAGTCCAATGGCAATCACTCCAGCGAAAACACCTGGACCAATGATGGTCACTAACATCAATGCCCAGATTAATGAATTGATAGAACGGGAAGAAACAATGATAAATAGGGCAATAGGACGAATGAAAACTGTGCTTAGAGTGGTATTTCGTGCGGCACAAAAAGCAATCGGCACTGCAATAACAATCGCAAGAACGGTGCCCAATGTGGCAATATTGAGCGTATCCCCAACAGACTCCCAAAGTTTTTCCATGTTAGGCCCATTTTGGGGGAACCATTCGTTCAGCCATGTCAGCAGCTTGTCTGGGGGCATCTTCCACAAACAACCAAATGGTCTTTTCAGAAACCAGTTGCCAGCAATACACAAAAATAGTACACGGACCTATAGGATAAATTCCGAGCTGCTCCCAGTCCTACCGGAATCGAGATTAAAATTCCTGCAACCGTTGCAGTCACAGTCATCCATAGACTTTCAAAGATTCCATCTACGATAGAATCCCAGCGGCTAATGAAATCTGGCGGGAAAAAGGAAACTACAAATCAGTTGTCCACGGGTCATTCCCTCAGCCACTCGCCCCCAATTGACCTCCATCGTACCAAAGGCTAAAGCGAGATATATTACAATTGACAGCCAAAGCCCCCAACGCAACAAGGGGTTTTTAACAAACGGCGGGCGTTTCCAAGTGCGGTGTGGTGCCGTGGTTATTATGAATGAGCCCTCGTGGTCTGTATCAACAAGTCATTTTCATCTTCGTCTTCCACGGTGCCAATTGTTGCTTCCCAGTCTTCTTCACCATAAATTTTAGTTAGTTGATTCGGCGTGACCCCTTTGGGGAGGGCCATCATAAACAATTTCGCCCAATTGCAGACCAACAATACGTTTAGCAAACATCTGTGCTAGGTGCATATCATGAATATTGATGATAGCAGCCAGCTGGCGTTCTTGGCAAAGTTCACAAATCAAACACATAATCTGTCGTGAGGTTTTAGGGTCAAGGCTGGCGGTGGGTCCATCAACCAATAACAAACCGGGGTTTTGAATCAAGGCTCGACAAATGCCGATACGTTGCCTCTGACCACCCGATTTTTTTATCCTCTCACAGTCTCATAGGTGTCTGATCCCACACAACAATCGGAAATGGCACGGCTTGCGCCGCCTGTGTTTAACTGGATTATCGGGCCAAGCCCGATAATGACGAACAGGCTAGGGGATTACCGACATTACATCACGCAGGCAGAAATCCACCCTACAAGAGCCGCCGATAAGCAGATTAAATCCTGGCGGCGAAGCCGCACCATTCAATTAGCTTCTGCTTTTTTACTTGCATACCCTGCCTTTTAGATGGTTGGACTTGGGCATTGAACCCAAAATTGATAATAGTAATTCCATATCGGGCAAATCCAAGTATAATCACGGGCACACGCGCCGAATCTAACGTGGCCAGGTCAGCTTCATTAAACCCGCTTTATTGTCGGTTTTATTGCCATTGGCATTTGCTTGGCGGTTCGATCCGGTTCAGTATAATTGTTTAATACATATCAAACTTGAGGAGATTCGCAAATATGTCCATCAAAATGAACAAAATCGTAATCGCCGCCGCAGCGGTGATTATTGTCGCCGCCGGGTCGGCGACGGCACTGGCCGAGGATATCAAAATCGGCGTGATTCTTGGTTTTACTGGCCCGATCGAATCGCTGACCCCCGGCATGGCGCAAAGCGCCGAACTGGCGATGAAGGAGGCCTCCGACTCCGGCCTATTGCTCGGCGGCAAGCAAGTCTTGCCGGTGCGCGCCGACTCCACTTGCGTGGATTCCGCCGCCGCCACCGCCGCCGCGGAACGGCTGATCACCGCCGACCGGGTTGCCGCCATCATGGGCGCCGATTGTTCCGGGGTAACCACCGCCATCGCCAACAACGTCGCGATTCCAAACGGGGTAGTCATGGTGTCGCCTTCGGCCACCTCGCCGGCGCTCTCGACCATCGAAGACAAGGGCTTATTCTACAGAACCGCCCCCTCGGACGCGCGCCAGGGGCAAGTGCTGGCCAATGTTCTAACCGATCGGGGCATTGCAAATGTCGCGGTCACCTACACCAACAATGACTATGGCAAAGGCTTGGCGGAATCGTTCGCCAGCGCGTTCAAAGCAGTGGGCGGCACGGTCGCCATCAGCGCGGCGCACGAAGATGGCAAAGCCGACTATGCCGCTGAAGTCGGCGCGCTGGCCGCGTCCGGCGCGGAACACCTCGCGGTGTTCGGCTATGTTGACCAAGGCGGCAAAGGCATCATCCAGGGCGCGGTTGACACCGACGCGTTCAGCAGCTTCATCCTCGCCGACGGCATGATCGGCGACTCGCTGATTAACGCGATCGGCGATGACTTGAATGGCACCATCGGCACCGTGCCCGGTGGCGCCGATGATGCGGCCACCCGCTTCCTCGACCACGCCAAACGCAACGGCGTTGACGGCGACGGCCCGTTCCGCGGCGAATCGTATGACGCCGCGGCGTTGTTGATGTTGGCGATGCAAGCCGCCGGCTCGTCCGAGCGCGCCGATATTCAGGCGAAAATGATGGCGGTAGCCAACGCCCCGGGCGAGGAAATCGCGGTCGGTGAACTGGCCAAGGGCTTGCAAATCCTGGCCGATGGCGGCGAGGTGGACTACACCGGCGCGACCAACGTTGAATTCAACGAAGTTGGCGAAGTGTTCGGCTCGTACAAGGAACTGGAAATCAAAAACGGCGAATTCGAGACCATCCGGGTGCGATAAACCGGGCCCGATAAGCCGACCGTAGCAACAAAAACCCGGCAACGTCCGCCGTTGTCGGGTTTTTTAGCGCCCTTTTATTTCAGATGGAATCTAACGCCGGTCGCACTTGCTGCATACAATAGCGAATGTCCCACCTCCGTGTCTGTGAACCTGGTTTTCTAGATTTTTATCAACCAATCACATAAAGAAACCACTTGATCTTCATTTGTCAGATTGGCTCCGTTTGATAAAACATGATTGCTTAATTGCTGATATATCTCTTTCGCCATAGCACTTTCTATTGCTGCACCTATGAAAAATGTATGAGGGTTGCAGTCCACACCGGCAAAGGCTGTCCGAATTCTCTCCAGTGCTGAATTCGCAGTTTTCCAATGCTCGTCCGCGCCCGCCGGGTCTATCCCACCTTTCAGTTCCCCCAATGCAAGATATTTTTTTGGTTTGTAGTGCGCGGAATTTTTATTTTCCCCAGAAATTATTTCATTTGGAGCGCAATCGAATAAGCAAAGATCAACATTCTTTCTTACTATAGGCACTGTCAGGTTGTAAGCCAGAGTACGTTTTGCTTTTCCAAATACCCAATATAATCCTTTAACGCGCTTCTCTATATCTGGCTCATCATGTGATGCCATCCATTCTCTGCTTCTTGAATCCAAATACTTAAACGTCACCCCTCTTACAGCGAATATGGATATAAGCATCCTTGTAAACCGCCATTCACCTAGTTTGCCTGCAAGATTCCTCATGCTACCGCCCAAGGAGTCTCCTCTTGTAAGCAAAAATCGATAAACCAACTCATCCACAAAATGCTTTCCAGAAGGCTTTAGAAATTCCTCTATGAGACCTGCAATGGCTTTGTTTTTATCTGATTCCAGAAGATGATTCTTTGCTTTATCAGAAATACCTGCTGCTACAAGCAAAGCATTTTGTATTTGACTTATAGCTAGCAAACCCTCTGGTTTTGTTGCTTTTACAGAAAATGCTCTCAGTGCTTTGGCCTCTTCAATAAAAGGCGTGGCCTTTCTGGTTTTCTCCAACGCCAAGGATATAAAACCGGCTCTTGTCTGTTCGTAGGGAGTAATGAGGTTTTTGTATGATTTTAAATGGTTTTTGAATGGCATTTACGCCACCTTTTTCCACACATAGACACATTTTCTTAACGCTTCTCGTCCATGCTTGCCCATTTGTTGAGAACTGTTTCCTTTCCCCTGAGGAAGAACAAGTATATTTTCAATGCAAAAACCCAAGTCTTCAGCTATTTTCGACAAAAGCGTGTCCACGGAAATTGCAGCCCCCGCATATCTAACATTGTCATTAACCATAAACATCAGACCATCTTTTTTCAGCACACGATAGCACTCTTGAACGACACAAGCCATTTCATGGAAATACCCCCTCACCATCCGAGCAATGCCATTGTTATTAAGTTCATTTCTACTTTTCTTATAATCTAAATAATCGAGTATTTCTTGCAATAAAGACTGGTTGTTGCAAACATCTATGGCTACTTTCCATTTTTCATTAAAAGAAAAAAGTTCTTTTGCCTTGTTTTCAACTGTGCAGCTTATCATCGCCTGTCGCAATGACCCTAATTCGCTTTCGGTGATTCCCAGCAATGCATGCTCTAATGCATAGGTTCGTGTGTAATCGTAGCGGTTGCAATAAGGGGGCGAAGTGATTATCCCTGAATAAGATCTGCTTTTCAGTGTAGGGAGAACGCCTAAACAAGATCCTTTTATTATGCCAACCTCTCCAGCCTGAATGTCTTGCGACTTAAATGAAAACAAATCCTTTCTATTATCACCAAGAGACATATCATTTTTTATTTCCTCTAGTTTGATTGATATGGCCTCATCGAATGACAGAATCTTTCCTTTGTCAAAAGTGTTTTTTCCATTTCCTCGACCGGATCTATAATCCCAACGAAGGAATTGCCCGTCTTTTCTTGTATAGCTTATTGATTCAAGAACGCACAGAAGCGCAAACAACAGTGTTTCTTTTAGTTCTGAGCCTTCGTATTCAAGTTCGTTTAAGTATCTTTTTATTTTATGGTGTGTTTCTTTTGAGTATGCGCCATCTGCTATGCGAAGCCTTTCAAAATCTTTAGTTTCGCCAGTAGCATTCCATGATTTCTGCAGTAGCCAACGCTCCAACCCCGAAACAATGTTCTGCTTATGCTTGCCTCTAGCAAGGATATTTGCTTCTATGATTTTTTGGCCTACAGGTAATACTTCTATACCTTCGGAGTTGTAGCCCAGCGAGGAACATGCAAACAATGCCGTTCCTGCACCAGCAAAAGGATCAAGTATTCGCCCTTTGCTGACACTATATTTGCGAAAAAGATATTCGACTAAATCAGCGGAGAATGCTTCCTTGTACTTGTACCATCTATAATGTGTGCGGGTTTTATTTGCTTGGAAACTGACGAGTTTCCGAGTCAATATCCTATCAACTACAAGTGCTTCAGAAAAGCGGCTAGATAAAGATGTATCCAGATCTTCTATTTGCGCCAGGAAATCATCGTCATCATAAACTTCTTTGGTGTTCTCTACATTTTGTGCTACATTGACTGACATTCTTAATGCATCTCCTTGACAGGCTACTATCTCTTTTTGGCGCAAGCCGCAAACTGTGTCGCCACGTGAAATTCATAAACAGCATTTAAGTATACCATCATACACCAAGCAAGAGGGTTTTGGTCTCTTGCTTCGGGATGCCCTACAGGGAGCAACATGCTTATTTTCTTACGATATGTGGACTGCGACACCTGCTATTCCAGTAGGCCGCGCAAAAATAGGGATGTTACTTCGCATCAAGGAAACCCCGGACTAACGCCGCCTGACCACTTCCGGTAATATCCCGCCGGGGCTGAAGCGCATCACCAGCAACAGCACCAAGCCCATCAGGAACAGGCGCATGTGCTGGGCGCTGTTCATCAGGTGGATTCTCACTGCATGGTCCTCGCCGAGCCAGTTGGTGGCGTTGTCGATCAGCCACAGTCCCGCCGGTTCGGCCTCGATCCAGAAAAACCAGACCAGGAATCCGCCCAGCACCGCGCCGAGGTTGTTGCCGGAACCGCCGACGATGACCATGACCCATATCAGGAAGGTGAAGCGTAGCGGGTGGTAGGTGCCGGGGGTGAATTGTCCGTCGAGCGTGGTCAACATGGCGCCGCCGATACCGATCACCGCCGAGCCGAGGATGAACACCTGGCGGTGGCGCGCGGTGATGTTTTTACCCATCGCGTTAGCCGACACTTCGTTGTCGCGAATCGCGCGCATCATCCGCCCCCACGGCGAGTTGAGCGCGGCGGAACTCAGCAACAAAATAATCACCAACACGCCGGCGAACAGTCCGGTGTAACATAACTTGACCAACAGACTCGAGTAGTCGATCACCAGTTTGTTGAGCGCGTCGAGGCGCGCACCGGCTGCCAGCGACACCAGTTCGGCGGCGTTCAATTTTTCCACCGCGTCGATAAACCACGGCGTTTGCTGCAGGTCGATTTCATATGGCACCGGACGCGCAAGCCCAGTGACATTTTTGACACCTCGGGTCAGCCAGTCTTCGTTTTTCAAAAACGCAATGATGATTTCGGAGATGCCGAGGGTGGCGATGGCGAGATAATCCGAGCGCAGTCCGAGGGCAACTTTGCCCACCACCCAAGCCGCACCAGCGGCAAACAAACCGCCCACCGCCCAGGAAACAATCACCGGCAGGCCGAGGCCACCGAGATAGCCGTGCTTGGCCGGGTTAACCGCCTCGATGGCCGCTACCGCCGGATCATAAAAATAGCGCACGGCAAAATAGCCGAGCGCGATGAGCACACCCATGCAAACCAGCCGCAACTTGCCCTTCGGCAAGCGTCGGCGCAATAAAACCGCGCCGGCGATGGTGGCGATGCCGCACGCCGCCGCCAGTAGCAAGCCACCACCGCCGGCCGCCCAGGCGCCCGCCACCGGCGCTTTGGAAACCAGCACCGCAGCGACACCGCCGAGCGCGGCGAAGCCCATGATGCCGACATTGAACAACCCGGCATAGCCCCACTGAATGTTCACGCCGAGCGACATGATCGCGGAAATCAGGCACAGGTTGAAAATCGCCAGCGCCAGCGACCACGATTGCCCGATGCCAACCAGCAACAGCAGCGCCGCCATGACCGCGAAGGCGATGCTCGCGCGCAGCCGATTGCTGGCGGCGGCGCTCATAGCGCTCACGCCGTTGACACTGTTCATCCTGCCCTCCCGCCAAAGATGCCGGTCGGGCGCACCAACAGCACCACCACTAAGATGATGAACGACACCGCGAACTTGTAGTCGGTGGACAGCAGTTGCATCAACCCTTGCGGCTGCCATTGCTCCGGCAGCAGGTAGATCAGAAATTTTTTATAGGCGTAGGTAATCATCACTTCGGAGAACGCGATGACGAAGCCGCCGACGATGGCGCCGACCGGTTGGCCGAGACCGCCGACGATGGCGGCGGCGAAAATCGGCAGGAGTAATTGGAAGTAGGTGAACGGCTTGAAACTTTTGTCGAGACCGTAAAGCGTGCCGGCGATGGTGGCCAGCGCAGCGGCCAGTATCCAGGTGACCATCACCACGCGCTCGGGGTTGATGCCCGACAATAGCGCTAGGTCTTCGTTATCCGAAAACGCTCGCATCGCCTTTCCGGTGCGGGTTTTTTGCAGAAACCAAAACAGCGCGATCACCAGCAGGATAGCAACGACGATAGTCAGTCCCTGAGAAGCCTTGATGCTCAAGCCTTCGCTCAGTCCGCTCATCTGCTTGAAATCCCGCGCCCTGATGATGAACCGTTCACCGTCGGCAAATTGCTGGTCGTTGGGGCCGATGATAAAGCGCACGATGCCGTTAATCATGAACATCACGCCGACCGAGGCGATCACGAATACCACCGGCGGGCTTTTGTTCAGGCGGTAATATCGGTATACGGTCTTGTCCACCACCACACAAAGCACCGCCGCGGCGGCGATGCCAAAGGGCAATCCGAGCAACGCCGTGGGCAATGGCGCAATACCGATTCCCTTGGACTGCAACCACCAGGTTGCGAGGATGGTTGCCATGGCGCCAAAAGCCATGGTGTCGCCGTGGGCAAAGTTGGAAAACCGCAAAACGCCGTAAACCAAGGTGACGCCGAGGGCGCCGAGGGCCAGTTGCGCACCGTAGGACAACGCCGGAATGATGACGAAGTTGGCCAGCAACACCAACGCGTTGAGAAAATCGCTCATTATCGACCAGCCACGGGAAAAGGCTTGCGCATTTCAGGTTTGAGCAACCGCAGCAGCGCGTTCAGCAGGGCGCCCAATTCCGGCATCGGCTATCCCCCGAGAAAAGACTTGCGCACTTCGGGGTTGGCGAGCAGCGCCGCACCGCTGTCGGTATGGCGGTTTTCGCCGATGACCAGCACATATCCGCGGTCGGCGATGTTCAGCGCCTGACGCGCATTCTGCTCAACCATGAGCACGGCGACGCCGGTTTCTCGCACCTCCAGGATGCGCTCGAACAGCTCATCCATCACGATCGGCGACACGCCGGCGGTCGGCTCGTCCAACATCAACACCGACGGCTGCGTCATCAGCGCACGCCCGACCGCCACTTGCTGTCGCTGACCGCCGGACAACTCGCCGGCCGGTTGGCGGCGCTTTTGCGCGAGCACCGGGAACAGTGCAAACACCTGCTCCATAGTGTCTGTGAAATCATCGTGCCGCAGATACGCGCCCATCTCCAAGTTCTCCTGCACCGTCAAGGAGACGAATACATTGGCGGTCTGCGGCACGAAGGCAATGCCGCGCGCCACGCGCGCCTGCGGGGTGAGGCGGATGATGTCTTCGCCTGCGAGTTTGACGTTGCCCTCGCGCAGTTTCAGTAGCCCGAGCATGGCTTTCATGGCGGTCGATTTGCCGGCGCCGTTGGGTCCGACGATGACCGCGATCTCGCCCTGGTCCACGCCAACCGTGCAGCCTTTGAGGATATCGGCGCCGCCATAGCCGCCGGTCATGTTTTCGCCGCTGAGAAAACTCATGCCGGCTCCGGTTCGGGTTCCGACCGTGTCGGCGGTAGAGGCGGAGACGGCTTCGCAGGTTTGTTCTTGAGTCCGCGGCCGAGGTAGGCTTCAATGACCTGCTCGTTGGATTTGACCTGCTCGGCGCTGCCTTCGGTCAGCACCGAGCCTTCGGCCATCACGATCACCGGGTCACACAGGCGGGAAATGAACGCCATGTCGTGTTCGATCATGCAAAAGGTATAACCGCGCTCGCGGTTGAGGCGGATGATGGCATCGCCGATGTCGTTCAGCAGGGTTCGATTAATGCCCGCCCCGACTTCGTCCAGCAGCACCACCTTGGCATCCACCATCATGGTGCGGCCAAGTTCGAGGAGTTTTTTCTGGCCGCCGGAGAGGTTGCCGGCGCGGGCATCGGCAACCTGCGACAGGTTCAAAAACTCGATCACCGACTCCGCCTGCTTGCGAATCTTCGCATCCTGCCGACACACCTTGGGGCGTTGCAGCCAGGCGTTGGGCAAACGCTCGCCGGCCTGCCCGGCCGGCACCATCATGAGGTTTTCCAGCACCGTCAGGCTTGAGAATTCGTGCGCGATCTGGAAGGTTCTGAGCAGCCCCCTGGCGAATAATTGGTGCGGTTTAAGGCCGGTGATGTCTTCCCCATCAAGATAGATATGGCCAGATGTCGGGGCGTAAACCCCGGCGATAACATTAAACAAGGTGGTCTTGCCGGCGCCGTTGGGGCCGATCAATCCGGTGATCGTCCCCTGCTGTATCTCAAGGGTGGCGTTATCGACGGCCTTCAAGCCGCCGAAATGCTTGGAGATGGAATCTATCCGAATCATGCGTGGGTGGTTTGGCCCTGGGGCCGGTTTTTTATCCTCTTAACAGTCTCACATGTATATGAGCCCGGACAGCCACAAATTATTTATTAGAATCGTCGATATTAGCTTATGCGCAGGCACTACTTAAAATATGTAGTTTTATATCTTCCCATACACACCGTACTTTGTCTTGCCAATTTTTTCTATGTGCTTTGGGGTAAAACAACCTGGAACAAAATGTTGATCTATCGTTTACAAATTCGCCAACAATGAATGAAAAATCTTGATCATTCACATCATGATCTAGAGACTGCAATACAACATCTTTACTTTCACAATTACTTAATATTTTTTGGGTATACATTATAATTTTCAGATAATCATCTTTTTCCAAAGATTTGCATGCAAAAAAGCCGGCTAAATGTGGGGTGATTCTATGAACAATGGAATATTGATATTCAAAGTCTATTAACAGCTGATCAAATATAGACATTTTCAGATATTTTTCCGTCAATATATGACGTTGCATTCCAGTAATTTCTTCAATATGCCATTCTTTAGTCAAATCTTTTTTGAATTTTTTTGTTCCCAGAAAGAAGGGGGGTTTTTTGGAGTTACACAACCAAAATGAATTAAAGCACTCAGCAAAGTTTACCGAATTTACATCCGCCAAACTAACTAATATTTTTTCCAAGTCTGATATTGATTGTATTCGAGATTCGATCAAGTAGCCCCGAACCGATATAAATATATCACTCAGAGAGCATGGCGTATAGTTTATAAATGATGCCTTTGCTAAATTTGCATCATTTACGGTCACCCACTCTAAAAAATCTTCAGCTTCCATTTATACTCTCCTTTTAATATAATCGGTCATCATTTCGAATGGGTTTTTACTGTCAGGCAAAAACATTTTTTGGTAGTCATATTCTTGGAATTTTTCTTCCTTCCTTCCACCTTAGAAACTCTTCGTATGGGGGCGGAGGATTCCGAGGACGACCTCCAAGACTAATCAGCGGGGTCATTGGTTCAATATGCCTCCTATAGGCTTCCGCATTTTGCTTGGAATCAAAAAGTTTGGAACTAATCGCCATATATCGGCTATTATTCCTATATGTAACGAGACACCATTTGGCATCAACTGGAGATTCTTCATGATAAATGGTCGTTGAAACTCGATCACCTTCAATGGTTGTGATACCTTTACAGATGTACAGGACATGCATCCTGTCATCTCTGTATAGTTCGCCGTCAAATTCGGTAAATTTCATCGTTCTATTCGGGTTAGTTACAATCATTCTGACTTGACATTTCATGGGCTGTGGCTCGCAAAATCGCTTTGCCCTTTTCTATCAACTCACGCTCATCAAAAGGCTCATATTGTTGCTTAATCGCCTCCAATTCTGGTGTGAGAGGTTGTTTCCAACCTTGGCGGTTGCCTTGCTGTTGGTCGACATGGGAATCGAAAGAGTCGCGGTAATTTCTTAAAGTGTGGACATTAACTTTTAGTTTATCCGCCAAATAGGAAAGGGCTTCCGACTGATTGAAGTTGTTTCCCGTGATTGAATTGACAAATGGGTAATCATATTTGGACATGCTGTAGGCAAAAAACAGTATGTTTTTCCTCGCCTCCCCACTGGTTCTGGCACTCCTCTTGCGCGCAGTATGTCTCGCTGGTAGCGCTTCTTGCCAACTCCCCTGCAGAGTATTTAGGCATTCGTCTAGGTTAGACTTGATGCGCTTAATATGCTGGGAGGCAACCTTGTCTTGCAAGACGTGATCGAGCAGTTCTGACCGACAATCTTCGAGCAATCGTTGTATGTGGGTCTGTACGGTTGGGGTGTTCATGGTATGCCTCCTTCAAGGAAAAAGTTTAGAAAAGTTCAGTAATTACATAGAATACATTGTTCAATACATTATTTCAATACATATTTACATAAAAATTACATTATTCATAGCAAATACGTCACCAACACCCGCCTATGTCCGGCGTGACCAGCGCGGCGTCGAGCCCGAGGGTGGCGTTTATAACCCTCTCCTCTACGGAACCCTCCCTTACACATCCTACGGAACATCCCCTGCGGATTAGGGTCCGCACTCAGGGGTTGCACAGACGCATATAGCGGTACTCAAAAACGGACCCAAATTTGCCGCTTTCAATCAACCTGTTATAAAATCTGGATTAACCATGTGGTAGGCTCTGGTACTACAATAATCAGACTGGAATTATTATTTTTCCTTCTCGACAAATTCCCTGCCATTTGTTACTAAGCGCCTGTTCAAAATGATCGAGGAAATAACATGCTAGTAGGTATCCCAAAAGAAATCAAAAACCATGAATATCGGGTTGGCATGACGCCAACCAGTGTTCGTGAAATTATCAAGCATGGCCATCAAGTCGTGGTTGAAACCAAGGCGGGCGTCGGCATCGGCGTGGCGGATAGTGACTATTCCACTGCGGGCGCCACCATCCTTGATAGTGCAGCGGAAATTTTTGCCAAAGCGGATATGATCATCAAGGTCAAGGAGCCTCAGGCCGTAGAGCGCGCGATGTTGCGCGAGGGTCAAATACTCTATACCTATCTGCATCTGGCGCCTGATCCAGCACAAACCAAAGACCTAGTGGAGAGCGGCGCAACCTGTGTGGCTTATGAAACGGTGACCTCAGCATATGGCGGACTGCCCCTGCTGGCGCCGATGTCCAAGGTGGCCGGGCGCATGTCGATTCAGGCCGGGGCCTATTGTCTCGAACAACCCCACGGCGGATTGGGTATGTTGCTGGGCGGTGTTCCCGGCGTTGATCCGGCCAAAGTTGTTGTTCTGGGCGCTGGCGTGGTCGGCACCCATGCTTGTCATATCGCGGTGGGCATGGGCGCAGACGTTTGGGTGTTGGACAATAACCCAATTTCCATCGAAAAACATTGGCAGCAGTTTGGGCGTTCAACCAATTCGGTATTTTCGACCGTCGATGCGCTTGAGCAACACGTTGTTAGTGCAGACCTGGTCATCGGCGGGGTACTCATCCCCGGCGCCGAAGCACCGAAGTTGGTGAGCGCGGCGATGGTGCGCGACATGAAACCAGGCTCGGTCATCGTCGATGTCGCCATTGACCAGGGTGGTTGTTGCGAGACCTCGCGGGCAACCACCCATGCCGACCCGACCTATGTAGTGGATGATGTCGTACACTATTGTGTTGCCAATATGCCGGGCGGCGTGCCGCGCACATCAACCTACGCGCTCAACAATGTTACCCTGCCGTTTGCGATTGCATTGGCAAACAAAGGGGCAAAACAGGCGATGCTGGACGACCTTCATTTGCGTAACGGCTTGAATGTACACGCGGGAAAAATCACCTGCCGCGAAGTAGCGGAAGATTTAGGATATGAATACGTAGAGGCGGGCGCGGCGTTGCAGGGTTAGGCGCCGCACTAAACCGCATTATAAAGAATAGTCAACTAATTTTTGAGGAAATAACAAATGACGAAAATGACCACTTCCGAAGCCTTTGTGGAAACCATGGCGGCGCACGGCGTGACCGATATATTTGGAATCATGGGCTCGGCTTTTATGGATGCGATGGATATATTCGCGCCTGCCGGCATCCGCCTGGTGTCGGTGGTCCACGAGCAGGGGGCCGGCCATATGGCTGATGGCTATTCCCGGGTAAGCGGCCGACATGGCGTGGTCATCGGCCAGAACGGTCCGGGCATCAGCAACTGCGTTACCGCTATCGCCGCGGCCTATTGGGCGCATTCGCCGGTGGTGATGATTACCCCGGAAACCGGCACCATGGGTCAAGGCTTGGGCGGCTTCCAGGAAGCGAATCAGCTGCCGATGTTTCAGGAATTTGTGAAGTATCAGGGTCATGTCAACAATCCGAATCGTATGGCTGAATATACCTCCCGCTGTTTTGATCGCGCTCATTCCGAACTCGGGCCGACCCAATTAAATATTCCTCGTGACTATTTTTATGGGGATGTGGATATTGATATTCCACAACCCATGCGGCTGGATCGCGGCCCAGGCGGAGAAGACACCTTGAACGAGGCCGCGCAAATGCTGACCAACGCGAAATTTCCAGTGATCATTTCCGGCGGCGGCGTGGTCATGGCTGACGCCGTTGCACAATGCAAGGCGTTGGCAGAGCGTCTTGGCGCGCCAGTCGTCAACAGCTATCTGCATAATGATTCATTCCCGGCAAGCCATCCACTCTGGTGCGGCCCACTCGGCTACCACGGTTCCAAAGCGGCCATGTCGCTGATCAGCAAAGCCGATGTGGTGGTGGCCTTGGGCACTCGTCTTGGACCTTTCGGCACCCTTCCCCAGTACGGCATCGACTACTGGCCGAAGGATGCAAAAATCATTCAGATCGATGCCGACCACAAAATGCTGGGATTGGTTAAGAAAATTTCAGTCGGCATTTGTGGCGATGCCGGCGCTTCAGCGCAGGCGCTGCTTGCTCGAATCAATGACCGAAAGCTGACCTGCGATGCCAGCAAAGATGCGCGCGCCACTGAGATTGATGCCGATAAGGCTTCCTGGGAAGCCGAGTTGAATGAATGGATTCACGAAAAAGACGGCTATAGCCTGGACATGATTAAAGAACAAGAGGGTGAAGCGGGTAATTGGCTGCATCCGCGGCAAGTGTTGCGTGAACTCGAAAATGCCATGCCGACTGATGCTATGGTCTCTACCGACATCGGAAACATCAATGCCGTTGCCAACAGTTACCTTCGGTTTGAAGAACCGCGCAGTTTCCTGGCGCCGATGAGTTTCGGTAATTGTGGTTACGCGCTGCCGACCATAATCGGCGCTAAATGCGCCACCCTCTCCGAAAACAAAAATCGCCCGGCCATCGCCTACTCCGGCGACGGCGCATGGACCATGAGCATGACGGAAATTATCACTGCGGTTCGCCACAACATACCGGTGACTGGCGTGGTGTTCAATAACCGCCAATGGGGCGCCGAGAAAAAGAACCAGGTGGATTTCTATGGTCGCCGTTTTGTCGCCGACGATTTGAAAAATCACAGTTTCGCCGGAATCGGGCGCGCTATGGGTGCCGAAGGCATCACCGTAGATCAACTTGAAGATGTCGGCCCGGCATTGACCAAAGCGGTTGACCTGCAAATGAACCACGGAAAAACCACGGTCATCGAAATCATGTGCACTCGGGAACTCGGCGATCCATTCAGGCGAGATGCGCTAAGCAAACCGATTCGGCATTTGGCGAAGTACAGGGATTATGTGTAGCGGCGCGGGTGGCGAAAGGCGGTAAAAAATATCCCTAACAAACTTTTCACATTGACGCCCGCGCGTATCCGGGCCGCCTTCCTGCCGGCGCTGTTGTCGGCGTTGCTCGCGGTCGGCGGTTGCGTCGCCAATCCGGTGACCGGCAAGAAGGAACTCGTACTCATCTCCACCGAGACCGAAATTGAGACGGGTCGGGAACACTACCTTCCGGCACAGCAAGCCGAGGGCGGGCGCTATACGGCGGATGCGGTGCTCGGCGAATATGTGACTTTCGTCGGCGAGCGCATGGCGGCGGTGAGCGATCGTGCGTTGCCCTATCAATTCGTGGTTCTCAACAACAGCACGCCAAACGCATGGGCGTTGCCCGGCGGAAAAATCGCGGTCAACCGCGGCTTGCTGGTGGAACTGGATAACGAAGCCGAACTCGCCGCGGTGCTCGGTCACGAAGTCGTGCATGCCGCAGCAAGACACGGGGCACGTGCCATGCAGCGCGATATTCTTTTCTCGACTATCCAACTTGGGGTTGCGCTCGCCAGCGAAGATTCCAAAAACGCCGATTACGCCGTCGGTGCCGCTCAATTGGCGCTCGGACTCACCAATTTAAAATATGGCCGCGATGCCGAACGTGATTCGGACTACTACGGCATGAAATACATGCATGCCGCTGGCTATGACACCGCAAGCGCGGTGACCTTGCAGGAAAAATTTGTTGCGCTCTCCAAAAGCCGCAAAGACAACTGGATTAGCGGACTGTTTGCCAGCCACCCGCCCTCCGCCGAACGGGTCGCGGACAATCGCCGGGCGTTGGCGACGTTCCCCGGCGGCGGCATGGTCGGGCGTGCGCGTTACCGGGAACATCTTGCGCATCTGCTCAGCCGCAAGGACGCTTACGAACAAGCCGACCGCGCCCGGGAACTGCTCGATTCGGATCCACGCGCCGCGCTTCAAACGATCAACGCCGCAATCCAAAAAGAACCTCGCGAGCAACTATTTCACGGCATAAAGGGACATGCCCTGGCGTATCAGGAGCATTATCAGGAGGCACTGCGTGCATATGACACCGCCATCCAATACGACCCGCATCCGGGCTACTATGAACACTTTTTGGGGCGCGGCCTCGCGTATAAAAACCTCGGGCAAAACACCCGCGCGCAGGCTGACCTTGAACGCAGCAACCAACTGTTGCCAAACGTCCTGGCGAATTTTCATCTGGGCCATATCGCGGCGAAAAAAGGTGACCGCGAAAACGCCAAGAAGTATTTCCTGACGGCCGGTGACGCGGGCGGCGAGATTGGCGAAAGTGCACACAGGATTTTCACCATGCTGGACATCGCCGACGCGCCGTGGCGGTATGTGGACGCCGAAATTCTCTTTGGAGAAGACGAATTGTTCATCGAGGTGCACAATAAAACGCCGTATCCGCTTCAACACATATCGCTGGGCGTCAACGCCGACATAAACGGCCGGACCCACCGGCGCAAACCATCCCTTGCTCGCCTTGCGCCTAACGCCAAAAAGAAAATTTCCGGCGGCGTTCGCTACCGTGAAGAAGACGAAGTGGAAGTCGGGGTAGAGATTCTCGGGGCGAAGATTGCAAACTAACGGGCGAGTGCAACAGGCGTGGCTGATGGTCGGGTGATCTGATGTCCAAAAGAAATCATTCACAAAACCAGCGGCGTTCTGACCTCGCTGGCGGCTTTTGTCGCCGTCGTGAGCGGCATTACCGTTTCCGAAAGCTTGGCGGCCGAGCGCAAAATTTTGCGTGAACGATTATTTAAGCAGCCGTTAACCCTTTTCAACCAAAACTGTCTCAGGCGTGGGTTTTTGTGTCTGATTCTGCGCGGAAATCGCGCTTGCAATCATCAGCAATATGATAAGCCGATAAATGAAAAAAGCATTTAATGAATTCAATCAGCCACATTATCAAGCAAGCCAAGGCAAATCCGAAAAGGATTGTTCTGCCCGAGGCCGGCGACCTTAGGGTTATTGAAGCCGCTTCATTAATCTCTCAGCAAGGGCTGGCGCAAGTCATTTTAATTGGAAACCGCTATGACGTGTCGCAGTTGGCGGATAGCCATAATATCGACCTGTCCAATGTAGAGATCGAGAATCCCGAAAAAAAAGGCGGGCAAAGCGAGAACGCCGAAAAATATATCGATGCCCTTTTTCAAGCGCGCCAGCATAAAAAAGAGCGGATTAAAAAAAGCGGGCACAAAAACCTCACGCTAGACCAAGCACGCGAACAGGTTGCCGACCCGCTGATTTTTGCCGCGCTCAAAGTGATTAGCGGCGATGCCGACGGGTTTGTCGCCGGCGCGATAAACACAACCTCCGATGTGGTAAAAACAGCGTTGCAACTGATTGGCATGAAACCGACCTGCAAATTGGCGTCCAGTTTTTTTTTAATGCAGCATGACTTGGCCCATCAGGCCATCCAAGGCACCGCCATTTACGCAGACTGCGCATTGGTCATTGACCCTGATGCCGAGCAGTTGGCCAGCATTGCCATCGCCTCGGCGGATAGCGCAAAAAATCTGGCCGGGTTGGAGCCAAAAGTTGCGCTGCTTTCTTTTTCAACGGCAGGCAGTGCTAAGCATGCGCATGTGGACAAGGTAATCGAAGCGGGAACAATAATCAGCCAAAAAAGACCCGATATCACGCTGATGACAGAAGTGCAATTTGATGCGGCAATTGTTGCCAATATCCTGAAACAAAAAGCACCGAATATCTCCGTTGATGCGCCTGCAAATGTGTTTATTTTTCCCGAATTACAGTCCGCAAATATCGGCTATAAAATAGCGCAGCGCATTGGCGGCGTGAACGCGGTGGGGCCGATACTGCAAGGGCTTAAACACCCGGTTAATGATCTTTCTCGCGGATGCGGCGTACAAGATATTGTGCAATTGGTTGCGGTCACCTCGGTGCAAGCCTGCTCAAATGAAAATCGAATTTAAGACCCTGCATCTTGAGAAGCGTTTCCCCCTGGCTATCAGTCGCGGAGTAAGCGCCGGCTCTGTCAATCTTTTTGTTTCTGTCACTCATCAGGGAATTACCGGTTGGGGTGAATTATCTCCCGGAAAAAGCGAGGGCGCCGCCACCGCAGAGCAGGCGCAAAATATGTTGACCGAGTTTTTCGATGAGGATTTAAGTGGATTATCCATTCATCAAATCCAGCAACGCGGTCGCGAGCAAAACATCGCCGCCTGCGCGTTAGCTGGGCTGGATATCGCGCTTTGGGACTGGCTTGGTAAAAAAGCCAATCTACCCTTGTATCGACTGCTCGGCATCAGCAAACCCAGCGTACCGACATCGGTAACGATTGGCATAAATCCTCCGCAGGTAGTCAAACAGCGTGTTCCCCTGTTACTCCAAGGCACCGGAATTAAATCACTAAAGATTAAACTCGGTTCTCCCGAAGGCATTGAAGCAGACCAGACTATGTTTATGCAGGTCGCAGAAAGCACAAAACCTTATGACGTTAACGTGCGTGTCGATGCCAACGGCGGCTGGAGCGTCAAAGATGCTATCTTTATGATGAAATGGCTGGCCGAGCGCAATACCGATTACGTCGAGCAACCGTTAGCCGAGGGACAGGAAAGCGAACTCCATGCCATTTTTAAAAATCGGCCGTTGCCTGTTTATCTGGATGAGTCCTGTCGCTACTCCAAGGATATCGTCAAATGGGCCGATGCCGTGGACGGCGTTAATCTGAAATTGATGAAGTGCGGCGGTATCACTGAAGCATTACGCATAATTTCCGTGGCGCGCGCGTTTAACTTAAAAACCATGATCGGTTGCATGGGCGAATCATCGATGTCTATTTCCGCTGGCGCGTCGATAACCGGGCTTTTGGATCACATTGATCTGGACTCCCACCTGAACCTGGCGCCTGACCCTTGCTCTGGTGTCGAGTTAATTGACGGCATTGTTGTCCCTAATGACTTGCCCGGGCATGGCGCCAGTATCAATCCCTGAAAACTGTATCTCTAAAAATGCTGGGGGGAAATCAAAAAATCGCGATTTACATGGAAAGCAATCTGAACAGCGACTATGGAAAAATGGGTGTTGGTGTTATGCGCTATATGGAAAATCCGATTGTCTGCGTAATCGACTCAACCCACGCCGACAAGAAAGTTAATCAAGTATGCGAGTTGCCTTTCGGATACCCGGTGGTAGATTCCGTTGACGCCGCCTCAGAGTTGGGCGCCGAAGTCTTAATTCTCGGCACTGCGCCGTCGGGCGGGCAGATACCGCTGGAATGGGATGCGCCACTGCGTCGCGCCATCGAATTGGGCATGTCCATCGTCAATGGGCTACATGACAAATTAACCGACAAATTCGGCTGCTTATTAAAAGGCGAGCAATGGATTTGGGACGTTCGACAACCGACGTTCACGCCCAAAATCGGCACTGGCCAGGCTGCCAGATTGAATAATAAGCGCGTATTGCTGGTGGGAACCGACATGGCCATTGGCAAGATGACCGCGGGCTTGGAACTGTATCGATGGGTGCGCGAAGTTGGAAAAAGCCGGGGTATTAGTACCGAATTCATCGCCACCGGTCAGATCGGCATCACCATTACCGGCAGAGGCATTCCATTGGACGCTTTTAAAGTCGATCATGCCTGCGGCGCCGTGGAAACCCTGGTTATGGACGCCGCCGATAGCGATATTGTTTTTATTGAAGGCCAGGGATCGTTGTTGCATCCGGGCAGCAGTGCAACCTTGTCATTGATGCGCGGCAGTTGCCCGACTCATCTGGTGATGTGTCACCGGGCCGACATGAAAAGGTTGAGAAGCCCGGAAAATGTAAAAATTCCACCGCTAAAGGAATTCATCGAGTTGAATGAGGCATTGGTGAGCGTGTGTGGTTCCTTATCCAAGGCAACCACCGTCGGCATCGCATTGAATACGTCATTGGTATCGGAATCTGAAGCAAAATCCGCAATCGCGTGCCTGCAAGATCAAACCGCGTTACCGGTCACCGATGTTGTTCGTTTTGGCGCAGAAAAACTGGGCAAGGCGTTGTTGACCGGGCTAGTCAGATAGTTTTAATATGACGCATGTGACACAATCACTATACCAACCTCATCTTGCTCAAATGCCAAAAAACTGGAACCATGCAGCGGGTATTCTTTGGCCAGTACTCATTGCACTTGCTGCCAAGAATAGTCGTACAACGTATGGGGAGTTAGCACCACGAATAAGCACCAGCAACAGAAATGTGAGACTGGCTCTTGGTCCTATCCAGGATTTTTGCAGAGAAAATAGTCTGCCTCCTCTGACTGTGCTTGTTGTTAATACAGAGACAGGAAAACCCGGGGCGGGATTCATCGGTTCGGGTATCGTTGATCTAAAAGAAATAGAAAAAGTGGTACACGACTTCAAGTGGAAAAATGTGCAGAATCCATTTGGCGGTTTCGGACCAGAAGACACCATTCAGTCATTCGCTCAAACACTGATAGACAAGCCAGAGCAGGCAGCCGATATTTACGCACGAGTAAAAGTCAGAGGTCCGGCTCAAAAAATATTCCGCCACGTTTTGCTTAAGGCTTATAACAGGCAGTGTGCCATGTGCGGTTTTAGCTTTGTCGAAGCATTAGAGGCCGCACATATTGTTCCGTGGAGCAAATGTAAACAGGCTGCACAACGTATATCACCAAAGAACGGGATACTGCTTTGTGCTAATCATCACAAGTTATTTGACAAAAGGCGGATAACCGTTACACAAGAATATAAAATTGAGTGGCCAGATAAAAAGGATAGGTAGGCATCAATCCTGCTAAACGGCAAGCAGTTACGTTTGCCCAAAGATGAAAAACTTTATCCAGACCCCGACCTGTTACGAACAAGGAAAGATCGCAAATGAACCACGCCCTGCTACTGCTGTCTCAGTGCCTTTGCCTGTTTACGTCTCGCATGCAAAACCTGCTCTGTATAACCATTCGCCATTTCCCTGCCTTTGAACACCAGTTCCAAGGCTGCCTGAAAGGCGATGCTGGCATCGAAGTCATCCGCCATCGCCTGATACATCGGATCGGACGAGTTTTGCCGATCGACGATGCCAGCCATCTTTTCAAACACCTTTTTCACTTGTTTTTCTGTAGTCAAGCCGTGATGTAGCCAATTCGCAATGTGCTGACTTGATATTCTGAGTGTGGCTCTGTCCTCCATAAGCGCCACACCGTTTATATCGGCAACCTTGGAACATCCGATACCCTGATCAATCCATTTGACCACATAACCCAGGATTCCCTGAGCGTTGTTTTCCAACTCCTTTACCAACTGGCCGTGACGGAGGCAGCCAATATCATCAGGCCCGAAAACCGGAATGGTCAGAATATCATCGATACTTGCCCGCATACATGTTTTAAGCTCGCGCTGGCGAGTGGCGACGTTAACCTGATGGTAATGAATCGCATGTAATGTGGCGGCCGTAGGGGATGGCACCCAAGCGGTATTTGCGCCTGCGCGGGGATGGGCAATTTTTTGCTCCATCATGGCCATCATGTTGTCCGGCGCCGCCCACATGCCTTTGCCGATCTGCCCATGGCCCAGCATTCCGGCTTCCAATCCCAGGTCCACATTTCGGTCTTCGTAAGCCAGCAGCCAGGGCGACAATTTCATATCATTTTTTGGAATTACCGGGCCTGCTTCCATGCAACTGTGAATTTCATCACCGGTTCGGTCGAGAAAGCCGGTGTTAATAAATACCACGCGCGCGCTTGCGGCGCGGATACATTCTTTTAAGTTGACTGTGGTTCTGCGTTCCTCATCCATAATGCCGATCTTGATGGTGTTGCTCCCGAGCCCAAGGGCATCCTCCACTAACGCGAATAATTCCACCGCCGCTGCGATTTCGTCTGGCCCGTGCATCTTTGGTTTGACCACATAAACACTGCCGACTCGACTATTGCGGTATCTGCCTTGGCCGCGCAAATCAAGCATAGCGGCGGCCACAGTAACCATGGCATCCAAAAATGTTTCGGGGATTTGTTCGCCATTACAGGTAACCGCATCGCTATACATATGGGTGCCGACATGGCGCACGAACATCATGCTGCGCCCATGCAATCTGAAGGGTTTCCCATCAGGCGCCAGGTATTCCCGATCGGGCTCTAATTCCCGATGCAAAGTCTTTCCCGATTTTCGGATTGTAGTTTTAAGATCGCCGCGCATGAGTCCAGCCCAATTTCGATAGACCCGGACTTTATCCTCGGCATCCACTGCAGCAACGGAATCTTCGCAATCCATGATAGTGGTCAGTGCTGATTCAATTTTTACATCGTAAATATTGGCAAGGTCGCCCCGACCAATAAACAAACCTTCCCCAATACAAATATCAATATGCAGGTTGTTATGTTTTAATAAAATGTTGGACGGCGATTCCGGGTCGCCCCGATACCCCGCGAAACACTCTCGCCACCCCAACCCGGCTTCGCTGCCATCCCCCATCACCACAGCCAGGTTTCCCGACTTAACTGTATACTTTACCGCATAGGCGTGGCTGCCGATGGCCAAAGGTACAGCCTGGTCCAGAAACTCCCGAACATATCGAATAACATGAGCGCCGCGAACCGGGTTGTATTTTGCAGTTTTCTTACACCCTTCCACTTCCAAAATAATATCTGTGCCATACAACGCGTCATACAAACTATTCCATCTCGCATTTGCCGCATTCAGTGCATATCTTGCATTGTCAACCGGCACCACCAACTGCGGCGCGGCGACAGTGGATATCTCTTCATCCACATTTTCAGTGGTAATTTCAAATGCCCCCTCTTCCGGCAACAAGTAACCAATATTTTTCAGAAAAGTCTTGTACGCTTGCACATCCACGGCAGCATCCACAGGCTGCTGGTTGCTTTTGTGCCATTCGTCCAATTTTTGCTGCAATTCATCACGCTTTTCCAACAGCGTTTTGTTCCTGCCGCCGAGCTGTTTTACGATATTTTCAAACCCACTCCAAAACCGATCAACACTGACTCCGCTGCCCGGCAAAATTTCGGTTTTAATCAATTCATAAAGCGACTGGTCCACGCTCAGGTCATTGATATTAATTCGATTTGTCATTATTAGTATCTGATATTCGTGTTGGATTGATGCTGCGCGAACTATATCAAGCTGACCACCAGCGTCAATCTTATGTAACTTGCCGCTCCCGTTCAAGATACGCTGAGGTCATGTTTATTTGATCTAGTGCATGTTTGCTCATTTTTCTGCGCCTCCGAAATGATTGCGCCAGCCAATACCAAGGGAACAATGCAAGAATTGAATACCCTTTGCGGTAACCCGCACACGGCGGCCTGGGACGCACTCACAATAATCATTTAGTAGCATAAAATTTAAAATAGCATGCCCCAGTTCTCCAGCAATATGTGGCTCTTGATGTGAATGGTCAAGGCAGGATTTTGTGATAACTTGACGAATCCCATCCAATTTTGAATCGTTGTGCACGGCTATTGCGTGAACCATGCACCAGCGATAACCTTTTGTTGTGATGGAAAAGCAGTGTTTGTCTTGCACTATGGCGTTGTTCACAAGTCCCGTGGACAGGAAGCTACGAGTGATAGCAACGCCAAGCTCTCCGGCAAGGTGCTTATAACATGTGCGCGCATAGGTCAGTTCTTTGGAAAGACTCATGATCGAAATCTCCGGTTACTGCAAATACTCAGCAGCTTTGTCAATGGGTAAACCATTCTGTTTGTACTTTTGTCCACCTTCCCAACTTGGCAAAGCTATTTTTACTGCATTAATAGCATGAGTTTCAGCATATGTCCGAGGGCTAATGATTCCACATAGAAATAAAATAATTGTGATAAATTTTGCATAACTGAGTATAGTCATTATCTCTCCTCCTGCGTTGAAGGAGTTTTGCTTGGCGCGGGATTTTCTGTTTTTCTCATCGTAAGATACATCACCGTTGCACTGAGAATAACCACACCGCCGATGACCGTTTTATATCCGGCTTCTTCATCGAATAATAACCATGCCCATATCGGCGCTATGGGTATTTCCATCAGGCCAACCAGAGCAGCGGTGACCGCTGTGGTGCGTTGCACACCAAATAAATAAACACCAAACCCAAGCCCCAAATTAGCGATTCCGTACATAGCAAGCCAAGCATAGTCAATCAACAGTGTATCACCGAACGAACTGAAAGGCATGGTTATCAAAGCACCTAGAAAACCTGACAGGTATGTGGATTTTGTGGTATCCGCTTCCGGAAAATACTTCGCGGCGATGGTTAGTGAAGCCATGAAAAAAGTCATGCCGAACGCCAGCATAATGCCAAATATATCATTAAATTCCTGAACCCCCCACATGATAATCATCACACCGATGGCACACATCACGCATGAAACAAGGGATAACAAATCGACCTTCACCCCGAGAAATATCATGGCCAGAATAAATGTCACAAGAGGCATCGTGCCATAGATAAAGGATACATTGGCTATCGTGGTATAAAAGAATGAGGAAATGAAACACACCATTCCAAGAGTCGATAGTGCGCCAATAACAAATTCTCCCCGAGAAAAAGAAAAACATTTTTTAATATCAATTTTATCTTCACGAAAAACATAGATTAACAATACACATAAACCACCAATGAGCGATCTCCAGAACAGCGTGGTGGGAATATCAGTAGAAACCACACGGGTAAAAAGTCCCGCCGTACTCCATGCCATTGCTGCGATGAAGACCATGGTGATGCCGAGCTTTTGATTCATTTGTGATTCTTCTCTTTTAAAAATTGATAGATGCTTTGAAAAACGAATTTTGATTTTCTCATTTGATCAAAATACATGTTATAAATTATGTCATCTATGGACCTTTCTATTTCGTTCAATCGAAGAATTCGACTATATTGCTCCTTATCGAAACTGCATAAAATCATCACGCCCTGTGCTGTTAAAAGCCCACAACCAATAGGAGGGATAGTGCCAAGAATAAGTATATTTCCTGCCTTATCCATCCAAGCATATATTGCTTCTTTGTGTGGGAAACGCGGGAGATAATTTGCCTGCATACGAACCAGTGTATCAATGTTTTCCGGCGTTAACTCTACATTTTCTTCTAAACCAAGCAATTGCTCATAAGTCATGCCATCTCGTGCAAATCTATAAGTAGCCGCACCCCACCCCCATATACAGCCACACAACATGGACTTCGTGTGCACGTGGGCTCGGTAAGCTTTATGTTCTAATCATTTTTTAATTTTGGTTTTCTTATGCTCAAGCACGTATTCCAGTTTATTTGAACAGCATAATCCAGAAACTCCAGAGCATATAGAAATACCTCGGCTACGCGAACTATATCAAGTTAATCACCAGCGTCAATGCAATGGCCCACATGATCACGCCGATTATGAAATCGAGTAAGCGCCAAGTTACCGGATTTCGGAACCAGGGCTGCAACCATTGTCCACCTAGCGCTAAACTGAAAAACCAAACGAATGATGCGGTAACTGCACCGACTCCAAAAATAATTTGATTGCTCGGCATCTCCTGAACGGCAACGCTTCCCAACAACACAACGGTATCCAGGTAGACATGCGGGTTAAGCAAACTAAGTGCCAGCATTGCCAATACTGCGGTTTTAAAACCGACCTCGTCCCCGCAGCCGCGCAAGTGCCCGGGAGCAAACATCCTTTTGAAAGACAATCCACCATAAATGAACAAAAATAATGCCCCGCCGATGGCTGTCGCAGTTAGCAGATTTGGGAATTGTTGAATCAGTCTCCCCATTCCCAGAATGCCTGCGGCGATCAACAAAGCATCGATCAAACCACCAATTAAAGCGACCACCCAATGATGGTTGCGACATATCCCACGAGTCAATACATAAGCATTTTGTGCGCCAATGGCGACGATCAAACCAAATCCAACTCCGAATCCCTTTAAAAATGCGGTGATACTCATGCGCAGTGATGCAGTTTATATGCGTTGAAATCCGTGATAGCCGTTGTCGGCTGTTACGTAAATCCGCTTCGCTGCAATCTGGAGATTCCCCTTCCGGCTACGCTGTCAGGGGGAACCTAAAACAAACAAAAGTGCGGCACCCCTGCTGGTGCAACTGCTCTTCGAGAGCATGGGCGAGCGTGGATTTGCCTCTGCCGGACAACCCGGTGAACCATAGAACAACGCCCCGATGACCGTTTTTCCGCTCGCGCCGACGACGGGTAACCGTGGCATGATGCCATACGGCATGGGATAATTTGGTTGTGCTTGTCATGGCACGGATTATACCTATATCATGCGGAACCTGAAAAACCCAACAGCACCACATCGGCAGGAACACGCAAGCCGGTTGGTCGACGATGCCAACCCTGTTAACGGCGTCGAGAATCTGGTATCGAGAATTTCTGAAACCAGGCCAAGCGACGCTTCAGGCGCTTCAACAGGTATCCCAAAGAGATTCCACCTGTTTATTGAACCCGATACCCAGCGCGCAATCGAGCCAAAACTACGCACCGGGGCGGGATGCCAAATTTGGCATTTGAGTGAAAGCGAAAATTGCGCTGAGTATTTTGATGATAAAATTGTGCCTGTATGCGGCTTACTTGCTTTTGAATCTATGCCCCACCTGATGATTCAAATTTAACATTGTTGCTATAATATTGGTGATAAAGTCAATGGAATTTTTCTGCCTGATCTGGCTGTTCGAGCATCAATCCCAACAGGGTTAATAAACGCAGAACCTTTGTATCTCACCTTGGTGAAATGGAATTGGCGCTTCATCACAAAAAACATATGCGCCGCTTTGCGCCGCGCTTTTGACTTGTTCCGATTCCTCCGCCTTTCCTCACCCGATAACTTGCGGCGTCCCGCCCCCTTCTTGCGGGTATCGTCCCTTGCCTTCGGCGCACACCGGCTGAGCGCCTTTTTCCGACAGCTATAATCCGCGCCATCCGCAACAGAAACTTTTCTTTCCTGGTTTGCTTCGCATGCTTTGTGAAACCGCCTTCGCTCAGGGTGGTTCGACGCATCGCTCTCGTTGCCTGCAATCAGTTGTTTTGTGGACTTGATTATTTCACGTTTCCCGGTTTTAATCAGAGTTTCCTTAAATTTCACCAATGAAAAATGTCCCGAAATGCCAGCAGAATCCTGACTTGTAAAGGTAACAAACTATTAAGGCAGCCATTAAGGTAGGATGTGCGCTCTATTTTTATGTTCAGGTCGATTACAATTATGACAGAGAGTCAATCCATACTATCCATACCATTAGGGCATTATCTGGAAACCGCTATCCACGCAGCGGATCAAGCCCGCGCCGTTACCCAAAAATGGTTTCGGGCGGACCTGAAAGTGGCAAGCAAGCAAGACAAAACCCCGGTCACCATCGCTGACCGACAAACCGAACAGGCCATCAAAGATATCGTTCTGCAACGGTATCCGGATCACAGTTTTTTCGGTGAGGAAACCGGTCAACAATTAAACAATGATCAGTGGCAATGGGTCATCGATCCTATAGATGGGACCAAATGTTTCGCCACCGGTATGCCCACTTTTGGCACCTTGATTTGCCTGCTGCATAAGCAAGCGCCGGTCATAGGCATAATCGATCATCCCATTTTGGATGAAAGATGGATAGGGATTCAGGGATGCCAAACAACCCATAACGGCAAGGTTTGTTGCACGCGATCCACTGATTCACTCGATAACGCAACAGTGTATACCACCTCTATGGACATGTTTGATGGGGTTAGTGGCAAGCAAGCCCGCGCACTCACTAAAAATTGTCAGTTCAGGGTGTTCGGTGGCGACTGTTACAGTTATGGATTACTGGCTTCGGGATACAACGATATGGTTTGCGAGGCGGATTTAAAACCTTATGATTATTTTGCGTTGATCGTGGTGGTAACGGGCGCCGGTGGCATAATAACCGACTGGCAAGGCAATCAACTGACGTTGGAATCCAACGGCGAGGTACTGGCATCGGCAAATGAATCGTTGCACCAACAGGCCATCGCAAAACTTAACGAGTTCTAAAAAGGATCAGCTTTAGGACATTCGGCACTCATCGGTATTCGCAACTAACGGCTAGAGCTGGCGGTTGACCGAGGAATGACAAAAACAGAATAATAAAGCCAGAATAATAAAACAGCGCAACAAGACTGGGGTCGAGAAATTACCTCTAATCTAGCATGCCCTAGATGAATTCAGCCACAGTGGGTTTCTGACTGCCCACCGCCACCGCTTCTTCGATCGACACCTGTTCATTGAACAGCGCCCAACCCACCACCACGCCGAAAATATTCGGCAGATTCGATAGAATGGAAATATCATCCAGGTTGCGCACCGTACCGCTGGAGATGACCGGGCAACTTAATTCAGTACCCATCTGAGTCGTGTTGGCCATGCTGCTTTCCGGCAATTCATCGTAACGATCGATATCCGTGTATATGATCGCCGCAACTCCTGAACGCTCGAAACGTTTTGCCAATTCCATTGCGGTAAAAGCGGAAATGTTTTTCCAACCGTGTGAAACAACTTTACCGTCCCGAGCATCGATGCTGACTACAACTTTTTCTGGATATTTGACGCACACCTCTTCGACCAGTCTTTGATCAGCCACCGCGGCAGTGCCCATCACCACCCTGGATGCGCCATTGTCCATCCACCAATCCACCGAACTGGACGAGCGTATTCCTCCGCCCACCTGCACCGGGATATTGGAATCAGCAATAATCTGTTTAATAATTTCCGAGTTTTCCCCATGATATTCAAATACCCCATCTAAATCAACTACATGCAACCATTGTGCACCCCCCTGTTCAAATTTTTTTGCCGCATCCAGAGGTTTGATTTCAAATACTTGAGGTTGTGCTATGCTGCCGTGCTTCAAAGTCACACATTGTCCTTTGTGAATTTCAATGTCGGGATAAATAATCATCGTTTTGCTCTAATCGGTGGCACTATCGCCCATTATACTACAAATACGCCGCTCTTGGTAAGGCGTGTATAAGCCCACCCCCTTTGGCACTCGGGTTGATTATGGATCAGGACGGTGTTGCAGTCGACCAGCCAGTCGGCCAGTTTGCGGTTAAAGCCGGGCAGGTCATGGAATAGTTGATCCTCGTGATAATCGACGAACTGCTCTTGGATGGTGCGGTTGAAGCGCTCGGCACAGGGGTTCATTTTGTTCGTATCATCCCTGAAACGAATCCGCTTCGCGGACTACGCGCCATTTCGCTCCCGTCGAAATGGTGGGCGATTTGGGATAAGTCCGCCAGTGGGTGATGCCGTGGGCATCGAGGCGTTGCTGGAGGCGGCCCATGAACTTGGAGCCGTTATCTTCGATTCTGAAGCGCGGCGGTTGTGGCAGCAGTTGACACAGCGCATCAAGGGCGATGGCAGCCTGCTGGCTGGACTGGGCGACGACGGAGGCGATGTCAAAGCGGGAGTGAGGGTCGATGAAAGTGAACAGGTGGCGGCGCAGTCCATCGCGCCGGCGCACCACAGCATCGCAGGCGAACACTTCAAGCGGCTGATACTTGAAGCCTTTGGGCTTGCGGGGGATGGGTTTGTGGTGGCATCGGGCACTCAGTCTGGTGGGGGCATGGCGCATTTTGTTTGGGTCGCGAGCGATGAAGCGGCCGATGGCGGAGACGTTGGGCAGCGCGATGTCTTGCTGCCTGCACCAGGGTCGCAGCAAGACCCGCAGTTTGGCTTTGCCGCGGTTGGGGAATTGCTCTCGCAGTTGGCGGATTTCCCTAACCAGCATCGGTGCTGTGACTGTCGCCGGCGCTTGGGGGCGCAGGATTTGGCAGTCAGGGCGGCCGGGGCGTCGTCGGCTTGGCGCACTGTTTCCAGCGATAAAGCGTTCTGCGACTGACCTTGAAGGCATCACAGGTCGCGGCTGCGCCATGATCCGCGAAGAAACCGAGGATTTTGAGGCGTTGTTGAGCATGTTTAGAAGTCATCTCCCAAAAATGCCCTAAAGCCGCTACCCGATAAAAGCCTTTGAGCCATAACCTATATGCTGATAGTGCACTGCTTTGCCCCCTGTCGTGGTGCCATATGTTTCTGAACCTATACAAGACGTAGTGACGATGCGCGATGACCAAATATGACCGAAACAGCCGCCATCACCGCAGCAAATCCTAAAGCCAACGTATAATTTCCTGAGCGATCAAACAATAACCCCGCCAATCCAGGGCCCGCTAATCCGGCTACGGCCCAGGCAGTAAAAACACGTCCATAAACGACAGCGCCCTGCATCGAACCAAAGCGTTTGGCAATCAGTGCCGGGTAAATGGCTATCACACCGCCATAAGTAAACCCAATTATCGCCAGCCCTGCCATTGCCACAACAGGCTGCAGCAGTAATGCCATCACTATCAAACTGCCACAAGACAATGCCGGCAATGCAATCAGTGGCACTCTGGCAGAAAATTTATCCGCCAACACACCGCCACTGACACTGCCCACTAAATTGAACAGCGCAATCAGTGTCGGCGCCAGCACGACCCAGCGTGGCGACATACCACTGGCATCGGCAATACCGGTCGCATGGCCGATAACCATCAGGCCTGCTATCACCGCGCTACAATAAGCCAACCACCATATGCTAAGCACAGACCCGCTGATATTCGTCTGTACGCTGACGTTTGTCTCGTCAGTTTGATAGTGTGCAGATGCTCTTGACAACAGCAAGGCGCTGACCAAAGCCAACAGCAACACGGCAACCGCCAGTAAGGTACACGCCATCCGCCACCCGCCCGTTCCAGAAGCCCACACCAATAACAAAGGAAACAGGATTGCCCCCAGCGCATAAGCCGCCGTCACTGCCCCCATGGCCAATCCTTTATGTTCAGGCATCGCTTGTGCGGGAAGCTGTAATGCAAAACCATATCCCAACCCATTGGCACCACCAAACAGCAGGCTGTAGCCCAAGTAAACAACAACCATAGACGATGCTGTGCCCGCCAGAAGACAACCCACACTGGCAATCAACCCCACCCCCATAACAAATACGGCCGCAGACCAACGCGGGTAAAACCGGGGTCCGAGCAATACGCAGGCAGCTAACGTCACTAACGCAAGCGAATAGACAAGGCTGGCTTGTGAACGAGGGATATCAAACGTGGTTTCCAGCGGTACCAGTAATACCGAAAAGGCATGAATGGAACCCAACGCGCAGGCCAATAGCATGGCTGCCGACCACACCAATACAGGATGCTTGGTGTTATGGTACATCATTATTTGCGCCGCGATTTGATAAAGGCTTTCAAGGCGACTTGCGTTTCCGCTGAACGAAAACAATCAGAATCGCAAACCTCTTCAAGCGTCAGTGTCGTGGCAAAATCGGCATCCGCCGCAGTATAAAACGAGCGCTTAATATTGCGCAGGCCTGTATCGGGAAAAGCGGCAATACGCTGCGCCAACGTACACGTGGCTTCCAACAAATCGTCGTCTTCAACCACACGGCTGACCAGCCCCACGCGCCGACTCTCTTCTGCATCCAACATATCCGCGGTCAGTGCCATATCCATAGCTACAGTTAACCCTACCATGCGGGTTAGCAACCAGGTCAGACCACCCGTTGGGCTAAACCCCAGTTCGGCGTCTGGCAACCCCAGTTTGGCTGAGCGCGCCGCAATGCGTACATCACACATCAGAGCAATTTCCAATCCTCCCCCCAATGCATAACCATTAATGGCGCCGAGAATGGGTTTATCAAGGTTGCGTGCTGCCAAAGCTAACGCCTGGTACAACGAAGCCGCCTTAGCAAAATCGGCTTCCGACATTTTATCCATCGCTTTAATATCGGCGCCAACACTGAAGGCCCGGCCCACCCCCGTAATCACCAACACGCTTGCTACGGTATCGCTTTTAACCTGTTGGAATAGCGCTAACAATGCTTGTAAATCAGGGATATCAAAGGCATTTAACGCTTCGGGGCGATTGATGGTTACCCAAGCAACACCACTGTCAACAGTGCAATCAATGGCCATAATTCACCTGCTCCTCTTGATTATTCGTAAAGACGCAACACGCGCCGGGTTTTATGTTCAGAGGCAATGCTGCCTTGCGGCACCAGTTCAACGCGGACACTGAAACCGGCCTTTTGTTTGATAACACCTTCTACTTCACTAATGAGTGCATGGCGATGCTGCTCCGGTATCTCCCTGGAGACTTCAAGCAATAAGCGGGGTGCGTAATCAAACGGGGGCGGTTGATCCAAAGCGATTTGAAATTCACCGGTAATGCGTGGCCGTAGACGGGTCAAAATATCCTGCACGTTGGTAGGAAAAATATTCACGCCTTTCACCACAAACATATCGTCGCTGCGACCAAGAGTGCGAAAACGAAAACTCTGTCGCCCGCAAGCGCAGGGATCGGTAAACACCTGCACGTAGTCGTGAGAACGCAAACGCAATAATGGTGATGCTTCACGCTGAATGGCGGTATAAACCAGCTCGCCCGTTTCACCTGCTGCCATCGACTTAACAGCACCCGTATCCGGGTTAATCAATTCAGCAATCACCAGCCCGGCACCACAAAAATGCATGCCTGCCCGGTGTTCACATTCCGCGCTTTGGCAACCCAATTCGGCAACGCCGTAGAGGTCGTGTGTACGCATACCCCACAGACTCTCTATGCGGTCACGATAGCCCGGCACCTGCAAACCCGCTTCCCCGGAGAAAAAGCCCTTGCGCAGATTCAATGCCTGCGGATCGATACCGGCCTCCGCCGCCACTTCGGCCAAACGCACAGCATAAGACGGTGTGGAGTACAAGCATTTATCACCGGGTATATCCGCCAGTAGATCAAGCAATTGCCGCGACTTGCCCACGCCATATGCCAGTACCGCTGCACCCAGTGTCTCAAAAGCCATATGATCCATTACCCCGCCGGCATAAATTGAATAGTTAAAACAGTTCACCACCAGATCGTCGAGACGACATCCCATAATCCACAAAGCCCGCGCTCCCATTTCGTTATAGACTGCGACATCAGCACGCGTCCAGGCCAGTCGCATCGGCTGGCCACTGGTGCCGCCGGTGCCAACAATGCGTACAATATGTTCACGCGGCGCACACTGATGCGGGCCAATGAGCTCACCTTCGCGCTGTGTCGCCGCTAACGTTTTTTTCTCCGTAAAAGGCACCGCAGCCAGTGCTTCTTGACAAGTAACCTGCGCAGGATTCACACCCGCGTCGTCCAGTAAATGGCGGTAGTATTCACTACTGTGATAAAGGTAATCCACTTGCTTTGCCAGCAAAGGCGCTTCGTAATCGCGCAGAGCATGAGGATGCAATGTTTCCAGCGCCTCATTCCAAAATAGCGATGTCATTTTTTGCGTCGCTTTTTTAAGGAATTCGATATTTCCGGATGGTAAATTGCCGGATGATAAATTGATGATCGTGAAGCCCAGAGAGAGTAAATGCCTTGTTTACTTTAAGCAAGCGAAAACCAAGCAGAGTTGCCGACCGGATTCCTCCGCCGACCTGCACCGACACATTTGCCTCAGCAATAATCTGTTTAATGATTTCCGAGTTTTCTCCATGGTATTCAAATACCCAGTCCCAAATCGACCATATGCAACTATTGTGCCCCCTGTTCAAATTTTTTTGCCGCCTCCAGAGGTTTGATTTCAAATACTTGAGGTTGTGCTATGCTGCCGTGCTTTAAAGTCACACATTGTCCTTTGTGAATTTCAATGTCGGGATAAATAATCATGCGCCTGCTCTTTCAATTCGCTCTTCGCAATTTGTTCTCGCAATTTAGTTCACGCAAAATTTGACCAATGCGTCTAGCTCCCACAGCGATGCTATGCGACCAGTCATACCATAAATACGACACGCTTTACAATTTACACGGTATCGGGAATAAGTCGCCCCAGCTAAAATCTAATGCCTAAAACCTTCTTCATGGTCTCGCCAAATTCAGCTGGCGACGGTACGATGCTGATGCCACATTGCGCGAGGATAGCTACTTTTTCTGCCGCGCTTTCGCCCGCGCTACTGACAATCGCTCCAGCGTGTCCCATTCTACGCCATTTTGGCGCGGTTAATCCAGCAATGTAAGCCACCACCGGTTTAGACATGTTCGCTTTAAAATATTCTGCAGCCTCGACTTCCTGTGGTCCGCCAATTTCGCCGATCATGATAACGGCATCCGTCTCAGGGTCTTCTTCAAATCGAATTAAATGATCCTTGAATGAACTGCCATTAATAGTATCACCCCCGATCCCCACACTGGTAGAAACCCCTATCCCTGCCGATTTAAGTTGGGAAGCCGCTTCATATCCCAACGTGCCGGATCGACCTATAATCCCAATTCGACCTTCCATATAGATATGTCCGGGCATGATTCCCAACATCGCCTTGCCTGGACTGATTGTTCCTGCACAATTCGGCCCGGCCAGACACATGCGCTGCTCTTTCTTGAAACGCCGCATATAACGCTTTACCCGCAACATATCCTGTGCAGGAATGCCATCGGTGATGGAAACGCAGTATCTTAAACCTGCTTCTGCGGCTTCCATTATGCTATCGGCGGCAAACGCGGGCGGAACGAACACGATACTGGCTTCAGCGTCCGTTTCGTACACCGCTTCTTTCACCGAATTAAATACCGGTTTGCCGAGGTGGGTTTCGCCGCCCTTGCCCGGGGTCACTCCGCCTACAACCTTACTGCCATAATCAATCATTTCCTTGGCATGGAACGATCCCATTTGCCCGGTGAATCCCTGAATCAGGATTTTGGTTTTTTTATCAATTAAAATCGCCATAGTTACCTTATTTTTTAATAGAATTAACCACCGCTTCGGCCGCCTGATCTAATGTATCCGCAGAAAGAATCCCAAGATCAGAATGATTGATTATCGCCTGCCCCAATGCCACATTGGTGCCAGACAGCCGCACCACCACCGGCACTTCAGGTTTTAGTTTCCGCACAGCCTGAACAACCCCTTCGGCAACCCAGTCGCATCGATTGATACCGGCAAAAATATTCACCAATATGGCATCGACTTTTTTGTCCGACAACACCAATCGAAATGCCTTGGCCACGCGCTCCGGAGAAGCGCCGCCACCAATATCGAGAAAATTCGCCGGCTCGCCGCCTTTCATCTTGATAATATCCATGGTCGCCATGGCAAGTCCTGCACCATTGATTATGCAGCCAATATTGCCGTCCAAACCGACGTAGCTCAATCCGCGGTCGGCTGCTTCCATTTCCCTGGGATCCTCCTGCGACTTATCACGATACTCCGAAATATTTGAGCGACGGAACAAGGCGTTGTCATCAAATGACATCTTGGCATCCAGGGCAACCACAGTATCCGCTTGCGTGATGGCAAGCGGATTGATTTCCAGCATCGTGGCATCAAGATCGCGAAACGCCCTATACGCGCTCAAAAACACATTTACCGCCTGCTGAACCTGCGCTCCCTTGAGCCTTAACTGAAAAGCCAGTTGCCGTGCCTGGAATACCTGCATACCGACCGCGTGCTCTACATTGATTCGTATCAACGACTCGGGATTTTTATCCGATACTTCTTCAATGTCCACGCCGCCCTGAGAGGAGCCTACCGCCACAATACACTCGTGGCTACGATCAAGCACCAGACCAAAATACAATTCACTTTTGATGTCGGTGGCGGGCTCAATGTATAAGCGGTACACGATCTTGCCGTCTGCACCGGTTTGATGGGTCACCAATTTTCGACCGAGCAGGAATTCCGCCGCATCCCATACCTCCTGAGTGCTGCCGCAAAATTTTATGCCGCCGGCCTTGCCGCGGGCGCCGGAGTGGATTTGTGCTTTAACCACCCATTTTTCGCCGCCAATTTCATTGGCACGATATACCGCCTGCTCTGGACTATAGGCCAATCCGCCGACCGGTATCGAGACCCCAAACTCTTTGAGTAATTGTTTGGCTTGGTATTCGTGAACTTCCACTGATTGACTCCGATTGGGCTAATTAAGATTTGAGCTAATTGACGAAATTAGCAGATTAGATGGCTCTGTTAATAAGGGTCCGAGCATAAGGGCTGGCACCGCCATCGCAGAAAAAGATCGCGGGAAAACCTTGGGAAAAATTCCGAAACAAACATTAAAATAACGGAGTCCATTAGTTTTTATCTATAAGCCCGGCCTGCATGACGATATTTTCTGCCATTCTTGCCGAAGCGGCATCAATCAATTTTCCATCCAGGGCAGCTGCGCCCTTGCCTGCTTTTGCCGCTTCGTCCAAAGCCGCCAGCACGCGTTTGGCGCGCTCGACTTGTTCCGCCAGTGGCGACATCACCTGATTTGCCAATTCAATTTGCGAGGGATGTATCGCCCATTTGCCTTCAAACCCCATGGCCGCAACTCGCTTGGCAGCGGCAATAAAACCGTCCGCATCTTTAAAGTCGCCGAAGGGTCCATCAATGGCGCGTAATCCATATGCCCGGCAGGCGACCAGCATGCGCTGCAAACTAGCATGCCATTGATCGCCAGGATAATCGGGATTCAGTCCGCCGATAACCACCGTGCGCGCACGGCAGCTTGCAGCATAGTCGGCAACGCCAAAATGCAATGCTTCCAGTCGTTTACTGCTCTGAGCGATGGCCTCGACATTGGCCATACCCAATGCGGTTTCGATTAACGCTTCCAGGCCGATGCGGTGTTTAATGCCCATGGCCGTTTCAATCTGGGTAACCAAACAGTCAACGGCATAAATATCTGAAGCGGTACCGGCTTTGGGGATTAAAATAGTGTCGAGTTTATGGCCTGCCTGTTCGACGATATCGACCACATCACGATACATATAATGGGTATCCAAACCGTTGATGCGCACCGAGATGGTTTTACCCTGGTCATGCCAATTGATGTCGTTCAGGGCTTCAATGATGTTTTTTCTTGCCTGTTCCTTGCCATCCGGTGCGACTGCATCTTCGCAATCCAGGAACACAAAATCCGCAGCGCTGTTGGCTGCTTTTTCAAACATCTCGGGGCTCGAACCCGGAACCGCCAATTCACTTCTCTGCAATCGTGCTCGGGCGGGAAAGACTTGGTGGAAACTCATGGTATTGTCAGGGTTAAGGTTTGGATAATTGGTATACGAATGGTAAATTCCAACTGAAATTTATAATACCTGCCCTGTAATATCTCTGCAAGTATAATTGATGGACGATTGGGCTATCTGACATAGAAACCGCGGCGGCGCATATTCATGGGCAAATCCTAAGAATTCCGATAGTGCGCTCCCAAATCTTTGTCGGCGCCTGCATCGGCGCGGCGGATTGGACAACTCTGGAATGGGATTCGGTCGAATCAGCAGCCCAAAACACACCTGGAATTTATCCAAAATTTATTCTACTACTGCCAGCCGGTCACTGCCGAGGCCAACCCTTAATCGAAACCTGCTCATCGGCGATGGTTTTATTCAACAGACAGACACAAGCGTAAATAGATTTCAAAGCCGGCACATCGGTAGCGGTCACTTCCGCCAGTTCGATGACCGCGCCTAACATGCCGTCGATCTCCAGAGGTTTGCCAGATTCCACATCCTGAAGCATGGAGGTCTTATGCTTGCCGACTTTTTCCGCGCCTTCTATACGGCGCTCCACCGTCACCCGGAAACTTGCCCCGAGTTTTTCGGCGACAGCCTGAGCTTCAAGCATCATGCTCGCCGCCAGCTCTCTGGTCAACGGATACTGACAAATGGCTTCCAGCGTTGCATGGGTGACGGCGCTGATTGGATTGAATGACAGGTTGCCCCATAGTTTTAACCAGATCTCCGAGCGAATATCAGGCAACACCGGCGACTTGAATCCAGCCTCGATGAACATTTCGCTAATCCGATTAACGCGAGCAGAATCAGCGCCATCCAACTCGCCGACCGGGAAACGCACCCCTTCAATATGCTGAATCACGCCGGGTTCGACGATAACCATCGCCGGGTAGGCAATGCAACCCAGAATCCGGTGCGCATCAATCGCGCTTTTCAGCACACCGCCTGGGTCAACGGTTTCCACCGTTCGATTCGCATATTCCCGGCTCAGATTCTGACCCATATTCTGAAAGTACCACCACGGAATTCCGTTCTGCACGGTCACCACTACCGTATCTTTGCCGAAAAGATGGGGCAGTTTGTCAACAATAGCGGCAATCTGGTGGGCTTTCAACGCCATGATGACGACATCCTGAGCACTCAATTCTGATATATTGCTTGTGGCTACCACATTATTGGCAATCAGTTGTTCGCCATCCTGAATCAGCTTAAGTCCGTTTGACTGGATTGCCGCCAAATGCGGCCCGCGGGCGATCAAAGATATATCGTGTCCGGCATGTGCCAGACGAACACCCAAAAAACCGCCAATCGCACCGGTGCCAACAACGCATACTTTCATCTTTCGTTCATCCCCAGCAAATTAAAGCCCATAAAATTAAGGGAATTATATACATAAGTGCATTTCATGTCTGAAACTCGATCCATGTATCATCGTATCGCGCCAATCGTAAAATGTGTTGAAACTCAATGATGGGCACGTTGTGCGATATTCTAAACTTGCTGGCCGCTGGCGGCGCTGATCTCGGTGAATAGTGAACTGTGAGCCGTGCGGCTGCCAAGTGAAACGCTTTGTGCCGGTTGCGATGTCAATGCCAATCAAGTTGTCTCTGTCATTTGTCTTCCATCGGTAATAATCTGGAATATATCGCTTCGCTTCGTCTTCAAACAAGACAAACTCCCGCGTCCCTATATTCCGCACAAGCACGGCAACGCGCAGGTCATCGTGTTCACCAAGCGCTTCGTTGACGCGGCTGTTCCAAATTGATAATACTGCTCTGCCGGTGGCTGCTATATCCCTTCTCGGGTCGGACATGCCGAGCGAGTAATCAGGGGAATTTCTGCCAGATATTAGCCGCAACGCTGATGCGGTAAATAGGTTACTGTTTTGCACTGTTTTGACCGACCAAGCACACCCATTCCAGACCACGTCGGCAATTCCGAGGGGTCTGCTACGGTGGTCTCCGCCAATGGCTTGCGCGAATATCCCGCCGAAGTCGTCTCCGGTGATATTGGCATGACCGACCGCGAGCCGGTGAACTATATGCTTACCCACCGCGATTGCAGTCTCGCGTGGTATCTCGCCGAGCGGATATGGTCCGCTACGCCTTGTTGCGCTGCCCCTTAGTCGCGGTGGATTGGTCATATACTTGTAAAACGCCTTGAATAGCGGTGTAAGCCAGCGGGACAGGCACGGCATTGCCGGCTTGTTTGCGGATCTGGCTGTCGTTGCTGATAATCTTGTATTCGTCCGGGAAACCCTGTAATCGCAACATCTCTCTCGGTGTCAAACGCCGCTCGCCGTTGACAAGCAAGTAGTTGTATGAAGCGCCGGCGCGCAAGGCGCACGAATACGGATGACTGCTTACATTGCCGCCCTTATTCTCGTGCCAAATTCCGATTTTGTGCGGAGACGAATGCGCTTTGCGTCGGGACTCCCGGATTTTATCCGACACAAAATACCGGCTGTCTGGATTCTTTTCCAGCACCCCGGAAAGCGGCTTCATCGGGGTTTTTCGATCAGGCCAAGGGAAAGCGTCAAATCGTTTGCGCGTGGCCACAATCAGAACCCTTTCGCGCTTTTGGGGCAAACCATAATCCAGTGCGTTGAGGATGCGGTGGTCTGTATAATAGCCCAACCCCGCAATATCCTGCAGAATGCGGTCAAAAACCGAACCGCCCTTAATTGAAACCAACTGGCGCACATTCTCTAATACCAATGCGGCGGGCCTCTTCTCTCGCGCAAGTCGGATTATTTCGCGGAATAAAGCGCCGCGCGGGTCTGCCAAGCCCTTGCGGTCGCCGATAATGGAAAATGGCTGGCAGAGAAAGCCAGCACAAAGCAGATCAAATTCAGGCAGTTCCGATGGTTTTGCCTGGATGATGTCGTTGCCCGGAGTAATGCCGAAATTCGCTTCGTAGGCTTTCCTTGCCTGCTCGTCAATGTCGCAAGCGTAAGCGCATTTCAAGCCGAGCGCCGACGCAGCAAGATGGAACCCGCCGATGCCGCAGAACAAATCGGCAAAGGTCATTATCGGACCGGGCCGGTAATCCACTGCCGCCCCGACCGCATCCTCAAATGCGCGCGGTAGTGGCTGGCTCATTCTGCGGTTAGCTCGGCGTAAGTGATGCGCTTCCCGCTCAATCTGTCGCAAAGGGCATCTATGCGGTCGTAGGTGTGCCGTTTGACATTCCCTTCGTTCAATCGAAAGGTAAACTCATTGATATACCTCTGCATGCGCTTCCTGCTCCAATGATGATATACACCGTTATAGCCACGCTTCATAACGGCCCAAATACTTTCAATCGTGTTGGTGTGTGCTTCGCCCCGGACATATTCGCCCGCACTGTGACTGACGGCGTGGTGGTCGTATCCTTTCAATTTGGAATAGCCGCGATGCTGGTCGGTGTATACCTTGCTCCCGCGCTTTACATTCTCCACAATGACGCATTTTAGGCGGCTGGCGTCCGCTTCGCCGTTCAGTGGCATTGCTCGTACCCTGCCGCCACGCTCTTTCATACCCAACACGCCTGCCTTGCCCACCGGGCCGCGCCCAAGTTTCAACCGCTTGCTGGCGTGGCGATTACGCTCCTTTCCACCGATATAAGTTTCATCAACCTCAACTTGCCCTTTCAGCAAACCGCTCCGGCTGTCGCAAGCTTCGCGGATGCGGTGAAGCATAAACCCCGCCGTCTTTTGAGTAACGCCGATTTCCTTCGACAATTGCAAACTGGATATTCCCTTGCGGGCGGTGGAAAGCAGATACATCGCATAAAGCCATATGCGTATTTCAATTCTGGAACGCGCCATGACCGTTCCGCTCTTTGCCGAAAATGGCCGGCGGCAATCATTGCAACGATAGAATCCAGCGCGCCCTTTGCGCGGGGCGTTATTTGTGCCGCTGCACAAATGGCAAACCACTCCATTCGGCCATCGGCGCGTTTCATAGTATTCGCAAGCCGATTGTTCGTCTGGAAATCGTGAGAAGAACTCAAATGCAACAACGGTTTTTTTGCACATGCTCGGTAACTCGTTGATTTGTGGATTACAGCGTATAATATATTAACCTGAATGACTTGCAAAATGCCTTCAAGTATATAATTCCCACAGATTAAAGATGGCCCAAAAACTAAAACAACCCTTCCACGTCACCCTTATTATTAATGCGAATGCGGTTGGCCGCGGGCTCTCTGGGCAAACCCGGCATGGTCATGATATCGCCGCAAACCACGACGATAAAACCGGCGCCGGCCGATAATCTGACTTCCCTGACCGGTAAAAAATGCCCGGTGGGCGCGCCCTTCTGGTTCGGGTCGGTCGAGAAACTGTACTGGGTTTTAGCGATGCAAACCGGCAAATTGCCAAATCCACCGTCCTGAAGAGCCTCAATATCATGGAGGGTTTTCTGATCGGCAGTAATGTCGTCGGCGCGATAAATTTTGGTTGCCACCGTTTTGATTTTGTCCCATAGCGGCATGTCGTCGGGATAGGCGGTGGTAAATTTGCTTTCACCGCTGTCGGCGACTCTTGCCACTTCTTGCGCGAGTTCCGTGGTGCCGGCACCGCCTTCGGCCCAATGGTTGGCATCGATGGCTTTCACGCCGTAGCTTCCGGTCAACTCCCGTACTGCTGCCATTTCGGCATCGGTATCGGCGCTGAATCGGTTAACCGCTACGACCACGGGCACACCATAGCATTTAACATTTTCAATATGGCGGGCAAGGTTCACGCAGCCATCTTTAACCGCTTGCACGTTTTCTTTGCCAAGATCGCCCCGGGCCACACCGCCGTGCATTTTCAATGCGCGTACTGTAGCAACCAGGACGACCGCATCGGGTGCTAAACCGGCACTACGGCACTTAATATCAAAGAATTTTTCCGCGCCCAAATCGGCGCCGAAACCGGCTTCGGTAATCACATATGGCGCAAGTTTCATCGCCGCACGGGTGGCAATCACCGAATTGCAGCCGTGGGCGATGTTTGCAAAGGGTCCGCCATGAATAAATGCCGGATTATGCTCCAGCGTCTGCACCAAATTCGGCGCGATAGCCTGTTTGAGCAACACCGTCATCGGGCCCGGCGCCTTCACCGCCGCCGCCCGTATCGGCTGCCGATCGCGGGTGTAACCAATCACAATTTGACCGAGGCGTTGCTCCAGGTCTTTGGCATCTTTGGAGAGGCAGAATATCGCCATCACTTCCGAGGCGACGGTGATATCGAATCCATCTTCTCGTGGGTAACCGTTAGCGACGCCACCGAGTGAGCTGGTTATTTGTCGCAATGAGCGATCATTCATGTCCACCACCCGACGCCAGGCTATTCGACGAGTATCAATGCCGGCTGCGTTGCCCCAATAAATATGATTATCTATCAATGCGGACAGTAAACTGTGCGCCGAAGTAATCGCATGAAAATCGCCGGTAAAATGCAAATTAATATCTTCCATCGGGATTACCTGAGCGTAACCGCCCCCCGCCGCTCCGCCTTTCATACCGAAACATGGGCCCAGAGAAGGCTCGCGCAAACACACCATGGTTTTTTTACCGATTTTATTGAGGCCATCAGTGAGTCCAACCGAAGTGGTGGTTTTTCCTTCCCCGGCCGGAGTCGGGGTAATCGCAGTAACCAGAATCAGCTTGCCATCAGGTCGATCTTTTAATGAATCAATATAATTCAGGCTGACCTTTGCTTTAGTATGACCAAAAGGCACCAATTCTTCGTTGGGAATACCCAGTTTAGCGGCTATTTCGAAAATCGGTTTGATCGGCGCGTTTTGCGCAATTTCAATATCACTCATCAGTATTCTTATTGGGTTAATCAGTTATTTTAGTTTGGGTCAGGCATCGCAGCCGCCTGGAAAAGTAATGCGTATGGTGTATTTTTACACCTCATTTATAAATTCTTTGCACGTGGCGCCGAGTATAGTTTTAAATAAGGTTAGGTGTTTAATAACGGCTCGCGCTCGAACCAAATAAAATATTAGTCCGAAGTGTGCCTATGTGCCGATTATATCTCCGACAGTCAACCTGCTGGTTGCGACATATTCAATGGCACCGACTTTACCACCGTCCGCCCTTACCCGTTTGATTCTAATAGCACCATCACCAGCAGCCACCACAAATCCCTGGTATTATTCTATGGCAACCGCCAGCTTCAGCGAGACATGAATCGAAAACCTTAAGTTCTTGCCGACCATATGTCGTCCAGGCACCCGGTTGTGGATTGCCAGCTCGAATCATATTATATATTTCCGCGACAGGTTTTGCCCAATTAATTATTTGCTTCGCTTCGACCAAACCATGATTCATATGAGCCTTTTGAAAGATCCAGTGCTAGTTTAGGCGCCTGACCCAGTTTAACCAGGTCTAGTGATTCAATCATCGCATCAACTCCCATAGGAAATAACTTTTTAAAATAAATGTCCCCAAGCGTCTCACCCACTCCAATTTCGCACTCTTTTTGCAGCAGCACCGGCCCCTGGTCAAGCCCATCGTTCGGCCAAAAAATGGATAGCCCGGTTTTGGTGGCAACTATCGCGATAGGCCAGTTGATTGATGAAGGCCCGCGGTGCATGGGCAGTAACGATGGATGATATTGAAACGACCCCAGTTTAGGTGCGTTTAGCACCGCTTCCGGCACAAACAACAGCACATATGCCATCATGCACAGATCGGCATCAAATGAGGTCATCAGGGCCAGCGATTCATCGGTTTTCCATGACGCGGGCTGATGTACCGCCAACCCATTCTGGGCCGCAAACTCCTTGAGTGGATTAACTTTGAGTGGATCAACTTTGATCGTATCGGGTTGCCGGTCTGGCGCAGTACATACCGCTACGATATTTTCATTGCGCTTAATAAGCCTTTCCAAAACTGCTTTGCCGAAAGCCTGCTGGCCATGAACAACAATTCGCATTATGACTATCCGCCGTTTTAAAGATTAACTAAACAGCGCCAGATTGTTTGATTGCGGCTACTTCTTCATCCGAATACCCCAGGATGGCGGTCAGTATTTCATCGGTATGCTCTCCTAAAAGCGGAGAACGATCCACCTCCACCGGTGAATCCGACATTTTTATTGGACAACCGACGGTCAGGTACTTGCCGCGCTCAGGATGATCGACTTCCACAATAGTGCCGGTATCTCGCAATGCGGGTTCTTCTGCCAATTCTTTCATCGACAGGATCGGGCCGACCGGAATATTTACGGCATTGCAAATATCCATCACTTCAAACTTGGTTTTAGTCATAGTCCATTGCTCGATTGTCTCAAAAATTGCGTTGAGTCGAGTCAATCTAGCTTTTGGAGTGGCATATTCAGAATCCTCTTTCCATTCCGGTTTTCCAATGACATCGCATACATTTTCCCATACTGCGGCCTGAGTAATAAAATAGGTATAGGCGTTAGCATCAGTTTCCCAGCCTTTGCATTTAAGTATTCGCCCCGGCTGCCCGCCGCCTGAGTCATTCCCGGCTCTAGGAGTGGCATCGCCAAAATCCATACCATCGGCAAACTGGGAATACTCGGTCAGCGGGCCGTGCTGCAAGCGCTGCTGGTCGCGTAATTTTACCCGGCATAAATTCAGCACGCAGTCTTGCATCGGCGCTAAAATTTTCTGGCCGCGCCCGGATTTTTCGCGCTGGTATAGCGCGGCGACCAGGCCCAGCGCCAGATGCAAACCGGTACCCGAATCAGCAATTTGCGCCCCGGTGACCAACGGCGGGCCATCCGGGAAACCGGTTGTGGAAGCCGACCCGCCGGCGCATTGGGCAACGTTTTCATAAACCTTGCAATCCTGGTACGGGCCTGGGCCAAATCCTTTGACCGAGCCCATAATCATGCGCGGATTTAATGCCTGGATTCGCTCCCAGGAAAATCCCATGCGTTGCAGAGCGCCCGGCGCAAAATTTTCCACCATCACATCGCATTCCTTGATTAACCGCTCCAGCACTGCCTTGCCAGTCTCATTCTTGGAGTTCAGGGTCAGCGAGCGCTTGTTATGATTGAGCATCGTGAAATACAACGAATCGGCGCCGTCCACATCAACCAACTGTTTGCGCGTTGCGTCGCCCACACCGGGACGTTCGACTTTAATCACATCGGCGCCCAACCAAGCAAGCAGCTGAGTACAGGTCGGGCCGGATTGAACGTGTGTGAAATCGAGAATCTTGACACCTTCAAGTGCTTTCATTTTTTCATTTCCGTCAAATATTTAAAATCAATTGCTCGTCATGGCCTTTTCGTTATCACCTGTGGCCACCGGAGATAGCTCTATTTATACATCGTCTGGGCTTTGGTGCCGGGAGCATATTCATCCTGGTCAACCCACACATTGACCACCGCGCATTTTCCAGTTTTAGCAATGGCCGCTCGGGCGCGTTGCAACGCCGGTTGAATTTCGCTGGCGTCGCGCACTTCCTCGCCGTAACCGCCAATCATTTCCGCAAACTTGCTGAACTGGACATCGCCGAGCTGGTTGCCAACATTGCCGCGCTCTGGACCATACTTGGTAATCTGGCCATAGCGGATTTGGTTCATGGCTGAATTGTTGCCAACAACCGCAAGGTACGGCGCGCCAAACCGTTGCGCGGTTTCCATAATGATGCCAATCCCTTCATCAAGGCAGCCATCGTATATGTCTCAGTACTCGCGCAACCAAATGACCGCCGGAGACGACATCGGCGGCGCGGCTCTTCCTGGCCAAGGTGTCTGTTGCCGTATCGGCTTGGCTTTTATTTTCTAGCGGCTTATTCATAAATAGGTTCGCCTATGCGGCATTATCATACTGCCTTGCCTCTGCGTAACCGGTCATAAGCCATCTTAAACAACGGCAGGCATAAAAGTAAAATCGCGACGATCGTGATCGGTGCTGCATAGGCGCGATTAAAGAAAATCGCGAACGAGCCATCGCTGATGATTAACGACTGTCGCAAGGCTGGCTCTGCCAATGGTCCAAGCACGATTGCCAATACTGCAGGTGCCAGCGGGTAATCGAGCTTGCGCATTAGATAACCGACGATACCGAACACCAACATTAGCCAGACATCATGCATATCTTGTGTCGGCGCATATCCGCCGATCAAGCATAAAATGAAAATGATGGGCGCCAGAATGGTGAACGGCGTTTTCAGAATCCTTATAAATACCGGTATAAAAGCCACGTTAATCAAAACCGCGAATACGTTGGCGGCGTACAATGAGGCAATCAAGCCCCAGACAAAATCACTATGATCAACGAACAATCTTGGGCCCGGTTCCAAACCCCAAATAACCATTCCGCCAAGTAATATCGCCGTGGTCGGCGAACCGGGAATGCCCAGCGTTAACATCGGCAGCATCGAGCCAGTGCTGGCTGCGTTATTGGCGGCCTCGGGAGCGCAAACGCCTTCCACCGCTCCCTTGCCGAATTTTTCCGGCTCCTTGGAAATCTGTTTTGCCACACCGTAGGCCATTAGCGAAGCTGGCGTAGCGCCTGCCGCTGGAAGTATGCCGACAAAATATCCCAAAAAAGATCCCATGACCGTGGTTTTCCAGGTTGAGACTAACTCACGCAAATTGGATAAGGTCCGCTTCACCGTGACATTCGCATCGGAAAGCATACTCTTGCCACCACCCAGGCTATGCTCTTCAACCGTCCAGATCATTTCACCAATGCCATAAATACCAATCGCCAATACCAGAAAATTAATACCATGCAAAAACCCGGTAATGTCCCACAAGACCAAACGAGGCTCGCCGGAAATAATATCGAAGCCAACAGCACTCAAAACCAGCCCGATACAAATTGAGAAAAGAGTCTTGAATATATCGTCGCCGCCCAGGCCTACGAAAGTGGCGAATGCCAACATCATCAGCGCAAACTCTTCGGGCGCGCCAAAAACCAGGGCAACATGTGCCAGTGGGGGTGCAAAAAAAGTAAATAGGACAATTGAAATTGTACCGCCGACAAAAGAAGCCACTGCGGCGGCGGTCAGGGCTTTGTCCGCCAGACCTTGCTTCGCCATTGGACGACCATCAAAAGTTGTGGCAACCGCGGTCGATGCGCCGGGTATGCCGAGCATAATAGATGAGATAGCGCCGCCGTACATGGCGCCATAATATATCGCCGCAAGAAAAATAATTGCCCCGGTGGGCGGCACCAGAAATGTCAGCGGCAACAAAATGGCCACACCATTTACCGAACCCAGGCCTGGCATCGCACCAATAAATAGCCCTAGCGCACAACCGGCAATGATTAACATCAAATTTTGCGGCTCAAATACGACCGCGAAGCCACTACCGAGAAGTCCTAGAATTTCAACCATATTCTTGTTTTTTTAAAACTGAAGGGTTACTTTACCCGATCAAAAAAACCCATTCAAAAAAACATCTTGTATAGCGGTATGAACAAGGGCTCGGTAATGCCTTTGGGGAGAATTATTTTTAGTGTTATTTCGAAAAAATAAAATGTGACTACCGGAATGGCGATGGCCAAGGTTATGGTCAATCGCCAGGCGTGTTTGCCGAGAAATCTTAGATAGAAAATAAGGAACATCGGTAAGGCGCCATAGATGCCGATAACCGAAAACAAGCCAACAGTCACAATCAATGCCACCATGACAGCGGTGACATCGGTCAATACATGCGGCTCTATGTAAACCTTTTCAGAGGTTGCAATCCGACCGTGCCTGCGAAACCAGTTGTAGCCGATTCCCATGCAGGAAATCAGCATGATGGCGGACAACCAGAATGGCCAGGCACCCCCTCCCGGGCCTTCGCCTTCTATCCAGCCGATTGGCAGCTCAGCGCTTTTGACCATAAGGTAGATGGAGAAACCCCCCATCATTATTGCCATTAACAATTCAGCAGTACGAACTGTCATGATTAGGCGTCTCCCCTATCTACACTTGTTATTTATGTCTTGTTATTTATGCACCAGAGAGACTGGATTGCACCTTAGTTAATCGCACCCATTTTTATGAGCATTTGACGATGTATATCACGCTCTTCTTTCCAGTAACTCATCAATGCCTCACCGGTCAACAGATCGCCTTGCAGGCTTTTCTTGGTGCGATATTCCTGCCATTTATCGGAGTTGAATACGCGCGTGAAAAGGTCGGTGTAGTAAGCGGCCGCTTGCGCGCTCATGCCTGGCGCGCCAACCACGGTACGTTGCATGAAATAGACAAAATCCTTGCCAAGTTCCTTAAAGGTAGGCGCATCGGGGAAAAGCGGCAACCGTTCCGGCGTGAATGTTGCCAACGCTTTAGTCAAGCCCGCTTCGTAGAATCCCAACTGCTCCGAAGGGTTGTTCACCGTTGAATCAGCATTCTTGCCAGCCAGCTCTTTGGCAACCTTGCCGCCGCCTTTATAAGGAACATATTTCATATCAAGGTCATAAGCGGAGTTAAGAAAATCGGTTAACAGGTTATCTTCCGAATTCTTGCCGGTTCCGGCCATAATCCACTGGTTGCCTTTGGCTTTAACCGCTTTAACAAAATCGGCGACATTGTTGATATCCTTACGATCGGTATGAACCCAGAGCAGGAAAGTGTCCTCGGCCATGCGAGCAACCGGCGTAAAAGTAGTGATATCAACGCCAAGCTTAGGCTGTCGCAAGGGGGTGGTGTAAAAACTATTCAGGGTGAACATGATGGTGTGGTTATCACCTTTTTTACCGTTCATATGAACCAGCGCTTCCGCACCCGAACCACCGGGCTTATTAACCGGCGTGAACGGCACCGGGGCCATATTATCTGACGCAATAATACTCTGCATCAATCTAACCGCCTTGTCCGCGCCACCGCCCTTGCCGGCCATAACAACAAATTCAACTGGTTTTTGCGGTTCCCAGGCCGATGCCGATTGAGAGTATGTGGTTACGATTGCCACCATCGCCAGTACAACAGAAAACATAAGCGCCTTAGTAAATCTTGTCGTAAATTTTATCATTTTATTTTCCAAAAGTTTGATGTCCCGAACGCTGCCTGGATGTTACCCCCCAGTAGCGATAACGCGACGTGATTTTTAACGAGTATGCCGATATTCAGCATACCATATACCAGCTATCAGAATACTCCTGTTACCTGACAAAGTACAACTATCCGCAAGTCCAGTGCAAATAAACCAGTGCAAATATAAATTTGAATACAGATAACTGCTATTTGCCTTCATGCTGCAACGTTTAATGCCTTGTTTTTGTCACGGGTGCAATTGTCAGCAAGCTCTATCGCAAAACCCGGCTCATGGTCGAGCCAATACTGACCGGGGAATCGGCCATGGCAACACCTGCCTCTGACAATCTCTTTATTTTATCCACGGCATTGCCGCAGCCATGCTCAATGATGGCGCTGGCGTGACCCATGCGCCGCTCCGCTGGGGCGTATTGACCGGCGATATAGGCCACCACCGGTTTCGGATAATCACATTCCTTTAAGTATTCCGCCGCTTGCTCTTCTTCCGAGCCGCCAATCTCACCAATCAACACCACCGCCTCGGTTTGCGCATCTTCCCTGAACAATTTCAGGCAATCAACAAAATTGACCCCGTGCACCGGGTCACCGCCAATGCCAATACACGTGGACTGTCCGAGGCCATTATCCGTTGTTTGCGACACCGCTTCGTAAGTTAGCGTGCTTGACCGCGAAACGATGCCGATGCTGCCAGGCCGGAATATTTCCACCGGCATAATGCCGATGCGGCATGCCTCAGGAGTGATGATTCCCGGACTATTTGGCCCAATCAATCGCGACTTGCCCGACTTATCCGACTTATCCTGCGCCAACGCACTGATCACCTTCACCATATCAAGCACCGGAATATGCTCGGTGATACAGACTATCAGGGGTATTTCTGCTTCGATTGCCTCAAGCATCGCGCTTGCGGCGCCCTCCTTGGGAACGAAGATTACCGTGGTATCGGCGCCGGTTTCCGATATTGCCTCGCTAACGCTATTGAAAACCGGCAACCCAAGATGCTGGATGCCACCCTTGCCCGGTCTCACCCCGCCCACCATTTGTGTGCCTGAGGTCATTGCGCGCTCCACATAGAAAGTTGCCTGGCGGCCGGTAATTCCCTGGCAAATAACTTTATTGGACTTGTTGACTAAAATCGACATAATTCAGGCATGCCTATTTTTTGTGCTTCATTGCCCGGGCGCCCACGAAGCGCTTAAATCCGCTCTTCCATGGAAAGGGCTGCCATGGAGATTGCGCGGTCTCCGAGCGGTCGCTTTTTATCGGGTTGGCGAGCGCCACTGCCTGGTCCGCCGCTTCAGCCATATTTTGCGCAAGAATGATATTGGGCGCGGATTCACGCAGGCGCCGAATCGCCAACGCCGCGTTGGTGCCGGCCAACCGCACGATTAAGGGAACGGTAATCGACGACGACTGGTTGACCAGCAGTATGGCATCGGCAATGGTGTCGCATCGCATAATGCCGCCGCCAAAAACATTGATGAGGACACTTTTAACCCGGTCACTGGAAAGCACCAGCTCGATGGCGCTACGGCTACGACTGACCTTGGAATCCGGTGGCAAGTCGAGAAAGTTAGCCGGTTCGCCGCCCAGGTATTTAATCGCGTCAATGGTCGCCATGGATAATCCGGCGCCAACCGCCAAGCAGCCAATATTGCCATCAAGTTTGAAATAGTTAAATCCGTCGCGGCTGGCCTGCAAACGACCATCGAGGCGATAATTGTCCTGCTCCAGGTATTGATTGTCCTGCTGCCTGAACATGGCGTTTTCATCCACAGCGATTTTTGCGTCCAGTGCGACAAGGTCATCGCCAACCACCGCCAATGGATTGATTTCAACCAAACTGGCATCGCGCTCGATAAACAACTTGTATATATTGTTTACAACCTGCTTTGCTTTTTCCGCCAAGGCCGCTTCAAGACCCAAATTTTTCACCAAAGATTCAAGCTGACCAGGCTGCGGGCCCTGCGGGTGATCAATTTCGAGGGTATGAATAGAGTTCGGGTGCCGGGCGGCAACGGATTCAATATTAGTTCCCCCCTTGTCCGAATACAGCAACACCGCTTTTTTAACTTTTGAATCAACCAACATTGCCATTGATAACTCTTTGCCGAATACCAATGCCTGTTCAATATAAACACGATCTACGCTGGCCCCTTCCGTTCCAGTCTGCCGGGTAATCAGTTTGTTGCCCAGCATATCATTGGTGAATCGACGAATGTTGGTTATGCTGTCTGCTTTGCGCACACCACTGGTCAGTTCGTTTCCTTCAATACGCCCTTCGCCTCGACCACCTGAACGAATTTGCGCCTTGACCATCCACTGCTCACCGCCGAGTCGGTTGCCGACCTCTTCAGCCTGTTCCGGTGTTATCGCAATTTCACCTTTAGGAATCGCAATACCATAGCCCGCGAGCAATCGCTTTCCTTGATACTCATACAAGTTCATCGTTTTCTCTCGTCATATTGCTGATTATACTGATTAGTGTGATGGATAATCATATTGTTATACCGCTAACATTATACAGCCAACACAATACATGACAATCCATTAGCTGCGATAGTGGCCAAGCGGGACAGGGCTGAAGCCATGGCAAACAAATTCCACTTCAACGCCTACGCAGCCAACCCGGCATACTGCGCACCGGACGCGCCGTGCTGAGGGCGATCAAGCAGTGCGACCTGCGGGAGCTCTGCGGATTATGCCAACTCGAAACGGAACTCCGGATAGAGCGCACTGCCGATTCGGTCGCCGGACTTTAGTCCCAGTTGCGTCATTATCTGCGAATGATCGGGGTCCATGCCCTCTTTTCGAAAGCAAATACGCACATCGTCTCCCAACCACTTGGTGCTGAATACTTTAAGATCCCGGTCTCGGGAAAGATTACCGGATCCCCCGTGAATCACTCGACCGTTGAATATCGTACAGTCGCCTGGCAGCATATCCCAGCTCAATATCTCGTACTTGCCCCGGTCGCCCTCAATATCCGGGAACAGTTCGTATTGGTCGTCGGGGGAGTCGATCCGCTGGTCGCGTTCGTCCCCGGTGAGCGCGCCGAAATCAGTCTGGCGAAAGCACCGATTCCAGCGGTGAGAGCCGCGCACAAACTCCAGCGCGCTCTCCTTTTCGACCGGGACCAGCGGCATCCAGATGGTGCAGGTATCGAAACCCTCCACAGACCAGTATGGCTCGTCCTGATGGAACGGCGTGCGAAATTGCGCGCCGGGAGTGCGCACGAAAACCGCATCGAAAAAGAAATTGACCCGATCGCTATTCATCACCCGCGCCGCTATTTCGGCAATCGGTGATTGTTCGACGAATTTGCGGTATTCGGCGATTCTCTGCCACGCCTGGCTATCGTAAAAACAGACACGCCCGTTGTCATCACGGTCCCAGATGCGCCCCCGCGCGGTAGGTTCGGCAATGTTTTTTTCGATTCCGATGCGCAATTTCTCGATCCAGGCTGGCGCAATCACCCGCCGCAACAGTACCACACCATGTTCGGCAAAATCCTGCACCACCTGCGGCGTGATGCGCTCAAAAATATCGTTTGTGGACAACCCCGCAAGCAACCGTTTTCCCTGATGATCAGACAAGTTCATAGTTTTTCTACGTCAGATTGTTCATCATTAATTAATATTTTTCTCAACGCGCATAGCATTCAAAATTTTAATGTATCGTTTAGAAAGCGGATTAAGTTCTTCGTGTGCAAGTTTAATCACTTCTTGCATCTGCTCAAAATTTTCTTGGTCTTTCAAAGGTGTATATTTATGTTTGTGCATATGTTCTTCAATCTTATTCAGACGTTTCGGCTCTGAAGATAAAAACTCTCGATAATCCATATATCCTCCTTTTTCGTTATTGCACTCTTTACAAGCTGGAACGAGATTTCCCAGGCGATGCTCGCCCAAGTGTGTTCGGTTTATCGGAACGGCATGATCCATCACTAACACTTTCGCTTCCTCGCAATACACACATTTTTGCCCGAATGATTTTTTAACTTCAATCCAATCTGAGTCAGAAAAAGATTCATTTCCCAAATTTCCAAGAATGCTACGCACGAAACCGTTTTGAGAATCACCTATCGCAGGCTTACGATAACGCTTATTAGAATATGAACTTTTTTGTTCGGCTTTGTGTACGTGTTGTGGATTTGACGTATTAATGGATTGCAATAAATCCGTGGCTCCCGTTTCGTTGATAATATTTTTATCAATAAGATACTGCACAAATTTTGGCTTGCTATTAGCAAACCAATTGTTTGTTACTCTAACCGTTTTCCCGCATACGGTGTACGTCTTCGCCCAAAACCTGCGGTTATTAGCTACATGCTCAATAGCCTTGCTTTCCATGCAAAACGGAAAATTCACTCCAAATATTCTGTTGGAATATTCTGCGTCCATCAGATTTTTCGACTCACCCGGATGTTGCTCGCAATAGGTGAAAATTTTAGGAGCGTATTTTGGTACTAATTTACCGATTTTCATTTGATTTTTCTAGGAGATAAAAAAACTACGGTGTTGGAAAATCACGCCACCGTCAACACGATTTTGCCAAAGTGGCTACTGTTTTCCATCGCACGATGGGCGGCGGCGGCTTTTTTCAGGGGATAGACTTCGGATATCAGCGGTGAAATTGTGCCGTTTGCCATCAATGGCAATACCGTTTTGGTGAACGCCGCAATGATGGCGGCTTTTTCGGGTAGCGGACGGGAACGCAAAACTGAGCCGATGATGCGTTGCCGCTTGACCATCGCCAATGCCAGGTTAAGTTCGGCGACGCTCCCGCCCATCACCCCAATCAACATCAGCGTTCCGCCCACCGCAAGACATTGCATGTTTGGCTTCAGGTAATCCGCGCCAATATGATCGAGAATCACATCCACGCCGCGCTGGTCGGTAATTTCCTTAACTTTATCCGCGAATGACTCGTTCTGATAATCGATCACATAATCGGCACCGAGCTGTTTCACCCGCTCCACCTTTGCGCTGGAGGCGGTAACGATGATGGCGCTGTCCGGCGCCAACTGTTTGCATAACTGGATAGCGGCGGTATTGACGCCGCCGCCACCGCCGTGAAGCAATACGGATTGATTGGCCGGCTGACCGGTTGACTGGCCAACCGATTGATCTCGCCCCAACCCGGCAATCATAAAAAGATTCAGGTACGCGGTCAGGTAGGTTTCACAAACGCAGGCGGCCTGGTTGAAATCCATGTTCTCGGGAATGGCCATGGCATGATCAGCATAGGCGACTGCATATTCGGCGTATCCACCGCCGCCAATAAGGGCCATCACCCGCTCGCCAATTTTCCACTGCGTTACCTGCGCGCCGAGCGCTGCCACGGTGCCAGCCACTTCCAGGCCGAGAATCTCGGATTCGCCTTTGGGCGGGGCATAGTTTCCCTGGCGTTGGATTACATCGGGACGATTGACCGAGGTCGCCGCCACTTTGATCAGAATTTGTCTTTCGCCAGCGAGCGGGCATTCGGCATCACCGAAAACCATCATTTCAGGGCCGCCAAAGTCATTCAGCAAGATCGCTTTCATGCTCGCTTTCATGTTGCCCGCCAAGCTGCACAACTCATGGTCAAAACTCCCCCACCAAACGGGTTGCGCCCGTTTGATCTTCGCTCAAGGATGGAGTGATAAATTGCGAAATCACGCCGCTTCCACCCTTGCCGCGCAAAACTTGAACTCGGGGATTTTTCCGACCGGGTCCAAAGCCGGATTGGTCAGTGTATTGGCGGCCGCTTCGGCATAACAAAATGGAATAAAAAGCATGTTGTCGGGCAAAGCGGTATCCACTCTGGCAATTAATTCGATGGCGCCTCTTCGTGTGGAAACCCTGATTTTTGCGCCGGGCGCAACCTTCAAATCACGCAGCGCCTGAGGTGAAATCGAGGCAATCGCTTCGGGTTCAATCTGATCCAGTACTTTGGTGCGGCGGGTCATGGAGCCGGTGTGCCAGTGTTCCAGTTGTCGCCCGGTGGACAGGATCATTGGATATTCATCGTCCGGCAATTCGTCTGGCGCAACCAGATTCACCGCAATAAGCTTTCCGCGTTTATTCGCCGTGGGAAAACCATTTTCAAATACAATATCATTGCCTGGTTTATCCGCTGCGTCGCACGGGTAGGTAACCGCGCTTTCCGCTGCCAGGCGAACCCAGCTAATGTTACTGAATGACGGCATCACCCCAGTCATTTCCGCAAAAATATCTCTTGGATGGGAATAGTTCCAATCCAGATCAAGACGTTTTGCGATTTCCTGAGTAATCCACCAATCCTGGCGGGCATCTCCGGGGAGTTCTAACGCGCTTCGACCCATCTGCACCTGGCGGTTGGTATTGGTCACCGTGCCGTCTTTTTCCGGCCATGCGGATGCGGGTAATATGACATCCGCATAAAACGCGGTTTCGGTTAAAAACAAATCCTGCACCACCAGATGATCCAGTTTCGCCAATGCATCCCTGGCGTGCTGCACATCGGGGTCGGACATCGCCGGGTTCTCCCCCATGATGTACATCCCCGATATTTTGTCATCGTGAATAGCATCCATAATCTCCACCACGGTTAATCCAGGCTGGGGATCCAGCTTCGCGCCCCAGGCATTCTCAAACTGCGCGCGCAGATTGTCCACAGCAACCAACTGATAATCAGGCAGCATCATCGGAATCAAACCCGCATCCGAAGCCCCCTGCACATTATTTTGACCGCGCAATGGATGCAGCCCGGTGCCGGGCCGACCGATCTGGCCGGTAATCAAGGAAAGCGCGATCAGGCAGCGCGCATTGTCGGTGCCGTGAATATGCTGAGAAATTCCCATGCCCCAGAAAATAATCGCGGCTTTGGCTTTTGAAAAAGTGCGGGCGACCAGGCGTAAAGTTTCTGCATCAATGCCGCAAATCGATTGCATCTTTTCCGGGGGGAAATCTGCGATATGTTTCTTTAGGTTTTCAAACCCTTCGGTATGTTGCTCGACATAACGTTGATCGTATAGATTTTCTTCGATGATGGTGTGGAGAATTCCATTGAGCAGTGCCACATCGGTGCCGGGCGTGAACTGCAGCATATAAGTCGCGTGTCGTTTTAAGGCGGTGCCGCGGGGGTCCATTACGATCAATGTGCCGTGTTTCGCGGCCTGCTTGAAAAAGGTCGCCGCGACCGGGTGATTGCCTACCGGATTTGCGCCGATCACCATCACACAATCAGCATCTTCAACTGCATTAAAGGGCGCCGAGACCGCGCCCGAACCGACGCCTTCCAATAGCGCGGCGACCGATGACGCATGACAAAGTCGGGTGCAGTGATCGACATTATTAGTGCCAAAACCAGTGCGTATCAGTTTTTGAAAAATATAGGCTTCTTCATTGCTGCATTTCGCCGAACCAAAACCGGCCAACGCGTTGCCGCCGTTGTCATGCCCATCACGGATTTTTTTCAACCCGCCAGCCGCAAAATCCAGCGCTTCATCCCAACTCGCTTCCCGAAAATGCGACAAAGGATTGGCAGGATCGAGGTCGATATCCCCAACCTTGTTGGTTTTATCCACACGGATAAGCGGTTTGGTCAACCGATGAGGATGTTTCACATAGTCAAAACCGAAGCGACCCTTGACGCATAACCGATTCCGGTTGGCCGGCCCTTGCTTGCCCTGAACGGCAATAATTTCATTGTCCGCAACCTGATAGGTTATTTGACAACCCACACCACAATAAGGGCAAACACTGTCAGTCTCAGTCAGTGGGTCAGCCAGTGAATCAATCTTGTCAACGCCATTTTCGTCCACCAAAGTGGCCTCCATGAGCGCGCCCGTTGGACATGCCTGAACACATTCGCCACAGGCAACGCAAGTGCTGGCGCCCATCGGATCATCCATATCAAAAACAATCTTCGAGTTGTGTCCCCGAAAAGCCATGCCAATAACATCATTAACCTGCACTTCACGGCATGCTCTTACACACAGGTTGCATTGAATACAGGCATCCAGGGCAATATGCATGGCCGGATGACTGGTGTCGGGCGTAGGTGTTTCACGGCGTGGAAACCGGCTCATCGACACCGACAGCTTATCGGCCCATTGCCAAAAATGGGAATTTTTCTGGTGCGCCACATCACGACTCGGTTGATCTGCGACCAATAATTCCATGACCAGGGTTTGCGCTTTCTTTGCTTTCGCAGTGTCGGTTTTGACCACCATGCCCTCGGCCGGTTTGCGCAAGCACGAGGCCGCCAATACCCGTTCGCCCTCAATCTCCACCATGCACGCGCGGCAATTGCCATCGGCGCGATAATCCGGTTGCGGGGCATAACAAAGATGCGGGATTTCCACCCCCTGCCGCTCGGCGACTTGCCAGATGGACTCGCCGTCAACTGCTGTGACTGGCTTGCCATTGAGAGTGAATGATATGGTGGAGTCGCTCATACTTGAAATCGCCTCGTTGTTTTGTACAGTGCTACGGTCAAGGAAACATCGTCATTTTGAGATTAACCCCGGCTATCTCACAAGCAATGAACAGATGTATTATTTTCTGGGGCGTACTTTTTACGCTCTCGTAGTACCACCCATCGTACCCCCACATTATATGGTTTATGCAGCCCCTGCTTTTTCCGAGAAAAAATTATACCCCAACCAAAGGCAGTTTTTATCCTTTCGTTTAGTTCACTAAAATCAAGGCGGTGATTTTCGGCAAGATATTTAAATACGCTTACCGCTTGATCCCGAGCGTTTCCAACGAACGACCTCCCATTAGGGAATATCGTTCGAATATGCTGAACAGTCTTATTCGGCGATTTCAACCACTCTATTGCTATTGTTTCAGACATTTTGCTCTCCGATTTAATTTAAAATTCTGTTGCCTGAAGTTTGAGGAGCGATAGTTTTGCAAAATTCATACGCTGATTTCAAAAAATACCAATTTGTTTGATTTCTGGTTTGTCGGGAATTCTATACATGTTTTTATCCAGTCTCTCTTTCGCAAACTGGTAATACTCTTTTACGATCTCAAAACCCGTAAACTTTCGATTCCACTCCTTACTGACCACAGCCACCTGCCCCGACCCCAGAAAAGGGTCCAGCACCAAGTCATTTTTCTCGCTGGCGTAGGCGAGTATCTTTTTAATCAACTCTGCTGGCAACTTGGTTGGGGTCTTTTTATCACCACGCCAGTATTCCCTCTTTATCACCCACACATCCTCCATGTCCTGGTAACGCCGGCTGCCGCCATTGTCGGTTTTTTCGTTCTTGTTATATCTGGAATCCGGGAAGAATTTTCTTTTTGCATCATTTTTGCATAGAAACAGGCAGTGATAATGTGATGTCACAAACTTGCGTTTACACACAACACCAAACTGATACTTCCATATAATATGATTAACCGTGACAAAACCAATTTCGTCCGCTGCAAATAATATATCCTTCAAATTATTCCATCCTGAAAAAATAAAAATGCTTCCCGTATCTTTTAGTACTCTGTGCGCTTGTTTCATCCATGACAGGGTAAAGACCGAGTAATCTGAAGCCGCAATCTCACTATACCCGGCCATCACCCTGTTTTGTGTTCGATTATAGTTTGAGCGATGCGCTTTGAAATCAATTGCGAAAGGAGGATCAGTAATAATCAAATCAACCATGCCATCAGGGAGCATGCCCATGCCTTCCACGCAATCCTCATTGTAGATTTTATTTATGGAAAAACGCGCTGGCATTACAAATCCTCCGGGAAATATTTCAGCACACAGTTTATCGGGTTGCCAGCGGCCTGCCCCAAACCACAGATTGAAGCATCAGTCATTACCGTGCTCAAATCAGCGAGTAATTCCACATCCCATTTTGGTTTGAGCATGACTTTGACCGCCTTTTCCGTTCCAACCCGGCAAGGCGTGCATTGACCGCAACTTTCATCCTCGAAGAACCGCATCAAATTTAACGCCACATCCTTCATATTATCCTGATCGCTGAACACCACCACCGCCGCAGAGCCGATAAAGCAACCGTATTCCTGGAGAGTGCCAAAATCCAGCGGCGCATGGTCAATAGAAGCGGGTAATATTCCGCCTGAAGCGCCGCCGGGCAAATAAGCCTTGAAGGTATGGCCATCAAGCATGCCATCGCAATAGTCATCGATTAAATCTTTAATGGATATGCCCGCCGGGGCAAGTTTGACGCCTGGGTTTTTTATTCGGCCGGATACCGAATAACTGCGAAAACCCTTGCAGCCATTGGTTCCGGCATTGGCAAACCAGGCCGACCCTTGTTCAACAATGTCCCTAACCCAAAACAAGGTTTCCACGTTATTCTCAAGCGTAGGCCGACCAAACAAGCCAACCTCGGCCACATATGGCGGACGATTACGAGGCAAACCGCGCTTACCCTCGATAGACTCAATCATTGCCGACTCTTCGCCGCAGATATATGCCCCGGCGCCGCGTCTGATTTCGATTTCCACGTGATCAGCCAGCCCGGCCGCTTTCACCTTGTCAATTTCAGTTTTAAGTAACGCGATAATCGCCGGATATTCGTCGCGCACATAGATATAGCATTTTTCGGTATCTACCGCCCAGGCGCCGATGAGCATGCCTTCAATAAAGCGATGGGGATCAGTTTCCAGATAATAACGATCCTTAAATGTTCCCGGTTCGCCTTCGTCGGCGTTCACCGCCATCAAACGCGGGCCGTCAAAGCCGCGCACGATATTCCATTTTCGACCAGTGGGAAATCCCGCGCCACCCAATCCCTTTAATTCTGAACATTCCAGTTTTTCGATCAGGTCCTCGGCGGTAAGCTCATCAGACAAACATGAGTTAAGCAATTTGTATCCACCCTCTTTGATGTAGCGCTGATAGTCAATATAGTCAGGGGAATGTGGCTCAGTCAGGCCATTGGCAGCGGCTTCCAGTAATTGCTGTTTGGTGGCGCGGCCAATATGATTATGCCCAACTTCTGCAACAGGCGCCATTTCGCAACGACCCATGCACGGTGCGCGCAGGACTCTGATGTCAGCGGTTGCGGATTTTTCCAGGCCATCCACCAGGGCATCGGCGCCGGCAAGTTGACAGGCGATACTGTCGCATACTCGAATAGTCGTGGCCGGCGGTTTCGCCTCGCCCTCCTTAACGATGTCAAAGTGTGCGTAAAATGTGGCCACCTCATAGACTTCGGTCATCGACAATTTCATAATGTCGGCCAACGCCGCAAGATGTTCGCTCGACAAGCAACCGTACCGATCCTGAATCAGGTGCAGGTACTCAATCAACATATCCCTTTGCACCGGCCGCTCACCAAACTGATGGTCAAGCAAGGCGCGAACCTGCGCCAGCGCGTCGGCATCAACCTGCCGACCTTTAGGAAGCGCACGAGATTTTTTGCGGCCACGGCCGGGGTGACCGCGTTTCATCGCAACATGCTTAACAACGCTCATAATATTCTGGTTTCTCTGCCCTACTCTGATTTTTGTGTCAGCCAAGATAATGAACTAATCGTTCAAAAGCTGATTTCGGAGGTAAATTTCCAGCAACGAATTTTATCCTGAATTCATATAACAAGTGCCATTATTTTATCGTTATTCGTTTTTGACCAGTTTTTAGCATCGGTTTATCAGGTTGCCTTGAATCTATATTTCGAGATAATCACAGGACTATACGCGACCCTTGTTGAGAACATCACAGCCAATACGATAAGAGATTTTCGACCCCCTCTTTCGGCACGGCTACTTTAAGCAGTCAGTCAATGATTTACCCAATTCCGTCATCAGCTCAAACCACAATTCCGTACCGGGTTGACTATCGGTTCCCAGTGGTTCCAATTGTCCCAGACTGACACCGGTGTTTTCAATCAGGGTTGGGAGTAATCTCGATTCGAATTGGGGCTCGTTAAAGAGACATCTTACACCTTTAGCCATAATAACTTTTCTTAACGCCTGAATCCGTTTAACCCCAGGCGTTCTTTCGGGGCTTACGGTGATTGACCCCACCTGGTTTAAGTTAAACTCTTTTTCAAAATACTGATAGGCATCGTGAAATACAATATATGGAATAGTTTCTACTGACCTGAGCTGTTGGCGCAAGTGGCTGTGCAGAATGTTGATTCTCGAAATCAAGCGCTCGGCATTGCGTTGATAGGTTTCAGAATTTTCGGAATCAATGGATATTAACCAGGCGCGAAACAGATTAACCATAGTTTTAGCGTTGGCAGTGGATAGCCAAAAATGCGGATCAATAGATATCGGCTGTTTTTCCTGGTGCCTGTTTTGGCGTTTGGCAGAGGCCCCGTCTTTATGATTATGGTCTTTATTCTCATTCTCGTTAGATTCCCAAACAGCACCCACTCGAACAGGATAGGTTTGTAATTCGTGCAAACTTTCAAGAGATTTAGTTAAGTTACTTTTGCTGACCTGGGCAATCGCGCCAGCCAATGCGATTTCATAATCTGGACCGATCCAAATAATTAAATCGGCACCATAAATATGCTTAACCGAAGACGGTCTGAGCGTGTAGCCGTGAGGTGACTGACCCGCAGGAATCAGCAGTTCAGGCACCCCCACACCGTCCATCACTGCTGATACCAGAGAATGGATGGGCGCAATGGATACTGCCACGTTTGGTCCGGCCCAGATCGGTGTTGACAACAATAATCCAACACAAGCCTGGACAGCATATAAGGTGTAAGTGCAGGTTGATTTTTTGTGAATGTGCCAAACTGAATGTATCGTCATAATTTTTGCCTTTGAGACGCATAAATCGCCTGGAGAGATTGTCACCAAATTTCAACTTGTCCACAACGCATTTAGCTAGTGGCGGTAGTTGGTTGCAGGTATTGACTAATTGTTATACTATAACATAATACTTTTCCGCTGACTTATTATCGCAATTTAACGATAGAACCAACGATACAACCAACGATATGGCAAAATTTCCCGCCACCCGTTTTTATGCTCAGCGACACAATCACAACGCTTGTATCCATTCGGCTCTGAATAAAGCCCAGCATATCTGCGCCGAAAAAGAGATTCGCTTTACCCGAATTCGTCAACAGACACTTGAATTAATTTGGTCAAGCCACAAACCGGTATTGGCATATGAGTTGCTAAGAACACTACGTCGGGAAAAGCGCAATGCTGAACCTCCAACAGTTTATCGTGCGCTGGATTTTTTACTGGAAAATCAGCTAATCCACAAGATTGAATCCCTAAATGCCTATGTGGGTTGCCATTTCCCGGACAAAGACCATATCAGCCAGTTCTTGATTTGTACGGGATGTCATCAGATCGCAGAACTGGAAGACTCCAACGTTAATAAAGTTATCACCCGGCAAGCGGCCCGCTCAGGTTTTCAAGTGGCTCAGCAAACTGTGGAAATCCGGGGACTTTGCCCAATATGCCAGAATCTGTAACTTCGACCCAAATTGACAAACCGATGCCTGAAATAACAGACGCCCTGATTGAGCTGAACAATATCGGCATGAAACGGGGCGATGAAGTCATCCTCGAACGCATTAACCTGACGGTATCGCGCAATGAAATTGTGACCATGATCGGGCCCAATGGCGCCGGCAAAAGCATGCTCATCAAAATCGCTTTGAAGCTAATCAAACCAGATCAAGGTTCGGTGGTGGCGGCGAAAAACCTGAACATAGGCTATGTCCCTCAAGCGGTGAATCTGGATGAGAGCTTGCCGGTATCGGTGCAACGCTTTCTTGAAATTTCAGGAACAAAAAATAGAATCGCCTTAGTGGATGCGCTACGTCACGTTGGCGCCGAAAAACTGCTGGGAAAATCGCTTCGGGATATTTCCGGCGGCGAAATGCGTCGCGTTGTTCTGGCACGAGCTTTGTTGAATGAGCCCGATTTGTTGATTCTTGATGAGCCTACTTCCGGCGTTGATATCAGCGGCCAGACCGCACTATATGCATTGATCCAGTGGATTCGGGACACCTTTCACTGTGGTGTCCTGCTGGTCTCCCACAACCTGCATATCGTTATGGCAGCGACCGACAGAGTGGTTTGCCTGAATCGTCATTTATGCTGTTCGGGAACGCCGCAAGATGTCCAGCAGCATCCTGAATTCGTTTCTCTTTTTGGTCACGGTGATGCCGGGGAGCTGGGAATTTATCGTCATCGCCATGACCACGAACACGATCTCCATGGTGATGTGCACAAAGCTGAACCTGCACACCACAATAACGTGGAAACAAAAGAGCACAACCATGGATGAGTTCCTTGTTCGCGCCCTTGTGGGTGGAATTGGGGTCGCCATTATTTGTGGGCCATTGGGGTGCCTTGTGGTTTGGCAGAGAATGTCCTATTTTGGCGCGGCCTTATCCCACGCGGCTTTGCTCGGGATTGTTTTGGGACTTTATTTTGAAATTAATTTGTACTTGTCGATCTTGCTGATTTGTATCATCGTTTCATGCTTAATGATGCTGATGAACCGCTATAAAGATTTGTCATCGGATACCGCCATGGGCATCCTGGCACACGCGTCCCTGGCACTCGGCATTCTGATGCTTGGCTTGATGCCCGCTTTACGAATGGATCTTATGGGCTATTTATTCGGCGATATTTTATCCATTAGCTGGCTGGACATCGTTTGGATATATATCGGCGGAGGTCTGGTTATGAGTATACTGTTTTGGATATGGCCACCAATATTATCGCTAATCATCCAACGGGATCTGGCTCTGGTTGACGGCATTGACGAAAATAAAATTCGCTTGGCGTTTCTGGTTTTACTCAGCTTCGTGGTCGCAATTTCCATGCAAATCGTGGGCATTTTGTTAATCGTATCGCTGTTGATTATTCCAGCCGCTACGGCCCGCCGATTTGCAACTTCCCCAGAACAAATGGCTCTGTTTGCAATGCTCATCGGCACCCTGGCTGTGGTCTCAGGATTGGTGATATCGCTTTACTGGGATACGCCGACGGGCCCCTCAATAGTCGCCGGGGCGAGTGCTATTTTCATGCTCGCCACTGTTTTCGGCGGTACTCGCCGCCTAAAGAATATACCTTGACAGAATATACCCTGACGATGGGAATATTTTCTGACTATTTGACTTGGGCGTTCACATAAACGCATAGCCAGGTTGTGGATAACTTTGTGGATAAAGCTAAAATTTACAGCAAATGCGTGCCTGGAAAATATCATTGAAAAATTGGTGATAATTTAGATAAATTCATCTAATTGTTAAATTACCGATAGTTACAACGACTATTTACATTATGTATTATCTTTTAGGCAAAACTTCCCTGGCAGTTTCCGTAAAATTGAAATTGTGCATAAACATCCATACACTGTAATAAAAACAAGAACTTATCGGTTAAAATGAATTCAATAATCGAAAAGAATTCACCAACTGAGACTTCTGATATTGACTGTCCTCTGTGGCGCAGGTTTGCGGCTATTGTTTATGACACCATATTATTAGGATGCATGGTGTTCCTTGCCTGGCAGCCGGTGCCACTTCTTCCCGACGACATATATCCGGACCTTGGACGAACTATTCGATTAGCCTATTTGCTCACAATCTGTTTCCTGTTTTTCGGTTGGTTTTGGTGTCACGGTGGTCAAACTATGGGAATGCGCGCCTGGAGGATCAAGTTAGTTGCAACTGAATCATCGAGTCAGTCCGAGACAGGCTTACCTGCCGTAACCTGGCGAGCGGCCTGGATGCGATTCATCTCGGCCATGCTCTCTTGGGCAATTATTGGCATGGGATTTATCTGGGCATTATTCCACCACAACAAACTCACCTGGCACGACCTTTTTTCTCACACCAAACTCATTGTTTTAAGTAAAGATCAGAGTTTTAAGTAAAGATATGGTCCGTTTTGACTGCTATATCTTCTATTGTATCAATTGATTTATTCGAATTTATGTTATTAATTTTGGTTCAATTTGAGCAGGGATTGAGACATGTTTTCATGGCACATATTGAATCGAAACCCGCACCCTTTCAAGTGGTGGTAAAACCTGTGTTTGCGATACCCCTAAACCGGGCAAGACGCATTGCGGAGCCCCCCAGAAGTTCTCATGCTACTGATGTGGGCCCGGTTGCCTTGCGCGAACTCGTTGTGGCTATGCTGTATAAGCCCATATACCTTTGACACTCCTTTTGGATCGGAGCGCCAAAAGCGATGGACCTATACAGATCGTTGCACAATAGGTCGAGATAGGGCAATATTACGGCAAGTAATTCAAAGTTCCACAAATCAATAGATAGAAGTGGGCGTGTCTGATTTCACAACAGAGCAGTTTGAAGATAATAATCGTGGTTTTGCACAACAGCGCCTTGAGCGACTGTTGGCAGGTTCTGGCGTTGCATTTAATGGTCCCAACCCGTGGGATATACAGGTGTTCAATCCCTCTTTTTACAAACACGTACTGATTAACGGATCTTTAGGCCTTGGAGAGGCCTATATGAATGAATGGTGGGATTGCGAACAAATCGATGAAACCATAAATCTAATCCTGCGCACCTCTCTCGGGGAAAGTCAAAAGTTCCTGAGTAATTTTGCGACTTGGGCTCAAGCCAAATTGTTCAATCTTCAAAAGCGTTCTCGAGCATTCCATGTTGGTAAACAACATTACGACATTGGAAACGAATTGTATGTAGCGATGCTGGATGAACGCATGGTTTATACCTGTGGCTACTGGGCCAGAGCTGACAATCTTGAAGATGCGCAAAAACATAAACTTGACTTGGTGTGCAGAAAAATTGGTTTAAGAAAAGGCATGAAGATATTGGATATCGGGTGCGGATGGGGCAGTTTTGCGGAATTCGCCGCGCAACAATATGGCGTAGAAGTTGTGGGGATAACCATATCCAAGGCGCAAGCAGACTTGGCCACTGAACGCTGCCGAGGGTTGCCTATCGAAATACGTCTGCAAGACTATCGTGATGTGGGGAGCAAATTTGATGCCATCGTTTCGCTGGGAATGTTTGAACATGTTGGCCATAAAAATTATCGAACTTATATGGATGTTGCAAGAAAATGCTTAAAGAATAACGCTCGGTTTTTACTACATACCATCGGAAAAAATGATTCCCGCCCCGGAGCGGATCCCTGGGCAGTCAAGTATATATTTCCCAATGGAGAAATTCCGTCGCTACGCCAGATTTCGGCGGCTCTCGAACCCTATCTGATAATCGAAGACGTTCACAATTTTGGACCAGATTATGATCACACCCTAATGGCCTGGTTTAACAATTTTGATAACGCCTGGACTAAGCTAAAACAAAACTATGCACAAAAGTATTCTGAGCAGTTTTATCGTATGTGGAAATACTACTTACACGCCTGTGCGGGGGGGTTCAGAGCCCGCCATATGCAACTATGGCAAATTGTTATTTCCAGTAGTAGGAATCAAAATACCTATCGCAGACCGGAATAAAACAGTTACAGCGCAATTTCGTAAATTGGGTGGCGAGTCTTTTCCTGTCATTATCGAGCTTGACCCGACAATCCATACGTGAAACTCTGATTAATTCAGGGTTCCCTCATCTGGAATCAAGCCAGTAAATAAAAAGCCCCAACCCTGCCGGGTTGAGGCGTTTTCATGAACAATTGCCTGGCAGTGTCCTACTTTGCGCATATCATCCTGATACGCGTCCTGCGGACTCGCTTCGCTCTCGAAATTTTGCTCCCGGCAAAATTTTCACATTCCATGTTCAAGTAGACACATAAACTATCTTAAACAAAAACCGACCGCAAGGACCGGCTTTTTTGTGTTTAAATGCCTGGCAGTGTCCTACTTTCACATGGGGAGGCCCCACACTATCATCGGCGCAAAGCGTTTTCACTTCTGAGTTCGGGATGGGATCAGGTGGTTCCCGCTTGCTATTGCCACCAGGCAAACTGGTCATAAAGCAGATTAAAACTGCTTTATATGTTTTGCGTATCAACAGTCATCAGACCGTTAATACAATTTAGGGTAGTCATCGGCGCATATACTGCTTTTGCCGCATATAACTATTCGAGGTCAAACCTCTTGGGGTTATACGATCAAGCCTCACGGGCAATTAGTACTGGTTAGCTTCACGCATTACTGCGCTTCCACATCCAGCCTATCAACGTTGTAGTCTTCAACGACCCTTCAGTCCGACCACCCGAAAGTGGCCAGAAGGGAGACCTAATCTTGAGGGGGGCTTCCCGCTTAGATGCTTTCAGCGGTTATCCCGTCCGTACATAGCTACCCGGCAATGCCACTGGCGTGACAACCGGAACACCAGAGGTACGTCCACTCCGGTCCTCTCGTACTAGGAGCAGCTCCTCTCAAGTCTCCGGCGCCCACGGCAGATAGGGACCAAACTGTCTCACGACGTTCTAAACCCAGCTCGCGTACCACTTTAAATGGCGAACAGCCATACCCTTGGGACCTGCTACAGCCCCAGGATGTGATGAGCCGACATCGAGGTGCCAAACACCGCCGTCGATGTGAACTCTTGGGCGGTATCAGCCTGTTATCCCCGGAGTACCTTTTATCCGTTGAGCGATGGCCCTTCCATACAGAACCACCGGATCACTAAGACCAACTTTCGTTCCTGCTCGACGTGTCTGTCTCGCAGTCAAGCACTCTTGTGCCTTTACACTAACCGCACGATTTCCGACCGTGCTTAGAGTACCTTCGCGCTCCTCCGTTACTCTTTGGGAGGAGACCGCCCCAGTCAAACTACCCACCACACATGGTCCCGGACCCGGATAACGGGCCTCGGTTAGGGCCCCAAACAAGCAAGGGTGGTATCTCAAGGGTGGCTCCACAGAGACTGGCGTCTCCGCTTCAAAGCCTTCCACCTATCCTGCACATACTTGTTCAGAGTCCAGTGTGAAGCTGTAGTAAAGGTTCACGGGGTCTTTCCGTCTAGCCGCGGGTACACTGCATCTTCACAGCAAGTTCAATTTCGCTGAGTCTCTGGTGGAGACAGTGTGGCCATCGTTACGCCATTCGTGCAGGTCGGAACTTACCCGACAAGGAATTTCGCTACCTTAGGACCGTTATAGTTACGGCCGCCGTTCACCGGGGCTTCGATCAAGAGCTTCGCCCAAGGGCTAACCCCATCAATTAACCTTCCGGCACCGGGCAGGCGTCACACCCTATACTTCCTCTTGCGAGTTTGCAGAGTGCTATGTTTTTAGTAAACAGTCGCAGCCACCTCTTTATTGCAACCTCCCTCGGCTCCGAGCGCAAAGCCCTTCACCTACTAGAGGCACACCTTCTCCCGAAGTTACGGTGTCATTTTGCCGAGTTCCTTCACCAGAGTTCTCTCAAGCGCCTTAGGATTCTCACCCCGCCCACCTGTGTCGGTTTGGGGTACGATCGAATATAACCTGAAGCTTAGAGGGTTTTCCTGGAAGCATGGCATCAATTGCTTCGCGCTAATAAAAGCGCTCGTCATCACGCCTCAGTCTTAACGGATGCCCGGATTTGCCTGGGCACCCAACCTACGCGCTTAAACCGGGATAACCAACACCCGGCCAATATAGCCTTCTCCGTCACCCCATCGCAGTTATATTCGGTTCAGGAATATTAACCTGATTCCCATCGACTACGCCTTTCGGCCTCGCCTTAGGGGTCGACTCACCCTGCGCTGATTAGCATTGCGCAGGAAACCTTGGGCTTTCGGCGTGCGGGCTTTTCACCCGCATTATCGCTACTCATGTCAGCATTCTCACTTCCGATACCTCCAACATGCCTCACGACATGCCTTCAACGGCTTACGGAACGCTCCCCTACCATGCTACCCAATCCGAAGATGTGGATAGCATTCGCAGTTTCGGTACACACCTTGAGCCCCGGTATATCTTCCGCGCGGACCGACTCGACCAGTGAGCTATTACGCTATCTTTAAAGGATGGCTGCTTCTAAGCCAACCTCCTGGCTGTCTGAGCCTTTCCACATCGTTTCCCACTGAGATGTGTTTAGGGACCTTAACTGGCGATCTGGGCTGTTTCCCTCTCGACGACGAAACTTATCTCCCGCCGTCTGTCTCCCGTGATTGCACTTTCTGGTATTCGGAGTTTGCAATGGGTTGGTACCGCTAGATGCGGCCCTAGCCATGACAGTGCTCTACCCCCAGAAGTGAAACACGAGGCACTACCTAAATAGTTTTCGGGGAGAACCAGCTATCTCCGGGCTTGTTTAGCCTTTCACTCCTAACCACAGCTCATCCACTCATTTTTCAACATAAGTTGGTTCGGTCCTCCAGTCGGTATTACCCGACCTTCAACCTGGCCATGGCTAGATCGCCCGGTTTCGGGTCTAATCCCAGCAACTTCATGCTAATAAAAGCAACGCCCTATTAAGACTCGCTTTCGCTACGGCTCCCCCATAAAGGTTAACCTTGCTACTGAAATTAAGTCGCTGACCCATTATACAAAAGGTACGCAGTCGCCCATCCGAAGACAGGCTCCCACTGCTTGTACACATACGGTTTCAGGTTCTATTTCACTCCCCTAACAGGGGTTCTTTTCGCCTTTCCCTCACGGTACTGGTTCACTATCGGTCGATAAGTAGTATTTAGCCTTGGAGGATGGTCCCCCCATGTTCAGACAGAGTTTCTCGTGCTCCGCCCTACTCGATTTCACCCGGCCACTCATTTCGTATACGAGACTATCACTCTCTATGGTGCAACTTTCCAGTTGCTTCTACTACAAGAAGTCGGGCTTAAGGGCTGTTCCCCGTTCGCTCGCCGCTACTAAGGGAATCTCGGTTGATTTCTTTTCCTCCGGGTACTTAGATGTTTCAGTTCCCCGGGTTCGCTTCGCACGCATTATGTATTCAGCGTGCGATACCTGACCACTCAATCATTCTGATTAAACTGGGTCTTAATACGCTGTAACAAAAGTGTTTTCATGCGTCTATTTCGTTTTAACTTTTGTTCACGTAATTTGGCCACTCGCTTGTTGACATATGACTCGTAATACACGATACGCCAAGATTTCTCTCGCGCAGATGATTTTTTCCTACATTATGCGCTTCCAATCCAGCATTTAAATCGGAACTATAACCAAGATAGAAATCATCGTCATCATCCACATTTTGTAAAACGTAAACGTAATACATTGTTTCAAAATAATTGAGTGGTCAGGTGGGTTTCCCCATTCGGAAATCCCTGGGTCAAAGCTAGTTTGTCAGCTTACCAGGGCTTATCGCAGACTACCACGTCCTTCATCGCCTCTTATCGCCTAGGCATTCACCGTATGCGCTTTTGTGCTTGATCATATAACCCCAAAAGGTCTTAGGTTTATCTAACTTCAATAAACTAATTTATCAAAATAACCTCTCAAAGTTACATTTAGCTTGAACTCTCGAAGAGTTATGCAACATAAAAATGCAAAATATAAAAATATTTATAAAAAAAATGTACGGAGTACATTGTGCAACGTACATTTTGGTACCCGCGCTTACGGAATTTGCCGTAGTGCATTCAAACTTCAAACACACATAATAATGTGAATAACATTAACAAATTCGCGCTTGCGCGCGCCTTTGACTACCCTAGTTGTAAAAGAACAAAGTCTATATCGTTTGATACAAACCGCAAGTTATAAACGCAAACCAATGAGATTCATCAGTTTGCGTTTATAACTCTGCAAATCAGTCATGTGCCAGCCACAAACACAAACAAGGCTGGTGGAGCCAGGCGGGATCGAACCGCCGACCTCCTGCGTGCAAGGCAGGCGCTCTCCCAGCTGAGCTATGGCCCCGCTACGGAAATTTACTTATCGGGCTTCAACTGGCTTTTGGCCGGTGATTGTAGAACGCTACAAAAACCGCAAACGCCACTACTACACCACAAAGCACTATAAATTGCCAGTTCATCACAAATCTCCAATAAACCGCCAGATACTGAAAAACAGATTTAAGTATACTCCCAAAAGCTATGCAATTACAATAGCCCCCGCTACAAAAATAGTTCAATTACTTGCAGACAAATACAGATCAACAAGCCCACCAACGGTAACCACTATCGTACCGATGAACATCATTAGCAGTTTGGACCTTTAGGGCGATATCATCCCTTAGCTCATCAATTTTCGCCATTCGTCACTACTCTTTGTGAGCTCAAACCAACCGCTAAAACCCGCTTGCGGGTCAACCACCAGAGACTCTCGCGTACACCATCCTATCTGTGCTATGGCCCAGAACCAACCATCATTCCACCCGCTTCCCTAAGCAATTTGCTCTATGGATAGATATTGAATCCACCATATCCCAGTGGGCATCAGTTAAAGAATCTATCCCACCGCCAATTATGCCACCGAATACCACATTACCCTAGGCCATCTCACCTCGGACCGGAGAAACCCTTTGCGTAATCACGCTGTCACCATCTTGACACACGATGTTCAAATCATCATCGCTGTTCTTGAATATCACCGGGCCTGGTGCCGTAAAAGGCCAACTGCCCTTTTTATTGCTGGCAGTGCACTCGATAGGCTCTCCGCAGTTACTTACCGTCACTTGCAAGGTATCCGTAGTCCCTTTTGTTATGGTGGCACAACCGGACAACAACACACCAAAAGCCACACCTAAAAACCCTATTACCTCATGTTGAATCAATATTGAAAAATGGTGGGTCTGGGAGGATTTGAACTTCCGACCTCACCCTTATCAGGGGTGCGCTCTAACCCACTGAGCTACAGACCCAAATTCATTATATCCAATTCGGTTAGAGCGGTCGAAGCGACCTCGCCCCCATTTTATCCACGGGTGCGCGCTCTTAACTGACTGAGCTACAATCTGTGCACAGAACGCATAATACGCTCAACCGCTGTGGATTAATTACGGTCACTGAATTTAAAAACAATCATTGTCGCCTTTATCACAATAAGAAGAACAATGCCATTCATGAAGAATAACCCACCCGTCCCGGTTAACACAATCCCGACGCCGAGTATGGCGCACACCGGAAAGCAATCTATCAGCATCCAAGTTGAGTTTCATTTTAAAACCAAGCAAATTGTGTGGACGCTCCGAAACGAGAATCTCTATTTGGTTTAGGAGGTGATCCAGCCCCAGGTTCCCCTAGGGCTACCTTGTTACGACTTCACCCCAGTCATGAACCATACCGTGGTAATCGCCCCCCTTGCGGTTAGGCTAACTACTTCTGGTACAGCCCACTCCCATGGTGTGACGGGCGGTGTGTACAAGGCCCGGGAACGTATTCACCGCGGCATTCTGATCCGCGATTACTAGCGATTCCGACTTCATGGAGTCGAGTTGCAGACTCCAATCCGGACTACGATCGGTTTTCTGGGATTGGCTTGCTCTCGCGAGTTCGCTGCCCTCTGTACCGACCATTGTAGCACGTGTGTAGCCCTACCCATAAGGGCCATGATGACTTGACGTCATCCCCACCTTCCTCCGGTTTGTCACCGGCAGTCCCCCCAGAGTCCCCGCCATGACGCGCTGGCAACTAAGGGCAAGGGTTGCGCTCGTTACGGGACTTAACCCAACATCTCACGACACGAGCTGACGACAGCCATGCAGCACCTGTCAATCAGTTCCCGAAGGCACCGAGTCATCTCTGACAAGTTCTGATGATGTCAAGGGTAGGTAAGGTTCTTCGCGTTGCATCGAATTAAACCACATGCTCCACCGCTTGTGCGGGCCCCCGTCAATTCCTTTGAGTTTTAGCCTTGCGGCCGTACTCCCCAGGCGGTCAACTTATCGCGTTAGCTGCGCCACTAAAGGATCAAGTCCCCCAACGGCTAGTTGACATCGTTTACGGCGTGGACTACCAGGGTATCTAATCCTGTTCGCTCCCCACGCTTTCGCACCTGAGCGTCAGTATTGGTCCAAGAAGTCGCCTTCGCCACTGGTGTTCCTCCACATCTCTACGCATTTCACCGCTACATGTGGAATTCCACTTCTCTCTACCATACTCTAGTTCGCCAGTATCGAATGCAATTCCCAGGTTGAGCCCGGGGCTTTCACATCCGACTTAACAAACCGCCTGCGTGCGCTTTACGCCCAGTGATTCCGATTAACGCTTGCACCCTCCGTATTACCGCGGCTGCTGGCACGGAGTTAGCCGGTGCTTCTTGTATTGGTACCGTCAAGACACAGGGGTATTAACCTTGCGCTTTTCTTCCCAATTGAAAGTGCTTTACAACCCGAAGGCCTTCTTCACACACGCGGCATTGCTGGATCAGGCTTGCGCCCATTGTCCAATATTCCCCACTGCTGCCTCCCGTAGGAGTCTGGGCCGTGTCTCAGTCCCAGTGTGGCTGATCATCCTCTCAGACCAGCTATAGATCGTCGCCTTGGTAGGCCTTTACCCCACCAACCAGCTAATCTAACGCAGGCTCATCCAACAGCGACAGCTTTCAAGAAGAGGCCATCTTTCCCCCGTAGGGCGTATGCGGTATTAGCTCGAATTTCTTCGAGTTGTCCCCCGCTGCCAGGCAGATTCCTACGCGTTACTCACCCGTCCGCCACTTGCCACCAAGAGAACAAGTTCTCTCGTGCTGCCGTTCGACTTGCATGTGTTAGGCATGCCGCCAGCGTTCAATCTGAGCCAGGATCAAACTCTCCAGTTAAGTTTGCTGCTTCGTAGACCGAAGTCCTTGAAGCTTTTAGATGCGGAAAATCAACGCTTTACAGCATTAACTTATCCATACTGGATGAGAGATTCTGACGAATCGAAGCGCCCACACAATCTGCTTGATTTGGTTGTGAAAGAACCGGGATTTGGGCGGTTGCCTAAATCCAGGAGCGCAGATTATACGTGCTCAAACCACTCCGTCAACAACTATTTTCACTATTTTCCGGAATTTTTCCATTTTAGGTCTGTTTTCTTTGAGGTTGTTTTCATAATTTTGCCCGGTGAAATCAACGCGCGATGGGGAAATGGCGCAACCCAAGTACCATTTCAATCATTGATTCGGTATTCGGACTCGACGATGGAGGTTTTGTCTTTCAGCCCAAGCCCGACAAACGCGCCGCGATTGCGGCGTGTGACTTCGCGCATTAACGTGGCAAATCGGTCCGCAATACCGCCTTCCGGCAGAAATCCAATGCCGTGAATTCGTGCGCTAGGTTGGCCTGTTTCAGGGTTGAGGTTCAGGCTTGAAATAGTGCTCAACACCGGGTCATAGGATGAGCCGGTGTAGTCGTCGCCGAATATGTAAATGGCAAGTTTATCGGTACGTTTGGCGTAAGTTTCCAGTGCCTTCTGCAATCCTTCCACCGGGCTGCTGTTGGAAAAACTTGTCCAATTTCTCATCAAAGACAATACTGACTTTCTTCTGCCTGGCGTGTCGGGCATCCACTTTCGGGCATAGCTTTTCAACAAATAAACACCATTGTCATTCATAATCTGAAATCCTTTCACTTTTGGGTGAATGTCAAGAACATTTTCCAGTTCACGAATAACACGCGGCCATATTTTTTGCATGCTTCCGGAAGTGTCTACAATAAAAATGATGTAATTGCTGTCCACTGGAATGCCACCCACCTTGACCACTTCATCCGTCGTTGCTTTTTTTGGCACCTCGTTTTGCGCCTCCACCTCGGTTTGTATTTTTAATATCTTCGCTTTTGCCCGTCGTTCGGCAAGCCGTTGCTGTAACCGGGCCAGGTTGGAATTGGGCGCCTCCAGCTCCCTGCTCTGGGTTTCCAGTTCGCTCACTTGAGCCACCAATCGATCGCGTTCTTGTTGTGCAGCGGTCTTGCTTTTTTGTTGCGCGGTGACATCCTGTAACAAATTTTTTAACCGCTCTGTATTCAACACGCCGCCCACTACATCCGTTTTTGACAAAAGCACGAGCAACACCATTGCGCCAAAACCACAACAGATCACGTCGAGGAAGGATATGCCGAATATTTCACTGTTTCTTCTATTGCGTTTCATGGCCACGACCCTGCCGGGCTGACCATCATGCCCGTGGTGGTTGCAGCCCAAAGCCAATAAGCGTACGGCGCATCCGGGTCGCCTTCGATCGGCATCAGTACTGTATTGACTGTAGCGGAAACACTCGAAAAAGATTGAACCGCCGAGTAAAACAGTGCTATCCGGCATTTGCCGGACACAGTGGTTGTTTTGCTAGTGACAACACCGCAGCTCTTAAATCTTTGCAGCGCAGAGAGATTGCCCAGTCCTTTGGTGGGCAGGCTGTCAGTAATGACATAGAGGTCCGTGGGGTGAACGGCACTGGTTTTAATCAACTCCAGCGCCGAATGGAGATTGGTCGCATTGTGGGGATACAGGTTTTCCAGGGCCTGGAACACGGTTGAACGAGCGCTCGCATCACTGCCGCTTAGCCATTTCTTGTCCAACAGGAAATCCGCTTGGTCGTTGTAATTAATAACCATATACTTGCTGTTCTCAGGAATCCGATCAATAATCCACTGCGCTACCGCAATCGCTCGCCGCCACTTCGGCGCGGATTTTTTGGCGGCGGTATCGGCTACCTTGATTTTGACAATGTCGAGCAGGCGCTCATCCGCCATGGATGCGCTGTTATCCAGCAAAATCAAAATACGTTTTCCAGCCACGCGCAACCCAAGCAAGTGTTGTTCGTTCGATTTTTGTTTATTCGATGGCGAAGTCTCTTGCGCCAGCTCAGCGCGTTGTTTTTGCTGCGCCAGTTTTTGCTCCATGCCGGCAATTTCTTTGGTTAGTTGGATGAGTGCCTGCACGGTTGCGCCGGTCTCTTCATCCTGTTGCTCCGCGCGCTGCATCCGCTGCTGCAATTTTTGTTTTAGTTCTTCGGTCTGCGCCGCCAGCGTGCTGCTGTTTGACTCAAGGGTTTTAACCTCGTCTTGAATACTCGCCAGATCGGCGCGCAGGGCGTTCACTTCTGTATTTGGGTTTTCAGATTGATATTTCACCAGCATAAAAATCAAGATGATGGCGCCTAGACCACAGGCCATAATATCTAAAAATGCCAGATTAAAGCCTTCTGGCCTGCGTCGTGACCACCAGCGCATTAATTTTTCTCGATTCGATTTAACAAAAATTCTTCACAATACGCCCGGGTGTCCACTACCAGTTTATCTTGCAAGCGCTGTAGTTCATGCAAAAGAAACATCAATAAGATGCTGATAATCAAAGCGACCAAGGTTGAATTGAAAGCCACGCCTAGACTGTTTGTCATTCCAGAAATATCGCCGGCAAGCGCCTGGTCCGCCTGGGAGAGCGCTTGTCCAATGCCGCGCACGGTGCCGATAAAGCCGATGGACGGGATCGCCCAGATCAAATATCTGATCATGGAGTTCCCGGATTCTATGCGCGCCGCGAGCGCCTCGACGCCGGTGACGATTGCATCTGAGGTGTTTTGCACATCCTGGGTGGCGACATAACGGCGCGCGGCAGTGCTTAATGTTTTTATCAGCGGCGCATTGCGGGTGTCGCGGTCCTCGATCTTTTCAAATTCGCGCAAAGCCGATTGCATTTTTTGCATGGTGCTTTCATTCACATCCATCTCGTGGTCCTCGGCGATGAGTTCCATATTAAAAAGATAACGATGTCTGGCGATGGTGTAGCATTTATCCAAAATAAGATAGATGCCCCATAACATCAGGATAATGCAAATTTCTTGCTCATAATCCTTCAGGATAACCGAGAGCGTTCTGGTAGCCGACTGCCCTTGTTGTTGCGCCAAAAGCAAAGCCTGTTCAGCATGAGGCCTGATGACAGATAAATAAAACAGATGTACGCCCGCAGCGCTAACCACCAATGCGCCCGCAGTTTTAAGCAAATTCGGCATTGTTCCTCCTAGATATCAACCGGAAAAGTAACCGGACTGTTCAAACTGACAGAATAGGGTTTCCCATCAGCAGTAGCATCAAACACGATGGTTTGAATAAGCAGTATTGCGCCGCTAAGCGTAGCTAATGCAAGCCAAAAATGCGTTGTTTCATGGTCATGGTTTTTACCCTCAGCTAACTATTACTCTTGCCCGTATAAGTATCGTGCTATACGAAAACCGACATTATCACGCCCCCGCAACAAACCCTCCCGAAAGCTGGAGCGCAAGCCGATTATGGATGCCGAACGAAAGTTTGCGCCTTTAATCACCCAGCCATTGCCCCGGCCATCATTATGCCGTCCACCGAAAGGGTTGGTCTCAACCTGCCCGGCCCTGGGTGGCTGCAAATCGTAAACATCATGCACCCACTCGCTAACATTTCCAGCCATATCATATAGCCCAACCACATCCGCGGTAAACGAAGCCACTGGCGCAACACCGGCGAAGCCGTCATTATATCGGGGAATATATTTCGGCACACTTCCCTTCGCGCTTTGGTCGGCAAAATTACCACTGTTCTTGGGGATGGTGGTTTCATTGCCCCAAACAAATCGGGATACCTCGGAGCGGCCTGCAATTCGTGCCAGCCATTCCCATTCCGCTTCGGACAGCAGGCGATAGCCGTCGGCAGTGGGATCAAAACTGTGCAGTTGTCCATCGACAAACTTATACGCCGGTTGCAGCCCATCCTGCGCGCTCATCCAATTAGAAAAACCCGCCGCATCCAGCCACGACACATTGCGTACCGGATGTTTTTTGCCTGCGACTTGAATCGGTTTATAGTTGGCAAACTGTTGCTCGGTAATTTCGGTGATACTGACATAAAATGACTTGGTTAGATTGACCTGCCGTTGAAATTCGTTGGCGCGTCGAAACTTTTCGTTGTTTGGCGCACCCATCGTAAAGCGCCCCGTGGATTGCGTGCCGGATTGAATACGAGGATTAAAGAATTTCATTTTAATATCAACGGCGGCAGTCAAAAAAGGAGTCGCCTGTGATAATCGTGCCGCTAATTCGGTCTTAAGTTCTTCATCAATCAACAACCGGGCAATAGCAGTCGGCGTTACCAGCAGTTCCGCCGTTCGGTATCCAAAACGCATAAGGATGATTTTTTGCGGTAGCGCTTGCAGACGCAATGTCTGTGGAGTAGCGCCCATCGCCTTGCCGTTTATAAGTATGTCGGCTGACGGTGTGCTGCGAATGACAACTTCGCCGATTTCCTTTTGCAACTGAAAGGAAATTTCCGTCTGTTCGTTTGATTTGTTCTTGTTTGATTGGGGCAATACTTCTTGCGACTGCAGGATGTAACCCGGTTTTTCATACTGAAGCGTATATTTTTCCCCCGCAACCAGCGACAACGGGGAGGCTGCATTGGTTGCCACGCCATTGACGCTCAAAACGCCGTCGGCAGGCGATGCCTTGATTCGCACTGCGGTTCGGTTCAATTTGAGTCGGTAATTCCGCTTGATCTCTGTCAGTCTGTTGGTGATGGCGATGTCTTCTTCAATATTTTCATACCCGTCCAAAATAACTTGCGTGCGATACAAACCGCCCGGTACTGCTGATATTTGAATTGGCGTTACCCCCTTATTGTCACCATCAATCACGACCTGCGCGCCTTCTGGGTCGGAAGTGATGCTGATATTACCGGTGACCGGCACCAGGATTAGGTGGCGGGCAAAGTCTTTTCCTGTTTGCACCTCGATTTTCAACACTTCCGGTTGGTGGAATTCGTTATTGACTTCAATGCTTATCGCGCCCGGTTGCAATGCTTGCGAGAATCGCTCAGCGGTGGCGGCATAAACACCATTGACGCGCCATCTGGTTTGTGGAAGCGGCGGTTCGGTGGTGATGACAACGCTTACCGGCGCTTCCTGCATTTCAATAGTCAGATGTCTTGCGCCTTTTTGGAAATCAAGGTCCACTGCTTGGCTAATAAATCCGGGCGATTCAAAGCGCACAGTTGCTTGCCCGCCAAGCAGGTATACCGCATCAAAAAGCACCAACCCAACCCCATCGGACACAGAGACAGAGGCATTATTTGCGGCCAACCGAGGCGCGATACGAAACGAGACGCTATGCGCGAAGTAAGCCAGTGGCAGGACGACCGCAAACAACAAAATTCCCCCGAACGCGCTAAACATCAACTTTGCTCGAAAACCTTTCTTTGCCGTTTCCAGTTTTTGTTCAAGCCCGATCATATTTTCATGTCAAATTTTTTCATCGCAGACAATGGTAACTTCAAGCGATGGCGTCCCCGGCACAATGTCAAGCGTAACCAATTTGGACTTGTAACCGGAACGCGAGCCTTCAAAAACGCGCTTCCCGGGGCGCAGCCGAATCGTGCGGCGTGCGGTTTTCCCAACCTGCCCTTCGCCGCGCACGACGATATACGTCTTATTATCGGACACCACAACCACATCCACTTCGGTTTTGTATAAATCCACCTTGCGCGTTAATTCGACATGGATTTTCTGCAGCCGTGGACTCGCCCCGACAACAGGCTTGACTTCGCGCAAATACGCGGCAACGGAATCGAGAATATTTTTATCTCCAAGTCGTTGCTCCCGGGCAAGCATGCCGCTGATTTTCTGCGTGATCTTGACGACTTTCTGCACGGCATGATAATTGTCGGTGGCCGTTTTGGCATTCGGTTTCACTTTCCGAGCGCGCCCGAAACTCTTGGCTGCCGCCGGCCAGTCATCGCGTTGCACCGCTTGCTCGCCGAGGGACATTTGTTCTGCAAATTCCCGCTCCGTCTGCGCCTGTTGCAATCGATTTTGCAAAGGTCCGAGTGCCTTACTTGCCGGGAGGATAGTTTTGGCCAAGGCGATCTGTTTTTTTGCATCTGCTAAATTACCCGCATCCAAGGCATTTTGTGCTTTGCTTAATGCGCTGGAAAATTGTTGTTGTCTCAATTGTGTCCGTAATTTTTCCAGACGCGATTTAATCTGACCACGAGATGGGTCAATTGATAAAACTTTTTGCAACGCCACAACTTCTTTTTCGGGTCGATTCTCGTTTTCAGCAACACCGGCCTGTCTCAATAAATCCAGCACTTGCGGCATTACCTCGACCCTCTTCTGCAAAGCCAGCATTTCTGAGTCGGCCGGACTCATGCGCAACGCCTGTTGTATGGCTTTTTCCGCCTCTGGTGCTCGATTATTCTCAAAAGCCTCTTTCGCTTCGCGTTTCGCCGTCGCCAGCCGACTGACATATTCCGCCGATGCCTCCGCCGCCATCGTGCGCGCCTGTTGCAAACCCTCCCGCGCAAGCAAATATTCGCCTTTGGAAAACAATTCAATCGCGCGCGCTTTCAGGTCGGCCAGTTCGGTATGCGTTTTCGCATCCCAATACTGCAACCGTATTTCATCGATTTTCGGTTCAACTTCGTTTTCATATTGCGCCAACTGTTGCATAAACTGTTGGCGAAAAGCCGTAGTGTCAGTGCCGGCCGCGGGGCTTTCAGTGGGTTGGGTTGCCTCGGTAACATTGTCCGGCGGCAGCCCAGTGGTGTCGCCGACATCGGCGGCCGGCCGTTGCGGGCTTGACTCCTCCGCTTGCTGCAACTGGGGCCGTGCGCGATCAAGTTGCCAGGAAATATCTGCCAAGCCGAGAAACTCAAGCAACTGGGGCCGTGCGCGGTCAAGTTGAATCGCCAAATACACAAAAGCAACCACAAACAGCACCGCAAAAATCGCCAACACACTATAGCCAAAAATCTTTTTTTTTCTCGACTGGTGGGATTGCACCTCCGCAAGTTTTTTTTCCAACACGCCTGGGGACATGCTATCCACTACAACTGTTTGGCCGGCGTGACTTCTAAATCATAAATCTTTTTCAGAAATGCAATCCACTGTTTATACTGTTGCGCGGCGTCACCAACCAGATCAGCCGTTTGATTTTCATATTCGACAACTTGCGGCGCAATTTCTATATTGATTGACTGCCCAAGTTCAGCCAAAGCCTCACGGTGGACTTTCATCTCCGCCCTGGTTTGGAAACTCTGCCCCAAAACTATCGCGCCACCAATGATCGCACCCGTTGCGGCCACCTCCGTTGCAGCGTTATTATTGGAATCCGCTGCCGCCACCGCGCCGGCAACAACTAATAAACCACCCAGAATCCCCTGCACCAGGGCCTTTTTTTTTGCTTTCCTGGCGGCTTTCACCTTCACCAAACTTTGTTGTTGCCAAACCAGATAACTGTCATCCATTTTTTGGTCAAAATCGGTGTAATGGGTTTGCATTCGGTCAATGAACAGTTGATCGCGCACACGAATTGGCTTTATCCGCTGCAACGCAGGGTCATTATCCGCCGGTACGGCCGCTAAATCCACGCGCCTCCCCTCTGCTTTTAGATACCTGGAAAAAGTTTCCTCGGACAAACTGCTGCCAAAACGAATTTCCGATATAAGTTGTAGCCTCTTCAGTTCTCCGGACTTGCGCTTGTTCAACTTTTTAACGATATACGCAGCCGCTTCTTCGAACACCGGAGCATAGGGATCTTTTCCCTTGTTGCGAATGTTGCCGTGAAACCCTTCTTTTACGCGGTGCGTGAAATCTTTGGTGAACCACTGTTTGCCGGAAATATCCACAACAGTGATATTTATTTTCACATCTTCCCCGTTGGATTGAATAATTTTCCCGACAACATACAAATCGCCTGTGGCTGTCGAGTTCGGAACAACCCTTACCGCACCAAAAGCATGGGTATCCTCAAGCGCCGACTTCATTTTCAACGCAAAACGATTTGACTCGGCGCGCCGCAATTCCGCAAATATGCCTTGTTTTTCCCAGGTATCGCGGTCCTTCGGCAGGTTGGGGTCAAACACCGGCACCGCCACATCAATCTTCGGCAAATTGCCGTTGACCGAGAGCGTGCCGGTATTGCCGTAATCGGAAGAGAGAACTGGGCCAACACTGGGAACACTTGTTATGCCACCGGATGTGGTAGCACAGCCGCTTAATACGGCTGCGCCAACAAACAAAAAAATGCAATACACGCGCTTGATTTTTCTGTTCCAGGCAGTTCGGTCGAAGTGTTTCATTTTTCTCTTTGTCCGGTTAAGGTTTGGAATCAAGTTTCAGGAACATCCTGAACAGGCAGGTTTTTGTAACGTCGATATTCATTCCATAGTTTTGCTTTGGCCACCGGGTCGGTTTCCTGGATAGCCGCTTGCCGAAACTGCTTTGCGATAATATCATCATTTTCCTCCGGAGGAATATCCTCTGGCGCTTTGCCGTTGGATAATACTGCATCGCGATTATCCTGAACTGGCTGGTTTGCGGCAGTGGTTTCATCCGCGGCGGTATCGTGAGCGTCCCGTGGCTCTTCAGAGACTGGCATATCGCCCTGAATATCACCGACTGGCACTGACTCCACGTCAGTTTCCGTGCCGATAGTGCTTTCTGCCCCGGTTGCGCTTTCCGTTCCCTCAAGACCTTCGCTAGCTGCACCACTGCCAGCCGCTCCGTTATTCACGGCGGATGCGGCGGATTGGCACGGCTCAGAATTATTGAGTGACTCCAAAAGAGCCTGGTCAAGCAGTGCAATTCTCTCTTCCCGCGCGAGCAACCCGCCGTCCGGCACTTGCAAATCAATTTTCGAGCAGTCCTGCGAGGTTGAGATGTCGGATGTCGTGCTTTGGGCAATGCATTCCGCCGCAACTAATGCCACAACGCTGAATAAAACTGCTTGGTAGAATGTTTGTCCTATTGAATTTTTCATATCAAATCATATGGTTGATGATTATCTCCGGAATGTCTTGTGATGGCTAGTTTCTGGCAAGACGAACTTTAGCAAACTTTCTTTTGCCAATCTGGAAAACATGCTCGGCCCCGGCTTTGATCATCAGCTGGCGATCGCTGATTCTCTCGCCGTCCACCCGCACCGCGCCTTGTTTGATCATGCGATGCGCATCCGAAGTCGATTCCACCAAGTGCGCCTGTTTCAGCAGGTTGGCGATGGGCAGACCGTTCGCCGCCAGCAATTCAACCGCGGGCATATCCTGCGGCATCCCGCCCTTGCTGAACTGCTCGATAAAACCCCGCTTGGCGCGGCTCGCATCGGCGCTTGAATGAAACTGCGCAACGATTTCCTCGGCCAGGGCAAATTTGGCCTCGCGCGGGTTCATGCCTTGAGCGACTTCATTTTTCAATCTGGCGATTTCCTCGCTCGACTTGCAGCTCAGCAGCTCAAAATATCGCCACATCAACTCATCTGAAATCGACATAATCTTGCCGAACATTTCTGCCGGGGTATCTTCGAGAGCAACATAATTGCCCGATGTTTTTGACATTTTTTTAACCCCATCCAATCCCTCCAGCAATGGCATGGTCATCACCACCTGTTGCGGCTGGCCGTACTGCTTCTGCAACTCACGCCCGACTAGCAAATTAAATTTCTGGTCGGTGCCGCCAAGCTCCACATCCGCTTTCAGCGCAACAGAATCGTAGCCCTGAGCCAGTGGATACAGAAATTCGTGAATAGCGATGGGTTGATTGTTATTGAATCGCTTTTTAAAATCATCTCGTTCAAGCATTCTTGCCACGGTGTACCGGGCAGCAAGAGTAACCATGCCTGCGGCACCGAGTTTGTCCATCCATTCGGAATTAAACCGAATTTCGGTTTTGTCTGGGTCCAGAATTTTAAACACCTGATCTTTATAGGTTTCAGCATTGGCCATCACTTGCTCCCGCGTGAGGGGTGGGCGCGTTACATTTGTGCCACTTGGATCACCAATCAGCCCGGTGAAATCACCAATCAGGAAAATCACCTGGTGTCCAAATTCCTGAAATTGTCGCATTTTATTGATTAGAACCGTATGGCCAAGGTGTAAGTCCGGTGCGGTAGGATCAAACCCGGTTTTCACTCGAAGCGGTCGACCGGTTTTGAGTTTTTCCGTTAACACCTGCTCAAGCAGGATTTCATCCGTCCCTCTGGACAATTCGGAGATAATCTCCTGGAAATTATTTGATTTCTCATTCATGGTTAATTTATTAAAACTATTTAATACTTAAATACATAAAGTTACGGTGAAAACTTGTTTGACCTGTGAAGCATTTATGGGTAGAGTACAGCGCGGAAACAAAAGTCAGAATAACTAAAGTGATTCTTGCCGTCCACACAAAGACGCAAATACGTAAAACTCAACGATATCAGGCTCAAATATCTAATGATGACACTTGTGAAGAGATCAACACGACAGCGCAATCTTAAAGACCCGAGTGCCAGCCAGTCAACGATTGGAATGCATCGTGCCAGAATATATCGTGTCGTTTTAGCGTCGTTCGCCACAGTAATGTTATCCGCTATTTATATTTTTACCAACACACCTTCAGCATCTACTGAAAACCTTGCCGAAATTAACGCACAAAACGATTTCCTCGAAATTATCCCAAAATTGAATTTAGCGAAAATTTCGCAACCAAAAACTTCCGAGCCATTAATGTTGGAGTCAATAAGTTCGGAATCAGTTTCCGAGCCGCTCGCCGTTGAACCGTCGAACGAACCCAATCAGACCGACGATGCTGACAATAACAAAATCCGACTAACCGCGCATTTACAGTCGCAGCCATGGATAACAACCAAAGTTCGCAAAGGCGACAGCCTTTCCCAAATATTTAATCGCAATAATCTTGGCGCCAGCGACGCTTACCGACTGACCCAATTGGAAGCCGCTAAATCGCTGCTGAAAATCAAACCGGGTCAGGAAATTAAAATCAAGAAAGGTCAAACGGGCAAGTTAGCACTGTTGCAATATCCGCTAAATACTTTTGATACCCTTACCGTTCAACCGATTGATGATAAATTTGTTGTTGAGATAACAAAACGCGAACCGGAAATTCGACTCAACAATGCCAAAGCCACGATTCAGCAAAATCTTCTTGGCGCCGCCAAAAAATCGAAGATTTCGTTGAATACCATGTATAACTTCATTGCACTGTTTGGCTGGCAGGTTGATTTCACAATGGACCTTCGGGAGGGTGATCAATTTTCCATCATCTACGAGGAACTATACCTCGACAATGAAAAAGTAGGCAACGGGGAAATTATAGCTGCAGAGTTAGTGGTGTCCGGCAAAATTTTACAGGCAATTCGGCATGAAGATGAAGATGGATTTACCAACTACTACGCGCCGGATGGTGGCGGCATAAAGGGAACCTTTTTGAGAACACCGCTTAAATTCGGCCACGTTACCTCTAACTTTAGTAACAACCGCTTGCATCCAATCAAAAAAGTCTGGCGCGCACATAAAGGCGTGGACTACGGCGCTCCACGGGGAACCCCGGTGCTGACAACTGGCGACGGGAAAATCAGGCTCGCGGGGCGTAACGGTGGCTATGGCAAAACCATTGTCATTCAACATGGCGGAAAGTATGAGACCGTGTACGCGCATTTAAGCGGTTATGCAAAGGGCATGGGCTCAGGGGTTCGAGTAAAACAAGGCGAAATTATCGGTTATGTCGGCAGTACCGGGCTGGCAACCGGGCCTCATTTACACTATGAATTCAGAATCCACGGTGTTCACAAGAACCCGATGACAGTAGAACTGCCTAAATCCAACCCCATTCCTGAAAAATACAGCTCGCAGTTTCAGCAAACTGCGGGTATCTGGGTTGCCGAGCTTGAATATTTAAATCGCATATCCCTGGCGCAAAACAGCAGTAGCCCGGACAATCAGTAACCTGGAAAGTCAGGATGTGGGTTAATTGCAACCCACCATCACTCTGAATTGCCCACACTATTCGTCGTTCATACCCACCAAGCAGGAATCCATACGCTGGTATAATGTACCGATGCCCAGAAAAAAACTCCCGGTTTATGCCATTGGCTTAATGTCAGGCACCAGCGTGGATGGGATTGATGGCGTGGTTCTGAAAATTGCTGATAAAGGGGAACTGACGATACATTCGACAGTAAATTTCGACTACCCGAAGGATATCAAGGACAAAATCAGACGGTTAATCGATCGTAAAATCATGGATGCGCAACAATCGGAAAATTTGGATACTGAACTTGCGCAGTACTATGCCGAAGTTGTTTGCGGATTGTTAGAAACCATTGACAGAAAAAATATAGCTGTGATCGGTTGTCATGGCCAAACAATTCATCACAGCCCTGACAGTGATCCCTCATTTTCACTGCAAATCGGCAGCGGTGCGGAACTGGCGCGGCTTGCAAAAATCGCCGTTGTAACAGATTTTAGATCTGCCGATTTAGCGGCCGGCGGACAAGGCGCCCCTTTAGCGCCTGCATTTCACCAAGCCGCGTTTGCCAGCAAAACTGACAATCGTAGCGTGATTAATATCGGTGGAATTTCCAATATCACTTTTTTGCCGGCAGATGACAAAAACGATGTAATGGGATTTGATACCGGGCCCGGAAATACGCTAATGGATTATTGGTGCCGCATTCATTTCGACTGCGATTATGATAATAACGGTGAAATCGCAGAAAGCGGGACAATTCAATTAGACTTCCTTGATATGCTGTTAAAGGACGCCTATTTTGAAATGCCACCGCCCAAAAGCACCGGGCTTGAATATTTTAACGAGCAATGGCTAAAGGAAAAATTAAGCCTATGGGAGGGGCGCGACCACGCTACAAACACTGACATATTGATGACATTGACAGCACTCACCGCCAAAACAATTGCCGATCAATTGAATAAGCTGGAGCCCGAGGCAGCCACCGCCTATGTTTGTGGCGGCGGCGCAAAAAACCGGGTTTTAATCACTTTGCTCAAGCAGCAAACCACAATAATAATCGATACAACTTCAGCCTTGGGAATCGACCCACAGTGGGTTGAAGCGGCGGCATTTGCATGGATGGCACATCGAACGCTGAACCGACTGACATCAACCCTGCCCTCGGTAACCGGCGCTTCAAAACCCACTATAGCCGGTGTTCTAAGCCGTCCTTAGTTCCCGCCCTTTTTCAGCTAATTGTGCTTTTGTCGAAATCGCTTCGAATATTCCAGGACGGTGACAATTCGATCAGATGTGGCAGGATGACTGGAAAAATAATCCAGCACAGATTCATCCTCGGGACTTGCTTGTTTTAATTTTTCATCTTGATCGGAATATTCCTGTTCCATTTTGGGCAGGTTTGGATCAATCTTTTTAAGGACTTCAGCGAAATGGACCGGATCAATTCCTTTTTCGACCATCGCCTGCAATGCGAATAAATCCGCTTCAACTTCATGCTCCCGGGAATAGTGACTATGCAGCATGAATGTGGGTAAGGCAACAAACATTTCCCCTAACCCGGACGGCTCCCCAGCAATCATGGCTACAACAAATGACACAATGGAAGATCTAATAATTTGCTGCAATCCATGATTATTGACAACATGCCCCACTTCGTGAAGCAAAACAGCGTCAACCTGGTTTTGATTTTCGATAATCGCAAGCAACTCATCGCTAATGATAATATCCCCTGAAGGCAATGCAAACGCATTGGCGACCCCTAATTTTCTGAAGTGGAGCTTAAATTCAGCCGCCTGATTTTTCTTCAGGCTCTGGGTTAATGCGTAAAAATGCGTTTCCAGATCTCCTTGCCTGTCTGCAGAAATTTGGCTGGATTCAAAAAATAATTTGTCGAGTACCGACATAGTATGCGATGAAACTTTCTTAACCACACCATCCGGCACAGTGCGAGCCAATGCCTGGCTCGACCAGGGCAATCCCCAATTAACTCCTGCAAAACTAATCAAAATCACTGTAACCAGCGAGGAAACAATCCAGCGCCATTTCGATTCTATTTCATGTAACACGGCACCAAACTTACCCTCCGTTCCACTGAGATTAATCCATTGATCTATTTTATCGTTATTTTGCGTTTCAAATATTGAATGGTCGTTGAATGTTATCCTGCGCGGAATATTTCCGACGCGCTGACTTGTTTTCAACTCGGAGACAAATCCCGTGATTGGCCGAACGTTTTGGTTTGCATCGTCCATTTGAAGCAGATATTTATTCTTATCAAGAAGCAAAGTCGCGTTGCGACGTTCCGAGCTTCCAGCAGGATACCAGATGCCGCAGATTTCCATGCCTAAATACCTAAATCCAGATTCAGATCGAAGGCTTGGCCGATTTCTTCGCCCAAGGCAGACTGCTGTGATTGTATTTGCGTAACAAACCCATCCAAACTATCTTTGGCGGTTAAGCCGATCGTTTCCAGCTTGTAGCGAATCAGTCGAGTTACTGTCCAGGGGTAAGCCAACCCCAGGGTGAACACCAACATAAAAAAGTTTGTGGTAAATATCTTAAATAATTTCCACGCACGCAATCTGGAACTCAGCGATATGCCAGAACCCAATGTGAGCGTCCCATATGCATAATTTCTAACTCTGGATTGCAGGTAGGCTTTGCCGACAAAAGCGACATGAAATATCACCACTATTAAAAGAACACTGAATATTAGTGCGAACCTTGGCGATGCCATATAATTCGTGATTTTCTCAAAATCAACCAAATTCGAACCAAAAATCGCAATAAGGACACCGATTGAACCGAGCAGAATCGTGATCAATATTCCTAAACCTGTTAACTTCAAATAGATAATATAAAATCTCGATGGCTCCAGCCTTGCCTGAAATATCCCTTGCCCATAACGATGGTGATTAAAATAATAACTCATCAATTTTTGCTGAATGTAAGGCCCAAGCAGATATATGGCAAAAACCGCTGAACCAAAAACTGCCGCGCTGGCGGTAGGGTCGGCTATAAGACTGACACTCCCGGAGGATAGATAGTTCAGGCCAACCATTGCGCTTGCTATTAACAGTGGCAATAACGGCAGCAAAAGCAAATAAATGTAAAGTTTGGATACTTCTCCTATGAAAGCGAATCTCACGTTTCGGTAGCTCGCCATCCGTGCGTTGAATACTGTTGACCGCCAAATCACCCAGGGCGCAACCAGTGCAAGGACTACAAATATGAATAGTTGAGCGGTTGGGAAGAATTGATCACTGAGTAACACAGCCACAAAAATAGTCACTGCAATTAATCGACCTTTGAGTATCATTATCGGGGTAGCGTGATATTCAAACACCGATCCATCAAGTTCGGTATTGCCGTAAAAATAACGCTTGGTTCTAACCTTGGCCCAAGCCGAGTAAATCCCTAAGGTAATAATACTGAGCATCAAGTTCACAATCCAAATCTTGAAATATTCACTTCCTGATCCATTGAAAATTACATTAATCGATTGCCGAGAATCGAGGGCTTGTTGCAGAGGATTTTTTTCATTCATAACTTTTTGCTTTTATGTCGCAACGTAATGCCATAAGCCTGATCTTCAAAACAAAGATTATTATATCAATAATCACGATTCGAATAATCAGGGAAGTTTGAATTTTTCCGCCTGAAACAGCAACCATCATCGCATAGCAAACCTCATGACAAAGCCAATCAGTTTTATGGTTTAATCAAGCTTGCCTAAATATCAGAGTCAACAAATCATGAGCACAAAAACGATCATCAGTACAGAAAATGCGCCTGCTGCCATCGGGCCTTATTCACAGGCAGTCAAGGTTGGAAATACGGTCTATATTTCAGGACAAATTCCGCTCGACCCGAAGACCATGGAGGTCGTGGGTGGATCTTTTGAAGCGGCTGCACACCAGGTTTTTCAAAACCTTGCGGCTGTTGCCAATGCTTCTGGAGGCGATTTAACCGATGCGGTCAAACTGAATATATCATTGACCGATCTTGGAAATTTCGTTGCCGTGAATGAGGTAATGATGCACTATTTTACCGAGCCTTATCCGGCCCGCGCCGCGGTCGGTGTTGCATCGCTGCCCAAAGGCGTTGCCGTAGAAGTTGAAGCGATTCTGGTTATTGCCTAGCTGGAAATTGCCTGGTTGGAAATTGCCTGGTTGGAAATTGCCTGGTTGGAAATTGATTGACTGGAATTGACCAGATTCCATCACCATACTATTTGTGATTGGGTATTACCCGATACAACCTTGATTAGGACTACAAAATAAATTTACTCTTTGCATAGTATTCTTAAGATAGGGCACGAGTATGCCCTTCGTGTGGTGCTAGTGGCTGGTATATGCTCGTGCCCGATCCTCTAGAATCTACATGACTCGAGGTGCACTCATTACCAGTTCCACAAAACATTCCCTGCAAAATCTTTCCGGCGTCGGTCCGCAACTTGCCGCCAAACTGGAAAAAATCGGTATATTGATACCGGAAGATTTGTTATTCCATCTACCCCTAAGGTATCAAGATAGAACAAAACTTACCCCGATTGCCGATCTACGGGCCGGGGTTGAGGCGGTTATCGTCGGGCAAATTGATGCGGCGGATGTGCGATTTGGTCGGCGGCGTAGTTTGATTGTCAGCGTCAGCGACCAATCCAGCGTCATCGTAGTACGATTTTTTCACTTCACCAAAAACCAGCAACTGAGTTTTAAGCCGGGGGCCTGGATTCAGTGTTTTGGCGAAGTTCGCAGAGGACCGAAATCCCTTGAAATGGTTCACCCGCAATACAAAATATTTCAACAGCAACCGAAACCCACGCTGCAGAAATCACTAACGGCGGTTTATCCAAGCACCAAAGGCGTCGGTCCTGCTGCCATTCGGAAATTGGTGGATCAAGCGCTCGATCGGCATTTAGATAATTTACAGGAAATATTACCGGCGGCGCTGCAAAATGAATTTGGATTGATGCCGCTTAGCCAGGCGCTTTTAACCGCTCACCGCCCTCGACCTGACGCCAATACCGTTGCGCTGCTGAATGGCGCCCATGTTGCCCAGCAACGTCTCGCATTGGAAGAACTATTGGCCCACCATCTTGCCTTAAACCAGTTGCGCCAAAAACGATACCGGGAATTCGCGCCAAAAATTGTAACCTGCGGGCGATCATGGAATAGGCTGATTAAAGATTTAAACTTCGACCTGACGGTTGCACAACACCGGGTGATCAAAGCGCTTTTTAGCGATATGTCCAAGGGTCAACCGATGTTGCGATTGGTTCAAGGTGATGTGGGTTCGGGAAAAACCGTGGTCGCTGCCGCAGCGGCATTACACGCAATTGATAATGGATTTCAAGTAGCACTGATGGCGCCTACGGAACTACTCGCCGAACAACATCGCAAAACATTCCATGTCTGGTTCGATAAACTGGGAATAGAAATAGAATGGCTCACTGGAAAACTTACCACGGCAAACCGACGAAATGCTATTGCACGAATCGCGTCTGGCCAAGCAAAAATGATTATCGGAACCCACGCTTTGTTTCAGACGCAAGTCGAATTCAACCGCCTGGGACTGATGATTATCGACGAGCAACATCGGTTTGGCGTGGATCAGAGATTGGCGTTGCGCAGCAAAGGCAATCTTGAAAATGCCGTACCCCACCAGATCATCATGAGCGCGACGCCAATACCGCGATCCCTGGCAATGATATTCTATGCAGACTTGGACGTATCCAGCATTGATGAATTACCGCCTGGACGGAAAAGTGTACACACTGTGGCATTGCCCAGCACACGTCGGCAAGAAGTTGCCAGCCGAATCCGCTCGGTGTGCCAATCCGGTCAACAAGCATACTGGGTTTGCCCGCTAATAGAAGAATCGGAAAAATTGCAGGCGCAAGCCGCTACCGAGACCCATGCCATTCTGAAAACGCTGCTGCCCGAGCTGGAAGTTGAATTAATCCACGGTCGTCTAAACAGCAAAGATAAGGAATCCATCATGCAACGCTTTAGCGACGGAGATATTGACTTGCTGGTATCAACCACAGTAATAGAGGTCGGCGTCGATGTGGCCAATGCCAGTTTAATGATAATCGAAAATGCCGAGCGTCTGGGTCTGGCCCAATTACACCAATTGCGTGGCCGGGTCGGTCGAGGCGTCGATCAGGCCGCTTGCGTATTAATGTATCAACCGCCTCTCGGTACTTTGGCAAAGGAGAGATTAGGAATTTTGCGCGACACTAATGATGGCTTTAAAATCGCACAAAAAGATTTAGAACAAAGGGGGCCGGGGGATCTGTTGGGAACCCGTCAAACCGGATTACAACAATTACGAATCGCCGATTTGGCGCGGGATAAAAGCCTGCTCCCGAAAATCGAAAAAATTGCCGGAAAATTGCAACAAGACTACCCGCATCTCATTCAACCATTAGTGGAACGATGGATTGTGAACAGCGATCAATATGCCAATGTCTAAAATTTATCCCTATATTCAGCTTATGCGACTGCACCGCCCAATTGGTACATTTCTGTTGCTATGGCCCACCTTGTGGGCGTTATGGCTGGCTGGGAAAGGACAACCCAATCCGACCATCGTCGTGATTTTTATTCTGGGGACTATGGTCATGCGCGCTGCCGGCTGTGTCATTAACGACTATGCGGACCGAAATCTGGATCCTCATGTGGCACGCACCAAAAATCGCCCGCTTGCGCGTGGTATGCTGACCTCCAGGCAGGCAATGGTGTTATTTGCGCTGTTGATTTGTAGCGCGCTGGTTTTGGTTTTGCAGCTGAATCCATTGACAATCTTGCTCTCGATTGTGGCCGCGTTACTGGCTATACTGTATCCATTTACCAAGCGGTTCACTCACTGGCCCCAGTGTATTTTAGGGCTGGCCTTTTCCATGGGTATCCCTATGTCCTACGCCGCACTCACGAACTCCATTGCCGTTGAAGCCTGGATATTGTTGGCCGCAAATTTCCTGTGGATTGTTGCCTACGATACCCAATACGCCATGGTGGACCGGGACGATGATCTGTTGATCGGCATTAAATCCACTGCAATTTTGTTTGGCCGATTCGACAATCTGGCAGTCGGCATGCTGCACACCGCGACGGTTTCAATATTAACGGTCGTTGGTTGGATGAACGGGCTGACCTGGCATTTTTATCTCGGATTGGCTTTGGCGGCAGGATTAGCGATATACCAACAATATCTTTGCAAGGACCGGGTTCGGGAAAATTGTTTGCGCGCATTTCTCAATAATAACTGGATCGGTGCAGTGGTATTTTTCGGAATAGTGTTAGGATTGGACCAATCCAACATTCTTTCGCAATGACCGACATTAACGCCATAAAATTCTGTACCCACTGCGGCGGTCAAGTAACGCTGACAATTCCAGCGGGAGACAATCGGCAACGCCATGTTTGCACTCACTGCGGTGAAATTCAGTATCAGAATCCTAAAATTGTCACGGGTTGCATCCCGATTTGGGAGGAGCGCTTATTATTGTGCAAACGGGCAATCGAACCCCGAAAGGGCTACTGGACCATACCTGCCGGATTTCTCGAGAACGGGGAATCCATTGAACAAGGCGCGGCCCGGGAAACCCGTGAAGAAGCCCGCGCTGAAGTTGTCGACCAGCATTTGTACCAAATTTATAATATCCCGCGTATTGGCCAGGTCTATACCTTGTTTCGCGGCCAGCTGCGAGGCCCTGAGGACTTTGGTGTGGGGGAAGAAAGCCTTGAAGTCAAATTAGTTGAGGAAAAAGATATTCCATGGAACGAAATTGCCTTCAAAGTGATTCACTGTACTTTGTTGCGGTTTTTGTCAGAACGCCGTACCGGAGATTTCAATTTTATGGTTGACAGTATTCACTAGCCGGAGATTGCAGCAGTATGGTGAGAGGTCGCCGCGGTCCGATATTCGGATTGGATGTCAAAATTTATTTTTGAGAATTTTTTAACTTCACGAAAATTAGAAATGCTAAGTAATTGATTACACGTTAATTGTATTTGTAAATTTTCAAAAGCCCACCACCATCACAATCGCACTGGCAGTAAGTTATTCACAGACCGGAATGCGATTCATGATGAAAGTTCAATTTAGCTTATTTGCTTACTCAACAGATTTAAAATGGGAATATAACTAATTGTTTTATATGAATTATTCTGAATTTATCGCATTTTTCAGAAATCATCGCCTATCGCCATGAAAACCCTTTGCAGAGGCCAGTTTCCGCCATTTATACACAAAGTTATCCACAGAATCTGTGAGTAATTCAGCTCGGCTATTTCACGTCCAGGTCGCCATACCGGTGCCGGTCAGGCAGGCTTACGACTATATCGCCCCCCGGCAACTCGAACCTGGCATTCGGGTTGTCGTCCCATTCGGAAGACGAAAGTTAATTGGAATCATTGTTTCCAATCACCGACCTTCAGCCGATTTCACACCGGCTTTCACGATTCGGCCGGTCGAACAAGTGTTAGACCAGGAATGTTCCATCGGGGATAACATGCTGGAACTGTTGCACTGGGCAGCTGGGTACTACCATCACCCGATCGGCAAAGTCCTCAATGCTGCCCTGCCTGCAAGGCTGCGTATCGCGAAACCGCTGGAAAATCCGGTAACGGAAACGGTATATCGGAGCTTGCCGGGCCTTGATCACGCAACCACAGACAAGTCTCTGGCCCGGGCTCACCGGCAACGCGCGCTGTTTGAGCTGGTTTGCTCTCATGACTGGATTTCAGCGAAACAGATTAAATCATTATCCAGAGATAGCAGCTGCCCTATTCGTGGACTTCATATTCGTGGGCTATTGACCTCGTTACTCGACAAGGGCTTTATAGAAAGCCGAATACACACCCCAATTACGCTGAGTCCGGGACCTAAACCGTTTCAGGACAGTTTGACCGAACAGCAACAACTGGCAATAACTGCCGTTGCTTCATTGTTTGGAAAATTTAAATCCTTTGTCCTGCATGGCATTACCGGAAGCGGAAAAACCGAGGTTTACCTGCATATTACCGAAATTTGCATTACTCAAGGTCGCCAGGCTCTGGTGTTGGTACCGGAAATCGCCCTTACCCCCCAGTTGGTAGAGCGATTTACCGAACGGTTTGGCCATGGCGTATGCGTGATTCATTCAAGCATAACCGATCAACAACGCTATCGAACATGGTGGAAAGCCAGAGCCGGAAACGCGACCGTAGTCCTCGGAACCCGTTCGGCCGTTTTTACCCCGATGAAAAACCCAGGGTTGATAATTGTCGATGAAGAACATGACATTTCATACAAACAGCAAGACGGATTCCGCTACCATGCGCGCGACTTGGCGATAAAACGCGCCAGTCTTGAAGGCGTGCCCATTGTTCTTGGGTCTGCTACTCCCTCAATGGAATCAATGAACAATGTGGCATCAGGCCGCCATCAATTGCTGACCCTGAGCCACCGCATCGGTGCAGCTGAATTGCCCAAGGTGGAGTTGGTGGATTTAAAAATATTCCCGCTTCATGAAGGCATCTCCTCACCGCTTCTTGAAGCGATTAGTCGCGGCCTGGATCGACAACAACAGACCATTTTATACATAAACCGCAGAGGTTTTGCCCCGATAGTCCAATGTCGCGCTTGTGCTTGGCAGGCAAACTGCGATCGCTGCGATGCCTTCCTGACGTTCCACAAAAAGACCAACACATTTCGCTGTCATCACTGTAGCAAAATTACCAACGCTCAGTCGAATTGCCTCCAATGTGAGCAGACACTTTTTTATACGGGAATAGGGACTCAAAGAATTGAAAAAACGCTAATCGAACAATTTCCCCAGGCCCGGATCAGTCGATTTGACCGCGACCAAATCAATACCCAAAAAAAACTTGAGCGCACATTGAAACAAATAAATGATGGCAAGGTCGATATCGTGATTGGCACTCAACTAATTTCCAAGGGGCACGATTTTCCCGGGGTCACTCTGGTGGGTGTAATCGATCCCGATCAAGGGTTGTACAGCGTAGATTTTCGTGCGCCTGAATATCTTTTCCAGCAACTCGTACAAGTGGCTGGCCGCGCCGGTCGTAGCAAAACCCCAAGCCGGGTAATTATTCAAACCGCTCACCCGGAAAACCCTTATTTGCATTTAATTCGGGATTATAATTTTGATCAGTTTTACCGCTGCTGCACCGAGGAACGCGAATTGGTGAAGCTGCCTCCATTTGGTCATATCGCTCTGTGGCGAGCTGAATCGACCAATGACAAAGCGGGTCTGCAATTCCTTCAATTTGTCAGTCAGACTGGGCGCAAAATCCTGACTGGCAAACGAATCAAGGGAATAGTGGTGATGGACCCCATAAGTTCGCCGATGGAAAAACTCGCAGGAAAATTTCGCGCTCAATTATTGATTAAAGCAGACCAAAGAAAATCGCTGCACGAATTACTTGCCCATTGGTTAAAGGAAATCGAAAACTCACCCGCAAGCCGCAAGGTGCGCTGGTCTATTGATATCGACCCCATGGAAATGTTTTGAGTGGGTTCGACTATATAGCACGGAAATTGCATAGCCCAATTCATCTGGCTGATTTTGAAGGAAATCCAACAAGAAATGCAAAAGAGCTGTTTGGATTGCTGTTATTGGATGTTCTTGTTCTGATAACGCCAGGATGGCATTATTTAGCGTCTCGTTAAGATATCTGCACCATAACCCAATATGCCCAAAACTTAACACCATGACTATCACGATTACCCAGCCTGATGATTGGCATGTCCATGTCCGTGACGGCGAAATGCTGGCGCGGGTGATTCCCTATACCGCCGCGCAATTTGGGCGAGCGCTGATCATGCCCAATCTCGATCCACCCGTCAGTACCGTACAACAAGCCCTTGAATACCGTAAAACCATCTTGTCTGCATTGCCTGAGGGCGCATCGTTTGACCCAAAAATGAGTCTTTATCTGACTGATGACACCACCGAAGCCGAGGTTGAAGCAGCCGCGCAATGTGAACATATATTGGGATTCAAATTGTATCCCGCCGGCGCCACAACGAATTCGTCATCTGGCGTAACAAGAGTAAGTAGTATGATGAATGTGTTTGAATCCATGGCCCGGCATAGTGTGGTCTTACAGGTTCACGGTGAGGTAACCGATCCTCATGTGGATATATTTGATCGGGAATCGGTATTCATAGATCAAATTCTATTTCCACTGCATCATGAATTACCGGATCTTGGATTGGTATTGGAACATGTTACAACTAGCCAAGGCGTGGACTTTGTTAAAGCCACCAATCCTTTTGTTGCGGGCACTATTACGCCGCACCATTTAATGTACAACCGTAATGAAATGTTTCGCGACGGGATACGTCCACATAATTATTGTTTGCCTGTACTAAAACGGGAACCTCATCGCCAGTCTCTGGTTGCCGCTGCAACCAGCGGTGATCCATCGTTTTTTCTGGGTACTGACAGCGCGCCTCATATCCGAAGCAACAAACAAAGCGCGTGCGGCTGTGCCGGCATATTTTCGGCTCACGCGGCGATAGAATTTTATGCCGAGGTTTTTGCAGGATTGGAATGTATTGACAAACTTGAAAACTTTGCCAGCCATTTTGGCGCTGATTTCTACAAGCTTGAGAGAAATCCGAGGAAAATCACGCTCAACAATAAAACAAAGCATATTCCAGCAAGTATCAGGAAATATCAGGGTGCCGATGCCGAAGCCAGTGATGATGACATAATACCCCTAATGGCCGGCGAAACCCTTGCCTGGTCATTGAGCGGTACTCCAGATCAATAACTTTTGCGGGTTTCCCTGCCCACATGCGTTCAAACCCTCATGCAGTTTCCGGGCCAAAGTTGTTGTTATTGAGTCGTTGTTACTAAAGTTGTTGTTCCGAAATCGTGATGTCAGCGTTTTTTCTAAGCAACGCCCTGAATTGATTAAACATTCCAAAGCCGTCTCGATCTAACAATTGTTGCTGCACCATAGTGCGTTGCGAATCATCCACGGAGGCTAATTCACCCTGCTCGACCTTTTCAAGAGAAACCAGCACGTAGTCGCCATTATCAAGCACCAATCCACCAAACCGAACCTCGCCTTGTTTTGGCGCAGACAGTGCAAACACGACATCCCCTAACATAGCCAAGTGCGCAGGGATTTCGGATTTCTTATTCGCCAGCGTTAAAGCATCCAGATTTTGTTGCTCAATAAAACGCTCCCAACTTGCCTTGTTCTGAACAGACGATTCCAGAGAGGTTAATAAATCCGAACCTATTTGCAGCACTTTAGCCTGAGATTTTTCAGATTTTATGGTCGCAATAATTTCGCCTCTAACAGACTCAATACTCTTCGGACGGGCCGCTTTATATTCAGATTTTTGCACCGCAACCAACTTGTCAAACCCAATTTCGATGGCCGGACTGACCAAATTTTCGTTCAGCACGTCTTCGGCAAATGCGGCCCGCCTGACCGTTGCGTCTTCGGCTACTCCACTGCCCTGAGACACCGTAAACCAATCGCTGGATTGAATTGGCAAATCCATTTCGTCCGCCGCAGTGGTTAAATTATCAGGATCTTCAAACACCAAATTTTTGAATGATTCCGCAAGCTCGGCAAACAAATTCTCGGCTTGAAATTTCACTGCGTCCTGTAAAATCTGATCCCGCACCTGGTCAAGGGTTTGTTGGCGTTCAGCGGATAATGACGTTAATTTGATAATGTGATACCCGAACTGCGATTCGATCGGGCCTTGGATTTCCCCCTCGCGCATTGCAAAAACCGCATCTTCAAATGGTTTGACCATTTGCCCTCTTGCAACCACTCCCAAGTCTCCGCCATTTTGACTGGATCCTGGATCATCAGAGTACTGTTCTGCCAGGGCTGCAAAATCTTCGCCATCGTTAGCTTGATTCAGGATATCGCCAGCTAATTCAAACCTGCTCTGCTTCTGATCTTCGCTGGCTGATTGATCCACACTAATCAAAATATGGCTGGCTTTACGGCTTTCGGCTTGTTTGTATCGACCTTTTGTTTCCTCGTATAGCGCGTTGATTTCTTCTTCGCTTGGCGCGATGGAGTCTGACAACGACGCAACAGAGAGTTCAATATAATCCACTTTTATTCTGGATTCAGTTTGATAGCGATCACTATTTTTCTCATAATATCCCTGGATATCGGCATCGTCTATATCAAATTCCTCCTCAAATTTGTTTGCTTTTAATACGGCATATTGTGTGCTTCGGCTTTGCTCGTTGAGCACCAACAGTTGATCGCGCTCCATTTCGGTGAAAAAGGACGAATCGGCGACCCCTTCTCGTAGCTGGTTGATTGCCGCATTTTGTCTTTGCGATTGCTCAAAGCCCTGAGCAGACAATCTATTAGCATTCAATAGTTCCAGATACCGTGTTTGACTAAACTTGCCGTCTTCAAGAAACGCCGGGAATGTTCGAATTATTTCTTTTAACTGGTCATCGGAAATACGAAAATTTTGATCGATGGTAAATTGTGTCAAAAGTTGATTGTTTACCAAATTTTCGAGCACCCGACTCTTGACACCCAAATTATCCAATGATGCCGGGTCAAAATCACCGCCAAGGCGATCAATCAGGGCTTGTCGTTGCGCTGAAAGTTCTTGCTGATAAGTGTAATTGGAAATCTCTGTGCCATTTACTGTGGCCACGGGAATTTCATTTGCGCCCTGAAAATAGGAGTTAATTCCCCATAGCGCAAAAGGGATGGTGATCAGGATTACAATTACCCAGGCAATCCAGCCTGTTGCACGTTCACGTATTGCGGTCAGCATTGGTGTTCCCCGAAAGTCATCTCAATATATCGTTCAATAAAAACTAAACCCGCTTTGGCGTAACGATGCAACCTGTTAGAGGTCGCTCATTGACATCCTGTCATCGCGACATTTGAACTTCCTGTTCATCACCTACAGGCGTAATTACCGAGGAGCAGTTATTTGCCCTTACCGCCATGTAAATCGCCGCTCTTGCGCGTCCCTGCGCCCGCGGCATACATTCTCCATATAAATAAGCGGGACCTTAGGTCCAGCTTATTTATTCTGGCGGAGCGGACGGGACTCGAACCCGCGACCCCCGGCGTGACAGGCCGGTATTCTAACCAACTGAACTACCGCTCCTGAAGAAACAATGGTGGGCGCTGCAGGGATCGAACCTGCGACCCTCGCCTTGTAAGGGCGATGCTCTACCCGCTGAGCTAAGCGCCCAGGAAAAGGCGCACTAGTTTAGGGCCTCCTTAAGCCCTTTTCCTGCTTTGAATTTTGCTACGCGGGATGCGGCAATTTGAATGGTTTCTCCGGTGCGTGGATTGCGTCCGGTTCGAGCCGCTCTGTCAGAAACAGAGAATGTGCCAAAGCCAATTAGAGATACAGAATCTCCACGTGACATCGCACCTTCGATAGCCTCAAAAACAGCATCCACGGCCTTTCCCGCACTCGATTTATTAAGGTTTGCGCTTGCTACTACTGCTTCGGTTAAGTCTGATTTATTCATATTTTGGTTTCCTCGTTAACTTAGAGTTTAAAATTATAAACAGTTTATGTGGGACATCGAAACACTTCACCGAAATCTCACTGATTGTCGCGATCTTTATTTATTGTATATGGCAATTTATGAGTAATTTTTTTAGCCGCTTGTGCCTGTACTCACACGCCAGTTTAATCATAATAAAAATCCAACCTGAAAAGCAAATAAAAATAACGGTTTTTCAGTCATAATCAGAGTTTTATTTTCTTGCAATACGGTGAAAAATAATTTCTATATTGGGCAGAAATCACCGTGAACTCAATCCCTATACTATATTGCAGGTAAGTTAATTCTCGTGACTATCTGATTTTTAATGACTCTAAAATTTTTCACCCGCGATGCCAATTTGATAATTTAGTTGGAATAAGTGTCGTTTAGTGTGCCGTCAGACCAGACTGAGCATCATCCGATTTGTTCGGTTTGTTATTATTTGCCGCCTGATCATCGCTGATATCTTTTTCTGCGGCCTGTTTAGGCACCCATTCCAGCGCAAGTTCGATCACTTCGTCTATCCATTTTACCGATTTTATCTCTAAATCCTGCCGAATTTTTTCCGGGATTTCCGGCAAATCACGAATATTCTCATCCGGGATAATAACCCGCTTTATCCCCGCACGATGCGCGGCCAGGAGTTTTTCCTTCAAACCACCAATCGGTAAAACCTCTCCCCGAAGCGTAATTTCTCCTGTCATCGCTACCGTTGACAACGCCGGAATTTCAGTCAATGCCGAAACAATGGCGGTGCACATTCCAATACCTGCACTGGGCCCATCTTTGGGTGTCGCGCCCTCGGGAACATGCACATGGATATCTTCTTTTTCATAGAAATCCTGATCGATGCCCCATCGGCGACTACGGCTGCGAACAACACTGATTGCCGCAGTAATGGATTCCTGCATGACCTCCCCCAGCTTACCCGTATAAACGCGCTTTCCCTTGCCAGGCATAACAGCGGCCTCAATAGTAAGCAGCTCTCCACCAAACTCGGTCCAGGCAAGACCCGAAACCTGGCCGGCCTTATTTTCTTTTTCTATTGCGTTTCTGCGAAATCGTTTTACCCCCAGATATTTCTCCAGATATTTTGGTGTGACGTTTACTTTTTCCGACGTTTTATTAAGCAACAACTCTTTCACAACTTTTCGATAAATTTTTGAAATCTCCCTTTCAAGATTTCGAACCCCGGCTTCTCTGGTATAGGATGAGATTATTTCTTTAATGGAAGTGTTGCTTAAACTGACTTCGCTTGCTTTCAAGCCGTTATTCTTTGTTTGTTTGGGGACTAAATAACGGTGCGCAATCTCCAGTTTTTCTTCGTCGGTATATCCAGAAATTCGTATCACTTCCATACGGTCCAACAATGGGATCGGGATGTTTAATGTATTTGCCGTTGTGATAAACATCACCTCAGACAAGTCGTAATCCACTTCCAGGTAGTGATCACCAAATTTATGATTTTGCTCCGGGTCGAGCACTTCCAGTAATGCTGAAGACGGGTCGCCGCGAAAATCCATCGACATCTTATCCACCTCATCAAGCATAAACAACGGGTTTTTTGTTTTTGCCTTGGCCAGGTTTTGAATTATTTTACCCGGCATGGAGCCAATATAAGTTCTGCGATGCCCACGAATTTCTGCTTCGTCACGAACTCCACCCAGAGACATCCGAATGAACTTCCTGTTGGTCGCACGAGCAATGGATTCCCCCAACGATGTCTTGCCGACCCCAGGCGGACCAACCAAACACAGAATGGCGGCCTTAGATTTTTTGACCCGCTTTTGTACCGCTAAATATTCCAATATCCGATCTTTGACCTTTTCCAATCCATAATGATCATCGTCCAATACTTTTTGCGCTTTTGCTATATCTTTGAAAATTCGAGTTCCAGTTTTCCAGGGCAGTGCCAACAACCAGTCGACATAGTTTCGCACAACTGTCGCCTCCGCCGACATTGGCGACATCATCTTCAACTTCTTTAATTCATTCTCGGCTTTCTCCATCGCCTCCTTGGACATTCCTGATTTTGTTATTTTTTTTGCAATTTCATCGTTCTCATTAGTGCCTTCTTCCATGTCCCCCAGCTCATTTTGAATGGCTTTCATTTGCTCATTCAGGTAATACTCGCGCTGGCTCTTCCCCATCTGCTTCTTTACCCGGCTACGAATTCTTTTTTCGACCTGCAACAAATCGATCTCAGAATCGATAACACCAAATATATGTTCAAGTCGCTCATTCGCATCGAACAACTCCAGTATTACCTGTTTTTCTTCATTTTTAAGGTTCAAGTGCGCTACTATCGTATCCGCAACCCGTCCCAAATCTTCTATGCCACTCAGCGAAGTCAAGATTTCTGGCGGAATTTTTGGGTTTAGTTTGACGTAATTTTCAAACTCAGCGGTTACTGTTCGCAGCAAAATATCCGATTCTTTGGAATAAATATTGGTGTCGCTTACCAACTCGACTTCACACATAAAACAATCTTTTGGATTATTGACATCATTGGTATAATGCAAAATCCTTGCTCGCTGCTCCCCTTCGACTAAGACCTTAACCGTGCCATCCGGCATTTTCAGCATTTGTAATATTGAGGCGATGGTACCCGTATTAAAAATGTCATTGACAGTCGGATTATCTTGACTCGCATCTTTTTGGGTTGTCAACAAAACGCCTTTTCCGCTTTTCATAGCGATTTCTAATGCCTTTATAGATTTGGCCCGACCGACAAATAACGGGATAACCATGTGAGGAAACACAACGACATCCCGCAATGGCAAAATGGGCACTTCAAGGAGTTTTGCAGCTTTACGATCAGTCATAACGATAAACGGGACTGTTAACTATCCAAATTAACCAAGCCCAAATCAAAAATCCGGCTTGAGTGGGTTGGTGAAATATCCGGACTAGGTTGAAGCGATAGCCGCGGCTTTTTTATTATTCTCATTTTCGTATATATAAAGCGGTCGCGCACCTTCGGTAATCACTGAAGAGTCAACAACCACTTTTTTAACGCCTTCAATTGATGGCAATTCGTACATTGTTTCAATTAACGCATTTTCCATTATTGAGCGCAACCCTCTTGCACCGGATTTTCGTTGCATCGCTTTTTTGGCGATTTGATGTAGCGCGTCTTCGCGGAATTCCAGTTCCACCCCTTCGAATTTAAATAAAACCTGGTATTGTTTGGTTAATGCATTTTTGGGTTCGATTAGAATTCGAACCAACGATTCTTCTTCCAGCTCATCCAAAGTTGCAATTACCGGCAACCGCCCAACGAATTCCGGTATCAATCCATACTTAACCAGATCTTCCGGCTGCAACTGATTAAGCAATTCACTGGATCGTTCATTCGCGGACTTTTCTTTTATGTCGGCGCCAAAGCCAATTCCAGATTTTTCCGTTCGTTCCTGAATCACTTTTTCAATTCCTGCAAATGCGCCGCCACAAATAAACAGAATATTTCGGGTATCAACTTGCAGAAATTCTTGCTGAGGGTGTTTTCTGCCGCCTTGGGGCGGAATAGATGCGATGGTGCCTTCGATCAACTTCAATAACGCTTGCTGAACGCCTTCTCCAGATACATCCCGAGTGATCGAGATGTTTTCGGCTTTGCGGGAAACCTTATCAATTTCATCGATGTAAACAATCCCGATTTGCGCTTTATCAGTGTCGTAATCGCAAGTTTGGAGAAGTTTCTGAATGATATTCTCAACATCTTCGCCAACATAACCTGCTTCAGTGAGTGTCGTTGCATCGGCGATGGTAAACGGCACATTTAATTGCCTGGCCAAAGTTTCCGCAAGCAGCGTTTTACCGGAACCCGTCGGGCCGATTAACAAAATATTACTTTTGGAGATATCAACTTCGGAACTCGATTCCTCGTTTTCTATGCGCTTATAGTGATTATAAACCGCAACAGACAGCATCTTTTTAGCGTCAGGTTGGCCGATGACATAATCGTTCAGAATAGCGTGGATTTCTTCGGGGATCGGAAAACTGTCTGCGTTTTCCCGAGTGGCAATTTCACCAGTGGTTTCTTCACGAATGATCTCATTGCATAGATCCACGCATTCATCACAAACGAACACCGAGGGACCCGCAATGAGCTTCCTGACTTCGTGCTGACTTTTGCCGCAAAAAGAGCAGTACAGCAGCTTGTCGCTTTTACTTGAGGGATGGTTTGTCATAAATAGCCCGTAATATATTTATGTCGCAAAATTCAGTCGCAAGATTGCAGGTTTTAGTGGATATTTGCAACCGCTATTATGCCCTGCCACAAAAATATATTTGCGAATATATTTGCTGCTCTTCTTTTTTCGTCATGCTCTTTTCATCAAAATCGAATCAATTATGCCGTATTCCTCAGCATCACTGGAACTCATAAAATTATCGCGATCGGTGTCCGCTTTGATTGTTTCCATGGACTGACCGGTATGGTCGGATAATATCTGATTAAGTCTTTTCCTCATTCTTAATATCTCTTTGGCGTGAATTTCAATATCAGAAGCCTGCCCCTGGGATTCTCCCATCGGTTGATGAATCATAATTCTGGAATGAGGCAATGCATGCCGTTTTTCTTTTTGACCACCCGCTAAAATCACGGCTCCCATACTTGCCGCCTGCCCGATACAAACCGTACTGATGTCCGGTCGAATAAACTGCATGGTGTCGTAAATCGCCAAGCCGGAAGAAACCACGCCGCCTGGACTATTAATATAAAGCGAAATATCTTTTTCAGGATTCTCTGATTCAAGAAACAACATTTGCGCCACGATCAAATTAGCCATATGGTCATCAACCGGCCCAACCAGAAACACCACGCGCTCTTTCAGCAATCGGGAATAAATATCATATGCCCGCTCACCCCGCCCGGTGGATTCAACCACCATGGGCACTAAGCCTATATTCGTTGTCCTATCAGTAGTTGTGCCAGAGGAGTGCATATTTTCGAAATCCTGAAGTCTAGTATTCATAAATTTTAACCTGATAATGATTCATCGCACTTTTGAATTTTGCCCGTGTCTATATTAAATAATGCAACAGTTAATCAATCGGCTGCGGATTCATAAAAGTTTTAAAGGGTATTTTTTGTTCCTTAACAGTGGCTGTTTCTAACATACGGGCAATAACCTGGTCTTCAAGAACAACTGCCTCAATAGTTTTTAATCGTTCCGGGTCCGCATAGTGCCACTTAACATACTCTTCTCCACTTTCGTAATTGGCCGACATTTCAACAATTCTGGCACGTATTGCCTGTGCGTCAACCTCAATTTTGGATTTTTCGATGACTTCCCTTGCAATCAATCCCAGCGCAACTCTTTTTTTCGCTTGCTCCGCATAATGATTTCGGTCGATTTTATCCGTAGGCAAGCCCTGAGCGATTAATTGTTCGGTAACCGCTTTAACCGAGCGTTCAATTTCCTCCTCCACTAAAGCCTTGGGAGATTCAATATCATTTGCAGCATACAGCTCATTCATGACCTTATCCCGCATTACTGCACGCATACGAGAATCCAGCCCGCGCCGAAGGCTGATGCCTATTTCTTGTTTCATTTTCTCAATACCACCGTCCTTAATGCCTAGCGATTTGGCGAAATCATCGTCCAGAGCAGACAGTTCAGGCTTCTCGACTACTTTAACCGTAACCGTAAATTCAACATCTTTCCCGGCAACCTCAGTGTCGCCGTAATTTTCAGGAAAAGTGAAAGCGATGGTTTTAGTTTCGCCTGCTTTTAATCCAACTAATCCAGCATCAAGTTGCGCCAACATTTGCCCCGCACCGAGGATAAACACAAAATCATCAGCACTACCGTTTTCAAACACCTCTCCATCAATTTTACCTTCAAAATCAATCGTTAATCGGTCTTCTTTCTCTGATTTTTCGTTCTTGGTGACAAAATTGGCGTTGCGTTTTCGGATATCTTCAAGGGTTTGCATGATGTCCTCGTCAGTGACTGCAACCATCGGTTTTTCTATGGTTTTACCTTCCAGCGTGGGCGATGGAATTTTTGGAAACACTTCCACTGTGGCCACAAACTGAAATTCTTTTCCGGATTCGTAGGGTGTTGGGTCAATGGACACCAAACCTGCCGGAATGATTTTTTCCTGACCCAAAGCATCCCTATAACTGGCGTTGATTGTTTCGTTGATGACTTCATTGGTGACTTGAGGCGCGTACCGTTTTTTGATTACATTTTGCGGCGCTTTGCCTGGTCGAAATCCTGGCACACGCGCATTTTTAGCAACGTCTAACAATCTTTTTGCTATTTCTGAATCAATCTTTTCAGAAGGCACTGAAATGGAAAGCTTGCGTTCTATGGCGCCTGACTCTTCAACGGAAACTTGCATTAACAGATCAACCTCTAAATTAATTGCAATCAGCCCAATAGTATATTGGACAATAATTGCATAGTTGCATGCCTAAAATATGGTGCGAAAGGAGAGACTCGAACTCTCACGGGTTACCCCACTGGAACCTAAATCCAGCGCGTCTGCCAATTCCGCCACTCTCGCAAAAACGTTTGCCACTCTCTAAATCCTATCCGCCCTGAACACCTGCCCAACAAGCCATGTCTGAACGAGCCAGTGAATCAATGGATCTGGGGTGAACGATGGGACTCGAACCCACGACGACCGGAATCACAATCCGGGGCTCTACCAACTGAGCTACGCTCACCATACCGCTTCATCCGACACCTCGATTTTATACGAGATCGCTGGCATCATTACACCTCACCCAATTACACCTCACCATCAAATGGCGCGCCCGACAGGACTCGAACCTGTAACCTACGGCTTAGAAGGCCGTTGCTCTATCCGGTTGAGCTACGGGCGCAACGGATGAGCTTGATTATTATAAGCAAAAAACTGGTCGGGGTAGAGAGATTCGAACTCCCGACATCCTGCTCCCAAAGCAGGCGCGCTACCAGGCTGCGCTATACCCCGAAATTGACCAAATCCCGCCGTATAAACACTATCAAACACCATCCTGACGATCAACCCGGTCAAGGGTGCGGAATATACGAACAATATCCCCTCAGGTCAATGATTCTGGCCATAGCTCGGCTTTGGCATCCTGCGTCGCTCTACCTCCCCCGTCCCTGGGGTCGTCGGCTTTGGCATCTTCGGCAATTGCTCCTGCAGGTGATGAACAGGAAGTTCAAATGTCGCGATGGCAGGATGCCAATGAGCGACCTCTAATAAACCACGTCCATGTAGCGATGCGTCGCTCTCGACTTCTGTTCCAGACCCAGTTCTACCTCCCGCCTCCATGCAGTGGTTCGGATTTGAAAGGCGAAATGGGAAAAATTCGAGTTACCCTTGAAAGCATTGGCCAAGACCCCATTTCAAGCCCCAATACTATTAACATTGAAACCACTTGCGAACATGACTGAACAAAACAAGAGCAAACCCTCACCCAAGAAGAAAAACAACCAAAAATCCACACAAAAACCTACAGTGGAAACCCACGCTTTCCAAACCGAAGTGCAGCAATTGCTGCAATTAATGATTCATTCTCTGTACAGTAATAAGGAAGTATTTCTGCGGGAAATTATTTCAAACGCTTCGGACGCCTGCGATAGACTGAGATTTCAGTCGTTAACCGACAAAAAATTGCTGGAAGACGACTGCATGGATGCAGGAGGTAGAGCGACGCAGGAAGCCAAAGCCGACGATGAAGCGCTTGGAATTTGGATCAATCTGGACGCCAACAAACATAGCGTTACAATTCGTGATAATGGAATCGGCATGACCCACGATGAAGTAATCCAGGATATTGGCACCATTGCCCGATCCGGAACCAAAGCATTCCTCGAAAAAATGAGCAAGGACAAACCTGGCGACAATAACTTCATCGGCCAGTTTGGTGTTGGCTTCTACTCGTGTTTTCTGGTTGCACAAGAAGTTACCTTGTTGACTCGTAAAGCAGGAACACCGGCAGGTGAAGGGGTCAAATGGGTGTCGGATGGCAGTGGTGAATACACCGTGGAAACCGTTGAGCGACCCGAACGCGGCACTGAAATTATTATTTCCTTGAATAAGGATTCCAAAGAATATGCTGAAAGGTATCGAGTAAAAAGCGTCATCGCGAAATACTCTGACCATATTTCCTTACCCATTCAGATGTTAAAAGAAGCAGAAATGGACGACCGCATGGATGCAGGAGGTAGCGCGACGCAGGAAGCCAAAGCCGATAAAGATGGCAAACCCAAAAAAGATCAGCCGATAGAGTGGCAGACCATTAACAAAGGCTCGGCGCTTTGGTCACGAGCCAAAAAAGACATCAGCGAAGAAGATCACAATTTGTTTTATAAGGCTTTGACCTACGATCCTGAACCACCGGCGTTAACCATACACAATCGCGTGGAAGGCAAGATGGAATATATCTCGCTGTTTTATATTCCGGCCAAAGCGCCGTTCGATTTATGGGATCGAGAACAACGACATGGCATTAAACTCTATGTCCGACGAATATTTATTGCTGATGACGCCAAAAACTTAATGCCGAACTATTTGCGATTTGCGCGCGGGCTGGTGGACTCCACGGACTTGCCGCTGAATGTTTCCAGAGAGTTTTTGCAGCAGAATCGTGACATTGACAAAATTCGGGTGGCGTCAGTTAAAAAAATTCTGGCTGAATTCAAAAAACTGGCGGCTAACGATGTTGACAAATACAACGCCTTATGGAAAGAGTACGGTCGATCAATCAAAGAAGGCCTGATCGAGGATTTTGAAAATAAAGATACGATTGCCAAGTTGGTTCGATTTTCTTCCACGCATAAAGACAATGAGGCGCAGACCATATCGCTGGATGATTATATAACCCGGATGCCGAAAAAACAAAAAGCGATTTACTATGTGACCGCGGATAGCTACAACGCCGCCAAGTCTTCGCCGCACCTTGAAATTTTTCGTAAGAACGATATCGAAGTGTTATTGCTCTCGGACCCCGTGGACGAATGGGTAGTCGGCCATTTAACCGAATACGAAGAAAAATCATTGAAATCCATCGCCAAAGGCGACCTGGATATGGATGAGCTAAAAGGCAAAGCAAGCAAGGAAGAAAGTAAAAAGAAATCCAAGGCAATGAAGCCATTGGTGGAAAAATTCAAATCGGTTCTGGAGAACAAAGTCAAAGATGTCCGGCTTTCTGATAGATTGGTTGATTCACCAAGTTGTCTGGTCGCGGACGAACATGACCTGGGCAGCAATATGGAACGCATCCTGCAGGCCATTGGGCAAGATGCGCCAAGCGCTAAACCGATTTTGGAAATTAATCCCGAACACGATCTTGTCAAACAAATCGATGTCGATGGCGAGCTTGCCGACGAGTGGGCGAAATTGCTATTCGACCAGGCTGCACTTGCCGAAGGCGCATCGCTTAAAGATCCCAGTGATTTTGTAAAACGGATGAACCGATTGTTGGTTGGGTAAAACGCGAGGCTATTGTTTTTCGCTACTGTTTTCTCGCCATTGTTTTTTCTCTGGGCGTCACCAACGCCATGCCGACCAACAACAAAGCGAACGCGGACCAAACCCAGATAGAATGCGTTTCATCAAATAACACAATTCCCCAAAACACCCCTGCGGTTGTGATGACATAACCGGACAGGCTGGCAAAAACCGCGCCGGCCATTTTCACCAGCAGAAAAAATGTGGCATAAGCCAAGCTGCTGACCACGGCCATGGCCACGATAGACCATTCAATTTTAGTGAATGGGAAATTCAGCGGGACCCAGGCGTCCTGGAGATACAGAATCGGAATCATACCAATGCCAGCCATAATCAAGCCGCCGCTCAGTAGCGCAACCATATCGATATTGTCGGGAATCAAGACTTCCACGTACAGCGTTTCGACGGTGTAAAAAACACAAGCCAACAATGCCAATAACAGCCATTTTGTCATCCCTGGGTTGGGTAGGCTGCTTTCAGGAATCACCAATAACAAAATAGCCGTGAAACCGACAAGTATGCCAATGAAGCGCTTTCGCTGGTAAGCATCGACCCCCAAAACCAGCGACAGCACATAGGTCATCATCGGCACCAGTGTTATCGTAATCGCGAGAATACCGGATGGAACTCGGGAGGCCGCATAAAAATACAATGTGCCGGGGATGATTGAGCCAATCGATCCGATAACGACATAGCGCACCAATGAATCCTTGTCCACGGGCGGCCACACCCTGCGGACAAAACCAATGGCGAGCAGCACCAACCCGCCGCCGCTGGCCAGCCAAAACGCCAAGCCCAGGGGATGGGCGTTTTCAGAAGTCGCAATCCGAGCCAAAGAAAACGTCGTCCCCCACACCGTGCCACAGAACAACATCAAAAAATAGGGATAGATTTTCCGCAGCCAGACTGCCGGCACTCGCAAAGCCATTATGGTTATTATTATGGTTCTTGTTAAAAAATCAGGCGAGTTGATCATGCCGAAAGCACTTGACCAGATGGTCATTGACCAGACCCGTGGCTTGCATAAAGGCGTAGCAAATTGTGCTACCAACAAAGGTGAAGCCACGTTTCTTCAAATCCTTGGTCATGGCATCGGACAATACTGTATTTGCCGGTATCTGCGCTATTTTCTTCCAGTGATTTTGAATCGGTTTGTGCTCCACATAATTCCAGAAGTAGTCATCCAGCGAAATCCCTTGATCTCGCATTTGCAAATAAGCGCGTGCATTTTTTACAAATCCATTGACCTTCAATTTATTTCGCACGATGCCGGGATTGGCGAGCAGAGACGCAATCCTGGCATCGTCATAGCGCGCTATTTTTTCTGCGTCAAAATTATCAAACACTGCACGATAGTTCTCGCGTTTACGCAAAATGGTGATCCAGCTTAACCCTGCCTGAGCGCCTTCCAGACATAGAAACTCAAACAATTTTTGCTCATCATGCAGGGGTTCGCCCCACTCATTGTCATGGTAGCTTTGATAGAGTTCATCGTCGCCACACCACCCGCATCTTGTCTTATTCGACATATTCCAATCACCGTATTTTATATTTACGTTAATCCGGTTTATCGCCCAACTCAATAATTTAGAAAGTAATGACGAATAGATTTTAAACCAGTAAACTGTCACAATCTTAACCCAATTCAATTCCATTAATTGGAGTAGTATGATGGGTAAATCAACTTTCGCATCAGGCGGCTGCGCCTGCGGTGCGATCACTTATACAATAACCGGGACACCAAAAACAATGGTTCAGTGCCACTGTCATGACTGTCAAAAAGCCACCGGCACGGGGCATGTTTCCCTGGCATTTTTCGCTAAAGAAGATGTCAACATAAGCGGACCGGCCACAGGTTATACGACCACAACAGATAGCGGCAATCAAAGCTCCCGATACTTTTGCCCAACCTGCGGCAGTCGCGTTTATGGGCTGAATTCAGGGCGCCCCGGAACCATAACATTCCCTGTAGGTTGCATGGATGATCATAGTTGGTTTTCGCCCAATGCCGTGGTTTATACCAAATACAGGAATGATTGGGATATGACCAGAACCGACATTCCAAACTTTGAAGAAATGCCGCCACCCCCGCCCAAATCCTGATGCCTCTCGCTCCAAATCAAATTAAACACTTGGTAAACCAGGTCGATGAATCACTGCTTGCACACAATCTGGCCACCAGGCCGGTAATCCCCAGCGTCAATCCATGGACCTGACAAACCTGATCGCCATTATCCTGACCCTGTCGGCGGTATTTTCCTACATAAATTTTCGCTTCATCGGTCTGCCTACCACCATCGGTGTCATGCTGATTGCGCTGGTCGTTTCATTCGGATTCATCCTGCTGGGTGGATTGGGTATTATGGCCCTCCACCGCTACGCGGAAAAAATATTGTCAGGCATCGACTTCAACAAAGCATTAATGGATGGCATGTTGAGTTTTCTGCTATTTGCTGGTGCGCTGCATGTTAGCGCCAAAGATCTGGCTGAGATGAAATGGACCATCGGCGTATTGGCTACCTTGGGCGTGGTGCTGTCCACTTTTGTGGTTGGGGGCATGATGTTCGTATTGTTAACCGTGCTCGATTTCAACGCACCCTTTATGTATTGCTTGTTATTCGGCGCATTAATTTCACCCACCGATCCCATCGCCGTGATGTCCACATTAAAAAGTGCGGGCATTGCCAAAAGCCTGGAAACCAAAATCGCGGGGGAATCATTGTTCAATGACGGCGTCGGCGTTGTGGTTTTTGTGGTGATTTTGAGTATCGTGCTGCAACCCGAACAGGTATCGGTGGCACAAGTCGCCATCATATTCACCAAAGAGGCCGTGGGCGGCGTAATCTTCGGTCTATTGCTTGGAACCCTTGGATTTTACTTGTTAAAGAGCGTCGACAACTATCAAGTTGAAATTCTAATCACCCTGGCTCTGGTTATGGGGGGTTATACCTTGGCCCACGAAATGCACACTTCAGGGCCCATCGCCGTCGTTATCGCTGGATTATTGATTGGCAATCACGGCCGCACCTATGCCATGTCCAAGATTACCCGGCAACGGCTGGATAACTTCTGGGAGTTGCTGGATGAAATTCTGAACGTGGTTTTGTTCGTCCTGATTGGGCTGGAAGTCTTGGTCTTGCAGCTCAAAGGCGCCTATTTGTTGGCAGGGCTACTGGCGATTCCACTAATCCTGCTGGCTCGATTCATCAGTGTGGGGATACCCATTACGCTGCTCAGGGCGCTTACTTCCTGGACATATAGCGCGCACGTAGTGAAAATACTGGTATGGGGCGGATTGCGCGGCGGCATTTCGGTGGCGCTGGCATTAACCCTGCCCAGCGGTGCCGAGCGCGACATTTTTCTGGTCATGACTTACATCATTGTGATCTTTTCCATTATTGTGCAGGGACTCACTATCGGCAGAGTTGCGAGACACCTTAGCCATGCAGAAAAGATGTAGCCGTTAATCTGTTCAGGCTTTGGATAATCCTACAAATTGAATCGCCCACAAATAGCCGATTAACAAATAGATGAACTGATTTCGATTTCTTGCACTCAGGTATTTCCCGCAGGTATTTCCCGAGCACCATTTGGTTGCAAAAATAAAGACCGAATCACCAAACCAGCCCTTATGAACGCCGTAGGCACAGTCAGTTCGTCCAGGCAACAAGTTTCGATTCTAATAGTTGTAGGATTGATTTGTACACTGGGTTACGGTTATCTGGCGATACGATCGAATAACGATAGCGGAATTGAATTATTCGACTTTTTAGGAAGCTACTGGGCTATTGGGACGCTGGTGCTCGCATACTGGTTGTATCTGCACAACAACAATTTAACCCTGAGCTATGGCGCTGTGGTATTTTGGGCGGTGGTTTTCAGACTGATCGGCATAGTTGGATCACCGATACTGGAAGATGATTTTTATCGCTATCTGCTCGACGGCTGCGTTTTCCTCTCCACCGGATCGCCCTACGGCATTACCCCGGAATCGTTATTTCAAGGTAACTCCCTTTCCAAAGAATGTCAGGCGGCGCTGACTTGGGTCAATAATCCTGATTTACCCACCATTTATGCTCCGTTATTACAATATATTTTCGCTCTTGCCCATATTATTTCGACCGCAAACATCAATCTGTTGCAACTCATTTTAGCGCTATTTGATATTGGCCTGATTTTAATACTGTGCCGTTTCGCTCCAGCTAAAAACGTGCTGCTGTATGCCTGGAACCCATTGATTCTTAAAGAAATCGCATTTACTGCCCACCCTGACATTATCGGGGTATTTTTTCTAATGGCGGCGTTTACAGCCAGACACCAGCAAAAATCAGCACTGGCGGCAGTAATGATTGCCTTAGCCTGCGCCTGCAAAATATTTGCAGTTATCGCGTTGCCTTATTTTCTATACAAACAAAAGTTTCGGTATTGGCTGCTGATCGCCGCCATACTCGTTGTGCTCTATCTGCCTTTTTTACGCCCAAGCCATATGGATATGGGCAATACGGATATGTTGATAGTCGGAATTTTCGCGCAACACTGGCAATTTAATGCAACCGTATTTCAGTTATTCAGAAATTTTCTTCCAGATTTGATCGCCAGGGGGTTTTGTTTGGGAATCTTTGTAACCGGGTGGGGTTATTATTTTTACCGCTACCATTCAGCCCATCCTGCCAATGACCGTCCTTCCAATAATATGTCTCATGACCTTGCCTGGACAATTCCGAGGTTTGACTGGATTTTCGGCGTATTCTTTCTGCTATCGCCTGTGGCAAACCCCTGGTACATAATCTGGCTGCTACCCTTCGCAGTGCTTAGGCCGAGTTACTGGGCCTGGACCTTATCTCTGGTGGTCTCGCTAACCTACGTTACTGGAATAAACCTGATCGAATCCGATCTCAACGCCTATGAAATCGCCGAATGGGCATATGCAATTGAGATCGCTGCTATCAGTGTCGCCTTATTTTACGACTACAGAAAAAAGAACCTTACATTGAACGGGAATTGAATGCTTTATGCGCCCCCTTATGATTGTGCAAGAAAAGCCGAATTATCCAATAAAAAATCTTATATCCCGCCATTATCGACCCTCTTACCGTGCCTGAGATTTTCGATTTTCCGATTCTTTGGCGATATCTGACCGGCACTTGCAATACTGACACGCCGAGTATTGATGCCTTTAACTGCATCTCCGTAGTCCATCCGTAATTGGCGTCGGACATCTGTAAGCGCGTCAGTAGTTTCAGGCTAATACATCGCATTGGACCCAGGTCGCTAAACTTGTATCCATGCAACAGATCAATAAAACAGCAGGCCAGCCAATTGCCCCAGCGTTGATGCCACGGTAAATCGGTATGGGACAAATCGGCGTAATTTGAAGCGGTATTTTGCCGACACCCGATTGCGAACCGGTATCGCCCGTCGGCTACGGGTTGAACAACATCAATCAGATCCTCTGGATAATCGCTGTAGTCGCCGTCGATAAACGCTATCAGGTCAGTCTGCCCCACCGATCTGATTCCGGCAAGACAAGCAGCGCCATATCCCTTGTTTTTCTCATACACAACCGTAGCGCCAAATGACCTGGCGATCATATCAGTATTATCGTCAGATCCATTGTCAACCACGATAACATGATCAACAACATCAGGAATATCAGTGATTACTCGGCCAATAGATTCCGATTCGTTTAACGCTGGAATGATTACAGTGATGTGTTTGTCAGCAATCATGCCCTTACTTATTCAACGATGGCTCATTCAACGATGACTCATTCAACGACCAATCATATCGGAATTTATCAATCGACTGCCGGCCTTGCAAATAGTCCTGCAAATATCCTTTCAGGTCGGAGTCAACAAAACGGATTAAATACATGATGATTTGATGATCGTTATCACCAAAATCCTCGGCATACCAATCGAAAATACTCGATACGATTAATTGGCCGTTGTTGAATGATACGCCCCGTGGATGACTTATATATTGCTCGGCCCCCAAATCAAGCAATGCTTCCAGATTTTCGCGGGTGTAAGCCTGTGCCTGGAGATTAGGACAACCCATTGACGCACAATTCACCGCATAATGGATTCGATTGTCCTTAAAAATTGGCCGAAGAATTTGATGTTCAATGTTGTCCAGACTCAAATCTATTCCTTCTACATAAACCAGCTTTTGGCGCCACGGCCCCAGGGAGAATAAGCCATAAGAAATTTCCTGAATGCTTTCCAACGGATAGTTTTCCACTATGATCTGAACGACTAGAGCGTTGTATAAATTAATCCAATAAGCAAATTGTTCTTTTCGTTCCAGCTCGGTTACTGCAATTGTTTGTAGATATTCGATATAGTTTTTAAGCTTATTTTTATCCGCTGAGGTCACCGAACTGTATGCGAAAAGATTTATCCCTTGTTCGGTGAAAATATGGCGTTTTAGCAACTCATCCCAAGCAGTATGCTCAACTTCAACAGGGCTGCCTGGTGAAAATTTCCGCCAATGCGCGGTGATTTCCGATTCTGGCAATAAAGTAAACCCGAATGTACTGGCAAAAACCAACAACCCGACCACAAGGACAACTAATTTTTTCATGCTGACTGATTTCTATTCAAAATAAATCGATAACTCGAGGTGCAATTGATTGACCTTGATTATGACCACAAAGGGTCTGGAATATCGCAAGCCAATCGCTGTGCCGATAAATTATTTGGATATTGCCAACCAACCGCAAGGGAATTTGCAGTAATATAGCATTGTCTTAGTGTGATGAGATGCTTATATGCAAGATCTACCTCCACTACTCGGCAAGCTACTTTGCTGGTTAGGGTTCCACGATTTTCAAGTGATTAGCAAAACCTTCGGGTTCGGCGATGGCGGCGGCGTGGAAAAAGTCGAATGCAAACGATGCGGCGTTATCATGACCCGGAAAATCTGATTGAACCAAACCGATCGAAATTAAGAGTCGGCAAATGCGCACTATAAACTCATGCACCCGCTGCCCCTGATTTTGAATAGCCTGATTTATGTCGCTGTATCGGCATGGCATAACCTTGCTGGGGGCGTCCCGCTAGGGCAAGTCGTTCCGCGACTGGGTGCGGAAACTGACCATACAGGCCGGCGACGTACTGCTGCTGGGGCCCCACCGAGCGGCTGCCCTCCATCGGCACCTGGCTCGGCGGCTTACCGTTGCAGCAGCTGACCTGTGGGTGCTGCAGTGCAACAAGGCATGGGTCTCGGTGGGCGGTTTCGTCACCGCCATCGCCGGGCGCCTCCGGGGCCAACCCGGATCCGTTCCGGATGGCGGTGGCCACATCGTGCGCGTTCCTGACCCCTATCGACCACAAAAACAACACCCTGATTATGGGCCCGGCGATTACCGGCGAATGGGCCTGCCGCTGGAAGCCATCGTCATCGTGGTTTCCATTCCGATGATTTTGCTGGTGTGGCCGTTTTAGGGCACGGACCTCCATTTTTCCGGATCGTAATTCCCTCAGAGTACTTGCTTGACTGGCACGGATACGACACTATACCCGCATCGTCAAATATCCATTGTTTGGTGACCGTCCCGGCAACTTCGTGAGCCGGAAGATAAAATCCAACTCCAACGGAGGGCACCATGTATTCTTTCATTTTTCGCCTGGCGCGAACTTGTTCGCGTCGTCTTTTTACCCCCCCCCCTCCCGATCAGAAAAATTTTATTTTCTGTGCCACTGGTTTTTATGGTTGCGGGTTGCGCGACCCTGACTGAGGATGCCAACACACCCATTGCGCTTTCGCTCAGTGACGGGGCCAACGGCAAGTGTACTCTGTCAAACAAACGAGGATCGTGGGAGGCGACAGTTCCCGTGACGGTTTCCGTCAGAAAATCAGATGATGTACTGCAATATAACTGCGAAACCGAAGATGGTCGAACAGCAAGCGGCGCTATCCCCAGTACGATGGGCGGAAAAATCGTTGCAAGCGCTATATTTCTCGACTTTGGGATCGTTGATGCCATTACCGACAAACACCGTAAATACCCGCCAAGTTTCGTCATTCCAATCCAGAAGTGATCTGCAACGGCTTGACGTTTGCGCCGAAAGTTACAGCCGATTTCAAGGAGAATGGCTTTTATGTTTATGTCTTGTCCGTGTCCGTTGATAACGCGATTGAACCTCGCTGTCATCCAATGATCATACATTTATAAAATCGCTCATGGGTGAAATTCCGCTGTTAGAACACAACCGACCGGCGCTTTCCCAATCCGGGGTAATTCTCGACTATCTGGCAAAAAAACTGATAAATTTGGCGCTAAAAATGAAGCGCAACGTCGTGAAATTCTAAGATGGATATTATTCGACAATCATAAACCCACCAGCTACATCGCCACCATCAGGTTCCTTCGCACATTCACTGATCGGGGAGAAAATGATGTCACCAAATTTCTCGAGGCGCGCTCCAAAACCGCATTAAAAGTGCTGAATAGTCTTCTCCAGGATGCCCGGTTCGCAATCGGCAATCGAGTCACCATCGCGGATTTCTCGATGTGCGGCTATCTATATTTTCAGGATGAAATTGGAATCGATTTTGCCGAATATCCCCATATCACTCGATAGTTAGCGGAAATTCAAAACCTGGAGAGATGGGCGCATCCCTATGATTTGATGCCAGGAGAATCCATCAAGCACAATTAACGTACCAATGGATAATTACGAATAGATAATTTACGGAAATTCCCAATACTGTGCTTTAATCCCGGTTGCAAATCTGAGTAGTCACACAATTCGGGGTGTAGCTCAGCCTGGTAGAGCACTGCCTTCGGGAGGCAGGGGCCGGAGGTTCGAATCCTCTCACCCCGACCAATAAGTGAAATTCTATTAACTATCGTGTCGTTATTATGGGTAACAAAACCCATAGTTTTCAGAAATTGGAGAAAGGTATTAGCAATTAACCCTGACTTTATTTTTAACCCAACAAAATTCTATGTTTCTATCAAAAGACAAGAAAGTGGTACTAAACAACTAGTTATGACCCTAGATAATTTTCAATATGACGACATTGAATCAAAAATTAGCGCAAACGGACATACTCATTATCGGCAATGGTGCTCTTGGGCTATTCATCGCTGATGAGTTAACTCGGCGCCCAACTAAGAAAATGTGGCTGTGGTCGGTCCAAGAGACCGTGAAAGCGGTGCTAGTCAGGCCGCAGGGGCAATGCTGGGATGCTTTGGTGAGGTGACAACCGAAACACTTTGTTCAGATGCAGGGCGAACCAGATTTGAAATCGGAGTCACTGCGCACGATCATTGGGACACCACATTACAGCGACTCGAGGAGGCATCACCTGTGGGAAAGTCTCTCAAAGTAGCCGATGATACTTATGTAATTCTCAATTCCATCGGTGGTGAACTCGACTCGGATAACTTTTCTGCCATTGTCGCCGCCTTAAATACTTATGAAAAACCTTGGACAGACGTAGATGCTCACGATATATTAGGTTTTAATCCAAGAACAGATTGTCGGGTTTTCCGTGCAATTCATCTCCCGACTGAAGGATCTGTTGATGCCAGAGGTGTTCTAGCTGCGTTAGAGACAAGATTACAAAGTGAAAATGTTCCTGTCATCGATCAGACTGTGCGCAAAATTCGAAGTAGAGCTGATAAGGTAACCGGAGTCGAGCTTCATGATGGCAGCATTATCGAAGCGGATATCGTCGTAGTGGCTGCTGGTGCCCGTAGTGAGGAACTGATTCACAGTGCGTCAGATGACTTGGAAATCCTACCCACGTTCCCGGGCCTTGGTTTAGGGATGATTGCTAAGCGCTCAAGGGGAAAGGCATTCCGTAGCGTGGTTCGGACTCCAAATCGCGGTTTCGCCTGCGGACTGCACGTTGTACCTCAAGGCGACGGAAGAGAGTATATTGGTTCCACTAACCGTATTGTACAGCATGTGATGAACGTTGTATGGTTGGAGGACGTTCGCTATCTCGCGCAATACGCAATGCAGCAACTAGATGAAGAGATTGCCCATCACCAAATAGAACAGTTCCTTCGGGGGAATCGTCCTATTACCCTCGACGGATTCCCATTGGTAGGATGGCTTCCGCTCTCTGGATTATATCTGATGACTGGAACGTATCGTGACGGCTTACATAGCGCTCCGCTTTTGGCTACTCACATTGCAAACGAGTTACTAGAACAACCTGGGACGATTGATCCCATGTTTAAGCCGACACGCGAACCGATCGTCACTCGAACCATCGAGCACTCAATCGAAGAATATGCGCATCATAGTATAGCTACTTGGTACGAAACTGGCGCGGATTCTTCCCAGATGCCAACTAAAGATATTTACAAATATTATCGAGACAACGCAACGAAACTGTACGATGAGCTTGGTATCAATTATGCGCTCGGACCGGATGTGTTGTGGTATGCAGCAGACGACACAATTGGATCGGAGCACATCAAGCGTTACTTACTTACTCATTGAGTCGAGGATTGAAAAGTCGCAACCAGAACCGCTATCAATACGATAGCCCCACCAACAATTGTCGAGAGCACCGGAATTTCGGAAAGAATTAGCCATGCCCAGATTGGTGCGAGGGGAGTTTCGAGAATACTCAAAAGAGCCGTGAGAGTGGGCGATAGAATTTTGGCTCCTTCCTGTAACGTGATGTACGCTGTAACAAAGAGTAATCCAAAAAATGCTAAGATCGCGATCTCGTGAAACGGGACCGAAAACGGAGTGCCAATCAATGAACACATTAATACCAGAATCGCACACGACAATATATTAACTCCACCTGAAGGTGTATCTGGATATTTTCGAAAGAGCACTATGATGAGAGCCAATGTGACGGCCATTACAATGGCGAGGCCATCGCCATAGATATTGATTTGTCCTACAGAGCCATTGACTACGACCGCGACTCCAATGATAGCAAAAATACTGGCAATCAGTTCTTGCTTCGATATGTGCTCTCGCAATATCACCCAGCCCAAAAGTCCAGACATCAAAGGCGTCACGGCATAGATCATAGCTACATTGGCAATTGAAGTGAACTTAAATGAAGACAAAAAAGCTGTGGTGCAGATCACTGCAAGAAGTGCTATTGAAAACCCGCTCATGCGTAATCGCAATTGCTTTCCAAGCTGCAACCGAAATCCGTACCAAATAACCACAAATATTACCCCGAATAACGCACGCCAATATATGACATCCCAACTTGAGGCCTCTACCCCTTTTACGAAAATTCCAGCAAAGCTAAACAACACGGCTGATATCAAAAGGTAGAATATACCGATCTTCTGATTGTTCAGATTTTTTTCTCTGTTAATTCTGCATATTCTATTTTCTTCATTCGAAGTCGTACTCTCCAATATTATAGTACCTGATAAATAACTCTTCACCAGCGTCAATGTTTCGTTTAGCAATCAGCTTGGCCTGCGCGACATCTCCCTCTAATTTCCATTTTATCCGGCAATTTTCATTGCTACTGTGATTAACGATGGAAATGGGACAACGACCAAGTGTAAGGAAGAGGTATCATCCTTCGAACTATAAGTGTCTCGGTCAACGAAGAATATGTGATAGGCTTTTGTTTTTCGCAAAAGCGCGGAATCCTGTCCGCTGAATGTCCGTACCGGATCGCACAATATTTCAGTATTATTGGTAATACCCTTAACTGCGATCACTCCTAAACCCATCCGTTTTGGAGTATGAAACCATATCATTAATAATCCAGCTTGTTTTAATATTAATCATCACTCATACTCTATTTTGCAGAAATATTGTTGGTAAGTTGCCGGATTGTTTCAGGCTCATTTTCTCCTAGAACTTTGCATATCTGAAAGCCATCGGTGAGGGTAGAATGCCCCCCTTCAGCGTCATTATCCAAAAAATGAAGTCATTGATATGCGGGCGGAGTCTCATGGTGCGCAATATCAGTATGTGTCAGAATTCATTGTACTTATGCTTGGGCATTGTTTCTCGGTAAAATGCGTTAATCGCTCTCGTGTGGTTGGGTGCAAACATTTTTTGCAATAACAATTGTCATGCAACCAAACTTCATCAAATTCACTTATTTCACCATCATTCCATTTAAGACTAACGGTGTTATCTGCGTGACCTACAGAAACAATCTTACTGCTTGTTTTATATTTTCTGTAAGCACAATATGCATTAGTGTTGGCGATGTGTGGCATTCATTCAAATCTGATATTCGTAATCCTTGAGACGTTGGGCACAAACATCAAGTTCATCTTCTGTGAACAGAGAATGATACTTTTCCGTTCGCATAATCATTGCTTCAACAGTTAAATCCAGATGTTGCCGTTCCCAAAGCGTGGTGTAGCCCTCCGAAACCGTTGCCGCATTTATAAGCCTTCTTGCGGATTCAATCCCCCCATGGGTTTCTACCATTTGAATAAACCGCCGTGCGTCATAACTCGCCTCGCTCTTGGCTTGGCGGTAGATATTCAGCATTGCCTCGTGGAATTCATTTTCGAGCTGATTTAACATCAAACTATTCCGTCATTGGCAAAATCCTCGGCAAACACCGTCCGATAACCAAACAGCGCTGCCGAGCCGCCGGTGTGTATAAACACCACGTTATCCGTGGGTGAAAAAAATCCTTTGCGCGCCAAGTCGATCAGTCCGGCCATGCCTTTTCCTGAATACACCGGGTCGAGCAATATGCCTTCCAGACGCGCCAGTAGCGAGACCGCTTCCAGCATGCCGTCGGTGGGTATGCCGTAACCTGCGCCGACGTAGTCACAGTTCGCTTGAACGGATTCGCGCAACAGTTCTTGTTTTATACCGAGATGCGCGGCCGTGGCGCGCGCCAAGTCGAACACTTTTTGTTCCTGTTGCTGGCGTGGCAACCTGACACCGATGCCAAGTATTGGGAATGGCCATTGCGAAGCGCCCGAAAAAAAATCACCACCGAGGTGCGAAGTGCCCGAACAAAAATCACCACCGAGGTGCGAAGTGCCCGAACAAAAATCACCACCGAGGTGCGAAGTGCCCGAACAAAAATCACCACCGAGGTGCATCGCATGACAGCCGGCCACTAAACCGGCTTGCGTTCCGGTGCTGCCGGTGGCGTGAACCAGATGGTTTATGCGCAACCCCAGGTGCGCGGCTTGCTCGGTCAATTCCAACGCGCAGTTGGCGTAACCCATCGCACCGACCGGGTTGGAGCCACCGCCGGGAATCAGGTAGGGCTGTTTGTCATCGGCCTGTAGCTCATTCGCCCGTGTCGCCATGGCGGCGTCCATATCCGTATCTTTGGGGTATTCGTTTCGCTTCGCGCCGAGCAAACCGGTGAGCAGAACATTGCCGGATACGACATAATCTTGATCAGCCTGGTTGTTAATTTGATTTGGGTCGACCCGGTGTTCGTATAGCACTTCGCAGTCCATACCAACCATGGCCGCTGCCGCTGCAGTCTGACGCACATGGTTGGATTGTAGCGCGCCGTGGGTGATGACTGTATCGGCGCCTTTGGAGATGGCATCACCAATCAGATACTCAAGCTTTCGCGCCTTGTTGCCGCCGGTGGCAAGGCCGGTGCAATCGTCTCGTTTGATCCACAGATTCGGACCTTTCAGGTGCGCGCTCAGGCGTTTCAACGGCTGCAACGGCGTCGGCAGATGGGCGCAGGAAAAACGGGGGGCGCGTTCAAGCACGGCCGCGAGGTGTGCGGTTGAACTTTTGGCGGGCATGGTCATCGTTTTGTCGTGTTGATTTGTTGTGTCAGCTTGTTCGGTGTTGGATTTGCGGAGTATACTATCATGCTCTAAGTTTTAGAAACCCGATTGCGCCAGAGGAGATTAGTATGACTTGGTTGATTGTTGGCATCGTCGTTTTTTTCGGAATCCATCTGTTTCCGGCGAACCCGTCGTTGCGTGAAAAACTGGTTCATAGCATCGGGGAATTGCCATATAAAGGCGTGTTTGCGGCGCTTTCTTTCGCTGGCCTGGCGCTCATGATAAAGGGGATGGGCGCGACGCAATACATGGCAGTTTGGCATCCGCCGGTAGCGGCCGCAACCGCGACGGCTGTGTTTATGGCACCGGCATTGATTCTGCTGGTGGCGATGAATTTCGATAACAACATCAAGCGCATCGTGCGCCATCCGATGATGTGGGGCGTGTTGCTGTGGTCGCTCAGCCACCTACTTGCCATTGGCATCGGCGCGACCGCCATGGACGGCGGAAGTGCAGATACTGTCGGGAACAAGTATCTGCCGCTGGTGCTATTTGGCAGCTTCGCGGTGTATGCGTTATTTTATTTATACTCGGCCAAGCAACGCGCCGCGCCGAAACAACCGAACTCGACCAAGGCGGCGATAAAAACGACCCCGATAAAAAGAGATGTACTCGCCTTTGTCATTGGCTTGATAGCGTACGCTTTGCTGGTCGCATTTCACGACACCCTGTTTGGTGTTGCGGTCTTTTTTTAGACGCGCTTTTGTAGCCCTGCGCGGATGGATAAACCACTTCGATAACCCACTTCAAACATAATCAACCATGACTGAAATCAAAACCGGACAGTGCCACTGCGGCGCGGTGGAATTCAAGGTTACCCTGGAAAACGGCCTGCAAAATCTCAGGCGATGCAACTGCTCGTTGTGCCGCCGAAAGGGCGCCATCATGGCCGGTGTGCCGCTGGCATCGCTGCAAGTTACCCGTGGCGCCGACAACCTCGGCCTGTACCAGTGGAACACCAGGATTGCCAAGCATTATTTTTGCAAAACCTGCGGCATCTATACGCATCATGCGAGACGCAGCAATCCAAACGAGTACGGTTTTAATGTCGCCTGCCTTGATGGCGTTGATCCTTATGCGTTGGGGGAGAGTGCGGTCGGCGATGGCGGCTCGATGAGCGTGGTATCGGATAACAATACTGTATAACGCGAAAAGCGCAGGTGTTGTGAAAAGCGGCCGCTACGGCGGTGTTACGCTACTTGCGCTTGAAGGGCTTGGGCTTGAAAGGCTTGGGCTTGGGATAGCGCGAAGCAACATCAAAAGCCGTTAAATCCATATGGCTTCGGGTGTATTGTTCACCAGGATCCAGCGCAGGATTAAAGTCCCATCCCTGATAGCGTCCGATTGTCAATGCGCTATGAACAGCACGTCGCCTTTGCTGATCGGTGATGACTTTTTCTCTAATCAAATCGACATCCCAGTGGTCGGCCGCTTGATCTTTAAAACTTCGCACATCCTTTGAATGAGCATCGTCAGCCGCCAGATTATTTTTCTCATCAGGGTCGCGCTCAAGATCAAATAATTGATCCAGGTCTGTTGGACAACTGATATATTTATATTGCGCTTGACGAATCATCAGCATTGGCGCGCTCGTGCCTTCGGCGAGATATTCACTGATCGCCCGGTCCGTATCCCCGGATTCATTGCCACTGCATAATGGCAGCAAGCTACGGCCATCCAATGGATCAATAGGGGCCGGTTGGTCGGCGTCGGCGCCTTCAGCAGCGATATCGACCAACGTCGGCAGCATATCCACATGCGCCACCGCCTGTTTCACTCGACGCGGTTTGAATCTCGACGGATTGTATATGATCATGGGAATTCGACATGACCACTCACGAAACGACATTTTGTACCATAAGCCAAATTCACCGAGCATATCGCCGTGATCGGAGGTGAAAATGATGGTTGTGTTTTTCGCCATGCCACATTCATCCAGGGTGTCCTGTAATCGCCCCAGCCATTCATCAATATACGATACATTGCCGTAATAGGCGCGTCGCGCGTCGATAATTTCCTGCTCGCTGAGCGCCACCGCATCGACGCCAATGGCGCTTTCCAGGCGCCGGTTATGGGCATCTTGCCGGCCGGCAGCGGGACGCGCGACCTGCGGCAAGGAAATATCGGTGTCTTCGTATAAGTCCCAATATTTTTTACGGGTCGCATATGGATCATGGGGATGAATAAAACTCGCCACCAAACAAAGCGGCCGCCGGTCTTCTGAACGGGCATAATCATAAATCACTTGCACGGCACGGCTGCCCACCTCATCGTCATAGCTCAGTTGATTGGTGATCGCCGCCACCCCGGCCTGCTTGACGCTGGACATATTGTGATACCACAAGTCGATGCGCTGGTCGGCGTTGTTCCAGTCCGGCACCCAACCAAAATCCGCCGGGTAGATATCGGTTGTCACGCGCTCTTCAAAGCCGTGAAGTTGATCCGGTCCGACAAAGTGCATTTTCCCTGAGAGGTATGTTTTATAGCCCATTAACCGCAAATAGTGGGCAAAGGTGGGCATGGTTGCCGGCAAGTATGCCGCATTGTCGTATCCGCCGCATCGGGAAATATTCTGCCCGGTCATAAACGCATAACGTCCCGGAGCGCACAACGGGCTGCTGCTGTATGCGGTTTCAAACAACACTCCTTGATTGGCGATGCGGTCGATATTCGGGCTGATGACTTCGTTATGCCCATAACAGCCGAGCGCCTTGGCGGTCAGTTGGTCGGTCATGACAATAAGGATATTTTGTTGGTCTGTTTTGTGGTTCATCGATCAACTCATCCTGGTGATTTCGCTTCGATAGATTGATTCTTTTGGTTCGGGCGCAAGTGTTTGTTTTCTTGAAGGTCTTTAGCGAGAAAGACCAGGGCTCGTACCTTTAGAATTATCATGCCCGAAGCGCTCCACCGCTTTCGATTGCGCGGCGAATATTTTGGCGGATATTTTTATAACGCAACGTTGCCGGGTCGGCATGAACGACGCCGGGGGCAGAGACAATGAAAATCTTGCTCGCCAGTTTCTCGAAGTCGTTACGAAAATGCACCGAGCTTTTTAGCGCAATATAATCCCTTTTACCCGGCTCGATGCCAAGGTGTCGAAAATGCGCTTGATCTGCGGTTTGCACCGCCTTGCAACAAACCACAACCGCTATCCCGGAGATCGACAACCAGGCACAAAGACCAAGCTCCATATTTGCGCCTTTATACATCGGGCCGGTCGCGGTGAAGCGGCCATCGCTCAGATTCCTGACTTCGACTTCGCATTGGAACTGGCTTTGACCCGGGTCCGTTTTACCGCCCAATTGTGCAATAAATCGCCCGCCTATTCCGACCTGGTGGGCGATAGTGGCTACGTCCACGTCATTAATCACGCCCAGTGCGGCATTCTCAAGATTATGTTCAATCATTGCCTGTAATACACCGGTGGTATCACCCGCACCGCCACCGCCTGGATTGTCCTGGGTGTCGGCCAGCACCACGGTGGCGCCGTGATGCTTAAATGCCCGCTTCGCCTGGACCATGCCCTGAGCAACCGGCCAGATTTTCTCATAAAATTTTTGTTTATTATCATGGATTAAATCTGCTAACGCTTGCACAGCATTATTTACCTCCGTCTGGTTGTTGCCATAACCCACAACCGCCGGACCGGCATCAAAAATGTCGGACAAATGAAACCCGCAGGCAAAAGACAATGATGACACTTTTTCGGTAATTAATTTGGGTAGCGCGCGGTAGATCATCTTGCAAGGCTTGATCAATGTGCAACCGGCGTTGAGCGGAATCAAAAAATCAATTTGGCGAAATGATTTGTAAAATGATTTGTACGGCGGTCGCCGGTTTTTAAGGTAATCAATAAGCAATCCAGCAACCCGATAACCCGTTTCTGCCATGTCGATGTGCGGGTAGGTTCGATAAATATCAAGCACATTGGCATGGTCGACCATCGACTGAGTCACATTTGCATGTAAATCCAAACTCACGAAAACGGGTACCTGGTTACCCACTAATTTTCGAACTCGGGCTAAAAACGCACCTTCTCCGTCTTGCAAATGCTCGCATACCATTGCACCGTGAAGATCAAAATAAATGCCATCCACCGGCAATGCCCGGCGCAACAACCCCAGCATGTTCTCGCAAATCCTTTCAAATGCATCTTCTGTCACATAAGCGCAAGGCATCGCCGAACACCACATCAAAGGCACGATCTCATGCTTGCCCCCGTCAGGCCGCGGTTGGTTTAATGCGCTTATGGCCCCGGCAATCGGTAGATGCACTTGCTTAACTGCGTCTATCATCGCCTGGCCTTGATTCATCCCGGGCCATTCGTCGGCGCTTTCAAACGCCGCGAAATCAGCTTTTACCGTGGCGAAGGTATTGGTTTCGTGTTGCCAGCCGCCTATTGCAATTCTTGCCACGTGATCTCAGACATTATTAGTTGAACGCAGTACACAAATTCAGGGGTACCGCATTTTAAGTTGAGGGGTTAATTCCAACTTTAATTTATCGCCATCAGCCTGGATTATAACAACTTTTGATTTTGGTATCGCATCGTCTAAAATTACTAAACGTGAGCGCCATCGTCATCAAGCACCGGTGTCATCATTGACTAATGCCGGCAACGAAACAGAAATGACCGCTATCGTCAGCAAAATCAAAGCGCCCGCCTGGTGAGCCACACCGAGTACTGGCGGGACGCCAGAAACCAAAGTCACAATACCCAAACCAACCTGAAAGACAACCGCAATTAATAACCCAATGCCTATCAACACGCTATGAACTTTCTGATTCCCGCCCATCAGCATCAAGGCATAGACAACCACAAGACTCAGCACCAACATTGCCATCGCCCGATGGGTGAATTGAATGGCAACCGGATTTTCAAATAAATTTAGCCACATCGGCGTTAGCGCACCGATTTCGGTCGGCAGCCATTCTCCGCCCATTGTGGGAAATGTGTTGTAAATGAACCCGGCATGGGTGCCGGCCACGAATCCACCACTGGCAATCATCAACAAAATCACCCCAACCACGGCAATGCCGAACTTTTGAGCGCGCGGCGGATTAATGCACCGCATCGGCAGCAATCCTGTCAATACCCTGATCATGTAGGCGTAAATTATAACTGCGATGATTAAATGCAGCGCCAATCGGTACGGGCTTACTCGAGGATTATCCACCAGCCCGCTTTTAACCATATACCAACCCACACTGCCCTGGATAACGCCCATTGCAAATAACAGCCAGAGTTTAGGCGCAAGGTTTGGCATGAGTTTTTTGGTGATAACAAAATAAATGAACGGCAGAAAAAAAACCAGGCCAATCAGTCGGCCCAGCATTCGATGGGTGTATTCCATCAAGTAAATAAACTTGAATTCCTCCAGGCTAATTTGGGCATTGACAATTTTAAATTCAGGAAATTTCTGGTATTGCTCAAAAACCCGTGTCCAGGCAATTTCACTTAGTGGCGGAAAAACGCCCATAATCGGCTTCCAGTCAACCATGGATAACCCCGAACCGGTGAGTCGCACGGCGCCACCCAGCAACACCATAGTGAAAACAAGCGCGCAGCATACCGAAAGCCATACAATAACCATCGTGCGAGGTTGAGTTGTCATGCTGAATTGAGGCGACTTTCCAAAGTTTTAATACGCGCGCCGATCGTGGCTTGGGTCACGCACAGATTCCATGTTCATTAATCATAATTATATTGAATTATTCGATTAAATATAGTTTATATTGGTTTGCTTTGTTAACGTGATTTGTGGAAAATTCGATCACTCAATTTTTGATGGAGATAGCCATGAACGCAATCGCATCCACATTAAAGGTTATGCGAAAAAGTCCGCCGGGGCATATTTTTGATTTGGATAAACAGCCAATCAATCAACTAGATCATCCTGACACACAAAAATTAATCACGCGATGCCGCAAGGAATTGGATGCAGTTGGTTGCGCTGTGATTAGAAATTTGGTGCTTCCAAAATCGCTAACCCGTATGCAGGCAGAGGCCGAACGACTGATGGATCAAACCTATTGGTCAGAAGACAGTCACACCCCCTACCTGACCAAAGATAATCCCTCATTGCCAGCCGATCACCCAAAACGGTTTTTCCAAAAACGCGAAGGCGGCTTTATCAATTCTGATATTCTGGATGCCGATTCCGATCTGCGCGCCATTTATGCTTCACACGCAATGCTAAAGTTTGTGAGCGAATGCTTCGGTGTCTTTCCCATCTATTGCTGGGCGGACCCATTGGGGTGCAACCCCTATTCGGTCATGGATGATACGCACTATTTCCCCTGGCATTTTGATGGCAATGATTTTACCGTCAGTATCCTGGTGCAAGAAGCGGACGAAGGCGGCGTATTTGAATACGTGCCGGACATTAGAAATCCCGAAAGTGAGAATTTTGACTCTGTAAAAGCAATCTTGAATGGCGGGCGTGAGGGAATCCAAAGCCTGGAACTTCGTCCGGGTGACGTGCAACTGTTTAAAGGCCGATTTTCACTACACCGCGTAACGTCTGTGCATGGGGCAAAGAAACGCATTATCGCTCTACCCACCTACGTGGTTGACCCCTTTACGGTGAACCGCCCGGAACGCGCCAAGCGATTCTATGGCCGCGCCATGCCTATTCATTACCAACGCGAACAACATCGCTCAGATACGCTGACTGATTAACGAGCTAAACAATGCAAATCTCTCTGGAAGGAAAACGTGCTGTGGTAACCGCGGGTGCGGCGGGCATGGGCCGCGCCGCTTGCCTAGCGATGCTTGAACTTGGAGCAGAAGTTTTTACCTGTGACATTAACGAGACCGCCTTAGCCAAATTGCCACCCGACATTAAAAGCTATGTTTGTGATGTCTCGAAACCAGATGAAGTCGATGCCATGATGCAAGACATCATGGCAGACGGGCTGGATATACTGGTCAATAACGCCGGCATCGCAGGGCCAACAGCGGCTATTGAAACTGTAACCAATGATGAATGGCGTCAAACCATGGCCGTTTGTATTGATTCCCAGTTTTACTTCACTAAAAATGTCGTGCCCCATTTTAAGGAAAAACAGATGGGCGCGATCATCAATTTGATCTCTGCGGCGGGTATTCTGGGTTTTCCGAATAGGTCGCCCTACGTTGCCGCAAAATGGGCCGTCACAGGGCTGGTCAAATCTCTGGCGATGGAATTGGGGCCTGATAATATCCGCGTGAATGGCATCGTCCCGGGCAATGTGAACGGGGAGCGGATGGAACAGATTATTGAAGCCCACGCAAAAGCCGCGGGATTGCCCGCAGACAATATCCGCAAGCGCTACGCCATCGGCACATCCATGCGCTGCTATGTGGAAGCGGAAGAGATTGCTGATTTGATTGTGTTTCTGTGTAGCGATTATGGGCGACATATTTCGGGGCAAATAATTGGTGTGGATGGCAATACCGAAACCCTTTTTCCAAGAACACTGGATTAGGAGCGCATGATAATGCGCTTATGGTAATGCTCTTGCCGACAAAGATTAACCAAATATCAGCCTATCAGGTGGAGTTGCCGGTTGTGGGCGGGGAATATCGTATGGCGATGGGCAAAGTTGTGAGTGCATTACTCACAACGGTTGTGCGTATTGATACAGACACCAAACTTTCGGGATATGGTGAAGTTTGCCCGCTTGGGTCCAATTATTTGCCTGCCTTTGCGGGCGGCGTGATACCCGGACTTCAGGAATTGGCTCCTCATTTGCTTGGTCAGGACCCCTTAAATATCGGTCATATTAATCAGCTGATGGATGGCCATTTAAAGGGTCATCTGTATCTGAAATCACCAATCGATGTTGCCTGTTGGGACTTGTTGGGCAAGGCCTCCGGTCTGCCGGTTCACACCTTGCTTGGTGGATGTTTTCAGCAAAAATTGCCGTTGTATTTTTCGCTCTCGAATGCAGCGCCTGAAGTGATGGTCAAAGCCGCATCCGTAGCACGCGCCAAAGGATACAGGCAGTTTCAAATCAAACTTGGCGGTGATGTCGAAGCCGATATAGAATGTGTGCGCCGCCTCTGTCGCGCCAGAGAGCAAGGCGAGATCTTTATGGCAGATGCCAATCAGGGTTTTTCGCAGCATGAGGCAGTAAGATTTGTTCATGCCTTGAGAGATGTCGATGTTTATATCGAACAGCCTTGCGACAGTTTGGATAACTGCCTGGCGGTGCGCCAGAAATCCGTCCACCCTTTTAAACTGGATGAAAGCATTCATAATCTGGAAAGCCTGCTCGCAGCGTTAAGCAAACAGGCAATGGACGTTGTCTGCGTCAAAATTAGTAAATTGGGCGGGCTTAGCAAGGCAAAACTTGTGCGGGATATTTGCGCGGCCTGTGGTCTCGTCATGACGGTAGAGGATTCGTGGGGTAGCGATATCGTCACCGCTGCCCTGTCACACCTGGCAGCGAGCACGCCAGTTAAAGCGATGCTTAACACGACCGACCTGAACAATTATATGATGGGGCATATTGCGACCGGGACGCCAAAGGCAACAGCCGGTTTTCTGGAAGCGCTGAATAAACCGGGGCTAGGTATTGAACCCGCTTGGGATATTCTAGGCGACCCTGTTTTTATAGTCAGATCGTAGATGTCATGTATAACGATAAGCAGGCTTCACGCCTCGCATCACCAGCAGTTCTATTCCAAACTGATATGCAATTTTTTCTGCTTCACGATTTTCCTGTTTTTGTAAATTCTAAACGATTATCCATCAACCCCTCAGTGCTCAACTGCCCCAGCGTTGAAAAATCAATGAGCAGTTGGTGCCGCCGAATCCAAAACTGTTGCTCATGGCAATGTCCAGTTCAACACCATTTCTGGTTTCGGTAACGATAGGGAACCCCTGGGCGCGTTCATCCAGATTTTCGATATTGGCTGAGGCGGCGATAAATCCTGACTCCATCATCAACATAGAATAAATAGACTCATTGACACCCGCCGCGCCCAGTGCGTGTCCGCTGAGTGACTTGGTTGCGCTGATTGGCGGGCAATGTTCCCCAAATACTTCGGCAATAGCTTCCAGTTCCTTGATGTCGCCTGCCGGCGTGCTGGTGCCGTGGGCATTGATATATTGAATGGGTCGCTCAACCCCGCTTTCATTCATTTGCCGCACTGCCTGACGCATACAACGCGCCGCGCCTTCTCCTGACGGCTGCACCATGTCGTAGCCATCGGAAGTCGCGCCATAACCGACTAGCTCAGCATAAATCGGGGCGCCCCGCTTTTGCGCATGCGCCAGGCTTTCAAGAACCACGACGCCAGCGCCGCCAGAGATCACAAACCCATCCCGATCATTATCATAAGGACGGGATGCGCTTTGCGGCGTGTCGTTGTAGTTCGAGGAAAGCGCGCCCATGCCGTCGAATAACACCGACAAAGACCAGTGCAATTCTTCCCCGCCGCCGGCAAAAATCACATCCTGTTTTCCGAGTTGAATTAATTCCGCGCCGTGCCCAATGCAATGCGCACTGGTTGAACATGCCGAGCTAATGGAATAGGAAACACCCTTGATTTTGTATGCGGTGCCGACACACGCCGGAATCGTACTCGACATGGTTTTAGTTACCATATAGGGGCCTACACGTTTCACCCCGCGTTGGCGTAATGTATCGGCAGCAATCACAATATTTTCCGGAGACGCGCCCCCGGTGCCCAGCAATAGTCCAGTGCGCTCGCTACTAATGCTGTCTTCGGACAGATGCGCGTGATCAATGGCTTCCTGCATCGCAAGATAGCTATAGGCGGCGGCATCCCCCATAAATCGGTATAGTTTTCGGTCGATCAAAGATTTGGGGTCAATGTTTATTGCACCATGAACACCGCTTCGCATCCCCAAATCAACGTACTCCTGAGCCTTGACAATGCCTGAGCGGCTTGATTGAAGCGCGCTTCGAACTTCCTCTTTATTGTTTCCCAGGCTACAAATAATTCCAAAGCCGGTTACTACCACTCTTTTCATTTAAAACTCACTGTGCGGACACTGGGTAATGGGTTAAACACATTGGACATGAGGCCAGGTTAAATTGAGTCATATTAAATGGAGCGATGTTAAATGGTTTCGACACCCTTGAACAACCCCACCCGAAGGTCTTTACAACTATATACTTGATTATCATCAACACCAACCAGACCGTCCGCAACGCCCATGACCAATTTACGCATTATTACCCGCTTGAAGTCTATACGGTAGGTAATTTTTTTACAGTCCGGTGTAATTTGACCATTGAATTTTATTTCTCCGGAACCCAATGCACGACCGTGTCCCTGACCACCACGCCAGCCCAATGAAAACCCTACCAATTGCCATAACGCATCCAACCCCAGACAACCGGGCATGACTGGATCACCTTCAAAATGACATTGGAAAAACCATAAATCCGGCGAAATATCCATCTCGGCAATAACCACTCCTTTGCCGAACTTGCCACCATCTTCATCGATATGGGTAATCCGGTCAAACATCAACATATTTGGAAGGGGCAATTGTGCATTCCCTGGACCAAACATTTTCCCATGACCACATGCAAGAAGTTCATCACGGTCAAACTGATTTTTCTTTTGGTTCAATAGCGCATCCAGTGTTTAACAGGTTTTAATTCTAACCTACGCCGTTACAGTGACAATATATAGAAACCATAACAACGTATTCATTAAACGTAATTTTTTGTTTGCCTATCATTGGGCTATACTGCACCGACAATAAGAGAAGCACTTGTTGGATAGTTCATCCATAATTATAACAATTTTTTTGTTTAGAAAATTTTCCCCAGAATATTTTATTACCCAAAATATTTATTATAACGAACTCTTTCAAATTGTGTTGACTTTGAAACAAAGATAACTTACTTTTCGTTTTCGTAACTTATAGTATAGATTATCAACCTTATTATACTTAAATTAACTGCACGAAATTATCTAATGAATTAGTGTTTATTGTTGACCACTGCATTATTGTAGCGATTACGACACTACTGTTCGATAACACCATCCCCTTTTACGACCACGAGGTAAATACCAATGGCAAAAAAGAAGAAGTCAGTTTCATCAAAGAAAAAAGTTTCCAAAAAGAAGGCAGCTAAGAAAAGCGGTTTCAAGAAAAAGTCAACCAAGAAAAAAACCATCAAAAAGAAGACCGCTAAAAAGAAAGCCTCCAAGAAAAAGACGGCCAGGAAAAAAACCGCCAAAAAGAAAACCGCCAAAAAGAAGGCATCTAAAAAGAAGGCATCTAAAAAGAAAGCCGCCAAAAAGAAAGCCGCCAAAAAGAAAGCCTCTAAAAAGAAAGCCGCCAAAAAGAAAGCCGCCAAAAAGAAAGCCTCTAAAAAGAAAGCCTCTAAAAAGAAAGCCTCTAAAAAGAAAACCGCCAAAAAGAAGACTGTGCAAAAAAAGTAGGTTAAGAAAGGGCGGGTTGAAAATTCGGCTTCCTTTCTAAATCTAAAAAGGCCGTACAAGCCCCCATAGAGATTGCATCACCTCTATGGGGGCGACCTCTTTATAAAACAATTCGCTGGCAAATCCAGTCGCGGTATCCAATCCGTAGGCATTCAGTCCATAGTACGGAGGTAGTCTAAGGATAATTGTATTCCTTGTTTCAGATAATCGAATAAAACTCAAGCAAGCCGAGCCTGCTAACCGCCGATATAGGACATTTCGACTTTTTGGGATTGTTTCCCAACCGATCTTGTTTTCAAGTTTCCCGCTCTTAATTTTTGTGTTCTTAACATCGAATATTGATCGTCGCGCCCGGCCCATATCGATGATATTTTTTCCCTTATTTCAATCTCAGACATGCCTTGGGATAACAGTTGTTTCAGATTATAGCCGGAAGTCGCAAACAAACACGTGAATAACTCGCCTTTGGCGGATAATCGGGCGCGGGCGCAGTCACCACAAAATGGTTGGGTTATTGAAGATATGATGCCGATTTCCCCCTCGCCGTCGACAAATCGCCACCGTTTTGCGACTTCACTCGAATAATTTGCCCCAACAGACCGTAATGGATAGATTGGATTGATCCGATCAATTATTTCCCGGCCGCTCAATACCTTATCCATGCTCCAGCGATTGTGGTTGCCCACGTCCATAAATTCGATAAATCGTAATATCGCGCCAGTGCCCCTGAAGTTTTTCACCATGGGCAAAATGTCGCCATCATTGATGCCTTTTTGCACAACCATATTGATTTTGACAGCCTCAAACCCGGTCTCCAAAGCGTGGTTTATGCCATCCAGAATGTCCTGTAATGGATAAGGGATCTGGTTGATTTTCTGATAAATCTCCGGCGTCAACGCATCCAGGCTGATATTGATTCTACGGATTCCGGCTGCCCTCAATGATCTCGCGCGGGATTGGGTCAACAGCGAAGCATTGGTTGTGATCGTAATATCTTCAATAGCGGGAATCTCGGACAGCATGACAATTAGCCGCTCCAAATCCTTGCGCAACAGCGGCTCGCCGCCGGTCAATCGAATTTTTCTAACGCCAAGCTTCGCAAAAACTTTGACCAGCGTTTCGATCTCATCGTAGCGCAGTAACGCGCCGGATTTTAGAAACGGGTAACGCCTGCCGAACACACTTTTTGGCATGCAATACCCGCATCGAAAATTACATCGGTCGGTAACCGAAATTCTCAAATCGTGGAGCGGGCGGTTATGCGTGTCTGTTAACAATTAAATATCCGAAAACGGGCTTGTCGGCGAAACAGGATACACCTATTTCCCCCCCTTTATCACAGTCCAGCGGCATCAATCCGGGTATTATTTTATGGATTATCCGCCCTGAATAGTGGGCCATATTGACAAAACGTCACCCTCTCGCAGGGGTTGGCTACGCGCTTCAACGGGCAGGAATACGCCATTGCACATCATCATTTGCGCTTCTTCCCGGGGCACTTTGTAACGCTCCAACAACTGATTTGGAGTCTGCGTATCACTAACCGTCAGCTCAATAGCATTGCCATCCGCAGTATCCGGCAGATATTCCATCAAACTAGAAAAAAACTTGATTGTTATGTTCATTTATTTATGTGCATAGATTCATCTTCATTTAGCCGCCGCCTCGATGCAAATATTTTTTAAATCGATCCATAAATTTTCTATATTGGATTTCAGAGAAATTTTCGAATTCAATAGCGATTGCTGTCACCGGCAATTTAATCGATGCAATTTCCCGTGTTTTCTCCGGCTCAAGATGCAAATAGGCAACGCGATTCTTAAAGGATAAGGCAAAGGATGTGGCATAACTGCTTTGGGTTAGTCTGCTGACAACATATGGTGCAACTGCCGATGGCAGGCACTTGAGCAATTCGGCGTGGGAAAAGCCGGTCTCAGAACTGTACGCCCAGCGACTATAAACATGACGGCCGCCGACACTCATCCTCCCGCAACAGGCGGCCAGATTGCCAGCGTGTCATGCGACTTCAGCGGTCTATCCCGGCCCGCTTCATCGACATAGACACCGTTAATTAAAACCAAATGCACTTCGGAGCGCGGCACACAATAGGTGTCGATTAACTGGTATGGGGTGGTATTTTCCGCAACATCGAGTGTAATTGCATTTTTCACCGCGCCATCCGGCAAATAGCCCATCAACGTTGCGAATAACTTAAACTCGATTTGCATGGTTCGACTCGGCAAATTTGTTCAAACTATGCTGGTCTGAGTTATCCTGGCGCCTAACTAGCTGAACTACCCTGAGCTAGCCCTGGGTCGTAGCCAGATAGGCCTCCATCACTAACAGTGGATTGTCCATCAGTTTGTCTTTCCATTGGCCCAATTTAAACCGGCCCTGCACTAAACCACGGAGCACGCCGATATGTTGGGTCATTCCCAGGGTATTGGCGCCCACTAACCGATCATCATCAAATTGAAGCCGGATGTAACGAAAATTATCTTGGTCCACCAGGGTTGCGCTCTGTCCCCCTTTAACGCCTTCCCATTGGCCATATGAGGTTGAAATCAGTCCAATGGTATCCAATACGTTCATGAGTACGCTGCCTTGATGACGCACCGAGCCATGATTAAACATATTATTTGCCGCAACACGGCCATGCTCGACGGCAGTCGGCTGTATCGCTTGAACGGTGTATTCGCCGGTGGAAAAATCCTTGCCACAAGCAACATCCCCGGCAGCATAAACATCTGCGACCGAGGAGCGCATATACTCATCAATGACCACTGCACCGTTGGAAAGCAGCACCCCGGAACCTTCTAAAAAGGCGGCATTGGCACTCACACCCGCCGCTGAAATTACTAATTCCGCCTCCACTTCTCTGCCGCCGCTGACTTTCACATTGACACTGTCACCCGCAGATTCAATGGCTTCAACTTGGGAGCTGGTCATGACGTTCACGCCTTTTTGCTGGCACCACTTTTCAAGCAGGGCGCCGCAGGTTTCATCGAGCATTCTAGGCACCATGCGATTACCCATCTCGATAACAGTCAGGTTTGCGCCCGAGGAAACCAGCGCCTCCAAAATGATGCAGCCAATAAAACCTGCGCCAATGAGGACTACGGATGCGCCCGGTTTAATGCCGTTGGCAATTTTTCTGGCATCTTCCAGGGTCCAGCAACTGGTCACTTTTTCATGCTCAATGCCCGCAATCGGTGGCGTTACCGGCCGTGAACCGGTGGCAACAAGCAGATTGTCGTAGGCCCGCGAACCGCCGCTTGTCAACACCAATTTTTTTGATGACGGGTCAACGGATTTAACCGTATCCACCACAACCTCGATCGCGCTGTCCTTAAAATGGCGCGCCTGCTTACGCAGATGGGTGCCTGGTTCATCGATGTTATTGATCAGCAAATAAGGAATCGCCATTCTGGAATATGGCGGTTCAGGCTCATCGCCGATAATCGTTATTTCAGCGGTGGCATCCAGTTTGCGTAGCGTCTCAGCGGCAACCACGCCGGCCGGGCCTGCACCTAAGATAATGTGTTTCATAGTGACAAAAAATTCCGCTAGTTGCTGGAGCGAATGAAAAGCACACTTTCAATTCTCTCAAAAGCATTTTGGTAGACCTTCGCATCCAATATGGGTGTGTCTTGTTTGCTATTCTGCCCGTATTCCGATGAAGTTGACTTTTTGGCAACGATGTTCAGCCGAATTTTGGTAATCTGTCCGATTTCCTCAACGAAAGCGGTTGCTATGGTTTGCGAATTAACGGCTATCCCTGCAAAAGCATCCCAAAATCCGGTGGTGTTATTAGTTGGGCTTTCCGCGGTAATAAACCCAGTATCCTTGTCCGCGGTTTTGACGATATACCCCAAATCCTGGAACACCGACAACACGCTCGGAAACACAACTGCTTTTGTTTCCTCGTATTCACGCGACTGCAAGCTTTGGATTTCCAGCGGGGTCAGTTTCGGTGCTTGGGGGGTTATGCATCCTGCTACCAAGACGACTATAAAAACTACAGCAAACTTAAGACTGTTCATGACTGAGTCATAATAAAATGGAAAAGTTGGAATATAGGTAAAAAAGAAAAATTAAAAATTGGAAGTTCGGCTACGAAAATCGTTCACGACATCATTCTCATCAAACTTGATGATCAAAGTCATCATCCGGGAACTGCTTTCAAACCCCGATACCTGCGAACTTTGTCCCACCAAAATCAACGTCCAGTAGCCAGACTGCGCTGAGGATTGCGACACTTGTGCAGCGCGTTGGTAAGTCCAAACCTCGCGCCCTGCCCCGTCACGAGTGGTAATGTTGGGGGCGCCAAAGGTTTCCAGTACTTCCGCTTTCGTGGTTTCCCCCACCGCCATGGTCAACTGTACATTGCCTTGCGTTAGTGCCGAATTTTGTTTAGTGAGCGACTCTGGCGGCTGCACACAACCGCTCACCAACAATCCACCGCAAACTGTTAAAGTTGCGAACGTAATTTTGTTCATACGGGCTAGGATATCCTATAAATGAATACGGAAATGAGAAAATAAGGGGTGATGAAACCACGATTAAGCCATTATATGTCAACCCGCACTTCTACGCCGGCAACGAAAACTGCTGACGAACCGCATCGGTGAGTTGACCATCTTCGCTCCAACCACGCAGTGAATAATATTCCGGCAGCATTTCATCCAGTCCACAAACCTTGCCTTTGGCCGGGCCTGTCTTGGCAGCCTCTTTCAGCAACCTTGGCGGCAGGGTATCGTCGGCGCCGGTCAGCCCGGCTTTCAAATTATAATCTCGTTCAAGATTCCAGATTCGCTCGCCGGCTTCAAGCAATCGCTCGACGCTCCAATCGCCGTCGCAGGCGGCGTCAATTTGCGGCGCCATATTATCCAAAGTCCAAGCGAATGTGGTGAATAAGCAAAGCCCCATGGAATCAACCGCGGCGGTGGCATCCTGAAATGCCTTGACCAATCCGGCTTTGCCTTCGGTGACCAGAGGATCGGTTTTTTCGGGAATGCCGAGCACTTCTGAGGCCACGGTATAGCTGCGTAAATGGCAGGCGCCGCGATTTGCGGTGGCATAGGTCAGGCCCATGCCCTGAATGCCACGCGGGTCATATGCCGGGAACTCCTGACCCTTGACCGTCATTGACAATTCGGGATGGCCATATTTTTCACAAAGCCGCTTGGACCCCATGCCTAAATCCTTGCCAAAACCCTCCCCGGTTGCCACTTTTTCAGCGCACCAAGACAAGGCTTTAGCGGATCCAAAGGTTAGTTCCATCCCGTCGGTCTGTTCTGTGGTAATCGCGCCGATGTCAAATAACTCCATCGCCGCTGCTACGGTCGCACCAAACGAGATGGGGTCGAAACCATCTTCATTGCATAAAAAATTGGTGTAGGTAATCGCATCAATATCATCAACGCCGGTATCAGCGCCCATCGCCCAAGCCGCTTCGTATTCCAGTCCGCCGGAATTACCCCAGTACTCCGGTTTGTTTTCCACGGTGAAATGCTGTTTATCGATGGTCGAAATCCGCCCACACGCGATGGTGCAACTAAAGCATGCGGCATTGGTGGTCAAATTAGGCTTGCCATCGCTTTCGCGGGCTTCGAGCATGGCTTCCCCGGAAATGTTATTGGCGCCGTCAAACTGAACATCACGCATGTTATTCGCCGGTAGCGCGCCGACTTCATTAATAACGTTCATCAACACCTGAGTGCCCAGCGCGGGAAGACCCTGGCCGGTTACCGCGTTATCCGCCAATACCTGCTTTTGCTCGGCAACGCTTTTCATGAATCGAATCGGATCTTTAATGTTGCCCACGCCGCGGTTGCCGCGCACCATTACCGCCTTTAGATTTTTCGATGCCATCACCGTGCCCACGCCGGAGCGACCGGCCGCGCGATGCAGATCGTTGATGATGCCAGCATACAGACATCCGGCTTCGGCAGCGCGCCCCACTGCGGCAACTCTAATCTGAGGATCCTGATACTTTGCATGGATAAGCTTGTCGGTTTCCCAAACCGTCTTACCCCATAAATCATCCGCAGGCACCAGTTCGGCAACTTCATTTTCGACCCGCAACATCACCGGGGATTCGGATTTGCCTTCAAAAATAATCATGTCCCAACCCGCGAATTTGAGCTCTGCGCCGATAAATCCCCCGGAATTTGAACACGCCACAGCGCCGGTCAACGGACTTTTGGTGATGACTGAATAGCGACCACCGGTTGATGCCGTGGTGCCGGTGAGGGGACCGGTTGCAAAGATCAGTTTATTGTCAGGCCCGAGCGCATCGCATTTAGGGTCGGTCTCTTCGACCAAATAACGGGTGCCGAGCCCCCGTTGTCCAATATATTGCGCGGCCCATTCCATGTTCAATGCCTCTTCGGCAACCACACCTTTGCTTAAATCTACTCGAAGTACTTTTTTTGTCCAAGACATAACATTATCCTCCTAGTTTACTGAAGCTGAGTTATCGGTTTTCGCTGCCCAGGCTCGCATTTTTTCGAGCCCGGTTGCGTCGGCATCCACATAGGTAATGGCCTCAGTCGGGCAGGCAGCGACACATTGAGGATCACCGCCACATAAATCACACTTAATAACTTTTCCGGTGTCCTGATTGTAATTAACCGTTCCGAATGGGCAGGCGATGGTGCAAACTTTGCAGCCAACACAAACAGAATCGGCCACCACCATGGCCCCGGTTTCTCTGTTCATGGTGATTGCTTCGACCGGGCATGCATGCAAACACCACGCTTCATCGCATTGAGTACAGGTATAAGGCACGAATCGGCCTTCATCATGAAACGTAAAAACCTTTATTCGTGATTTTGCCGGATTAAATACGCCTTCGTTTTCATATGAGCAGGCCATTTCGCATTGTAAACAACCGGTGCATTTTTCAGGGTCAATATAAAGTGATCGTTGCATGCTTATTCTCCAAGATTGGTATCGTTACATGGCTCAATAACCTGCAAACCGATCATTGAGCGTGGTTTTATTGGGAAACTATATCACTTCATTTTGCTATATTCAATACTTAGACTTATTTATTGGGCGCATACTACTGTTATCCGTTGGATAACAATAGATCTAGGGTCTTAACTAGTTAAGACCCTAATTAATAAGTGCGACAGAGCAACATTACAAAGCATTATCAAGCAAAGAACCAGTACTGATAGCGTGATTAATGCCGATGGCTGGCGAGGGTATAATGGTTTAGTGGATTTTGGGTATAAGAAGCATTATAGAGTGCATCATGGGATGAATGAATTTGCTCGGGGTAATTCCCATATTAACGGCATGGAATCATTCTGGGGTTATGCTAAAACGAGGTTATCAAAGTTTAGAGGAATGGATAAAAAAATGTTTGAACCACATCTCAAAGAATGTGAATTTAGATTCAATAATCGCAAGCAAAATCTTTACAAAATATTGCTTGAAATTTGTAGAAAAAAGCCGCTTAACTAGTTATGACCCAAAAATGTGTTTGAATTACACCTTAAAGAATGTGAATTTAGGTTTAATCATAGAGGGCAAAATCTCTACGAGATTTTGCTTAAAGAGTTAAGAAAAAGGCTTCTTAACTAGTCAAGACCCATTCTTATTATTTGATTTATTTGGTCGGGTATTGGTCGGGGTGAGAGGATTTGAACCTCCGACCACCGCAACCCCATTGCGGTGCGCTACCAGGCTGCGCCACACCCCGAATAATTTAAGATTTTAATATTGGATATTCTAGTGGCCCCGGTTAACTGGAAGGCCGCCCGCAAAGAAACTAGCTCAGAATTTCCTGCACCTCGGTCAATTCCGTAACAAGCAGGGACACCATCTTGCTCGTATCTTGATTGGCAACCGCTGGTGAGGATGCCGTTGTCGTTGTTTCGTTTTCGGAAGCAAGTTGTTCAAGGCGAATTCTCGCACCGCTAATCGTAAATCCTTCAACGTAGAGTAATTTCCGGATATGCCGAATCAGTTTAACTTCATGGCGCTGATAATAACGACGATTGCCTCGGCGTTTGACTGGTTTTAATTGCGGGAATTCCTGTTCCCAATAGCGCAATACATGCGGTTTGACCTCACATAATTTACTGACTTCACCAATAGTAAAATATCGCTTGGTAGGGATTGGCGGCAGTTCAAAGCCGCTTGGATCAAGCATTGTCACTATCTTTTACGCCCCAGCTTTTGGGTCAATTCAAACGAGTTATCGACTACATTTTCCTTTAATTGCTGACTCGAACGAAAAGTGACCACCCTCCTGGCGGAAATTGCCACTGCTTCCCCGGTCTTTGGATTACGTCCCGGCCGGGAGGTTTTGTCCCTAAGCGTGAAGCTGCCAAATCCAGATAGCTTGACCGCAGAACCACGCTCTAAAGATAAGCGAATTTTTTCAAAAAACAATTCAACAAAGTCCTTGGCTTCGCGTTTGTTCAATCCGACTTCATCAAACAATGTATTACCTAAATCTGCTTTTGTTACGGTCATCCAGGTTTTACTCGTAGCTACTTTTGTGTATTTTAGTTTGGTTCTACGTTTATCAACTTCGACCATTATTTTCGAAGACGAGCATCCATTTTTTGTTCAAGCACCTCAACAATTTTTTCCATAACCGCTTCTACTTCCAAGGCAGTAAGATTGCTTGATTCTGACTGAAAGGTCAAGCCGAAAGCAAAACTTTTCTTGTTTTTTTCCAGATTATCACCTCTATAGACGTCAAATAATTCCAAATTCCTTAATAATCCACCAGCGGATGAGCGCACCAACTCCATGATTGGTTGTACATTAACTGTCTGGTCCACTAAAACTGCCAGGTCCCTTTGCATCGACGGGAATTTGGAAATATCCAAAAAAACAGGCAATAAACAGGAGGACAATGGCTCAAGATCAATTTCAAATAGATAGACTGCCTGATCAAGATCATAAATTTTTTGATGGGATGGGTGCAACTTGCCCACAAAACCAATTCGTTTTTTTCCGATGAAAATTTGTGCACATTGCCCCGGATGCAACGCAGGATGCCGAGCTTGTTGTAACTGAAAATCAGCCGTGGATCCGGTTAGATTGATTAATGCTTCAAGATCGCCTTTTATATCAAAAAAATCAACTTCAGCAGCTTGACTAGCCCATTGCCGGGGTAAGGATATTCCGCTAATTAACCCGCCAAGACGTGATTTTTCTTCACTTTTTCGAGAATTTTGCGCCTTTGCATAGACATGACCTGTCTCAAATAATCGTACCCGATCTTCCTGACGATTTAGATTCGATTTCAGGGCTTCCAACAATCCGGGCCATAAACTCTGACGCATTACCGACATGTTATCAGCGATCGGATTTATCAAACGGATTGCATCACTTTTGTTCAGCAATTGTTGTTGAAATTTTGAATCGACAAAACTATAAGTAATGGCTTCATGATAACCCCGATGAATCAGGGTTTGTTTAATGTCGTATAAAGAAAGTTTGTTTTCAGGATGGGCGCCTATTCCAGATTCAGTATCCGGCATACGCGGCGGCACTTTTTCGAATCCAAAACAGCGACCAACCTCTTCGATCAGGTCGTGTTGACCTTGAATATCATATCGCCAGCTTGGCGGCTTAACCTGCCAACCAATTTTCGAACTCTTTACCGACATCCCCAAATTTTTCATTATCGATACGATTTTGTTATTCGGAACAGTCATACCCAACACCCGATAAATTTCAGATTTATGAAAAGCAATATCAGGAGTCTTTGGCAATGATGATTTTTCCACTGTATGGGTCACGGGCCCGGCTTGCCCGCCCGCAATGCCAACAACCAATGCTGTCGCCCGTTCCATTGCCTTGAGTTGAAGCTCGCTGTCAACCCCCCGTTCAAATCTATGCGAGGCATCGGTGTGCAGGCCTAATTGTCGCGCTTTGCCCAAAATTACGGCGCAGGAAAAGAATGCGGACTCGAGGTAAATATCCCTGGATTTACCGGAAATCGCGGAATTGGCAGCCCCCATAATTCCAGCCAGGGCGATGGCCTTGCTTTGATCGGCAATCACCAGATCATGTTTAGCCAGTTTTACCGAACTACCATCCAATAGTTTGATTTTTTCGCCATTCTTCGCCATCCGCACGACAATACCGCCTCGAATTTTTTTTAGGTCAAAGGCATGCATGGGTTGGCCGAGTTCGTGCATGACGTAATTGGTAATATCGACTATGGGATTAATGCTACGCATCCCGGATCGACGTAAACGCTCTACCATCCAATCAGGCGTTTTCGCCTGCATATCGATATTCGTTATGGCGCGACCGACATAACGCGGACACCCTTCTGGCGCTTTTAACTGAACTTTAAGCGCCGTTCGGGAAACGATCTTAGCTTTAGAAATTTCGGGAATATTCAGATTTGCCCCGGTCAGTGTCGCCACTTCCCTTGCCACCCCGGCAATGCTCAGGCAATCCCCTCGATTCGGCGTTAGTTCTAATTGAAAAACATAATCCTGCAAATCGAGATAATCCCCGACCGCTCTACCCACATCCGCACCAGAATCAAATTCAAATATTCCATCAGAGGAATCTGCGAGGCCCAGTTCCGCGGCAGAGCAAAGCATGCCATTCGATTTGACCCCGTGTATTTCTCGGGCATGTATTTCACCGGCAGACACTTGCCTCCCCGGCAATCTAGCTTTAGCCAGTGCCACCGCGGTTTTCATACCGGTTTTTGCATTGACCGCACCACATACAATGGAAAGATTCCTGGATTTACTCACATCGACTTCACAAATCTGGAGATTAGTGGCATTTGGGTGGGGTTCAGCTGAGACAATTTGCCCGACGATTATTTTCTTATTATCCAGCGAAGGCCCTGCGGATTCCACCGAATCCACCTCTAGTCCTGCCAGCGTCAATCTCTCTGCCAATTCGTCGGAACCGATTTTGGGCGAAGCCCATTCTCTGAGCCAGGATTCGCTAATTAACATGCTTGCTAGTCATTAAAATTGCCTTAGAAACGCCAGGTCATTGCTAAAAAACAAACGCAAATCATTAACCCCGTAACGCAACATCGTAAGACGCTCAACGCCGATCCCAAAGGCGTATCCGGTATATATTTTGCTGTCGATGCTGCCGTACCGCAACACCTCTGGATGAACCATGCCGCAACCTAATATTTCCAGCCATCCAGTTTGCTTACAAATTCGGCAACCCTTGCTTTCACAAAATACACATCCCATGTCCACTTCGGCTGAAGGCTCGGTAAACGGGAAATATGAAGGCCTGAATCTTACTTGCAAATCTTTTTCAAAAAACTCGCGGATAAAATGAATCAGTATCCCTTTGAGATCGGCAAAAGTAATGTCCGTATCAATGGCCAGACCTTCGAGTTGATGAAACATCGGCGTATGTGTCACATCTGAATCGCAACGAAAAACCCGTCCCGGCGCAATCACCCGAATCGGAGGTTTGTTAATGCTCATGTAGCGGATTTGCACCGGTGAAGTATGGGTGCGTAGCACGACATGATCGTCTATATAAAAAGTATCGTGCATCGCCCGGGCCGGGTGGTTGGCCGGGATGTTTAACGCTTCAAAATTATGATAGTCATCTTCAATCTCGGGCCCGGTCGCGATGTCAAAACCGAGCCGAGCGAAAATTTCTTCCATACGTTTCAAGGTGCGCGTAATCGGGTGCAATGTGCCTGCTACTTGTCCTCTTCCCGGCTGGGTAACGTCGATGCATTCGTTTTCGAATTGACTGGAAATTGCCAGCGCTTCCAACTCCTGGCGTCTGGATTCCAGCAACTTAAGAATTTGGGACTTTATTTTATTGACTTCCTGTCCAATTCCCTTGCGTTGCGGTGCAGCCAATCCACCTATCTGTTTCAATCGTTCGGTGACAACGCCTTTTTTACCCAGGTACCGGACACGTAAATTATCCAGCTCCGACAACGTCTCGGCATTACTGACAGCGTCATGGGCAGTGGCGTACACGCTGTCCAGCGATTGATTTGACCGGGTTTGGTGAGTGGCAGACACTATAATTAAATATTACATAATCAGATAGTTACAATAGTATCTTAATCTAAATACTAAAATTAAAGGAAGCAATCCTCAAATCAAATTTCGGATAAAACCGATATCAACTCCAGAGATTACTCTGTAAAAGGACTATCTCCTCCGATACAGACTGATCGATAAGTTGGTTTTTTAATCCTTTGTATTATTTCTGCCGGCGCAACTGACTATCAACTGGCTATCAACTAGCCAATGCCCGCTTCGCCTGATCCACTAATTGACTGAATGCAGGTTTATCGTGAATGGCCATATCGGCTAGAACTTTGCGGTCCAGTTCAATAGCGGCTTTGTTCAAACCTGCAATTAATCGGCTATAACTCATTCCATTGTTACGCGCTTCAGCGTTTATACGGACAACCCACAGTGCGCGAAACTGGCGTTTTCTCTGTCGTCGATCACGATAGGCATATTGCCCAGCTTTATCAACCGCTTGCTTGGCCACTTTATATAAACGACTTCGAGCGCCACGATAACCTTTAGCTTGCTTAAGGACTCTGATGTGCCGGGCCTTTGCGGTGACCCCTCTTTTAGTTCTTGGCATATTCTCGTCTCCGGATTAGGCGTATGGAAGCAGCTGTTTAATAGCGGCATGATCTGCAGCATGAACCAATGATCCGGAACGGAGATGACGCTTCCGCTTGGTCGATTTCTTGGTCAGAATATGACGTGAGTGAGATTGTGAGCGCTTGAACTTTCCAGTCGCTGTGAGTTTAAAGCGCTTGGCGGCGCCCCGGTTTGTTTTAAGTTTTGGCATCTTGACTCCAGTATTTTGGTGGCGTCAGGTAACGCCACAATTATTAAATAATAACGATGGTAGTTCTGGAATGGACTACTTTTCGTTGTTCTTACCGATATATCGTAATTACAATATCGGGCACATATACATATTTACAACAGACACTTGCAACGGTCGCTTGCAACAGCCGTGAAGGTTATCCCCTCTTTGGCGCCAGCACCATAACCATCTGGCGACCTTCCAGCGTAGCCGCCTGCTCAACTTCTGCAATTTCCGCTAAATCTTTCTCAACCCGATTCAACATCAGCAACCCGAGTTCCTTATGCGCCATCTCCCTGCCACGGAAACGCATAGTGACTTTAGCCTTGTTCCCGACTTCGAGAAATTTAGTCAGCTTCCTGACCTTTATATCATAGTCGCCGACATCCGTTCCCGGGCGAAATTTAATCTCTTTAACGATAACCTGTTTTTGTTTCTTTTTTGCGCCGTGGCGTTTCTTACTCTCGCTATAGAGATGCTTGCCGTAATCCATCACTTTGCAAACTGGGGGATCCGCATTAGGTGAAATTTCCACCAAATCCAGATTCACTTGTTGCGCTGCGAAAAAGGCTTCTTTCAGCGCCAGTATACCTAATTGCCCCCCATCCAATCCGATAACCCGTACCGGATCGCTTTTAATTTGATCGTTCACACAAATCGGTTTTTGTTTTGCTATGTCTGCTTCCTCATAATGCTTATCTTACCATTCGCCAACAAAATAATCTGGAGAATAATCCGGTTTCAAACGTGATTATCCAGCGTCGACTAACCTGATTTTTAAGCGTCATTACTTAGGGAATCCGCAATGAACTGCTCAACAGACATGCAACCAAGATCTTCTCCATCTTGCGCCCGAACGGCTATGGACTTTGTTTCAACTTCCCGATCGCCTACTACAAGCAGGTATGGGATACGCTGTAACGTGTGCTCGCGGATTTTAAAGCCAATCTTTTCGTTTCTCAAGTCCGATTCCACTCTGAAACCCTGTTTTTTCAGTGTATTTACAATTTCTCGGGCATATTCAGACTGTTTGTCGGTAATATTCATGACCACGGCTTGAATCGGTGCCAACCAAACCGGGAATTTACCTTCCCAGTGTTCGATCAAAATTCCGATAAAACGCTCAAATGTCCCGAGTAACGCACGGTGCAACATGACCGGCGTTTGCCTGCAACCCTGTTCGTCAACATACTGTGCATCGAGTCTGCCGGGCATGGAAAAATCCACCTGCATAGTGCCACATTGCCAAACCCTGCCGATGCTGTCTTTCAAAGAAAACTCAATCTTCGGTCCATAGAATGCGCCCTCACCTTCCAGCATTTCCCATGGCAGGTTTTTGTCATTTAATGCTTGTGCCAATGCCGCTTCGGCTTTGTCCCAGATTTCATCGCTGCCAACTCTATTATCAGGGCGGGTGGCCAGCCGATATACAATTTCAGTAAATCCCATGGCCTGGTATACGTGATGCAAAAAGTCAATAAAGTCTCCAACTTCGCTTTGTATTTGTTGTTCGGTGCAAAAAATATGGCCATCATCCTGTATGAATCCACGTAACCGCAGCAAGCCATGCAGAGCTCCGGATAATTCATTGCGATGACATGACCCGAATTCCGCGAATCTTAACGGTAAATCACGATAGCTTTTCAGTCCCTGGTTGAAAACTTGAACATGGCATGGGCAGTTCATCGGTTTGAGCGCAAATTCCCGACCCTCTGAGGCTACCGAAAACATGTCGCTGCCAAATTTATCGGCGTGACCTGAGCGTTTCCACAAGGAGAAATCCACCACTTCCGGGGTATTAATTTCCTGGTAGTTTCGTTTGCGTTGTTCGGCGCGCATGTATTGCTGCAACACCTGATACAACGCCCAACCCTTTGGATGCCAGAACACCATGCCCGGCGCTTCTTCCTGCATATGAAACAAATTTAATTGCTTGCCGAGCTTGCGGTGATCTCGTTTCTCAGCTTGTTCAAGTTGTCGGAGGTACGCTTTCAGTTGTTTTTTGTCAGCCCAGGCAGTACCGTAAATTCGTTGCAACATTTCATTGTTTGAATCACCACGCCAATATGCGCCGGCAACCTTCATTAACTTGAAGGCTTGCAAATGCCCGGTGCTCGGAACATGGGGTCCGCGACATAAATCGATAAAATCATTTTGTTCATAGAGCGAAACTTGTTCTGTTTTCGGGATGCCAGCGATGATTTCGGCTTTATATATTTCGCCCTGTTGTTCAAAAAAGGCGGCCGCCTGAGCGCGATCCATCACCGATCGCTCAACCGGATAATCCGCTTTCGCCAAATCCGCCATGCGTTTTTCGATGGCATCAAGATCGTCTTCCGAGAATCCCGGGGCATAGGAAAAATCGTAGTAAAACCCATTTTCAATCACCGGGCCAATCGTAACCTGAGTTTCTGGGAACAATTGCTTAACCGCCTGAGCTAACAAATGCGCGGTCGAATGCCGAATGACATCCAATCCAGCGTCGTCTTTTGCGGTAACGATTGCCAATTCGCAATCTTCTGTCAACAAAACGCCGGTATCTACAATTTCACCATTTACCTTGCCGGCGATTGCAGCTTTGGCAAGGCCGGGGCCGATATCTTTGGCGACCTCGGTAATGGTTAATGGATTATCATAAGAACGAACTGAGCCGTCGGGAAGAGAAATTTGTGGCATTACACTACAATAGTTGTGGCAATAATATTTATGGCACCCTGTCGGTGGCTCTCACTACTAAAGAGCGCGCGTGTTATCAGACGAAGCAAAGCTTAAAGTCATTGAAATGTGAAACGAAAGCACAAGGTGCAATCAACCAAACAGATGATTTTGGTAGGCACGAGTGGATTCGAACCACCGACCCCCACCATGTCAAGGTGGTGCTCTAACCTGCTGAGCTACGCGCCTGCCGAGAGCGCGGGAGTTTACACATTATAAGACCCCAATTCAATAAATTGCATCAGTCCACCAGACTTGGTTGGCGGAGAGAGAGGGATTCGAACCCTCGATACGCTATAAACGTATACACACTTTCCAGGCGTGCTCTTTCAACCACTCAGACACCTCTCCACTATTCACCTGGTTAGTTTTACCCGGTTTGTTCGCAGCCACAAAGGCGGCGAAGGGTATAACAAGATTTTCTTTATAACAAGTTGCCAGCCCCTGTGCCAGACCCTCTTGGTATTGCGGCTATGGAGATAACCGTACAATTTCCCATTGTTTATCTTTTCGGGGGTTATCTTCCAGGGCGTTATCTTTTTTGATGTAGAGAATTCGATCATGCAATCGGTGGGCGCGCCCTTGCCAAAACTCAAAACGCTCAGGACTGATATGGTAGCCACCCCAAAATGTCGGTAGCGGTATTTCCTGGTCGCCGAATTTTTGTTCTATTTCTTGTTGTTGTTGTTCGAGTACATGCCTCGACGCAATCGTCTCGCTTTGACGAGAGGCCCAGGCGCTGATCTGGCTATCTCGGGGCCTGGACTTAAAATATTCGCGAGATAATTGGTCGTTGACCCGACTCACCGTGCCTTCGATGTTTATTTGACGATGCAGTTCATACCAGGGAAACAATGCTGAAACCTTATTATTCTCTGCAAGTTGCTGTCCCTTGCGGCTATAGTGGTTGGTGTAAAAAACCAAACCATCATGGTCGCAGGATTTCATCAGCACGGTTCGCTGGGATGGCTTGGATTCTTCCGACACTGTGGAAAGGCAAAATCCATTCGGTTCGGCGATGCCCGAATCAACCGCCTGCTTAAACCATAACCGGAACTGCTCAACCGGATCTTTGCAAACGTTATCCTTGCTAATTCCCGCATCAGAATATTGTTTTTTAAGCTTCTTTACGTTTTTCATCTATGACAATAATGCGTAGGCACTCTCAACCAACCAAATCCGGATTATACGGTCTTAGTTGTCATTTGTGGGTGAAAGCTGTTTCACCTGCGCCGACGTACTCAATACAAGAAAACAAGTTTAGAGCGTAATGGATGGCATCAAAGGCGGTAGGTTTGTTGCTTGCAATAAAAAGCCCAAGCCGTTACGGCTTGGGCTAACCCTGTGTCATGCAAAGAAATTCCATGGCAATATCAGTATCCGGTTTATGCAATTACGCATTCCGATACCACTCAACACTCAGTCCTTCCCTATGAGCCTGCCTATCTTTTTATCCAACCCATTGGTCACATGTTCTTGGGTAATTGGATTATCCATTGCTTACAAAAATAATTATGTGACTTTTGTCACACTTTAACCATTATTTTCGCTCTATTTACGGTCGTCGCTGTCGACAAAATTGGGTAAATCCGCCTGCAACAACCCGAAACCTCTAAAATCGCCCTCTAAAACGGGATGTCATCATCAAAATCGTCTGCTGCACTAGCGGGTTTCGCCGCCGATTTTCCAGGCATCGATTTTGCAGATGAAGTGTCCGACGGCGCGGACTGATCGAAGTCCGCATCGCCAGAAGCCATTGAACTTCCGCCGCCCTTGCTTCCCAGCATTTGCATTTCATTACCAACAACCTCAGTAGTGTATCGATCCTGACCGCTTTGGTCCTGCCACTTTCTGGTTTGTATTCGCCCTTCAACGTAAATCTGCGATCCTTTTTTCAAATATTCCCCGACAATTTCCGCCAGGCGACTAAAAAAGACGATTCTGTGCCATTCGGTTCGCTCCTGCTGCTCCCCGGTTTGTTTGTCTTTCCATGAATCAGTAGTTGCCAGGGTAATATTTGCTACTGCCGCACCACTTGGGGTGTAGCGGATTTCCGGGTCTTTCCCCAAATTTCCCACTAGTATGACCTTGTTAACACCTCGTGCCATTGTTGACCTCCTTAGATCTTAATATGTTGTTCAATGTTGGCGTCATCGTAGACTTCTTCGTCTGCATCTAAGCAACCACTGTCTCGCCACAAACAATAGTTGCATCCTCAATTCCGTTGAGTTGCTCTATTCTAGCAATCCATTCGCTTCTTTGCGAGTGTTTAAGCGCTCCAATTTTAATTGCTTTTAGTCAGCTTAAAATTGGTGGCAAAACAGGAAACCAGCAGCCATCCAAAAACCGCAATGCTGCAAAAAACAAAAACACCGGTTACGCCCTGCCTTCCAAGTATCCATCCTCCCGCTAATCCACCCAAAAATATTCCGGAAAATTGAAAGGTGTTATAAATTCCGATCGCGGTGCCCTTGCTATTGGCTGGCGCTAGTTGGGACACCAGGGAAGGCAGCAATGACTCCAGGGCATTAAATGCGCTAAACAATAAAGTGAGCGACACCAGTAACCAGGCTAAAGAATGATCTTGACCGATGACTAGCGCTACCAGGGAAATGAGCAGCAGGGAAATTGCCAGCCGATAGGCGATGCTCACGAATTTCGGTTTAGAGCCGATGATGACAAACGGCATCATGCCCAATACCGATATCAACAAGATCGGCGTGTATAGCTTCCAGTGCTCGGATAGCGACAATCCACTTTGCGTTATCAGCAAATTTGGTAATACCAAAAACAGGGCGGTTAAAACAAGGTGCAATATTAAAATGCCAAAATTGAGCGGCATCAATTGAGAATTTTTCAGCGCGCCTTCAATCTGACCCCGAATCGGGGCATGCTGGTTGCGCTCTGCGGTCGGCACGACATCCGGAACTACCTTATACAGCACCAGAATTGCCATTACCGCCAACACCGCAATCAACCAAAACAATCCATCGACGCCCATAATGCTTTGCAGGATCGGGGCTAAAATCAAAGACATCAGAAAAGTGGATCCGATGCTAATCCCGATGATTGCCATGGACTTGGTACGCTGCTCGCTACGGGTTAAATCTGCATTCAACGCCAGCACAGCCGCGGATATCGCACCGGTACCCTGCACCGCCCGGCCGATTATCAGCCATTCAATTGAGTCCGACAGCGCCGCTATAATGCTGCCCGCCGCAAATATGATTAACCCGCATGTGATTACTTTCTTGCGATCAATTCGATCTGACAACATGCCGAATGGCAGTTGAAAAATTGCCTGGGTTAATCCGTAAACCCCCAGCGCCAACCCCAGCAATACCGGTGTCGTTCCGCTCAGTTCATCAGCATAAATAGCCAGCACCGGCAAAAGCATAAATAAACCGAACATGCGCAACGAAAAAATACTGGCCAGCGAGAACACCGCTTTGCGCTCGGCCGGCGACATCGGTTTAGTCATCGGCTTGAAAATATTTTCCAATTAGTTATTGCCCGTGCTCAAAGGGCGGGTATAGTATCAGGTTTGCTTTTTGAAATCGGAATGTTGTGACCATAGAAAAAATTCAAATTCGCGGCGCCAGAACCCATAACTTGAAATCGGTCAATCTCGACCTACCGCGCAATAAACTGATTGTCATTACCGGATTATCGGGATCGGGAAAATCTTCTCTTGCGTTCGATACCATTTACGCTGAAGGACAGCGGCGTTATGTGGAATCCCTGTCCACTTATGCACGGCAATTTCTGTCGATCATGGAAAAACCGGATGTGGATTTGATCGAAGGGCTGTCCCCGGCAATCAGCATAGAACAAAAATCATCTTCTCACAATCCACGCTCCACAGTCGGCACCGTAACCGAAATATACGACTACCTGCGTTTGTTGTTTGCAAGAATTGGCGACCCCAAATGCCCGCAGCACGAGGTTACGCTGGAAGCACAAACCATCAGTCAGATGGTCGATTTGATAATGGATCAACCTGAGGGAGCCCGATTGATGCTGCTGGCGCCCATGATAAATAATCGCAAGGGAGAATTCCATCAGTTGCTCGGTGAGCTGCATTCCCAGGGTTATATACGAGCCATCATTGATGGCCAAACCGTTGAGTTGGATAACCCGCCAAAACTGGATAAACGCTATAAACACGATATCGACGTGATTGTCGACCGCCTGGTGGTTAGAGAGGGTAATCAACAACGACTTGCGGAATCTTTTGAAACCGCGTTGAACCTTACCGACGGAACAGCCACAGTTGCGGTGCTGGACGATCAGAAGAATGTTCAACAAACTCTTTTGTTTTCAAGCAAATTTGCTTGTCCACACTGCGGATACAGCCTGGATGAGCTGGAGCCCAGACTGTTCTCATTTAACAATCCTGCTGGCGCCTGCGGAGATTGTGACGGCTTGGGCGTGCGCCAATTCTTTGATCCCGACCGTATTGTGCATAACCCTGAATTAGCATTGACCGCTGGCGCAATTCCAGGCTGGGACCGGCGCAATGGCTACTATCATACGCAACTTGCATGTCTGGCCAAACATTATGGATTTGATGTCGAAGCCCCGTTTCACACACTGTCAAAAAAGCACCGGGAAATTGTATTTTATGGCAGTGGCAATGAGCTGATTAATTTTGTCTATGCAAGACCGGGCAGGAAATTTGAGAAACGGCATGCATTTGAAGGCGTCATAAATAATTACAACCGCCGCTACCACGAAACTGAATCATCCGCGGCGCGGGAAGAGTTGGCCAAGTACATGAGCGCCAAAATATGCGATGGCTGCAGTGGCAGCCGATTGAGGGCCGCAGCTCGTCATGTATTCATTGAAGGGCAAACCATTCAGGGATTAACAAAATTGCCGGTGGGGAAAACGCTGGAGTTTTTCGAGAACCTTGATTTGCATGGCAGGCGGGCTGAAATTGCGCACAAAATTGCACAGGAAATCAAGGCTCGACTGGGATTTTTAATCAATGTGGGCCTGAATTATTTATCCTTGTCCAGAGCCGCAGAAACTTTGTCGGGTGGTGAAGCACAGAGAATCCGACTGGCATCACAAATTGGATCCGGTCTTGTCGGGGTCATGTATGTCCTGGATGAGCCTTCGATAGGTCTGCATCAACGAGACAACGCCCGATTATTAAAAACCTTGTTTCATCTCAGGGATTTAGGCAACACCGTTATTGTCGTCGAACACGACGAAGAAGCGATTCGAAACGCAGACCATGTCGTCGATATAGGCCCGGGCGCAGGCACTCATGGCGGCGCCATTGTCGCCCAGGGCAAACCGGATTCAGTGATTAACGAAAAAAATTCCATTACCGGACAATTCTTGAGCGGTAAGGAGCGCATCGAAGTTCCGTTATCCCGTACAGCCGCGGACCTGAATCGAATGCTTGAAATTGTCGATGCCACCGGGAATAATTTGAAGAACATATGTGCAAAGATTCCGGTGGGATTGTTTACTTGCATAACCGGTGTATCCGGGTCTGGAAAATCCACTCTGGTCAACGGCACGCTGTACCCTGCCGTGGCCCAGCAGTTGAATCTGATACGGGCAAAGCCGCTGCCTTATGCAACGATATCCGGTCTTGCTCATTTCGATAAAATTATTTCAATTGATCAAAATCCAATCGGCAGAACGCCACGCTCGAATCCAGCCACCTATACCGGATTGTTCACCCATATTCGTGATTTATTTTCCAACACCCAGGAATCCAGAGCCCGCGGCTATAAACCTGGCAGGTTTTCATTTAACGTAAAAGGCGGTCGCTGCGAAGCTTGTCAGGGCGGTGGATTGATTCGCGTAGAGATGCATTTTCTGCCTGATATTTACGTTCCCTGCGACGTCTGCAAGGGCGAGCGCTATAATCGTGAAACCCTTGAGGTCCGCTATAAAAGGAAAAACATAAGCGAAATTCTGGAAATGACGGTTGAAGACGCTGCGGTATTCTTTTCAGCCATTCCGGTGATTAAGCGAAAACTGGACACTTTGCTTGATGTCGGGTTGGGATATATTACCCTTGGGCAAAGCGCGATCACGCTTTCCGGCGGTGAGGCACAACGCGTGAAACTTTCTCGGGAACTGTCAAAACGCGATACCGGGAGAACGCTCTACGTATTGGATGAACCTACCACCGGTCTGCATTTTCATGACATACGCCAATTACTGACCGTCCTGCACCGATTACGAGACCACGGCAACACGGTCCTAGTCATCGAGCATAACCTGGATGTGATAAAGACTGCGGACTGGATTTTAGACCTGGGGCCGGAAGGCGGCGACGGCGGCGGAGAAATTGTCGCCTTCGGCACTCCTGAACAAGTCGCAAAAGTTAAAGCATCATATACAGGCGCTTACTTAAAGCCGCTGTTGCGGCGGAGACAGGGAAAAGCAGATTCAAGCACGTTGCGGTAACTGGAATCTGATTTGGTCGCTATAGACAGGACGAAGAATCCAAAACGGATAAGCAGGCGCCCGGCTGACGCTACAATATCCGGGTAACGCCACTTGTCAAGCAGAGTCGTACTATTGTCAGCGCGGTTTAGGCTGTGCTCTGCTCGAAACCAGTGAATGTGCAGTTTTAGCGGTTTTCCTGGCGTTTTTATTATAGCGCTATCAGTTCCTCCTAGTTAGCCGCCAATTAACCTAGCCGGTTATACTGCGCTAGTTCTTCATCGGTAATATCCGTTGACAAAACCAGTTCATAATGATGTTCGGCAACCTTTTTTATCTCGCCGCTTCGCATAATAAATTCAAAAATAGAAATTTTAACGGTTTTGCAATGAGTAGCATGTAACACCCGTAAAAATATCCAATAAACGACTATACCTGAGCTTCGTCAGCAGTGCCCGCTCATCATCAAGAGCATATTTACCCACTATGCTTGGCGTTGCATCTGGTATTTTGGTTTCCAACATCATTTTATCGGGCAAGATTCTCGCTTCTGTTACTTGTTCAAAGGCATACTGCGCTCGCCTTGCGTTTTTGATTATCCATACTTTATTTTCTGATGTTTTCTCAGCATGTGCAAGAGGCGACCCGGCACTCCCTGACCCGGTATCCGGCATAATGGATTTACATGACATCATCTTGATTGGGAATGCCGAATGTTTCTGATTTTATGCAATACTTAAAATACGCTATCGCACGGATACAAGTAGTTTCATGCAGAAGTTTTCACATTCCCGAACGCAACCATAAGTAAACTGAAATCTACTACCTCATTCGATCTAGTCTCTTCTTACTTCAAACACATTTTGTATTGAAGATAATCGACTAATCAGTTGTTCGGGTCGCAGTGCTGCAGAAATTTCAAGACGAAACTGTAATCGAGTCACATGTTCTTGATCGGTCTCCATATTAACTTTTAGCACATCTACATTGGCCGCTTTTAGCATCTCTATAATTTCATGCAACAGTCCGCTACGGTGGTAGGCGGTTACCCATAGCCCCAAGTTATAAGATGACCGGGATTGTTGCCCCCAATCCACATCAACCAGTCGGTTGGTTAAATTTTCATCTATGTGAAGTATGTTATTGCAATTTATTCTATGAATAGAAACCCCTCGTCCTGAAGAAATAAATCCAATGATTTCATCGCCTGGAACGGGTTGACAACACTTGGCGATACGAGTCAGCAAGTTGCCTACGCCTTGCACACTAAGGCTATCCTTGTTTTGTTTTTTTGTGGATTGTCTCGATTTAGTTACTACAGATTCCAATTCATCGTCTAAGGTCGGCCGGAAAATCGTTTTGAACGGATACAGCGCTTTGGATAACTTGAAATCCTTGGCGCCGATTGCCGCCAATAAATCATCGATTTTATGAAAATGCGTATGCTGATTTATTTTTTCGTAACTTAGATCCTCCAGGCCCAGACGGTGCAATTCCCGCTCCAGCATGCCCCTCCCCTCGGACACATTTTGATTGTAATCCGCATGCTTAAACCATTGTAAAATTCTGCTGCGCGCTCTATTTGTCTGAACATTGCGCCGACCGTCACCGTGATCGTTACGTAGCCAATCCCTGCTTGGACCACCCGTTTTAACAGTATGGATATGCACCTGTTCTCCGGTTTGCAACGGGTAGTTTAGCGGCACCATCTTGCCATTAACCTTGGCCCCACGGGCTTGATGACCGACTTCGGAATGAATCGCGTAGGCGAAATCTATCGGTGTCGAGCCAGCCGGCAAATCCATAATGGTTCCCTTCGGGGTGAACACATAAACTCGCTCCTTGTGGCGCGAATCCTTTTGTCCGGCATCATCCGCGCCGTCGCTGGCTTGCTTCTTCTCTGTCGCCGCTGATCCCATGACTTCATTTTTCCAGTCCAGCAGTTGCCGCAACCACACCACTTTGGCATCGATGCCACTGTCTTGCCCGAGTTTTTCTTTATAGCGCCAATGCGCGGCCACGCCCAACTCGCTTTCTTCGTGCATTGAATAAGTGCGTATCTGGACTTCCACTTTTTTATTTTCCGGGCCGACGATGACGCTATGAATTGATTGATAGCCATTGATCTTAGGCATGGCGATGTAATCGCTGAATTCATTCGGAACATGCTTCCAAGCTGAATGAATCTCGCTCAACGCCGAATAACACTGTTCCACATTGTGGACAAGAATTCGCACACCTCTGAGATCCCATAATTGCTCGAACTCCAAATCCTTGCGCTGCATTTTTTTCCAAATGCTATGGATATGCTTAGGGCGGCCCTGCACCTCGGCATTGATTGCCGCAGATTGAAGACGAGTTTGTATTTCCGACACCAGGCGCGCAATATACTGCTCCCGCGCCGGTCGTTTTTCTTGCAACGCGCTGGCCAGCGCGTGATAACTATCAGGGTGTAAATAACGAAACGCTAAATCTTCCAATTCCCATTTAAACTGCCATATTCCCAATCGATTGGCCAGTGGCGCATAAACATCCTGGGTCAGTCGCGCCTGACATTTTTGAAATTCAACGGTTTTTGATTTTGATGCCCTGAGTAAGATTAATTGATTGGCCAGGCAAATTTGCACCACTCGGACATCATCCACCATCGCAATTAACATTTTGCGGAGATTTTCCTCATCCGTTTCAGCGCGGCTGCGACCAGGGATGCCCACGCTTAACAGGTCGGATAGTTGCCGCATTCGATTTATGCTACGGTATAATTTAATCACATCCGCGCCAAAATTCGTTTCGATACGCTCGCACTCCAAGTCGGAAAGCGGCATGAAACCTTGAAGCAACCCGGCCATCAACCCCACCGCATCCATATCCAAATCCTGCAAAAATCCAACCATCTGCAAACCCGATTCGATACCCTCGCCACCCTCTCTTGGGCAAGCCGATTCCAGCCAGGACATTGCTTGCTCAATTGTCCAGTTGTCTTGGATGTTTTGTAATGAAGACACTATAATTAATAGGGTAATAAAAGGGCAGCGTCCCCTTTACTCTTTCGTTGTCAGCTCAATTTCCAGGCGCAAAATAGCTTATGCTATTAATGAATGTAAGTCATGTACTGGTTCAAACATCTATGAGACCGCAGGAGGATAAAAAAATCAGGCAGTCTGAGGTGAAATCCATTCACTTAAATCATCGGCAACCAGCCGATGCGGATCATAAGCGAAGCATATCAAATTCTATGACCGCCAAGGATGGCGGAAATGCAGGTTTTGCAGGAGCAAAAACCTGTCCGCAGTTGGGCGGTGAATATAACGCCCTGTTCAGTATCATTTTAGAAGGGTCTGGTGAACTTCAGCCAATATAATGTAGGCTAAAGCGCTATGGCGAAAGGGGGAAACAAGTATTATCGCCGCTCGCATATTTCAGAAAACAAATTCAGACAACTGCTGAAATGTTTTGCCCTAGACTTGAATGCTTATGAAACCCATCAACTGACTCATGTTTCCCAGCAAAATTGCGTCGCCGTATCGTGGCATGTTTCATGGCAAGTCATGCGCATGCAGGCATTTTCGAATTAGATGAAAGTTATTTCGGAGCCCGTCGAATTCGGGGTAAGCGCGCGGTCGTGGAGCAGTCGGCAAACACCGGTCTTTGGGCTTCTCCAAAGAGCAGGGAAAGTTTACGTCGAAATTGTGAATAACTGTTCACGTGAGAGCCTGTTGCCTATCATACAAGGAAACATCCTTGAACGGAGTACGATCCACAGCGACGGATGGAAAGCGTATGAGGGACTCATTTTGAACGGATACGATCACTACCGGGTGTTCCACTCCAAAATGAATTTGCGCTCGGGAAATGTCACGTCAATGGCATCGAAAGTTTCTGGTCATTTGCAAAAAGACGGCTAGCCCAATTCAATGGCATTGCCGAGAAAGCTTTCTATCTGCATCCATAAGAATGTGAATACAGATTTAATCATCGAAGCAAAAATCTGTATGCCATACTACTCATGGAATTAAGAAATAATCCTATATGAAGTTCACCAGACCCTTTTAGAATTGGAATAGAGTTTCCCGCCTCCGAATGTCGCGGCTAATGCCGCCGCGAACAAACCACTGGTCAACTGCCAGACTTGTTGCGATACCTATCAATCTCATGGTAGTATGGGATCGGGAACGTTTGGGTATTATCAACAACTCACCTTGGCTACCCAGTTTCGTCTCATAATATGATAAACTCAGACACAATCATAGCTTCAGCCTGCAATCTCCTGTAACCTTCCTCATACAAAATTAACCAGAATGCCAAAAGTGGTGGATTTATACAATACCAGTATTGAAGCGATGCTCGATAGCATCAATGCGAAGGCGACTAGCCCGGCTGTCTAGTAATGTCGAGCACGATTTTTTTGACGGGTGCGAGTGGATTGATCGGGCAAGCGGTGCGTGATATGTTGCAAACGCGCGGATTTTCCGTCATCGGTTGCGATTTGCGTGCCGCCCATGAGGCCGAGAAATATGATTTTCGCGATGCCCGCAACGTGCAAAAAAATATAAACCAGTGCGACGGCGTGATTCACTTGGGCGCATTGTCGCGCGTTATTTGGGGGGAGCAATATCCGGCATTGTGTCGCAGCATCAACATTGATGGCGCCCGCGCAGTTCTGTCGGCGACGGTCGGCTCAGCGCGAAAACCATGGTTGATTTTTGCCAGTTCGCGCGAGGTATATGGCACACCGCCAGCGCTGCCCTGTTCTCCAGATACGCTGCCGAACCCCGAAAACACCTATGCCAAAAGCAAGTTGGCGGGAGAAACCATGGCTTTGGATTTACGACGTCACGGCAATCGCGTAGCGGTGGTGCGGTTTTCTAATGTTTTCGGCACAACCACCGATTATCATGACCGCGTCGTGCCAGCGTTTGCTAAAGCCGCGGCCAACAACGGCATCTTGAAAATCAGGGGCGCCGACAATGTTTTTGATTTCACGACGCTGGACGATGTCGTTGCCGCCGTGTCAAAAACGATGGACGCGCTCATTGCCGGCATCGGCGATTTGCCGCCGATTGATATTGTCAGCGGTCGCGCCACATCGTTGCGGGATTTAGCGGAAATGGCGCTGGCAAAAGGCGGCGGCAGGATAATCATCGTTCCGCCACAAGGATTTTATCCGAAAAATTTCCAGGGAGATCCGCGCCCCGCTGAAAAACTTCTGGGCTGGCGTCCGCAACAGGTTTTGGAAGAAGTAGTTGGTCGATTGGTTGATGATTTTCATCGTATCGGAGAGAAAAATGCGCATACTAAAAGTCATACATGGGTATCCGCCCTGCTATAACGCCGGGTCGGAGGTGTATTCACAAACACTGTGCAACGAGTTGTGCAAAAAGCACGAAGTGCATGTGTTCACCCGGGAAGAAAATCCTTTTACGGCGGATGGCGGCCTGAAGCAAAAGGCCGATTCGCTGAACCGCGACATTCGCTTGCACATCGTTAACGCCGCGCGCGTCAACATCAATTACTGCAATCCGGTCATTGATCAAGCTTTCGCCGATACTCTGGCAAAGGTCAATCCCGACATTGTCCACATTGGCCATTTGAATCACCTGTCGCTGGGCATTGTGCCGATGGCGGCAAAGCAAAACATTCCCGTTGTTTTTACTTTGCACGATTTTTGGTTGATGTGCTTGCGCGGGCAATTCATTCAATACTCGGCCGCGGGAAAAGAGGAAGTTTGGCCCTTGTGCGACGGACAGGAAGACAGCAAATGCGCCGACCGTTGCCTGAAAAGATTTTATTCCGGCGCAAAACTTGAAGCGCAAAAAGACGCCGACTATTGGACGCAGTGGGTGACGCAACGGATGGCGGAAGTTCATCGGGTGACCGAATTGATCGATATTTTTATTGCCCCTTCCCGTCATCTGACCAGGCGTTTTCATGACCAATTTGGCTTGCCCAGGGGAAAAACCGTGTTGTTGGATTATGGTTTTGAGCGACAACGCCTGCAAGGTCGGCACCGCCCGCCGGGAGAGCCGTTTACTTTTGGTTACATTGGCACGCACATTGCGGGCAAGGGAATCCACCATTTAATGGAGGCTTTCGGTCTTCTGATGAAAACACACAGTGATTGCCGTTTGCGTATTTGGGGGCGCGAAACGGTCAATACCACCCACTTGAAAACGATGCCCGCCGCCGCGGTTCGACAAAACATCGAATGGGTTGGCGAATACCAGAACCCGGACATCGTGCAAAGCGTGTTCAACCGCGTGGATGCCATTGTTGTGCCCAGCATTTGGGAGGAAAATTCACCGCTGGTCATCCACGAGGCGCAACAAGCGCGCGTGCCGGTCATCGCTTCTGATATGGGCGGCATGGCGGAATATGTTAGGCACGAAGAAAACGGCCTGTTGTTCGCCCGGCGCAACCCGGATGCGTTGGCGGCGCAAATGCGCCGCTTTATCGACAACCCGAAGTGGGCTGAAAAACTTGGCGAGCGCGGCTATTTGTTTGATAAAAACGGCAATGCGCCGGATATTAAATCGCATGTGCTGAAAATCGAAGAAATTTATCAGCGCGCGATTACCGCCCGCGACAACGCCGCCGTTCCCATCTTACCGGCACCGTGGCGAATAACATTCGACACCAACCCCGACCACTGCAACTATCGTTGCACGATGTGCGAGGAACACAGCCCGCATTCCGCCTTGCAACGCATGCGCCGTGCCAATGGAATATCCAAACGGGTCATGCCGTTTGAACTGATGGAGCGAAACGTGCGCGCCCTTGCCGACAAGGGATTGCGCGAGATCATTCCGTCCACCATGGGAGAGCCTTTGCTATACAAGGATTTTGAGAAAATTATCGCCCTGTGTGAGGAAACGGGCGTGCTGCTTAACCTGACAACCAACGGTTCGTTTCCACGATTGGGCGCGTGCGAATGGGCCAAACGGCTGGCGCCGATCACCTCCGATGTCAAAATCTCATGGAACGGCGCGCACAAAGAAACGCAAGAGGCGATTATGCAAAACGCCGATTGGGAAACCATGGTTGCCAACGTAAAAGATTTTATCGCGGTGCGCGATGCTTGCGCGCAAGCGGGAGGCAATCGTTGTCGCGTCACTTTTCAGATGACTTTTATGGAAACCAACAGCGGCGAATTGCCGGATATCGTTCGTCTTGCCGCATCGCTGGGCGTTGACCGGGTAAAGGGGCATCATTTGTGGGCGCATTTTGCCGAAATTAAAAATCAGGACATGCGCCGCAACACAAAAGCCATTGCCCGCTGGAACAACATTGTCGCCGAAACCCGTCGAGTTGCGCGCGCCTGTCCACTGCCCAACGGGCAACACGTTTTGTTGGAAAACATAGCAGAAATCATTGCCGCCGAAAATGGCCTGGCGCCGGACGGTCAATGCCCTTTTTTGGGCAAAGAGGCGTGGGTCAGCGCCCAGGGAGTTTTTAACCCTTGTTGTGCGCCGGATGCCGAACGGCAAACGCTGGGAGATTTTGGATCCCTGCACGACACCGATTTGTTGGATATATGGCACAGCGACAAATATCAGTTACTTACACAAACCTATCGCTCGCGAGCAGTTTGCCAAAAGTGCAATATGCGAAAAAACCGATAAATTGCCGCGACTGGCAAAACACGCGAGTGTCTCCTTGCGGGACGCATCATGTACGCGATGGCGAACCATTATACGCGCAACGTTTTTTGCGCGTACAGTCTTTTCATGCACCCGGGCTTGCGCCAATCTGCTTCGACAACAAAGCATGGCATATCAGTATCGACGGGGAAACGGCTTATGGTCGCACCTTTCGAAACGCTTTCGGCTTCTACGAAAATCTGGCGGCGGTCAATGATGAGCGCGGCTGGTTTCACATCCACCCCGACGGGGTGTCCGCCTATGCCGAGCGACATTCATGGTGCGGCAACTTTCAAGGCGGACGGTGCGTGGTTTGCACGGGCGGGCGGTATTACCACATTGACCCCGAAGGCCACTCGCCGTATTCCCAAACATACGCTTATGCGGGCGACTTTCGCGAAGGCTGCGCGGTGGTTACAAACGCCGATGGCTTGTGCGGGCACATTTTGGCGAATGGGACGCCGGCCCATCCACACCGCTATCGCAATCTTGATGTCTATCACAAGGGCTATGCGCGCGCGCAAGATGAAAACGGTTGGACGCATATTGATCGAAGCGGCATGCCGGCTTATGAAAATCGTTATTCGTCGGTGGAGCCTTTTTACAACGGCAGAGCGCTGACGCAAACATTCAACCACAAAACCTTGCTAATTAATGAGCTTGGCGATGCCGTTGTTGTTATCAAAGATCCCGCGCCTTCGGCAACGGAAAACAATACTAGCGAACGATACCGGCAGTTCCATGAGTTGTCATCGGACATGGTCGGTTATTGGAAAACCTTCGCTATTGCCGCGTCGGTAAAACTGAATGTGCCGGAAAAACTGCCCCTGGCGGACACGGCGATGACGGATTGCTTCGGGGAATCCGCCGCCAACATGAAACTGTTGCTTGCGGCATTGGCGCAAATGAATATCACCGCAAACACCGATGGCGTTTGGAATCTTACATCGAAAGGCTCGTTGCTGCTGGCGAATGGCGACTTTTCGCTTGCGGATGCGGCGGTTTCCTGGGGGACATTCGCCACCAGCGGCGCGGATGCGTGGGTGGATGCGATTAGCGGCAAAAACAAGGCCGATTTCTTCGCGGAAATTTCGCGGGATATTTCAAAGGTGGAACGAAGCCAAAAAACGCTCGCCGCCTACGCCAAAAACGATTACGAATTTTTGGCGGATATGTTGCCTTTGGATAATGTGCGGCATCTGCTCGATGCCGGCGGCGGGAGCGGTACAGTCGCCCGGATGATCGTCCGAAAATGGCAAAACCTGAACATCACGATCCTTGACCGAGCGGATGTTCTGTCCTTGTTTGACGACCGAGACAATCCCGGTGGACGGATAACAAAATTGGGCGGGGATATTTTTCTGGATTGGCAAACCGGGGCCGATGCGGTGCTATTGGCCAGGGTGCTACACGATTGGAACGACCAAAAAGCCGCCCTCATCTTGGCAAAGGCCAATCTGGCATTGCCGCTCGGGGGGAAGTTGTTCGTCGTTGAAGCCGACGGGGAAGCGACCGGAGCAATGGTTTCCTTGCATTTGCTGACAGTCGGCGGCGGACGGCAAAGAACCCGGCAGGAATATCAAGCATTGATGGCGGAAAACGGTTTTTCATTTGTTGAACACCGTTACCTGAACCGGTCCGCATCTTTATTGATCGGAGAAAAAATCAAATGACCGGCGCAAAATCCTTGAGCGCTTTGCAACACGCCGCTCGCGCGTTAGCGTTGATTCCGTCCACAGCACGGGTTGCCGTTTTGATGCGCCATGCCGAAAGAGACATTATTCCAAAAGGGCAGCACGGCAACGAGGCGCCTTTGACTCCGCAAGGAGAAAAGGACTCCGCCACCATGGGCGATTTGTTGAAAGAACGAAACATTGAACTGTTTCACAGTCCAGCTCGCCGTTGTGTGCAAACGGCCAACAGCATCGGCGGCGCCAACCATCCACCGCTTGCGTCGAAAAAATCCATGTCTTTGCGTTGCGATGCTTATGTTGAAGATTTTGAAAGCGCGCTGCCGACATTAAGCCGCCTTATTTCCGAACACGGATTCTACGATCTGTTTGTGAAGCAGTTGTCGAAAGAAGCGCGCAATCCGCCGTATCCACATTTCCGCCCGCCGTTGTCAGCGGCCGCGGAGTTGATGGCAGGATTGCTTCCGCACGACAAAGGACAGGCGGGCATTGGCGTTACCCACGATTGGCTGGTCAATGTAGCGGCGTCCCACGCAACCGGCCTTATCATTGAGCGCAAACATGACGCCCATTTTTTGGGCGCGTTGTTTATATGGAAAGACAGCGGCGGCGTTTGCTACTACCACAAGGGAAGAGCCGGGAAGTGCCCGAAGGATTTTCAACAAATCTTTGTTCGTGCATTGAAAAACGATCACGACCAATAGTTTGCGGCGTAACTTTGCGCTAACTTAAAACGTCCTTGCGGCCATACGCTCACTAACCATCGCGCAAAAATAAAACAAATCCAAACCCGCAAGCAAACCCTTCATTTGTGCAAACATTCGACAACAAAACCCCGGTCATTAATAAACTCGGGAACGCCGTTGTTATTAAAATCCCGCGCCTTCGGTGCCGGAAAACAATGTCCGAATAAAAACGGGCATCACCCTTTTTCAGGCTTTCTTTGCGAATGATAAAGGGCGGCGTCCGCTTTACTGTAATTCAAAACAAATTTTCGGAAAGCGTTATAGCGTGGTCTTTGGAAGTTACGGCCAAAAGTCGGCAGCGTCTTGAAAATAGTTTCATTGTCCTCGTTGTGATAACGTTTTCTGTAAACCGCAATCATCATGCCGGTCCGCAACACGCCCTGCATACAATGCACGGGTATCGGATAGCGATCGCTATTGTCGCAAACATCAACAAATTGCTGAATCTGATATTGCGGGCGGGGTGTTGATGTTAGCGGACATGGGTTGATTTTGAGATTGGCTGATCATTGCTATCCTCGCGGGTGGTGGTGTTCATGCAGCTCTTTCAACCGCGCCTGGGCGATATAAGTGTATATCTGTGTGGTCGATAAATTGGAATGACCCAACAGCATTTGCACACTCCTCAAGTCAGCGCCATTGTTCAATAAATGCGTGGCAAACGCATGCCGTAAAGTATGCGGAGATAGCGGGCTTGAAATTCCGGCGATAAGGGCATAGCGTTTTAAGTTCTGCCAAAAACCTTGGCGGCTCATGGCAGCGCCGCGGCGAGTAATAAACAAGGCGATACTTTGCGCCGAACCGAGAATCTCCAGCCGCGCCTCTTTTAAGTATCGGGTAATCCATTCAACGGCATCATCGCCGAGGGGCACTAACCTTTCCTTGTCGCCCTTGCCGATGACACGGCAAACGCCCGCGGTTAAATCGATCTGGTTGACCGACAATCCAACCAATTCGGTGACGCGCATTCCGGCAGCGTATAGCGTTTCAATCATCGCCCGATCACGAATGCCCAGCGCGGTGGTTATATCCGGTGCTTGAATCAGTTTTTCGACATCATCTTCCGATAGGGATTTCGGCAACGATTTTCCAATCGAAGGAGAAACCACGTTGGCGCACGGGTTATGGTCGATTTTATTTTCCTGCAATAAATAATTATAGAACCGTTTTATCGAGGACAAAGATCGAGCAGCGCTTCGATTGGATGACCTCAATGCGCGCTCAGACACAAATAGGGCGACGGCTTCAGGACTGAGGGCAGTCGGACTCAAGCCTTTCGAATCAGCCCATACAAAAAACTGGGTTAGATCATTGCGGTAAGCCGACAAAGTATTATTACTTAGCCCAGATTCCATCCATACCACATCCAGGAAAAGGTCAATCAACGTATTCTCTGTTTCCTCGGTCATCGATCGATCAGGTTGGTCTGTACGCATTCATTGGTTATTGGCCGTGGGTTATTGAACTGACTCAATTGAATTCAAACTTGATTCATGCAGCCATAGTTGTTGAAGTTTTTGTTTCAGTTGTGTTTTTCGACTAGCGGTAGAGGCTCGCGCCAACAGGTCTTTGAAAAGCGCCCGTGAATCTGAAATCAAATTAGCGGAAAGAAGAGATTCCGCTGCTCGATATCTTGCTGACTCACCCCACTGGTCAAATCCATTTTTCTTTTGTAACGCCGAGAATAAAAAATAATTCGCAGCTTTAATATATTGACGTGTTGCCTGGTAAGACTCCGCAATCCAATAGGCAATTTCACGCCGATGTCTAGCTGAAGACGAACGAGTATTCACTGCATGCAGCAGTTTCAAAGCCAACTCATGCTGATTAGCGGTTTGCAAGTCAAAAATCGGCTGAAGCACCCGGTCAGTTTGCTCAGGTTCAAGTTTCTCAGACTCCTCAATCCACAGCATTAAATCATTCGCGCCTTTGTCATAGTCTCCTGCGATAATTGAAATTCGCGCAGTGTGCAACAACCAATCGGCGCGGTCCATTCCTTGAGGAAGTTCAGTCAGCGCCTGGTTAACTTCCGCTGCCAACCGGATATTCCCCATCGCCAGTGCAGCATTTGATAATTCGAGACCAACGTCTCCGCTCAGTGCCAGCTTCCCAAAAGGTTTGTGTGCCCCGTAAAGTTGAGGAATAATATCAATGCGATCAGATTGAATCAAAGAAGTTACGAACAGGTTGTTAAGTTGCTGCCGAACAAATTGATCTTTTGGGCTTTGTAATAAATAGCCGTATAGGGTTTTTTTCCTTGCAGCCTCTTTGGCAGGCAGTTGAATAACGTAGTCAAGCAATCCCAAATTGTCGCCATTCAGCAATTTCGCCTGGATGACTTCGGCCAGTGCAGTTTCTTTGTACGCGGCCAGCAAATCAGCTATGTTGTATTGTGGATACACATTGTCAGATTCAGAAATTTCATCTCCAATCTCAATTAAGTATTGTTCGAGTTCGTCAACAGCGGGAGGGAACAGATCACTGGAATGTTTGGCATAAATAATCACCGCTAAAACTTGGTGCGCTTTGACTGCGCTTCGGTCGGATAAAAATTGGAGTTCGGCAAATAGTTGTTTCGCCTCACTAACCGCCCGAGCCTGGTCTATGGATTGATTTTTCAAGCGCGAGAATATACGCAATAATCGGGCTGCAGGGATCGTTATTGTCGAAAGCAAGTTGGCCGCGGAATTAGGGTAATTGTGCTTGAGATAAATCTTCGCGCTGAGCAATAACCAATCTTCTTCCGCGGAATCAAAATCGGACTGGTAATTTTTCATCGCCACACCGGCCTCAGTCAACAAGTCGTCCGCCAGATAGCTTTCAATGAGTAATTTTCGGAATCTTCGCCTTTCAAGTTCTAATAAATTACCTGATGACAAGTGCTTGCGTAGCAAGACACGGGCTTTTTTTCCATCGTTCAGCTCGACCAACGCATAAATTGCCTGGGTATCCGCCTCCTTGTGTATTTTTTTCGGAAATGCGGGCGGGATTTGCCTGGTACGTTGATAAAGACCTTGCCAGTTTCCTCTGACCTGATAAAGCTTCCACAATTGCCGTTCCCAGTTTAACCATGCTTTATTCGGCAAACCTGGCGGCCCTTCAGTTTCGAGAATCAATTGCGCCAAATCCAGAACATTGGCTTTTACCAATGTACGCACGCTGAGCAATTCAGGGGAAAACGATGGGTCATCATTGTCATACAGCTGCGGGGACGACGATTGGCTATAGGAAGGCAAACCGACCAGTAACAGTATAATTGCCACAATAAACTGGCTAACCGGGAGTACTACACCAGACTGGGAATTATGCTTATTCATTACCAAACACATCACGAAAAATATTGCGACACGCTCAATAATTTAATTCGGGTATCGCTAAAATAATCGAGGGAGCAAACGCGCCCTGACCATACTGTTTTTAGTCCCGTTTTTATGTATAACTAGTAAACAAGCAATTGACGCAATCTACCCATATCACAATCTGAATACTATTTTCGCACTTTCTCCTTAATGCGTGCCGCTTTTCCGGATCGATGCCGTAGATAATACAATTTTGCGCGTCTCACATCACCTTTTCTTAGCACCTGAATTTCGCCAATAAGTGGACTGTGAGTCTGAAAAACGCGCTCCACCCCTTCTCCATTGGCTACTTTTCGAACAGTAAATGAAGAGCTTAAGCCCCTGTTCTTCTTAGCGATTACAACACCTTCATAAGCCTGCAGACGCTCTCGCGCACCCTCTTTAACCCGAACCTGGACTCGCACCTGATCACCAGGACCAAATTCAGGAATATCATCTTTAAGCTGTTCTGCTTCGAGTTGGTCAATTATATTCGTCATCTTGCTATTAGTCATCTTGTCGCTCCAATTGAAATTCTTTCAATAATTTAATCTGTTCAGTATCGAAACTCACCCGCTTCCAAATTTACCCGTTCCAGCAAATCTGGTCTATGTTCACCGGTTTTAGCAATCGATTGATTCAACCTCCATTGCCTGATTTTTTCGTGATCACCATTTAATAATACCTGGGGTACATTCAACCCCTCAAAACACTCAGGCCGGGTGTAATGCGGGCAATCCAGCAGTCCATTCGAAAACGAGTCCTGCCTGGCTGATAAATCATTCCCCAATACGCTTGGTAATAATCTCGCAATCGCGTCGATTACCGTCATCGCCGGAATTTCCCCCCCCGCCAATACATAGTCACCAATCGAAACTTCTCGATCCACACGACTTTCAATGACTCTTTCATCGATACCTTCGTATCGTCCGGCGAGCAACGTTAAACCGGCATAATCGGCTAATTCTTCAACCAATTGCTGATTGAGCAAGTCACCCTGGGGTGACAAATACACCACAGGACCTGAGTTGGAAACCCTGGCATCGTCAATACAACGCGCCAAAGGCTCAGGCTTCATCAACATACCGGGGCCGCCGCCATATGGCCGATCATCGACCGTTCTATGTTGATCCTCGGTATAGTCCCGAGGGTTCCACAAAACCAGTTTCAATAAACCTTTTTCGATGGCCTGTCGGGTAATCCCAAATTCGAGAACCGCATCGAACATAGTTGGAAATATCGATATAACATTTATTTCCATTGGTTTATTTCCATTATTTTTTTGTTTAGAATGCCAAAAAATATTCAAAATTTCTTCAGGTATTACCTCAGGTTCACATTCAGTAATCTTCTTTCCAGTCCACTGTCATGACCCCGCTTTCGAGGTCAACCCGAGTCACCACATTTGGCGTCCACGGCAATAATCTTTGTTCGCCATTATTTTCTTCTCTGGCATCCTGAGACGACCCGGAATGAACCACCAGGACATCGTTCGCACCTGTTTCAAGCAGGTGATCGACCTTGCCCAATATCACGCCTTCAAGATTGACCACACTCAATCCTATCAAATCCAACCAATAGTAATCACCCTCTGGAAGCGGTTCAAGCCGGGACCTATCTATCCCGATATTATTGCCAATCAGCACTGCCGAAGCTTCGCGGCTGTCATAGCCCGCCAGTTTAACCACGAGTCCGTTGGCATTTTCTTTAAATGCCGATACTTCGGCCCCTACCCGGAGCCGTTTATCGTTTAAACAACCCGACTCGCCTAAACAAACCAAAGTCCAATTATCATACTGAAAAATTTGGCTGGCTGGACGAGTATAAGAAACGATCTTAAGCCAGCCTTTTACACCAAAATGCCCGCAAATTTTACCCAGTGTTACGGGATTTTCCCTTATGAGGTTTGCCATCAGGTTTGTGACCGGATCGGAATTCACTTTTGCAGTCTCACTGCTTTGCAAATCCCCTGATTAACCGCCCAATACTAATGCCATACTGGCAGGTCAATGTTATCGGTCCCCAGTATATCGGGGCAGGCGATCAGCTGACAGTAGCCGCGGATTTAGCCTGCTTATAAAGCTGTTTAACACGATCGCTGGGTTCAGCGCCCAATCCAACCCAATGCTCACAACGCTCGGTGTCCAGACGAAGTTTTTCTTCATTGCCACGAGCCACAGGATTAAAAAATCCTATTCTTTCAATATACCTGCCCCGTGTCGAACGACGTTGATCTGCTACTAAAATCGAATAAAATGGCCGCTTCTTGGAGCCGCCCCGCGATAAACGAATGGTTACCATATTTTGCCTGTTCCCCGCTGGAATTATTGCCTGTATCAAAAGCGTGGAATTCTACCACAAATGTGAATTTATAAAACAGCGCCTAAATGAATCAGGTAGATTAAAAATGGACTCTGACTGGAGAACTATCCGGATTAACGCTACAATTGAAATCATATAGAATTATGGGCACCCTTATAAATTCGTTGCCCGGTTATCCCAAGTGGAACTACACATTATTCCGATGATATCCAAAACGAGTAGATTTGTTTATACCGTAAAACAGCTTAACCGCGAACTTCGTGATTTACTGGAAACAGGTTATCGCTCAATTTGGGTTGAAGGAGAGATTTCTGGACTCGCCGCCCCCGCATCAGGACACCTGTATTTTTCTTTAAAAGACAAAAATTCCATCCTTCGCTGCGCATTTTTTCGCAATCGGCAAAATCAAAATAACGCCTCTCCAATGGAGGGGATGAAAGTATTGTTGAACGGTCAAATTTCTTACTACGAACCGCGCGGCGACCTGCAATTCATTGTCAGTTACATGGAACAAGCTGGAGAAGGCGCACTGCGCCGTGCATTTGAAATTCTTAAACAAAAACTCGCTGCAGAGGGATTATTCGAGCAACAACATAAATCAGAAATACCAACTCATCCAGGCTCTATCGGCATCGTTACCTCGGATAGTGGCGCGGCATTACACGACATTCTGGTAACCCTTAAACGTAGATTTCCATTGGCCAATGTGGTTCTCTACCCCACTTTCGTTCAAGGGGCTAAAGCACCGAAAAGCATAGTAGCCGCAATCGACTTAGCGGAAAAACGTAACGAGGTTGATACCATCATCCTTGCCCGCGGCGGAGGGTCAATGGAAGATCTCCGGGCATTTAATGACGAAGGGGTTGCCAGAAAGGTATTCGAGTGCTCCATCCCAATCGTCTGCGGCGTCGGACATGAAGTGGATTTTACAATTTGTGATTTTGTCGCGGATCAGCGCGCACCTACTCCGACCGCTGCAGCGGAATTCGTTACCCCGGATATCCGTCAGATAAAACAGGAATTTCTTTTACGACACAACCGCCTATACGAGAACACACTTAAATATATTCGGGGTTTTCAACAATCAGTAGATTATTTCACTTCCAGATTGGTCCGCCCAAAACAGAAACTGGCCAATTATCTGACTGAACACAGATATTTATATAAACAACTTACCTTTTATATTCATAGATACATAGAATTAATCAATAGTTCACATAAAAAATATTTAAGTTTAATCGCAGCGCATTCCCCCGCTTCCAGGATTCAATATTTGGAACAGCAACTTCGCGCAAATCGGCATGCGTTGAGTCATTCTGTTGGTATTCAAATCAGCAACAAGCAACATGCGTTGTACCAAAATCATGGAAAAATTAAACTAATGAGCCCGCAACACACGTTGCATCGTGGTTATGCCATTGTGCAAAACCGTAAAAATAAAGTCATTACTGACCCCCAGCACACCAAACTTGGGGAATCGCTCCGAATCAAGGTATCCAAAGGTCGGATCAGCGTTTTAGTTGATGAAATTTAAGCTGCGAAGATACCGAAATGCGGTAGTTTTGCCGTGCCTATGGTTGCTAAAACGTAAAAATCGATATGTGTAATTGATCCTTTGATTGATTTTTTTACAATTTTCGCCTTCGTCCCGAGCGTTTTTTAAACACGATATGCGCTGGATTGCCTGATTTAAGACTGCCTGATTTAAAACTGCGCGACCTAAATGGATTTTCACTGACTCGGGGTATGATTCGCACCGGCGTGCCCACTAAGTGATAGGCTTTGGCGAAAAATTTGGACAAATACTTCTGATAAGAAACCGGTATGGTATTCACCAGATTGCCATGTATAACGATTACTGGTGGGTTTTTTCCTGCCTGGTGGGTGAATTTCAACCGTACCGATCGCTGGTTGTGCATGGGCGGCGGGGTTTGGATTAAGGCGTTTTCAAGGGTTCGATTCAAACTGGATGTTGCTATGCTAATCATGGCGGAATCATAGGCTCGTCGCGCAGCCGGCATAATTTCAATTATGTTCGAACCATGCAGGGCTGATATATAAATCATTTCTGGATATGGGAGAAAGGAAAGTTTGTTTTTTATCTCTTGTTTAATCTTGTTTCGCTGCCGAATACTCAGCCCATCCCATTTGTTTACAACGATGACGATGGAGCGACCAAAATCGCTGACCATCCCGGCTATGGCGGCGTCCTGAGTGCCGATTTCAGTTGAAGCGTCCACAACCAGCAACACAACGTGGCAAGTTTCAATGGCCTGCAACGTTTTTATGACCGAGAACTTTTCAATGACCTCATCGACTTTTGATTTTTTTCTTACGCCGGCGGTATCAATCAATACGTACTTGTTGTGGTCAACAACGAGGGGGATGTGCACACTGTCCCTGGTTGTCCCCGGAATATCGCTGACAATTACCCGATGTTCACCCACAAGTTTATTGATCAGCGTGGATTTCCCTACGTTAGGTCTTCCCACAATCGCAATCTTCGGCGTGTGCTTAGCATATTCATCTTCTATCTCGGCATGGTTCTTCATGACCTTCATTACTTGCGTAATCAGGCGCTCTACGCCATCGCCTCGTTTTGCCGATATGGCGATGGGATTCCCTAATGCCAGTTCCTGAAATTCTGAAGTTGCCAAACTTGATGCAACGCCTTCAGTCTTGTTCACCAGTAGACAAATCTCCGTGCCGCTTTGCCGCAACTGCATCGCAATTTCCTTGTCCTGATGGACCATTCCCTCACTGGCATCAACCAGAAACAAAACAATTTCCGCCTCTTCGATGACCTGGTCCACTTGCTGTTTTACCAGAGATGTAAAATCCCCTTCATCCCCCTCACCCTCTATGCCACCCGTATCAACCACTAGATAAGGTTTATTTCCGATTCGACCTGGTCCGTATAATCGGTCTCGGGTTACCCCAGGTTGGTCGTCAACCAACGCATCCCGGGAGCGAGTCAACTTGTTAAATAAAGTTGACTTACCGACGTTAGGGCGACCCACCAATGCGAGTACAGGGAGCATAATTAATCAGGAAATTCAAAATTGCGCGGGTTAGATGGAACGCAAACTTTTAGCGGCTGGTCAACGTAACCAGCCAAAAATTCTACAATGTTAATGTAGAAATATTGCCTTTAGACGAGAATACTGCCACTTGCGAATCTCCGGTGATAATGCCAACAACAGCGCCAGACACCACTTTCTTGCTTTCTACCAGATTCCCGGTTTCGATATCCAGAGTGTGAATTCTGCCGCTTGAATCACCCACAATTACGCGATTATTTAATACCACTGGCTGGCTGATTCCGTGACCACGAAATGCCTGCTGTTCCCAAACCATGCTGCCGTCATTAATATTCAATGCGATCACATCGCCGAGTTCTCCAGTGACAAAAAGATATTTTTGTGAAATCGACATCGGCAATCGAGTGGAAATTTTTGTACGCCAATTGACCGCAGCATTTTGTAACTGCAAAGCGACCACGCTGCCTTGATACGTTGCGGTATATACTGTCGTGCCTTGAACAATTGGGGCCGTATCTGAATCGGTCAGTCTTTCCAACTCGTCCTGACCCCGAATAAACGAAATTTCGGTTTCCCAATAATCCCTGCCATTGATCACACTATTGGCAATCAACTTGCCGCTCGATAGGCCTGCCAAAACCGCGTCTCCAGTGATCACCGGCATAGAATCGCCATGCACGCTCAATCCAGGAGTGGCTTTTTTAATCCGCCAGACAATGTCTCCGGTATGCATATCAATGCCTATAATCAAGCCATCCGCTGTGCGAATAAGAACGCGCTGTTTGCCGATAACCGGAACGGCTGAAATTTGACGTTTGATCGAAGTATTCCAGGCGACCGAACCATCATTTGTATTTAACGCAGTAACATCACCATTATCATGGGTAACAGCCGCAAAATTGTCATTTGCCCCAATCGCAGAAAAAATCGGCGTTTCCAGATCTTGCGTCCATTGTACGGCACCGGTTTCCGAATCAAAACTAAACACTTTGCCGGTGCGGTTGGCAACGTATATGTTGCCGTTGTAATAAATCGGCTTCAGCAGGGCGAAACCGATGGCGGCGCCGCCGCCAATATTTTTTTTCCACAAGGTTTGTAATTCGTGTACGCCGCTGTCCTTAGGCAATGCATTGGGTTTGATGGGCTCCTGATAGACCCCCCAAAGGGATTCCTTTTCTTGCTTACTCTTACAACCCGACACCAGCGCCAGGGCGACAATCGCCAGGATCAGATATTTATTCATTGGCTTTCTCCGACATTATCCAGCTTTAACTGAATGAACCCGGCGTGGGAAGAACCGACAGGCAACGTTTCCAAGCTTTTTTGGTATTCAATCCTGGCTCGTTCACTATCTCCGCCCTGGTTATCTCCGCCTTGGCCTCGTTGCGCATAAGCGTCCCCGGTTAACTCATGGTACCGCGATTCGAAACCGCCTTTATCCGTTATCGCCAATATTTCCAGTCCTTTATCAGGGGTTTCCTGAGCCAGCACCACCGAAGCCAACCTTAATCTCGCAATATGCCGGAATCCTGAATCTTGTGAATTATCCATCACCCAATTAAGCTCATGCGCCGCAGATTCGAGGTCATTTTTTTCGACAAATTGTTTTGCCATCGAAAATGCTGCCAAGTCCGCATATGCTGTGGATGAGTATTTTTCCTTCAACTCATCGGCCACTGGACCCATGTCAATGTCATTGTCAGTCTGACCGAACCTCAATTGATCGAATAAAACTGATGCATTTTCCCCCTCGGTTTGTTGGTAACTTTTCCAGTAATTGAATCCAACTATGCCTCCCAGCCCAATAATAACCCCCGCTACGATGGACTTTCCATTTTCATTCCAAAACGCTCTGGCTCTGACGACATTGTCGTCTTCAGCAAATTGAGGTAATTTATCTTCTGCCATTACGATCTCTTATTAAATAAATTTTGAATTTTATAGTATGTTGGCGTTGCACCATGCCACTAAATCATCTATGGGAATTTCGTGCTGGTCGATATTGTCACGCAAATGCTTCACCTGAACAACGTTTGCCTGGCGCTCGGCCAAGCACTCGGCCAAGCACTCGGACTGGCCCATAATTAAAGCGATGACAGCCGCGGATTGATCGGCGCGTTTTAACTGAGACTTCAGCTTACCCCCACCGCAATGACTAATCACCCGATGACCGTTATCTCGCAGTTGTTCCGCAATAATCCCGGAACTGGCGTTCGCCGATTCTGTAACATCTATCAAGTATATTACGTTTCGTTGGCGATTTTCATTATTACCCTGATTAGCAACCAGCTCAATTAGCCTTTCCATTCCCATGGCGAAACCAATCGCAGGTGTGGGTTTGCCGCCGCGATGTTCAACCAGAGAATCATATCTGCCGCCAGCGCAAACCGCACTCTGTGCGCCCAGCTGCTCGGTGTTCCATTCAAAAACCGTACCGGTGTAGTAGTCAAGCCCGCGTACTAATTTCGAATTTATAGTATAACCGATGGCAGAATCTTCCAACGATTCACATAACCCGTCAAAATGACTTCTTTCCGATGGCTCCAGATACTCAAGAATATGGGGGGCATTCACTAAAATTTCCTGGGTTTCAGGTATTTTACTGTCCAGGATACGCAAAGGATTATTCTCCAGTCTGCGAACGCTGTCATCGTCTAATTGTCCGAGATGATCTTTTAAAAAGTTTTGAAGAGCAATGCGATAGGCTTGCCGTGACTTAGTCGAACCCAGTGTATTGATCTGCAGCGTTATGCCTTCAACATTTAAATTTTTCCAGATGCGCTCGCCAACGCGAATAACTTCAGTATCAATATCTGGCCCAGCCCACCCAAAAGCCTCGATGCCAAATTGATGGAATTGCCGATAGCGCCCTTTTTGAGGGCGTTCGCGACGGAACATAGGCCCCATATACCAAATGCGTTGTTGCTGATTGTGCACTATTCCATGCTGGATGCATGCGCGTACCGTACTGGCGGTAGCCTCGGGCCGCAATGACAGACTTTCTTTCCCGCCATCCGTAAAGGTGTACATTTCTTTTTCGACGATGTCCGTTTGGTCGCCAATGGATTGCTTGAATAATGCGGTTTTTTCCAACATGGGTGTACGAATTTCCTGATACCCGTATTGCCATCCGATCTCCCGTAACACAGATTCCACGTGCTGCCAGATATCAATTTCATCAGGCAGCAAATCGTTCATACCGCGAACGGCCTGAATTCTATCGGTCATAGAAACGCGCTCTGAATAAACATGCGCTGCTTACTCGCCTCGACCCACCTGAAAGCGCGCAAAAATACCGTCGTCGGATTCCAACTCAATAGATTCACCCAAATATTCAACCAATACCCCATCGACAGCGCCCACAAACACATAAAATGGAGGCTGCCCATACAACTGTATGGCTTCACCAATATTCGCAGTACGGTAAATCAGCTTTTCGCCGGTAACATCCCGCACATCTAACCATGTGTGTTTTTCTGCCTTCAAGAATATCCAGCTCGGGGAATCCGCCGCCGGGGTTTCAGCTGCCTGCGGATATTCACCTGGGGGTTCACTTGAATTTTCAATGGATTGAATCGAAGCTTGAATTGACTCAATCTGGGTTTCCTCAACTTCTTGTTCCTGCGCTGCAAAAACGTCATCAGGTTCAATTTCGTTTTCAACTATTACGCTGTCTTCATTGTTCAACTGTCCTTCTGAATTTTTTGACACTGCTGATTGGTCAGTATAAAATTGATCAGCAAAATTAGGTTCAGGTAATGCGATGATGGAATATTGATCCGATTCCAGGGCAGTTACAGGTGTTGCCTCATGGTTTACAGACTGCCTTTGATTATCTCCATTATCAGCATTTATTCTGGGCAATTGGCGATTCGATTGATTTTCAATCCATTGATTTATGGGGTTGTCATCCGGATTTTGCCAATACCATATTCCTGTCAGGGATATCACCGACAACAAACAAAAAAGCAATGCAGTTTTTTTTCTGTATTTTTCATGTTGGCTATGGTCGCGTTGGTGGTGAGCGTCCAATGCAATGGTGGAATCAGACCCCTCAAGATTATTTTTGTGAAATTCGATTGATTTTGAAGCATCAATTTTGAGTAAACTCGCGTAGCTCCGCCAGTATCCAATAATGTAAGTAGCACTTGGCAACTTGTCATATTCATCATTTTCCAACGCCTCAACCTGACTGGTCGATAACAGCAATGCTTCAGCCACCTCTTTTTTGGTCCATCCATTTTCTCTTCGTTTGCGTTCAAACAGTTTTCCGGGCGTGACAACGGAAGGCGTGCCTGAAGATAAATCTGCGGCTGACTTTGACATCGTGATTCTTTATTTAAGAAGACTCCAATTTACTATTTAACATGTAGGCATGATAAGCCGTATCCGATTGCGGGCAATCGAAATTGCCATGTCAAATTCACGGCTCGCAAATTTACAGATTGCAAATTCACAACTCGCATGGTTCACGAAAACACCCCGGTTTGCTGTTGCATCCGCCTTGACCGACTGGTCCGATCCACAAAATCACCCACCAACTGCCCGCAAGCTGCATCAATATCGTCGCCTCGGGTTGTTCGCGTCACCGTGAAAATATTTTTAGCCAATAAAGCATCACGAAAACGATCGATGGTTTCTGCTTCCGATCTCTCGAACCGGGTTTGGGGGAACGGATTAAATGGAATCAAGTTAACTTTGGCTGGCACCTGGCTGAGAATTTTCGCTAACATCCTGGCTTGTTCCGGGCTATCGTTTATATCCTTTAGCATAACGTATTCAAGCGTTACCCGTCGCCGATTGTTCTCACCAACGTATCGCCTGCAACAATCAAGCAGCGGGCCAATCGGATATTTTTTGTTTAGGGGCACGAGTTTGTCGCGCAAGGCATTGTCGGGAGCGTGCAAAGAAACTGCAAGGCTGACAGGACATTGTTGCCGTAGTTGATCCATGGCAGGAATCATTCCGGCCGTACTCAACGTCACTTTTCTCCTTGACAACCCAAACGAATAATCATCCATCATTAATCGCATTGCAGAAACAACATTGTCAAAATTGAGCAACGGTTCTCCCATTCCCATCATCACAACATTAGTAACCGGTCGGCGTTGATTCTCAACATTGCTGACAAAACACTTTTCCTGTTTATTCTTAATCGACTCCGACCCAATCGACTCCAGCACGCTGTTCGCAATCCATACTTGAGAAATAATTTCATCCACGTCCAGATTTCTATTAAAGCCCTGTCGCGCAGTAGAACAAAAAGTGCAATTCAAGCCGCACCCGACCTGAGAAGAAACACAAAGTGTGCCGCGCTCATATTCCGGGATATACACGGTCTCAATGCAGTTGCCGTCTTTGAGCTTGAGCAGCCATTTAAATGTGCCATCGGTTGAGCGTTGCTGACTAACGATTTCGGGTAAATCCAGATTAGTATTTTGTTGGAGCGTTTGGCGCAAGGTCTTACTCATATCAGTCATCTCCGGAAAACGGGTCACCTTCCTTTGATAAACCCATTGCAACAACTGCTTCGCGCGGAAACTCTTCTCCCCCATATCCAGGAAATAGTTTTCCATGGCGGATCTGTCCAATGACAGCAGATTGATGGACGCGCTTTGCATTTCAGACATTCAGGCTAGACCTCCAAACTGGCGGCAAGCTAACGAGTTCGAGGACAAATTTCCGCTTCATCGAAGAAAAAAGCAATCTCGACCGCTGCGGTTTCCGGCGCATCGGAGCCATGCACGGCATTCTGTTCAACTGAACAAGCAAAATCCCAGCGTATTGTACCCGGTGCCGAGTCTGCTGGATTTGTTGCCCCTATCACTTCACGATTTTTAGCGATAGCATTTTCACCTTCCAAAACCTGCACCACCACTGGTCCGGATGTCATAAAATTGATCAAGTCATTATAAAAGGGACGCTCACTATGAACGGCATAGAACTGTTGCGCTTGCTCACGGCTGAGATGCAACATTCGTGATGCCACAATATTTAAGCCCGCATCCTCAAAACGCTGATAAATGCTGCCGATATTATTATCGGCGACGGCATCTGGTTTTACGATGGAAAAAGTACGTTCAACAGCCACTTAAAGTTCCAAAATGAAAAATGTTAAATAAAAAATACGTCAGGTAAAAATCGAGAGCCGATTGTACATCCCTGAGTATCTTTATGAGTATCTTTATGAGTATTCTGAACTAATCTCAAGGGCGCTAATTGGTCAATTGCCAGCAATTTTTAGCTCAATCTACGGCCTAATAATGTGTTGTCACCCACACCGATAATTTCCAAATCCACCCAACGGCATTTTTGATCTTTCTGGCTTTGATCTTCCCGGCTGCGATATTCATGGCGACTGGATTTAACCGGAAATGTATCTCGAAATTTAACCGGAAAGTAATTCGCTGCTCTACCGACCATCCAATCCGGGTTAATGTGTGCCTTGTCGTTAGCCGATTCAACAAGCACTGTTTTATGCTGGCCGATCTGACGTTTGGCCACCCTTTTCCAAACTTCTTTTCCTGCTTCGCGAGCCGCTTTTGCCCTTTGCTTGCATGCAAGCATTGGAACCTGAGCAGGAATTCTTGCTGCCGGGGTTGCGGGCCTGGGGGAATAACGGAACACATGCGGATAGGCAATTTCGAGTTCATGTATAGCAAACAAGGTATCCGAGAAGCGCTTTTCACTTTCTGTCGGAAAACCCACCAAAATATCGGCACTCAAAATCAAATCTGGAACTGCAGCACGCAGCGCGCCAATTCGATCGTATATAAGCGCTTTTGCCGCACGGCGTTTCATTCGTTTCAATATCAGGGTATTGGCGCTTTGAAGGGATAAATGCAGTTGTGGACAGATTCTGGAATTGTTGCTTAAAAGATCAATAAATTCATCTGTAATGTGCGCCGGATCAATAGAACTCAACCGCAACCGATAATCACCGTCGAGATCCCCTTTGATCTCAAGCAGCGACCGCAATAACGCCGACAGGTTGACCTGGCCGATTTCGCTATCCTTGAAATCGGAGCCATACGAGCCAATATCGACGCCACAAAGCACAATTTCACCATAGCCGTTCATTAGCAGGCGTTGGCACTGTCGTTTGATCATTTCCGATGAGAACGACCGATTGGGGCCCCTGGCGGTATGAATGATGCAAAATGTGCAACCCTGATCGCAACCCTGCTGAATTTGCACAAAGGCCCGACTATGTCCCGCAAAACCCTGAAGCAACTGATCGGGCAGACTAATCTCCCGGTCAATATCCTTCAATAATATGGATGGCAGATTTCCTTGATACAGGTCGTCCAGCAATTCAGGAATATCCAACTTTTGACTGTTGCCCACCACTAAATCAACACCTGGAATTTCAGCACAAGTTTGCGGGTCCATTTGTGCATAGCATCCGGTAACGACCACCCAGGCATCTGGATTTTGCCGCACCGCTCGCCTGACTAATTGCCTAGCTTGACGATCTGCTTCAGCCGTCACAGTGCAGGTATTGATGACATAAAGGTCTGCTTGCTCGCCGGCGTGTACTCGGTGGTATTGATCGCCAACTATTTTTTCGGCCATCAATTCCGATTCAAAGACATTGACTTTACAACCAAGTGTTGAAAAGGCAACGCTCTGTATAGGCATCGCTCTGGATGCCGGTTGTTTCGGAACAGATACGTTTACAGAAGCCACTGCCATTAGCTCAAAATATTAACTTGAATATGAACGCTTGAATATCGCTCAAGAATTAACGCCTGATGAGCATGGGGATTGGCCCAGTTATGACCAAATAGAGTGAACTGCGCGGTCAATAATTCTGCTGCAATAATTATGCCGTAAATAATTCTGGTTCTAGTTTTAATTTCAGTACCAGATTATTTGACCGTAAAACTCTCACCGCATCCACATTGCTCGGTAACATTAGGATTATTGAAATGAAATGCCGATGATAATCCATCCTCAACATAATCCAGTTCCATGTCCTGAAGCAATTCAAGATAATCCTGTTGCACAACAACCTTCACGCCGTGGCTTTCAAACACCTTGTCGATATTGTTTATTTCTGTCGCATAGTCCAGTTGATAGGCATACCCGGAACAACCGGAATTTTTTACGGTTATACGCAAACCCATGCCTTGACCACGGGTTGCCAGATGAGTGCTCACCTGTTGGGCAGCAGCCTGTGTTAATGTAATAGACATGATTTCTTAAGTATACTATTTATAATAAGAGATATATTCAGAATAATAGTGACTAATTAAGTAATTGCAAAACCAATTATATCACGGAATTATCCATTCTGCTCATTCTTGTATAGGTCCATAACATCTGGCGCTCCGGGTGGCTGATAAACAGGGATTGTACAGGGGAGCGCAGGGCCAGGGCTTGGCGAGGCCGCTCGGCGTTGTAAAACACCAGCAGCGCCTATGCGCCGAACTCCTTGCCGTTTGATGTTCCCATTGAATTGGCGGGCGCAGCCCACCCTGCGCCGGTCGGCGACCGCCTGCTGACGCCGAAGGTTAAAACCGCACTTCGCTCTTGATCAGGATGGCATGCTCGGTCGGGCCGCTGTTGCTCTCGCTGCGCTCGCCCGCCAGGTTCAGGTCAAACCGCGAACCCGCCTTCCAGTTCAGGCCGATGCGGTAGCTGTCGGTCGCGCCGAGGGTCATCTCGCCATATGGTGTCAGCACGCCATCGCGTTCGCGCAAGGCAAAACCGTAGCCCAGGCGGGCCTCCACTCGCGCGCGGTAGTCGGCGGCGGCGTTATCATCCCCATCCTCCAGCAAACCATCCCGCCATAACTCCTGAATGCCGCTGCCGCTCTCGCCGTAACTCGGGACCAAGCTCAGCGACAGACCTTGTCCATCAGCCCCGGGCTGCACCGCCAGCTTCCCCTGAATTCCCCATTCCTCATAGCCGCCGCTATGCCCGAGCAGCGCCCGCGCCCGAACTTCAACGGTTGCCCTCGTGACCGGATTGCGATAACTCAGCCGGCCGCCTATCTCCGCCCCGCTGCCGGTCTCGCCATCGCCGCCGTCATAGCGCACTCCGACTTCCAGCGATGACTCAAACAGACCGCCAGCCGACAGCGTGCGCGACTGACTCCCTTCCAAAGCGGCACGCAGACGGACGGCATCCACTTTCGCCGCCCCGGCAGCGCCCTTCACTTCCAGCTCGCTCCGCATGGCTTCGCCCTTGAGCCGATACCCGCTCGCCCCGACCTCCCACAACTGGCCGCTGCCGCCCGCGCCGACCGTGCGCAAGTCCACATCGCTTGACAGCATCGCCTTGCCCTTCTCGGTTTTCTCCAACTTGCCTTCACCGTAACCGACGGTCGCCCACAAATCCAACTGTCCAGCGCCCCAGCCGATATACGGATGCGCGCTGGTCATGTTCAAGCCATATTCGCCCTTGCCCAAATCCAGCAGGTCGCCGGCGTTATCGTCTTTATAGTTGAAGTCGCCCTGCATCCGCGACGCCGCGACGCCGACCAGCAGGTCGTCTCCCAAGCGCGCATCCACCCCAAGATGAACGCCGGACAGGTCGCCATCCCAGTCCAAGGCGACGCTGTCGCCAGACAACTTGCGGTATTCGCCGAGACCCCAGAAGACCGCCGAGGAGCGGCCAGCCGCGCCATCGCCGGCGTTCAACGGCAGCACAAAGTCGGAGCCAGCCAGCATCTCCTTCAAATCGCGGCGGTCTTCGGCCATGGCCTTGCCGTGGGTGCTGAGTGCGCCTGCCAGAGTGCGCTGCCCGCCGACGGCAAGCGCGCGCGCCGCGCTCCCGGACTGCCCAATCCGCCGCTCGATGGCGCTGACGACGCTGCCGGCCATGGCGCGCGCGACTTGCGGCAGGATTATGTCATTGAGCGCGGCAAATTCGCCCTCCGCCATGTTCACCACCTCTACCGCCATGTTCACCACGGCTACACTGAACGAAGATAAAGCGTTGCCGTACATATCAGTAATTTTGCCTGTGCCCTCAGGAGTATAGGATACCTGAATGGTCGCCCTTGGCAGGATAACCGGGGTTACGGTCAGGATGATGCTCCCGAAACTGATACCGGTGACCTCGTGGTTCTTATCATTGCCGTTCAGGGTGGAGGTGACGGTGAAGTCGCCATTATCAGCAGCCCTGACATTCATCGGTACGCTGGTCGGCAGGGTAATGGTACTGCCTTTATCATCAGTCCTCGGCGGAAGTAGGCCCAAACGCTTCGCTTCCGTTATAGTCACTATGGACACGGCCGGATTGACGGTGATCGCCACCGTAGCGGTGGCCGTGCCACCGGCATTGCGGGCGGTGATGGTGTAGGTGACCGCATCTGCCGCCGCCGTGGGTATCCCGGAGATGGCGCCGGTTGACGTGTCAAACTCCAGGCCATTGCCAATCATCGGCTTGATGCTGTAGCTGGCCACCGCGCCACCGCTTGAGGTGATGGTCACCGACGTGATGGCGGTGCCTACCGTGGCGGTCAGCGTCGCGGGGCTGGCGCTGATGATCGGGGCGGCCGGGTTAACGGTGATCGGCACGGCGGCCACGGTGACCGTGACGATGTAGGTCTCAGTCGTCGTGCCATCGGCGGCGGTGACTTCAATGGTGATGGCGTTAGCGCCCACTGTTAGACCGGAAACAGTCGTATCGGTGATCGTCAAGGCTGTGCTGGCGTCTGCCGCGGTGCCGCTTATGACAAAGCTGGCATCGCTGCTGGTTGTGGTCGGCGTTACCGTGATGCTTGTCACCGCATTGCCGACGCTGGCGGTGTAGGTCAGTGTGGCATTGGCGAAGGCCGGGGTCAGGGCGCCGGCGGACAAGGTCAAGCCGCTCAAGGACGCATCAGCAGCAGCCGCGCGGGCCACGGTGACCGTGTAGGTCCGCACCGTCGTGGCGTCCGCAGCTGTTACCACGACCTTGATTTCAGTCCCGCCCACCGCCAGACTGATGGCGCCGCTGGCAGCACCGCTGGCGACGGCCGCGCCATCCACCGTGAGGCTGGCGTTGGCGTCATTGAGCGTCGGCGTGACCGTGATGCTCGTCACCGCATTGCCAACGCTGGCGGTGTAGCTAATGGCGTCTGAGGCGAAGGCCGGGGTCAGGACAGCGCCGGCGGACAAGGTCAAGGCGCTCAAGGACGCATCAGCAGCGGCCGCGCGGGCTACGGCGACGGTGTAGCTAGCGGTGTCTGAGGCAAAGGCCGGGGTTAGGGTGCCGGCGGACAGCGCCAAGCCGCTCAAGGCCGCATCATCGGCAGCGTCAGCGGCAACACGGGTGACCGTAACAGTGTAGGTCCGCTCCGTCGTGGCGTCCGCAGCTGTTACCACAACCTTGATTTCAGTCTCGCCCACCGCCAGACTGATGGCGCCGCTGGCCTCGCCGCTGGCGACGGCCTCGCCATCCACCGTGACGCTGGCGTTGGCGTCATTGAGCGTCGGCGTTACCGTGATGCTATCCACCGCATTGGCGACGCGGGCGGTATGGCTAATGGCGTCTGAGGCAAAGGCCGAGGTTAGGGCGCCGGCGGACAGCGCCAAGCCGCGCAAGGACGCATCAGCAGCGGCCGCGCGGGCCACGGTGACCGTGAAGGTCCGGGTGGCGACGGCGCCGTTGGCGTCGGTGACGGTGTAGGTCAGTGTGCTTGTTCCTTTTGCGGTCGGTATGCCGGACAGAATGCGGGTGTCTTGGTCAAAGCTCAGTCCGGCCGGCAGATCGCCGCCCTCCGGGCCGGTCAGGGTGTAAGTGAAGGGAGCCGTACCGCCGCCGGCTACCAGCAGTTCCAGGTCGGTGATCGCTGTGCCGGCCGTGTAGGCCTGGTCGGTCGGCGCGCCCGACAGAATGCGGGTGTCTTTGTCAAAGCTCAGTCCGGCCGGCAGATCGCCGCCCTCCGGGCCGGTCAGGTCGTAGGTCAGGGGCGCGGTACCACCAGTGGCTACCGGCAGGGTCAGGTCGGTGATCGCTGTGTCGGCCGTGTAGGTCTGGCCTGCCGGCGCGTTCAGGGTCGGTCCATCGCTAACGGTGACCGTGAAGTCGGCATCAACGCTGGCGCCGTTGGCGTCGGTGACGGTGTAGGTCAGTGTGCTTGTTCCTTTTGCGGTCGGCGCGCCCGACAGAATGCGGGTGTCTTTGTCAAAGCTCAGTCCGGCCGGCAGATCGCCGCCCTCCGGGCCGGTCAGGTCGTAGGTCAGGGGCGCGGTACCACCAGTGGCTACCGGCAGGGTCAGGTCGGTGATCGCTGTGTCGGCCGTGTAGGTCTGGCCTGCCGGCGCGTTCAGGGTCGGTCCATCGCTAACGGTGACCGTGAAGTCGGCATCAACGCTGGCGCCGTTGGCGTCGGTGACGGTGTAGGTCAGTGTGCTTGTTCCTTTTGCGGTCGGCGCGCCGGACAGAATGCGGGTGTCTTGGTCAAATCTCAGTCCGTCCGGCAGGGCGCCGCCCGATGGACCGGTCAGGGTGTAGGTCAGGGGCGCGGTGCCGCCGGCGGCGGCCGGCAGTTCCAGGTCGGTGATCGCTGCGCCGGCCGTGTAGGCCTGGTCGGCCGGCGCGGTCAGGGTCGGTCCATCGCTAACGGTGACCGTGAAGGCGGCATCAACGCTGGCGCCGTTGGCGTCGGTGACGGTGTAGGTCAGCGTGCTTGTTCCTTCTGTGGTCGGCGCGCCGGACAGAATGCGGGCGTCTTGGTCAAAGCTCAGTCCGTCCGGCAGGGCGCCGCCCGATGGACCGGTCAGGGTGTAGGTCAGGGGCATGGTGCCGCCGGCGGCGGCCGGCAGTTCCAGGTCGGTGACGGTGTAGGTCAGCGTAACCGCAGCAGCTGTTGCCGCAGTCGGCGCGCCCGACAGAATGCGGGTGTCTTGGTCAAAGCTCAGTCCGTCCGGCAGGGCGCCGCCCGATGGACCGGTCAGGGTGTAGATCAGGGGCGCGGTGCCGCTGGCGGCGGCCGGCAGTTCCAGGTCGGTGATCGCTGTGCCGACCGTGTAGGCATGGTCGGCCGGCGCGGTCAGGGTCGGTCCATCGCTAACGGTGACCGTGAAGGTCCGGGTGGCGGCGGCGCCATTGGCGTCGGTCGCGGTGTAGGTCAGCGTAACCGCAGCAGCTGTTGCCGCAGTCGGCGCGCCCGACAGAATGCGGGTGTCTTGGTCAAAGCTCAGCCCGTCCGGCAGGGCGCCGCCCGATGGACCGGTCAAGGTGTAGGTCAGGGGCGCGGTGCCGCCGGCGGCGGCCGGCAGTTCCAGGTCGGTGATCGCTGTGCCGACCGTGTAGGTCTGGCCGGCCAGCTCGGTCAACGCCGGCACGGCGGCCACGGTGACCGTGAAGGCGGCATCAACGCTGGCGCCGTTGGCGTCGGTGACGGTGTAGGTCAGTGTGCTTGTTCCTTTTGCGGTCGGCGCGCCGGACAGAATGCGGGTGTCTTGGTCAAATCTCAGTCCGTCCGGCAGGGCGCCGCCCGATGGACCGGTCAGGGTGTAGGTCAGGGGCATGGTGCCGCCGGCGGCGACCGGCAGTTCCAGGTCGGTGATCGCTGTGCCGACCGTGTAGGCCTGGCCGGCCGGCGCGGTCAGGGTCGGTCCATCGCTAACGGTGACCGTGAAGGTCCGGGTGGCGGCGGCGCCATTGGCGTCGGTCGCGGTGTAGGTCAGCGTAACCGCAGCAGCTGTTGCCGCAGTCGGCGCGCCCGACAGAATGCGGGTGTCTTGGTCAAAGCTCAGCCCGTCCCGGCAGGGCGCCGCCCGATGGACCGGTCAGGGTGTAGGTCAGGGGCGCGGTGCCGCCGCCGGCGGCCGGCAGTTCCAGGTCGGTGATCGCTGTGCCGACCGTGTAGGCATGGTCGGCCGGCGCGGTCAGGGTCGGTCCATCGCTAACGGTGACCGTGAAGGTCCGGGTGGCGGCGGCGCCATTGGCGTCGGTCGCGGTGTAGGTCAGCGTAACCGCAGCAGCTGTTGCCGCAGTCGGCGCGCCCGACAGAATGCGGGTGTCTTGGTCAAAGCTCAGTCCGTCCGGCAGGGCGCCGCCCGATGGACCGGTCAGGGTGTAGGTCAGGGGCGCGGTGCCGCCGGCGGCGGCCGGCAGTTCCAGGTCGGTGATCGCTGTGCCGGCCGTGTAGGCCTGATCGGCCGGCGCGTTCAGGGTCGGTCCATTGCTAACGGTGACCGTGAAGGCGGCATCAACGCTGGCGCCGTTGGCGTCGGTGACGGTGTAGGTCAGCGTGCTTGTTCCTTCTGTGGTCGGCATGCCGGACAGAATGCGGGTGTCTTGGTCAAATCTCAGTCCGTCCGGCAGGGCGCCGCCCGATGGACCGGTCAGGGTGTAGGTCAGGGGCGCGGTGCCGCCGGCGGCGGCCGGCAGTTCCAGGTCGGTGATCGCTGTGCCGGCCGTGTAGGCCTGGTCGGCCGGCGCGTTCAGGGTCGGTCCATCGCTAACGGTGACCGTGAAGGCGGCATCAACGCTGGCGCCGTTGGCGTCGGTGACGGTGTAGGTCAGCGTGCTTGTTCCTTCTGTGGTCGGCGCGCCGGACAGAATGCGGGCGTCTTGGTCAAAGCTCAGTCCGTCCGGCAGGGCGCCGCCCGATGGACCGGTCAGGGTGTAGGTCAGGGGCGCGGTGCCGCCGCCGGCGGCCGGCAGTTCCAGGTCGGTGATCGCTGTGCCGACCGTGTAGACCTGGTCGGCCGGCGCGTTCAGGGTCGGTCCATCGCTAACGGTGACCGTGAAGGTCCGGGTGGCGGCGGCGCCATTGGCGTCGGTGACGGTGTAGGTCAGTGTGCTTGTTCCTTCTGGGGTCGGCATGCCGGACAGAATGCGGGTGTCTTGGTCAAATCTCAGCCCGTCCGGCAGGGCGCCGCCCGATGGACCGGTCAGGGTGTAGGTCAGGGGCGCGGTGCCGCCGGCGGCGGCCGGCAGTTCCAGGTCGGTGATCGCTGTGCCGACCGTGTAGACCTGGTCGGCCGGCGCGTTCAGGGTCGGTCCATCGCTAACGGTGACCGTGAAGGCGGCATCAACGCTGGCGCCGTTGGCGTCGGTGACGGTGTAGGTCAGTGTGCTTGTTCCTTCTGTGGTCGGCGCGCCCGACAGAATGCGGCTGGCGGGGTCAAAGCTCAGTCCGTCCGGCAGGGCGCCGCCCGATGGACCGGTCAGGGTGTAGGTCAGGGGCGCGGTGCCGTCGGCGGCGGCCGGCAGTTCCAGGTCGGTGATCGCTGCGCCGACCGTGTAGGCCTGGCCGGCCGGCGCGGTCAGGGTCGGTCCATCGCTAACGGTGACCGTGAAGGCGGCATCAGCGCTGGCGCCGTTGGCGTCGGTGACGGTGTAGGTCAGTGTGCTTGTTCCTTCTGTGGTCGGCGCGCCGGACAGAATGCGGGTGTCTTGGTCAAAGCTCAGTCCGTCCGGCAGGGCGCCGCCCGATGGACCGGTCAGGGTGTAGGTCAGGGGCGCGGTGCCGCCGGCGGCGGCCGGCAGTTCCAGGTCGGTGATCGCTGTGCCGGCCGTGTAGGCCTGATCGGCCGGCGCGGTCAACGCCAGCACGGCGGCCACGGTGACCGTGACGGTGTAGGTCTCAGTCGTCGTGCCATCGGCGGCGGTGACTTCGATGGTGATGGCGTTAGTGCCCACTGTTAGACCGGAAACAGTCGTACCGCTGATCGTCAAGGCGGTGCTGGCGTCTGCCACGGTGCCACTTATGACAAAGCTGGCATCGCTGCCGGTTGTGGTCGGCGTGACCGTGATGCTTGTCACCGCATTGGCGACGCGGGCGGTGTAGGTTAGTGTGGCACTGTCGAAGGCCGGGGTTAGGGCGCCGGCGGACAAGGTCAAGGCGCTCAAGCTAGCAGCGCTGGATGCTGACACGGCCACGGTTATCGCTCTGGCGTTAGCGTCGCCGAAGTCCACATCGCTTGCGCCAATGCGAACACTGTAATCGCCGGCTGCGGTGCCGGCTTTAGCGCTTAATGCTGCGCCGGTTAGGGTGAATTTATCATTATCGTCATCCCCGGCTCCTGCAGCCAGTGCATACACCGGGCCTTGGCCGGCTAAACCGCTGTTCTGCGCAGCGAGATTGAGCACGACAAAATCAGTAGCGCCGTCATAGTCAGTGTTTCGAGTTCCAGCAATATACCAGCGACCGAGGTTTTGGCTAAAGGCGGCGGCGCCATCGAACATGGATCCCATATACTGCACATTGCCCACATCCCAGCCGCCGATGTCCTGGTTAAAGGCACTGGCTTCAAAAAACATGATGGTCATATTCGTCACATTGCCCACATTCCAGCGGCCGATGTCCTGGTTGAAGGCGGCGCGAACGAACATGCCTCCCATATCCTCCACATTGCTCACATCCCAGTCGCCGATGTCCTGGTTAAAGGCGGCGGCGTTCTGGAACATGCCTCCCATATCCTCCACATTGCCAACATCCCAGCCGCCGATGTCCTGGTTAAAGGCGGCGGCGCCACCGAACATGCCTCCCATATTCTTCACCTTGCTAACATCCCAGTCGTCGATGTCCCGGTTAAAGGCGGCGGCGTCATTGAACATGCCTCTCATATCCTCCACACTGCCCACATCCCAGCGGCCGATGTCCTGGTTAAAGGCGCTGGCGTCAAAGAACGTGTATGCCATATTCGTCACCTTGCCCACATCCCAGCCGCTGATGTCGCCGTTAAAGACGCTGGCATCTCGGAACATGTCACGCATAGTGCCAACATTAGAAAGATTTGGCGCATCCGTTGCGCTCATCCGCATATTTTCGGCGCCATAAAATGCGTTTTCCATGTTGCTCCACTGCGCGCCGCCCCATTGTTTTACATCTATCAGTTTCTCTTTATCCGCGCCATTATTTAGGTTAAAGTGGGTAATGGTGTTTGAGGCGGTGATGTCGTAGTCGCCGGCGGCGGCGTAGGTATGGTTGACAGCGCCGGTAACGATGTCAATCGCGCTGCCGTCCCCCCAGTCAATGGCGTAGGCGCCTTCGCCGGGGAAGGTGATGGCGTCGTTCGCCGTTGCGCGCCAGGTGGTGATAAAGGCAGTCGTCGTATCAATAGCACGGTTGACGACGGTGACATCCACCACTGCCGCGTTAGCGGCGCCGAAGTCCACACCGCTTGCGCCAATGCGCACTTTATAGAGGCCGGATGCGGTGCCGGCTTTAGCGCTTAATGCTGCGCCGGTTAGGGTGAATTTATTATTACCGCTATCCCCGACTCCTGCAGCCAGTGCATAGACGGGGCCTTGGCCGGTTAAAACGCTGTTCTGCGCAGCGAGATTGAGCACGACAAGATTATCAGCGCCGTCATAGTCAGTGTTTCGAGTTCCAACAATATACCAGCGACCGAGGTTTTGGCTAAAGGCGACGGCATCTCGGAACATATCTAACATATTCGTCACATTGCCCACATTCCAGCCGCCGATGTCCTGGTTAAATACTTTGGCGGCGGCGAACATGTATTCCATAAGCCTCACATTGCCCACATCCCAGCGGCCGATGTCCTGGTTGAAGGCGGCGGCGCCACCGAACATGTATACCATATTCGTCACCTTGCCCACATCCCAGTCGCCGATGTCCTGGTTAAAGGCGCTGGCGTCAAAGAACATGTATGACATATTCGTCACCTTGCCCACATCCCAGTCGCCGATGTCCTGGTTAAAGGCGCTGGCGTCAAAGAACATGTATGACATATTCGTCACCTTGCCCACATCCCAGCCGCCGATGTCCCGGTTAAAGGCGGCGGCGCCATTGAACATGCCTGCCATATCCGTCACATTGCCAACATCCCAGGTTCCGATGGCGCCGTTAAAGACGCGGGCATCTCGGAACATGTCACGCATAGTGCCAACAGCAGAAAGATTTGGCGCATCCGTTGCGCTCATCCGCATATTTTCGGCGCCATCAAATGCGTTTTCCATGCTGCTCCACGTCGCGCTGCCCCACTGTTTTACATCAATGAGTTTGCCGCTATCCTCGCCACGATTTAAGTTAAAGCGGGTAATGCCGTTTGAGGCGATGATGTCGTAGTCGCCGGCGGCGGCGTAGGTATGGTTGACAGCACCGGTAACGATGTCAATCGCGCTGCCGTCCCCCCAGTCAATGGCGTTGGCGTCATTGAGCGTCGGCGTTACCGTGATGCTTGTCACCGCATTGGCGACGCGGGCGGTATAGCTAATGGTGTCTGAGGTGAAGGCCGGGGTTAGGGCGCCGGCGGACAAGGTCAAGCCGCTCAATCTAGCAACGCTGGATGCTGGCACGGCCACGGTTATCGCTCTGGCGTTAGCGGCGCCGAAGTACACACCGCTTGCGCCAATGCGCACTTTATAGAGGCCGGATGCGGTGCCGGCTTTAGCGCTTAATGCAGCGCCGGTTAGGGTGAATTTATCATTATCGTCATCCCCGACTCCTGCAGCCAGTGCATAGACCGGGCCTTGTCTGGTTAAAGCGCCGTTCTGCGCAGCGAGATTGAGCACGACACGATTATCAGCGCCACCATAGTCAGGGTTTGGAGTTCCAACAATATACCAGCGACCGAGGTTTTGGCTAAAGACGGCGGCGCCATCGAACATGTTTCCCATATTCGTCACATTGCCCACATCCCAGCCGCCGATATCACCGTTAAAGGCGACGGCACCATTGAACATGTTGAGCATATTCGTCACATTGCCCACATCCCAGCCGTTGAGGTCCTGGTTAAAGGCGACGGCACTACCGAACATGTAGTACATATTCTCCACCTCGCTAACATCCCAGTCGTCGATGTCCTGGTTAAAGGCGACGGCGAGACCGAACATGCCTGCCATATTCTTCACCTTGCCCACATCCCAGTCGCCGATGTCCTGGTTAAAGGTGGGGTTTTTATTGAACATGCCTTCCATATCCTTCACCTTGCCCACATTCCAACTGCCGATGTCCTGGTTGAAGCCGGACTGAATGAACATGAGGGACATATCCTCCACATTGCCCACATCCCAGAGGCCGATGTCCTGGTTGAAGGCGGCGGCATAGAACATGCCTGCCATATTCGTCACATTGCCCACATCCCAGCCGCTGATGTCGCCGTTAAAGGCGGCGGCGCTATGGAACATGACACGCATAGTGCCAACATTAGAAAGATTTGGCGCATCCGTCGCGCTCATCCGCATATTAGCGGCGCCATGAAATGCGTTTTCCATGCTGCTCCACTGCGCGCCGCCCCATTGTTTTACATCAATGAGTTTCCCGCTATCCTCGCCACGATTTAAGTTAAAGCGGGTAATGGTGTTTGAGGTGGTGATGTCGTAGTCGCCGGCGGCGGCGTAGGTATGGTTGACCGCGCCGGTAGCGGTTTCAATCGCGCTGCCGTCCCCCCAGTCAATGGCGTAGGCGCCTTCGCCGGGGAAGGTGATGGCGTCGTTCGCCGTTGCGCGCCAGGTGGTGATAAAGGCAGTCGTCGTATCAATAGCACGGGTGACGACGGTGACATCCACCACTGCCGCGTTAGCGGCGCCGAAGTACACACCGCTTGCGCCAATGCGCACTTTATAGAGGCCGGATGCGGTGCCGGCTTTAGCGCTTAATGCAGCGCCGGTTAGGGTGAATTTATCATTATCGTCATCCCCGACTCCTGCAGCCAGTGCATAGACCGGGCCTTGTCTGGTTAAAGCGCCGTTCTGCGCAGCGAGATTGAGCACGACACGATTATCAGCGCCACCATAGTCAGGGTTTGGAGTTCCAACAATATACCAGCGACCGAGGTTTTGGCTAAAGACGGCGGCGCCATCGAACATGTTTCCCATATTCGTCACATTGCCCACATCCCAGCCGTTGAGGTCCTGGTTAAAGGCGACGGCACTACCGAACATGTAGTACATATTCTCCACCTCGCTAACATCCCAGTCGTCGATGTCCTGGTTAAAGGCGACGGCGTTCTGGAACATGCCTTCCATACTCTTCACCTTGCCCACATTCCAACCGCCGATGTCCTGGTTAAAGGCGGCGGCGCCACCGAACATGTATGACATATTCGTCACATTGCCAACATCCCAACCGCTGATGTCGCCGTTAAAGGCGGCGGCGCCATTGAACATGCCTAACATCTTCTTCACCTTGCCCACATCCCAGTCGCCGATGTCCTGGTTAAAGGCGGCGGCACGATAGAACATGCCTGCCATATTCGTCACATTGCCCACATCCCAGCCGCTGATGTCCTGGTTGAAGGCGGCGCGATCGAACATGCCTGCCATATTCGTCACATTGCCCACATCCCAGTCGCTGATGTCCTGGTTGAAGGCGGCGCGAACGAACATGGCTGCCATATCCGTCACCTTGCCCACATCCCAGTCGCCGATGTCCTGGTTGAAGGCGGCGGCATAGAACATGCCTGCCATATTCGTCACATTGCCCACATCCCAGCCGCTGATGTCGCCGTTAAAGGCGGCGGCGCTATGGAACATGACACGCATAGTGCCAACATTAGAAAGATTTGGCGCATCCGTCGCGCTCATCCGCATATTAGCGGCGCCATGAAATGCGTTTTCCATGCTGCTCCACTGCGCGCCGCCCCATTGTTTTACATCAATGAGTTTCCCGCTATCCTCGCCACGATTTAAGTTAAAGCGGGTAATGGTGTTTGAGGTGGTGATGTCGTAGTCGCCGGCGGCGGCGTAGGTATGGTTGACCGCGCCGGTAGCGGTTTCAATCGCGCTGCCGTCCCCCCAGTCAATGGCGTAGGCGCCTTCGCCGGGGAAGGTGATGGCATCGTTCGCCGTTGCGCGCCAGGTGGTGATAAAGGCAGTCGTCGTATCAATAGCACGGGTGACGACCACGGTGTAGGTCCGCTCCGTCGTGGTATCTTCGGCGGTGACCACGACCTGAATTTCAGTTCCGCCCACCGCCAGATCAATGGCCCCGCTGGCCTCGCCGCTAACGACGGCCGCGCCATTCACCGTGACGTTGGCGTTGGCGTTGGCGTCATTGAGCGTCGGCGTTACCGTGATGCTTGTCACCTCATTGGCGACGCGGGCGGTATAGCTAATGGTGTCTGAGGCGAAGGCCGGGGTTAGGGCGCCGGCGGACAAGGTCAAGGCGCTCAAGCTAGCAGCGCTGGATGCTGGCACGGCCACGGTTATCGCTCTGGCGTTAGCGTCGCCGAAAAGCACATCGCTTGCGCCAATGCGCACTTTATAAATGCCGGATGCGGTGCCGGCTTTAGCGCTTAATGCAGCGCCGGTTAGGGTGAATTTATCATTACCGCTATCCCCGTCTCCTGCAGCCAGTGCATAGACCGGGGCTTGATCGTCTAACAAAGCACTTTGCGCAGCGAGCCTGAGCACGACAAAATCAGTAGCGCCGTCATAGCCAGGGTTTGGAGTTCTAACAATATACCAGCGACCGAGGTTTTGGCTAAAGGCGGCAGCGCCATTGAACATGTTTGCCATCTCCGTCACATTGCCCACATTCCAGCCGCCGATGTCCTGGTTAAAGGCGTCAGCGTTATAGAACATGTAGCCCATATTCGTCACCTTGCCCACATCCCAGCCACCGATGTCCTGGTTAAAGGCGGTGGCGCCATTGAACATGCCTTTCATATCCGTCACATTGCCAACATCCCAGTCGCCGATGTCCTGGTTAAAGGCGGCGGCACGATAGAACATGCCTCCCATATCCTCCACATTGCCAACATCCCAGTCGCCGATGTCCTGGTTAAAGGCGGCGGCGCCATCGAACATGGCTACCATATTCTTCACCTTGCCCACATCCCAGTCGCCGATGTCCTGGTTAAAAGCGGCAGCGCCATGGAACATGAACCTCATATCCTCCACATTGCCCACATTCCAGTCGCCGATGTCCTGGTTAAAGGCGACGGCGCCGTTAAAGGCGACGGCGCCATTGAACATGCCTGCCATATCCGTCACATTACCCACATCCCAGCCGCTGATGTCGCCGTTAAAGGCGGCGGCGCGATGGAACATGTCACGCATAGTGCCAACAGCAGAAAGATCTGGCGCATCCGTTGCGCTCATCCGCATATTAACGGCGACATGAAATGCGTTTTCCATGCTGCTCCACTGCGCGCCGCCCCATTGTTTTACATCAATGAGTTTCTCTTTATCCTCGCCACGATTTAAGTTAAAGCGGGTAATGGTGTTTGAGGTGGTGATGTCGTAGTCGCCGGTGGCGGCGTAGGTATGGTCGATATAGCCGGTAGCGATGTCAATCGCGCTGCCGTCCCCCCAGTCAATGGCGTAGGCGCCTTCACCGGGGAAGGTGATGGCGTCGTTCGCCGTGGCGCGCCAGGTGGTGATAAAGGCAGTCGTCGTATCAATAATAGCACGGTTGACGACGGTGACATCCACCATTACCGCGTTAGCGACGCCGAAGAACGCAATGCTTGCGCCAATGCGCACTTTATAGAGGCCGTTTGCGGTGCCGGCTTTAGCGCTTAATGCAGCGCCGGTTAGGATGAATTTATTATTACCGCTATCCCCGACTCCTGCAACCAGTGCATAGACGGGGGCTAGATCATCGAAAAAAGTATTTTGCGTGGCGAGATTGAGCACGACACGATTATCAGCGCCGTCATAGTCAGTGTTTCGAGTTCCAACAATATACCAGCGACCGAGGTTTTGGCGAAAGGCGCGGGCGTTAACGAATATGCCTCCCATATTCGTCACATTGCCAACATCCCAGCCGCCGACGTCCTGGTTAAAGGCGACGGCGTTCTTGAACATGAACCACATATTCGTCACATTGCCCACATCCCAGGTTCCGATGTCCTGGTTAAAGGCGGAGGCATCAAGGAACATCTTTTGCATATCCGTCACACTGCCCACATCCCAGCCACCGATGTCCTGGTTGAAGGCGTAGGCGGCATTGAACATGCCTAGCATATCCGTCACCTTGCCCACATCCCAGCCACCGATGTCCTGGTTGAAGGCGTAGGCGCTATTGAACATGTTTGCCATCTCCGTCACATTGCCCACATCCCAGCCGCCGATGTCCTGGTTAAAAGCGAGAGCGTTGGTGAACATCTCTATCATATTCGTCACATTGCTCACATCCCAGCCGCTGATGTCGCCGTTAAAGACGCGGGCATCTCGGAACATGGCTTCCATATTCGTCACATTGCCCACATCCCAGCCGCTGATGTCGCCGTTAAAGACGCGGGCATCTCGGAACATGGCATGCATAGTGCCAACAGCGGAAAGATCCGGCGCATCCGTTGCGCTCATCCGCATATTATGGGCGCCATTAAATGCGTTTTCCATGCTGCTCCACTGCGCGCCGCCCCATTGTTTTATATCAATGAGTGCCCATCTATCCTCGGCACGATTTAAGTTAAAGCGGGTAATGGTGTTTGAGGCTGTGATGTCGTAGTAGCCGGCGGCGGCGTAGGTATGGTCGATAGGGCCGGTAGCGGTGGCAATCGCGCTGCCGTCCCCCCAGTCAATGGTGTAGGCGCCTTCGCCGGGGAAGGTGATGGCGTCGTTCGCCGTGGCGCGCCAGGTGGTGATAAAGGCAGCCGTATCACCAGCACGGGTGACGCCGGTGACATCCACTATTGCCGCGTTAGCGACGCCGAAGTCCACATCGCTTGCGCCAATGCGCACTTTATAAATGCCGGCTGCGGTGCCGGCTTTAACGCTTAATGCAGCGCCGGTTAGGGTGAATTTATCATTACCGCTATCCCCGTCTCCTGCAGCCAGTGCATAGACCGGGGCTTGACCATCTAAAAAAGTATTTTGCGCGGCGAGCGTGAGCACGACACGATTATCAGCGCCGTCATAGCCACGGTTTCGAGTTCCGACAATATACCAGCGACCGAGGTTTTGGCTAAAGGCGGCGGCGCCATTGAACATGTTTGCCATCTCCGTCACATTGCCCACATTCCAGCCGCCGATGTCCTGGTTAAAGGCACTGGCGTCAAAGAACATGTTTTGCATATTCGTCACATTGCCAACATCCCAGCCGCTGATGTCGCCGTTAAAGGCGGCGGCGCCATGGAACATGCCTAACATCTTCTTCACCTTGCCCACATCCCAGTCGCCGATGTCCTGGTTAAAGGCGGCGGCACGATAGAACATGCCTCCCATATCCTCCACATTGCCAACATCCCAGCCGCCGATGTCCTGGTTAAAGGCGGCGGCGCCATGAAATGCGTTTTCCATGCTGCTCCATTGCGCGCCGCCCCATTGTTTTATATCTATCAGTTTCTCTTTATCCTCGCCATTATTTAAGTTAAAGCGGGTAATGGTGTTTGAGGCGGTGATGTCGTAGTCGCCGGCGGCGGCGTAGGTATGGTTGACAGCACCGGTAGCGATGTCAATCGCGCTGCCGTCCCCCCAGTCAATGGTGTAACTGCCCACACCGGGGAAGGTGATGGCGTCATTCGCCGTGGCGCGCCAGGTGGTGATAAAGGCAGTCGTCGTATCAATAGCACGGTTGACGACGGTGACATCCACCACTGCCGCGTTAGCGGCACCGAAGTCCACACCGCTTGCGCCAATGCGCACTTTATAGCTGCCGTCCGCGACGCCGGTATTAGCGCTTAATGCAGCGCCGGTTAAGGTGAATTTATCATTATCGTCATCCCCGTCTCCTGCAGCCAGCGCATAGACCGGGGCTTGGTTGGTTAAAACGCCGTTCTGTGCAGCGAGACTGAGCACGACAAAATCAGTAGCGCCGTTATAGCCAAGGTTTGGAGTTCCAACAATATACCAGCGACCGAGGTTTTGGCTAAAGGCGTCGGCGCCTTGAAACATGCCTGCCATATCCGTCACATTGCCCACATCCCAGCCGCCGATGTCTTGGTTAAAGGCGGCGGCGCCACCGAACATGTATGACATATTCGTCACATTGCCCACATCCCAGGTTCCGATGTCCTGGTCAAAGGCGGCGGCACCATTGAACATGGCTACCATCCCCGTCACCTTGCCCACATCCCAGGTTCCGATGTCCTGGTTAAAGGCGGCGGCGCCATTGAACATGCCTGCCATATCCGTCACATTGCCAACATCCCAGGTTCCGATGTCCTGGTCAAAGGCGGCGGCGCCACCGAACATGCCTGCCATCCCCGTCACCTTGCCCACATCCCAGGTTCCGATGTCCTGGTTAAAGGCGGCGGCGGTAAAGAACATGTACCTCATATACTCCACATTGCCCACATCCCAGCCGCCGATGTCCTGGTTAAAGGCGGCGGCACCATTGAACATGCCTACCATATCCGTCACATTGCCCACATCCCAGCCGCCGATATCACCGTTAAAGACGAGGGCAGCTCGGAACATGTCAGACATAGCGCCAACAGCGGAAAGATCCGGCGCATCCGTTGCGCTCATCCGCATATTAGCGGCGCCATGAAATGCGCCTTCCATGCTGCTCCACTGCGCGCCGCCCCATTGTTTTATATCTATTAATTTCTCTCTATCCGCGCCCTTATTTAAGTTAAAGCCGATAATGGTGTTTGAGGCTGTGATGTCGTAGTCGCCGGCGGCGGTGTAGGTATGGTTGACAGCGCCAGTGGCGTTGTCAATCGTGCCGTCCCCCCAGTCAATGGTGTAACTGCCCCTGCCGGGGAAGGTGACGGTATCGTTCGCCGTGGCGCGCCAGGTGGTGATAAAGGCAGTAGTCGTATCAACAGCACGGGCGACCGCGACGGTGTAGGTCCGCGTCGTCGTGGTGTCTTTGGCGGTGACCACAACCTGAATTGCAGTCTTGCCCACCGCCAGATTAATGGCCCCGCTGGCCTCGCCGCTGACGACGGCCGCGCCATTCACCGTGACGCTGGCATCGGCGTCATTGAGCGTCGGCGTGATAGTGATGCTTGTCACCGCATTGGCGACGCTGGCGGTGTAGCTAGCGGTGTCTGAGGCAAAGGCCGGGAACAGGGCGCCGGCGGACAGCGCCAAGCCGCTCAAGGCCGCATCGGCGGCATCGGCGGCATCGGCGGCATCGACGGTGACATATACCATTACCGCGTTAGCGACGCCGAAGAGCGCACCGCTTGCGCCAATGCGCACTTTATAGCTGCCGTCCGCGACGTCGGTATTAGCATTTAATGTAGCGCCGTTTACGGTGAATTTATCATTATCGTCATCCCCGTCTCCTGCAGCCAGCGCATAGACCGGGGCTTGACCATCTAAAAAAGTATTTTGCGCGGCGAGCGTGAGCACGGCAAAATCATCAAGGCCGTCATAGCCAAGGTTTGGAGTTCCAACAATATACCAGCGACCGAGGTTTTGGCTAAAGGCATCGGCGCCATTGAACATGCCTTCCATATTCGTCACATTGCCCACATCCCAGCGGCCGATGTCCTGGTTAAAGGCGGCGGCGCCAAGGAACATGTTGTGCATATTCGTCACATTGCCCACATCTCAGCGGCCGATGTCCTGGTTAAAGGCGGAGCCGCCGAACATGTTTTGCATATTCGTCACATTGCCCACATCCCAGGTTCCGATGTTCTGGTCAAAGGCGGCGGCGCCAGAGAACATGCCTGCCATCCCCGTCACATTGCCCACATCCCAGCCGCCGATGTCCCGGTTAAAGGCGGCGGCGCCATTGAACATGCCTGCCATATCCGTCACATTGCCAACATCCCAGGTTCCGATGGCGCCGTTAAAGACGCTGGCCTCTCGGAACATGTCAGCCATAGTGCTAACAGCAGAAAGATCCGGCGCATCCGTTGCGCTCATCCGCATATTATAGGCGCCATAAAATGCCCTCTCCATGCTGCTCCACCGTGCGCCGCCCCATTGTTTTATATCTATTAATTTCTCTCTATCCGCGCCACGATTTAAGTAAAAGCGGGTCATGCCGTTTGAGGTTGTGATGTCGTAGTCGCCAGCGCCGCCGTAGCCGGAATGGCTGAATCTCTGGTTGATACCGCCACCGTTAGTGGTAGTGATGGTGCTAAACGTGTTGTCCCCCCAGTTCATGTCGTAATTGCCTTTGCCGGGGAAGGTGATTCTGAGGTCGTCCGTCGGTACGCGCCAGGTGGTGATAAACTCTGCCTGTGCCTGTGCGGCCAGGCCGAGCAGGAGGACGCCGCCCAGCAACGCGACCAGGCGTCGGCAGGCTTGGGTCAGATTTGAACGCAACACCAGCCGCGCCCGGGCAGGGGCGCACGGGCTGTGCGGATTGATGATTGTTCGCCGTGCGCACTGGTCCGGCGCCCATGGGAATGGGGTGTGCTCGGTCGTAATTGCGCTTGAAGTTTGATTGTTATGCGTGGTGAGCATCATATTTGCCTGTCAGAATATAATTTTGAATTGTTGATCACTGCGGAGACGGTCCGTGTGGCACACGGTTGCCGTTTTACTCATGCCTTCATTCCGGGCTTTCATTCCGTGCCTTCATACGGTGCCTTTATCCGGGGACCGTTATCCGGTGAGAATAACCTGTGCGCGCCTGTGTGCGGGTGAGACGCTGGCTGTACGCTGGATGTGTGGGGGGGGGGGTAGCCTGTTTGCGTTGCTATATTTAGACCGCCGCATGGCCAATGATGGGCGTTGCCCTTCAGAACCCTGCGTCGGTTGCACTTTGTTTCAGGCTGGATATACAGCTGAATATACACGGTTACGACCCGGTTGGTTTCATTGTTGCCCCTGCAATGTTTTGTTGTGCATCATTAATAGCGAAGGTTTTTGCCTTTCGCCGATTGTCCATACATGGTACAAGTATATCATTGTGCATTTTCACTTTCAAGCATTGTGTATAAGCTCAGATACCTTTGGCACTCCGATGCAGAAGGAGAGTCATGCAACATCAGCATATCGGATACCGAACAAAGGCTTTTATCGGGTAGCTGCTTTAGGGCAGCTTTGGGAGATGACTTCCAAACATGCTCAACAACGCCTTAAAATCCTCGGTTTCTTCAGCGGATTATGGCGCAGCCGCGACCAGTGATGCCTTTGATGTCAGCCGCACAACCCGGTATCGCTGGAAACAGTGCGCCAAGCCAGCGGCGACCCGGCCGCCCTGACTGCCAAATCCTGCGCCGAGCGCTTCAACCGCACCATCCAAGAGCAGTTGGTCGATTATCACGAGGATCAACTATTCCATGACCTGAACGGCTTTAACCTTGCGCGGATAAAGCCGCACTTCCGGCAATTACTGTTCCATGACCTGAACGGCTTTAACCTTGCGCGGATAAAGCCGCACTTCCGGCAATGACTGTTCCGTGACCTGAACGGCTTTAACCTTGCGCGGATAAAGCCGCACTTCCGGCAATTACTGTTCCGTGACCTGAACGGCTTTAACCTTGCGCGGCTAAAGCCGCACTTCCGGCAATGACTGTTCCGTGACCTGAACGGCTTTAACCTTGCGCGGCTAAAGCCGCACTTCCGGCAATTACTGTTCCGTGACCTGAACGGCTTTAACCTTGCGCGGCTAAAGCCGCACTTCCGGCAATGACTGTTCCATGACCTGAACGGCTTTAACCTTGCGCGGCTAAAGCCGCACTTCCGGCAATGACTGTTCCATGACCTGAACGGCTTTAACCTTGCGCGGCTAAAGCCGCACTTCCGGCAATGACTGTTCCGTGACCTGAACGGCTTTAACCTTGCGCGGCCAAAGCCGCACTTCCGGCAATGACTGTTCCGTGACCTGACCGGCTTTAACCTTGCGCGGCTAAAGCCGCACTTCCGGCAATTACTGTTCCATGACCTGAACGGCTTTAACCTTGCGCGGCCAAAGCCGCACTTCCGGCAATTACTATTCCATGACCTGACCGGTCTCACCTCATGGGTGGAGGTGCAATATGTTTCTGAGCTTATGCAATTCTACCCGGGGCAGAATGAGCAGAGGTCAGATGTTCCTAAAACGCTGGCATCAAAATAATATAGAATACGGCGCTTTTATCCGCAACTTGTTTATTGTATTGAATGCAAATCAAGGATTCCACTGACAAGCTTATCGGTCGGCCCGCGCAATTCGCGTTATTTGATATGGACGGTTTATTGTTGGATACCGAAATAATCTATACTCAGGTAACTCAAAGCATTGTCGGTCGATTCGGAAAGACCTTTGATTGGTCAATAAAAGGCAACATGATCGGCCTGCCGGCTATGGTTGCCGCAAATTATCTGGTCGGCGCACTGCAACTGCCGATCAGCGCTGAAATCTATCTGGCCGAGCGCGATCAATTATTGCGAGCAAAGTTTCCGAGTTGCAAGGCGATGCCTGGCGCTGAAAACCTGATACGCAATCTTGATAGCCATAATATTCCAATTGCCGTAGCGACCAGTTCCAGCCGCGAGCTTTTTCAATCGAAAACTTCCAATCATCAGGATTGGTTCAAGCTTTTTAATATTGTCGTTACCGGAGATGATGCTGAAGTTAAGCAGGGCAAACCGGCCCCGGACATCTTTAATGTTGCGGCCAAACGTCTCGATGCCAATCCGCGGAACACCCTGGTATTCGAGGACGCACCGTCAGGATTGGCGGCCGGCATCGCTGCGGGAATGCGAGTCATTGTGGTTCCTGATCCAAATATGGATAAATCGCGTTATCGACGCGCCGAACGCATCCTGAATTCTCTGGAAGAATTTAATCCCGCGGAATTCGGCTTACTGAGTAGCTAACGAATTGCTGGGTCGCATGGCTTCCTTTACCCTCTCATGCGCTTGCCATCTGGATCGAACAGGGTCCCGGTAAACAAAGTAGCGTGGCGTCTGTCGCCGAGTATTTCTATTTCAACGTCACGACCTTGCTCAATCAATTCAACCGGCAGGAAACCGATTGCCACGCTGTTTTGCGAATAGTGGGCGTAGCCGCCAGAGGTGACGAAACCGACCACTTTGCCGTCATGCCAGATTGGTTCATCTGCGACCACATCAGCGTCGTCCGCATCCACAATAAAAGTGCATAACTTTCTCGATGCCCCTCGATTTTTTTCCGCCAGCGCTGCTTCTTTTCCAATAAAATCACTCTGCTTGTTATACGCCACGAAACGGTCCATGCCGGTTTCCAGAGGCGTGTAATCGGGCTTGTATTCCCGCAACCATGAACCGAAAGATTTTTCCAGACGAAGACTCATCATCGCGCGCATACCAAAAGGTCGCAGACCTAAATCCCTGCCCGCTTCGCTAAGTATATGATAAAGACCGACTTGTTGACTGGCCGGAACGTAAATTTCATAGCCCAAATCCCCGGTATAGGATACGCGCTGAACAATAGCCTGGCACGGACCGACCTGCATGTGTTGTACGCCAAGGAACGGCAGCGCATCGGTTGAAACATCTCCACGCGCCACTCTGGATAATAACTCTCTTGATTTAGGTCCGGCAATCTGGAAACCAATGCGCTGTTGAGAGATGTTTCGGATATCAACCCCGGACTCAGGCAGATGTTGTTCAAACCAGCGCATGTGAAAAGACTGAGCCGCATACGAGGCATTCATTTGGAATACTTCCATACCCATTTCATCTTCGCCCAGATTTGATATCGTGAAATCCCCAATCAGCCTGCCGCGGTGGCTTAACATTGGCGCCAAGGTTAATCTGCCCGGTTTTGGAATTCTTCCAGCCATGATGGCATCAATCCAGGCTTGTGCGCCTTGCCCCTTAACCTCGAATTTACTGAAATTATGGATTTCATTTATGCCCACGCCATTACGCACCGCATTACATTCTTGTGCGACGGCGGCGAACGCATTAGAGCGTCGGAAGGTCGGATTTTCATAAGGCTGCTCGCCCGGCGGCGCAAAATAGTTCACTTGCTCCATACCATATCCTGAACCGAATACCGCATTCCGCTGCTGCCAGATTGCATAAGCTGGCGTGGTTTTGAATGGTCGTGCAGCAGGCAATTCTTCGTTGGGGTAAGACACGGAAAATCGACGTTGGTAATTCTCGGTAACCTTTAGTCGGGTATAGGATTTAGTGCAGTAATCGCCAAATCGGGAAACATCCATAGCAAACACGTCCCGAGACGGCTCTCCTTCAATCATCCACTCCGCCAGAATCAACCCAACCCCGCCACCCTGACTAAAACCCGCCATCACGCCACAAGCCGACCAATAATTTCTTAAACCGGGGACCGGCCCGACCAACGGATTGCCATCCGGCGCAAAGGTAAACGGGCCGTTGATGATCTGTTTTATTCCGGCTTTAGCCAATACCGGATATCGCTCAAAGGCGTTAGCCATGGCATCGCCAATTCGATCAAGATTGTCCTCAAGCAACTCGTGACCAAAATCCCAGGGAGTGCCATCCACGGCCCAGGGGATGCATTGTTGTTCATAAAATCCGATGACCAGCCCCTGCCCTTCCTGACGCAGGTAGCTCTCGCCTTCCGGGTCCATGACATGGGGCAACTCCGTGGGATGGTTAACCACTTCATCTATTTTTTCCGTGGCTAAGTATTGATGCTCCATAGGATGCAATGGCAAATATACCCCTGCCATTTCCCCGACCTCACGGGCCCATAATCCACCCGCATTGACCACGTGCTCGGCGATCAAATTCCCCTGTTCGGTAATGATCTCCCAGTTGCCATTACTATTCGGTTTAGTCTCTAAAACGCGATTGCGCAGCATGATTTCAGCGCCCTGTTTTTTCGCTGCGCGGGCATAGGCATGGGTCGTCCCGGATGGATCAAGATGCCCGTCCAACGGGTCGTAAAGCGCGCCCAGCACACCATCGGTATTGGTAATGGGCGATAACTCGCGTATTTCTTCAGGAGTAACCAGATGGGTATCCAGTCCCATATAGCGATGTTTTGCCCGCTCTGCCCGCAGATAATCCATCCGGTCCGGTGATCCTGCCAGAGTGATGCCACCGACATGATGCAACCCGCAGCTTTGCCCGGAAATCTCCTCCAGCTCTTTGTACAAACCGATGGTATAACCCTGCAAGGCAGCCATATTGGTATCCGCATTCAGGGTATGGAAGCCGCCGGCGGCATGCCAGGTCGAACCAGAGGTTAATTCTGAGCGCTCGATTAATGTGACATCGCTCCACCCAAGTTTTGTCAGGTGATAGAGCACGCTGCACCCGACTACGCCGCCACCAATAATCGCTACCTGAGTATGTGTTTTCATAAAATTTGTCAGCCTTGTGTTTTTAAGTGATTCTGGTTGATTCTAATTCTTTTTGGCTGCTTGCTTTTGGAAACTTGCTTTTATAAAAGTTACCAATAGGCCTACCAGGCAGGCTTGATTTCACCCTTGCGCTTCATGACATATTCATCTAATTGTTCTCGAATAGCGATATCCAATTCGGGTTCCTCGAAATCATTGAGAATTTGCTTGAATAATTTATTGGCGCGCTCGGTGGTGTGCACTGACCCATGTTCCTGCCACGTTTCAAAGTTACGCCAATCCGTTGCAATGGGGGCGTAAAATGCGTCTTTGTAGCGCTCGATAGTATGGCTGGCACCGAAAAAATGCCCGCCCGCACCGACCTCTTCAATCGCATCGAAGGCTAATTCCGATTCGTTCACTTCAATTGGCTTGAGTGTCTCAACCATCATTTGCACCATTTCCATATCGACGATCAATTTTTCAAACGAAGCGCACAACCCACCCTCCAGCCAACCGCCGCTGTGTTTGATCATATTGCCATGCGACATCACCGCAGACCAAAGCGACATACCGGATTCCCAGGTTGCCTGAGCATCCACACAGTTGGACGCATTAACATTGGAGGTGCGATAAGGAATTTTATATCGACGGGCTAATTGGCCGCCTGCCAGCACCGCTTTGGCATATTCCGGCGTACCAAATGCCGGCGCGCCGGACTTCATATCCACATTGGAGGTAAAGCCGCCATACATGGCTGGCGCCCCAGGCTTTACCATTTGTGTCACCGCCAACACCCCCAAAGCCTCCGCATTTTGCTGTGCCAATGCGCCTGCTAGCGTCACCGGGCTCATCGCCCCGGCCAGGGTAAATGGCGTGACCACGACCGGTTGTCCAAATTCCGCCAAGGTCATCAGTCCATCCAGCATAACACCGTCTACTTTCAACGGTGAATTGGTATTGACCACGGTCATAATACTGGGTTGACTTTTAAGCGTTTCCTTGTCGATAGCGCGCGCCATACAAATCATTTCAATGGCATCTTCAATTTTTCCGTTGCCCAAACTATAGGCGTGCCAAGGTTTCTCAGTGAGCGTAATGAAAGCACGATAGGCATCGAGATGGCGATTGTGGGCCGGTAAATCGACCGGCTCAACCGGGTAACCGGAATGTGCGCTAATAACATTAAATGTTTGACCTAGCTTCAAGAATTTGCAGTAGTCCGCGTAATTTCCGGTGCGGCGGCCACTATCCAGATCAGAACAATTTGGCGCACTGGCAACCAAAGTGAAATTGATATGATTGCCGCCATAAATAGAATTGAACTTTGGGTTGCGGGCATGAAGTGTAAACCGGACTGGAATTGTGGCAATCTTTTCCAACACCATATCCCGATCCATCTTGACGTAACCGGTTTTATCATCGATAGTCGCGCCATGCTCCAGCATTAACGCACGCGCCCGATCATTGACCACTTGCAACCCAATCCGCTCAAGAATTTTCATCGAGCCGTCATGGATAAGTTCCAGAGATTCCTCGCTCAAAACCTGGATAGGCGCATAGGGATTTTGTAATTGCCGCACCGGTAATTGTTCGAGTTTGAAGGCTGGCGCTTCTCTTACTCGGGGCCTTGCTCGACGGGAACGTCTGCTCATGGATTACAACTGCTCATGGATTACCACAAAATATTGGTGTGTCCTTCGAATATAATGAATATCAATTTATAAAGATATAAATTTGTGGCTAACCTTAATTCCGCTATAAATCAACCCTCGCAATTTGAAGAATGCGACTTGAAAAAAGTAATATACAATATCAATATCATCGCTTTATCGACGTTGATTAGACTAACATTATCCCATCACGCACTTCCAGCGATTGATTGTGCCACTCAATTATTCACGAGAAGCTAAACCAACCATGCCTAACCCAGCGGACAAAACTATCATTAGTTGCGGCATGTATGCCTTTACCCATAGACTGCGAGGCGCCTGGAGGCAAATTCTTGGAAGCCTTCACCAACATCTGCCGGCCCCTTATAGTCAGGCGTTTGATCTTCGTTTTGATGATGCAACAAAAATATTAAGCGACCCGGGTTTGTTTATTGGTCAAACCTGCGGTTATCCCTATGTGGCTAAATGGCAGCACACGCACGATGTTATTTGCGTTCCTGAATTCACCATTGATGGTTGCGAAAATATTAAATGCTCAAGCTGGTTTATCACCCGCGCTGACTCCGGGAAAGTCAGTCTCGATGAATTTTCCAATACCATCGCGGTTATAAATAACACTGATTCAAATAGCGGAATGAATGTTTTTCGTTATGAAATTAGTAAGCATGCAAATTCCAAACCATTTTTCAAAAATGTATTGGTGAGTCATTCTCATTTAGAAAGCCTGAAGTTGATTGCCCAAGGGACCGCCGACATCACAGCTATTGATGCCGTGTCCTATCATTTTTCGACAACCCAGGCTCTGATTAATGCGGATAATCTAAAAATTATCGGGCAGTCGCAGCATACCACCGGATTGCCGTTCATCATCCATAAGGCGTTGGAAGTGAATCAGCAACTTATTGTTAATGCGTTGAATACATCCCTCAAGGCAATGTCGCCAAAAAATAAAGCCTTCCTGAATCTTAAACAATTTACACCGGTCGATAGGCTTGACTATGCCTCGATAAAGGCACTCGAAACGAAAGCCGAAGACAATGGCTACGCGGTTTTACAATGAGTACGGTGCGCCTATTACAGTCGTTGCAGTCGTTGCAAAATCCTCTTTCAATACTTGCTCCAATGTGGCGGTGAATTGATTAACATTTTCTTCGGTGAAACATAACGGCGGTTTGATTTTTAGTACATTGTGTAACGTGCCATCTGCGCTTATCAACACCCCCTCCTGCTTCATCCTTTCAGCAATATAGTCGGCTTGCTCAGCGGCTGGGTGCAAAGATTCGGGGTCAGTGACTAATTCGATGCCGATAAACAAACCCAACCCTCGCACATCACCAATCAGGGGATAATTCTCTTTTAGCGCATTGAGTTGAACAAGCAATTGAGTTCCCACATTCCACGCATTTTGTTGCAATTTTTCCTGATCAATAACATCAAGCACCGCATTGCCAATGGCGCAAGAAACCGGATTTCCACCGAATGTTGAAAAGTATTCCATGCCATTGTTAAACCCATCAGCGATTTCTCGCGTAGTAATTACCGCGGCCAGTGGGTGACCGTTACCCATCGGTTTACCCAAAGTTACAATATCCGGAACCACATTGTGGGATTCAAAAGCCCAAAAATGGCTACCTATCCGACCAAAACCCACTTGCACTTCATCCGCAATACAAAGCCCGCCAAAATCCCGAACCTGTTCGTACACGGCCGCAAGATAACCATCGGGCAGCACTATCTGGCCACCGCAACCCAGCATTGATTCAGCGATGAATGCGGCCGCTCCGGACTGATCTTCCGCTGCGTGCAGCGCGTCTTTTACCGAATCCACGTATTCCAGCACAGCATTGGCTTCACTGGAATATGGGCCACGATAGCGGTCCGGCATCATGGCAACATGAATGTGACTGGGGCGGCCTGCTCCTCCGGGAGCATTGTGTTTGTAGGGACTGATATCGATCAGGCTGGCTAGATTGCCATGATAAGCGTGATCGAGAATGATGATATCTTTTCGGCGGGTATGGTTTCTTGCCAACCGCAGGGCCAGGTCATTGGCTTCGCTGCCGCTGTTAACCAAAAAACAAACACGCAATGGATCCGGGAACTTATCCAGCAGACGCTCAGAATATTTTTCTATCTGCGAATACAAATATCGGGTGTTGGTGTTCAACACGCCGCTCTGCCGCTGCGCTGCTTCTACGACTTTCGGGTGGCAATGGCCGACATGGGATACATTGTTAACGGCATCAAGGTATCTTCGTCCGGTATAGTCATACAGATACTGCATACTGCCCCGGGCTAGATGAATGGGTTGCCGATAGGAAAGGCTAAGTGACGGGCTAAGTGATTGCGCCCTGCTCGATAAAATGCGTTCAGCGAGCCTGTCCGGGTCGTTCGCTTGTGGATTTAACCGGGAATCCGAGAGGCACGGAAGGCCCAGAATAATATTTGCATCAGGACATAAATTCAGCCAAATATTTCGATGGGCATGGGCGCCAACGCCAGCGAAGGTATCGGTTTGCCCCAGCATATCCGTGACAATTTGAAAATGCACATGCGGCGGCCAATTGCCGTTTTCGTGAATGTCGCCCAATTCGGCGATCTTTTGAGCCGATTCAACGGCATCCCCTATAGTGTGGTGCGTCAACGAGTCTGGTTTCAAATGGCCATATAATGTGTAGAACTTTAGCGCGCCATCCTTATCATCAGCTAGATGCTCCAATATCAAAGTCCCGCCATAGTTCAAGGAAGCATCATTATTTTCGACCCCGTAAACTTTTCCGGCCAGTGGCGCGTATATGGCTGATTCCGCAGGCATAAAAATATCAATGCCGAGGTGGAGGGTTCGGCGATGGCCGGTAGCGTCGGTAGAATCTTCGGAACTGTATATCAATCGGTACTCATCGTATTTACCGATTGCAGCGATGCATTGCGCGTCTTCAATCGCTCGAAATATATTTTTCGCTTCTCGTATTGGATCAATTGTTTTTCCCGGATTCGGCATTTGCGCGCTGCCGACACTGATATCCAGAATCAGCAGTGGGTCAGATCTGAGATCACCCTCTACGATAGATTTGAATTGTTCAGAATGTGACTGCAGCCATGACACTACCCGTGCCGTTGTCGGTATCGGCGCATAACCGCAACTATCTCGAAACAAATAATGTGCAAAATCAGAAGATATAAATTGCAACTTCGCCAATGCGGTCCATGCGGATTGCTCGCTGATTGTTAAGTATTGATTGTCCGGGTGCAGAGATTGTTGCTCGGCACAAACACAAACACTCATGCACAAGCGCATGCACATCAAATCGAACAAAACGCTTATTTCAACCTCGGTTAACGGAAATTTTCGGTGATAGCCTTTGATAACGGATGCCGCTGCGTCCAATGGATGAGATTTATCCAGCATGGCATAGGCTGCTGCAACGGCTGGATCCACAGCGATCCATGAATACACCATATCGCCGTAATCAATGATTCCCTTTACCCGTTGGTTCCACGGGCCACTGCCTTGAACAACAACATTATTGTCGTTTGCATCGTTATGAATCGCGCCGAAGCGTAATCTATCTGATACCGGCATTACCCGGCTGGTAAAACGATTCTGGAAAAGATTTATTAGCTCTGTTTTGTTGTCATCGCCAAGTAACGGTTTATATCTTTCCAGAATTTCGATAGCATGGTTCATATTCCACAACAATGGTCTTTCGATGGCATGATGTTTAAAATCTGCGAGAACCCTGTCAACCTGGCCGACGGTTTCGCCCAAGCTTTCAAGCAACTCGGCGGTTTGCGGGTTGACCGCAGACATCAATCGGCCTGCAATAAAGCTGACAGCGCGGCAAAAGTGTTGTTCTCCGCTTGCGGATATGACTGACTCGACCGGCTTGCCATTGACCGATTGAATGGTTTTCGGCGCGGATATTTCGCTATCGCCCCGATCCACTTTAGCCATTGCGGTAAACACGTCATGCTGACATTCCAGCATGGCCGCATTTTCCTGGCTATTGGCAATTTTGAAAACGACTTGCTCGTCTCCTGATTGAATCAAAAAGTTTAGGTCGCGTTCACCGTTGAGGCGTTTGATTGGGCCTTCAATGTTATATCGGGTTTTCGCTGCATCTGCGGCTTGTTGATCTGAAAATTCGGGGAGAAGGCAGGTTTTGGTCATGGCGTGCGGTCAATTGAATAAGGGGCTGGCTAGATAACTGGTTATCTAGCCAGCCCCCTTATATATTAGTTAATCAACTCTTCTAAATAAACCCAATCATTGGGTTTTTCTTGAAAACTTGAATAGATTTTTTTTTCGTTAATTCTAAAATGTTGACCTTCCTTAACAATCAAACCGCCAAAAATATTTTTCTTTTCCTCTGTTATGTATTTTTGTAGAGCCTCGCCTTTTAATTTGTTGTCGTCTTCCCTATTACCACTTGCTTTAGTATCAAAAATTCCAAGTTTTCCATTTTCAAATAAAACAATAAAGTCAGGCTGAAATGTTGATTTTCTATTGTATTTTATACCAAAGTTTAAGGACATGTGTTCATTGCCATTTTGCCACCACCATTTAACAGCAGCTTTCTTATTTTCTAAATATTTAATAAAATCTGTTTCAACACCACTGTCTATATTCAAATAACATGGAGTATATAAAGATAGTGCATAGTCAAATTTCTTGTAACTATGTGGATTTAAATTTCTGCTTTTGGCAATATCCCATGCGTTATTCCATTCTTCAATTTCTTCAATTTTTTTATTTATTTCCTCATCTTTTACTGGCTTATATTCTCTGGTTGCCCTATCAAATAGTTGTGAAAAAATATCAGCATTGTTAAGTGTAATATTTTGAATGTAAATTATTCCATTGCCAACAAGATTTATATCAAGATACTTTCTAAACCATCTGTATAAAGCCTGCTTTACAGTGGGCACGGATCGCTTAAAAGAAAAACCGTTTAAATTAACTCTAATGAGCGATTCAAAGGCATGAAACAGATCATCTTGTGATAAATTTGCGGCTATTAATGTTTTCTCAGAAAATAAATCCGCCTCTCTGCCTGAAATTTCATGTTCTGGTAACGCATCAAACAACTTTGCATCAAGATGTACATCTAATATGATTTCATCCCTGTTATCTAAGTTTTCAAGGTTTATTTTTTGTCCAACTTTCTTTCTATTTCGTTCAAGAATTTCATCTTCATCTATTTTCAAACCAAAATATTTACAGAATGTTTTGTCCAAAACCTTATAAAAACTTAAAGTAATATCGCCAAAATCCACTCTGTTTCGATAGTATGATTTTAATTTAAGCGGCTCATAAACATCCTTTCTTTTTACGATAATTGGTTTAATAATGTTCGGATTATAGGTTTCCTTTTTAACTTCAAGACTTTTGACATTGGTATATACAAAACCTTTGTTTAGATTATCCTCTTCATAATGCGCCGCTTCCGGCATTCTGAGTATTCTGCCAATTGTTTGAATTTCAAATACAATACTTCTTATCTCTCTAAAACGAACAAGAATAGAAGCCCTCGGACAATCCCAGCCGGTATCAATTGCCTGTTTAAAAATCAGGAAATCAACTTCGCTGTCATTTGGCGTCACAAACATATTTTCATTATTTACTTTTTCTTCGCTTAACCATACTGCAAGCCTTTTGTTTTCATAATTAATATCCTTTTCTGCTAAAAACCCCTCCACAAACTCTTTTTTATCTTCACCTGCCTCGCCTGAAGGGAGTTGAACCATTACTAAAGGATTTATATCAATATCCATTTTTTGATAAAGTTGCCTTAATTCCTCCCGCTTTTCAAAAGCGGCCTGCATGATGAGTTCCTGGGATGTAGTTTCATCGTCATCTATTTTGCCAATATTTTCATTAATGATAATTTCCTTTTTTATCATGCCTTCTTCAATAACATCATTGGGTTCAACAACCACCTTTTCGTTATATTCGCCCTCGCGTAAAACAGGCGTGGCGCTCATTTCAATAGTCAGGTCAGCATTAACAACCTTGTCCCTTAACTCCAATGCTCTTTCGCTGGTGGAATTGGAATGACTCTCATCAATTATCATGATAATTGTTGTTTTATCTTCCTTAGTGTTTCTAATCAGCTCTCTAAAATTAGTGGTTTCTTTATCTTTCATTAAGATATTCTTCCATTCGCCTGTTTTATTGTCTTTGGCCCTCAGCTTTTCCCAGTTGACAACAACAATTTCATTTCTGGTAATTGTTTCACGAGAACCGAAAAATTCTTGTTCCAATAAATAAACGTCGGGAAATCCCTGAAATTCCTGGTTCAAAGAGTTATAACTTTGAACATGCAGATTACCTTTGCCGATACTTATCCATAAAAAACATAAGTCCGTATCTTCGAATTCTTTTATAAGTTGCTCAATATACTCAGTCATCATCAAGGTCTTTCCGCTGCCTGTGGGCGACTGAAACACAATCGTTTTTTTATCCAGGCTCTTATCCAAAAGCAGTCTTGTTTTTAATAATAATTCATCTACCGCTTTTTCCTGGTATCTCTTCAGGGTTTTTGTGGTCATATTATCGCCCTATATGTTGTAGCTATTCAGCAACGATTGAATATGCTGGTAAAACTGTTCAACCTGTTTTAACTCGTAATCGTCATAATCACCATGAGCGGCGTTATTGCCAATGGTTAAAAATAAACGGTTTGCATTATATTCAATGTTTGTGATGATATTTTGATTAAAAAGATTGTCGTTTAGTGTTGATATTTTCTGTTCTTTACTATTTGCATTTAAAATATTGATTCTATTGCCTTGCGATATTTTTTGAATCACTTTTTCCAAAACAATCCTCAAAGTCCGCGCCCCCGCATCCTTATCCTGGTCGGTAAAAATACTTGTTTTCGCTTTATGTAAATCGGTAAAAATGACATTGGTTTTAATGGATATATTCATCTTAACAAGCTGTTTATATACATCCAGAATATTTTGTGGAATCGCTTCCAGTTTGATATTTTTAATTCCCGCAAAGAGGTTTTTTTGAACTTCGTTTTCCATAGAAAACATATAGATAATTTTCTTGCCCTTGAGCTTTTTGATTTCAGCAAGAAAACTATCAAAAGTATCGTCTATTAAATTGTAGTAGATAGAGAGGGACTTATCCTGTTTGTTGGATAAAAATATCTTGTAATCCTTTTCTTCGATTTCCAAATTAAAGATATTCTCTTTAACACAAAGCATTTCCGTGCATTTTCTAGTGAGATTTATTTTTACTTGGTCACGGTTCTTTGTTTTTTTGATAAGGGCGGTTTTGAAGTATTGGAGGTTACCGTTTAATCCGTTTATAACATCATCCTTTCCATTCTTCTTATATCCTTTGATAACCTTTTGAATTCTTGGATAAGTGACTTCTGTGCAGATATTGTTTTCATTATCTGTACAAAGGATAAATTTTCTGTTGCCCCCATCTTGCTTGTTTAATTCTAATACGGCATGGCCTGTTGTCCCTGACCCCGCCATAAAATCACAAATGACATTTGCTTTTGGATGTATTGCAGAAAGCAAATCTTTTGATACGCTCACAGGTTTTGGATATGGGAAATTTATATCTAAACCTAAAAACATAACATCATCACTTGATGCATTCTCGTAAATTGAGTTAGTATTCTCGTATAAATTTTCTTTCAGTAGATACTTCCTTCGAGGCTGAGTTGTTTCATCTTTCCCAAAAAGAATTAATTTATTATTCAGTAATTTCTGCATTGTTGCAGGTGGATTTCTCCAGCCTCTTGAAGGAATTGGACAGGGTTTATTTATAATTGGATGAATTAAAGGAATAAAATAATCATCTGGAGCCTGTTTCTTATTTGGCCATGCCATTGAAACTGATTGATAAACATCTCCATTTCCATCAATAAAATTATATGCCTTTTCACCATTAGAAAAGCCTTGTCGTTTTAGCCAGTTTTGAAATTCTTTGTTGATCAAATCAAGCGTATATTTCACTTTAAAATCATTTAAGGTTTCTCTGGGATAATTGAATGGCTTAATAACTTCTTCGATTTCATCAGGGATTATAGTTTTATCAAGATTTTTGAATAATAATTTTGCCTTGTTTAGTATTTTTTCTGAATTTGGCTTAGTGCGTTCTAAAATATTAGTTAAGGCTAAAAACTTCTCTTTGTTTTTGGCAAAACATAAAATGCTTTCGTGCATTACTGATACACCCTTGCTATCACCTTTTGGATTCTTTTTGTTCCAGATAATGGTTCCTAAACTATTATTTTCTCCAAATATTTTTATGAGAAGTAAATTTAAAGAATTTTGTTCATGTTCATCTATATGAACAATAATCACCCCTTTTGCTGATAAAACATTTTTAGCTATATTTAGGCGTTTTTCAATGAAAGTTAGCCACTTAGAGTGCTTGAAGGAGTCCTCTTTATCAACATAACTATCGTTATACTTAAAATCCTTCTCTCCTGTGTTATAAGGCGGATCAATATAGATAACGTCAATCTTCGCTTTATGAGTATAGTTCAAAACCGTTAAAGCATGATAATTATCCCCTTCAATCAGGATATTATCTTCGCTGTCATCGGTTCTAATCTCTTTGCCTTTGATTCGCTTTAGAATTGGCAGGTTGTTCTCACAATCAAGTACAACCTGTTCCGGTTCTCTTTCGCTATCCCAGACAAGTCCGTATTTCTTGGCTCTAAGCTCTTTTTCCTGTTTTGCGATAATTTTCAGCAATTCAGTTCTATCGCATGTTGAATAATCACTCATGTTTATAGATGAGGTTTTTAACGTTGACTATCCTGCCAGTTATCGGCCAAGCCAATTGCGGCGCTGGACGGCTTGAGCATGCCTTTTCCTTTGATAATATCGGCGGCGCGTTCGGCGGTCATAATTGTTGGCGAATTCAGATTGCCGTTGGTGATGACCGGGAAAATCGACGAATCCACCACTCTTAATCGGTCTATGCCATGCACCCTGGTTTCAGGGTCAACAACCGCCAGCGCATCGGTTCCCATCTTGCAGGTACAGGACGGATGGTAGGCGCTTTCTACGCCCTGTCGAATATAAGCATCGATTTCATCATTGCTGACTACCGTTTCGCCAGGTTGTATTTCCGCTCCCCGGTATTCATCCATGGCCGGCTGATGCATAATTTCCCGAGTCAGTCTTACACACTGCCGGAATCCTTCTCGATCGCTTTCTTTTTCCAGATAATTGAACAGGATTGACGGTTTGTCTAACGGATGCGCCGATTTAATTCTGATTCTGCCGCGGCTTTCGGGTTTGTTGTGCCCGACGTGAACCTGAAAGCCATGGCCATCAAACGCGGCGTTGCCATCGTATCGCATAGCGGCGGGTAAAAAGTGGCATTGAATATCGGGTGCTTTTATTCCAGGTTTTGAGCGTATAAACGCGCACGATTCGAAGTGATTGGTGGCGCCCAATCCGCTTTTAAACAAATACCAGCGCGCACCAATCAGGAATTTATTCCATAGATCCAGTTTGCCATTCAGGGTAATGTTTTGTTTGCATCGAAATTGAAAATAAAACTCAATATGATCCTGAAGGTTTTCTCCGACTCCGGGCAGATCGTGTATCACCTCGACGCCTGCCGCCTTTAATACTGCGCCCGGCCCGATACCTGACATTTGCAGTAGTTGCGGCGAGCCCACCGAGCCGGCACTGAGTATGACTTCTTTTCTGGCTTCAACCGAATGAATCTGTTCGCCGATTTGGTATTCAATGCCCCATGCCGTTTTTCTGTCCACTGTATTGTCCATGACGATGCGCCGGCTTAGCGCATGGGTGACAACCTTTAGATTTTGTCGTTGCATGACCGGCTTGAGATAGGCGTTTGCGGTTGACCAACGCACTCCATTTTTGACCGTCATCTGCATGGCGCCGAAACCTTCCTGACGATGACCGTTGTAATCTTCTGTGGGCATATAGCCGGCTTGCACACCGGCATCAATAAATGCCCGGTAAAGCGGGTTTTTCATTTCATTTCCATTGTTCACCGCCAAAGGCCCGCCCTGATCCCGGTAGTCGTCTCTACCAAATTTCCAATCGTCCGCTTTTTTAAAGTACGGCAAACAATGTGCATAGTCCCAACCTGTGGCGCCGCTGTCTTTCCATTGCTCGTAATCCATTGCATGACCACGCACATAGACCATGCCGTTTATTGAAGATGAGCCGCCCAGCACCTTTCCCCGGGGGCAATGCAGCGATCTGTTATTGAGGTATGGTTCGGGTTCGGTGTGAAACTGCCAGGCAAACTTTTCCGTACTCATTGGAATCGACAATGCGGTTGGCATTTGCAGGAAAATGCTATTGTCCTTGCCGCCAAATTCCAGCAACAACACGGTCACGGCGGGATTTTCCGTTAGCCGGTTAGCCAGGACACACCCTGCAGAACCCGCGCCGACGATAATGTAATCGAAACTCTCAGCCATAGTTACCCAACCCATTTATATTTTAAGTATCCCCCTTGCGGGAGAATACGTAACGCCGTATCATATCAAACTTGAACTCTGGCAAGGTCTTCAATGAAACGACCAACATTTTTAGTGTTGCCAACGCCCCCAATCACCTAGCCGCCGCTCATGTCAAGCGTAACGACAGACAGGTTAAGCCACCATCCATTTTTGCAATTTCCGATACCGGCATCGCAATCGTTTGAAAACCATTTTCTTCGAGCAGGCGTTGTGTCCCGGGATAACCGTCAGGAATCAACACCTTGCCATTTATCCACACCACATTGGCGGCATACTCTTCACCCTCTGGCACAACCAGTTTTCTGTAAGCCGCTAAGCAATCCAGCGAAAAACAGGTTTGGGTTACCAGCAAGGTGTGTGAGTCGATAAAATTCACGCTGGATTTAAAGTGCAAAGCTTCGGGTACGTCCACAACATCGCCTTGGTAACCATACTCGCTTAATATGTCGCAAAGTTGCTCGGCACCGGGTTGATTGGTGCGTGCGGACAAACCAACGATACAGTGCCGCTTCACATAAGATTGATCTACAATTAAAACATCGCCGCCGTCGATGATGCCGGGTTCAGTAATATATTTTAGCTCCCGAAATTTTGCCAGAACATCGGTGATATGCAACGTCTCACCACGCCTGGAGTCCGCACCAGGGCGCGTGATTACCGATATTTCCGGCGTAACGATGGCGACATCCTCGGTAAAGTAGGCATCAGGGAATTCTTCCAACGCCTCAAGTTCGATAACCTCCAATCCAAGACTCGCCAGGGCATTCGTATAATGACGATGTTGTTCAATTAATCGCTCAAAGTCCGGCTTGCCCCGGTCAACCGAAGTTAGCCCGCGCACCGAACTCTTACCCGGTCGCCGAACGATTGCGTGTTTGTACATTTTCATGGATTTTTATTAACTGGTTTAGATAACCTGAATTGAAATTGCTCCGTTATGCCATCCGCCTTTGGCAAGAAATGCTCTGTTTCAAACCACCAGTGCAACAAGCTGATATTGGTGTCTGTCGCGCCTCGGTAATTTCAATCACGCCATTCCTTCACTTGCTGGCGCAATTTCTGCATCCACGACGGCAATTTCTCCATGCACGCATCGGGTTCGTCTGGCAGCCAGCGGGTAGCGGGGTCTGGAATGACGTGAGGGGAGGCAGAGAAATCAGTGGGGATGGGCATGAAGAATGTGCATTATGAAACGTTACTTCGCTATCGCGGCAGCGACAAGTATGCCAGCGAATTCAATCAAGTCGTCGGCATGTTTGTTGACCACCGTTTCCACTTTTTTATAGTCAATATCCCGATACTGATGAACGACGATATTTCTGAAGCCCAACATGCCAATCAGTTTCCTTTCCAATTCGGCGCTGATGATGTTCGCTTTTCGGAGCAAGGTAAAACTCTCGGCGCTGTCGGATGGAAGTCCCAGCTTTTTCAGGCGGATCACATGATTTGCCAGATCAATACACTGCTCGCAAGCTCTCTGTAAATTGATGACAACCACATCCTGCTTATACAAATCATCAGAGAAAGACTTTTCCGATGGCATGGCGTAATAGTCCCGCGCCTGCTTGATGCACCGCTCTACGCTGGCTTTTTGCTGCATGAGAATGTCAGACATTGTAAAATCTTCCGCTGCTCAAACCGCTTTCAACGATTCCCCGTCGTTCGTCGTTGAGCTTCTGATAGAAAGACAGCGTCAACATTTCAAACTCATCGGTCGCATTCTCATCGGCGCAGTAAATACGTCGCTCGGCGGCGATAACCTCCTTACACAACATTGTCGAGGTATCACGCAAGTTAACCAGATCCGCACGCTCCACCTTCGCCGCCCGCGCTACCTCAACCGAAAGCAGCCCCCAATCCCAAAGGTCAATCATTCGCGCCGTCTCAACCGGCAACAGCACGCCAACATCCACATCGCTATCCCGCCGTTGATGCTCGGTGCCCCAAGTGCCGTAGAGGTAGATGGCCTGGGTGTTTGGGTGGGTGGCGAGGATGGGATGGACGAGATCAGATGTGATTGCCTTATTCATAATTCCCCAATTTGTTGAATTGTTTGTGTTTTCATAGGTCTATATCCCCCACTTCCAAAATCTTTATCGTATCATTACCAAAAATATCCACCACTTTATTGCGCACCTCGTTGCTCTTGCCATTCCACACCAGTTCCACCTCACGCTTGTTTTCAAACAGCATAAAGCGATACTTATCAGGCATCGGCTGAGCGGCTTGCAGATGTTCGTTGATGTCTCTTATTTCCGTGCCAGCGAGCTTCATTTATCGCCCCGATATGGTCGCAAGGTTGGTGGAAAGTTGGCCGTGCATCAATTCTAATGATAAGTAGCGCATTGCATGATTGGATAATTGCCTGATTGTAAGGCATTCACAACAGCGGTATGTCAATTGGCGGGGCATTGGCATTCCCGCTGATTGGATTTTCGCCGGGTTGCGCCTTGGTCAGGATCTTTTCCATAAAAACCGACATTGAATCATCAGGGTCATCAAGATATTGACCAAACCGGTCGCGTTTTTGGTATCCGAATTTTTCATATAAGCCAATGGCTGCAGGTTGATAGATGCCGGTTTCAAGACGCACAATTTTGACGCCTTTTTTACGAGCATCATTTTCAAGGTACGCCATGATAAGTTTTGATATACCCTGGCCGCGACCCGCCGCCCTGACATAGACCCTTTTAATCTCTCCATAGTCACAATCGTGGCATAAATACTTTATCGCGCCAATGCCAAGTAAGTTATTTTCATGGTCATGTTCATTGTAGGCGCCGACAAAACAGACGTTGGGCTTAACTAATTGTTCAACAGGATCCAAATGGTTTGATTGTTCCGGGTAGATTGCCCGTTGATAGTCATCCAATTCAGCGATCAATTCTCGAACGCCAACATCAATCGGGTTGGTTTGTCGTATTTCGATCATGTTTTTAATTCGGGCGCAAAATAATTCCGACCTGGGATCATCAAGGGCCGCCGCATATAAAACCAGATATGCCCGTTACAACCAATCCATCTCCATCGGATAGCCGGTCAACTGCCGCACACCCTGCTGTGTTACCAGCACCTGCTCTTCGAGCTTGACCCCTTCACCGGCATTTTCACAGCCGATATAGGACTCCACGCACAGGGTCATATTTTCCTCGACTACGCCATCGAAACCTTTTTCATCATACGACCCGATATGTTTGATGCTTGGGTATTCGTCGGCCAACCCGATGCCATGAATGAGCGAGCCGTATTTAGTATTGGAAAACGCTGACGGGATTTCCCAGGCAGCCTCGGAAACTTCACGAAAAGTCATGCCCAGCTTAATTACGGACTTGTTGTGCTGGATTTGCTCATATGCAAATGCATAGATTCGACGTTGTTGGTCGGTAGGTTTATCGCCACACACCCAACTGCGCGACATATCCGCGCAATAGCCATATGGGCCGATCAAATCCGTATCGAAACTGACCATATCACCTTGTTCGATGACGCGCATTGAACTTTCTCGAAACCACGGATAGGTTCGTGGCCCCGAGGACAACAAGCGGGTTTCAATCCACTCGCCGCCCATGGAAATATTGGCTTCATGCAGTTTTGCCCACAATGCGTTTTCGGTGATGCCGGGCTCAAGCGCGGCGCGCATTTTTCCAATGCCAATCTCGCACACGTCGATTGCACACTGCATCAGCACCAACTCGTCCGCCGATTTAATCACTCGCGCAAGCTCAAGCACCTCAAGACCATCGTGAATTGAAAGGCCTCTGTTGAGTAATGGCTCGCAACCGGTATAAGACAGCCGGTCGATGGCAAGGCGTTTATTTCCGCCGCCGTGGGTGTTTATTAAATCCGCAATATCATCGGCAAAATTTTCCGCTTTTTCCCGAGTGCGGTTTCCTGCGGTGAAAAAATAAAAAGAGGCGTTAACCCGATATTCATCAATGGTTGAAATCCCTTCTGCCAAATGCGGGTAGTACCCATAATCAAATAAGATCAATGGGCCGTCTGTGGCGATAAAAACACAGCGGGTTTCATAATGAGAACACCAAACCTGCATATTGGTGGCATCGCAGGCATAGCGGCAATTCAGCTGATCGAATAATAAAATTCCCGCATAATCGTGCTTGCGTAGTTGCGCCTGAATGCGTTCCAGGCGGTATCTGCGGACTTTGTCTATATCAACCGGCGGCTTGGTATATTCCATAGCGCCGTGCTGTCGTGCGGCCACATTTCCACAAGAAAGATTCCCGTAAAGATTCATTGATAACGCCGATTCAGATAGGATAAACCGCGTATTTGATACATTGCCCTCTATACATTATTGGGTCACCACGAGGGCTAGCTTACTTGCCTTTCCACACCGGTTTGCGCTTTTCCACAAACGCTAACGCGCCTTCATGCATATCTTCGCTGTTATACAGTTTGTTGACGGTTTTAAGCGCCTGTGCATTAACCAAATCGATGGCCTCCTGAAATGGCAGCGTCTGAGTTGCGCGAACGGTCTCCTTGATCGCCGCAAAAACCAGTGGCGGACCCTGGGCCAGCATCTGTGCCAATTCGTCCGCTCTAGTCATTAGCTTATCGGCCGCGACAATTTCATTCACCAAACCCCATTTAGCCGCCTCGATGGCATCCATCCAACGACCGCTCAACAACATATCCATGGCGATATGGTGCGGCAGCCGTTTTGGCAGCTTGATGGTGGCGGCGTCGGCCAAAGTACCGGCGTTAATTTCAGGCAGGGCGAATGTCGCATGCTCGGCCGCGATAATAATATCGGCGGATATCATCAACTCAAATCCACCGCCGCAGGCGATGCCGTTGACCGCCGCAATAATCGGTTTATTCAAGTCCGGCAATTCCTGCAACCCACCAAAGCCGCCCACACCAAAATCAGTCGTTACGCTCTCGCCTTCCGCCGCCGCCTTAAGATCCCAGCCAGCACAAAAGAACTTTTCTCCGCCACCGGTAATAATGGCCACGCGTAATTCGGGATTATCACGAAACTCCGCGAATACCCTCCCCAATTCCTGGCTGGTCGCGCTGTCGATGGCATTGGCCTTAGGCCGATCCAGGACGACTTCCAGCACCAAACCTTGAATATTTGTTTTTACCGCATCGGACATATTGATTCTCGAATGAAATACTGCTTAATTCAGAGCGTCCCCATAGTATCCTATGAGCACAAGGATGTTCTGATGGAATCTCAAAGGATAGCATTAGATTATTCAGTCCAGCAATAAAAACTCGCGCTTTCAAGTAATAAGTGCAATTAAATGACGCAGCGGTCAAGTGATTCGATAACCGAATTGAATTACGCATACCCTGGAGGCCAGGCATCCACGCACTCCGCCAACCGGCCGGATGCAAGACTGCAAGACCTTCTCGTTTGCTCGAAGATTTCACTTGGCAAACCGATGGCGTCCAGGTACGAGGTTCATTATATTGAATATCAGCTATTAAAAACTGTACTCGTATAAAATATAATAACTTCTTTTGTCAACCATAAAAAATTACCTTTGGAACATATCAATTCAAGCCAGGCCAAATCAAATCAGGCCAAATCAAATCAGGCCAAATCAAATCAGGATCAGCATGAAGCCTTACGCGCCGATGTGCGCCTACTCGGCAATCTGCTTGGTGAAACAATCAAAAAGCGGCATGGCGACAAGTTGTTTAACCTGGTCGAAGAGGTGCGTGGCGTAGCCAAACAAGCGCGCCGGGGTGATCCCGACCAAACTCAAAAACTGATCGAAATCTTGTCTGGATTGAGACCGGTGCATCTTTTCAATCTTGCCCGGGCCTTCACTTTATTCCTGAATCTTGCAAACATCGCAGAGCAACACCACCAAATACGTCAGCGGCGCGCCCTTACGGTGCAAAAATACAGGTTTGCCGGCTCCACTGATGAACAATCCGCAACAACCCACCCCGGTGGATTTTTAGAATCGGAACTGAGAAATTTAATAGATGCGAATATAAAACCTGAAGATTTATACGAGCAGGTTTGTAAACTTAATATTGAACTCATACTGACCGCTCACCCTACCGAAATTTTACGGCGCAGCGTATCTTCCAAGTTTCAAAGGATTGCCGGCCTGTTAGCCGAGCAGGACCGTCACGATCTGTCGGATACCGAAAGGTTTGAAATTAAACTTGGGCTGCATCGAGCCATTACCGAAGTCTGGGAAACCGATGAAATAAGACGGTTACGCCCGACGCCGGTGGATGAAGCAAAAACCGGACTGGTTGCCATGGAACATTCTCTTTGGGATGTTGTGCCTCGAATTTTGCGCGAACTTGACCACGCAATGCATAAGGTAACAGGAAAACGGCTACCCCTGGAAGCCGTGCCCATTCGCTTTGGCTCGTGGATGGGCGGCGATCGAGATGGCAACCCCAATACCACGCCAAAAATTACCGCTCAGGTTTGTGCGTTGTCGCGATTAAAAGCAGCCGAAATGTTTTGGGTGGAAATCGATGAATTGCGCCGCGACCTGTCGATGTCCAAATCCAATCAAGCATTGCGGCATGTGGTCGGCGACCAGGTTTTGGAGCCCTATCGGGCGTTGCTTGGAAGCGTTTTAACGAAATTGAACGCAACGGTAAAGTACTACACCTGGGTTCTTGATAGTGCTGTATCGGTGAAACAATCAAACACAGTATCTATTCCAAAAATCAGCCCGAAAATCGACCCCAAAATTGACCCGGAAATCGACCCGGAAATCGACATCTACCAATTCCGTGAACACCTGAAACAACCGTTAATGTTGTGTTACCAATCGCTAATTGATTGTGGCGATGAAATGATTGCCGATGGTCGGTTAACCGACATTCTGAGGAGATTGGGTATATTCGGTCTGACCATGTTTAAGCTGGACATACGTCAGGAAGCGGCGCGCCATACCGAAACCCTGGACGCGATTACCCAGTTTTTAGGACTCGGCAGCTACGCTGAATGGAACGAACAACAACGTCAGGAATTTTTGTTGAAGGAACTTCAAAGCAACCGTCCGTTAATTGCCTCAACTTTCCCCGAAGCCGATGATGCCAGCGAACAGGTGAAAGAAGCGCTAACCACATTTCGAATGATTGCCGCAGAAAATCACCAATCCTTTGGCGCTTATGTCATATCAATGGCCGCCAGTCCGTCCGATATTCTCGGGGTGACTTTGCTGCAGAAAGAATGCCGAATTAAGCGCCCGTTGCGGGTAGTGCCGCTTTTTGAACGACTGGATGATCTGGACGGCGCCAGTCGATGTATGGATACCCTGTTCAGCAATCCGTGGTACAAGCAATATATAAACGGCAAACACGAAGTCATGATTGGCTATTCGGATTCTGCCAAGGATGCTGGAATTCTGTCCGCATCATGGGGGTTGTACCAGGCACAGGAACAACTGGTCGAAGTATTTGAAAAACATAACATTGAACTCACTTTATTTCACGGCCGTGGCGGCACAGTGGCACGCGGCGGCGGGCCCGCTAAAGAAGCCATATTATCCCAACCTCCGGGCTCGGTGAACGGCTCGATTCGCATCACCGAACAAGGCGAAGTCATCCAAGCCAAATATGGTTTGCCAGGGATGGCGACGGAAACCTTGCAGGTTTACTTGGGTGCAGTGCTTGAAGCTACGCTGACACCGCCGCCTAAACCCAAAAAGCAATGGCGCCAACAAATGACCGAACTGTCCAGGGAGGCGGTAGGCGAATTTCATAGCGTCGTCAGGCATCATGACGACTTTGTTGAATACTTTCGGCAAGCAACCCCGGAACAGGAAATTGGCAATCTAAAAATCGGCAGCCGACCGGCGCGAAGACGCAAAGGCAGTGGCATACAATATTTGCGTGCTATTCCGTGGATATTTGCCTGGACTCAAACTCGATTGCTTTTGCCCGCATGGTTAGGCGTCGGCAGCGCATTACAGCATGCCGTGGATAACGGCAACAAGGATACCTTAATGGAAATGGAACAGAATTGGCCTTTTTTCAAGGCCACGTTGAATGCCATCGAAATGGTATTTTCAAAGTCAAATCCAAATATTTCCGCGATATACGACGAACGCCTGGTGCGCAAGGAACTCCAGTATTTCGGTCAAAACCTAAGAGAAAAATTTCACCAAACCGTTGGGCTGTTGCTGGACATCACCCAACACAAAATACCGCTCGAAAACGTACCCGTTGTCCGCCAATCAGTTGATGTCAGGAACACATATGTGGTGCCGCTAAATCTGTTACAGGTTGAATTACTGGCAAGGATACGGGAGAAAGACGATGACAAGACCCTGGATGCGTTATTAGTCACCATTAACGGCATTGCCGCAGGAATGCGAAATACCGGATAAAATACGATTACCGTATCAGGGAATATCCCCATCAATCTCCGCCAGCGATCTCCCCCCGTCGATGCGTCATCACATTTGCGTATAATTCGGCAATTTGACTATCGTGGCTGACTATTGAACATTTGCCTTGCAATCTCTTGCCTCGACCACTATGGACGCCCTCAACCTGCTATTTAGCGGAGATGTTGCGCTATGGGAAATAATTGGCATCTCTTTTAGGGTTTCATGCACTGCCATACTGGTCGCAAGCCCATTTGCGCTTGGCGTTGCCTTCATATTGGCTTATTTCAATTTCATCGGTCGGCAGCTGTTAATTTCGATATTCAGCACGCTGCTGGCTTTCCCCGCTGTCGTAGTGGGGTTGGTGGTTTACATACTGTTATCCAACCAAGGGCCGTTAGGCGATTGGCGCTTGCTATTTTCCCAAACCGCGATGATTATCGCTCAAATAATTCTATGTCTGCCGATCCTGATTTCAATCAGCCATGCGGCTTTCCAGGCGAACGATCATCATGCATGGGAAACCACAAGAACATTAGGAATTCCCGGGTTTAGAGCCTTTCTTTTAATCATCTATGAGGTCAAATTTGGGCTTCTTGCGGCATTCCTCGCCAGCTTTGGCCGCATCATTGCCGAGGTCGGTGCATCAATGATGGTGGGTGGCAATATTCTGCACCATACCCGCAATATTCCGACCGCGATTGCGCTGGAAACCAGCAAGGGTAATTTTTCCCAAGGTATTGCTCTGGGAATTGTGCTATTACTTTTGGCATTTATATTGAATATCCTGCTTCAATATTTCCAGGGGCGGGGTAAACTATCGCCATGACTGGGAAAATAACCTTCAGCAGGATCACGAAATCGTTCCCTGGGTCGTTTTCCGGGGCGTTTTCCGAGACCAAGTTACTCAGCGATGTGGATATTGCGCTGCATGGCGGAAAAGTCACACTGCTGACCGGGCAGAACGGAACCGGGAAAACCACACTACTTAGGATACTTGCTGGCCTGTTAAAACCGGATTTCGGCATCATCAATTTTGGCGCAACTGATGAGCATTGGAAACAGGCACGTAAACGTCTCCTGAAAAATGTGATGTATCTCCACCAACGACCCTATATGTTCGAAGGCAGTGTGTCGCGCAACATGGCACTGGCGGTACCCGGATCAATGACCAGAAAACAAACTAGGGAACGAGTCAATCAAGCTTTGGAATGGGGCATGTTGACCAGACATGCGTTAGCCAATGCTAAAACTCTCTCTGGCGGGCAGCAACAGCGTGTCGCGTTAGCACGAGCATGGTTACGCCAATCACCGATAATGCTGCTGGATGAACCGATTGCAAATATGGATACCCAATCCAGCGCTCGGACAATTAAACTGCTGCATCAACTAAAGGGTGCAAATACAGCAATTTTGATTTGTAGTCATAACCATCAGATTTTTGATAGCCTGGTCGACCGACACGTTGAGTTAGCCAATTATCAATTGACCGAAACTCAATCGATCAAAGCCGACAATCCGTACCGCGGTAATATCACCCACATAAACAGAGAAAAATTCAAGGACAATGCCGCACGGTAATATGGAAGGCGAAACCATTTGCGATATAACCGGATTGATTCTGGCTGGCGGATTGGCTCGAAGAATGAACGGTCAGGATAAAGGATTAATTCTATTCCAGGGTGAAGCGATGGCGCAGCGTATTGCGCGAGCGTTACGGCCTCAATGTAGTCGCATTTTAATTAATGCTAATCGCAATATCAGTGAATATGAAAAATTTGGTTACCCGGTAATCTCGGACCGATCCACGGGTTTTCAAGGACCGCTTGCCGGAATGCTAACCGGACTGAATCACATTTCAACCTCGTGGATGGTTACCGCGCCCTGTGATGGCCCTTTTATGGCAATCGACTATGTGAAAAAAATGAATCGGGCAGTTACCTTAAATAATCATGCTATTGCGGTTGCATCCTGCAATGACCGGCTACAACCTGTGTACGCCATGATTCATCAATCACGTATAGAAAGCCTGGAAGCATTTCTTGGTGGCGATGAACGAAAAATTGATAAATGGTACGGCCAGCATGACTATACCCTTGTCGATTTCTCCAACTCCCCGCAAATGTTTGAAAACATCAACACGCCGGAACAATTACGCGCTTGGAACGATTAAGCCAACCTGCCGGGGACTGACTAGCCTGACCTAGCTCGCAAATTCGATGGTAATTCTACGATTTTGCTTGCCCTTATTTTTGATGCTTTGTACCCGAACCGGGCCGATTTCTGCGCTATTGGCGACATGTGTGCCGCCACAAGGTTGCAAATCCGCTTCCCCAAATTTCACTAATCTGACCTTGCCACTTCCCATTGGTGGCAATACGGACATCGTGCGTATTAGTTCAGGTTGTTGCTGCATTTCCCGGTCGGTGATCCAGCTTAATGTCATGGGATGGTTTCCCTGAATAATTTCGTTTAGCCGTTGATCGAGATCCTCTTTTTCCGGCGGATGGGGTAAATCGAAATCCAATCGACCGTTGCCATCGCTAATCGAACCGCCGGTTACCGGCGCGGCAACCGCGACGCAGAGCATATGCATACAGCTATGCATACGCATCAGCCGATGACGCCGCTGCCAATTTAAGGTCAGGGTTACGGTTTCACCCGTTTCCGGCATCAACGCCCCTTCTTTAACGATATGCAGATGTGCGCCACTATCCCGGTCCTTGTAACAATCCAAAATTTCCAGTTGCTCACCGGTTTCACGGGTCAGCATGCCAACGTCACCGGGTTGACCGCCGCCGAGGGGATAAAAAACTGTCCGGTCAACGGATATGGCATTCGGATAAACCGCTGTTACCTCCGCCTGGCAAAATTTCAAATAACCATCCTGCCTGAATAATTCTACTGTCATTGGTCGAAACTCATTGGTTAAAACTCATTGTTGCTGTAATTTTGATGCCGCAATTTTTTGCGCGTATCATCCGTAATACGCGCCCCTACGGGGCTTGCGCGAAAAATCGCTCCCGGCAATTTTTTCTCGTACCAGTTGTGCAACTTTGACCGAGAGTAACCCATCGTCCCCTGACACCAGAGGTTGTTTGTTATGCGAAACGCAATCGATAAAGTGCGCGAGTTCCGCATTTAACGGAAGTTGCGGCGTTACCTCGATATTTCGGTGTAACAATTCAGGAAACTTGCTCCCCGATTTAATTTTACCCGGTTTAACCTCTTCAAGTTGCTGATCGCTAAAATTCAACCCCAGATACATTTCATGGGAAAACACTCTGATACGTCTGAACTGGCTACGTGAAACCCGGCTCGCAGTAACATTGGCAACCGCGCCATTATCAAATTCCAGTCGGGTATTGGCAATATCAACATGATCGGTGATAACCTGAGTGCCTGTGGCAGATATATTAGTAAGATCTGAGTGAATCAGCGATAACACGATATCAATATCATGAATCATTAAATCCGTCACCACGTCAACATCGGTAGCCCGTTCAACAAATTCACCTAATCGATGTGCCTCAATAAATCTCGGACTGCTGGCTAGTTCAGCAAGTTTCATGACTCCGGCATTGAACCGTTCTAAATGACCGATCAGCAGGATCACCCCATTTTTCCTGGCAAGTTCTACAATTTCAGCGCTTTCCGCAACACTGGGCGCAACCGGTTTTTCCAGCAACATATGCACGCCGGCCTTGAGGAAGGATCGAGAAACCGCTAAATGCAAACTGGTGGGGACAACGATACTGACCGCATCGATTTGACTCTCAAGCCCGGAAGTGCAGGTTAACGCCTGACAGTTATTCTTATCCGCAATGCTGGCAGCAACCGATTGGTCGGCATCAACAACCGCAACCAACTCCACGTTATCCATATTGGCGTAGATCTTGGCGTGAATGCGCCCAAGATAACCGACTCCAACCACTGCCACACGTATTGGTTTAGACATAATTAAACATTGGATTTCTTGATATTTTCAGTCATAACAACTCAATGAAAGACGGTTCTTGCTTTTTCAGGGTATTCCAATCCTTATTTTGTTTCCCTTTATCAGGACACTAGCCCGTTCAAGAAAACACCACCGCCTCATGTATAGACCTGATTCATCAACTCGATTTCCGTACATGTCCGTATCAGACCAATACAGCATACCGTCTTTTTACGCAAATTACTTTGTGCGGGTTGACTATCTATGGGACAAAATCAAGCGGCCTGCATGAGTTGTTGATAATACGCCATCGGCATCATTAAATCCAAACTATTGACCGGACACACCCGTCTTGAATGCGTTGATACCCAATCCCGCTGACAATCCTGCGCGCATTAGGGCCAATCTGTATCAGCTCACCGGGCGGCCTGGAGCGCATGAAGATGATGTTGGCCTTCGGCCATGCTTGACCTAACCGCTTCACCAACAACGCCAGAACCGCTCAGGCGTGTTTCACGCCATCATTAGTGTATGCTTGTGTGTTTTTCCGACCGGCATTTGGGGTAGTTGTGGCGACAAATATACTATTACTTTACAGACCATTAAAAACAACAACATGCCAAGCAAGAAAAAACCATTTCTGATTATTCAGCTGCGGCCCGAGAATGAGACAGCGAACAGCGAGTTTGAAGCGATTCTGCAATACGGCGGGCTTCGGGAAAATGAGGCGGTCCGAGCTCGGGTTGAGCGCACCGGTCTGCCTGACATTAACCTGGACGACTACGCCGCCATCATTGTCGGAGGCAGCCCGTTTGATGTGAGCACGCCAGAATATCAGAAAAGTGAAATACAGAAAAAGATTGAAGCGGACTTTATGAAACTGTTCGCAAGCGTGGTTGCAGCGGATTTCCCATTTTTAGGCGCATGCTCCGGCAATGGATTGCTGGGCTCATTTTGCGGAGCGAATGTCTCAACAAAATACGCCGAGCCGGTTGGCGGAGCCGACATTACGCTTACAGCGGAAGGAAAAAAAGACCCGCTGCTGAGCGGATTCCCAACAACATTTCGCGTGTTGCTCGGACACAAAGAGGCATGCGATGAAATCCCGCCAGGCGCGATACTTTTAGCGCGCTCAGAGGCATGTCCGGTGCAGATATTTCGGGTGAAAAACAATATTTATGCCACCCAATTCCATCCAGAAGGCGATTGTGAGGGATTTACAGTACGAATCAATGCCTACAAACATCACGGCTATTTTCCTCCGGAAACCGCCGAACAGCTTATTGCCGTAATTAAAAATGAAGATACGCCGGTGCCAAAGCGGATTCTCTGCCGATTCGTCAAGCGGTACCGGAACTAGCCCAGGCAATTCAGGGGGTAATACTTGAAGGATACCAAGGGCAGGTTTCACATTGCACACACAAGACGATTAGTATCATGGCGATATGCCCTCATTACTCGACAAGCCCATGCTCACATCATTTTGATCACAGCGCCTTGATCACAGCGGGTTGGAAATTTAATCAGTGTTTTGCCGGCCTCTTATAACAAGCCTACAATCAAAGCGGCCATACCCAAATAATCATTGGAATCGATACCGCAATGACAATGATCTCCAACGGCAATCCCATGCGCCAGTAATCACCAAATCCATAGCCGCCTGGCCCCATAATCAGGGTATTATTTTTATGGCCAATGGGCGTCAAAAACGCGCACGATGCGGCCACCGCCACTGCCATAAGAAAAGGATCGGCGCTAACCCCCAGGCGGTTTGCGATGTCGATGGCGATGGGCGCAGCAATGATTGTGGTGGCGGTGTTGTTGAGCACATCAGACAGCGTCATGGTCACCACCATTAATAATGTCAACACAATCATCGCACCATAACCCTCGGAAAAACTAACAATACTTTGGGCGATAAGTGCCGTGCCCCCAGACGCCTCCAGCGCAGAACCAATCGGAATCATGGCACCAAGCAAGACGATGACCGGCCATTCAATGGCGCTATAGATTTCACGTACCGGGACGATGTTAAATCCGACCATAATGATACAGACTATCGCTAACGCGACTGGCAAATGCAGTATGCCCACGCTGGCGGCAGCAATGGCGAGAACGAACGCGCCGACTGCGACTCCAGCTTTGTTGCGTTGTATCACTTGCAAATCCCGTTCCTGCAGGGGTAGCCCGCCCAACCAGATAGCAATATCCGCTAATCGCTCGGTGGGACCAAGCAACAGCAACACGTCGCCAGCCTGAATAGTCAATTTTCGAACCCTATCCCGAAACGATTTGCCCCGACGTGAAACGCCCAGCAAGGTGACACCATGGCGATAAAGCAGTCTAACGCCCAATGCCGTGCGCCCTTCAATTCTAGCCCCTTCAGGAATAACAATTTCAATCAGCGAAAGATCTTCCCCGATTAAGCTATCGTGTTTTTCAGAACCGATATATTCCAGGCCATGCCCGCCAACAAATGCATCTATATTGGTCGCATTCGCCTGTATCACTAGTAAATCGCCCTGCTTAATTCCCTCTCGTCTTGCATGCCCTGGAAATCTTTTACCTCGCCGAACCAGGCCGATAATGGCCACGTCGGCATCTTCACCGTCGGCATCCAGGTCTCGGACTTTTTTACCGATTACCGATGACTTTGCCCCTACTCTGACTTCCGCCACATATTCCTGGATTTGGAACAACTCCCTGGCCGCACCCTGGTCGCTGGTCACATTTGGAATAAGACGCCACCCGACCAGTGTCACAAATAGAACGCCGGCTACTGCTGCAACAATACCCACGGGTGAAAAATCAAACATTCCGAATGGTTGGCCAAATGCCTGCTCCCGAAAACTGGCAATAATGATATTCGGCGGTGTCCCGATTAGCGTAATCAAACCGCCCAGGATGGATGCGAAGGACAAAGGCATCAGTGTTAGCGCCGGACTCCTTTTCGCCTTTGCCGCGGCCTGCATGTCGATAGGCATGAGTAACGCCAGAGCCGCGACATTGTTCATAATCGCCGATAAGCCCGCGGCCACCGCGGACATAATGCTGATATGAAAAAACAATGAGCGACCGGCATCAACCACATACTTGGCAATCAGTTCAATGGCGCCGGAATTTGAGAGACCTCGACTGACAATGAGCACCAGTGCAATAATGATGGTGGCATGATGCCCGAATCCATCAAAAGCATTTTCTTGCGGCACGACGCCGATGATGATTGCTGTGATCAATGCGCCAAAAGCAATCAGGTCATAGCGTATCTTCCCCCAAATCAGCAGGGCAAATACGGTGCCCAGCAATGAAAACAGCATCATCTGGTCAGAAATCATGCCAATCTAATAAAATGGGCTAATAAACTCAGGCCTTTGCACGAGCCGTGAACGCGGTTTTATTTTGTCCGAGCACTGCGCCTTGTTATGTGCGCACACTCAATGATGATGAGTAAGGCATTGATTTAATGCGCTGATCCATAAATTCGAAATCTGGTTTTTTGTTTTTGGTTGGCAGTTTTATGTTTATTTCTTTCATTCTTGTTTGACTGCATTTTCTGCCGTAATTGTATCTATACTGTTCTAAATTTAAAATTGTCACTAAAAACATTGCTACATATTTATTCATTTCAAAATTAGGGACTAATTTTTCAACATGGTCGCTCGCTGAGAAAGGCAGTTCTTGATAAGCGCAATATCCCAGAACAGCGCTGTCAATGGTCAGGCATCCTCCGTATTCAGTATAAAAATCATAAAATCCTTCAATGCCGTTATTTGTTGCTTGCGTAGTCACATAAGGATATTTCCCTTTTCCGTATTCTTCCAGTTCTAACAGCGGGGTTGTTTTGCTTCCCGTGATTTTAAAGATTTCAGATAATTTAAAATATTTCCAATTTTCAATATTTAATTCAATATTTTTTATTAAAAACGGTTTTCTATTGACTTGATTAACCAAACCATTTCCTAATAAATAGGTAACATAACCTAATAATGTCTTTATGAAAAAAGTTTCTTTCAACTCAGAGTAATTTGTTTCCATATAAGACTCTGCGGCCCACTCCATTTTATTTGTCACTGTTTTTTTTACGCAAAAACCAGGTTCATCTTTTCTATTGACATAGTTTGCAAGCCACTTTTCTTTTGTGGACTGCCAGCATCCATAGACATCAATTCTGCCTTTGCCTTTTCTTTTTACAAATCCATCAGTTTTGTAATAGCCAAAATAAGTTTCTTTGTGATATAGGTGTGGTCGGTGGGCAGTGAAAATCATGACACAAGAAACAACCGATACTTTAGAATTAAAAAACAATTCATCAGGCATGGATAACACTGCTTCAAGAGTATGTTTTTCTAAGAGTCTCTTTTTTAATTCTAAAATTTTGCCTTTTTGCGCTAATGCACTTTGCATTGGCACAATTGCAATGCAAGTTCCACCATCAACCAAGCATTCCAAATTATTTAAAATAAACTCCAGTTCATCTGTATCAGTTTTTTTATTCGATTTGTACGGTGGATTTAGAAAGCCAACGGTGGGTTTCTTTTCTTTGACTTTATTTATAACCGATTGATTAAAACAACTATCATTTATAATGTTTGTTTTTCCATCTTGATGCACATACATATTAGAAATTGACAAGGCAAAAATATGTGCTTGATATTCAGTTCCTATTAGTTGTTTAAATTTTATCTCTGCAATTTTTTCTTCGTCGCCTTTAGCGTCAGCGATCATTGTTTTCATCGCGCTGATCAAAAACCCGCCCGTTCCAGTACAATTATCATAGATAATTGAGTGTTTATTAACCTGAGCTAAATCAGAAAAAAGTTCTGTGATGTGCGGGGGAGTTAGAACAATTCCAAGTCCTTTGTCGCTATTGGCATACCGTAGAAACTCAATATAAAGTTGCCCTAAAATATCAAAGTATTTATGGGTTTTAATGAAATTATTTATATTTTCATCAATATCATCAATCGTTTCCTTTAGTATTTTGTCGGTTTTGGATAAAGATGTGTCAGTTTGTATAAACCCGAATTGAATTTTCAAGTTTTGTAATTTATTTCCTGTGATATCCTGGCTTTCTAGCTCATCCGCAACGATTTTAACAAGTGAATCGGCGAGATTTTGAGAGGTTTTATGTGAAGCATATGATCTTTTAAAAGCAGTATTTTCCAAGGCGATTAAAATTGCGCTAATCAGTAAACTTCTTTGACTTTCTAATATCTTGTAAGTATGTAATTTTTCATTGAGTTCTTTAGTGAACACTAAAAGAGCATTATAATCCTGCCTGAATTTTTCAGGGCTTTTTAAGTATCCGTTTAAATAATATTCCGCATTTAAAAGTTTATCAGCAAAAATGGAGATTGCTTTTTTCTCGCCTTTTAAATGCAGATAATGAGAAACCCTTAAAGACTGTTTCGTTTCACCGCTTATGGCAATCGCTAAGACATCGAAACCTTTTGACAAATAAGAGGCGTAAAGCAATGCTCCATCAACGGCGTATTCTGAATATTTATCCCTATCTCCGCTTTCATGCTTTGCCGTACTTGCTTTACATTCAACAACAATTAGCAAATCAGGATTTTCTTTATAAGTAAGTATAAACTCAGGATAGCCCGTGCCACCTCCTTTTTTGGAAGCGAATTTTAACAATTTGTTAATTTTTGGATTGTCCGAGATTTGTTCTTCTATCTCAATATAATCGGTAAAATTTTCAAAATGTTTTCGCGCTATTGCTTCAGTTTTTCTTTCGTTTGCCATTGTTCTACTTGCCTCCAACACTCAGGACAATTGCCGTCTGTGAAATGAAATCTGCGGAACGCTATTTATAGGCCACGCTGATAATTTCGTAAATTCGTTTTCCGCCCGGCGCGATGACTTCGACTTGATCGTCAACATGTTTTCCAATTAACGCCTTTCCGATTGGGGAACTGATGGAGATACGCCCTTTGTTAAGATCAGCTTCCAGATTACCGACCAATTGATAACTCACATTGCTATCTTGCTCGGTATCGTATAAATCCACATAGGCGCCGAACACGACCTTTCCTTCCTGGGCAATTTTGACCGGGTTAATTATTTCTGCTATGGACAGGCTGGATTCAAGCTCCGCGATACGCCCTTCTATAAAACCCTGTTGTTCTTTGGCGGCATCGTATTCCGCATTCTCCGACAAGTCACCGTGCGATCTTGCTTCCGCAATAGCGGCGATAACATTCGGGCGATCAAAACTTTTCAATCTCATTAACTCGGCGCGCAATTCGCTGGCGCCATTGCTGGTCAATACCACTCTATCGTTCATTTCAAAAGCCTATGGATTTCTGTCTTGACACTTTAAGGGTGTCATTCAAATAACGTTCAAGTCTTTTAGTTATTCCAATTGCGCAGCATTATACCTCAAAACATCATTAAGCACTTCTTTGGTATCAGCATCATAAATGGGCGGCGTTTTTATCTATTCAATTTCTGTTTTAGAAAATTGCAACGGATTGGCAACCCCAAGCACGGTGCCTGCAACTGGATGCGGCAAATCAATTTTCATGCCTCTGACGTTTATCTTCGGCTAGGTAAACATCTAACCTTCTCTTTCAAACAATGCGGCAATGCCCTGTCCACCACCGATACACATGGTGACTACCGCATAACGTCCGCCAGTACGTTCAAGTTCTGAAATCGCTTTTTCGGAAATGATGACACCGGTCGCACCAACTGGATGCCCCAATGAAATACCGCTGCCGTTGGGATTGAGTTTCTCTGCGGGAATGTCGAGCTCCCGGGCCACGGCAATCGCCTGGGCGGCAAACGCTTCGTTGACTTCCCACAGGTCGATGTCTTTGACGGTAAAATCCGTGCCTTCAAAAAGATTTTTAACCGCAGGCACCGGACCGATGCCCATGTATTTTGGCTCAACCCCGGCATAAGCATATTTAACCAGTTTAGCGCGCGGCGTCAGCCCATTCGATTCACAACGCTCGCGCTCCATCAAAACCATCGCCGCCGCCCCGTCATTAATCCCCGAAGCATTTCCGGGCGTGACCATGCCGTCTTCCTTGAACACTGGTTTAAGTTTCGCTAGGTCTTCCAGCCTGGCATCGAATCGAACATGCTCATCCTGCTCGAAAAACCCGTTTCCCTTTAACGCGCCGCCCTTTTTTCCTCTTGCTTTGATGGGCAACTCGATGGGCAATATTTGAGATTTGAAATAACCCCGCTGTATGGCATTTTGTGCGCGCTGGTGACTGGTTAACGAAAACACATCCTGTTGCTCTCGGCTTATACTCCATTTTTCCGCAATATTTTCCGCGGTAATCCCCATATGACAATGTTCTATGGGGCAATGCAGCGCTGCCAGCATCATGTCGATTAACTTGCCATCGCCCAGGCGGTTGCCAAATCGTGCGCCAGTGGCGAGGTATCCACCCTTGCTCATCACTTCAACACCGCCAGCAACGGCGGTGTGGCATATTCCCAATTCGATCTGCTGTGCCGCGGTGATGATCGCTTGCATGCCGCTACCGCACAATCGATTAACGGTCACTGCGGGGGTGTTATGATGCAATCCACCGTTAAGCGCCACGACCCTGGAAATATACATATCCTGGGCTTCGGTATGAATAACATTGCCAATCACGCAGTGGCCGACGGCGTCCGCATCAATCCCCGCGCGCCTGACCGATTCCGCTACGACCGCCGCGCCAAGCTGGGCCGGCGTATGGTTTTTCAAACTGCCGCCGAAGGTTCCAACGGCAGTACGAACACCACTCACAATAACAACTTCTTTCTTATTCAAAATTTAACTCCCAAGATATTTCCGGTATTGGAAATAACACTTTAATCAATCATAAATGAACCCGAGTAGGCTTAAACTAGCAACACCCACCAGCGACATCCAATGACCCTGATTTTTATTGTTCCTGCAATTCCTTTATATCCCGAAAGTTTTCCAGCGCCTCCGGGTTTGCCAATGCATGGGTATTTTTCACGTCATGTCCATGAACAATATTGCGCACCGCTAATTCTACAATTTTGCCGCTCAAAGTTCTTGGAATATCGGCAACGGCGACAATTTTTTTCGGGACATGGCGGCGGGTTGCATTGTCTTGAATAGTCTGACGAATTTTCGCTTTTAATTCATCGGTTAATTCAAGGTTATCGCGCAACAGTACAAACAGCACAACTCGGACATCGCCTTCCCATTGCTGAGCGATACATAAACTTTCAAGCACCTCATCCACTTTCTCGACCTGGCGATAAATTTCCGCGGTGCCTATTCGAACCCCGCCGGGGTTCAATACCGCATCGGATCGACCATAGATGATTAACCCATCGTTCGGTGTAATTTCAGCATAATCTCCCTGCATCCAAACATTGTCAAAGCGTGCGAAATAGGCTGCATGATAGCGTTGATTATCCGCTTCATTCCAAAACCCCAAAGGCATACTCGGAAATGGTTTTGTACAAACCAACTCCCCACGTTTCCCTCGAACTGGCTTGCCATGCTCGTACACATCCACCGCCATCCCTAATCCTCTGGATTGAATTTCGCCACGATAAACCGGGCGCAACGGACATCCAAGTACGAAACATGAAACGATATCCGTTCCCCCGGATATTGAAGACAGCATTAAATCCTGTTTAACGTGCTGATAAACATAGTCAAAACTCTCTGCTGCCAATGGCGACCCGGTCGAGAGAATCCCGCGCAATGTCGGAAGTTTTGATCTTTCTTTCGGTTTTACCTGATTTTTCGCGCAAGCGGCGATAAACCGGGCGCTGGTACCGAAAACTGTTATCCCTAATTTATCAACAAAATCCCACATGCTGTTTTTGCTCGGATAAAACGGTGAGCCATCGTAAAGCACTATGGTGCATCCGCTGGCGAGTCCGCTAACCAGCCAATTCCACATCATCCAGCCGCAGGTGGTAAAGTAAAACAACTTGTCGTCGCGCTTGATATCGGTATGAAGTTGATGTTCTTTTAAATGCTGTAATAACGTCCCTCCGGCAGAGTGAACAATACACTTTGGCTTACCAGTAGTGCCCGATGAATACAATATGTACAAGGGGTGATCAAACGGCAACTGGGCGAAATCAACTTCTTTCTTGTCTGTTTCAAAATCATCGTACATCATCACATCCCGAATTTTGTTGATCCGAATGTTATTGACCTCGGCCAATGGATTTAAAAGCGGGTTCAAAAACGGAACAATAATGACTTTGTCTATACTGGGTATTTTTTCAACAACCAATTTCACAGAGTCCAGTACGTCAATACTTTTGCCGTTATAATGATACCCATCGACGGCGAACAATACTTTTGGCTGAATTTGGGCAAACCGCTCCGACACTTCCTCGACGCCAAAATCCGGGGAACAGGACGACCAGATAGCACCGATACTGGCGGTCGCCAGCAAGGCAATGACCGTTTCTGGCGTGTTCGACATATAACCGGCGACACGGTCTCCCTGTATTACGCCCAGAGACTTCAATAACTCCACACACCGAGCCACTTCCTTGTATAAATCGGAATATGTCATTTCACGAACGATCTGATTTTCTCCAGTTTGATCTTTTCCAGTGTGACTCTCCCCACGAAACTCCCCCTGAAACACAATCGCAATTTTATCGTCTCGAAATTTAAGCAGATTTTCCGCAAAGTTTAACCGCGCCCCGTTAAACCATTCCGCACCCGGCATGGCCTTGGGATTGGTTAGCACAGTATCCCAATGTTGGCTGCTGATGACTCCAGAAAACGCCCAGACCGCAGCCCAAAACTGAGCGCTCGATTCCACGCTCCATTGGTAAAGAGAATCATAGTCTGTTACCGATGTATTGGTTTTTGATACCCAATCTATGAATGCGGTAAGGTTGCTGTTCGCAACTGATTGCGATGACGGCTGCCACAAAGGAGATTGAGTGCTCAACTTGGATTCGGCTTCGGGTTCAGGCGCAAAGTGAATGGTGAATTACGATTGCCTATTGTAGGGTAATTTACCGCAAACCACGACTTACCGTTCATTTTACGGTTCATTTTTTGCGGCGGCGCAATACTGGAATTCTGGCACATGCACAATCAGCCCATCCATTTCGTCCGTAATTTTAATTTGACAACTTAACCGACTCATATCATCCACCCCTTCCGCGAATTCCAGCGTTTCCTGTTCGTCATCCTCCATTTTTGGTAACTTGGAAATCCACCGTGGGTCGATATGCACATGGCAGGTTGCGCAACAACACATGCCGCCGCACTCCGCCAGTATGCCTGAAAGTTCATTTCTTTTGGCAAGATACATAACCGGCGTACCGACTTCTCCGTCAATAGCATGTTCTGTACCGTCAGCAAGTATGAAGTTAATGGTGGGCATATTACCTTTGAGTTTAGCGTAATTACGCAACCCGTTTACTATCAATGTACATCCAAATCCCGATCTAGAAAAATAAATTCAAGCAAGCAAGGTCACTGCTTTTGATATTAAAATGGTGAGTGGAACCGGCCTACATTAACTCGCTGCTGTGAAAGTTAATGGGACAGCAGTGTTAAATTATGGGCTTGCTCAAATCTTCCAGGTAGCCTTAGAGCATCAGCATAATTCATAGGGTATAATGGCTTGGTGGGTTTTGGTTATAAAAAGCATTTCAGGGCGCATCATGGCAACCATGAATTCGCCAGGGGCAACGCCCATATTAACGGCATAGAGTCTTTTTGGGGCTATGCTAAAACCAGGCTGTTCAAGTTCAGGGGCATGAATAAAAACCTGTTTGAACTGCACCTCAAGGAATGCGAGTTCCGGTTCAATAATAAAGAGGGTGACTTGTACAAAATATTGCTGGGGATGTTTAGAAAAGAGCCGCTTAAGTTGTCATGACCCTAAATAATTCCTGAAACCATCCAGCCTTCAGCGGCATTTACTTTCTTAATTTTGGCTGCTTCACGTAGAAATACGTTTAGCATCAAATTCACTTGGTAAATTTTCTTGATTGTATCTTCAAATACGCTCTAGCAACTGATCAGTAGCTGTTTTTGGCAGTGGGTTAGGCATAATATATAATCGTCATTAATAATGTAACTACATAAATCAGCAGTATGAAGTTGTTTGACTTGATTGCAACACAAAAGTTAGATTATAAGCAATGCAGCGGATAAAAAGGCAGTGAACACAATTTCTGAAGATTTAAAAATATCTAATAACTTATTAGACCGATTAAACGAAAAATATTTGGTTGAACCGTTTCTGCATTCTCATGGATACTGAAAATAATAATTTAACCGGATAATAATTTAACTAGGCTGTATTTAATCTATTCAACGCATGTCAAATATCAATAAGTGGCTATCAGGGCTTGGACTGGAGCAATACGCTGAAAGCTTCGAAGCAAATGACATCGATATGGACATCCTCGGCGAGCTTTCGGAAATTGATCTTAAAGCACTAAACGTATCTCTCGGGCATCGTAAAAAAATTCTAAAAGCGTTCAGAATATTAAAAAATAATGCTGACGGCATAAACGACCATTTATCAACACCATCGCCTGCTGCCCCATCACCCGATCCGATTGCAGGTAATATTGATCCGGAACGGCGGTATATGACGTTAATATTTTGCGATCTTGTGGATTCGACCAGGATAGCGGCTGGGCTTGATATTGAGGACATGCACGATCTTAACCGGGCTTATCAAACGGCCTGCGCCGAAGCAATAAAGAAATTTGACGGATATGTGGCCCGTTACATGGGCGACGGTGTGCTTGCCTATTTTGGATACCCCGTAGCCCGGGAAGATGATGCCGAGCGTGCGATATGGGCCGGGCTGGAACTTACCCGCCGGGTGAATCAATTAAACAAGATTTTTACCTTGTCAGATGGCCTAACCCTGTCAGTCAGAATTGGAGTCGCCACAGGACGGGTGGTCGTTGAAACCATCGGCAGCGACACAATCAAGGAAAATGCGGTAGTCGGTGAAGCACCCCATTTGGCAACAAGACTACAGTATCTGGCTACACCAAATGCCATTGTAGTTGCACCCGATACACATAGACTCATCGTCAACACATTTGAATTTATTGACTTGGGCGAAAAATCAATAAAGGGTTATGTTGAGCCTGTCCAAATCTGGCAGGTGCAACAGAAACGCCTCATCGAACAACGTTTTCACGGGAAACGACGCAAACAACTAACGCCGCTAATCGGTCGAGAAGAAGAACTGATTTTACTGACTTCGCGCTGGCGCCGAGCATGCAAAAATGAAGGACAAGTGGTAATGCTGTCCGGCGAAGCCGGGATAGGCAAAACCCGGCTAATTGAGGCCTTGCTTGAGCAAATAAATGAACCGCATCAATTATTGAGATTCTATTGCTCGCTCTATCATTCCCAGAGTCCCCTGTATCCCTATCTTGCAAACTTGATGCGGGAATCCAGGATTTTGCCCGACGACGATGAGCAAGCTCAGTATTTGAAACTCAAACAATTAGTGTTGGAGAAATATAAATTTGACGAAAACTTTTTGCATACCATTACCTCGTTGATTGCACTGCAGGTGGACGACAATACCCGGTTTTCCGATACCGACCCGCAGCGCCAATTGCAATTGGCACAGGAGAGCTTAATAAACTTTGTCATTAAATTATCTGAAAGCGAACCGGTATTTTTCGTTGTGGAAGATACTCACTGGATTGACCCTACAACGCTGAAAGTTTTAGATTTGCTGGTAAACAGAAATCATGCTCATTCGATAATGCTGCTTTTGAGTCAGCGCCCGGATAAATCCCGCCTGGATAAAACATACTTGGATAAACCTTTGTATTACGTTCAATCCCATGTTACAAATCTTTCGCTGACCAAATTAACCGTCCAACAATCGCAGCGGTTGATTGGAGAAATATCAAAAAACACCGGGTTAGATGAGACGATAATTCAGAGCATCAGCGACAAGAGCGCAGGAATACCCCTATTCATTGAGGAAGTCACCAAAGTCATGTTGGACGCCCGCAATAAACCCCGGAATTATCCCCGCAATGGTCAAGCTGGATCGAACGCCAACCAATCCATACGTGTTCCAGACACACTACAAGCTTCTTTGCTTTCAATGCTGGACAGGTTAGGCGAAGCAAAGCATCTGGTGCAGTGTGCTTCTGTCATTGGCAACTCATTCGAGAAACCGTTACTGCGCCATATTTGTGAACAGACGGATGAAGCCGTTGAATCAGGACTTGAAAATCTTGTTAATCAAAACATTGTTTACCAATCAAGCATGTTAGATTCCAAGTTTCTATTTCGACACGCCCTGTTGAGAGATGCGGCCTACGAAAGTCTGCTCAAGAAAAATCGACGAAACATTCACGGCATGATCGCCAACTATCTTTCTCAGCCTGAGAAATCCGGCTCGGCATCAGGCAAGCAAGTAACCGCTTACCATTATGGCCAGGCCGGAGATGACAAAAACGCATTTGATCATTGGCTGGACGCTGGAGAAACCGCGTTCAATTCCGGCGCGACTATTGAGGCCGTCGAGCTGCTCGATAATGCGGTTTCTCATCTACTTGAAATTGACCAATCCAGCACCAGCCTGAATCAGATCTATCGACTATATGTGACCAGAGGGCGCGCTTTGAATGCCGCTTTAGGCGCTGTCTCCGAGGAAGCGCATACCTCCTTTCGTAACGCAGTGTCGATCGCGCAGCAGATGAATAACATTGAAAAGGAAATTGATGCGCTGGATTGGGAATTCGGCATTACCTTCAACGCCGGCATGATTCGAAAATCATTGATTCCTGCACAAACCATTCTGGATATCGGTATCGACAATGATCACCTTGCTGCAAAAGTCAGCGGACATCAGGTGCTGGGCATGGCCTATTGTGTATTGGGTGAATTCGTCACCGCGCAGCAACATCTGGAATCCGCACTCGACACCAAAGGATCTGCCATAACCGGATATGAAGTAACCGGGCTTAATTGTTATCCCAGCATGACCCTGGATTATCTATCCTATGTTAAGTTCTTTATCGGCGATAAGAAATCCGCGAAGGCGCTGTGTAACCAGGCAATCGAAAGCGCGCGCCAGGAATCGGATTACGCCACGGCATCGGCGTTAAGCAACAGTTGCTTTACCCAAATGCTGCTCGGGGACACGGTTGCTGTACGGGAATATAGCGAAGAAGTCATCGACCTAGCTCGCGATCGTGGACAGCACATGTTCATCAATCGCGGGCTGCTTTTCCAAAACCTTGCCATTGCCAGCATCGATCAGGATTCACTGGCACTGGAACAAGTGGTTCAAGCCACCAATGCATTATTCGAATCCAAAGAAGAAATCGATTTGACCTATCTGCTTGGCATGGCCGCAGAAATACAAATTTCTCTGGGTGACTATCGTGCTGCACAAGAATCTCTGGAACGCGCCTTGACATTGAGTCGCAAGAATGAGGAATTGTTTTATCAGGCGGAATTATATCGTCTTAAAGCTGAACTCGCCTTGACCACTCGCAGTGAGACCAGTGGCGGCGTCGCCGACGGCCAGAATAATTACCAGAAAAATCACCCCAACAATCACCCGGACGACCCAAGGTCTTATCTCGATAAAGCGCTGGAGATTGCCAACCGACAAAAAGCCGGTGGCTGGACCGACAAAATAAATCACACCGCATCAAAAATCATTCCGGCATTCAGGGTTGATCATTGCCGATGATTTCACCCAGGGAAATTTCACGGTTATTTCGCACCGCACAGAATATTGATCCCACGCTCTCGATAAAACCGCGCTCATTGCCGAAATTATCCGGTCTGGCGATAGAAGCCGGGAAATATAATCGCAACCGCCTGTTTAAAAATATGGCAACTGGCAAAATATCTATTTTCGAGGATTTTCCATCTCCACTCAGAACGGCCAGACAGAGAAATTTAACCAACCCAACCGCTCTAATCCTGGATACACTTTACCATTCCGACATTCAGGATCGCATCCGCACAAAATCCGGGAAAAAAGGGGCGTGGAAATATTTTACCATTAGCGAACTTGCAGAAAAATGGCGACGAAAAAAAGCCAACATCAATGTAACGGATTTGCATTTTAGGGACACCCTGATTGAAAATGTTATCGATGCGAAACGTCTAAGCCAATTTAATCTTTATCCCTGCTCAACTGAGCATACCGCCTGGCTGGAAATGATGACCCTGGTAGTCAGCAGCCGAGCCGGATTCTCTGATTCCCATTCCGATGATTCCGATGGCAGCAATCACTGTTTCACCGGCAAGAAATTGTGGCTTGCCTGGGACACCAACGAAGGCATTGCCAACGGGTTGGAAGATTTGGACCGACAAAAAATTGCGGGTAAATGCGCATTCGATGTGGAAACATACTTATCGCTGCAAAGCGCGTGCTGGTTTACAATCGGAACTGGCCAAACCCTGTTTATGCCGGGCCATTTAACCCACAAAGTTCTGACCCTTGAACCCTATTTAGGCGTGGGCAGCTTTTATTTGGCATTTCCAAATTTGTTAAGAACGCTCACGCGATGGCTCGCGCATTCCCCCAACTGGGAAAAACTGGAGCGCAAAGGATACCGCGATTTGGTCTATCCCGATTTGATAAAAGCCGCCGTTAAAAAACTTAAAACCCTGCAGCACGCGACTGAGAATTCAAAATTAATCTGGGGCTTGGACTATCTCAAATACGCCATCAACGCCTGGAACAGGCAGACTGCAAATGCGGAAAAACAGAAACTGCTTGAGCTTGAAGGTTGGGGTAAACGGGATAACATCGCGCAGGACGACATCAATCTGTTGTGGCTGGCAACAAGGTAAAATTAAAAATCCTCCTTTCTTATTCGTTCCCACGCCCCAACATGGAAATGAGAAAATGGGTATTGTGTCCTCGGATTGCCAAAAAGAAAAACATGCAATGTCTCGAATTTTAATCACAAATTTCCATCCAATTGGTGGTGGCGGTCACGTCCCATATATTGAGGCGCTCACGAAAATAGCAGATTATTCCAATCATATTGTGGCGGTTGCATGTCCTGAACGGTCACGACTCTATCGGTACTTAACAGATAAAAACTACCCAAACTTATATCCTTGTGATTTTCCTGCAAAGGTTCATAAAGAGCTGCCCAGCATTATTAGAAATATTGCAAAGTTTAGAAACATAGTAGAGCACTTTAAGCCTGATATTGTGCATACAAACGGTTCCGATTTGTTTGTAAGTTTGTGGTCTTACGGATTCTCCAATAAATTCAAAATAGTACGAACACACCATGCAATAAAACACATAAGCGATGATGTATACCACCGATATATTTATAACAAACGCACTGTGGCCAACATTTATGTATCAGAAACTGCGTGCCAATTATCTATATCTAAGGAACTTATTCCTAATAATCGTGATTTGATATAGCGAATCAAATAAAATCAGATGTATCGTTATATGATCGCCTGGTTCCTCATCTTTAATCTGCGTAATTCCCTCGTTCCCACGCTCCAGTACGTTAATTCGTAATTGCTTTTTCCATCACCCGTCCAAAGTAATCACATCCTCAGTACGCCACCACACAACCGTCTGCTGACCGGCTACTGGAGCGGCGGCGTTGCGGCGGCTGTTAGGCATGGTGACGGTGAGCGTCGTGCCGGCTGCTGTATTAACAGCCGCGGTTTTCATCGTAAGCACGGTCTCGCCGCCGTAATATGCGATATTTTCTATGGTCGCATCACAAAAATGGATGCCCTCGCCCGCGGGTTTTTCCGTGGCGATAGACAGTTTTTCCGGGCGGATAGCGAGGAATGTGGCTGCTGGCGGATTTTCATTAAAAATTCCTGGTCGTAAATGTCCAGCGAAACATCGTTGACCGCTTTTTCTCGGCCAAAAGTTTTACCTGGGTTGCGTATTTCTATCAACGGTTTCATGCCGCATCCTGTTTTGGGCGCATCCTCATTTTGGCGTTTTGGAATCGCATGGCCAAAACGGCGATGGTGATGACGATGAGCATGGTGGATGCAGCGTTGACTTCGGGGGTGACCGAAAACGCACCATGGCGTTGATTTTGACCGGTAGCGTGATGCTGTTCGGACCGGCGGTGAAGTAGGTGATAACAAAATCGTCCAGCGACAAGGTGAAGGTGATGTGGGCGATCATAATGTTACCCAAGCTGAGCGGCCACCATTGATTGAAGAACACCAGCATGGCGACCCCCATGCAGATTTCCGGGATGACGATGGGCAGGAACAACAGTCCGTCGGCGGCAAAGCGAAACGGAAAACGAAAGCGCCACAGCAGCACCGCAGCGGCCACCCCGAGGATCACGCTGACGATCATGTTGACCACGGCGATGGTCAGCGAATTGACGAACGCGGAAATCAGCGAATCGTTTTCCATCGCTTTGAGATAATATTTTGTGGTGAAGCCGTGCCACACGATGTTGCGTTTCGAATCATTGAAACTGAACGCCACCAGTGCCACGATGGGCGCATACAACACCACAAAAAACAGCCCCCGAAACCCCCGCATCCACCAGCGGCCAGCATAGTCCAGCGGCTCCGGCCTAGATATCGCCGTTCTTGCCGTAACGCCAGAATTTTGGGACAATAGCTTCTATATCTTAATCAACTTCATAAACCTATTTATTCCTTCAAAATCATGACTCAAGCCACTGAACAGCTAGAAAAAGTAAGAAACTCCACTGGATTTATCGCGGCCCTGGACCAAAGTGGCGGTAGCACTCCCAAGGCGCTTGCAATGTATGGGGTCAACCAAAACGAGTATTCAGGGGATGAAGAAATGTATGGCAAGGTTCACGAAATGCGCACCCGTATTATGACCAATGAAAATTTTACCGGGGACAGGATTCTGGCAGCAATTTTGTTTGAAAACACCATGGATCGGGAAGTGCAGGGCAAACCGACCTGCCGTTATCTTTGGGAAGAGAAAAACATCATCCCAATACTCAAAGTGGATAAAGGTCTGGCTGACCAGGAAAATGGCGTGCAGATGATGAAACCCATGCCCGATCTCGACGCGCTATTAAACCGCGCTGTCGCTAACGGAATTTTTGGCACGAAAATGCGCTCGGTCATTAAACTCGCAAATGCCGATGGCATCAAAGAAATTGTCGCCCAACAATTTGAAATTGGCAAGCAGATTATCGCCAAGGGGCTGGTGCCAATCATTGAACCTGAAGTGGATATTAACTCTCCCGAGAAAGCGCAAGCCGAACATATTTTACGAGATCAGTTATTAACCCATCTGGATACGCTGAGTGAAAACGAAAATGTAATTTTCAAACTTACCCTGCCGGAATCTGCGAATTTTTATCAATCCTGTATCCGGCACCCGAATGTTCTAAAAGTTGTTGCACTTTCTGGAGGATACAGTCGAGCAGACGCAAACCAGAAGCTGAGCCAGAATAACGGCATGATCGCGAGTTTTTCTCGAGCGCTAACCGAAGGGCTGGCGGCACAACAATCTGACTCTGAATTCAGCGCAACGCTTGGCGCCTCTATCGATACGATTGTGGCCGCTTCAAACACCTGATTGATTTTGCTCGATGCTCGACCCGGCAGTGTGTAGCGTCTTGTTAGCTTCCGACCACCAAGCCAACCAGCACAAACGCTTCTACCGTTTCGACCAGAGCCCCGTAAATATCTCCGGTGGCGCCTTTAACTGGCTTTATAAAACATCGATAGATTAGCAAAAATGCGATTGCGCTCGCGATTGCTGCAATAATAAATGATTGAAACGAAACCATACAAAGCACCAGCGACAAAACCAATCCAGATATCCCAATCTCTTTGGTTGATACATTGGATTGCAACGACCAACCAATGCCTTCAGATCGAATATAAGGCATTGAGCAAATAACGATGCTCAAGGCAATGCGAGCAATCACTGGCGGGAAAATCAATAGCATCCAATCACCCTGCGCCAGCAATACCGACAACGCGCTGAGCTTCACCAATAGAACAAGCGCTACAGCCACAATCGCACCGACGCCGCAGGAAGTATCTTTCATAATCTCCAACATTCGCTCGGCCGTATGCCCGCCCATCCAGGCATCACCACAATCTGCCAAGCCGTCCAGATGCAACGCGCCAGTAATGCCTACCCAGGTTATCAGCACGACAATCCCAACTATGGATGGCGGCAGTTGAATCCATTGCGACAAAAACCAGGCGATCGCAGTCATCAAAATACCGATGAGCATGCCCACTGGCGCATACCAGACCACCGTATCGCCGGACAGTGCAGCCGGATGTTCAAGTTCTTTTCCCAACGGCAGGCGGGTCAGGAATTTAGCGGCGCACAAGAAAGAATTCATCATCGACTTCATCATGGAGAACTCGAATTGTGGGAGTCGAGCTGGAACCAGTCTGCGGCATTTGCCTGGTGATAAGCAATGATTCGACTATGGCAAGCGTGAGGCACGCGAAATCGAAAAAGCGTACCTGGATTGAGATCGAAAACGCTGGCGAAAATTGCCCGGGTAACCCCGCCGTGAATGACCAATAATATTCGTTTGCCTTTGCACCGATTGATCAGCGCGACCCAGGATTGATGGATACGATCCAGAAATTCTCCGTATTGATCGCCGCCGTGCGGGGCCGGCCTGGTCGGTTGCTCTAACCAGGATTGCCACTGCCCTGGATAGGTATTTGCTATTTCATTGTATGACCAACCTTCCCATTGTCCGAAATTAACTTCCGAGAATCCATCCTCAATGACACAGTCGATAGCAAGACGCTGACTCAAGTGTTCGGCAAATTCGGCGCAACGTTTACGTGGCGAAGTGATACAGACATCCCACTGAGCCCCCTGTTTAACCAGCCTCGCACACTGATTATGTAACTGCCGCCATCCTGTTTCTGATAACTTCGGATCGGTGGCCCCGCAAATCACGTCTCCGAGAACATGCTCGCCGTGCCGCAACAAATCAACTTCTGTGCGGTTTATGTCGTTATTCATCCGCCCAGTCATTTGCCCTGGTCATCTGCCCGGGCCATCTACCTTAACCATCCGGGACCCCGGCCTCGGCAAAAGTTGCCATGCCGTTTTGCAAAGCGCATGCACATCTCAGTAAGTTTACCGCTACCGCCGCACCGCTGCCCTCTCCTAATCTCATTCCCAGCGAAAGCAAGGGTTGCGCCGATAAAGATCGTAATACCAACTGATGACCGGGTTCGGCAGAGTCATGAGAAAAAAGCATCCACTGCCTGACTCCGGTATTAATTTGGCATGCTGCAAATGCCGCAATTGTAGATATAAAGCCATCAACCAGAATAGTAATACCGCGCTGTGCCGCGCGGATATAAAAACCGACCAGGGCAACAATCTCAAAACCACCCAATTCGGTTAATAAAGCGATGGGCTGTTGTGGCTGTTGCGGATTTTGTGGTTGTGGTGGCTGCTGGGTTTGTTGCAGGCGCATCAATGCTTTTTCGATGATTTTCAGTTTATGGGAAACCCCCTGACGGTCCAATCCGGTTCCAGGACCAACTAATTTTGCGGCCGCGGAAATTCCAAAGGCGGCCGCCAGCGCAGTCGCTGAGGTGGTATTGCCGATTCCCATTTCGCCACCAATAACCAATTCAATATTGCCAGTATATTCGTCAATAATACTTTTCCCCAACGCCAGCGCCGCCATACATTGCGGGTTTGTCATCGCCGGCTGTATCGCAATATTATCAGTGCCATGAGCAATCGGTCGATCTATCACCGGCGCACCAAAATCTTCTTTGCTAATGGTGCCGGCATTGACTACGGTTAATCCGGCGCCAATCTGTTTTGCGATAACACTGATGGCGGCACCGCCGCTAACAAAGTTTTTTACCATTTCCCCGGTAACCGCCTGAGGGAACGCGCTGACACCCTCATTGGCGACGCCATGGTCTCCAGCGAATATAGCGATTTCAACATTGTCCACCGCCGGCGCTATGTTCGATTGCATTGACGATAACGCCACCGCAACCTGCTCCAAACGACCCAGGGATCCGGGTGGTTTGGTCAGTTGCAGTTGTCGTTGTTGCGCCAACTTGGCCACATCCTCGTCTATTGAAGGGCACCTGTCTAAAAACCAGTCATTCATATTCATTACGATTTTAATATTTGGGGAATACCATACATCATCGTGGTCACACGGCTGGCAATTTGTGCAAGATCCTGATGCAACCACCCGCTTTCATCAATAAATTGTCGGCTGAGACGGTTTGTCGGGGTAACGCCCATTCCGACTTCATTGCTAACCAGCAACCAATGCGCCGGGGACTGCTGCAAACCATGCTGAAAATTTTGTTTTTCTTCGTGCCATTGCTGTGGCATGTCGGAACATAACCAGTTTGATAGCCAAAGCGTGAGACAATCCACCACCAGCACATCGGTTTCGCTGAAATCTTCAGTGGTCCGCGACAAATATCGCGGCTCTTCGACTAAATTCCAGCGCGGCCCTCGCTGGCGTTGGTGGCGTTCGATGCGGGCAGTCATTTCATCGTCTGCAGGTTCTGCGGTAGCGATAAAATGCAAATTGGCATCACGCGCTTCGGCAATGGACAATGCGTAACCACTCTTTCCGCTACGCGCACCACCGATGATTAGTTCAATCATGAGCGCACCTTATACATGTTCTCTTTAAAGGTAACGGCACGAGCCAAATTGCAAATACATAACCTTAAATACAAAGACGTTTATGCCCTATCCAAGAATATTGTGAAAAAGGGTATATCAAAAAACTTGGTTTTAGCGGTTTTGGCATTGAGGTGTTTGATCATCGGCACCAGGCGGCCCGCGTTTTTGCCGCAACCGCCGTTCTTGTTCAATGACTTGTTCAGGAAACTGACTCATAAAACAACAACAAACATGCTCATCAATCATGGTTCTTGGGCCATGCGGATGGGCAATGTGACGATAACGTTTGTGCTTGTGACCGTGGTCATGGCTATGAGAATGGTCGTGCTCAAGTTGAAATTCAGCATGATGATGATGAACGGCCGTCTCTCCTGCGGCCAGTTTGGCCTGGAAGTTTTCCATCAACCCGTCATTTTCCGAAGGCTGAGATACCGCTTCCTCAATTCTGATAATAAATGCATTAATAACATGCGTCTGATCACGCAAATAATCCGCTAGCATAAACGTTATGTCGGGGTTTTCTGCCGCGACCTTTTCAACATAGGCATTAATGCGCCCAATCAGCCTTCCAGAGAAAAGAAAATACGGGGCGACTACAATCTTCTTGAATCCAAGTTTGACTGCCATTTCCAGGCCGCGCCCCACCGATGGAAAGGTTACCCCGGCGTACACCGTTTCGCACCAGCCAAACCCCATATTCTCGGCCACAATCCGGGTCAGTTTCGCGGCATCGGCGTTTGCAGTCGCGACCGAGGTGCCTCGTCCAACGACCACAAGCAGAGTGTCGTATAGCGCACCCGGTTCAGGCCGGCATTCCAATCCCGCCGCCGCCATAATCCGATGCTGAAATGCCTGAATCATTTCATCATGCAACCCCAATGCAGTTCCATATTTAACGGTAAGCCCCGGATGTTTTTGCATATAGGTGGTCAACACCGAAGGAATGTCATTTTGGGCATGGGTTGCGCTGAACAACATTCCAGGCACCGCAAATATATTGTTAACCCCGCTTTCGATCAATCGATCCAGCGCCATGTGAATATTCGGCGAAGAGTATTCCAAAAACCCATATTCAATCTGAAGATTGGGGCAGCGGGCGCGCAAACCCGATACTAGCAGGCTGAACTCTTGTTCGGCGATTTTCGCCCGGCTGCCGTGACCGCAGATGATTATTCCCGAATTTTCGGGCAGCGCATTTAGAATTGACATTATAAAATTGATATTGTGCTTTTGGATCGGCGGATTATACATTTCAATTTCAAGGCGATGTTATAAATGCGCGGTCTGCAAAATATATCTGAAATGACACGGTCGCAGACCGACCGGTATCGGTCAACACAAAAAACCGCAGAGTAAAGAAATCACAAAGAAACAAATCAACTGGATTACTTTTTCAATATGTTTGCTATAATACAGTGGATTAAGTCAAGGTCTCTTTCAAAGTTTACTGGCAGAGTTTATTGGGAAGACAGGATATTTTGTGGTATTGCCTGCTAATGCAAGCAAGTTCAAGATTAGCCTGCGCTGCCCCCGCAACGGTTCAAATGCGAATTTGATAAAGCCCGGAACCAAGCCTTGCTTGATTGGGATACAAAGTGCAAATAATCAGCGTTTGCTGTCTGTCTTGTGATTTGCATTGCGTATTAAAATGAATCACTACTTGCACACGGGTGTGTGTGTACCGGAGAAATCACAAATGCAACAAACTTCGCAACAAATTTCTGGAGCGGCAGTACCAAGCAGTCCAGTCATCGCAGTCAGATCCTTCGCCGTCAGGTTCATTGCCGTCAGGTTCATTGCCGCCAGGTTCATTGCCGCCAGGTTCATTGCCGCCAGGTTCATTGCCGCCAGGTTCATTGCCCTTAGGCAGTCCGCTATTGTTCAAATTTTTGGCGCGATTTTGCTTGGCATGATCATGCTTTATGGGGTCGGCTTCGCCTCAATCAACCTGGCACACAATGCGGCCCATGATGGACGTCACGCGGTCGCGTTTCCCTGTCACTAGTACGTCGGCAGTATTTAAGCTTTAGTTTTTCCTGGACACCCTTTGCGGTGTCGGCTTAGATATTCGTATAACTCTTTACTCAGGGTTTATCGGTCAGGGGTTATCAGTCAATGACGTTTAGAAACATCGTGTTTTCCGCATTGGTGGCAGGCATCATCGCCGGCTCTTTATACGGGCTTTTCCAGCAACTGAAAATCAACCCGATTATTTACGCAGCCGAAGTGTATGAAGTCAGTGAGTATCAGAATCAAGATCGGGATGATGCACACAGCAGTGATTATGCATCCTGGGCGCCTGCAGACCGGAGGCAACGAATACTGTCCACTCTCGGCGCCAATATCCTGATCGGCATAGGATTATCCCTGCTGCTGATTTGTGCAATGTCATTACACAACCTGAAATCCAGCAAACCCAAAGTCAATGGGAAAACAGGCATAATATGGGGCATTGGACTGATGGCGGCAATGTTTGTCGCACCATCGCTATTGGGACTTCAACCGGAAATACCCGGCGCCCTCGCGCAGCCCCTGGAACATCGTCAAATAGGGTGGATTGCTGCTACGACCGCTACCGCCGCAGGATTGTTGATTGTTTACTACGGCGGCAGACTGGTTAAACTTTTAGGGATTATAATGATTGCCCTGCCCCATTTTATTGCCTTGCCTTTTATTCCTATTTCAACGCCAATCCACGGTTACGCCAATAGCGACCCTTCTGCGGTGGCGGCATTGAACGAATTGTCTCACCAATTTGTAATCATGTCGTCCATCGGCATGCTGATTTTCTGTATTCTGCTGGGCTCGCTGAGTGGATTCATCAGCACTCGTTTTGTGCGATTCGACTGATCTCGGTCTGACTCAGGACTATAATGGCAGGGCGATAATAAGATCGATGCAGCCGAACTTCCCTTTTTCCGCAATTGTCGGTCAGGATCGATTGAAGACGGCGTTATTACTGATCAGTGTCGATCCGCAAATAGGGGGGGTGTTACTCAGCGGGCCGCGAGGAAGCGCGAAATCAACCGTGGTGCGCGGTCTTGCCAACCTGACCCAAAATCAGCCGTTTGTTAACGTGCCGCTGGGTGCCAGCGAAGAAATGATCACCGGGTCATTCGATTTGGAAAAAGCCCTGAACAATTCTGAAGTCGCGTTCCGGCCAGGTCTGTTAGCAAAAGCCAACGGCGGTATTCTCTACGTTGATGAAGTCAATCTGCTCACAGATAACTTAGTCGACCTGCTGCTGGACGCCGCTGCATCAGGCATCAATCTTGTCGAGAGAGATGGCATCAGCCACAGACATGACGCCAAATTTTCACTGGTCGGCACGATGAATCCTGACGAAGGCGAACTTCGGCCTCAGCTACTGGACCGGTTTGGTCTGATGGCGCAGGTTGCAACCACGTTTTCATTGGCACAGCGAAAACAAGTCGTTCGACAGCGATTAGCCTATGACCGGAATCCTGATAAGTTTATCCAACGCAATCAGGCTGAACAAGACTTACTTCGAGATAAACTTGAGTGGGCTAAAAACAATTTGTCTTCCGTGGCTATGCCTGATTCGATTAGCGCTCAGATCGCGCAACGTTGTGCTGACGCCAACGTTGAAGGTTTTCGGGCGGATCTCACCATGCACCGTGCAAGTTGCGCCAACGCAGCATTGAATCAGCAACTCGAAGTATCTGCGTCTGATCTGGAGCAGGTAGCGCCTTTGGTATTGGCGCATCGCCGCCAGTCACCCGAGCGCAAACAACCGGCGCCACCAGACAACAGCGGGGCATCGGACAATGCTCCCGACGATCCTGCTGCCCGGAATCAGGGGGGTTCATCGATACCAGGCTCAGCTATACAAGGATCACGTGTACAAGGCTGCTGGGGTGCGATGGACACGGTATCAACGGCCACAGCGCCGGCTCGCCTGATGCCCCTGCTGCCGGCGCGAAAACCATTGCTAACCAGCATTAACGGCACGACATCGGCATCAGCACAATCAGTCTATGCGGGCAACCGAAAAGGCGAATCGCTGTCCCCACGTTTTACCAGCCAACCCATCAATAACAAATGCAAGAATAACAAACGCCCGATAGACTGGTTCCGAACCTTGGGAATGAATCACCGTTTCGCCAAATTAAAATATTGTGGCTTAAAATGTCGTAACCTGAAATCCCGGAACAGGCATCATAGCTTGAAATTTCGTTACCCCCGATCGGTTTCCATCGAACTCGATCTGGTGTTGCTGGATATATCCGCATCAACATTAAGCGGACAGGGGTTAAGTCAGGCCAAAGGTATGCTGAAAGCGTTATCACAAAGCAGTTATCGAAAACGACGACAACTGAGTATTATTACTTTTGGCAATGATCGAGTCAGCACTTTGCTTCATCCGCAACGCGCGCCCCATGATATTCAGGATAAACTGGACTCGATTCGCGCCGGTGGTGGCACCCCGGCAGGAGCAGCGCTAAATTATGCTGGGAACCTGCTTGCTCGCCAGCGTTACCGGCACTTCGAATGTTCAATTTTTCTGGTGACCGACGGCAGATTGAACAAATCGGCGATGCACCATGCCTTGTTGTCAGCTTACCCAATAACCATAGTGGATATTGAATCGAGTCGTATTAAACTTGGACAGGGCAAGCAGTTGGCGGAACAAATATCCGCACAATATATTCATGTCTCCAAATTGCCGCTTGCCTGAATTACGAGTGCGCTGATGACCGATACCCACAAAAACGATAGCAGCGGGGATGACCGGCACCGCGCCAGGATGCTAAAGAAAAAAGCTGTGGTTGACCAGCGCATAGCCAAAGCCAATGAACAACGCGGGGTTTTGATTCTGATGAAAGGCAATGGCAAAGGCAAGAGTTCGTCGGCATTCGGCACGCTGGTTCGCGCACTGGGTCATGGCCAGCAAGCGGGCTTGATTCAGTTCATCAAAGGCAGAAAAGAAACCGGCGAATACCGGTTCTTCAAAGATCACCCGAGCGTGGATTTCCACGTAATGGGACATGGCTTTACTTGGGAAACCCAGGATAAAAATCAGGACATTGCAGCAGCAGCGCAGGCTTGGCAAATAGCGCAGAAAATGCTACAGGACGAACGCTATAATATTCTGGTATTCGATGAAATGTCGTACATGTTTAAGTATGAATATCTGGATGTTGAACCTGTGGTTGCGGCGTTGAAAGCGCGCCCTGAAAATCAAAATGTCATTATTACCGGGCGCACCATGCACCGTGCGCTGATGGACGTTGCCGACACGATTAGCGAAATCGCAGACATTGAGCATGCTTTTCGCAAAGGCGTAAAAGCGCAACCCGGTATCGAATGGTAAACCAGGCAGCTCAGGTAACCCGGATAACCCGGGCAACTCCGGCAAAAGTCAAATGCCCTGCCCTGTTCTTTTGTGCGCCTGCTTCCGGCCAGGGAAAAACCACCATCACCGCCGGTATCGCCCGATACCACCGCAACCAGGGTCAGGAGGTGCGGGTTTTTAAAACCGGCCCTGACTATCTCGACCCGCTGATTCTGCAACAAGCTTCGGGCAAGCCCGTGACCCAGCTTGATTTGTGGATGGTGGGCGAGGCCGAATGCAAACATATTTTATATCAAGCCGCATGCGAAGCAGACCTTATTCTGATTGAAGGCGTTATGGGCATGTTCGATGGCGATCCCAGCGGCGCTGACCTGGCGGAATATTTTGGCATTCCCATCGCCATCGTGATTGATGCCCGTGCCATGGCGCAGACCTTCGGCGCCGTTGCCTTGGGGTTAGCCACGCATCGGCCGCGGCTGGAGATTGCCGGGGTGATCGCCAATGCGGTGGCTGGCGAACGACACCAGCAACTGATTTCTGAATCAATGCCACACCAAGACAAACTACATCAGGTTGAACTGCTGGGCTGTGTTGGTCGCCATCCAGATATCGCTCTTCCAGAGCAGCACCTGGGCCTGGTGCCTCCCCACGAAGTGGCCGATATCGATCAGCGATTGGATGCGCTTGCCGAGGTGATGGCGCAATCTGGCCTGACAAAAGTACCCGCTCAAGTAGAGTTTGAGGAGCATGACACTACCGAACCAGAAAGGCTGCTCGGTGGATCAACCATCGGCATAGCCAGGGACGACGCCTTTTCTTTTATTTATGCCGCAAACATAAAATTACTAGAACAAATGGGTGCCTCCTGCGTTTACTTTTCGCCGTTAAACGACCGGGAAATTCCATCGGTGGACACATTATGGTTGCCCGGCGGTTACCCGGAGCTGCACCACCAAAAATTGTCGTCCAACCATGCCATGAGACAACAAATCAAGGAATTTCACGCCAGCGGAAAGAAAATTCTGGCGGAGTGTGGCGGCATGCTTTATCTGATGAATTCCCTTACCGACGTGCATGGTAATCGAGCGGAAATGATGGCTATTTTGCCGGGCGATGGCATTATGCGCGAGCGTGGCGGCTGCCAGGGCATGCAAATTGCCGCCCTGCCCCAGGGCCCACTTCGCGCCCACGCCCATCACCGCACCCGCTGTGAAAATACGGCGAAGCCGATTGCATTCGGCACAAGACTGCGCCACTCCGCCGCAGGAGAACCGATCTATCAAACGGGCAATGTTACCGCCAGTTATTTGCATTTCTACTTTCCATCAAATCCCCGCGCAATCGCCAAACTACTGTCATAAAATCCTTCTTTTTTGATCTCTGGCGCTGGTTTGATTTTGAACGCAGGGGGAGTGGTCTTAACAACTCGTATTGCGGTGGCTGGCGCCAGAATTCAAAACAGGCGATCAAGCTTGGTCTGCAATAACACCTAGAAATCGTTCGCCATATCGTTCCAGTTTGGTATCGCCGACGCCGTTAATGGTCAGCAGTTCGCTCAGCGTCTTTGGGCGCAGAAGCATCATTTCCTTCAAGGTGCTGTCGTGAAAAATAACATAAGGCGGCACGCCATTTTGTTTGGCAAACGCCATACGGCAGCGTTTCAGCGCGTCCCACAATTCCGGGAATTCCTCGGGCCCGCCAGATATCACGCCAGGCAAGGCGGTCGGCGTATCTTTGCGCCTGCGTTTAATTTGGTCATCGCTATGGTCATCGCTATGGGCTTTGCTTTGGCTCTTGGCAACAACGCCATCATGGCGTAGCGTCAATGCGGTTTCTCCACGAAGCAAGGGACGACTCTTTTCGGTCAACCTCAGCGCGCCATATCGCTCCGCATCAGTATACAAGTATCCCTGAACGATGAGCTGCCGAATGACCGACCGCCAATGTTGTGCGCTATCTGACTGACCCAATCCAAAGGTGCTAAGCCGGTTATGTCGATGTTGTTTTACTTTAACTGTGGCTTTTCCCCTCAGCACGTCTATGACATGAATGGCGCCGAAACGCTGCCCGGTTCGGACGACACCGGACAGCAGTTTCTGTGCATCCAGGGTCGCATCCCAGGTTTCCGGCGGCATCAAACAGATGTCACAATTTCCGCAAGGCGATTGTTCTAAGGGCGGGCGTGATTCTCCAAAATAATCCAGCAACGCAATACGGCGGCAACAGCTGACTTCGCACCAACCCAACAAGGCATCCAGTTTGGAGCGCTCTACTCGTTTGAATTGTTCATTGGCCTGCGACTCGGCCAGCATTTGCGATAGCCGAACGACATCCTGCAATCCATAAACCATCCAGGCCTCGGCCGGCAAATCATCACGACCGGCGCGGCCGGTCTCCTGATAATAGGATTCGATGCTTTTAGGCAAATCCAGGTGCGCCACAAATCTGACATCAGGTTTGTCGATGCCCATGCCAAACGCAATGGTGGCAACCATGATGACACCTTCCTCAACGAGAAAGCGTTGTTGACGGCTTGCGCGCGTCTGGCTGTCAAACCCGGCATGATAAGGCAAGGCTGGAAATCCTTTGTTGTTCAACCATTCGGCAGTTTGCTCGACTTTTTTGCGCGACAGGCAATAGATAATTCCGGATTCATGCTGATGGGTTTGCAAAAAGGTCAATAGTTGTTTACGAGCATCCAGTTTTGGCTGTACCAAGTAGCGGATATTGGGGCGATCAAAACTGCTGATAAAAAACTCGGGTTTTTTCAAAGCCAGTCTGAATACAATTTCCTCACGCGTTCGTTGATTGGCAGTCGCCGTCAACGCCATCCTCGGTGTTTGCGGAAAATGCTGCGCCAAGGTATCCAGGGAAAGGTAATCCTGTCTGAAATCGTGGCCCCACTGGGAAACGCAGTGGGCTTCATCAATGGCGATCAACGACAGTTTTATTTGCGTTAGCCGCCGTAGTGTATCGGGTTGCAGTAATCTCTCTGGCGCGACATAAAGGATTTCTAATTTATTACCTGATTCATTGTCCCGCTGACCGGACTCAAGCTGACGAAAAATTTCACGTTGCTGGTGAAATGAAAGGGTGGAGTTTAAAAATACGGCATTAAAACCCAGTTGACGCAATGCCGAAACCTGATCCTGCATCAGCGCGATGAGCGGAGAAACAACCAGTGCAAGTCCCTCGCGAAGTATCCCGAGAATCTGGTAACAGATGGACTTGCCGCCGCCAGTGGGCATCAATACAACACAGTCGCGTCCCGCCAATGCAGTCTCAATGATTGCCGCTTGCGACCCACGAAAGGCCGGATATCCATATCGTTGTTTTAAAATCTCAAGCGCTTGTTCCATGGTGGCTGTCATGATGACTGAATGAAATCCTTAAAAAATATTCCGTGAATTCTATACCTCATTTCCTAATTTTTTACGAAACACCTAACGGACTTTACGCCCCTTGTCCACCAGACTTTAACACATGCGTATAGATTATCGTGGTTTCCACCACTCCGTCTTTGTTACCCTTGCCATCACGAACTGCTATTTGTTTAAAGGTCATGACAACTTAAGCATATTTAAAATCGTGCTAAAGTGTTGTTATGGCAGTAAAAAACAAGTATGTGATTCGTTCGCGCATTTCTGAGAGGAAATTCAGGGAGCTTGTCAGGTATTTTACTGTGGATATAAACGCGGTGCAAATAGCGGCGCTGACTGGCCTGAGCTGGCAGACCATCAATAAACATCTCATGGCGATCAGGTTGAGAATAGCCACCTGCTGTCAGCGGCAGGCCTCTGCGTTGCAGGGTCAAATTGAAGTGGATGAGAGCTACTTTGGCGCGCGCCGCGTCAAGGGTCGGCGCGGTCGTGGCGCGCTCGGCAAAACCATTGTTTTTGGTTTGCTGAAAAGAGGCGACCGGGGGTATGCCGAAATCGTGCCTGATTGCTCCGCAGCCACGCTGCAGAGCATTATCAAGGGCAAGGCAAGCATTGACAGCGTGATTCATTCCGATGGCTGGAAAGGGTATAATGGCTTGGTGGACTTTGGTTATAAAAAGCTTTTCAGGGTGCATCATGGCAACCATAAATTCGCCAAAATATTGCTGGGGATGTTTAGAAAAGAGCCGCTTAAGTTGTCATGACCCTTGTTTAAAACTAAAATCAATATCAGCCACCCTAATACGCACTGCTTCTGAAATCCGCAAACCACCCGTAACAAAAGTTTAACAATAATGCCTGTGCTACCATCAATTAAAGTCAAAACTTGCCCTACCTATTCCTTGGTTAGCATAACAAGAATTCTAAGCTCTGTGCGAGAACGAGTGCTTTTCACCCCTTCTAATGGTTGTTGGTTGTTGCAAAACTTAATAATGCTTCTCTATTTTTCAAACCGTGAAATTTAATAAATTTAGCCGTCCAATCACAATAAATATTTTCAGTGGCATAAACATAACCTTGCCAGCGTAATGTCTCTCGCATTTTTTGCAGTAGAGTTTTATTTTTGGTTATAATGGTCACAGCATTAAATTAGTTATTGACAGGTTTTTAAAATACATACCAATCGTTAAGTGTTGTTGATAAGATTTAATTAAGGGTCTTGACTAGTCAAGACCCTTAATTAATAGTAATGAGAAAATACATAGTTTTATTTTAATACAGCATACAAAGGCAATAATGCCTTATATTTAATGTTAGAGAAAAGAAAAAATCGAGGGAATAATCAAAATGTTAGTATGTGATAAATGTGGATCTGGAATAAATGAAGGGTCGAAGTTCTGCCCACAGTGTGGCGATCCAGTTACTGAGGCAGATCGAGTATTCGTTCCTGCTACAGAGTCACAAATAGCTAATGTTGAAATTTCGTTTGGTCAAAGTTCATCGCCAAATTTCACTAAAGCAGTAGAAATATGTAAAAACATACCGTCTTATTCCACTTCTGATAAAGGCAAACAGACTCAGCATAAGATTAGTCTTCGAATCACAGAAGTTGATTTGATTATCAATCTATTTGAGTTGGTTGGTAGCTGGAAATCCTCTCAAATGCTAATTAACGGTCACACCGCCACCAAGAAAGATCTAATCTATTATGGTGTTGGTTGTTATAGAAATAGACAAAAAGCATACAAACCTGAACAGTTCTGTTTTGGCGAGCACGAATATGAAGTCAATATCTGGGGATGCAAGAGGCTAAATATGCCCATCAATGAATGAGGCGGTGGATGGCTTGATTACGGTGAGTTCAATAAATCAGGAGTTTGGTACTTCGACAAAGATAGAATTAAACATGAATTAGAACTCACATTAAAAGAAAATGAATTATGTCCAGTTCTTGATAGAAAACGTGTTCTTGAAACACTAGATAAACTTCCCGACAGCATAAACCCAAAAAGAGATAGCAATTGGCAGTATCGAACAAACTATGAAGAAGTGAACGGTGATTATAAAGAAGTAGCTCTTGGGGTGAAGCCAGTTATCAAGAAAATCAATAGATATGTGATTGGCGATTTTAAGCCAAGTTGGGAAATAGAAGAATCAGAGCATCATTCAAGCAATGAGCATGTAATAAAAGTAAATCTGCAACTTGAAGATGAAGCGCCAAAGCGAAGAAGAGCGTCAAAGTCCAAGAAAAAGAGTGGCTCGTCTGCAATTTGGTGGGTTGTCGGTGTGATTGTTGTTCTGTATTTCTTGCTCAAGTGAAAATTTCTCTAACAATCGCAAGCACTTGAACAGCAAAAAGCGACGCTCGTTCCTCGCTCTGCTTTTTACTGCCGCTGATTTGCAACGTTAGCAGTAATAAAAAGAGGGGTCTGGTGAACTTCAGCCAATATAATGTTAGGCTAAAGCACTATTGAAATTAAGAAAAAATCCTATATGAAGTTCACCAGACCCAAAAAAGAGTTATAAATGAAGATTATAAAGATTACATTGTTAGCTCTATGCTTATTATTAGCAAACATAGGGATAGCTGTAAGTGAGATTAACAGTGATGGAATACTTAGGGAAGGATCTTGGGTTCTATCGCCTTATCCAGATCCTTTTAATAATAAATATCCGGTAGTTGGGTATTTGCCGACAGGAACAATTATATTGGAATCGAAACCTCATGATGTTATGAAGAAATATAATGAAGTATTAACGCATTTTGGCCACAGAGTTCTTGTACAGAAAACAGTAAATATACAAGGAAGGAGCAGGCAAAGCGTTGCACCTTTTAAAGGAGTGGTTATGCCGCCTAAAGAAGGTAACAACAAACTTATTCTACATAAAAACATACTGTGCTTAAATGAACAAGATAGGATCAAAGTTGAAAACGAAAGATGTCGTTTTAAAAAAGAAATAAATGCAGAGCAACTGGAAGGGTCTACCCCAAAGATTGGCAAGGGTTGGATTTACTCTTTTAAACCAAAAGAAGATTCTAGCGACTGGTTTTGGCTGGAAGCACAGCTAGATGATTCGACGAAAAATACCATCGAAAGTTATGGCCTTGACGTAGTAAGTGCAAACTTTAGTATTTCAAAAGCAGAACTAAACCACTATGAGAATCTTGGATATATTACTTTATTGAATAAGGAAATGCCTTTAATGGAGTTTGAGTATATGCCTGACACGCTTTTTTATCTTGAGTGTGGGCTGGAAAATGTAAATAAAAAGTATATTGAAGGAAAACTAGGCGGACGTGTAGGGGTGAATAGAGAATCACAAGCAGCAAAGATTATTAATTCGTTTATCAAGGTAGATGTTGGGGCTGAAGGTAGTGTTGGTGTGGACAATGAGACAATAGTCACAATTAGTACAAAAAATAATTCTTACCTATTTTATAATGTGATAATGAGGGAAAGGGGGAATGAGGAAGAAAGTGTCATTAAGGTAAGAAAAGATTTTAACTGCGTAAGCGGGGCCGTAAATCAACCGGGGCTTGATATTAATGAAGTTAAATTTACCATTCAATCTAATGAACCTACCGATCCAGATGCATACGTCTTTGAAAAAGAAGATATAGCTATAAAAACTCCAGAAGAAAACAAGAAAACGATAGGGAGACCTGTTTATGTAAGTGTTAATAGCGTTTCTCAACATAGTAAGCTTTTACAATATATTATAAAACGTCACAAAGTGAATATACAAATGGCCCATTTTATGTTGGTTAATATTAATAACACATGTAAGGCAGGGAGTAGAAACCACATTAGAGAAAAGTGCTTGATGTTGTCGAAGTGAAATAACTGCTAACAAATGGGTCAAGAGGGAAATACTACGTCGTCCTCTTTACGCTGGCGTTAGGCAAAAAACAAAGGGGGTATAGGTCATTGGAGCAAATAAATATGTCTAACAAGTTCCCGAGGCGACGAGAGTACTAACCGCAGGCACTGTGCGAGCCGTCTTCCACCATTTCAGTACCCGAAACTATTTTCTGGACGACCAATTACTCTCGACACCCCATTAATACTTCTTATACTCTTGCAAGTTGTTGTTTTACGCATTATATTGCACATAAATCATTTACAATTGTCTTGGAGAATGTATGTACAAACCCTACAGAGTAAGAGGTTAGTTATGAAAAATGTTTTTTTGCTCAGTTTGTTGTTTGTGTTTTTTGTTCCTGTTCAGGTTTTTTCTTACACTGATAAGGAATGGTGCGACAGCCTTCCTCCTTATTATTATGGCAATTCGTATTATGACGCTGATAAGGATAAACCTTATTGTCTTTTGGTGTGTGGTGCATCTTTTAAAATGCTGGGTGGTCTCTAGTTTCTATTGCAACAGTTCATTAAAAACCTCAAAAGGCGTTTTCCAGTTTAACACGTTACGCGGTCGTCCATTTAATCGATCTTGAGCCTTGCGCACTGCATAAGCGCTGACTTGATTAAAGTCCGTGCCTTTCGGAAAATACTGCCTGATCAAGCCGTTGGCATTCTCATTGGCGCCGCGTTCCCATGGGCTGCGCGGATGGGCAAAATAGACCTGCATGTTGGTCTCTTTGGTGAACAAGCGATGCGCCGCCATCTCTTTGCCCTGATCGTAGGTCAGGGTCAGTTTCATCTGTTTCGGTATCGTTCGCAGTTTGCGCGCAAACGCCTTGCGCACCGTTTCGGCGTCCTGTCCCTTCAAGCGCGCCAGCAACACCGTCCGGGTGGTGCGCTCAACCAGCGTGCCAAGCGCGGATTGATTGTGAGCGCCCTGGATTAAGTCGCCTTCCCAATGCCCGGGCACAGTGCGTTCAGCCACTTGCGCCGGCCGCTCCTCAATACTGATCATCTCTGGAATCCGACCCCGCCGGTCAAGGCCCCGGCTGCGGGGCCGCCGCGCCTTTCGATGCTGCCGCAAACAACGCAACAGGGATTGACGCAGACCCCCCCCGAGGCAACGCATACAAATACGTGTGGATGGTTTCGGCGCACACGCGCATGCGTTCATCCCCAGGATAATCCAGCTTGAGCTTGGCGCTGATTTGCGCCGGCGACCACTGCTTGCGAAGTCCGTTGATGACGACCCAACGCAAACCCTTGTCTTTGGACAACTTGCCCGAACGACGATAACATCGCCGCCGAGCCTTGTTGTCCGCGGTGACCGCCAAGTAATAAAATCCGCTCTTGCTGCGGTTGAGTTCACGACTGATGGTTGATGGACTGCGATAAAGTTGCCGGGCAATTTCACGGACGCCCGCGCCACAATGATACAATGCGCCGATGGCTTCTCGCTCCACCAAGCTTAGACGATGATAAACCTTCATTCTTCAACGCCTCGCTCGATATTGTTGTATTCATACTATAGGTGTTGCGTTAGAATTTAGAGACCACACACTGATTTATTTCGTGCCTATATGACACGAATAAATCCAGAATTTTCAGTTAAAGATTTCAACGTTAAGTCTTTTGTAGAGATTTCTAACGATTTGATTGAAAAGCTGGAAGTATGTGTGGAATTTTTACGTAATAACTTTGAGCAAAATAAAAACGTGAGCCATTGTCCTAGGGACTATTTATTGCATTCACTGGAATTTGCTCTTCAGAATCAATCCATTGCATTGACTCCAGGTCGTTTTCAGTTATCCTAGGTGATTGCAGCTTTAGATAGTTGGCTAGAAAAATTCGAGGTATTTATTAGCAATCCTTCAGATATTTATTGGTGGACTAAAGGGTTAGCGTACGTTGCATATCCAATAATGCCAAAACTAGGAAACTGGCTGTGGAACAACCTCGGGCACACTGGCTCACCTAATGGCGATGACTTTTTATCGAAGCCAGCTTTAATTGGAAGTTTTGATACCTCGCCTGTTAGAGGCAAAATTTCATACAAGGATTTGAATGCATGCCTCCCTGCATCACTACGGACAAGTTAACTGGATATGGATAGCACAATGACAAAAATCTCTAGAAAATGGTTTTTTTGTTGGTTTTTTATAGCGACATTCTTCCAGGCGGGAACATATGGACTGACATTTCTGCTGCCGATTCTATTCTCGAATATAGGAGGGAATGAAAAAGATGTAGGTACTGTGCTTCTTTGTACCGCAATAATGACGATACTAACCGTCTTATATTCTGGTCATATGACGGACAGACGTGGTCGAATAAAAACGATTGCCTACAGCGGAATAATTATTGCTTCCTCGCTTTACTTATTTTCAATACTTTCGTCCATTACTTTGTTTGCATACTTGGCCGGAGCTTTATTAGGTATAGGGTGGGGCTTGTTTTATACCTTGACACCAGTGGTTCTGACAACAATGACTGATCCGGAGGAAAGGGTTCGTTACTTTACCTTATTATCCGTCTTTATCATGGCAGGCTTTGGGCTAAGCCCTATTATTGGAAAATATCTCGATCAGTTAGGCTACGGTATTAATGCTGTATTTCAACTTACGGCGGCTTTATGTATTTTTAGCACTATTATATTTTATGCGTTAAGTTTTGCTACTAAAGAATCTGAAACAGAGAACCAAGGCTCGTCTAAGCAGGCAAAGTTAACTTATGCTTCGTTAAGGCAGCTATTAAAATCTAAAGCAATAGTACCAATAGTTATGGTCGGATTAGGCGCTAGCGTATTTGCAGGAGTAACCAATTTTCAGACAGAGTATGCTATCCAAAAGGGGCAAGATTATTCTATCTATTTTATTACGTACACGATTACCGTGATTGTATGTAGAGTTATTTTCGCGGAGTTTATTGGCGGAGACAAGCCATATTTTGTTATTTTTGTACTTTTGGCGATAATGTCGATAAGTATATTAGTATTTATCTATTTGGATAATAGTCAATGGTTGTATATTGCGGGCGCATTATTATTTGGCATTGGTTATGGAGTCTCTTATCCTATCGTTAAAGCGATGGCTGCGAATGAAGCACGCGAGGATATTATGCCTCAGACCATGCAATTTTTTGGGATATCCTACTTTCTAGGTGTTTTTGGATTTCCCTTGATTGCAGGTATTTTGATTAGTGAGTTTAGTATGCTGCATTTGATGATTTTGATTACGGTGTTATCACTACTAGAATGCGTATTGGCATTCTGTAGATTTCAACGAATATTATGAAGTCTCCCTGACTATTTGCCCACGAGGTTATAAAGCCCGTGGATGTAAAAAACACTGTTGTATTCAGCGGACAACCCGACGGTGGACTGCACTATGAAAATGTTTGCGAGGCGGGAGAACAGGGTCAGAGTAGAAATTATTGGGGCTTGGGACCAAGTTTTTTTGGCTTCACTCTTCGTTGATAAAGTTGTTCAACTTGCTCCTTAAACCTTGCACTCCCAAATGCCATACCGCTATTTGTTGCATTTCTCAAACCATCAACTAGTTCAACACTCTTGAATTCAACTAGCAAGTGCAGATCCATAGTGTTGGAAGAGGCAATCTGCGGTAACATCGTGGCTTTCTCGACCCAACAAAGCAGGAGGAGCGCAAGTCCCGCTACACCATTATCCGCGCAGTCCTGCGCAAGACCGCCGAGGCCGTGCGCAACGCAGTCACGGCGGGGCTGGCACCGCATATCAACCAGGTTCATGCCATCACATATGACAACGGGCGCGAATTCAGTTACCATGCCAATGGCCAGAGACCTTGAGGCGCGGATATGCTTCGCTCATCCTTATGCCTCGTGGCAGCGCGGACTGAACGAGAACACCAATGGCCTGATTCGCCAATACTTCCCGAAACAGCGGGAGCCGACGGCCGTGCGCAACGTCGAAATCAAGCATGCCATGGATAAATTTAGCCACCGCCCAAGAAAGACCTTGGGCTTTCGCACTCCCCATGAGGTCTTTTTTAATACCAAGACTTCGTTAACTGTTGCACTTACGAGTTGAATCCACGAATGATAGATGCAATAATATTAGTAATTGGCAGTAGATATAACAAGTTGCTCAAGTTTACTCCAGCCACAAAAGGCGTGGCTTCCGTGGGACTGGCTACGCGCTGCTTCGCCAGCCCCTTAGCAAGGCGTTAGAAAAAATCTTAGCCAACTAAAGGAGGAAAACGAATAGCAATTTTGAGAAAAAGCAATGTAGCGTTTTATAAATGGCACGAATTTAGGTCGGCCATCAATGGGATGATAAATAGTGGTGTCTATAAATCTCTTGTAGATATTCATGGTGCTATGGAAAGAGATCCTGATGGACTGAATAGAACACGGCATAGAATGCATGGTTCAATGTACGGCCCAGTAGGATATCGCAGATTTCTGGCATGGCACCGAGCATTTTTGATAGCGTTTGAGCGAGAATTAAGAAACGTCAATACAGAATTATCTATACTATATTGGGATTGGGATAATGACGCTGGCCGACTCGTTGGAGTTAGAAATATTATTGGTTTGTCTAGCGGAAGGACTTTAGGTCGATTGCCAGGTGAGCCGAACGATGGAACAGGTCGTCCGGAATGGTTTTCTACTCCCACCCAAACTCAAGCTCTTGAAGAGTTTGAAGGAGACTACTATGTGTTTTCACATTTTCTAGAGCGTGAGCCGCATAACCGGGGACACGGCTGGGTAGGGGGCGATATGGGTAACACGCGGATATCACCAAATGACCCAATATTTTGGATGCACCATGCGCAAATAGACCGAATTTGGTCTGAATGGCAAAAACGTAATCCTGGAGAAAAGCCTTTTTTAGATGCAAATGAAAACAAACTTGATTCCTGGGAGAACAAATTTGATATCGACTCGATAAATGACATATCCAATATTGGTAATGATAGTTATGAGTATGAGCCACTAGCCACTGCGCTTTAAAATTTCTAACAATTCAATCAGCCGACCGCTAAAAAGCGTCGGCTGATTGAGGTGTTAGCACCCAAAGAAAGATATGAAACACATCAAACTTAAAACGGTGAATTTGAAAAACCATCCACAGCTTAATGAAAGATGGTTGCAGGACATTATTGCTGACGACCCTTCAATTATCGGTGTTGGTAATGTCATTCTAAAAGATAAAGAAAGAAGTCATATTGGTGCTGGTCGGTTAGATTTGTTGTTGCAGGATGCAGATGGACATGGAAGGTATGAAGTGGAAATACAGTTAGGTGCAACCGACGAATAAAACAAGAGTGGTATTATAAAATCATACAGATACAACATAGGCGAAAATTATGAGTGAAAAACAGAAAGTTATATCAGGATGAACTAAAAAATGCCTCATTAAAGAACGAAACCAAGAATGTGATGGACAAAACGGCAAAAGGAATTCGCTGGATGGAAGAGCAATGGGATGAATCGAAAAAATGCAGAACATCCTGGCAAGAAGATAACGCATGATGATTGATGACTGCCTATGTTAGGTGAAACATTCACATGGATAGGTGGAGGATTTGCCTTGGTCATTCTCTATATCCTTATCTCAAATACTTTGTGATTATTGTTTGGTTCAAGACTTGTTCAATGTTTGCCCAGGTCAATATCAACGGATTCCGCGGAACCATAAAAATAGCCATAATGCTTGTTCTATCGGCAATCGGCATTTTACTCCGGATGGTTAAGTATGCTTTATGGTAGTAGCGAGAAAAAACAAAAGCCGGTACTTCAGTGAGGAAGTAGATCCATTAAACAGGGGGCTAAAGTTATGAGTAACAATAATGACTGTCACCCAAAAGCATAACAAGGCAAATTCGCCCGGACGATAAAAAGCGTTGCTCCTCGCTTTGCGCCGCTAAACTTGGTCGGTACACACACAGGAGATGATCCTCAACCGAAAATTGCCGCCACTGCCGCCGGGTTGGACGCAAAATAGTGATGCACATAAGTCATGATGGTTTTCCCGTGACTATAAACCGCCTCGCCTTGTTCGCCCTCGCCTTGATTGACGTGTTGTTTTAATCCGTATCTTACTGGAGAAACCGAGGTTACAAGTTTGGAATGGTGGAATGAATGCCCATTTATTTTTCCCTGTCCATAATCAACGCTTTGCAATCCCACGCTTTGGAATCGGGTTTGCAGGTGGCAGTGCGCGTCAAACAATCCGCACCCTGATCCGCTGATGCCATCAACATTGGTTATGGTGTTGCACAGATACATCATGCCGCCGCATTCGGCCAGGATGGGTTTGTTTGCATCCTGATGCAGTTTGATTGCTGCTCGTGTTTGATCGGCACAGGTCAATGTATTGATATGCAGTTCAGGATAGCCGCCTGGTAGCCAGAGTGCATCGCATGGGGGTAGTGGCTGATTGGCAATGGGTGAAAAATACACCAACTTGGCGCCCAAACTTTCGAGCAGATTTAGATTGGCTGGGTAAATAAAACTAAATGCCGCATCTTGGGCAATGGCGATGACCTTGCCAGAAAGCTGGCCAGAAAACCGGCCAGAAAACAGCGTGGCCGGGATTGCATCCTCTTCGGACGCGGGTAATTCGACATGAGGCAATGAAACCTGCTGCAATGAATCGGTGATACCAAAATCAGTGATCGCCTGGGCTGCCTGATCAAGCTGCTGATTGAGGTCGTCGATATCCTGTGCCTGTACCAATCCCAAGTGCCTTTCAGGCAGCGCCATTCTGGGATCGCGCCGGATACTTCCGGCATAGAGAACGCCGACTGCTTCGCGCATTAACCGATCGTGGTTATCGCTGCCTACTCGATTGCCGATGACTGCGGTTATATTGGCGCCTACGCCATAGCGCGCCATTCCCGTCACGATTGCGGCCGCCGTCTGCGCGAATTTGGCAACGTCAATGACCAACGTAATCGGCAAGTTAAATAATTTAGCGAGTAGCGCGTTGCTGGGGTCATTGTCGTGCAAGCCCATCAAACTTTCTACCAGAATGATGTCGTTATCGGCAGATGCTTGCGCCAGCAGCAGTTTACAATGCCGCTGTCCCATCATCCAAAGATCGAGGTTATAAACCGGCTGCCCTGAAGCCACTTCCAAAATAGTAGGATCCAAATAGTCCGGCCCGAGCTTAAATATCTGGACTCGCTCTCCCTGGTTCACCAGCCGCCGCGCCAACGCCGCGGTCAACATGGTTTTACCCTGGCCCGAACCGGGAGCTGCGATCATAGTCGCCATACATTGATTGGTTTTGCGCCTAGCCATTTGGTGGGCCATTTGGCAGGACATTTTTGCGGCGGCCTGCTGTGGTGACTTGCTGTGATAAAATAGCCTGGTTGTAATTTAACTTCATTGTTCAAACAGTTTTATGGAACCGTCTGTCTTATATAGCATACTTACTCTGGGTTTCGGCTTCGGCTTGCTGCATGCGCTGGATGCCGATCACATCATGGCGGTGTCCGCGCTGGCACATTCTCAGGCATCCGGCGGAATTCAAAATCCAAATAGATGGTCGATCAAGCATATGATGGGTTTTTGCTGCACCTGGGCTTTGGGTCATGGCGCGGTATTGTTCGCGCTCGCGGCATTGTTGATATTCGCAAAAATTGAGATTCCCGCTATTGTCGCCGATTTCGCCGAAAAACTTATCGGCGTTGTTTTGATTGGTCTTGGCGCCTGGATATTCTGGCAGATACGTCGACACAAATTATCTCTGGAAGTGCATAGCCACGATGCAATAACGCATGTCCATCTGTTCAATACCGGCAAAACCCATCACACCCATCAATCCGTGCTTGTAGGCACTACTCATGGTCTTGCCGGCAGCGCGCCTGTTCTGGCGTTGATTCCCGCTATGGAAACAACCGGCAGATGGATTGGCCCATGGATTGGATTAAGCTATGTCGGGTTGTTTTCGTTGGGTGTGCTGAGTGCCATGTTGGTATTCGGATTATTTTTCGGACAACTGCAAAAATGGATCGCCGGGTTTGGACAAAAATTATTCCGGTTTAGTCGAATGGCCGTGGCCTCAGTGTCCATCGCCGTTGGTTGTTACTGGCTGTTCGCGTAGATTTCCGCTATGCGCGAGGAATCATCGGAAACAAAACAAAAACTTCGCAGTGGATTCACCACCGGAGCGTGCGCCACGGCGACATCGCTGGCCGCTGCCAATCTGCTGATAAACAATATATTCAGTGAACGTGTGCGCATCGTGCTTCCCCAGAGAAGTCAGACTAGGGGAAGTCAGACCAGCGAGAATCAGACCAGCGGCAAGCAGGTGAACTTCAAACTCGAACGCTGTGAGCGCATCGGCGAGCGCAGGGCTATCGCCAGCACGATCAAGGATGCGGGAGACGATCCGGATGCCACTCATCTGGCGACTATATTTTCAGAGGTTGAATTGTCGGCTGTCGCCGGGGTGCGGTTTCATGCGGCTGCAGGCGTCGGCACGGTCACTCGGGATGGGTTGTCCATTGCCGTTGGCGAGCCTGCCATCAACCCGGTGCCGCGCAAAATGATGACCGAACACCTGCTTTTGCTGGCCGATGAAAGTGGTTATGCGGGCGGATTTGAAGTGCATATCGGCGTGCTCAATGGCGCAAAGATCGCGCTCGATACGATGAACGGAAAACTTGGAATCGTGGGCGGCCTGTCGATTCTCGGCACCACCGGCATCGTCAAGCCGTATTCTTGCTCAGCTTTTATCGCCTCGATTCATCAGTCCATCGATGTCGCTCATGCCAATGGGGTTGAGCATATCGCAGCAAGCACGGGTTCTACCAGCGAACACTATATTCAAAAACGTTTGCAACTACCAGAAATTGCACTGGTGGAAATGGGTGATTTCGCCGGTGCTGTATTTAAGCATTTACGAAAAGTCCCGATGAAGAAATTATCGCTATGCGGCGGCTTCGGAAAGATGAGCAAAATGGCAGCCGGACATCACTCGCTGCACAGCCATGACTGGCCGATTGATTTTAGCTTTCTCGCCGGATTGGCTGATGAGTTGGGTGCTGGCAAGGCGTTAACCGACAAGATCGAACACGCCAACACCAGTTTGGCGGCACTGAAATACTGTCAGGCAGACGCCATTCCGTTAGCGAATAAGATCAGCCAACTGGCGCGTCAGACCGCCTTAAAGGCGGCCCAAAACAAAGTGCATATAGATGTTTACTGCATCGATAAAGCCGGAAACTGCGTCGGCACCAGTTTCGTATCGTCAGCAGGCGATGACTATCAGGGTGTTGAAGACCAAGACCAAAACATGATAACCAGGACATGAAAATTCTTATCCTCGGTGGCGTTGCCGAATCCAAGCTCCTTGCCAGGAAACTAATCGACCACGGCCATATCGTTATTTATAGTTTAGTCGGGCTGGTGCGCCAACCGGATTTGCCGTGCGAAATTCATGTTGGTGGATTTAGTCACGCCGGCAAGAGTGGCGCGCAGGGTCTGTCCGAATATTGCGCTCATCACCACATCGAATTATTGCTGGATGCGACGCATCCATATGCGGTGGAGATTTCCGCTAATGCGGTGCAGGCCGCTAAACAAACTGCTATCCCCTGCTGGCGGTTCAATCGCCCAGGATGGAATCCAGCGGATTACCCCAATTGGCATAGCTACAATAACTGGGATGATCTATTTCCGCAAATCATTCGTTACCATCGGCCGTTTTTTAGTATCGGCATCAGCGCCCTGAAGTTTGCTGAGCAGAGACCCCCTGTCAGGCAACAAGGGCAACCAGGACAACAATGGATTGTTCGCAGCGCCCGCCCATTTCCCGAAACCGAGGGCATTATTCAAATTATTGCGATCGGCCCATTTAGCTATGCCGACGAGCGAGCGCTGATGCTGGAACACAAGGTGGATGCGCTGATTAGCAAGAATAGCGGCTGTAGCCGAGTTTCCCGGAAACTTGATGCCGCCCTTGACCTGAATATTCCGGTGTTTGTTCAGGCGCGCCCCGCTCTGGTTGAAGTTGATCAAAGTTTCAACGAAATAGACGCGCTAGTCGCTGCTATAAATCACAGTGCAAATAACAATATTACTCTCGGAATTATGCGCCGTACTGGAAGCTAACATTGGACGATTATCTTAAAAACCCTGCTGAGATTGAGGCGCAATCGTTGCAGTTAGTCCGCGCCGCTGCTGATTTTTCTGGTTTCGATGAACGGCAACAGCAGATCGTTATGCGGCTGGTGCACACCTGCGGGAATCCTGAAATTGCCCGGCAGGTGCGTATCAGCTCCGCCGCCATTGATTCGGGCATCGATGCGCTGAACCGTAACTGCAATGTATTGTGCGATGTGGAAATGGTGAAACAGGGTTTAACCAAACGCGGCTTAACCGGCGATCCGCTGTGCTTTCTCAATCACCACAAGACGGCTGCGCGCGCTGTCGCAACTGGAGAAACCCGAACCATGTCGGCGCTGGCGCTGTGGAAACCTTATCTGGAAAACAGCATTGCCATTATTGGCAACGCGCCAACCGCATTGTTTCGACTGATGGAAATGCTGGAAAGCGGGTCTGTCAAACCGGCTCTGGTAATCGGCATGCCGGTAGGATTTGTCGGTGCGCCGGAGTCGAAGAATTATCTTTGGAATCACTATCGTGAATTAGGCATAGAATGTATTACCCTGGAAGGCCGCGTCGGCGGCAGCGCGCTGGCGGCGGGTGCATTCAATACACTGGTCAGATTGAAAAATGACTCGCGACCGTGAAAATGGGCAGTTGATTTTATGACCGTGACCGATTCAACCCCGATTGATCTAAACATGCCGGGCATTTATTTCAAGCTGCTCAAATCAAAACCAATCCAGTGGCGAGGCCGCCCGATTTGTGTGGTCAGCCTGGGTTGCAACGAGCGTAGCGTGCTGATGCCAGCGGCCGATATTGCACTTCAGCAAGCCGAAATAATTTTCGGCTCGGCACGCCATTTTGATGAAATTACACATATTGCAACCGTTGCGGAAAAACTGATTTTCCCCTCCCCTTTTTGCGGGTTGGCCGACCAGCTTGCGCGTAATCAGCAAAAGTCGATCGCGGTTTTAGCCTCCGGTGATGCGCTATTCCATGGCATCGGCAGTTGGCTGACTCGGCTGGTCGGCAACACCCATTTAATTTTCCATCCGAATATTTCCAGCGTTCAAGCGTGTTTTCATCATCTTGGCTTGCCTTGGCAGAGCGCGCAAATAATCAGCCTGCATGGGCGGCCTCTAAGCGCACTTCGGCGTTATTTAAAGGATCAACAGCTCATCGCCGCCTTTACCGACCAGCAATCCAATCCGGTCGCTATTGCACAAGAGCTGTTGCATCAGGGTTTTCCTGAATCACGGATTTGGGTTTGCGAAGCCATGGGCGGCAAACAACAACGAGTAACACAATATCGCGCGGCCGAGTTGGCGACCTTGCAACAAAGTTTCCATACGCTCAATGTTTGTGTCATCCATCTGCACGGCAACCCTCCCGCTCTGCCCGCTTTTCCGGGCATCGCCGACCATTTCTTTTCCACCGGAGCGCAACCCGGATTTGGCATGATCAGCAAACGTGAAGTTCGTCTTGCAATTTTGTCATTAATGCAACCCGGCAACGGTGAGATTGCCTGGGATATTGGCGCCGGATGTGGCAGCGTCAGCGTCGAATGGGCACGCTGGAACGACCAAGGTCGGATTTATGCGATTGAGCGGAACCTTGAACGTATCGAACATATACAAACCAACAGCGAGCGCTTCGGCACCCGGTTGAATTTAACCGTCATTGAAGGCGAGGCGCCGCACTGTTGTGCATCGTTGCCTGATCCTGATTGCGTGTTTATTGGCGGCAGCAATGGCTTGAGTGGAATGCTTGAATATGCCTGGCAACGGCTTAAACCCGGTGGCAAGTTGGTGGCTTCGGCAGTTACCGCGTCGAGTCGATTGTCATTAGAAGAATTTACCCGTGGCAAGGTGCGGCGGGAATGGATTGAAATCCAGATTTCAAAAAATTTGCCCGACAGCGACCATCAAAAAGCGCTATCGCCGGTGGTGCTGGCAAAATGCCTTAAACCATGATTTGGCAAGATGGCGGCATTGAATAAAACCTCGGGCACTTTCTACGGCGTCGGCATCGGCCCCGGCGATCCGGAACTGTTGACGCTAAAAGCGTTGCGCATTATCCGGCAATGCGATCTGATAACGTATCTGCGTAGTGAGCGCGGCCATTCCATGGCCCGGGATATTGCTTCGGCGGCAGTGTCCGCGGCAACCCATCCTGACCAAAAAGAGTACGCAATTATAATGCCCATGTGCGAGACTCGGGAGGTTGCCAATGCGGTTTATGATGAGGCCGCTCGGGTAATCGCCGACCATCTTGATCAGGCGCAAGACGTTGGGTTTTTGTGTCAGGGCGATCCGTTTTTCTTTGGCTCATTCGCCTATCTGCACGATCGATTGAATGATCGATACCCGATCGGAATTGTGCCTGGCGTGACTTCGATCAACGCATCGTCAGCCTTGTCAGGAAAACCGTTGGGCTTGCTAGCGGAAAACCTGGCGGTTATTTCAGGCCGACGATCCGATGAAGACATCCTGCATACGTTAAGCCATTTTGACAATGTTGCGATCATGAAGCCGGGCAGACGGCGATCTGAGTTGTTACAACTGATAGCTCAAGCGGGCCGTACTCAAGATGCTTGTTACCTCGAATATGCCGGGCAGGAAAAGCAAAAAATTATTTATGACATCTCGCTTCTCGATGCACAGCCAGGTCCTTATTTTTCGCTTTTTTTAATTAATCGCTCTCGCGACTATACGCCATCCTCCAAAAAATCATAATTGATGATAATTAAGAGCGCCATACCTGTCGATATATTCAGCCTGACCGATCAGGGTGGCGAGATTGCGGCTCGACTGCGGATGCTGATACCCGGCGCATCCTGCCATCATCGGGTAAAACCCTTTATCGAAACCGCACAATCAAGTTTTCGCAGCGGCCACCGATGTATTTTTATTTGCTCTACCGGCATAGTCATACGCGCATTGGCGCCGGTGTTACGCGACAAATATCGCGATCCAGCAGTCATCGTCATTGACCAATCCGGCGACTATGTCATCCCCTTGCTATCCGGGCATGAAGGTGGCGCGGTTGCATTTGCCCACGATATCGCCCAAGCCATTTCGGCTCAATGCGTTGTAACCTCAGCCATGGATTACAGTCACCCGGTTTACACGATCGGCATGGGCTGCGAGCGCGGCTGCCCGTTAGCGTTTTTGCAACCGTTGTTTGAGCGAGTTTCCAGGGAAATGGATGCGAGGGAAATGGATGCGGCTGTAACTTACTCTGGCTTGGCCAGCATCGATCTCAAAGCCGATGAGGCCGGGTTGCTCGAACTATCGAAATGCCTTAATCTTGAATTCCATCTGTTTTCTGCGCTTGTGCTCAAGCAGGTTGAACATCTGCTCAGCGAGAAATCCGAAATGGTATTCAGAGCGGTCGGTTGTTACGGTGTAGCAGAAGCCGCGGCGTTGTGTTGTGCCACAAAATTGACCGGGATGCCTGCGGAATTGGTGCTTTGCAAACAAAAAAATGCGCGTGCGACTATTGCTGTTGCACGCAGTTACGCGCCTTGATTTCTTGTGCAGACCTTTGCACAATTGTCATTTTTCAGCTTTACAACGCACGACCTTTTCAACACAAAAATTTCATGACCCAACTATTTCTGGTCAGCATCGGCCCTGGTGATCCTGAGTTGATTTCACCCAAAGCGATCAATGCTATTGATGCATGCAGCGATGTTGTGGCTTATGGCCTATATCTTGAGTTGCTGGACAAAGCCTGCCAAGGCAAGACCGGCCCAAGCAAAATAGACCCGGGCAAAACCCACCATGAATTACCGCTTGGACAGGAAATCGAGCGCGCTCGTCTGGCGCTGGATTTGGCGGCATCCGGGAAAATAACCGCGTTAGTTTCCAGCGGAGACATCGGCATCTACGCCATGGCCTCTGCGGTATTTGAACTGCTCGACTATCAATTATCCGGTCATGAGCGCAACCCGAAGTGGCTGGATGTTGATCTTGAAATCATTCCGGGCATCAGTGCCATGCAAGCCAATTCCAGTGCAGTGGGCGCGTTGCTTGGCCACGATTTTTGCGCTATTTCCCTATCCGATTTGCTGACCCCATGGGAAACCATCGAAAACAGGGTTCATAGTGCTGGAAGCGGTGATTTTGTGGTCACGTTTTATAACCCGGTATCCAAAAAGCGCGACTGGCAATTAAACACGGCGCGGGATATCCTGTTGCAATATCGACCTGGCGCAACTCCGACGGTGCTTGGTCGCAACCTGACCCGGGATGGGCATAGCGTGAACATCATCACGCTCGACCAACTGAATGCTTCGCAGGTCGATATGTTTACCTGTGTATCCGTAGGCAACCGCGAATCCAGGCATATAATCAACCACCACACACATTGGGTTTATACCCCGCGCGGTTATTCGCCACGGCATTAAAATTATGGCAAAATTATAGTTATGACGGTCTATTTCATCGGCGCCGGCCCCGGCGATCCGGATTTAATCACAGTCAAGGCGCGGCGCCTGATAGAACAATGCCCGGTCATTCTCTATGCCGGCTCTCTGGTGCCGATCGAAATTCTGGATAGCGCCGCGCAAGACGCGGTTATCGAGGACACCGCATCGTTGAATCTCAATGAAATCATCGAGCGTATCGAAGCCGCGCATAACAACAATCAGGATGTCGCCCGGGTGCATTCCGGCGACCCCTCGATTTATGGGGCCATCGGCGAGCAGATGCGACAACTGGATGAACTTGATATTGATTACGAAGTCATTCCGGGCGTCACTGCCGCCAGCGCCTCGGCGGCACTGCTGAAACGTGAACTCACGCTTTCCGGTGTTACCCAAACGGTGATTTATACCCGTTACAACGCAAAGACGCCAATGCCGGAAAAGGAAAACCTCAATGCCCTGGCGCGTCATGGCGCTACTCTGGCGATCCATCTCGGGGTCAGTCATATTCACAAAATTGTGCAACAACTCAAGCCGCATTACCGGGCAGACTGTCCGGTGGCCGTGTGTTACCGTACCAGTTGGCCGGATCAGGACTATGTGACCGGCACACTGGCGGATATCGTGCCAAAAGTCCGGGCGAAAAAATTTACCCGAACCGCTTTGATACTTGTCGGACGCACCCTTGATCCGGCAGCTTGCGATGCCTCCTTTAATGATTCCTTTTTATACGATGAAGGCAAGGCGCATATCTATAGACCCAAAGTCAAACCCGAAACACCAAGACAGGTGAAACGATGAATCTTGAAAAAATACCCGCTACCGTGGTGACCGGATTTCTCGGCAGCGGTAAAACCACGTTGCTGACCAACATTATCAAACAAGCCAGCGGCAAACGTATTGCCGTAATTATTAATGAGTTCGGCGAGCTGGATATCGATGCCGATTTGCTTCGTAGTTGTCCACTGGACTGTGCGGATGGCGAAGACGACCAGCATGCCTCAGGTAATCTGGGCAGCATAGCCAATCAGAAACCATCGCAACAGCCTTCGGCCGCTATCCCTGAAGACGGCATTTATGAACTGGCCAATGGCTGTATTTGCTGCACCGTCGAAGAGGAATTCCTGCCGGTAATGAATCAGTTGGTGGAACGGCGGGATGATATCGATCATATCCTGATTGAAACCTCCGGGCTGGCGCTGCCCAAGCCGCTGGTGCAGGCTTTTAACTGGCCTGAAATAAAACAGCATTGCACCGTGGACTCGGTGATTACCGTGGTCGACGGACCTGCGGTCGCTGATGGTCGTCTCGCGCATAGACCGGATCAGGTGGAAAAACAGCGTGCCTCGGATGATAGCTTCAATCCTAAGCCCTCGCTTATTCCCTTGCATGAGCCTTCGCTTCAGGAATTGTTCGAAGATCAATTAAGTTCCGCGGACTTGATCATTATCAGCAAAACCGATCTGATTGATGGCGAACAACTGGATTCAATCAAAAGTCAGGTCAGCAATTATATTAAACCGCAGGTCAAGATGCTGGCAGTCAACAACGGGGAAATCAGCAGCGAATTGATTATGGGACTCGAGTTTGCTTCGGAAAACAACATCGAAGCGGTGCATACCCACCACGACCATCATCACGATCAGGGTGCAGATCATCATCATGCCCATGACGACTACAACTCGGTATCGATAAAACTCGGTGAGGTCGATACCGATAAACTGGTGGAAATTATCGGTCGGTTGATTGCCGCTCATGCCATTTTTCGGGTAAAGGGTTTTCTGGCTTTGCCCGGCAAACCCATGCGACAGGTATTGCAGGGCGTTGGCCAAAGAATCGATCAATACTTCGATAGACCCTGGAATAGTGATGAACCCCGGCAAAGCAAGATTGTAATGATTGGCAAAGATCTGAGCGAAGGGGAATTGCGAACAGCGTTACAGGCGGCAGTGGTTTAATGCTTTTGATGTCCACGTCTTTGATGCTTGTGCCGGTTCGCTGATTTTACGGTACACCTCGTTTAGTTATTTTTTGGAACGGGCGCCGAGTATAGGCTAAGTCTATTGTTGAATTCATGCTCGCGCTCGTTCCTCAAAGGGCGCGAAGTGCACCTCGTTTAGTTATTTTTTGGAACGGGCGCCGAGTATAGGCTTCGTTTAAGTCTATTGTTGAATTCATGCTCGCGCTCGTTCCTCAAAAATATTAGGGGCGCGAAGTGCACCTCGTTTAGTTATTTTTTGGAACGGGCGCCGAGTATAGGCTTCGTTTAAGTCTATTGTTGAATTCATGCTCGCGCTCGTTCCTCAAAAATATTAGGGGCGCGAAGTGCACCTCGTTTATAAATTCTTTGAACGTGGCGCCGAGTATAGGCTTTTTAAGTCTATTGTTGAATTCATGCTCGCGCTCGTTCCTCAAAAATATAAGGGGCGCGAAGTGCACCTCGTTTATAAATTTTTTGGAACGGGCGCCGAGTATAGGCTATATTTAAGGGTGGCCTTGAATTCATGCTCGCACTCGTTCCTCAAAAATATAAGGGGCGCGAAGTGTAAATATTAATCCGAAGTACGCTCTTGTATGCACTTGCTTGCGGCAAAACCTGGCGGCTTTATTGATGAACCAGGCATCGTCGATCTCCAGCAAACACCTGGCGACATCGTTATCCTCTCTGCTCAGGATACCTCATTAGGCATATTGGCAGAGATTGCCGACCAGTTGCCCAATCACTACCCGGAGGTGCGTCTGGCAAACCTGATCAACCTGGCCAAACCAGCGGCTTATGATCTATACGAACACGACGTACTCCAACATAGCAAAGTCATTATCGTTTCCTTATTGGGAGGCATGAACTACTGGCGATACGGCATTGAACAGCTACATGCCTTGGTCACCCAGTCAATCGGCAGCGGCATTAAACTGATTCTGGTGCCCGGAGATGACCAACCAGACCTGGATCTAATCAACCACTCCAATTGCGATGCACATCAGTGTCACGACATCTGGCGTTACCTGCGTGAAGGCGGAAAACGAAATACCCGTAATCTGTTTAAATACATTGCCTTCCAATTTCTTGAACTGCGTGGCGCGGATTACGCTTTTGAACCGGCGCGAGCGCTGCCACCCTGCCTGATTTTTGGTCGCGACGATACCCATCGTACCCTCGAAGCCTGGCAACAAATAAAGAATAAGTCACTACCCACAGCACTCATGTTGTTTTATCGGTCGCATGTGCAGTCCGGCAATACCGGGGCTTTCGATGAGTTCATTGAACTTTTGCAGCAAAGATTCAACGTCTTGGCGGTGGCTACGCTTTCATTGAAAGACTCCGCCTGCTTGGCCACAGTGAATCATCTTATTGATGCCATCGATTGTGATGTCGTGATTAATACCACCAGTTTTTCCCAGCACGTCGAAGGCAATGCCGCGCTGTCATCCGAGCCACAGCAACCGACCCAATTATTCGACAAAGATATCCCGGTCATCCAGGCCATTCTGGCAGCTAACGGCGAACAGGACTGGTCGCAATCTGACCAAGGACTCAGAGCGCGTGATATTGCAATGAATATTGCACTGCCCGAATACGACGGCAGAATTATTAGTCGGGCAATCAGCTTTAAGGAATTATTTCGCCGATCAAAATCTGCCGAAATCGATGTCGTTCGTTATCAGCTCCAAGCCGAGCGCGCACAATTTGTCATTGAACTCGCCTGTCGTTGGGCGCAGTTAAGGCGAAAGCCCAATAATCAAAAACGAATTGCGCTGATCCTGGCCAACTACCCGGCCAAAGACGGCCGCATAGGCAATGGCGTCGGGCTGGATACGCCAGCGTCTGCGCTGAATATTCTCAACGCCATGAAGGATGCGGGATATCCGCTAAAAGATATTCCGTTAACGGGTGATGCGCTCATCGCGCAGCTCCAGTCCGGGGTGACCAATGACCTCGATTGCTTGCCGATCAAACCTTGTTTTCAAAGCATATCCAAACCGGATTACCAGCGTTCGTTTAATAAAATTCCAGTTTATAATCAACGGTTAATAATAAAACGTTGGGGCAATGTCGAGGATGACCCCAAATACCGCCAAGGGCGTATCATGGTGGCCGGTATTCGGCTCGGCGAGACCTTTGTGGGGATTCAACCGGCTCGTGGGTTTAATGTCGATGTGGTCGCTAACTATCATGACCCTGATTTGGTGCCGCCGCATCACTATCTGGCGTTTTATTTCTGGCTGCGTCATATTTATGCTGCCGATGCCATCGCCCATATTGGCAAACACGGCAATCTGGAGTGGCTGCCCGGCAAGAGCGTGGCATTGTCCGACGCTTGCTGGCCCGATATTGTTTTCGGACCAACCCCCCATCTTTATCCATTTATAGTCAATGATCCGGGCGAAGGCGCTCAAGCCAAGCGGCGCGCCCAGGCCGTCATTCTCGATCACTTAATGCCACCGATGGCGCGCGCTGAAACCTATGGTGAATTGCAGGAACTGGAAAAACTGGTCGATGAATATTATCAGGCCATGGGACTGGATCAGCGACGGGAAAATCACCTTCGCAAGAAAATCGTGGCGTTGGTTTGTCAGACCAATCTGGTGAAAGAACTAAACCTGGCTATAGACCCTGAACTGAACAAGGATGCCCCTCCACAAAACGATGTGCCACAAGACAATCTGCGGCAGGACGATCTACTGAAGAAAGTAGATACCTATTTATGCGAACTAAAGGAAGCGCAGATTCGCCACGGCCTGCATCGATTCGGGCAACTGCCTGATGGTCATAATCTGGATGAGACTCTGGTCGCACTGACTCGATTGCCCCGAGGCGAAGGGCCTAATGATTCAGGTATTTTGCATTGCCTGAGCGCTGATTTGGAATTGTCTAATGGCAATGAGAATGTATTTAACCCGCTCAAGTTTGATGCCACAGCCGATTGGCAAGGCGACAAACCGCAATTGCTGCAAGACCTTAGCCCGGCACACTGGCGAAATGAAGCGGATACTCGTGAACGCCTCGAATTACTGGCGCAAGAGTGCATCAACAAAATGCTTAACGGCGAAGCGATTCCAGCAACGCTGAACCAGACCCGGCGTTTGCTGGGGTATATCAAAAATATTGTTCTAAAGGCAGTAACCCAGTCTGGCAATAACGAGATAGAAAACTTTTTAGGTGCGCTAAGTGGCAAGTTTGTTCCAGCCGGACCAAGTGGCGCGCCTACTCGCGGGCGGCTCGATGTCCTGCCCACCGGGCGTAACTTTTATTCTATTGATGCAAGGTCGATACCCACTCAAAGCGCTTGGGAACTGGGTCAGCTTTCCGCCGAGCAACTACTCATGCGGCATCTACAGGAACACGGCGAATATCCCGAGCAATTAGGGGTTTCGGTTTGGGGGACTTCCACTATGCGAACCGGTGGTGATGATATCGCTCAGGCGTTGGCGCTAATGGGTGTCCGACCGATATGGGCCGAAGGCTCTAACCGGGTGGTGGATATAGAAATTATTCCCGGCTTTCAACTCGGACGCCCCAGAGTCGATGTGACCTTGAGAATTTCCGGGTTTTTTCGGGATGCGTTTCCTAATGTCGCACGATTGTTTGATACCGCGGTTCAGACATTAGCCGACTACGAAGAACCTGGTGAATTTAATATATTACGACAACATATTAAAGCAACACGTGAAAAATTAATCGATCAAGGGCTGGATTCAAAACAGGCCGATATCCAGGCCCGATTTCGTGTATTTGGTTCCAAACCAGGCTGCTATGGCGCTGGATTACAGGGTTTAATCGACCAAGGTGTTTGGAAAGACAAGTCCGATCTTGCCCAAGCGTATATCACTTGGGGCGGGTACAGCTATACTCAGGAACATTTTGGTCAAGCTGCATTTTCCGCATTCGAATCACGCCTTGGACAGATCGAAGTTGTGATTCAAAATCAGGATAATCGGGAACACGATTTACTGGATTCTGATGACTACTATCAGTTTCAAGGCGGAATGGCTAATGCCGTCGAAGTGCTTAAAGGCCAGCTGCCGGAAATTTATCATGGTGATCACTCCGATCCATCCAACCCAAAGATCCGAACCTTGAAAGAAGAGTTAAACCGGGTAATTCGCGCCAGGGTCATCAATCCCAAATGGATCGAAGCGATGCGCCAGCACGGTTACAAAGGCGCATTCGAGATGGCCGCTTCCGTCGACTACCTGTTTGCTTATGATGCGACCACCAACCTGATTGACGATTATCAGTACGAGATGGTCACGGATGCCTTAGTGATGGATCAGGAAAACCGGGAATTCCTCGAGAAATCCAACCCCAATGCGCTAAAGGAAATGTCGGAAAAGTTGCTGGAAGCACAACAGCGCGGACTATGGCAATCCCCCGGCAAGTATCGTCAACAGCTCATCGATATCATTTTGGAAATCGACAATTCTCTTGAGGTCGCTTTTCAATAACACGAAATATCCAGATTATCGGTCGTCTAACGGGGTCAATATTTTATGGCACCCATACCTTATCCATTTCGCACAATCAAACAAACGATCAGTCCGTGGTACACCCTACCCCTTTCATATCCAAATTTGATTGAATACGAAGAGCAGTAGTGTAAACAGGACAAGCCACACCACCAAACTCTTTTGAATTAACCGGATTGCTCTTTTGATATCCGCGGGTTTGGCCACGGATTTAACTTGATCGCCGACACCAAGATAGGGTTTGTCCTGGCGTACGCCGTGGTAAACTGCGGGGCCGCCGATGACAATATCCAACGCCCCCGCTCCAGTCGCCATAACCAAACCGGCATTGAGGCTTTTATGCGTCCCAATCTGATTTCGCCACGAATTAAGTGCCTTCAATGAAGAACCGCTAATGGCATAACAAATGGCGGTGAGGCGAGCCGGCAACCAACCCAACAGATCGTCAAATCGCGCCGCAAAACAACCGAATTTTAAATATCTTTCATTTTTGTAACCCCACATCGCATCCAGGGTATTTACCAGACGATGCAACAAGGCCCCCGCCGGGCCCAACAACGCATACCAAAATAAGGACGCAAAAACACAATCATGGCCGTTTTCAAGAACTGATTCGATGGTTGAGCCGGCGACCTCGGTTTCATTCATGCCATCCGTTTGCCTGCTGACAATCATTGAAAGGTTGTTTCTGGCGTTTTCCAGGTCCCCGGCTAAAAGCGGCACAGCGACAGCCATCGCATGTTCTTTCATGCTTTGCCAACCAATAACAAACGTCAAAATGACAATATCCAGAATAATTTGAATCAATCGTGATTCGGCGGTGGACTGAATCAGCCAGACCAAACCCACTGGTAAACTGATTAGTATGAATACGGCGATGGCGCCTCTGAAACGCGACTGTCGATTGTTCAATCGCTGCTCAAGCCAGGCTGCGACCTTGCCAAACCAAATTAAGGGGTGAAATTTAGGTTCGCCGATAAGCCGATCTAACAGTAACGCACCCACGCAAATCAGCACTGGGCAAATCAGTGCTGGCAATAATACTTCGAGCATTTAGGTTCGTTTAGTTTTATTCCGATACTGGCAATCAACTGTCGGTAATCTATTTCGGTTTCCAGCATCTTTGCCACTCTATCTATCTGACGATGACGAAAGGTTTTGTAGTCAAAGCCGCCACCATTTTTCAGGTCATTTTCAAGCCCGGCCCATTTTAAAAGCGCATCGCAGGCTTCATGGCAGTCGAACACACCGTGCAGATAGGTACATAAAATTTGATTATCTTTTGAAATCACCCCATCAAAACGATCCCCCAGGTTGATCGCGGGGCGGTCCAGGTCTGGCCCGGTGGTTGATCCCAAATGAATTTCATAGCCTTCTACCTCCGCTTCATCAGACAAAATCCCGGCAAACAAAGTGCCCGACACCCGGGTCAGTTTTTTAACCGGTTCGAGCCGGGTTTCAAAATCCATCAACTGTAGCCCTTGCCGGGACCCGGCCTTGCCTTCTATGCCATTCGGGTCGTGTATCGCCTGCCCGATCATCTGGTAGCCGCCGCAAATGCCAATCAGTTTCCCGCCATAACGTAGGTGCTTTTTTACATGTTCCGTCCATTGGTTTTCAATCAGCCAATTTAAATCGTTGATGGCGTTCTTACTGCCCGGCAGCACAATCAAGTCGCTCGGCGGAATATCCTGCCCTTCATCAATAAACCGCAACTCGACCTGCGGATGCAATCGCAACACATCGAAATCCGTGTGGTTGCTGATTCGCGGGAGGCGAGGAACGATAACTTTGAGGCGAGTTGCCTTCCTATTTTCATCGTGGCTATTTTCATCGTCGCCGTTTCCATCTCGGCAACGATGATCCACGGCATCTTCCGCTTCAATATGCAGCCCTGTGAGATAGGGCAAAACCCCCAAAGTTTGAATCCCGGTTTTTTCAGTGAGCCAATCAATGCCGGAATCCAGCAGCGTTTTGTCGCCGCGAAAGCGATTTATCAGGAATCCACCAACCCGTTTGCGTTCGTCATCGGCCAGGCAATCCAGCGTGCCTGCCAAATGCGCGAATACGCCGCCACGATCTATATCCGCAACCAGTAGCACTGCACAATCCACCGCGGTTGCAAACCCCATATTGGCGATGTCATTTTCTCGCAAATTAATTTCCGCCGGACTGCCGGCGCCTTCGACAATAATTAGATCATACTGCGCGGCCAGGCGATGATAAGATGCCAGAGCATATGGCATGGCGTCTTTTTTGAAGGCATGATATGCCGTCGCATCCATGTTACCGATAGAATGACCGTTAATAATCACCTGCGCGCCCTGGTCGCTATTCGGCTTGAGCAAAATAGGATTCATATCGGTATGCGGTTCAATCCCGCAAGCCAGCGCCTGCACTGCCTGGGCACGGCCAATTTCGCCGCCATCTATAGTCACCGCGCTGTTTAATGCCATATTCTGCGGTTTGAACGGGGCCACTCGAAACCCCTTCGAGTGGAACAAGCGGCACAATCCCGTGGCAATGACGCTCTTGCCGGCGTTGGAGGTTGTGCCCTGAATCATAAGCGTGGAAGTCATCTGTAGTATTCTAGTGCGTTATCGCAGCATTTTATAGCGCGCCGCCGCTTTGTGGGAAACGTTAACTGATGATGTCTTGTTGGGGGCAAAATTACACCATTACATAAAAACAAAATGAATGGTATTATGAATACTCAATTCAAAGTCCACTTCAAGTTCACTTCAAGTTCACTTATACGGAGACCATGATGTTAAGAAAAATATTTTTACCCACGATAATTCTGATTCTCGGTTATGGATTCTGGGTCAGTCCCGATTTCAAGGAAATTGCCGCTGGCGTTTCGATTTTCTTGTTTGGCATGTTATTCCTCGAAGAAGGGTTCAAGGCATTCACCGGCGGATTGCTGGAAAAATTGCTGCAAAAAACCACCGACAAGACCTGGAAAAGTTTGACCTTCGGCATCGTCTCCACCACGATCATGCAGTCCAGCTCGCTGGTTTCCATAATCACTATATCATTTATCAGCGCCGGTTTGATTACCCTGGTTGCTGGCATTGGCATCATTTTCGGCGCCAACATCGGCACCACAACCGGGGCCTGGTTGGTGGCCGCTTTCGGGCTGAAAGTCAAGATCTCCGCCTATGCCATGCCGATGCTGGTATTTGGCATTGTTTTGGCGTTTCAAAAATCCAGGTATTTGAAAGGAGTCGGCTCGGTTCTGGCCGGGCTTGGCTTTCTGTTTTTGGGCATCCACTACATGAAGGAGGGCTTTGAAGCGTTTAAGGACAGCTTTGACCTGGCATCGTTTGCAGTCGCCGGCTATCCGGGATTATTCCTGTTTGCCGGCATTGGCGCTGCGGCAACCGTGGTCATGCAATCGAGCCATGCCACGTTGGTGCTTATTTTAACGGCATTGGCGGTCGGTCAAATTACCTACGAAAACGCCCTGGCGCTCGCCATCGGCGCCAATGTCGGCACCACGATTACCGCGATTATTGGCGCGTTGAGCGCCAATGTTCAAGGCAAGCGGCTGGCCGGCGCGCACCTGATCTTCAATGTCGTGACCGGGGTTATCGCCATCGTGTTCATACACCAATTCGTTTGGGCGGTGGACATCATCAGCGATAAAGTCGGCATAGCCGAAACCAACTACACCATGAAACTGGCGGTGTTTCATACCTTGTTCAATATAACCGGCGTTCTGGTAATGGTGCCATTGATTAATCAGTTGGCCGTCCGATTATGCAATTTTCTGCCTGAGCAAGCGCCGGACCTTGCCGAACCAAAATATCTGAGCGATGCGGCGATAGAATTTCCGGAAACCGTTTTATCTTCGGTCAAGAAAGAGGTTTGGCATCTGTTCGATTCCGCATTTGAATTAATGGCGCATGGCATGAACCTGCATCGCACTCAAATATTGGAATCGCCGAACCTCGCCAAGACCATTGACGAAGACCGGGAAATCATTGAATTTGACCTGGACGAACTTTATGAAAGCAAAGTCAAGGCACTTTACAGCGCGATTATTGATTTCATTTCGAAGGCGCAATCCAATATTCCGAGCGTGTTTTCCGAAGAGTTGTTTCGGCTGCGCAACGCCGCTTCAGAAATTGTTGAATGCGTCAAGCACATCAAGCATTTGCGTAAAAACACAACGGTATATATGGTTTCGGATAACCAGTACATTCGCAATGAATACAACATGTTACGATTAAAAATTGCCACCATTCTTAAACAAATATACCGCTATAGAGATATGGATGATCACACATTATCAATTCTTGAACTCGATGAACTAAAAGCGGAAGCGCTCGCTTCGCATGACCTGTTAAACAAGCAAATTACCGATTTGCTCAACGATAACAAGATTACGCCATTGATGGCGACATCATTATTGAATGACTTTAATTATTCCGATGAAACCGCGAAAAACCTGCTTGACTCCGCCCAGGCATTATTGGCATCGCATGCCGACCTTATGGCAGAAGCCGCTCAAGAGGTTATTCTGGATGAAGACGAAATCGAGAGCCTGGCAAAATCCTGACCCACTAATTTGAACAACCAAAGAGAGCAACTTATGAAATTCACTAAATTAAATGCAAAGTTTGACAAACTCGCCCGCAAAAAAGAAAAAGGGAAATCAATCAATCCCGGAAAACTGGCAATACTGCAACAGTTACTGACGGATAAAAAAATCCGCTACGAAGAGAGAATAAAGTCGATTGAAGATTCGGATAAGAGACATTCTCTTGAAACCAAATTAAAAGTGGTCAACGCGCAAATCGAAAAATCCAGGCAGATGATTGCTGAAGGATAGTCGGGGCGATTCGGATAATTTCCAGCATACAAGCGTAGTCAATTAATAATTGTGAATAAAGAACAAAAAGCGAACGGACAAGATCAAGCAAACGGGCTGATCGCCCACCTGAAAGGCAAGTGGGAAAGGTTTTCGATTGGAATTAAACTGTTCTTGTCCGTTGCCGTGGCCTCATCTTTGGTCTTTCTTTGGTTCCAGGTTGGCCCGGAATTTGCAAAATTTATGACGTACTTGGTTGGTGGCGGATTGTTAATCTGGCAGATTTATGTCTCTAACCGACGGGCGACAGCGGCGGAAGAAACGGCGAAGGCAATGCAAAAAACGGCAGCGTTGACCGAAAAAGGTAACATTGCCGAACGGTACAAAAACGCCATTGAGCATTTGGGACATAAATCCGCTTCCATCCGGTTGGGTGGTATCTATGCCTTGCACCACATTGCATGGGAAGTAGAAGATTACCGGGGGCGGGTGGTTCAAATACTGTGCGCCCATATCCGGGGAACGACAACACATGAGGGATACAAGCCGAGAGAATCAGCCATGATGGACAAACAACCAAGTATTGAAATCGAAAGCATATTAGATTTATTGTTTGATAGAGCACAAACCCGTGAAATCTATACAGAACTATTCAAAAATTTAGCGGGTGCCAATTTACAAAAGGCTTTTTTTGGTTATGGCAACTTACGAACGGTTTATTTAGATAAAGCCGATTTGCAAGGAGCCCATTTCCAGCATACTAAATTACAAAAGGTTAGCCTGACCGGTGCGAACTTGCAAGGAGCTACTTTTTGGGAAGATGATTTCCGTGGAGCTGATTTAACCAACGCCAACTTGCAAGAGGCTGATCTAAAAAAAGTCATAATAGAAATCGATCGGTTATTGCAAGCAAAAACCCTATACAAGGCAAAACTGCCCGATGGAATGGAACAGGAGATTAAGAAACAAAAACCGGAACTCTTCGAAGAACCTCGCGAATAAACAGGAAACTTAATACATGCCTACCGAAACTGAAAAGCCTCATCGCTGTTTTAATTAAATATTTCTGAAAATATTTTTTTGAGTCTAGCACTTATGTCATCTTCTAAATTTTCGGTGTGCGGTATTCCTAACGTGATTAGCACTTCTCCAAATTTTTTATAGCCGCCTTGGCTTCTCATTTCCACCCACTCTACTCCACGATTAGCGAGTTGAGTTTTATTTTGTTCTGAAAGTTTATCAGCAATAAATACATTGCTGTCTCGTGCGATTACCGCATCAGCACTTTCCGGGTTGCCGCGTCCCATTAACTTAACCTCGCACCGATATTCCATATCATCCATTTTCAAAAAGAAATCCACCTCTCTATTCACTTCCCCTTTTTGGACGATACCCTTCCTTGTTTTCGTAGAATAATTTTGTTTTGGAACATCAAACAATTTACACAAAGAGACCATTAACGGACCTTCTACTTGTTTGCCAGCAGTGCTCCACAGACCACCTCGAAGCGCCGCTCTTTTCACTGCCAAAGCATTTATAACAATCAAACTTTCATTAATGTCCAGTTCGACGCTAACTTTATTGAATTTAATCTGTAGAATTAGATTTAGATCATCGCTCTTAGTTAATTGCTCGATTATAGAGCAAAGTTTTTCGTAATGTGCATTTGATGCGCCAATCACAATCTCACGCTTCGCGGTGTTGTGCATATTCATGATGGTCTTTCTATTTAAACCAGCATGAATAATAATTTCATCGCTTGGCAAATCAGAATTGAGCATCTCTTTCTGATACCAATCAACATCAATGTCTTGATTGGTTAATTTTGCTTCTGCAACTCTCCTAAAAAAATCAACCGCAAATTGCATAAATTCAGCATCAATCAGAGTCACAATTTCTGCCCGATAATCTTCGCCATCAAGAAGGCGAAGAACGATGTTTTTTATTACGTGGTTTGTTAACGTCATTTAATTCTTTTTTTAAATTCCTGTATAGTTAAAAAATTAGTCGGGGCTTCACCAAGCAATTCATAATCGTTCTTTTTCACAAAGGTTTTCATATACTCGAAATATTCCTCGTTTGCCTCAGTTAAGAAAAAACGCCGGTCTAAATGTTTAGCTGTCCTCCCGAATGTTCCACTACCAGCGAATGGATCAAAAACTAAATCGCCCTTAAATGAGTAATACTCAATGACTCTTTTGCATAATTCAAATGGGAAAACTGCCGAATGCACTTTGTTGAAAGTGGGATCTATTTCCCACACGTTCGAGGATTCGTAATTATCCGCCACCTTGCTCGACTGCACTGTTTGCCAATCATATTGCTTGATATTCCAGTCAATTAATTTGTCCGTTTGCTTTCGATAAACCATCAAATATTCGGTTCTTGCATTTGGCTTATATGCCAACGGTTTTCTATGCTGCAGAAAGCCTGCATTTCTATTTTTTACACTCGCTTCTGGTTTCACCCAAACAATATCATCGATAAATTCCCAGCCGATAGCGGTTAGAGCATGATGCAAATCAAAAGGGATTGGATGACGCTTGGAAGAATGTTGTCGACTTATTCGTGCGACGATGACAGGGGAAGTATTGACAATTAAAAATCGCCCTTCTTTTGTTTTATCATGCGTAAGTTTAAATACTTCCTTCAAAAAGGAAAGATATGATTTATAACTCGGATATATTGAATAGTCACGAGCATTATAATACGGTGGCGAAGTGAATGTCAGGTGAAAACTTTCATCAGGTATCTCTTTTAAGGTATTCCTAACATCGCCAAACACTACAACATTTTTCAAATAATCATAACACTTGCGGTGTTCCAACTTGTCTTTTGATGTTTTTTTGGAACTAAAATATGCTTTTTTTATTACCGCTTGAATTGTCTCATTTTCATGCTGGCTTAGTGAGGTTAACATTGCATCGACTGCTTGATCGCCTTTAAATACCAGTAGCCCGCGAATGGCTTGGCTAACCACTTTCGGATCTTCATCGATTAGAAATTCTGATAATGCTTTAACTGTTTTCTTGCTTTTCATTCTCCCAAGTGCAGATACAGCCTCTCTCCTGACATTAGTTGATGGGTCCGTTTTAGCTATCTTAAATAAAATGCCTATCCCTGCTTCTTGCTTCGTTTTGCCTAATGTTTTTACTGCATTCAATCGAATTTTTTGGTTATCGCTATTTAATAGATTCAACACCCATTTAACATCAAAATTATTCGGCAAACGCCCCAAATTCTCCAATATAAACAACGTGCTTTTAGCGTCACTTTGTGATTGAACAAGGGCACGCACGGCTTCATGGCCGTTAGATTTAACTACTTCTAAATGTTCTTTTGTAAGCATTTTTTTATCATCCGTATTGTCTGACATTGAGCGCCGCTGACTCATTCAGCGGATATGAGGTGCCACATTATACACAGCAGACAATGCTACTGCAGGCATTTTTTCATTCGGCAGCATTTCTATGGTTCAATCTTAAAGTGGAATATACAGAAACCGAAAACAGAAAATAATCAGTTTCGACCGCAGATTATGCCGAACAAAACCCCGAATACCACCTCAAATCATCTAAATTTTAGCTGGCTTGCTGCTAATCCGTTCTCGCTACCCTTGCTGTTTTAACTTTTATTAGATTCCTACTTGCGCGGGAATTCTAGCGAGGGCGTATCAGGACAAACCCTTGACCATATACTCATGCAGGTGGCGGTTTGCCCATTGCCGAAATTGCGTTCCGCAAACACCGCCCACCCTAAAACCAACCGCCAGTATCATCGGCAAGACGTAATGCCGAACCGAGTATTCTTTTCCGTCAGGGGCAGTTGTTAAGTAATCCTTAACAGCTGAGTTTGCAATTAACTCCTTTTCTTTCAATATGTTAGATAGGTGCATACTGATGTTCGGCTTGGAGGTGGCAAAAAGTTCTGTGAGCTGGTTTTGACTAAGCCAGATAGTGCCGTCACGGGCATAAAGCGCCACAGAGGCTTTACCATCCGGGGTGTTGTATATGACGATGCCTTGCCGATCCATGGTTTAATTCCAAAAATTTAGCCTTTCACTCTTCGCCCACTCAATAAAGGCTTCGGCGATGCCATCTGGCAGTTCTCCATCGTGATTGTGCAAATCGTGATTAACAATCAGATGACCGTTTTTGTCTAGCTTTTCCTGTCTGTTTTCACTCTTGAGATAGACATAATCACCGGAGTTGTCCTTGCCGCCTTTCTCGCTTACCGCGAAAAAGATGGGGTAGTCATCGACTTTCGGGCAGAGTTGGTCGTCCCATTTCTGCACAAACAACACGCTGGTTTTGGTGCCGGTGTGCGGCTTGAAGGTGTTGCCGTGCAACCCCACTACAGCGAGGATGCGGGCGTGCTGGGCGATGAATTCGCGGATGTGTTTATCCATTGTATTGTTGAACCTGCCTTGCGGCAAAACAATCGCCATGCGTCCGCCGGGTTTGAGAAAATCCAGATTTCTTTCAACAAAAAGAATATCGCGCCCGACCTTATTTTGCGCATTTTTTCTACCCGCCTTAAAGCCAAGTTCATATTGATGCAGGATACGGCTTTCCTTGATATCTCCAGCAAAGGGTGGATTAGCCATCAGAATATCGAAGTTGAATTGCTTGTTTTCGTTTTTCACCGCGCGCATTTTTTCCAGAAAATAATTCGGGTCTTTGCGATGGTAGTGAGAAATTTGCTCGCCATTTGTCCATACCCCGATGGGTGCGCCCGTAGCGTTGCAATAGGAGCGAAGCTGATCTTTTCCGTCTTTTAGTTTGGGCTTTTTTAGCTCAACAATAATATAAGCGGTGTCAGTACGATCTTTGTCAAAAATCACAATATCGGCGCTTTTCTTTTCCTTGCCGAAAGTAACGGAATGTTCAAATTTTATTTGTGTTTTGGGATAGCCGTATTGATTGATAAGCATCGCCGCATATAACTGGCGGACGATTTCTTCTGGCTTGAGTTGAATATCCTTGTCCCGAACGATACATTTTACAAACGGCATTTCCTTGCCTCTGGCGCTTTTGGCAAGGACTTTCTCCTGCAAGGCTGTAATTTCATCCGCCGCGAACAGGGCAAGATGATAATTGCTGTCTTTAAGTATCGACTGGATGATACATGATTGTGTCATTGATTCTTCGTTTTGTTTATGGATTGATAGTGAAAACCGCGTCGTTCCTCTATTTTCAATCTATCGTAACATAAGGCGCAATGACCTCTAGCGTCTTCGCGCCGATGCCTGGAATTTTCAGCAGGTCCTGGAGCGATTGATACGGTCGGCCGGCGATGATTTTGGCAGCGATGACCGGGCCGATGTGGTTGATTTGTTGGAGTTGTTTGCTGGCGGCGGTGTTCAGATCCATGGGATTGGTCGTTGATGGCTCGTCTATTGTTTTCTGCTTGTCCCGAAATTCCTTCTGTGCTTTCCTTTCCGCTTGCTTCTCCTCCCGCCGACGCTTGCGCTTCTCGGCGATGATGTTAGGGTCGGCTTCAGCCCATATTCCGACTCGTTTGAGCATGGCCGCGACTTCGAGATCCTGAAGTTCTTCAAGCACCAAATCGCTGGGCAGACCACTCGGCGCCGGACGGGTTTTGCCGTGGATTCTGGCCAAGCCTTGTTTGATCAGGAGACGGCTGAGATCGTGGCCGTCATTGGTTTCGACGAAGGCATAGAAGCGGCCGGCGGCCGAGCGCCCCAACGCTTTGGCGTAACTGGTGTGGATGGTGAACGGCCGGGATAATGCCTGCTTGGTGTATTCGGCGGCGCGTCTGCCGAAGCGGATTACGGCATGGCGGTCATTGAGGCCAAAGTGGTCTTGCTGTTCGCCTATTCTTTCAAAGTCGGCCTTGCTGCCGTAGGCGGTTTCCGGGCAATCGACATAGTACAACCGCAGGTGAAGTTCGCGCCCGGACGCATTGACTTTGAAACTGTCACCATCGTTGAGCTCGGCATCGATGAGCGTGACACCCGTTATGCTGACCAGTTCGGCGGCGTGCATCGGCAGTGCAATGCAGCCGAGCAAGGCGAAGCGCAGGACGTGCCGCAGCACATGCCGCAAGTATTTTTTCATGAGGATGTTTTTATGGAGATATTTTCATAGCGAGGGTTTGTGCGGTTGCATTGCGAAAACATGGTCCTTAAACTAGCGATTATCGAATTATGCCATAATCGACCGACCGCCGAAAAACCTCAAATTCGACTAACTGTTTGACCATGAACGAACTCATTCATATCGCAATCGTGAAACTGGCTCAGTTTCTTTCCAGCAATCAATCTCCCAGACCTATCGCCAGCGACTGGTGGCAAAATCATGTTGTGGATAGCCTGAGCGACCAACAACAGAGGCTACGCGAGAGCAGATACACCAAACCGCAACAACTCGACTTAGCCGCTTTGCTCCGGGTGCTGTATTCCAGTTTTATGCTATCGCCCATAACAATACGAACTATCTATAATAACAATTTGCTACCCATGCGCTTTGTGCATACCCTACGCGGTTTTCGCGCCGTTGCGCGGCTTCCAATTTCACAATAACTACTCAGGTTCCATCATTATGCAATTTACTCACGAACGAGAATTTACCTATAGCCGCGCTTACCGCGGCCCGCTTCGCTGTGTCATCCTCGACTGGGCTGGCACAACCATGGACTTCGGTTGCATGGCGCCTGCTGTGGTTTTTCGTCAGGTATTCGAGAAAGCCGGTGTGCCGATCAGCCTTGAAGAGGCGCGTATCCCGATGGGTGCGCATAAAAGAGTCCATATCGGTTTGATATGCGAAATCCCCAGTGTACGTCGTCGTTGGGTCGAAACTCATGGCACCGAGCCTGCGGACGACGATGTGGGTCGCATGTTTGCGGATTTCATCCCCTTGCAGGAAGCCTGCCTTTCTGAATATTCACAGCTTATTCCGGGCACGCTCGAGGTCATCGACGAATGCCGCAAACGTGATTATAAAATTGGCTCAACCTCCGGTTATCTGCCGGGCATGTTAGCCATCAACCAGGCCGATGCGAAAAAGCAAGGCTATATTCCCGATGCCACCTTTGGCGCAGGCGATGTTAAACGTGGTCGCCCGTTCCCGCATATGGTGCTGCGTAACATGCTTGAACTCGACATTTCACCGGTGCAATCGGTAGTCAAAATCGACGATACCTTGACCGGTATCGAAGAGGGTTTGAATGCCGGTTCATGGGCTGTCGGCCTGGCCATTTCCGGCAACGAGGTCGGTGTGCAGTTGGATGAATGGAACGCGTTCCCTGAAGAGGTTAAACAAAAACATCGCGATCGAATCTATCCCACCATGTACCAACGCGGCGCCCACTATGTCATCGACAGCATCGCCGATTTGGTGCCCTGCTTGGATGACATTGAAGCTCGATTGCGGCGTGGCGAAAAACCTTAAGTCTTGACTCGGTAACGCTGGCCGGGATTTGTTTATTTTAGGAAGACATGATTCTGATTGAGCGCCTTCCATTCGAAATGGATGACGGCATCGCCAAGCGCGCAAAAATCGGACTCATCGTTTTGGCAACGGACTACACCATCGAGCATGAATGGCGCACAATTTTTCATCATCTCGATGGCGTAGCCCTGTATCAAAGCCGCATCCTCAACGACGATTTAATCACCGCGCAATCGCTCAGGGCCATGCAGCCCCGAATAACGCTTTGCGCCGGACTGCTCACTCCGGGAACACCTGTGGATGTGGTCGCTTATGGCTGCACCTCCGCGTCAATCGCCATCGGCGAGGAAAAAGTATTTGAGAATATTCATGCGGCCCAGCCCACGGCGCATTGCACCACGCCGATAACCGCCGCCTTTGCGGCCTTTAACGCCTTCAACGCCAGCCGCATTGGCGTATTGACGCCCTACTCCGCCGAAGTCAACAAAATTGTCGCCAAATACATCGCCGACCGCGGTGTTGAGGTTCCGGTATTTGGCTCATTTAATGAGGATCGGGACTCAAATGTGTCCCGGATTACGCCCGCTTCCATTGAAAAAGGGGTGCGCGAAATTATCAAGCACGCAGCGGTGGACGCTGTTTTTGTTTCCTGCACATCGGTGCGCCTGGTTGAAGCGTGCAAAGAACTGGAAGTCAGCCTTGGTATTCCTTTGACCTCTTCGAATCACGCTATGGCATGGCATGCTATGAGACTGGCAGGAATTGATGACCAACTGACCCGGTTTGGGTCATTGTTTGAATTGCCGTTGCCCTAGAGTAATATTGGATCGCGGTCTTATCTCATCGCCTTGGATCGTCGCACTAAATCGTCGCACTAAATCATCTTGGGCTATTTCAAAATGTTATCTCTTCCTGACCAGAAACAATCCATCCCCTACGGCAATCATAGAGATATCAACACGCAAATCATTGGAAATCACCTGGTTTAAATTTCTGATGCTGGTCGTGTCATCGCTGTTATCTTTTTCGTCAACGACCGCACCATTCCAAAACACGTTATCAACGACGATAAGTCCATTAGGGCGAACTAGCCGCAACGCACCTTCATAATAATGGACATAGTTGGTTTTATCCGCATCAATAAACACCATGTCAAAATGGCTCTCCAAACCCTGGTTAATCAACTGCTCCAGGGTCTCTATCGCAGGGCCAATTTGCAGATCGATTATTTCGTCAACGCCGGCTTGTTGCCAAAATGGTTTGCCCATACCAGCCCATTCGCGGCTAACGTCGCAGGCAATTAAACGCCCGTCTTCGGGTAATGCCAGGGCCATGGATAATGCGCTATAGCCGGTGAATGTACCAATTTCAATTATCTGTTTCGCACCGATTAGTTTTACCAGCATCGCCATAAACTGCCCTTGGTCGGGAGAGATTTGCATTGCGGAAGCTGTCAAATTTTGCGTCAATTGCCTGAGCAATTTTTGCTCCTTGGTTTCCCGCAATGAAACTGATTTTATGTATTCGTATAGTTTTGGGTGATGGCTGACTGGATTTTTCGACATTGCGTTCCTGATATTAATTTAGAGCGGTTCTGAATAATGCCATCCTGGCGTGATCAGAGCAAGAAAATCCAACGGCGGAGACAAGGGCATGAAGAACAAAGCATGCCTTGCCTCCATACCTTTGTATTCACGTCCTTGTCTTCACACCCTTGTTTCTACGCCGACGCACAGAAATCGGGTAAAATATCATGTTAGATTTCTGAATGGGTTGTTTTATTATTTTGGGGCCGTTAGCTCAGTTGGCAGAGCAGCTGACTCTTAATCAGCGGGTCGCAGGTTCGAGCCCTGCACGGCCCACCATTATAATCAATAACTTGCCGGCATCTCTCCACCAATATCCTTAGGTTAGCGGGCTACTGCCGCATGATTGTTTTATCAATCATTGGCTGGCATTATGGATTTAAAGTCCACATAATCCCCACAACAAGCAGCGCAATGCCTGACAATTTCATAGAGCGACTGGTGCCTCCTCCGAGCATTCTTGTAAGCACCGTGAACGGGCGGGATATTTTATTATCTGTATTTATAGATTCAGCCATATTCTTGCTGAACGCAAAAAATATCACGCCGGTAGCCGCCAGCAGTGTGCCCGCGTATTTTGTTTCGCCCTGGATTGCTAAAAAAATAGCTGAAAGAATACAGACTAAACTTACAACAAAAGGAATTTGCCGAATCAACATTGGCAACATTGGCGCCGATACAAAATCGTTGCCCGCCAAAAATAAAGCGCGTCCGCGTTTTCAATGGCACCTGTCATCGCCTGGTTTTGTCGTGTTGGCATAAAATTTGCTGAGCCGCCTTCACAAAATAATTTTTCCAAAGCTTTGTTTTGGTCGCGTCCGGGTTTTCAAACAGCGCATACCCCTTTTTAACATGCCCATTAGAAAAATACTTTAACGACGTTGCCGTTCCGCTGGCAATCAGTTCAGCAACTTCCTTTTTCGGCAGTTTGAACGCCAGCCCGGCCGGCGACCATGATGCGCACATCGCCCCATTGACATAAAACCCCGCGCCACTAAAAAAGTGTCTGGCTTCCACAGGAACAGCGATCTCATCCCCGATTTTCAGATCATTTATAAGGCTGGATAATTTATCTAAATATGTTTTAGCCACAATTTTTCAATGAGATGTAACATTGGGACAGTAAATAAGAATTATAAATGTATTTCTGTTGTGCAATCCTAATTTCGAGACAATTCCAGACTTCTAACAAACTCTGGAAACAATCCACTTGCTGAAAGGCCGACAATAATTTCTGACTTGCGGGTTTTGTGATTGTGTCAGGTAGTAGCCGCACCCAGTCGCAATCTTGTCCTGAAAAGGCGCGATCAGCAACCCTTTTTCCAGCGCATCGCTGGTTAAAACGTTGCTGGCCAAGGTAAAACCGTTTCCGAGCTCCGCGGACTGTAACGCCAAGTGCGCGTGATTGTAATGAGGTCCGTCTTTCGTTTCTATGTTGGTTGTATCGGAATGCCGCTTGGCCGCCACTGAAATCCAGTCTTGCCAGGAAACGCCCACGTTGTCATCGTGAATAAGCGTGAAATTTGACAAATCAGTCACGTCGATTGATTTCACGTTTTGTATAATTTCAGGATTGCACACCGGAAATATTTCTTCCGGGAATAATAACCGCGTGTTATTAGTGTTTGCGACCGCGTTGTGTTTTTTATCGGTCATGAACAATATTCCCAAGTCGGCTTCCGATGAACGCAAGCTATCCCGAAAATCATAAGTGACTATTTTTATGGCTATATCCGGGAGAAGCGCCTCGAATTCCGACAAACGAGGGATTAGCCAGCGCGATGCGAACGAGTCCGTAGTTTGTATGGTGATGATCGCTTTATTTTTACGGCGGTCGATTTCACTATTGGAGAATTTCTCCAACCGATTGAGCAGAGAACCCAGTTTCAGCATATAACGAATTCCAAAATCGGTCAGCTCGATCGCGCGAGTGCTCCGCTCAAACAGCTTAAGACCCGACCAGTCTTCAAGAAAACGCACTTGATGGCTTATCGCGGAAGAGGTCACGCACAACTCATCCCCAGCTTTTTTAAAGCTTTTATTGCGCGCCGCGGACTCGAAAGCCACGATGGCGTTTAACGGGGGAAGCCTCCTTCTCATAGGTTGTTCAGTATATGGTATTCCTGAGATTTATTCAGCGCCTTGTTGAGTTTTTATAGTTTGTAAAGGGTTGTCGAACTCTATTACCCTTATGCCAAGGTGCAAATTTCACAAATTGGGATGCGGATGAAAAAATCAAATATAAAGATTGATACTATTTCTCACAGTGGATGGGAAAGCTACTATAAAGAACAAAATGGTATGAGAGCATGGAACGGCGTTCCAGACGAATATCTTTTAGAGAATTTAGTGATATTTTGCCCGCGCCAGGGGCTAGCGTTATTGATATTGCTTCTGGAGACGGGAGAAACACGACTCCTTTCTTAGGCAAAAATTACAATGTTGTATCAACAGATTTGTCACCAACGGCACTAACCTCTTTTAGAGATAGGTGTGCCGAAGAGGGTGCAGGAACTCCGATTTTGGTGGCAGGTGATTTTATGTCGCTGGAGTTTACTGAAGGTCAATTTCAATGTGCGATATGTTTTAATGGTATTCCACACTTTCCATCCATTTCCCAAGCCTTAGAAAAGATATATATATTATTAGCTAAAGGCGGCGGTGCCATTGAACATGTCAGTCATATCCGCCACATTGCCCACATCCCAGCTGCCGATGTTCTGGTTAAAGGCGGCGGCGCCATTGAACATGCCTGCCATATTCGTCACATTGCCCACATACCAGCCGCCGATGTCCTGGTTGAAGGCGGCGGCGCCACCGAACATGTATACCATATTCGTCGCCTTGCCCACATCCCAGCCGCCGATGTCCTGGTTGAAGGCGCTGGCGTCAAAGAACATGTATGACATATTCGTCACATTGCCCACATACCAGCCGCCGATGTCCCGGTTAAAGGCGGCGACGCCATGGAACATGCCTGCCATATCCGTCACATTGCCAACATCCCAGGTTCCGATGGCGCCGTTAAAGACGCGGGCATCTCGGAACATATCACGCATAGTGCCAACAGCAGAAAGATTTGGCGCATCCGTCGCGCTCATCCGCATATTTTCGGCGCCATCAAATGCGTTTTCCATGCTGCTCCATTGCGCGCCGCCCCATTGTTTTACATCTATCAGTTTCTCTTTATCCTCGCCACGATTTAAGTTAAAGCGGGTAATGGTGTTTGAGGCGGCGATGTCGTAGTCGCCGGCGGCGGCGTAGGTATGGTTGACAGCACCGGTAACGATGTCAATCGCGCTGCCGTCCCCCCAGTCGATGGCGTAGGCGCCTTCGCCGGGGAAGGTGATGGCATCGTTCGCCGTGGCGCGCCAGGTGGTGATAAAGGCAGTCGTCGTATCAATAGCACGGGTGACGACGGTGACATCCACCATTACCGCGTTAGCGGCGCCGAAGTCCACACCGCTTGCGCCAATGCGCACTTTATAGAGGCCGTTTGCGGTGCCGGCTTTAGCGCTTAATGCTGCGCCGGTTAGGGTGAATTTATTATTACCGCTATCCCCGACTCCTGCAGCCAGTGCATAGACGGGGTCTTGGCCGGTTAAAACGCTGTTCTGCGCAGCGAGATTGAGCACGACAAGATTATCAGCGCCGTCATAGTCAGTGTTTCGAGTTCCAACAATATACCAGCGACCGAGGTTTTGGCTAAAGGCGTCGGCGCCATTGAACATGTTTGCCATCTCCGTCACATTGCCCACATTCCAGCCGCCGATGTCCTGGTTAAATACTTTGGCGGCGGCGAACATGCCGTTCATATCCGTCACCTTGTCCACCTTCCAGCCGCTGATGTCCTGGTTAAAGGCGTCAGCGCCATTGAACATGAGGCGCATAGTCGTCACATTGCTCACATCCCAGCCGCTGATGTCGCCGTTAAAGGCTTTGGCAAAAAAGAACATGCCGTTCATATCCGTCACATTGCCCACATTCCAGCGGCTGATGTCCCGGTTAAAAGCGGCGACGTCAAAGAACATGAACCTCATATTCGTCACATTGCCAACATCCCAGGTTCCGATGGCGCTGTTAAAGGCGGCGGCGCCACTGAACATGCCTGCCATATTCGTCACACCTCCAACATCCCAGTCGCTGATGGACTCCCCCATAAAGGCGGCGGCGCCACGGAACATTTCACTCATAGTGCCAACAGCAGAAAGATTTGGCGCATCCGTCGCGCTCATCCGCATATTAGCGGCGCCATGAAATGCGTTTTCCATGCTGCTCCACTGCGCGCCGCCCCATTGTTTTACATCAATGAGTTTCTCTTTATCCGCGCCATTATTTAAGTTAAAGCGGGTAATGGGGCTTGAGGCGGTGATGTCGTAGTCGCCGGCGGCGGCGTAGGTATGGTCGATATAGCCGGTAGCGATGTCAATCGCGCTGCCGTCCCCCCAGTCAATGGCGTAGGCGCCTTCGCCGGGGAAGGTGATGGCGTCGTTCGCCGTGGCGCGCCAGGTGGTGATAAAGGCAGTCGTCGTATCAATAGCACGGGCGACGACCAGGGTGTAGGTCCGCTCCGTCGTGGTATCTTCGGCGGTGACCACGACCTTGATTTCAGTCTCGCCCACCGCCAGACTGATGGCACCGCTGGCCGCGCCGCTGACGACGCTGGCGGTATAGCTAATGGTGTCTGAGGCAAAGGCCGGGGACAGGATGTCGCCGGCGGATAGCATCAGGCCGCTCAAGGCCGCATCGGCGGCGGCACCGACGGTGACATCCACCATTACCGCGTTAGCGGCGCCGAAGTTCACACCGCTTGCGCCAATGCGAACACTGTAGTCGCCAGCTGCGGTGCCGGCTTTAGCGCTTAATGCTGCGTCGGTTAGGGTGAATTTATTATTACCGCTATCCCCGTCTCCTGCAGCCAGTGCATAGACCGGGATTTCGCTGGTTAAAATGTTGTTCTGCGCAGCGAGCCTGAGCACGACAAAATCAGTAGCGCCATCATAGTCAGGGTTTAGAGTTTCAACAATATACCAGCGACCGAGGTTTTGGCTAAAGGCGGCGGCGCCATTGAACATGTCAGTCATATCCGCCACATTGCCCACATCCCAGCCGCCGATGTCCTGGTTAAAGGCGGCGGCACGATAGAACATGCCTCCCATATCCTCCACATTGCCAACATCCCAGTCGCCGATGTCCTGGTTAAAGGCGGCGGCGCCATCGAACATGGCTGCCATATTCGTCGCCTTGCCCACATCCCAGCCGCCGATGTCCTGGTTGAAGGCGGCGGCGTCAATGAAGATGTATGACATATTCGTCACCTTGCCCACATCCCAGCCGCCGATGTCCCGGTTAAAGGCGGCGGCGCCATTGAACATGCCTGCCATATCCGTCACATTGCCAACATCCCAGGTTCCGATGGCGCCGTTAAAGACGCGGGCATCTCGGAACATGTCACGCATAGTGCCAACAGCAGAAAGATTTGGCGCATCCGTCGCGCTCATCCGCATATTAACGGCGCCATCAAATGCGTTTTCCATGCTGCTCCACTGCGCGCCGCCCCATTGTTTTACATCAATGAGTTTCTCTTTATCCGCGCCATTATTTAAGTTAAAGCGGGTAATGGCGCTTGAGGCCGCGATGTCGTAGTCGCCGGCGGCGGCGTAGGTGTGGTTGACAGCGCCAGTGGCGGTGTCAATGCTGCCGTCTCCCCAGTCGATGGTGTAGGCGCCTTCGCCGGGGAAGGTGATGGCGTCGTTCGCCGTGGCGCGCCAGGTGGTGATAAAGGCAGTCGTATCAACAGCGCGGGTGACGGCGACGGTGTAGGTCCGCTCCGTCGTGGTATCTTCGGCGGTGACCACGACCTTGATTTCAGTCTCGCCCACCGCCAGACTGATGGCACCGCTGGCCGCGCCGCTGACGACGGCCGCGCCATTCACCGTGACGCTGGCGTTGGCGTCATTGAGCGTCGGCGTGACCGTGATGCTGTCCACCGCATTGCCGACGCTGGCGGTATAGCTAATGGTGTCTGAGGCAAAGGCCGGGGACAGGATGTCGCCGGCGGATAGCATCAGGCCGCTCAAGGCCGCATCGGCGGCGGCACCGACGGTGACATCCACCATTACCGCGTTAGCGGCGCCGAAGTTCACACCGCTTGCGCCAATGCGAACACTGTAGTCGCCAGCTGCGGTGCCGGCTTTAGCGCTTAATGCTGCGTCGGTTAGGGTGAATTTATTATTACCGCTATCCCCGTCTCCTGCAGCCAGTGCATAGACCGGGATTTCGCTGGTTAAAATGTTGTTCTGCGCAGCGAGCCTGAGCACGACAAAATCAGTGGCGCCATCATAGTCAGGGTTTAGAGTTTCAACAATATACCAGCGACCGAGGTTTTGGCTAAAGGCGTCGGCGCCATTGAACATGAACCTCATATCCGTCACATTGCCCACATTCCAGCCGCCGATGTCCTGGTTAAAGGCGGCGGCGCCATAGAACATTACCCACATAACCTCCACATTGCCAACATCCCAGCCGCTGATGTCGCCGTTAAAGGCGACGGCGCTATAGAACATGCCTTCCATATACTCCACATTGCCCACATCCCAGCCGCCGATATCACCGTTAAAGACGCGGGCCTCTTGGAACATGCCACCCATAGTGCCAACAGCAGAAAGATCTGGCGCATCCGTTGCGCTCATCCGCATATTTTCGGCGCCATTAAATGCGTTTTCCATGCTGCTCCACTGCGCGCCGCCCCATTGTTTTATATCTATCAGTTTCTCTTTATCCGCGCCATTATTTAAGTGAAAGCGGGTAATGGCGCTTGAGGCGGTGATGTCGTAGTCGCCGGCGGCGGCGTAGGTATGGTTGGCTGCGCCGGTGGCGGTTTCAATCGCGCTGCCGTCCCCCCAATCAATGGTGTAGGCGCCTTCGCCGGGGAAGGTGATGGCGTCGTTCGCCGTTGTTGTGCGCCAGGTGGTGATAAACTCTGCCTGTGCCTGTGCGGCCAGGCCGAGCAGGAGGACGCCGCCCAGCAACGCAACTAGGCGCCGGCAGGCTTGGGTCAGATTTGAACGCAACACTGGCCGCGCCCGGGCAGGGGGGGACCGCCCAGCAACGCAACCAGGCGCTGGCAGGCTTGGGTCAGATTTGAACGCAACACTGGCCGCGCCCGGGCAGGGCGCGCTGGCTGTACGCTGGATGTGGGGGGGGGGGGTAGCCTGTTTGCGTTGCTATATTTAGACCGCCGCATGGCCAATGATGGGCGTTGCCCTTCAGAACCCTGCGTCGGTTGCACTTTGTTTCAGGCTGGATATACAGCTGAATATACACGGTTACGACCCGGTTGGTTTCATTGTTGCCCCTGCAATGTTTTGTTGTGCATCATTAATAGCGAAGGTTTTTGCCTTTCGCCGATTGTCCATACATGGTACAAGTATATCATTGTGCATTTTCACTTTCAAGCATTGTGTATAAGCTCAGATACCTTTGGCACTCCGATGCAGAAGGAGAGTCATGCAACATCAGCATATCGGATACCGAACAAAGGCTTTTATCGGGTAGCTGCTTTAGGGCAGCTTTGGGAGATGACTTCCAAACATGCTCAACAACGCCTTAAAATCCTCGGTTTCTTCAGCGGATTATGGCGCAGCCGCGACCAGTGATGCCTTTGATGTCAGCCGCACAACCCGGTATCGCTGGAAACAGTGCGCCAAGCCAGCGGCGACCCGGCCGCCCTGACTGCCAAATCCTGCGCCGAGCGCTTCAACCGCACCATCCAAGAGCAGTTGGTCGATTATCACGAGGATCAACTATTCCATGACCTGACCGACTTTAACCTTGCGCGGCTAAAGCCGCACTTCCGGCAATTACTGTTCCGTGACCTGAACGGCTTTAACCTTGCGCGGCTAAAGCCGCACTTCCGGCAATTACTGTTCCATGACCTGAACGGCTTTAACCTTGCGCGGATAAAGCCGCACTTCCGGCAATTACTGTTCCATGACCTGACCGGCTTTAACCTTGCGCGGCTAAAGCCGCACTTCCGGCAATTACTGTTCCATGACCTGAACGGCTTTAACCTTGCGCGGATAAAGCCGCACTTCCGGCAATTACTGTTCCATGACCTGAACGGCTTTAACCTTGCGCGGCTAAAGCCGCACTTCCGGCAATGACTATTCCGTGACCTGAACGGCTTTAACCTTGCGCGGCTAAAGCCGCACTTCCGGCAATTACTGTTCCATGACCTGCCCAGATTTAACCTTGCGCGGATAAAGCCGCACTTCCGGCAATGACTGTTCCGTGACCTGAACGGCTTTAACCTTGCGCGGCCAAAGCCGCACTTCCGGCAATGACTGTTCCGTGACCTGACCGGCTTTAACCTTGCGCGGCTAAAGCCGCACTTCCGGCAATTACTGTTCCATGACCTGAACGGCTTTAACCTTGCGCGGCTAAAGCCGCACTTCCGGCAATTACTGTTCCGTGACCTGACCGGCTTTAACCTTGCGCGGATAAAGGGGGTGGGCTTATACAGCCGTTTGTTTCGTTGGAAATTGTTCCATAAAATCGAAGACGCTAAATGGTTTCGACTTTGTGCTTGATCTTTGGTTTCATTGAATTCTCAAGTTGTTGTAGAATAGTATGCAACGCATATCATAGACTGAACACATACACATAATTCCCTTTAATTGGAGATACAAGATGACAAAAAACAGACAATTTCTGGCGGCGACCCTGGTGGCTGCAACCCTCGCCAGTGTGCCCGCAACCGGCTTTGCGGATAGCGTTAAAATTGGTTTTGTGACCACATTAACCACGCCTGCAAGTGTTATTGGCGAAGATATGCAAAACGCTGTCAACCTTGCGGTGGAACACCTTGGCGGCAAAATGGCCGGGCAGAATATCGAAGTCATTTTTGAAGACGATGGATTTAAACCGGAAATAGGCAAACAGAAAACTGACAAGTTGGTTAAAAAAGATGATGTCGATTTCGTCGCCGGTTTTATCTGGTCCCACGTTTTGCTGGCCTCTAGTAAAACAGTGCTTGATTCGGGTAAGTTTTTGATCAGCTCAAATGCCGGTCCTCCGCTGTTGGCGGGGGCCGGTTGTCATGCTAATTTCTTTTCTACTTCATGGCAGAATGACCAGACCCCTATGGCCATGGGTGAGGTGCTTAATACTCAGGGGGTGAAATCTTTATACGTCATGGCGCCGAACTATGCGGCTGGAAAAGATATGGTTGCCGGGGTCGAACGAACTTTCAAGGGAAAGATAGTGGGCCAGGATCTGACCAAGTGGGGGAAGGACAAACAGTTGGATTTTTCAGCTGAATTAGCCAAAGCCAAAGCATCCGGCGCCGATGGTTTGTTTATTTTCTACCCTGGAAGCGCTGGCGGTGCATTCATCAAACAATATCAACAGGCTGGATTGAGAGATTCTTTGCCGTTGTATAGTGTCTTTACGGTGGACTCCCTCTCTTTGCCTAAATTCCAGGCAGCTAATATTGAAGGGGTTATGGGTTCGAGCAGCACGATGTTCTGGGCGCCTGATCTTGACAACCCCGCCAACCACAAATTTGTTAGTGCCTTTAAAGCCAAACATGGCAGCTATCCTTCGTTTTACGCGGCCCAATCCTATGACACAATAATGTTGATTAACAGTGCGTTGCAAGCCACGGGTGGTAATCTGGATGATCAGGATGCGTTGCGTGCGGCTATGGAAAAAGCCGATTATGACTCCGTCCGTGGTCGATATTCTTACGGCAACAACCATCTACCGGTGCAAAATTTCTACCTTCGCAAAGTGGTGGTGGATGCCGACGGCAACTGGACCACCAGTATTGTCAGCATCATTTATGAAAACCATCAGGACACATATGCGAGTGAGTGTGCACTTTAGGGGCTTGTTTTAATCAATAAACCGGACACAGATCGCAGGGAAATTTCGTGCGGTCTGTGCCTAAGCATATATTTTTTGGGCATGTATTTTTTGTAACTGGCGACTAATGGACTGGCATCTGCTAATTTCCCAAATGCTCAATGGTTTGCAACTTGGATTGTTGTTATTCTTGCTGGCTGCCGGGTTGACGCTGATTTTTGGAATCATGGATTTCATTAATCTTTCGCATGGCTCTTTTTATATGATCGGCGCTTTTTTTTGCGCCAGCCTGATGGCGATAACCGGATCATTGATTTTCTCTATTGTGTTTGCAGTGATTGGGGTTTTTGTCGTTGGCGCCCTGGTTGAGCGGTTCATCGCCAGAAGACTCTACAAAAATGATCATCTCGATCATGTGTTGGTTACCTTTGGGCTGATTCTGGTATTCGATACCCTGGCGCATATGATTTGGGGTTCGGCCGGGGGTGTCATACCACTCCCCGATGCCCTTAATGGTCAGCTTGAATTTGGCGGTTTCGTTATTCCCACCTATCGGTTGCTCATCATTGCCGCTGGATTGATGGTGGCGGTTGGACTGTATTTTCTAGTCGCCCGCTCGCGCCTTGGCATGTTGATACGGGCCGGCGCCTCGAATCGCACCATGGTCAGTGCATTGGGTATCAACATTGACCGTTTATATTTCGTTGTTTTTGCAATCGGCGCTGCTTTGGCCGGATTTGCCGGCATGCTGATTGCGCCGATTACCGAGGCCAGCATCGGTATGGGCAATGAAATTATAATCGTTGCATTTGTGGTGGTCATCGTCGGCGGTCTTGGCTCTATTAAAGGCGCCTTTTACAGTGCCATTTTAATTGGATTTATCGACACCCTCGGCCGTTCGTATCTTGATGATCTGCTTAAGTTGTTCGTCTCCAATCAATCCGCGGAAACCGCTGCGCCCGCATTATCCGCGATGATGATTTACCTGTTAATGGCGGTGGTTTTGGTATTCAAGCCGCAAGGATTATTTCCGCCTGGCGGGTTGAACAAATAATGTTCAGCCGTTTCAAATTCATCGCCGCCCGGGTGTATCTTGGCTTTGCATTACTGTTATTCATTGTACCGATTGTCACTGCGCTTACCGGCCAGGATTTTTATCTTGACCTGTTAACTCGTGTTTTAATACTGGCAATCGCGGCATTGAGCCTGAATTTAATGGTTGGTTTCGGCGGTATAATCAGTCTCGGCCATGCTGCATTCATTGGCATTGGCGCTTACTGTGTGGGTATTCCAGCTTACTACGACATCCACAATGGATTCGTCCATCTTGGGCTCGCGATTGTATGCAGCGCCGTATTTGCGTTAATTACCGGCGCAATATGCCTGCGTACCCGCGGCCTGTATTTTATTATGATTACGCTGGCGTTTGCGCAGATGCTGTATTTCACCTTTGTCAGCCTGGATGAATACGGTGCGGATGACGGTTTAGTGATCTATCAACGCAGCGAGTTTTCAGGTCTGCTGAACATAGAAAACGCGGTCACCCTGTATTACACCGTTCTGGCGGTATTGCTGATCTTTTTTGGGTTGCTGCATCGTTTAGTACAAGCCCGTTATGGCCGCGTGATTATTGGCAGCAAGCACAACGAACAACGCATGCAGGCGCTTGGCTATAATACCTATAAATACAAACTGGTTTGTTATGTGATTTCAGGCACCATGGCCGGGGTTGCCGGTTTTTTTCTGGGTAATTTCACCAATTATATTAGTCCGGAGATGATGGATTGGACGCATTCCAGCGAGTTGTTGTTCATGATTGTTATCGGCGGGACGGGTGGGTTGTTCAGCCCGATTATCGGCGCCGCTGTGTTTCTTTTGCTTGAGGAATTTCTGTCGGGAATTACCGTTTTTTGGCATTTGATATTTGGTTTAATACTGATCGCCCTGGTGTTATTTGGCAAGGGTGGTTTGCATGGATTACTGTTGCGGTGGCAGGACAAACACCATAAATCTCATCCATATGGCCAGCGCGACGAAAAAATGGCGAACGGCGCTGGCCCATGATCCTGCAAGTACAAAACCTGAATAAATCATTTGGTGGCATTAGCGCATCATCAGACCTTAATCTTGAAGTTGCCAAGGGACAGGTTCACGCCATTGTGGGGCCAAACGGTGCCGGTAAAACCACGCTGATTGCACAGCTTTCCGGGGTTCTGAAACCCGATAGCGGAAACATAATATTTAATGGCAAAAATATAACCAAAGCCAGCGCATACCGACGGGCGCATATCGGCTTGGCGCGATCGTTTCAAATAACCAGTGTTATTTTACCCATGACCGTGCTTGAAAATGTGATGCTCGCCGTGCAGTCGTTATCCGGTCACTCATTTCGGTTTTGGTCGCCGGCTTCCCAGGAAAGCCACAGCCGTGAACAAGCGCAACAATATTTAATCGATGTCGGCCTTGGGCAACGTGCCGGTGCGCTGGCCGGTGAAATAGCCCATGGCGAGCAGCGACAATTGGAAATTGCCATGGCCCTGGCGTTAACGCCGCAGTTGCTGCTGCTGGATGAACCGACTGCGGGAATGAGTAAGGACGAATCCGGAAATATAATTAAGTTGTTGAATAAACTTAAAGGTCAAATCACAATTTTGCTGATCGAACACGATATGGATGCGGTATTTGCGTTAGCAGACACGACTTCTGTTTTGGTTGATGGACACATTATTGCCACCGGCAACACCGAACAAATTCGACAAAACCCGGAAGTGCAGAGAGCCTATCTCGGAGATTCGCCGGCATGACGTTGGCGGTGAAAAATATTGACACGTTTTACCGCAGTGGCCAGGTCTTGTTTGGTCTTAGTCTGGAAATCAATCGCGGCAGTGTGACTACCTTGCTCGGCAGAAACGGCATGGGCAAAACCACAACCGTCAATTCCATTATTGGGAACATTCCGTGCAGCGGCGGTGGAATATATTACAACAATGAAAAAATTGATGGGTTGCGGTCCTTTCAAATTGCACGGAAAGGCATTGGCCTGGTGCCCGAAGGCAGGCAAATCTTTCCGAACCTGAATGTCCGGGAGAATCTGATTGCCACAGCAGCAAATTACAACCCATCGGTGGATCCATGGAGCATGGAAAAGGTATTAGAATTATTTCCGCAACTAAAAGATCGACTGCATAACATGGGTAACCAGCTTTCTGGCGGCGAACAGCAGATGCTGGCGATAGGACGAGGGTTGATGCTAAATCCACAGCTGTTGATACTCGACGAAGCAACCGAAGGCTTAGCCCCGCTTATGCGAAAAGAAATCTGGCGTCAGTTAGAAAAAATCAAACAAACCGGCATTTCAATATTATTGATCGACAAAAACCTCAATGATCTGTACAGAATTGCAGATTATCATTATATTATTGAAAAAGGGCGGGTCGTTTGGCAAGGCGATGCCGAGACCCTGATGTCAATGCCCGATCTAAAAGCAAGGTATCTGGGCATTTGAACGCAACAAAAATTTTGTTCTAACAAACTATGTCGGCACTCTTTTAAGTTATTTTCACGATTATAGATTTGCGTCAACGCGTCGATCTTTTCAGGCATACTCTGGAAAATCGCTGGAAAAATAAAATTGTGGCGTGAAGCAACGCAGTTTTATTTTTCCGAGTCAACGTGTTTGTTATGCAACATTAACGACAGTTCTAAATTTTGGCAGTTTCAACATCCTCAAAATTGCTTCCTAATCACTATCGATGGTGTTTGTAAAACCACATAAAGCCCCAGTGCATCGACGCCGTTGAAAGTGGCATTGCCTTCTAGCGCATTATTCCGCATTGTCATCTTTCTTCATAAGAGAGACCTTTGCATAATTACCGGAAGTGCGGCTTTAGCCGCGCAAGATGATTGCCGATGGCGGGACTAAAGTCCCACTTCCGATAGTATTTTGAATTATGCAAAGGTCTCATAAGAAAATATTTTGATCCGGTTCCGAATTACCGGAAGTGCGGCTTTAGCCGCGCAAGATGATTGCCGATGGCGAGACTAAAGTCCCACTTCCGATAGTATTTTGATCCGGTTCCGACAAATTCAAAAGACAAATCTTGCTCGACAGAAAAACCATGCGCTGGAGGAACGCTGCCCAACTATGTTGAAAGTGGCATTGCCTTCTAGCGCATTATTCCGCATTGTCATCTTTCTTCATAAGAGAGACCTTTGCATAATTACCGGAAGTGCGGCTTTAGCCGCGCAAGATGATTGCCGATGGCGAGACTAAAGTCCCACTTCCGATAGTATTTTGAATTATGCAAAGGTCTCATAAGAAAATATTTTGATCCGGTTCCGAATTACCGGAAGTGCGGCTTTAGCCGCGCAAGATGATTGCCGATGGCGGGACTAAAGTCCCACTTCCGATAGTATTTTGAATTATGCAAAGGTCTCATAAGAAAATATTTTGATCCGGTTCCGACAAATTCAAAAGACAAATCTTGCTCGACAGAAAAACCATGCGCTGGAGGAACGCTGCCCAACTATGTTGAAAGTGGCATTGCCTTCTAGCGCATTATTCCGCATTGTCGTCTTTCTTCATAAGAGAGACCTTTGCATAATTACCGGAAGTGCGGCTTTAGCCGCGCAAGATGATTGCCGATGGCGAGACTAAAGTCCCACTTCCGATAGTATTTTGAATTATGCAAAGGTCTCATAAGAAAATATTTTGATCCGGTTCCGACAAATTCAAAAGACAAATCTTGCTCGACAGAAAAACCATGCGCTGGAGGAACGCTGCCCAACTATGTTGAAAGTGGCATTGCCTTCTAGCGCATTATTCCGCATTGTCATCTTTCTTCATAAGAGAGACCTTTGCATAATTACCGGAAGTGCGGCTTTAGCCGCGCAAGATGATTGCCGATGGCGGGACTAAAGTCCCACTTCCGATAGTATTTTGAATTATGCAAAGGTCTCATAAGAAAATATTTTGATCCGGTTCCGACAAATTCAAAAGACAAATCTTGCTCGACAGAAAAACCATGCGCTGGAGGAACGCTGCCCAACTATGTTGAAAGTGGCATTGCCTTCTAGCGCATTATTCCGCATTGTCATCTTTCTTCATAAGAGAGACCTTTGCATAATTACCGGAAGTGCGGCTTTAGCCGCGCAAGATGATTGCCGATGGCGAGACTAAAGTCCCACTTCCGATAGTATTTTGATCCGGTTCCGACAAATTCAAAAGACAAATCTTGCTCGACAGAAAAACCATGCGCTGGAGGAACGCTGCCCAACTATGTTGAAAGTGGCATTGCCTTCTAGCGCATTATTCCGCATTGTCGTCTTTCTTCATAAGAGAGACCTTTGCATAATTACCGGAAGTGCGGCTTTAGCCGCGCAAGATGATTGCCGATAGCGGGACTAAAGTCCCACTTCCGATAGTATTTTGAATTATGCAAAGGTCTCATAAGAAAATATTTTGATCCGGTTCCGACAAATTCAAAAGACAAATCTTGCTCGACAGAAAAACCATGCGCTGGAGGAACGCTGCCCAACTATTCCGTTTACCTGGTTGAGTACCGCTGATGATGAAATGGTGGCCTTTACGCTGTCTGCCCGTGAGTTACAAAAACAGGCCGCGATACTTTCTGCCAACCGCTAAATAATTCGGCAATATTCATGAGAAAATCACGCTATGAAAAATTCAGAGCTCTTTGAAAAAGCCAAAAAAGTCATTCCCGGCGGTGTGAATTCGCCGGTCAGGGCATTTAAAGCGGTGGGCGGTGATCCGGTATTTATTAATCGTGGCAAAGACGCGCACTTGATTGCTGAAGATGGAAAAGAATACATTGATTATGTCGGGTCGTGGGGGCCGATGATTCTGGGCCACGCCGATAAAAATGTTATTCAAGCGGTACAAAAGCAATGTGAATCGGGGTTGAGTTTTGGTGCGCCGACGGTCCTTGAAACAGAAATGGCGGAGTTGATTTGCGCGCGCCTGCCCTGGATCAAGAAAGTCCGCATGGTGAATTCGGGCACCGAAGCCACCATGTCTGCAATCAGACTCGCCAGAGGCTTTACCGGTCGAGACAAGATAATCAAATTTGAAGGCTGTTACCATGGGCATGTTGATAGCTTATTGGTAAAAGCAGGATCCGGGGCATTAACATTTGGTGTGCCGACTTCACTCGGGGTTCCGCATTCGATGGCCGAGCATACTTTGATTGCGACGTTTAATGATCTGGATTCAGTGGCCTCGATTTTTACTGAAATCGGAGACCAAATTGCGGCGGTAATCCTCGAACCGGTGGCTGGAAATATGAATTGCGTTGCGCCAGTGGAGGGGTTTTTGCCGGGGTTGCGTTCATTATGCGATCAATTTCAAAGTGTTTTGATAATGGATGAGGTAATGACCGGCTTCCGGGTGGGAGCGCGCGGCGCGCAGGGGCTGTATGGCGTGCACGGGGACTTGACCACGCTGGGGAAAATTATTGGCGGGGGTATGCCGGTAGGGGCTTTTGGCGGGCGCAGGGATATTATGGCGCATCTTGCCCCGCACGGCCGGGTGTATCAAGCAGGCACCTTGTCGGGTAACCCGGTGGCAATGGCGGCTGGTTTAGCAACGCTTAAAGCCATCGAGCAGCCGGACTTTTTTGAAAGATTAAGCGCGCAAACCGAAAAGCTTGTGGCAGGCATTTTAAATGTTGCGACCATTCATGGAATAGCGCTAACCGCGAATCAAGTAGGCGGGATGTTTGGGTTATTCTTTACTCATCAAAAGCCCATCGTTACATTTTCTGAGGTGATGGCCTGTGACCTGGGAAAATTTAATCAGTTTTTCCATGGGATGCTGGACCGAGGAATCTACCTGGCGCCATCCGCCTTTGAAGCCGGATTTGTTTCCTCGGCACACACAGATGAAGACATTGAGAGAACAATCGAAGCGGCACACGCCGTGTTTTCAACCCTTAAATCGTAAACAATGCGGCGACCGGATTCCATTATGCAATTTCCGCGATAGCAAACCTGACGAGTTGGCCCAGTTCAGTCCTTTGCAATTAGAAAATACGGCGCCCAAGTTGGGTATCGCGCCCAAATTTCTGTTTTTCAGTGTTTTAGGAAATATCCGCCTTATCGCCTTTGTCGTTGAGCCAGGATTTTCGATCGGCAGCCCGCTTTTTAGCAAGCAGCATGTCCATCAATGAGTGCGTGCCGTCGCCACGTTTCACTTCGAGTTGCAGCAAACTACGGGTAGAAGGATTCATTGTGGTTTCCCGGAGCTGAAGAGGATTCATTTCGCCGAGCCCCTTGAATCGCTGTATATTGACTTTTCCACGGATTTTTTCGGATTCAATATGTTCGAGAATCGCGTTTTTATCTGATTCGTCCAGCGCATAGTAAACCTTTTTGGCAACGTCGATCCGAAACAGTGGCGGCATAGCGATACATACTCTGCCGGCTTCTACTAACGCTGGAAAATGGCGCAGGAAAAGCGCGCACAGCAAGGCAGCAATATGGGCGCCGTCAGAATCCGCATCGGCTAAAATACAAATTCGGCCGTACCGAAGTCCTGATAAATCATCGAATCCCGGATCGACGCCTAATGCGACCGCAATGTCATGCACTTCTTGAGAGGCCAGAACCTCGGTGGATATCACTTCCCAAGTATTAAGAATCTTTCCCCGCAACGGCATCACTGCTTGAAATATCCGGTCGCGAGCTTGTTTTGCCGACCCGCCGGCCGAATCACCCTCCACTAAAAATAATTCGGTCATTTCCAGATCATCGCTGGTGCAATCCGCGAGTTTTCCGGGCAACGCCGGACCGCTGGTAATTTTTTTGCGTTGCACCCGTTTGCCGGCCCGCAATCGACGCTGGGCATTGTCGATGGCAATTTGGGCAATTTTTTCAGCATCGCTAAAATGCTGATTCAGCCACAGCCCAAAAGCGTCCCTCACCGCTGCCTGGACCATGGGTGTTGTTTCCCGCGAGGATAATCTGTCTTTGGTTTGACCACTGAACTGGGGTTCATTGATACGAGTAGAGAGGATATAGGTACAGTTCACCCAGATGTCTTCCGGGGTTAATTTCACGCCGCGCGGCAGCATACCGCGAAATTCGCAGAACGCCCGGATCGCTTCGGTCAATCCGCTTCTGAATCCAGTAACGTGGGTGCCGCCCTGAACCGTGGGCACCAGGTTGACGTAGCTTTCTGTGATGCATTCCCCGCCATCTGTTACCCAGGCAACGGCCCAGTCTAATTCCCCGGCCAATTTTCCGGCCAATTCCCCAGCCAATTTCCCGGCCGGTTCGCCATCGTTACTCCGATACCTTCCAATATATGGCGTTGCCGGAACCAGATCGGCATCCCCTAAATAACCGCAAAGATATTGCTGTAGCCCCTCTTGGTATTGCCAGCTCTCGTTGTTCTGTTCATTATTGTCATCGAGAAAACTGACGTATAAACCCGGACAGAGCACCGCTTTTGCACGCAATACACGTTTCAGCCGGGCAACATGAAACTTGGATGAGTCGAAATACTCGGCATCCGGATGAAAACGAATCGTCGTGCCGGTCACTTTTTTCGCGATTTTTTCGGTAACTTTGAGGTCGGTCTTTTTTTCGCCGTTAGCGAAACTAATATGGTGTTGTTCGCCGTTTCTACGAATCCAGACCTCCAGACGGGTTGATAATGCATTGACCACCGAAACCCCAACGCCGTGCAAACCGCCCGAGTACTGGTAGTGCTTCCCTGAAAATTTACCGCCAGCATGAAGCCGGGTCATGATTAATTCTACGCCGCTAACGCCTTCTTCCCGGTGTATGTCAACCGGCATTCCCCGGCCATTATCTGCAACAGTGACCGAGCCGTCCTGGTGTAACTGTACTTCGATGGAGTCCGCGTGACCGGCAATGGCTTCATCCACACTGTTGTCGATAACCTCATGGGCGAGATGATTTGGCCGCTCGGTGTCAGTGTACATACCCGGTCGTTTGCGAACAGGTTCGATGCCTGTGAGTACTTCGATGGCGGATGCGGTGTAATTACTGCTCATTAAGATGGATGCCATTAAGATAGAGGTGCAATTTTAGTGTGGGATGATAACGCAGATTTATCGCGGGCTAAAAAAATCCGACAAAAAATTCACAATTATTTGTTTTTGCATTGATTAAAAAAATGATATTTCAACGCGCTGATGATTTTCGCCCAGTCCATTACCGCTCCATCAGTACGCCAAATTTGATACTATAGCCGGATTAAATTAACCCCCATTTCTGAACAAAATGCCCCAATCTAAAAACGCTAAAATGCCGGATTTTGAAAAATCCTTGGCAGAACTGGAAAAAATAGTTGAAAGGATGGAACAAGGCGAGCAAACCCTGGATGATACGCTCAAGGATTTTGAGCGTGGTATGGCGTTGTCTGAAAAGTGTCAAAAAAGTCTTGATCAGGCCCAACAAAAAGTGGAAAAACTGGTTAAAAAACACGGCAGCTATAAACTTGAGCCTCTGGAAGATGACCTGGACGGTGACCTGGAAGATGACCTGGACGATGAATAGGGCGGCGGGGATGATGATGTCCATTCGATTGACAATGAGGATGCGCCTATCTCATGTCCTCTTTACAGGAAACGGCACGAGCATAACCGAAACACCAAACCTTAAACAAACAGAATGCTTGTGCCCTTTATGCCCTTATGGTTTGGGTATATCTAATAATATTATGCAAAAGGGTGAAGTTTAGTTGAGTGAGTTTGAATCTGTTTGGGAGAGTTACAGCCAGCGCACGGAAAAAGCACTCCAATCCAGGCTAATCAACCCGCTAAACAAGCAAGCAAAAGCATCCGCACGACTACACCAGGCCATGGAATATGCGTGCCTCGGTGGCGGCAAACGCTTGCGGGCAATGCTGGTGTATGCTTGCGGTGAAGTTGCCGGCGCGGATCTGGAACAATTGGATACCCCCGCCTGCGCTGTAGAAATGGCGCACGCTTACTCTTTAGTCCACGATGATCTGCCGGCAATGGACGATGATGATTTGCGGCGAGGACGCGCTTCCTGCCACATCGCTTTTGATGAGGCCACTGCCGTGTTGGTTGGGGATGCCTTACAGTCGCGTGCTTTCGAAATTTTGGCATCGAATCAAGAGCATGACATTTTGCCAATTCAACGGCTGCATATGGTACAAGAGCTGGCCTTTGCCATTGGCTCATTGGGCATGGCCGGTGGTCAAGCGTTAGACATGGAAGCGACAGGCAAGGCCGTTGAATACCAGGAGCTGGTGCAAATTCATCGACTTAAAACCGGCGCATTGATAAAAGCCGCGGCCACTATGGGCGGATTGACGGCCCAGAGCATTGATTCGGTGTTGTTGGAAAAACTGGCGCAATACGCCTCATCAATCGGGCTGGCCTTTCAAATAGCTGACGATATACTTGACCATACCGCGGATAGCGAGACTTTAGGGAAATCCAGCAGCGCCGATCATAGAATGAATAAAGCAACCTATATTTCATTGCTAGGTGTTGATGCGGCCAGAGCCCAGGCCAATAAAATATCCGGGCAAGCTATCGAATCGATCCAAGGTTTAGGGGATAATGGCCGATTCCTTGAACAACTCGCACAATTCGTCGTAACCCGGAGCCACTGATGAACCAGCAGATGCCAGACGGCAGCACCCGCTATCCCTTATTATTTGGCATTGATGAGCCGAGCCAGTTAAGAGAACTGAATCGAGATCAACTAATCCCGCTTGCGCTTGAGCTCAGAAAGTACTTGATTGAAATTACCGCCCAAACCGGCGGTCATTTGGCCCCGGGGCTCGGCACCATAGAGTTGACCATCGCCCTGCATTACGTTTTCAACACCCCTGAAGATCGTTTGGTATGGGATATTGGTCACCAAGCCTATCCCCATAAAATTTTAACCGGCCGTCGAGATCGTTTCCATACCATTCGTCAATACCAGGGGCTGTCGGGCTTTTTGAAACGCAGCGAAAGTGAATACGACACATTTGGCGCCGGACATGCGAGCACCTCCATCAGCGCGGCCCTGGGAATGGCGGTGGCGGCCGGGCAAGCGGGCATCGAGCGTGAAGTCGTCGCGATTATTGGCGACGGTGCGCTGACTGGCGGAATGGCGTTCGAAGCATTGAACAACGCCGGCGATCTTGATGCCAACTTGCTGGTTATTTTAAATGACAACGAAATGTCCATTTCGCCGAATGTCGGCGCCATTTCAAATTACCTCGCCAGAATTCTTTCTGGTCATGCTTATTCAACGGTGCGCGAAGGCAGCAAGACGGTTTTGAGCACATTGCCGCCGCCGATCAAAAACTATGCCCGACGCTGGGAAGAGCATTTAAAGGGCATGGTGATGCCGAGCACTTTGTTCGAGGAGCTCGGGTTTTATTACATCGGCCCCATTGATGGACACAATCTTCAGACTGCGGTGACCACGCTGAAAAATATGCGGAAAATGAAGGGCCCTCGATTTTTGCATGTAGTCACGCAGAAGGGAAAAGGATTTGAACCGGCTGAGGGAGATCCCTGCGTGTTTCATGGGGTCACGCCATTTAATCCTGATACCGGGAAAATGGAAAAAAAGAAAAAGGGCCGAACTTATACCGACGTATTTAGCGACTGGTTGTGCGACATGGCAGCACAGGATAAAAAACTCATCGGTATTACGCCGGCCATGCGGGAAGGTTCTGGTCTGGTTGGTTTTTCTCATAAATTCCCGGAGCGATACTTCGATGTCGGTATCGCCGAGCAACATTCGTTAACCTTTGCCGCAGGGCTGGCATGCGAAGGATTAAAGCCTGTAGTGGCAATTTATTCCACGTTTTTACAGCGCGCTTACGATCAATTGATTCACGATATCGCACTCCAGAATCTGGATGTTTTATTTGCCATTGATCGCGCCGGGCTGGTCGGCGCCGATGGCGCTACCCACGCCGGCGCCTACGACTATTCCTTTCTCCGATGCATTCCCGGCATGGTGGTTATGGCCCCTGCAGACGAGGCCGAATGTCGCAACATGCTCTATACCGGTTATCAACACGTTGGACCGGCCTCGGTGCGCTACCCGCGCGGCGGCGGCGGACCCGGGGTGGCGGAAAAAACCAGGATGAGGGCACTCACTATTGGTAAGGCGGAAGTTCGTCGAACAACTGAAGGAAAAATAAAACCGGTCGCAATTTTGGCCTTTGGGACGATGCTGACACCCGCCGTTGAGGTCGGTGACGCGCTTGATGCTACGGTCGTGAACATGCGCTTTGTTAAACCGTTGGATGAACCATTGATTTTGACCTTGGCAGACGCCTGCTCATTGCTGGTAACGGTCGAGGAGAATGTCGTGATGGGAGGCGCCGGATCTGCGGTGAACGAATGCCTGGCGAAAAATAATCGCCAGGTCGCTATTTTGAATTTAGGCATTCCCGATAAACACCTTGATCAGGGCAGCCAACAGCAACAACTCGCGGCCATCGGTTTGGATGCCGACGGAATTAAACGGCAGATTCTTTCCAGGTTGGCTATCATGTCGGAGCCGCAACAACAGGTTAAAACACAACAGGCTAAAACACAGTGGCCTAAAACAATTACCGCAGTCAGTTGATATTCCCCGAAAATTTTGCTGGGTTCAGCTAACGTTAATACGGAGCGAATAACATGAATAGCCTCTCTACAATTATATTTCTTGGTGGCCGCGTAGTGTTGGCGTCGATAATTGGGTTAACTGTACAAATAATCATGCTGGTCACAATACCCGATCACTTGCTTACCATACATGAAGGAATGAAGACAATGGCTTCCAGGATATTTGATACATTGAATGTGCAATCCCAATATCCCGTCGCTTACAATTTGACCGGTGGAGACAACATTATTGTCCATACATTTTTCGTGCTGGTTGCCTACGTTGGCATCTTGATTTTGTTGTTGCTTTTTAAATCGAGTAAACCTGCTCGCAGCAAAGATCAGGCATACTGATTAAATTACAAACACTTAGATTATGCATCTGATAAAATGTTATCAAACAATCATCGTTAATATAACACTTCAGATATGACCAATCCTGCTACCGAATCTGGATTTTTCGATAACCCGATTATTGAGGCTAAAAACATTCATTTCTCATTCAATGAGCGCAACGTATATAGCGGTTTAAATCTAACTATTCCTCGCCGAAAGGTAACGGTAATAATGGGTCCCAGTGGTTGTGGAAAATCCACGTTTTTGAGTTTGTTGGGCGGGAGATTGCAGGCAGACTCGGGTGAATTAATATTCGACGATGCCCCGGTTCCTGCGAGCAACCGCCCGGCATTATTTAAAATGCGTCGAAAAATGGGTATGCTGTTTCAAAATAGTGCGCTGTTGACCGATTTAAGCGTATTCGACAATGTCGCGTTTCCATTCAGAGAGCAAACCGACTTACCCGAAGAGTTGATTCGGATACTGGTGATAATGAAACTGGAAATGGTCGGTTTGCGTGGCGCTCGGGATTTAATGCCGTCTGAACTTTCGGGAGGGATGGTGCGACGGGTTTCTCTCGCCAGAGCGATCGCCCTTGACCCTGCATTAATTATGTATGATGAACCTTTTGTGGGTCTTGATCCAATTTCCAAGGGGGTGATTATGCATTTGATTCGCCAGCTGAATGAGGCGATGGGGATCACCTCAGTCGTGGTCACTCACGATGTTGCGGAAGGGTGCAGTATTGCCGACTATATTTATTTGCTGGATGACGGAGTGGTTGCGGGTCAGGGTACTGCGGAGCAGATGACTAATAGCCAGCAACCGGGAATCAAGCAATTTATGAATGGGTTGCCCGATGGACCGGTGGGCTACCACTATCCGGCCAATGATTATTTGGCGGATCTACATACACGGATATTATGATGAATAAGACACGATGAATCTAATTGCCAGTCTTGGGCAATGGGGAATAAGCTTTGTGTCCCGACTTGGGGCCGCAGTCATGTTTTTACTGTCGGCTATGCGTGGTGCGTTGCATAGCTTGCCCAAAGGCTCGTTGATTATTCAACAGCTTTACGCCATTGGCGTATTAACCATGTTGATCATTCTGTTTTCCGGATTATTCGTCGGCATGGTGTTGGGTTTGCAGGGCTATTATCAATTAGTCGCTTTTAGTGCAGAATCCAGTTTGGGCTTGGTGGTGGCATTATTTCTGGTTCGGGAACTTGGTCCAGTACTGGCGGCGTTATTGTTTGCTGGAAGGGCCGGTTCGGCATTGACCGCTGAAATTGGGCTGATGAAAGCCACCGAGCAGCTAGCGGCGATGGAAATGATGGCAGTCGATCCCATGATTCGTGTCATTGGGCCGCGATTTGTCGCTGGCCTGATTGCCATGCCGTTGCTGGCGGCTATGCTGAGCGCGATTGGCGTAGTGGGCGGCTATCTTATTGGGCATGGTCAATTTGGCCTGGATGCCGGGGTGTATTGGTCTTCAATGCAGAACGGCGTTGATTTGATCGATGATATATTGAACGGGATAATCAAAAGCCTGGTTTTTGGTTTTATTGTGGTTTGGGTGGCATTGTTTGAAGGTTACCATGCGGTGCCTACTGCGGAGGGCGTAAGTCGGGCGACTACCCGAACTGTTGTGACTTCATCGTTAGCCATTTTAGGCGGTGATTATGTTTTGACTGCACTAATGTTTGGAGGTTTTTAACCATGCAAAGAAAAAGCATTGAGATATGGGTTGGTGTTTTCATGCTCGTTGGCATTGCCGCGATAGTGATGTTGGCGGTGCAAGTGAGCGCCGCGGGAACCGGTGCAAATAAATCCTATCGGCTGGAAGCCAGATTTGACAACATCGGTGGACTAAACGTAAAAGCGCCGGTGATGATTGGCGGTGTCAGAGTGGGCCGGGTCGGCGGTATCTGGATTGACAAAGAAGATTATGTGGCGGTAGTCGGGCTGGATATCGACCAACAATACGATACTCTGGCGGTGGATACCGGCGCATCCATTCTCACATCAGGCTTGCTTGGCGCGCAATTTGTCGGGCTGTCGCCGGGATTTTCCGATATTTACCTTGAGCAAGGAGATACATTGGAATTAACGCAATCAGCGATACAACTTGAATCCTTGATTAGTCAATTCATGTTTAGCCAAGGACAAGACCAGGCAAAAAACCCGGAAAAAAACCCGGCAAAAAACAATGCCAAAGAGCAGTAGAGACAGGAAAAATTAATGAACAAAAAACACTCGTTTCAAATCCAGCATTTATTGGCTGTATTCGCCATTTCTTTAACGCTGTTTGCCACACCGCAAGCTCATGCAAACGATGATCCCGCAATCATCGTGGAAAAAACGGTTAACGCGTTGCTTGAGGAATTTTCTAAAAAACGAGATCAATTGGAGGGCAATAACCGAGATTTATTTGAGTTGGTAAATCGGATAGCGAGTCCGCTATTTGACTTCGACTATATCTCCAAGTTGGTTTTGGCGAAGAGTTGGAAGAAAGCCAACGCGCGACAACGCCAGGCGTTTGCTGATGAATTCAAAAGATTGCTCATCGTGACCTACGCCACCGCCTTGTTTCAATACACCGGCAATGAAACCGTCGAGTTTGGCGAATCAGACGTTAAGGAGAAAAAAGGGGTGAGATTTGGAACGGTAAACACCGCGGTCAGCATCGGCGAACAGGGGTCAATACCCGTGGTTTATTCCCTTATTCAGGATAACCGCCGGGATGACCGTCACCAATGGAAAATCTATAACTTGACGGTCGGCAGTTTGAATATGGTGCTTAATTATCGTGCGGTCATTCAATCGCTCATACACCGTGAAGGGTTGGATGGAATGATTGCTGGCATGAAGGAAAATAACGATAAAAATTACTAGCCATGAACAATAATATGGGGGTCGCTCCTGCGCATCCTGCGCCCGCGACATACATGCCGTCCATGGCAATAACAATCACCACGCTCGGCACAGATATTCGTTTGGCTGGAAAACTGACTACCGAATCAGTCGCCCGGGTTTTTATGAATACCCCTGAATTTACCGAGCCTGCGTATCGGGTGGATTTGCAGGAAATCGATGAAATTGACAGCGCCGGGTTGGCGTTGCTGGTGTATTGGCAAACCTGTGCGAAAGCATCGGCATCCACATTAAATTTTACTAATCCTCCGAAAAAATTATTGGATATCGCCGAGATTGGTGGTTTAACCCGACTGTTTCAGACCTGAGATTTTGCCCATGGAAAGGCTTGTTTTAATGGCGCATCGACCCCAAGTTGTCCTAATTAGATTTATCACTCGAACTTAATTATATTGATATTGGCAATGATCGCACCCCAAGATATACAAAACTGGATTTCCCTGGGTTTGGAAAACAGTGAAGTTACCGTTGATGGAGACGGGCAGCATTTTGAAGCAATCATCATATGCCCGGACTTTGAAGGAAAATCGCTGATTCAACGTCATAAAATGGTGTACAGTGCGTTGGGAGATAAAATGAAATCCGAAATTCATGCCTTGTCGATGAAAACACTGACGCCGGCCGAATTATAATTTCAGGATTGCTTTCGGGATATAATGACCACCGTATAAAATAGACTATTTTTTAGAGGCTCCTACTATGTCAATTCAGGAACAATTAAAAGAGATCATTGATAACAATGAAATCGTGCTCTTTATGAAAGGAAATCCCGATTTTCCCCAATGCGGATTTTCTGGTCGCACCACTCAGATTCTCCAGTCCTACGATGTCAGGTTTGCATCGATAGATGTGCTCGCTGACGATGCGGTACGCGCAGGCATCAAAGAATACTCAAACTGGCCTACTGTTCCCCAGCTTTATGTTCGTGGCGAATTTGTCGGTGGCTGCGATATTGTCACCCAGTTGTATGAAAGCGGTGAGCTGGAACAAATATTGAAACCTGAAAAATAAAATTTCAGCAGACAACTTTAGATGGACAGGCGACTCCTTTATAGAATTCGCCTGCCCTATCGTCAGGAATGACCATGATTAAAACCGCTGGCCAACTCATCTCAGAAGCGCAAACACAGATATCTTGTCTCAATGTGGCATCCGCCAAATCACTATACGATGAAACCGAGAATGTCGTAATCATTGATGTTCGAGAGGCCGGCAGCGCCGCTCAATCCAAACTGACCGACTCCGCAAATATATCGCGCGGATTGATCGAAATGAAAGTTCCATCACTTTGCCCTGACCCTGAAACGGTAATTTTAACCCACTGCGGCGGCGGCGGACGCGCATCACTCGCCGCCCTGACCCTGAATCAAATGGGTTACACCCACGTACACGCCATCACCGCAAAATTTGAGGATATAAAGAAAGTTTTTGGGTAACGAAGTCCGTTGCAGGATTCGGATTTCGATTGCGAACCACATCAACCGCATTATAATTTGGAGAGCAACAGATGACCGCGCCGAGCGTTTTTAAAATTTCAGATATTCAAGATCGAATTGACAACTTGCCCGCTAACGGCACTTTTATAAAACCGTTTGTGACGACCGAGCACAGCGACTCAATGTGCGGCGGGATAAATTGCCTGAATCAAATCTCAGTGCCTTGGGATTTAACCTGCGACGAACTCATTTATTGTCTTGAAGGCACGTTTCGTCTGGTCGTCGATGAGGTTGACTATGTGCTCAATCGCGGTGATTTGATGTATGTCCCCAAGGATAATCATGTTAAATATGAGTGCGATCAGAAGTGTATTATTTTCTACGCGGCCTCCCCGGCCGATTGGAAGCAACGGGCCGGCATCACTTACGTGCCGGGCATCGATGCAGAAGATATGCCGTCGAGCAGCTAACCCGGTGAGCTTGGTCGTTATGCGGCATTAAGGACAAGAGCAGCAGGACAAAACAATGAATGAACACGAGAAAATCAACTACGTCGAGTTTCCTGCTAAAGATATTGAATCTGCCAAAGACTTTTTTGCAACCGTATTCGGTTGGTCGTTCATAGACTATGGCCCGGCATATACGACTTTCTCCAATCAAGGTATTGACGGCGGCTTTTTTCAGGCCGACTTGGCGACTTCTGCCGAAAGCGGTAGTGCCCTCATCGTTTTTTACAGTAAAGACTTGGAGCAAACCCAAGCTAAAATCGAGAGTGCTGGCGGCTCAATCGTAAAACCCATATTTTCTTTTCCAGGCGGTCGTCGCTTCCACTTTGCTGACCCCAACGGCAATGAGTATGCGGTGTGGTCAGATAAAAACCAAGCGCGTGAAAGAAGGATTCCCGCCGATTGCTGATGCACGGGCAACGGTTCTGATTTTGGGTACCATGCCTAGCGAGGAATCGTTGAGAAAAAAACAATACTACGGAAATCCCCGCAACGCATTTTGGAAAATAATGGGGAGATTATTGAAGTTTGAGCGCGCCGCAATCTACGAAGAAAGAACGGAAATATTAAAAAATAATAAAATTGCGTTATGGGATGTCATGCAATCTTGTGAACGGCAAGGCAGTCTTGATTCAGCGATAATTAACAGCACTATAATAGAAAACGATTTTGTTTCTTTTTATCGTAGTCACCCAAACATAAGGCAGGTGTTTTTCAATGGCACAAAGGCAGAAAAAGAATATTGCAAAAGAGTGCTGCCAAAACTATCTGTTAAAACAAAAGACATCGAGTATTCCAGGCTTCCCTCAACAAGCCCGGCAATGGCTCATATGTCGTTTGATGTAAAATTGCTGGAGTGGTCAGCTATTTGCGAGGTTAGGCGAGCGATATAGACATGAAAACAGTTATAAATATTTTTGCAATTACAGGGGTTTCGTTGGTTCTGTTGATTGCCATCGGATTATATTTTGATATCAAAGAAATGGACCGCACTGAAGGTGGTTACGAGGCGCCATTTGTTGGTGTGACCGGACAGCCGATTGATTGGGATAGCATGGATCTTAGTCGCACAGGTTTGGTAAGGAGAGGGTATGTATTGGATTTTTTAGTGAACGGCACTACGGGAATGATTAGCCTCGAAATGTTCGGAATCAGGTTTGAAGCACGCAAACTATCCGAGCGAGCAATTGCTGTCCACAAACCGAGAGAAGCTTTTATTCACAGAGGCTTTAAGCCGCAGTTTTGAAAAACCTCACCAAGCAATTAAAGCGGACAAGTAACAAGTTGACTTGTGCACAAACGGACACCTGCTCATCGACATTCCCAATAAAATTGTTTTTCAGGATTATCAGAAAAAACACTAACAATGGATCGTTCTGTATCTATATCTGAAACTGATCAGGATGATATTTATCAATACGTGGATTCAACTCGTAAGCGAAACAGTTAACAAAGTCTTGGTATTAAAAAAGACATCATGGAGAGTGCGAAAGCCCAAGGTCTTTCTTGGGCGGTGGTTAAGTTTATCCATGGCATGCTTGATTTCGGCGTTGCGCACGGTCTCGGCGGTCTTGCGCAGAACTGCGCGGATAATGGCGTGGCGGGACTTGCGCTCGACCAGCGTCACCAAGGCGCCGAGATGGCCTTTGCCGATCATTGTGTCGCCCTCCCAATCGCCGATGCGGCGCGCCGGGCATCGACCACGGCCGGGCGCTCATCGATCGATGTTCGGTCGGGAATGACGCCGCATCGGTCGGCTGCGCCTGAACGCTTGTCCGCATAGACCTGTTGATAAATCCACTCGTGGCTGACGCCGACGCCTTGCTCCATCTCAAGCCGATCTACGATCTGCTCCTGGCGCCACATCTTTGCGCAGCAACGCTTCGACTTGCCGCCAGACCAGGCTGCTGATACGCGACTGCGCCTTGTCGCAACGCCGCGACAGCGCCAGCTGGTGAGCCTGCCGGGGCCGGTAGCCCTTCAAGCCCTGATTGCGCCGGAGTTCGCCGGAGTTCGCGGCTGATCGTCCCTTTATCGCGGCCCACTATCGCCGCCACCTCGGTTTGGCTATAACCGGTTTGCTTGAAGGCATAAATCCGGTATCGTTCCTCTTGGGTAAGCTGTGTGTATCTCATCGGCGCTCCTCCTGCTTCGTTGGTTCGAGAAAGCCACGATGTTACCGCAGATTGCCTCTTCCAACACTGTGGAATTGCACTTGCTAGTTGAATTCAAGTTACGATAGTTCACATATCCGTTCAAAAGGTTATGGACAAAATGCCGGGTATCGGGGTGATACTAATAATGAAAAATCTGCTTCCGTTGATATTGGCAATTCGGGCTCGGAAAGATCGATAATTTTAGTGGTGAATATTATCGACCCAAAAACAAATACGGTAGTGGGCACCGAAGGGTTTGATTTGAAATTTTACAGCAATAGTAAAACGGCTCGTTTTCGGGTTGCTATCGACGATTATTATTATGGATTTTCAAACACCGATGTAAAAGTCGAAACGGTGCACGCCGCACAACAACTGGCAACCCCCAAACTCTTGCCAGCGCCACAGACCTTGGCTGCGCCGGAAGAATTAGCGGCGGAGAACTCAAGCACTCAGACGACACCGAGCAATATCACTGAGCCCGCAGTCGCCGACAAGGCAACGCCAAATCAATATAAAGTGAAATTGTCGTTACAAATGTGGAGTCTTTGAGCAAGATTGCCGGTTATGATTTCGTGTATGGCGATGTGAGCCAGTGGCCTCGTCTGTATATTGCCAATGTTGATAAATTCAAGGATCCGGCAAATCCAGACCTTATTTACCCGGGCCAGATTATTGAAATTCCAATTATCGACGATGCCAAAGGGCTGTCTGCTCGGACCAATGATGGCAAGGCGGGCGGGCAAGTTGTCGTGGGTATATTCGCTAAGAGCAGGAATGTTGTGGTACGTGTCCAAACTGCTGAGTAGCGCGGGATACGAAGCCAACTATAAGGTAGTGCAAAGCCATGCAGGAAAAAGGCTACGCAAGTCTGGCTAGGGCCTTATACCGAAAAAGATATAGCTAAAAAATAAGTGTTAAATTGGAGAACATTACCGGCGAAAAAGGTTACCTTGGCAAGCATACTTTTTGAAGCAAAATGAATGAATAGACATGCGTAAGACAATTGTTTTACTGCTGATTTTAGTTCCGGCATCTCAAAGCGTGACCGCTGCCGACTGGACGGTTGTGCAAACCGCCAGCGTATCCCCTCCGACGTTTAGCATGTCCCAACAAAATGCAACTTCTTCCCGCCAAGCGGTTAACGGTAGCGTACTTGGACCGGACGATCCGTTATCCTCTGTTACGCAAACAACCAACTTTGCCAACGCTAATGTCACTTTAACGCAAAGCGGATCTGCCACAAATTCAAATGTGCAGACAATCAATCTCGCTTCCGTCCCCTCGATAGTTCAGTTAGAACAAACCGCTGAAAATTTTAACACCGCGACACTAACTCAAGATATAACGGGTAGCGACAACGTTCAAGCCATTAATTATGCCTACGCAGATGACTATATTGGCGATGCAACACAAACCGTTACAGCGACATCCATAGCATTGACTAAAACGGCAACCACGCCTGCGGGCAATGTCCAGGCGGTTAATTACATGAAGGCGAATCGTTATACGGGAATCATCATTCAACAGTTAAATTTGAGAGAATCGTTGGTTCCTAACGACCTCTCTGCCAGCAACAGTGGCATACGCATCAATAGTATAAACGGGAATACTGTCGGTGCAATATCCATAACACAAACCGTAAAAGCGCGTTCAGTCGAAATTAACGCCGAAGATTTTCCTACTATAATCCTCAATCATATTTCACCATAAACCATGGCAGATACATGTCGAATCTGTTTGTTTCAACCGAACAGTATTCAGTGAAACTCTGGATAATCATTCCCCGCCTTCATCTATAACATTTGGGGTTACAGAAACTCCGTTGAATGCCCAGACCGCCGGTTTAGTAACCCAATCATCCTGCCCCCCTGAAGTCAAAAGGGGACATTGCCGCTTTGGGCTAACACCAACTCGATTATCGGCTGATTCTAATTTCAGACAATCCGTATATCGCGGGCGTGATGAAAAACCACCCACGCTCATTTTTGGTATTTGTATAAGCTCAGATACCTTTGGCGCTCCGATGCAGAAGGAGAGCCATGCAACATCAACACATCGGATACCGAACAAAGGCTTTTATCGGGTAGCTGCTTTAGGGCATCTTTGGGAGAGGACTTCCAAACATGCTCAACAACGCCTCAAAATCCTCGGTTTCTTCAACCAACATGGCACAGCGGCTGCTTGTGATGCCTTCAATGTCAGCCGCACAACCCGGTATCGCTGGAAACAGTGCGCCAAGCCAGCGGCGACCCGGCCGCCCTGACTGCCAAATCCTGCGCCCTCAAGCGCCGGCGACAGCCACAAGTGCCACCGATGCTGGTGCGGCAAATCCGCTGGCTGCGAGAGAAATTCCCCAACCTCGGCAAAGCCAAACTGCGGGTTTTGCTGCGACCCTGGTGCAGGCAGCAAGACATCGCACAGCCCAGCGTCTCCGCCATCGGCCGCATCATCGCCCGCGACTCAAACAAAATGCGCCACACCCCCACCAGACTGAGTGCCCGCGGCCACCACAAACCGCTCAAACACAAACGCAAACGCAAACGCAAAACCCGCAAGGCCAAAGGCTTCAAACATCAGCCGCTTGAAGTGTTCGCCTGCGATACCGTGGTGCGCCTGCGCGATGGCCTGCGCGATGGCCTACGCCGCACCTGTTCACTTTCATCGACCCTCACTCCCGCTTCGCTATCGCCTTTGACGCGCTGTGCCAACGGCTGCCAAAACCGCCGCGCTTCATCCGCTCCGATAACGGCTCGGAGTTCATATGACGCTTCCAGCAACGCCTCGATGCCCACGGCATGACCCACTGGCGGACTTATCCCCGCTCGCCCGCCATTTCGCCGGGAGCGAAATGGCGCCTAGTCCGCGAAGCGGATTCGTATCAGGGATGATGCGAACAAAATGAACCCCTGCGCCGAGTGCTTCAACCGCACCATCCAAGAGCAGTTCGGCGATTATCACGAGGATGAACTGTTCCATGACCTGGCCGGCTTTAACCACAAACTGGCCGACTGGCTACTCGACTGCAACACTGTCCTGCCTCATCATAGCCTCGGCTTGCGATCTCCTGCAACTTCCTCATCCATAATCAACCCGAGCACCAATGAGGGTGGACTTATACAGTATTTTGTACATTCCTGCTTCTTCAGTTAAACTGATGTTCTCATCTGTTGCGGATTGAATCTGAAGTTCACTCTTGGGGCAGAGCGACCGAACCATCCGAAATCACTGAAGGCTCGGTCGTTGTTTGGCTGAAACCTATCGTCGTTACACTGGATATATTAATTTTCGTGTAAAATGGAATCGACGACAGACTTGGCCAACAACAAATCTTCCCACGATTTCGATTTTTGCTGGGGGCTCCGCAACAAATACGCAGGATGATAGGTAATCACCAACGGCGTATTTGACGGCCCATACTGATGCACTTTTCCTCGGAGACTGCCAAGAGATTCACTGGTTTTTAGCAATGCCTGGGCGCTGATCCGACCCAATGCAACAATTACTTTCGGTTTAACCAACGCTAATTGACGGTGTAAATAAGGCTCACACTCGGCTATTTCCTCGGGCACGGGGTCTCGATTAGCCGGTGGGCGACATTTAATCACGTTAGCAATAAATACACCGGAGCGCTGCATCCGCAATGCGGCGATCATGGCATCGAGTAATTGACCGGCCCGGCCGACGAAAGGCAAGCCCTGTTGATCCTCATTTTGTCCCGGCGCTTCGCCGATGAACATCCATTGCGCTTGAAGACTCCCGACCCCTGGAACCGCTTTAATCCGGGTGGCGTGCAGTTGACAACGCTGGCAACGGTTAATTTCCATGGCCACGTTGTCCAGGGTATTCAGGGCATCCACGGTCAATTCTGGTTGCCTTTCAAGCGCAATGGCGCTTTTTGGTTCAATTAACTGTTCCACGCTTTTGCTATCCGCCTCTGCATCATCATCAATCCGATCATCGGCCGGATTATCAGCCAAATTATCAGCCAGATTATCAGCCTGGGCGGCGTTTTCGCCGGATTGCCGATGCCTGAGCCGCCAGATGTCGATGCCCATTTTATCGAGAATCTCCAACTGGCGGTAGTCAAGGTCAGGCATTTTATACCGCCTGGGCGCGCTGAGGATGGGTTCGGATTTCAGCATTGTAAAGCTTATTCAATGCATTAATGTACGACTTTGCCGACGCAATAATGATATCCATATCCGCGCCGTGACCATTTACGATAACGCCCTCTTTCTCCAGCCGTATACTAACCTCGCCTTGAGCATCGGTGCCGCCGGTTATGCTGTTAACCGAGTACAGTTGCAATTTGCTTCCGGATTCAATGATTTTCTCGATCGCCTTAAACGTCGCATCTACCGCACCGTTGCCGGTTTCTTCGGCTTTGGCTTCTATTCCGTCCACCCCCATAACCACTTTCGCGCTGGGCGTTTGATCCGTGGCCGAATAGGTTTGCAAATGCTTAAGTATAAACCGTTCATTTTCGGCTTCATTGCCTGATTCGGTGACTAACGCTTGCAGATCATCGTCAAAAATTTCATGTTTTTTATCTGCCATATCCTTGAAACGCGCAAACGCTTTATTCATTTTATCATCAGAACTGAACTCGAACCCCAGCGTTTTCAATCGCTGTTTGAACGCATTTCTGCCCGAATGTTTGCCCAACACCATACGATTTGAACCCCAGCCGACCTCTTCCGCCGACATTATTTCATAGGTCTCCCGCGCCTTGATGATGCCGTCCTGGTGTATCCCCGCTTCATGCGCGAACGCATTAGCGCCGACTATGGCTTTATTCGGTTGCACCGGGAATCCGGTGATATGGGAAACCAGCTTGCTGGCAGGTACGATTTGAGTAGTATCAACGTTTGTATCGCAAATAAATTCATCCTGTCGAGTGCGAACCGCCATCACAATTTCTTCCAGGGAAGCATTGCCGGCACGCTCCCCCAATCCATTGACGGTGCATTCAACCTGGCGCGCGCCCGCCGTAACCGCCGCCAATGAATTTGCAACCGCCAATCCAAGATCGTTGTGACAATGAACGGAAAAAACGGCCTTATCCAAATTCGGGATTTTTTCGAGCAATTTTTCGATTAACCCGCCAAATTGGGCCGGCAGGTTATAACCCACTGTATCCGGTATGTTAATCGTCCGCGCGCCTGCCTTGATTGCCTGTTCGATAACTCGACACAGGAAATCAAGCTCTGACCGTCCGGCATCCTCTGGGGAAAACTCCACGTCGTCGGTGTATCCTCTTGCCTGTTTTATTGCGGCAACCGCATGTTCGATAACCTCGTCCGGCCGCATGCATAATTTATGCTGCATATGAATTGGAGAGGTGGCAATAAAGGTATGAATTCGACCTGATTTTGCTGATTTGAGTGCTTCACCAGCGCGTGCCACATCTTTCGGGTTGGCGCGGGCCAACCCACATACCGTGCTGTCTTCGATCAGCTTTGCAATTGCTTTCACAGAATTAAAATCTCCTGGGCTGGCTGCGGGAAACCCCGCTTCAATGACATCTACCCGCATTTTCTCCAGCAAACGAGCGATCCGGATTTTTTCTTCCTGGGTCATTGAAGCACCGGGGCTCTGTTCGCCGTCTCTTAATGTTGTATCAAAAATGACTAACCTTTCTTTTATCGTATTGTCTTTCATCGTATTGCCTGTTTAGCTAATGTGAATATTATAAATAAGCTTGACCATTCTGCCTTGTAGGCAGAGGATGGTGCGCTGGCGGATAAGAGGTAAGTTTTATTGCGCTGGGAGGCGCAGTAGCAGAGTAGGCAGGAGTAACAACAAAGCAGTAGCCGAGGCAGGAATCCCCTGACAATTAAATTGTGGCAATTGTGGACAGAATTTTGCTACTGCTTCATTCATGGGCGTAGTCTATAAAATCAATAAAGATGTTGCAAGACCTAATTCAGTACTAAATTAGTCGAAGTTTCGACGTTTTTTGCGCTATTTTGATTTCTTTTTAGCGCCAATCGGCTGTATTTTTCCAGAATCCGCATGGCTATTGCCATGATCTTCAGTCTCGTGCTCCTGATCATCTTCATCCGGTAGAAACGCCGGGTTTTCAATAATGCCGCGCTGTCTGCGAATAACCCAACCGATGGGGCCTGAAGCGCCATAGGCCAGCGCCATCAAAAACAGCACTCGTGGCGGGTCGAACGAAATCAAGACAATGATACCCAAAATAGCAATCAATGCGAAAAACGGAACTTTGTGCTTGGGATCGAAATCCTTGAAACTGCGAAACTTAACATTGCTTACCATTAAAACGGCCATGAGCAATGTAACCAATGCGCTTATCCACGACATCGATTGCCCGGAAATTCCAGTTTCATGGAAATTCCAAACCCAAAACGCGATCAATGCCGCAGCCGCCGGACAAGCTATTCCATAAAAATATCGATTGTCTTTAATGGTCAAGGTGTTGAACCTGGCCAATCGCAACGCCGTTGCCGCAGCATACAGAAATGCAATCAACCAGCCAGCCTTGCCAATATACTGCAACGACCAAAAATACATGATCATGCCCGGCGCAACGCCAAATGCAACCAAATCCACCAGGCTATCGTATTCCTTGCCGAAATCACTTGCCGTATTGGTCCATCGAGCGACCCTGCCATCCAGCCCATCCATTATCATTGCAATTAATATGCCCACCGCAGCGTTGGCAAAGTCACCCTGGGTAGCCCGGATGATAGCGTAGAAACCGAAAAATAACCCGGCTGTTGTAAACAGACTGGGCAAAAAATAAATGCCTTTGCGGCCGTTCTGCGACGGTGGATAGTTTATTTCCATAACAAGATTATATTCCTTTTCGTACTAATCATGGCTTAATAACCGGGCAAATATCCGATAGTATTGTTTCCAGAACTTACCCATTGCCCCAATTTTACCGCTAATCTGCACTCCAGAGGCATATATAAATCCACCCTTGAGCCAAAACGGATAAAGCCATAGCGTTGTCCAGTTTGCACAGTATCGCCCGGTTTTACATAACACAGGATGCGTCTAGCGATCAATCCTGCTATTTGAATGCTATAGACATTGAAACCGGCGCTGGTTTCAATACAAATTGCATTTCGTTCATTTTCGCTAGACGATTTGTCCAGTGCGGCGTTGACAAACTTACCCGGGTAGTACCAATGGCGCTTGATGGTTCCCGATATGGGGATGAGATTGGAATGTACGGAAAATATATTCATAAACACACTGACCTTGAGTGCTTTGGCATTATCCTGATAGGGGTTTTCCTGTTCACTGATAGACACCACCTTTCCGCTTGCCGGGGAAACGATGGCGCCGGGCTCGGTGGTGATGTTGCGTTTCGGATCACGAAAAAACTGGAACACCAGTAAAACGCCAATCCATACCACAATCGATCCGTACCCGAACCATAGCGTGGCGCCCACACCAAGCACAGTCGCTACGATTAAATGTACGGTGCCTTCCTTAGCGAGAATTGGGTAACCGATCGCCATTATTAGTTCCTAATTGTCACAATTGAGCGCGTCCGCGCCGCTGTAGGGGTGGAAATACGGGAAACGAAAAGGAGTATTGAATAATAAAAAATATTTTAAACTTGGGTCATTAAATCCAGATTTATTTCGTCATGTAGCGCTTCTAATACGTTGCAGCTCCGGTAAAAGTTTTGGCTCCAATTCGGAAAGCGAAAACCAATTGTCAGCGCCGTTAAAATTCACAGACGGCGTTCTCGGTATTGAGTCATCTTTTCCTGCTATGGTTCGAGGAAAGCAACATCGCCAATCATTATGCACATCTAACGAGTTCTTCGTCTGTGCTCGCGTCATAGTATTTCTTCAGATATGCAATTGCTTCTTTATTTATGCAAAAGTTCCAACTGATTCCCAAGCGTTGCCCCCTGAAATATAGAATTTGATACATTGCAGACAATCAAATCAAAGTCGCCCACCAAATAGCGATCATTGGTGGTTTGACTTTTACTGATATTGCTGCGCGACCTGTGACACTTCACCTTGAAATGCGGGACATTAATCTTCATTCAATGAGTGCCCATCTTAAAACTACCGCGCACTGCGTTTTTCGCCTCCACTTTCAATCGATATCCTGTTTTAGAGTGCGTGATACTTATATCCTCATCGTACACGCCTTGTTGCGCGTTCAGATTCAGTTTCTGAACCTGCCAATTACGCCCCAATAATTTTTTAAGAACAACCGTTGCGATATATTCAGTGGCCTTGCCGCGTATCATCGGCAAAACTTTCTGATCCTCCAGAATATCCATCAAGTTCTCTAATGGGATGTTATACCGCTCGCAGTATTCTTTTATGCTATCGTAAATCCGGATGTGGTTGATCTCATTCACAACAGCGCCTCTTGTTTCGGCGCGACAAGCTTCGAAGAATGAACAGGACCGCAAATCGCCATGCTGTTTCTATCATAGTTCTTGATAAACAGCTCATTTCCATTGTAACGTTTGCTTTTGTGACCATCCGCCAATTTTTTGCCGTTTTTCTGATCATCTGTCCGATTGATTGTGTATTGCCATTCATGCTCTTCCACAACGTCGCACCAGTCATACATTTCCCCGACCCCTTCCGAATTATCATAGGTAATTAGAAACATCAGGCGTTCAGCATTGCGCGCTAAACAGTCTCTCAGTCGACTATGGTCGGATAGTTCAAAATGGCAAGAATAAAATTTCTTCTGGTCGGCTTTATAATAGGGTGGGTCAACAAACAAGAAGGCTCCAGTTGGCGCGTTATCAATGCAATACTCGAAATCAACAGACGTAAGCGCCACGCCTTGCAAACGACCGGATACTGTTCGTAAATGACGAGGCCAATTTTCAGGACGCATGGAGTATTTTTCATGATAACCCCAATAGCAATTTTCTGGTTTCATTATACCGGAATAAGATGTCCGGTTTAGATAATACCAACGAAAAGCGCGCTCCAAATCGTTTTTTGGCTTGAATTTATTCTTGTAATAGGTGTGCTGTTCTTTGGTTGCTGGAAGCCCCTCCAAAAGATCCAAAAGCCCGTTCAAATTATCTCTTATTTGAGAGAATGTATTTATAACATCGCTATCTAAATCATTCAGAATGGATGTTTTAGATGATTCCTTGGCGAAAAAAATAGAAGCGCCGCCGGCGAATGGTTCGCAATAAACATCCGTATGCGGTATGTGTTCCAGAATGAGTCTGCGAGCGTAAAATTTTCCGCCAGCGTAGCGAAATGGAGAATTGCTTTTACCTGATTTAACGCCACCGATGCTACTCATGCTATTAATTTCCAAGGAGTTAAATCAAGGTTACTATGTGAAATTAATTCTTCGCCTTATCCACAACCTTGTTTTCGCCGATCCAGGACATCATCGAACGTAGTTTGGAACCGACTTGTTCGATTTGATGCTCTTGACCTTTGCGGCGCAGTTCCGGAAAACGCTTTCCGCCGGAGGCATTTTCATCCATCCATTCCCGCGCAAATTCACCGGATTGAATTTCGTTAAGAATTTTTTTCATTTCAGCCTTGGTTTGCTCGTTTACGATTCTTGGCCCGCGGGTCAAGTCACCGAATTCAGCGGTATTCGAAATTGAATAGCGCATATCAGCAATGCCGCCTTCGTACATCAAGTCAACAATCAACTTGAGCTCGTGCATACATTCAAAATACGCCATCTCCGGCGCATAACCGGCCTCAACCAGAGTCTCGAATCCTGCCTGAACCAAAGCCGTCGCGCCGCCGCACAGCACCGCCTGCTCGCCGAATAAATCAGTTTCGGTTTCTTCCTTGAATGTGGTTTCAATGATGCCAGCGCGGCCGCCGCCAATCGCCGAAGCATAGGCCACGGAAATATCCAGCGCATCGCCGGTTGCGTCTTGATGAATCGCCACCAGGCACGGCACGCCGGCCGCGCGTTCATAAGTCGAGCGCACCAAATGACCGGGGCCTTTCGGCGCGATCATAATTACGTTCAGGTCTGCTTTAGGTTTGATGTAGCCAAAATGAATATTAAAGCCATGGGCAAAAGCCAGCGATGCACCGGGCTTGAAATCGGACTCAATGTCCCTATAAATTGCGCCCATCAATTCGTCCGGACATAGCATCATGACGATATCGGCCTGAGCCACCGCATCATTGACCTCGGCCACATTCAATCCGGCTTGCTCAGCCTTGTCCTTCGAACTTGAATCGTGGCGAAGCCCTACCACCACATCAATACCGCTGTCTTTCAAATTGTTGGCATGGGCATGGCCCTGAGAACCATAGCCGATAATGGCCACTTTTTTACCGCGAATCTTGTCAAGATCCGCGTCTTTGTCATAATGCACTTTCATATTTAATTCACTCTATTTTGGTTAATCGTACTGACACTGACATTTTTACTCATTATTACTGTTCAGGCTTGCTGTTTGCAGGATAGTGAGAAAGGTGCAGTGATAATTGCTAAAAAATTTTCTTTGTAAAACAACCGCTTTATACCTAATACACGTCTATTTTAAAGGAACCGGCACGAGCCTGACCTTAACCCCGAATCTTAAACAAAGGGTGTATTTACGCCCTATCTAAGAACATTATTAAAGAGGGTGCGCCTTAAGCGCGTTCTTGCCCCGGCCAATACCCAGAATTCCTGAGCGCACAACTTCAACCAATTCTATTTGCGACAATGCTTCCAGGAAAGCATCTACTTTCTCACTGCTGCCGGTCATTTCCAGGGTATATGTCGATTCGGTTACATCAATAATACGACCACGGAATATATCAACCAATCGTTTAATTTCATCTTTTTGATCGATATTTGCTGCACATACCTTAACCAGCATGAGTTCTCGCCCAAGATGTCTGCCTTCGGTCAGGTCACGCAATTTGACGACATCAACCAGTTTATTCAGCTGTTTGGTTATTTGCTCGATGATGGCATCAGTGCCACTGGTTACGATGGTCATTCTTGATAATGATTGGTCGTCCGTCGGGGCCACGGTCAGCGATTCAATATTATAACCACGGGCGGAAAACAGACCCGCAACACGTGATAACGCCCCGGATTCGTTTTCAAGCAAGACCGAGATTATCCTCCTCATTAAGCTAACTCCCGCTCTTGGGCATCCTTATCGCCCGGTTTCAAGTGCATTTCGTTATGCCCTTTTCCAGCCGCAATCATGGGATAGACGTTTTCGGTGTGGTCTGTGATCACATCCACAAAAACCAGTCGGTCTTTCATGGAAAACGCTTCTGCCAAAACGTCGTCCACCTGCCCGGGATTCTCGACCCGCATACCGATATGACCATAACTCTCCGCGAGTTTCACAAAATCCGGCAGTGCATCCATATAGGAATGTGAATATCGGCGATCATAAAAAAACTCCTGCCACTGCCGAACCATTCCCATATACTGGTTATTCAGGTTAATCACTTTGATCGGCAATCCATATTGCAAACAAGTGGACAGTTCCTGCAAACACATTTGAATACTGGCATCGCCGGTAATACAAACCACGACATCATGCGGAAATGCCAGTTGCACGCCCATGGCGGCCGGCAACCCAAATCCCATGGTGCCCAATCCGCCGGAATTTATCCAACGACGCGGCTGCTCAAAAGTATAATATTGCGCTGCCCACATTTGATGTTGTCCGACATCGGAAGTGATATAGGCATCGCCTTTGGTTATCTCCAATAGTTTTTGCACCACGTATTGCGGTTTTATTGCCTTATCGTCGAGGTCATATGCCAAGGAATCCTTGGTTTTCCACTGGTTAATTATTTCCCACCACTGATCAACCGCAGCGCGATCAATTTTGTCCACTTTAGTTTTCAATTGCTCATTCATAACCAGCAACACTGTATGGCAGTCGCCGACAATAGGGACTTCCACTGCAACATTTTTTCCGATAGACGCTGGGTCAATATCAATTTGCACAATTTTGGAATTAGGAGAAAACTTCGCAAGTTCTCCGGTTACCCGGTCATCAAACCGGGCGCCAATAGCCAACATGACATCACATTCATACATGGCCATGTTGGATTCATATGTGCCATGCATACCCAGCATTCCAAGAAAGCATGGGTTGGAAGCCGGGATCGCACCGAGTCCCATCAGCGTGCTTGTGCTTGGAAATTTCAAGGTATCCACAAGCTGCGTTAACGCCTGTGCGGCATTGGAAATCACCGCCCCGCCGCCGGTATAAATGATCGGCTTTTTCGCACGAAGCAAAATTTCGATGCCGCGCTCAATCTGCTTGGTGTGGCCTTTGGTGCGAGGCTGATAAGAGCGCATATTGACGGTTTGGGGGTATTTGTATTCAGCCGTCTGCGCGGTGATGTCCTTAGGAATATCAACAACCACCGGGCCTGGTCGCCCGGAAGTCGCAACATAAAACGCTTTCTTCATGATCTCAGCCAGTTGGTTAACATCCTTAACCAGAAAATTATGTTTCACGCATGGGCGGGTGATGCCGACGGTATCGACTTCCTGAAATGCGTCGTCGCCAATCAAATGGGATGGAACCTGTGCCGTGATAACCACCATCGGCATGGAATCCATAAAAGCGGTGGCGATGCCGGTGACGGTATTGGTCACACCCGGACCAGAGGTTACCAATACCACGCCAACCTTGCCGGTGGCCCGTGCATAGCCGTCCGCGGCATGGGTCGCGCCCTGCTCGTGGCGCACCAATATATGCTTTATTTTGTCCTGACGATACACCGCATCGTAAATATGCAATGCCGCCCCGCCGGGATATCCAAAAATGTATTCGATTCCTTCATCCTGGAGACAACGGACGAGAATATCTGCGCCTTTTAAAATCACTGATTACCTCTAATTAAAAAGTCCGCACCGGACTTGCCACATACTAATAACCGCCGAGTATAACGATATTTAATAAGAGATTCCAAGAGTTTGCATTGATGCCGTCAAAACCGTCCGCCCGGCATTGCAGCGCCACGAAATTGATTGAGCAGGCCCTTCATTGCTCCCTCTTTTCTCATTTTTTTCATCATTTTTTGCATCTGCAAAAATTGTTTCAACAAACGATTAACCTCCTGCACCTGTGTGCCAGACCCGGCAGCTATGCGCTGTTTTCTGGAAGCGCGAATGACTGCGGGAAATTTTCGTTCGTGCGGCGTCATTGAATTAACAATCGCAATAGCCTGATCAGTTTTCTTGCCAGCGACCTGATCCAGAGCCTTTTGTGGAAGCTTGTCCATGCCGGGAAGTTTTTCAACCACCCCCATAATTCCGCCCATATTCTGTATTTGCATCATCTGATCGCGAAAATCTTCTAAATCAAACCCCTTGCCTTTGGTCATTCTTTTCGCCAGTTTTTCCGCCTGGTCTTTGTCAACTTTACGCTCCACTTCCTCAACCAGCGACAATACATCCCCCATGCCCAGAATACGCGAAGCGACACGATCAGGGTGAAACGGCTGCAATGCATCCATGGCTTCGCCGGTCCCTAAAAATTTAATCGGTTTGCCGGTCGCTTGGCGAACAGACAGCACCGCACCGCCGCGGGCGTCGCCATCGGTTTTGGTCAAAATCACCCCGGTCAAGGGCAGCGCCTGAGCAAACGCTTTGGCGCTATTGACCGCATCTTGTCCGCTCATGCTATCCACAACAAACAAGGTTTCTATGGGTTGTACAGCTTGATGCAACGCTCTTGCTTCATCCATCATTTTTTTGTCCACATGCAAGCGTCCTGCGGTATCGACGACAACCACATCGATGCTGTTTTTACGCGCATGGCGCAAAGCATCCATGGCAATGTCCACGGGGTTTTGTGATTGACTGCCCGGATAAAAATTTAACTCAAGATCATCGGCAATGACTTTAAGCTGGTCAATGGCTGCCGGACGATAAATATCAGTGCTGACAACCAAAACAGATTTTTTCTGACGGATTTTAAGGAAATGACCCAGTTTACCCACAGTGGTTGTTTTACCCGCACCTTGTAACCCCGCAATAAAAATCGTTGCAGGCGGACGCGCGGACAGATTAAGCCCTTCATTTGCATCACCCATCAATTTGACCAGCTCGTCTTGAACGATTTTTATAACCGCCTGACCAGGTTGCAAGCTGCCCGACACCTCGGTTCCAACGGCCCGAACCTTTACCTGTTCAATAAAACTTTTAGTAACCTCAAGCGACACATCCGCCTCCAATAATGCGATCCGAACCTCACGCATTGCATCGGCTATATTCGCTTCGGTGAGACGACCTCGGCCACTTAGGGTTTTTATGGTGCCGCGAAGCTTATCGCTGAGTTGGTTAAACATGCTTTTAATCGTCCTGCTGTTAATAGTGATGAGTTAAAATAAGATAAGGTCATGCAAGAAAGGCTAATGGGTGACCTTGCCCGATTCATGGAAGTGTATAATTCACAGCGTCTGTCTATCCCCTCTAATATATATTAGATATGTCTTGGTCATTAATTTTGGTAGCGGCCTGTGTCGCAATTTACTGCCTCGGTACATTTTTTCTTTGGCGTGAAGCGAATGGCGATACCATCACTGGTTTCAACAACGGTCATTCCAGGTTTCTGATACCGGGATTGACCGCCCTGGCAATCGCCGTGCATGGCTATTTACTCTATCACAGCATCTATTCCCAGGGCTATTCTCAGGGATATTCTCAGGGATACTCTCAGGGCGGTCCAAATATTTCTTTAGGGCAGGCAATATCAATGGCAGGATGGATTTCGGCCGCATTGTATTTGTGCATTTCGTTTGTCAAGCAAACCATCAATCTTGGAATTATTGTACTTCCATTAGGATTGATCGCGGTGTTGATTGGCTTCATATCAATTGACCCAACATCCACCAATCACGCCTTTTCAATAGATCAAATTCTTAGTGGAATGGGCTGGCATCTTGCCTTGGCTATTCCGACTTATGGCATATTATGCGTTGCCTTTGCCCAGGCATGCTTATTGATTATACAGGATCGATTACTGCACAAACCTAACCCGGGCAACAGGCTGCCCACGTTTCCAGCTATACAAACCATGGAGTCGAATCTGTTTTGGTTGATGCTATTGGGATTTTTACTGATGACAGTCAATTTAGTTATCGGCATGGCCTCTAATTTAAAAAAAATTGGCGCATTGCTGGATTTCAACCACCATATATTATTTTCCATATTAGCGTGGTTTTGCTTTGCATGTTTACTGTCAGGGCGTAAAATTGCCGGTTGGCGCGGTCAAACTGCCGCAAAATGGACAATTATCGCATTCGGAATTCTTGTTTTAGCCTATTTTGGAACACGCTTTGTCAATGAATTACTACTCAGTGGTTGAAGCGGCACAAGCCGTGCCCGCGATACATGCACGGCTTGTGCCTTGCGCATTAACATATTGGAATAAAATCGGCATTTATGCATTATGGTCTGGGTACGACAAACATCTGCCGCCGCCACAAAAACCAATGCCTCAAGACCGCCCATGACTTTATACTGGCCTGCCCGCTTTTCGCTGCTTCTTTATTTCATCCTGTTGGTACTGGTCGCCATCAATCTGGCGCGGGTACTGGAACTGCCCGTGTGGCTGGCCACGGCGCCGCCGGTGCTTGCGCTCGGGGCGCTAGCCGCCACCTGGTTTTTCCTCGGCACCCGCCACGCACTGTTCACTTGTCTCTTGGCACTGGGCACAATCGCTCTGGTGGCGGTGGCATTGGTGCTGGCGGTGCCGGCCTGGCAGGTGATTAGCGCCGGCGCCAGCGGTTCCTGGGCTGGGCGCATGATGCCAATGTTTATCGCCGTGCTGGCACTCCACGCCTGCAACCTGTGGGTTGCCACTGTGGACTCCGGCGAACACGAACAAAGCCTTGAACGTCTGGCGCGCCTGCTCTACGGTCCGGGCATATTGTCGTCGCTAATCACCGCGCTGATTCTGTGTACCGGTACGATTCTCGGTATGGAACTGCTGGCGCGCGGCGGTGCCGATGTGCAAGCGCTGACGCGGCGCTTTCTGGAACGCGGCATAATTCCGCCGCTCACTATGTTGCTGTTTTTCTGGGGTATGTTGCTGTTGCTCGGCAAATCGTGGAACGGCTGGTACTTGCGCCGGGTACTGGCAGGTTGGCGCACTAACCCGCGCGCGCGAGTCTCGCCCTTCGCCGCCAGCCTGGATGCACTCAGCGCAAACCCGGCCGACATTGACATGTCCCTGCAATTGCTCTGGCGGCGCCACGAGGAATCGTGGTTGATTCCGCGCTACATCTGTTGGGCCGTGCCGATTTTGGGTTTCATCGGTACCGTGCTCGGTATTTCGCTGGCGGCTGACGGCATCCGTCGCATCATCGCCTCGGATGCCGGGCTGGCCAGCCTGTCGAGCGACCTGGACGCCGCCATCGCTCCGCTCGGCATCGCCTTTGACACCACCTTAATCGCACTCTCGCTGAGCGTGCTACTGATGCTGGTGCTGGCACTGGTACAACGCAGCCAAGAGCGCTTGCTCGCCACCCTTGAACGGCGTTTGCAAGAAACCTGATCAGATGCCTCGCCTCGTTTATAAACTCCTTCACCTCGTTTAGTTATTCTTTGAACGCGGCACCGAGTATAAGTTTGTTAAAAGTTTGGTGTTTAATGTAGGCTCATGCTCGTTCCTCAAAAATATTAAGGGTGCGATAGTGAAAAATATGAGGTGTTCGAAGTGAGACGCACATCGGCGGCGCGCGCTTCCGGAGATGCGCTGCAAGAAGAGAACAACGCGCCAATGATGGCTATTTTCGGCGGCGTGTTCGGCGTGCTGTTGGTGTTTCTGGTGGTGGTCAACCTATATTCCGATGCGGCACAACGCGAACGGTTGGAGCGCGGCAGCGAAGACAGTCTGTACCGCATTGAACGCCTTGACGGCGGCAGCGGTTACGTGGTGATCACCTTTCCTGACGAGTTGCGTATCATTGAAACCGGCCTCAGCATCAACCCGGCTGAGGTGTGCGCGGCAGGCAGCCCGTTCGTTGACTATGCCCGGCGCGTTTACCAGGACAACGGCAGCCAGCTGGTGTTTTTCATGCTTGAAGGCAGTGTGCCGAGCATGGCGCTGGCGCGCGAGTGCTTGCGCCGACTATGGCCGCAACAGGTATTAGCCATCGGCTGGGTAATCGCCGATAATGAACTGCTCAAATCGGTGGCGTTGAACGACATCCCCGACTACATCCAAGGCTACGCCGAGGAAACTCGATGAAACGGCGGATGCAGATGCCCGATTTCGCTGGAACGGCATTAGTGGATATCCTCGCCAACGGCCTGGCGATGCTGATTATCGTCATCGTGCTCAGTATCGCCGCGCGCGGCGAACACGAACAACGCACCGCTTCGCAGGTAGAAGAAGTGGAAACGATGATGAGCCGCCGCTTCAGCACCTCGCTGGTACTGAACAGCCTGGCGGCGAGCAAGCCGGCGCAGTTGCACGACTACCGCAACTCGCCGCTCGATCAACAGTACGACCCCCAGATGTTGCCGATTATTGAATTACACCGCGGCTTCGTGCGTGAATTTTACAGCGGGACAATCTGGCGCCGCGAACAGTTGCTACGCGAACCGAACGGCATGGACGCTTGGCTTGCCGGCTTTGACCAGGATCGCAAACAGCGTCTGCGTGCCGACGTGTATGACATCGCCCAATTCTATCTGACCATGTCAATTTTGCGCGACCACGACATCACTGTGCAGCATTGGCATTTTCTCTCTGGCGGGCTGGGTCTGGCACAGGCCGGCCATTGCCCGCCCGCTGTCGCCGCCCAGGATTGTGGCGCGGGCGCCGGCCGGGCAGCGACATCGGCCTTGCCGACACTGGCGCAGAGCGACGGCGGCGATGAAACCTGGCCGCCGGGTTTTCCGGGAGGACCCGGCGATCGGGCGGAGGCAGGCTTCGGTCCGTTCCCAGGCGGGGCCGCCCTCGGTCCGTTGCCGGGCGCGGCCGGCTTCGGTTCGTTTGCCGACGCGGCCAACTTCGGCGGCAATGCTCTGGGGGGCAGTTTCCCTAATGCGCGCCCCGGCATCGGGTCGCAGTCCCGGGGGTTGCTCGGGGCACCAGTGGCCGAGGGAGACGGGCGCATCCGTTTTCGGCTTTCCACTCCGGAGTCGCTGCGCCCGGATAGCGATCAGGCGCTCAACTGGGGCGATACCGAACCCACTGTAGAACGGGTGTTGATGGTGCTGTTTGATTTCATCGGCAAGTTGCAAGCAACCCTGGATGCGGGCGCCTCACCGAGCGCCCAACTGGCAAATTTTGAACTTCTGCTCAGCCGTGCATTCACCTCGCCGCTGGTGCTTGATGAGCAAACACGCACGCTGGTCAGCACCTTGGTTTGGGATATCTTCCAGAATCTGGCACAAGATTTGCCTGAAGATCTGGCTATGGGAATCCAACCGCCTGCCGCCGATGGGCACAGCCAACAGCAACTCAATGTCATCCCGCTTGAACTTGAGGATCGGGCGAACACGGCGCTTATCATTGCGCCCAATCGGCGACTACAACAGGTCTCTGTGGGGCAGGCACGATATAATGCCACGCCGTTGCCCGAGGTGGCGCATGCGGTGCTGCGGCTAAACACCCATCCCGACGTGTGGCGTGGCCTTTCGCTGCCTCTTGAATGGAACTCAATACTGCTGATGCCGCCGAAACAACAACGGGCCAACCAGTTGCGTTGGCGGGCGGTGGCCTACATCGCGCCCAAGTTTGATGACTTCATCATCGGCTTCATCGATGCAACCATTGATGCCGACGGGCGGCTGGTGGTGCAAGCCGAGGACAACCGGGTACGCCTGAACGGTCGTCCTCTACTGACACCGTACCGAGAAACCGGGTTCGGGACACGCGGTTGGCTGGTAACGTTGTACGCCATACTGGTGGTTTGCCTGCTCGGCTTCCTGCTGCTGGTGCGACGCTTGGCCACGGAGCGGCGCAAGTGAAACAATACCGCATCGCCGCATTCGGTCTTGGTGGTCTGTTGGTATTGCTGTTGTTACTGACCCAGTTCGGTTCTCGGGCGTTACGTAACGACACCGTGGCGGTGGAACTCGGCTTTGAGGCATCGCACAGCCCCCGCGCCCAAGCGTTTGACCAGTTTCTGTTTGAAGCGCTGGAGCGCGGGTATTTCGGCATTGAGCTACGGCGACGCCTGCACCGACCGGCTCATACTGCACAACTCAATCCCTTCTGGGCCGATACCTGCGAAGTGCGGCAACTTGACTTTGAACGTTTCGCACGCTGGCAACAACGCGACGGTGCAGCGCTGCCCGACCCGGGGGCATTGTACAGTTCATCCAGCGGTCATCGCATCGCTGGATTGCTCCAGTCTCCAGTAAGCGGGGTGAACTATAACGCCGCCGCCGCCTACTGCGCAGCAGCTGGCGGCCGCCTGCCCTGGGCCGAGGAATGGGAAGCGATGGCGGTTGGGCATGAGGGGCGTTTGTATCCGTGGGGCGACACCTTTGATGACAGCCCCTGGCCTTACCAAAGCGCCCACCGCAATGCCGCGCAATCCTGCGCTTTGCACCCGGTCACGACAACACCCGAAGGCGTGCACGATCTGGCCGGTAGCGTGATGGAGTGGAGCCGCGGTCAGCGCAGCGTACACCCTCTGCTACGGCAACCCGGCGCGCACGGCGCTCCGGCGGTGCGGGCACACGGGCGGCCGCTGTATGCACTGGCCGCCGCCTGGCTTGATATTGAGCCACAAACGCGCAGCCACCATCTGGGTTTTCGTTGCGTCTATCAACAGCCGGCGGCGACCCTGCCGTGGGGCGCGATGCCGAAATCGGTGGCAATTCCCGCTGGCCGCTATCCGCTCGGGGTACCACCGGATTTGCGGCTGGCCAGAATTGCGGTACTGTTACCGGCGGCACGGCAACGCCAAGCGCGCAGTCTCATCAGTCAAACCCGGGGAGCACGGCGCATGGAGGTGAGCCGTTGTGAAGTCAGTCGCAGCGAATACCGCTCGTTTTTACGTCACCCGCTGGTACGCCTCGGCCTGTTTGCCAACGAACACGAACCACGCTGGCAAAACTACACGCCGCAAAACTGGGAACAGCAACTGCAGCAGCCCGAACTGCCGGTGAGCGGAATCGACTGGTGGGCGGCGGACGCATTTGCCCGCTGGGCCGGCGGACGATTGCCCCAGGTTGAAGAGTGGCAGTTGTTGGCCGCCGGGCCGGATGCCAATCCGTACCCCTGGGGCGATGATTATGTGGTGAACAACGCCGCCACCGGCGATCAGACCGAACCGGGGCCGCGCCGATGCGCGGACGCTGTGCACGACAGCACCACCAACGGCGTGTACGACCTGGCCGGCAACGTCTCGGAGTGGACACTCTCTGTCACCGCCGAACCAGGCGACTACGCCGCCTGGGTGCAGGGCGGTAACTGGCTGTTACCCGGCAAAACCACAGCACGCAGCGTGTTTGGGCGACTGCTGCCCCTCACTCACCGCTCCGACAGCATCGGCTTCAGAGTGGTGTACGACTGAGAGCGGAAAACAGGCGGGGAAACTCCATTCCTCCTCGTTCTCACCCCCCCCTACTCATCAAACACCACGATTACGCGGCGGTTGTGTTTGCCTTGGCTCTCAATTTTTGCCTCTTGTGCTGTGCCGGTTTCACCGGTGGCGGCGACCGTTAACATCGCGTGGCGACGTTGCCGTTCACGTCGGTCACCGTGTAGGTCAACTCGGCCGTCTCCGTCGTGGTCGGCCTCCCCAACAGCGTGCGGGTGGCCGCGTTAAAGAACAACCCCTGCGGTAACGGAGCCAGGGTATAGTCCAGCGGAGCGGCACCTCTTTCGGCCCCCGGCGACACTAGAGCGGTGATCGCCGTGTTCACGGAATAGGTTCAGTTAGCCACCTCTTCGGTAAATATCGGCGAGAGAGTGATCGTGATTTGAGTTTGTCCATTAAAGTGGGCAGTTAGAATCAGTAGGCGCATTCTTTTCGATTTTTATCATAAAGAAGAAAGGTGAGTTACATCGATAAATGATGGCTGCATGAAACCCTGAATCACCAGTCCTTTTTCTTTGTATGTTTACCATATGGCCGTCTGGTTGTACTACACCATTTTTATAAGTATAGATCCAGGATTGTGTGGTACCTGTGGTATCTATTGCATAATTAATATGGGTCTTAACTAATTAAGACCCAAAGACAAAAATAAAATTGGCGAGGTGGAATTTAACGTCTCCTGTTGTATTTTGCGTTATTGAATTTTTCCATAAGGAAACCGCTTTTGAGATTCAACGATGTCATTTCTGACATAAGTTGCCTGCAGTTGCGTGGGTGCCACTGCCGACTCCAAGCCTGATTGTTGCGCGACTTTGGCCAGATATTTTGCCTCCGGATAGCGCTCCGATAAGCGGTTTATTTCGCTGTGCCCAATGCCCGCGATAATGGCGTCGCCATAAACATCCCAACCGCTGCCTAAGCCGCAGGCGGATTTGTTTACCGGGAATGGAATCGAACCCGGATCAACCACCATGGGGTTATGCAACTGAATCGGTTTAGAACTTTTAGCGACTTCATAGAGCCCGCAATAAACCTGTTTCATTCGTGCATCAATGGCTGGCAATACCACGCCACTATCAATCGATGCGGCCAACACTGCCAACGAACAAACACCAATAACAAGCAAGTCCGCACCATAAGCTAAGCCCTGGGCCACGCCCAAACCGATTCTGACACCCGTGAATGATCCCGGCCCGGTGTTTACCGCAATGGCATCCAAACTGCCCAGGCTGAAGCTTGATTTTTGTAGTACATCTTCCACCATTTGCAATACTAATCTTGAATGTGCGGCAGGCTGCCCGGTGGGCTGAAGATCATACTTTTGAATAATTTCCTGCCCCGTTAATATGGCCACAGAACAAGCTTCAGTCGAGGTGTCTATGGCAAGTATTTTCATGGATTGCATTCAGTCGATGTTGTCGATCTGAGGTTATCGACATGACGTAAAAAATCGTTGCACATCATAAAGACTTTGGGTAATCGGCATCGGTGGCAGGCTTTTCAAAAACAAACCTCCATAGGCTTTCGTGGTAATCCTCTGATCACAAATGACCAGTATTCCGCGGTCGAATTCAGAGCGAATTAAACGCCCTGCTCCCTGTTTAAGTGCAATCACTGCATTGGGAATTTGAATATCCATGAACGGATTCCCGCCCTGTTCCTCACTATTTTGCAATTTACTCTTCAACACCGGATCTGAAGGCGATGCAAACGGCAGTTTATCTATGATTACGCAGCTAAGCGCCTCACCTTTGACATCGACCCCCTCCCAAAAACTTGAGGTGCCCAACAAAACTGCATTTTCAGACTGGAGAAATTGTTCCAGCAGTTGTTGTTTTGCAGCCCGTCCCTGCACCAACAACGGCCATTTGCAATTGCCATGCAGCAATTGATAAACATTTTCCAGCATGGCGTGACTGGTAAATAAACAAAATGCCCGTCCGTTGCTGGCGTTAGTCACATCCAGTATGGTAGCCGCCAATGCCTGAAAGAAATTTGATTCTCTGGGGTCGGGTAATTCCGCGGGCAGGTACATCATCGCGTTTTGCTGAAAATCATACGGGCTTTCCCAGCGTCGAGTTTCTGCATTCTCCAAACCAATCTCGCTGCAAAATGCGGTAAAATCATCTTCCACCGCCAAAGTTGCCGAGGTAAAAATCCACGACATGCCCGGGTTGCCGGCGTTTTCAATAAATTTTGAAAAATGGGCTCCGACATTAAGCGGCGTTAAATTCATTCTGAACCAGGATTTTTCAGCCGCCAGCCAACACACGGAATCTTTGTCTCGATTTTCCCACCAACGATCCAGTTGATTCTGAATTTGCAAGCATCTGTTCTGACACTTGACCAGCCCTTCCCCCGCAACCGCAGCAAGGGTTAACGCATTATGCAGGTCATCCAGATTTATCGCTAAAGATTCAAGCAATGCATCGAATTTGGCGTTTTTTAAATTGGCCAGAATTTCTTTAGAATTTTTAAGCCGCTTGCAATATCCTTGAATGTTATCTATTTGATTTTCCAGGGCAGGAATACAAACGCCAAAATCCACTGCGCTTTTTTCCTCCTTTTCCGCCGCTAATACATCTTTAGTTAACTCTTTTAATTGAAAACTGGACAATGAAAACCCGAAAAACTGTGCCGCAATATCGGGAATGCTATGCGCCTCATCAAAAATTACCGCCTCATGGTCGGGCAACAACTCGCCAAACCCTTCAGTTCTAAGGGTCAAATCAGAAAAGAACAGATGATGATTTACCACCATGATGTCCGCCTTCATGGCGCGTTGCCGAGCCTGGTTGACAAAACAGTTTCGGTAGTCAGGACATTTTCCACCGAGGCAGTTATCCGTTGTGGACGTTACCTGTTTCCATATTGGAGAAGCCTCATTCACATCAGAAACTTCTGAAATATCGCCGGATTTGGTCCGCGAAGCCCATTTATCGATCACATCGTATTCAAGCTGATTTGCCTTGCCCACCAAATCGCTTTGCTGACTGTTCAATTTGAGACGATAGCGGCACAAATAATTGGCGCGCCCTTTCAGCATTTGCGCGCTGACGGTTTCATCAAGCACGCTGAGCACAACCGGAAGATCACGATTAAAAATTTGCTCCTGCAAATGTTTCGTGCCGGTCGAAATAATAGTGCGTTTTCCACTGAGCACCACGGCAACCAGGTAGGCATAGGTCTTGCCGGTGCCGGTGCCGGATTCAACCACCAACCGGCCCGAAAAAGCTAGAGCATCCTCAACCGCCTGAGCCATCTCTTGCTGCGCCAATCTCGGTGTGAAGTCTTCGATCTGATGATGAAACAACCCGTCGGTTGCCAACATGTTGTAACTTTCAGACATTAAAGGATTAACCGGTTTTTGGTGCACCTAATACATGTTTATTCTTGAGGAAACGGCACGAGCTTGAATTTAAGTACATACTTTTGTTAAACCTATACTCGATGCCTTATCTAAAGAATATTATGCAAGAGGGTAACTTTTCTTTTAGCACGACGTTTCCTCCTTTGGTGCATAACGCTTCGCATCACCGACTAAATAACGGTGCGGAACGAAACGGTACGGCTTTATTTTGTCCAAGTGCATGCGTTTGTCAGCTGCTTACCCGAACTTTATAGTTTGACTTTTTCTCTGCTATCCCCAATTCTAATTGACCGGTAGCAGTATATGATTGTACTTCAATCCATTGTTTATATTGTTTAAGTTCACCTAGCTCTGCCGCCACTGCTTTTAATGATAGTCTTCTTAGAATTTCTACGGTAATGGGGCGTTTTTCATCCCAAAATATCATTGATTCCAGAAATTCCAGTGAAGGACCTGAGGTAATTAGATGGAAAATAAATCGTGCCTCTGCCTCTGTATCAAAAGACAAGAAATTAACAGTGTCATCAAAAGCTACAGTTTTACCATCAAGCGGTCCGACAAGATTAAATCTTAATTTTTTATAGAATCCTGATATTGCAATTTTCCAATCCTTAAATGTGTATGGGCCAATACCGAATACAGAAAATTCTGGTTTATTCCTGTAAATTGAACTTTTTCTTTTATTTAAATACTCCCTATGACTTAATAAATATTTCCATGTATTTGGAGCAATGTTCTTCATGGATAATGTTTCTTCGCCTACCGTTTTCTGAGTTATCAATACTACTTTCCTGTAAGAAGTAATTCGCCCATTTCCCACATCGGAGCTTTTTAAGAGAGGATATATATAATTTTTTTCAAGAATAAAGGTTTCATTTAACCCATTCTTAAATCCCCCCTTAGCAGGTTCTAATTCCATGACTTTTGAGCAATCATGTTTAATGCCAGATCGCCAAGTATAACGTGGATCTTGCCCCTTTAAATGTCTCCATTTCTCATAAACATTAACGTTACTAACGATAAATCCATCTCTTTCGCCAATAATACAAGAAGACTTGGCCGAGTCTAATGATTCGTAAACCTCACAATCAGCATTTCCAGCATTTGTAGTAAGGACAAAAAGACACGCCTCAACTGATGCATCAAAATGTGCTTTAGCGTCAATTGGATAAATATGCCCAAAAAAACGATGCTCTGCACTTTGCCTGACTTGTCTCATTACTTTACGTGCAACAGCGTACTTACATAAGAAAGCAATAGCTCCGTCGCGATGTGAAAGCCAATTAACATGCTGTAGCAGCATCCATTCTGAAATATCAAAATTTCCTGAACCAGTAATAGCTTCAATGCCTTTACGGTTTTGAAAATTTGATTTTTCAGGGAGATTTCTACTGTTGAGAATGCCCAGTTCACTGCTTGTCACCCAAGGGGGATTCCCGATTATGAGGATATACCCACTCAATCCAGAAAGTATCTTTTTCCAGTCAGTATCAAAAAAATCGGCCTGTTTGATTGAAACGTGATTCGTAGAAGAAATCGCATTTAATGATGAAGTGGCTTCATCGACGTACGCTTTATTTATTTCATAACCAAATATATGAGAATGCTCAAATCCTTCGTTAGCAGCACAAACAAACGCTCCTTTTCCACAAGTGGGTTCAATAATAATTTCAGGTTTAATGTTGTGGTTTTGCTTTAGCGCTTCAACTACTTTGTCAGCGAGATCAATTGGTGTCTGAAAATCACCATACTGCCATTTATCTATCGATTTCTTAGCCATTCTTCATCGAACCTTTAATATACCAGATATAGATCCAGCTTCTTGAATAACCCTGCTATATTGAAGCCTCCATTGAAGCGCATTTGAAATTGTTAATTTGGTTTCATATTCCTTTCTGTTTATGTGTTTTGCAGCTAATGTCGCCAATGCGCCGCTGAAAAACCAGCCCAACTCGATTGGCCTTGTTATGTGCAAATTTAATCTGGCACACCAAGTAAATAGCCCGATGTCAAACCCCTTGCTCTCATATATTCCTTAATTTCACTCTTATTGTCAGTCAATACTCTATCAACTTCTGAATTTTGTGGAGACGACCATACCGACCACTCAACCAACCTTCTGATAATTTTTCGTATTTGATTGAAATTTTCTTTTGTCAATTCACGATAAAATAACATTGATTTTTCACCAGCACCAATTATCTCTAGTTTTGCGGAAATCGCATCTTTTAATATTTCTGCCCATAACATAATTGATTTGCTCCTAAACATTCTGGAAAGCTTATTCTGATTAGAATCCCTAGAGTCTTTCTCTGCATCCCAGTTATGCAATGCTTCCTCGTGCAAAATCTAGATAGAGAGTTCATATCATTCTAACTATTCGTATAGGGCGTATTGCCCTGACACGTCATATAAAGGTAAATTTTAAATCCTAAAGGAAAATACTTATTGAGCAAATTCGGCGAAACCTGTTTTTGTGCGAAATCTAAAAAAGAACAAACTATCGATGCTGACTCGATACCGTAATTCGTTTAATGACTTCCCAAGGCAACGATTCAGCCCCCCTGAAAGCCTAAGCAAAAACCAGAAATTCTGTTTTCCGGGCGATTTAATCAGCGAGAGCAGGTTCCATTTTACGGCACCAGCTCGTCAAAGAAAGATTTTATCTTGTTGGTCCATGAACTGCTGCGTGGAGAATGTCGCTTTCCGCCTTGGCTTAGACTTTTTTCAAAATCTTTCAATAGCTTTTTCTGTTCCCTGGTTAAATTCACCGGGGTTTCCACAACTACTTTACAATCTAAATATCCTTGATTGCCATTGCGTACATTACGCATCCCTTTGCCGCGCAATCTGAAAACCCGTTCTGACTGGCTTTCAGCCGGAATTTTCAAATTTGTGCGACCGGATAATGTGGGTATTTCCAACTCGCCGCCCAATGCCAATTTGACGTAGCTAACAGGCACCTCACAATACAAATTATCCCCATCCCTTTCAAATATATCGTGCTTTATCATCCTGACCTGGACATACAAATCACCGGGAGAACTGCCTTGACCGGCGCTTTCACCTTCACCGGACAACCGCACTTGATCACCGTCATCCACACCCGCAGGGATTTTCACCGACAGGGTTTTTTCCTGTTTAACCACCCCTTGCCCACTACACGATGTGCATGGGTCTGAAATCACCTTTCCTTGCCCCTTGCAACGTGGGCAAGTCTGTTGCACCGAGAAAAATCCCTGTTGCATTCTTACCTGGCCCTGCCCATGACAGGTATCACATGTTTTGGCTTCCGAACCTGGTCTCGACCCAGAGCCATCACAAGTCGCACAATTTGCCATCTTCGGAACGCGAATTTGTTTTTCTACGCCCATAACCGCCTCTTCCAGGGTCAGATTCAAACGGTATCGCAAATCCGAACCGCGCTTTCCGCGACCGCCTGCAGCTGCACCGCCACCGAAGATATCCCCAAATATGTCCCCAAATATATCTCCAAAACCACCCGCCCCAGCACCGCCGCCCATGCCACTGGCGGGATCAACCCCGGCATGGCCAAACTGATTGTATGCCGCACGTTTTTGCGAGTCCCCCAAAACACTGTAAGCCTCCTTGGCTTCCTTGAATTTAGCTTCTGACTCCGCGCTATTTTGATTACGATCCGGGTGGTGTTTCATTGCTAAGCGACGATAGGCCTTTTTCAGGTCTTGATCGCTGACATCCCGGCTCACACCCAGAACTTCGTAATAATCTTTTTTTGACATATTTGTCGTTGCATATGCACCGTTTAATAATTGACATGCAAAAGCGGGGTCATGGCCCCGCTTTTGCTTGCTTATTTATTTATGGGCATTTATGCATAATGTATTCAGGATTTTTTGTCCTCATCATCTACTTCTTCAAATTCGGCATCCACCACATCATCGGCTTCGCTTGAACTATCAGACTCAGCCTCACTGGGCTCGCCGGACCCGGGTTGATCGGCCTGGGACTGGGCATACATCTGCTCCGCTAATTTGTGGGATGCCTGGGTTAATGCTTCGGTTTTAGCCTTGATGGTTTCCAGGTCATCCTCTTTCAGAACTTCTTCAAGTTCTGAAATTGCGGATTCAATGCTTTGCTTTTCGTCAGCCTCAACTTTATCGCCAAGTTCGTCCAGAGATTTCCTGACACCGTGTATCAAGGCCTCGCCCTGATTGCGCGTATCAACCAATTCCCTGGTTTTTCTGTCTTCATCAGCATGCTCTTCGGCATCCCGAACCATTTTATCAATTTCCCCGTCAGACAATCCAGAACTCGATTTAATGACAATTTTGTTTTCTTTGCCGGTGACCTTGTCTTTCGCCGATACATTTAAAATGCCGTTGGAATCGATATCAAACGAGACTTCGATTTTAGGAATTCCCCTCGCTGCCGGCGGAATCTCAGTCAGATCGAATCGGCCCAAAGACTTGTTTCCGCTCGCCATTTCGCGCTCGCCCTGCAGAACATGCACGGTCACCGCATTTTGGTTGTCATCGGCAGTCGAAAACACTTGGCTTGCATTGGTCGGAATAGTCGTATTCTTTTCAACCAACTTGGTCATAACACCGCCCAGAGTTTCAATACCCAATGACAACGGCGTAACATCCAGCAACAATACATCCTTGACGTCGCCGCCTAGTACGCCACCTTGAATCGCGGCACCCACCGCTACCGCTTCGTCAGGGTTAACATCTCTGCGTGCTTCCTTTCCGAAAAAGGTTTCAACAACTTCATGAACTTTGGGCATCCGTGTTTGACCGCCGACCAGTATGACATCATCGATTTCAGATGCTTTTATTCCCGCGTCCTGCAAGGCGATTTTGCAAGGCACCAAAGTGCGTTGCAATAAATTATCTACCAGAGACTCCAATTTGGCCCGGGTTAATTTCATATTCAAATGCTTCGGTCCACTGGCATCCGCAGTGATATAGGGCAGGTTAACCTCGGTTTGAGAACTGGAAGACAATTCAATTTTCGCTTTTTCAGCGCCTTCCTTGAGCCGTTGCATTGCCAGCGGGTCGCCTCGAAGATCCATGCCCTGATCTTTCTTAAACTCATCCGCCAAATAATCAATCAAACGCCGATCGAAATCTTCGCCGCCGAGGAAAGTGTCACCATTGGTTGAAAGCACTTCAAATTGGTGCTCGCCCTCAATTTCCGCAATCTCGATAACCGAGATATCGAAAGTGCCGCCGCCTAAATCATAGACCACGATTTTTCGATCTCCTTTGGCTTTGTCCATGCCATAAGCAAGGGCTGCTGCGGTGGGTTCGTTGATAATGCGCTTGACTTCCAAGCCAGCGATTTTTCCGGCATCTTTGGTCGCTTGACGCTGAGAGTCATTGAAATATGCGGGTACCGTGATAACCGCTTCGATCACTTTTTCCCCCAGATAGTCCTCAGCCGTCTGCTTCATCTTCTGTAGTATTCGCGCCGAGATCTCCGGTGAAGCCATTTGTTTGCCGCCAACCTCTACCCAGGCATCACCATTTTTGGCTTTAATAATTTTATAAGGCATCAAGTCCATATCGCGCTGCACCACGTCCTCATCGAACTGACGTCCGATTAAACGCTTGACCGCGAAGATTGTGTTTTCCGGGTTAGTAACGGATTGACGTTTGGCTGACTGCCCCACTAAAACCTCATCATCTTTAGTAAACGCGACGATGGAGGGCGTGGTACGATCACCTTCACTATTTTCGATAACCTTGGGCGTACTACCTTCCATCACTGCAACGCAAGAATTGGTAGTACCAAGATCAATACCTATAATTTTTGACATTTTTTCGGGTCCTCTATAAACCTGGGTCTTAAAACAACTGGCTTTGATATAAGGGTTAACGATTGAATAACAAGTGATTTTTCACTCTTTTTCGGAACTTTTAGCAATCACAACCATCGCTGGACGTAATAACCTGTCTTTTAAGGAAAAACCCTTTTGCATCACGTTTACAATATGTTCAGGCTCAACCTCATCGCTCGCAACCACGCTAATCGCCTGATGTACTTCGGGATTAAACTTTACCCCGGGTTCCGCCTCCACCGCGATAACGCCAAACTTTTCCATTACTTTGTCAAACTGCTTCAGGGTCAATTCCAGCCCTTGTTTCATGTTCTCTTTCATATTAATAGCGGCTTCTCCGTTTGGCTTATCCATCTCAACCCTAGTCGCCTGATCCAGACTATCAACAACACTGAGTAATTCCTGGGCAAATCCTTCAATTGCGTATTTGCGCGCCGATATCATTTCATTCTGGCTGCGCCGACGAATATTTTCCATTTCAGCTTTCGCCCGAATATAACCATCTTTTAATTCGTCGATCTGGCTGTGCGCGACGACCAATTTTTCCATCAAACCCTCCCTGGAATCGTCGGCTTTGGCATCCTGCGTCGCCCTATCTCCTGCATCCATGCAGTCGTCTCCATAAACACCAATGGATGATTCATTATTTTCATCCCCATTCACTTTCTCCGAGGTTGATTCATCAACCAACTCATCGGCGGCTTGTTCAAGGGTATTTGGATCTTCAGGGATATTCTTATGGGTATTCTCAGGCGGCTCCTGATGGCGTTGATCGCTGGGTTTTGTTGACTTTCGACTCATATTGACAAAATTAGGGCATTGCAGTTGTAAGTTATCTCGAAAATGTGGGGATAAAATTCAAAAGCTCAAGCGTTAAAAAGCATATGGCTAAAAAGCGCCTCAATGCACTTTTTAGTATCCCGAACACGCCCCACACCCCAGCGAGGAGGAATCTCTCACCGACCCCAATCGGCTTTGGCATCCTCGGCAATTGCTCCTGCATTGCTCTAATAAGCTACGTCCATGTAGCGATGCGTCGCTCTACCTCCTGCATCCATGCAGTCGTCGGCTTTGGCATCCTGCGTCGCTCTACCTCCTGCATCCATGCAGTCGTCGGCTTTGGCATCCTGCGTCGCTCTACCTCCTGCATCCATGCAGTCGTCGGCTTTGGCATCCTGCGTCGCTCTACCTCCTGCATCCATGCAGTCGTCGGCTTTGGCATCCTGCGTCGCTCTACCTCCTGCATCCATGCAGTCGTCGGCTTTGGCATCCTGCGTCGCTCTACCTCCTGCATCCATGCAGTCGTCGGCTTTGGCATCCTGCGTCGCTCTACCTCCTGCATCCATGCAGTCGTCGGCTTTGGCATCCTGCGTCGCTCTACCTCCTGCATCCATGCAGTCGTCGGCTTTGGCATCCTGCGTCGCTCTACCTCCTGCATCCATGCAGTCGTCGGCTTTGGCATCCTGCGTCGCTCTACCTCCTGCATCCATGCAGTCGTCTAGATCGAAAACGAAGAACCACAGCCGCAGGTGGTTGAGGCATTAGGATTGTTTACCAGAAATCGGCTGCCCATCAGGTCATCCTTGTAATCAATTTCCGCCCCACTCAGATACTGCAAACTGAGCATATCTATCAGCACTTTGATGCCGTCGCGTTCTACGGTGATGTCATCTTCTTCCTGATTTTCGTCAAACTGAAAACCGTACTGAAAACCAGAACAACCGCCACCCTGGATATAGACGCGAAGCATCGAGTCAGGATTGTCTTTGGTGGCAAGTAACTCGGTGATTCTGCTCACTGCGTCGCTGGAGATTTTTAGATCGGCTTGTATAGGCTCGGCTTGTATAGGCTTGTGCATAAATTATCAGGTGCGGCAAATAATGTCAGGGAAATGTATCTTGCTGGTATATGTGGTATATGGGGGTGGATTTTACCAGAAACAAGACTAATGAAACTAGACATCGAATTCGTCAGAAAACAATTCAACCAGCTGCATGATAACCCGGAATTTGTGTTTTGTTCAAACGCAGGGGGTAGTTATGTGGCTAATCAGGTCAATACCTTGATGAACCACTACAATTCCCACACCAGGGTGCAGCCTTACGAGCGTTATGCGCCATCAAGCCAAGCCGGGGAAGCAATGGATCGGGCGATTGAGGGTTGGGCAGAGGCGCTTAATATCTCAGCCAATGAATTAACCATAGGTCCCTCTACCTCAATGAATACCTACGTTATGGCCCAAGCGATAGGCGTTGATTTGGGGGCAACAGACGAAATTATTGTCACCAATCAAGACCACGAAGCCAACAGCGGGGTGTGGCGCAGAAAAGCGGAAGAAAAAGGCGCGAAAATTCGTGAATGGAAAGTGGACCTTGAAAACGGATTGCTTAATCTGCAACAACTCGATTCTCTGGTCAATGAAAATACCAAATGGGTGTTTTTCGCACATTGCTCGAATATCGTTGGCACCTCTAATCCTGCCAGCGAAATCACCCGGCGAGTCAAGCAAAATTCCAATGCGAAAGTATTCGTCGATGCGGTGGCTCATGCCCCGCACCATATATGCGACTTGAAAGCTTTAGGGGTGGATGGTTATGCGTTTAGTTTATATAAGGTGTATGGCCCGCATCAAGGTTTAATGTATTTAAATCGGGAGATTGCTTCCAATCTAACGCCGCAATGCCACTACTTTAACATCGGCGACGGCAAATTATTCAACCCGGCCGGGCCGCAGCACGCCCAGGTTGCCGCTTGCGCCGGGGTGCTGGACTATTTCGACGCGCTGCATCAGCACCACTTTAAAGACACCCTCCGCGCGCCACAAAGAATGGCGCCGCAAAAAATGACGCAACTGCATTCATTGATATCCGCTCACGAAACCGAATTGGCAGCCCCTATTCTGGATTTTCTAGGCAATAACGACAAAGTGCGACTGCTTGGCAAAAACCATACCCGGGATAATGACAGAGTGCCGACCATCGCTTTTCAACCTCTGAAACAAAGCGCGCGGGCGGTTTCCACAAAAATACAGGATATGGGAATCGGCTGTGAAAGCGGACACTTTTATGCTCATCGATTACTCACCGATCTGGGTATTAATGCCGATGATGGTGTGGTACGTGTTTCCTTGGTGCATTACAACAGCACTGAAGAAGTCGAAAAAATACTGATGGCGCTGGAGCGCGCAATAAACCACTAATCAATATCAAAGCGGCAAATATCGAAAGTGGAGCGCGGTCGCACCGATTCAGGAATTGCCTCAGAGATTATTCCGGGGATTACCTCAGGGATTACTCCGGGCATCGCCCTTTGGGGCGGTTTGAAAAATATCTGCGAAGTTCACTTTACCGCCAAGTCCAGCAACGTCGAAACCGGCTGGAATGGCAGCGGCAAGGGGGAGGTGGTGGTTACCGTGATCGATGATAACACCATGACTTTTTCGGAAACCGGAAAATGGACTACCTTCGCAGGGACCGAACTAGCGTTTTCAAATCGGTATCGATGGCGGTTAAATGAAGACCAAAATTCGATACAACTGGAACACCTTCGATATGGCGCGGATAATCCCGTGCAATTGATTGAACTCGTAGCCACAGGAAAGCGGCAATGGAATACGGTAACGCCACATATCTGTAATGAAGATAGCTACACGCTGGCACTTGCCCATGATGACAAAACGGTGCGGATGGTTTGGGAGATAGTCGGCCCCAATAAAAATGAATGTATCAGATACCACTACCGATGACACCGATAATTAGTGTGAAAAGACGCTGGATGAATAGGTTATAATTTCGGGGTTATCGGATTTACACTAACAAGAGTTTTGCTGGATGAAAATACATAATCCTAAGAAATGAAATCTTTTTACAAAAATAAAGGAGTCAGGTTGTTCAAGGGGGATGTTCTGGAGGTGCTAAATGCCTTGCCGGATAACAGCATCGATTTGATTTTCGCCGACCCGCCCTACAATCTGTCAAATGACGGTTTTAGTTGCCATGCTGGAAAGCGCGTGAGCGTGAACAAGGGCAAATGGGATAAAAGCAATGGATTTGAAAAAAATTATGAGTTTCATTATAACTGGATTCAAGCGTGCCGCAGAGTCTTAAAAGAGAACGGCTCTTTGTGGGTTTCAGGAACCTACCATTCCATATATGTCTGCGGATTCGCATTGCAGAGCCAAGGGTGGCATTTGCTTAATGAAATCTGTTGGTATAAACCAAACGCAGCGCCTCATCTGGCCTGCAGAATGTTCGCCGCCAGCCATGAAACCTTGCTATGGGCGCGCAAAACAAAGAAGGCAAAACATCAATTCAATTATGAGTTGATGAAAAAATCGGAATGGGCGGGGGATTTTATAAAAAAATCGGATAAACAGATGCGAAGTGTTTGGGCTATTAATACCCCTAGGAGCGCAGAAAAAAAATACGGCAAACATCCCACGCAAAAACCCGAAGCCCTTTTAGACAGAATTGTATTATCTTGCACAAGCGAGCATGAAATAGTGCTTGACCCTTTTTGTGGAAGCGCGACTACCGGAGTGGCCGCCTTACGGCACAACAGAAATTTTGTCGGGATTGACGCTGAAAAAGATTATCTTGCAAGCATGGCGGTTAAAAGGATTAGTGATGTGTTGAAACAGAGAAATTTGCCGATTTCTGAAAGTGCTGTGAGAGAAGAATCCGCGACATATTTCGATGGAATTTTCAGACAGCTATAGGTTTTTGTGTTATGGCTTCCGATAATTCCTGGCGCAAGATTTTTAAGGATTACAAGATTCACAAGCACAATTTTTCGAACTCGCCGCTTGTTATTACCAACAAACAAATCAAAAAGTCCTGCCAGAATTTCACACGGACAACCGAAAAAGAAGTGCGGATTTTGTGCAAGCAAGATTCCCGTGAAGATCGCCCAGAAATTTTTCAAGAAAACAATCTTTTTATTCTTCCAATCAAGAATGGATTTTATGCAATTATTGAGGGCGAAGGCTATATTGATATTCCAGAAATTAAAACTGAGACCGTTGTGTATCAATCAAAATTGTCATTTTCTCTCGACACTTCAAAAGTCGGCGATTCTGAAATGCAACATTTGGACTATGCTTATGCTTCAAGTTTAATTCGTAGTTTTATGCAGGACGACACTCTCGTTTTAACCATACGAGGACGCAAATACACGCCAGAATTTTCATTCCGTGCAGGGAAATACAAACATCTCATAGAGACAAAAAGTGTTCAAACAGAAGTCGATGCTGGATACGAAGGCGAAAGTAAAGTTTTGCTCGTTGAGGCAAAGAACTGTTCCACTGCTAATGTGATTATTCGACAAATCTATTACCCATTTCGTCAATGGCAACGCTACACAAACAAGCCTGTTGAGTTAATTTTCTTTGAAAAAAGAGAAGAAAATTACTGTATATGGCGGTTTGTGTTTGATACCATTACTGATTACAACAGCATTCGGCTTGTTGATTCAGTACGCTATAAAATATCCGATTAAAGACTCGGTAATTGAGGATTTGTAAAATGCCAATAAAAGAAAACTCCAGAATTGTAAAAACCCTTACAGTGTCGAATTTAAATACACGGATCGATATCCGCAAATTTATCTTGAATGAATGGGGAAAAGAGGCCGTTGGGAAGAAATATAGATATTTCGTTGAAGTTCTTGATAACGGCAAACATATTTATCTTGAACGTCCGGCAAGCTTAAATAAGGGATGTGATTTCAAGATTTTGATAGAAGATTTGTTTTTGTATAAAAATGGATATGATAGACCACCAAGCCATACAGATTTGATTGATGATTTGATGGATAAGAAAAAACTTTTAGATTCGCAAACATGGAGCCACCTGATTCGATCAATTGAAGCGGTGCATCAAATAATTTCGTATGAGATGCCATCAGATTGCAAGAACAAAATCAATAACCTTGGCACCATGAGTGTTGAGCAAATTCAACTTTTATGCAAATGGTTATTTATTGAACAAGATATTACCTATTGGTCAGGCGATGGAAGGGATATGCTGCTAAAAAGAATTAAATCAATATAAGGTGTTGTCCTAGCTGGTTTATTTTATCGTAAGCAAGAATGCCTAATCACTAACCCAGAGCAATACCAGAGTAACCGCAAAAACAAAATGACCTACCAACATATCAAACTGCCGGAAAGCGGCGAGAAAATCACGATAAAGAACGACACGCTCGTTGTGCCGAAGCAACCTATCCTTGGATTTGTGGAGGGCGATGGCATTGGGCCGGATATAACCGCCGCATCGTTGCGCGTGTGGGATGCGGCGGTGGAAAAAGCCTATGGCGGAAAACGCAAAGTTCATTGGTGTGAGTTATACATGGGTGAAAAAGCCGCCGGCATTTATGCGGGCGATTATTTCCCGGCAGAAACATTGGAAGCCATAAAGGCGTTGATTGTTTCTATAAAAGGCCCGCTGACTACGCCGATTGGCGGTGGTTTTCGTTCCTTGAATGTTTCATTGCGCCAGGAAATGGATTTGTACGCTTGCGTTCGACCGGTGCGATATTACGCCGGCGTGCCTTCTCCGCTGCAAAAACCGGAGGAAATCGATGTGGTTATTTTCCGGGAAAACACTGAAGACGTTTACGCCGGCATCGAATATGAAAGTGGCTCGGATGCCAATAAAAAATTGGCGAAGTTTTTGCGCGAAGAAATGGGCGCGGCGTTTTTTGAGGATGCGGGACTCGGCGTCAAGCCAATCAGCCCATTCGCCAGCAAACGCCTGGTCAGAAAAGCGATCCAGTATGCCATCGACAATAACAAAACCGACGTAACCCTGGTGCATAAGGGCAACATTATGAAATTCACCGAGGGCGCGTTTCGCAACTGGGGTTATGAAGTCGCAAAAGAAGAATTTCGCGACCACATCGTTACCGAACAAGAGCTTTGGGATGAGCACAATGGCACACTGCCTGAGGGTAAAATATTGGTGAAAGACCGAATCGCCGATATTATTTTTCAACTGCTGCAATTACGCCCGGCTGAATTTGAGGTGCTTGCCACCATGAATTTAAATGGCGACTACTTGTCCGATGCGGTGGCCGCGGAAGTGGGCGGCGTCGGCATCGCGCCCGGCGCCAATATGGCCGATCACATCGCGGTTTTCGAGGCTACTCACGGCACCGCGCCGAAATATGCGAATCAGAATAAAGTCAATCCATCGTCGCTGCTGTTTTCGGGAGTAATGATGCTGGAATATATTGGCTGGAATCAGGCCGCTGATTTAATAACCGATGCGTTCGTTTCGGTTATGGCAGACAAAACCGTGACCTATGACTTCGCCAGATTGCTGGAGGGCGCGACCACGTTATCGACCAGCGCTTTCGCTGATGCGTTGATTGGAAAAATCAACGGGTAATTTTAGTAGTGATTCTCGCGGCAACTGACTGGTATGACAAACGCAACTTTATTGATTATTCGCCGCCAGCAACATTGATTCGGGATCATCATCAACGCGTTTGAGAACAACCCGGGTTTTATAAACTTTTCAAAATCAGGGTGTCCGCAAGAAGCACTGCTACGGTAATTTATACCATGGCCATGATTTCCAGATTGGAACAATAGCAAGCTACAACAACATCTCATGTCGAAAGGAAAAATAGCCGTTGTCATTGCGATATTACTTGTTGTCGGTCTGTTGATTTATATTGGGCCGGAAAAGTATCTGAATCTGGAATATATAAAATCGCGATTAGGACAATTGATTGCGTTTAGAGAAGAAAAACCGTTATTAACTGGATTGATATTCTCATCAATTTATATCGCAGTCACCGCAGCATCCATACCTGGAGCCTTGGTGCTGACCCTTTGCAGTGGCGCAATATTCGGTTTTATCTGGGGGTCGATCATCGCCTTAGTGTCCGCAACCATTGGCGCAACCATTGCTTTTTTAGTCGCACGATATCTGTTCGATGATTGGGTGCAAGCGAAAATGGGCCAGCGTGTGGCAAAGATTCGTGAAAACTTTCGTGCCGAAGGCGCGTTATATTTATTCTCCATGCGCCTGGTGCCGGTGATTCCATTTTTTGCAATCAATCTTTTGATGGGATTGACCTCAATAAAAACAGTCACTTATTTTTTTGCCTCATTGCTTGGCATGGCGCCAGGTAGCATGGTGTTTGTTAATGCCGGAACCCAACTTGCCAAGATTGACTCGCTCAAAGGACTTTTGTCGCCAGGGCTAATCGCCTCTTTTGTGTTGCTGGCGATATTTCCGTACCTGGCGAAATATGTCCTGACACTCATTAAAAACAAGGCAATTAAAAACAGGGCCAGTTAAATATGGGGCAAAAATATGATGCCAACCTTATCGTAATCGGTACCGGCGATCCAATTGCAGAATTCGTACTCGCTATGCGTCATGGATTGGGTATGAATAAAATCCTCGGCACCTTCACGTTTATCCGACATGGATGGAAGCAAATAAATATGCGGCGGGTAACTGGAAGAAAAGCCATGCTCCCCAGTGGGTACTAAGTCTGCTAGAAAAATTTCATAGTTGGCATCGAAACTAAGTAACATGGATAGTGCGCGGAAGCGAACCGAGTTGAAAATATACCCTTTTTCATGAAATCTCTTAGATAGGGCACGAGCATAAACTAAACAACAATCCCAAACAAACTATCATTTGCACTCTATCCAAAAAAATCAAAATGAAGAGGGTGTATCATCATCTTTTCAATTATTAAACCAGCCTTTGGTCGTGCGGAAAAAGCGTCAGCAATTCGTAACCGGTTTCGGTAATCAAAACCTGCTCCTCAAGTTTGACCCCTTCTTTTCCGCCAACCTCGCCTATATAGGCTTCCACACATAAACACATTCCAGGCTGCAACACGCCATCATAGCCACTGGACTCCCAATTTTCCGGGTACATGATTGCCGGATATTCATCGCACAATCCCACGCCGTGATATTTCACCCCATACTGCTGCCGACGATACTTCTGATCGAGTTGATTGCCGCCAAAGGTTAACTCTTTAAAGGTCAATCCCGGTTTAAGCAACGCCATATCTTCCATGATATGTTCATGGGCAACCTGGAAAAGTTGTTTCTGTTGTGCAGTCGCTTTCACGTCGCCGACAACCCAGGTACGTGACATATCCACGCAATAGCCGTAAACCCCAATCAAATCGGTATCAAGCGCAACCATATCTCCATCCTGAATAATTCTCGGGCCGCACTCAGACATCCACGGGTTTGTTCTTGGTCCCGATGACAAAATCCGGGTTTCAATCCAGTCTCCGCCACGTTTGATATTGCCAAAATGCAAGTAAGCCCAGAGTTCATTTTCGCTGATGCCGGGTTGCATTGCATGTTCAAATTCAACCAGCGTCGCCTCGCAAGCGGCGACCGCGCATTTCATGGCGCGAATTTCATTGTGGTTTTTTATTTCCCGCGCGGTTTCCATCAACTCCATCCCGTCCATGATCTCGATACCCGCGCGGTCCAGGGCTCGAACCCCGACTATTTCCAGTTTGTCCACCGCTAGGCGGCGGTTGCCGGCGCCATGCTGGCGCAAGAGTTGATCAATTTCCGCGGTAAATTTTGCCGCGAATTCGGCACTCCTTGCGCCACCCAGAAAATAGAAAAAACTGGTCATCTTGCGCACCTCATCAATCAACGGCAGATGCTGATTCAGGTGTTCGCAATTATGAAAATCAAACATCACCACCGGACCGTCTGTGGCGATAAAACAACCTCTGGCCTGGTTATGCATAATCCAAATCTGCATATTGGCACTGTCGGTGGCATAGCGAATATTAAGCGGGTCGAACAACAAGATGCCAGCGTAGTCGCGTTGGCGCAACTGCTGTTTGACCCGTTCAAGGCGATACTGACGCAACGCCACCAGGTCCGGCGGCGGCAAATCCAGCGCCGCCCATTCATCAAAGGCTAACTGGCTCGGACCAATCTCAATGCGATCATTATCGTTTGGCGTATTGTCCGGCTTTCTGTGAAAACTGCGTTTTAGCGCGCTATCTGACCTATTCATAATTAGTCCTGAATTTTTACCAGGGTTCGCCCCCAATTACTGCCATTTAGATAATTGTCAAATGCACTGGCTAAATCTTCGAACGCGATTTCGTTGGTGACGATGTTATCCAGATGTCCAGGTTTTAATTCGGCGCCTAGGCTGCTCCATATTTGGTTGCGAATATGATTGGGCATTTCAATGGAATTGATGCCCAGCAGGGAGACGCCGCGCAAGATAAAAGGCATCACTGTGGTGTTGAGTTTGTAATCATCCACCAAGCCAATGCTGGCGATATTTCCCCAGGGTTTCACAGTTCGGGTAAGCCAGGCCAGCGTTTCTCCGCCAGCGTTATCCACGGCGCCGCCCCAGATTGCCGATTCAAGCGGCCGGGTGCCCATTTCGATGGTATGTCTATCGATGAACTCACTGGCGCCCAGTTGTTTTAAGTAATCGTGTTGGTCCTTTTTTCCTGTGAAAGCAGTCACCTGATAACCATTTGAAGCAAGAATATCTATGGCAATGCTGCCAACGCCGCCGCTTGCGCCGGTGACGACTATTGGGCCATCATCTGGCGTTTGGCCATTGGTTTCCATGCGCGCTACGGCCATGGCCGCGGTAAACCCCGCAGTGCCCAAGGCCATTGATTCCTTCAAACTTAATCCTTCCGGCAAGACAACAACACAGTCGCCTTTGACTCTGGCGACTTCAGCGTATCCGCCATCAGCGGTTTCAGACAACCCGCATCCGGCTACCAAAACCTCATCGCCTTGCTTAAATCGATCATCGGTTGAGCTCATTACCACACCGGAAAGATCAATACCGCCGTTCAGCGGATATTGGCGTAAAATCTTTCCGCTGCCGGTGGCCGCCAACACGTCCTTGAAGTTTATCCCGGACCACTTAACGCTGATAACAACCTCGCCCTCGGTCAGTCCATCGACCGTCATATCCTCGAATTTTGCAACTATATTTTTTTCAACTTGATGAATTCTAAAAGCCCGAAATGATGACATGTCTAGTTCCAAACACTATGTTAAGTGTTAGTGTTAATGCTGGTATTTTATTGAGGGGAGTCAAATTCGCTGATGCAGCGGACTGGTCCTGGGAAAATGGGATTTCAAAAATTCCATTTGATCAGCAAGAATTCTCCGGCCTTGCAAATAAACATATTCTGCGTGGGTGGGCGTGAATGGCACCGCAATTAATTTCATGCCCGCCTGTTCCGGCGTTCTGCCGGCCTTGAAATTATTGCATCGAACGCAAGCAGTCACCACATTATTCCAACTATCCTGCCCGCCCTGGGAGAATGGCGTGACGTGATCTCGGGACAATGCCACCGGCTTAAATTGCTCACCACAATATAAACAAATACACGCATCTCGTTGAAAAAGCGGTATATTATGCAGCGGTGGCGTATATCTGTCGCGTCCATTGCTACAGTCCTTACTAAAAGCCTGACTGGCGCCACAAGTCGCTAGAATTGAATTAACCTCAAGTTTGCTTTGGCATTGGGTAAGACGGTTTATGCCGCCTCTTACCGTCATCACGAATTCGCCACAGGTATAAGCCACCTGATCCAAGGTAATCAAGGTTACGGCATGCCTGAAATGAATCCATTCCAGAGGCATTCCCGACACATCGGTTCTGAGTATAGGTTGGGTGATGTCCAGCATCTATTATAATGTTAAGGCACGAAGCATCGCGCCCTGCGAGTCTCCAAATATTTAATGGCAATAATCTACCATAAAACCGCGGTGACCAGCAGGCGGCGCTTAATCGGCGCTCTTAACAGGCTGCCGTCGACAAGTTGCGCCGGAGCGGTCGCGCATGTCGGTTTAAAGCGGTAAGTAAGGCAATAAAATTCTGAGTGCAATATTAGCGAATATCGCGGCGATAATATCGTCCAGCATGATGCCAATGCCGCCGTGGACATGCTGATCAAAATAACGAATCGGCCATGGTTTTACAATATCAAAAAACCGAAACAACAAAAATCCGATTAGCAACGTTAGCCATGTAACCGGGATAAATATCATGGTCAGCATCATGCCGACAATTTCGTCCCATACTATTGCCGGGTGATCATGCACACAATGATTACGTCCAGAATGATCATTTAACGTTCTTGATGCAGCGTTGCAAATTGCTGAGCCGGCCAATACGCAGAACAAAGTGATGGATGTGTAAATCAGGTTTGGAAATTGCGACATTATCCAAACCAGCGGAACTGCTGCTAATGTCCCCATTGTGCCTGGAGCTTTGGGTGACAACCCAGATCCAAACCCGAATGCCAGAAAATGGAGTGGAGACTGAAATAGATGCTGGCGGGTAATTCTATACATCTCCTCTTACCTCACGAGCGATTTTATCGAGCACGCCATTGACGTATTTATAGCTATGTTCAGAGGCAAATACTTTTGCAATATCAATGGCTTCGTCGAGCACCACTCGAGCCGGCACGTCCGGTTGAAACTTTAACTCATAAGTCCCGACTCTTAAAATAGCATGATCGATCAAATCAACTTTATCCAGTTTACGGTCAAGATGAGGGGTAATAAGGTTATCAATCACTTCCATATTTAACGGTATATTTTTTATTAATGCTAAAAAATAATCCAGATGCCGCCCCGACAGGTTTTCATTTTTTATAAAACTGCTTTCAATCTCAGAAGGAGATTGCCCGGTCACATTCCACTGGTAGAGCGCCTGCACCGCACACCGCCTGGCGAGATGTCGCCCGCTGCGCGCCATTATGCTATCGGGTAAGGTTTTACGCTGGAAACACTCATAACTGTTTCAGCAAGCTCACCATTTCCAACGCCGCCAATGCGTAGTCGGCGCCTTGGTTGCCGGCCTTGGCATCCGCCCGCTCAACCGCCTGCTCAAGGGTGTCCGTGGTCAACACCCCGAAAATGATGGGAATGTCGCTTTGCAGATTCAATTGGGCAATGCCTCTGGCGCACTCGCCGGCAACAAAGTCGAAGTGAGCGGTGGCCCCGCGAATAACCGCCCCTAAGGCAATCACCGCCATATAGCGTCTGGTTTCAACCAGCTTTTTTGCCGCCATCGGTATTTCAAACGCCCCGGGCACCCACTTGCAATCAATCTCAGCGATGTCAATGCCGTAGCCGGTCAATGCTTCTGTGGCGCCTTGCACCAACTGATCGGTTATGGCGCGATTAAATCGACCGGCCACCAAAGCGTATCGGCCAGAACAATTTTTAAGCTCACCGTCGGCTTGATTATTTTTCATGGCCTTAATTTGCATGGCGTTCATTATCTTTATTCCACTGCAACAGTTGTTGCGGACTTTCAATATAATCGATGATTTCCAATCCAAACCCAGATAATCCATGGGCTTTCTTTCGTAGTCCTAAGGCCAGAATTTTTGTCAAACCAAGACTGGCCAAAATTTGCCCGCCGGCGCCTAACATTCTCAAATTACCGGGATCATCATGGGGCGTTGTTTCTTTTCTTGGATGTCTTCTTTTGGTGTCGTTATTTAGCTTGATACGACTGACCAACTCGTCAACGGACGAGTTATAAGACAATATAACCGCAACACCGGATGGTTGAGCGGAAATTGCCCGCAGTGCATTTTCCAAGGTCCAGCTCCCTGGCGTTGGATCTAGTACGGCGTCGAGTAATCCGCGATGCACATGAACCCGCACCGGAACGACACCACCTGGATGAATCTCCCCTTTTACCAACGCCAGATGGGTGCCGCCTTCCACCACATCGTGATAAACATAAGACTGAAACCCGCCCTGCTTTAGCTGCAAACTCTCTGTTGAGACCTTTTTCAAGGTAGGGTCATTTTTCAATCGGTAACTGATTAAATCAGCAATAGTGCCCATTTTTAAATTGTGTTCTTTTCGGTACTCAACCAGATCCGGCAACCGCGCCATGCTGCCATCGTCCTTCAAAATTTCACAAATGACGCTTGCTGGCTCGAATCCGCTTAATCGCGCCATATCGACGCTTGCCTCGGTATGGCCTGCGCGAGTTAATACGCCACCCGCTTGGGCTTTGATAGGAAAAATATGTCCTGGTGTCACCAGATCATTGGGTTGCGCATCCGGGTTGACTGCTGCTTGAATTGTAATCGCTCTGTCCTGAGCAGAAATTCCCGTGGTAACGCCGACTGCGGCTTCAATCGAAACGGTAAAATTTGTTGAAAAACGCGCACTATTTCGACTAACCATTAAGGGCAAGTCAAGCTGATTGCAGCGTTCCTCGGTTAGCGCCAGGCAGATCAGACCGCGCCCTTTGGAGGCCATGAAATTGATATGGTCATCAGTAATACACGCTGCCGCAACCAGTAAATCGCCTTCGTTCTCCCGGTCTTCATCATCGACCATAATGACCATCTTACCCTGTCGGTAATCTTCAAGGACCTGTTCGATTTTATTCGCGGTTATGGCTGTTTTATCCATTGACTGTTTGCTTTTGAATTACCTGTTTGCTTTTGAATTACCTGTTTGCTTTTGAATTACCTGTTTGCTTTTGAATTATATGGGTTCAACATCTTGATTTTCTGCACATTCGCTTAGCCTTTGAATGTACCGGGCAACTTGATCCACTTCAACATGAACCCGCGAATTTTTTTCGAGCTTTCCCAGCGTTGTTCGCTCAAGGGTGTGGGCAACCAACATGATTTCGAACTGCGTCCGATGGTTGCTATCCGCCACTTTATTGGTGGTCAAACTGACGCCATCAATGGCTACCGATCCTTTGACCGCGATAAATTTCCCAATGGCACGCTCCGTTTCAAACCGCATGACAGCAAATCCCGACCCATCTTGTCGGTTAACCAATTTTGCCGTACCGTCGATATGGCCCGATAGCAGGTGCCCACCGATAGGCGTTTGCAGCGTTAAGGCAAGTTCCAGATTTATCCGGTCACCGGCCTGCCAGTCTCCCATCAAACATGTTGCCAATGTTTCGCTGGACACATCAAAATGAACAATATTTTGTTCGAGTCTGTTAATCGTAAGACAAGCCCCGTTTACCGCGATACTGTCACCAAGGCAAATCCGTTCTAAATCCAGTTGTTTGAGATTAATTGACAACCGCGCCCCATTCGAAGCGGATGAAATTGCGGTAACCGAACCGACGCTCTGTATAATGCCAGTAAACATGGCCTGGCGCTATTTAGCTACCGATAGCGTCAATCGAAGGTCACGACCGACCCGGGTGACATCTTTGTATTCCAGCGATAGTTTGTCGGCAAGTTGTTCAAGCCCTGGGATTGTGAACATATCCATGGCATCGCTGCCCAACAAATCAGGGGCCATATAAACAACGATTTCATCCACCAAACCTTGTTCGAGCATGCTGCCACTGAGTCTTGCGCCCGCTTCAAGCAAGATCGTGTTCATTTCTCGTCGTCCCAGTTCAAGCATCACTTCGTTCAAATCTATTTTGCCGCCTGAGGTGCGGCAATTGATGATTTCAACAGAATCATTCTGAAAAATTTCCGCTGCGCTGTCTTCAGAATTTGCGGTAACGATCAATACATCGCCCATTACGCCATCTTGGCGGCCCAGAATTCTTGCATCAACCGGGGTGCTTAAATTGGTATCGAGAATGATGCGTAGTGGTTGTCTTTGGACGCCATCGAGACGAGCATTCATATTCGGATCATCTCGCAGCACGCTGCCGATTCCGGTCAGTATGCCTGAAGCCGCCGCTCTCAACTTCTGTGCATCTTGACGTGCTGGTGGGGATGTAATCCATTGGCTTTCACCATCCGCCATGGCAGTTTTTCCATCCATGCTGGTTGCGATCTTAAGCGTCACCCAAGGGATGCCGGTGGTGATGCGTTTTAGAAATCCCCGGTTAATGGTTTTTGCCTGAGCCTGTCCAACGCCCAGGGTTACGTCGATTCCAGCACCTTGCAATTCAGAAATTCCAGAGCGATTCACTAACGGGTTTGGATCTTCGACAGCGATTACTATTCGACTGATTCGGGATTTGATAATTGACTTGACACAAGGCGGCGTCTTGCCGTGATGGCTGCAAGGTTCCAGGGTGACATACATAGTCGCTCCGGCTGAAGCCTTCCCCGCCTGTTTCAACGCATTGATTTCTGCATGGGCCTGTCCGGCGAAATCATGCCATCCTTCACCAACAGTTTCCCCATGGTTAACGATTACGCAGCCAACCGCCGGATTGGGGTGGCAAGTAGCAGCCCCCTTTCGCGCGAGTTGCAGCGCTCTGGCCATATAACCCTCGTCCTCACCGGGGCCTAATTTAATGTTGTCGCTAATGCTGTCGCCTGTTTGATCGGCCGCATCAAACTCCGTTGTCCGCTCCGATTGCCCAAGTTTCAATTTCTTGCTCTCCTGAAGCCCTGAAAACAAACTCATCGCTTACTATCCTTATTCGGCAACAGCGACAACTGGAATTTACTTTCCCGACCGGGATCTGACTCTCTTAATTTTTCTACTTCATCGCTAAAAGCTTCAGGGTCCTGGAAACTGCGGTAAACCGATGCGAATCGTACATAAGCAACTTCGTCCAACTGCCTGAGCGCATCCATGACCGCCTCGCCGATTTGTTTGGCGTTAATTTCCTGGTCACCTTTGCGGGTAAATTGACGCATGATGCGATTTATCGCGCCTTTGACAGATTCCATCTCAATCGGTCTTTTTTCAAGCGCGCGGGCAATACCTCTACGCAGCTTTGCCTCATCGAATTTTTCCCGCCGACCGTCAGATTTTATTACTCGGGGCATTTCAAAAACCACATGCTCGAAGGTGGTGAACCTTTGTGAACATTCCTGACATTGCCGTCGACGGCGAACATTTTCACCGCTATCCCCCAATCTCGAATCGACTACTCGAGTGTCGTCATTTGAGCAAAATGGGCAGCGCATATGATGCTGAAACGGTTAGGGTTGAGCGTCAATGTTTTCACCTTCTTTTTGTACCGGCATCATGTCTTCACGGCTTATGCCAAGCATCATCACCGCTGGGCTGGCTACAAAAATTGATGAGTAGGTACCAATGATAACGCCGATAAACAATGCCAAGGAAAACCCGCGAATCACCTCGCCACCCAATAGCAATAACGTAACCACAACCAGTAACGTCGTCAACGAAGTCAGGATTGTCCGCGGAAGCGTTTGATTGATGGCAACATTCATGGTTTCCACGATATCGCTTTTACGCATTTTGCGGAAGTTTTCGCGGATGCGGTCATACACCACGATGGTGTCGTTCAGGGAATAACCGATTACCGCCAATACAGCAGCCAGCACCGGCAGCGAAAAATCCAATTGAAACAGGGAAAAAGTCCCAACGGTAATTGCCACATCATGTACCAGTGCGATAACCGAGCCAACGGCGAACCGCCATTCAAATCGAAAGGTAACGTAAATCAGGATGCCAAGCAGGGCGTATAACATTGCCAATCCACCCTCGTTTGCCAGTTCATCTCCCACTTGCGGGCCGACGAATTCCACCCGCCGCATCTGCACCTGACAATCGACCGTCGTTTCATTTAAAACACATTGCTGCTGCGCGGAATTAGACGACTCAACCAACAATTCACCGAATGGCAATCGTAACGCCTCCATTACACTACTGCTTATTTCCGCGGCGTTAACACTTTCTCTGGAAAACGTGCCCGGCAAGCGCACCATGACATCTCTCGGGGTGCCGAAATGCTGCACCACAGCATCATCAAACCCGTTATCCTGTAATGCTGCTCTAACTGATTCGATTTGTACGGCGTTCTGATAACCCACTTCCACAAGCGTTCCGCCGGTAAAGTCGATGCCCAGATTTAATCCTTTGGTAAAAAGACTGGCAATACTTACCAGCATTAATACGCTGGAAATAACCAGCGCGATTTTTCGCTTGCCCAGAAAATCAAAGCGAGTTTGTTTTTTTAGTATTTCCATAGCCAATTAAATTAACCGATTAGATCGCCAGCTGTTTGACGGTTTTACCGCCATAGAACAGGTTAATTAACATTCTGGTCAACATTATTGCGGTAAACATCGAAGTGATAATGCCGATACTCAGGGTAACTGCAAATCCCTTGATCGGACCGGTGCCAAAGTTGAATAAAACCACAGCCGCAATCAACGTGGTTATATTGGCATCCACAATGGTGGAAAGTGCGCGGTCATAGCCCAGGTAAATACTGGCCTGGGGCGAGTTGCCATTCCTGATTTCTTCGCGTATGCGCTCGAATATCAAAACATTGGCATCGACCGCCATACCCACGGTTAATACGATCCCGGCGACGCCCGGCAGAGTGAGAGTTGCCTGCAGCAGTGACAAAACAGCAACGATGAGTATCAAATTCAAGCTCAATGCGAGCACGGCGGTAAAACCGAATACGCGGTAATAAACCAACATAAAAATTAATACCAACATGAATCCAACCATCACCGAACGAAAGCCCTGACTGATATTCGCCTGCCCCAAACTGGGGCCAACGGTGCGCTCTTCGATTATTTCAACCGGTGCCGCCAAAGTGCCAGAGCGCAACATCAATGACAAATCCCGCGCTTCTTCGACCGAATCGAGTCCTTCAATCTGATAGCGTTTGCCCAATTGATCCCTGATCACCGGCGCGGTCAGCACCTCTTCCAGCCGATTGGTCACGCGCACCGGCTTGCCATCATCGTCGAGAACAATATTACCGTTAGCATCTTTCTTGATTGCGGATGTTATTTCAAGATAAACCACTGCCATACGGTTATTAATATTTTCACCGGTCACCCTGCTATTGATGGTTGCTGCGGCAGAATCAAGAGTGATGCTAACGATAGGACCACCCGTTTGAGCATCCAGACTGGCCGCCGCATCGATAATACTGTCACCGGAGTAAATGACCCGTTTGTTAAGCAAAATTCTCCGACCATCACGGAATTTAAAAATTCGGGACCCGGATGGGGCTTGTCCGGAGGCAATCGCCGAGGTGTTATTTTTTTCATCCACCAAATGCATTTCAAGGGTAGCCGCCCTGCCGAGAATTGTTTTCGCCCTAGCAGTATCCTGAACCCCGGGCAGCTGGATCACGATACGATCATTGCCTTGTTGCTGCACTACCGGTTCGGCCACCCCTAATTGGTCAACCCGATTACGCAATGCAGTGAGGTTTTGTTGCAGCGCAAACTTTTTGATTTCATCGGTTTGGGTTTGGCTCAGTTGTGCCAAAATAATTTCCGCTCGACTGTCGTCGTTACTGAGATCCAGATCGGGTAATTCCTTAATCAGAATATCGTAGGCTTGCTGCCGATGATCAGGATTACGAATGGTTGTTTCCAATTGACCATGAGGGTTCAGCATTACCGCTCTGTAACGCAATTTATTCTCCCGCAATATCGTTTTTATACTGTCCTGATAGCGTTCCTGGGCGCGTTTAATTGCACTTTGCATATCTACTTGCAGCAGGAAATGGACGCCACCACGCAGATCAAGGCCCAAATACATCGGCAATATCCCTAAATCGGTGAACCAGCTCGGCGCGCCTGTTAATAACGTCAACGCCAATGAATAGTTATTGCCCAATTCTTTTTCTATTAACTCTTTCGCGCGCAATTGCGTTTCATCATTTTCAAATCTGATTTTAATGCCCTTTGCATCATGGGAAATGGATTTGAATGAAATAGACTGTGCGTCCAATACAGCTTGCGCGCGCCCAAGAACTGATGATTCAACGCTTAGCCCTCTGGCGCCGCGTATTTGAATACCCGGATCGCTACCGAAAATATTCGGCGCGGCATAAATCAGGCCTAGCAACACAACGGTGATAATCACCAGGAATTTCCACCAAGCAGTTTGGTTAAGCATAGAGAATTGAAGTTACCAGGTTAATGGCGGCAAATCGCAGGAAATGACAGGCGCATTTCTATCGCTAATGGCCTATCACTTATGGTGGTCGGGACAATGTTATTCCAGGCTGGATTATTCATGGTTGGATTATTCACGGCAAGCATATCCTAATGATATTGCTTAAGATTTCACCGTTCCTTTGGGCATCATTTGGGCTATCGCCATGCGCTGAACTTTGATGGTGACACCGGCGGCGATTTCCACGGAGACGAAATTATCATCCACATCGGTCACTTTGCCGAGCGCGCCACCATTGGTTACGATTTCGTCACCTTTGGATATGGCGGCGACCATCGCTTTATGTGCCTTCGAGCGTTTTTGCTGAGGCCGAATCAGTAAAAAATAGAAAACAGCAAAGATGAGAACCATTGGCAGAAGGCCCACCAATCCGCTGCCTCCCTCTGAACCAAATTGTGCCCAGGCGTCTGAAATCAGTAAATTCATGTTAATTCCTTAAATAAAAGGGTGAGTTGAATGTTTGATGTTACTGGATGGCCATAATTTTTGCAGCCAGCGTTTTTGCGCGCCCGATTATGCCATATATGAATCGAAAATGGGAATTTCGCAGGGCTGGCAAGCCTATGCTGCCGATGCCGCTGTTTCACAATCAGGGCGGGTTATACATCAATTCAATTTCGGTCTTAAATCGCTCCATGAGCACCGGTCGCTTGAGCTTTAGTGTGGGCGTAATAGCGCCATCGCTGACGCTCCATACATCGGTAGAAAGCGTTACCTGTCGAATAAATGCGTAGCCCGGAAATTCGGTTAATTGATCGGCGATTTTATCTAAAACAAATTGTTTTACTTTTTCGCTTTGCAATGCCGTTTTATCGGACCGATCAACGCCAAGCAATAAGGCGACTTCGGGCCAAACCTCAGGGCTTAACACAATAAGGGCGGTGAGGCAGGCTTTGCCTTCTCCTATTACCATCGCTTGCTCGAACAACGGATCGTCAATTATCGCTGACTCCATATCCGCTGGCGGCACTTTTTCACCATTCGCCAAAATGATTATCTCCTTGATTCTTCCGGTAATGGAAATAAAACCTTGCTCGGAAATATTGGCAATATCGCCGGTCATCAGCCAACCTTCCGAATCTATGGTTTTGGCCGTGGCTTGCGGGTTGTTCCAATAGCCCATCATGATGTACCGCCCTTTGGCTTGCAATTCATCATTATCTCCCAATCGTAGTTCGGCGCCGTGGAGCGGTAATCCAATGGAACAAGGCTTGTTTCGGGACAAGGTATTCACTGTCAGTACCGGACTGCTTTCGGTCAAGCCATAACCCTGCAAGATTTTAATACCGAGACCAATAAACACTTTGGCGATATTCGGCGATAATCGAGCGCCGCCACTAACCACAAAGCGCAATCGGCCACCAAATCGCTGTGCCACTTTACCGGCAACCAGGGCATTGAGTATCGGCCGGAAACACTGTCTAAGGCGCCACTTTGATCGACCTTGCTGATTTTCGAAACACTGCCAACCCACGCTAACCGCTTGTTCAAACAGCCATTTTTTTAATTTTGGTCCTGCGTCTAAGCGGGTTTTAATTTTCGAGCAGGCGCGTTCGAAAATTCTCGGAACGGCAATCATGCAGGTAGGTTTGATTTCCGCCATATCGTCCAATAGTTGTGGGACCGAGCGGCTGAACGCAACTGCAGCGCCCGCCATCATGGTCAAATAGTATCCCGCCGTGCGCTCAAACATATGCGACAACGGTAAAAAAGAAAGAAATTGATCCGATGGATACACCGCCACGCTTTGCAAGCCACCGTAGGCATTCAAAAACATGTTTGAGTGAGAAAGCATCACCCCTTTTGGTTTTCCTGTTGTGCCCGAGGTATAAACGATGGTTGCCAAATCGTCTGCATCAATCGCCGGGTTTTGAGGCACAACCGGCATGGCCGAAGCCAACCAGGCATTCAATGACATTACCCTAGCATCGCCGCAATTTGTAATTTCATCATTATCGTCCCTATGAGTATCGTCATGCGTATCGTCATGAACAATGACTACGCGCTTTAAGGCCGTTAACGATAGCAACTGCTGTTCCATCTCCAACCACTGCGAGTATTTTTCAAGCAGCAGCAACCGAGTTTCGGTATCCACAAGAATGTAGGCGATGTTGTCTGCGCGATCTTCGACATAAACCGGGACCACGATTAAGCCCTGGGCCAATACCGCCTGGTCGAATAAAACCCACTCTCTGGAGTTAGCCATGCGAATTGCCGCGCGTTGCCCGGGCGCCATGCCATCAGCGGCAATCGCTCTGCGCCAATGATTGACATCATTCGCCATATCCTGCCAAGTGTATTCAACCCATTCATTTCGGACTGGATCGAATTGCGAATAGGCTTTTTTGTCAGGACTGCGTCTTACCCTTTCCTCGAACAACCCGGGAATGGTTGTGGTAATTTCGGTATCAATGACATCACACCGGCGCTTATTTTCTTCAATGGCGCAATCAGCATAAATTGTTGCGGCGCGAATTTTTGCAACTTGCATGATTACAACCTGATAACGATCAATTTTGGGCTGATTAATTCCGGGCCAATCCCTAATCGGGCGCCACCGGTTTGAAATAAGAAACCACCGGGGCGAGAATCGTCAACAAGATGATGATCAGAATCGATAAGGTGATCGGACGCTCCCAAAGAAAAGAAAACGAGCCATCATTGATCAGCAAAGCCCGTCTGAGATTTTCTTCCATCATTCCCCCCAAAACAAATCCCAGTAACATCGGCGCCATCGGAAAATCCAGAATTCTCAGGAGCAACGCCGCAATGGCAAAAAAGATCATCATTTGGATGTCAAACGGATTGAACGATACCAAATATACGCCAATCAGAGAAAAAAACAAAATCATCGGGGTCAGCAGCTGCTTGGGCAACATTAATAATTTGGCGATGTAAGGGATTAATGGCAGGTTCAAAATCAGCAAAATGATATTGCCGATATACATGGATATAATCACCGACCAAAACACTTGCGGCTGTTCCACAAACAACCGCGGGCCGGGCTGAATTCCATAAGACAGCAAAGCGCCCAGCATCACCGCTGTGGTTCCGGAACCGGGAATTCCCAACGTCAGTAGCGGCACAAAAGAACCGGAGCAGGCGGCGTTGTTCGCGGTTTCAGGCGCAACCAACCCTTTGAGGCTTCCCTTGCCAAATTGAGCTTTGTGCTGAACTTTGGCTAAATTTCTTTCCATTCCATAGGCGAGAAAAGACGCAATCGTGGCTCCGGCTCCGGGCAAGACCCCAACAAAAAACCCCAACACCGAAGAGCGCGCAATCGTGGGCGCAATTCCCTTGAATTCTTGCCTGGATACTTTGAGGCTGCCAAGATTTCCGTGGGTCGCTTGTTGCGCTTTTTTCGAGATTTTTGTTCTTTTGAGAATCACCATCAAGGCTTCGGATAAAGCGAATGTGGCCATCGCTAACAGAAGAAAGCTGATGCCATCAATCAAATCCACGCGCCCAAACGTGAACCGTTGAATGCCGGCGGATGCATCCGTCCCCACGGTCGACAGCATCAAACCCAGCACCGTCATCATTATTGCCTTCAGGAATCCGCCCTTGCCCGCAAAGGCGGACACGGCGGTCAGCCCCAGCACCATCAAGGCAAAGTAATCCGAAGATTGGAAACTTAAAGAAACCGAAGCCAGCGCCGGAGCGGCAATCAACAAAAAAACAGCGGCAATCGTCCCGCCTGAAAAAGAAGAATACGCAGCCAGCGCTAAAGCTTTTCCGGCTTTTCCTTGTTGGGCAAGCGGATAGCCATCAAACGCGGTTGCGACGGTTCCGGCGACTCCCGGCGCATTGAGCAGAATGGAAGAAGTGGAACCGCCGAAAATCGCGCCATAATACACCCCGGCCATTAGAATCATCCCGGAGGCCGGTTCAAACCCATAAGTAATGGGGATCATCAAGGCAATGGCGGAAATCGGTCCCAGCCCTGGCAGCATTCCAATAAAGGTTCCGGCAAAACATCCGACCAACACCAGGAATAAGTTAATGGGTAAAAAAGTGGTCGATAACCCGGCAAGAATTCCTTCTAACATCACATGCCTCTCAGAAAATAGAAAAAACTTCCCGGATCAATATAGATATCCAGCAATTGGCTCAGGATATACCAAAACACAAGCACCAGAGGAACCGAAGTCAGCAAGATTACTTTGATTCGTCTTTCTCCTAAAATCCAAAACCCCAGCGCCAGAAAAAGAATGGTGGAAACAATGAATCCGACGACTTTGATGGTCAATCCATAAACGACCATCAAAATCAACAACAGAATCACTTCTTTCCAGTACAGACCACGAAATGCTTCCCCGACACTTGCTTCTTTTCCAGAAGAAGACGGCAAAATCAACAACAACAAGGAGGTTGTCCCTCCTAAAATTGCCAATGCGATGGGCAAGGTTCGCGAATTAAATACATCTTCTTCCGCAAACAAAGGAATCTTAATATCCCGGGAAGACACGCCATAGGCAACGGAAAAGATCAGAAAGATCAATGCGCCGACCTTGTCTTTATGAATATGGGCTTTATGAATCCGGCTAAAATTCATTGCTCCTTTCGTGGTATCCAGGGCGGGATTCTTATTTCAAAAACCCTAATTGCCGCAACATGCCGCCAATCGCTTTTTCCTGTTCCTCCAGAAAACTATAAAATTGGAATCCGGGCACGTATTGATTGGTCCAGCCTCTGCGGGCACGAACGGTTTCCCATTCCGGCGTTGCGTACATGTCCCGGAGCAGACTGGCATAGACATGAGCCTCGTTATAGGATAACCCCGGAGCGCCGAAAAACCCGCGCCAGTTGGCAAAGATCATGTCATATCCCAATTCTTTCACCGTGGGGACATTCGGAGCGTCTTTGGAACGAGTGGCAGAAGTGATCGCTAGAATGCGAACTTGTCCAGACTTCGATAACTCCAATGCTTCTCCAAATCCAGTGGACAACACATGGATCTCACCGGATAACAACCCTGCCATCGCCTTCCCGCCAGCGTCATAAGCGATATATTTGACTTTTTTAGGATTTTCACCCGCTGCCTGGATGGCTAAAGCGACGGCAATATGATCCAAATCCCCGGGCACGGAACCGCCGCCCACTTTAACTTTTTTTGAATCCGATTTAAAAGCCGCAACCACATCCTGCCAGGATTGAAACTTCGAATCCGCCTGAACGATAAAAACAGCGGAATCTGCGATAATTCCTGCAATGGGGGTTAAATCACGAAACGAATACGGAAACACTTTGGTGATGGAACGCACCACAATCGGGGTGGAGTTCACCATCAGCGTTCCTTTTTGTCGTTCTGCGGTTTCAATCATGTGGGCAATGGCTTTTCCACCGCCGCCGCCAGACATGTTTTCGTAAGACGCATGCTTCAGTAGCCCCGATTTGGTTAACGCTTCCCCGGTCCCGCGAGCCGTTCCATCCCATCCGCCTCCTGCCCCTCCCGGAATCAGAAAGTGAATTTTTTCAACTTCCGCCGCTTGCACCGGATTCCAAAGCATACTGGCGGCAACGCCGAATCCTCCGATCAGGACGACTTGCATCATATGGCACCAAAATCTCTTGATTTGACTCATTCTCATTTCCTCATAAAAATAATTGGGTAGTCTCTAAATAGTCTCTTTTGTGTCTGAGCCCGGACAAGAACCAGCATCTGGCACAAATTAAGTCGTGAATTCGCTCTGGATTGAGCGATAACAGCAATACATTTCTTTATTCCATTTCTGCAGGCCTGTGAAATTCCAGCAATACCGGATCTGAAAGGTCAGCGCCGCTAAATTGGACGATGGCAACCGTAGCCGTGGTCATCAATTTATTACCCAGTTTATGACTAAGAGTAACCGTAACATTGGGACAATATCCAAGCAGTACACTATCCATACCCGGGTTGTGCCCGACTATCATCAACCGATCACAAGCGCTTAAATTATCGGTAATTATATCAACGATTGTTGATTCGGATGCTAGGTAAAGCGCGTCGTCAAAATCGATGTTGATATCAGTGGCGATCTTTCCCCAATCGGTCGCATCATAAGCCAGTTGCAGCGTCTCTCTGGTTCTGTTAGCCGTTGAGCTGACTATTCGCTCCGGTTCATAACCATTTTCGCTAAGCCAGCGTCCAACCTTTGGAGCATCCTTTCGACCGCGATGATTGAGCGGCCTGGCGTGATCGCTCTGCGCGCTGGAGTGCCAGTCGGATTTAGCATGTCGCAATAAAATGAGTTGTTTATTCGCCATCGGTCACTAATAAGCAAGTAGAATACGCCATCTATTTTAACCGATTTTGTTGCAATCCACATCACAAAAACCCATGTCACAAAAACGACACAAACACAAATCCGGCACCGCCGCCAGCTCGGCGGATCGTCATGCGCTCTATGAAATTGCCGTGCAATCGGTTGAAACGGAAATTGATTTTGTTGATGAAACCTTTACCAATATCCGTGCACGACAGGCTGGTTTTTTGCGGGAAGATTTTTGCGGCACGGCGAACAGCAGTTGCGAATGGACAAGACGGCGGCCATCCAACCACGCTTTGGGACTGGATTTGAGCCAGGAGGTGCTGGATTGGGGAATCGCCAACAACATTAAAAAATTAAACAAAAAACAACAACAACGCATCCAATTGCTCAAACAGAATGTGCTGCACTACCAAGGGAAACCGGCGGATATCATTATTGCAATGAATTTCAGTTATCAGCTTCTCAAGACTCGGGATGAGCTGCGCGGTTATTTTAGCCGAGCGCATGACGGCTTGACTGAAGATGGCATTTTATTCATAGACGCTTATGGCGGTCACGATTCCTGGCGTGAAATCAAGGAAAAAACCAAGCATAAAGGTTTCACTTATTATTGGGATCAGAAAAAATTCGACCCCATAACGGCGAACATGATTTGCCACATTCATTTTAAATTTAAGGATGGCTCTAAAATGAAAAAGGCGTTCACCTACGATTGGCGCATGTGGACACTGCCCGAGCTTCAGGAAATTCTTGACGAAGCTGGATTCAGCAAAGTAACCGTGTATTGGGAGGGAACCGATGAGGACAGCGGTGAATGGGATGGCATTTATTCCACCGCCGAACACGGTGAAGATGAGCCCGCTTGGATCGTTTATCTAACGGCGGAAAAGTAAAAAAATACGCCCATTTCTTATTGAATCCGTGTTTCAAACGGCCCGTTTAATGATCAGCTTAATAATTAGGCAGAGTCTTTCAAAAGGTCGATAAAATCAGGTTAAGACGGCATCATGAGACAGCCGATTTCGTTACCACTCACAATCAGACGAAGTTGCCTGGCAAGGCGTGGTGATTATCCGATCCAGTAAATTATCATATTCGATGCTGTTGACCTGATAATCAATAATATCATCTATATGTTGCAATTTTACAATCCGCTCGTCTTTATAAGCCTGCAAAAGATCCCGGAAAGATGTTTCGCCGGATTGATATTTTTTATGTTCGATTCTGGTGCTTTGTGCGGCCGCATCAATGGCCGCAAGCAGTCGGTCTTCATCCAGCGTCAGCAAGGTATTCAGCAATTGAATGTCGGCGAGGAGGTCTTGCAGTTTATCCTGATAGCTGATTTCCAGTTTTCGAACGCCCAACCGGGATTTGCTCAAATTCGCTCGATTAGAAATGTTGCCGCCCAAAGGATAGCTGAATTCTAAACCAGCTGAATAGGTTATTTTATCGTCATCGTAAGTCGAGGTTGCGGTGGTGTTTCTGCTGTTCAGGTTTTTTTCGGCACGCACGGCAAAATCCAACGTCGGCAGGGTTTGTTTTTGGTAATGGTCAATTTCAAGCTGGCTTAATTCGATATTCATGGCAATTCTTTGTAAATCGCGATTGCGGGTTTGCAAATAATTTGGCAAACTTTCTGTGACCAGTTGAACGCGCGTGCGTAAATCGAAGCTTGGGGTTTCGGTTAAAATCATCCTGTCATCCAATAACACCGATAATTTTTCCCGGATAGCCTGCAACTGGATGCGGGCATCCGAGTCGTATTGTTCGATTTCATAAACCGTGCTTTTCAAAAGCGCGGTTTCGGCATCGTCTTTAGGATTCAATCGCCGCAATTTATTCAACAATTCCTGGTTGATCAGCATCTGTTTTTGATACAGAAGCCACGACAAGTAATCGTTTAATCGATCATCCAAAAAATCCTCTTTGGTTTCATAAAATAATAATTGCTGCCGCTTGAAATCGACAATATCGCGGTGGTAGGTTTTCAGCGACAGAGCGTTGGAATCGGGCTTGAGCAACGGGTATTTAACGCTAATATACTGCGTGGTTTCGTATTCTTTTAAGGTACGGCTTGCGGTATGAGAAGGTTTTTTAGCATAAGGCGCACCCCGGCCATCTTCATCGATGCTGAGTCTTTTATATTGTTCTTCCCGTGTTTTGTCCTGACTTCGACTCACGCCGATTGCCAAGGCAAGCGGGCTGGTCAAAAACCGTTTTTCAAAACTCAAGCTGATTTTTCTTGGATAGTCCTGGCTTTTTTTCGTATAGGTGGTAGTGGAACTAGCATCCCGATCTAAATCCTGGTAACGATAATCCAGATCGACCGACAGGTTTATTTTCCAGTTTTGATAATTGTCACGGCTGGCATCGCGTTCGATTTGTTTTATATCCAAGCCAATTTGCGCCTCTTCCAGCAGTTTGTCTTGAGCCAGCACTTTTTCGATAAACTGCGCTTCGGTGATGGCAAAAGAAGGGGCGGAGAATAAAAGCAAACAGCAAGCAAAACACGTGTTGATGCGGATACCGCCGTCACCGTCATTCTCGCGCAAGCGAGAATACAGTGAAACATGGGCGCGCAAGCGGGAATACAGTGAAACATGGGCGCGCAAGCGGGAATCCGCCACATCATTGGGGTTGCCATTCCTACGCTCATTTCCCGTATTTTTCCGCTGCGCTGGCCAAGCCAACCATTGTAAGGTGCGTTTTTTCGATGATGTTTTCCTTGTTGCAGTCATTGCAGCCCTCCTTGGCTATCCGTGAACAAATCCGATTATAGAACACTTTATTAAAAAAACAATAGACTTTATCGACAGACTTTAGCGTCTCCCGGAAGACCATAGAGACAATAAATCTGAGACAATGAATCTTGCAATGCGCCAGTGCGGTTGAGCCTATGCCCGCGGTCTTTCGTTAGCGGGATCCCAAACAGGTTCGCTTAAAACCGTGGCTTTTCTATTCTCGCCCAACAGATAGACATCAAAATTTGACCCGGGTTCGGCGTATTTAGGTTCAACATAGGCAAAGCCCAGGCTACGTTGCGTCGTGTGCCCGTAGCCGCCCGAGGTGGTCACGCCAATGACTTTGTCACCGTCTAAAACGGTTTCACCACCAACTACGTCGTTATCGCCTGCTTCCACTGCACAATAGACCAGTCGTGTTGCTGTATTATTTTCGACCACATCCAGCGTTGCCTGCCGGCCAACAAAGTTTTCTTTTTCCGCTGAAAAGAATCTCATGGCATCTGCTTCCAGCATGGATATTTCATTGGTTAATTCCGCGCCCCAGCCTTTGTAGGCTTTTTCGATTCTCAAGGAATTCATCGCATAGGTTCCAAAGTTTGCGATGCCATAGGCTTGGCCGGCTGCCCAAACAGCTTCATAGACTCCAAGCATATTTGCCATCGGGCAATGCAATTCCCATCCGAGTTCGCCGACATAGTTGACCCGCAACGCCCTAACTGCATACCCCGCAATCTCAATTTCCTTTCCTGTTAACCAACGAAATGATTGGTTAGATAAGTCCGACTCTGTCAGTCCAGCCAGGGTTTCACGCGCGCTGGGGCCTGCAACCACAATGACGCCCCAATGGTCGGTAATATTGGTTATGGTTACGTCCTCACCGTCAGCAATACCATAGGTCAAAATAGACAAATCTCGTTCTTCGCTGGCAGAACCTGAAAGCACATAGTATCGCCCTTCTCGCAATCGTGTGACCGTAGATTCGCCATTGAGCCGCCCGCTTTCCGCCAAGTAATGGGTCAAGGCGATGCCGCCTTCTCGAATGGGCATTTTGTTAGCGCTGATTCGATTTAAAAACTGCTCGGCATCTTTTCCAACCACATCGTATTTTGCAAATGTGGACAATTCCAAAACGCCCACTCTTTCGCGAACCGCACGGCATTCCTCTGCAACTACTTCAAAGGTATTGTTATGGCGGAATCCAATGTCTTCAATTCGACCGTCAAGGGAAAACCATTTTGGCCTTTCCCAACCGTTGGCCTCGGTGTGCACAGCGCCCCGGGATACCAGCAAATCATATAACGGGGTAGTTCGTTGTTTGCGCGAAGCCGGCCGCTCTTCGCCCGGAAGGTGAAGCTTATACATATGTTCATAATCTTCGTGGGATTTTCCTTTGGTGTAATCCCCCGGCGCATAATCACTGAAGCGGCGCGGATCGACACCAGCCATATTGATTTCCGCATCGCCGTAAATCATCCATTGGGAAAGGTATTTGCCCGAGCCGGCACCCGCTGCTATGCCGATTGACGCACCGTTGCAATGCCAGAAATTTCGCAATCCTGCGGCTGGCCCGAGAAACGGATTGCTGTCCGGGGTATGCGGTATGGCGCCGCATACCACGCGCTTGATGCCGAGTTCACGCCACATTGGAATTCGTTCCATTACCCGTTCAACATAGGGCATGATGTTTTCAAAATTTGCATCGAACAACTCATTTTCCGAATCCCATTCAGGCCAACCACCCCGATGAGTCCAGCACTCTTCGGAATTCTGCATTTCATAAATGCCAATCAACCCGGATTTTTGTTCCTGACGATAGTATGAGGATGGATAGGGGTCACGAATTACAGGCATTTCGTCCTCCCGGTCCAAAAATTCCTGAACCGTGTCGGTAACCAGATAGGTGTGCTTCATATTGATCATCGGCACATCGGCACCCACCATTTGACTGACCTGCCGGGCATAGCACCCGGCCGCATTAACGACGTGCTCGGCGATGACATTGCCCTGTTCCGTGAACACTTCCCAATCACCGGATTTACGCTGCTTAATATCAGTGACCCGGTTGCCCGTCACTATTGTCGCGCCCATTTGCCGCGCCCCTTTGGCCATGGCATTACACACCCCGGCCGGATCAACATGGCCATCGGTAAAGGTCTGCGCGCCGGCAAGCACGCCGTCGATATTGGCGTAAGGAATTAATTGCTTGATTTTTGCGGGATCGATAATCTCGCAATCGAAGCCAATCATTTTTCCAACGCCTTTGACGCGCTGAAACCATTCCACCTCGGCCGGTTTTAACGCGAACCGGATACCGCCACAGCCATGCCAACTGACATATTGACCGGTTAATTGTTCAAGTGTGGGATACAACCGCACGCCGTAATCATGAATTTTCGCCATATTGAAATCAGCGATGAAACTGGCACACTGGCCAGCGGCATGCCAAGTTGAGCCGGATGTCAGCTCGCCTTTTTCAATTAACAAGCAATCGCTCCAGCCTTCCTCGGCCAGGTGATAGGCCAGGCTCGCGCCCATCATGCCACCGCCAACAATCACCACTTTTGCCTGGGAAGGCAGTTCTTTTTCGCTCATATTCATGATTAATGCCTCTTTATTATGACTACTTGTTCTTCAAATTTTGGGCTGCATCTGTTGCCGGGGAAGTCGAATATCAAATTTTTCACGAATTCGAGCATCCAGTTCATCGGAAATATGGGATGGGAAATGACTAGCGAGTATTTCCCGGGTTTTTTCCCGCGCCACATCATTGACTGTTTTGGAGCCCAATTCCTGCCATTCCGCCGGGGTTAATCGATTGCCGACATCAGGATAAACGTAATCGGTTTCCATCCTCGATAAAGTGGCCTGGTGTCCAAGAAAATGCTCCGGGCCGTTTATGCAAACATCCTCGATGGTTTCCAGGGCAAGGTTCTCGATATCGATTTCAACGCCGCGAACGCTACGATTGATCGCGCCCAGCATATCATTATCGATGGTCGCGCCCTCAAAACTAAAGCCCAGCAAACTTGCCTGCATCCCCACCGTTTCATACACCAAATTGGTGCCGCTATGGCCGGCAAGCGCTAACGTATAGCCTTTTTCAAATCCAGACTGGGCATCGGGAATTTTGGAATCCGCCATGCCCGCGGCAATACCTGTGGGCAAGTCCAAATAGCGGCCGACCTGGCCGCAGGCGGCCATCAAAATCGCTTGCTCGCCACTGCCGCCGCTCATGGCGCCGGTGCGTAAATCGGAAACAAACGGCCATGGGCCATAGATACAGGGATGCCCCGGAACAATCAGATTAGCATATGCCAATGCCGCCAAAGACTCGGCGCATTCCTGCACCACCGCGCCGGCCAGCGATGCCGGACTGGTCGCGCCAGCCTGCCCAGCCGCGAGCAACAATATCGGCATACCGCCGCGCACGCATACTTCCATAACCCGGCATGCATCTTCAGCGAAACGTAATGGCGGCACAACAAAACAACAGGACACGCTGGCAAACGGCCGAGCCCGCCATTTATCTTCACCGCCGGCAATTTCATGCAACAGTTTCAAGCCTTCCTCGGCGTGTTGCGGTTCCACATAACTTACCCCGCAGTGTTTGGTGGTGCCGGCAACCGAGGCATAGGTGGTATTCAAATCCATCGCTGCAGGCTGCTCGATATCGCGGGCAACCATGCAGCGTTGGAAAAAATGAATATGCTCATGATAATCCACCAAGCGCGCCGCATCGTATAAATCCTGAAGCGTGGATTCCCGATAAACACCCGCTTTTCTGCCGCTGTATTGATCATGATGCTTCCAATCATCGACGACATGCACCGCCGCGCCAGCGGTGCCAAAATATATTTGGTTTCCACTTAGGTGCATATCATGTTCAGGAGACTGACCGTACAGGGTAATATCTCGAGCACAGGTTTCCATAGTCCATTCAATCAGCTCTCTGGGAAATAATAACCGCCCTTCCGCGGTTAACTTTCCTCCAGCTTTAGTCACCATTTCAACACACGATGGCAGCTGCCGAGTAAAACCAACATTCTCCAAAAGATCAAGCATGGCTTCATGCACACGTTTTAAATCATCATCAGTAAGCGGCATAAATCGGCCGCCGCTTTGCCCCGGTCGAACCGGTTTATTCTCTTCGGCTAACGGTGCGGCGCGTAATGCCTTTCTTGCTTCTCTTCCACCTGCTCTTCTAACCATAAGTTTGAGCCTAAGTTTTAATGTTAGTTTAATGTTTAAAAAGAACGCTGAGTATCATTGAAACCGATTTCAATCATGTAATATTTAACGACTCGAATTTCAATTTCTGCGTCCGTTAAAATTTCAGGCATTCCAATCAATTATCAGATTTTACGTGAATCTCGCGGGGTAACGCCATAGCTGGAATAAGAGCGGCTGCTGAAATGTCCAGCAGATTTAAACCCGCAAGCTACCGTGACATCAATAATTTTCATAGCGCTTGTCTCCAACATTTTTCGAGCGGCATCCAGCCGCATATTCAGATAGTAGCGCGCCGGGGTGGTATTCAAATAGCGGCGGAACAATCTTTCCAACTGGCGTTTGGATATCTCGACCAAACGCGCTAATTCGTTAGGCGATAGCGGTTGTTCTATATTGGCTTCCATCAGCTCAATACACTCCAGCAACGCTGGATGGCTTACGCCGGTGCGCGCCTGAACATTCATTCGCTGTGGTTCGCCGGGGTGGCAAATATTTGGATGAATCATCACATCCGCCACCGAGGCGGCTAATTCGTGACCATGATGTTGCTCAATGATATAGAGCATCATATCCATGGAAACCGCTCCCCCGGAACAGGTCACTCGGTTGCCGTCGATCTCATAGACATCGGATGAAACTTTATGTTTTGGAAAAGCTTCAACAAACTCGACCTGGTTTTCCCAATGGGTAGTGCATTGAATACCATCCAGAAGACCCGATTCAGCGAGAATGTGGCAACCCGTTTCAATTCCCCCAATAACAATGCCGCGCTTACTCTGCCCTGCTAACCAATTGAGCGTCGGTCGGTGATTGAAATTTTTAGGTTCATGGGGGCCGTTTACAAAGATCATGGAAAAATCCGGTGCATTCTTAACGGCATATTTTGCGGCTAATTCCATCCCATTGGTTGCGAAAACACTGTCTCCATTTTCAGTGACGATAGACCACTGATACAGCGGTTTGCGCGACATGCGATTGGCTATGCGTAAAGGCTCCACCGCAGATATGAATGGCAGCATACTGAAATTATCGGAGAGATAAAATCCTATTTCTCGTTCCGCGCCTTCCGTGATTGCGCCGTATTGAGCTCGGTTCATGTGTCTGGAAATATTAAAATAATTGGCTTATTATCAATTGAACGAACATCATTGACAAGAAATTATTGCCGAACTCCACTTTTTCATTGACAGAGGGCGATATGACAATCAGAATACGCCCGGTTTACGTGGCTATCCCGATTTAGCCTGAATGTAGTGTATAAAACACCAGCAACAAGCAACCACGAGCACCTTACATTGCATATTAACTTATGACCATGCTTAATCATTGGGGTGTAGCCAAGCGGCCTAAGGCACCAGATTTTGATTCTGGCATTTCGGAGGTTCGAATCCTCCCACCCCAGCCACTATTTTTTGGCCACTAATTTCTTGAGGAAACATGGTATCACCTGAAAATCTGGCAATATTTGCAGGTAACGCTAATCCTGGATTAGCCGCAGAGGTTGTGCAGTTGCTGGGAATCCCCTTGGGCAAGGCCACAGTGGGTAGGTTTAGCGATGGTGAAATCAACGTGGAGATTATGGAAAATGTTCGCGGTCGGGATATTTTTATCATCCAGCCCACTTGCGCGCCGAGCAATAACAATCTGATGGAATTGCTGGTCATGATAGATGCCGTTAAACGCTCGTCCGCAGGCCGCATTACCGCCGTTATCCCCTATCTCGGTTATGCCCGCCAGGATCGGCGTCCGCGCACTGCGCGGGTTGCCATTTCCGCGAAACTGGTTGCGGAAATGATCGGCGTTGCCGGCGCCGACCGGGTTCTGACCATGGATTTGCATGCCGATCAAATCCTCGGCTTTTTTGATATTCCCACCGACAATATTTATGGCTCGCCGGTATTGATGAGCGAATTATGGCGCAAGCAATTACCCAATCCGATTATCGTATCGCCTGATGTCGGCGGCGTTGTCCGCGCGCGCGCGATGGCCAAACAGCTTGAAACCGATCTTGCCATCATCGACAAACGCCGTCCCAAAGCCAATGAAGCTAAAGTGATGCATATCATCGGCGATGTTTCTGAGCGCTCCTGTATTCTTATCGATGACATAGTGGATACCGCCAACACCCTTTGCGAAGCGGCCCGCGCCCTAAAACAGCATGGCGCAATCAAGGTGCTTGCAAGTTGTACTCATCCAGTTCTGTCCGGCCAGGCGATTAAGCGTATTGATGATTCAGAAATCGATGAATTACTAGTTACCAATTCAATTCCACTGCGAGAAAATGCCCAAAATTGCGCGAAGATCAAGCAATTAAGCGTGGCCGAATTATTAGCCGAGTCAATCCGTCGCGTTGCGACCGCCGACTCAATCAGCAACCTGTTTATCGATTAACCCTACCAGAGCAAGAAAATGTCAGATCAATTTGAACTTATCGCCAGAGTCCGAGCCCGTTCGGGCACTAATCTGGTCCGACGATTGCGCCGTGAAGGCGATGTGCCTGCGGTTTTATACGGCGGCGATAAGGGAAATGTCCATATTGCCATCAACCATGATGTATTGTTCCATAGTTTGGAAAAAGAAGAATTCCACTCGGCGGTTCTCATTATCAATACGGACGGCAATAAAGAGCAAGCCATACTTCGGGACGTCCAACGCCATCCCCATAAAATAAGCATCCTGCATGCGGATTTTCAACGCGTGGATGAAAAGAAAACCTTGACCATGCCGTTGCCGATTCACTTCATCGGCGAACAAGATTGTGTCGGCGTTAGAACCAGCGGCGGCATCATTTCTCACTTGATCAATGATGTGGAAATATCCTGCTTGCCGGGCGACCTGCCGGAATCCATTGAATTGGATATCACCCATCTTGATTTAAATGAATCATTGCATTTGTCGGATATTAAACTTCCAGAAGGCGTCAGTATCACAACGTTGATGCACGACGAAAACAATGAACACGATTACGCCGTGGTTTCGGTATTGCCGCCGCGCATCGAAATCGAGCCTGAGGATGTAGTCGCCGCAGAAGAGGAACTGGAAACCGATGCGGAAGATTCAGAGGAAACAACCGCCGACGAAAAGTCGAGCGATGGCTAACTAGGTTGCTGACGCTGAGATCACCGGCAACGTTAAGCACCAGCGAAACTTATCCGGCGCATCGTTTTGTTAGGAATTCAGTCTTTCAAGAGCTTTAGCCCAACACTCAAAAGTTGATTTGTTGTATAGAAAAAACTAATTGCCAAATTCTCATATTTACTTTTTAGGCAAATTGATATTGCGATTTCAGCCGCTTCTTGAACAGGGTAACCGTAGGCTCCACACGAAATAGCTGGAAAAGCGATAGACTTGCAGTCGTTTAAAACAGCAAGGTCTAAACTGTTAGTATAAGCTCGGGTAAGACAATTTTCAGGGTTTTGTATGGGTCCACCACATATTGCATTTTTTGTTGTTTTCAATGACAGCCTGAGCCGGTGTTTTCAGTTCAAGCCCTTTATGCGGTCGAATGGCGTTGTATTTGACCAGCCAATCGGCCAGTTTTTGGTTGAACAAATCGAGATCGTCAAACAGATGATTTTCGTGATAATCCACAAACTGCGCCGGTATGGTGCGGTTGAAGCGCTCGCCATGCGCGTTCATCTTCGGCCTTTTCGGATAAGTCCATAGATGCGTGATGTTACTGTCGGTGAGCAGTTGATCGAAACCGCCCCTGAACTCGCCGCCGCTGTCGGCGCCCCCTTGTTGGCGGGCGAATGGCGTGAGTTTGAGGCAACGCTCCAGGAAAATCGCCGCCCCTCCTTCTTTCGATCGCGTCCAAGCCAACGCACTCGCCGAACTGCGGACCGGTTTTCGCTCCTGCAAAACCTGCATTTCCGCCATCCTTGGCGGTCATATGATTGGATACGCAGGCTTTTGATCTGCATCGGGCAGGCGCCTGTGATTTAAGTGAAAGGATTTCACCACGGACTGCCCGATTTTTTATCCTCTTAATAGTCTCATTTGTGTCTGAGCCCGGACAGGTCGATTTTCACCCAAATCAATTTTAAGCCCAAATTAAATTGCTGATGTATAATATCAGTTTAAGCGACTGGTATTATGGTGAAAATTACAAAAGTTGGCCTATTCGGAAAATTCAACGACAGCAGTGTAGCAGGCGCTATTGCTCAGGTTAAAGCGGTGCTTGAGGACAAAAACTTGTCCGTGCTGCTCGGCAACACCACCTCCACGAAAATTGCGGGCGCTAGAATTGACGATCATGACCAGCCTCTGCAGGAGGTTATTGATCTCGCTATTGCGGTCGGCGGGGATGGCACCATGTTGAATGTGGCGCGAGAATTATCCAACCACGATGTCCTTGCCATCGGGGTGAATCTCGGTCGTCTGGGGTTTCTCACAGATATTGCGCTTTCCGATCTTGATACCAGTATGTCGTCAATTTTAAAAGGCGATTATGCTATCGAGCGCCGGACTATGCTGCAATGCCAAGTAACCCAAAATGGCACGCAAGTTTGTTCTGGAATTTCGCTTAACGATATGGTTATCTCAAAAGGCAACACCGGTCGATTGATAGAGTTTGAAATCTGGGTCAACGGTCAATTTGTCAGCCAGCCAAGAAGCGATGGCTTGATTCTCTCGACGCCGACCGGGTCAACCGCTTACGCCCTGTCCGCCGGCGGCCCTATCATCTACCCGAATCTTCCGGTAATCAGCATGTCGCCCATTTGTCCGCATACGTTAAGTAATCGCCCAATAATTTTGGATGAAAATGACAAGGTGGAAATTACCGCATTGAAAGTCCACGAAGCGCCCGCAAATCTGGCCTTCGACGGCGTGATCGCCGCTCAGCTAAAAGGGGATGAAACCATCGCAATAAAACGTGCGGCAAAGAAACTGAAAATGGTGCGAATTAAGGGATTCAACCACTTTGAAACCTTACACTCAAAACTCGGTTGGAATGGATGAGAATGATTGACTGGCTGGAAATCAAACAATTTGTAATTGCCGATCATATCGAACTTGAGTTTGAGCGTAGTTTTACCACAGTGACCGGGGAAACGGGTTCGGGAAAATCGTTAATTGTTGATGCCATCGGTATTTTACTCGGTCACCGTTCCGATAATAGTTATATCCGCCATAATCACAATACCGCTGAACTTCAGGCAAGTTTTGATTTACCGCCAGGCCACCCCTGCCTGCATTGGCTGGCGCAACACGGCATGGCCAACGACAATGAGTGCCTGTTGCGGAGGGTTATTCGACGGGACAAATCGAGCAAGGGTTATATTAATGGTCATGCCGCAACCGTGTCGCAATTGCGCGATCTTGGCAAGGATATTGTCGATATCCACGGACAAAACGAACATCACTCCTTGCTGAAAAAACCGGTGCAGCAAATGTTGCTGGACGGCGCTGCCGACAATATTGAGCGGGTCGCTGAGCTCAGCGATTGCTGCCATGCGATTAATAATATCCAGAAACAAATCGACCAACTCAATGATCAAAGCCAGGCTGCACAGGAGCGTACAGACTTGCTTAAGTTTCAAATTGAAGAATTAAATGAACTTGCCCCCGAAGCCGATGAGTGGTTGTCTCTGGAAAACAAGCACAAACGATTAAATCATCAACAGGAACTGTCGGCTGGCGCCCACACCGTGGCGAAAATCCTGCACCAATCCGAAGACCATAATTTAAGCAGCCAATTAATTCAATGCGGTCTGCAACTTGAACGGCTTTCTCAATTCGACGACAGCTTAAAATCCATCGCAAAAATGATTGATGAAGCCGAGGTCAATATTGAAGAAGCCGCAAACCAACTTCGCCCTTTTTATCAAGACAACGAAATTGACCCGGAAGAAGTGGAGAAAATAGAAACGCGTTTTTCGCTGTACCAGACTTTGGCCAGAAAACATCGATTGCTGCCGCAATTGCTTGTCGACCACCTTGACACGATGAAACGTGAACTGGCTGGTCTAAAAGATCCGCAACGAGAATTGGGACGTCTCAACGATCTACTGGAAACCGAGTCGGAAACGTATCAGGGTATGGCAACGAAGATCAGCGCGAATCGAAATAAATCAGCTCGGTATCTTGCGAGCGAAGTGACCACATTGATGCAGGAGCTGGGTATGAAAGGCGGTCGGTTCGACATTCGGCTTATACCTATTGAGACAGGTAGCTACACTCAATTCGGTAATGAGAACGTGGAGTTTGTGGTCGCCGCCAATCCAGGCCAACCGCTCCAATCCCTGACAAAGGTAGCCTCTGGCGGCGAGTTGTCGCGAATTTCCCTGGGCATTCAAGTTGTGCTGGCGAATAAAACGCAGGCGCCAACATTGATATTTGATGAGGTGGATGTGGGCATTGGCGGTGAAGTCGCAAACGTGGTCGGTCAGAAACTAAAACAGCTGGGAAAATCCAATCAGGTTATCTGTATCACCCATCTTTCTCAGGTCGCCGCCAAGGGTGATCATCATTTTAGTGTTTCCAAGCAAGGGCCCAATCAAAGACTTCATCAAGGATCTAGGCAAGGACATGACCAAGTGGAAGCCAAGGTCGTTAAGTTAAACGCCGAACAACGAGTAGCAGAAATTGCACGCATGACGGCGGGCGAAAAAATTACCAAACAGGCATTGGCCCAGGCCCAGGAAATGCTGAAATCAGCATGAACGCCACTGCCGCTAACAGTGATTATCAAATCAGGCACGCTCAACTAGGGGATGTGCCTGGCATTTATTCGCTACTAAAACATTATAGCGATGAGGGCGTATTGTTACCGCGACCGCAAAGCGATATCTACGGTTCATTGCGAGATTTTTATGTTGTAGAAGAGGGCGGGGAAATAATTGCGTGCGCGGCACTGTTGATTTATACCAAAGAACTTGGAGAAGTTCGAAGTCTGGCAGTGCATCCAGCGTATATGAAATTAGGGCTTGGCAATAAAATGGTGCTACGCCTTGAACAAGATGCGGATAATATCGGCTTGGTAAAATTGATGGCATTGACCTATGTGGTGGATTTTTTCGAGAAGATAAATTTCGAGGTGGTGGAAATGAGTGAATTGCCGGAAAAAGTCTGGGGCGCCTGCATCAATTGTCATAAATTTCGAAATTGTGATGAAATAGCGGTACTAAAATATATTTAATTAGGTGTCCTCTGGCCACTAAATTTTTATGTGGCAAATTTATTTGGAAAATTTTTATGAAAGCACATTTTGTAACATCAGGTTTTGTAGTGAAGGCGTTTGTTATTTGTGCCGTGTTGTCTCTCGGTGGTTGTTTTGTTTACAAAGCCGATGTACAACAGGGCAACGATATTACCGCACAGATAGTATCAAAATTAGAAATCGGCATGACCAAGCGGGAGGTTGCCCGGATAGCCGGCTATCCGCTAATCAACGATCCGTTTCATAAAGACCGATGGGATTATTACTATTCCAGGCGAGACGGAAAAACTGGCGAAATAGAGCAACAACTCGCGTCCTTAAAATTCACGGACGATTTGTTAAGCGAGATAACCAGTTCTTTCCATCAGTAAGAATAATCAATAAGAATTTCCTTTGGAAATCTTAATTTCAATCGACATCCATTTCTACTTCGGTAAATGGCTAATCTGGAGGTAAAAGCTCAGGAATTACCTTTGCCGGTATTCGGCAATGATTAACATACCCAGAACGCCTATTTTTATCCTAAATTATATGTTTCGCCACCGGGGTTTGCGGTTATCCGATTAGCCGGCTATAAGAAGAAAGTAAGACGACAAGATATTGGGGCTTCGGGTATAAATCCCAAGGTGCTTACGTACCGGATCAAGCATGGAGCAATGCTGCCATCGCCTGGGAATCACACGCAGATTGGCGAGCCGTTCGTGGCTTCGTATCCGGTTACAACAAACAAGCGATGCGCGGCGCGTAAAATCCGGGATTTACAACAAGGCCGGCTCGCCAGTTTCCCCAGTCCGGATTCTGGTCACATCTTCAAGATTCAACACGAATATTTTGCCGCTGCTGATTTGTCCGGTGTTGGCGTATTCGGCGATGATCTTTTTAATACGGTCAACGCGATCATCGGTGACTGCCGCCATCATCAGCATCATCGGTTTTAGTTTGGTGCGGTAGGTTACGCCACGGGAAATCTCGGTGGAGTCCTTACGTTCCCGGCCGAACCCATGGATTTCGTGGGTGGTCAAGCCGGGGACATCCTCTTCTATCAGTGCTTGCACTACCTGGTCAAACATGTGCGGCTTGACTGTTGCGACAATTATTTTCATTTCAACCTCCTATTATAAGTGATAACCACGTTCGCCGTGGGCAACGTAATCGAGACCCTCGGACTCCTCAGCAGGATCCACCCGCAAACCGACCAGTTTCCTAACCACCAAAACAATCAGCCAAGTACCCAATGCAGTCCATGCCATGGTTACGACCACCCCCGTTAGCTGACTCACCAATTGCTTGCCGATACTGACTTCGAGTCCAAGACCGCCAAACGTGGTCGCGCCGAATATCGCGGTCAGGATAGTGCCGAGAATGCCGCCCACGCCGTGCACCGCAAATACATCAAGAGTGTCATCAATAACTAGTTTGACCTTCACCCAGTCCACTGCCAAATAGCAGACCACGCCACCCGCAAAACCAATCGCGAGACCGCCGACTGGTCCCACGAACCCCGACGCTGGAGTAATTGAGGCCAGCCCCGCGATCAGACCAGTCACCAGACCCACCAGGCTGGACTTGCCGAAACGAAAGTTTTCAATCACGACCCAGACCAGAGCCGCCATGGCCGCGGAAATATGGGTCACCAGAACCGCCATCGCGGCATTGCCGCCGGCTGTCAGGGCACTGCCGCCGTTGAAGCCGTACCATCCGACCCATAACAATGCGGCACCGGCCATAGTCATGCCCGGGTTGTGCGGCGGGGAGCCACCATGAGAAAACCCGCTACGCGGACCAAGCATTATCACCAACACCAAGGCCGCGGTCGCGGAGGTTGCATGCACCACCAAGCCGCCAGCGAAATCCAGTACTCCAAGGTCAGCAAGGAAGCCACCGCCCCAAATCCAGTGCGCCACCGGCGCGTACACGATCAGCATCCAAAAACCACTGAATAGCACAACATGCATGAACTTGATGCGCTCGACATAAGCACCGATGATCAGCGCCGGGGCGATGATCGCGAAGGTCATCTGAAACAAGCAGAACAACACTTCCGGGATGGTGCCCGTCAGGTCATCAACGCCGACACCTATCAGGAAGGACTTACCGAAACCGCCGAACCAGGCATTGGCGGCACCACCGTCCCCAAAGGCAATGCTGTAGCCGACCGCCAGCCACAATATCGATGATACGCAGGCCACTACGCAACACTGCATCATCACCGACAACACGTTGATGGAACGCACCAGGCCGCTATAGAAAAACGCGAGTCCGGGCAGCGTCATCAACAAGACCAGCGCGGTGGCTACCAAAATCCAGGCTGTATCGCCGCTATCGAGAACATCCTGGGCATGTACCACGGCTGGCAGCAGTCCCGAGCCGAATAAACCCAGAAAACCAATCACGAATCGGGATTTAGATAATGAACGTTGTGCAAAAAACCACTTTAATCTCGCTATTCCCTGTTTTATTAATTGTGTCATAAGTGAATTTCTAAATTTAGTTATATTTAAATTCAATAGCAATCAGACAGTTTGCTCTCTAAAGTTCGTATATTGCAATGGTAATCCCAGTTTCTGTTCTTTTAAAAACGCCATAATTTGTTGCAGGTCATCACGTTTTTTCCCGGTTACCCGTATCTGTTTTCCCTGAATTGCGGCTTGCACCTTTAATTTTTGGTTTTTTATCAATTTAACAATTTTTCTAGCCAAGTCTATATCAACCCCCTGGCGCACATGAATTGCCTGCATTGCCTTGCCGGTCGGACTTTCTTTTACCTCGTCTTTATCAAGACATCCCAAATCCACGCTGCGTTTTGCCAGTTTGAGCTGCAATATCTCCAGCATTTGCCCGACCTTGAAATCATCGTCGCCATACAGCGTTAAATTAGGGTCGCTTTCGTCAATCTTCGATTGACTCCCCTTGAAATCAAAACGGTTGGTGATTTCCTTGTTCGCTTGATTAACAGCATTCTTCACTTCCTGCCAATCCACTTCTGAAACGATATCAAATGAAGGCATTTTCAATTCCTGGTCTAATTCACTAATATGGGATAAATGATATGAGCAATGTCACTGATTATTCCAACGATGCGGAATGGATCTTTTCCGTGATAGCGAGTATATCTTTTTTTCTGCCGTGAATCATTTGTTGCAGGTCTTGTTTTGTCAATGATTCGACGGGTTTGCTTGGTCCATCGGAGATTATTTTTACGATAAATGCGCGACCTAGTAAATTCCGGTCGGACAATACGGATATCATTCCCGCGGTTTCCATATCATAGACGTTGTGCCCATAATAGGTTGCTTGTGGGGATTCCACAGTACATATATGCGCGCCGGGTAAATTCAGGTTGATGCCATTTTCCAGAGTCCAGATTTGCCCAGTTTTCCCAGGGGATTGATCGGTAACGGTGTGCGCCAGCACCAGGTCGCCAATCTCCCAGGCCGCGCTGCCGGCTATGCCAAAATTCAACCAATAGGTTAATTCGCGTTGATGCTCTGGATTCTGGTTCTCCGGATTGTGCCGTCCCAGAAAATAACTGGTCAAAGCCCGGGCATTTGTGCAACCCGGGCCGCTGATTGCAAGCTGAATACCGCATCCCGAAAAAATTAATCGCTTTGACAACGGCTGCTGCTTGAGGGAAAGTCCTTCTATGAACGGCGCTGCTTCCGCTTTTAACGCAGTAATGATGTTTAACACAGCCGCTCACTCCAGCGTTTATACAATGCCTGATAGTGAATTAAATCAGTCGTGTTTTTTCTCTTTTCAAAACCCTTGATTAATATTGTGAGCTTGTGCAACAACATATTCACAGCACATTGTCGATAATGTTCACTCAAATCATGCCGCTCAAGCAACTTAATGATTGCCGCCGTCCTGAACCGGTCCATGCCCCAATACTTTTGCGATAACTGATCCTCATGCCCGCCGTGTTTAATCAGTAATTGCTCGGCAACCAGTAAAATCGGAACCCGCGAAAATATTCTCAACCACAGATCATAATCTTCACAAGCCGGCAACGATTCATCGAATAATCCAACGCTTTCCAATAACGTCTTTTTGACCAGCGCCGACGACGGTGAAACACAACATAACGGCAGACATTGCTCGAAAATCCAGCCATCCGGCTTGGCATGTTTTTTCATCGGATTGACTCGCTTGCCATGGCGAATCCAAATCTCATCGGTGTGACAAATTTCGAAGTCAAGTGATTGCGCCAATGATTGAGACAGGGCTTCAACCTGGCGCGCCAATTTATGTTCGCGCCATTCATCATCTGAATCCAAAAATGCGATCCAGCGCCCTGCGGCGAATTTAATGCCGGCATTTCTCGCGCTGCTCACTCCATGAGGTTGGCCCTGAGGTTGGCCCCGGTTAGGTTGGGTAATCATTTTTACCTGAGGAAATTTCTGCGTGATATTGGCAACGGTATGGTCAGTTGAACCATCATCAACCACGATTATTTCGTGCGCCGGATAACTTTGATCAAATACGGATTGAATCGCCCGCTCAACCAGATGCACGCGATTGAATGTGGGTATGACAACGCTGATATTCATTTAGGCGCGCGGCAGCATGATCGTCAACCGCGCTACAGTAATTGCGCCACCGCCTGTTTTTCTTGACTGAGTTCTTGCTCGGTCAGCTGCATTCGAGCACGACTGAAATCGCTGATTTCAAGACCCTGAACAATTTCGTATTTACCCGCCTTGCAGGTAACCGGAAATGAATACATCAACCCCGGTTCTATGCCATAGCTGCCATCCGAATAAATCGCCATGCTTACCCAGTCTCCGTCTGAGCTGCCCAGCACCCAATCGCGCATATGATCAACCGCAGACGAACCCGCCGATGCGGCGCTGGATGCACCACGCGCTGTTATGATGGCGGTTCCGCGCTGCTGCACGGTAGGAATAAAAACCTCTTCTAGCCATTGTTGCTCAACCCGGTCGCTTACCGCCTTGCCATCAACCCGCGCATTTGAAATATCAGGATATTGGGTTGCTGAATGATTGCCCCAGATGGTCATTCGACTGATTTGTTCATGGTGGATGCCCAATTTTTCCGCTAGTTGGGATTTGGCGCGATTATGATCCAATCGAGTCATCGAGGTGAACTGTGAACTCTCTAAATCCGGCGCATTTGCGGCAGCGATCAGCGCATTGGTATTCGCTGGATTACCCACCACCAGCACTTTTACATCTCTTGAGGCATGCTCATTAAGCGATCTGCCCTGCACCGAAAATATTTTGCCATTGTCCTTCAACAAGTCACTCCGCTCCATACCCAGGCCTCGAGGTTTTGCGCCTACCAACATTGCATAATCCACTTCGCCAAAAGCAATATCCGGATTATCCGTTGCAACGATTCCGCTCACCAATGGAAAAGCACAATCGTTTAGTTCCATAACGACCCCTTCAAGGGCATTCATCGCCGCTGGGATTTCCAGCAACTGCAATATGACCGGCTGATCCTTGCCCAGCATATCCCCGGCCGCGATTCTAAACAGCAAGGCATAAGAAATGTTACCCGCAGCACCGGTAACTGCGACTTTGACCGGTTTTTTCATATCAAGGACTCATAAATGTGTTCGGGCCGTGATTATAGCAGGGAACGAGGAACATGGAACACAACACAAAGACCACAGAGAATAAAACAGCGGTAACACGCTAACGCCTCCCCCTGCCAAGGGGACTGACCTGAAAGGGCGGAGCGGTTCATTTAAGCATTGGACAAAGGGGACATTGCCGCTTTGGGCTAACACTTGATTATTTCCCTGGACTATTACTGGATTGGGGTATGCTACCATTGGTAGAAACCTTTGCACAATCCACTCCCCGCCCCGCCAAACTGGTCAAATAACCTCCATCAAAACAACCTGAGGAGTCCCCCAAACGTCCTGGAAACAAACCGTCCAACGTTTCCTGGCGGATGCGCTTTTGGTAGAGCATAAATCATTGCCTGGACTAGACGGCGCGCATGAGATTATCAAAATCAATCTCCATTCAACCCGAAACGGCATTATTGTTGCCCGCGGCTCAATCAATATTATTGATGCGACTGTTATGCAAGCGAAGCGCGCCACAAAAACAACAAACGAAGTCACAACACTCAAGACCCGGAAGCGGCTTGTAATGTTAAAACCGCAACCGATGTAAAAACCCCCTATGGATTTAAGATGTGCGCCAATACCGATGAATATGGCATCAAAAAGACGACCTATGCCCCACATGATTCAAAAGAGTTTGATAATCTGTCAGGCAACCGAGACAAGTCTATGCCGACCGCGCTTATGCCAACAAAAACAATGGCCGAAAACACGGCAAAGCCAACAATAAAATCCTGCGCGGGCTTGTCGCGATAACCATTTAACAGACCGACAAAAGGCCAGAACAAGATTTATTCCAGTATTCGCCATGTGATTGAACGCGCCTTTGGCTTGCTCAATCTTGACCACGAATTATGCAAGGCAAGAAGCCTGTGCTTAGCCAGCAACAAAGCCCGCGCAGAACGGATTGCGATGAACCATAATGTCAAGTTGGGGCGAATATACTCAAACAAATGCAAAGTTTGCAGGAGGATTGCATCTAACAGGCAAGAAAATGGATGAAAAGCGGCTAAAAGCGCTGAATCAGCGGCTGTTGTGAAGAATTGGAGAAGGGTTGTGGAAAAATGAAGGAAATTTATAAAAAATGGCGTTGTTTGACGTTGTTTGTAAGTTTGGTTAGCGCTCTTGATGCAAAAGTCTTTGATAATCTAAAATATTGTGTTATATCAGTAAGTTATACTAATCTGTGGATTCAACTCATAAGTGCAACATCCCCGATGAAGGAAAGGCGGGATGCGGCAGCCTCTTGGTTTTCCCATCAATCAATATAAGGCGTTGCCATTATGAAATCCTGCACACCTCTCACCGGCCTTCAAAGAGACCGGATTGCCAATGGATTGAGGCTAAGGCTATTCGCAAACAGCTATCGCTGATATTATCGGAGCAGTAGCGCCATCAGCCGCGAGAGGCGCCGCAACAGTGTGCGCCGCCCGGCGCCAAGCTGGGCGGCTATCGGCCGGCAGCGGTGCACAAACAGGCACTGGCCGGGTCGGCAAAGCCCCTCGACGTATCAGTCGGGAGGATTGGGCGTATATTGAACGGCTGTTGCGGGGGAAGTGGAGTCCGCAGCGGATTAGCCTGTGGCTTGCGCGGGTCGGTCGTCGGTCAGCCATGAGTGGATATGCCAGTATATTCGCAAGGACCAGGACTATGGCGGAGATTGGCATCCGCATTTGAGATGCCGGGAGAAGCGAAGGAAACGCCTTGCGGCGGTCGGGCAAAGCTCCAGGCTCGGCGATTGGGAGTTGGACACGGTCTATGGTAAAAACAATACTGCCGTTATGCTGAGCATGGCGGATCGGGCCTCGCGGTTTGTGTGCATTGACATCCTGCCCAATGGAACGGCGCGTGCGGCGGGGCGGTCGTTGGTCGGAATCCTGCCCCCATCAAACATCGGGTTCTCGCGTTGAGCTCGGACAAGGGCAACGAATTCACTGATCATGAGGCGGTTGCCGGCGTCCTGAAAAGCGATTTTCACTTCGCCCATCCCTGTGCACCTTGGCAGTGCGGCGCCAATGAGAATACCAATGGACTGATACGGCAGCGCTTTCCCAAGACTAATGATCTTGCGACCATCAAGACCCCGCAACTGGCGCGGGTGTGCGGCAACTCAACAACCGACCACGCAAATGTCTTGGCATGAAAACGCCAAATCAAGCGCTATTACGGCATACCACCCTCTGTTGCACTTCAGGGTTGAATCCACAGACCCATACATGTACTAGACAAGTAAAATTATTTAGGATAGCGGGATGCGAAAAAGTCGGTTAAGCAAGCCCAAGCAAAATAGGCTAATAGAGATGTTCATTGCGGGCGCAACGGCGAGAACGGCGGCTGCGCTGGTGGGCGTGAACAAGACGACTGCCAGTTTTTACTTTCATCGTTTGAGGCAGTTGATGGCACAGCATCTGGAATATTTCGCTCCGCTTGACGGCGAGGTGGAAGTGGACGAGAGTTACTTTGGCGGCAGGCACAAAGGCAAGCGCGGTCGCGGCGCGAGTGGCAAAGTGCCGGTTTTTGGCCTGCTCAAGCACCATGGCTGGGTTTATGCGATGATGATTCCGGGGATGCGAAGGGCGAGACCTTGCTGCCGATCATAGAGCAAAAAGCAAGGCCAGACAGCATTGTTTACTCGGACAGCTGGCGCGGCTACAATGCGCTTGATGTGTCCGAGTTCAAGCACTGCCGCATCAACCACAGCGTGTTGTTTGCTGACCGACATAACCACATCAACGGCATTGAGAATTTTGCAATCAAGCGAAGCGTCATTTGCGAAAGTTCAATGGGGTTCCAAAGGCCCATTTCCACCTCTTTCTGAGGGAGTGTGAATAGCGATTTAACAACGGTGACCCAAAGCAACAATTAATACAATTGAAATAATGGGTTAAACAAGAATTAGGTTAGTTATCTTGGACAGCCCCTAATTTATTTCCTGCAAACCAGGTTTGGTTGGCCAGATAGGCAAACGGCATCCGGGTTTCTATTCGTTTCTCCACCATTTGATCTATGGCCGCCAAATCGGACTGATTGAGCGCTATCTGCCAATCAAAGTTGTTATTGTCCAGCACCGCGGCCGTATCAAATCCGAGTACGTATAATATGATCCAAGTGGATTCATCCCACCCATCATCCGCGCCATGACCATAAAATAGACCGGCTTGCCACAGCCTGGTTTGCACGGCTGCAATTTTTTCTTCCAGGTTCATTTAAGTTTTCCGGTGTTTTGCTCTTATAAGGTTTTTAGGGCAGCCGCGCCCAAGGGAACTGCCTGAGTCAATTGCATAGAACAATTACACGGCGCAATTAATGACAGGCAAATAAAAAAGACACTCCGCAGAGTGTCCTTTTTTATTCAGTTTCCTTTGGCTACGGGCCCGAAATAATACCCACCTTGAGAATTTACTTCCTGTTGTATCTGGCCTGAAACTTACCCACGCGCCCGGCACTGTCCATGATTTTTTGTTTTCCAGTATAAAAAGGATGGCATTCAGAACAAATCTCCACGTGTAGCTCTTTGCCCAGTGTCGATTTTGTCTCAAAGGAATTACCACATGTGCAAACCACTTTAATTTCGCCGTATGCGGGATGAAGGTCTGGTTTCATAGTGAATTCCTCTGGGTTTCCTGGTTGAGGCTAATGTTCAAATCTAATCGGCATACCAGCCACAACAACGGCTATGTTCACCTTGATTTTGGGGCGGCGATAATATGAAAATTCTTTATCTAAATCAAGCCCATGTATAAAACTATGTATATCCGCCGCATTTGTTGGGTTGAGTTTGAATCAAGGAGTATACCGAAGATTACTCGCCAAAGCCATGATCGAGGCTTGACCAGATAATCCAGTGAGATGCCCGTGGCGCAAGCCGCACATTGCCGGTATTGAATGGTTGCGCTTAGGGCTGAATAAGGAATACTAACCGTTTGATAAACAGTACAATGCTATCGCATGAATAATGATGCCATACCTTACTTGATCGAAGCGCATGAACTCGAATCGCGATTGCCGCATAAAAACTTGCTCATCGTCGATGTCGGTGCCCGCGAAACCTATCGCCAAGGCCATCTGCCCGGCGCCATCCATCTCGATTACAAAGATCTGATTCTCGGCCAGCCACCGGCCCCAGGGTTGTTGCCGCCACTGGATAAACTTCAAACGGTGGTGCAGTCCATCGGCTTGACTGCGGAAAAACAGGTAATCGCTTACGATGATCAGGGCAATGGTCGGGCCAGCCGGCTGTTGTGGACGCTGGAAGCAGTCGGGCATAAAAAATCCTCGCTGTTAAACGGCGGTCTACACGCATGGAGTAACGAAGGCCACGCAACCGAAAGTGCGCTCGCTCAGGCTGAGCCGCACCAGCACCACATTGACAAACCTGACCTTGACCAGTCGCCGATTGAGTTGAATTCATTGGTAATCGCGGACCAGGATTATGTGCTGGCATCGCTGGCGGATGCACATATTATGATTCTCGATGCGCGCTCGCCGGACGAATATAACGGCCTCAAATCGCCCTCCCGGCGCACTGGCCACATCCCTGGGGCGGTCAATCTCAATTGGCTTGACAGCATCGACCGTGATAACAATTTGCGCTTCAAGCCGGAAGCGGCCTTGAACTTGATGCTGGCGCAACTCGGGGTTGTGCGCGAAAAGGAAATTATCGTGCATTGCCAAACCCACCATCGCTCCTCGCACAGTTTTGTGATGTTGCGACACCTCGGTTTTGATAAAATTCGCGGATACGCGGGCTCATGGTCGCAATGGAGCAACGACCCCAGTCTTCCAATCGCATAACCGTCACTTTAACAATCACTTAACAATCACTGAAATTCCGACATCATGATCGTCATTCTTGACCCGCAACTGAACACCGATTCGCCCGAAACTGCGGCCATACTCGAATACCTTCTCGCCACACCCGGCATAACGCCCAAGGTTCACTGCGTCATCGGCGCCCAGCAGGTGCTTACGGAAATTTATCTGGTGGGCGATACCTCGACGCTGGACCGCAACGCAATCGAAAGCCTGTCCGGGGTCAACCGGGTGGTCAAGGTGTCGCGCTCCTACGCCGTTGTTGGTCGCCATGCCGGGGATTCGAGATCATATGGATTCAACTACAACGGCATCACCTTCAACCAGGACAATCTCAATATTTTCGCCGGGCTTGTGCGCTGTGGACACCGTCAAACACGTCGAGCAGATGATGCAAGCGGTGGCGCAAGCCGGGCTTGAATGTACCCGTATGGGCGCTTACAAACCGAGAACCAACCCGTATTCGTTTCAGGGGCATGGCGCCGAATGTCTGCCGTGGGTTTTCGAGCTGGCGGGGAAATACGGCATCAAGGTAATCGCCATGGAAATTACCCACGACACCCACATTGCAGAAATCAATCAGGCGCTAGAACAAAGCGGCTGCCCAACTGGGGTGATGTTGCAGATTGGAACGCGCAACACCCAGAACTTTGAATTGCTCAAGGCTTGCGGACGGCAAAATGATCATCCGATTCTGCTCAAGCGCGGCTTCGGCATTACCTTGGAAGAGTCGTTAAACGCGGCCGAGTACCTCGCCAGCGAAGGCAATCGCAAGGTGATTTTTTGCTTGCGCGGAATGAAAACCAATATGGGCGACCCGCATCGCAACCTGGTTGATTTCAGCCATGTGCCGGTGATCAAGCGCATGACCCACATGCCGGTGTGCATTGATCCATCGCACTCGGTCGGCACCCGCGAACGTGCGCCGGATGGACTGCTCGATTTGTTCCACGCAACCGCTCAGGGAATTATTGCCGGCGCCAACATGGTTCTGATCGACGTCCATCCCAAACCCGTGAGCGCGTTGGTGGATGGGCCGCAGGCCCTCACCCTGGACGAGTTAGGCAACTACCTCGAAGACATCAACATCGCCCGCGCAGCCTATCTCAAGCGCAAGGAGCTGGCGAGGCAGGAGAATTAGCACCCGATTCAGTTGCGGATAATTTCTCGGTGATTGATTGCTTGAATAAATGACTGAGTAGCCTGCTTTTTGACAGATTCGGTTTGATCTGTTCTTTTGCCAGCGCCGCCCACATCAGGATAAAAGTAGCGATTGATTTCTCTTGCTATATCAAGCATTGGATGGCCATATCTGCGACCTTGGTTATGTTTATTTTCGTCCTCAACAACCCTTGAAATTACGTCAATAGTAGAATCAAGCATTACCTCAATTTTTGCTTTTGAGCCAGGCAATTCCTCTTTCATATACTTTTCTATTTCTTCAAGTACTGATGACTCTGCGTCGTTTTTCAAACTCTTAGCTATCACGAGGTTTGACACTAGCTGAATGGTTATGGTTTTTACCATTCTTGAAAACTTTGTAAACACAACATGATTTGAACAAATTTTGGGAATATTTGGTATAAAAGAGAAATAAGTAGCTTTATATTCCAAGATTGTTCCATATTTTCTTTTAGTATGTTCGGTATATGCGTGAATGGCCTTTTTACGACCCCTTACTTTTGATTCAGAAATTACCAGATGCTTTGTTTCTGGATGGTAGGAAAGAACATCTACATCGCTCCATCCGCCGCTTTCGGTTTGATACGCAAACCGCGTTTTTGTCCAGTAATTTTTTAATATCCATTCGGATTCAACAATTAATTCAGATATCATTGCTTCTGACATTCAGAGTTCCTCGCTTAACGATTAATAGGCATTAACACGAATTTTATTCTGCTATTTACTGTGAGTCAAAAAACGGAGGGATGGTGCCGGAAAGAGGAGTCGAACCTCCGACCTACTGATTACGAATCAGTTGCTCTACCGACTGAGCTATTCCGGCATTTCGGGCCATGACTGAGGCGATTATAAAGGGGCGATTATAAAGGGGCGATTATAAGGATGGCGGCTGTTTTGGTCTATGCGGAATTGGGGGCCGAATGGGTGTGGGTGTTGCAGCGATTACTAAAGATCAGGTTGCTTTCGTTTTAAGTTCAAACATTTGCCGTCTCGGGCGCGAACTTATCCGGTCGGTTCCTGGTTTCTCAAACGGCTCGGTAAGGAGAATGAAATATTTTCACTCGGGCCATCTAATTCAATCGCACGGGCATCGCCTTTTGCGAGTCGTTCAATAACTTGCGCCACCAACGATTCTGGTGCGGATGCGCCGGCAGTGACCCCGGCACAGGTTTTTCCATCCAGCCATTTGTCTTGTATTTCTTCGGGCCCATCTATCAGGTAAGCTGGGACACGTCGTAACTCAGCAATTTCGCGCAGGCGATTCGAGTTCGAACTATTCGGAGACCCGACGACAAATATCACATCGCATTTATCCCCCAGTTTTTTTACCGCGTCTTGCCGGTTCTGGGTGGCGTAACAAATATCATCCTTGCGCGGCCCCCTGATATTCGGGTATCGCGCCTTAAGTGCGTCGACAATTTTTGCGGTGTCATCCACAGATAATGTGGTTTGGCTCACATAAGCCAACTTGTCCGGGTCAGCGACTGCCAGATTTTCCAGGTCTTCGATATTTCCCAACAGCTGTATGCCGCTATCAACTTGCCCCATAGTGCCTTCGACCTCAGGATGACCGGCGTGTCCGATCAGTAAAATATCCAGACCTTGTTGACGGTATTTTGTGACTTCGATATGAACTTTGGTCACCAGCGGGCAGGTGGCATCGAATACATTCAAGTTTCGCTTCTGTGCTTCTGCTCGAACCGCCTGAGAGACACCGTGAGCGCTAAACACCACGGTCGAATGCTCGGGGATTTGGTCAAGCTCATCCACAAAAACCGCCCCTTTTTTCCTTAGGTTATCGACCACGAATTTATTGTGAACGACTTCATGCCTTACATATATCGGCGCACCCCGTTTTTGCAAAGCGCGCTCAACGATCTCGATTGCGCGATCCACCCCGGCACAAAATCCTCTCGGATTTGCCAGCACTACTTGCATTGGCACCTGCATTTTTTGTATCGGCTTGTTCATATCCTCAAGTTTACATCGTCCTGTTTATATCGTCCGGCTTATATCATCATTGGGTTGGAAGCTATTGATCGCGACCACCAAACCTAAAACTATCGGCGATTAAACAAATTGCGCCTAACGTAATTGCCGAATCTGCAATGTTGAATGCGGGGAAATACCAGTCCTGATAATGAAAATAAATAAAATCAATAACGTACCGATATACAACCCGGTCAATCAAATTTCCAATCGCGCCGGCCAGCACCATTACCAATCCCCAGGACAAAAATCGGTTATGGGTAAATGAACGCCACAACCACACCAATAGAACCATGGATACCACCATCGCGAAGCCAACCAAAAAGTAATGCTGAATTCCCCCGGCTTGGTTAAGAAAACCAAACGCGGCGCCGCGGTTAAATACCAGCGCCCATTGCAAAATTGGCAAAACATCAATTGGCGGCTGGCCGAGTAAATTTTGGTAGGCGATTTGTTTTGTCCATTGATCGAGGCCAACCAGAACCATTGTCAGCCCAATGTACATAAGGTATTTTGGCGTGGACTTTTGCATTAATTACCCGCATCCAAAATTTCTTTTGCGCGCTCGCAATCTATAAAAATCTGGCTTTTTAATGCTTCAAACGATTCGAACTTTTTCTCATCACGTATCTTTGCGACAAACTCCACACAGATTCGATTTCCGTATATCCGCTGATTAAAATCAAAAAGGTGGACTTCCAATAGCGTTTTCATGCCGTCAACAGTTGGGCGCATTCCTAAATTTGCAACGCCTTTAATCTGAGCGTGAACGTGATCATCGTTTAAGCCTCGCACGGTTACCGCGAAAACACCGGTCATGGGAATTTTACGATTTATCGCAATATTTGCGGTCGGGAAGCCCCATTCCCGACCTCGCTTATCGCCATGCATGACCCGCCCCACCATTGCGAATTTTCTTCCCAATAACACATCAACTTCGTCAAAGCGTCCAGCGCTAAGGGATTCACATATTCTAGTGCTACTGACACGGCTATGGCCGACATTAATTGTTTCAAAACGCCCAACTTCAAATCCATTGTTGAGGCCGGCCTGTTTCAAAATCTGGTAATCACCCTTCCGGCCCTTGCCAAACTTGAAGTCATCGCCAATTGAAATATATTTTGCCTTCAGCCCATCTATCAAATACGTTTGTATGAAATTCTCAGCGCTTGTTCGGGCCAGCATTTTGTTAAACGGTATTGCCAGCATCAAACTTACCCCTTGATCGCGCAACGCAAAATACTGACTGCTAATTGTAGTCAATCGCGGCGGTGCGTCTTGCTTTCGAAAATATTCTTCTGGATTGGGTGCAAACGTCATCACTACGGCGGGCAAGCCCATTTTTTTTCCGACCTCAACTAACTGCTTTAATATTTTTTGATGGCCGATATGCACAGCATCAAATTTTCCGATTGTCAGTACACAGCCAGAATTGGGTATTAACCTGGAATTTATTGAGCGAACCAATTTCATTACTGATTTGTATCTTTTGCCAACCATAAGTTTCGGAGCTTAATCCCCATTAAAAACAAAGCGCCAAAATATACGGCTCCACCCAATAATAAAAGCATACTCAATTTTAACGCTCTGCTCCAAATTGAAATTTCCAACCACGCACTGCCGTCCCCCATAAACCACCATAGTGCCGCCCCCATAAAGCTCGAACCCAACAATACTTTAAGCAAAAACACCGGCCACCCTGGCTCGGCCATTAACACTTTCTCTCGTCGCAATAAAACATACAACATTACCGCATTACACACTGCGGAAATTGTTGTGGCTAACGCCAGCCCGACATGCTTTAGAGACGTTATCAATAATAAACAAAACACAATATTTATCGCCATGGCAATCATGGCGATTCTAACCGGTGTTTTTGTGTTCTCGCGGGCGTAGAAACCAGGTGCGAGTGCTTTTACCATGACAATAGCGGTTAGGCCAATAGCGTATGCAATCAAGCTCGCCGCAGTCATATTGACGCCGTTAACCGTGAAGTCGCCATGATAGTAAATTGTTGAAACCATGGGTTTAGCCAGCACGATCAACCCAACAGTCGCAGGTACGCAAACTAAACATATCCAGCGCAATCCCCAATCCAGGGTTTTGGAAAAATCAATTGTGGCGCGCCTGGCATACTTACGCGCCAAGTCGGGCAAAAGCACGGTGCTTAATGCGATGCCAAACACGCCAACCGGAAACTCCATTAACCGATCCGAGTAATATAACCAGGAAATACTCCCGGTTACTAAATACGATGCCAGCACCATGTTCACAATCATATTTAATTGCGCTACGGAAACGCCAAATATTGCTGGCACCGTTAATCGAAATACTCTCTTTGCACCTGCTACCCCAACTTCATCCCCGGCCCGCTTAATGATTCTTGGTTTTATAGTGAGCTTTTCCTTTTTCAAAAATGGCAATTGAAACAGCAGTTGAATCAGTCCCGCTACGAGTACCCCAAAAGATAATGCAATGGGTGCATCGCTAACCATCGGCACTAAAATCAAAGCCGCGAAAATCAAGCAGATATTTAATAAAACCGGGGTTGCGGCGGGCACCGCGAATCGACCGCAAGTATTGAGCATCCCACCTGCCATGGCCACAAATGAGATAAAAAACACATAAGGAAAGGTGATTCGAGTAGCCTGAACTGCCAGATCAAACTTTTCTGGTTGATTAGCAAACCCGGCGGCCAACACGGACACCAGGCCTTGAGCAAAAACTACCCCTAGCACCGAAACGACCAGCAGAATCAAGCCAAATCGCCCAATCAAAATTTGCAGGAATCTATTGGTGTCAGACTCAGTATTATTCAGGCGATAATCGGTGAAAACCGGGACAAATGCTGCTGAAAATGCGCCTTCCCCAGAGATTCTTCGGAAAAAATTGGGAATACGAAGGGCCACAAAAAATATATCCGCAGCGGCTTTATCTCCGAGAATATTGGCAAATATCACATCCCGAATCAAGCCAGTAATCCGTGACACCAGCGTCATAGACCCAACAACCGACACAGACTTAATTAATTTGGACGACATTTTGCTTTGGAATTGCTTGATAATATACGTTGCCAGGCTGACTTTCGGACTTGACTTTCGGGCCAAAATTGACCATATTCCCGCGTCCGTTGTTTGACCCCATTAATTGACTCTAAAAATCCGAGGATAACTGTTGGCCAATACACCCCAGGCACGAAAACGCGCCCGCCAAAATGCGAGACGACGAAGGCATAACATGAGCATTCGCTCATCGTTGCGCTCATCCATCAAAAAGTTGCTGAAACTGATTACGGAAAAAAATAAAGAAGCAGCAAGTACAGCATACCGCGACGCGGTGTCCAACATCGATAGTGCCGCATCAAAAGGCCTGCACCACAAAACCCGTGCCGCACGTTTGAAAAGTCGTCTTAACAACCGGTTAAAATCCCTAAACGTATAGTTCGTATCATTCACATAATAGCGGCGCATCGGATTCATGCCGTAATTGCAATATTGTCACGGTGAATTAATTCACTTTCACCACAATACCCCAAGACCGTTTCAATTTTATCACTGGAGATGCCAATGATTTTACGGGCCTCATCCGCATTGTAATTCACCAGGCCGCGTGCGATTTCATTGCCTGCATGGTCAACACAAATAACAATCTCTCCGCGAGTAAACGAACCTTCCAGGGCAGTAACGCCGACCGGCAATAGACTGCGCCCGGATTCCCTTAATACGCTCACCGCGCCGTTATCGAGAACCAGCTTTCCATTACCACGCAATTGACCTGCCAACCATTGTTTTCTGGCAGCAATTCGACCACTGCCCGGCGACAGTGTCGTGCCCAAAACCTCGCCAGCTCGTAAACGCCGCAATATATTTTCTTCCTTGCCCGAAGCGATTATAGTGGTCGCGCCTGACCCGGATGCCTTTCGAGCCGCTTTGATTTTAGTCAGCATACCGCCGCTTCCAGACACACCGGCGCAACCCGCTACCGCCAACAAGTCAGGGTCATCCGCTTTTCCATATTGAATAAGATTTGCCAGCTCAGAATTTCTGGGGTCACGCTCACAAAGCCCAACCTGATCGGTAAGCAGCACAAGACATTCCGCCTCCACCAAATTCGTGGCCAATGCCGCTAACGTGTCATTGTCACCAAACCGTATTTCTTCGTTTACCACTGCATCGTTTTCATTAACAACCGGCACCACGCCGAGATTTAAAAGCTCTCGCAGCGTACTTCTTGCGTTTAGATAGCGCTGTCTATTCGCCAGATCAGCGTGGGTAAGCAGAATCTGTGCAGTCACAATTTTGTATTTGTCGAAAGCCGCCTGATAACTTTGCATCAACCCCATCTGACCGACAGCCGCGGCAGTTTGCAGTTTATGGACTTCGCTGGGACGATTTACCCAACCCAGGCGCCGCATACCCTCGCCAATGGAGCCCGATGAAACCAGTACGATATCCACACCCTGATCTTTCAGTTTTGCGATTTGCCTGGCCCATGAATCAATGGCAGATTGATTGAGACCAGATTGGGAATCGGTTAATAGCGACGTACCAATTTTGACAACCCACCGGGTTGATTCGGTTAGCGCCTTGCGCGATGTCATTGTTTCAGCACCTGATCCCATGCGTTGTCTAAATCCTGAGCGCCTGACTCGTGATCCTCCAACTCGATTTTGATTGCTTCATCAATTTGCAATAAACGATTCATTAAATCGTTAGTCAGCTTATCGCAACCTTCCCCGGTTACCGCGGATATACGATAAACTTGGCCACTATACGACAACTTTTTCTTCAATTCGGATTCAATTTCTATCGCCATTTCCTGATTGATAGTATCAATCTTGTTGAGTACCAGCCAGCGTTCCTTGTCTGCCAGTGATGGCTCGAAAGTGCTCAATTCTCGTTCAATCTCTGTCACTCCTTGCTCGAGATCTTTCTGGTTGATGGGCGTTATATCAACTAAATGCAGCAATATCCTGGTGCGTTTTAAATGCTTTAAAAACTGGATGCCTAAGCCGGCTCCTTGAGCCGCGCCGGCAATTAAACCTGGAATGTCGGCAATCACAAAACTGCTGGAATGACCGATATCCACCACGCCTAATTGCGGATGCAAAGTGGTAAACGGATAATCCGCGATCTTGGGTCGGGCATGGGAAACCGCGCTTAACAAAGTTGACTTTCCTGCATTGGGCAAGCCCAACAAACCCACATCAGCCAGCACCTTTAATTCCAGTTTCATTAATCGTTCATCTCCCATTTTTCCCGAAGTAGTACGACGCGGCGCACGGTTGGTGCTGGATTTAAAATTTGCATTGCCTAACCCACGCCTGCCCCCTTCGGCAACCAGCAAACGGTCCCCTTGTTTGGTCACATCGCCGATCATCTCATTGGTTTGCGCATCGCTGACAAGGGTTCCCAGAGGCACGTCGATCAGCAAATCATCACCCTTCTTTCCGAATCGGTCTTTGCCCGCACCGCCGTCTCCGCTTTTTGCACGATACTGTCGAACAAACCTGAAATCGGCCAACGTATTCAATCCACTTTTGGCAACCAGGTAAATACTGCCACCATTGCCGCCGTCTCCGCCATCAGGGCCGCCTTTTGGACGAAATTTTTCACGCAGGAAACTCAGGCAGCCGTTACCGCCCTTACCCGCGATTACCCTGATTGTCGCTTCATCAACGAATTTCATTTTATATTTTAAAAAATGTTTAACTATAAACTTTTGTCATCATAGCCGCTCCTTGATTCTGCTTTGCGCTTGATTCTACATCCTGCTTCCGTGGAGTCGTGAACATAACCGAAAGGGCTTGCGGAAATGTCGAGGCGCAAAATCTGCCCGACCATCCAAGCCACAAAAAACCCCGCTTTGTCACCAAAGCGGGGTTTTTTGTGTTCCATTATTTCCCGAACCTTAACTCAGACGATACTTATTGTTCTGCGCTTTTTGAGACCTTTTGTTTCAAATAATACTTTGCCTGGCGCGGTTGCGAACAATGTGAAGTCTTTTCCGAGGCGGGTGTTTTTTCCTGGATGAAACGAACTGCCGCGTTGTCTTACAATAATATTTCCTGCAACAACCTGTTGACCGCCGAACTTCTTAACGCCAAGCCGTTTGGATGCGGAATCTCGACCGTTTCTGGAACTACCGCCTGCTTTTTTGTGTGCCATGAGACGCCTCAGTCTTTTTCTGGTTTAGTATCGAATAAACAAACTGTCTAAATTGCCAGTTTATTCGCTTGTTGAACCCACTTTTCCCGCTCAATCCTGCCTTTCAAACTCAGTTGTTCATTAATCTGGTCAATTTTGGCTTGATCAAATTCAGCAATTTGCTTAAACGTGGTTATCTTCATGGCGAGCAATTTTTTCTCGATCACTGAACCAATACCCTTTATCCGGGTTAGGTCATCGCCCATATTGTCGCCCGTCGTGGTTTTATTGCCTGCCGTCTTGGTGTTCTCGGCGGCGGTCTTGACAGCGGTCGTTTTCTTTTCAGAAGTTGATGCGCGAGAAAGCCCAGCACCACCTGCGCCACCAATACCCGTAATTTCGATCTCTGTGAATGATTGGCGATGTCCCTGAGTACGACGATAGTTTTTACGTCGTTTCATTTTGAAAACCTTGATTTTCCCGGCCCGGCCATGGGATACCACTGTCGCGATGACCGGGCTTTCAAGCACTGGCGATCCAACGGTGACTTTGTCACCGTCTGCTATCATCAACACGCGACCCAGACTGACCGAATCACCCTCCGCAACGGCTAGTTTTTCCACTTTTAACTTATCACCAATAGCAACTTTATATTGTTTGCCGCCCGTTTCGATTACTGCATACATTGTATAAATTCTTCAATTGTTTATTCTATTAGCCGCCGAATCAAATTTAGTCAATTACTTAAACCTGACTCGATCATCCCCTACCTCATGTCTACCTACCTACTCGCAGAAGTCCAAGGATATTTACGAGGAAATCACCGGATTTACAGGGACGCGGGATTCTAGCCGTCTAAAGCCTTGTCGTCAATTACCTTGTCCGGGTTCACCAGAAATGAGACAAAATCAGGTTGCCAAGGCGAGTTGCCGATAATACGCCATCGGCGTCATTAAATCCAAACTATCGTGTGGTCGGTAATGATTATAGGGCCACGGGTAATGCACCCGTTCCTGGTTGATCGCGGTCACCGTCAACCGGCCTTCATACAACGGGCAGCGCTCATAACGACTGCATTGGCGCGCTCGACGCAACCGTTCCATGACCCGCCGATGGTTTTCAGGCATAACCCCGTCGTGCCGCCTGCTGATTTGAGCTCGGCATACAGTGCCGGTTTCCTCATTCGATTGATTGCGGGTTCACTGGCGGTATCGGCAATCGCCCAACTGCGAACAGGTTTTCGCTCCTGCAAAACCTGCATTTCCGACATCCTTGGCGGTCATGATTGGATTCGCAGGCTTTTGATCTGCATCGGGCAGTCTCCCGTGATTTAAGTGAAAGGATTTCACCTCAGACTGCCCGATTTTTTATCCTCTTAATAGTCTCATTTGTGTCTGAGCCCGGACACTGTTCAAATGGAAAACAGGCGCCCACAAACGCGCTAGGCGATCGGATAAATATTCCAGCGGCTGCATAAAATTTTGCCAAGTCTGGGTGGCGCTGGACGCGGTCTAGTTTTGCAATTTGATTGCGGTTGCAATTCAGCATATAGTCCACCGCAGGTTTGATATGCTCGGGTTTGATTTCGTTGCAGCGCAGCCAGCCGCTAACATCCAGCAGCGGATTATTATTTTCCATTTCAAGTTATTAGGGCAAGTTATTAAGGTGTGGTTAAATGTCTGAGAGGTTTGATTTTATCGTCATTGGCGGCGGAAGCGGAGGTATCGCATCTGCCCGGCGCGCCGCACAATATGGCGCGAAAGTCCTGCTGATCGAATCCGGCCCTCTGGGGGGAACATGTGTCAATGTGGGTTGTGTGCCGAAGAAAGTAATGTGGACAACCTCCCAAATAAATGAAACTCTGGAGTCAGCGAAAGATTACGGCTTTCGCATCGATCGACTGGGGTTTGACTGGCAGACGATCAAGCAAGCAAGAGACGCTTATGTGTCCCGATTAAATGATATTTATGGACGCAATCTTGATGACTCCGGGGTATCGCTCATTCGCGGAAAAGCCAGATTTAGCTCTGGCAATGGCATTGTGGTGAATAGCGATGAATGCCATGCAGACCATATCCTTATCGCCACCGGGGGAGCGCCCAGCGTGCCGAATATGCCCGGCGCCGAACTCGGGATTACCAGCGATGGTTTCTTTAAACTGGCACATCAGCCGAAAAAAATTCTGGTCATTGGCGCTGGTTACATCGCCACCGAATTGGCCGGCTTGATGCATGGGCTGGGCAGCGAAGTTTCCATGCTATTACGCAAGGACAAACTGCTCAGGACTTTTGATCACGATGTGCATGAGATGGTTATGGCGCAAATGCAGCAAAGCGGTATTGAGATAATGACCAAAATAGCGTTGCAATCGCTGGTAAAAGGAAACGATTCTCTGGGGTATCGTGATAATGAAGGCAATGGCACGGATGAATTTGATTGCATCATCTGGGCGATTGGACGACACACTAACATTGCCAGTCTAAATCTGGAAGTTGCCGGCGTTGAAGTGGATGCGCGCGGGCGTATACAGACCGATGAGTTTCAAAACAGCTCGGCGAAGGGCATCTATGCGGTGGGCGATGTTACTCACAGAGCCCAACTCACCCCGGTTGCCATCGCCGCCGGTCGAAAACTTGCCGACCGATTATTCGATAATCAGACTGATGCAAGACTCGACTACGAGAATATCCCGACGGTTATTTTCTCCCATCCGCCGGTCGGCAGCGTGGGTTTGTCGGAAGCCGAGGCACGGGCAAAATATGGTGAGAATGAAATTAAAATATACAAGAATTTTTTCATCGACATACACTACGCTGTCACCGAACACAAACCGCGCACACTGGTAAAACTCATCGTCCACGGCGCGGACCAGCGCGTGGTCGGCTGTCATGTTGTCGGTCGCGGCGCCGATGAAATGATACAGGGCTTTGCCGTAGCGGTTAAAATGGGTGCAACCAAACAGGATTTTGACAATACGGTGGCGATTCATCCGACTGCTGCCGAAGAGTTGGTGACGTTAAGGTAATCGAAGACGATGCCGGGTTGTCGGCGGGCGGTTTCGTTCGTTTATTATATTTTAAGGATAATTTTCGGCGCCGGGCATTTGCCTTGCAACAGATTTTTGAAGGCGCGCGCGCCGTTTGCCAGCGGTCGTTGCTCCAACCAACCAAGCTCGCCCAATGCGCCGCTGTGGAGCTTGCCGAGGGCGATGCGTAAATCGTTCGGGGTATAGGTGTAGCTGCCGATGAAGGTAATTTCCTGTAGCGTCATGGCGCGCACATCGAGTTCCCCTTCGGCGTTGAGCAAGCCGATGTGCACGATCACCCCGCCGGGACGGATGCATTGGACGCTGGTGGTGCGGGTGGTTGCACCGCCGACGGCGTCGAAGACGACATCGAATACGGCGGCAGCGGGTCGGTCGGCCAGCGGGTCGAAGACGCGCAAGCCATCGCCCCGCCAGCCGCCGCGGTCGCGCACCGCATCCCGCCGTAGCGCGTTGGTCTCGGCGAGGTGGACTTCGCCGACGCCCTTGTCTTGTAGAATCAACGCGCACAACAAACCCACCGAGCCGCCGCCGATGACCAACGCGCGGGTTTCGCTTATCGACCTTGCCAAGGATTTTTCCGCGAGGGCGACCGCGTGTAGCGCGGTTGCGGCGGGCTCGGTCAGCGCGGCTTTGTGCGCGTCCATGCCCGGCGGCAACGGGATCAAGTTGCGCTCCGGAATGGCGATTTGTTCGGCAAACGCGCCGGGGCGCACCATGCCGATCAAGTCCCGTTGCGCGCACAGGTTTTGTCGGCCGCCAAGGCAGTCGCGGCATTTGCCACAGGTGATCAACGGGTTGAGCAAGACTTTTTGACCGGATTGCGGCCCCTGCATGACCGTGCCAACCGCTTCGTGACCCAATATCAATGGGGGAGTGCGGCGCGCATCATGACCAAGATAGGCGTGCATGTCCGAGCCGCAGATGCCAACCGAATCGATGGCGATGAGCGCGTCGCCGGGGCCAGGGCGGGGCGGCGGCTCATCCCGGTAGGTCATTTCCTCGTTGGCGGTGTAAACCAGGGCTTTCATGGGGCAACTATACACTTAACCACGCCTAACTCCACAGCCGCGCAGTCCGGCAGCCAGTCAAACCACGCCAGTTTGGTCTTTTGATTTTCCGGGGCCATTACTTCGCGGTATAGCCGCCATCAACGAACAACGTCTGGCCGGTGATGTAACCGCTGGCCGGGGAGGCGAAAAAAATCGTGGCGCCGAACAGGTCGGCCATTTCGCCGTTGCGCCCGATGGCGGTGCGCGCGGCTTTCTCGGCGGCTTTTTCCGGGTCGTCGAAAATCACCCGGGTCAACCGGGTCGGAAAGACCCCCGGGGCGATGGCGTTGCAGGTGATATGGTGCCGCGACCAGGCTTCGGCCATGGCGCGCGTGAGTTGACGCACCCCGCCTTTGGCGGCGCCGTAGGCGAGGCCGTTAACATCGGCGCGCACGGATTGCAACGAGGCGATGTTGATGATTCGGCCGTAGCGGCGTTGTTTCATGCCTTTGACAAATTCCCGGCTGAAAAAAAACGGCGCCGACAGGTTAAGGTGCAGGGTTTGATTCCAGTCCGCCACGGTTACTTCGTCCACCGGCTGGCGCAGGTTGATGCCCATCGCATTAATCACGCCGTCCACCTTGCCAAACGCCCGCTCGCACCGATGCGCGGTGTCGGCGACGCTGGCAAAGTCGGTGAGGTCGGCCGCCACCACCGAGGCGTTTCCACCGGTGCCGCTGGCGTGAATTTCTTTGGCGGCGTCCTGCAGTTCCGCTTCGCGCCGCGCCACCAGCACCACCGATGCCCCGGCGGCGGCGAGGAACCCCGCCATGGCGCGGCCAATGCCGCTGCTTGCGCCGGCGATGACCATTACCCGCCCGTCGAGGCCGAATTGTGATTGAATGTCGAGCGCGGGCATACCGAAGGCGGGCTTGTCAGAGCAAGGCGGATGAAGTCAGCGCACGGCCGGGCGGCGGGTTAATGCCCAAGATCAAACTTTTCGCCGGGGAAGTACTTGGCCAGCCGGTCGTCGCCGGTGAGGGCGTGGCCGTGCATACCTTCGGCGCGGGATATTCTGGCGGTTACCGCACCGACTTCGCGATTGGCTCCCTCGGTCATGCGTTGCCAGGTCAGCACCTTGATGAACTTGCCGACGCTGAGTCCGCCGGTGTAGCGCGCCGCGCCTTTGGTGGGCAGGATGTGGTTGGTGCCCGAGCACTTGTCGCCATAGGCGACCGTGGTTTCCTCGCCGAGGAACAGCGAGCCGTAGTTGCTTAAATGCCGCAACCACCAGTCGAGGTTTTCACAGTGCACTTCCAGATGCTCCGGCGCGTATTCATTGCTGACCCGCACAGCTTCCTCGGCGCTCTCGACCACCACCACCTCGCCGTAATCCCGCCATGAAGTTTCGGTTGTCGAGCGGTTGGGCTGCGGCAGTCGTTCAATATAGGCGGGCATAAGTTCCATGACTTTTTTCGCCAGCGCCGCCGAAGTGGTGACCAACCAGGCCGGTGAATCCGGCCCGTGTTCGGCCTGACCGACGAGGTCCGAGGCGACCAGTTCGGGGTCGGCGGAATGGTCGGCAACCACGAGAATTTCAGTCGGGCCGGCGAATAAATCAATGCCGACGCGGCCATATAAAATGCGCTTGGCTTCGGCGACGAAGCGGTTTCCGGGGCCGACGAGAATGTCCGCCGCATGTCCGGTGAAATGCCCAAAGGCCATGGCGGCGACGCCCTGCACGCCACCCAGGGCGAGGATGGTGTCGGCACCGGCGAGGTCGGCGGCGTACAAAATCGCCGGATGGACGCCGCGGTCTTTGTGGGCGGGGGAGCAGGCGACGATGTGTCTGACCCCGGCGACCTTTGCGGTGGTGATGCTCATGATGGCCGAGGCGATGTGGGCATAACGCCCGCCGGGCACGTAGCACCCGGCGGTGTTCACCGCGATCAAGCGCTGGCCGGCGAACAGGCCGGGGGACAATTCGGTTTCAAATTCGCCCATGCTCGCGAGTTGCGCCTCGGCGAAGCGCTTGACGCGGGCGTGAGAAAACTCGATGTCCTCCCGCGTTTGCGCGCTCAACGACGCGCCCGCCGCGTTGATTTGCTCGCGGCTGACGACGATGTCCTGCTCCCAGCCGTCCAGTTCGCGGGCGTATTCTTTGACGCGCGCTTCGCCGCCTTGTTCTATTTCGCGCAGCATGTCCTGTACGAGTTTGCGCGTGTCGTCCTCGCCAGTGACGGGGGTGTTTTGCGCGCGTTTGATATGCTGGATGGTCATGGCGTTGGCTTCGTTGGCGGCATTATACAGAGTTCACAACTTTCATACCGCCACAACCGCGGCGCCGAGGCTGTCGAAATCTGGCTCCACGATGTGATTACTTGCGCGGTTTTCTTCGGTTTCTTTGAATAAGGCGCCTGATTGACATGGGTAGACGGCGCATGACTTTCTGCATCGGCGTCAATTCCATGAATTCATCTGCATTAGGCAGATTAGACAACCAAAAGCCAATCCTGGCTTGATGGGTCCTGCCCACCATCATTTGCCTTGGCGTAACATAATTGGTGAATCCGGCAGTGCTTAATTCGGCTTTTATTCTCGCTTCCTCCGAGCGTTGCGAAGGTATTTTGCAGATGTCAAAGTCAACCATCAAGTTCGATAGCAAATGGATGCCCCCTTGAATCAAATCGCGCAAAATCAGAACTTCGCCGCCTTCGCAGTTTAGTTTCATCACCGCCAAATCGTCTTGCTTGACATGCTCTTTTATGAACGAACTTGCCCGAACAAACCGACACTTTGCGCGCTGGCTGTCATCAATATCCTGTTTATCAGCGAAAAGGCTCGCCCCCATTCCTTCGCCGTATAAATCCCGCATGTCGTCGAAGTCAGCCAAGCCGAAATTGTGCAGTTCGACCCAATCCTGATATTTATTTTTGAGCATCTCGTAGCATTCCACTTGGCTCAAAGCAGTGAATGATGTCGAAGCGATAATTCGGCTTCAATACTTCGTCAAGCGTCTCTCCCAAATGACCGCCTACGTCGAGGAATATCTTCATCACTGCCCGTACAAATACGTCGGCAGCCATAATGCGATTTGCGGGAACAATATGATCAACAACAAGCCGACGATCTGAATGCCCATGAACTGCATCATGCCGGCGTAAATGTCCTTCAGGTCCCATTCCGGGACCACGCCCTTGAGGAAATACGCCGACAGCGCCACCGGCGGCGATAGCCACGCGGTTTGCAGGTTGACCGCCACCAGGATGCCGAACCACACCAGGTTGAAGCCGAGTTGCTCGACCACCGGCAGCAGGATGGGGATGATGATGAGCACGATGGGCACCCATTCCAACGGCCAGCCGAGGACGAATATCAGTGCCATGATCATCAGCAGAATGGCATACGGCGGCATGTCCAGCGTCAGCAGGTAATTGGTCAGCATGGTCGGCGTGCCGAGCCGCGCGAACACCGCGCCGAAGAAATTCGAGGCGGCCACCAGTATCAGGATCAACGCCGAGATTTCCAGGGTCTTGATGAGCGCGTCCTTGAAGCCGGTCCAGGTCAGTTTGCGATAGGCGGCGGCCAGCAGGAAGGCGCCGAACGCGCCCATGCCGGCGGCTTCGGTGGGGGTGGCGAACCCCAGCAGGATGCTGCCGAGGGCGAAGCCGACCAGCGCCGCCGGCGGAACCAGCCCGAAAAAGAATTCCTTCCACACATACGCCATCGACTTCGGCCGCATCTCTTCGGGCAGTGCCGGGCCGAGGCTGGGGTTGAGTTGGCAGCGCAGCAGAGCATACAGGGTATACATGAAGGCGAGCAGGAATCCGGGGATGATCGCCGCCGCGAACAGGTCGGTGACCGGCACTTCTAGGATCGGCCCCATGACCACCAGCATGATGCTCGGCGGAATGAGGATGCCGAGGGTGCCGCCGGCGGTGATGGTGCCGGCCGCCAATTTAGTGTCGTAGCCGGATTTGTTCATGGTCTTGGCGGCCATGATGCCGAGGATGGTGACCGAGGCGCCGACGATGCCGGTGGCGGCGGCGAACACGGTGGACACCAGCAGAACGGCGACATACAGCGCGCCCTTCAGCCTTGATAAGGTCAGCAGCACGGCGTTGAACAATCTTTCCATCAGCCCGGCTTGCTCCATCAAAATGCCCATGAAGATGAACAACGGCACCGCTGCCAGGGTTTGCTCCAGCATCACGCCGGAGAACTGGAAGGTCATCAGGTAAAACACCAGTTGCCCGAAGCCCCACAGGCCGAACGACATGCCCAGGAAGATGAGGGTGAAGGAGATCGGGAAACCGATGAAAATCGCGAACAGCATCACCGCGATCATGATGACGCCGATGAACTCCGGCGGCAGGTTGATCACGTAGTCAATCATACCGGCCACCTTCCGCGGCGTGCCGCGTAGAGGCTTTTCAAGGTTTCCGAGATGCCTTGGATTAACAACAACAACGCTCCGACCGGCAACACCGATTTGATCGGCCCCATATAGGGCATCCACGCCGTGTCCATGCCGCGCTCGCCGCGGTCGATGGCGACCCAGGCGTAATCGATGGAAGTCCACATGAACACCAGCAAGCCGGGGAAATAAAACACCAGATACAGCGTCGAATCGACCGTGCCTTGAACCCGCACCGACCAGTTGCGATACAGGAAATCGGCTCGGATATGCACCCCCCGAGAAAGCGCGTAGCCGGCGCCGAGCATGAACAGCGCGCCGTAAAACATCCGGCTGATGTCGTAGGCCCACATGGTCGGGGCGAGGAAATACTTGCGCGCGATGACCTCATACACCATGGACACGCACAACGGCACCAGCATCCAGCACACCGCGCGGCCGATCCACAAACTCATCAGGTCGATGCGGGTGATGGTGGCGGCCATCCACCGAGGCATGTCGTCGGGGAGTTTGCCCGGCGCGGTGCCGCGCCGCTCGGCGATTAGCTCATCGGCGATCTCGAGTTTGCTGGGGTCGATTTCTTCGACCATGGTTTTGCGTAGATTGAGGTGGCTTTCGCTAGCGGGGTGAAAAAATCAACGGGCTTGCCGTTGATTTTTTCGCGACTCATCTATTGACTACTTCCCATCCACAAACGCCTTGCCCAGTTTAGCGTTGGAAGTCTGCGCCCCGGCCCAGAACGGCACCGCGATCTCGGCGAAGGCTTTTTGCGAATCCCAGACCTGCTTGAAAAACGCGTTTTCCTTCGAGTTTTTCTCGAGGCTGGCCTTGGCCGCATTCATATATAGGGGGAAGTAATCCTCTGGCGTATCGTGCAGGATAACGCCCCAATTTTCGACCAAGTCCTTGAGGGCTTTGCCGTTTTCAAAAATGCGATAACTCAAGGAGCGAATCAGCGAGGCATCCGCCGCCACTTCCATCGCCTTTTTCTGGTGGTCGGTCAACTTGTTCCAGACATCTTTGTTGATATACATGTCGGCGTTCACCACCACTTGGTGGAGGCCTTGCAGATAATAGTGCTTGAGCACTTTCTGGAAGCCGAACACGCTGTCGGGCTTCGGGCAGCACCACTCGGCGGCGTCGATCACGCCTTTTTCCAATGCTGGCAGAATGTCGCCGCCGCTCATGGCCACCGAAGCGACGCCAATGTCGTTGTAGGTTTGCCCGGGGATGCCCGGCGGCGTCCTGAAACGGTATTGGCGGAAATCCTCCATGCTCTCAATCGGCTCCTTGAACCAGCCCAGCGCCTCCGGTCCCACCGGCTGCAGCATCAAGCCCTTGATGTTCAAGCCCATCTCATCCCACAGTTGATCGTAAAGCTCGCGTCCGCCGCCGTTCATATACCACGAAATGAAGGCGATGTTGTCGATGCCGACTCCGGCGCCGGCGACCGGCGAGCCGAACAGCATGGCGGCGGGATGCTTGCCCGACCAGTAATGCGTCCACGCGAAGCCGGCTTCCACCAAGCCCTTGTCGACGGCGTCGAGAATGTCGCGGCCGCTGACGATGGCGCCGTCGGGCAGCACCTCAATCTTGATTTCGCCGTTGGTCAGCGCCGCCACGTTGGCGGCGAAATCCTTGACCATGACGATTTCATCCGCCTTGGTCGGCAACACCGACTGCACGCGAATCGTAACTTCCGCGAAAGCCGCGCCCGCGGTCGATAAAAGCGTGGCCAGCATGGACAGGCCGGCCATTCCGCCGGCAAACAAGTTGGAACGTTTTAACATCTCAGTCTCCTATTTGTTGGTAGTTGGTAATTGCTCCGGGGAGCGAGTGCACGAAAAATAAACAGGTTGCCCCATGACAGGACCATGGGTATTTTGGTTTATCAGGGTTGCTTTTTCCTATTCCCTTGAATAAATACGGCGGCCCAAGGTTGTCCTCCCCATGCCACGAAAGCGCCACCGCCAATGCCGACGAGGCCGATTGTCAGGGCGCAAATTTGCCCGAAAAACCTTTCGGAAAAAATAAAAGAATTAACGCGATGTTCTTCACTGCGACGATGATTTGCCTCAACCTCGGTTTGTTGTAACACCCAATCCGCGGCATCCGGCTTGAATGTGCGCAACTTCTCGAGTTGTGAAACCGGGATGATGGGGCTGTCCGTATCGTGTTGCTGGTACATAATCTCACCTCCGCGCCCCTTGATGTGGGTTTTACTGCCCCGCGCCATACCTATTCACTGAATAGTTCAGGTCACCGGCAACCTTGTCAAAATCCTCTCGCAACGAGTGCGCATCCCGCGCAAAATCGCCTCTTTTCGGGATGTGGTATTCCCGTCGGGGAGCAATTACCAGCACGTTGGCGACACCACGCAAGAAGTTATCCCAGTGGTTTGTTTTGGTGGAAATTCGCTTCGCACCGTGTTTTGTTTTCCCCGCCATTTGATTTGCCTCATTTTTGGGCCGTGGTTATGTACTGGCTTATAACACAAAACCGCCCCAATTATGCACTTGCGATACAACTTCGTGAGCACAAATTCCCGGTGACCCAGGGCCTCCGCCGCGGTCAGGCGGCCGTTGCAGGTTCGGATTACCATGTCCAGCAGGGCGTCGCCGCACTTATGCGACACCCAGACATCTGAAAGTGGGCATTCCTCGCGCTGGTATTCCGAGGCGATATGTACATATTCCTTGGCCGTGCGGCTGGCTTCGGCGATGGTGTTGATATCGCCATAGCGTTCGATGGAAAAACCAGTCACCAGTTTACCGGTTTTGCCGATGCCGTCGACGATCACCCGGGGCCATTCGGGTTCGATGCCGATGACCACCACCGCCGCCACATTGGGGTTCGCACCGGTGCTAATCAGGGTGCGAAAATGCAGTTCGAGGTCCTCGCCGAATTGCAGCCTGCCGTAGGCATGGGGAATCGCCAAGGCGCCCCGGATATTGTTGGCAACCGCCTTGCAAGCGGCGTTGGAAAGATCGTCCAGCGGCAGGATAACCACGTGATTGCGTATCCCGACGCGGCCGTTTTCGCGCTTGAAACCAAAAATATTCGGCGTGTTCATGCTCGGTCTCAGGTTACCACTTTCTTGTTTTAGTATTGTGGACGTGCAGGTGAGCACCCACCGTAATGTCCGTGCTGGCGCGGCCAATTACTTCGCCATACTTGATCACATCGTCACCTTCGGCAATCTCTTTTAAAGCAATTTTGTGCCCCAGAGGAATCGGCTGCGTGGCGGTAACGGCAACGATTTTATCGGTTTCCATGCACCAGCTACAAAGACGCTGCCGGGTTTCGACTTCTTCGACCACCACAACACCGACATCATCGCGTTGGTCGTGAACCAGAAAATCCGGCGGATTTGCTATAGTCATGCATTCCTCGTTGATTAAAATACTTGTATCTTATATAAGATGGTATTAAGATGGTATAAAGGTAGCAACCTGTTCTATTAATGTAAAGCACAAAATCAGGATTATCAGTGGAGCACAGCACAAAACCGTTCACCAGCCCGAACTTCCGCCCGTTATACTTACAGGTCAAGGATATAATACTGCAGCGGTTGGCAAAAAATGAATTCAAACCGGGTGACCTGCTACCCAGCGAACCGCGCCAAGCGGAGATGCTCGGAGTCAGCCAGGGAACAATCAAAAAGGCATTGGATGAACTTGTCGGCCAGAACCTGTTGGTTCGGCATCAGGGTAAGGGAACCTATGTGGCAACCCACACGGTTGACCGCGCCCTGTTTCATTTTCTCCGCCTTACCAATGACAACGGTCACCGCTTATTACCGGACAGCAGAGTGGTATCTCTGTCGAAAAACCGCTCTACTATTCAGGAGCGCGACAAATTGTGCCTTGACAAAGGCGGACAGGTTATTCGTATCACCCGGATTCGGATGCTCGACAGCGACCCGGTCATTCATGAATGCCTGTCGCTGCCCGCCAACCGTTTCAGCGGTCTGGAAAATCACGCGCCGGCCGAGTTGCCGAACACCCTCTATCGGTATTATGAGTCCCTGTTTCACCTAGCGGTCATCAACGCCACCGAAAAACTAAAAGCGGTTGTTGCCGATGAAAATGATGCCAAACATTTGGGTATCGAATGTGGCCGGCCATTGCTTGAAATTGACCGGGTTGCCATCGGCTATGAAAACATCCCGCTTGAATGGCGGGTCAGCCGATGCAATACCGCTCATTATCACTACTTGACCGACCTTGAATAAGTTGGAGCAAAAGACACCACAGAGGCGGTCGTTTGGGTTGGCGAGTATCCAGCCGCAATCATTCGACAACGAAAGCTCCAAGCGTTCGGCTGGCTCGGCGCAATTTCAGCATGCAGGGCAACCCGTTTTACGCCGAGGATACCATTTGGGAAACGGCTGAATTGACCGATATATTCAGCTTTTGAGTCGCCAATGTTGCTTGATCATCGCCGCGCATTTCTCACCGATCATAATCGTCGGTGCGTTGGTGTTGCCAGAGGTGATGGCGGGCATGATGGATGCATCCGCTACCCGCAGACGGTCTATTCCATGTACGGTTAGCTGGCTGTCCACCACCGCCATGGGGTCTGAGGCAGTGCCCATTTTGCAGGTGCCGACCGGGTGATAAATCGTGGTGGCGGTATGACGCGCATGTTCCAGCAACTCTTCATCGGAGCGGATGTGAATCCCCGGATCGTATTCTTCGGTGATGAGGTCTTTGAGCGCGGGCATGCCAGCGATTTTCCGCGATAGTTTCATGCCAGCGATAACAACCTGGCAGTCAAGCTCGGTGCAGAGGTAGTTGGGTTGCAATGCAGGATATTGCTCAGGATCCGGGGACTTGATCTGCACATTGCCACTGCTGGATGGTCGCAGTTGACAAACCGACGAGGTGAACGCAGAAAACCGATGGGTGCCTTGGCCGGGGCTATCCGAACTCAGCGGTTGAAAGTGGAACTGAATATCCGGCCGCGCCACAGCGGCATTGGAGCGGGTGAATATAGCCACTTGGCTGGCCGCCATGGCCATCGGCCCGCTGCGGCGCAACAGATATTCCAGCCCCATCAGCAACTTGCCAAACGAGCTGTTGATTTCGTCATTCAGGGTGGCCTGTCGGCATTTGTACACCGCCCTAATTTGCAGATGATCCTGCAGATTAGCGCCCACCCCCGGCAATTGCAAAAGTGCTGGAATCTCCAGCCGCTGGCTCAGTTCGCCGGCGCCGATGCCGGACAGCTGAAGAATTTGTGGCGAGCCAATCGCCCCGGCAGACAAGATCGTTTCGCACGCCGCGCCGGCCATTCTGATTTGCCCCTGATGGAGATACTCGACCCCGCTGACTCGACCGTTTTCGGTCACCAAACGGGTAACATGCGCGTTAGTTTTGACCGTCAAATTCGCGCGCTTCAACGCCGGGCGCAGGTAGCCCACCGCGGTGCTGCAACGTCTGCCGCGATCGCTGGTCAACTGAAAATAACCGACGCCTTCCTGAACGTCGCCGTTGACATCGTTGTTCGGAGGGACGCCGGCCTGCACCGCGGCGGCGATAAAGGCATCGGTAATTTTTCGGCGGATGCGGATATCGGACACCTTCTGGGGGCCGCCGACGCCGTGGAATTCGTCTTCTCCCCGTTCCTGATCCTCGGATTTTTTGAAAAAGGGAAGCACGTCGTGAAACGACCATCCTGGGTTGCCCGCCGCCGCCCAGCCATCATAATCCTCGGCCTGCCCGCGCACATACAGGAGGCCGTTCAGGGAACTCGAGCCGCCCAGCACCTTGCCCCGGGGCCATTTTATCCGGCGGCCGTTCAAGCCGGGGTCCGGCTCGGTAACATAACACCAGTCAAAGCGGGGGTCGTGCATGGTCTTGAAATACCCCACCGGAATGTGGAGCCAGGGGCTGGTGTCCCGGGTTCCGGCCTCCAGCAGCAAGATGCGCTGGTCGGGTATTTCGCTCAGGCGGTTTGCCAGCACACAACCGGCCGAGCCGGCGCCGACCACGATGAAATCAAATTGATCGCCGGCTTGGTGCATTTCGAGGATAACCGGCTTTCGCAAAGGCGCGAGCGCTATGCCGCTCTTTGCGTTTTTTTAAGATGCACCAATAGCAACGATATGGCAGCCGGCGTTACCCCTGGAATTCGGGCTGCTTGTCCAATTGTTTGAGGTCGGGTGGCACTTAGTTTTTGTTGCGCCTCGGCGGACAGTCCGTGCGCATTTGCATAGTCGATATCGTCCGGTATCGCCAGGTTATCGCTGTTCTTCTGGCGTTCGATTTCCGCAGCCTGACGTTCAATGTAGCCGCTGTATCTGGCTTGTATTTCGAGTTGCCGAATACTTTGTTGATCCTGCAACGGCGCATCAAGCCGGGCTAACTCGACCAGGCCTTGATAATTCACTTCCGGTCGTCGCAACAAATCCATCAAATTGGCCTCTCTTTGCAAGGGTTGGCCCAGTATTTTTTCAATCGTCGCCGCATCTGTGTTATCCGGACGAACCCAGGTTTTCTCCAATCGGGTTTTTTCTTTATCGATGTTGTCGCGTTTTTTGTTGAACGCCGAAATTCGCCGGTCATCGACAAGCCCAAGCTCATAGCCTTTGTCGGTCAACCTTAAATCCGCATTGTCCTCCCGCAGTTGCAACCGATATTCGGCGCGGGAGGTGAACATCCTGTAAGGTTCGGCTGTGCCGCGGGTAATCAGGTCATCGATCATGACACCGATATACGCTTCGCTTCGAGCTGGACACCAGGGTTCACGTTGCTTGATTTTCAAAGCCGCGTTTAATCCGGCAATTAACCCCTGCCCGGCAGCTTCCTCATAGCCTGTGGTGCCATTGATTTGCCCTGCGAAAAACAACCCGTGAATACATTTGGTTTCCAATGAGCTTTTTAATCCTCGTGGATCAAAAAAGTCATACTCAATGGCATAGCCGGGTCGGGTTACCATTGCGTTTTCGAATCCCTTTATAGATCTTACGAAATCAAGCTGAACATCAAACGGCAAGCTGGTTGAAATGCCATTGGGATAGACCTCGGTGGTGTTCAGACCCTCGGGTTCGATAAAGATTTGATGGCTGTTTTGATCAGCAAATCGCACCACCTTGTCTTCGATTGAAGGACAATAACGCGGGCCCACGCCTTCAATGGCACCGCCATAGAGCGGCGAGCGATGCAAGGCGTTGGTTATAATGTCATGGGTTTTGGTATTGGTGTGCGTGATATGACAGGAAACCTGGCGCGGATGTTGAGCAACATCCCCAAGAAACGAAAATACCGGAACCGGGTCGTCACCAGGCTGTTTATCCAGATAAGTATAGTCGATTGTTTTGCCATCTATACGCGGGGGTGTTCCGGTTTTAAGTCGGTCAACATTCAGGGGCAACTCTCGCAAGCGATTGGCCAGGGCTAACGAAGACGAATCTCCCGCCCGGCCGCCTTTTGAATTGTCCATCCCGACATGGATTTTTCCATTTAGAAAAGTCCCGGTAGTCAAGACCACAGCAGACGATTCAAATTCGATGCCCAGTTGAGTTCGCACGCCCTTTATTTGCGCCCCTGCTACGATCAAATCATCCACCGATTGTTGAAACACGGTTAAATTTTGCTGATGTTCCACGGCCTTGCGAATGGCCATTTTATATAACGCCCGGTCGGCCTGCGCCCGAGTGGCCTGAACCGCTGGCCCCTTGCGGGAATTCAATATCCTGAAGTGGATGCCGGCCTCATCTATTGCGCTTGCCATGATGCCGCCCAGGGCATCAATTTCTTTGACGATATGACCCTTGCCGATTCCGCCGATGGCCGGGTTACAGGACATTTGCCCTATGGTTTCAATGTTATGGGTAATCAACAAAGTATTGCACCGCATCCGCGCTGAGGCCAGCGCGGCTTCTACACCGGCGTGACCGCCGCCGATGACAATGACCTCAAAAGATTCCGGGTATTTCATTAAAAACGCGGGGTTAAATAATGTCGTGTTTCGTTGCAGTCGGCTATTGAAAATAATAGTCGTATTTCCGATGAATTTCATCCATGAGATTCGAGGCTTGGCCATACGATAGTCCGCTGTTTTCCGGAATCACGACGCTGACATAAAACGCATCGCCGAATTTTTTTTTCAGCGTTTGCAATATCTGGTGCATTTGCTGCTCCTCGACGATTTTTCGGTCCGGCTGGCCCGGCTGTTTTATTTTATATTGCACGCCGGCACCAGTTTTTTCTATCCATATTCGCGCAATTCGTTTTCCTGCCGCGCTTCTTGCCGGCCTGATTAAATCGCGAAATTTGGCTTCCAGGGATTGGTACTCGTCTTGCAACGACTTGAATTGCCGCACCGAAGCCGCCGCTTGATCTTGTAATGCCGCATTCTCGGCCTTGCGTTGCGTAATTAACTTCGTAAGCGCTAATATTTCCTCGCTGGCGATGCTATATCTTTGTTCAACATTTTGGCTCAAGGTTCTCAATTCTGTCACTTCCTGAGTTAGCATTTCTTTTTGAGACCGGGCTTGTTGTAGTTGAGTCTCGGACTGTGCAAATTCAAACTGGGATTGCTGAAGATATAGTTTGACTTCAGCAAGCTGGGCAGAAACTGTATCAAGTTTTTCACTCAGTGATTGATTAGCGCCGGTCAGGCTGGAAATCTGTTCATTAGATTCTAATTTCAGCGCTGAAAATTGTTCACGCAAATTTTCGATTTGCAGGCTCAATGCCCGCTCGCTTTCAACCAATGTGCTGATTTCCAACCGCGCGGATTCTTTCTGTTGCTCAAGTAGCGTGTTGGCTTGTTGCAATTTCTGCCGTTGACTAATTACGGTTTCAAGATCGGCTTTTAATAATTTCTGCTCCAAAGATAATGCTGCAAGGCGTGCCAATTCCTCATCCAAATTAGCTTGCAGAGCATCTCTTTGACTTTTGGAATCATCCAGAGAGTGTTCGATTTGTATTAAACGCTCAACTAAATCTTGATTTGCCAGCGAGGCCGCTTCCTTTGCGGTAATGGTGGATAACAACTCCCGATCCAGGTCGAAATTGCGTACCATAATAACCACTAACGCCATTAAGAAAATCATCACGATTACGGTCATAATGTCGGTAAAAGACGGCCATACGCTGTCGTCACCGATGCCTCTGGCACCGTGACCTATTCGAAGATCAATAAAACCGTGGGTTTGTGACATTTAGGCTGCTTATCCGGGTTACTCGTCATCGGAGCGCAATCGAAAACCACGTTGCAGGATGTCTACCACTTCTTTCATGCTCTCAGAATTTTGGTTGGCGGCTTGTTGTTGTCGTTCTGCAATTTCACGAATCAGCGCCATCAGCACTTGGTTTTCGCTAGCGCTCTCATCCAGGTGCGGCAGTGCCCCCTTATCCACATAATCCCTGACCACGGGGTCCTGGTTGAGCTGTAGATGCGGCATCAATATTGTGGTGGTAACTTCTTCAATTTTGCTAATCAAAAAAGTCTGGGTATCGGTCAACTTGATATAAAAATAACCGAAGAACAAGTAGGCGATAATCGCAGTCATTGTTGTTGAAAGCGCTGTTGACATACCGTAAATCATGGTACTCAATCCGGATGCCTGGGCCGCTTCTCGACTGCCTAGCAAGCCCCCTGCCTGGCCACCGCTTTGCAGAATATCAGAAGCGCCAAGCAATGAAATTGAAAGCGAAATAATGGTCCCGAATACTCCGATAAGGATTAAAATATTATGGACAAATTTTAGAAAACTGTTTCGGCTTGATTCAGAAGCAATCAAAGTCGCGGCCAGGACGTTTTGATTGATATTGGCTCGGCGTTGAGTCAGCGATTTAAGGGTCAGGAATCGTTGCGCCACCACATATTCCTGCCGTATTCCAATCAAGGGGTCCGCATTATTCTTTATATTGGTTTTGAGAAGATTGATGGCTTGCTCTTGGTTGCGATACTCGAAAAACCGCTTGACCAGTTCGACCAAACCGCAGATAAACAGCAATACTATGCCGCCATTGACTGCCCATCCCACGGTATTCACCTGATTGGCAATATAGATCTGATAGATGATATGACGTTGCCAGACAATCACCCCTGCGAGCAGTGAAAATACTATAATCATTTGCAGAAGGATATTTCGAGTGTAGTTATAAGTTGGATTTTTTGTGGTCATTTTAATTCTTAAAGTAGCGGACAGAGAACGAATCTATATACCAGCCAATATTATCAGTATATTGTAAATTTATACAGATTGGTTTGTATAGTTGGTTCGACTGCGTTATTTGCCAATGCAAAATGAGTTGAAAATCATGCCCAGCAAATCATCGCTGGTTACTTCTCCGGTAATTTCGCCCAATGCTTTTTGACAAGCGCTCAAGTCATCCGCCAATAGCTCTCCTGCACGGAAGTTGGATTGCTGTTCCAACCCGCTGTGCAAATAGCCTTCGGCGCGCCGCAATGCATCGACATGCCGCTGCCTGGCAAGAAACTGGCTATCGTCGGTCTGACGAAAACCGGCAATTCGTTTTATCTTTTCTTTTAACGCCCACAAACCTTCACCAGTGAGCGCTGAGATATAAATTTCATTTTCTTGGGTTTCATTTTCCGATGCCGCATTTTCTGATGACTGCACCATTCTTTGGGTTAAATCAATTTTGTTCCTAACTAGAAGGACTGGAACTGATTGGTGCTGTCCTCCTAATAGTGTTTCCAGTAATAATGCGGCTTGAACATCATCGGTATTGGTGTCATCGACCACCAATATAATCAAATCAGCTTGCTGCTGAGCCTGCAACGCACGGCGCACGCCTTCGGCCTCGATTTCATTGGTGGTCTCGCGAATGCCTGCAGTATCTATAACCGCTATCGGCAACCCGTCTATCTCGATTATTTGGTCGAGTACATCGCGTGTGGTTCCGGGGATAGCGCTGACGATAGCCCGGTCTTGATTGGAAAGCGCATTTAACAAACTGGATTTCCCTGCGTTAGGCAAGCCCGTTAAAACAACTTTGAGACCATCACGCAGAAGCCTGCCCTGCTTCACCAATTCCCTCAAAGACTTGAACAGCAAACTTAAATTTTCAAGCTGTTCCACAACTTTGCCGTCTGCCAAAAAATCAATCTCTTCGTCGGGAAAATCGAGTGCCGCTTCGACGAAAATCCTGAGCTGGGTGACGGCATCTGCCAATTCATTGACTTTTTCGGAAAAACCGCCCTGCAATGACTTCAGTGCAGAACGCGCAGCCGACTCCGTGCTGCTTTCGATTAAATCGGCAATCGCTTCGGCCTGAGTCAAGTCAAGGCGGCCATTTAAAAATGCGCGTTCGCTAAATTCTCCCGGCCGAGCCAACCTGGCGCCCAGTTGCAAACATCGCCGCACCAGCATTTGCATAACAATCGGGCTGCCATGCCCTTGAAGTTCCAGCACATTTTCGCCGGTGTAGCTGTTGGGAGCCGCAAAGAAAAGTGCGATACCGCGGTCGATAGCCGAATTGTCGCTATCCCTGAAGTCGGCATAAGCAGCGAAACGGGGCTTTGGACATTGACCAACCAGATTCCTGGCGATAGCAGGCACGCCGCGGCCCGATAGCCGAACGATGCTTATCCCGCCCTTGCCCGGTGGCGTCGTGACAGCAACGATATTATCGGAACTGTGTAATACCTCAGATTCTGATTCCAGATCAGTTGCTCTGGTATTTTTGGGAGATGTAGTATTGCTGTGCAATGGAAAGCAGGTTATTCACAACCCAGTACAGAACCAGCCCGGCCGGGAACCACAAGAAGAAAATAGTGAATACAAATGGCAATGCCATCATAATTTTCTTCTGAATCGGATCAATCGGCGCCGGATTCAGAAAATGTTGCGCAATCATTGATGCGCCCATAATAATTGGCAGTACGAAATAGGGGTCGGGTACTGACAGGTCATTTAGCCAAAACATGAAGTCTGCTTGTCGCAATTCCACACTTTCCAACAACACCCAATAGAGCGAGATAAAAACCGGAATCTGAACCAGAACCGGCAAACATCCGCCAGCGGGATTCACTTTTTCAGATTTATACAGCTTCATCATTTCCTGCTGGAATTTTGCTTTATCGTCGGTATAACGCTCTTTCAAAGTCGCCATTCTCGGTTGCAGCTTTTTCATCTTCGCCATGGATTTATAACTGGCGGCGGATAGCGGGTAAAATATCGCCTTGACCAAAACAGTGAGCAGAATAATCGACCAACCCCAGTTTTCCACCAAGCCATGAATTTTAGTCAGCAGCCAAAACAGCGGACTCGCAATGGGTGTCAGCCAACCATAGTCGACCGTCAATTTCAGCGCTTTTACATTTTGTTCATCCAGACGGGCCTGCTCCTTGGGGCCGACGAATAGCGCGGTATTAACTACGCCTACGCCTCTTGCTGGAATGGTGACTGGCTGGGTTGTTTTATAACCAATGCGAAATTGCGGCTTGGCGGTATTGTTGTTGACACCGGAATACAGTTGGTAATTCTCTGATCCGGCCGGCAACCAGGCGGCAACGAAATAGTGTTGCAACATAGCAACCCAACCATCCGGGGTAGTCACATTCAGAACACCTTCGCGCATTTCGTCATAGTCAATTTTTTCGTATTTCTCTTGTTCGGTGTAAATTGCGGCACCGTTGTAACTCGGTAATCGGCCCAGAAAACCCATTGAACCTTCCTGCACAACCTCGGTTTGCTTTAATTGTCCATATGCAAATCCTACCCACGGTTGATCGCTATTGTTGGTGACTCTAAAATCCACCTCGATACGGTAACTGTCACGCTTAAAGTTAAATATTTTTTCGTAGGCGACTCCGTCCGCCGCAGTCCAGCTTAATTTCACATCAAAATTTTCGGCATCGCCGAGTTGATACTCAAACTGCGTCGCAGAAAACAAGACATTGTGGTTTGGATATTCGCGGTCATTTCCGATCAATCCACTTTGTGCAACGAACAAATCCGGGGCATCCCGGTGCATTAAGACAAACGGCTCATCGGGTGTATCAACACTGACCGGATGCTTAAGTAATTCCACCCTGATGAGATCCCCGCCTTGGGTGTCTATTTGGGCATTGATCAAATCTGTGGCGACATTAATGATTCTTCCACGACTCAACGCTTCTTCAACAACCGACTCGACCACATCGGTATTGTTACTATCCTGAGTTGCCACAACTTTCGGTGCATCCGGCACATCTTCGCTAAGCCTAGCGTTCGTTCCATTGCTGGCAATCGTACTATCAATACTTGGGTTTGCCTGTCGTTCATTTTGGAACTCTACCCAGGATTGCCAGATTATCACCAGCACCAAACCCAGTGCGGTAAACAGCATCATTCGTTGGAATTGCATTAATTTATTTTTGTTATGGGTTTTGTTGAATTTGCCAGTTGAATTTGCCAGTTGAATTTACCTGGGGCGCGTTATCGCAAAAAAATGGTCTGCTGCTTTTTGGTTTATTGCTTTTTTGTCTATTCAGGTTTCGGAACCGGGTCATAGCCGCCTTCATTCCAGGGATGACAACGACCGATTCGTTTGACCGCCAACCAACTACCGCGTATCGAACCGTGTTTTTCAATTGCTTCTACGGCGTAGCTTGAACATCCAGGTTGGAAGCGGCAGTGCCGCCCAATGAAAGGGCTAATCATAACCTTATAGATTTTAATTATCGCAATCAGTAATTTTCGCATTTTTCACTCGCTCTATACCACAACCTATCCAGCTCCACCCGAAGCGCCTGATTGACCTGTTCTGCACAACCTGCCTTGGTCACCACGACCAAATCAATCGCGGGCAGCTTGACCAGATGCAACCGGAAAGATTCCCTGATTTGTCGTTTAATCCGATTGCGCTGCACCGCTTTTTTGCTGACCCGCCTGGATACGGCCAGTCCCAGCCGCGGATGATCAAGCGCATTTCTGGTGGCATGAATACTAAAATATTTTCCGTGGATCGATTTTCGATGAGCGAAAACCGCGCTGAACTGGGCGCTATTCAGAAGTCTGCGTTGGCGTCCAAGGCTTGCCGCCACTTGCGGTCTCAGTCAACCTGTCTTATGCACTCAATCGAGTGCGTCCCTTAGCACGACGGGCATTGATAACCGCACGCCCACCGCGGGTACGCATGCGCTCACGAAAACCGTGGGTTCTTTTGCGCTTCACTTCACTGGGTTGAAATGTACGTTTCATGGCATTAATTCGAAGACCTTAAGGGTTGCGGAATCTAACCCTTTTGGCGAGAAAATTCAAGTAAAACAATAATTTTAGGGATTCCATCGAATAACAATTAGCTACCCTGCTAAGATCGCCTGCACGCGAGTGTTTTTGAAATAGCGTTTCCCGCCAAATATATAACTGTATGGGTATGCGCTGTAACACGCTGCGTCAACTTAAGGAAACTCTGATTTAAGGCGGTGACACTCAAATTGTCGAATTTTATTCTCAAGCATTTATTATCTGATTGGCGGGATTTCTTAATTGGCGGTATTTGTTAACGGTATTTGGCTTGTTTTTTACCGCTTGCGTGAGATGATAGCCTATCAACTTGAGCAACAGTCAGAGACGGTTTTCAGTGGTGGGATTGAAGTGGACGAAAGTTATTTTGGTGCTCGGAAGGGCGGGAGAGGTCGTGGAGCAGCCGGGAAAACCCCTGTATTCGGGCTGTTGAAGCGAGGCGGCAAGGTCATGCGAAGGTGATTGCTGATGCCTCGTCGGCGACTTCATACCCGATTATTGAGCGTAAGGCTGTACTGGACAGCATTGTCTATTCGGATTGTTGGAGGGGAGCCAATGTGTTGGATGTTTCGGACTTCAGACACTTTCGGATCAACCACGGCAGGCGGTTTGCCGAGCGTCAAAACCCCATCAATGGCATTGAGAATTGTTGGAATCAGGCAAAGCGTCATTTGCGCAAGTTTAACGGCGTGCCGAGGCGCCATTTTCCGCTGTTTTTGAAGGAATGCGAGCGGCGTTTTAACAACCCAAACCCACAAGAGCAATGACGGCAAATAAAACAATTGGTTAGGCAGAATTTAACTTAGTTATCTGGGTCAGCCCCTTAAGTTTTATTACCACTTGAAAGAGCGTGAATTCAGGTTCAATATGCGCCATGAAAACAGGCATCAATATCCGCTTAAATTGATCAGGGAAAAGTCCCTTAACGTATCTTGCACCTTATTTTATTGTCAGCATTCATTCTTTTACTAAAATCTGTGCAGTAAATATCGGCACAACCCAACCCCTCCCGCCAGAGCACCCCCCGCAAACTACTGCCCGGTTTTCTCCGCATACCAAAATCAATGCACAGGATGCTGATGGTCTCACGAACATCAACCGAATTCTCTCGTCCAAAATGTCAATAACCCATCATCTAATCCGCCCTCTTCCGCAACCGACTGTTTTACTGTCTGTCGAACAGATGACTGTGCCCGCACTGGAATATTTCATGCAACTGGCTCCATTCATTGCCGGGTTTCTATCAAATAGCCTGTGTTTTATGCTTCTTATACCAACCTGGCTTTGTTTATTCCGGTTTTCAATTTACCAAGTTAAAGCGCCTATCCACACATCATCCTCCACTTCAATTTCTTCAAGATTGTCACCATCGCCCGCGCGGTCGATCACAATAAAATCCTGGGTGTTGTTGAGCACAATCTGGAAATGATGCCAAGTGTTTTTTTTGATGTTTATTCCCTGGCGACCATTGGTTAGAAACAAAATTAGATCGTCGAAGTCCAATCGCTCCTCTATTCGCCCGGATGTTCGACCAACCAGGACTAAAAACGGCTGGTCGCACATTGGAATAAATCCCTGGCTACCCAACGGGTGGCGTTCCATCACTTTGACTTTGTGCGGCAAAGGTATCGGCGAGGTTCGAAATACGTTGACTATGGGGCGGCCACCCTGGTCGTTAGCATCAATAGTTAACAAATCGTGAAATCGAGTCGTTAGTCCATGATTGATTGATATTTGTTGTGCATAGTGTTCTAGTTCGGCCAACTCAACGACTTGACCGAATTGTTCAAAGCATTGTGCGGTCAAGGGTATCGGCCTCAGTTGCATCATCGATTCCGATTCACGATTCTATTTCAGCGGTTGGAGTGCGGCAAACATTCTCAATCGACTCACGCCGCCATCCGGGTAGATATTCAAACGGATGTGAGTAACCGAATCTGCGCTGATTATTTCATCGGCAAATTCATGTTCCTTATTGGCTTCCAATTTTACCTGCGGCAGCAGCTCCTGCCAGGTCTGGCTGTCGGCATCAATGGAATTCAAGTTTGCCAGAGCGAGATGGGCGCCCTGAATACTGCATCGGTCTGGGTAATTGCCTTTGAAATGCGCGGTATCGATTTCAATGCGCTTAATCTTGCCCGCCCTGGCCAGCGCGATCACTACCCAATCGTTGCCTGGCTCCCGGCGCCGACGTGTTTCCCAGCCATCCCCCATGTTCAGGCCGCGCCCCGGAGTGAGTAAATTGTTCATGCTGCCGAAATGCTCATTGTTGCACGCCAGCGCCACACCGCCATTTAACGCCGCGGCGATGTCAACCAACTCGCCTTGCGGGATTTTATCCCAGTTTACCTTCGGCTCGGCATAAACCCGCAATCTGGCAATGCCGCCATCTGGATAAATATTGACCCGAACATGCGTGTAGGTATCGGCATCATTGACCGCATATTGATGTTGGCTATCGCCATCGAGAACGCTTTGGGGAATTAACGCCTTCCAATTGGTTGCTTCATTCGGCTCGGAATCTTCTGATAAACATACATCTATTGAGGCGGCCGGCGGGTAATTGCCAGTAAAGTGGGTGGTGTCAATTTCGATGCCATGAATAACCCCTGGCTTCGCTAATTTAACGATACACCAGTCATGCCCCGGGGTGCGTTTTCTTCTGGACTCCCATCCGTCCATCCATTTACCATTGTCATCATATTTGCCGTCGATAAAAATCGGCGGTTGGTCGTTTAACATACGCCCCATCGCTGCGAAAAAATCATCGCTGCAGGAGATCGCGGTGGCGCCTAGTTTTGCAGATGCCAAATTTACCCAACGCCGGGCAAATTCATCCAACGTGAAATCACTCATGCGGGAAGTTTGCTCTCCAATGGTTAGCGATGTCAATTCTTCGAGCCACCCAGACTCGATTTTTTGCCAGTGCATAGTCCAAAAACCGAGCTACGGCGACTGCTCTGCCCGGCCGGCCGGCCAGGCGGCAATGCAATCCGATTGACATCATTTTCGGTGCATGGTCGCCTTCGTCGTACAAGCAATCAAAGGTGTCTTTTAAATAACTAAAGAATTGATCACCACAATTAAATCCCTGAGGGGTAGCAAACCTCATATCATTGACATCCAGAGTATAAGGCACCATCAGCAACGGGGTTTGGTATGCCGTAATCCAGTAAGGCAATTCATCAGCGTAACTATCCGCGCTATAAACGAATCCCCCTCGCTCCGCGGTAATCCGATGGGTATTAGGACTGATCCGGCCAAGATAGAACCCTTGTGGGCGATGGCCGGTAACTTCGGCGTGGATTTCGATTGCCTTCTCCAAGTGCTCTATTTCAATCTGTTCGGGTACAAATTGATAATCAATCCAGCGGTATCCATGGCTGGCAATTTCCCAATCGCTTTTCAGCATGGCATCAACCACCAGCCGGTTTCTTTGTAGCGCCATCGCCACCGCGAATACAGTGACAGGAATTTGCCGCTCTTCAAACAACCGATGCAGCCTCCAGAACCCAGCCCGAGAACCGAATTCATAGATTGATTCCATATTTATATGGCGCGCATTTTCATAGGCTTGGGCGCCCACAATCTCCGAAAGAAATGCCTCGGAATGGGAATCACCGTGGAGGATATTATTCTCGCCGCCCTCTTCATAATTGACCACAAATTGCAGCGCAATTCTGGCATCGTCGGGCCACTTGGGATGCGGCTGTTGTTGACCGTAGCCAACCATATCTCTGGGGTAATTCATAGGTTTCCTATTTTTCAATTACACACGGAACCCCACTGCCAATGCTGATGCGTGCTGCGCGGAGTAATGCAAGCATAGTCATGGCCTTATCCCAACATTCAAAGCCGCCGATGAAAAGCAATGATGCAACGTTTATAAAAAGAGGAAGTTAGGCCGCAAGACTTTGAGGTTGTAAAAACAACCTGTTCTTCGCCGCATAAGTCAGCCGTTAACCTTGGCACGCAGACTATCACGATACAGTGCTTTTGCCAGCGAGACGACCATTAGCACCATCACAATTGTGAATGGCAATGCGCCGATAATCATGGCGTTCTGCAATGCGCTGAACGGGTTCGCTGCGACGCCACTGCTGCCTGCGATTATCAGGGCGCCAATAACGCCCATCAGAATCAAACCCCAGATGATTCGGTGCTTGATGCCGGTTTTTTGCTCTCCGCCTGACATAATCGTGTTCATAACGAGTATGCCCGAATCCGCCGAAGTCACCAGGAAGGTCATGATCAGCACCACGCACATGATGGTAATCGCGGACAGGAACGGTCCTGAAATCATCTGACCGAGCGTGACGAACAGCTTGGCGGTATTGGATGCGGCGATAATAATGCCGTTTGCATTGCCGTTGAGTTCAAGATCAATCGCAGTTCCGCCAAGAATGGTCATCCAGAGAAAACACACAATCGCCGGTGCGATGACACAGCCAAGGATAAATTCGCGGACCGTGCGGCCCTTGGAAATACGAGCGAGAAACAGCCCGACAAACGGAGAAAATGCGATCCACCAAGCCCAGTAGAAGGTGGTCCATGCGGATTGCCACGCAAACTGACGCCCTTGTGTTCCAGTTTCATAAACAGCCGCGGCAAGCGTATCCATATTTTCCATTGAGGCTACCGAAGCAGGCAGCGCCTCTGTGAATCCGGACAGGGAGCCCCAGGGATTGGTCGCACCGGCGTACAGCGCCGAGACATCTTCTGACGGCAGGTTTTTAATGGCATCCGGTAATCCAGCAGTGAAGATGTCGGCGGATTGCGGCCAGAACGCGCCAAAGGAAAGTTGCACAAAATGCAGAATATAGTCCACCAGACCGGTGCCGAATTTTGTCATCGCAAACAGAAAAGATCCAAAAAAGACAAACGTCAGGAGCAGAATAACCGACAGCACGAGATTCATGTTTGACAGATACTTGATGCCACGGTCCACTCCGGATACCGCAGATATAATGGACAGCCCCATAATGACAAATAATGCGGCAAGCAACCCGACGGTGCTGGGTTTCGGGGCATCTGTTGCACCCGCCATCAGCCATTCCATACCGGTCACCGCGTAAACGCCATCGACAAACTGGCTAACGCCAAATCCAATGGTGACTGAGACGCCCAGAATCGTAGCGACAACACCGAGCACATCGACGATGTGTCCGAGAAATCCGTTTGCCGCCTTGCCCAGTATTGGTGTCAGCGCCGACCGAATCGTTAGCGGCATATTCCGCGTGTACGCATAATATGCAAGAGAGAGCCCAGTGGTAACATAAATCGCCCAAGCATGAAATCCGTAGTGCAGAAAAGTATAGCGATACGCAGATGTTACGGCGTCGGCGGTATTGGGAGACACGGTGCCATCGAGTACGAGTGGATTTGATCCCCAGAGTCCTAGCGGCTCCGCCGTAGCAAAAACCATCAGACCGACGCCAAGCCCAGCGCCAAACATCATGGAAAACCATGAGAAGTTTGAAAATTCCGGTTTAACGCCCTCGCCACCCAGTTTTTTTCTACCGATTGACGGCACGATTGCCAGCACAAATAGAAAAAAAGCAAATACGCCAACGACAATAATATAAAACGAATTAAAACTATTCAGCAAATTTCCGTTGACCGCGGATAAGACTGTGTTAGCGTTACTTGGCCAGACCAGCGCCCAAAGTACCAGCAACGTCATACTGACTTTGCTGATTAGCGCAATTGGCAGACTGTAACCCCGATAGAAACCCGCTGGGGATTTCTGTATTTCTAAATCAGTAAAGGGGGGGGTTATAGACATTGCATATCCTCAGTGTTATTTAAAGAATGGTTCAAGACAATAATACTACCATGGCGGGCAAAATAAAATGTATCTGAACTTATACATAAAACCCGCCACCGTTTCAAAAATATCATGGCAGCGAAGTGTACCATTGTGCAATTAAATCTCGCTCCTGTCGAGTAATTTTGGTTAAATTTCCGATGGGCATGGTTTTATTCAATACTGCGGCTTGATAAATACGATCCGCATTGGCAATCACTTGATCGGGATTGTCCATGACTAATCCAGCCGGGGGCGCAGCAAATCCTGGTTGGGTCGGCGACTCGGAATGACAGACCGTGCAACGCTTCTGGATAATCGTTTGAATCATCGAATCAATATCGATTTTTTCCTGCGTCGTCGCCAATTTCGATGTTGATGGTGATGTTGATGTCGATATTTGTGGCGCTGGCGCGGTCATCCACATAACCAGCAGCATGGCTATAAAAGCGGCGGGCAATATCCACCAAAGCGATTTGATGACCTTGCGGATATTAAAATAGTGCCTGACAGCAACACTGATTAATGAAATGAAAACGAGGATTAACCAATTCCAACTATGGCCGTAGGTGCTTGGAAAGTGGTTGCTGATCATCAAAAAAAGCACTGGCAGGGTCAAATAATTATTATGGGTCGAGCGCAGCAGCCCATTTTTTCCGACCGCCGGGTCAATCCGGCGCTGTTCATTTAATGCAGCAACCATTTCTTTTTGGGCAGGAATAATGACAAAGAAAACATTGCCCACCATCATCGTGCCGATGGCTGCACCGACATGAATATAAGCGCCGCGACCACTGAATACCTCGCTTAAAAAATAAGCCAGCAATGACAGGTATAAAACCAGCGTCGCGGCCAGTAACAAGGGGCTCTTGCGTAACGGTGAGCGACACAAGCCATCGTACACAAACCACGAACCAATAACCGAAATCACCGCGATGGCAATCGCTTTTGTGGGTGTCATGTCCATTACGCCCGGGTCAATTAAAAACAGGCGGGTATTAAAATAGTACACAACCATCAACAACGCGATGCCGCTCAACCAGGTGGTATACGCTTCCCACTTGAACCAATGCAACTGCTCCGGCAATTGTTGCGGGCCGGTTTTGAATTTTTTGAGATGATAAAAGCCGCCGCCATGAATTGCCCAAAGATTTCCGGCGATGCCATTATTCTGTGGCGGCTTGCGCTCTAAATTATTCTCAAGCCAATTAAAATAAAACGACGCCCCAATCCAGGCCACGCCAACAATGAAATGAATCCAGCGAATGAGTAAATTAGCCCATTCATGGACAAAACCTTCAATCATTATTGTTCTGGTGCTTTTCCCATCGTAAAAAACAAAAAGCCCCTCAAAAGAGAGGCTTTGCACATACTAATTTATTTGCCTGAATTTATTGTCCTAATTCACCTTGGACACCTTCGACATACCAATCCATCTCCAGCAACATGCCATCGTCAAGGGTTTCCCCTTCCGCGACGACTTGCTCACCAGCCTGATTATTGATCGGACCCTGGAATGGGTGGAATGAGCCGTCGATAATGGATTGTTTCACTGCATTCGCGGCGGCACGCACATCAGCAGATACCGCATCGCCGTAAGGGGCGAAATCGACCATGCCCGATTTTATGCCATCCCAGGTATCGGTAGATTCCCAGGTTCCTTCCATCGCCGCCTTGACATGGGAAACATAGTAAGGATTCCAGTTATCTATGATAGCGGTCAATTGGGCGTTTGGGGCGAAAGCGCTCATATCGGAGGCCTGACCGAATCCATAGACACCACGTTGTTCGGCAACCTGCAGCGGCGCCGGCGAATCGGTATGTTGGGTAATTATATCGGCGCCCTGATCGATCAGCGCTTTTGCCGCATCCCCTTCCTTGCCGGGGTCATACCACGAGTTCACCCAAACCACTTTCACAACGGCATCGGGATTGACTTTTTGCATTGCCAGAATGAACGCATTGATGCCACGCACGACTTCGGGGATTGGAAACGAAGCGATATAGCCAACAACACCGGATTTGCTCAGATGACCTGCAATCGTCCCCAATACCGCCCGGCCTTCATAAAATCTTGCCGAATAGGTGCTTAAATTATCCGCCCGGATGTAACCCGTGGCATGCTCGAATTTAACATCGGGGAATTGCTTGGCAACTTTGGCGGTGGGATTCATATATCCAAATGATGTGGTAAATATGATGTCGTTGCCGCTGGTGGCCAGTTTCCTGATAACCCGCTCTGCGTCAGCGCCTTCTGGCACGCTTTCAACAAAAGTGGTTCTAACGCCGAGCTCTTTTTCGATAGCCTGACGACCAACATCGTGACGATAAGTCCAACCATGATCGCCCACCGGACCGACGTAAACGAATCCTACCGACATGTCCTGAGCATTAGCCAGCGCGGTGGCGAACAGCATAGTGGCGGTTGCCAGCGCGGCAACCATTTTTCTGAGGGCGCAACTTGTACTTTTTTTCATAATATTTTTCCGCTCGATTACGTTTTATGGTGAATTTTAATCACTGAATTTGACATCACGATATTTTAACAAAGATCAGCCTAATAATATCACGTTAATATCATGACGTCGGATGAAACGGCTTGCCGATACATGCCGGGGCATTCAGTTTTATTTTGTTGAGGTCCCGGGAAATTAATACCAGGACAACGATGGTGGCGATATAAGGCAACATGGACATAACCTGAGCAGGCACACCAACCCCTAAAGCCTGAGCATGCAACTGCAATATGGTTAAACCTCCAAACAGATAGGCGCCGATAAATACGCGCCAGGGTCGCCAGGTGGCAAACACAACCAATGCCAGCGCGATCCAGCCTCTTCCAGCGCTCATGTTTTCAATCCAAAGCGGCGAATACGCCAGGGACAGATAAGCGCCAGCCAGTCCGGCCATGCCGCCGCCGAATAAAATCGCCAGGTAACGAATTTTGATAACCGGGTAACCGATGGCGTGGGCCGCATCGTGGGAATCCCCAACAGCGCGCAATATCAAGCCAGCACGGCTGTTTTTCAGCAACCAGGCGACTGCAAACACCAGCATGAATGAGCCATAAACCATCACATCGTGATTGAATAATAATGGCCCAATCAAAGGAATGGAGGACAATAAGGGTATGGATATTTTCGGCAACCCGGCGTAGGCAATCCCAACCAAATCCTGGCCAAGCAATGCACTCACACCGATACCAAAAATCGTCAGCGCCAGGCCGGTAGCAACCTGAGTCGCCTGAAAGCCAAGAACCAGTACAGCAAAAACAAGCGCCAGTCCCGCGCCAGCACCAAATCCAGCCAAAATAGCCAATGTTGCACTGCCGGTAAAATGCACCGCTGCGAATCCACAGACCGCGCCCACCAGAATCATGCCTTCCACGCCGAGATTCAATACGCCTGATTTTTCAGTAATCATTTCACCGATTGTCGCGTAAACCAGCGGTGTGGCGGCAGTAATAATGGTCAGGATCGCGGCGATTAAAATATCATACATGCTGGCTTTCCTTGACTGGAAATTTAAATTGCAATTTATAGGTAATCAACACGTCGCATGCCAACAAAAAGAATAACAGCATGCCCTGAAATACCCCGGTAACCGCCAGCGGCAAATTCATTGTGATCTGAGCCGATTCTCCTCCCAAATAAGACAGCGCCATCACCAGCCCGGCAAAAAACACCCCGAGCGGATGCAACCGCCCGACGAAGGCGACAATGATCGCGGTGAAACCATATCCCGGAGAAATGCTGGGCAAGAGTTGTCCAATCGGGCCGGCGACTTCAAACAACCCGGCCATCCCCGCCATCCCGCCGCCCAGCATTAAGCTAAACCAAATCGTGCGATTGACACTGAATCCGGCATGGCGTCCCGCTCGCGGCGCCTGTCCGATCACTTTTATTTGAAAACCAATAATGGTTTTCAACATCAATACCCATATGGCGATTACCGCGGCGATGGTAAAAATCCAGCCAAGGTGCAATCGTGTTCCCTGCCAAATTAATGGCAGCGTTGCGGAATCACTGAATACTCTCGAGACTGGAAAGTTAAACCCATCCGGATCGCGCCAGGCGCCGTGAATCAACAGACTGAGCAATAGCGTCGCCACATATGTCAGCATTAAACTGGTCAGAATTTCATTGGCGTTGAACCTGGTTTTCAGGAAGGCGGGTATCGCCGCCCAGGCCATGCCCCCCAGCACGCCACAAATTATCATCAACGGCAGTACAAATACAGAATCCACCTGATACAACCACAAGGCGATTCCGCCACCACATATCGCACCCAGCGTCAGTTGACCTTCTGCGCCAATATTCCATACCCCGGCACGAAACCCGACGGAAAGCGCCACGCCGATTAAAATCAGCGGCGTGGCTTTTACCCCTAGTTCTGCCCATCCGTATTTTGTAGTTATGGGATCAACGAAAAATGCATACAATGCCTGTGCCGGGTGCACGCCCATTATTTGAAACAAAAATATTCCCGAAATCAATGTCAGCGCCAGCGCGATAATGGGCGATACATAGACCATCGATTTAGAATGCTCGGGTCTTTTTACCAAGGAAAGCAGCATGATCAGTTGCTCGGCTCAGTTTACCTTGGCTTCAGCATTGTCCACACCGGCCATCATCAGGCCAATCTGCTCGATGGTAATTTCCGATGTCGGCGTCGTTGGCGATAGCGACCCGGCGCAAATCGCTGCAATCCGATCGCTGATCGCCATTAGCTCATCCAAATCCTGTGAGATCACCAAAATCGCAGTGCCGTTGTCGGCCAGCTCTCGCAATGCATTGTGAATAGTCCGGGCGGCGCCGGCATCCACGCCCCAGGTCGGCTGGGATACAATCAGTACCGTTGGATTTTGCTTAATTTCCCTGCCGACTATAAATTTTTGCAGATTGCCGCCGGACAGACTGCCGGCCTCAGCCGTGATGCCATTCGACTTAACCTTAAAATCTTCCACCACGGCGCTGCAATATTTTCGGCTTTGGGCATAGCCTATGAATCCAAAATTCAACAGGTTAAGGCGTTGAAAAGCGGTCAGCAACGTATTGTCGATTAAACTCATGGTTGAAACCGCGCCATGCCCTAATCGCTGTTCCGGGATAGAGGCCATGCCCAACGCCCGGCGTTGGTTGGACCCATAATTCGCACAGGGTTGGTTATCAATACTTACCGCACTCGCTTGGGTTGATAGCTGTTCCCCATTTAATACTTTCAATAATTCATCCTGACCATTGCCCGCGACTCCGGCGATACCCACAATTTCGCCACTTCGAACTTGCAGATTAATGTCTTTCAAACGGATGCTGAATTGATTCTGGGGTGGTTGGTTCAAATTACATATGTCCAGGCGAATGTCACCCGCTTTACGGTGTGCGTCATTTGGGTTGGGCGGCAATTCCTGTCCCATCATCTTCGCTGCCAGACTTTGAGGGCTTTCGCCCGCCACGTCCACAGATTCAACCACTTTGCCAGCCCGCAAAATGGTTGCCTTTTCACAAAGCGCCTTGATCTCGTCCAGCTTATGGCTGATATAAAGTATTGCCACGCCTTCATCGGACAAACGATTTAATGTTTCAAACAGTTTTGAAACTTCCTGGGGTGTTAACACCGAAGTAGGTTCATCCATAACCAGGAGCTTAGGATTTTGCAATAAACAACGAATGATTTCTATGCGCTGGCACTCACCTACCGACAGGGTATAGACATGGCGGCCAGGCTCTAATGGTAGTCCGTAACGGTTGGAAATATCAACAATTTGTTGCTCAAGGGTGGCCTTGTCAATGCCCTTTTCCACCCCCAATGCAATATTTTCCAGTACCGACATGGAATCGAATAATGAAAAATGCTGGAACACCATGGCGATTCCCAAACTTCGGGCGGTCGCAGGATTACTGATGTCGCTCGGCTCGCCCAGCCAATACATCTGCCCGCTATCGGGTCTTAAAATGCCATAAATCATTTTAACCAAGGTTGATTTTCCGGCGCCATTTTCACCGAGTAACGCATGCACCTCTCCAGCGTTAAGAATCAGGTTCACATTATCATTCGCTTTGACCCCGGGGAATGTTTTTGTCATTCCCTTTAATTCCAGAAGCGGCGGCATTGATGTGTCGGCTGGATTATTCATGAAGTCGATAATTTTACGCTATAACCTGAGGCGATGCTACGCTCCCCCCCCCTGATAAGGGGGGGCAAGGCGGCTCAAGCCCAATATGGTATCAATTCACAGCGAAGCAGAGCCCTTTCTCACCTATTAAACGCAAGTAACAACCTTTTTAAAAGCAATTCACCCCGACGAAGGGGTCATTCGACCCCCTGTTACCCCCTTCCACCCGACAAAAGAGTTCTAACAAGGGTCCAAAAACTTCTAACAACCTTGTTACTTCACCCTGACCCGCACAAAACCCTTATTTCTAGCCATTCCTTCTGTCACCGCACCACCATCGTCGCTGCGACCCGTGTCGACTATGTCAGGTTTCTCAGCAACACCCGCGAATTGCAACAGGGTGTCAAAAATGACCCGGCGGTCACCCTCACCGAGCAACAACGCCTCGCCCTGTATATCCACAAAGACAAAAGTACCCGCACCCCGGCACCGATACCAAATAGGGCACCGGAAAATGTCGTGTTAGAGACCATCGGCTTGCAAAATAAAATCAGCACCTTTGAACCCACCTCGCAAGAGGAAAACCATCGTGGTATGCCGGATGACGCCGTCGCCATCGGATACAAAAATCAGATACAAGCCGATGACAATGCACGGTCAGCTTGCAACAAACTCGGGCTAGGCAAATGCAGTATCGAAGACCGCTTCCGTGGTCCCGGGTGCATAGCCCTTGCCAAAAGTGCCGATGGCGATGGCAGTTGGGGGGCGTCGTTTGGCGAGGGACAAGGTAGGTTGTCCGAAGCCAAAAGCGAAGCCTTGTCCGCTTGCTCCGATGCAGGGCAGACCTGCTTCATCGAAAAATACGAGTGTACCGACCGGTAAATCCCAAAAACCCGCCCTCATCCGGCGGGTTTTTTGTTTCCCATTTCCGCCAATCCCACCAACCCACCGTCCCCCATCGTCATTATCGGGCTTGACCCGATAATCCAGTCGAACATTTCCTGCTCCAGTGCGTAGATGGCTGGGAGAAACCCCCGGAGAACCCCCCTTGCCGCCCTTGTCAGGGGGGTGTGTGCGTAAACGCCGGTAGGGAACAACCATGGTTGTTCCCCACATCTCCGACCCGGAAGGAATGCCGAAGGTGGTGGGTTGGCAAATTTACAAGCCTCACAAGTGTTGCTAGAATGTTGACCAAATAGTCAGTTTTTTGCAATAGCCACAGCCGATGACAGACCGCCGATGATAGAATTTTTATTAAACAACGAAGTCGTTCAAATTGAACAAGAGCAAGCAGATTTGACCGTTCTGGAATACCTTCGTGAGCATCGTCAGCTGTGCGGCACCAAGGAAGGCTGCGCGTCCGGCGACTGCGGCGCTTGTACCGTGGTGCTGGCCGAATCCTGTGACCATAAAATGCGTTATCAAAGCTGTAATAGCTGTATCACATTTCTCGGTTCAATACATGGCAAACAACTCATCACCGTCGAGCACTTGAAAGAAAACCAGGCAAAGGAAAGTTCCGCAAAAGAAAATCATGCGCTCCACCCGGTGCAGCAGGCCATGGTCGACCACCATGGCTCGCAATGTGGGTTTTGCACGCCAGGATTTGTGATGTCCTTGTTCGCGTTATACAAAAATTCAGTTGAAGGCTCATCGGCAGGATTATCAATTGCTGAGCGGGAAAAAATCACCGAACAATACCTGGGCGGAAATTTATGCCGCTGCACCGGCTACAAATCGATCATCGACGCCGCTGTTGAATCCACCGCTTCTCCTGAGCATGATCAATTCAGCGCGCTGGAGTCTGAAACCCGACAAAAATTAGCCCGCATTGCCAAGTCCACAAAGATCGGGACCGAAAACTACTACCTGCCGAAAACCTGCGATGAACTCGGTAAATTGATAAAACGCCGGCCCGAGGCACGCTTGCTCGGAGGCGGCACAGATTTAGCATTGGAAGTTACCCAACAACTCAAACCCATCGATCAAATAATATATCTGGGAAATGTTTCGGGACTTCTAAAAATCAAGGAACATAAAGATTATTACGAAATAGGCGCCGCGGTTTCTTTAAGTGATTTCGACAATCTGGTAAAAAACGATTACCCCGACCTTTCTCATTTACTGCTTCGGTTTGGTTCAAGACAAGTTAGAAACTTGGGCACCGTTGGCGGAAATATTGCCAATGCCTCGCCGATCGGCGATTTGCCGCCGGCACTCATCGCCCTGGATGCCGAAGTGATATTACAAAACGCATCGAATATACGAAAGGTAAAAATCGATGAATTTTTTGTTGATTACAGAAAGACTGTGTTGGGAAAAAATGAGTTTATTCGATCTGTTTTAATCCCCAAAGCAGACGCCGAACACCGGTTGAAAATCTATAAAATCAGCAAACGCATCGACGATGATATTTCTGCGGTGTGCATGGCTATTTATATTCAATTGGATAACTCGAATAACAGCATAATCAAATCCATTCGCATTGCCTGCGGCGGCATGGCATCCATACCCAGGCGCGCCAATAAATGTGAAAACGCGCTGTGCGGGAAACCACTGGACGACAATACAATAACGCAAGCACAGCGCGCCCTGGCCCTGGATTTCCAGCCTATCGACGATGTCAGGGCCAGCGCCGGATACCGAATGCAGGTCGCGCAAAACCTGCTCGCACGCTTGCACCTGGAACTCACCGAACCGGCCACGCTCACACAGGTGACCGACTATGCTTAACGTTCAACGTAGCGTCATTGATCCTGATGTCATTGATCATGGCGCCGTTGGTCGCGCATTAGCCCATGACAGCGCGCGCAAGCATGTCAGCGGAGAAGCCGTCTATGTAGAAGATCAACCGCCTTTTCATACCCAATATTTTGCCTGCATCGGTGGCAGTGAAATCGCCCATGGTAAAGTGACAAAATTGGATCTCAGGCGCGTTAAAAAAGCGCCCGGCGTAATTGATGTCATTACCGCCGCGGATATTCCGGGCGCTGTGGATATTGGCGCGGTTTTTCCGGGCGACCCGTTGCTGGCAGATGAGACTATTGAATATTTGGGTCAGCCGGTTTTTGCAGTGGCCGCAACCAGCCATAAATTGGCACGGCAAGCGGTTACCCTGGCTGCCATTGAATACCAGCAGTTCGAGCCAGTGCTTAATCTTCATGCAGCGATGGAAAAGCAATTTTATGTTCGTCCGCCTCATCAAATGAAACGCGGTGATGTCGGTCAGGCGTTTGAGAATGCGCCCCATCGTATTAGCTCAGCCATGGAAGTCGGCGGTCAGGAACACTTTTATCTGGAAGGACAGGTTTCCATCGTGGTTCCAGGGGAAGATGGCGGCATGACAGTTTACACCTCAACCCAAAACCCGACTGAAACCCAGAAGCTTGTGGCTAAAGTGCTCGATATCCCGATGAATAAAATCGATGTCGTCACACGTCGAATGGGCGGTGGGTTCGGCGGCAAGGAAACTCACGCAGCCCCGTGGTCATGTATTGCCGCAGTTTTCGCGGCAAGAACCGGGCAGGCCATTACCTGTAGATTATCGCGCCGCGACGATATGGTGATGACCGGAAAACGGCACAATTTTTTAAACCAATACCAAGTCGGCTTCGATAACGATGGCGAAATCCTGAGCATGCGCACTATTTTGGCCGGGCAATGCGGTTATTCCCCGGACTTGTCCGATGCCATCGTCGATCGGGCGATGTTCCATTGCGATAATGCCTATTACCTGCCGAATGTGCATATTGAAGGCCTGCGTTGTAAAACGCATACCGTATCCAATACCGCGTTTCGCGGATTCGGCGGGCCGCAGGGAATGATGGCGATAGAGACCGTCATTGATGAAATTGCTTTTCGATTAAACAAAGATCCTCTGGATATCCGAAAGCGGAATTTTTACAACACTACGGACAGAAATATCACGCCCTATCATCAGAAAATAGAAACATTCAATGTACCCGAAATTGTTGCACAGTTGGAAGGCGAATCGGATTACTGGAAGCGAAGAGACGAAATAAAGGCGTTTAATCAGCAAAGCCCGATCATAAAAAAAGGATTGGCGCTCACACCGGTAAAATTCGGCATATCATTTACGGTTTCTCACTTGAATCAAGCCGGTGCACTGATTAATCTTTACACCGATGGCAGTATGCAGGTAAACCACGGCGGCACGGAAATGGGGCAGGGTTTGATGATTAAAATTGCACAAATCGTTGCTGAAGAGTTTCAGGTAAGTCCAGAACGAATCAACGTAATGGCGACCCGCACCGATAAAGTCCCGAACACCTCACCCACTGCGGCATCATCAGGCACCGATATAAATGGCATGGCGGCGCGAAATGCGGCCAGAATTATCAAGCGGCGGCTGATTGCATTTTTATCAGAACAATACGGCGTGGCCGGCGATGAAATAAAATTTGAAAACGACCAAGTTCGAGTTAAGGGTAAGTTTTTTACCTTTGAGCAAGTGGCCAAGGAAGCCTGGTTAGCGAGGGTTTCGCTATCTGCCACCGGTTTTTATAAAACTCCGAAAATCTATTACGATCGCGAAACCGCGTCCGGTCGCCCATTTTATTATTACGCAAATGGTGCGGCCGTATCCGAAGTATTGATCGATACCTTGACCGGAGAATACAAACTCCGGCGCGTGGACATCATTCATGATGTCGGCAGATCGATCAATCCTGCGGTGGATCTGGGGCAGATTGAAGGCGGATTTATCCAGGGCGTGGGCTGGCTGACTTGTGAACAATTGAAATGGAACGATGCCGGGAAATTGCTTAGTGATAGTCCAGCAACCTATAAAATTCCAGCCATCAGCGATGCGCCGGCAATTTTTAACAGCCGAATGCTTGAAAACCACCCGAACGAGGAAAAAACAATTTTCCGCTCCAAAGCGGTCGGCGAACCACCGCTAATGCTAGCCATCTCGACCTGGTGCGCTATTCGCGACGCTATCGCTGCCGCCGCCAATCATTCGGTCTTCCCCAAACTGAATGCGCCAGCCACGCCTGAGGAAATTCTGCGTGTCGTTACCGAAGTGAAAAAATCAAGGCAAGACTCAGGGCAATGAATTGGATTGAAGCAATAGCGCGTCTGTCCAGGGAAGATAAAAGTTTCGTCATTGTGACCATTGTAGCGGTCCAGGGATCGGCCCCGCGAGACGCCGAAAGTAAAATGGTTGTGGATGAAAGCAATATCCACGATACCATTGGTGGTGGCAATCTCGAGTATCAGGCGATTTCCAAAGCGCGCGGCATGCTCTCGAATGGGTTATCGAATGGCGCACCGACAATTATTCAAGAGTCATTTACGCTAGGCAAGGATTTGATCCAATGTTGTGGCGGAAAAGTTGAATTGCTTTTTGAATACATCCCAGCGAAGGATTTCAATGTTGTGGTCTTTGGCGCCGGTCATGTCGGAAAAGCACTGGTAACTATTTTGTCCGAATTGCCCTGCACAGTGAAATGGATTGACCCGAGAGATGAGTTTATTCAGGCGCAAAAAAGTGCGGCACTTGGCTCGAATATCGAACTTATGAAGATGCAAAATCCTGATGTCGATGTGGAGAAATGCCCTGATAATGCCTATTTTTTGGTAATGACCCATAGCCATGAGTTGGATATGCAATTGATCGAAGCCATACTCTCCCGTAACGATGCGCGATTCTGCGGTTTGATTGGCTCTAAATCAAAAGCCGCGAAATTCAGGAGTCGCCTGGCCAGAAAACAATTCAGCAAAACCGAGATTGCCCGACTGACCTCACCGATCGGGCTTGATCAAGTCAGGAGCAAAAGACCCATGGAAGTGGCCGTTTCCGTGACCGGGCAATTGATTGCCCTGCGACAGCAGTTTCTTCGACAGCCGAACATACAAAATAAATCCGATTCAGCAAGCTCAACTAACGAAGACGGTAACGTTATTGATTTAGTGAATGTCTAGCTCGAAATTAAAACCCATCACTAACCCCAGCAATAACATTAACGATAACACATCGCTGCCAGTATTCGCGGTTACCATCGGTGCTGCAATTTGGGGCGTATACTGGATTCCATTGCGTTTTGCAGATCAAATGGGGATGTCAGGGGCCTGGGCCGTGGTGCTTGCCAGTCTGTTGCCATTGTCCATTCTGGTACCGTTGTCTTGTTGGTTTTGGCGAGAGATTCGACCCGAAATCAAGGCCATCGCAATTATCGGTTTTTACACCGGAGCAGCACTCGTTTTTTACGCCATGGGACTGGTTTATTCAACCGTGGTACGTGCGACATTATTGTATTACCTCACACCAGTTTGGGCGACCCTGTTTAGCATGATGATATTGCGTGAGCAAGTCAGATGGAATCGATGGGGGGCTATTTTAGTCGGATTGGTCGGATTGTATTTTATCCTCGGTGGCGCCTCTGATTTAACCACACCAATAAATATCGGAGATTATTTCGGCCTGGCGGCGGGTATATTTTGGGGCATTGGCGCAGTTTACCTAAAGAAAAATCCAGGCATCAAGACGACCGGGGTAGTCGCATTCCAACACCTGTTCAGTCTTATTTTCGCGCTTGCCTGCTGTTTGCTGATTCCGCAAATCAATGTCATTCCGAACTGGTCTGTTTGGGCCGCAACTATCCCGGCTATGTGGCTGTATAGTTGTTTGTGTTTAGTGCCCAGCCTGTATGCCATTTTTTGGGCTTCGGGCCGACTTTATCCGGGGCGCATAGGTGTTTTGATGATGACCGAAGTGCTGGTCGCCGTGGTTAGCGCATCAATATTATTGGACGAACAGCTGCAAATGCTGGAATGGTTAGGCGTAATTCTAATTTTAATAGCCGGACTATTTGAAGTTTTCGGAAACGATAAGGAAATAGCGCCGGACAACACCCGCTAACATGAAAGCATCCGTCGAATTTCATCCCTATAAATATTCGTAATTGAATCCAACTGCCCGAAAATTATCGGGCGAACTTCTTTTGCCCCATTATCCAGGTCTCCCTTAGCGCTCGATCATCGCCCAGCATTTGCATGACGAATAATTTCTCCATCAAATTCTTGCATTTAGTTATTCTGAAATTAATTAGCGGCGTGGCATGATAATCCAATACGATGAAATCGGCTTCCTTGCCAGTTTCAAAATTTCCGATAACGCCCTGTAAATCAAGTGCGGTTGCACCGCCCAGCGTTGCCAGAAAAAGCGAGCGTATTGGCGACAGGTTATACGCTTGGAGCTGTTGAACTTTGTATGCCTCGTTGATGGTGCGCAGTAGCGAAAAACTATCCCCCCCACCGACATCGGTACCCAACCCCACCTTCACATTATAGCCATCCGCTTTATTTAAATTGAAAAGCCCGCTGCCGATGAATAGATTTGAGGTTGGGCAAAAAGCCAGATTGGATTCGGATTCCTGCAAACGTTTCCATTCCCGGTCAGATAAATGTATGCCATGGGCGAAAACCGAGCGCCTGCCCAACAGGCCATGATGATCATAAACATCAAGGTAATCTTTGCATTGTGGGAATAATTCACCAACCCATTGGCATTCCCTTTTATTTTCCGATAAATGGGTATGTACATGCACATTGGGATGCTCTTTCAATAGCCGCCCTGCCATATGCAGTTGTGCGACACTCGACGTGGGCGCAAATCTGGGAGTAATCGCATAACCCAATCGACCTTTTTCGTGCCAGCGGTTTATTAACGCCTTGCTATCGGCATAACTGGTCTGCGGGGTATCGCATAATACTTCCGGCGCGTTTCGGTCCATCATCACTTTGCCGCATATCATCCTCAGATCACGTCGCGCCGCCGCTTCAAAAAATGCGTCCACCGACTGCGGGTGTACCGTACCGAAGACCATGGCAGTGGTGGTTCCGTTGCGTAACAATTCATCAAGAAAGAAATCCGCAGTAGCCGCTGCCGTTTTCGAATCTTCAAATTTCGCTTCAGCCGGAAAAGTGTATCGTTGCAGCCAATCGATCAACTGGGCGCCGTAAGCGGCGATGATTTCACACTGCGGGTAATGAATATGCGTATCTATGAAACCGGGCAGAATCAATCCGTTGGCATGTTGGTGAATTTCTGTCGAATCCGCTAAACCGCTTAACAGGCGGCGCGCCTCGCCACAAGCGGCAACATGGCCATCCTCAACGACGAGCAATCCATCCTCGAAGTATTGCCATGCCTGTTCGCCATAATCTCTGGGGTCATCCAAGCAATGCAAAATTTCACCACGATGGGCTGATACGGTCATGGGCGATAGTGATGGAATGGTTGTGGAATAATCTTAAACAACACAATTTTTGAAAGACGATGCGTATCGTAATCCTGATACTGAAACAGAACATTAAAAAAGAACATCGTTGACCGTTCGGTCAATAAAGATAACAATCATGCTTTCCATTTGCAAATGATCTTTTTAGACCCTTTGTTTATACGCCAACTTTATATTGAAGCCCAATTATTAAAGCGATGAAATTATCGACACTGAGTCAACTGGATGATGCTCAAGCCAGCGCTGTATTTAAGCAATGTTGCAGTGCTTCTCGCTGGGTAAAGTTAATGGTTTCTGCAATGCCATTCCGGTCTAAAACTGCGATTCAAAATGCTGCCGCCAGATTCTGGAAATCCATGCGCTCAGCGGACTACATGGAGGCATTTGATAGTCATCCAAAAATTGGCGAACCGGATTCTCTAAAGAAAAAGTACTGGAGTACCCACTCCCTAGCGGCAAACGAGCAATCTTCCGTTGAACAGGCGAATGATAATGTGTTGCAGGAATTGGCACAATATAATAATGACTACGAAACAAAGTTTGGGTATATATTCATCGTCTGTGCCACGGGAAAAACCGCAGCGGAAATGTTGGAATTACTCAAGACCAGAATTAACCATCGACCAGACCAGGAAATAATAATTGCGGCGGCGGAACAGGCTAAAATCATGTCAATCAGGATAGACAAATTTATTGAAGAAGAATGAAACGCCCTACGAGACAACCGGCGAGATAACCATGAGCCAAATCACAACTCACATTCTTGACACCGCTCAGGGAAAACCCGCATCGGGAGTAAAGGTCGAACTTTATCAAGGCTCTGTATCTGACGAGACCGAAAATCTGTGGCTGCTAATTGGCGATGGGGTGACCGATTCAGATGGACGTGTTGCCAAATTGCTTTCCCAAAATGCCGCCCTCCCCGCCGGTAGGTATAAACTTCGATTCGATACCATGACTTATTTTAACCGCATCAAGCGGTCGTCATTTTATCCTTTCGTTGAAATCGTTTTTCAGATCGAAGGTGATGGCCAGCATTATCATGTGCCGTTACTTTTAAATCCGTTCGGCTATTCAACTTATCGAGGAAGCTAAAAACTTCGCGGTCGGGCTGTTACATCGGGTTACACAATGTTACCAGATAGAAAGGATTGGTTACTCTTCATTTCGTAGAATCAGTTTTCCGCTCAGTTTAATTCGATCAGATTGTTTGATTCGGTAATGTAATTGAGTCATTTTATTCAGTAATTTTATTAGGAGAATTTCAATGCGTAAACGTTCTATCATTCTTATTGCAACATTCCTGTCTTTGGGAATTGTCGGCAGTACTGCTGCTTATTACAGGCACCACGGCGGATATGGCCATGACAGATATGGAAGTCATTTCACGAAACATATTGAGCAAAACCTGGCTGAAAAACTGGCATTAAACGAAACTCAAAAGGTTGAACTTAGCCAATTGACCCAGTCGTTGATGACAACGTTGATGGCGGGCAGGAAATCTTTCGAGGAACAACGGATTTTTGACTTGAATGAGATTTTTTCTCTGCTTGAGGCGGACAAATTTGATCAGGAAAAAGCGCTGAAAATGGTGCGAGAACGCCTTTCAATGATTGAGTCTTATGCCGAAGAAATGATTTTATCGGCATCCGGTTTCACCGATAGTTTGACCGGCGAACAACGCGGAAAACTGAAGGAAATAATTGAACGGCGGATGTCCGAGCGACACCACCACCGCCACAATCAAGAGTCTCATCAACAGGAGTTCTAAATGATAGGGCGAGAATCGGCCAGAATTGATATTAGAGGGGAGGATTCGGGGCCGGTTCTCGCTTATTATCCATCGCCCTAGCCATCGCCCTAGCCATCGCCTTGGCCCGTAGTTCTGTATTAACACTTTTGAGTCACGTACATCTCAACACAGGGTGCCTCAATACAATTAAAAGCTTTTCGCGACTTAATGACTCGTCATCCAACGTATAGCTGATGTGCTGGCTGATGCCGTTTCAGCCCCCCGGCAATGATAAAATGCCCCATGACCTCAATATTAATCATTGACGATGACGACCGTCTCGCAACACCGCTAAAGGCGTATTTCGAGCGATATAATCTGGCTCTGACCTCCGCAACACACCCTAAAGACGGACTTGCCTTGCTTAAAGAAAAAAACTTTGAACTGGTTATTCTGGACATCATGCTGCCGGACCAAGATGGATTTGATGTTTGCAAAACCATTCGTAAACAAAGCGACATTCCCATTGTGATGTTAACTGCGAGAGGAGAAGTAATGGATAGAGTGGTTGGACTTGAATTAGGTGCGGATGACTATTTGGCAAAGCCTTTTGAACCTCGGGAACTGGTTGCACGAATTCAAAATATATTGAGAAGACGTGAGCCATCCCGGAAAACCAACTCGATTCTTGAGTTCAAGAATCTACTTATTGACCAGAGTCGGCAAGAGGTTATTGTTAATGGCAGTAAGGTTAGCATTACCGGTAACGAATATCAGCTATTGGTACTGTTAGCGGCCGCCCCGGGAGAAAAATTCAGCCGCGATGAAATACTAAACAAACTGAGGGGCATTGATGCCGAACTGTTTTCCCGTGCGGTGGACATTCAAATCAGCCGACTGCGGCAGAAACTCAAGCCAACCGACTACATAAAAACGGTGTGGGGTTCAGGTTATCAATTTGTTGCGCCTGATGTTTAACCGCTAACATGCTAAATCGAATACAACATTCGCTGTCCGCAAAATTAATTATATTATTTATATGCGCCGGCGTCGTGTTGTTATTGCTGGTAGGGTCAATCATGGGGAAGGGATTGTCACGCCACTTTCGGTCCAGCATCCAGCCGTTCATGATTCACTATATCAACCTTATGCAGCAGGAACTGGGCTCTCCGCCTGATTTAGAACAAGCGAAAGCAATTACCCGTGATATTCCAGTGGATATCCACGTATTTGGGCCCGAACAAAATTGGTCAACAGCGGACTCGCAACTAGACAGAAGCGAATTAATTGAGACCTTCGAGCAACGCCGAAGCGTTAATCCGAAGACCGGCGCTCGAAACGCTCTGTCACGGCTTGACCGGCGTTTTCGTTTAAAAAGAGTGGATGGCGACCTTATTTTGCATACCGTGGAGGGCGACTACGATATTTATTTTCAAATTCGCCATCGCCGCGATATCAGGCGCGGTGGGTATTTCAGCTTTTTTGTCTTGTTTGCAATACTGGGGGTCTTACTACTCATTTACTATGCGACCCGAGCATTATTCCGACCCATTGAAGACATTGATCGCGGCGTTAAACAATTTAGCGTCGGTAATCTTACCCACAGAATATCAAAGCGCAGAAACGATCAGCTTGGAGATTTAACCGACAGCGTTAACCAAATGGCGGAAGATATCAGCAACATGCTGGAAGCAAAACGTCAATTATTATTAGGCATCAGTCATGAACTTCGCTCTCCGCTCACGCGCAGTAAAATCAACCTTGCGCTTATGGATGACTCCGCCTCAAAGTCGGAAATAGAAAAGGATATACAAGCGATGAATCAGTTGATTAACGAGTTACTGGAAAGTGAGCGATTGAATTCACCCCACAAGATCATTCAACCTGAGATGACTGATTTATATTCGCTCATAGAAGAGGTGATTGAATCAGAATTTGCTAATCAAACAATTTCTGTTGAGCTTCAATCCGTTACCGCAAATGTTGATCCGGTTCGCATTAAGCTGTTGGTACGAAATCTTTTACAGAATGCCATCAAATACAACGACAACAAAAAATCAGCGCCGAAAGTTTCGCTCACCGTGAAATCGCAGCGATTTACAATAGCAGTACGAGATTATGGCACTGGAATTGCTGCGCAACAAATTCCGTTCTTAACCGAACCATTCTATCGTGCAGACCCATCCCGACAACGAATGACCGGTGGATATGGATTGGGTTTGTATCTATGCAGAATGATTGTGGAAGCCCATGGCGGGCATATCGAAATTGAAAGCAAACAGGGGAAAGGCACACGGGTTCGATGCAGTTTTCCATTATCGGGAGAAAATTAAAAGCAACCTGCGGGACACAATCCACCGCGCACGCTCGAACAATAGATTGGCGCTAATTACTTTGGGATTCGCTACAGTTTGTCGGCTCAGATTAAATGACGGATACGTTATAACCCGCAAACTTCCTGATATTCAGAACACCACAATCCAAAATTAGATACTGTCCTTTAATACCCTGCAATTCCCCTGAAATTTTAGCTGTCTTGTCAAAATTCAAGCTGGTGACTTTGTCAGGATAATTTTGAACTGGATAGGTCAAATTGAGCGGCGCTTCATCGAGCTGCTGCCATTCGAGGCCAGGATTCACTCGCTGAATGTTTTCTAAATCCGTTTTCGCGTTATCCAAAATTTCATCTCGCGCAGCCACCAAGTCTGTGAATTCCGCCTCCCCTTTCAGCATTTTTCTCCAATTGGTACGGTCGCTCACGCGCTTTTTCAACGCCACCTCAATCAATCCGGAATGCAAGCGGTTTTTAACCTTGAATACTGCAATCGCCTGAGTGGCGCCCTGGTCAATCCAGCGAGTGGGAATTTGGGTGCCTCGGGTGATGCCCACTTTAATCGCCGAGGAATTTGCGAGATAGACATAATGATCTTGCATACAATGGCGGTCACCCCAACTGGAATCACGGCAGGTTCCTTGGTGGTAATGACAGGTTTCTGGTCGCATGATACACATATCGCATTCGGCCAGCGACTTAAAACAAGGGAAACAATACCCCTGAGCAAAACTCTTGTTGGTGGATCGCCCACATGCGATGCAATTAATTTCTCCAGTGAATTCAAGATTTATTTGTTGCCCCAACTTTTGATCGATTGGAAATTCCGTGTCACCTACGGGGAGTTTATAACTCACCGGATGGGTGGCTTGTACCCGCATTTTGCGCAGCGCACCCGAGCAGGCCGCCGAATAGGCTTCATGCATTTGCACTCATCCGGAATCATTCCGTGGCAGTTTGCCATGCTGGCATCCATTCATCGATATTGTCGATTCTGTCATCGCGTTAACCTTGATGTATTCAATTTATAGACTATGCTCGTTAAATTTTTTACCGATGAACTAATGATACAATATACCACTTGGTCGTGGTTAATATTCAGACAACAGACATCATCTAACAAACATGAGCAATGTTAATAAAATCGCGGATCACTATCATGCTCTGCTGGAATTGGTTGGTGAGAATCCGACCCGTGCAGGGCTTGCCGACACACCCGGACGAGCCGCTAAAGCTCTGGCGTATGTTACCCAAGGGTATCAGCAAAACCTGGATCAGGTGGTGAACGGCGCGATTTTCGAATCCGACAACGATCAAATGGTGATCATAAAGGATATCGAGTTATATTCGATTTGCGAACACCATATACTGCCGTTTGTCGGCAAATGCCATATCGCCTATCTCCCAAATGGAAAAGTGATTGGGCTGTCAAAAATGGCGCGGATAACGGATATGTATGCACGCAGGCTACAAATTCAGGAGAACTTGACCGAACAAATCGCTAAGGCTATTGAGCAAGTTACCGAAGCCCGCGGCGTCGGGGTAATCATTGAAGCACAACATTTTTGCATGATGATGCGCGGGGTTCAGAAGCAAAACTCGGTAATGAAGACCTCCATGATGCTCGGTACATTTCGCACCGACCACCGCACCCGCACTGAATTCCTCACGCTGGTCAGGGACTGATACCGGTCATGCTACTGACAACGCCGCATTGAATGAAAGCGTTATTAGTAGATGGCCTCAACCTGGTACGGCGAATCTACGCCGCAGTCCCGAACAATCCTGAGCAGAGATCCGCTCAGGATGCAGACGCGAATTCAGATGTTGGGCACATAAATAATGTGATTCGCTCGGCATGTGCTTCGTTACATCGCGCGTTAAAAAAGCATAACCCAAGCCACTGCCTGGCAGTTTTTGAGCAAAGCGGTAAAAATTGGCGGCATAAATTATTTCCCGACTATAAAAAAGATCGCTCACCGATGCCGGCGGCATTGCACAGTGCTATGGCGGATTTTGAGTCGGCATTTAGTGACCTCGGGGTCAGGACATTCTCGTTACCGGGCCACAAAGCCGACGATGTTATCGCAACTCTGGCGAATAAAATTGCACTGCGTGGCGGTCATGTTGTTATTCTTTCAACCGACCGAATTCTTTGTCAGCTCCTAAACAGCTGGATTCGGGTTTACGACCATTTCGCCGACCATTATCTCGATAGTGAAATGATCAAGAAAAAGTTCCAGGTCAAGCCCGAACAAATTCCGCATCTGCTGGCACTCGCCGGCGACAGCAGTTTATCGATAACGGGCATAAAATCCATAGGAATACGCACCGCATCTCGGCTCATAAACGATCACGGCAATCTTGAAAAAGTTTTAGCCACCGCAGACAACATGCCGGGAAAACTCGGCAGCAAACTGTATAGCGGAAAAGAGGATGCCCGCCTTGCATACAAATTATTCACATTGAAAACGGATATTGAATTAGGCGTCAATCTAAGCCAATTTCGGTATTCCGCTACGACTGAATCACAATGAAACTGATTCGATTGTTTTCGTATGTGTTATGCTTGATTATTGGTTACGTTTAAGCGAGTAAAAATAAATTCCGCCGACAACATTGACCCCAACACATTGACCAAGCGTCGCATACTCCTTATAACTTATATTGGCAATAAAATACGAAACATGGAAACCTGGGAAAAACTGGTGATCGGCGTTTTCGCCTTGATTATTATATTTTGGTTTTCCCCCGGCATTAAAACCATGCTGGAAAAAAGCAAGGATGCCCCAAAAGATTGGGCCGGCGTACTCATACCCGTTGGCTTGGTCGTCCTGTTTATACTATTTCTTATCTCTACGCTCTAAATATTCCACTCATCGGCGCTCAAGGCTATTATCAAGTGATGTCCGGTTAAATAACCAACGCGCTCGCAAATTAAGAAAATCAAACAAGCAGGTAACATCACCATGTTTGGCGGTGTTGCGTGTACCAGCTCAGATACCTTTGGCACCCCCTCTCCAGCATGAGCGGTAACAATGCTTCTTCACGCGCGCAACTTGCCATATGGTGCTGGAAATGCGGGCGATTTGGTCAAGCACGGTGCGCTTGCGGTGTTTGTCAAGTGGTTTTTGAAAACCCGTAACAATATCCGTTGCGCGGATTCTTTCGGTGGATCTCAGCGCCATAATCTTGTCGGCAAAGAAGAGTTTTGCCGCCGTTTAAAGATTCTCTCTGGTCGAGTGCATGCATTCGCTGACGCGCAACCTGATTGGGAAAGGAAAAATGATTACGGCAGTAGCCGCATGGTGTGGAACATTGCGCATAAATCGCAAAAAACGGCCGATATTTTTGCACCCGACACGACAGGGAACCCCGGCAGATCGTGCGCCGAATCGTACTGGCTAAACCCGTATGGTTTCTTTTCGTCTCCAGTGAACCACTTTAATCAATACGCTTGAGGCGAAAGGCTCGGTTCAAGCGCGGATAAAGGGTGCCATGAGCGTCACCCTTTATCCGAGGATGCGTTTTTACGGTGGCGGCGCCGTCGATGACTGGAGGAGTTAGGCTTGCAGGGCGGGCTCCTTCCATTTTAAAATCAAAACCCGCTGGGGCGAACTTTATGGCATCGAATCGGTCATAGCCGTATAGCTGACGAATTTTATTCGTGATATTCGTGCCAGAAATTATCCACCAACGATTTTAGACAACCGGGAAACCGACCATGAAAAACTATCTACGCAATCTGACTTATTTGTTCATGCTGGCGGCAATGACGTTGCCGGGGCCCGCCTGGTCAGGGGAAGACCCGATCTATACAACCTATTTCAGTAGTGTTGCCGCCGGTGGTTATGATGTTACTTCCTATTTCAGCGAAGCGCAGCCGATCAAGGGGGAAAAGGCGTTCAAGATGGAATACATGGATGCCGACTGGTATTTTGCCAACCAGGAAAATCTCGACAAGTTTATCCAAAATCCACAAAGGTACGCGCCGCAATACGGCGGCTACTGCGCTTGGGCGGTGTCTCAGGGGAGTACTGCCAGCGGCGACCCGCTGTTGTGGACTATCCACGAAGACAAGTTGTACCTGAACTATAATCATGAGATCAATCATCGCTGGAGCAGCGATAAAGAGAGGTTGATCGTGGAGGCTGATAAAAACTGGCCTACGGTATTGAACTAGGTTTTTAGATCACTGGGAGGGTTATAAACCTTCCCCTACAAGGCTCAAAAACGGTGAGTAGTATCTGCCGCAATATCCGCTATTACTTTCCCGCTTTACTGAACATGTAATATGGGTAATAATACCGTTCAAGCGGTTGGCAAATACGTCAATCGCCGCCCTTATCATTTTTTTGGGTAATTTTTTAGACACTAACCAACTGGTTAATCAACACTGTTTGAGGAGAATATTATTATGAAACGTCGTGATTTATTGAAAGGCGGTGCTGCTGCGGCAGTTGCCGCTGGAGCATCCACCCTGGCGGCCCCAGCCATCGCGCAACAGCGCATCGAAATTACCGTTGTTTCCACCTGGCCGCGAGATTTTCCCGGTCTGGGTACCGGCGCTCAGCGTTTCGCCCAACGGCTGATCGACATGAGCGATGGTCGATTTGCAGTGACCTATTTCGCCGCTGGTGAACGGGTTGGCGCGTTTGACTCCTTTGATGAAGTGGCATCGGGTAACGCGCAGATCTATCACGCGGCGGACTATTATTGGAAAGGCAAGCACCCCGCTTGGGCCTACTTCACCTCGGTGCCGTTTGGCTTGACCTATACTGAAATCAATGCCTGGATTCGCTTTGGCGGCGGCCAAGCGCTTTGGGATGAGCTGGCCGCGGATTCTGGTCTCAAAAACCTGATGTGTGGCAACACCGGCGTACAAATGGGCGGCTGGTTCCGTAAAGAAATGAACTCCGCTGATGATTTTAAGGGCTTGAAAATGCGTATCCCTGGTCTTGGCGGCGACGTGTTATCCAAATTGGGCGCGTCACCGGTATCTTTGCCGGGCGGACAGATTTATGAAAACCTGATTTCTGGTGCGATTGATGCGACAGAATGGGTTGGCCCCTGGAACGATGCCGCGATGAAGTTCTATGAAGCGGCCAAGTATTATTACTATCCCGGTATGCACGAGCCTGGCGCTATGTTGGCGGCGGGCATCAACAAGGATTTTTGGGAAGGCTTGTCAACTGCGGATAAGGCAATAATTGAAGCCGCCACGTCCATGGAAAACGATGTGATGATGGCTGAGTATAACGCCAAGAATGGCGCATCATTGGTTAAGCTGATCAATGAACAAGGTGTTCAACTGCGTAAATTCGGTGATGACATCTACGATTCATTCGGCCAGGCTGCCGAACAAGTTTTTGCAGAAACCGTCGCGCATAGCGATTTAGCCAGACGCGTCCACGAGAGCTTTGTGCAAGCGCGCACCGAAGTGGGCGGTTGGACGAAAATTTCGGACCAGGAATATTTACGTCAGCGAAATCGCGTTTTAGGCGTTTAATATCCCTCGTATTTTCAATTGAAACGGAGCCCTTAGGCTCCGTTTCCTTGTTATAGGGGGATTCAGGTTGGGCCGTGGGCACATGGATTGCCGCAGTGGCAGAAAACGCATTCAATAGCAACCACAGAAAGGGCAACCATGAAAGGGCTATCTGTTCTTACAAGTTTCATTATTTGGGACCTCGTCCTTAGAACATTAGCGGCATTGATGGTAGTGTCGCTGTTGCTGTATTTGCTCGATAACACGTTGATTTTCTGGTTCGATTGGCCTGGGATTAGAAAGATGATTACCCATTTCGGCGGGTTAATTAACGCTGGCAACGCTGGTCAATCTTTCAAATCATTGTCAACCGCCGAGGTTGTTCGGGGATGGATTCAATTGTTGGCATTCCTTGGCAGCTTTGTCGTTATCTTTGTGCTGGTAGCGCGCACATATTCCCGCCAGCTGCGCCAAGACGCAAAATTATATTCTCGAATCGCCGCATTTATTGTCAGGGCCGCTTTCTGGTCGGTATTTCTGGTTGGGCTTACCGATATGGTGATCTCGTTCTTGCGCGTGGAAGAATTTCTTACTATTTTTGTTGGCCGCCATTTCACCACGCAGCTTGGAATATCTACCTTTCGTGGCACCTACATTCACTTCCCTTTGATACTACTTTCAATCGTCATTGCCTCATTTACCCGCACTCTGGGATTCATTTGGCTGGCTTTGTTAATTGTTGCTGCGGAGTTTGTCATCGTTATTACCCGCTTCATATTTTCCTACGAACAGGCCTTTATGGGGGACCTGGTCAGGTTCTGGTATGCCGGATTATTTTTATTCGCAAGCGCATATACCTTACTCCACGACGGCCATGTGCGCGTCGATGTGCTGTACACCAACTTCAGCGAAAAAGGCAAGGCGTTATCCAATACATTCGGCTCGCTACTGTTCGGCTTACCGCTTTGTTGGAATATACTTATTCAGGGCATGTCCGGGAAAGGCAGTATTATTAACAGCCCACTACTAAATTTTGAAATTTCCCAAAGCGGGTTTGGCATGTACACCAAGTACCTCATGGCATCCTATTTATTAGTTTTTTCAGCCAGCATGATCGTTCAGTTTGTCAGTTTTATATTGAGCAACGTCGCCAACTATCGCGGCGATACAGATCCGGTTAATCAAGCATTATCCGGGGAATTATCTGAAAGCGATTAGTCATGGAGCTTGTATTTCTGGCGGTACTAATTCTGCTAATGATTATTTCATTAAGCTCAGGATTTCCCGTTGCCTTCGCCCTTCCAGGCTCAGCAATAGGCGCAATCGGGCTGGCCGCAATTTGCGGTTATCTATTCGCCGGCGATGCAAGCGCATACTTCGCTCAGGATGGACCGGTGCAGTGGCTGACTGCGGGGGTAACCAACTTTCGCAGCCTATATTGGGAAGTGGAACGGGATACCTTGATAGCGATACCGCTATTTGTTTTTATGGGTATCATGCTGCAGCGTTCGAAGGTTGCTGAAGATCTCTTGGTTGCTATGGCGCAATTATTCGGGCCAGTTCCGGGCGGACTGGGTATTTCCGTGGTATTTGTAGGCGCGCTTTTAGCGGCAACTACCGGCATCCTCGGTGCCACCGTCATTGCAATGGGCCTGATATCACTGCCAGCGATGCTGCGAAATAATTATTCAAAACCTCTGGCCTCAGGCATTATATGCGCATCAGGAACCCTTGGCCAAATCATTCCGCCTTCCATTGTGCTGATTATTCTGGCCGATCAACTGGCCAATGCCGCTGAGCAGGCGAGGACGTTGCGCGCCGCGGATTACAAGGAAGCGACCGGAGAATTCACCATGCCCGCAGCGCTCGATATCACCTCCGCCAGTGCCGGCGACATGTTTATGGGCGCACTTGTTCCGGGGCTTATTCTGGTCGGCTTGTACATGTTGTACATCTTGATCACCGCGATACTAAAACCGGGGACTGCGCCACCAGTACCCTATACAGGGAAATATGATCGTCAATTCGCATCTAAGATCGGGATTGCTCTGATTCCGCCGTTGACCTTGATTTTTGCCGTACTGGGTTCCATCGTAACCGGCATCGCAACGGTCAATCAGGCCGGTGCCATTGGTGCGGTGGGCGCTATTGTGATGGGCGGTTACCGGTTGTTTGAACCGAACAAACATCGCTATACCCCGCTGTTGATCGCCATCGGCTCGGGCCTGATTATTCTGGTGTTGTACAAATCATTCGATCTGAATATAAAAAATATCAGCAGCCAGCGAGATTTTATCGGTGTGATTTTAGCGGCGGCAGCGGTTTTGATGTTAATCGGCGCCATCGTTTGGAGCGGTTGGCGAACCTTTAAAATCAATGACACTTTAGTCGGGGTGATGATCGATACTGCGAAAACCACCTCCATGGTTTTCATCATCCTCATCGGCGCCGCCATGCTCACCGCCGCGTTTCGCGGATTTGGCGGTGAGCAATTGGTGCGCGAGTTTCTTACCGGGCTGCCGGGTGGATTTTGGACCCAGTTCACGGTCGTGATGATAGTCATTTTTCTGCTTGGTTTCTTCCTTGACTTTATAGAAATTGCAGTCGTAGTGGTGCCCATCGTCGCGCCGATTTTGCTGGCCGACCCAGCCGCAAATATCACAGCGGTTTGGTTGGGCGTAATGATTGGACTGAATATTCAAACATCATTCTTAACCCCGCCATTTGGATTTGCGTTGTTTTATCTTAGAGGCGTGGCGCCCCTGAAAGTCAAGACCACCCATATCTATAAGGGCGCGGCCGCATTTATCGGATTACAGTTGGTGGGCCTGACTATCACCGGGTTTTTCCCGGGCTTGGTCAACTACATGCCAAACCGGACATTTTTAACCGCGGAAACCGCGCCGCCGCCGGTAAATCCAAAACTGCAATTCTGTATCGAGAATCGAGTATTTTCCGAATACGCCAACGATGAAACGAACATACGAAACAGCATTGCCAAGGCGCGCGACAACGATTTCAGCGTATTGCCTGATGAATATCGGCAACCATTAATTGCAAGTTTTGATCTGGCTGAAAATACTTTCGATTTAGTGGCTCAGGTTAATGTCGTGGCTGCTGAACTGGCGGCCTATTCGCTTGAATTCAAGCCACTGCATGCCGATATGCGTAAACTACGCAACCAGCTAAAGTCCATCAATAATATTCTGGAGGAAGCGCGCAAGAAGCATGACCGAATTTCGAGAAACCCCGCAACCACTCGACCACAACTCGACTCTCTCGAAGTCAATATTTTTAAGCTGGAACAGGAACTCAAAGCCGCCGAACAGATTATTCCGTCACATTGGGATGAGGCAAGTACGGCCTACCAGCAATTAGCGATAGCTGAAAAAAGTGCGCGCCTTGCCTATCGACGTAATGTTGATGCCGCATATCAAGCATTGCAAAATACACTATTGGTCATAGGACAACGAAATGATTTAGCCCGGTTTGAAACGCCCCTATTGGATCTGCGTCTGCACATTGAATCCGCGGCGTCTATCGACAAAAATCCAGAGTCGGCTATCGAAAAAATCAAGTCTGTTGAATCTCGACTAAACGAGTTGGCTGGAGTAGCCGAAATCAAGTCGAAATTGTCCAAGTCCCGACGCGCACTGAAAGGCGATTCTCCTGATTTTACCCCGGATTTCAATGACGCCAAAGAATTTCACCGCCAAGCAATCGATCTGCTTAACCTTGAACTTGCTTGGCGAAGCCGTGCAACCGCGCTGCTGGATGAATTAAATCAATACGATAACGCCATCAAAACCAATATCGGTCTTCGACTGCAACCGAGATTAACCAAATCCCAGGCAAAAGATATCGCTGCTTGCCAATCTTCACACCGCGATATTTCGCTTAATTTTTAGCATATCCTTATTTCGTTTCCTGTGAATGATTGACGCAAGTTATCTAGGACTAGCAATCAGGCCACTCGTCGCTACCTTGGGGCAGATAGCTACGACCGCTTAATATAATACCAACCGTGATAATAAATCCCTTTTGTTCCACTCGTTTTCTTCTGACAAGCAAAATGCTCGCCATTAGACAAGTAACCAGATACGTTGTCCAGTTTATCAGTTACAATTTTTAAGAGACCTGAAATTTGAGTCATGCTTCTGAGGCATTCCCGAAGCGTTGTAAATTCTGCGTTCATTGCTTGACCGGGTTCGCCACACCCTACGACCGATAAAACCGCTTACTGCACACAATATGGCATTTCTGCTTGATATGTTCATAACCGCTTCCGCACTCATTTGTTCGGCAAATGACATCAGCCCTCAAGATAGTCCTCATTATTTGGATTGTGGGCATCTGCCCAGTCATCCATATCCGCATCATTGTTCGGGTTGTTAATATCCGACCAAATATCCAGAGCTTCCTGGCTCATGCCATCGGTATTCGGCCCTTTCATTTTTTCCCCCTCTTATCGCCCCGATTTGGGTTAATCTGTTTCCCGCGATTCCCTTGTGCTTGATCATATTGACGATTTGTTCCGTCAGTACCCTTATTTCGATTCTGCTGGTTGGCGCGATTATCGCCGAGTTTAATCTTGGCCATCGTGTACTCCATCATTAGTTAGTGAGTTAGTGAAAACCTGCTAAACACCAGGCATATTGAACGCCCAGCGGGTAACCGATAGTTGAAATGTGCCAGAAATGCCATGGAAAAACAACCCTTATTTTTCAAACAATTTGCCTTTACCAGCACCGCTCAATACCGATAATGCTCGGCCTTGTAGGGACCGTCAATCGGCACGCCGATGTAGTCGGATTGTTGTTGGGTCAATTCGGTCAGGCGGGCACCGATTTTTGAAAGATGAAGTCTGGCAACCTCTTCGTCCAGGCGCTTGGGCAGCACATAAACCTGGTTGTCGTACTTTTCACTATATCGCCACAGTTCGATTTGAGCAAGAACCTGATTGGTAAAACTATTGGACATCACAAAGCTTGGATGACCGGTTGCACATCCCAGATTCACCAATCGCCCTTCGGCAAGCAAGGTTATGCGGTCGCCATTTGGCAGAATGATTTGATCGACCTGCGGCTTGATATTTTCCCATTCATATTTTTTCATCGAGGCAATATCGATCTCATTGTCAAAATGGCCGATGTTACAAACGATCGATTGGTTTTTCATTTGCACCATATGGTCATGGGTAATCACATTGAAGTTACCGGTTGCGGTAACAAAAATATCAACCTCGGAACACGCATCATCCATACGCACCACCCGAAAACCTTCCATTGCGGCCTGTAATGCACAAATCGGATCAATCTCGGAAACCCAAACCGTGGCGCCGAGGCCGCTCAATGATTGCGCACAACCCTTGCCCACATCGCCATAACCCAACACCATGACAATTTTGCCGGCAATCATCACATCGGTAGCGCGCTTGATGCCATCCACCAGCGATTCACGACAGCCATAGAGATTGTCAAACTTGGATTTAGTTACCGAGTTGTTGACGTTTATTGCCGGAAATGGCAACCCGCCCGCCGCCGCCATTTGATATAATCGGTGAACGCCAGTGGTGGTTTCTTCGGTAACGCCCTGAATGTTTGGCAGGCGAGCGCTATAAAAGGTTGCTTCATCCTGCAATTTAGCCTTAATGCTGTTGAATAACGCCACTTCCTCTTCGCTTGAAGGACTATCCAACACCGAAATATCCTTTTCAGCTTTGGCGCCCAGTATCAGCAACATCGTCGCATCACCACCATCATCCAGAATCATGTTGGGGCCACCGCCGTCAGGCCATGCCATAATTCGATGGGTGAAACTCCAGTATTCGTCCAGTGATTCTCCTTTGAACGCGAAAACCGGAATACCTTTGTCAGCCATTGCGGCTGCGGCATGATCCTGAGTAGAAAAAATATTACAAGATACCCAACGCACCTCAGCGCCAAGCGCTACCAATGATTCGATAAGCACTGCTGTTTGGATGGTCATGTGCAGCGAACCGGCGATGCGCGCACCTTTCAACGGCTGCTCTGCGGCATACTTTCCCCTGACCGACACCAGACCGGGCATTTCGGTTTCTGCGATTCCGATTTCTTTTCTCCCCCATTCAGCCAGACTTATATCGGCAACATGAAAATCTTGCGTCATATTTTCAGCGGGGTTTTCAGCGGCTTGTGTGGACATAATAAATTCCTAATAAATAATCGTTACAAAACAGGCACCAACAAAATTTTAATGGGCAAATCAAATATCTGCCGCCGCTTTCAATGCGTCTGCTTGGTCGGTTTTCTCCCAGGTGAATTCAGGCTCGGTACGGCCGAAGTGGCCATAGGCTGCGGTATTGCGATAAATTGGGCGCAACAGCGCCAGCTCTTGAACAATTGCTTTTGGACGCAGATCAAAATGCGCATTGATTAAGGCGCTAATTTTTGCGTCTTCAATTTTTCCAGTGCCAAAAGTATCAACCATGACAGAAACCGGCTGTGCCACACCGATTGCATAGGCAACTTGCACCTCGCATCGGTCCGCTAAACCTGCGGCAACAATATTTTTAGCGACATAGCGGGTGGCATAAGCGGCGGAGCGGTCTACCTTGGAGGGATCCTTGCCGGAAAATGCACCGCCACCGTGATGAGCCGAACCGCCGTAGGTGTCAACAATAATCTTACGCCCGGTCAATCCACAATCTCCTACCGGCCCGCCGATTACAAATCGGCCGGTTGGGTTGACCAGGAATCGCGTATCTTTAGTGACCATATCAACAGGCAGCACCGGTTTGATAATTTCCTCAATGACTGCTTCGGACAGTTTGTCATGGGCGATATCATCATCGTGCTGGGTGGATAACACCACGGCATCGATGGATACCGGGCGAATTCCTTCGTAGCGCACGGTAACCTGGGATTTTGCATCGGGGCGCAGCCACGGAAGCAGTCCGGCTTTTCGGACTTCGGCTTGCTTTGCAACCAGGCGATGGGCGTAGGTAATTGGAAACGGCATTAAAACATCGGTTTCGGTACAGGCATAACCGAACATCAATCCTTGATCTCCTGCGCCCTGGTCGAGATCAAGCCCTTCTCCTTCATTGACGCCTTGGGCAATATCAACAGATTGCTTGTCCAGTGATACCAGAACAGCGCAACTCTTGTAGTCAAAACCCATTTTGGACGAGTTGTAGCCAATTTCGCCAATTGTGCGTCGCGCTACTTCCTGAAAATCCACTACCGCCTTGCTGGTGATTTCTCCAGCAATTACCACCATGCCGGTAGTGATCATTGTTTCACAGGCAACGCGTGACTTCGGATCTTGTGTAAACAGCGCATCGAGCACGGCATCTGAAATTTGATCCGCAACCTTATCGGGGTGCCCTTCTGAAACGGATTCTGATGTAAACAAGAAAGATTTTGACATTATTTTTTAGCCTCAAACTAGTCATCGCTCAGAATCGAATTCGTGACTGAATCGAGCGGCATGAAATAGTGGATATTGGGTTTATTCAGTTCATCTCGCGAACTAATATAAAGATTTCTTTATATGTTTCAATGTTATCATATTTGCGCACTCATAACATAGCGGAGAAACCAAAAATTACGTAGGCCACCGATTTTTCTCACACTCTTTGGGTTAAAATACCGTTGCCCACTAATTTCGCCTCGTTTTGTCTGCAATTCTATGCACCAGAATCACAACAGCGCCCAAAATATCGCTCGGATTCTAACCGAAGCCTTGCCCTACATCCGTCGCTATCAGGGGAAAACCATCGTTATCAAGTATGGCGGCAATGCTATGGTGGACGAGGATTTGAAGAGAAGTTTTGCCCGCGACATAATCATGATGAAGCTGGTCGGCATGAACCCGGTAGTGGTTCACGGTGGCGGCCCTCAAATCAGCGAAGTGCTTGAAAAAATAGGCAAGGAATCAACCTTTGTCGATGGCCTGCGCGTAACCGACAGCGAAACCATGGATGTGGTGGAAATGGTATTGGGTGGATTGGTGAACAAGGAAATCGTTAATCTGATTAACTCTCTGGGCGGACGCGCTGTCGGTCTGACCGGCAAGGACGGCAATCTGATTCGTGCGCGCAAACTGAATGTCAAGAACAATGATCCGGTGCTGCAACGACCGGAAATAATCGACTATGGTCATGTTGGCGAAGTTGAATCCGTTGACCCTGGAATAGTACAACTACTGGAAACTCAGGCATTTATTCCTGTCATTGCACCCATTGGCGTGGGACATGATGGCCAGACCTATAACATCAACGCCGATCTGGTTGCCGGGAAATTGGCGATTACCCTGCATGCGGAGAAACTGATGTTATTGACCAATACTCCAGGAGTTTTGGACAAAAATGAGCAGTTGGTCACTGAACTGAAAGAGCATGAAATTCCTGATTTAATCGCAAACAAAACTATTGCGGACGGCATGATTCCTAAAGTCGAATGCGCGCTGGATGCGATTCAAAACGGGGTGAACTCGGCGCTTATTCTGGATGGCCGGGTCGAACATGCCTTATTGCTCGAGTTATTTACCGATTCTGGCATTGGCACTCAGATTGAGCCTCAGGGGCTCGGAAAGATAATTTAAATTTATCAATTCATATGTTGATTTAGGCATCAAAAGACTGGCTTCCAACCCTTCGATTTTTTTAATCGAGGCTTTAATTGCATATTCTGATTGGTCTATTCCTATCCAGTTTCTATTAAGCAAATGTGCGGATTTTAACGCCGTTCCAGAACCACAAAAACAGTCTAAAACGATACTTCCAGGATTAGAAGAAGTTTTAATTATCATATCCAGCATATCTTGGTTCTTTTCAGTTGGGTAAGCTGGATATTGAGGATCTTTGTATTCCCAAATGTCTTGGACTCTTTTCCCTTCTCGTTCATCGGCGAATATAATTTTTCTTGGGTTGTTAGTTTTTAACCATTCTATCAGGCCATCTCTATCCCATTGCTCTAATGTTTCCACATCTGTTCACCAATGCCTGCCCTGGGGTGGCATTTTCCCTTTGAATGGCTGATTGGATTTCCCGTTTTCTGTTTCACCCGGCGCATGAATTGGCACGGTTGTATATCTTCTGCCCCGCTTATTCTTTGGAAATAATTTTTCAAGATCTTTCTCAGTGTATGTTTCTTTAGGCTCATTCCAAATAGGCTTGGATGACTTAGAGTAAAATAAAATCAAGTCTTTTATATTTTCATATCCGGTTCGCTTGAAGTTTTTAGGGTTACATTTTATCCTTGTGATGTCATTCTTGAAATTTTCGATGCCAAGAACTTCGTCCATCATTATTTTTACATAGCGTCCAATCTTGTAATCAATATGCAAATAAATAGAACCTTGTTTAGATAACAAGTCTTTCAATAAAAGCAATCTTTCTCTTAAAAATTTAATAAATTCCTTGCCTGTGAGTTTATCGGAATAAGCAATATCGCCATGTCGGGAATTGCTTATGGTTGATGCCTTGCCATCCGTAATTGTAAAACGGCCATTCGTGGCAAAAGGAGGATCAATATAAACTAAATCAATCTTGCCTTTCAAGTTGCTATCATTAAGAAGATATTTAAGCCCTTTTATATTCTCGCCACGGATAATTATATTTTTCATTTTCCAACTCTTCATAACTGATACAAAAATTCCCTTAAAACCAATGAACTCATTGTATTATAGTCGTCTGGTTTTTCTGTAATGCTGCGATACATCTTGTTCCTGCCTTTGATGTATAAAACCTCGTCTAAAATGGCAATTGTTACTGCATTAACATCTGTTTTGACTGTGCTTATTGCGTCATTAAACTGTGCGTTTTGATGCTCGCCGAAGTCAGTTAAAAACTTTGCCTCCCCAATTACATATTTACCGTTAAACCTTGCAACAAAATCAAGTCCTTTTATCATGGTTGTAGTTTAAATGCTCCTTTGCAAATTCCATGCTTAGCTTTGTCCAATAATTCATTTATCCCTTGTTGCTAATTTTGACACCTGGCATTTAGTATAAAAAATGGGAATCATACACTTGACACCGGATAGACCGAGCCGGAGAGGGGTATGATTGCGGAGGCGGTCGAGGATTGGCGGGCTTGCAGGCTGGTCGCCAATTCATTGTATTCGCTTTGATTGGCGAGCAGGCGTCCGTCCAATCCCGCAATGTCGCCATCGGCGATGTTGCTTGATACTCCGGCGGCCTCATCGGACAAGGCAGGCAAATGGCATTCGGCATTTCGGCGCACTTGCCGCAGGGCGATGCTCAAGGTCCGCCTGCTTGTATCGCTCCCGCAGCGACGCCTTCATCGACAAGACCACTGGCTGTTTGGGGTCATAACACACAACATTGAAGTCGGCGTTTGGCACAAGCGCAAACCGCGCTTGATAGTGGAAAGGGACAACCCCCGCTCGCGCCAACGTCCCGCAAACCAGACACTCAAACACCCGGCCGTTGACGCTGGGATTGTTCTTGTATGCGTCTAGATAGCGACGACAGGCTTCTCCGATAAACCCGGATGGCGTGATGCAGTCGGTTATATTGTCCAGCAGGGCAGTGTGGCTCGCGCCGCTGTCTCCGCTGATGATGTCTCTAATTTCGCTCCGAATTCCTGGTTTATTCGATTGATTGCCAAGCGGCAGTGTTTAGTCTCCAACTCGATGCCGAGAGCAACGCGCCCATGCGCCATTGACGCAATCATCGTCGTACCGCTCCCGACAAATGGGTCTAGTGCAGTATCGCCGGGGAATGATGGCGGTTTTACCAGGCGGCGGGGCAATTCAAGCGGGAACGGCGCCTCGTGTCCGATGCGCTTGCCGCTCTCGCCGGGGAATGACCAGACGCCCCACGCCCAATCCTTAAACTCGTCCGCGCTGATGTCGCTTGCGCCTTGCCGCTACCGCTTCCATTCGTCTTTGCACAGGATGATGATTGTCTCAACTGGCGCGATAATGCGCGGAGCGCTGGCGGACTTCCAACTCCCCCAAGCTGCGCGGCGACTAATGTTGCCCTGGTTCCATATTACAGTGGCGTGGTATTTCCAGCCGGCGTTAATGGCGGCGACGGTGGTTCGGCGCTCAACGGCTGCTTGCCGTTGCGGTTCTTGTCCAACGACGCATTGACGCATAACCGGCCGGTCAAGCGCGTCCAATGGCAACGGTTCTCCAGCCGCTTCCCGGTGAACTTCAAGTATTCGGCCTAGGATTTCCCGTCATCCTCGCCGTTGCCATTATACGCCTTGCCGATATTGCAGGGCGGACTGGTAATCACCAAGTCGGCGCCGCCGATAACGGTCTGGCCTACGGCAGCAGGTCGCCTTTGACCCACCGATGGTTTTCACGCATAACCCCGTCGTGCCGCCTGCTGATTTGAGCTCGGCATTCAGTGACGGTTTCCTCATTCGATCAATTGCGGGTTCACTGGCGGTATCGGCAATCGCCCAACTGCGGACCGGTTTCCGCTCCTGCAAAACCTGCATTTCCGACATCCTTGACGGTCATATGATTGGATACGCAGGCTGTTGATCTGCATCGGGCGGGCGTCTGTGATGTAAGTGAATTGATTTCACCTCAGACTGCCCGATTTTTTATCCTCTTAATAGTCTCATTTGTGTCTGAGACCGGACAAATTACAAAATGCTTCATAGGCACTGTATCGCAGTACTGTATCGTTTTCTGTTTACAAGAGGTCGCCCTAAACCATAAGAAAATACAGCTTTTTCATGTTTTAGAGCTGTTCTCAAGGCTAACCTCTGACTTAGAGCATACTGGAGGTCTTATATTTCAGGGAAACTGCAAACCACCTGGAATCTCGGCTAAAATCGCCAGTTCAAAATATACATAAGCATTCATGTCCGATCTCAACTTGCCACGGGATTCTGAAAATCTTGAGGCGCCACCAAACTTACCGCCGGCAAAATTGCTGCTGGAATCAGCGTTATCGCTGGTTGGCGAAGATCTGGATGCAGTCAACAATACCATTCAGCAACGACTTCGATCAGACATTGCGCTGATCAATACCCTTGGGGCATATATTGTAAAAAGCGGTGGTAAAAGGCTACGCCCGTTGATTTTATTGCTGTGTGCCCGTTGCTGTGGATACCAAGGCAAAGATCATATTTTACTCGCTGCCGTCATTGAGTTTATTCATACCGCGACTCTACTGCATGACGACGTGGTAGATGCCTCGGCTACCCGAAGAGGACAACCCACCGTCAATGACGTATGGGGCAATCAGGCCAGCGTCCTGGTTGGGGATTTTTTGTATTCCCGCGCTTTCGAGATGATGGTTGAAACTGAAAATATGGATGTCATGCGCATTTTGGCCAACACCACAAATGCGATTGCTGAAGGCGAGGTCTTGCAACTGCTTAACGCCCATTCTCCAGATACATCGGAACAGCAGTATATGGATACTATTCATCGAAAAACCGCAAAATTATTCGAATCCGCCGCCTGGTTAGGCGGCATTATCGCCGGTGAGAACGCCGAAAGATGCAACGCCATGGCAAGTTACGGCATATATCTTGGAACCGCTTTTCAGTTGGTGGATGACATTCTGGATTACAACGCCGATAGCGCAGACCTCGGCAAGGATATTGGAGATGATCTGGCTGAAGGCAAACCGACATTGCCCTTGATTTACGCCCTGGAACACGGAAATACCCAACAAAAAGCAATTATTACCCAGGCTATCGAAAACGGCAAACGTGAAAAAATTTCCGCGATTCTGGAAATTGTGCAATCTACTGGGGCACTGGATTATGCGCTGACCCAGGCAAAAGACCAGGTTAAATTGGCAATATCCGCACTTTCGCCTCTAAACGACAATAAATATAAAGATGCACTGGCACAACTGGCAGAATTTTCAGTGATTAGAGGACACTAAATCACGCTTTGGCGGAACAATGCCGGCGGAATTCCGGTTCTGATAATTTCCCGGCCGAGCTATTTCCAAACATCGGTACTCAGATAACGTTCGCCGGTATCCGCCAAAATCGCCAGTATGGATTTCCCTTTATATTCGCCGCTTGCAGCCAGTTTGACCATTCCAGCTACCGCGGCGCCGCAGGATATTCCGCAGAAAACGCCTTCTTCCTGTGCCAGTGCAGTGGTCGTGGAATACGCTTCCTGCGTGGTGATCTGGATTATCTCCTCATAGGCATTGGTATCGAGAATATCAGGAATAAATCCTGGAGCGGTCCCCATGATTTTATGTTTACAGGCAATGCCCTGGCTCAAAATTGGGGAATCAGCCGGCTCGGTGGCAATGATCTTGAGGCGCGGATGCCTCTGCCTGAGATATTTCGATAACCCTGATATGGTGCCGCCGGTGCCAGTGGTGCAGACAATAGCCGACAACGTGTTACCGAAATCATCCCAAATTTCATCCGCGGTTTTTTTATGGGACCTGGTGTTAGAGGGGTTGTAATGCTGGCCAACGAAAAAATAGCCATGCTCCGCGGCCAACCGTTTTGCTTCTTCGATAGCGCCTACAGTACCTTGCTCCGCTGGCGTGAGCACTACCTCTCCTCCGTAAGCCTTTAATATAAGCTTGCGCTCTTCACTCATATCTTCCGCCATGACAAATACTGAGCGATAGCCCTTGACCGCCGCGACCATGGCCAGGCCAATTCCGGTGTTGCCGGATGTGGGCTCGATAATGGTGTCCCCGGATTTTAATTTACCCTCAACTTCGGCATCTTCAATCATTTTCAGCGCAGGGCGGTCTTTCACCGAGCCGCCTGGATTAAAACTTTCAAGCTTCACCCATAACTCGGCCCCGCTGTCCACGCCCAGACGGTTTAATTTGACAACCGGGGTCTGACCGATTGTTTCGAGGATATTCTGGTATTTCATAATGGATTTCCGCAAGACCTGAAAAACAAGATTATCATACCGTCTGATGAATATGTTGAGCCATGCGTAAACCGCCATGCACAGACCTGGCTCCAATACGCCTTGCATCCACGACGGGCTGGAGGAGCGAATTGCATCCCTTATCAAGTCTTTCTATTTTCTTTACGCTGCCCTGTGAGTTTTTAGGACTGTATTTATTCGAGTTTGACAACCCTTCCCCCCGCTTTTGATCTGCATCGGGCGGCGGCTCCGGTGATTTAAGTGAATGGATTTCACCTCAGACTGCCCGATTTTTTTATCCTCATACAGTCTCATAGGTGTCTGAGCCCGGACATATCGAAACTTATCGCCAATCTGAGGATGGTTAATTAAAAGCATCCTTTTTGAGCTACGTTGCCGAATATTCCGGGCCAGCGGCGACCTAAACAAATATAGCCATAACCAAATATAGCGCGCGGATAATCGGCTAACGCAATAATTTATCCACGTTCTGCCTGGCTCTTTCAAGGTCTGCTTCAGTATCTATTCCCGCTCCCGGCGCTTCCACCGCATCAACGCAACAAATTTTATCGCCATGCCACAGCCCACGGAGTTGTTCGAGTTTTTCCAGATTTTCTAATTCACAACTTTGCCTGGACGCGAATATCCGTATGTATCCTGCGCTATAGGCGTAAATCCCAAGATGCCGTCGGGCATAATGCTGTGCATGGTGCGCGAGATCTAAAGAATTTTCGCCACGCACCCAGGGAATAGCAGCTCGGCTAAAATAAATGGCGTAGCCGCTTTTATTAGTGACCACTTTAACCACCGACGAGTCGGTCAACTGGGACACATTATCTAAGGGGGCACAAGCGGTTGCCATAGCCGCATCGGCATCATTAGCCAACGCTTGTGCGACCTGGTCAATCAACGCAGCGGGCATGTCGGGCTCATCGCCTTGCACATTGACGACCATGGCATGGTCTTTTAAGCCAAGCGCTGTGGCTGCTTCGGCAATACGATCACTGCCTGACCGATGATCCGGAGAAGTCATCACGACTTCGCCGCCAAAGCCAGTCACTGCATCAGCAATACGATCATCATCAGTCGCAACAATGACGCTTTCAGCGGCACTTTGATTACACCTTTCGAGCACATGCTGGAGCATGGGTTTTCCGCCGATATCGAGCAGCGGTTTGCCGGGAAGTCTGCTCGATGCATAGCGCGCAGGGATGATGATATGAAAGCCCGCCATTACCGATAACCTTTGCTGATAAGCGCTTCGATTCGCTGATAGAGATCTTCATCGACGCGGAGTTTAGCGGGTACAACCCAAATATTTTTTGCAACCGACATGCCGCGGCATTTTACCCCATCTTTTTCGGTCATCAGCACCTCGCGGTTATCGGCGAAAGCCAAATCATTCTCGGTAAATTTATGGTGGTCGGGGAAAACTTGGGGGGTGATGTCAATGCCCGCATTTTCAAGTTGGGAAAAAAATCGAATCGGATTACCGATGCCGGCCACCGCATGTACCGGGTAGTTTGAAAATTCCGACAATTTTCGACGGCGTTTATCCATAAGATTATAAGCCTCCTGCAACTCCATGCCCATGCAATAGACCGGGCAACAGCAAGGTATGCCGCGCAGCAATTCTCCGGTTGATGGGCCGTTGATTACCACAATATCTGCGCGCTTGAGCGCGGATTTTGGCTCACGCAATGGGCCCGCAGGTAAACACCAGCCATTTCCGAATCCGTACTGACCATCAACTACCGCGATATCAATGGTGCGCTTTAGTGCAAAATGCTGGTAGCCATCATCGCTTATCAAGATATCGCAATTGCCGTTGCAATTCATGTCATCAATCAAATAATATCCGTTTCGCACTCGGTCTGGACCTGTGACTACTGGAACATCGCACTGCTCAAAAATCAATTGTGGCTCGTCACCAACAAGTTCCGCGGATGTGGTTTGATCCACTGCTCTTGGCCAAAACGCCGACTTACCGCCATAGCCACGGGAGATTACCCCCGGTTTAAAGCCTTTTTCCTTAAGATGATTGACCAGTGCAATCACCAGCGGAGATTTACCGCTTCCGCCTACGCTGATGCTGCCGACAATGATTACCGGCATGGGAAGCGTACTGGATTTGAATATTCCGGCCCGATAGCATTGGTGCCGTAACCTTGCCAACAACATATAACACCACGAGATTGGCACCAGCAAATAGTTCAATAACCGGGGTCGCCGCCACCCCTGTTGTAGTTTATCCCACATTGCGCGACATTCTATTGCGCTAATTTAATTGCCGGCGAGTCAATTTCGGTTGAGGTCTGCTGGGGTTATTGGTATTTTTATCGGGCATCAATCAAGTCATAAACACGAGTGCAACGCCGATTATACATGCCTGACTGGTGGCCTGACTGGTCGCATTCGGTTATACCGAGGTCGCGATATGACCCACGTTGCTTTATCATCCCATCATACTTGCAGATTCCCTCAAAGCAAATTACAATAATTTCATGTCACAACGAGCAAAAAAAAGAGGCGGTCGACGTGGCCGACAGAAAGTCGAAAAAAACGCGGCACCGACAATAACACCGTTCATCACGCGCGAGATTCCTGAGTATGAATTACTCGGAGAGGAAGGGCTATCGTTAATCGAAAAAAATGCAGACACCATACTGCGGGAAATCGGCATCGATTTTAGATATGAACCCGCCTTAAAGCTTTTCAAGGAAGCCGGCGCGGATATAGATGGCCAGCGGGTTCGGTTTCCTGCTGGCATGTGCCGAAAAATCATTCAGGATTCCGCGCCGGCAATCTTTGAGCAAAAAGCGCGCAATCGTGATCGGAATGTCACCATCGGCGGTAAAAATACCGTGTTTGCACCGGTTTATGGCCCTCCATTTATCCGCGATCTGGATAGTGGGAGACGCTACGCCTTGATTGAAGATTTTCGCAACTTTGTGAAATTGACCTATATGCTGCCGACGCTGCACCACTCGGGCGGGACCGTTTGTGAACCTACCGACCTGCCGGTAAACAAACGTCACTTTGACATGGTGTACAGCCACATCAAGTACAGTGATAAACCGTTCATGGGCTCGGTTACCCAACCAGAGCGCGCGCAGGACACCGTAGATATGTGCAAAATATTATTTGGTGAAGCGTTTGTCGATGACCATACCGTGGTGGTCAATCTGATCAATGCAAATTCACCGATGACCTTCGATGAAACCATGCTGGGCGCATCCGAGGTCTATGCCAGAAATAATCAAGCCAGCATCATCTCCCCATTTATACTGGCTGGTGCGATGTCGCCAGTCACCGCAGCCGGCATCATGGCGCAAATCCTGGCAGAGGCGATGGCGGGAATGGCATTCACCCAACTGGTCCGCCCCGGCTCTCCGGTTATATTCGGAACCTTTGCAAGTTCCATCTCAATGCAATCCGGCGCGCCGACATTTGGCACACCAGAACCTTCCTTGGTGCTTAACGGATGTGCTTCTATGGCGCGCCGCCTGGGTGTGCCGTTTCGGAGTGGTGGTTCACTGTGCGGCTCAAAAGTTCCCGATGCCCAAGCCGCCTACGAAAGCGCAAACACCCTTTTACCGACGGTCACTGCCGGGGTGAATTTCGTGCTGCATGCTGCAGGATGGCTTGAAGGCGGATTGGCTTCGAGTTATGAAAAACTGGTGATGGACGCCGATCAGCTGGGCATGATGCAGGTCTTTGCACAGGGCGTTGACCTGTCGGAAAATGCCCAGGCGTTAAGCGCTATTCGGGAAGTCGGGCCGGGCACTCATTTTCTCGGCTGCGAGCACACTCAAAACAATTTCAAGACCGCTTTTTATCGTTCCAATATCGCCGACAACAACAGTTTTGAGCAATGGCAATCCGAAGGCTCAATGGACGCGGTCATGCGCGCAAACAAGTTATGGAAACAAATGCTGAATGATTACGTCGCCCCGGAACTTGACCCTGCGATTGACGAGGCGTTGTTGGAATTTATCGAAAAGCGCAAGAACTCATTCGAGGATTCAAATTTTTAGCGTGCTAATAAAACATGAATTCCGAATTACGACATAGAGTAGAAAGCGGGACTTTAGTCACCGTTGTTGGCACAATCCTTATCGGGCAACTAATTACTCGTCCTATTTGCAAGGATCAAAAATCGGTGACCTATCAATTTAAGGGGACAACAAACCACGAGATAAGTCTGTCCATCTTGTCAGTTTCTCACTTTATCATATAGCGTTTCAGGTGCGACATCTGCGCCATTCGACCATGCTATCGTTCCTCCTTCTATCATCGCTTGCTTAAAAAATGCCTTATTTCCTAAAGGCGAGAATATGTGTCCTTTTTCGATATACTCAGAGAAGTCAATATCGCCCGACACCCCATTGTCGAATGTAATACGGTAGATATACTCGCCTTTATATTCTATTTTCGTCACATCATTCATATTCCACATAACACTTTCCCCAAGCCAACAGATTAGTTCAACGGTTCGATTTTTCTAATTTCCTTGCTCTCCCTTGCAAGCTGCCAATTTTCTTCAAGTTCAGGTATGTGAAGGTCAATCCATTCTCGCACAAGCTTGGTTGCTGTTCTTGATGATAGATTTCCTTTGATTGCATTTCCCTGGAAATCAAATACTGCCTTGTTTCCAGAATATTCCGCATGGAAATGCGGTGGATTATGTTCATCATAAAACATTCTGGTGGTGAGTATCCAAGTTTTCCCGTCAAAGTATCCATAAGAAAGGTATGTCGTGATGCGAGACCGGACGTGAATATCGAGAATCGAGGTTTATTTGCTTCGATGGATTCTAACCCGACGACTTCCAGCGCCCCCCAAGTCGATCCTCTGTCAGAGCCTTTGAGCAACTGATGCACTCGACCAGTGAATCGATCAAGACGAAACGTCCACTTAGCGGCGAGTTCAGATTGCACGATTTCGTATCTAGCATCAAGAGGCGTCGTTGTCGATTGATGCAGGTTATTGGATTCGGCATAGACAAAAAGGGGCACGATGGCCAAAACTACGATTAGTTGAATATATTTCATGGTCTCCAACGACATGGCCCAAACTCAGCGGTGGCGTAGCCGTCTTCAGGAGTGTTTTGTTAGAATTACTTACCATCTGGTTGATTCTTTTATAACGTTTCCTTGATTATCCATAACGCCGATTGTTGTCCCTTCTGTTTTCTCTAGTGCTTTTGACACTGCTTCTTGATTGGTGCCGGCAATGTAGACAGGCTTTTTATGCCCCTGCAATTGTCTAGGCGCATCGCTAACGGTCTCATGAGTCTCAACCTCAACAGCAATATCTCTTGTTTGAATATCAGCACCTTTTCCTTTGTTATATCCAGCATGAAATTTGCTTGCAATTCGATTTGCAGTGGTTTTATGTGATTTGCTTTCAGACATTTGTCTCTCCTAAGGGTAATCATCGTCAACATACCTGTCACTGGCACAATTTTATAATGTGTTCTATCGGTTTTTGAAATTGTGGCCGCTTGGTAATTCAATGCCACATCTGCTTATGCTACAAATAAAGTCATATCATCAATCGCAGATTCAACTCGTAAGTGCAACTCATTATTCGGAATAAAAGGCAATCTCGAAAACAGTTTCCAGCATCAATCATATTGGAAAAGACTGGATGAGCGCATAGAATATCGGTTTGAATGATTGTAGAATAACCTGATGCATACCATCGTAATCCCCCCCCTCTTTGAACGACCTGATAAAGGAACTTGATCAACACGAAACTGACATTAGTTTCGGGCAAGACATTGATGTTGCTCACAAGGAAATATTCTCATCAGGAAACAGCGCCGAATCTACCAAACAGTCATTCCTAAAATGGATTTCCAGATATCAGCCTTGTCTTTTCGGCAGGCTCGGCGCAAAAGGGCAACGAGGAGTTGCTTATGATCTTTGCTGGCTTACTACCGACGATATTGAGCAAGGGGACCACCATTTAATCAGTAAAATTCAACAGGCTCGTCGGGCTTGGAAAGATCGTGCTTATTCAGGACTTACTAGTGGTTTTCTTATAATGTTTTGTGATTTGCGCCTAGCGCGTGCGAAACCTGGCGAAAAACTTCTTGATGTTTGCCAGAAACTCTCCGAGCTATATATTATTGAACACGCTGCGCTCGAACGCGATACCATTTATACAGAAGCTATACCGTTGGAGAACGATGGAAAACTCGGCATATTCAAGGCTGGTATCAATGTCTTCTACCCTTCCGCACACCGTACCCTGAACCATGATCGACGTGTGCCTGGAGGAATACTTATTTCAGTGAACTCGCCGGGACATTTAGCAAATTCATTTGTAAAGCGCGGTATAGCACCTTCTCTAACTCAGGCAGTAGAGCAAATATTTCAACTTGCCATGCATTCTATTGGAAATGGCGGCATTGGGTATAAAACAACTGGAAGTTGTAGTTGGCACAATATTGAAACTGATAAAAAAACTTTGGGGAATCGGCGCCCGATTGCTCATCGCCCTTCCCACATACCAGAAAATTACTCTAACCGGGTTTATTCAGCGGTATATCATACGGATGTGCTTTTACCGACAGAGGTTACTGTTACAGCAAATCTAGATTCCGATACCAGTAAGGCCGAAGTTTGGCAGTGGTTGGTAATTGATTACATTTCTGAAGAATATGTACGGTCAGATCATGTGAACTATGCCTTGTTCCACCCGCATCCGGTTGTAGAGGAAGCGCGTTATCATAATCCATGGCCGCCTCGCCGTGCGCGGAATCCCCCCTTGTTTGACTATTAAGGCGACCAGGATGCTGTTAATGAGGATGCCTGCAACCTTTTCGCCGGGGGCTGTTTTAGCGATCCTGGCAGCACTGTGCTGGGGTATTGCGACGGTGATGTCAAAGAGTCTGCTTGATTCGTTCTCACCGGTTTTTCTGTTGGTCGTGCAGCTTATTGCCAGTGTGGTGTTGCTTTGGGCTTTTATTCTGATACGACAGTGTTCCGTAGCACGGCCGACTTTGACAACGCCGGCGCTTGCGGATGTTGCAAAATTCGCATCGCTTGGTTTGCTTGAACCCGGGCTTGCCTATCTTCTTTCGTTAACCGGTCTGGCAGAGACAGACGCGAGCAGCGCTACGCTTATTCAGGCTACCGAGGCAATCATGATTATCATCGTTTCGGCGTTGCTATTTCGAGAGAGACCCACCATTCAATTTATATTGTGGTCGGTTATGGCAGTAGGCGGTCTGTTCATCGCGCTTGGTGTATTTTCTGGCAACGATGGCGATAGCCGTAGTTTTGTCGGCGATGCCCTCATTTTCGCAGGCACGATGGCGGCTGCCCTATACGTTGTATTGTCCAGTCGATTTGCGACCAGAATCGATCCAGTATATATCGTCGCCTGGCAACAAACCGTGGCACTTGGCTTTGCATTGTTGCTGCTTCCAGTTGAATGGTCACTGCATCCAGAAATTCAGGCGACAGCAATAGCAACAATACCGCTCGGTATTTGGTTGTTGGCTGCTATATCGGGCATTGTGCAGTACGCCTTGGCTTTTTCTCTGTACATCTCCGCACTCAGGACGATAAGCGCAAATTATGCCGGCAGTTTTTTGAATTTGATCCCCTTGTTTGGTCTTGCTGGCGCCTTTGTGTTCCTTCACGAAAAGTTGTCCTTGTTACAGCTTACCGGTGCCGCGATTACCGTTATTGCGGTTACCTATATCAATTTGAGGGAGCAACAACATGGCGTGGAATAAACCTGTTGATCCGGTCGGTGGATTCCACGAGAACTGCGGCAGCTAACGGCGTTTTCGGCGGCGCGCTCGGCCGCCATTTTTATCGTCGTTGCCGACTTGCGAAGGCGCGGGAAGGTCAACCACTTTTTTTAGATTGACGAAGTTATCTGTTTTGTGGGGAATGGCAAGGGCATCAACAAAATAATCCTGGAATTTGGGCTCAACCGCGGTTTCAACCTTCTGAATGCGTTTTACCACGCCTTCTATTTCATGCCGAGCGGCGGTGTCGAGCAGAGCAATCGTAGCGCCGGCACCCGCCGCATTGCCGGCCGAAGTGACGTGTTCCAATTTACAGTCCGGAATCATGCCCAGCACCATCGCGTACTTGACATCAATGTGCGCGCCAAAGGCGCCCGCTAATCGAATCCTGTCAACCGCATCTATATTCAGCTTATCCATCAACAATCGGGATCCCGCATACAATGCGGCTTTGGCAAGTTGGATGGCGCGAACATCGTTTTGGGTGATCACCACTTTTACCTTGCCTTCATCATAAAGGTTGTAACTCCAGGTTTTTTTATCAGCGACTACCCTGGCGGATCTAGCCGCGAGTGAACCGTCGATGACGCCATCGGTTTTAATCAATCCGGCAAGAAACATTTCGGCAATGACCTCGATGATGCCCGACCCGCATATTCCAGTGACACCGATTTTTTCGATCTCCTGTTTGAACCCCGATTCATCCGACCATAGCGCGCTGCCGATCACCCTGAATTTAGGCTCGAGTGATTCATTGTCTATTCGCACTCGCTCAATAGCGCCCGGCGCCGCTCGCTGGCCGCCGCTGATTTGCGCGCCCTCGAATGCCGGGCCGGTGGGGCTGGAGGCGGCGACCATCTTTTTGTTGTTACCCAGAACGATCTCGGCATTAGTGCCGACATCAACCAATAATGTCAGTTCGTCTCTCTCATAAGGTGCTTCGGACAACGTCGCAGCCGCGGCATCAGCACCCACATGCCCGGCGATACAGGGCAAAATATAAGCCCTCGCGCCCGGGTTCATGCCAAAATCATGACCCAAATTCAAATCGCTGGCTTTGATATTCAACGCCTGGTCCGTGGCCAATGCAAATGGCGCGCCGCCCAATTCCACCGGGCTAATCCCAAGCAAAAGATGATGCATGACCGGATTGCCAACCAGCGTCATATCCAACACATCGTTGATATCGATGTCCATTTCTTCGACCAGCTCTTTTATTAACCCGTGAAGCGCTTCCTGGATTGCGCGAGTCATGTCCGTTTCGCCGCCAGGATTCATCATCACGTAGGAAACCCGACTCATCAAGTCTTCGCCAAACCGAATTTGCGGATTCATTCTTCCAGCCGAATTTATCGCTTGACCGCTAATCAGATCACACAGATGGGCCGCAATCGTAGTCGAGCCGACATCAATTGCGACGCCATAGATTTTATTTTTTATTCCCGGCCAAATTGCGATGGCCTGTTTTTCATTGTGAATGGCGAGGGTTGCTTTCCAGTCACCTTCCCGCAATATCGACTGCAATGATCCGAGCAAATGGAAATCAATGTCTATGCCGGTTAATCCCCAGTCAAATTCCAGAGCATCCAGCAGACGTTGCGAATCACCGCTGGGGTCGTGCATGTTGGGTTGCGGGACTTCGACGTAATGCAGCCGAACGGCAGGGTTCAAGGTGATGTTATGCACATCCAGCCGCTTGCGAACCACTTGACGGTGCGCCTGGCTTTCCGGCGGTACATCAATGACCACATCGCCGAACAATTTTGCCTGGCAGCCCAGGCGACGAGTGACAACTGTCCCCTCGGGGAAAAATTCCTGCTCGCTGGCACTCAGCGGCGACAAATGGTCGGGGTTGGAATGAATTTTAAACTTGGCAAACTCGCCGACGCTGTGATCAATCTGACAACGATCACAAATCCCTCGTCCACCGCAAACCGTATCGAGATCGACGCCGAGCTGTTGTGCCGCTTCCAGGACAGACTTTCCGACAGTAATCGCCCCTCGCTTTCCAGACGGGGTGAACACCACCTGGACAGTATTGTCTTGATCGCTCATTTCAAAACCGGAAGGTCGTGATAGTCACTCTTACCTTCGACAAAGATATTGCGGGTTGTCGCAAGGCAGGTCGGTTTGTCCAGTGTCCCCGCAGTAATGCTGATAGTTTGAGCCCCTTTTCTCTGCCAAAACAAACTGCTGCCACAACGATTGCAAAAGCCACGTTTCGCCACATCCGAAGATGCATACCAACTTAAGGTCGCATCATTGACTAATTCAAACTGACTGAGGTCCGCTTCGGTCGCTGCAAAATGATGGCCCGAGGTTTTTTGACACTGGGTGCAAAAGCAATTGGTAACGTCTCGCAGTTCACCGACCGTCTTATACCGAACACCTTCACATAAACAACCACCGGTTCTAACTCGATCGACTTCGGCCATTGTTCAGATCGCTGTTCGGGTGTTGCGTGCGAAAGGATTTACGCCCGACGACGGCGTCTGTTTACGCGCGCTCCGCCGGCGCTCGCATTTTCATCGATCGGTTGCCGATATTTTTTCAACCACTTGGCGCAGTTATTATCATGGCCCATAACCACATCCGCGCTCATTACCCCTTGCATGACTTCCTCGTGCAGCGGATTGGTTATCGCACAAGTCATGCCGGCGCCGATAGCCATGCTCAAGAAATGCCCGTCCATGCCCTTTCGATTAGGGATGCCAAAACTAAAATTCGATGCGCCACAGGTGGTGTTCACTTTCAATTCTTCACGCAACCGCCTGACCAGATGCAAAACCTGCCGGCCTGCACTATTAACCGCCCCGACCGGCATCACCAATGGATCGACAACAATATCGCTATAATGAATACCGTGATCGGCCGCCCGCTCGATAATCTTCTTGGCAACATCAAACCGATCATCGGGGTTTTCTGAAATGCCCGCTTCGTCATTTGAGATAGCCACAACCGCACAGTTGTACTTTTTCACCAACGGCAATACCGCTTCCAAACGCTCGTCTTCCCCGGTCACCGAATTGAGCAATGGCTTGCCCTGATACACTTCCAGCCCGGCTTCCAGCGCCGCAACAATTGATGAATCAATGGACAGCGGCACATCGGTAATCGATTGCACCAGTTGAATCGCTTGTGCAAGAATCCCCGGCTCATCCGCTAATGGAATTCCCGCATTGACATCAAGCATCTTTGCCCCGGCCGCTACTTGTGCAAGCGCATCGCTCTCGACTCGACTGTAATCACCATTTTTCATTTCCTCCGCCAAAATCTTGCGGCCAGTTGGATTTATTCTTTCGCCGATAATCACGAACGGTTGTTCATGCCCGATTTTTAATTCTTTTGTTGCTGAACTGATAACTGTATCTGTCATACTGCTACTCTATAAGAATGATGAATGTCGGCATTAAGATCGTCAAATATTGCCGGTTTTGCACTATCTCAATAACGCTTGAATATATCAGGGCTCAGGCTTGAGATGCGGTTTCGGGCTCATTGCCTTGATTGCGAATGAGCGCCATGAGCCGGTCTTTGTCATAATCTGCTTCCAGTCTAGCGGCTGCGGCTTGCGCTTCAGTACGTAAATCATCTCCGCAATTTACACTAGCCCTGCTCCATTGTTCGAGATACGCATCCGAGCCGATCAATCCAGCACGCATCGCCGCGCGGTCAATGGCATCGGCAAAACGTTCGTTTAATACAATTTTTTCAGATTGACGACGTTCTTTGGCCATCACCTGAGCCGGGATGTCGCGCCAATAAACGGTTATCAGTTTCGCCATTGCAAGTCCTTAAAATAAGTCCTCAAATTTGCTGAGGCATTAAGACATTCTAATGCCGGACACTGCCAATTTGCACCGACAAGGCAGCTTCAAAGTGTTGATCACGGGTCAAAACTCGCTGGTATTCCAGTTCCAGATAATTGGCCGCGTTGCGGGCTTTTTTATCAATTTCCATATCATCGAGTTGTGCCAGATAGACCAGCTTCTTGTAATTGTTGAAAAATTGATCTTTTAGTTGAGGGAATCGATCCAGCGCCAGGCCCTTGATAATCAGGCGGTCGAAATGCGTGACCAAAAAATCAGTCAGATAGAAGGTGCCTAATTCGGCCTCGTGCAGCGCCTTGAATTTCTTTGCGCCAGAAAACATCTCGTAGCAATGCGCTCCGGGCAATCGCTCAATACCGTACTGTTGCAAAACCGCATCCAGCAGTCCGCCCGTGCCGCAGTCCGAATAAGCGACAAAAATACTGTGATATTTGTGCCGGTTTTGTTCGATCTTGTTTCGCACCGCCTCGGGGATTTTCTGAGGATGGTTGTGCAATTCGGCAGGCAGGCATTGGATGTCCATATGCCGCCACTGGTTGAGCGCTTTTACGCGCACCAGATCGTGCGCCAATGCACCACAGGCAATCACTAAAACCGACTGCGCCAAAACCTGCTGAGGGTTGGAGGACATCGCTGGATGTGCCTGCGGTGATTCTGGCAGTTGAAAACGGGGCCGCTTCAATCGAATTAAATCAGGCGGCGCGTTTTTCCGCCATCTTCGCCTGAGCGGTTTCCACCGCCACGGCCGCATCCCGGCAATAGGCGTCAGCGCCGATAGCCGTGCTGAATTCCTCGTTCAGCGGTGCGCCGCCAACCAGGACGATATAGTCGTCGCGCATGCCTTTTTCGACCAGAGTGTCGATGACCACTTTCATATAAGGCATAGTCGTGGTTAATAATGCCGACATACCGATAATATCGGGCTTATGCTGTTCGATGGCTTCAAGATAATTTTCAACCGGATTATCGATACCGAGATTGATGACTTCAAAACCCGCGCCTTCCATCATCATTGCCACCAGGTTTTTACCGATGTCATGAATATCGCCTTTCACCGTGCCGATGATCATTTTACCGATCGGTTCGGCACCGGTTTCCGCCAACAACGGGCGGAGGATTTCCATGCCGCCCTTCATTGCATTAGCCGACATTAAAACTTCGGGCACAAATAAAATGCCGTCACGAAAATCAATGCCGACAATACGCATGCCCTCCACCAATGCGTCGTCAAGGACTTTCGACGCGGTCCAGCCGCGTTCCAGCAAGATAGTGGTGCCTTCTACAATTTCGTCGCGCAACCCGTCGTAAAGATCATCGTGCATTTGTTCGACCAGCTCGTCATTGGGCAACGAGGATAAATCCAGATCGTCGTCGTATTCATCTACCATGGTAAAATCTCGCTAAAGAAAGATGCCTATTCTAGGGTGATTTTTTCTCGGAAGTAGGTTCTACCTGCGACAAAAATTCACTAATTTATTACGTTTAGGTGTAAAAACCGTGGCTAATTCTATTTACTTCTAACGCCAACCGATCAGATGAATGGTATATTGGCATCGTGGCTATTCGCAATCCGAATAGTCATAAAATTGGGTTTGCTGTTAATATTGCTTCAGCGCCATTGATTATTCATAGGCGTATTCGGGGCTGCCATAATAACGAAAAACCGACAACTTTGTTTCTGAAAATTTTAGTTTTGTACGCTTTGGATTATATCGTATAGTTTTCCTTTGCCGGATTTTAATTCTGCCTTGCTCAAACCCTGAACTTCGTGTGGAAACACCAACCATTTGTCAGTGGTATGCAAATAATAATCGGGTTCTCGGTCGGTTTTATTATTACCGGGCTTGAACCACGGTGTGGCTACTTTTATTTGGGATGGGGTGTTACGCCGGGTTCTTTCGCTAAGTTGCTCAATGACTGCCTGGATACTTCGCCCGGAGTCATAAACATCATCAACGATCAACAATGCATTTTCAGCGTTTAGATTTTTGGTCAAATATCCCAAACCATGCACTCGCACCTCGTTGCCGGAAGCGGATATTCCGGTGTAAAGCGAGGTTCGCACACTGATATGGTCGGTAGGGACACCAAAATATTCCAGCATTTCCTGTATTGCTATGCCCACCGGTGACCCGCCACGCCAAATCCCGACTATAAAATCCGGCCGAAATTCACTTTCCAAAATTTCCACACCAAGTTGGTACGAGTCTTCTAGAAGTTGCTGTGCGTTGATATAGTGTTTTTCAGTCATTGCTATTGCCAATTATTTGCCATTACGTCCATGTAAATAACCGATGTTGTATGATGATGCATAATACTGAAAAGGAATGGTACCCGGAGCCGGACTTGAACCGGCACGATGTTGCCATCGAGGGATTTTAAGTCCCTTGCGTCTACCAAATTCCGCCACCCGGGCAAACGACGCCTGCTTAGTTATATGACCTGGAGGCTGAGCCCGGAATCGAACCGAGGTCAACGGCTTTGCAGGCCGCTGCATAACCACTCTGCCACTCAGCCCCTGACCAGAAAATCCTGTATGGAGCGGGAAACGAGACTCGAACTCGCGACCCCAACCTTGGCAAGGTTGTGCTCTACCAACTGAGCTATTCCCGCATATCCGACATACCGCCATAGTGAACTTCATGGGGTGTTGATTCTATTCAAGCATAGGGTGGTGTCAATAGCAAAGTCCAAAATTTCCCTACCGCTTGAGCCTGCGGCGCATTAAACGGAAGCCAAATTGTTAGGAAACATTGTTCAACTGATATTGGATTAGGTATGCTTTGCTAAAGGGCGGCCTTCCCCACTGAATAGGAAACCCTAACATTCAAAAATAGTCTGAAGCGAAAACCTGACTCACAAAATCCTTATCACGGCATTTTTCAAGCAGTTCCCAGTTATTTTTCGCTCCGGGTATTTTACGTATAGATATGCTCTTTTGTTTTATCTGCTCAATATAAAGCGTAGGAACAAAGTAAAAATTGATTTCCTTATCCCCATTGGAGCGGGTAGATCTCACGCCAACCACCACATCAGAAGTTTTTGTGTTTTGAGTATACGATTTAACACCGGACTTATATTCTCTATCCACGCCTCCGCGCGTTCCCCCAGTAAAACGCACGGACCCACTCGGACTAATCGTTTTAACTTGCACCCTAATAATATCGGCATGTTGCGTACTATAGACAGGTTGCGCAAGTTCCACAACAATATCGTAAGTGGAATGAGGTAAATCAACCCGTGAAGCATTGTAGCCACGTTCAATTACGTAGCAAGCAGGCGATGTTCGCAGACAATTTCTGTAGCAGTATCCGCCATATCAACCGACTCGACAGATAAATCTACACAGCACATACCAAACACGCCATGTCTATCAAATTTTAGCAACCAAAAATTTATGCATTGTCCTAACACGGACGATTCAAGATCGGTCGTGTCGCTATCCATGAACGTGTCTAATACCTAATCGTTTTGTTGTGAATAACGCTGTATCAACCAACGCGGCAATTCAGGGAAAAACTTAGACTGTGGGTGCTGGATATTTATGAATATTGTGGGTGAATGATTTTTGGTCCTTGCTAATAAACAAGAACTTGCTACCGTCGTGTACATCTAAATCAACCGGAATATCGCCAACTATTTTGATGGTTTCATGCTTTGTCTTGCGTTTTGTTGCATGCTTTATCAGCGTCGAATCTACAACATCTTTTGATGCTGTCTCAGCAAAAGCCGGGGCTGGTATATTTACGAGGTTATCAAGTGTTGACATGTGATTGGGTTTATGGGGAATGAAAAATTTGGTACCGTACGTGGGGGCAGTGTTGTCCATAAACCACGATATGTCAATAAATCGGGCGAACATTCCAGGATTTACGCTACTCAGGCGGCTTTTCCAGTAGATAGGGCATCGCTGACTTCAAATAAGCCCACATCGACCACAGGGTGAGCAGGGCTGCAAAATAAAAAGCGATCTCACCGACACGAAATATCGGTATTCCCATTATTGGCTTGGCGTACAACAAAAGCCCGATGGACACCATTTGAAATACGGTTTTGACTTTTCCCAATACACCCACCCCCACCATGCCCCGTTCCCCGAGTTCCGCCATCCATTCGCGCAAAGCGGAAATTACAATTTCTCGTCCAATAATGATACATACCGCAACCGCAAACGGCATCGGGTGGAACACTCGGGCAAGCACCCCGGAATCCGAAACCAACAGCACCAGCGCGCTGGAGACGATCAGTTTATCCGCCACCGGATCCAGGAAAGCACCGAGCATCGAGGTCGCATTCAGCTTTCTTGCAAGAAATCCGTCCAGCCAATCGGTTACTGCCGCGAGCACAAATACACTGGTGATTATCAGCTCTCTTTTTTCCGATGACCAAAAGTAAGCAATCACTAATACCGGGATCAGCAAGATTCTCAGCAATGTCAGGCTGTTCGGGATATTTAGCATGGTTGTTTTGCCACTGTCGTTACGCTCTTTCCCAAACATTTTGCCAAATATCTTGGATGCTTGATTTTAAAGCAGCGAGTTTAAGAGATTCTGGCCAGATCGGGAATGGCGCCCTTATTGATGGCGCTAATCATGCAACTGGTTATAAATTCGCTGCGCCAGTGTCGGACTAATTCCCGGAACTTTGGCCAAGTCCTCAATGCCAGCGTGCGTTATCTCGCGCAATCCGCCAAAGTACCTTAACAGATTGCGGCGTCGTGTATCGCCCACACCCTCGATTTGTTGCAATGGCGACTCGGTGCGCGCCTTGGCACGGCGTTGGCGATGTCCAACAAGGGCAAAGCGATGTGCTTCGTCGCGAACGCGCTGTATCAGGTGCAACGCCGACGACGTTCTGCCGGGCATTATAGCGCGAATGTTGCCGAACAGGTGAAGCTGTTCTTCGCCAGGACGGCGGGTGCGGCCCTTGGAGACCGCCAATAACACCACCGAACCCAAAATCTGTAATTCCTCAAATACCCGCGCGGCCACGTCCAACTGACCCTTGCCGCCGTCGATAATGACCATGTCCGGCAGCTTGCCGTCGTCCTGCAACACTCGTTTGTAACGACGTTTCAGGGTCTGTTGCATGGCGGCATAATCATCTCCCGGTTCGATTCCTGAAATATTAAATTTTCGATAATCCGATTTAACCGCGCCCTGATGGTCGAACACCACGCACGACCCTACTGCGCGCTCGCCCATGGTGTGGCTGATGTCAAAACATTCAATCCTGGCCGGAACTTCGTCCAAAGACAATAAATCAGTCAACGCCACAAACTGCGCATCGACCTGGCTTCGCTGGTTGAGATGGCTGCGCAGGCGCTCGACGGTGTTGACGCGCGCCGATTCTATCCAGCGGGCGCGATGGGCGCGACAGAGGTGCTTGATTTTAACCTTACGTTTATTCTCAATTGAAAATACCTGTTGCAAAGAACTTCTGCTTTCAATTTTTTCGCTAAGCAATATTTCCGCCGGCATGACTGTCCCGAAATAATTCTGCGGCAAAAACGCTTCCAGCAACTCAGCGGCGATCAGATCCATCGGGTTTTTTTGGATATGGAAACGGCTGCCGAGATTGCGCCCGTGGCGGATCGATACCACCCCAAAACACACCCTGTCGGACTCAAGCGCCACCGTGACCACATCGGCGTTACCGCTGCCGGAGGAAACATATTGCTTAGCCGTGGCACGTTGCAGTAGCGCGATACGGTCGCGGTAGTGTGCCGCGGTTTCATAATCCAGTTTGGTTGATGCGCTTTCCATTTTACCTGCCAGTTCATCAAGCAGAGCAAAATCCCGGCCGCTCAGCATGGCTTTCGCCTGACGCACGTCTTCAAGATAGTCTGCGCGCCCAATGCGCCCGACACATGGCGCGCTGCATCGCTTGATTTGATACTGCAGGCATGGCCGCGAACGGTTGCGAAAAAAGACGTCGTTGCATTGCCGCAGGCGGAATATTTTGTGCAGTTGGGCGAGCATTTCGCGCACCGCAGTAGCGTTGGGATAGGGTCCGTAATACTGGTGTGGGCGCGCGCGCCGGCCACGATAAAAAGAAAACCTTGGAAACAGATCTCGTTCGGTTAGGCGAATATATGGGAAACTTTTGTCGTCGCGCAAAGAGATGTTGTAACGCGGTTTCTGCTCCTTGATCAGATTATTCTCCAGCAGCAACGCCTCGCTTTCGGTGCGGGTTTGCTGGGTTTCGGCGTGGTGAATTTTCGACACCATCAAGCGCGTCTTCGCACTCAGCCCGGTACTTCTAAAATAACTTTTCAGGCGTTTTTTTAAGTTGCCGGCCTTGCCGACATACAAGGTTTTTTCATCCTGGTCCGAGAAAATATAAACCCCGGGTTTTTCCGATACCGTGTCCAGAAATACTTTGGAGTCAAAATTATTGCCGGCTTCAGTCACGCGCAATTTTCGCTAACTCATAATGGATGCGTTGAAAAACGTCGTCAAACATCGGCTCGGTTAATCGACGGGTGTGCGTATTATAGCGGCTGCAATGATAACTATCGATCAGGATTAGGCCGTTGTCGAGTGCGTGACCGGCGTTGTGGGCAAATTGATATTGGCTTAATTTAAGGTTGAAGGCGCGTAAGATGGCGCGATGAGCGAATTGACCGAGGGCCAGGATTACATGCAAATGCGGTTGCATCACTTCCGCTTGCAGAAAGTGATTGCAGTTTTTTTGTTCCTCTCCGAGCGGCTTGTTTTGCGGCGGTAGGCATTTCACTGCGTTGGTAATTCGGCAATTATATAACTGTAATTCATCGTTCGCATGCGCCGACACAGGCGCTGAAGCGAACCCAAATTTATACAATGTTTGATACAGCAAAATACCGGCATGATCGCCGGTGAATGGTCTGCCGGTGGCATTGGCGCCGTGCTTGCCGGGGGCCAGCCCAACGATTAACAATTGCGCTTCTTCTTCCCCGAAAGGCGGCACCGGTTTACATGTATAATTTTCATGCCGCGCTTTAACTGCCTGTAAATACTGAACCAATCGAGGGCATTGCCTACAGTTTTGGTCATACCATTGTTTTGGCCACTTCACCGTATTCGCCTCATGTTAAATGTTGCGGGCTAATTGTTCCGGGCTAATTGTTCCGGGTTAATTGTTCCGAGCTGATTGTTTTCGGGTAGTATATAATTCATGCTCTTATCAATTCCCATAGTCGCCCACAATTATTTTGCAAAATGAAAATTTCGGCCTTTGATGCGCGCCTCGGCAATCTGTTGGAATATCACGACAAACTATGGCGCGTGCTCAAGAAAAACCATGTCAAACCCGGCAAAGGCGGGGCCTTCGTCCAGCTTGAGATGAAGTGTATCAGTGATGGCACTAAACTCAACGAGCGATTTCGCTCCGAGGATAAAATCGAGAAGGCCCGGGTCGAGCCACGCCGGATGCAGTATTTATATGCCGACGGCGTGTCGCATGTTTTTATGGATGTCAAAACCTATGAACAAATCGGGCTGGCGGCGGAAGATTTTGAAGCCCAGTCGCCTTTCTTGTTGCCGAATACCGAAGTGCACATCAACTTTCACAACGACATTCCCATCGGGGTCGAGCTACCGACCACGGTGGTGCTGCAAGTGAGCGAAACCGACGGCGCGGTAAAAGGCCAAACCGCCTCGGGCGGCGGCAAACCAGCAACCCTCGAAACCGGCCACAAAGTAACCGTGCCGGTGTTCATCAACGTCGGCGAAAAAGTCAGGGTGAATACCGATACCGGCGCGTATATGGAGCGTGCTTAGGCGGGGGGAAATCGCCTGAAGCGATTTTTATTCGTCTCGCCATTGAGACTCATCCCGCGCCCGTTGAAGGCTGGAATAACGGCGGGGGTCGAGACCGTTGCTACTGAGTGAACCGGTGTCGGCCAACCCGGCGGGTCGGTTACAGGTCAATTTCAGTGCACAGCGGAAAGTGATCGGATGCGATGGCGTTGTCATCGACATAACAATCGTGCACCCGGTGTTGTAGCGAGTTGCTGACAAAACAATAGTCCAGCCTGACTGGTTGATCGTTGACACCGCTGGTGAAACCGCCGCCGAGGTCATGCCCGGCGGCGCACCACGCATCGACAAAACCCTGGGGATTGGCAATGCGTCCGCCGTAGTCGCTACTCGGCCCGACTAGTAGATCGTACTCCGGAGAATCCGGCTGAAAGTTGAAATCGCCCAGCATAATCGCCTCGTCCGGGACTATTTGCGAACCGGCGCTCACGTCATTTGCCCAATCGAAACTACGCAAGTCGCCGGAAATTGGCGCGCCTTCAAACACGGCGTTGCGATGAATAGACAACAACGCCTCAACCTGCGGCAACCGGGTGGCACTCGACAGGTGGGTGAGATGAACCGAGTACAAACGCAACAGACGAGTGCCGCATTGCACCGTAGCCTCAATCGTTGAACGCTGAATGCTTAACGCATCGGTGCTGCCGTACTTTGGCAACAGGTGGTGTCGTGAAGTCAGAATCGGCTGGCGACTCAACAGCATATTACCAAACTGGCAGCGCGCGTTTTGCGTCGGCGTGCCGCCGGCAACGTGCAAATCCACCCCGGCCCCATATACCCAATAATAATCGCGCAAGCCCTCGGCGATAACTTGCGCCTGATCGACATTGCCGCGGTGCGGACACAACCGCTCCACTTCCTGCAAGGCGATGATGTCGGCACCGGCGATCTCATTGATGCTGCGTTCGAGATCGACTTGACCGTCCTTTCCCTTGCCGTATTGAATATTGTAGGTGACGAATTTCATCGGTTATTCATGTCTGCACACTTGTCGTCGAAGTGTATATAATATCGGCTTTGGCAGCGCAAATATACAAAAAATATACGGTATCTCGCTGCGAGCATAAAATCCATGAATATAAAATCCATGAAACTGTATTCGCATATTGATCGCGTGTACAACGAGCTCGCGGAACTCGGCAAATCTGGCGACGTTCCATTAACCGCTGCCGAAATCAGCGAATTCGATCAATTGCATTACCATGGTACCGAAGCCGTGGACAATGCCATTCAAATGATCGGCATCGGCAAAAGCACCCGGGTGCTGGAAATTGGCTCTGGTTTCGGCGGGCCGGCCAGGTATATCGCACATAACACCGGCGCGCGGATTACCGCATTGGAATTGCAGCCTAATCAAAATCAGATGGCTTCCGAGCTTACTGAGCGATGTGGTTTATCGACAAACCTGACTCATGTCTGCAGTGACATTCTGACCCACGATTGGCAACAACAACAATTTGATGTCATCGTTAGCTGGCTGGCGATTTATCATATACCTGAGCGCAAGCGACTGTTGGCGCTATCCAGAGATTTACTGCCATCGGGCGGGGTTTTTTACACCGAAGATCTGTTCAGCCGCCAACGGTTCAGCAATGAAGAGCGAGCCGAACTGGCCAGTGGACTTTATGCCAGCCATCTGCCTGATCTGGAAACTTATCAATCAGAATTCAAACAAGCCGGGTTCTCGCTTGAGCGAGTGGATGATATGTCAGACGACTGGACAGATTTCACCACCGAGCGACTGAATGATTATCGTGCCAACCGGGCTCGGCATGTTCGCGTTCACGGAGAACCGACCTACTTGGCCATGGAAGAATTCTATGAATTGGTGAGTCGTCACTTTTGTTCTGGTAAACTTGGCGGTATTATCCTGTTGGCACGAAAGCCTTAAACTATAGACTGAAACGACAGTAGGCACATAAAATATATGTTCCGACAACAGAAATTATTCGCTATGTAGGAGAAAAATATGACCGCCAAACAGAAAAAACCATTGATTGATTCCAATCGCCGCTCTACCCTTAAACAACTTGGCGTGCTGGCAGCGGCCGGCGTTGCTGCACAATTTTCTCTTGGCATATCAAGGTTTGCCCATTCGGCGAGCGGCGAACCGATCAAAATTGGCGCGCAAATTCACCGCACCGGCATTGGCGCGTCCTATGGACGATGGTATGAGCGGGTAACCACTGCGGCGATCAAGCTGATTAACGAACAGGGCGGCATCAATGGGCGGCCAGTGGAATTGATTATTGAAGATGACGGCACCGACCCCAAGCGCGGCGCGGAAGTGGTGGAAAAATTCGCTGCGCTGCACAAGGTTGACGTTGCTTACGGAACTTTGTTTTCCCACGTCGTCATCGGCTCTTCGCCGCGCGCCGGAGAATTGAAACTGCCCTATGTGGTGGTCTCGGAAGGTCACCATGTCGCATCGGGCAGCCTCAATCGATATGTTTTCCAGCCCGGGATTACCGATGTTAAGTCTCAGGTCATTTCCATGGCGCCGTGGATTTCCCGGAACCTCGGGAAAAAAGTGACCATGATTTTTCCTGATTTTGCATTTGGCCACAATCATCGAGATTATTTTTCAGCCGCAATCAAGGCGCAGGGCGGCGAGGTTGTGGAGCGCATCGCCATTCCGCCCACCGAATCATCATTCACCCGTTATTTTCCTCGGATTCCTGCTTCAACCGAAGTGCTGTACCATGTGATGGTGGGTCCCGGCGTGCTCACATTCGTTAAGGAACTGGGCCAGCATTTTGGCAATAATCGACCGGAAATATTCGGATTCATTGATTCCCTGGAAGCGGTTGACCTGGCCACGCCGCAACTCGAATTCCTCGAAGGCACGCACTTTTGGGAAGGCCATCCAAGATATGCTCAGCCCAATCAAACGGTCCATGATAAATTTTATCGAACTGCCGTTGGTGTTGATAACCATGGTGCCAGCATTGCTGAGCCTGAGGATATTTCAACTTACTCACATATGTTCGGCTGCTGGGAGAGTCTTTTTATCATCAAGCAGGCAATGGAAATGAGTGGTTATAACGGTCAAACCGCCGCGGATAAACGGGGCTTTGTCGAGGCCATGGAGTCGTTGACCATCTTTGAAGAAGGTCGCGAGCACCCGCAGGGCAGGAAAATTTTTAACGGTAAAATCCATCAGTGTTTTGGCCATCAACACATTTCCAAAGTCGAAGGCGGTCGTCTTAATGTGGTGCATACCACCGCGATTGAAGACAGCTTGTACGAACCAGAGGCGGATTACACCAAGATGGCCTTATAACCCTGGATTAACTGATTCCAGTGAGTAGTTGATGAGCCATCCCGCTACCCACGCGTGGACTTCTGCTGGATGCCGGATCAAGTCCAGCATGACGCCGCCGGATTGGCCGGATCGCACTGATAAATTTTATACAAGCAATTTTCATTGGATTTCGGCCCTTTCCTTTTTCTAGCAAGCCTTGAAGGGCTGGTACAGGCGGCAGTGCTTTGCCTGACCGCGCTGGGGCTTTGCCTGGTTTTTGGGGTAATGCGGGTGGTCAACGTTGCCCACGGCGAGTTTTTTATGTTGGGTGCGGTATTGGCATGGTGGATTACCAGTCTGATATCCACACATCCCGCCCTGGGATTTGTGGCCGCTTTGATTATCGCGCCTCTGATGGTTGGCATAATCGCATTTTGCGCGGACCGGTTAATACTCAAACGCTTGAGCTACAACCCTGAAGCAACCATTATCGCCACTATTGGCATTTTATATGTCATACAACAAACCGTGTTAATTACATTTGGCGCCGATGCCAGAGCGGTCGATACCCCTTTTTATTTCCGCATACAGTTTCCCTGGTTTGGTTATTCCGGCTATAAGCTGTTGGTCATTGTCGCGGCTGCGATTATTTTACTGGGCGCCTGGTTTGTTATCACCCGCACCCGGGTTGGACTGATGATGCGCGCAACCCAGTATGACCGGGAGATGGCGCAGTCGTTTGGCATTCCGGTGGAACGCGTTTATACCGTGGTGTTTGCCGTCGGCGCCATGTTCGCTGCGGTCGGGGCGATTCTGGTAGTCCCGATACGACAAGCGCACTATCTCATGGGACTCGACCCATTGTTGCTTTCGTTTATCGTGGTCATTATCGGCGGCCTTGGCAGTATTCGCGGTACCGTGGTTGCGGCACTATTGATTGGCATGAGCGACGGGATCATATCGGTATTCTTTTCCCCGACCCTGGCAAAAATGGTATCGACCACACTGGTCGCCTTTATCCTGGTATTCAGGCCGGAAGGTTTGTTTGGTCCTTCTGCTGTCTATTTTAGGATAGGGCATAAACGTCACCTTCGATTAAATAAAAAATAGACTTACAAAGGGTTATGCGTAATACAAAGAGTCAAATGATTGAAGCGGGCTCCAAATCAAGATGACCTCAACATGACACCGGCCAAGATAAACAGCGGCGCAATACACAACGGTAGCAATGGAAAAATAATTGCCGGGAAAATACTTGCCAGAAAAATACTTAGTGTACATTTGGCGGTCATGGTGATTTTGTTTTTATTGCAGTTCATACTGCCTGAATATCATCACCTGACCATGACCAGAATTATGATTCTGGCCATATTTGCCATGGGTTATAACGTGTTATTTGGCTACATCGGTTTGCTCAGCCTCGGACATGCCATGTTTTTTGGCGCCGGGCTTTATGGCGCGGGCTTGACCGCCTATCATCTGGGTTGGAGTGTGCCGCTGGCGTTTGCCAGCGGCATCATCGCCGGTGCGTTGCTGTCATTGATGGTCGGATGTATTGCCTTGCGTACCACCGGGGTGGCGTTCATGATTGTTACCATGATGCTTTCTCAGGTCGCCTACCTGGCGACGCTCTATTTCACAAGTTATACCCGCGGCGATGAGGGATTAGTGCTGCCTGAAGCCGCGCGAAGTTTTGAGTTTTTCGGCGCCACCGTGGATCTCGCCAATCCATCGACCAGATACAACCTGTCCCTCGCATTGCTTGGCATCGCCATGCTGATCATCTATCAATTGGTGCGCGGAAAAACCGGACGCGCGTTAGTCGCTATTCGGGAAAACGAGTCGCGCGCGCAAATGCTCGGATACAACACCTTTGCGATTAAACTGCAAGCGTTGCTGGTATCCGGCACCCTGTCCGCCACTGCCGGAGCCGCCTTTGCATTGCTGTTTGCCTATATTGGATCGTCCTTTGCCACCATCCAATACTCCATCGATGCATTATTGTTCACCTTGTTGGGCGGCCCGGGAACGGTGCTGGGCCCGGCGCTCGGCACATTCCTGATGTTTTACCTGGTCGATATCGCCAGCCAATACACCACCGCGTATTTGCTGGTCACGGGTCTCGCGCTTATTTTTCTGGCGCTTTATTTTCCCAAGGGAATTCTCGGCACGATCAAACACAGGTGGCTGCCGTGGCTGCCGTGAATTTGCCATGAAATTATTAAGGGCGCGCAATTTATCGAAGTCGTTCGGCGGCGTGCAGGCCGTGCAAAATGTGGATTTTGATCTTGAACAAGGTGAAATACGCGCCATCATTGGACCCAATGGCGCCGGCAAAACCACCTTTGTCAGCCTGTTATCGGGGCGCATAACCGCAACCGCCGGCACAGTCGAATTTCGCGGTCAGGATATCACCGGCTTGCCGATTCACAAAAGAGTGCGTAAGGGTATCGCCTATACCTTTCAAATCACTAGTATTTTCCCCAACCTCACGGTGCTCGAAAATGCGGCGATTGCAGCGCAAAATCGTTTCCACGCCAGCCCAGCTGCAATTCCCACGGACGGCCACCCGGATATTTACCGTGACGCTAACGCGGCATTGCAGCAGGTCGGCATCGCCGCTCTGCAAGATGAGTCTGCAGGCGCAATCGCCTACGGGCATCAACGCTTGCTTGAAGTGGCGATGGGGTTGGCATTAAATCCATTGTTGCTAATCTTTGATGAACCCACTCAGGGTTTGTCCGATGCTGAAATCCAGGATTTTTGCACGCTGGTTAAACAGATTAATCAATCTACTACCGTGTTGTTGATAGAGCATAATATGTCTGTGGTCATGTCATTGGCGCATCGTATCACGGTGTTTGATCGTGGTCAGGTATTGGCTCAGGGCAACCGCGACCAAATTCGCAACAATGCCAATGTGCAGGCAGCGTATCTTGGTTGATAATGATAACCGCGCATGATGCTAAAGATTGAACAGCTCAATGCGTATTACGGTGCGGTACAGGTACTGCGCGACTTTAGTCTCAGTCTAAACACCGGGGAAGTGCTTTGCCTGTTCGGACGCAATGGCGCCGGCAAAACCACGGTATTGAAATCGATTATGGGATTGGTGCAACGCACCGGCTCAATCGCGGTGGAGGGTGAAGATATGGTCAATCTAGCGGCGCATTTAATTCCCAGGCGCGGAATCGGTTATGTGCCTCAAGGACGGCGGCTGTTTGCCGAGTTGACGGTGGCGGAAAATATGGCCATTGGTTTAATGGCGCGGGATTTAATGACCACCCGCAGAGCCGCCGAAACCCGCAAAAAAGTGCTGGCATTATTTCCGCCGCTGGCATCCCGCCTGGATCAGGTTGCCGGGACGCTAAGCGGGGGTGAACAGCAGATGCTGGCAATGGCGCGCGCGCTCTGTCTTGAACCCGGTGTGTTGTTGCTGGATGAGCCGACCGAAGGGCTGATGCCGTCGATGCTGACAACGATACGGGAAGTTATCATGGCGCTTCGCCATCGGGGTGTGGCGATATTGCTGGTCGAGCAACGGGTCGAAGCGGTATTGCCGGTTGCGGATCGGGTCGCGTTTATCGAAAATGGGCGTATCAGAGATGTGGTTGGGGTCGAACAATTCAGCGAAAACCGCGAACTGTTTCACAAAAAATACATCGGCAAATACGTCGGCATCAGTCAATAATTTCAGCGCGACATTTTTATCAGTCAAAAGAGTTCCTTCCACCGCATCTCCGCCGTCGCGGGGGCGGGGTCGCAGGAACCCAGTTAACGATTGCGACTTACCCCCGCCATATAGCCGAATTGCTGCGTTAAAAACAAGTAGAACAATGGTGTAGATTATACATAAACCTCCGTGTTTTACGTATTTTGTCATTTTTTCAACAAGTTATAAAGCATCTACTACGCGCACCCCGGCTTGTTGCATCGCTTTTAGTTGCGCTTGAAAGGAGCCTTCAAGGTCGATGGCGGCGCAGGCCGACAACACCACGGTCGCATCAAGACCGAGGCGCGCGGCATCCAGTGCAGACCAGGCAACGCAAAAATCCGTTGCCAGCCCGGTCAGCACCAGTTTCGAAATCCCTCTATCCTTCAAGTATCCGTGCAGTCCGGTTGCGGTGGATTGATCGTTCTCATAAAACGCCGAATAACTGTCGATTTGCGAACGAAACCCTTTTCGCACCACCAATTGCGCTCGGCTGCGATCCAGATCAGCATGAAATTCAGCGCCGTGGCTGCCTTGCACGCAATGGACCGGCCACAGGGTCTGCCGCAGAGTTTGACTGCCATAGGATAAGGTTATGGTTTCAAAGGGCGATTTTCCAGGCTGATTGTCGGCGAAACTGACGTGCTCCGCTGGATGCCAGTCCTGGGTCAGGATGATGTTGGAAAACAGGCTGGATAATGCGTTGATTGGGGCCACCACCCGATCGCCATTTGCCACCGCCAGCGCGCCCGCCGGGCAAAAGTCATTCTGAACATCAACGACTATTAATGCGGTATCCGTGCTGGATGGGTTGATTAGATGTGGATCGATCATGAAACTGGCCTGTTCGATTTTTTAATTATGACGAGTAAAATATTATACGTCAGTTATACTGGCCTCAACTCGCTGGCTGATTGCGCCGGCCCTGATTCTCCCAGTCGAACAGTAGCAGCACTACGGATATTAAAATGATGCAAATGGCAATGTATCCGTTAGTCGAAATAAATTCACCCGCAAAAACCAAACCAATAAAGACCGCCACAACTGGATTAATATACGCATAGGACCCGAGCAAGGCAGAACTAATGTGCTGATTACATAGATAGATGTAGGATGAAAAGGCTAATATGGATCCAAAAAAGATCAAATAAATTATGGCAACAACAGGAATAAAATCCAGGTGCAAGTAATACTCATTTCCTGTCAATAGAAATATAATAGCAAAGGAAATGGAAGCTGAAAACATCTGCAAACATGCTGATACTATAGTATTGACTGGATTTTCAGGCGCTACTCGTCTATGCAGTATGCTCCCAAGACTCCAGGATAGTGGCGCAATTAAGCAGAGGGTTATGGCTAAAAAATTATAGCCTTTAATCTCATAATAGTTAAGCATTATAATGCCCATAAAGCCTATAGCAATAAATAGAGTTTTAGTTTTCGATAGTTTCTTTTTGTTTATAATAAAATCCAATGCTAATAACCAAATAGGAACAGTGGCGATAACGATGGCAGCAAGGGCAGATGAAATCCATTTTTCAGCAAAAGCCACCGAACCCAATCCCCCTAGAAGGAGTAGGTTGCCAATAATAAACTCCCAAAAATAAGTTGTTTTATTTCCGGGAAACTTAATTCGTTTCACCAGACAAAACACACCAATAATGAGCGCCGCGATGAAAAATCTTACAGATAGCATAAGCAATGGAGGCATAGCATCAATGGAGAGTTTTATCGCATAATAGGTTGTCCCCCAAATTAGATAAACAGACAGCAAGTTCATAACCAATAGTCTGTTTATGATCATTCACGCCTCATAATATAAGGCCATCGAATCTAACTTGAAGTTAGACAGGGCCGCTTTCAAGTAATAAGTGCAATTCTGTATCTCCATGATGAGATTATTTGATTGAGTTCTCATATTATTAAACAAATGCTTCGGTCATGGAGCCTCTATCAATCTCATCTGCATTCCGAGTATCATTGGCACTGGCCCAACAAGTATTAATAATCACACGTTCTGCCCCATGAACTATTGGCGTAGCTCTATGCAGAAACATTGCTCATTTGTCGAAACGTATTGTCTGTGGTTTTTATAGTGACATCTCGTCTAACTTTATTTAACTCTAAAAGCGCAAACGCTTCCGTGCGCATTTCTGCTAAAACAAAATCACTGAAAATTGTAGATTTTTCAATCTTCAGATATCCGTTTTAGAAAATTCATTTGCGGCAACCCTAAGGCATTCTTTGTCATGTAATGCTTTTTGGCAATCTTCTTCAAGTCTTGTTTTAAATTCAATCACTTTTTTATCCTATGGAAACAATCAAAATAATATCCGACGCTAAATAATATCACCGGCATGATTTTAATCCATCATTTAAATCAACAATTTCTTGTACCATTATGCTCTCATAAAAGATGGCTATATCCGACTTTCGCAAAACCCCGATTCGCATTATCATAATGATACGATGGTTTTGCGAACGAGCATAGGAGAATAAAAGTTTTTTGCCAAGCAGGTCCAGCCACCATTGACCGTGTTTGTTGCAATAACCGCACTTGTGCGTTGGCGAATTTTCAATTTATAATGAGTAAAATATTGTACACTGAATTGCCTTTAAGTTTTTTATCACTGAACCCAGAAAACACCGGAGAACACCAATATGACCATCCATTATAAAACTCGCCGCATGATAAAACTGGCGGCATTGTCGGGCGTGCTGCTCGCAGTGCCGATTCACGCCAAAACCCTCAACTTGGCTTACGATGCCGACCCGGTTTCCCTGGATCTGCATGAACAACTGTCGGGCGGTACGTTGCAACTTTCCCATATGGTGTGCGATCCTTTGCTTCGCTGGAATCAGGATTTAGGATTCGACGCGCGGGTTGCAAGCAGCTGGAAACGCCAGAACGATACCACGGTGCGATTTAATTTGCGCAAAGGCGTTAAGTTTCATTCGGGCCGAGAAATGACCGCCAAGGATGTCAAGTTCACTTTTGATCGATTAAAAGAAAGCGATGATTTCAAGGGGATTTTCGCCAATTTTGTCGATGCCAAAATCATCGACGACCACACCATTGACCTGGTCACGGACGGGCCGTATCCGCTGGTGGAACATACCGCAACCTACATTTTCCCTCTGGACGCTGAGTTTTATACGGGCAACGACGAGCGCGGCCGAGATAAGGGGGAAATCGTCAAACACGGCGATTCCTTCGCCTCTGCCAACATTTCCTGCACCGGCCCCTACACGGTCTCTGCGCGCGAGCAAGGCGTCAAAGTGGTATTTGATCGTTTCGCCGATTACTGGGATACCGATTCACCGGGCAATGTGGATCGGATTGTGTTCACCCCAATCAAGGAAAATCCAACCCGGGTTGCGGCGTTGTTGTCCGGCGACATTGATTTTGCCGCACCGATTCCGCCGACCGATCTGGAGCGTATCGACAGCAGCGATGCCGTTGACCTGGTCACCATGAGTGGTACCCGCATCATCACCTTCCAACTGAATCAGGAGCGCAAGCCGGAATTTGCCGATGTGCGGGTGCGTCAGGCGATTGTGCTTGCGATCAACAACGCCGGCATTGTCGAGAAAATCATGAAGAACTTCGGCACCGCCGCGGCCCAGCAAAGTCCCAAGGGCTACCTCGGTTACAACGCCGCGCTGACACCGCGCTATGACCTGAAAAAAGCCAAGGCGTTGATGGCCGAAGCCGGCCATGCCGATGGTTTCACCGTCACCATGATGGCGCCCAACAATCGCTACGTGAACGATGCCAAAATTGCCGAAGCGGTGGCCGGCATGCTGGCCAAAATCAATATTCTGGTCAATCTGACCACCATGCCAAAAGCCCAGTACTGGCCGAAGTATGACGAGCGCGCTGCGGACATTTTAATGATTGGCTGGCATTCCGACACCGAAGACTCGGCAAACTTCAGCGAGTTCCTGACCATGACCCCGGACGAGGAAACCGGCTACGGGCAATACAACAGCGGCAATTACTCCAACGCCGAAGTTGACCGGCTGGTACTCGACAGCGCCAAGCAGACCGACGTCGCCGAGCGCGCACAAATGCTGCAACGGGTCGAGCAAATCCTGCACGACGAAGCCGCGTTCGTGCCGCTACACTGGCAGGATCGCGCCTGGGCCGCGAGAAAAGGCGTGCATATTGACAAGATTGTCAACGTCATGAATTTCCCCTATCTCGGCGATTTGGTGATGGACTAGATCAAACTGTTTTCTGGTGGGAAGGCGTGCCGATGGTGCGCTTTCTCACGATTTTTATTCAGCGCATAAGCATGGATTTGTCCCCCATCGTTCACGTTCAAACAACATAAGTCGTAACACCATCCATGCCAAGAGATGGAAAAGGCATGTATGAGGAAATGTCTGGATAGGCGAGGGTCATTAAATCAATGAAACCCGCAACCGTTAAGTATTTCCTATATCGGTGCATGTCAAGAAAAATGCGCTGCCTGCTCTCGGACAAAACCGCGATCGAGGGTATGTTTCGCGAGGTTTTGGGGCAACAGTTCGGTGAGCAGATGAGCGGAGCCTCTGGATAACTAAAGACCTTTGCATAATTACCGGAAGTGCGGCTTTAGCCGCGCAAGATGATTGCCGATGGCGGGACTAAAGTCCCACTTCCGATAGTATTTTGAATTATGCAAAGGTCTCAACTAAAAACAAGATACAATAACAAGGTTATGACGTATTCAGAATGTTTGGAAAATCACGCGAAACTTCAGCAAAGAGTGGCAAATTCAGAATTGAAGTTAGAATCTGTTTGCGAAGCGGTTTCAGAACGCTTGGTAAAAAAGCCAAGGCATTATAGTGTTTTTTGTTGTGGCTCTTTGAGTAGAGGAGATTTTGGTAAAACCTCCGATTTAGACATTTTTGTTTTCTCGGAAAAAAGTGAGGATGAGCGGACAAGGCTAAGTGACATAGAACTGCTTTACGAATTAATTTCCGTAAACAAAGAGCTAAACTTTCCTGAATTCAGCAATGATGGGATGTTTCTGGAAACTCTTTCTTTTCCTGAAATGAAAAAATCGATAGGGTGTCCCAAAGATGATGAGAAGAATCTCTTTACCAGCAGAATGTTAGTGCTGTTAGAAAGCAAACCGCTGTTCAACGATGCTCTTTATGATTTTCAAATGAATGAAATTGTTGGTTGGTATTTTCGTGATGACGTTGACCGGAGTTCTTTTAAACCGCTTTTTCTGTTGAATGATATTCTGAGGTTTTGGAGAACCCTATGTCTTAATTATGAAATTGTCAGAAATGACATGACAAAGCCTTTTCGTAAAAAAATATTAATCTCAAATTCAGCCGAATGTTAACCGTATTTGCGACAATCCTGCCCATCATATCTAAACACCAGTGTAGTAAAGAAGATGTGTTGAGTCTTTGTAAACAAACGCCATTGCAACGGCTTGCTGTTGGGCTGGACACTATGGGGGATAGTAAACTGCTTGCTGAATTTGGCGCGTTTTTAGATCATTACGAGTTTTTCCTGAGTCAAAAAGAAAGTATGTCAGACAAAACAGACATAGAAACCAAAGAAAAAGATGAACTAAATGCAACGGCTGTAAAATTTTCAGACTTTTTGTACAAGTGCTTAAGCCATTGCAAAATCCAGCGAGAATACAAGAAATATTTGGTTTTATGAGCGGAAATAAATTCCTGTTTATCGAGATTCTTGACGAAGAATTAGTGACCCTATTTCAGGGGTTGAAATCAATTTTCAATGACCAGGAAGCAACTTCGCCGGTCCATATTACGATTAAAGGGCCACAAAAAAGCAATTTCAAAGTAACATCATATAATAAATTTTCTGACAGCGACTATCCTCTGGTCATCTCTCAAAGCAATTGCTTTTCTTACTCAAAAAAATACTTTGTCCATTTTAAAGTGCAGATACCTCAAATGGAAAAACACCAGCTGTGGTACAAACCCACGTTTCCATCCGAGAAAAATCCGCACATCACCGTTTGCGAAACAAGCGACGAGGATTTTTCCAACGATATTGTCAGTTTTTTAAATAAGGAAGTAGGCGATTTGTTATGCAGGGACTACGAATTCCTTCAATACATACCGTCACATCGTGACCTTGTTCGCGAAACGGGTTTAGAAAAAACGAGAAATATCGATGATGCAGGCATACCCAATTTAATTAATATTGGGAAAGTAAGGAAAGGATTGTTTGCAAGAGCTCACGAGATCAAGGCAAAATATATTGATCTCGCAAACCGTGAGAGGCTAACAACCCTTCATGCGAACTAAAAGACTGTGCAGAATTCTGTGTCAAAGTAAAACCGTCTAATCTATCTCATCACAGACCGGAGATATTCAAAAACACCTTTTCACTTAATCTTTTTATTCAAACCAGGAATAATTGAGTCCATGTTCGCATTTCTCGTCAGGCGGCTGGGGCAGGCCGTGGTGGTCATGCTGGTTATCAGTTTGCTCAGTTTTTCGGTCCAGGATGAACTGGGCGATCCGTTGCGCGAACTGGTGGGACAATCTGTCTCCGAAGATGTCCGTAATGAGTTGCGCGAAGAACTGGGACTGAATGACCCATTCCTGGTGCAGTACTGGGGGTTTTTAAGGAATGCGGTTCGGGGTGATCTCGGAACCTCCTATTTTTTCAAGCGCCCTGCCCTGGAGGTCATTATGGACAAACTGCCGGCAACCATTGATTTGGTGGTCGCGGCGACTTTCTGGATTCTGGCATTTTCCATCCCGGTCGGGGTTTTTGCGGCGATCCGACCTAACCACTTGTTTTCAAAACTGGCCATGGGCTTCAGCATCGTCGGTATTTCCATCCCGGTATTCCTGACCGCGATATTTCTGATTTACCTGTTTGCGGTGGAATTGGGGTGGCTGCCGTCATATGGCCGGGGAGACACGTTGATCATTTTTGGAGACTGGGAGACCAGCCTGATGACGATCGATGGATTGACTCATTTATTGTTGCCAAGCATTTCCCTGGCATCGGTCATCCTGCCGTTGTTTGTACGCATGATCCGATCCGAAATGATGGAAGTGCTGGAATCGGAATACGTCAAATTCGCCTGGGCAAAAGGGCTGAAAAAACGCCGCATCTGGATGTTGCATGCGTTCAAGAATACGTTGCTGCCGGTGATTACCGTGGGCGGCGTGCAACTCGGCATCATGGTCGCCTACACCATCCTCACTGAAACGGTTTTTCAGTGGCCCGGCATGGGCTTTATGTTTCTCGAAGCCATCAATCGGGTTGATACGCCATTGATCGTCGCCTATCTGATCGTGGTCGGGTTGATTTTTGTGATTACCAACACGGTGGTGGATATTATCTACGGATTAGTTAATCCAACGGTAAAGTTAATCGGTAAACAGCATGACCAGTAGCGCTTTCGAAGCCCGTTTAGACCTCTGGCAGCGGATCAAAACTTCGCTGGTGTACCACAGCTTTACCCACAATCGTACCACTATGGCCAGTGCCGCAGTATTGCTGGTTTTTATGCTGGTCGCTGTCACCGCACCCTTGCTCGCGCCTTACGATCCGTGGGATCAAACCCAGTTTGACATCATGGATTCGGAAATTCCGCCAGTCGGCAGCGTCGGCGCGGATGATCGATTTGTATTGGGCACTGACGCTATGGGCCGGGATATGCTCAGCACCATGCTGTATGGCACCGGAATATCCATAGCCATAGGCGTTTTTGCGACCATCCTGCAGTGCTTGATCGGCGTCTCCATCGGCCTGGTAGCCGGCTACTTTGGCGGTCGGCTGGACAGTTTTTTGATGCGGTTTGCCGATATTCAGTTGTCTTTTACCACCTTGATGGTGGCAATCATCATCCTCGCAGTATTCCAGGCCACTGCCGGGCTGAAGTTTTACAATGACTTCGCCATTATTGTCATCGTCCTGGTAATTGGCGTCGCCGAATGGCCGCAATACGCCCGCACGGTGCGCGCCTGCGTGCTGGCGGAGAAGAAAAAGGAATACGTCGATGCGGCTCGGGTCATCGGCCTCAAACCGATGACCATCGTCTATCGGCATATATTACCGAATACCTTCTCGCCGTTACTGGTGATTTCCACGGTTCAGGTAGCCAATGCCATCATCACCGAAGCGGCGTTGTCATTCCTTGGGCTGGGCATGCCGATTACCAAACCGTCGCTGGGTTCGTTGATCAGGAATGGGTTTGAGTTTATTTTTAGTGGTTCCTGGTGGATCACGGCATTTCCAGCATTGATATTAATTGTGTTGATCCTGGCGATCAACCTGCTCGGCGATTGGCTGCGGGATGTGCTCAATCCGAAACTTTATGACAAATAAATTGGATGAGTAAACGACTCGTTTTCGCGTTCATGTTCATGTTGCCGCTGGCCACCCAGGCGAGTTGTTATTCGGTGGTGATGCTGGAAAATGCTTATGCCTCCAATGTGTCGTTTGGCGGCGTGACCATCCCAACCGAATCGCTACGCGGCCTGCTGATTACCAATGCGCGAATCGACGCCGAATCGGGGATTTCCACCACGCTATTGCTATGCGATGAAAGCGTACCGAACGCCTTCGCCGGCCATAAAGACGGGCGAAATGTAGTGGGCATCACCGTTGGCATGGTGAAACTACTGGGCAATGATTGGCATGCTTATGCGGCGGTCATCGGGCATGAAAACGCGCATCTGGTGAAAAACCATGGCAGCAAGCGGCAACAACGCGAAGGGGTGCTGGCACTCGGTCGAATGATATTGAAGTCCTCTTTGCCGCAAAACGCAGGCGTGTTGGCACCCACAATCGTCGAATACGGTATCGCGGGCTTCAGCGCAACTTATAGCCAAAAGGAGGAGTCGGAGGCGGACAAGCTTGGCATGGAATTCTCCCATTGCGCCGGATTTTCGGCGGACGGCGCACTCAGCGTGCACCGCAAACTGGACTCCGAAAGTGGTTTTTTCGCCATCCATCCGTCGTCGAAACTTCGGATAGCCCGCTTACGCGTCGCCATCATCGCCCAACAACGCAACCCTGATTGCCGCTGAGGCGCCATCGCCCATGCCCTTACTCAGCGTTAAAAATCTGGAAGTGGTGTTTCCGCTTAGGACCGGTTCGGTGACTGCGATCAAAGACGTGAGTTTCGATCTTGAACAGGGAGAACGCATTGGCATTGTCGGCGAGAGCGGTGCCGGTAAATCGATCTCGGCGTTTGCCATCCTTAACTTAATCAGCAAACCCGGCTATCTGGCTGCGGGCAGCATCTTGTTCAAGGACCGGGACCTCGCCAACCTGGACGAAGAACAAATGCGGCAGATTCGCGGCAATGAAATCAGCATGATATTTCAGGACCCGATGATGACCCTGAACCCGGTGCTGACAATTGGCACGCAAATGGAAGAAACCATCCTGGCGCATAAAAACCTGAGCCGCCAGGCAGCCCGAAAAATTTCGGTGGCTAAATTGAAGGCGGTGCAAATACCTTCCGCCGAGACGCGCCTTGAGCAATACCCCCATGAATTGTCCGGCGGCATGCGGCAGCGGGTGGTTATCGCCATTGCATTGTTGAGCGACCCGGCGATCATTATCGCCGATGAACCGACCACCGCACTGGACGTAACTATCCAGGCGGAGATTCTCGAGTTGTTGTTGAATCTGTGCAATGATTTCGATGTGGGTTTGATTTTGATTACCCATGACCTTGGCGTGGTTTCGGAAGTGACCCAGCGCATTCTGGTGATGTATGCCGGACGCATCATTGAGCAAGGACCGACCGATCAGGTTATCGCCAAGCCAATGCACCCGTACACTCAGGGGCTGTTGGGGGCGTTGCCGGAAAAGGCCCGCCCGGGTCAACGGCTGAACCAGATTCCCGGGGTAATGCCGTCGCTACAGGAGATTCCAGCAGGATGCCCGTTCCACAATCGTTGCAATCATGCTCAGGCAGTTTGCAAGGTGGATTTACCGGTATTGGGTGGCAATGGTTCACGGGCTGTCGCCTGTCACTTTCCCCTTAACCAATAGCGCATCGCCGATGCAACAACCCCAATCAAATATCCTGCCAAATACCCTGCTATCGGTAAAGAACTTAAATAAGGAGTTCAATGTCTCTGGTGGGCTGCTTGACCAGTTATCTTTCCAGCACGGCAAGCTAATACGTAAAAAAGAGTCGGTAAAGGCAATCAACGGCATCTCTTTGGATATCTTGAAAGGGGAGGCGTTATGCCTGGTCGGTGAAAGCGGTTGCGGTAAAACCACGGTCGGGCGCACCATCATGGGATTGCTATCGCCTTCCAAAGGCACGGTTCACTACCGCGAACAGCGCATCGACAATCTCAACCGCTCCCAATTACTGCCCTATCGCAAGCACATGCAGATGATTTTTCAGAATCCATATGCGTCGCTCAATCCCCGAAAAACCGTGGCCACGACCTTGCTCGAACCGATCAGGTTTCATTTCCCGAAAATGCCCCAGGCGCAGCAACGGCAAAAGGTTGAACAAGTGATGGAATCGGTGGGCGTCAATGCCAATTGGGGGCCACGGTTTCCCCATGAGTTTTCCGGCGGACAAAGGCAGCGTATCAGCATTGCCAGGGTGCTGATGGTGGATCCGGAATTCATCGTTGCCGATGAGCCGATTTCGGCTCTCGATGTTTCGATTCAGGCGCAGGTGCTCAACCTGTTAATGCAAGCCCGCGAAGATCGCGGTCTGACCTATCTGTTTATTACCCATGACCTATCCGTGGTGGAGCATTTCGGTACCCGGGTCGCGGTTATGTATCTCGGCCGGATTTGCGAGCTGGGGATAACCGCAGAGGTGTTTTCATCGCCGCGCCATCCTTATACCCAGGCGCTGCTGAGTGCCATTCCCAAGTTGGGTCAGAGCAATTTAGGGCGCAAATCGAAACATATCAAGCTCAAAGGCGAAGTGCCGACTCCGATCAACCTGCCATCGGGCTGCGTGTTTCATGGCCGATGCCCTCATGCCAATCAGCGATGCAGCGATGAAATTCCAGAGCTGAATAATACCTCCAGCGGCATACAAATCGCCTGCCACGCGGTTGAAGAAAACAGAATCTGAAACGGCATGACACGCTAGCAGACCGACTAAATTTGAAAATAGCAAAATTCGAGACTCGGTTTCTAAACAAAATGTTTTTCAACTGGTTGCGTGGTCTTGCGACCGGGTTTATTCCGACTGCTGGAAAGACTATAATGCAGTTGGAGGCTTCGGACTTCAAACACTGCCGGGCCAATCCTTAACAGAATAATGTGAAATGCGAAAACAAGTGAATATCGCGTCTGCTTTCGGCCTGAATGAACAAACGGTTTTGTATCATGGAAACTGTGTCGATATGTTGAAAACAATACCGAATAAATCCATTCAGCTAATCGTTACATCGCCACCCTATAATATAGGCAAGGAATACGAAAAAAAAACAAAATTAAGCAATTACATTGAGCAACAATCACAGATAATCAAGGAATGTGAACGTGTTCTTACAGAATCTGGCAGTATCTGCTGGCAAGTTGGTAATTTCGTAGAGGACGGCTCAATTATTCCCCTGGATATTGCATTGTATCCTGTATTCGCTGATTTGAATCTGGTTATGAGAAATAGAATTATTTGGCACTTTGAGCATGGTTTACACTGCTCAAGACGGCTTTCAGGACGTTATGAAACGATCATTTGGTTTACCCGGAAAACCAAGGAGTATGTTTTTCATTTAGACCCTGTAAGAGTCCCCCAGAAGTATCCTGCAAAAAAATATTTCAAAGGACCTAAAGCGGGGCAATATTCCTGCAACCCGCTTGGAAAAAACCCTGGAGATTTGTGGATTGTGCCTAATGTAAAGAGCAACCATGTGGAAAAAACCGAACATCCCTGCCAGTATCCAGTGGAGCTAGTCGAACGTCTTGTCTTATCGATGACTAATACAGGAGACTGGGTTTTAGATCCATTTGCGGGAACTGGAACATCAATCATCGCCGCTATTTTGCATAACAGGCGAGGCGCTGGAGCGGAAACTGAAAAAAAATATATTAAATTAGCAAAAAATCGTATTGTGAAAACTATTAATGGAACACTAAAAACCAGGCCGATGAACAAACCGGTATATGACCCAAAAGAGAGCGGGAATAAACTGATCGCAGTGCCTTGGCAAAATGCTGAAGATAATAAAGCTGTTCAATTAACATTATTTGAAAAAACGAGCGTATAGTGAAAATAGTTGAAACATACTCACACTTGAACGGTCTTGAATACTTGTTGGTGCATAAACCAAAATTGTGGAAGGAAGTTAAATCTGTTATTCAGCAAGTCGATGGTCAGGCATGCAAGACAAAAGTATCAAAAGAAAAAACCATGAAGGGGCGTTTATTGTACAGCCCCATAGAAATGAATAAATTGTTTAAGATTTTGTTAGGATCAAAAAAATGGAAAGAAAGCCGTGTGAGTTACTGGGTAACAAAAGATGACAAGCTGATCCGAAAAACACTTGCGATGCCACCTGAAACACAAAAAGAGGAAATTGAACGAACTGGTTTTTCCCCGATATTCAGTTATAACCAAACTGATTTTGTAAAAGACAGAGTGGCTATTGAAATACAATTCGGCAAATATTCATTTGTTGCTTATGACTTGTTTGTAAAGCATTTAGCGTTTTATGTCGGCGGTCAGATTGATGTTGGCATCGAAATACTTCCGATGAAAGAATTGCAATCACAAATGAGTTCAGGCGTGGCCTATTACGAAGGAGAATTGTATAACGTCATTCGTCAGGGAAGGGGCGTGCCTGCGGTGCCGCTTGTAATGCTTGGAATTGAAGAATGACACTACATTCGTTAGGCGCAAGAAAATATGCTCGTGCTGGGTGATAGAAAATGACAATGAAGCGCTTCTGCCTGCTTCAAAAGCAGGGAAAAACACAAGGCAGGATTTACCCTCTTCATAATATTCTTGGTTATAGGACATAAATATATCCTTTGTTTAAGATTTGGAGTTAAGTTTGGCCCCGTGCCGGTTCCTTAAAAATAAACATGTATAGGTGCAAAATAGAAGCGCAACACTTTATAGAGGCTTGAATTCGCCTTCTACCAGATGAGCCAAAATTCTATAAACTAAACGAATGTCAGCTTTTCATTTACTGAAAGTTTCGCCAGAATCGACGCGCTCAGAAATTGACAATGCGCACGAAGATGCGAGTTTTGACGCACGGGAATCCGAGGATATTTTACAAAAAGCGGTGGATACGTTGACCGCTTCTATGCCACGACTACGCGAAGAAGTGTCCTATTTATGGGGCTTACCGCTCCCAAAAATTGACGAACTAATCCATCTGGCGAAAACGGATACAGACGGCGGGCTTGTTTGCAAAGGAATTGAAAAAATGTCTTTGCCTACATTAACAAAAGCGACTCTTGCTGCGCATTTTTGCGGATACGGCAACGCTGGCAATGCCAACAACCTTGTAGATGCGCTGAATATGCTGATTGAGACGCAAAAATCTATTGATGCAGACGATGTCGGCCAGATGATCAATCACGCCCGCAAAAAATCCGGAGTCGTGCCTCCCGCCAAACCGGAACATGTCGCGGATGCGCTTACAAAATTGCGTGAACAGACGTACATGACATCGGCAATAAATGTGATTTTTCATGGGGAACAACCTAGCGCATTGGCAACCAAAATCGCAGAAAAGTGGCGCTATGACAAAACCTTGAGTGGACGTTTTGTGGCGAATTTGATTTGCGAGGTTTATAAAAATCGGATTCAGGACGTTTTGCGCCCGCTGGAACAAGAAATCGATCACGCCGCCGATGTGTTACGGGACTCGCCCGGTGATGAACAATCGTTGCGTCTAATTGAACAAAAGCTATCCAAATGGGATGAGTATGCCCAGCCGATTCAATTGGTTGACGAAGGGAAGGGTTTTGATGAAAAACGCTCAAGTGAGATTTGCGGCAAACTCCGCGGCCTTGCCTTGGATCTCCACAACAACAAAGGTGAGTCCGAGATTTCCTTGCGAATCACCAAACTTCTAATCAAGGTTTTTATAGAATTGCCGGTAATGGCGGCGGCACTGGCGAAAGATTTCGATACGCTGGAAAAGATTGTCGGTGAAAAGCATCGGAATACCGAATTTTCAGAGCGATTACAGGCGTTTATGAATGCCGTAGAAAACACCCAGAATAATTCAGGTAAAATTGTCGACTTGATTAACGCGCTTTCAGCGTTACTGGATGAATATGCGGAATTGGCAAACGAAGAGAAAATATGGAGCAGAGCCCGCGATGTTGCACTTGCGCTTCACAACAAACACGGCGCAACGCCCGCGGCTCTACATGTGACAAAAGAGCTATTGTCTTTAGCGGAGCGTTTTAATGCGCCTCAATTTATCTCCGATAAACTGTATGAAGACAGAAAATTTTTGGAAGTAATTCCGGTAAGAACCGTTGAAAAATCCTTCTGGTCAGGATGGTTTTGGATTATTATCGTCGTTGGTGCGGTTATTATTTATGGGTTATAACTAGTTAAGACCCTTATTTATTTACTTACTCATGCATCATCGAAAAACGATACATTCGTAAGCACGCCACGGCAAACTGGCACAAGCGCTATACAAAAACCTGCAGTGGAATTTCGGTGGGTATATGTTACCGCATTAAAGCTGAATGTGAGAAATTTGCCCAACGGCGATATCGTAGGGTCATTCGACCGTTACCAGAATGTTGTTGCCGCCGGGCCTCCTAGAAACGGTTGGCAAAAAATCGGGTGGGGACCAGAAAACTCATACAGCGGTTATGTGTCGGCGAAGTACATTAAAAACGGAGACGGCACACGAGCGAAGTGCGGGGGGTCCATTGCTAGTCCGAAAAGCGGCCCGTTATTAAACATTTCCAGACCGACCGGCACGAGTTCTATTTCCGTGCATAACAGAGGCGACTCCGATGTGATTATTAAACTCCGCGACCAATCCAATAAAATAGTTGTCGCTTTTTATCTCCGACAAAATGAAGCATACATCGATAACAGGGTACCGAATGAACTACTTTTGTTCACATATGCCAACGGCAAAAACTACAGCACTGAGTGCGGAGTGTTTATGGATGATATGCATGCGAATCGTTCGCCCAACCGGAACGATTACTCGCTTGGAACTTGGACTTATACGTTAAAACCTACAAAAGATGGAAATTTTCGCACCCAAAACATGAAAATAGAGGATTTTTAATGACCGAAGAAGAAGTCAAATCTTTAGCGATTGATTCCTTTCGGCTGATAGTTGCCAACGAACGAATTATCACCGATTTACCTCGCCTGAAGCAAAAGGCAGCAGAGGCAAAGATGCGCAACTTGCGGAATTTATTGCATACCCATATCATCAAATTATTGCAGAATAACGATATCGAAATGGTTGTGTATGAAGGCAAGCCTTATGATGCTAATTACCCGCTTCGGGCAACCAACGCCGATGAATTCGCGGACGGTGAGAAACTGGTGGTACGGGAAACGCTGGAGCCCGCACTGGTGAAAAAGGGGCGGGTTTTGCACTTCGCCAAAGTGGTGCTGACTCGTGCCGAAGATTTTAACAAACAACAGGAGCAAAAAAATGTATCTGGGAATTGATCTTGGCACCTCCAACAGCGCTATCGTCGCGCACTTGGATGGCAAACTGCACATCGTGAAAACTGTGGACCAAGGAACGGATGTCCTGCCCTCGGTAATACATATTAACCGGAGCGGGACTAAATTTTACGGTCATCGTGCTTATCAACAACTTTGCCGAAATCCAGCCAACGCCACCGATGGTTTTAAGCGGCAGATGGGTACTTCGTGGAAAAAGGAATTTGCCGATGCGGGCGTAGTAATGAACGCTGAACAATGTAGTGCCGAAATCTTGCGGCAACTCATAGCGCAGGCGCGAGTGGCATATGGTGATTGCGATATTGTCGGCGCGGTGATTACCACACCGGCGGCGTTTAATCAAATGCAAATTGAGGCGACATATCGCGCCGCTGGCATGGCCGGCTTGGGGCAAATCGCGCTGTTGCAAGAGCCGGTGGCGGCGGCAATGGCGTCAGTTGCCGACAACAAAAACAAAGACGGATTGTTTCTGGTGTATGACATCGGTGGCGGCACTTTTGACTTGGCGTTAGTGCAAAGCACCAAAGGCAACATCAATATCCTGGCGCATGAGGGCATTAACGCGTTGGGTGGACGCGATTTTGATCGCATTATCATCAATGGAATTGTGCGTCCCTGGTTATTGGAAAATTATGCGCTTGCAGCAGATTTTCAGAAAAACCCGAAATACGAAAAGATGATTCGTGTTGCACGGATGGCGGCGGAAGTCGCAAAAGTTGAACTTTCCAAAAGCGAAAGCGCGACCATTTATATGTCAGAGGACGATTTGCGAGTTACCGATGATGACGGCGCGGATATTTTTATAGAAATTCCGATTGATCGAAAACAGTTTGAAGAACTCATCGTCGACAAAGTTGATGAAACCGTGGACTTGTCACAAAAGATTCTCAAAGACAACGGTTATGAATCCGGTGATCTGGATCGGCTGGTGTTTATCGGCGGCCCTACCAAAATGCCGACTCTGCGAGAGCGAGTGTCGCATAAATTGGTGTTGCCCGCGGACATGAGCATTGATCCAATGACTGCGGTTGCCGTAGGCGCAGCGATTTTTTGCGAAGGTTTGGATTGGACCGACCAGAAAAAACCGCGCAAAAAAACACTTGGGCGGACGATGACCGAAGGCGAGGTGAAACTGCAATACGACTATATAAGTCGTACAGCAGAAGATCGTGCCCGAATTCGGATTAAACCGCAGGATGACTCGGCAAGCGACGGGGTGGAAATTCAGATTGACTCTAGCAAAGGGTGGACCTCGGGACGCCGCAGCCTGGATAGCGGAACAACCATTGAATTACCATTGGACAGTGATGGCGAAAACCATTTTCGCATTATGGCATTTGATCAAAACGGCTCGTTGATAAAAGACGCTGGGCGCGAAATTGTTATTAATCGCGTTGCCGCATCGGCCGGGTCTTTGCGATTAACGCACAACCTTGCGGTCATGATTGTTTCTGGCGAAGGCGACGAAGCAGAAAATACTCTGCATATTTTTGCCGAAAAAGGTATTGCTTTGCCTGATAGCGGAGTGTTTGAAAATTATCGCATGGCAAGAGATGTGCGCGATGGTGATGACTCCCTACTGGTGGAGTTTTTTCAGCAACCTGAAGCGATCAATCCCACCCCCGACGAACCGAATTTGTTTATCGGAAGTTGTGAAATTCGGCGCGAAAAAATTGACTTCGACATTTGCAAAGGAGACGACCTCAATATTCATTGGGATGTTGACGAAAGCGGGGTCATGAGGTTCAAGGTTGAATTAGTAGGGTCGGGCGAAATTTCCAACGAACTGCGTTTTACCGAATCCGTTATTGATTATGAAGGCGAAGGCGGAGAGCGTTTTGTCGGTGGTATGGTTAATGAAGCCAAAAAAGAATTGGCGACTGCGGAAAAAATTTCCACCGCCAGCGATTCTCCGGGAATTCGCAAGATAAAGAATTCGCTCGACCAACAATCCGCAAATTTACAGAATGTCGCCGAAGGTGAAGAACGCCGCAGCATTGCCGAAAAAATTCGCGAACTTCGGCAAAAAATTGCCGCAATCCGTAACGATCCGCAAAATCGAATCGCCAATCTGAAATCAGATTTACAAGAAACCGAGGAAAGCTTCAATGAAAATTGCCGGGAGCAAGCCGACGAACAAACCTGTCAACGGTTTGACACCCTCGCCCGGCAGGCGCATGACGAGTTGAAAAGTGGCGACATCGGCTATGGCGATGCTAAAAGATCAGTCAACGAAATGCACAATATCTATGAGCGAGAGTTATGGAGCGATCCCGGATTCATCGTGGCCATGTTTAAACGCGTGTCCAAAGAAAAACACACGGCGGTTAACGCGGAAAAACATGATCAATTGGTAGAGACGGGCAAGGAAATGCTGAACGACAATGACATAGACGGCTTGGGGCGAGTGACGAGCGAATTGTTTGCCAATCAAATTCATTCGGGCGGTAGCGAACTACCCATCGACAGATCTACACTCAGCCCTATTATGCGACGGTGACAAATTCAATTTTTCCATGGTTGTCGGTGGGTTTTGCCGTTGGCGAAAGTGCGGAAATTCGCCGAGTATTGGCGACAGGCCCGAATGATAAAATCGTTTATCAGGTGTGCGATGCTGGCGGAGATGTTTGCCTGTTACTCAAAAAAGAGGGCATTTTGCCCACGACTATTACCGAAGCCGAATCGTTCCTTAATATTACTTTTGACGAAACAGAGTTTGGCGGCGAATGTTTTTTGACCGCTCTTTTCGTTCGAGACAACGCACCGTTGCGTATTGCAGGCATTCCTGATCGCACCGATTTTTCTTCTGCTTCACAATTGTGTGACTTGGCGGACCGGCTGGCGCAATTGGAAAATGCTTCCTGGGGCGATTCACTTTATTTTCCCGGAGCGCGACGGACAGTCGCGTTCGGCAAACCAGAGTCGGACGAGGAGCGTCGGCGGTTGGCGGTTCGGTTGCTTACTGGCGGGGTCGGCGATCCTTCATTATCGCCAAAACAAATTAATGCCATTAACCCATGGATCTCTCCCACCGAAATTCGTCGATTTTATCGCACGCTCGGAATAAGTGATAAGGGCATTGAGAAAATTAGAAATAAAACGGCACATCCGCCGGAAGAATTCTCCTTGCCCGGACAACCAGCACTGGAAAAATTTTTCCAAGAGCAAGTAATTGACTATTATTATCGCCGCGAAGCATATGAAAAAATGGGCGTTCATCCAGAGCGCGGCATTTTATTGTATGGTGCACCAGGTACAGGAAAAACCTATTCCGTACAAAAAATTGCAGAATTTTTGGGATGGGAAATGATCGAAGTCGGCATGTCCGATGTCGGTTCTAAATATATTCATGAAACCAGTTTACACATTCGCCGTAAGTTTGATGAGGCGCGCAAAAAAGCGCCTGCCATTATTTTCCTTGACGAGTTGGACGCATTAGGTGCCTCCCGCGAACTGTCTGGACAAAATCACAAAATAGAGGAAATTAACGAACTGCTAAGGCAAGTGGAAAAAGCAGGCAAGGACGGGTTGCTGGTGATTGCCGCTACAAATCGTTTAAATGCGATAGATCCGGCACTGGTTCGGAAGGGAAGATTTGATAATCGCATTAAGGTTTGTTTCCCAGAAACAAAAGAAGTTGAGGCAGCTTTGGCGCATTGTTTGTCCACCTATCCATACGCGGCCGGTTTGAATCTCGCTGGCATCGCGGAAACATTGACCGGACGCCCGCTTGCCGATGTCGCTTGGTTAGCGAACAAAGCGGGCTACATTGCGGTTAAAAATGAAAAATCGCAAATAGATCAAGAATGTTTGGAGCAAGCAGTGAAACTGCTTTTACCTGTAAGCAAAAGTAGCGAATTTATCGGTTTTCGTAAATTATCGTGATCCGAATTTTTCAGTGCGTGTCTCAAAGCCACCCATTTTTTCTCGCTTCAGACGTATTTATTTACACAACGAGGGGTAAACTTGGAGCGTGATACTCCAGAAATAATCCTGTCGAATAATTCAACACTGACAATCCCTTTGTCAACAAATAACATCTTCTCAATACCCAGTTCCAATCCCAAGGCTGTAGAGTATCGGCACTTTCTGTAATAAACGTAACTTGAATGTTTAACAAAATCATGGTCGCCGGCGTTTACAATGCAGGAATTGTCGTAGTTCCGACCCTCATACACGGTGCAAATTGGCACGATAATAATTTCTCGTTGCGGTCCGACAGGATCATTTAGAATTACGAAAAGGTGTTTATTACTTAAATTTCCTTGTGGATTTGATGGCACCAGGAGTGAGCGGCGCGCTACAACACTGAACAAAATGCCTCCTTGGTATCTAGTGATGCTATAAAGATGCGAACAGCCTGTCTAATTCTTTTTCGTTTTGTATGTCTTCAGCAAGATCTCGGGCTATGGTTTCGTGCTTACCAAGCGCTAGAAAAACCTCGACATCAGAAATAGGAATCGCTGAATTGTTTGGATGTTTCCATTCCTTGCAAAGATTATGAGTAAGTTCAACTAACTGCCACTGATCATAATGCTCAAACTGGTTCCATACTGAATTCATAACCTCAATGTCGGCATCGCTCAATTGGTCCAATTCTTCTTCCTCAACAGTTTTTTTTAACTTGATATCGTACTGGTCACGGTCTCCTATCCAAGCCGTCCATTGTGCCGCGCCTTTGGCGTCTGAACTGGTGCCATTGATTAAATCATATGTACGCGATAAAACGGGACCATTATCCATGGACACAAAATTGTCATATGTAATTGGCGCATCGTACAGGTTCATGGATTCCCTATCAGACAAATAAAGAAGTTTCATCAGTTTCATGATGTTGATAGTGCCACCCTGTTTAGATGCGAAAAAGGCGGCCGCTTGCGCTACTTTGGTATAAGTAAACATGAATGCCTTCTGTGAACTATGGGTCGGTTAAAATTTATCAAATTAAATAGCCGGTTTCGTTCATTCAATTTTTGGATTCCCTGTCCCAAAAATGCGGTGGAAAGGATATTAACCTAAATTTTAGTTAAAATCACTACCCCTATTTCACGCAACTTTCACGCATTCAGCTCTTTTTTGGTTAGATTTTGGAGAGGCGACTGATAACACCATTTAAGCCGTATTATTGCTAACCCCCCGACAATGGAAACCAAACAGATAAACCAGGCAATCCTTCCGGTCGGTCGTCGGGCTGGTGTCGGCATACACTTTTCGTCATTGCCGGGGGCTTACGGTATCGGTGATATTGCCGACAGCGCCCTGACCTTCATTGAAGTCCTGGCGGACATGGGTATAGGTGTTTGGCAATTCCTGCCCACCGGGCCGACGGCTTACGGAGACTCGCCCTATCAACCGCTGTCGGCATTTGCCGGAAATGAAAATCTGATCGGTATTGAACCCCTGATACGGGCTGGGTTGATAGGCTCAGATGAAGCGCAAGCGCTCAAAGAACTGCCGCTTGAGTTTGTCGATTACGGCAAGCTTATCCCGGCAAAAAACGGCTTGCTGGCCACGGCTGCCGACCGCTTCGGCAATAAAATAAAGGCAGGCGAAATCAATGCGCAACTGAACGCCAGCTATGCGGAATTCCTGCATTGCCAGGGACCGATCTGGCTCGACGACTACGCCTTGTATCGGGCGCTGAAAACCAGGCACGGTGAGCGGCCATGGCCGCAATGGGACAAGCCTTACCGCTATCGTGATGCGGCTGCAATCAGCAAGATACGGGCTTCATCCGCTAAGGCGATTGAGCGCATTAAAATCATCCAGTTCCTGTTTGATCAGCAATGGCGCGCCTTGCGCGCTTGCGCAACACAGAACAATATCCGCCTGTTTGCGGATATGCCCATCTATATCGCGCTCGATAGCGCCGATGCCTGGGCGCGCCCGGAATACTTGCGAATCGATCATAACTGCCAACCCACACACGTCGCCGGCACGCCACCCGATTACTTCAGCGAGGATGGACAACTGTGGGGTAATCCGCTATATGCCTGGGATTATCATGCGGCGAATGGCTACCAATGGTGGATCGACCGACTGCGCTATGCGGCGACAATGGCGGACCTGATCAGAATTGATCACTTTCGCGGATTCGAAGCTTGCTGGGCAATACCGGTTGAATCTGGAACTGCTCGATACGGTGTCTGGGAAGCCGGCCCCGGCGATGAGCTTTTCGATGCGTTGCGAGATGCGCTCGGCCGCTTGCCGGTTGTGGCGGAAGACCTGGGCCTGATTACCGCGCAAGTGGACGCGCTGCGGCATCGCCACCAAATACCCGGCATGAAAGTCTTGCAGTTTGAAGTCAGCGACCCCGGCTTTCAACTGTCCAGCATCCAGCGGAATTGTGTCTGCTACACGGCCACCCACGATAATGACACCACCGTCGGCTGGTTCCGCGGCAGCAACGGCGACCGGCGCGCAAATGCTTTGCGGTTAACCGGGGGGACTGCGGACACTATCAGCGCCGATATGATCAGATTCGCTTTTTCCAGCGAGGCCCGATTAGCCATCGCGCCGATGCAGGATTATCTGGGTCTCGGCTCCAAAGCCCGGCTGAATATTCCCGCCACGACCGAAGGCAACTGGAGATGGCGTCTGCAGTCCCGCCAACTGACGCCCGCGGTCCGCGAATCGGTCATGGCAATGGTGGGCAAATCATCCCGCGGCTGACATTTCAGGCTACACTTAAAATATCTCTGATACTATTAGGCGTCTTTGAACTATTCGGGAACAATGCATGCCCAACAAATCATGACTAACAATAACGGCGAACAGGGTCGCTACGTCAGCTTGCTGACACGGGATACGATGGTGCTGATTCTTGCCGGCGGGCAAGGTTCCAGATTGCACGAACTGACCGAATGGCGCGCCAAGCCCGCGGTGCACTTCGGCGGCAAGTTGCGCATAATTGATTTTCCGTTATCCAACTGCATCAATTCCGGGGTGCGGCGGATTGGCGTTTTGACCCAATACAAGGCGCATTCCCTGATTCGCCATCTGGTGCGCGGCTGGACCAGCTTCCAGGCCGAGCAACGCGAGTTCATCGAAATCCTGCCAGCCTCGCAACGCACCGGCCAAGAGTGGTATCTCGGCACCGCGGATGCGGTATATCAGAATCTCGACATCATTCGCACGCATAATCCCGGTTATGTGCTGATATTGGCCGGCGATCACGTCTATAAGATGGACTACGGCCCCTTGCTCGCTTGGCATTCGGAAAAACAAGCGGACATGACGGCATGTTGTATCGAAGCACCGGTCACAGAAGCGGCCGGCGCGCTTGGGGTGATGACCGTCGACCAGAGCAATCGCATCATCGCCTTTGACGAAAAACCCGAAAATCCGCAACCCATACCGGGGCAAAGCGAGCTCTGCCTGGCTTCAATGGGAAATTATGTATTCAACACCGATTTTCTGTTTGAGCAGGTGATCAAGGACGCCGATACGATCTCCTCGGCACATGATTTTGGCAAGAACATCATTCCGTCCATCATCGATAAATACCGGATTTATGCGTTTCCGTTTCGAGACGCCCATGCCTTATCGGGAGCATCATCGGCGACATCGCGGCAGCCCTACTGGCGCGATGTGGGAACGTTGGATGCGTTCTGGGAGGCGAATATGGAACTCATCGGCATCAATCCCGCGCTTGACCTGTATGACAGCAAGTGGCCGATCTTTTCGCATCAGGCGCAATTGCCGCCGGCAAAGTTTGTCTTTGATGAACCCGGTCGCCGCGGCCAGGCGATAACCTCAATGGTATCGGCCGGCTGCATCATTTCCGGCGCCAATGTCAAGGGCTCGCTGTTGTTCTCGAATTGCCGAGTCGGGTCCTACGCCTCGATAGAGGATTCGGTGATTCTCCCCGGTTGCGAAATCAACCGGCGCAGTCGCATAAAAAACGCCATCATCGACCGTGGCACGGTCATTCCAGAAGATCTGGAGGTGGGCGTCGATCTCGAGGCCGATCGTAGTCGTGGGTTTCGTGTGACCCGCGGCGGGCGCACACTGGTGACCCCGGATATGCTGGGACAGACCCTGCACTATACGCGATAGCCCGGATATTGCCTGAATATTTTATGAGAATTTGGCTGGTTGCGGCGGAAAATGGCGCGCTCAAGGGCGGCAAAGTCGGCGGTATCGCCGATGTTATCCGCGACCTGCCCCAGGCGCTTGCTGCCTGCGGCCATCAGGTGACGGTCATCACCCCCTCTTACGGCGTATTCAACAAGCTACCGCAAGCCCGACATGTTGAATATTTACAGGTACAATTTGGCGGCGCACAGCATAGCGCGCAAATCTGGCAAATCCAGCAATCGCCAATCCAAAAATCGGTGCCAGCGGTCGAATTTATGGCCATTGAGCATCCGTTGTTATCGCCCAAGGGCGCCGGTGTCATTTACCACGATGATGGGCCGACAGCGCCCTTCGCGATTGATGCCAGCCGCTTCGCTTTTTTTTGCGCGGCCACGGTGGCTCAGGTCGAGCAATGCCCGCGCCCACCGGATGTTTTGCACCTGCACGACTGGCATCTGGGGCTGGTGCTAGCGTTGCGGCATTACGACCCGGCCTTGAAAAAAATTCGCGCCATTCGCATCGTATTTACGATTCACAATCTGGCCTTCCAAGGCATCCGTCCGTTGAAGAACCATGAGTCATCCTTTGAAGCCTGGTTTCCACGACTGCGCTATCGGGGCAAACAAATTGGTGATCCGCGTTACCCGAATTGTGTTAATCCCATGGCAACCGCCATACGTCTGGCCGATAAGCTGAACACGGTCTCTCCGACCTACGCCCGCGAGATTCTCCAACCGAATGATCGGGCGCGCGGGTTCAGCGGCGGCGAAGGGCTGGAGGCTGACTTAGGCGCGGCCGCGGCAGAAAATCGGTTGACCGGCATCCTCAATGGCTGCGCCTACCCCGGATATGATCGAAGCCGCTCTGATAGCAGCCGCTCTGATGGAAGATGGCGCGGCGGACATCGGCCAGGTTGGTCTCGATTGTTGCAAGCGATCGCGGGCGAAAAGCATCTGTTGAAAAATAATTTGACCGCGCGGCAAACACTTAGTCAACTGCCCCGCAGAAGACCGTCAAATCTGTTGATCAGCATCGGGCGAATCGGCGAGCAAAAGATCTCATTGTTCCTTCAGCCGACCAAAACTCATTCCTCCGCGCTCGAGATGATCCTCAAACAGCACGGCAGTGCCCTGGCCTTCATCATGCTCGGCCGCGGCGACCGCGAACTCGAACAGCGGTTGCGCCGGGTCGCTTCCGAACAGCGGAATTTTCTGTTTCTAACCGGTTATTCCGAAACCCTGTCCGACCTGCTGTATTGTGCCGGCGATCTGTTCCTTATGCCAAGCAGTTTTGAGCCTTGCGGAATCAGCCAGATGCTGGCGATGCGCGCCGGCCAGCCTTGCGTGGCGCATGCGGTGGGCGGTTTGAAGGACACCGTGACTCAGGCGGTCAACGGATTTACTTTTGGCGGCGAAACGTCGAGCGACCAGGCCGAAAATTTTGTTTCATCAGTCAACCAGGCGCTGTTAATAAAATCCACCGACAAGCGGTGCTGGCAAAAGATTCGTAACCATGCCAGGGCCACGAGGTTTAGCTGGGAAGCAGCCGCGGCAGCCTATCTATCCGAGCTATATGAATTCACGGATTGACAGTCGGCCCTACAATTGGCCATGCAATTGGCCTGGCGGTCAACCCGACAAGCAGGCATCTATATGGCAGGCGCTTGCCGACGGTCGGCACAGCGATCCATTTGCGCTGCTGGGACTGCATCTGGAAAACGGTGTTCGCGTGGTCAGAACATTGCAACCTCAAGCCAAATCGGTGACCCTGCTGGACCGTCTCGGCAACGTACTCTGGCCAATGCGCCGGGTTCATCCGGGCGGCATTTTTGCAGCGCCGATGGCACCCAGAAAACGACACTATCAATTGCGGATTGAATCAAAATCGGGCGGCGCTGTTGATGTTGAGGATGCCTATCGCCTGCCGTCCATGCTTGTGCCGCTGATGACAGAGGGACGCCATCAGCAAATATTCAACCAGCTCGGCGCGCAACCCACCCGCCTGCTTGGCCTCAGCGGCGCCTGTTTTGCGGTCTGGGCGCCCAATGCATTGCGCGTGAGCGTGGTTGGAGATTTTAATGACTGGGATGGGCGCAGGCATGTTATGCGCGCGCATTCGGGGAGTGGCATCTGGGAAATTTTTATACCCGACGTTAAAGTCGGCGCTTTCTACAAGTATGAAATGCTCGACCGACAGGGCGATCTGCTACCGCTGAAGACCGACCCGATGGCGCATTTTTTCGAGCCGCCGCCGGGAAATGCGTCAATCATATACCGAAGCCATCACCGCTGGCGCGACCATGCGTGGATGAAACAGCGGCGCGGCGCGCCACGGCTTGATCAGCCGCTCAGTATCTATGAGGCGCATCTTGGCTCCTGGCGGCGCAAGCCTGAAGCGCGCAATTCTGAATCTGGCGGGCGCGCTTTGAGCTATCGCGAACTTGCCGATGAGCTGGTGGCTTATGTGGTGGATATGGGATTTACCCATATCGAGCTGCTGCCGGTTACCGAGCATCCTTTCGACGGCTCCTGGGGCTACCAGCCTATCGGCATGTACGCGCCCACCCAACGCTTTGGCAATCCAGACGATTTCCGCCACCTGATCGACTGCTGCCATCGCGCCGACATCGCGGTGATTATGGACTGGGTGCCGGCGCATTTTCCGCGCGACCGCCACGGTCTCGGCCGTTTTGACGGCAGTGCGCTATATGAACACCAAGACCCGCGCCAAGGCGAGCATGCCGACTGGGGCACGCTTATTTTCAACTACGGCCGGCGTGAAGTGATCAACTACCTGATTGGCAGCGCGCTTTACTGGATCGATGAATTCCATATCGACGCGTTGCGCGTGGACGCGGTGGCGGCAATGCTATATCTCGACTATTCACGCGCGCCGGGCGAGTGGATTGCGAACCAATATGGCGGTAATGAAAATCTCGAAGCGGTTGATTTCATCCGCCGCCTGAATGTCGCCGTTCATGCCCGTGGCGCATGCTGTTTCGCCGAGGAATCAACCACCTGGCCCGGGGTCTCGCAACCCACCGATGGCGGCGGCTTGGGCTTCACCTACAAGTGGAACATGGGCTGGATGAACGACACCTTGGCTTATATGCGCGAACCGCCGACCCAGCGCAAGCATCACCACGACAACATAACATTTGGGCTGGTCTATGCTTTTAGCGAAAACTTCGTGCTGCCGCTGTCGCACGACGAGGTCGTACACGGCAAGGGATCCTTGCTCTGGCGTATGCCGGGCGACGACTGGCAACGCTTTGCCAACCTGCGTGCCTACTTCGGCTTCATGTATGCCTATCCGGGGAAAAAACTGCTGTTCATGGGCGCCGAGCTGGCTCAGGAGCGTGAATGGAGTCACGAGCGTACGCTGGACTGGGGCCTGCTCGATCAACCTCGCCACCGCGGTGTGCAAACCTTGGTGCGCAACCTGAACCGTGTTTATCGCGGGACACCGGCGCTGCATCAACAGGATTGCAAAAATGAAGGCTTTGAATGGATCGACTGGCAGGATCGCGACAACAGCGTGTTCTCGTGGATTCGGCGCACTGGTCATGGCGGTCGCTCCCGCGCATCCTGCGCCCGCGACATACATGCCGTCCATGGCAATAATCGCAGTTTCGTCATCTGCATTTGCAACTTTAGCGCGCAAGTTCACGACCGATACCGTATCGGCGTTCCAGCTGCTGGCGGCTACCGAGAACTATTGAATACCGATGCCGATCAATACGGCGGCGGCGGCCTGGTTAATTCGGGCATACTGCGCTCTGAGCGCATTGAGTCCCACGGCCGCGGCGATTCGCTATCGCTGACCTTAGCGCCGCTGGCAACCCTAATCCTGCAACCGAAATTTTGAGCATGGCAACATCACTAAAGAACAATAATTTACCCAATAATTTAGATTGCCCTGCGGAAAATCACCAGCACCTCGACGATATCGAACTATTATCGGCGCCGGCGCTGAAAATGAATGCCGATGCGTTGCTGGAGGACTTTGCCCATTACTTTAGCAGGGTGCCAGGGGGCTGTCCTCCCCGGGTGCTTTCTCCCGGTCTATTCGAAGCGCTGGCATATGCAACCCGGGCGCGCCTGATGGAGCGCTGGAACCGAACCAATAAAGCGCTGCGAAGCAGACAAAACCGTCGGGCGCACTACATTTCGCTGGAATTTCTGATGGGACGCTTGTTGCGCAACGCGCTGTCGAGTCTCGGCATTCAAGACCAGGCCAGTGCCGCGCTAGAGCGGATTGGCGTCGAACTGGAGGATGTTTATGAGCATGAACATGATGCCGGACTCGGCAACGGCGGACTCGGACGGCTGGCCGCCTGTTTCCTTGACAGTTGCGCGACCTTGCGACTGCCGGTGATCGGTTATGGCATCCGCTATCACTACGGCATGTTCCGTCAGCATTTCGAAAATGGCCGCCAGATCGAAGAGCCTGATACCTGGCTGCGCGGCGGCTTCCCCTGGGAGATCAAGCGCATCGAATTAAGCCGCACGGTAAAGTTCGGTGGCAAGTGTTTAACCCAGGTCGATGAGGACCGGCGAACACGGCATCGCTGGGTCGATACCCACGATGTGCTGGCGGTGCCGTTCGACGTGCCCATCCCGGGATACCAGAACGATGTGGTCAACACCCTGCGGCTGTGGTCGGCCGCGGCCACGGATGAGTTTGACCTAGAAGAGTTTAATGCCGGCAGCTACGTCGATGCTGTGGCCGCCAAAAATGCGGCTGAAAATATCACCATGGTGCTGTATCCGAACAACGAATCCGAGAATGGCCAGGTGCTGCGACTGCGGCAACAGTATTTCCTGGTCTCGGCCAGTCTGCAGGACGTGTTGTCTGACTGGCAGACCGAGCATGGCGATGACAATGACTTTGCCGGCTTCGCCGCAAACAACTGTTTTCAACTGAACGACACCCATCCGGCCATCGCCGTGCCGGAGCTGATGCGCTTGTTGCTGGATGAACACGGCATGCACTGGGACATGGCCTGGGACCTCACCCGGCAGACCATGGCCTACACCAACCACACGTTGTTGCCCGAGGCCCTGGAGCTATGGCCGCAAGCGATGATCGGCGATTTGCTGCCACGAATTATGGAAATCATTAACGAAATCAACAACCGCTTCCTAGCCGAGGTCAGGGCGCGTTGGCCGAGCGACCGGCAACGCTTGGAACGCATGTCATTGATTCAGTCGGGGCGAACGCCGATGGTGCGCATGGCTTATCTGGCCATCGTTGGCAGCTATTCGGTCAACGGCGTGGCCGAGCTGCATTCCAGATTGCTGCGTCAGGGCATGTTCAAGGATTTCGCCGAGCATTGGCCGGAGAAATTCAATAATAAGACCAACGGCGTGACTCAGCGTCGCTGGCTGGCCAACTGCAATCCCGGATTGAGCGCACTGATTACCGGTAAAATCGGCGCCGACTGGATCACCGATCTCGAGCAACTGGCGCGACTGCGGAATTTTGCCGCCGAGCCGGCTTTCAATGCGCACTGGCGCGCGGTCAAGCGCACCAACAAAATTCGTCTGGCGCGGGTGCTCGAAGAACGCACCGGGATTGAAGTCGATCCGGGCATGATGTTCGACGTGCAGGTGAAGCGGATCCATGAATACAAGCGGCAACTGCTTAACCTGTTGCATGTGGTTCACCTGTACGACCGTATCCGCCGCGGTGATGGCAATGGGCTGACGCCTCGCTTGGTCATCATCGGTGGCAAGGCCGCGCCCGGCTACGTTGTGGCCAAGAACATCATCAAGTGCATCAATGATGTCGCGCGCGTGATTAACGCGGATGTAGCCATGAAAGGCCGGCTACAGCTGATTTTTTATCCCGACTACAACGTCTCCGCGATGGAATTGATTTGTCCGGCCACCGACCTGTCGGAGCAGATTTCAACCGCCGGCAAAGAGGCTTCCGGCACCGGCAATATGAAGTTCATGATGAACGGCGCGCTGACCATAGGCACGTTGGACGGCGCCAATGTCGAGATTCGCCAAGCGGTCGGCGAGCAGAACTTTTTCCTGTTCGGACTGACGGTGGATGAAATCGAGAAACGTCGTTCCGATGACGATGCGCATTACCATCCTCAGGCGATCATCGAGCGCGACCAGGATTTTTCGCGGGTCCTGCAATTACTGGAAAGCGGACACTTCAATCGGGCTCAGCCAGACGTGTTCGATGCGGTGACCCATGCGCTGAGAAATCCTGCCGATGCGTGGATGACGACGGCGGATTTCCGCAGTTTTGTCGATGCTCAGGGACTGGTTGGCGACGCCTTCAAGGATGTGCCGCGCTGGACGCGGATGAGCATCCTCAACACCGCTGCCTGCGGACGATTCTCAACCGACCGGACGATCCGCGACTATAACCGGGAGATTTGGCGTCTCAAACCCATTCAGCCCGCTCGGCTATGATGGCGGGTTGTGTTGTCGGGCAATGGGCGGATGAGATGCGGTCATTTTCAATTCGGGGCAATTCGGGGTAATTTTGGCAAAGCCTCGTATCCTTAGCCTGCGGCCGGGCAAACAACCGGTGCTTCATTCAATGCGCGATCTGGACAAGTTGAAAGCCCGGGTATCGCCAGGCGACTCGGTCCGGTTTGAGTTTCGCGGGCAACAACTGCATGGCGCTGTATCCACTCTCGGGCCTAAGTATGCCCGCATCGCTGTATCGGATGGAGATTGCTATCGTGTGCCTTATCAACTCATTCAGCCGCTGGGGGCAACCAAAGACTATTCAGGTCAAGAGCAGGGCGCGCTCGAAAACTGCCGCAGGCTCCTGTGCAAGCATGGCTTGAGCGACTGGTCTGCCTGCCTGGATGATGCCATGAGTCGAGCAGGAGTCTGCAAATACAGAAACAAGCAAATCTCGCTTTCCCGGCTTTTCCTTCGAGCCGCTTCCGAGCAGGAGATACTCGACACGATTCTGCATGAGATTGCCCATGCGCTGGCTGGCCTCGAGCACCATCATGATGCTGTCTGGCGCAAGATTGCCCGAGAGATTGGGGGCACCGGGGAACGCTGTCATGACATCGAGTTCAGCCGGCCGCGTTGGATCGTGCAATGCCCGAACGGCTGTTTTGCAAATACCAGAAAGCGGCGCGCCACAAGGATAGTTTGCAAAAAATGCAAGCAGCCCGTAAGGTTTGTGCCTTGGACAAAAGAACGGGCGTTGGCACTCAACGATGTTGTCGATAATTGAATAGCAAAAATAACAACACCCATAATAATTTTGCGCCGATAATGCAACGCGGCTGCCGCGACCCGCTGGGCGCGCACTGGGATGGCGATGGGGTAAATTTCGCCTTGTATTCATCGCGAGCAGAGGCCGTTGAACTGTGCCTGTTCGATGTGCAGGGCAACGCGACAGCGCGCTTGACATTGCCCGACCAGGATGATGATGTCTGGCATGGGTACTTGCCGGGCTGCAAACCGGGTCAGCGCTATGGCTATCGCGTCCACGGACGATATGAGCCGACACAAGGTCTTCGCTTCAATGCGAATAAGCTGCTGATCGATCCTTACGCACGCGCACTGGACGGCGGCTTTTCCTGGTCTCCAGCAGCGGCTTTGTTTGATTTTGACCCGAGTTTTGACCTGAGCGGCGCCACTGAAAAGATGCGAATCAGCGCTTTAGACAGCGCCTCTTGCATGCCTAAATGCGTGGTCACCGCCGCGCAAAATCTTCCGGCGGCTGCGCGGCCAAACATTGCCTGGTCAAAAACCATTATTTACGAAGCCAACGTGCGCGGTTTCACCATGCGCCACCCGGCCGTTGCAGAATCTGAGCGCGGAAAATTCCGCGCTATGCACAATGCGGCGATACTGGACTATCTAAAAGCGCTGGGCATCACTGCCATCGAACTGATGCCGGTGCATGCTTTCATTGATGAAGCCTTTCTGGTGAAACGCGGGCTGAGAAATTTCTGGGGTTACAACAGCATCAATTTTTTCGCTCCTGAAGTCCGCTATGCGAGTGATAATATCTCGGGTGATAGTGCTATAGGCGAGTTCCGCGAAATGGTCAATGCCATTCATGACGCTGGCATCGAAGTGATTCTCGACGTGGTGTACAACCACACCGGCGAAAGCGACCAGCGCGGCCCGACACTCAGTTTTCGCGGCATCGACAACCTGGCTTATTACCGAACGCCGCCGGATAATCCGGGGTGTTATGTGAATGACACCGGCTGCGGGAATACGCTGAATGTTGATCATCCTCGAGTGCATGAACTGGTACTCGCCAGTCTCCGGTACTGGCACCGGGAAATGGGGGTGGACGGCTTTCGTTTTGACCTGGCTGCGGGGCTGGGGAGAACCGCTGATGGTTTCGATTGCGACCATGCACTGCTCAAGCAAATTACAGGGCAAATTACCAGCGATGGCGCGCTCAAAGGGGTCAAGTTGATCGCCGAACCCTGGGATGCCGGCCCGGCCGGCTACCAACTGGGACAATTCCCGCGCGCCTGGTCGGAATGGAACGACCGCTATCGGGATAGCGCGCGCCGTTTCTGGCGTGGTGATCCGGGGCAGGCCGGGGAGTTTGCCCGACGTCTGCACGGCTCTGCGGATCTGTTTGAGGCTGGCGGACGCAAACCAAATGCCAGCATCAACCTGGTCACCAGCCACGATGGTTTCAGCCTGGCCGACCTGGTCAGTTACGAGTCCCAACACAACCTGGCCAACGGCGAAGACAACCGTGATGGTCATGCGCTTAACTTCAGCCGCAACTACGGCATTGAGGGACCGACCAGCAAACAGTCGATCAAAAGACTGCGCCGCCGACAACGCCTGAACCTGCTCGCCACCTTACTGCTATCACAGGGCACGCCGATGCTGCTGGCCGGGGATGAGTTCGGAAATTCACAGCAGGGCAATAACAACGCCTATGCACAGGATAACGAGACTGGCTGGCTGGACTGGAGCGGGCTGGCAACAGACCCGGCTTTCCTGGCACAGGTGCGTGAGCTGATTGGCCTGCGGCGCAACACCGCTTTACTGAGACAGGCGCAGTACCGGCATGGGCATTTGTTGGATGGGCAGGGGCGACCTGATATAGCCTGGCGCCATCCAGACGGCAGCGACATGACGGCTTTGGATTGGGAGCAGGCACAGACCCTGACGGTTGTCCTGGCGAACACGGGTAATCGGAAAAATTCGCCGCATCAAACCAATGCCCTTGCCATTATGCTGAACGCATCCGTATCTACGGTCAATTTCACACTAACGGAAGTATCGCCGTCCAACACCTGGCGACTGGCGTTTAGCAGTAGCGATAACCCCCCAAACCAGTTGGGTGAATACGTCTGGCAACTCCAGGATTTGTCTATCATATGTCTGCGCCAGAGCTGATTCGATCCAAACGGGCGGTCAGCTCGAAAAAGGCGTGTAATATATTTGTCTGCCGCCCACTCTTCGTCTCCCCGCTCTGAAAGCACTGGCTAACAACAGGCCAAGGTAAATTATAGTATGATTTATAGACGCATTCATTCAGGCAATAGGGTCATAGCGGACAGATTTATGCCACCCTTGGGAAACCATCATGGGAAATCATTATTGATGGTATCCCTCGATTCTGCGGAAAAAGGGGATGTTTATATCTTCTACACTTATAAATCGATCAATATTCGGATGTAATCTGTGATAATTTAGAGATCGTTAAAGTTGATTAAACAACATGAATTATAAAGAATTTGAAAACTTCGTAGGCTGCACTGGCGGGAAGCCCAGGCTAGCTAAGGAGCGTTGAGGATTGAGCAATGGAGCGGCAAGAAGTTCACATATCAAGCCTGGTTGTCCATGCCAGACCCGATCACCTGAAAACTGTAAAAAATAGGGTCATAGGAAGTTAAGCATCACCTGATGTGTGCCAAGCTTCTGAAAGGGCTATAAAAAACAGGTATTATCGCCGTTCCCGAATCGCAGGGAAGACTTTCCAGCGAATTATTCGCTATTTTGCGATGGATTTCTCGGCTTCGGATACCGCGCAACTGGTCCCTGTCAGCGTGCGCTTGATCAACTCGGTCCAGATAAAACTGCGCCAACGTTTGGCCCAAGAATGTGAGCGACATTCCTGCCCTGGCATGCCACATAGAAGTCGATGAGTCGTATTTTGGACCCAAGCGTATTCGTGGCAAACGCGGACGAGGCACCGGCGGCAAAACCATCGTATTCGGTTTTCTCAAACGCAATGGCTGGATATACACACAAATTGTGCCAAATGTGCGAAAGCCCACGCTCCAAGCGGTTATTCGCGGTAAAATTGATCTGGATAGCGTGATTCTTATCCGATGGTTGGCGAGGCTATCATGGCTTGGTTGAGGTCGGCTATGCGAAGCATTTCCGGGTTGAACATGGCCGCAATGAATTTGCCAATGCGCACTCTCATATTAACGGCATCGAGTCCTTTTGGGCTTACGCCAAATTGCGGTTGAGCAAGTCGAAGGGGATTCGCGAACATATGTTTTATCACCCTCTCAAAGAAACCGAATTTCGTTTTAATCATTGCTGTGATAATCTTTATCATGTCATACTCAAACTGCTTCGCAAGAAGCCAATTTAACGTCTTAATTTCCTATGACCCTTGTTTAATTTATCGGCGGTTCTCTAAAAAATGGAAAAAGTACAAATTATTTCGTTTATTGTGTGCATAAGCATACTCTGTATTTCAGTAAATATCCATGCCGAAGAGGATGAAAATACTGACCGTCATAAATTGAACAGCTGGTTATCGATAGCCGGTAAAGGAGAACTTGAGTTACTGCGTCAGCGGATTAAGCCTGTCAAAGATGATCCCACTATCAGGGATTATTCAACGCCATCAAGTACAAGTTTTCTACTCAGTATAGATTTTGAAGCTCAAGTATCAGAACGTATAAGCGGGGTAGTCGCTTTTGAGTTTGATGATGTGAAAAAACGGTTTCTGGTTGATGAGGCAATAGCAAAGATCGAATTGGAAAAAACCAAGATAAGGTTTGGCAGGGGCACCTTGCCATTTGGCGAATACCACTCACGCTTTATAACAGGGTCGCCGGTAGATTTCTTTGAAATAAACGAAAAAAACCTAACCATTTCTCGTTCGCTAACGGATGAAATTGATTTGTCCTTGTTTGCATACAATGGCAAAGCAAAGAAAGTAGGGGCTGACAGTCGATCTGTTGAGTGGGGAATTTCAACTGAAATTATGCCGACAAAACGATGGACAATTGGTTTGGGTTATGTTTCTGATTTGGCAGATGCAGATGAAATTTCCCTTGAGGATACTGGTAACCGCTATGAAAAACGAGTGAGTGGGCTGGCCATTCATTCCACGCTGGAAGTGGATAAATTTGGATTCACGACTGAATATATTGCAGCAATTGGAGAGTTTAAGGAGTTTGATACTGATAAAAACAAGCCTAGAGGATGGAATTTTGAGCTAACACATTTTCTCATCACAGAAAAACTGGAGTGGTCAGTACGTTTTGCTGGCGGTAATGAGATTGAAGACGAGCCGCATTGCCAAACAGGTGTTGTTGGAACATGGCATATTAATAACCAGGCAAATGTAACGCTGGAGTATTTACAGAACGATTATAAAATCGGGCTTGCAGAAGATGATCTGGAGCAAACGCTGGATAGATCTAATCAGATAGCGGGACGCTTGGAAATTTTATTTTAGTGTAACTCACCAGTATATTCTAATCCATTAAATGAGTCTGAACGAGGCAATCAACCTATTTCGATTCAGGCTTAGCCCACCGTGTCCATAAATAGTTTTAAAGCGTTGTTCACATGCTTTTTGTATTTGTTCAACCGATTCATTGTCGGTGAGTCGACCACTTGGTTGAGTATCGCAAAGCCCTGATTGGATTTCAAGCAGCCTGGGGGTGATTTGGGTTTTTCATAGTGTCATGATGTTTTCGTAAGGGCAGGTTTTACGGTGTTTACCTTGGGCAATGGTTTTGGGCAACGGTTTTGATTTGTGAATAAAAACAAGGCCGAAGGTAGTTTATATGAGATTCAAGTACGGCTGAAGTTGCTGACTTGTTTGGCATAGTGTTGCGGGCTATGTCCGTATCCAAACAGTTTACGTACCCTTTAGATTTGCTTCTAAGCAAGTCGGGTGATTTAATTGACAGAAATTCTGCCTGTCAAAAATACCACATTATCCCAATTTCAGGAGAAAAGTCCGCTGCTTTATTAGTCAATCCAACACCAGTATTTATTTTTACCACGGCGTTACCGCCAACCAGCCATTGCAATTCGCCAATCAAACCAATTTCGTCATCTTCACCTTCTATCGCTACAACATAGCGCCGATTTGAAGATATATCTTTATAATATTCAACCGCATATTCGGCTAATTCCAGATCGCTTTCTCCGAAATCATATGCAATCGAAAATCGACCCAGCAACAATCCCTGACTAAAACTCTTATATGCCCCAAACCCTTGGACAACCTTCCAATCCGAAGCCCCAATCCGTTTTTGTTTTTTTGGAACGGAAAAACGACTTCGATGTATCCGTAATATTGAGCTTGGTCTTTTGTTAGCACATTTAACAAATAACGTACTTGTGCTTCGACTTCACCCAAGCCAGATTCTTTTATTGTAGCTAGGCCGCCAGAATTGTCGGATGGATTTCTTATTATTTCTTCGCTCGACCATAAGGCAGCTTCTAGTTCTAAAGCAACTCGATCGGTTAGCCCATACCCTAAAAATAGTAATGCTTCGTGTTTAGTCGATTCACCGAAAAATTCTGTTGTGCAAGGTGCGCCAGTTGTGCCACAAACCCCCAGCTCCTTGGGGGTATATTCCTCCCCTTCATTGGTTTCATATTCGTAAAATAGATAAGTCGCCTTTTGCCCTTCTTTAATAAATGTCCCAAAAAGAGAAGCGGGAACACCTTCACCAAATTTCGGAATACTGCTGGGTTTCCGCTATAGCGTAGCCAGTGCAACAAAACAGCCCAACGAGAAGTGTCACTATGATATTTACGGATTTATTTTTCATACTCTTGTTCGCCTTCAGATTATAAAGCCTGACTAGGTCTTGGCAAGTTAACCATTTCCTGTTGGGCGTCGGGCTTGTAACAGTTAAACTCTTAAACGATGCCTTGTTTTTATTAAAACAAAACTAAGGCAACTACTATCAGATTGTACTACCCTCTGTTGCCGAAGGCGCATTATTTATATCTTCCTGTTCTTTTATACGCCCAAAGTATAAATAAAGAGGAGGAATAACAAACAGGTTGAGTAGCGTCGAGGTGATTAGGCCGCCAACAATGACCAGCACCATAGGATATTCAATTTCATGTCCTGCAATATTACCTGCAAAAATCAGTGGGGAAAGCGCCAGTCCGGTTGTCAAAGCGGTCATCAAAATAGGGAGCAAACGTTCTTTGGCACCCTGCACAATAAGGTCATTACCAAAATTTACCCCCTCATACCGTTGCAAGTGCTGAAAATGGCTAATCATCATAATGCCATTACGCGCTGAGATACCAAAGATGGTAAGGAAACCCACTAATGAACCTAATGAGATAATCCCTCCGCCCGTATAGGCGGCAATAGCGCCGCCAACCAATGCGATTGGGAAAACCAGGAAAGAAAGGATGGCAAGCTTCCAGCTTGTAAACGTGCTATACAATAACAACAGTATGATAAGCGCTGCCAATGCGCTGAAAGCAAGCAGCCGTGATTGCGATTTTTGCCGTTCCGTGTACTCACCCAGTAATTCAGGGTAATAGCCAGCAGGAAAATCTACCATCGCCAAACGCTTTTTCACCTCTTTGGCAACCGAGTCCAGGTTATGACCTTCCTCAATATTTCCACCCACATCAATTTTACGCTTCATGTTTTCGCGTTTGATAACATTAGGGGTCGGCTGAATACTAACATCGGCGATATCCGCTAGACGAACATGCCCACCATAGGGAGTATCCAGCAGCAGATTCTCAATATCCGACAGGCTATTGCGATTTTCTGGAATTGACCACACAGCCACATCGTATGCCTTGCCGCCACGGAAAATATCTCCCACTTCCAGACCTGCAACCAACACACCCGCGGCACGACGCACATCACCTGGCTTCAAACCGTATTTGTTCGCCTTGCCCAGGTCCACCTCAACATTTATCTGCGGGATCGGTGTTTGCAAGGACACATGTAGTTCCTTTAGTCCCGGCGTACCTTTTAAATTTGCTTCTACCGCTTCGGCCTGTATCCGTAAAACCCTCAAATCCTGTCCAAAGATACGCACGGTAATTGCCTCATGCCCTCCTGTCAGCACTTCACGAATACGCTCTTTTAAATAGGTAAGCACATCCCGATAAATTCCTGGATAACCATCCACCACTTCCTGAATTTTGTCCAGTGTCTCGTCATAGTTAACATCGGGGGCAACACTAATCCAGTTCTCACCGAAGTGTACGCCAACCACTTCATCCATAATCAAAGCCTGTCCAATATGGGCGCCAAAGTTTTGTACGCCCGGAATAGCCTGCAACTCTTTAGCTCCAGCGATGGTAATACGATCCATTTCCGGCAACGATGTTCCTGGTTTGGTCACCCAGTGCATCAGGAAATCACGTTCCTTAAATGCAGGCAACAGCGAATGACCAAGTTGTGGGACAATCCAAACGCCAGCCAAAACCACCGCTACTGAGAATGCGTAAGCAGCCGCAGGTATTTTTAGTGTTCCTCTTAACAGAGCATCGTAAATTTTCTGAAACCCAGCCGCCAACGGAGACACCTTGCGTGTCAACGGCGCTTTTCTTAATAGCAATAAAGCCAGGGCAGGAGTTATGGTTAGTGCAACTGCCATTGACGCCAGTATTGCCAACACATAGGCCCATGCCAGCGGTTTGAAAAAAGCGCCTGACAAGCCATCAAGGAAAAACACGGGTATCAATGCCGCCACTTCAATCAGGCTGGCGTAAATAATAACACTGCGCACTTCCAAAGACGCTTCCAGAATAATATGCGCAATGGATTTGTCCGACCCTTCCCGGCGGCGTTGCCGTAGCCTGCGGACGATATTCTCTATGCCGATAATGGCATCATCCACCACAGCGCCCAAGGCAATCACAAAGCCTGCCAGCACCATGGTATTGATCGTTGCTCCTTGCAGATAAAACACAATGCCTGCAGCCAATAAAGACAGCGGAATGGAAATGGTGCTAATCAGGGCAGCCCGCCAATCATATAAAAAGCCGATTAACACCAGTACGACAAACGCCGCACCTAGAAGAAGCGACTTAGTCAGGTTATTGATTGAGGTGTCAATAAAAGTTGCTGGACGGAAGATATGCGTGTCAATTTTCACATCTGGCAAACCAGGGCGAATAGCATCAATTGCCTTTTCTACGCTATTGGTCACATCCAGTGTGTTTGCCCAAGGGTATTTCTCAACAATCAGCATCAGGCCATCACCACCGTTGATAATAGCATTGCCGTTCATTGCCTGATGGCCCTCAACGACATTGGCGACATCACCAAGACGCAGTGGCTGACCATCGCGCTGTTCTATCACCAGCTCAGCCAGCGTTTCCGGGCTGACAATAGGCAGTACATGCCTGATATACAAACGACTGCCTTTTGTTTCAATAAATCCGCCAGTGCCAACAACCGCCCCATCAGAGTAAGGCAGAAGACCAGAATCGAGTGCATCTGCAGTGGTTTTCATTACTTGTTCAAGTGTTACCTCTTTGTCCCGCAGATGCTCTGAATCTACTTGCACTTGCAACATTCGTATCCGTTCGCCCCACATGGCTACATTAGCCACACCAGAAATTTCAAGCAGTGACTGACGAATTTTCCAGTAGGTTGTCATGGACAAGTCAATGACTGAATGCACCTCTGACGAAATACCAATTTTCATTGTGCGACTTGTTGAAGACAACGGCGGTAGCATCACAGGCGGAGAAGCCCAAGTTGGAATAAAAGGCGTTACCATGTCAATACGTTCTTGAACAACTTGTCGGGCACGCATGATGTCCGTGCCAGTCTTAAACACTAATTCCACCGCCGAAAGCTGCGGCACTGACTTGGAACGTATAACATCCAGTCCCTCTACGCCGACTAACGCATCCTCCAGAGGGATGGTTATTAATTCTTCGACCTCTTGCGGGGTTAACCCCAAACAAGGCGTTTGTATCTCCACCTTTGGCCTGGCAAACTCAGGAAAAACATCAATCGGCATTTGCCGCAAACGGTCCATGCCGAATATCACCATTGCCGCCGCAAGGACGATGATGATGAAACGAAAACGCAGACTGGTTCCGATTATAAACCGCATCATCTCTACCTGCCCCAGCCTTTAATTAACCGCCAACTCTATATTCAGCGCCAAACAACTCCGCAGCGCCCACAGTGACCACCTTGCTCCCCACGGACGGCCCCTCATCAAGATATGCTTTATCTCCCCTGATGCGGTCAACTTCAACGCTCGCGCGTCTAAATTCCAGGCCTTGCGGATTGATATAAACCCAAGTTCCCCCTGCGGAGTCATAAAGCAACGCACTATATGGCGCGACCCGCTTACCCGCCTCCTCCGTTATAGCGGCGGTTTCTATCCCAAGACGGTTTATCGCCTGCTGCGTGAAAATGAGGCGCGTCAAACCTGAATCATCATCAATGAGCTCCATCGTCACCGGAGGCTCCGCATGGGCCTTGAATTTCTGTGTTGACTCTCCGCAACCGGCGAGCAATAAAGTTGTTGTGGCAATGACGACGGCTGCAATGCAATAACGTAACATAGCCCTTAACTCCCGATTTTTCTTCCAGGGAGTTTTATTGAGTCCAATCCACTGGGCACCCCGACCCCTGTAAACGACATGGTCTGGCAATCACCGTTATAAAAAATTCGTTTATTGCTTGTCAACGACATCATCCAACAGATTATTCATACTCTTCAATATCCACCGCCCCTTCACCATACTTTATATACAATGCAGGCAAAACCACCAGCATGAACACAATGAGAGAGGGAAGACCTGCGAGAATTGCCCCAGCCATTGATCCTACTATCTCCAGACCATCTTCTGACCGCAACAGCCAGAAGGGGATAACGGCAAGGGCGATGACAAATATGGTTGCCAATATAGTCTCTGACTGTCTATGGGATCCCTTGACGATAAGGTCCGCACCAAAAGCCATGCCCTCTTGTCGCTCCAGGTTCTGATAACTCGAAATAAGCAAGACCGCCATACGAATTCCAATACCATAAACAGCAATCAATCCCAGCACAGCGCCCAAAGAGAAGTTCATAATACCTGGCACAATCAAGATAACACATCCCAACGGGGCGACAGGCAACGCCAAAAATGTCATTATTGCCAAACGCCAACTACGGAAGGCAGCCTGTAATAAGAAGAATATACCAATCAGTGCCGCTAGAACAGAATCCCAAAAATAACGATTAGCGAGATTATGTTTAAGGTAACCATCCAGTACTTCTGCATGGTATTCCAAAGGCATGGAATGGGTTTTAAGGAATTTAGATATTGCGTTCGCAACGACCTCCTGGTCACTGACGGCTATCTGAATATCGGCATACCCGGCAACACCTTCACGCTTGATTGTCCCGGGGCTAAAAACCACACGTACATCAGCAACTTCATTAAGACGAACATATCGACCATCAGGGGTTTCAAGCAAAAGATTACGAATATCTTCAACACTGGAACGAATCTTGGGTTTACCCCAGACCACCACATCAAATATTTTTTGTCCTCAAATAGATTGCCCACATGAAGCCCAGAGATCAAGGTTGCAGCAGCTCGCCGAATGTCGCCTGGCTTAATGCTATATTCCTTGGCACGCTCCAGATCGACTTGAACTTCAATGCCCGGCTCAATATCTGCTTTTAACGTCTCCATATTAACAATGCCGCTCATTCCCGATAGAGAATTCTTTAACTTCTCTGCTTCCTGCAACAAAATAACCATATCTTGTCCGTAAATTCGCACAGTCAAAGAATCATTTTGACTTTCCTTTTCAGCCAAAGCGCTGATACGTTCAGCAGAGTAACTTGCAATACTAAATTCAATCTCAGGGTTAGCAGAAACAAGCCGTTCAACCTCTTTCACGACCGCATCGCGATCTGCATCAGGATCAACAGTCAACCATATTTCCGTTGTGTTCATACCGACAACCCGATCGGATGTCACAGCCCGTCCAATTTGAGACCCTGCACCGATGACACCTGATGTAGCGCGAAGCCCTTCCGTCACCTTATTAATAATTTTGCTCATTTTCGGTTGTGAAATACCTGGCTTTGCCTTCAAGTTAACCAGCAAATCTGTTTCCTGAAATTCAGGAAATATTGCCTTAGATGGAGCAAAAATCAACGCTGCAAGTACCGCGAGCAACGCCACACCTGTAATAATATAGGCGACTAAAGAGAACTCAGAAAAACGCTGATACAGGCCCTGTGCGGCCCTTGAAAATAATTTACTAAGTGGTGATAAGGAAACCTTGCTCCCGCCTTTTGGCATAACCAACAAACTCAGTGCAGGCGTTAACGTCAGGGCAACAAGCGTGGATGCAATCACTACAAGCACATAACCTTTGCCAATGGCAGAGAAAAAAGCGTTTTGCACACCATCGAAAAAGAAAAATGGAACCACGGTCAGCAGCACAGCTAACGTAGCGAAACTTAGTGTGCCACGCATGCGTAACGTGAATCCTGATATGAGCTCCCACACGTCTTTTCTTCCAAGCGATTGATCAGCAAGAACTCGTTTCTGTCGATAATCTTGTGTATCCGCTATGACATCATGGACAATAACGCCAAACGCCATAATGAATCCGGAAATAATCAGGCCATTAATAATCACCCCTTGCAGAAATAGTACAAGCCATGCAACAAGCACAGTAGTCACTACAAATACTGTGGCAACCAGAGAAGGGCGCCAGTCTATAAAACACAGCAACAAACCAACAGCAATCAGCACGCCGCTGATGAGCAGCGTCGTAGAGAAATTTCTGACAACGCGTTCAATGAAACTTGCAGGACGATAAATCTGAGTATCAATATTGATGTCCTTAAGACCGGGGCGTAAATCATCAAGCGCTTTTTCAACACCTTTTGTAACATCCAATGTATTGGCCCACGAAAACTTTTCAACAACCAGCATGACACCACTATCCTTGCCAACAATTGCATCACCAATTAACGGTTGATGATCTTCAACCACCTCGGCAATATCACCCAGACGCTTGTCAGACCCATCGACAATAATCCTTGACAACCCTTCGTTCGATACGATGGGTAAAACATGGCGTATACCCAAACGCTGATTCGGGGTATCGATAAAGCCCCCGGTTCCTGGCGAGGATGCAGTCAAAAAACTCAAGGGTGAATACCATAGCGCATTACCCGTAGTAGAAACCACGTCATGCAAGGAAATATCCGCATGTCTTAACTGCTCTGGGTCAACAAGTACTTGTAATTGCCTTTTGCGTTGACCCCAAATAGAAACATGAGCGACCCCTTCTACAGCCATCAGATGTGGTCGAATATTCCAGCGAGCCAAGACTGATATATCGATCAACGAAATTTTTTCTGAATGCAAACCAATCATATAGACCCGACTGATGGATGACACTGGCTGCAACATAATCGGCGCCTTAGAGACATTTGGTAAACCTGCCGCTTGTGTCAGTTTTTCCTGAACCATCTGGCGCGCAGCCATTTCATCGGTCCCAGATTCGAATATCATCCTGATTGAAGACACCGATGGAAGAGATTCTGACTGAATTGAATCAACCCATGCCACCCCATTGAGCAAGTCGGCTTCCAATGGCACCGTAATCAGTTGTTCAACCTCTGCCGCAGACAAACCCAGCGCCTCGGTCTGAACTTCCACCACCACAACGGGAGAAAATTCTGGAAGCAAATCAACCGGAGTGTCGACCATTCTCATAAAACCTGCAACCATTAGCACCAGTACAGCCGCCACAACCACAAAACGAAATTTGAGACTTGCCTGGACGAAAAAATTAATCATAAGGTTACTGATTTATTCCTAATTAATTGATTCAATATAGCATACTTGAATTTAATCGGCAAAATCAAGTGTTTGTGCATCTATTTTAGTAGGGTCATAGGAAGTTAAGCATCACCGAATGTGTGCTAAGCTTCTAAAATGGCTATAAAAAACAGGTATTATCGCCGTTCCCGAATCGCAGAGAAGACTTTCCGGTGAATTATTCGCTATTTTGCGATGGATTTCTCGGCTTCGGATACCGCGCAGCTGGTCCCTAGTCAGTGTCCGCTCGATCAACTCAATCTAGATAAAATTGTGCCAAATGTACGACAGTCCACGCTTCAAGCGGTTATTCGCGGTAAAATTGATCTGGATAGCGTGATTCATTCCGATGGTTGGCGTGGCTATTATGGTCTGGTTGATGTTGGCTATGCGAAGCATTTTCGGGTTGAACATGGCCGCAATGAATTTGCCAATGAGAAATCATTATTGATGGTATCCCTAGATTCTGCGGAAAAAGGGGATGTTTATATATCCTACACTTAAAATCGATCAATATTCGGATGCAATCCGTGGTAATTTAGAGATCGTTAAAATTTGATTAAACATGATTGAACAACTGAATTATAAAGAATTTGAAAACTTCGTAGGCGACACCGGAGGGATACCCAGATTAGCTAAGAAGCGTTGAGGATCAAGTAATGGAACGGCAAGAAGTTCACATATCAAGTCTGGTTGTACATGCCAGACCAGATCACCTGAAAACCGTAAAAAATAATATTGATCACCTCTCCAGCGCAGAAGTTTTATGGCGAATCCGATAACGGTAAGCTCGTAGTGGTGCTAGAGACACAAAACCAGGGTTATATCACCGACATCATAGAAAAAATAAGAAATTTCGAGTACGTGCTGAGTACCGCTCTCGTTTATCACCAAATTGAGTATTTAGATTGGCGGTCTCTAGTTTCTATTGCAACAATTCATTAAAAGCCCCAAAAGGCGTTTTCCAGTTTAACACGTTACGCGGTCGTCCATTTAATCGGTCTTGAGCCTTGCGCGCTTCATAAGCGCTGACTTGATTAAAGTCAGCGCCTTTCGGAAAGCGCTACCTGATCAAGCCATTGGCATTCTCATTGGGGCCTCGTTCTCATGAACTGCGCGGATGGGCAAAACAGACCTGCATGCGGGTCTCTTTCGTGAACAATCGATGCGCCGCCATCTCTTTGCCCTGATTATATGCCAGGGTTGGTTTTATCTGTTTCGGCATCGTTCGCAATTTGCGCGCAAACGCCTTGCGCACCGTTTCGGCGTCCTGTCTCTTCAAGCGAACCAGCAACACCGTCCGGGTGGTGCGCTCAACCAGCGTGCCAAGAGCGGATTGATGGCGCGCGCCCTGGATCAAGTCGCCTTCCCAATGACCGGGCACAGCGCGATCAGCCACTTGCGCAGGCAGATCTTCAATACTGAACATCTCCGGGATACCACCCCGATGGTCAATGCCCCGGCTTCGTGGCCGCCGCGCCTTGCGATGCCACCGCAAACAACGCAACAGGGATTGACGCAGCCCCCCGGGCAATGCATACAAATACGTATAGATGGTTTCGGCGCACGCTCGCATCCGTTCATCCCCAGGATAATCTAGCTTGTGCTTGGCCCTGATTTGCGCCGGCGACCACTGCTTGCGGAGTCCGTGGATGACGATCCAACGCAAACCCTTGTCTTCAACCAACTTGCCCGAACGACGATAACACCACCGCCGCGCTTTGTTGTCAGCGGCGACCGCCAAGCACTGAATCCGCTCTTGTCACGGTTGATTTCACAGACTGATGGCTGATGGGCTTCGATAGAGTTGACCGGCGATTGCGCGGATGCCCGCGCCACAATGATACAATACGCCGATAGCCTCTCGCTCCACCAGGCATAGACGACGATAAGCCTTCATTCTTCAACGCCTCGCTTGATATTGTTGTACTCATACTATAGGTGTTGCGTTAGAATTTAGAGACTATCCTTCTTTAATACCTTAATACCTTCTTTCACAAATTTTTCGCTTCCACTTTTACCGTAGTTCAGTTTGCCCTGTTTATCAAGGACTGAGAAAACCCTGAATTAATCAGGATTTCCGGCGTTTAACTTTTTCTTTTTGCCATTCATCCAAAGCTTGGCGCGCTGTCGCTGCTGCTGCAGCGACTTGTTCATCATAATCCGGGCGTTTGGCGGTCAGTTCGATCACATAACCGTTGGGACCGCGAAAATAAACGGAATCGAGGAAACCGTGACCCGAAATGCCGCGGGTTTCGATGCCGTGCGATTTGCCTTTTTCGAACATTTTGTGCACCTCCTCCGGTTCCACTTCCAGCGCGATGTGTAAGTCAAAATCGTGTTGCTTTTTAAATTCAAACGGGTGACCAGGTGCCTCGAAAAAAGCCAAAAACGAGCCGTCATCCATCTCGAAAAAGGCGTGTAATATATTTGTCTGCCGCCCGCTCTTCGTCTCCTTGATCTGAAAAGCGCTGGCCAACGGCAGACCAAGGAAATCTTCATAGAATTGTCGCGTTTGTTCAGCGTCTCGACAGCGATAGGCGTTGTGGTGTAACCCTTTGAGCATATTTTGTCTCCTGAATAGTGTTTCGGCTTAGACCATAGAACACCTGTTTAGTTCTGGTCAAGCAAGGCCTTTAATACTTCGTTCCACGCCAGCACAAGGTTGTTGTGGTTATATCCGCCACCCCCCATGGCAATAATACGGCCCTGGCAATACTCATCTGCGATACGAAGTCGTCATTCATGCTGATGAATCTTTGACATGATATTTTCGGCTAACTGCAATCGTTTCTTGAGATAATCGCCGGTGCGCTGGGAATTTTCGCTGGAATCGTTAAGCCACACCAGCGCCGTGCCGGCAAACAATATTGTCAAACCAATCTCCTCGGCGGTTTTTGTCAGCCCGGTTGTTCGCAAACGCACGGCCTCCCGCAACATCTGAATCCGTTGGGAGGTGGCGACCACAAACTGTGCCTGTAAATGAAAATGAGGCGGTTTGAGTTTATAAAACAGAATATCACCCATGATGCAACGCCGTCCTTGCAGCGCGTCAAGCCAGCACATGATGGCGGCATGCAGTCGATCATCCATCGGCAACTCATCCTCTGCGGCTTTCGATGCGCTTTTCACCATCAAAGTATCGGCCCGCCTTAGCCAGGCATTGGCAACATCGTCCAAATCCGGGTAACACGCATAAATATCCGTAAGCGGCACTTCAATTTGCTCGGCAATTTCTCCAAGAGTCAGCGCCGACCAGGATTTGCGGTCGGCGATCTCCAAGGCGGCATCAATAATCAGCTCGGCCAGCCTGGCATGTCTTGTCATAAATAAACCCAATTTTTTGAGGATAATGCCGATTTTAACTGATCAGCAATTTTCGGGCAGCGATACAAATTATGAATTAGAATTAGAATTATATTGCAGTCAGATACAGCGATATCAATTTGTGGGTCTCGAAAGTTTTTCAATCCCATTTTGAAATCAAGCGGGCGCGCACTCGTTGATTAAGTGACAGCGCAGGCCAGAATGAGATAATAAGAGTGAGATAACATAGAGGATAGAATTGACAATGCGTATTTGAGATAACCATGACCATACTAAAACTCCACTCCGAACCGCTGCAAGACGCATGGCTTGATGCCTACGGGCATCTAAACGAAGCCTATTATCTGGTTCCGTTCAGCAATACGACCTGGCGGCTACAAGATCACTTCGGGCTTGGCGTTGACTATTTTGGTAATACCGGCTGCGCGATTTACACCGTGGAAACCCACCTGCGTTATTTGCGCGAGGTTCGAAAACCAGCGATGATGAATATCGAAAGCATCATTCTTGGGTCGGAGACCAAAAAGATCTGGTTTGCCCACTTGATGTTGGTTGATGAAACGCAGTGCGCCACCGCGGAGTTCATGGCTTTGCATTATGACACGAAGCGAGGTCGCACTGCACCGATGCCGGATGATGTGCAGGCGATGCTGAAAGATTTCGAAGTCAAGCAAAAACCTGATTGGGCCGGGCGACGAATTAGCCTGAAGAAGCCCTGAATAAGCGTGAAAACAACGACTAACGCAACGGTTATGAACGGCTTGTTGGCATAAAATTCAGCTCCGAAATGTTTAGCCTGTTGCCATCATTTCTTGCCATAATCCTTTGTCACAGGAAGTATAATGACCGCACATTGAATAGTCAGTTATACTGGTATACTGGGAATAGTCAGTTATACTGGCGGCTATCAATAAATTGTTCAAAACAAGACACACACAAAATATTTCAAAACTAAAATTAGAGGAGAACACCATATGAAAAAACTGACTTATACTGACCTGCTTGCAGGACTAATAGCGGGCGCAAGCATGCTATTCGCGCACAGCAGCATGGCGCAGGAATGTGAAGATCTGGTATTGGGCTCGGCTATTTCACTGACCGGAAAATATGCCACCAACGGCGTTCATGCCCAAAATGGCTATGAATTTGCGATCAAGAAAATCGACCAGGCCGGCGGCGTTAAAATTGGTGATAAATGCTACAACTTCAAAGTCATTTATTATGATGATGAGTCCAAAGGCGACCGGGCGGCAACCCTGACTGAGCGGCTCATCAGTCAGGACAAGGTTCAGTACATGCTTGGTCCCTATTCGTCAGGCATGACCAAAGCCATTGCGCCGGTCACGGAAAAATACCAGATTCCCATGGTCGAGGCGGAAGGGGCATCCCGTTCGCTGTTTAATCAAGGTTACAAGTACCTGTTTGCAGTTCTGTCCACTTCGGAACAATATCTTGCTTCCGCTATTGCGTTGGCGGCAGAAAAGGCTCAGGCATCCGGAAGCCAATCGTCTTCGGTAAAAGTTGCCGTTGCGGTTGAGAACGATCCCTTCTCGCTTGATATTCGGGCCGGGGTGCTGGAGGATGCCGAAAAATTTGGGATGCAAATTGTCATCGACGAACAGTTGCCAAGGGATTTGTCTGACATGAGCGCGATTCTGACCAAAGTCAAATTGCTCAAACCCGATGTGTTGATTGTTAGCGGCCATTCCAAGGGCGCGGCAACTGCAGTTCGACAAATTGGCGAGCAGAACATCAATGTGCCTATGATTGCCATCACGCATTGTGAAGCGGCTGACGTAGTCGGCAACTTCGGCGCTGCGGCTAACGATTTTCTCTGTTCAACCCAATGGGCCGAGACGCTTACCTATCAGGACCCGCTTTTTGGCAGCGCCTCCGATTATGAAAAAGAGTTCAAGTCCGCTTACCCTGAGTACGCACAGAAAAAGGTGCCTTACCAGGTCGCTCAGGCCTCGGCTGCGGTCTATGTGTTTAAGGATTCATTCGAGCGCGCCGGCACGCTGGATAAACAGGCGGTCAGAGATGCAATTTCTAAAACTGATTTGGCGACTTTTTATGGTCAAATCAAGTTCTCTGATGCGGGTAACAACATAGCCAAGCCAATGGTGCTGCGTCAAATTCAGGACGGCGCTTATAATGTTGTGGCACCATCAAACTTCGCTTCCCATGCGCTGAACTGGCCTCGCAAGCAGTAATATAAGCAAAACCTGCGGGGCGTCTTGATCAGGCTGCCCTGCTTTTGCACACATTCGTTAACCGGCGAGCATGGCATGGATCAAATCCTCGGTAATTTATCGCTATTGTTCGAGTTTCCAGTGGTCAATGTCAAGATCATTCTGGATGGGGTGATGATTGGTGCGCTGTTTGCACTGGCCGCCTATGGTCTGGCGCTGGTGTGGGGGGTGATGAATGTCAAAAACCTGGCGCAGGGCGATTTTGTGATCACCGGGGGTTATGTCGCCTGGTGGCTCAGCGGCAAAGGGCTGCCGCCGCTACTGGGCGTGCCCATTGCCTTTGTGGTGCTGTGGGGCATCGGCTGGGTAATATACAAGCTGGTTATATCCCGCGTTATTGAACGGGATTTATTCACTTCCTTGTTGGCGACATTTGGGCTGGCGATCATGATTGCCCAACTGCTCAACCTGATGTTTGGCTCCGACACGCAGAGCGTTCAACTGCAATACGACACCCTGTATTTCTTCAATGGATTCGTCGATGTGCCGATCGCCAAACTAATCGGCGTATTGATGGCCATATCCCTGGCCGCCGTGATCATCATTTTTATGAAGACAAGCCGCATGGGGCAGGCAATACGCGCCACCGCTCAGGATGCCCGCGCCGCCCGTGTGCTTGGCATCGACACCGAGAAAGTATATGCGTTCACCTTCTCCCTGAATTCCGCTATCTGTGGCGCCGCCGGCGCGATCATCGTCATGGTATGGGTGATTCAGCCATTTTATGGCATCTCGTATTCAATCCGCGCCTTCGTCATCGTGACCGCCGCCGGACTCGGCAATTTGCCTGGGGTGATCGCGGCCGGTCTCGGCATCGGTGCGGCCGAACAATACGGCGCGCATATTTTCGGCATTGGCTACCAGCAAGCGGTTGCCGTATTGCTGTTGTTGCTGGTGCTCATGGTGCGCATGCTCCAACAACGACGAATGCGGCAGAGTCTGAAGTAAGCGCATTGGCAATGAACACAAAAAACATTATTTTCTATGTTGCCATTCTGGTGCTCACGGCCGCGGCACCCTTCCTGTTCCCGGATTTTCGCACCCAACTGGCGACGCTGTGGTTGATGATCGTGGTGGCCATGACCTGGGATATGACCGGCGGTCAAATGGGCTATAACTCGCTCGGCAATATTTTTTTCTACGGCACCGGCATGTACGTCGCTGCGGTGATTTCCATTGGCATGGTACACGACGTTGGCGCCTATACCGATGCCGGGCGACTCGAACTGATGACATTTACCGAGCGTCAGTATTTTGTTGGCGCGTTGGTCGGAATTATCGGCGCCGGGCTGTTCTGCTCTGTCACGGCGGTCGTTATCGGCTATGTCACCTTCGGGCTACGCGGCCCATATTTTGCCATCGGCACTTTGGGTGTGGCCATCGCAACTGGCGAACTGGTGTCGAACTGGACCTGGGTTGGCGGTGGGCAGGGCATCTCTCTGCCGGTCTATCCCGGTAATTTTGATGTCGGCAAATTGTTTTTCTACTACCTGTTTGCCGGCACCGGCGTTGTTCTTTTTATGTTCTTGAAATGGCTGTATTCAACCCGCTTTGGCGCCGCCATTAATGCCATAAGGGATGATGAGGAAAAAGCCGAGGCCATGGGCATCCATACTCTGAGGTACAAGTTAACAACCTGGGCGATGGCCGCTTTCTTTGTCGGCGTGGTCGGTGGAATCTCTGGTTTTCAGTTGATCCATTTCGAGCCGCTGGAAACCGCTTATCAAACCATTAACCTGGGTATTTTTATGGTGGTATGCGTGTTGCTGGGCGGCAAGGGAACCCTGTGGGGACCGATAATTGGCGCCGTATTATTCCACATCGTTAAGGAAGTGACCTGGAACTATTTCCTCGGCTGGCAGTGGGTTGCGTTGGGCGCCTTGATCGTAATCACGGTGGTTTATTTTCAGGATGGGGTGATGGGTTGGTTGACGCATCGCAAGCCGGAACGGTTCGGGATTCGAGCGGATGACAAAAAAGCGGCAGAGACAGGTGCGGCGCAGTGAACGCCATCATTGAAGTTCAGGATGTTTCAAAATCCTACGGCGGCGTGGTCGCCAATAAACGGGTTTCCATGACCGTGCAAGCGGGCGGTATTACCGGACTCATCGGCCCCAACGGCTCAGGCAAAACCACACTGTTCAATTCGATTGTCGGCTATCATCCCATCGATTCGGGTTCAATAAAATTTGAGGGTCGGGAAATTTCAAAAATGCCGGTGCAAAGTATCGCGCGTCTGGGTTTGATACGAACATTCCAGCAAACCCGAATCTATGGTGCGATGGACTGCACCAAAAATATGCTGATCTCATTGCCGCATCGGAAAATGAAATTCCTTGACGCATTCAGCAAACCTGGAGAGTCTGATCATGCGAAAGCGGATCGTCTGCTGGAATTCGTCGGCTTGTACGAGAAGCGGTTTCTAAGTGCCGGTTCTTTGTCGTTCGGGCAGCAAAAGTTATTGGAGTTTGCGATGGCGTTAATGAATGAACCCACCGGGCTGCTGCTTGATGAGCCGACTGCCGGGATCAACCCAACATTAATCAATGGATTGATTGATAGATTGAAACGAGCCAATAGCGAGTTTGGCATAACGCTGTTTATTATTGAGCATAATATGCGCGTGATCATGAACATGGCCGACAAGATTTACTGTCTGGCGCATGGAGAAATGCTGGCGCAGGGCACCCCGCAAGAGATTCAAAACGATCAGCGTGTGGTTGATGCCTACCTTGGGACACACTGATGAGCCGCGCTGATGGGATTAGCCGATGAGCCGCGCTGATGAATAATCAAAAAGGGGTTCGCGGTTACGGTTGCGGCGGTGTGGACGCGGTTATCTCTGTTGAGGAAGTCGAGCGCCGGGCGGCCGCCATTGCCGAAACGATTACCGTTGAGCAGCTTGATCAGTTGGCAAATGGGTCGGCTTTTATTGCCATCGACAACCTGCGCGCCGGTTACGGAAAAATGGAAATTCTGCATGATATAAATCTACGCGTGGCGCGCAAACAATCGCTGTGCTTAATCGGGCCAAACGGCGCCGGAAAATCCACCATACTGCATTCAATATTCGGGTTTACTGATATTTTTTCCGGCCGCATTACGATTGGGGGCGGGGCGATTGGCGATGAGCGCGACAACTCAGACAACAACCCGGGCAATAACCTGGATGTGACCTCGCTTAGCCCCAACGAAAAACTCTCTAAAGCCGGCATCGCCTATATTCTTCAGGATAAGTCTATTTTCCCCGGTATGACGGTAGAGGAAAATCTTTGGATGGGTGGTTTCCTGAAAGACCAACCGGCGCAAGCGAAGCAAGCAACAGAAATGGTTTTCGACAAATACCCGAGATTGGCCGCAAGACGAAAGCACCAAGCAAAAGTCCTGTCCGGAGGTGAACGCCGACTACTTGAAATCTCCCGGGCCCTGGTTATGAATCCCGAGGTGTTGCTGGTTGACGAACCGTCCATCGGACTCGAACCGCGGTTCATCGACATGGTGTTTGAAATTTTGTATGACCTGCAACACAATGAAGGCAAAACCATCATTATGGTGGAACAAAATGCTAAAAAGGGCCTTGAGTTTGCCGATATTGGCTACGTTTTGGTGTCCGGCAACATTGCTATCGCAGGAAAAGGCGACGATTTATTGGCTAATCCGAAAGTGGGTGAACTGTTTTTAGGCGGTTAGAAATACGCGGGTCTCATATTGCATACATGCCGGAGAGTGCCGGGGCGGCATGGGGGCGCCGCCGGTATGGCCGCGGAAGCTGAAATAGAGGTAAAATTATTGCTATAATTAGTTAACACTCCCTCAAACCATGGAAAAATGATTAACGAGTTCATTATTAAAGATGTTCGCTGCTTTGCCGGTGAACAACGCATCCGTATTCGCCCGCTGACTTTTTTGGTGGGCGAAAACAGCACTGGAAAAAGCACCGTTCTGGGTTGCTTCCAATGTGTGGCGGGTTTGCTATCGCATTACCTTCACCCCTTAAAACCGAGAGACTTTAATGCAGCCCCCTATCAAATGGGATCATTTTCGGATATTGCCCGAAAAGTCGGCGGCGGCGCAAACAAAAACAGCGAAAATTTCTCGCTTGGATTGCAAATGAATGGAGAAATCATGCGGCCCTTTGAGATTATTCTTGAATTTGAAGAAAAGGGTTCGGAGCCGTCCATTTCCACAGTAACCATTATGGTTCCCGAGGCGGAAGGCGGCAAAATTATTCTCACAAAAACTCGCGAACAAAAGGGGGATCCCGCGGATTTTCCCGACCCCCCTATAAAAATAAAAAAACAAGACAAAAATGTTTTTGTTTTGTCCACCAACGACAGTGATTTTTTTTTGTTTATGTTGAACCACGTAATATTCGATGCTATCGGCCGCACTCGTATTGCGCACTTCTTTATAAAAAACGGCAACAGGCAGAGCAAGGAACTTAAGGAACTGCAGAAATTTTTAAAAACATATTTCCCTGATGAAACGGAGAATGGGATTTCCGCTGGCGACTCCATGCACGAGAACATGTCCGATGTCGTTAGTATGTCCCCCATTCGCTCCAAGCCCCGCCGCACCTACGACCCTCTCAGCGAAACGCAAACGCCAGAGGGGGGCGATGTTCCGATGTACTTAATGCGCTTGAAACGCACCAACCAGGCAGAGGGAAAGCGAATATTGAAAGAACTTTCCGAATTCGGAAAAGCTTCCGGCTTGTTTGACGGCGTAGATGTGCATGCTTATGGAAAGGCTATGAACGAACCCTTTCAGTTGCAGGTAAAAATCCGTGGCACCAAAGCCAACAATATTTTGGATGTCGGCTATGGCGTTAGTCAATTGTTGCCTATTTTAGTCCGCATGTTTTCTGGTAGGTCACGGCAAACATTGCTAATCCAGCAACCCGAAGTGCACTTGCACCCGCGTGGACAAGCGGAATTGGCATCGTTGTTCGTCTCTGCCATCGCCCATCGCAAGCAAAAATTTATCGTGGAAACGCACAGCGACTACATAATAGACCGCATACGCATTGAAATTCGCAAAGGCAACATTGCACCAGAAGATGTGGCATTAAATTATATGTCGCCTGGCAAAAACAACAGCGTTAATGTCCACAACATCGACTTCGATAAAGCAGGAAATCTGCTGGATCCACCGCCTGGCTACCGCGATTTTTTCTTGGACGAATCTGATGCATTTCTCGGTTTCAAATAAGGCAACGTCGTGTGCATAATCATTGACGCAAATTGCCTCGGTGCGGTTTTTAACTCATCTGACGGCGCCTTTGCGGAGGACGGTGAACCGATACATAAATGGCTTCGCAAAGGCGGGAAATTGGTGTACTACACGGAGGGTAAGTTTAAAGATGAAATACGTGGACAAGCGCGGTTGCAATTGCAAAAATACCGCCGAAGAGGATTGGCAAAACTGCCTCCCGAGACCGCCTTTAACAATGCGCTTCACGAAGTCGAGGCAAAAAAACACCTCTTGCAGTCTGACGACACACATGTTCTCGCGCTCGCGAAAGCGACCGGCGTAAGAGTGTTGTTCACAAGAGATAAAAACTTGATGAACGATTTCAAAAACAAAGCCATAATAGACCCACCGGGAAGAATTTACTCTAGCAAAAGGAACGCAAACCTTCTGCACCGCAACACTTGCCCCTAACTCTCCGCTCCGCCACTTCCGGCACACGATCAGCCAACCCGCGCTTTAACTTTCGCACTCTTCGTTAAAAAGTTTAAAATTTACCCGGTCGCTTTTTGGTTGAAGTAGCGTAGATTTTGTTATTTCTGTGTAATTTAGGACTTGAATTCCCGATTTACACAGAATAAACTCACCAAATGATTCCACGCATACTGACCGCTGAGTTATTGTTGCAACTCAAAGAATATCCGGTTGTAACCGTTCTTGGGCCAAGGCAAGCCGGCAAAACAACCTTGGTTCGAGAAGCGCTGAACCACTATCAATACGTCAGCATGGAAACGCCCGACGTGCTTAGCTTGGCAACGGAAGACCCGAAAGCATTCCTTGGCAGCTATCAATACAAAGTCATTTTAGATGAAATCCAGCGAGCGCCGCATTTACTCAGTTACTTACAGGGAATGGTTGATGAAAACGGAGAAAATGGTCAATTTGTTCTCATCGGCTCTCATCAACTCGAACTACGCACGGCCATCACTCAGTCCCTGGCCGGGCGTACCGGTATTCTCAACTTACTGCCATTTTCTATTGAAGAACTGGAATCCGCAGGCTTACGACTCAACACGTTTGAAGAATACATTTTCACCGGGTTTCTTCCCCGTATCCACGCTCAAAACCAGCGACCGCATATGGCATATTCAAATTACTATCAAACCTATGTCGAGCGGGATATTCGCCAAATTATTAACCTCAAGAATGCCAGTTTGTTTGATAAATTCATCAGGCTATTGGCAGGGCGAATTGGCCAACTGATTAACTTTCAATCCCTGGCAAGCGATGTCGGCGTTACCGCAAAAACGATTAAAGAATGGCTCTCTATACTAGAGGCTTCATTTATTGTCTTTAAGCTTCGCCCTTACTTCGAAAATTTTGGTAAAAGGGTAACAAAATCCCCGAAGTACTACTTCACTGACACCGGACTCCTTGCCTACCTGTTGAACATCGAAAAAGCGGCGCAAGTTACCCGCGATCCATTAGTAGGATATCTTTTCGAAAACCTGGTCGTACTCGAAGCATTAAAGGCACGGTACAACTGTGGCCTGATTCCAAACCTGTATTTTTACCGTGACAACCATGGATCCGGGATTGATCTGTTGTATAAATCTGGTCGGAATATTACCGGTATGGAAATAAAATCTGCATCAACATTCGATAATAGTTTCAAAAAAACCTTGCTTCGTTTTTCAGAACAACAACATCATCTGGCACAAAGCTACGTCGTTTATAACGGTGACAGCAACTCGTTTAGCGATGGTGTTAATACGATCAATTTTCGTAACACGCATGCAATATTTAAGCCACCTCCTATCCACCATTAACCCGAGCGGCAAAGATGATGGGCGCATACATTTAAAAGTCATAGAATTTCACTAAATGGAACCCGTGGTTATGCATAAATTATCGGTTGTTATTATCACTAAAAATGAACAAGAGTTTATTGTCGAAGCAATAAAGTCTGCAACTTTTGCGGATGAGATATTAGTGTTAGACAGTGGCTCTATAGATAAAACCTGTGAAATCGCCGAGTCATTAACCGCCAAAGTTTTGCATCAGGACTGGTTGGGTTTTGCCCGGCAAAAAAACCTGGCGATTGAATTGGCTAATAATAATTGGGTATTCGTTTTAGATGCCGATGAACGCATCACGCCAAAATTACAGGCAGAAATAACAAGCATTTTAGAAAGTCCAGAAGCGGATGGTTATCAAGTCGCAAGATTGAATAACTTTTTTGGTAAAACCATAAAAACCTGCGGCTTGTATCCTGATTACAGCGTTCGGCTTTTTGATAAAACTAAAGGTGCGTTTAACGATGTTGCAGTGCATGAAAGCGTGCAAGTGGATGGCAAAGTTTCCAAATTAAAACAACCTATGATTCATTTGGCGTATAAATCTGTTGATGAATTTATAACCAAACAAAATTACTATTCCACCCTTAACCCAAGAAAAAAAAATACGCTCAAGGCATTGCTTAATCCTGGCTGGACATTCTTTAAACTTTATGTTCTAAAACTCGGCTTTGTCGATGGTTGGCAGGGATTTGTGATCGCCAAGCTCTACGCGCAATATACTTTCTGGAAGTATATAAAATGAATAAGACAATTCGAGTATTACATACAGAATGGTCTGGTGGATGGGGCGGGCAGGAGATTCGTATTTTGAATGAAATGCTATCTGTGCGCGCTCTGGGCGTGGAGGTATTTTTAGCTTGCCGAAGCGATTCCATTCTTAAACAACACGTTGAACAACACCATATTCCAGTATTTGTTTTACCGTTTAAGGGTAATGCGGATCTGAAAACGCTATTTTCTCTTAAAAGAATAGTCAAACAAAACCAAATTGACATCGTCAATACCCATAGCGGCAAGGACACTTGGGTAGGCGGTTTCGCGGCTAAACTTGCAGGCGTAAAATTTATTAGAACGCGCCACTTGTCTAACCGCATCAAGACGACGCGTATAAATTTTATCAATGAATTGGCGGACTATATTGTTACAACGGGCAGCAGCGTTAGAGATGATATGATTAAATATAATCGCATCAGACCTGAAAAAATTCAATCAATACCCACCGGCATTGATGTTGAACTATTTAACCCTGACAACTACGATAAAACTAAATGCCGTGCATTGTTGAGTTTAGCCGAAGATGAAGTGGCAATTGGTATTGTTGCAGTATTAAGAAGATTTAAACGCCACGACTTGTTTCTACAAATGGCACAACGGTTAATTGCTAAATATCCTGAGCAAAAGCTGAAATTTTTTATAATCGGCGAAGGGCCGCAAAGAGATAATATTGAAAACATAATCGCCAATCTCAATTTATCAGACAATGTAAATTTATCGGGACATGTTGATGACGTGCCAGCGGTATTAATGGCGTTGGATATTTTTGTATTGAGTTCCGATTCATGTGTAGGCGTTCCACAGTCAGTCATTCAGGCTTTGTTCATGAACAAAAAAGTAGTCGCAACCGATAGCGGCAGCACCAAAGATTTATTGCACAATGATAATTTTCAACTGGTTGGTGCGGGTAGTGTTGATGAGTTGGTCGCCGGTGTTGCTCACCACCTGCAATCCAATGCCGAAAATAATAATCAAGAAACGCCGCGGGAAACGATGATAAAAAATTTCTCACTTACGGATATGGCTTTACGGTTGCTTGATATATACAGAAAAATAGTTGAGTGACACTTGTGAAGTCATATATGCCATTTGAACGCATTATCGGTATGCCACAAAAAGGGTATTGTCGTCATAAACTCAATAAAGCAACCTCAATAGAAGAAAAGAAATTTTGGCAAGATGCCGCCAGCGACCAATCTATTTTTGGTACAAGATTAGTTGTTTCAGCCATCAACGGCAAAAATTCCCGGGAAACGAATTGAGGTACTGGAGATGAAATCAACAACGTCTCTGCATGTTGTGCGTCGATATGGTCTGGTCGGCGGAATGGAGAACTATGTATGGGAATTAACCCACGCACTGCATGAGTTGGGGCAAACCGTTTACGTGGTTTGCGAACAATGTTTGTCTTCGCTCAAGTGCGATATTAACGTTATTGAAATGGGGGCGATTAAGCCTCGCCCAAGATGGTTATCGATGTTACGATTTTCACGACGTGTTGCCTATGCGGTTGCCCGGATTGTTGAATCATCGAACTTAGACGCAATGGTGATCCATAGCCACGAGCGCACCGCGGTGCACGATGTTACTACCTTCCATGGCCCGTTAATTCTGGATCGCAGAAAGTCATGGGCAGACAAAATTTCCCCAAGAATTACTGCTTGGGAATATCTTGAGAAAAGGGAACTCGCCGCAAAAAATGTGCGATGTGTTATTCCTAATTCCATCGCCATAAGCAATCAACTAAAACAAGCGTATCCGCAGATAGCGCACCTTGTTAGCGAACCCATGCACCCCGGCGTGGACCCGGGATTGTCCAACATTCAATCCAACTCAACGGGCAAAACCGTCGGTTTTATGGGACGCGAATGGAAAAGGAAAGGGCTGGATTTTGCTTGTGAAATTGTTGCCGAACTACGAAAAATTGATCCTGAAATCCAGTTTGTCATTGCCGGCTGTGCCGAAAGCGAAATCAAACATTTGTTCAAGCATGGATCGGGAGGGGTTGAAATTTTAGGTTGGATTGCGCCGCTGGATTTTTTTGCAAGAATAGACTTGCTCATCCATCCGGCGCGCAACGAACCTTTTGGCATGGTCATTGCCGAAGCCAATGCCGCCGGGATTCCTGTGGTAATTTCAAATCATTGCGGTATTTCATCCATGATTAGCGAAGCGCAAGGCAAGGTACTCCCTTTAGACGAGCGAAACGAGTGGGTCGCTACCTGTTACAATTATCTAAACCGACCGCCGGCCAAAAGGCCAAAAATCACCCCGCTATCACTTTCCTGGATAGCGTTGGCAGAAAGCCATATCGAGCTTTACACGCAAATACTGAAAGACAAGGCTATCTAAAGACAAGAATAATGTTACCTTATAGTCAGTTAGGTTGGGGTTCACTCTTCACCCCAACTTACGATTTTACGGATTTCCATGCGGGGATTGGGGTTGTTGAATTCAGTTGAAATAGTCCCATCTAGTTGATACACTAGTCTTATTAATCACATCCATCAGGAGGAATTACAATGACACGATATCACGAGGTACCTTAATTTGGCCTCTGAAGTTGCCGAGGCAGTTTTTTTGTTTAATTTAGAAAACCTGGAAATAATATTGGCGGTCCTAGCGGCCGCCATTGCTATTTTGGGGTGGTTCTTTACTTCATGGAAACAACGGGTGCTGCAACGCAAGCAATTAGCAGTAAACATATTGTCGAAAAATAGGTTTCAGGAAAAATGGGTGAATAGCTTAGCGAGTGTTTTTAAAATTATTAGAAATGATAAAGATTTTAAATGGGTAGAAGTTGCACAAAATTGTTTCGACCCAAGGCATGAAATTACCGACAACTAACAGAAAGTATATGAAGACATTAAATGCGTACTAAATAATTTGGAATTTATTTCCATAGCGGTGCTTAACCGGGCTATAGACGAAAATATTATTCGCTGGTCATATGATCATTATTACGCAATCCTGTCTGATGTATTAGAAGACCATATTAAAACAACGAGAAAGCTGTTAAACGACGACGAAGTTTACATAAATTTCACAACACTAGCTGAAAAGTGGCGAAAAAAGCCGACCGTCGCGAAGCCCGGTTCGGGGTGGCGGTAAGGTCGTCCTTTCGTTCCATGATTGAGTCATGCCCCTTGAACAAAACCTGTTCGGCCAAGTTGACTGTGAAAAATAGCTACAGCCCTTTGTTCTTGCCCGCAGATAGTTCATTGGATTCTCCTGGTTTTTATTGGCGGACGGCGAAATTTACTGGTTGGGTTGTTGGGGTAGTAAGGAATGAACCCCAACACTCCACTAATGTTGTCTCTCACGCCAGTAGGGCGTTATATAAGGATGGCAGTTTAGAGCGCGTTGCTGACCGCAATAAACAAAACGAAATTCCCAACCATTATTACCTAGCACTAAACAAGGTACGGAACCACCAACGGTGTTTCCAACCTTTGTTTGCTGGCCGTTGAAGTGATGAGACACGAAAACGCTGCGTCACAACATCCCATTTAAAATTTAGAAATAAACGACTGTGACCTGCCTCCGCACCCCAGTAAAGCAACTCGCTTCGTTTACGAATATCAATCGGTGTATTGCGGGTAGAGTCTCGTTTTAGTGAGTGAAGTGATAAGAATTACTGTGGTCAATTATTCGACGGTGACAAAAGAAACGTTTGGGTAAATAATGTTGCCAACAACCATGATACTTTTTAAATTTCACAAAACGAAAGTCTTCTGAGCCATAACCACCACTAAATTCTTCGTCATAGCCATACATACGCATAAAACGACCACGAGACATAAAAAAGGTATTTGCATGGCCTTTTTGAATAACACCTGTTTGTTTATCTTTTTTAAAAATTTTGTAGAAATGACGACCAGGATTTCGTCGATAAACCATTTCACGTAACGTATGTTCAGGAAATTCAAAATCAAGATCAGTTATTAAAATCTTATCCGATTTTGCATATGTCACGCCTAAATTACGTGCGCCGCCTTGGTTCCACATAATGTCATCAGTAATACGCAGCCACGTAATATTCAAATCATAATCAGGAATATCGAATTGCAATGGCGAGCAATCATCGACAATGACAAACTCAATCACATCCAACAAATCGGAATCATACATCGCATACATTTCCAATAAATCCGAAATCGTTTTGGTTTTCTTTTGATTCAGATAATAGTGTGTAATGTAACTCAGGCGAATGTGCTGTTTATCGAAAGCCGCACGGCTTTTTTCATCCGGTACTATGTAAGGTTGTCGATCGGTCATGTTTTGAATACTCCGAATATAATGACGCGTTTTCTAAAACCTATTTTAATGAAACAGCCGCTCGCCAAACCCCTCCCCTTCCAGAATATGCCGAAACTTGCATATCGTGGTTTCATCCGGTGCCGTTTCCCGACCCAAGTCAATCCGTGCGAATTGCCGCAAACCAGGCAGATCATAAAGCACGTCCTCCATCCCCGGACCGGATAAGTCAAGCCAATGCCGCATAAAGTGAATGCGCAACATGCGCTCCATGCCTACCGGACCACGACCGCTTCCTTCCAGCTTCGGATAGCGCGGCTCTATCGCCTTGCTCAACCCATCCCAAGGAATAATCCGCTCCATCCACAACAGAAACTTTTCTTTCTTGGTTTGCTTCGCATGCTTTGCGAAACCGCCTTCGCACAGGGTGGTTTGACGCATCGCTCTCGTTACCTGCAATCAGTTGTTTTGTGAACTTGATTTTTTCACGTTTCCCAATTTTAATCAAAGTTTTCTTAAATCTGTAACTTTGGAGATTAAAACGAAAAATATCCACTTTCTTTTATTTACATTCGCTCTTTTTATGGCTTTCCTCGTCTCGCCGATGGCGTACGCAAGTGATTGGAAAGAATACGGCATTCTTTGCGAAGCCGCAACCATAGAAGGCAAAATTGAGGCTCTTGTTTTTACTACGCAAAATGATGAGCACGACATGGACCACGATGCTGAAGACTCGTCGGCGTTTGTCAAAGCAGTCAACCAATTGATACAGCACGGCTGGCAACCCTTGGGTGGACTGGAGTTTGAATTGGTAGAAATTGGCTTGGCTATTGTAGAATGCCAAACGATGGTCAAAAAATAAAAACGAGTGTAGGCTTCCGTCAACTGCCGACACTACCCGCCTTTCGGGGCTGGTTTTTCCTGCCAAAAGATGTATAATTACGTGCCATGAGCGAGGAAAAACAGTACTGGATGAAAAAACCAATGTGTCGTTTGGTGCTACTTGTGCTGGCTGGAGTTGGTGGATTTTTTCTTGTATGGGTTGCACGCAAGCATTTACTCTGTTACTTTTCCTATGCGTTAGGTCAGCAGACCGCTAACCATCTAATCACCGTGTTGGTTGGCTTATTGGTGTTTATCACACTTTGGTTGTTTCGCACACAGGATACGCGCGAGCAAATCACCAAAACAGAAACCCAAATCCAGCAAGCCAAATTATTTAATGGGCTGGAAAACTTGACAAGCACGGAACCATTAAAAATAGACCTTGGTGTTGCACAATTAATGAAATTAGCCAAATTAAATCCAGAGCATAAATCGGAAATTAGTCTTGCCTTTATCCGCCGATTGAAATTATGCCCGTTAACACCCAAGCAGAAAATATCGGGTCCGCCGTTAGATTATGCACAACACATACTCCGATGGTTAATTGATGAGGTGAGCGATCTTGACAGTCGTGACTGTCATGGGTTTGATTTGACATGGCAAAAATTCATGTCCACACCGAAGCCCGGGGACGAACACAGGTTTACTTCAATATGCCGTAAGTTCGAGAATTTCGTGGTTACTTGGAATTTGAACAATATAGGTCTGACTCAAGACGACTACGATGAGGCTATACGGGGAAAAATCTCATTGCCTAGTCTACAAACTGTAAAGTTTATGTCATTTATTCAGGCAAGATGAGTAATAGCAATATTGAAAGATACCGTGGATTCAACTCGTAAGTGCAACAGTTAACAAAGTCTTGGTATTAAAAAAGACCTCATGGAGAGTGCGAAAGCCCAAGGTCTTTCTTGGGCGGTGGCTAAATTTATCCATGGCATGCTTGATTTCGACGTTGCGCACGGCCGTCAGCTCCCGCTGTTTCGGGAAGTATTGGCGAATCAGGCCATTGGTGTTCTCGTTCAGTCCGCGCTGCCACGAGGCATAAGGATGAGCGAAGCATATCCGCGCCTCAAGGTCTCTGGCCATGCTGGCATGGCAACTGAATTCGCGCCCGTTGTCATATGTGATGGCATGAACCTGGTTGATATGCGGCGCCAGCCCCACCGTGACTGCGTTGCGCACGGCCTCGGCGGTCTTGCGCAGGACTGCGCGGATAATGGTGTGGCGGGACTTGCGCTCGACCAGCGTCGCCAAGGCGCCGAGATGGCCTTTGCCGATCATTGTGTCGCCCTCCCAATCGCCGATGCGGCGCCGGGCATTGACCACGGCCGGGCACTCATCGATCGATGTTCGGTCGGGAATGATGCCGCGTCGGTCAGCCGAGCCAGTGCCGCGCCTTGCGGCAACGCAAATATCGGTGCAGACCGCCGCCTGAACGCTTGTCCGCATAGACCTGTTGATAAATCCACTCATGGCTGACGCCAACGCCTTGCTCCATCTCAAGCCGAGCGACGGTCTGCTCCGGGCGCCACATCTTTGCGCAGCAACGCTTCGACTTGCCGCCAGACCATGCTGCTGATACTCGGCTGCGCCTTGTCGCAACGCCGCGACAGCGCCAGCTGGTGAGACTGCCGGGGCCGGTAGCCCTTCAAGCCCTGATTGCGCCGGAGTCCGCGGCTGATCGTCCCTTTATCGCGGCCCACTATCGCCGCAACCTCGGCTTGGCTATAACCGGTTTGCTTGAAGGCATAAATCCGGTATCGTTCCTCTTGGGTAAGCTGTGTGTATCTCATCGGCGCTCCTCCTGCTTCGTTGGTTCGAGAAAGCCATGATGTTACCGCAGATTGCCTGATTTTGTCTCATATGTGGTGAACCCGGACAACCCATACACGGATTGGACGAAATGACATAGAATAGGCAATGTTAATTACATCATCAACATGGCATCCGATTCGCATGTTGATAGAAGTATTAGCGAGTCGGTGCCGTTTTGCCAAAACAATCTCAACATTGTCTTAAATATGCTGGAATTTGCTTGTGAAATTGTTGCCGAACTACGAAAAATTAATCCTGAAATCCAGTTTGTCATTGTCGGCTGTGCCGAAAGCGAAATTAAACATTTGTTCAAGCGGTGGTCGGGAGGTGTTGAAATTTTAGGCTGGATAGCGCCGCTGGATTTTGTTGCAAGAATAGACCTACTCATCCATCCGGCTCGCAACGAGCCTTCTAGCATCGTTATTGCCGAAGTCTGTTAATCGGGAATCCAGTTTTTGTTCCCGCCCTAGCGTGGGAACTAGAAAAATCACTATCACCTATTAAGGACCGCTATCACTTTCCTGGGCAGCGTTGGCAGGAGTCATATCGAGATTTACTTGAGAATACTGAAAGCTAAGGCCATCTAAAAACAAGAAAAACGTTACATAGCGAAATGAAAAATAAATTACCAAAATTAGATGTTGTGCTTATTGCAACCATCCGCGCAGATACGCTACGGATGACGCTTTCCTCATTCACCAAGAACTTCTTGCATCAGTTTGATGTGCGGATTATTATCACTGTTGACCCTGTGGGCGAAACCGAAAAGAACAGTCAAATGGATATAGTGGAAATATGCCGAGAGTATTTTGACAAGGTGACCCACCGAACCCCGAAAACCGCATCGTTTTCCGATGCAGTCAAGTGGGCTTGGCAGCAAGTGGAAACCGAGTTGTTTTTCCATTTGGAAGATGATTGGATTTTGAAAAGAAAAGTATCCGCACAGGAAAATATCGATCTTTTTCAAGATGAAAATGTGGTGAATGTAATTTTCAACAAATACCCCCAGGAAGGTAATTTTCTACATGTGAACAAGGTTGAGTTTTATAACAAAAAGTATATCTATTTCCCAAGTATTTCTTTGAATCCAAGTCTGTTTAGAACCCGATACAGCAAGGAGCTTGCAAATAAACTGGACACTGCCAGAGACCCCGAGTTTCAATTTGGCGGTGATAACGCCACCGAACTTTACCCAAACCCAAAGTTTCTATGGCGTGTTTCTAAAACCAGTTTAATCATTGACACGGGAAATAGTTGGCGCAGAGCGGTTTTTATTCACAAGTCAGCTGGTGATGATATAACCACCAAATGGATTTCAGTGAACTCACGGATAAGGATTAGAGATCGTATTAGAAAAATCAAAAGAACTGCTCTATACTGCTTGCGTAAATGGTATTGGCAAGTTCGTTATTGCCGCCCACTTGACCCACCCAAGAAAAGAACATGATCTTGCCAATTATTCAATCACTTGGATTGGCGATGACTTAACCATTTTGTGTTGGCGGCAATCTTGATTCCCATCATAATCAATATCATTTCACTATTTTAGGATTGACCATGTTGCCTCCTATTTATGTAATATCTCTTGCGCGGGCAAAAGAGCATCGCGCCGATATAAGTAGCCGATTGGATTCCGCTGGCGTGGCATACCAAATCATCGAAGCGGTGGATGGGGAGACATTGGATTTACTCACACTCAAAGATCGGTTGGTGCAGGATATTTACTGGTTCAAAAAAGAAAAGAAAATGACTGTTGGGGAAACCGGTTGTTATCTCAGCCATTACAATTTATGGGAAAGGATGGTCGCCGAGCAAACCCCGTTTGCTTTGGTGTTGGAAGATGATGCCGTATGGGAGGATGATTTTTTTGAGGTGGTGGAGCAGTTGGTGCAATCCAAGTATTATTGGAATGTAGTGCATTGTGCCTGCCCCAAAATAGGCAGAATCTACTCCACTTTGTCGAAGGTGGGCAATAATCGAAAATTTGTCCGTTTCAAACACCCAATGGGAATCACCGCCGCTTATCTGATTGATTTGGACGGAGCAAAAAAACTACAACAGCATTGCTATAAAATCCGCGACTCAATTGACATGCAGTGGTTGTTGTATTGGCAATGCAATCTGTATTTTTATTTTGTGCAACCACCCCCCGCGCAAGGTGCTATCGATGAAACCACCATTGGCTCGCGCCCGATTGCAAAAAACAAGCATCAACTAAAATCTGAAATGGGCGTGTTGAAATATCTCATCAAGGCAAACCGTGAACGATATGCTCGCCGATTTTATCATTGGACACACCCGCCCAAGAAACGAAAATAACCTTTCCCGTTGAAATAAACCATCGGCACATTGTATTGGCGGGCAATGTTAGTGCGAAATGAAGATTTGCCCATATTCAATGAGAAATCTGCAAAAGAACACCGAAAATACCACCCACCAAAGTATTCCAACTAACCAATCTCTACCCATGAAATTTAAACTTATTATTACCAATTTAACAGGCGGAGGCGCTGAAAAAGTAATTTTGACTTTGGCAGTAGAACTCATGAAACAAGAACATGATGTTGAAATCGTCTTATTACAAAACTTGATTCAACATGAAGTGCCAAACGGGATTAAGATCACTGTTTTGATGCAAAAACCATCCAGAAGTTGGATAGGTAAAAGATATGTGGCAAATCGACTAAAAAAGCATATAAAGTCTCAAGAGAAACCTGACTTAATTATTAGCGCTTTACCATTTGCTAATGAGATTAGTTATTTGGCAAACCTTCCAAATCATTGGTGTCGAATAGATAATACACTAGGAATAGAAATTGATAAACTAGCCGTCAAGAACCCAAAAAAAGCGAAAAGGCGTTTAAATAGGTATAGGCGCATTTATAACAACAGGCCGCTGATAGCAATCTCTAACGGCATGATTGATGATTTAAAAAATATAGGCATAACAGGTAAAATTGTCAAAATTGCCAACCCTCTCGATTTTGCCGATATTAAATGTAAATCTGATGAGTATTCGGTTGATGAGACAGATTACATTATTCATGTGGGTCGTTTTAATACTCAAAAACGACACGATATTTTGATAAATGCCTATAAGGTTTCTTGCATTAAACAAAAATTAGTATTACTTGGCGATCACACAACACCTCAGGGTCAAAAAATACGCAAATTAGTTTACGGTTTAGGAATAGAAGATAAGGTTATTTTTATGGGTTTTAAGCCAAATCCATATCCTTATATAAAAAATGCCAAAGCCTTGATGCTCAGTTCAGATCATGAAGGTCTTGGAATGGTTTTAATTGAAGCCTTGATTTTAGGTGTGCCAGTTGTCAGCACGGATTGCCCATCTGGACCAAGCGAGATTTTAGTTAATGAGTTAAGCGAATTTTTATCACCTGTTGGTGATGTGGAAGCATTGTCGATTAACATTCGCAAAATGCTAAAAGCTCCGGTTAAAATTACTGATGATTACATATCAAAATTTGATGCTGGAAAAATTGCCAAGCAATATCTGGCATTATGCAAGAATGATTAAAAAAATAACCTTCATTCGCGCTAATAAAATCAAATATGGCGGCGGCGGGGCTGAAGTTTATTGAGTGAAATTTGATAAAAATTGATTAAATAATCACCAATAATGGCATCAAATGATGCATAATAAAGATGTCCATAGAGAGGAAAAATGCGAATGCGAACCACAATAAACATAAACGACGAGCAACTGGCAACCGCCCAAGAGCTGACCGGGATTGAGCAAAAGCCGGCATTGGTGCGTGAAGCGCTTAAAGCGCTGATTGAACGAGAAAGCGCTCATCGACTGGCACGCGCTTAGGGGGTGCGTTTCCTAAGTTCAAAGCGGCGCCACGTCGCCGTTTTGAATCTATTGTTGCAGATGAGGAATCCTCAGAAAAGCCGTTCCTCTTGGTAAATCTGAAAAAGGAATTCAAAGCCATGAAAAATGAGTCAGAAGTCGTCAAAACTCAACGCACTCTAAAGAGGAAGCGTTGAAACAAATTAGATTTGGCACGGAGCAAAAGAAAGTTGGTTCTTAAGAGGACCGGGTCGGTTACAAATGATTTTGATTGACACCTCCATTTGGGTCAACCACTTTCGCAAACCTGATGAAAATTTGTTAAGCCTGCTGGACCACCAAAAAGCACTAATACACCCGATGGTAACCGGCGAGCTATTGTTGGGTGACTTGGACCGCCAAACGTTTCATTATATGAGCAAATTGACGCAAGCAATAGTTGCTACCCATAATGAGGGCTTTTTTAATACCAAGACTTCGTTAACTGTTGCACTTACGAGTTGAATCCACGTTCCCTAAAGACTACATACATTTTGAGAAAACCATGCAAATTAAGTTGGAAAACCTTGCCTTGGCAACAAAGCGACCTAACAGTTTTTAAAAAATCATACTATCCAACAAATAGAAATCAAGGAGTCGTATAAAGATTTAGGCTTATTCTCGCTGAGATAATAGACCATCCTGAAAATTTGCTAAATTTAAGCAGCAAGGGAAATCAAGTGATACCGTCCCTTGATTCGCTCTAGTTTCAGATTCATCCATCATCGTTTCCTGTTTTTGATGGGAAATTTCTCAATGGGAGAAAATTCATGGCAGTCGCAAAACCGATGAAACTCAAATTCGACATCGTGGTGCCGAGCGTGGCAATCCGCGAGGGCGTGTTGAAAAGCATCGGGATGATTATGCAAAGATGATTAAAAAAATAACTTTTGTTCGCGCTAATAAAATCAAGTATGGCGGAGGCGGGGCTGAAGTTTATTTATCGAGATTATCGGAAGCGCTGACTAAGCAGCGCATCAGTCATTCAATTACGCATTCGATTTTCCCTGAATTTCTGCCTTCATGGATACGGGTTTTATTATTTAATCTGCAAACCTGCTTAACCAAGGGCGGAAAGTTTTATTTTTCACTGGAAAGAATTACTTGCCCGGATATTTATCGTGCCGGTGATGGTGTTCATAAAGTCTATATGCGTATTGAGAATAAAAGTATTTTCAATTTATTGCATGCCGTGTATTTATTTATAGAAAAACGCTGTTTCAGGAATGCTAAACACATCATAGCTAATTCGCAAATGATAAAAGATGAAATTATTGCCACTTACGACATTAATCCAAAGAAAATAAGCGTTGTTTATAGTGGTATGAATTTCAAAAAGATGGATTACCAGGGTTCTTTTGACAGATTGTCCCGAGAATTTTCAATCCCTCAGAATAAAAAAATACTGCTTTATGTTGGCAGCGGTTTTAAGCGAAAAGGCGTTGAAGAGTTTTTGCATATTGTTGCTCTACTAAAAAACCGAGACCTCAAAGCCTTTGTCGTCGGTAGGGAAAGAAACAGTCAATTTTATTATCAGTTGGCAAAAAAATTAAAAATTGACGATCAGGTTGTTTTTACCGGCATACGAGATGATGTGGATGATTTCTACGCTATCAGCGATATTTTTTTATTGCCCACGCATTATGACCCGTTTTCCAATGTCGTTTTAGAGGCGATGAGTTTCGAAAATGCAGTTTTTACGACAAGACAAAATGGCGCCAGTGAGATACTCAAGCAACCGTTTATAATGGAGAATCCTAAAGATTTTTCAATCGTGGAAAAGATCGATAATTTGCTGAATAATGCTGAACACTTGCAAAATATCAAACGACAGAACAAATTGAAATCAGCAGAGTTTTCTATTGATGCTAACCTTGAGAAAACATTGGCTATTATAAATGGAGCGAATGAAGGCGCGGATTTCACAAATTGATGGGGTTTCCTTGTCATTCTGGAGCGAACAACCCGGAAAACACCACCGTTGACAACGGAAAATTCGCACTAACACCATGCAAAATCAAAGCATACAATTCGGTGCCGGGCAGTGATGCGGTTGTATTTCTACATCTTCGGCTGCTTTCGATTTACACCGAATCGGCAGGGAGGGGTAGAACAGTTCTATTCCCTCAGCCAAATGTAATGATTGACTCTGTTTTGTATTAAGTTGAATTTCCTCTTGTCATCTTTAATTACACGCTTCAAAAGCCAACCCGCATCTTTTGCCGCTTTGGCATACGCATCATCTTCAGTTGCACTAGTTTTTCTGTGTTTGTCATACAATGGCTGTAATGGTGTGCCACGCCAATCAGCATTTTCAGCACCCACAAGGGTGCGGACGGCAAATTCTTCGTCTGGTTTGTTTTTACACCAGCAATAAACCGACCTTTGCAGAAAATCTTTGGCACGCTGTTTCTCTTCTAGGCTCAGAACGTTAACATCCCTTATTGTGCCGCCATTATTTTTGATAGTCATGCTTACACATATTCAGTATATTGAAAATATTTGAAATATGCACCTAAATGCACCCGCACCTAACGGTGCAGTAGTGAAGGGGAATTATACCATACAAAAAATATGGGGCAAAATTCCTTTTTCATTTATCTGCTTGTTTCTTTCAATGAGGACGGCGATACCGAGTTTTTCACCCTATCATTATCCTGTAATTTCTGCCGATTTAGGCATATTATCCCCATAAATAGTGTGTAGCGATCGAGCAATGGAATGTTTGATTGGAGTCCATTTGCTCGTTTCGGGAGCACTGAGCATTGAATTTGCTAGAATCGTCCCCAAATATTATTTGCGGGATCATCATATATAAAGTGCTCATGAAAAACGATTACATAACCCATCGGGATATAGCCAATTTTGCCGACCAATATGTTAACCTCAAAAGGGATTACGCGAAAAATACAGGGACCAAGCCAATGGATTGCGTGACAGATTGGATAAAAAACTGAACGAGGATTCCAATTTTAAGTTGCGCAGAATGTTACTGTCCGGGAGTTTGGCAAAGCGTACAGCACTGAAAAATCTTAACGACATTGATGTCGCATTGTACATTTTACAACCCAACCCGCCGGATGATATGCCTAAATTCCTGGATGACTTGGTGAATATGCTTAAGACTCTGTATTCAAATATGGAGCCTTCGCAAATACAAAAACAGGAACATTCAATCCGCATATCGTATCGAGGCACCGGGCTTGATGTCGATTTGGTGCCGATTGCGTATGATGACAATGGAGAATGGAACGGCTACTTGTATTCTTCTCGTTCAGGCGAATGGGTTAAGACCAATATCAAAAAGCATCTTGAGTTCATTGGAAAACGTAAAAAAAAGCATGATGCGCATTATGTGCAGGTGATTCGCCTGCTGAAATACTGGATTAAAGAAACGAAGAAAAATGACGAAAGTTTTAGGTTCAAGTCGTTTTTGGTCGAGTTAATCGTGGCGCATTTGGCAGACAACGGTAAAATTTGTCTGGACGACTATGTTGAAGCATTGGCGGATTTTTTCAATTTCATTGTCCGGGGCAAATTGGATGAAATAATCGTATTTCCGGATTATTATCCGCGAAGTTCGGTTTCTCGTTGCTCCGACCAGATACGAGTATTTGATCCAGTTAACCCGGGGAATAATGTCGCGAGCAATTATACGTTCCACAATAAAAAATCTATAGCGGATGCGGCGGCGGACGCTGCTGACGCCGTGGATTCCGCTTTGCGCGCACCTACGAAAGGCGAAGCCGTTCGCTATTGGCGCAAGGTTTTTGGTTCTTCATTTGGGGGTTAGAGAAATGTCCACGGTAACTGCGACACAAACAAACACTTATGTTTATGCACGTCATATTGCCGCCAAGGTGTCTGCGGACTTAAAGCGATTGCAACGTCTTTATGGCATTGATAGCCCATCCGATAAGGAGATTGATGATTATGAAGAGGAAATGCAAAAGTTATTGTGTGCCGGATATTTGGGCGTCGTCACTTATGGCTACAAGCGAAACAATAAATGGGTTGTGGCATTGAAATATGAAGCAATTGATGGCGAAGTTATTGGCGGTGACCCTGGTGGTATAAGCCCAGAAGGGGATATAAGGGATTCTTATTTCACCTCGTTTTTGAGTTATTCGAGCAAGTGGTTCTATCTTCCTCCAGTCGCTAAAGAACAATTTAAAAAAGATCTTCCGTTCCAACGCGTAAACGGTGAGGAACCACTGCCTGAGAGAGGTCACTGGGTTAAAGGCAGAAGTTATGCGGCGGGTGCATTAGGTGTACGACGTTCCATGATAAAAGTATTTTAGAGCAATGAAAGAAGAATCAATAGACGATGTTTTTAGTCGACGAACAGTGTTGCCCGACGGCGATGCGGACGAGCGTCTTGCGCGTTTGGTTGGCATCGACGAATATATTGAAAGGTTATCCAAGATTTTGGAAATGCTGTTATTCCCTGCGCGCACTGAGGCATGGCGCAAGCGTCATCATCCCGAGGCATCAACTATCTTTAACTACGCCAAGAATAAATACCCACTGGTCATCATTGCCGGTGATGTCGGCACGGGGAAAACGGAGTTGTCGGAGACAATCGGGAGCCGAGTTGCCAGAAACGGCAATTTGGAGATAACCTTGTTCCCGATGAGTTTATCCACCCGTGGCTCGGGGTTGGTTGGTGAAATGACCAAATTAATTTCTTTCGCCTTTGGTTATGTTGAACAGGAATGCAAGAAAATCGCCAAATCAAAGGATGGCAGTTACCGGACGGGCATTATTTTGTTAATAGACGAGGCCGATGCCTTGGCGCAATCGCGTGATAGCGGGCAGATGCACCACGAAGACCGGGCAGGAGTGAATGCGTTGATACGCGGTATGGATTTGTTGAATCGGCAACGGTTGCCCGTCGTGGTGATAATGTGCACCAATAGACTGGAAGCGATTGACCCAGCGGTTGCCCGTCGTGCCGCGGAAACTTTTATGTTTGAACGACCCAATGCGAAAAAACGCACCGCCATATTGAAACCGGCGTTGGAAGAACTTGGTTTTGATGCATGCCAAATCGATCAGGTTGTTGCGGTTACCGGCGAAACCGAGGGGCGAAACTATGGCTATACTTTTTCAGATATTACGCATCGATTGTTCCACGCCATTACGATGTCAGCGTACCCCGATAAGCCGATTGATTTTGATGATGTTTTGAGGGCAGCCAATCAAATAAAACCGACACCGCCGTTTAAGAATTAACCTAATGCCTTCGATAATTGAATTCTTCGATTACCCATTTTTTACACTGGTGGGCGGTGTGAATGTTGTGGTTTCTTTGGCCGTATTGGTGTGTATCGCGTATTTAGCAGTAACCGGAATTATCCCAGTCTGGTGGCGTTTGGGAATCGCACTTTCTCGAAATAAGATCGCCATCTTTGCGGATAGCGATCATTTTAGCGATTTGAAAAAAGTGCTGATTGATTCAAAATTATTCAAAGAAAAAAATATCGTGCACATCGGAACAACTAATATCCAAAGCGCAAAATCAGCAGACTTGCTTTTGGTTTATTGGCCGACTTTCAAAGACAAACTGGATAATGTGTTGATGGCTAAAAGTCATTCGGTGAGTCTTGTCGTGTATGCTCCCCAAGAAGAAGGACGCATAGATGAGGAAAGTATGAATAAATTAAACAAACATCATAATGTAATAATCACAAACTTCAGGGGCCGGTTGTTAAATGATGTGTTCGTGTCCATGATTACAACCAAGCGAGAAAAATGACGGAATCTGAAAACGAAGTAGTTGTAAATAAAATTAGTCAAACGAGTGAAAGGATTTACGAGCTACAGCGTCTTGGCCTGGATGTCGATGAATCCTTGAATTTCTTGGGATGCATGAAAGAGTATCTTGATTCATTACGCTTTATCAGGCAGTACGACCAAACGCAACCGGACACCGTTGACACTGCGCCCACAAACGAACCGGAACCGTATATCCTGAAAAAGGAACAAACGAATATCATTATACCAGAACTTAAAAAGTATCTGCACAGTAAGGGGGAGAACGTAGTGCATTTCGGTGTTGAACGCAACGGCGGCGTAGAAAAAGTTATAGGTAACATTTATCAGGGTTCGAGTGAAGGAGACTATTACCAAAGTGTGGAAAGCAAGGCGACGCACCTACTCTATTTCTTAGTGAAAGACCATCTTTTTGTTTATGGCAATAAAAGGATAGCGGCATTTCTGTTTATCTGGTTTTTGGATATGAATGGAATGTTGCGCCGTGAGGCAAAAAAAGCGCCGATCGTTTCTTATGGCATCATCTACAAACTGACGGTGTTTATTGCCAAGAGCAACCCCAAAGACAAAAATATAATTGTGGATTTGATTACGCATATCGTATCTTTCCATAAGGAATTACTGCTGGACTAGCCTTCGGTTGAATGAATGTGAGTGTGAGTGTGAGTTCGATGTTGAGACTTCTATTGTACTTGGTTTGCCATGCTTCGTTGAACTCGCCACGCGCACGAGAGAAAAACTTACGCGAGCGGATGGGAACAAAGACACCGGCGACAATGCGGCTTGAATCACCTTTATATAAGGGAAAATCATGCACCGTCTTTCAATACTTTGCGAAAATACGCGCACGCGGTTGAGTGTAAAATGCAGATTAAATGTGTCAAACAAGGGCCGGCTGCTTGATAAAAATATCAATTGTCATCGGTTGTATGCTTCGTGGTCAATGAGCGAGCGGTTGCCGCTTGTTTGGTGTTGTGGTTTTGCTGCCGCTTCGCAGTGCCCGATGTGCAGCATCAGTGTCCGCAGGCAACAAGATTCGTTAGGCACTTAAAACGCTGTCCAAAACGAAAGGAGTGGTTTCCAAGATAGGTGGAAGCCCTGCTATACAGAGATAATAGTTTGATTGGATTTGTGTTTACCATTCACATCGCCAATTCTTGCTGACGAAGTTCTGCAGAATGATCCTTCTTGAAAGAATCAGACGAAATCATGTCTATGAAATCATGCTGAGACCCTAATGCTTTATCCAATGAGTTTAGCTTCAACAAGGAGACCAATAATGCACAAGTATGGGCTTGGCAATTGATGGATCTTTGCGGGTTAAACTCGATATCAGTGAAGCCCTTATAGGAATACAGCCGCTTTAGAAATTCTTGATGCGAACTTAGGGCAGAAAGGTACAACCAATCATAGAAGGCTGTTTCTGGCGCTAAAGGCCACGTCCGCCCGAAGTAATCAAAACCTGTTAAGGTACCTGACTCCTGTATCCTTGGGTCTTGTTTGGCACGCTTGCTATCTTTCCTATAAATATCCGTGTAGGGGCCTCCTTTTTCAAATACCTTGCTCCCTTGGTACGCAGCTTCAAGGCTAATTTTTCCGATGTCTGTCTCAACTTTCAGACTAAACGCACTTAATCTTTGCCCTAACCGTTCATCAGACTTTGTTGATACTTCCAACAAGGGAGATAGACCTTCTTTGTCAGCGGATTCATGCAACGCCGCTACATTCTTTTTCTTTTGAATCGGAGCGAACCCGGGATTCCATTCAAAATCCACTAGGACTTCTTCAACAAGATGCCCTGGCTTGCCAATGGGGATAAATACTGGACGTTTAGCCATTCTTCCAACCTGATATTTTCTCGATTGAGATCGAGCGAGGGATAAGTATTTCGGATTTACGCGCTTTTTTCAGCCTTTCTTGTATAGCTGGATTTGTCCAATCCGTGCTGGTAAATAGTACCTCAAAGTCGATCTGCTTTTTTGCTTCCTCGGCATTGGAGGATAGCTACTCCAGTTTTGTTGGAAACATCAGAACTAAATCGCACATCATCTCCAAGCAGTATAGATGAATCAATTTTAAGCCAAACGGGTTCTGATATTCTATGCTCTTTTTTGGCCCAAAAAAGCATTGGGTGATCATCAACAAAGGCCAAATGAACATACTCATCCATCTCTTTTATTCTGTCTGCGTCATGGCTCCAATCATTACCACCTGAGGATAGTATCTCGATGCCACGCCTCTCAGCTTCCCGAAAAGAAAACAATCCTTTGTGCTCCTGAATCGAATCAAGGTTTGACCTGTCAGTGAAATGCCAGATCTCGAAGATGTTGTATTTCCGGATAATCGTATTCATATTTATGGATAACTATACACGATCTTTCTTCGGCGAATAGTCAAACACCGGATTCTTATCGTTGAGCGCGACAAATTGGCGGCCTTTGGCGCGGGCGATCAGGATTGCCCTGAATACTTCGGTCAGATTAAAGCCTATGTGGGTGGCGCACAACTCATTTCTTTTTGCGCATTGATTGGATGAATGCTTTTCGAGTGGTGTTTGCGGTTTTCAGGTTACTCATAATGACATTTGCGGACAATTCTTTTTGTTCGGGAACAACAATCGGACGGGAAATTTCCTCTTTGGTCAGAACAATGTGACTTCCTTTTGCCGGTTGCACTTGAATCCGTGATTTTCAAGAAATTGCACGAATTCTCTGTAACTGACGACGGGCAGCCTGTCGCCCATTATGCGTCATACATCATCATTGGAATTTCCGCAGGGATTTGGACTTCCCGGGCGCTGGAAAATGCACCCGCAGATTTGTTGCGTTGCTTGCGGGTAGATTGCTGCTTATACGAAGTAAACCCGCATTCTGTTAACACCTCATTCAGCGTGTTGCACTGGATACAGGGATGTTCTCGGTGGCTTGTTTGATTGTTTCGCCCTGACTGTATAAATCCAGTTCAGGACAGTAAGAGATGAGTATTTTGGGTTTTTCTTGTTTGATTTGCGCGGACAAGTTTGCTCTGATAAAGACAACGCCCTTCGTCTCTTTAATCGGTTGATTATCGGTCATGGTTATTTCGCATGGTTGTGTGCATGGATATAAAAGATTGAGTCGCCTAAAATCTTTGCCTAGTGCCAAATCAGGGTTTGGGAAGTGTAAAGCATATATGATCCTGGTTACAACATATTCAATCGGAGTGTACAGAGTCTGGAAATTACCTGAAAATGGTCGCACAAGACAAGATTTTCTACACCCCGGTCGCAAACGGATTTTTGCGTTGAGCGCAATGGATTGGCAGTAAAAATCGTTGCTGGAACGCCTGCTATGCAGTTAGTTTCATGGATTGAGCTGCGGCGCCTGTACATTAAAAGATATCGCTATAAAATAGATATTAAATTATGAAAGTAAAAAATACTATGAGACAACTTCTTGTGGATAGCCTTGGCGAATCACGCCGAATTATGGCCGAATCATGCTTGTGTTCTCGATAGTAGATGCAATAGCCTGATTTGATGACATCCAAACTCACCTTATCTAGTCCCCGAATTGAGATAACTTGTGCCGAGGCAACCACTGTTGTGCGGGATATTTTACTCAAAGCCGGATGCAGGAATAATGTTGCGAGAATAGTTGCAGCACATTTGGTTGATTCTAATTTGGCCGGGGTAGAATCCCATGGCGTCATGCGGGTGCTTCAGTATGTCAAACAGTTTCAAAGCGGCTATATGCGGATAGACGGGTCGGCCGAGATTATTGAACATGATACCTTCACTGAAATTGATGGTGGCGGCGGTATTGGAATCCCAACAATGCTTAAGGCAGTTGAACACAGTGCATCCATGGTTTCTGAAAAAGGAATTTACGCACTCCCTATCCGAAATGTGGGTCATACTGGCCGACTGGGCGCGTTTACTGAGCTTGCCGCTGAGGCGGGTTGCCTGATGATTGTCGTTGGCGGGGGCGGTCGCCAAAAATGGCGTCAGGTTGCGCCATATGGTGGGCGCAAAGCGATGTTGCCGACTAATCCGTGGAGTATTGCTATTCCTGGTGGTGATCGTGGTCCGGTGGTTCTGGATTTTGCCACTGCGATGATTGCGGGCGGCTGGCTCTATGCCGCACAATCAGCTGGTGCTTTGCTGCCGAGTGGTTCTATTATTGACGCTCAGGGCAAGCCATCACGTAACCCGGAGGATTATTTTAATGGGGGTGCAATTCTACCGAAAGGCGGGCCAATGGGTTATGGATTGGCAGTGATGGCGGAAATGATCGGTGAAGCAATGCTTGGTCCTGTTGCGGTCGAGGCAAACACATTAATGATAACAATGGATACACATCGCTACCGGGAACCACATATATTTCAGGCCGCGGCGGAAGAAATTTTAGCCGACTTGCGCACTTCTCCTGCTATGGGAAAAAACGCTGTGGTAGAAATACCGGGGGAAAGGGAACGCGACCATCGGACGCGAAGAAAAGCTGCGCACATTGAAATTCCAGAGCGGACCTGGCATCAGATTAACGACCTCAATAATTCACTCGGTTAACTTCATGATAGCGCTCTGCCCTGCTTTGGACGGGTTGCGCTTGGGCGTTAAATTCGCCCTGCATCGTTCGGGTGCATCATTATTATTCAGGGCATTATTCAGGGCATTATTCAGGGCATTATTTTATCGTGTTTCGGCAACGGCACAGCACAATTTCGTGGCATTATGATTCACTATGATTCACTATGATTACTGATTCGGAAAAAATTACCAGGCTGACTGCTGGCCAGGCTTGCCGCGCGCCTCTGCACTATTGTTCATGCACAAAGGTTCGCCCGTGACAGATCAATTAGACGGCGCCGACCGGCCCAGGTTGGGCATCGTCTTGATGCTCATCGGCATCGCCGCCTTCTCGGTGATGGACGCGACCATCAAGTGGCTGACCGCCGATTTCCCGGTGCCGCAGGTGGTCGCGTTGCGAAGCTGGTTCGGGCTGCCGTTGCTGTGTCTGCTGGCGCATTTCGAGGGCGGGCTACACACGCTCAAAACCAGTCGTCCGCTGGTGCATATCGGGCGATATATCCTGGTGCTGGTGCTTAGTTTCAGTTTTTTCTGGGCGCTCTCGCAGATGAAACTGGCGGATGTGGTGGCGATCACCTTCGCCGCACCGATCTTTATTGCCCTGCTTTCGGTGCCGTTATTGAAAGAGACCGTCGGCTTGCGTCGCTGGGTCGCCATCGGCGCCGGGTTTTGTGGTGTTCTAATTATGCTGCGCCCCGGTGTGGGTGTGTTCCAATGGGCCGCGCTGGTGGCGCTCGGCAGTGTCGTCGTTTACGCGCTGTTGATGATCACCACGCGCGCTTTCAAGTCCACCGAAAGCACCGCGGCGCTGATGCTCTACCCGCAACTCGGCATGACGCTAACCGGCATTGTCATCGCGCCGTTCTTCTGGGTGCCGCCGAGCCCGGGCGATCTCGGATTATTCTCGCTGGCTGGCCTGTTCGGCAGCATCGGCGTGATATGCCTGACCCACGCCTTCCGCCTGGCGCCCGCAGCGGTGGTCTCGCCGTTCGAATATTCCGCGCTGATCTGGGCGACCTTGCTGGGGTTTTTGCTGTGGCGCGAATTGCCGGCCACACTGACTATAGTGGGCGCCGGCATCGTGGTCGCAAGCGGGCTTTACATCATCTACCGCGAAACCATCAAAATCGGGCGAGCGCAACCACGCTTGCCAAGCATGAGCCCGGACGATACCGGCCAATGAAGCGGTCGCCGAGCGATTTAATTCGGTCGGCGGGTTTTCAATGAACTACGCCGACAAAATTTTATCTTGTGATTGTGGCAGCCCGATGGTTGCAAACCGCGATCATTGTAGCGTTCTTTTGAGGGCATATTCTTTCAGGCATAGCAGTTTTTGATCTCATGTCTTGGGCCATGATTCACAAACAATTCAAACTCCATTGATCTGCAAAAAGCTCGGCTTGTTTCAAAATATTTTCCGTTGCCAATTTTTGTTTGTCCGGCGGATAGCCGTATTGGCGTAATATTCTTTTCACAATAACGCGGAGCTTCGCTTGCACGCTTTCCTTAATCGTCCAGTCAATCGCAGTATTGGTTTTTACTTGCTCCACTAAAATTCTGGCAAGATCGCGCAGGGTGTCATCGCCAAGCACTTCTTTAGCGCTGCCGTTCATTTCCAGCGCGTCATAAAAAGCGACTTCATGGTCCGTTAATCCCAAGTCGTCGCCGCGCTTGTCTGAGGCTTTGATTTCCTTTGCGAGGTTAATCAACTCTTCAATGACTTGCGCCGCTGTCAGCAGATTGTTTTGGTACTTTCTAATCGCGGCATCAAGCATATCCGACAGCTTTTTGCTTTGAACAAAGTTCTTTTTGGCTCTTGTTTTTATTTCATCATTAAGAATTTTTTTGAGCAATTCCAGCGCAGTGTTTTTATGCGCCATCCCTCGTATTTCCTCAAGGAAATCATCGGAAAGAATAGAGATGTCCGGCTTTTTAATTCCAGCCGCATCAAAAATATCAGTCACCCCGTCAACCACCACCGCTTTATCCACAATCTGCCGTATAGCCGTCTCTATTTCGACATCGCTTGGCCCGCTCCCGGTTGTTTCAAATTTAATCAGCCTGGCTTTTATCGCTTGGAAAAATCCCAACTCCTCTTTTATGCCCATCGCAGCAGGTGCGGGCACGGAAAGCGCGAATGTTTTGGAAAGTAAGCCGACCTGCTTGGTAAATCTGTTTTTACCGTCTTGCAAACTCAAAACATGCTCTTGCGCCGCCAGGATAAGCGCCATCTTCTCTCCAGTGTCTGCGGAGAAATATCGCCGGTAGTCAAAACCATTGAACATTTGCACAACAATTTCGTGCTTCTCCAGCATCGCGGTAATCGCATCTGCTTGGTTCAGCGTAGGTGTGCCTTGCCCGCCGCTTCTGGTATAGGATGCAAGCGCTTGTTTCAAATATGAGGCAATGCCGATATAGTCCACAATCAACCCGCCGGGCTTGTCTTTGTAAACCCGATTTACGCGAGCGATGGCCTGCATCAGGTTATGCCCTCGCATGGGTTTATCAACATACATCGTATGCAAGCACGGCGCGTCAAAACCGGTCAGCCACATATCCCGCACGATAACCAACTGCAATGGGTCGTCTGGGTTTTTCAATCTCTCGCCAATCTCTTTTCTGTCTTGCTTGGTGGTGTTGTGTCTTTGCCAGCTTGCAGGGTCGCTTGAACTGGAAGTCATAACCACTTTGATTACGCCTTTGTTTTTATCGGGGTCATGCCATTGGGGACGTAACTTGATGAACTCGTCATGCAATTCAACGGCAATGCGACGGCTCATGGCAACGATCATGCCTTTGCCATCAAAGACCTCCCGCCTTGTTTCAAAATGATTGAGAATATCCTGTGCAATCGTTTTCAGTCGATGTTTATGCCCGACAATGGCTTCTAACTGTGTCCATTTGGCTTTGGCTTTTTCAGATACGGTTGCTTCTTGATTTTCGGTTATGCGCTCAACTTCGGCATCAAGTTTTTCTTTTTCATCTTTTTTCAAGTGCACCTTGACCAAGCGAGATTCGTAATAAATCGGCACGGTTGCGTTATCTTCCACTGCTTGTTGAATGTCATAGATATCAATGTAGTTTCCAAAAACGGCAGGCGTTGAAGCGTCCTCTTTTTCAATCGGTGTTCCAGTAAAGCCAACGAATGAAGCGTTTGGCAAAGCGTCTCTTAGATATTTTGCAAAGCCGTATTTTGTGTATGCTTGTTCATCTTTTATCACCGTTTTTGCAGCAAAGCCATATTGACTGCGATGCGCCTCGTCCGCGATCACAACAATGTTTTCCCGTTGCGAAAGCAGTTCAAAGTTTTCGCTGACCCCATCAGGAGAAAACTTTTGAATGGTGGTGAAAACAATGCCGCCGCCTGCGGTCTGCAAAAGATTTTTCAGATGCGCTCGGCTATCCGCCTGTATCGGTTTTTGACGTAATAACTGCCTGCTGTCTGAAAATGTGTCAAACAACTGTTGGTCAAGGTCGTTGCGGTCTGTAATAACCACAAGCGTGGGGTTTTCCATTTGCGGATGGACAACCAATAACCCGGCATAAAAAACCATCGACAGCGATTTACCGCTTCCTTGCGTGTGCCAAACCACTCCCGCCTTGCGGTCTCCTTTCGGCTGGTCTTTAACATCAGGCAGGTTATATGCATCAGGGGATTCGCCCATCCATTTGTCCGGTTTTTTGTATGACGCTCTTATTGTTGATTTAACGGCTTTCTTGACCGCGTGATACTGATGGTAGGCAGCGATCGTTTTTTCTTTTTCATAATCTCTGCCGGTCACCGGGTTTTCTGTTTTACTACTTGCGAAGACGGTAAAATGCCTAACCAAATCAAGCAGCACATCCGGGCGCAGCATACCCTTGATGATGGTTTCTATCTGCGGTGTGGTTGCAGGGTCTTCCCTTTCTCCGTCAACGGTTTTCCAAATCATAAAACGAGTCCAGCCAGAAGTCAGCGAGCCGGCTTTTGCGTCCAGGCCATCAGACGCAACCAAAACACCGTTGTAACAAAACAAACTCGGAATATCGTTTTTGTAGTTCTGTAATTGCGTAAATGCCTTGTTGACTGTCGCGTTTTCATCGGTTGGATTTTTTAATTCAATCACTACCAGCGGCAAGCCGTTCACAAAAATAACCACATCAGGACGTTTGGTTATGTTGTTTTCCGTAACCGTAAATTGATTGCAAACTGCAAGGTTGTTATTCAACGGATTGTCAAAATCAATCAACCGTACTTTGGCACCGACCGTTTCGCCGTTGTTCTGGTATTCCTCAGCAACGCCCTCCATCAACATTTGATAAAATGCTTGGTTGCTGTCAATCAAACTTTGGTTAGGCAGCGCAATCACTTGCCGCAAAGCATGCGCTTTAACTTCATCGGGAATGGTCGGATTGAGATAATCAATCTCGGTTTTAAGCCGTCCAATCAAAACAACATCGGAAAAGTTTTTTCTTTCGGCTTCATGGTCTTCAGGTGAAAGATAAACATAGCCCTGTTTTTGTAGCAGTTCTATGGAAAATTTTTCAACGTCTGCTTCGTGGAGTGTAAACACTGAGTTTTATTTTGTGAGTTTGTGGGTTTGGCTAATTTTCCATATTTCTTTTTCCCGAAAAGCCGATATGGTTTGGCGTTTTGCTGCGTTGGTTAATTTTGGCGCTGAGAGTTTATGTTGCCTAATATAATCCGACAAACGAACGATGCGCTCTCCTTGCAGGTAAGTGATTCGTTTATGCAATGATTCCAGCAGAGATAACGCCACAATTTTCCCCATCGGTTTTGTTCGTTGAGCATTGTTGTAATCATTAAAAGCCTGATAGTAGGCATTTTTTCCTTTGTTGCGAATGATGACACGCGGAAAACCTAACGCCAACAACTGAAAGTTCATAAGCACGCGCCCCATGCGTCCGTTGCCGTCACAAAATGGATGAACAGTTTCAAAATCCAAATGAAACCTGACTACTTTATCCAAAAAATAACTATCCAGATCGTTTGAGTCGGCCAATAAAATTTCATTGATCATGGGTTCAACCTGTTCTGGCGGCGGCGCGATGTGTGCGCCCACTCGCACATACTCATCGTTTTGCCGAAAACGTCCAGCGATAGAATCGTCAATGCCGCCTAGCAACATATTATGCAAAAGTTTTATGAAGTCTGCGGTGAGCGGCTCGGTTTTAACTTTGTTGCGTTTATACACCATAACCCGCGCCAAATTTTTAGCCTCAAACACTTCGCGCACCGAAACATTACGCGACAATTCCATTTCCAACAAAATTTTCTCGGTCTCGCTGAGAGTTAAGGTGGAGTTTTCTATGGCGTTCGAGTTGTAAACATTTTCCGCTACTTCGGCCTCGTCAATTAAACTTAAAAGGGACTCCTTACCCGATTTAAGGGAGGCGTATTGTTGGTGTAAGGATTTAATCCTGGTTCTGGTGGGTGCGGCGATGGCCATGCTGGGAAGTATATGAATTCACCAGAAAATGTCAATAAGCTGTGAATTTACGTTATAAAATGATCATATTCACAAAGGTTTCCTATTTCCAGGTCGGATTCATGAATATCACGCATATTATTTTTCATCGTCTTTTGTAATGGTGGCAGGTCAGCATAATACACTTGCATCGGGTCTTGTTCTTCGGAAGCGGGACTTTAGTCCCGCCATTTGCAATGGCTTGGCGAGGCTGAAGCCTCACTCCCAGCACTCATACATTACTCTGTTCTTCGGAAGCGGAACTTTAGTCCCGCCATTTGCAATGGCTTGGCGAGGCTGAAGCCTCACTTCCAGCATTCATACATTACTCTGTTATTCGGAAGCGGGACTTTAGTCCCGCCATTTACAATGGCTTGGCGGGGCTGAAGCCTCACTTCCGGCATTCATGCCCATCTCGGAAGCGGGACTTTAGTCCTGCCTTCTTGGCACTGGCTTTGCGGGGCTGAAGCCTCACTTCCGGCATTCATGCCCATCTCGGAAGCGGGACTTTAGTCCCGCCATTTGCACTGGCTTGGCGAGGCTGAAGCCTCACTTCCGGCATTCATGCCCATCTCGGAAGCGGGACTTTAGTCCTGCCTTCTTGGCACTGGCTTGGCGAGGCTGAAGCCTCACTTCCGGCATTCATGCCCATCTCGGAAGCGGGACTTTAGTCCTGCCTTCTTGGCACTGGCTTTGCGGGGCTGAAGCCCCACTTCCGGCATTCATGCCCATCTCGGAAGCGGGACTTTAGTCCTGCCTTCTTGGCACTGGCTTTGCGGGGCTGAAGCCCCACTTCCGGCATTCATGCTCATCTCGGAAGCGGGACTTTAGTCCTGCCTTCTTGGCACTGGCTTTGCGGGGCTGAAGCCCCATTTCCGGCATTCATGCTCATCTCGGAAGCGGGACTTTAGTCCTGCCTTCTTGGCACTGGCTTTGCGGGGCTGAAGCCCCACTTCCGGCATTCATGATCATCTCGGAAGCGGGACTTTAGTCCTGCCTTCTTGGCACTGGCTTGGCGGGGCTGAAGCCTCACTTCCGGCATTCATGCCCATCTCGGAAGCGGGACTTCAGTCCTGCAATCTGCAATGATCTTGCGGGACTTTAGTCCTGCCTTCTTGGCACTGGCTTTGCGGGGCTGAAGCCCCACTTCCATGATCGTAAAGTCCGTAAAATCTAAGAGGCGAAGCCTCAGCATCTCCCAATTTTAAAGGATTGTTTTTAATATACTGGTACACAACGCCAAAATGCTTCTCATCTCTAATCGCCTTATCGTAATAACCATTAGCCCAAAATTGACCGTTTCTCCCCATCATTTCGTTAATGATTTTTGCGCTAACCCCTTTTATTGTTTGCATTACAAGCGATAATTTGTCAAGTGGTTTTAGTAGTAAATGAACATGATTAGGCATAATAGCAAAAGCGACGAGTTCATATAAAACCTTCTCGTTGCTTTTAAAAAAATCACTCAAAGACAATAAAACTCCATCATTTAAATAGGCTCCTTGTTGCGAGCTATCAAGATATTCATCAACATCTAGTTGTTTCTTATTATTAGGTTTATTTTGATTAGATAGATTTTTAATAAAACCATCCGTGCTGTCATAAGTTCGAAAAGTAATAAATTGATAATAACCAGCAACATCAATATGTGGTAAGTGATGATATTTCATGTCCTGCGCCTTTGTATTATTCGGAAGCGGGGTTTTAGTCACGCCATTTACAATGGCTTGGCGAGGCTGAAGCCTCACTTCCGACCAATCCCGGAAGCGGGACTTTAGTCCTGCCGTTTGTGCAGTGACTTTGCGAGGCTGAAGCCTCACTTCCATTGTCGTAAAGTCCGTGCATTTATGCGTCCGATTGGGTTTAAGTGTTAGGTGATGCTTTGCGTGGGTAGTGATGAGGATTTTCTATGATATTTTCACTAAGGTCTATATCAATATCCGGCCAGTAGAAATGACCTGTAGTCGGCTCTTCTACGTTGTAGATTACTTTTACCGGCTGATCCTTAAACCAGGGAAAGTCATCATAGGACATGAATAGCTCTTTGCCACTTGATGAAAGAAGCCATACTCCATATGGAGAAATATGGGTTACTTCAGCTACCGAAGTATTCTTGCCATGCGCTGACGATCTCATTTTTATGCTCCTCAATGAGTTGTTCGATATCTTTAAGTTGTTTTCTTGAATAGTGATAATTCTTCGCGAGCTCTATATCTGGTTCAAGCCAAAATTTAGCTTCCCCATCTCCAGAGATAACATGAACATGCAGCCTGTCTTCCTCTCTTGAGAAAAAGAAAAACCTGTATCCGCCTTCACGGAATACTGTAGGACTCATCTGGTCTCCCTGTTCACATGGCATTTAGTATAGGGCATAGTATAAGGCACTACTGCCTCAATACACCGTATTAAAAATTATAATCAGGTATGCTTGCAGAATTCAAATTAAAACCTGTTAATTACTCGATTATCGGTATTGCACGAAGCTCGGAAGCGGGACTTTAGTCCTGCAATCTGCAATAATCTTGCGAGGCTGAAGCCTCACTTCCGACACTCATACATTACTCTGTTATTAGGTATTTCACCGCATCGTTCACTTGTGTTTTTCCGAAGGTCTTCGACTTCTCTTTGACTATCAGAACCGAGATTAACCATTTTCCCGACGTCGGGAAAATGGTCGGAAACTGTACGCCCCGACACTTCACAAGCCGTTTTTGCCTTATATATCACAGACTTGAAGTTATCCCACTTTTCGTAGCCCAGCAAATACTGCAAGTCACGAGCCAGCCAAAACTCCACACCGTTTTCGGTTTGTTTGGCGCATGATTCAAAGTTATCGGTAAGTGATTGGATAATTTTTAGTTTCATTTTGGGGTGCTTATTTTCTCCAAGAAAGTATTTAACATTGTTGTTATTTTTTCCTCAACCACTCCTCTTTTTGTAACCTTGTCTGCACATTTTACTTTTATCTCACCAGTTATTTTGCTAATTATGGTGTTTATGTCTTTCAAGCGGTTTTCTTTGGTCTTTTCATTACTAATATCTTTTTGCTCTGTACGAAGGAAATTTTTAATGATCTGCATTCTATTATTTTCTTCCGACAGGCCTGATTCTGGCATTGCAATTCCATGCTCTCCCAACACTTCTTCAACAATACTTGTGAAAAAATCTTCACTGTAAAAATCTTCAAGAGTAATTGCATCGCTACCTAAATCTTTAAATGTGTACCAATAGGCAGGGTTGTTCATCTTTTTCTTTTTTTGTTTGGCGCTATCATCTGCATCGGAGAGAACGAAATATTTTCTATCTACCAAATCAAGCATAGAAAAAACATGTTCAATGTTGCTTACTCCCCGGGTATAACATTGGCCAAAGTCTTTCCAGTTCAAACCTGTCATAAACAAGCCAAGAAGCTTTTTATCGGTATATCCTTCTAGTAAAATATTTGTTTTTTTCAGGTTTTCATATATTGAATATCCTATCGCTTGATAAACATTCTCGGCGGGCGATGTGCCATCTTCTCTCGCTATTTCAAATTTGGTATTTTCATTTTCTTTGGTAATAATCAAATTATTTTCTATGTTTGTTGTATCAATCATTGAGATAGAATGGGTAGCATAGACAACCATATTATTCTTTCCTAGATCTATTAGTTTATCTCGTAAATCTTTTGCGCTGCTTGGATGCAAACCTGTTTCTGGTTCATCAATTAATATCAACTGTTGCTTCTCTTGTGTCACACGGGTTTCTGTACTCATTAACAATAAAAAAGAGATATATCTGCGAAATCCATCACTCCTTTGTTGGAAGTCAAATGAATTTTTCGAGTCCTGTATTCCTATTACTATATTTTCCCCATCCGAGCGTAATTTCAACTTGACGTTTTTGTAATCTTTCCAACTTTTATTGATATAGTTGTTTGTTTTTGTGTTCACTTTATCCAACAAATTTTGAATCTGATTATGCCCACGGTCAAAGGCTTCAGTAATTTTTTCGTTAATGCTCTCTTCTTGAATTCCAGACAATAAAAATACATTTTTTAACGGAATACAGGAGTTCGGACTCTCGGAAAATGTGTTTCTGTTAACACTGTTTGGCAAATCATGTTCTTTCTCGCTGTATCTCCAATTGACAATTGGAGAATCATAATTATCATCAACCCCGACAACTTCTTTTACTATTAACTTCAGATTTTCATATATTTTATTTAGTTCTATAGGCGATGCAGAACCCTTGATAATTTGTTTCTCTTCTTCTGATAGATTGGTGATACAACTCTCGTCTATATAATTCCCCGGACTTGGTTGTTCCTGCTGTTGCGGATTACTAGAAACAAAGCTTTCAGGGATCTGGTACCACTTTCCTTTAATTGTTAATTTTTGAGGCAACGCCGAAAAATCCCAATGTTTACTTTGACAGTTGACCATATACAAAATAGATGGTGCATATTTCTCAGCAAACGCCTTGATGGTCAGATTATTTGTTATGAGTGTTTGTGAAAGGGCAGCAAATTTTTGACAAAATTTATTTGTTACCTGATTGATTTCATCTGGCTCCAAATCAAAAATGAACTTCACATATGTGGAGCCAGAATATAATTCTTTTTTATTTTCTTTGCTAAAAGCTATTTCTTTTGCCAGTAAATGAAGAGCTTTTAGTATATTTGACTTGCCACACTCGTTTTTGCCAACTAAAATTTTATGTCCGTTTCCATCAAATGGAATTATCATCTCTTCTATAGAACGGAATCCTTTTATTATAACTTTTTTTAACTGCATGGCTTTTTCCCAATATCGTTAGTGTTTACTCTCACAGTACCAATCATTAACTTTGGTAACAAGGTGTCACGTAGGTTTTCAAGGGTGCTGATTTGTTTGATATTCAATATTTTTTTTTCAAATACAGGCATTATTTTCTTGTTCATTATTTTTAATGTATTATCCGCTGGAGTTAGAACCATTGAACTTGAAAGATCGCCTCTTTTAATATGCCCCATTGTTGTTGCTTTGCTATTGGCGATGGCAATAAATTTTTCTAAATGATGTTTTGTCCAGAAGTAATAAAACCATTTTGGATATTGTTCTGATGTCACTTTAAATAGGTGTTGGTTCAAAACACATTTCTGCCCATCCCAAATTTTTAGCATTAAACTGCCAGACCAAGAAAAAATTATATCGCCAATTTGAATAATATATTTTTCTTCAATTTCTGATGTTGCCCAATCTGAATTTTCAGTAAAGCCATTCCTTAATTCTTTAATTTTCAAAACAGGCAGTTTATCAATTTCATTTTTTGCAGGGTGTTTTTGACAAGCTAAACCGTTCAAGTAGTCCGCCATTTCATCCAACGGTCTTTCTTTCCAATCATCATTTGCATCTTCCACAAACCACTGGCGGAACAGGGTTTGTGCGATGTTTTCCAGGGCTTTGTTTTGGCGGTGGAGCAGGTCTATTTTGTCGTCAAGGCTGCTTAGTACTTCGGCAATGGCTTTTTGTTCTGGGAATGGGGGGAGTAAAAATTTATGTTTGACAATCACCTCAGTTTGTACTCGTTGCCTCCCAGAAGTACCAGTCATTGATTTAATTGCCACTTCTCTAAAATTATTGGATATAGCAAGATAATACAAAAAGTGCTTGTTGGTGATGTTTTTTCTCTCTCGGAGAACGATAAATTCTGTAGAACCGAAGCCTACTTTTCCATTCTCCAAAAAATCAACAAAACTTGTCTTTCCATTTTCCAAACATGGGGTAATTCTTGCTACCAAAGTATCCCCATTTTTGAATTTAGAACCGCCCTTGTAAACACCTAACACATATTTTGGTATCCGTTTTGTAAATGGAACAAGAAAGTCCATCAAAACTTTCGGCAATTTTTCTCCCTTTGAAATACTTTCAGTTGGGTTAATGTCCGCCACATCCCCCAACTTCACCTCCCGCCAACCTTCCAGCTTTGTCTTTTCCTGCAACACCACATACTTCTTTTTGATATTTTCTTTGAACTTTTCAGGGATGGATTCCCAATCCATCACATCAACCGAAATCAACAAATCGCTTTCTTCAAATTCCTCCTTGAGACTGGAAATCTGCGTTGAGTTGCATTCAAAAACCGCTAAATCCAAATCCGATATTTCATTGGCTTTCCAGGTTACGCGGGAACCATAAGCCCATACGGTTTTATCGGGGATATGTTGCCTGATTATTTTTTTAAGCAATCCAAGCTGTTTTTTATCCAAATCTATGAGTTGTTCTCTGCTCATTCTTGTTCTGCCATTTGCTCATAAAGTTCTGTGGCATCTTGAATGAAGTTGCCCACTTTATTCAAGGTTTCTTCCGCTTTTTCCATGCTGTAATCATGGGCAGAATCACCTCTTGCCTCGTTATAACTAACCAAACGCTCATGCATTCCTTGATCTATCAGGCCGCTTTCATGTGTTATGCGAAAAATTGGCATGGGCGAATTTGGCATCGCGGGCAAACCTGATTTTTCTAGCGTAAATTTCTTTAAGTGCTTCCATAAGGTGTCGTAGCAAATCTCAAAACGCTTTATGACTGACTCTTGAATTCCCTCCTTCAGATTCCCTGATAAAGTTTCCTCATTTGATTTGAAAAATTCATGTTGTTCTTTCAGTCTCTCAAGAGATTTCTCCAGTTTTTCATAATCGGTTTTGTTCATTTCTTTCTGTCATCTCCTAAATGCTGTGGTAATTAAATCAAGAATATATTTTATTGGAATAACTAGCGTTTTCGTAAAATTCATAAGTGCAACTCGTCTCTTCCATGGATGACTTTTGCCGCACCCATGACAGTGAGTCGGGACTTTGGTGAAGTCGCCCACTTTATTCAAGGTTTCTTCCGCTTTTTCCATGCTGTAATCATGGGCAGAATTACCTCTTGCTTTGTTATAACTAACCAAACGCTCGTGCATTCCTTGATCTATCAGGCCGTTTTCATGTGTTATGCGAAAAATTGGCATGGGCGAATTTGGCATCGTCGGCAATCCTGATTTTTCTAGCGTAAATTTCTTTAAGTGCTTCCATAAGGTGTCGTAGCAAACTTCAAAACGCTTGATGACGGAGTTATTGACAGCTTTTTTGTTGACCTCGGACACACCCTGTTCATCTATTGTCAAATAATTTTCATATTGCTCTTTTAGATTCTCAAGGGATTTACCCAAATTTTCAAGAGATGCTCTTAATTTTTTATAGAGACCTTTGCATAATTCAAAATACTATCGGAAGTGGGACTTTAGTCCCGCCATCGGCAATCATCTTGCGCGGCTAAAGCCGCACTTCCGGTAATTATGCAAAGGTCTCTTATAATCTGTGTCACAAATTCTGTTTTCAAAAGGTGTCGTAGCAAATCTCAAAACGCTTTATGACGGAGTTATTGACAGCTTTTTTGTTGACCTCGGACACACCCTGTTCATCTATTGTCAAATAATTTTCATATTGCTCTTTTAGATTCTCAAGGGATTTACCCAAATTTTCAAGAGATGCTCTTAATTTTTTATAGAGACCTTTGCATAATTCAAAATACTATCGGAAGTGGGACTTTAGTCCCGCCATCGGCAATCATCTTGCGCGGCTAAAGCCCCACTTCCGGTAATTATGCAAAGGTCTCTTATAATCTGTGTCACAAATTCTGTTTTCAAAAGGTGTCGTAGCAAATCTCAAAACGCTTTATGACGGAGTTATTGACAGCTTTTTTGTTGACCTCGGACACACCCTGTTCATCTATTGTCAAATAATTTTCATATTGCTCTTTTAGATTCTCAAGGGATTTACCCAAATTTTCAAGAGATGCTCTTAATTTTTTATAGAGACCTTTGCATAATTCAAAATACTATCGGAAGTGGGACTTTAGTCCCGCCATCGGCAATCATCTTGCGCGGCTAAAGCCGCACTTCCGGTAATTATGCAAAGGTCTCTTATAATCTGTGTCACAAATTCTGTTTTCAAATCGAGTAACTGCCATCCGTTTTGTTGCTTGATTATTCACTCCTCAAAACATTGCAGATAGGTTTTAAACATAAATATCCGATTGCGGCGGCTGCCGGTTATTTCTTGCAGAATCTGTTTGTCAACGAATATCTGTATCAGAGCATTGGCGGCTTTGGCGGACAGGCCGATGCGTGTTTGTACATCTTTGGCGGTAATGATTGGGTTTTCAAACAAGCCACGCAAAACAAGCATGGCATTTTTTGAGCGTTTGCCCATAGTGATGATGTGCTGGTTTTCAATGTTTGCCTTCAGGTCGATTATCTTATGTAGTGTGGCGACAGACTTGTCCGCGGTTTGCACGATGCCGGTCAGGAAAAATTTGATCCATTGCGCCAGATCGTTTTTGGTGCGGACAAAAGTGAGATTATCGTAGTAGGCGGTTTTGTGCTTCTCGAAGAAACTGGACAGATATAGCAGTGGCTTGCTTAATACTTCGTTTGATACCAAATCCAGCGTTATCAGCAGGCGCCCTACTCTGCCGTTGCCATCTAAAAAGGGATGAATGGTTTCAAATTGGTAATGGGCGATGGCGATTTTTATCAACTTGGGGATTTTTATTTCCGTGTTGTGCAAAAACTTCTCAAAATCAGACAACAACTCTGGCAACTCGCCATGCGCTGGTGGAATAAACACGGCATCTTGCAAACTGGCGCCGCCTATCCAGTTTTGCGAATGTCTGAACTCCCCAGGCGTTTTGTGCTTGCCACGGCCGCTTGCGAGCAGTGTCTTGTGCGTGTTTTTAATCAGTCTTTGCGATAAAGGCAGCGTCTCAAGCGCCGCAATGGCCTGATTCATCGCGTTGGCATAGTTGTTGACCTCTTGCCAGTCGTCGCGTCTTTCGAGCTTAATCTCATTTTCATTCTGCAAGGCTTCTCCCATATCGGTGCGGGTGCCTTCAATTTTGCTGGAAACGACTGCTTCCTTGAAAACGTGCATCTGGATGAACATATCCGTGTCGGGCACGAAGCGGGAAAAGGCATTCAATTCGCCTAATTTCAGGGCGGCTTGTTCCAGCAATTCATCAATCCTGCCGTCATTCCAGGAAAATGAATGATTGATCTTTTCGGGCAAGAAGTAACTGTAGCGATTGCCTTTTTTATAAGCGCCTGCTTTAAAATCTTGAATGTTCACACTATGTCTCTCTCTTTTTCCCATCCAGCAAAGTAAAATAAGACTTCTGCTATTTTACCTTAAGGCTATAAAGTAAAACAAGACTTTTGCTATTTTACTTTAGCCACCCAATGGCAATTAGAATTTTTGCCTTGCTCAAAATCAATCCTCAACCCTCACCTTTGCCAAATTCGTTTTAATCCGTTTATTCAAAGCGGTTTCTTCTTTTAGCTGTGCCTCAAACTCTGCTTTCAATTGAGTGAATCGCTCACCAAAATCAAAATCATCTTCCACTTCAGCCAACCCGACATAGCGCCCGGGACTCAGCACATAATCCAATTGCTTGATCTTCTCAACGGTTACCGAAGCGCAAAACCCCGGCTCATCTTTATATTCGCCAGCTTTCTTGCGCCACTGATGATAGGCATCTGCCACTTTGACAATATCCTCATTGGAGAACTCTCGCGTGCGACGATTGATTAAATGCCCTAATTCGTTTGCATCAATAAAAAGAATCTCGCCAGCTCGGTTTCTGTCACCGTTAAAGCCGTGACGTTTATTGGACACAAACCACAAGCAGGCGGGAATTTGCGTGTTCAAAAAAAGTTTCGCGGGCAAGTTAACAATGCAGTCCACAAGGCCTTCATCAATGATGTTTTTACGAATGACATCTTCGTTGGATGACTTGGATGTGAGCGAGCCCTTTGACAACACAAAACCGGCCACGCCTTTGGGCGCGAGGTGATGTATGAAATGCTGAACCCAGGCGAAATTAGCATTGCCGCGCGGCGGCATGCCGTATTTCCACCTGCCGTCATTTTGCAGCAATTCCCCGCTCCAGTCGCTGTCGTTAAACGGCGGATTGGCGAGGATAAAATCGGCCTTCAAGTCTGGATGCATATTGTTCAAAAACGAGCCTTCGTTATTCCACTTCACTTGCGAGCCGTCAATACTGCGGATGGCAAGGTTCATCCGGCAAAGACGGTAGGTGGTCTGGTTGCTTTCCTGCCCATAAAGGGAAATGTCATCAATTTTCCCTTGATGCCTGGCAATGAATTTTTCACTCATCACAAACATGCCGCCACTACCGCAACACGGGTCAAAAACTCGCCCTTTATAAGGCTCTATCATTTCCACAAGGACTTTCACGATGGAGCCGGGGGTATAGAACTGGCCGCCTTTTTTGCCTTCTGCCAAGGCGAACTGACCGAGAAAATACTCATACACCTTGCCGAGAATATCTTTTGATTTCGCGGCTTCGTTGCCAAGCGCGATATTGCTGATCAGATCGATTAATTCTCCGAGTGTTGTGGACGCAATATTTGGCTTTGAAAATACTTTCGGCAAAATACCTTTCAGCGTTTTGTTTTCTCTTTCTATGACTTCCATCGATTGGTCCAGAATTTTACCGATGGTGGATTGTCTGGCTTGTGATTGGATGTGCGTCCATCGTGCGTTTGGCGGCACCCAAAAGACATTTTCCGCCTTGTATTCGTCTTGATCTTCCGGGTCAGCCCCTGCGTAGTTTCCTTTCCCCTCATGCAGATTGACATGCAACTCTTCAAAGGAATCAGAAATATATTTGAGGAATATCAAACCCAGCACAATATGTTTGTATTCGGCTGCGTCAATATTTTTGCGTAACTTATCCGCCGCCTTGAAAAGCTGATCTTCAAATTGTTCCGCTTGTGTGGCGTTATTTTTTGTCATGGTTTTATTTTCTGGTTGCTAAATCGTGCATCGGTGTATGTGCTTTTTCATTTCTTTAACTCGCCGTGGACTCGAAAAAACGCTGCCGCGTAGCGCAACGATACCGTGTTGTGCCCAAGCGGAGCATGGATTATAGCGAAGGTGCGCGCAATTAGGCCAAAGCGCGGTCAGATAGACCTGATGCCCACGGCTGCCGTTTGCCAAAACCGGCGCGCCTTCAATCAACCGTTCAAACTGGAGCCGTGAACGTTTTTCCATCTGTCTAAGTCGCCAGCTATGTGATTCCTTGCCAGGACTTGCCCCCGGCGGTCGGGGAATGGGGTAAAATAATGCGCCTGACGATCAAAATTCCACACCGTGACCCATCCTCCCATCGCCACCTCCGACATCCAGCTTTACCGTCGGCTTCTGACATATGTGCTGCCTTATAAATGGGTGTTTATATTCGCGTTGGTGGGCATGTTGCTGTCGGCCACGGGGGATGCCGCCGTCGTTGCCATGCTCAAGCCAATCATCGACCAGGGGTTTGTTAACCGGGATACATCGTTTATCCAGTGGGTGCCGATATTTTTGCTGGGGTTGGCGCTGCTTCGGGCGGTCGGCACCTTCATCGACAGCTACTGCATGAACTGGGTGTCGCGCCGGGTAATCCAGGACTTGCGGCAGTTGATGTTCGAGCGTTTGATCCACGCGCCGGCGCATTTTTACGACGAGAATTCAAGCAGCGTCTTAACCGCGCGCCTGATATACGATGTCGAACAGGTCGCCGCCGCGAGCACCACCGCCTTCCGGGTGTTGTTTCGCGACACCGTAAAGGCGGCCTTCCTGTTGACGTGGATGTTCTATATGAGCTGGAAGCTGTCGTTGCTGTTTTGCATCATCATTCCAATGGCGTTTTTGATTTTCAAGATTTCCAGCAAGCGCTTCCGCGGCATCAGCTCAAAAATCCAGGAAAGCGTCGGCGCGATTACGCACATTGCCCATGAATCTCTGCAGGGCCATCGCGTGGTCAAAATATTCGGCGCTTACGATTACCAACGACGAATTTTTCTGCACGCCAACAACCACAACCGGCAGCAAGCGATGAAACGAACCGCGATTGAATCCGCAAGTGTGCCGTTGATGGTATTTCTCTCCGGGGTCGGGGTGGCCGGCGTGATTTGGGTGGCGTTGCATCAGGACATCACGCCCGGGGTGTTTTCCTCTTATCTGGCATCGATGATCATGCTGACCAAACCGGTGCAAAGTTTGTCAAAAATCAATCTGGTAATCCAGTCCGGGCTGGCCGGCGCGCAGTCGATATTCCGTACCGCCGATCTGGAGCAGGAGCGTGATGACGGCGCCATCGAGCTTGACAACGTAGTCGGCGCGGTACGCTTCAGCAACGTCTCGTTTGGTTACCGCAACAGCGAAAAGCCGGTGCTCGATGATGTATCCATCGACATCAAGGCCGGCACAACGGTCGCGCTGGTGGGGGTTTCCGGCAGCGGCAAATCCACCATCGCCTCGCTGTTGTTGCGCTTCTATTCCCCGACCAGCGGGCAGATTAGCCTCGACGGAAAACCGCTGGACTCGGTCACGCTGAAATCCCTGCGCGCCAACACCGCCATCGTTACCCAGGAAATCATGCTGTTTGATGACTCCATCGGCAACAACATCGCTTATGGTGAAAAAGGCGAAATTGATCAACAAAGACTACGCAAAGCCGCCATCGCCGCCAACGTGATGGAGTTCGTCGAGCCGATGGCGGCCGGGCTGGATACGCTAGTGGGCGAGCAGGGCGTACGGCTGTCCGGCGGTCAGCGGCAACGCATCGCCATCGCCAGGGCGTTATACAAGGACGCACCGTTGTTGATCATGGACGAAGCCACATCGTCTCTGGATACGCATTCCGAACAGCACATCCAGGCGGCCATCGGTCGTCTGCTGGAAAACCGCACATCCCTGATTATCGCCCACCGGCTGTCCACCATCGAAAATGCCGAGCTGATTCTAGTGCTTGAGAAGGGCAAAATTGTTCAGCGCGGCAGCCACGCGCAATTGCTCAAACAAGCGGGCGTTTATGCCGGCTTGCACTCGGCTCAGCACAATCCACCGAAATCGAGCTAGCGAAATCAAAGGTGAAATCGACCTGGTGTCGGGCGCAATCCGCGCTTGGCAGCGGCCGGGATGGATGCGAAGGCGGGAATCCAGTGGAACACTACGGCAGGAACCCGCCGACCGCGCATCCAACTGGTTGAGGCGCATTCCCGCCAATAAGGCGTCGCCTTGAAATCTTTGGTCAAGAGGGCTTGACTCATCACCTACATCACCTGCTCAGCGCCAACTCAAAACCGGCTTGTCTGATAGCTGGTTTTATTCAACCAGTCTGGATTGATCTCTACGCCCCAGCCCGGTTTATCGGTCACCGTGGCAAAACCATCGACTATGGTGTATGGGTCTTCAACATATAATCCCTGTTGCCAAGGGTAGTAGTCCTCGCCTTCGATGGAAAACTCGAGATATTTGCCGGCATTGGGAATGCCCCGAAGAAAATGCATGGTGAACAAGGTTACCATTGAAAGGTTTGCACAATGAGGCGTGCACGGCAGTCCGCGTTCGGCGGCCATTTCAGCAACTTGCAATGCGCGGGTCAATCCACCGATATAACAAACATCGGGTTGGATGATGTTAACCACACCGTCATCAATGATTCTTTTCCAGGTTGGCAGTTCGCAGTCCTGCTCACCACCCGTCACATCAATGGAGAGCGCATCGGTTACTTGTTTGGTTTGTTCAAGCTGCCAATAAGGGCAAGGTTCTTCAAAATGGGAGATGCCATGATCCTCAAGAAATTTTCCGACTTCGATTGCCTTGCCGGGCGAGTAACCGGAATTGGCATCGACCAGTAATGCGATGTCATCATCCATGGCGGCACTCATCCGTTTAACAATATTTTCTGTTCTGCCCGGCCATTGATCAATGTTGTGACCACATTCCGCGGCGATGCGAAACTTGAAGGCATCAAACCCGAATTGTTCTCGAAGTTGCACAAGTCGCGCTGCTTCCTGCTCAGCTGTAATACCTCGTTGCATAGATGAAGCATATGCACGCAGGCGGCCGGGTTGGCCACCGATCAATTTGCATACCGGTTTTTCCTCCAACCGCCCGCGTAAATCCCATAGCGCAGTGTCCAAACCGGCCAAGGCTCGGTACAGATAGGAGCCCGGAAACTTATGTTCAAGTTCAGGTATGCAGGCAACCAATTCGCCAATGTCCAGTGCCTCTTTGCCAAGGGCATGGGGCGCGATCTGTCGATGGACCACCAAGGCAGTGATATCGGCATTGTACGGCGCGACTTGCCCCCAACCGATATCGCCGGTATCGGTGGTAACTTTCAACACGCCGACGAATTCGTTGGAAAAGGTTTCTATTTGGGCAATTTTCATTAGGTGTCAATCTGGAGTACGATTATATTTTGGCGTTGGATTGTTAAAAATGCTATGTTGATTATAATGGTCGGCATAAGGCCCGATTTGAACCATATCAAATATCAATTTTTTTGCCCGGAAGTGAAACGCCCAACCCGGAGTGAATTGTGAACTATGATTATATTATCGTCGGCGCAGGCTCGGCCGGCTGCGTTGTCGCCAACCGATTATCAGAATCGGGCAGCCACAAGGTGTTGGTGCTTGAGGCTGGGGGTTCCGACCAACGGTTCTGGATTCAAACCCCCATTGGCTACGGACGCACCTTTTTTGATGACCGGGTGAACTGGAAATACCTTACCGAAAAAGATGCTCAAACAAACAACCGGGCAAGTTACTGGCCTAGAGGAAAAGTGCTGGGCGGTTCCAGCAGCATCAATGCCATGGTCTATATTCGCGGTCAACAGGAGGATTACGAGGACTGGTCAAATCAGGACAACCCGGGGTGGAATTGGCAAGATGTTTTTCCCTATTTCAAAAAAATGGAAAATCTACGACATGAAAATTTACAGCGGGGGGATGCAAACTTCCACGGCACCGAGGGTCCGCTACACGTCGATGACGTATCGGATCGCGTTCATGCGCTATGCGATAACTTTATCAAGGCCGGTCAGGAACTAGGGCAGTCGTTCAATCCCGATTTCAATGGAGAACGACAAGAAGGGGTGGGCATTTATCAACTCACTACCCGTAACGCGCGCAGAATGTCGGCCGCTCGGGCCTACCTTCGTCCGGCGCTCAAGCGCAGAAATGTTGACCTGATTACTGGCGCGCTCGCCACCAAAATTGTGTTTAAAGATGCTCAAGCGGCAGGGGTGGAATTTATGCGTCATAATCGCAAACGCACTGCCTGGGCGGGGAGAGAGGTTATCCTGTGCGCTGGCGCGATAAATTCTCCACAACTTTTACAATTGTCGGGCATCGGTGATCCAGCGCGGTTGAAGGACTTGGGCATCGAAGTCGTTCACGCCAATAAAATGGTTGGGCAAAATCTCCAGGACCATCTGGGCATCAGCCACTTTTACCGTTCGCGGGTAGCCACACTCAATGACGAGCTGTATCCGTGGCCTGGAAAACTGCTTGCGGGATTGAAGTATGTGTTGTTGCGAAAAGGCCCATTGTCGTTGAGTATTAACCAGGCGGGCGGCTTTATTCGCACCCGGGAAAATCTCAGCCGGCCGAATATGCAACTCTACTTTTCACCGGTCAGTTACCTTAAAGCGCCCACAGATACCCGTCCGTTGATGAATCCCGATCCATTTCCAGGATTCTTGATCGGCCTGCAACCACTGCGGCCAAGCAGCCGAGGTTATTTATACATTGATTCCGCTGAGGCCACGGCGCCGCCAAAAATTCATCCAAATTATTTATCCACACAAAAAGATGTTAATGAGATGCTTGAAGGGGTGCGATTTATAAGAAGGCTGACCGCAACAGATGCGCTCTCAGGGGTAATTGAAAAGGAGATAATTCCAGGCGCAGAAATAACCAGCGACCAAGCGCTTATTGAAGATATTCGCGCCAGATGCGAAACTGTTTTTCATCCATGCGGCACCTGCAAAATGGGCTCGGATGCCAACGCCAGCGTAGTCGATCCCAAGCTTAAAGTTCATGGTGTCCGCGGTTTAAGAGTGGCGGACGCTTCCATCTTCCCTTCGATAACCTCTGGAAATATCAATGCGCCGACGATGATGGTTGGAGAAAAGGCGGCCGACCTGATACTGGAGCGCTGTTTGCATGACCATTGTTGAGTAACCAGAGCCAAACTGAAAATACATATTAAATAAATGGTATGTTTGCACCCTCTTCCACTTCGCACCCCTAAGATTTTTAAGAAACGAGCACTAGCATGAATTCAAGGTCAAACTTAAACATAGCCTATACTTGATGCCACGTTCCAAGAATTTATAAGCGAGGGGCAAGAATATTATGAAGAAGGTATAAAATCCACCCATTATGAATCAATCAACAATCCGTTCAATCATTCTCGCATTGCCGTTTTGGTATTTCATACCGAAACTTTTATAATTCTGTTAACTAGCATGAGCAAGTAAAGTGACAAGTAAATTTAGTGGCGCTCGTACCGAAACCGATTCTTTCGGCGCCATTGAGGTGCCGGCAGACAAGTATTGGGGCGCACAAACACAGCGCTCTCTGGGTAACTTCAAAATCGGCGACGAGCGTATGTCCCGACCGTTAATTCGGGCCTTGGGAATCATCAAACGCTGTGCCGCACTGACCAACATTGCTCAGGGAATACTGGACAAAAAAATCGGGTCAGCTATCGCCGATGCGGCGCAAGACGTGATTGACGGCGCCTTGGACGACAACTTTCCTTTGGTGGTCTGGCAAACCGGATCCGGCACTCAGTCGAACATGAATGCCAATGAAGTTATATCCAACCTCGCAATTCAACGGCTCGGCGGCGACATGGGCGCCAAATCGCCAGTGCATCCCAACGATCACTGTAATCTGAGCCAGTCTTCAAACGACACCTTTCCAACCGCGATGCACATCGCCACCGCCGAACAACTACGACACGCATTGATTCCATCGCTGCAACACCTGCGCTCGGCTGTGCACCATAAATCCAGGGAGTGGGACGATTTAATCAAGATCGGGCGCACCCATTTGCAGGATGCAACGCCGCTTACCCTGGGGCAGGAATTCTCGGCATATGCGACGCAAATGGCGCTTTCAACTGAGCGGATTGAAGACAGCCTGGCGCGAATTTATCCTTTGGCACAAGGCGGCACCGCGGTGGGTACCGGAGTCAATTCCAAATCCGGGTTCGCCGACCTGTTCGCCAGCGAAGTGGCAGCATTTACCGGGCTTCCGTTCACCTCTGCGCCCAACAAGTTCGAAGCCTTGGCCGCCCACGACGCCATGGTTGAAATTTCCGGAATGCTCAATACCATCGCGGTCAGCCTTAACAAAATAGCCAACGATATTCGCTTGCTGGCATCCGGCCCGCGTTCAGGCATCGGCGAACTGCAGCTACCCGAAAATGAACCCGGATCGTCGATCATGCCCGGCAAGGTCAACCCTACCCAGTGCGAAGCGCTGACTATGGTATGCGCCCAAGTAATGGGCAACCACACCACAGTCACGGTCGCTGGCGCCCAGGGTCATTTTGAGCTCAACGTGTTCAAGCCCGTGATTGCCTACAACGTACTTCAGTCCATCCGCCTGCTCAGTGATGCCGCTGTCAGCTTTACCGACAATTGTGTGGTCGGTATCGAACCAAATCACGCACGTATTGCCGAGTTGGTGGAAAATTCACTGATGCTGGTCACTGCCCTTGCGCCGATAATTGGTTACGACAATGCGACCACTATCGCCAAAATGGCGCACAAAAACGGTACCACGCTTCGCCAAGAGGCAATAGTTGGAGGCTTCGTTACAGGAGAAGAATTCGACAAAATCGTCCGTCCGGAAAATATGATCCATCCGCTGCCTTGATTTTTTGGACTTGAATTTTCAGGCTTGATTTTGTGGACTTGATTTTTCTTAGGCGTGACCCAAATCCCGACATGGAAATCCGCCGCGTACCAGACGTGTAATTCGATATAATCCAGCGTTATTACAAACTTTTATTGCAAATTTTTATAACAGAAGTGTTGAACCAGACCGTACACTGTGTAGTGCTAAAACAGGATGCCGAAGCGCTGGATTCACCGCCATACCCAGGAGAGTTGGGGCAGCGGGTATTCGAGAATGTCTCCAAAGGCGGTTGGGTGCAATGGCTTGAACGTTTAACCACCATCATCAATGAGAACGGTCTCAACACATCGGACCCGAAATCTTTGGAATTGATTGAAAAACATATGGAAGGATTTTTCTTTGGGGAAGGGGACTACGGCCATCTACCCGCAGGCTTCCATGCCGCCGATGCGTCAAAATAAGGGTGCATACAAATTGTGCCCGCAATGGAAAATGAGCGTTTTCACTACGACACAACCATCGCGTTGAATATCGGCGCCACCACGAAATTTAGTTTTTCACAAGCCCGGCGCAGCGACTACTTCTTGCGGCGTATCCGCTCGGGCAAATATATAGCCGGGATACTGATTTCCCTCTGGCAGCGTGATTAACTCATTGCCTGAGCGGATAATGATATCGATATGTTCGACCCGGTTTGCGTCGGACAGACCCTCCACTCGCCGCAAAATTCCCGGTTGCTTGATTGGGATCATCATCACTCCCCTAGCTTCTGTGGGTGGATTTATTCGGTACTCACGGTTGACTGCCAGCGAGATTACCAATTTCTCGAAGTTGAATTCATCGCCATTGTCCAGGCTGCGGGCGCAATCTCCGCCAATGGTGCGGGCCGCCACTTCGAGGATCCAGGCTTGTGCGCCATTGACTCGTAATTCGGCGTGGACCGGCCCGGTTCTTATGCCATACGCCTTGCAGGCGGTGGCAACGTTTTCCCTGATTGTGGATTGCAGTCTGGCAGACAAGCTAGACGGGGTGACGTAGATGGTTTCTTCGAAATACGGGCCAGTCAATGGCTCCAGTTTATCAAATATCACCAACGTTTTTAGTTGACCATGATAAAGATACCCTTCAAAAGCAACCTCCTTCCCGTTGATGTACATCTCCGCCAGCAAGTGCCGTTTTCCAAAAGGATCGCGCACCTCGGCCAACACGGGTTCGATGCGCTTACAGGCGGTAATCAGTTCTTGCTGGTTATTTGCGCGGATAATGCCTCGGCTGCCGGATAGCGCCAGGGGCTTGATTACACATGGAAATTTTATGTCCGCCATTTGTTGTTGCAGCGGCAGGTCGAGATTGATTAACCAGTGAAGGGGTATGGGGCAGCCCGCCTGGGCCAGGTGTGCGCGCGCCAGATCTTTACGTCGGGTTAACTGGGCAGCGGCGGGCAAGTTATGCGGCAAACCAATCTGCCGCGCTGCTTTTGCCGCAAGCTCAACAGTGCTATCGTCAATACCGAGGACACCCTGCTCATTCAGGGTTGCGCTTTTATCCACCATTCAAATTCCCAACCGAGCATTCGTTATGGCGGCTGATAATCAATACAACCGGGCAGGAAGCCGGTAAACTCACTGCATTGACTCAAACGATAATCTAACATGCAATATATACGAACCGGCCTGATACTTTGCACTGAAAACTACGATGAGTGCGTTGAATTTTACTCGATCGTTTTAGAATTGCCCATTTTATACGCGCTTGATAACGCGCATTCGAAACTCACCTGCTGCGATATGGGCGGGAATAATTATTTGATGATCGAAACTGAGGGCAGCGCAAGTGCGGTCGCAAAATCACTTGAGCAGAGTCCGGTTTGTCTAAGATTTAACGTGGACGATATTGAGAAATCGGCCGCCGAACTGCAAGGCAAGGGGGTAAATGTAAAACTAAGAAAAGAGGTTTGGGGTATGGTAGTTGATTTTGTCGATCCTGATGGAAACAGGTGCGCGCTTCGAGACGAAACTACATTTTGATGCCCATATAAAGAAGGGAATTACATGCATAAATCCGCAAACTCCATAAACACCCCCCTTTTGGTCAATTTCCACCCGCGCTTGTGATCGGCGCGGGTTTGGCGCGACGGCCTGGCTTTTTCGGCATGGATAATAATGCCGGCCTGGCGGCATCGGCCAATTCCGGCGCGGTGATTTTCTTCGGGGGCTTCATGCGGCTATTTCTTCTCGAATTCGCTCAGGTAGGTTATGGCATTTTGCAGGTAACTCTCTCCGTTTTTAAACCTGCCGAGTCCGGTATTGCAGCTATCGCACAGGAACGCCCTGGAGGTGCCATTCGAATGTCGGTGGTCTAATACGACTTTCGCTGTAATATCCACGATGCACCGCTTTTAGCAAATCGGGCATTTCCATAACGTCCCTTTCTTTGGTTTGTGCTTTGCCGCCTTCCTCCTTGCTGCCGCTGTCATCGATATCCTGTCTATGTCTCTGCGGCATATCTTGCAACTCGGCCTCGTCGTTATCTTGCCTGTCGAGTCGTGCTGATTTGGCTGAAAAGCGGATTGTGGTTTGATTACATGGCATATATTGCATATTTTCTTGGCATGGGGGCCTTTTCCGGTTTGTGTTGGGTCAATGTATTCGAAGTCGGTGTTGTCGACAATGTACTCGGCTTTCTTTCCGATCACATAAAGCGTGGGACTGGTCGGTCCCACATCGCGGACTTCGGCTATTGAAAGACGATCAAAGTGCGTCTCAAACTCGGCAATGCTTCCGCCCATCTCCACCATCCGACCTTTATTGGTCTTGCAAACAACAAAGCAGCCATTTTTGATTATCTTCATCACGTCTGTAACTGCTTTCCCGTTTCTTTGATGCGCTGCCTGGCCACTTCCGCATACTCCTTGGAAATATCAACGCCGATCCATCGCCTGTCGTTCAGCATCGCCATTTTGCAGGTCGTGCCCGAGCCGCACATTGGGTCAAACACCAAATCCGCCGGATTGGTCCATGAGCGGATGTGATCGGCGGCCAGTTTTTCGGGGAAAACCGCTGGATGCTGGAACGCTATTTTGTCCGAAGTCGTCCCGCCAAGCCCGACTGCGTATTGCCAGATGTTGGTTTTGGTTTTTTCCTTTTTCAACTCCTTGCGGATTTTCTTGTTCACGCCATCCGCCAGTTTGTTATGCGTCAGCATCTCAAAGCCGCTGCGCGCCGTTTCCGTCTTGATGGGGTTGAATGTCTTGGGCGACCCCTTGCTCAAGACAAACATGAACTCGTAGCAATTCGTGTAGGCGTTTTTTCGCATGAAGGGCGTGTTCTTTTTCTGGTAAATCATCACATCGTGCATCTGAAAGCCAATTTGCTGGAAAAACAGCCCTTGCCGGAAACTGGTCAGTGTCCTGCCGCCATTGATTTTGTCGCCGACTACCCATACCACCACGCCGCCATGCGCCCGAGCATGAAATTCAGGCAATCAGCGACATGGATTTTTCCCTCGATGCTTTCCCTGTTGCTCGGTGCCATTGATCGCATTTTAGCTTCTACGCTCACTTGACCAACCCCGCATAGGTGCCGCACCGCGGATTATTGCATATAATTCCCATAAAAAAGGGAGTCTGTAGCCTACGCCTCAGTGTCGGCTTGTTCAGCCAGTTCCTGCCAGCGGTGGCAAGCGACATCATGCTCAAATCCCGAATGGTCGAGTTTCGGTTCTTCCTTGCGGCAGATGTCGATGGCGAAGCGGCAACGGGTCTGAAATTTACAGCCTGGCGGCGGGTTGATCGGCGAGGGTATCTCGCCTTCCAGCTTCACCACTTTTCCATGGTCATCGGGATCAAGGGACGGGATCGCCGACAGCAATGCCTTGGTATAGGGGTGCCGGGGGGCCGCGAACAGTTCGCGAGTCGGCGCGGTCTCCACCAACCGCCCCAGATACATCACCGCCACATGGTCACAGACATGCGCCACCACGCTCAGATCATGGCTGATAAACAGGAACGTCAGTCCCATATCTTTCTGAATCCCCTTCAGCAGGTTCAGCACATCCGCCTGGATCGACACATCAAGGGCTGCAACGCTTTCATCTGCCACAATGAAGTTCGGTTCTGAAACCAGCGCCCGCGCGATTGAGATACGCTGCCGCTGGCCACCGGAAAAGGCGTGTGGGAAGCGCCGCAGATGTTCGAGATTGATGCGGCATTTCGCGGCGATTGCACGCACCCGCTCGTCGGTCTCTTCCCGCGTCTTCGTCAACCGCATAACTTCCAGAGGCTCGGCGATGATGTCTCGTACCGTCATGCGCGGGCTGAGTGCGGCATATGGATCCTGGAAAATCAGCTGCGCGCGCTTGCGATACTCCACCATATCATCGCCCTCGAGCGTTGTCAGATCATAATTAACATCGCTATCCGAGTAATCTGCCGCGCCGCGGGTGATGGGTGCGGCGCGCAACAGGGCGCGTCCGAGTGTTGTTTTGCCAGACCCCGACTCGCCCACCAGTCCAAAGAAACTGCCCCTCTCGATGTGAACCGTGACGCCTTCAACCGCGCGCACCACTGGCTTTGGCCCGAAAAGGTTGCCTTGCAGTGGAAAGTGAACGGATAAGTCGTTGGTGGCAATGAGTGTCTCGGTCATGCCGGCGCATCCTCTTTCTCTGCCAGAAGGCAGGCCACCTGATGCCCGTCTGGTGTCGTTGTGTAAACCGGAACACGCGACTCGCATTCGGCCCCGAGCGAGACCGGGCAGCGCGTGTTGAAGACGCAGCCCGTAGGCCGGTCAAGCGGGGAGGGAATGTCGCCCTCGATCGCGGTCAACGGCGTGTCGAGGTCGTCGAGCCTCGGCAGCGCGTTCATAAGTCCTTGCGTATAGGGATGCCCCGGGTTCCTGAGCACCTCCCGCACAGAGCCTTTTTCGATTAGTTTGCCAAGATACATCACCGCCACCCGGTCCACTGTCTGGGCGATCACGCCCAGATCGTGGGTGATGAACAGGATCGCCATATGAAATTCACTCACCAGATCTTTCATCAGGTCGATGACCTGGGCCTGTATGGTCACATCGAGCGCGGTGGTCGGCTCATCGGCAATCAGCAGCTTGGGTTTGGTCGAAAGCGCCATGGCGATCATGGCGCGCTGGCGCATACCGCCAGAAAACTCAAACGCATACTGGCTGAAACGCTGCTCCGGATCTGGAATTCCCACACGCGCCAGCATCTCAATGGAAATTTCCTTCGCTTTTGCTTTGTTCATGTCCGAATGGATCATCAACTGCTCCACCATCTGTTCGCCAATCGAGATGGCCGGGGCAAAACTTGCCATAGGCTCCTGAAAGATCATGGAAACCGCGCCACCGCGGATAACCTTACGATTATTTGGGGGCAGTGAAAGCACATCCACCTGCTCATCGCCGAGGTTCAGTGTGATGCTGCCTTCGGGGTCATAGATCGAGTTATCCGGATTCAGCAGCATCAGCGCCTTGGCGGTCACCGACTTGCCCGAGCCGCTCTCGCCGACCAGCCCGAGTATCTCGCCTGCCGCTATATCGAAAGTCACTTTCTCCACGGCGGTCACCAGACCTTCGTCGGTCTTGAAGCGGATGGTCAGATCCTTTACTGAAATCAACGGCGTCGTCATTTGAGTGTTGTCATTTTTTGGTGTCCGCATAAGGATCAGCGGCATCACGCAGTCCGTCGCCAACAAAAACAAAGGCAAGCACTAGGGTGATGAAGAAAATAACCGGTATGAAATACCATTGGTAATTGAGCAGGACATCGGCGCTGGTCACCTGCTGCAGCATCACGCCGAGCGAGTTCACCGGGTCTTTCAAACCCAAGCCGATAAAGCTGAGCGCGGTTTCGGAGAGCACCATGTATGGAAATGAAATAATCAGATCGACGATGATGTAACTGGTAAAACTCGGCAACAGGTGTTTTCGGATGATATGGCCGGCGGGGGCGCCGCACAACTGCGCGGCCAGCACATACTCCTGATTGCGTTCGGTCAGGAGGTGGGTTCGAACCCGCCTTGCCAAGGTCGGCCAGCCGATGAAACCAAGGATTATCGAGATGAATAAAAACCGCGTTTCGGCGCTCCAAGTGTCGGGAATGAACGCCGCCAGGGCCATGAAAAGCGGGATTGCCGGAATGGTTCGCACCGCATCGGTAATCATCTGCAACACGGAGTCGATCCAGCCGCCGTAATACCCGGAGATTCCGCCGATCATCAGCGCCAGTATAAAGGCAATGAAGACTCCGATGGTGCCGACCGCCAAAGAGGTGTTGATGGCATGGAGCGTTCTGGAATAGATATCCTTACCAGTGCCATCGGTGCCGAAAATATGAATCTTGCCTTCATCGACTCCGAACAAATGCGTTGTCAAGGTTAGGCCGAGGAATTTGTATTTGTCCCCTTGCGGGAACAGAACCACATAGCGACGGGCATCCCTGTCGATTTCGGTAACCCAACGAAAGTTGGTCGCAATTGAGCGGCTTCGTTCATATGTGTAAATGAAAGGTCGTGCGGAAAAGCCATTTTCATCCCAAAATTTCGGGATTTGCGGCGCACCGTTTTGATAGCTCTCATCGCGCCCCGCAATAGTCGGATCATAGGGTGTCAGGAACGGCGCAAAGAACCCCGACATGATTAATATGATCAGAATCGCAGCACCCACCATGGCGGCTTTCTGCTTTTTGAATCGGGTCCAGATCAACTGCCCTTGCGAGGCGGTGAAATACGCCTCCTTCAGCTTCTGGTGAACCAGCTTGTCCGTATTGGCATCAATGTTTGCAGTGTCTGTCATATTACTTAACTCAGGATGCTACGGCGCACGCGCGGATCGGTCAGGGCAAGTATGATGTCGGTGACAAAATTTATGCCCACAATGCTGGCGGTCAGCATAAAAATAATCGCCCCGGCTAATTGCTGGTCATTGGATCGCGCTAGAGACTCGATCAACAGCGATCCGGCTTCGGTCAAGGTCAAAATCAAGGCCACAATCGGCAACTCATTGAAGATACGGTTCAGATCGAAACCCAGCGAGTTGATGATCGGCCCAAGGGCATGCCGCGCAGGGTAGCGCCACAGCAATGCTCGACCTGTGACACCGCGGGCAGATGCGGCGGTGACATACAGCTTGCCGACCTCATCGGACATTAACGCGCGCACGGTCTGAATGGCAAAAGCAGTTGCCGACCAGCCGAGGATAAATACCGGCAGCCAAGCGCGCGACAGAAAATCGATGACCCGATCATAAGACCAGGCGGCATCGCGAAACTCTTTGGAAAACAGCCCGGTCAGGGTGTCGCCAAAAACCACCGTTGAAAACAGTATGATCATCAGCGCCAGCAGAAAGTTCGGCATTGCCAGGCCGAGGTAGCTGACGAAACGCAGGCTGTTGTTCAGCACGACATTTTTCGATGTGGCGGCGATGATACCCACCGGGATCGCAATGATGTAGGCAAGCAGCAGGGATGACAGGCAAATCCACAGGCTTATCCAGAATTTGTCACCCAGCAGCTGGGCGATATTGACCCGTAGGATGCAACTATCGCCAAAATCCCCCCCGAAGGCGCCAACGATCCAGCGCGCCCAGCGAATAATATAGGGTTTGTCCAACCCGAGGCGGACGCGTTCGGCTTCGATGTCAGCAACCGATATTTGACTGCCTTGCGTGTTTTTGAAGGCAAGGTAGCGTTCCGCACAGTCACCGGGCACCAGCTCCATCAGGCTGAAAACAATGAGCGACACCATCACCAGCGTGATGACCGCCAACATTGCGCGTGTGCCTGCAAACCGAGCAAATTGAAGCATTAATCTCTATGCGCCCCCGACTGTGTTTCCTGTGGGTTATTCAATCCAAATGTAAGAGCTTTTGGTTATAGTTTGACCGCGGGCAATCGGAACTGCCCGCGGCCAGTTTATGTCATAACGGAACTATTCGTCCAAGTACCACTGCGCTGCCCGGTATGGGAAAGTCCGGTAGTATTCGTAGGAAGCTGTTTTGAATTCCACGAAGTTTTTCAGCGCATTGCGATGATAGATTGGCGATGGCGCCTGCACCGTGCCGATGAACAGCAGGTTCTCGGTCATGTTCTGCACCAAACGCGCGCCCAGCGCATCGGACTCGGGCGTGCCCAGAAGTGTGGACTGGAACGCAAGGACATCGTCTATCAACTGCTTCACGTAATCCGGCGGTTCGACGCCGCTTGCACCGTCTGAATCCACCCACTCGGCCCAAAGCATACCAGTCCGATGGCCAAAGTAGTTTTCAAACGGCGGCACCCACAACTCGTCGTTGCCGAGGATGATGGCAAGTGGCTGGCCTTTTTCCCACATTCCGACATCAAGCTGGTTCGACGACTGTGCCGAGCGGTACTCGTCCGGCGTCACTTCCTTGACCGTGGTCTGAACACCGACATCGGCCCAGTGCTGACCGACCACTTCAACAATCTTGCCGTCGATACCCTGCGTCGCAAATTGCATGTTGAGTACGATCTTTTCGCCGTTGGGCAACTCACGGAAACCATCACCATCAGTGTCCACCATGCCGATTTCATCAAGCAGAGCTTTTGCGCCTGCATTATCGTACTCAATGGCATAAGAAGCCCACTTTTTATCAACGAAAGCCGGTGCCGGCGAGAAGCCGATATACTGCCTGGAAACACCCAGCCCAAAGCTGGCAACTTCGTTGACCTCGTCGCGGTTGATCGCGATCGACATTGCCTTGCGGAAGCGAATATCGCCAAACACCGCGCGCTTGCCCGGATCGGCGGAGGTCAGGTTGAACGAAAAGACTCCATTCATGGCGACCGCCGGACGCAAATCCACCGTATAGTCACCTTTTTCCTGATTATCCATAAGCAACGGCACAGCACTCAGCCCAAGCGACTGCGCCTTGTAGTCGGTCTCGGCGTTAACCAGTTTGAGGATGCGAACTTCGTTTTCGTTGATATAGACCTCGTCCTGCTCAGAGATATAAGGAAGTTGGTTGCCGGACGTATCAACCATGAAAAAATACGGGTTGGCGACCAGATGGCGGCCTTCGGTGGTATCCGTAATGGTGATGTGGGACTCAAGCGTCGGCACAACATCCGCTGGCAGATTGGCGGCCTTGCCCGGACTTCTCAGCAGTGGCGACGGGGTATCGGTCCAGTCCGAGTTACCGAAATAGTTCGACAGAACCTCCAGACCATTTTCGAACCCGGCCGCCTGTGCCATCTTATCGGCATCAGGGTTCAGCTTCGGATCCCATTTTCCGAGGAAGTGCTTGGGCTGGAAGCCTTGCGCGAAAGAGGTTGCAAAATGCGCGATCAGGCCCGGCTTCGGCGCCGGCAGGTTGAACACCACGGTTTGCGCATCAACGACATCAACCGTCATGCGCTCGCCAGCCACCAGAACATAATCCTTCGGCTTTTCGATCACATCTGAATTAAGCGCAAGATTGTCATACCAGTATTTCACATCTTCAGCAGTGAACGGCGCGCCATCCGACCACTTGTGACCTTTGCGCAGGAAGAAAGTCAGCTGAGTGAAATCATCGTTCCACTCCCAATCCCTGGCGACGTTCGGCACAACCGTCTGAAGGTCGTCCGAATAACGGACCAAATTGACATGGCGAGTAGACAAAAAATCTGAAGTGCCCGCTTCCGTGGCATTGGATAAAGCATCAAAAGTGCCACCATATTTCCCGATAGAATCGTAAGGGGCCACTACCAGTGGTTCAGATGGGATGCGATCAGCCAGCGATGGCAGCTCCGGGTTGCCGCGAATGCGGCTGTTCAGAGCGGCGGCGTCGGGGTTGCCGGAAAATGACAAGGTGCAGTTGGCCAGAGACTGAAACTCCGAGAGCTCGTACTGCTGCGGATATTTCCCGGCCGCAACGCCCATTGAGTCGGCTACCGTGACCGCCGGGCATTCCGCAGCCTGTGCGCTGCCGACTAACAGGCCTAGTGCTGCCCAGACAATGCCAAATGTAGTTAAGTGTTTCATTTTATATTCTCCTGTTCACCAAAAAATAGTATTAGCAAATAATAATTGGCTTTGTTATGTTAATTATGCGGATACACATTGGTTGCAATTCTATATATACAATTCTACATGCTTGAATCTATCTGCATGCTTGAATCTAGTTGCGCATCCCCAACAAATATTACCTCCACTCCATATAATTTAAACCACAACCGACAGAACAGCAAATTGGTAATCATTACGTTAGCCGATTCCGATTGAATGAGCTGGATACCATTAGTCTACCCCAAAAAGTTTGCTTGTAAAGTATTATGTATAAGCCATCTGAACCCCTATTGCAAGTAATAGACTTTCAGGAATTCCACGCGGGGCATCGAATTAGTGAACATCTACAAATCCCGCGTCAGGTCTCTCCCTTTGGTCGGGATGCCTAGCATATCGGGTTATGTATCAGGTTATGTCTATGGCTATATCTCCGGCGATGCTCCAGAGCTTTGCACTTAAACCCAATACGCCGTTTTGGTCATCACTTTCGAGGCGCATTTCATTAACCGTTTCGCCGCTGGCGGCAGTTCAGCGGCGCCGGCGGCCATCGCCTGTTCGGCGTGTTGGCTTTCGTCCTGTTTCATCTGCGCCACGACCTCCTTGCTGCGTAAATCGTTTTCCGGCAGTTTGCCCAAATGATGTTCAAGGTGCTTGACCACTTGGCGCTCGGTTTCGGCAACCAATCCCAGGTTCCACTTGTCGCCGGCAATACCGGCAACGGCGCCGATAACAAATGCACCCGCATACCAGAACGGGTTGAGCAGGCTTTTTCGGCCACCCAACTCCTCTATGCGCTGCTCGCACCATGCCAAGTGGTCGATTTCTTCATCCGCGGCGGATTGCATTTGCGCTCTTGTGGTCGGCTCCTTCGCGGTCAGCGCCTGGCTTTGATAAAGTGCCTGGGCGCATATTTCACCCACATGATTGACGCGCATATAGCGACTCGAGTGCCGCCGATCTTGTTCGCTGAGATCATCGGTATTGGCACCGGACTCCGCGCTTTTTGCCGGGTAGTTTCGATTCGGCGCGGGTTTGACGAACAGGGTGTTCAATATTTTGGACAGCCCGATGATGTGTTCATCGATCTGCGTGTATCGGCGTTGATTAGTCATGGGTTGACCTAAAGTTGCGCTTATAATGAGTGTGCAAAATTGAATCCGCGATCCATAATTTTACTCCATGAAAGGTTTGAAGCGAAAGAATATGTTACAGAACTTGCCAAATCACGGATAAGATCAAGGATAATGCAGATGATGAATACTGGCCAGCTAGTACAGTTATTTCGACAAGCCGTTGCCGCCCAATCGATTATTTCCGAAAAAACCTCGCTTCGAGTGTATGAAAGCGATGGATTGAGCGCTTATCGCCAACCGCCTCGGCTGGTGGTGTTGCCGGAATCCATTGCCGAGGTTCAAGGGGTGATGGCAATTTGCCAAAAGCATGCCATTCCTGTTGTTAGCCGTGGCGCCGGCACCGGTTTGTCCGGCGGCGCATTGCCGCATAAGGATGGCATTGTTGTTAGCCTGGCCAAGATGAATCAAATGTTGGCTATCGATCCGCTAAATCGCATAGCCAGAGTGCAATCGGGTATGCGCAACCTGGCAATTTCTGAAGCGGTCGAGAGTCTGGGCTTGTATTATGCGCCAGACCCGTCGTCGCAGATTGCCTGCACAATTGGCGGCAATGTGGCAGAGAATGCCGGCGGGGTGCATTGCCTGAAATATGGTCTGACCTTGCATAATATTGTGAGTTTGAAGGTGGCCACCATGGAGGGAGAATTGATCGACATTGGCGCCAATCGTTTTGCCAATTGCTTGGACTGGCCCGGATTTGATTTGCTGTCACTGATGATTGGCTCCGAAGGGATGCTTGGAATCGTGGTCGAGGTCACGGTCAAGCTATTGCCTATTCCTGAATGCGCGAAAGTAATCATGGGCATTTTCGATTCGGTAAAAAATGCAGGCGATAGCGTGGCTGGAATTATCGGCAGCGGAATTATTCCCGCAGGCATTGAAATGATGGATAACCTGGCGATCCGCGCGGCCGAGGATTTTGTTGGCGCGGGATATCCAGTGGCGGCGAAGGCCATGTTGTTATGCGAGCTGGATGGGACTGAGCCAGAAGCGGACGATCAAATTCGACAGGTTGAAACGCTGTTTCGGGATAATGGCGCAATCAATACTCGAGTGGCCAAAGATGAGCAGGAAAGAGCGCTGTTTTGGTCGGGTCGAAAAGCCGCTTTCCCGGCGATGGGCAGAATATCTCCAGACTACTACTGCATAGACGGCACCATTCCACGACGATCATTGGGCCATGTATTAACCGAAATAAACAACCTTTCTGAAAAATATCAGTTGCGCGTCGCCAATGTGTTTCACGCCGGCGACGGCAATCTGCATCCGTTAATTTTGTATGATGGCAATATTCCGGGGGAGCTTAACAAGACTGAGGAATTGGGCAGCAAGATATTACAACTTTGCATTGATGTGGGTGGCACCATTACCGGGGAACACGGGGTTGGGGTGGAGAAAATCGGTGAGATGTGCATTCAGTTTTCCGACCATGAGCGGGAACAGTTTCATCGAATTCGTCAATGTTTCGATCCCAAATCCCTGCTCAATCCTGGCAAAGCGATTCCCAGCCTGGCTCGATGCGCCGAACACAATGCCATGCACGTCCACCACGGCCAACTGCCGTTCCCGCAATTAGAGCGTTTCTAATGCCCAAGAGTGTTGCAGGGAATATTGAGGGTCAATTACAGCAACAAGTGCTGGCCGCAAGGCAGTCATCAACGCCATTGGCTATCTGTGGCGGAAACAGCAAAACATTCTACGGGCGTGAAATCGTCGGCCAACCGATTAGCGTGGCACAACATTCGGGCGTTATCGAGTATCACCCGACTGAGCTGGTAATCACGGCCCGCGCTGGAACGACGCTGCGGGAAATTATGGAATTGCTTGAAAAAAACAATCAAATGCTGGGCTTTGAACCCCCGCTGTTTTCAGATTCCGCAACCTTGGGCGGCGCAATTGCCAGTGGCTTATCCGGGCCAAGCCGTCCTTTTTCCGGTCCGGTGAATCATTTCGTGCTTGGCGTTAAGGTACTGAGTGGTCGAGGAGAAGTGCTGCGATTCGGCGGCCAGGTAATCAAAAATGTTGCCGGGTTTGATGTCTCGCGCTTACTGGTCGGTTGCCTGGGCTGTTTAGGCATTTTGCTGGAAATTTCGTTGAAAGTGGTGCCAAAACCTGCAACAGAATTAACCATAGTGCTGCACCATGCCGATGCTGATGCGGCGATCGTCTTAATGAATACCCTGGCTGGAAAGCCATTGCCAATTTCTGCCGCAGCCTGGGTCGCCGGCAAAACTCGAATCCGTCTTTCCGGCAGCAAAGCAGGGGTGACGGCAGCCAGGCAAGCCATTGGCGGGAAAGTGGATGCCGAAGGTGCGGCGTTCTGGACCGGGATTCGAGAACAAACTCATGGGTTTTTTAGAGTCGATCGGCCAGGCAATCGGCCAGGCAATCGGTCAGGCAGGCAGTTAGACCGGCCGTTGTTGCTCAGAAGTTCGGTTGCCCCGGCTACAAAAATGTTTTGCCAAAATAAACACCAACTCATCGATTGGGGGGGAGGATTGCGCTGGTATTCATGCGCTGAGCGTGACGATAACGATGGTCGCTCCCGCGCATCCTGCGCCCGCGACCTACATGCCGTCCATGGCAATAATGTGCAGGAGTTTGAGGATGCGGTGAAATCCGCACAAGGTCATGTTACCCGCTTTCGTAACGGAGATCGAAAAAGCGAGGTTTTTGCACCGCTGCCCGACATGATTTTGAAATTTCATCACCGATTAAAAAACCAGTTCGACCCGGATGGAATTTTGAATCCCGGCCGAATGTATCGCGCCCTTTAATTTAGCGTGCATCATGCAGACTTCCTTGACGCCTGAATTTGCTGATACCGCTAAAGGCAAGGAAGCCGAGGCGATTATTCGCAAATGCGTGCATTGTGGTTTTTGTAATGCGACCTGTCCAACGTATCAGTTGCTGGGAGACGAACTCGATGGCCCGCGCGGGCGAATCTATCTAATGAAGCAATTGCTTGAAGGCGAGCAAGCCAATGATCATATAACCTTGCACCTCGACCGTTGCCTGACCTGCCGCGCCTGCGAGACAACCTGCCCGTCGGGCGTGGAGTACGGAAAGTTGCTGGCAATTGGGCATTCTGCCTTGCACATGGCCAATCATCGGAGTTTAGTCGATCAACTCAGCAGAATTGTTGTTGCGAAAGTGGTTGGAAACGCCAGGATTTTCGATCTGTTGCTGAATTTTGGCAGGGCGGTGAGGCCGATTTTGCCCGCATCGCTAAAATCCAGGGTTCCCGCATCGGTTACGCCAGCCAATGCGGGAAGCATGCCCATCCCTGAATGGCCTGAGTGGCCCAAGCGATCTCATAAACGCACAATGGTTGCGTTAGCGGGTTGCGTCCAGGGGGCATTATCGCCAATGACAAATTTGGCCGCAGCGGTGGTGTTGGACAAACTTGGGATTACTCTTATTGAGGCAGCCGGGGCCGGATGTTGTGGTGCTGTGGATTTGCACACCACCAGTGAAAGCCGAGCCAAAAAGTTAGCCAAAGCGCTAATCGATGAATGGTGGCCTTACCTGGCGCAAGGGATCGAAGGGTTTGTCATGACCGCCAGCGGCTGCGGAGTGACCATCATGGAATACCCGCACCTGTTCCAGGACGAACCGGATTACCTGGAAAAGGCGAAGGCTGTTTCCGGGAAAACGGTTGACCTTTGTGAGGTCATCGACAAAGAGATGTGCAAAGGGATGGATAAAGAAATTGACCCGGTTTTTCGAGTACAAGACACTTCGCAGAAAGTGGCGTTCCATTCTCCCTGCACATTACAGCACGGCCAAAAAATTACCGGCACTGTGGAAAAAATTTTACAGCGGGTGGGTTACCAATTGTGTAAAGTTGAAGACCCGCATTTATGTTGTGGTTCCGCCGGGACCTATTCAATTTTTCAGCCAGGAATTTCCAGCCAATTACGCCAAGCCAAGCTCCGCTCATTGTATAACGATAACCCGAACATCGTGTGTACCGCCAATGTCGGTTGCCAGGCCCACCTGAATATGAATGGCCACGCCAAGGTCAAGCATTGGGTGGAGCTGCTGTTATAGTTTGTATGCTCTCCCGCTTGCGAATTCGGCTGCAAATTTTAACTTCTGAACATCGGCAATGACCTACACTGCTAGCGACATCTGTTTGATTGCATCATTCCGCTCGCTCACGGCTACGTAGCGGATATTCCAGTGATAAAACTTCCCAGGTTTTGATTCTCATGGATACCCATTGCTATCAAATAACCTTAAAAAATCATCAATTTGGGTAAAAATGCCCAAAATAACCCGGAATACTTGTATCAAACCCGTGTCTCCAGTATCATCCGCGCTCCGTTTTTTACCCTTATTTCGTTAGCAGATGAAAACATTTTCCGCCAATCCCGATAAAGTCAAACGTGATTGGTTCGTAGTCGATGCCAATAACAAGGTTCTGGGCAGATTGGCGGCTGATATCGCCCATCGGCTTAGAGGAAAACACAAACCAGAATTCACGCCGCATGTGGATACCGGCGATTATATCGTGGTCGTCAATGCCGAGAAAATTGCGCTGACCGGCAATAAGGCTAACCATAAAAAATATTATCGCCACACCGGCTATCCCGGCGGTATCAAAGAAACCTCTTTCAAGGAGATGATCGAAAAACATCCCGCCCGGGTGATTGAAACTGCGGTTAAAGGCATGTTGCCGCGCAATAAGTTGGGTAGAGCGATGTTTTCCAAGTTAAAGGTTTACGTCGGTGAGCAACATGATCACCAGGCCCAGCAACCAAAAGCGCTGGACCTCTAATTTAATTTAAGCCCAATACAATTTATTGAACATGGCACAAAAACAAGAAACTTACCAAGGCACAGGGCGTCGCAAGTCATCCACCGCAAGGGTTTACCTGCAACGTGGCAAAGGAAGCATCCTGATTAACAAAAAATCTATTGAAGAATATTTCGGCCGTGAAACCGCGCGTATGATTGTGCGCCAACCACTGGAACTCGTGGAAATGTTAGACAAAGTAGATATCAGGGTAACCGTAAATGGCGGTGGAAACAGCGGTCAGGCTGGCGCAATTAGACACGGTATCACCCGCGCGCTATTGAATTACGATGAAGAACTGCGCGTTTCCCTGCGACAAGCAGGATTTGTAACCCGCGATGCCAGGGAAGTGGAACGGAAAAAATTTGGTTTGCATAAAGCCAGAAAACGACCGCAATACTCCAAACGGTAATTATCGCATTTCGAGATTATTGCCCAAGTTATTTACCGGGTTATTTGCCAAACCTCTGATTAATTCAGGCTGCCTTAAAACTTAGAGGGCAACTGTGAACAGGCAGATTTTTCTTGCTTAATAATACCAAACCATATGTATTGAACCCGCAAAGTCATTAATTGACAGACCGTAATGAATCTACTCGATCCATTTATTTCATCCTTTGGCGGCAACATCGGCCAGGTACATGCCATTCTCGTATTACTCGCCACCTTTGTAGTCAGTTTGTTGAGCAGGGTTGTGGTTTCGAGGTTGACGCAGTATTCCCGTCATTCGGCGACCCTGTGGGGCGATGCCTTCGCACAGTCGCTGGGCCCGCCGCTACGGTTTTTGCTGTGGGTGGTTGGGCTGAGTATTGCCGCCGACCTGGTGCAGGTTAATGCGGATGCAACCTTGGCTAAAATAATAAGCCCGGCTCGGGATCTGGGTGTCATTGTCGCGCTTGCCTGGTTTCTGATTCGCTTCATCAAGCGCGCGCAAAGCAATGTTATTGCAAACAAAGCGGAAACCGGGAAGCGCCTCGACAAAGCGGCGGTGGATATTATCGGAAAGGTTTCACGATTAATTGTATTCATAGCCGCATTTTTGGTGGCCATGCAAACGCTGGGTTTCAGTATCGCCGGCGTACTCACATTCGGCGGCGTCGGGGGTATTGCCATTGGCTTTGCCGCAAAAGACATGCTCTCAAATTTTTTTGGCGGGTTTATTATTTATCTGGATAGACCGTTCTCGGAAGGAGATTGGATTAGTTCCCCGGACCGGGATATAGAGGGCAGCGTGGAGCAGATTGGCTGGCGTGTGACCCGCATCAGAAAATTCGATAGCCGCCCGCTGTATGTCCCCAACTCGGTGTTCGCCACCATTGCCATTGAAAACCCATCGCGGATGTCCAATCGCCGAATCTATGAAACCATCGGCATCCGCTATGAAGATGTTGGCGCTATGGAAAATATCGTCGAGCGGGTCACCGCGTATTTGAAAGATCATGCCGAGATCGACCAGGAGCGGACAATTATGGTGAATTTCACCACTTTCGCGCCGTCGTCATTGGACTTCTTCGTGTATTGCTTCACCAAAACCCAAACAGGAGTGGAATTTTACCGAATAAAACAAGAAATCCTGTTGCATATTCTCAAAATCATCGAGGACAATAACGCCGAGTGCGCGTTTCCAACCACCACGGTCCACCTGCAAGGCGACATTGCTCAGCAAAAATAGCTGAAATAACAAACGCGCTACGCCGGCGTTAAGCGTCCTACGAATGATTAGAATTCTATTCATTCATCCGGGAATTTATAACCAAGTTCTTTCAAAGTTTTTTTCGCTTTTGCTAGTTCATCAGCCGTAAACAGTGATCGCCAAGCATCCTCCAATACCGCAGCCTCCATCGACAGATCAAGTCGCATCTCTTCCCAAAGCCGGGTCAGACCGTATGAAAGATCATTGGTATTCAGTAGTTGTTTTGCTGTCGCAAGACCACCCTGCCGATTTAGCATACCAAGAAAATCTGTGGCGTTGTAGTTGCATTCGCTTTGCGCTCGTTCATAAACCCGCATCATGCGTTCGTGAAACTGCTTTTCTAAATCTGTTTGATTATCCATTTTGTGTCTCTTCTGGAGTAGTTATAAAGTGTCGAATAATGTCCTGCTTCGCCGCGCGACCCGGCGAGTCATTTCACCGACAGTACCCTGATCAAGTCCGTGCTGCCGGCCTGGCGCGAGCTGCCGGCGGTCAGGATTAGCACATCATTATTCTTGACATAGCCGAGCGCCTTGGCTTTGGATATCGCGAAGGCGATCTTTTTTTCATCCGAGCCATCGCGGTCATAGTGCATCGCCAATACCCCCCAGTTCATCGACAGTTGGGCAACCACTTGCTTGGAAGTGGTAATCGCGAAGATCGGACAGTATGGGCGATATTTGGAAATAAGCCGCGAAGTAAATCCGGTTTCTGTCAAGGCGATGATCGCCGCCGCGTTCAAATGATTGGCCATGGTTATCGACGCCTGTGCCACCGCCTCGGTGACTTCATGGGACGGGTTCGGCTCGATTTGTTGCAGATAGCCGTACTGACGCAACCCGGTTTCGGCTTCCATGGCCAGATGCACCATGGTTTGCACCGCTTCCACCGGTCTTCGACCGACCGCGGTTTCTCCCGACAGCATGACCGCGGAAGTGCCGTCAAAAATCGCATTGGCGACATCGCTGACTTCGGCTCGAGTCGGTCTGGGATTGCGCTCCATGGAGTCCAGCATTTGCGTGGCGGTAATGACCGGCTTGCCTTGGGAGACCGTGGCTCTGATGATTTGCTTTTGAATGGTGGGACCTTGTCCCAGTTCCAGTTCCACACCGAGGTCTCCGCGCGCTACCATGATGCCGTTTGCTGCGGTGATAATGCTGGTTAAATTTTCCACGCCCTCGCGGTTTTCAATTTTCGCAATGATTGGAATTTCTGCGCCGCGACTTTTAAGTTGGTCACGCAATGCCATCACTTCGTTGGCATTGCGAATAAAAGAGGCGGCGATATATTGCGCCTCGTTGGACACCGCAAAGTCAATTTCCCGGGCGTCATTAGAAGGGATATCGTCGAACGCGGTTTTATTGTCGGGCAGATTAACGCCTTTGGTATTTCGCAAAACGCCGCCACATTCAACCCGACACTCAATGATCGAGTCCACCACTTTGGTTACGATGAGCTCGATTTGACCATCGTTCACCAGAATTCGATCATCCGGCTTGGTATGACGATATAAGTTTGCATATGAAACCGAAACGCCCTGTTCATCCCCTTTTCGACCATCCCCGTAAATCGAAAATTTCTGATTGCGTTCCAGCAGCACGCCGTCCGATTTTAAGGCGGATTTCAATGTGCCGGTGCGGATTTCCCGGCCGCGGGTGTCAACCATTATGGCGATGGTGCGGTCCATTTCATGCGTCGCCTGACGCACCCGTTGCAGGGTTTCGGTGTGCGCTTTGACATCGCCATGAGACATATTTAATCGAGCAACATTCATGCCTGCTCCAATCATTGCCTTGAGGGTATCGACGTTATCGCAGGCTGGGCCGATAGTGGCGATGACCTTGGTTTTCCGCAATTTCGGCATTGTCTTCAGTTTGCTTTCTCCCGCATTATCACAAGCGCGCGATTATAGCCCTAATCACTGCCCTAATCACTGGCCTAATCACTGGCCTAATCACTGGCCTAATCACTGATTTTGGTCTGGTTTTATGGCTGCGCTTGGTCTACATTAGCACAAGCATCAAAAATAAATATCATGATTAAAACGTATTTTTTACAAGCCAAGCATTGGCAATTGTGTTTGTTAATGGTCACGCCCTATGCGGTGTATAAACTAACCGGGTTTGGCCATAACCCGATAGACTGGGGATTTTTATTGCTGTACTTCATGCTGGTAATGCTGGGCTGGTTATACAGCGTCGGCAGCGCTGCCAACGATAAACTCGATCCACAGTTTAAAATTCCATTGCTGTATTTTCAGTTGGCAGCCATCGTTCCATTTATCTATTTGCCGATCGTTGTATTTTGGGTTTTAGCGCCGATGTCTCGCGGGGAAATACAGCACCCGCCCCAAGGGTTGATCTTTATTCATTTTGCCACGCTATTCGCTGTCGGTTATTGTGTTTGGTATACCGCCAAGCAATTTACCACACTGCAAAACAACGAACAATCCAGTTTTAGTGATTACTATCTGGCGTTCATCGGATTCTGGTTCGGATTTTTTGGCGTGTGGTTTCTACAACCTAAAATATCCGAATTGTTTTATCGAGCCAAACACAGCAATTGACTGCTCAGATCTCGAAAACCTGGCTGTGGTTTTATAGCTTATTGCCGCTGGCGTGCTTTTTCGTATTTGCCTATCCCGTCATTCGGCTCAGCAATTGGTATAGCGCCGGGGATGGACTCAGCGTTTATCATTCCCTCTTAATTTGGGCGGTGAGCGTGGTTGCTATGTGGTATTCGTTTAGCGCCCCAAAAATGAAAATTCGATATCTGGCAGTGCACTGGATGGGGATCAGCTTTGTGTTTGCCGTGCTAACGTTGTTCGCCGAAGGGTTAAGACTGGCTCTCCCGATACAGGATGTGCTGATTGTACAGGGCGTGCTCGTAGCTGGCGTGCTTGGTGTTTTATTTTCCATATTGCTTTCGCATCATCTGTCGGTAAAGCGACTGGAAATATTCAGCCGCAAGGTCAGCCGCAGTTACCGCATCGCACAAATCAGCGACGTGCACATCGGTTCTCGTCAGGGTGGTTTCATGCGAAGAATTGTGGTCCGGTTAAACGCCCTGGATGCGGATTATGTTGTAGTAACCGGAGACCTGATAGACAGCAGCACCGTGGACTATCAGGCTCTTGAATCCATAAAGCAAGTTAATGCGCCGATATTTTTTGTCATCGGTAATCACGAGCGTTATGCCGATCTGCCGAAAATCATCGACCTGGCCGACAGACTCGGGATGAAGACACTCAGACAGGAATCGGCCATCCGCGAAGAGTTGGTGTTTTTTGGCATCGATGACGCCGACCATAAAGCCCAGGTTGCGAAGCACCTGCCGAGCATCAATAAAGACCCGGATAAATTTAATATCCTTTTGTACCATCGCCCGGTCGGATGGGAGTCGGCGATTGAACACGGCATTGATTTAATGTTATCGGGACATACCCACAATGGCCAGATATTTCCGTTTAATTTTATTGTTAAACAACAGTACAATCGGATATCAGGAATGTACCGGCAAGGAAATTCTCATTTATATGTTTCTTCCGGCACCGGAACCTGGGGGCCATGTATGCGGCTAGGATCGTTAAATGAAATTACCGTCTTTGAGATAAAACCAAAGTAAGATTGACTCAAAGCAAGATTACATGAGCCGCACCCAACCAGATTAAAACTGTATTTTCTTGCGTAAACATCATCAGGAAGGAGGGCTTGGCAGCCTATGAAAATCACCGAACTTCAGGTGATCACTTATATTCTAAATTGCATCAGAATTCGCACCAAGCCTTGTAAATACTTCCAGTTAAATTCGCCCTGCTTTAATGCGAAAGAAGGTATTTTTTCCAAAAAAGAAATGGATCGGCTGATTCCGGAAAAATGGCGATTGCAACATGTATATGATGATGAGGAAGATGACGATAGCGCCTACAAACCAGAAAACTATCCTATATTTGTAAAACCGGAGTGGGGGCAAAATGCCAGCGGCGTATTCAGGGCAGATGACGCCGCGTCACTGGCAAAGATCAGAAAAATTACCCGCCAGGCCCGAACCAGATACTTAATCCAACAAGGGGCATCAGAAAAACGCGAGTTTGAAATATTTTCCATCTTGCACCATGCAGACAAAAATCGTTACGCCGAATTGACCATAACCGAAACCACAAATTCCAGCGAAATCAATCCGGTTAACAGCATATATAATCCAGCCACCGCCTATCGTGAAATTACCGATAAATTTTCAGAACCGCAGAAGCAAGCGCTATGGGAACTGCTCGGTCAAATTGGGCGATTTGGCATTTCCAGGGCAAGTTTACGGGCTGATTCCATTGCGCAAATGCTGGCTGGAAAATTTCATGTTATTGAAGTGAATTTATTTGCACCGATGTCGATTAACCTGCTTGACCCAAAATACAGCAATAGCGAACTATGGCAAATGATTCGGCGTTACATGTTAGCCCTGGCGAGAATCACTAAATATCGAGACCAGAGCCTGACAGAAAAACCGGTATTTACAAAAATTATGTTATACAACCGACAAAACCCGCTCCTAAATTTTATACGAGAAAGACTATGAGAAGATTAAAGGCGTTAATCTACGCCTGGATTAGCGAGCGTTATATGCATGGCTGCAGCAACTATAATTCTTTGCAGATCAGAAAGGGCTGCCGCTCGAAATCGCAGAGCAGAGCGATATTCGCCAAAAACGGTGTTCCGCATGCTCATGGACTGATTTTTTTCTGGCCCTGGCAGGCGCATAAATTTGCCAAACAACACGGTTTTCCATTGGTGGTCAAACCCAATGTCAGCGGCTATTCCCGAGGCAGTTATTTTCCGATCAACCGCTATGGCGAATTGTACAAAGCGATTTTTTGTGCCAAGGCATGGTGGCCTGTTACGGTTATTGAACAATATGTAAAAGGCGCAAATTACCGGGTGTTGGCCGCCGATCATGGATTGGTATCGGTTATCCGTCGTTATCCGCCCTTTGTCACAGGCAATGGCAAGGATTCAATCGCAACGCTTATTGATAATGAAAATAATATCCGGGCAAAAATGAAACTGCACCCGACCATTTTTCCCATTGCAAAAAGCGATCAGGTTATTAAGCATCTCAAAAAACAACAGCTGACTTTGGATTCTGTTCCAGTGCAGGGAAAAGATGTTGAGCTGTTCCATCGCGTCGCTCTGGCGCCTGGCGGAGTAATTGAAACCATCGATCAAAACACTATTGCTGAAGACAATAGAACGTTGTTTATGGAGGTGGTAAAAATGTTTGGCGCGAACGTGCTGGGGATTGATGTTATTTTCGAGCAAGGAATTGAAACCAGCCATAAACAACAAAAATGTATTTTTATCGAGGTAAATTCAAGACCTTATATGAAAATGCATTATTATCCGAGATATGGAGAAGTCGAAGATTTTAGCGCATCTTTGGCGGAACTGGACGAATTAGACATTGCTGACCAAGATATTTTTTGAATGCAGCGCCTCGCTCAGGTATATTTTTCATTATCGCACCCCTGATATTTTTAAGGAACCGGAGCATGAATTTATCACTAAACTTGAACGAACTGTATGCTTGCGCCCTTTATGCCCTTATGGTTTGGGCATGTCCAAAAAAATGAAATGAAAAGGGTGACCCATAGTAGAACCTTCTATCAGTATTTAGGCCTTCACGCGCTGCTAATAGGCATATTTCCTTTCTATATTCCAGTCTATCTGTGGAACCAAGGGTTTCGCGTCGGCGATGTATCGTTGTTTATTTCCCTGGCCGGGTTGGGGTTTTGTTTTGGCCTTTGGATCTGGGACCGGTTGCGGCTGCAAATCAACCTGTCGGGGCTGATCGGAATATCCTTGATACTGGAAATTTTGCTTTTGTTCAATGTCCATATTCTGGAAATGGACCGACCCGTTTTGTTGACTTTAGGGATAACATATGGCGTTTATAATAGTTTCTTCTGGACCACTCAACGCGCTTTGTTCTTTGATTTGATAGACCTTGAATCATCCGGGAAAAAGTACGGAAATTTTCAGATATTCGTCGGCGTGTCGTTGCAAGCGGGGATATTAGTAGGTGGATTTCTGCTGGAGAAAACAAACTTTATTTACCTGTTATGGGTATCGGCGGTTATCGCGCTGATTGGTTTTTTTGTCGTTACCCGCACCAAGCCGCGCTATCCAAAAACACTTTCTCTGCACAAAAGCCTGAAACTGCAAGAGGTCTTTAATTTTAAGGATCAAGAAAACTCAAAGCTGATTTTTGTTGTGGACGGTTTCTTTTTGTTCGCGGAAAGTTTCTTTTGGTTGATTACCCTGTTTCTTTTGGCCCATGAAAGTTTTAGCGAACTGGGAGTAATGGTGTTGTCCCTGGCGGTAATATTTGGCGTTTTGTTCTACTTGCTAAAAAATGTCATAGACCGATTAGGGCGCAAGCGGGTATATACGTTAGCGGTCGGATTGTATGTGTTGTCCTGGGTGCTGCGCGCAGTCGCCCACGACCAGCTTTCGCTGGAGCTTTTATATCTGTTTTTGGTGTTGATTACCTTTTGCACTTCATTTTTTCGGCTGGCCATGAATAAACGATTTTATGACTTGGCCAAGCTCACTCTATCCCACGATTATCTGGTTTTGAAAAGCTATTATTCTCAAATCAGCATCGCGCTGGTCTTCGGCGTATTTGGTTTTGCCACCTATCAATCGCAGGGAAGTGAAAAGTTGCTTACGCCGATTTACTGGGTGGCTGCCGTATTTACACTGACCTATTTTCTGTATGGCCGGCGGCGCGCCAATACCTGAAACAGCGCCATCCTATAAGCGGGTTTATAATCTGCCGTGTACTGCGTTAGCGGCAATTTTGGCGTAAGTGTCGGCATTGTGGTCAATCGGATTGGTGGCCGCCGAGGGATCTGCCACAGCCATTTCCCCGATCTCATCGAGTCGGTTGTCATCGATACCGATATCCTGTAGTGTATTCGGGATGTTGATGCTTTCCCGTAACTCAAGCACCCAATCAAGAAAAGGCTCAAAACCAGATCCAATGTCGAGGTAACGACCAAGCCGGGTGATCGGCTGCTTGATGACATCCCGGTTTGCGATCAACACATATGGCATTAACACCGCATTCAAGGTTCCATGATGAGCATCATAGCGCGCGCCGAGCGGATGGGCCAGAGCGTGCATCGCACCCAGCCCTTTCTGGAACGCGGTGGCGCCCATGGAAGAGGCCGCCAGCATTTGAGTTCGCGCGGCGATATTGCTGCCGTTTGCAACTGCGATGGGCAAGTATTCCTTTACCAGTCGGATGCCTTCGATGGCAATGCCTTCTGCCATGGGGTGAAAAAGCGGCGAGCAAAACGCTTCCAGGCTGTGGGATAACGCATCCATTCCGGTTGCCGCAGTGAGTTGCGCGGGCAGCCCAATGGTGAGTTCGGGATCAAGGATAACGCAGTCCGGGGACATGCGCGGATGAAAAATGATGACTTTCCGATGTTGCTGTTGATTGACAATAACAGCGGCACGGCCCACCTCAGAGCCGGTGCCCGCAGTGGTGGGGACGGCAATGATAGGCGGGATTTTACTGGCCTCGGCACGCAGCCAGTTATCGCCGATATCCTCTAAATCCCACATCGAGCATTGCTGCTCTGCGGCAACGGCGATTGCCTTGCCCGCATCAATGCCACTGCCGCCGCCGAAGGCGATAACACCGTCGTGTTTCCCTTTTTTATAAACCGCAATGCCACGCTCCACATTTGCTCCGGTTGGATTGGGCTTGATATCACTAAACACCTGAATACCCAATCCAGCTGCTGTACAAATATCAACCACATTCCGCACCATTGGCAACGCCGCTACTCCCGGATCAGTCACCAATAGCGGCGCGGTTATTTTGTGTAACGCACAGACCTCGGCGATTTCCGCGATACGGCCAACGCCGACACGCATAGCGGTAGGATAGTGCCAGTTTGCATTCATATTGATTGATAATGCCTTGCATCATCGGCGGCAAAAAGCATAGCGAGAAACGAGCGGCGCTTTTTGCCGCCCGAGTGCATGTGATTGTTACGCATATGTTGTTTGAGCCTCCAGCAACATTAACTGCTCTGGTTTTTTGGGTTGTTTGTATTCATCAATTGGTATATCGTAATTAGTTATAATAGCTTCTACCATAGGATTACGATTTTTCTCGCTACCGCCAACGTGATAAAAGTGCTCTCGCGTTAAGATATCAAATTCTTCCCACAAGGAATCAATATACTCATTTTTCCTATAGTCATTATGATGCCAAGTAGACAGAATAAATTTGCTTGGACTATTTGACAGAACCCGATATAGCGTTTTTTCATGCTCACTATCCCAGCCATTGTAATAATCTACATGTCTATCAATATAAGGAGGGTCACAGTAAATAATATCCCCTGGATTTCCACTGGTAATCGTTTCTTCAAATGACTGACACTTAAACGAAAATTCCTTTGCTTGAAGCAAGCGATAAATATGGGAGACTTGGTTTACAATTTTAGTAACATTATTAGTCAACAGACAACGATAAAGGGCAATGATCGGAACCCATTTGCTCATGCAAGTATTCGACCTTTTTTATGCGCTGCAAATGCGCTTTGTCCATCAGAAAATAATCGATGCGCCAGCCGACATTGCGTTCCCGGCCCTTGCTGATCATATGCCACCACGAATAAACGTCGGTGACGCCGGGGTTGCGCTCCCGCCATACATCAACCCAACGGTCCGCAACCAACCTATCCATCCAGGCTCTTTCCTTGGGATGGAATCCAATTTTTCCATCGTTCTGTTTGGGGCGCGCAATATCAATTTCGGTGTGCGCCACATTCATATCGCCGCCAACCAGCACGATGCTACCTTGCGCGCGCAATACGTTCATATAGTCGTGAACCCGATCATAAAATTCGAGCTTTTCGGCCCAGGCCTGTTCGCTTTTGCCGCCATTGGGGAAGTAAATGGATAACAGCTCCCATTGCTGCCGCTCTCCCTTTTGTTGTTCAAGCGTAAAACTCAAGTGAGAAAGCCGGCCTTCATCCGCATTGGGCGCATTCGGAATTCGGGTCTTGAACTTGGCGTTATCGAGTTTTTTAAATACCGACTCCTTGACCCAAAGCGCGCTGCCCGCATAACCCTTTTTCTCGGCGCTGCTGTAGTGTTGCCGGTAATCATCATTTTCAGTTAAAAACGCGCTGAACTGATCAGCGCATCCCTTGATTTCCTGCATCATCAGGACCTCAGGTTTTTGCTCGGCCACCAAATTTTGAATCTCGCCTTTTCGCTCTACGGCACGAATGCCATTCACATTCCAGGTAATAATTTTCATGGGTGCATTTTACAAGATGAGAAGGTTTTCGGATACAGTAGCGACACAGCAGAAAAAATCTATCAATCGAGGCACTTGCGCCCGAACCAAAATAATCTATCTACCGAGGTGGGAAAATTGTTATTATCAATCACCGACCGCAAAACCGGGGCGCTCATACATTTTGGCAAATAATTCTGGCATGGCTACTATGGTTTTTGATTCCGTCATTGAAGCGATTGGCAACACGCCAATAGTACGTCTCAATAAAATCGCCGAGGGCGTTAATGCAAATTTATTCGCCAAGTTAGAGTTTACCAATCCAGGTGGCTCTATAAAGGACCGCATCGGTTGGTGGATGATTGAAGACGCAGAGAAGCGCGGCGCCTTAAGACCAGGCGGAACCATTATTGAAGGCACCAGTGGCAACACTGGCGTAGGGCTGGCAATTGCTGCGGCAATCAAGGGTTACAAATGCGTGTTTATCTTGCCGGACAAGATGTCTGATGAAAAAATCAAGAATCTTCGAGCCTTTGGCGCCAGAGTCATCGTTACGCCGACTGCCGTTGAACCCGATGATCCGCGAAGTTATTACTCGGTGTCACGCCGAATGGCACAGGAAATACCGAACTCGTTGTATATCGATCAATACAATAACCTTTCCAACCGCGAATACCACTATTTAAATACCGGGCCGGAAATACTCAGGCAGATGCCGGATATTGATGTGTTTATATGCGGGATTGGCACTGGGGGGACGGTTACCGGGATTGGAAAATTCCTTAAGGAAAACAAACCAGCCGTGGAAATTGTTGCGGTCGATCCAATCGGGTCGATTGTTTACGATACGTTTAAATTTGGCGCGCCAAAAACCTTGGCGGAGGGTTATTTAATCGAGGGCATCGGTGAGGATTTCATCCCAGGCAACTACGATTTTGACCAAATTGATGACATGATTCAGGTTGAGGACAAAGAGTCGTTCTTAATGACCAGGGCGTTGTTAAGAAGCGAAGGCATTTACGCCGGCGTGTCTTCAGGTTGCGCCCTGGTCGGCGCTAAAAAATGGATCGCCCAACAAAATGGCGGGCAAAATGCCCAACAAAATAATGGGCAAGGCGATCGCTTGGCCGGTAAAAATGTATTAATCATTTTCCCGGATAGCGGAAATCGGTATATGTCCAAGGTGTACGACGACGACTGGATGCGCGAGGTTGGTTTTCTGGAATCTAAAATGGGCATTGTTGCCGATATGATGGAACAATTGGGCACGCGACAGGCTGCTATCGGGCAGGCTATTATCATGGCCCACCAAGCTGACAAGATATCTGCGGTCATCGCCAGGCTGAGTGAAGCCGGGGTAAGTCAAATGCCGGTGCTTGATGAAAATGGATGGATTAAAGGAATCATTCGCGAAAATGCCATCTTGAAAGCGATTTTTAACCAGCAGGCCAGCGTCGACGACAGCATCGATAATCTGGTGGATACGTCGGTTGAATTCGTTGCGCCAAATGATTCCATTGACCACGTTTCCAAATTGGTGACCGAAGGAAAAGTGCCGCTGATTACCAATCCGGATGACGGCGATAGCCTGCTCGGAATAATCACCGATATCGATCTGCTCAATTACCTGGGTTCAAAAGACAAATAATCAACCGATAAAAATCCAGCAAGCCCTGAACGCGTCGCCGGTCATGCCATAGCCGCAGAAAGTAGCGCGCACAGGAAAAATGCCAAGGTAATATGTCTCCAAGACTCTTAATCGCAACCGATCAAAAAGGCGACTGGCGAGTCGCCAGGCGATTGTTGCCATACCTTTGGAAGTATCGGTACAGGATTGGCGTCGCCCTGATGTTTTTGGTGCTCGCCCGAGTTGCCAATGTGTCGGTCCCCCTTGTACTCAAAAACATTGTCGATCATTTTACAGAGGGCGGCAATTTGGTTCTGATTGTGCCTATGGCATTGCTGATCGCTTACGGCGTCTTGCGGTTTAGCGCCATCCTGTTCAACGAGATGCGTAATGTGGCGTTTTCCAGAGCCGGGGTGGCGATTATTCACCATATTTCCATGGTCGTGTTCAAGCACCTGCACAACCTTTCTTTAGGCTTTCATCTGGATCGTAAAACCGGCGGATTGTCTCGTGACATGGAGCGCGGCAATATGGCGGTCACCAATTTTCTAAGAATTATCGTCTTTAATATTATCCCTGTTGCAATCGAAATTGCACTGGTGTTGTATATTCTTTGGCTGCAACTGAATATCCGCTTCGTGCTTATTACGGTATTGATGATTGTTATTTATTGCGTATTCACTTTCATGATAACCCGATGGCGAACTCGATTTCGGGTGCAAATGAACGACTCGGATTCTTCGGCGAATACTCGGGTGCTGGACTCGTTGTTGAATTACGAGACAGTCAAAGTTTTCGGCAATGAGCGGCTGGAAATGGAACGCTATGGCGACTCCCTTAACGGCTGGGTTAGCGCATCGCTGAAGAATAATTTATCGCTTTCCTACCTGAATGCGGGGCAGGGTTTTATCATTGCCGTCGGGTTGGCTGTGCTGATGATTCTGGCCGCCAATGGCGTGGTTGATAAAACGCTAAGCCTGGGTGATTTTGTCATGATCAACGCATTTTTAATCCAGCTCTATATTCCCCTGAACTTTCTCGGCTCGGTATATCGAGACTTGAATCACTCGCTGGTGGACATGGAAAAAATGTTTGATCTGATGGATGAGCGCCCTAAAATTGTTGAGCGCGATAATGCGTCAGTATTGAAATTTAAAAAAGGGCAAATCAGGTTTGAAAATATAAATTTCGCTTATCAGGCCGACAACCCGATCCTTAAAAATATTAATTTTGAAGTCGCCGGCGGCGGAATGCTTGCTCTGGTTGGCCCATCCGGCTCGGGAAAATCAACGCTGGCGCGGTTATTGCTTCGATTTTACGATCCGGATTCCGGCGCCATTTATATCGACGACCAGGATATCAAATCGCTCACTCTTGAAAGTCTTCGTCAAATAATGGGGGTTGTTCCCCAAGACACTGTTTTGTTCAATGAGACCGTTGGCTACAATATTGCCTATGGCCGACCTGGTGTGAGTGACCCGGAAATCGTCGAAGCTGCAAAGATTGCTCAAATCCACGACTTCATCAGCCAACACCCGCAGGGATACGATATTCTGGTTGGTGAACGCGGGTTGAAATTATCCGGCGGCGAGAAGCAACGGGTGGCAATCGCGCGAGTTGCAGTCAAAGGGGCGCGAATTCTGATATTCGATGAAGCCACTTCTTCCCTGGACAGCCGTTCAGAAAAAGCAATACAACAGGCATTGGAAAATGTTTCCATCAACAATACCACTCTGATAGTCGCCCATCGCTTATCCACGGTGATCAATGCCGATGAGATAATCGTTTTGGATAAAGGGGAAATCGTGGAACGCGGCACCCACCAGTCGCTGGTTGCGGGTGGCCGGTTGTATTCTCAAATGTGGGCGCTTCAGCAACAGCATGGCTAGACCTAGGCGGATACCGCGAACCAGTGCCAGCATCTTCGCCATATATAACCAAACAGGGATTTGAAAATCTGTTGCGCGTCGGACTACAATCAATTTCAGCTACTAGAATGACCAGAAAAGAACAACACCGCTCATGCCGTTGCGGTTATTCGGACAATGTAGGGGCGCATCAGAGACCAGGCATGCCTGGTCTCTGATGCCGATAGACCAATCAAACCCTTGCGGCATCAGCCGCACCATCTTAAAATCCACCGAGTGGTAGAAATGGGCGGTGGATATGAAGCCGCCATAACACTGAGACAAGAACAGGAAATTAAGCAATGCATATGCAAGCAGTATGGTATGAACGACAGGGTGCAGCCAACCAAGTATTAAAATTCGGTGATCGGGAGCTGCCCGTGGTCGGGGATGGCGATGTTTTGGTGCGCTTGCATTCGTCAGCGGTAAACCCTTCTGATATTAAAAAGCGTTCTGGCGGTCAGGCAGTGGAATTCCCGGCCGGTTTCATTATTCCGCATAGCGACGGCGCCGGCGTGATTGAAGCGGTCGGCGGCGGCGTCTCGGAAAATCGGCTCGGGCAACGAGTTTGGATTTACCGCGCCCAATTTGAACGCCATATGGGAACCGCAGCCGAGTATGTTGCGGTGCCATCAATAACCGCGCCGGCCTTGCCGGACAACACCGGGTTTGATATTGGCGCATGCCTGGGCATCCCGCTGATGACCGCCCACCGAGCGGTATTCATTCAGGGCGATGTTTGCAGGCTGAACATATTGGTCACTGGCGCTTCGGGTCGAGTAGGCTACTATGCCGCACAACTGGCCAAGGCTGCTGGCGCCAGAGTCATCGCTACCGCAGGCAGTGATGCACGCTGCCAGGTGGCTAGGCAAACCGGCGCCGATGAAGTATTGAACTATCGCTCGGATGATTTGGTCAGCGCCATCGCCGAGTTCACGGACGGCCAGGGGGTCGATCGAATTGTCGAAGTAGAGTTCGGCGTTAACGCCGCAACCAGCGCAGCGGTGCTGAAAAATGGCGGGATAATTTCGACCTACTCATCGTCTCTGGCGCCGCAACCCACCATCCCTTTTTATCCGATGATGTTCAAGAATATTTCGGTTAACCTGATTTTGGTTTACAACATGCCGGAAACCGCAAAACAGCAGGCGATACTGGATATCAATCGCGCCCTTGCCAAGAATCAATTGCGCCATAGAATTGCACAATCCTGGTCGTTGGAACAAACCGTTAAAGCCCATGAGTCTATCGAACAGGGTGGTAAGGACGGTTGCGTCGTTATTGATATACCATAAAAATAACCAATAAATGAACCGGGCGACGTTAGCACGGAATATCGGGGTAGCGGGCTGACCGAGTGCCGACCAGGGGCTGGTTGTTACAATCGTGGTAAGTGAAAACCACCGAAGTTTTTACCTGCGCGGTATTATTTTTTCCTGCCGTGTGGAAAGTGCCACTGTGAAAAAACAACACGTCGCCCTGGGATAATTCAGCCGCTACGGCACTATCAATAAGTGTCCGGTTTTCAGGTAAGTCCTGTCTTAAAAAGAACGCCGCATCGAATCGACCACGGTCAAGCGCCTGCAAATGGGATCCAGGAATTAGTTTCAGGCCGCCGTTATCGGCATATTCCGTGCCAAGAGCCAACCACACGCTGATCAGGTCCGGCCGATCAAACAACCAAAAACGTATATCCTGATGCCACAGAGTTGCACTGCCAAACCCGGGGTATTTAGTCATTATACAATTGTGATGATTTTGAGAGACCGCGATATCCTTTGTAAATAACAGTTGTTTTACCCGGCTTGTAATCGCCTTGGTTGTTGCCCACTTTCTAAAAACTGAGCCGCGAGTATAGGCATGCAACAAGCGCCGCGGTGTATCCCCACCCGGCGAGAGTCGATTAGAAGGTGCGCCCGGATATTTCACATCGGTTTCGAATTCAACCGCGGCCAGGGGTGGATTGATAGAACGCTGCACCACCTTCAGCATCGCCTGGCAAACGCCTGAAGAAGCGAGTTTACGGTCGATGACAAAACCTTGACTGCTGAATTGATCGCATTGCCTTTGACTAAACATGCTTTTGACTAAACCTGCTTTTGATTAAACCTGCTTTTGATTAAACATTATCGCAAACTGATCTTGCTCCATAAAATGACCTGTCTGGTGCGGTATCCTAACCCATGATACAACCGCGCCAAAGGCAAATACCCTAAACAATAAACAGCGCTTTTGCATCGAATCACCTCAGAGTTAAATGTTTGTTAATTAAATCAAAAATAGCCATGTATAATCCACATTTTTCTGCTAGGTCATCAACTTGGCCATCAAGCAAGATGCCGTTTCAGATCGCCATGCAAACCAATCGACCAAAATTTGTTGCCCAAAAATTTGTTGTTTGCGCGCTGTATAAATTTACCGCGCTGGATCATTTCGCCTCCTTGCGAATCCCGGTTCAAACTAAACTGCAAGAATATAAAATTCGCGGCACTATCCTGTTGGCCAAAGAAGGCATCAACGGCGCCATCGCCGGAACCCGACCCAATATTGAAAGGTTTTTAAGCTGGCTCAATCAGCAACCGGCAATGCGTGAACTCGAAGTCAAGCACTCTGTTGCCGAGCAGCTGCCATTTAAACGCGCTCGGGTTAAACTGAAAAAGGAAATCGTAACCATGGGAGTGGCTGATATCGATCCGCGCGAATCAGTCGGCGCCTACGTGGAACCGAAAGACTGGAATAATATGTTGGATGATGCCGATGTGCTGGTTGTGGATACGCGCAATGAGTACGAAATAAAAGTTGGGCGATTTGTCGGGCGATTTGCTCATGCCACAAACCCACAGACCACTAATTTCCGCGAATTTCCAGCATTTGCAGCGCAGCATTTGAATCCCGCGAAGCACAAAAAAATCGCCATGTACTGTACCGGCGGGATTCGTTGCGAAAAATCCACGGCGTTTCTAAAGCAGCAGGGTTTCGATCAGGTGTACCACTTGAAAGGGGGTATATTGAAATATTTAGAGCAGATTCCGCAGAGCCAGTCAAAATGGCAGGGGGAGTGTTTTGTTTTCGATGACCGGGTAACCGTGGACCACCAGTTACGCAAGGGCAGCTATGATCAGTGCCATGCCTGCCGCCTGCCGATCACCGACCAGGATAAACAAAGCGAAAAATATCAAGCCGGCGTGAGTTGCCCGGCCTGCTTCGAGCGCAGCACCAAGGCAGACAAAGCGCGTTATGCCGAACGGGAAAAACAGGTAAAGTTAGCGCAATCTCGTGGCCAGGATCACATCGGCCCCGAAAAATTTAATTTCCTTTTTTAATGGTCATGCTCGTAATGTCAATGTTACTATTATTGTAAGCAAAGCGGTCAGCATTCAGAAATGGGTTGCCCGCTTTTTTTGAAGATGCGGAGCTGAAGTTCCACAAAATCTACATAGGATAAACATGAATAACTATTGCTGGTTCTATAAAGGCTTGCTACTGCTACTGTTCACAGGGCGGTCCGCGTGTAGTACTGCGGATCAGCCGAAGACCATTGATGCAGTTGCGGTATCCGATTATTCTAAAAGAATACTGAATCATCCCTTGTACGATAGTACGGACAAGTTTTCCTTCACTACAGCAGTCGTGAGATACAAGGCAAATGCGTTCGGACAAAATAAATTCGCTTGTTTTCGCGCACCCGTATTTCTCCATTGAAAGGAAGAGATACAGCCATAACAGAGGGTAAGACAATGAATGCGACTAAGTTTATTAAAAGAATTTACGAATCGATAAGCATTGGCACAGTAATACGGAAGCCCAAAAAGGATTCTGTTGTTCTCGATATCAAAGAAAACGGCAACATTTACTACCGTATCGGCGTGAGTAATAAAAAATTTGTGACGAAAAATGAATTATCTCAAACATACGAAATCCTAAGAAAAGGGCATCTGTCTAACGCACATCTTTACGAGATAGTCACGTCTTCCAAACCTTGCAATGCAACTACTATAAAGTGGCTCCTCGAGCATTCCGGCCTCGCTAAAGAAACCGCTGATGGCACATTCGCCAAACGGTGGTAGGACTAATGACTGATCCGGCGCAAAATTTGGAAGCCTATTTGGTGGGTGGTGCGGTACGCGATCAAATTATGGGTTTTGAGAGCAAAGATCGTGATTGGGTGGTTGTCGGGGCCACTGCGAAGAAAATGCTGAAATTAGGTTTCAAACAGGTTGGCAAGAATTTCCCGGTGTTTCTGCATCCATCAACCCGGGAGGAATATGCGCTGGCGCGGGCTGAACGCAAAACCTCAAAAGGCTATCATGGTTTTGAATTCGACAGTCATTGTCAAATTACGCTGCAGCAAGATCTGCAACGCCGCGACCTGACAATGAATGCCATGGCGATGGACTGCCAGGGCAATCTAATCGATCCCTTCAGCGGTCAGCGGGATATAAAAGAAAAGCTAATCCGTCACGTATCCGCCGCCTTCAAGGAAGATCCGGTAAGAGTATTGCGGGTTGCCAGATTTGCGGCGCGCTATGCCGGCAAAGGCTACCGTGTCGCCGCAGATACTCAGGAGATGATGGTGGACATGGTCGATAATGGCGAAGTGGATGCGCTGGTTGCAGAGCGGGTGTGGCAGGAAATGCACGCCAGTTTCCAGGAAAAACATTGCGCCGTATTCTTCAGGGAACTCAGAAACTGCGGTGCGCTGGAAAAAATACTACCGGAGATCGATGCGTTATTCGGGGTGCCGCAAACCGAGAAATATCACCCGGAAATCGACACCGGAATACATATTTTGATGTGCCTGGACGCGGCTGACCAACTAACCGACAATCCGATGAATTTATTCGCTGTTCTGCTCCACGATCTTGGAAAAGCATTGACGCCGATATCAGAATTGCCCAGCCACAGAGGGCACGAAAAACGAGGTTTGAAACCGATTAAGCAGCTTTGCGAGCGCTTGAATGTGCCGAGTCAATACCGATCATTCGCGTTGAAAGTCTGTGAATTCCACTTGCATTGCCATCGGATTGGGCAATTAAAGGCGACTACGGTTATGCGGCTGCTGGAAAAATTAGACGGGTTCAGAAAGCCGGAATTGATTGGCGGATTTGCACTGTGCTGCCTGGCCGACAAACGGGGACGCTGCGGCCACGAACAAGAAAACCACGATCAAGTGAATTTGTTATTGGAATATCACCGCGCCGCATTGGCGGTTGATGGTGGCAAGGTTGCCAACCAGGTCAGGCAGCAGGCCAGTGCTGGCAATAACATGGGCTCAAAAATCACCGGTGCAAAAATCAAGGCGGCGATTCGAAAACAACGTATTGAGACGATCGCTCAGGTGATCGCTAAAGGCAAATTGCAGACCGCGTTTTGCCCCTGTTTGTCTTGAATTCTCTTTGCCTTCCCTCGAAATTTATATTGATATTCCACAACCATGAATAATTTAGAATCGCGCAATTTCGAATTGCTCAGCGGCGAACAAGTCGGCCATCTCCTTGAGGATTTCGGTGTCAATTTACTAGTGTCAAATGTCCACAATACCGTGGCATTTCTTACCGCAGTATTGGATTTCACCGCTTTGCGGTCATCCGCAGACTATGCGTTACTTAAACATCAGGATCGACTCTATCAACTGCATGGCGATCAAACCTATTCGACCCACCCACTTTTGTCCATTTTGCCTGAATCGGGATTGCGTGGAGCAGGGGTGGAGTTGAGATTGTTCCAGATTGATCCCGATGCAGCACAGCAGAAAGCGATAGCAGGGGGATACACGGTATTGCAGTCAACCGCGGACAAACCCCACGGCTTGCGCGAATGTTTTCTGCTTGATCCGGATGGTTATTGTTGGGTACCGTCAATCAAAATCCAGCCCAGCACAATTTGAATCACGACAAAATTTAAATCAGGCAATGACGGAAATATCCAAGACCATCGATCACACGATCAAAGGCATCCTGTTTGACAAGGACGGCACACTGCTGGATTTCAATGGCAGTTGGCTGGCGCCCTATCTTCAGGTCACGGAATTTATCGCACAAAGTATGGGGCGACCCGAACTCAAGGAATCGTTGATGACTGATGGCGGGTTCATTCCAGAAACTAAAAGTTGGGTCAGCGATTCGCTATTGACATCGGCAAGCAATCAGCAAATCCTGGAATTTTGGTCTCAGCAAATCGGGCAGCCCATCGTCGGTGAAAATTTGAATCATATCAAACGGATATTTTCCCACGCTTCAAACCACTATGTACCCGCAATAGAGGATCTGCACGGTTTTCTCAACGGCCTGAAAGAGCGCGGTATTCGGTTGGGATTGGCGACCATGGATGACGAAAAAAATGCTTGCGGCATGTTAACAAAACTGCGATTAACCGGCCTGTTTGACTTTGTTTGCGGCGCCGATAGCGGGTACGGCGTGAAGCCTGAGCCCGGAATGGTGTATGCCTTTTGTGAATCCTGCGGCCTTTGCCCCAAGCAGATGATTATGGTGGGAGACAGCCCCAAGGATTTGAATATGGGTAAAAATGCAGGCACCGCCTATTCTATTGGTGTGCTGACCGGGGCGCATGATCGAGCCGGGTTGGAGGCGCATGGCGATTATGTATTTGAAAATATATCCGGTCTGAATCAGCTTTTTAGTACTGGTTGAACTCTACAATCCTATGGTTGTCATATAAGCTCCAAAACAGCAGGCAAATAACGTGAAAATTGCAATTCCTCTAGTGGGTATAATTGTGCTTGCGGGCATTGGGTTTGGCGTAATGCTGAAAAGCAACCCGGAACAACAATTAAAATCGGTAACAATCACCAGCAATCAAAAAATGTCAGATTCTACTGCAGCCATAAAAACTGAAGCCGCAAAAACCGGGGCCGTGTACACAAAACCCTCAATGGAGCAGATTAAAGCCCGGTTGACCGACATACAATTCCAGGTTACTCAGAAAGATGCGACGGAGAGGCCTTTCAGCAACCTGTACAATGATGAAAAACGGCAAGGAATCTACGTTGACATTGTCAGCGGCGAACCTTTGTTTTCTTCCACGGACAAATTTGATTCGGCAAGCGGATGGCCGAGTTTTTCCCAGCCGCTTGAGTCAGGCAATATTGTGGAAAAAACCGACTACAAATTACTTTTTCCAAGGACCGAGATAAGAAGTTACAACGCGGACTCTCATTTAGGCCACCTTTTCAAAGATGGGCCGACGCCGACCGGGTTACGCTATTGCATGAATTCCGCCGCCATGCGATTTGTTCCAAAGGCAGAACTGGCCGAGGCTGGATATGAACAATATGTTGGATTATTTCAGCAATGAAATTTATTCGACAGTTGATTCCACAACAGGATTTTTTCACGAAGGGCGCGATCTTTTTCGGGCTTGTGCTGGGAGCCAGCGTTGCACAGGTTGCCCCAGTTAGTTTTGGGGCAGCGGATGACGAACAAGCAAAACCACTGTCCCAACTATCAGTGACCAGTCGCGCTACCATTAGCCCGGTCATCGAGCTGTATACTTCCGAAGGTTGCAGCAGTTGCCCCAATGCCGATAACTTCATGACTGAATTGGGCGGTATTATTGATCGGGCGATTGATCAGGAATTTCATGCCGTGCCGTTGGCATTTCATGTGGATTACTGGAATCGGTTAGGTTGGATTGATCCATATTCAAAACCGGAGTTTACTGCGCGGCAAAGGGAAATTGGGAATATCAACAATCAACGCTCGATATACACCCCGGAATTTGTGGTAGCTGGCAAAGAATCACGCGGCGGCACCGATGTAGTCGAACGAATAAAACAGAGCAACCGCCAAATGGCTGCTGTGGATATCAATTTAAATTTAAAAGCGGCAGATACCGATAAACTAGAGGCTGACTTCACTATTGACAATAGGATTACAGGCGCCGCCGGGTCCGACGCGCTGGCGTATGTGGCTATCTATGAAAATGATATTGTCCGGGAAATTGGTGGTGGTGAAAACAAAGGACGCACCCTAACGCATAATTATGTTGTCAGACATTGGAGCAGCCCCATGCGGTTGTCTCAAGGCATAACCAATAAAACGGCATCCCTGAAAATTGGCGGCGATTGGGTGCGTGAAAATCTGGGGTTCGCTGTGGTTGTGGTTAATCGTGAAAATGGCGAAACCCTTCAAGCGCTAAATACGTCACTGGATACGCTTTTCCCGATATAGGAAAGGTCGTTAATGCGGTCTGGCGGGCTCGGACACAAATCAGTCACGGGACCGGAAGCGGGACTTTAGTCCCGCCATGTGCAATGGTTTGGCGAGGCTGAAGCCTCACTTCCGCTCGGACACAAATGAGTCACGGGATCGGAAGTGGGACTTTAGTCCCGCCATCTGCAATGGCTTGGCGAGGCTGAAGCCTCACTTCCGCTCGGACGAGTGAAAACCTGAGTATTGAATCTAATCCCGTCTTAAGAAGGTCGTTAATGCGGTCTGGCGGGCTCGGACACAAATCAGTCACGGGATCGGAAGTGGGACTTTAGTCCCGCCATCTGCAATGGCTTGGCGAGGCTGAAGCCTCACTTCCGCTCGGACGAGTGAAAACCTGAGCATTGAATCTAATCCCGTCTCAAGAAGGTCGTTAATGCGGTCTGGCTGGCTCGGACACAAATGAGTCACGGGATCGGAAGTGGGACTTTAGTCCCGCCATGTGCAATGGCTTGGCGAGGCTGAAGCCTCACTTCCGCTCGGACGAGTGAAAACCTGAGCATTGAATCTAATCCCGTCTTAAGAAGGTCGTTAATGCGGTCTGGCGGGCTCGGACACAAATCAGTCACGGGATCGGAAGTGGGACTTTAGTCCCGCCATCTGCAATGGCTTGGCGAGGCTGAAGCCTCACTTCCGCTCGGACGAGTGAAAACCTGAGTATTGAATCTAATCCCGTCTCAAGAAGGTCGTTAATGCGGTCTGGCGGGCTCGGACACAAATGAGTCACGGGATCGGAAGCGGGACTTTAGTCCCGCCATCTGCAATAGTTTGGCGAGGCTGAAGCCTCACTTCCGCTCGGACGAGTGAAAACCTGAGCATTGAATCTAATCCCGTCTTAAGAAGGTCGTTAATGCGGTCTGGCAGGCTCGGACACAAATGAGTCACGGGATCGGAAGTGGGACTTTAGTCCCGCCATCTGCAATGGCTTGGCGAAGCTGAAGCCTCACTTCCGCTCGGACGAGTGAAAACCTGAGCATTGAATCTAATCCCGTCTTAAGAAGGTCGTTAATGCGGTCTGGCGGGCTCGGACACAAATGAGTCACGGGATCGGAAGTGGGACTTTAGTCCCGCCATAGTCCCGCCATCTGCAATGGCTTGGCGAGGCTGAAGCCTCACTTCCGCTCGGACGAGTGAAAACCTGAGCATTGAATCTAATCCCGTCTTAAGAAGGTCGTTAATGCGGTCTGGCGGGCTCGGACACAAATGAGTCACGGGATCGGAAGCGGGACTTTAGTCCCGCCATCTGCAATGGTTTGGCGAGGCTGAAGCCTCACTTCCGCTCGGACGAGTGAAAACCTGGGTATTGAATCTAATCCCGTCTCAAGCGGTCGCTGATGGCAATCGGGGTTGGATATTTGGCGACGATCCAGTAAGCGGAAATAATAAAAGTAATAATCGTTGCCAGTTGAACCATGTACAACGTTTCCAGGGCAATCAGCCCGTTTTGTCGAGCAATAAAAACAACCAATAGTGAGAACTCGCTCAGCTGACCAAGGCGTACCCCGGTTTCCCATGCAAGCTCATTTGATTCTGATTGCGTGACCAGCAGGAACCTGAACACGACCGGCTTAATGATGAGCAATAAAATTGCAATGACCGTAGCCGGAATAACCACATCGGCGGCTGCCGAAAGATCGAAGCCCGCACCAAGACCAAAGAAAAACATCACTAGAAAGAAATCACGCAACGGTTTAAAACTGCTGGCGATGTGCAACGCTATGGGGCTGGTGGCAATGGCAACGCCGGCAGTAAACGCGCCTATCTCATAGGATAATCCCATTGTCTCAGCCAGCTGGGCGATACCGAGACACCAGCCTATGGTTAACAGAAATACATATTCCTGGATGCGGTCGAATTTGAGAAATAATTTAAGTACAACATAGCGATGCCCAATCCATGCGATAACCCCGAGTGCGGGTAATGCCAAAAACAAACGCGCAATGTCGGCCACAGGCAACGCCCCTTGTCCGTACCCTTGAATCACCAGCATGGCAATAATGGCAATGAAGTCTTGAAGCAACAGAATGCTTATGATTACTTCGCCGGTATGACGATGATGCAGAACGGTGGTGGGTAAAAGTTTTAGCCCTATTATCGTGCTGGAAAAAGAAGCGGCGATACCGACGATGATGATGTCAACCGGATTAAAGCCGAATCCCCAAGCTACTATACTGGCGACTCCGCCGAATGCGAGCGTGCAAAAAAGGGTGACCAAAGTGGTTTCTTTGATGAGTTGGAATAGTTTTTGCGGCGATAGATTGAGACCCAGTAAAAACAGTAAAAAGATTATGCCGATTCTGGCGATGTCCTGAATTAACTGTGCATCGGTAACCAAGCCAACCCCCCATGGTCCGAGCATTGCGCCCAGAACAAGGTAGGCAACCAGCATAGCTTGGCGCATATAGAGCGCGGCGGTGGCTAACAACGCCGCGCCACTGAAAATCAAGAATATCGAAAATAGAATCGAGTCGCTATGCACAGTGGTTTCTCATCGATTGCCCATGGTTCTGTTAATTGGTTGATTTTGAGGAAATGGCAGCATGTATTGTTTACAGCTGTATTGTAAGCGGTTTCAATGTTTCCTCGCCCACACTACAATATCACTATTATTCTCGATATAGTGAAGCAACGCCTGAGATATCGCAATGACAATGAAAACCAAACTAACGCACTTCAATGAACAATGCGAAGCTAATATGGTTGACCTCGGTAAAAAAGAATCGACTCAACGCAAGGCAGTGGCGGAAGGCCGTATTACCATGGATAGCACGACCCTGGAAATGATCCGGCAGGGCTGCCATATGAAAGGCGACGTACTCGCCATTGCCCGCATAGCCGGGATTATGGCAGCAAAGCGCACCGCCGAGTTGGTGCCGCTTTGCCACCCAATCATGTTGACCGGAATAAGTGTCGATCTTGATATCGATGCAGAAAATCCTGGCGTTATCTGCACGGCAACCACCAAGACCACCGAGCGAACCGGCGTTGAAATGGAAGCATTGACTGCGGTTCAGGTCGCCTTGTTAACGATATACGATATGTGCAAGGCTGTTGATCGCGGTATGCAGATGCAGGCGATCAGGTTAGTGCATAAATCCGGCGGAAAATCGGGCGACTGGAACAGGCAGTCCACTTCGGCAGTCCAATCCGTCCGGTGACCAGCCGACTACAAAAAATTTGAAACGTGACTAAACACCAAAACCCGGTTTCATGTGATTTCGATTCTAATTCCATAACCGTGGCACAAGCTATGGCGCACATTCGTGAAACAATTGTTCCTATCACTGACCAGGAAACGATCGACGTATATTCCGCATTAGGTAGAGTAACGGCAAAGGATATCGTCAGCGCATTTAATGTGCCCAACCACACCAATTCTGCCATGGATGGCTATGCGGTGAATGGCAATGCCTTGCCAAAGGTCAACTCAAAAGGCTTTGAATTAGTGGGCGCTTCATTTGCAGGAGCGCCGTACCATGGGTCGGTGGGACCTGATCAATGCGTGCGTATTATGACCGGTGGCGTGATGCCCGAAGGCGCCGATACCGTGGTTGTCCAGGAACGGGTAGCGCATGTGGAGGGTCGGGTGGATGGTAGGGTGGTCATTCCAGCCGGAGATAAAATAGGCGCTAACGTGCGCTACGCCGGAGAGGATCTTAAAGTGGGTGACATCGCCATACCGGAGGGCATTAAACTGGGCGCCTCGCAGATGGGGTTAGCAGCCTCTTTAGGCATGAAAGAAATTACCGTTTTTCGCCGTCCCAAAATTGCGTATTTTTCTAACGGCGACGAACTTCGGTCTGTCGGCAACCCTCTGGAAATAGGGGAAGTTTACGATTCCAATCGTTATACCCTGCATGCCATGTTAAGCGAGCTTGGCGTGCAACAATTTGATTTAGGCATTATCAAAGACGACCTTGATGCTATTGCTAATGCATTTAAGGCCGCCGCCGAGGATGCCGACATGATTATTACCACCGCTGGAGCGTCAGTCGGGGATGCCGATTATGTCAAGCAGGCTCTGGCTGGTTTGGGGGAAGTCAGCTTTTGGAAGGTTGCGATAAAACCAGGTCGTCCTATGTCGTTTGGCAAGTTAAACAACAGTTTATTTTTTGGGCTGCCGGGCAACCCGGTATCGGTGATGGTTACGTTTCAAATTTTTGTCAAGGCCGCGATTAAGCGATTGTCCGGCGAAAAATTTAGTGTGCCGTTAGTACTGAAAGTCAAAACCCTTAGCGACTTGAAAAAACGGCCTGGCCGTATGGAATATCAACGTGGGGTTCTATCTTTGGATGAAAACGGCGAAACCGTGGTCAGCTCCACCGGGCAACAAGGTTCGGGAATTTTAAGCTCCATGAGTCTGGCGAACTGCTACATCATTTTATCCGATGAGTCACAGGGGGCTAAGGCGGGCGATTGGGTCGAGGTGCAGCCGATTGACCAAAATTGCTAATCCCGAGCGTGTAGTGAAAGCCGGGAAATATGTAGATTGCGCGGCATCCCAAGGCAACAACCGAGGCAACGTTAAAGAGGAATATTGTGAAAAACGCCAAGCTAATTTATATTCATGACCCAATGTGCAGTTGGTGCTGGGGGTTTAGACCGATCTTGCAACAGCTTCTGGCTTCACTGCCCGAAAACATTAAAGTGATTAGAACGCTGGGCGGGTTAGCCGCTGATTCGGATTTGCCCATGCCCGAAGAGATGCAGCGATCTTTGCAACAAACCTGGCAAGTGATACAAGGGAAAATACCCGGCACGGAATTCAATTTTGATTTTTGGGCGAATTGCGCGCCCAGACGCTCAACCTATCCGGCCTGCCGGGGAGTGATTGCCGCGAGACGTCAAGGCGCAAAATATGATGAGGAAATGACGCACGCCATTCAAACAGCGTATTACCTCGATGCGAAAAATCCTTCCGACGACTCGACATTAATTGAGCTGGCTGAGTCCATAGGACTTGACCCCGGCGAGTTTGAGGACGCTCTGAATTCGACCTCAACCCGGCGGGTTTTAGCCGATGAAATTGATTTTAGCAGAAAACTTGGGGTTCAAGGATTTCCGAGTTTAATGCTGATAGCCAACAATACCACGCAGCCAATCAAGGTTGATTATACTAAGGCTAAGTCCATGTTAACTGCGCTAAATGTGCAGTTGGCAACGTAGTCTAATTGGGGCGCTTAGCCACTAACGTTTCACCAAAACTCGAATACTGACTTGCGCCGAGCCTTGAAAGTGGTTCGATAGCCTGAGGATTGATGTGGAGACATCCATTATTCCCGCAACAATTATTGGAAAGCGGTCAAAACCGGGACGCAGACCACTAAACCCCAAATACCTGAAAACCAAAGTCTCCAGGCCAAAGTTTCTAGCTTTGGCTTCAGGTGTAATCTACCCGCCGTTCCCAGGTTAGTTGCCTGAGGCTGGCGGGTCGTTTTTATAGCCGACAATCAAGCTTGCGGAATGATTGCCGGATTTTTATAACGCCAGATATTTATAACGGTGTAACGTTCTCTGCTTGTGGTCCTTTTGCGCCTTCCGTAATTTCGAAAGTCACTTGCTGACCATCATGCAGCGTTTTTCGACCATCACCAATTATCGCGCGGTAATGTACGAATACATCTGATTCTCCTTCTCGTTCAATAAAACCAAAACCTTTGGCATCGTTGAACCACTTAACGGTTCCGTTTACTGATTTACCTGACATACTAACCTCGTACTTCAAAAAAATGAGCCACCAAAGTGGCTGAAAAAACGCCAGCTTCGTCACAAAGCTGCCTTCGAACAATACTATTTCGTAACTTTAGTCACCAGTTTAGTATCTGATGAGCGAGTGTAACACCTTTATTTGTATAACAATAAATTATTTGTAATCATACATCAGATCTAAATTATTGACTTTTGAGGTTGGACAGCGCCTTTATTAAGGTGCCTAATGCAAACTCTTTTTCAGTCCCTGTAGCACGATGATGATACTCCACCACACCCCTTTCCAAACTGCGTTCACCAACAACCAACCGATGGGGAATTCCAATTAACTCCATATCAGCAAACATGACCCCGGGGCGTTCATTACGATCATCGAGTAAAACATCGAATCCGGCATTTTCCAACTGGCTATAAATCTCCTCAACTTTATCCTTGACGGATGCCGATTTCCGCATACCAATTGGCACCAGCGCGATATCGAAGGGGGCGATGGAATCCGGCCAAATTATGCCTTGGTCGTCGTGGTTTTGTTCTATTGCCGCAGCGATGACCCGAGTGACCCCTATGCCGTAGCAACCCATCGCCATTTCAACGGCCTTGCCCGCTTCATCGACAACCGTGGCGCCCATGGCGTTGCTGTATTTTGTGCCCAATTGAAAAATATGACCGACCTCGACGCCGCGGGCGATAGTCAAGGTGCCCTTGCCGTCGGGGCTGGGATCCCCTTCGACAATGTTACGAATATCGGCAACCATACCCGGAGACACATCACGACCCCAGTTAATTCCAAAGTAGTGCTTATCCTCAATATTTGCACCCGCCGCAAAATCTGACATTGCTGCCACACTGTGGTCGGCAATAAAGGCGATGGGCAAATTTACCGGTCCAAGAGAGCCCGGACCGGCACCAATAGCGGCACGAATTTCTGATTCTTCGGCCATTTTCAACGGTCTGGCAACCGCGTCCAATTTCTCTGCTTTTAGTGCATTTAACTGGTGGTCGCCGCGAACCAATAATGCGACTATCGGCTGTTCGCGCAGTTTAGCATGTTGCGCGGACGCTTTAACTACCAGCGTTTTGATGGTCTTCTCAATGGGAATATCAAATTGTTCCACAAGATTCGCGATAGTTCTGAGATTGGGCGTGTCCACTAGTGTCATCTCCCGGGTCATATCCCGGGATGGAGGCGAACGCTTTGCCTGCGGCGCCACCGCTTCAGCAAGATCGATATTTGCGGCGTAGCCGCTGGTGGTTGAAAAGGCAATGGCATCTTCGCCAGAATCCGCCAACACATGAAATTCGTGCGAGGTGTCGCCGCCGATACTGCCGCTGTCCGCAGTCACTGCGCGATAACGCAATCCCAGACGATCAAAAATAGTACAGTATGTTTGATACATTACATCGTAGGTTTCTTGCAACGAAGCCTGGTCGGTGTGGAATGAATAGGCGTCTTTCATGATAAATTCACGGCCGCGCATGACCCCGAATCGAGGCCGAATTTCATCCCGGAATTTGGTTTGGATCTGGTAGAAATTAAGCGGCAACTGTCGATAGCTTCGCACTTCGTTTTTTACCAGTGTGGTAATAATTTCTTCGTGGGTAGGTCCGAGGCAAAATTCACGGCTATGTCGATCCTGTAAGCGCAGCAATTCAGGCCCATACTGTTCCCAGCGACCGGATTCCCGCCAAAGTTCCGCCGGTTGCACTCCGGGCAGCAACACTTCCTGAGCCCCGGCCCGATCCATTTCTTGCCGTATAATTTGTTGCACTTTGTGAAGCACACGCATACCCATTGGCAGCCAGTTGTAGATACCCGCAGCCACCTGTCGAATCAAACCCGCGCGCAACATTAACTGATGGGAAACGACTTCCGCATCAGCAGGGGTCTCTTTTAATGTGGCCAGGAGTAGTTGTGAGGTACGCATTTTCTATTGACTAAAAATATGAAATCAGCATTTGTGGCTGTTAAAAAAAATTTCCTGATGAATGCAGCCCAAGGCAAAATTGCACAAGTTGCAAGTCGCAAAATAGTATTTTGGGATGAATTTTAACGCCGTAATGTGTGGTGAGGATTTTTCAACACGTTGTTTTATACTTGCTAATCATTTGAAACGCAATCGCCTGTATGTTTTCACCTTCGGGAACAGCAATTTTATGTCCCTGTGCCTGCTGGTCGGTTTTGGGCTTTCGGATGTGCAGAAACATTGCTGCCCTGATTCTCGCCAAACTTTTGCGCTCTCCAGTGCCGTGCGGGTGATTGGCGGGGGATGACAAATTCCCTCCGATGTGTTTTCGGTTAATCGCGCTACGCCAAAAAATGGCAACAAGAAAAGTCCTTCAAGCGCAGTATGATGCGAAAGTCACAGAACAGTGTCTTGATGGATGGCGCAAAGCGGTGCGGCGTTGTTTGCTTTAGAGCCAATTAGAACCACCAGATGATTTGATTTAACATTCCTCGGTTTCAAGTAATCAAATGCGGCTGGATTATACACAAGTGATCACGCAATCGTTGCTGTTTCCAGCTTGATACCGCCCAGCTTTTGAGTCTTGGGTTTTGACGGCTAATGCGGATGAATAATCGTTGTTCTTAATTTTTTAAGAAAAATAGTGGAAAATGTGGTTGACATATAGTTTTTTGGTGTAGACTTGCTGACCGCGCCCGAAAGGCGTTAACCCCCCCGGGGTCTATCTGGTGTCAATCGGATACACGCCGGGGTTTTTTTTGACCAGCGGAGCGGGGCTATGAACGCCAAGAACGAGAGCGCCGTTATTTTTATTGACGGCAATAATTTTTATCACGGTATGCGTGACATCGAATTGACCACTGGCGTTGATTTTAACTACGAAGCGTTTTCCAGAAAATTGGTCGGTACGCGGGAGTGGGTCGAGACGCGCTACTATACAGGCAGGGTCCAGCAAAAGGCCGACCTGACGCGCTATCAAATGCAACGCAAATTTATCGCGCATTTGGAACGGTTTAGTCAAATCAGTGTTTTTTTGGGACGCTTGGAAATGCGGCCAGCGAAAAGCTCAAACCAAAAACTTCAAAACTGGCTGAATGCCCTGCCGCGCCGGGATGATATGGATTTACCGTCTAATGTTGTTGATGAATTAACCATGATCGCACAATCTGCGAGCGCCCCGATTTGGATCGAAAAGGCGGTGGATGTGATGATTGCGACCGATATGGTTTCCATGGCATATGAAGAGCAATACGATGTCGCCTATTTGGTGAGCGCGGACGGCGATTTTACCCCCGCCGTAAAAAAAGTGCGCGCCACCGGGCGAAAGGTTTTTGCGGCATCGCCGCAACACGGACAAAAACTTGCCGGGGTAGTGAACACGTTTATTCCAATGGGTCGAGAGTTCTTTCATGGTTGCTGGCTGTAAATCTATGCGGACATAACCATCGACAATAGCGAGAGGATACAGGATGAATATTATAATAGGCAATTATAGCAGGGTGGGCTGCGCCCACCAATCAGCAGTCAAAGGCAACAAAAGGGCCGTTCTTTTTCAAAAATAGGCTTGGCAAAATAAAATATGTTTATGCCGTAACAACAGGCATCTCATCATATATGCGCCCCCGATACATTCTGCCGTTACCCTTCTTGCTCCCTTTTACCCCGTTCCTATCATGCGCGCCCCATTGCTTGAAAAAGAACCGGGCGCCGGCGCCGCGGCATTGCCGCTTTACGCCGGCCACCCATTCCGGCCGCATGGGACGTGCGCCTTTGCCGCTCTCGCCGCCGACAATGACCCAATGAATACCGGCAAGATCAATCTCCCCAACATCCTCCAACAACGGCTCCACCGACAAAAAACGAATGTTCGCATCAATCCCCCGCAATATGTCAATGCGGGGAACGCCGTGCCGCTTGTTCTCCACCGACACCCCAAGCCAGGCATTTTTCGGCACACTGCGCCGCGCGAAGTATTTCGCCATTGTCGCCGGGCGTTTGGTCAGGATTTGGTAGGTGTGTTGCGGGGTCTCGCTAATTGTTTGCATGACTTTGTCGATGAACGCGAACGGCACTTTCGGATGAAAAAGATCGCTCATTGAATTGACGAAATACATGGTCGGCGTTTTGCGCCGCAACGGCACCGACAACCGATTCTCATGGCAGGCCACGGCAAAGCCATTTTCATAGCCCGCCACGCCCATCGCCCGTAGCCGCCGCGCCATTGTCTCGGCGTAGCAGTGTTTGCAGCCTGCTGATATTTTAGTACAGCCGGTAACGGGGTTCCAGGTTTGTTCGGTCCATTCAATGGATGACTGGGTCATGGTGAAGTATCAATAATGTGATTAGCGATTTTCACGGCCAAGCCAAACGCCTTGGGATTAGGATTGGAGCAAGCAAAACATAATAAAAACAGCGGTGAATTTTTGGAATTTTTCAGTACCAGATTATTATTGCTGACACTTGGAAAAATAGTCCGTAATCGACCGTTAACAAATTGACTGAGAATTTCAAAGATATTCGCAACTTTCTCGATCGATGACTCATCTTCAAAAAGTGTCGATTGACGTTTTTTTTGATAAAAAACCGGTTGCCATTCATCTGTCCCGAAACACTCAGTAAGTCTTTCTTGCCATTGATCAGGCATTCCCCCGGTTTTGGTCAGCATTCGATTCACCGCCATAGCCGGGAATAATAGCCATAAATCAATAGCCTTGGTGCTTGCCATTTTCTCAATAGTGTTCCATTTAACCTGTGTGGCAAATGGGTCGATAAAGGCAACTGCTCTGTGAGATTTCCAGTTTTCATTATTGCAGATTGCCTCGATCATTTTGTTGGCATCGCTGTGAGGATTGTAGTATTTCCTTTGATTCAGAAATGTTTTGTTGTACGGTTTTTATGTCTCGCCGCATGTCATGCAATATCCGCTGTGATGTTATTTTTTGTCCCTCCAATTCTGCCAATTGATTTTTGGTAGTTAAAAATCTCGCTTCGGTGTAGCGGATATTAAACGGCCGGATAGTTGTCTTTATTTGATCTATATAGTTCAATAACTCATCGGGGCTTGAGAAAACTGCCATAGCATTTCCCAGAGCTGACCTAATACTATCTCGGTCATCAAAAGTTGATAAGCTTAAAAATTGCTTGGGGCTTTCTGTTAGTGTTCTTAGATCATCTAGTATGCTGGCTAACTCGTCCAACAATGCTTGATGCGTGTATTCTTCTTCTCCGCCGTATCGACCTTCTTCAGGAACAACTTCCGGTATCCCCTTCTCTAGCTGATTGATTAAACCCTTAATAGCATTAATTGATGGTGTTTCTTGCATGATTAGACTCCTATTGACGGTTTCAGATGTTCTTTTCAATCACAATGATTTCTTCATCGGTTAGATTATAAAGTTGATAAACAAGTGTGTCTATTTCAGTTTCCAGTTCGCTGGTGTCGGCGTTGGGGTTTTGGGCTTTGGCGGCAAGGATTTTGTCTGCTAGATTTGTGATGTTCGATTGTTCTTTTACGGGCACAATCGGAATCGGCAAACTTTTCGCGTCGTCAGGATAGCAATGCAATTTTTCGCTTAGAAAAGACAGAAAATACCAGTTTACTAATTGCGAATTGAGCACCCCAAGCAGAAATTTGTAATCAAACTTCTGGGCAAATACAACATCGCCATTTTTCAACGCACGAAGAGCCGTTATGTGCGATTCACCTTTCAGCATATCCAGCCGAACACAATTGACAACAGTATGACTATTGTAATGCTGGTTTGAATCGTAGGCGAAGCGTAAACGATCAGCAACAATGTTAATAAGCATCAATTTTTCGTTCTCAAACAAACTTCGGAACATAGGATTATAATGTTCTTTTGGATGGTAATTTAACCAACCAGCGGTACTGAAATGATAGCGTTTAATGTTTTCCCCTTCAGTAAATTTCTTGCCGTCTGGAATCGGCTCCGCGCTGATATAGTGGCTTTTACCAATTTTTTCAGATTTATGATTAAGCCGCGCACCATAAGCAATTAAGCAAATATCCTTAAGCGGACATGATCGCTTCCACAACTTCTGCTTTATTGGCAGAAAATCAAAGATACGTTGACGAGTCTCGAATCGGCACTCCTTCATATCCATAAAGCGAGATTGCTCAATGAAAAAACCCGGAGACGGATTCTTAAAATCATCATTGCAGTTGTGGTGGCGTATGAGTGTTTTACCATCGCCACTTTTGCCTACCCGAACAACGACATTAAAGACAGTCGCTTTTTCAAAAATTCGATAACTGCTGGCATCTACAATCTCGTGAACCACATATTTTTTGGTCATAAAACAGCGCATTTTTTGGCCATATTTTTGCGTTGTGAAAGAGTGTGGGACGATGAATTGTACCGCTCCATTCGTATTCAACATATCGAGAGACTTTTCAAAGAATGCAATATAAATATCGGTTCTTTTTTCGCAAGTCGCATAAGATGACATGATACGTTTGCGAATATGTGCGGACATTGACTCCACGTTTATATAAGGCGGGTTACCAATCACAATATCAAAACCATCGCGCGCGCCGAACATCCATTCCGCATCAAACCAGTCCGCTTTGGCGTTTTGGTCGTAGGGGTCCCAGTCGGCTATTTTTTGCGATTCGGCGTGAATCATCTCGTTCTTCTTTTCCGTCGCGGCTTTTGCCTGCTTCCAAATTTCGTCATTGCGCACCGCTTCGTCGCGCTTGCTAATCATCGTGCCGAGTTTTTGCTTATCGGCGATTTTTTGTTTCAGCACGGCGACCTTTTCATCGGTCATTGACGTTTGATGCGGATCCTCCTTGACCATAAGCGTCGCTTGTTTTGCCGCAGTGATTTGTGCGTTATATTTATTCAGTTGAGCGGTGAGGGCGCGCGCGGCTTTATTGTTAATCTGCAGTGCTTCCTGCCATATGCTATCGCGCTGATAATGTGTTTTCAGAATTTCTGCCAGGGTACTACGCAATTCCCGGTCTTTCCTGCTGCATTCCAGTTTTTTACGGCGGGTTCCGGCGTTGAAATGCCGCTCTCGGTTTTGTTGCAACTGTTCTTCCAATGCCCTGATTTCAGTGGATTGCAGTGTATCTCGTTGCGTTAATTGCAAGCCGATCAACGTATCCGCGGCGACAAAGCGCGTCTCCAGATTCGGCAACGGCTTTATGCCGTAGTTTTCCTGATTGTCATCGCGTCGCTGTTCAATCGCCAGCGAGATGAAAAAGCGCAACTTGGCGATCTGACAGGCAATCGGCTGAATGTCGATGCCGAAGATGCTGTTTTGAATGAGGTACAGCTTGCGCCCGAAGTCGGATGAATAACGCTCGAAAGTGTCGCTGATTTCCTGTAGCAACGCGTCGCGGGCATCGCGGTCTTTTTGTTCGCTGTAGGCGGTTTCTGTTTCTTTCATGGCGCGTTTCTTTTGCAACTCGCGCCAACGCTTGTTTTTCGGGTCCAGTTTGCCCAGCGCCAAGGTCAGTTTGTGCAAAACACCCATCGGGAAAGCACCGGAACCGGCCGCCGGGTCGAGAATTTTCATTGCCGAGATGGCTTCCACCAGCGGCTCGATCTCTTCCGCTTCAATCAAGCAATCCGGGGTGGCGTAATCCAGCAGGTCGCGCAAACGCTCGCGCCAAAAGCCCGCGTCGTCGTCCGCCGGTTTTACTTTCTCCGCTAGGCTTGCCACCAACGCCTCATCCACCATGTAGTCGACAATGGCGCGCGGAGTATAATAAGAGCCGGTCTGCTTGCGCGCGCTCCCGCTCGTCTCCGGGTTGTATGCCGCTAACAAGTTTTCAAATACCTTGCCGAGCAATTCCGGGTCGAGTGCCACTTCCTGTTCGATGGGCGTGTTTTCCTCCACGGTGAATTTGTATTTGTTGAGTAGCGGAAACAGACCGCGCACGTCGTCAAAAAACAGGCGGTTGGGAACGGAGAGCAGTTTGCGATGTTGTTTGTTGTCGCTGAAGCAGTCCAGCCGGTAGCCGCTGTCGCCGGTCGCCTCTTCGCTGTCCAGGCAGTCAAACAGGCCGCCGTTGATGAACGGCGTTTGCTTCATCAGGTGTAACAATTGTTCAGGCTTTGCCAGTAGGTCTTTATAGCGGTATAGGTTAAAATTTCGGTGCGTGTCTCCGCGCGCCTTGCTGAAACGGCGCTTACTTATTTCGGTGTTGAGGGTGGCAAAAAACAGGTTCTGCAATACGGCGCGGTAATAGTCGTCGTTGTCGCGGCGGTACTTCTTCAGTAATGAGCTGACCCGCGTTTCAATGAACAACTCTTCCGTCACCAGTTCTTTTTCTTTGACAAACCAGACAAATAGAATACGGGTAATTAGGCGAATAATGTGGTCTTCCATCGACACCGGCTTCTTTTCAGGGCATGGAAATTTGGCCGCCGCGACCGCCCATTGAAACCAGTTGAACAGTTCCTTATAAAAACGTTTGTTCAATTCTTCGGTGTCCAGTTTCGCCAGCCACGCCGCCAGCAATCCGTCGAAATTTCTCTGCTGTTGCTTTTGTTCAATCCAGCCCAGGCAGTTGCCAAGGGAAAGCTCAGCGAGAATGTCCAGATGTGCGCGGTGCGGGTCGGCGCAGTTCGCTTCCCGTATCAGCGAGACTTTGCCGAGCACATCCCTGTTTTGTTTCTTGTGCTCACGGCGATGAACGAAAGCAAGCGTCGTTCTGTTGCCGTTCAAGAACAGCACCACCGTCGGCATTCCAAATCGCTTGTTGATTTCCCGCGTCATCTCGGCATACTTGCCGCGTGCATAGTCGCCCGGTTGCAATTTCACCGCCATGAATAAAAAAGATTTTGCGCATCCTTTGTCGAAACTCTCTCCTGCCAACAAATTCATTTTTCTGGAAGATTGGATCTCTTCGTCTGTCACCTGAAAGACGATATGCACGGATTTTGCGGCCTTGAGAAAATACTTTTCCGTTTTTGTGCCTAGCGTGGGTGCGGGAAATTTGGCGACAAATTTTTCGGGGCCGCCATGCAAGTTATGCGTTCGGTCGCTGGAGTACCCCAGCGCGTTGAAAAACTCGCACGCCCGCTCGCGCAAGTCGCCGCTCTTGAATGCATTCAACGCTTGCTTTATTTTCAGCATGGTGTCAGCGCTGGAGTAGATGTGGGTCTCGATGTTTGCTTCAGTCATGATCGTTTTCTTTATGAGTGTCATCTCCAGTTATTCGTCGACGGATGTATTGGTCCAGCAACGGCACCGCCAGGACATATTTGCCGTGCCGGTTTTTGAATATCAAGCCTTTGGCAAATAAAGAGTTCAGCATCTGATTGGCATGGCTACTGCTGAAAGCCTGTTCGGTGCGTTTTGATCCTTCCACAATTTCTTGAACGGTGAATTCCCCGCTGCTGTTTTCAAGCTGGGCGATGATACTGAGCAAATCTCGTTGCCGATCGGTCAACCGCGCCCAGCGGGCCTCGAAAAAATCCATGTCCAGTTTGCGGGAGATGCGCTCCATGACTTCCGCTTCCGCTCCATCTTCATCGACATCCGGCCGAGTGCCAGCTAAATAATCGTATAACTCTCTGCACCAGAATTGAATGAAATAAGGATAGCCTTTGGTAAGGTCGTAAATATCGTCGCTGAATGAGTTAAAGAAGTTTTTTATCTGCTCCGGTACTTTATCCAGCGGTTTGGCGATTGCTTCACGGGACTCATCGTAGTTCAGATTATCCAGAGTCATCACCCGAAACATGCGCTCGGCATAAGTACGTGAGTCGACCAGTTTGGGGAATAACGTCGGTAATCCGGTCAGTAACAGCATGAAAGGCACGCCCTGGCTTTGTAATGAGCTGAAGACATCAAGCAACACGCCCAGAGGATATTGGTCCACCTCGCTTCGGTCCGCCAGATTTTGCGCTTCGTCCCAGGCAAAGATAATCCCTTTTTTGTCCGGCATGTGCTTTTGCATCAATTCCCAGGCGACCAGCAAAATCCGCTTGATCTTGTCCGAAGACAAACCCGGCTCCCGCTTGAACAACGTCATCATGGTTTGGTAATCGAAGTGAATCGTTTGGTGTTCGGCTACTTCGGTGAAACCGAGCGGATACCGTTCGCTGGAGGAATATTCCCAATCAGCGGAAAAGGTGTTCAGATCCGTCAGCAGGCGCCGCACAAGGTGGTTTTCGCTGACGGAAGCTGCTTCGGAAATATCGCTACCCACCCAAAGCCAGCCGTTTTCGGCGGCATCTTTTCTGAGTGCCTCACGCATAAGAACGGTTTTGCCGATGCCGCGGATACCGGTCAGCACCAGATTTTCCAATACTGGTGTTTGTTTCAGGAGACGGGAGAATTCCCGTTGCTCGGCCTCGCGTCCGGCGAGATAAGGCGGCGCGTGGGCGGCACCGGGTCGATATGGGTTGTCGGCCATGATGAAATTATAGATAATTAGTTAAAAGTATAAATTTAGTATTTTCGCTAATTATATCTAATTTCAGGGTTGATGCAACAATTTTAAGGGGGCAATTGAATAAGGCCCCAGCGTTTTGTGGACTCTTTTGTCGGCACGCCACAAAACAACATCAATACCCATCCAATCATCAAGTGCCGTCCAGAAAGCTACGCAGATAGTCGGAGCGGACTGGGTGACGCAGTTTTCTCAGGGCTTTCGCCTCTATCTGCCGGATGCGTTCACGGGTAACTCCAAACTGCTTGCCGATTTCCTCGAGCGTGTGGTTGGTGTTCATACCGATGCCGAAGCGCATTTGCATTACTTTGGCCTCGCGTTCAGTGAGCGAGTCGAGAACTTTCTGGGTGGCGTTTTTCAGGCCGGAACTGATGGCGATGTCGATCGGCACCTTGATGTTCTTGTCCTCAAGCAAATCGACTAGGTGCGAGTCTTCGTCGTCACCCATCAGCATTTCGAGTGCAATCATCTCTTCTGCCATCAATTTCATGGCTTTGTCAGTCTTTATATTTTTATGATTCAGTATGTGCACCACCTCGTTGCGAGAGGGAATACTCTCATCCTCTGCAAAGCTGCCGAAATCCAAATCCACATCATTGTCACTGGGCATATCCATGGGAATCGTGTCATTGACTACTTTCAGTAGCTGGCGCACTTTTTCTTCGGATAATTCCATTCTTCCCGCGAGACCCTCGGGTGATGCTTCACGGTCTTTTTGCTCCAAAATCTGGCACGATACACGGCTGAGTTTGTTGGGTGTTTTGATTATGTGCACCGGGATACGGATGGTCTTTGCCTGGTTGGCGATAGAACGGGTCATCGCCTGGCGAATCCACCAGGTTGCGTAGGTCGAAAACTTGTAACCGAGGCGGTATTCAAACTTGTCCACCGCCTTCATCAAGCCGATATTGCCTTCTTGAATTAAATCCAAAATATCAAGGCTGGACCATGAATATTTTTTGGCTACCCAGACTACTAGTCTCAAGTTGGAACAGATGAATTTCTCTCGTGCCTTGCGTTGCATGTTCTGCGCTAGTTTTTGTTCCTGCGTTCTTGTAAGTAGAGGCCATCGAATTGCTCTTGTAAGATAAGAATGAAGGATATCAGGTGCATCGCTTTTCTTGCATAGATGATATAACTTGTGCATATCTGGAACATATGTTAGATGATTTACGACATCACCTAATGTTGTCGGGAAACCTGAGGTAATTATTCTTCGCCATTTCAACAGGAAATCTTTATGCTTCCAGCGCGGATTCGTAAGGTGGATATTCATCGTCACGCCGGAACCAATCAAAGCATCCTTTTCCGGCCGGATTTTATGTTTTCTCTGCGCGGTCGCCGCAAACGCCATCCTGTTTTTATATCGAAACAGACCGATTACCGAAGGGCCAAAACCTTTGTTCAGCACCCAGATGATGGATTGCAATTCGCCTTGTGTCAGGTAGGGCGAATAGCGTATATCTGCGGCCACAAAAATTATTGAATAGGCTAATACGCCACCATCTTCTCCGTGGGACGGTGACAGGTGGGTTTCTTTTTCGGTAACTTGGAAAAGAAACAGAATTTTGTTGATGAGTCGGTCAAGCGTATAGCGCTCGTTATCGGTTAATTTTTCCTCGATGCCATTAAATTGATCAAAGAAACTATTTAGCGATCCATCACCCTTGTTTGCTCCTACAACCCGAACACGGTCGCTTGTTAATCCGAATGTGCCTAATAACTGAATTGCGCCTTCGTACAAAGGAGCATCTTCAAAATGATGCAGGGCTTTTCGAATTTCATTCCCGGTCACAGCAAGCCCCGATTCTCGCTCAGCATAATGTCGAGTTTTGTCGTTACTACGACTTATTTTGCGGAAACCGCGGCAGTTGATTTGCTGTCCTTAATCACCAACCAGGTTACCAGTTCAAAATTAGATGCTTCGCAGGGCTGTTCGGATTGTTTGGACACAATGCCATCGCGTTGGCTCAAGCTACTCGCTTCCTGACGGTAAAACTGCTCGCTCACTTTTGAAAAAACTTTATCCAGCAGTTTGTCGTATTTATCCATGTTCCGCCCGTTGTCGGTTTCTCGATCGAATGCATCGCACAGGTGTAGCAACGGTTCATGTTGGCCGTGCGCCAGTTCTCCGAAAATATCCAGGATTTGCTTGGCGTGCGTATAGTTGTAGCACACTTCGCCATCGTCGCGCACGTAAACCAGATAGTAGGCTTTCAGGGGGCTGCGTATCCGGTTATCTTGCGGTGGGTTTTTCTGACGCAGGCAAAAAATCACGCCCGGGGCAGCGTTAAGGATAAGGCTCTCCTGTTGCCGCGCACAATCCGCGACGGCATAAACCCCCAGTGGGGCGTTTTCTAATTGTTCACGGTTTTGCTCTAGGTAGTTCATCAGTTGCGCTAAAAAATCGTCGAGCGAGAAGTCGCTAAGTGTCACGCCGTCGTTGAGGTCGTCGAGATCCAGCACTTCCTTGCGCAGGCGATGCAATTGTGCGTCGCGGAAGTTCTGCTCCGTTTGAGCGTTATCACGTATTTCGTTGCCTGGCGCCAGACGGTCGTCGCCAGTGGCGGAGGCATCCACCAACGCCATGCGCGCTTCCACGCGGCTTTGCAAATTGATGTAACGGTCCAGTTCCTTCATGGGCCAAAAATTAATCATTTTAACTTCTTTGTTGCGGCTGCCGATGCGGTCAATTCGGCCAAAGCGTTGAATCAGGCGCACCGGATTCCAGTGGATGTCATAGTTCACCACCAGATCGCAGTCTTGCAAATTCTGCCCCTCAGAGACGCAATCGGTGGCAATCAGAATATCGATCTCCAATTCGCCATCAACAATCGGCGCGCCTTTTTCATCGCGTTTGAAACGACTGCGTCCCATGGGGGCGAAATTGGTCAGAATATCGTTGAATTTATTGTTGCCATAAGTGGTTCTGGTTGCGTCGCCCGCCACCATTGCGTAATTTGCACCCAACTCGTCCATCAATGGCGTTAGTTCCTCGTGTAGATAAAGCGCCGTGTCTTTGAATGTGGTAAATATCAGCACCTTGCGGTTTTCGCGCCCATCCTTGTCTGTCGTCGGGTTGGTTAGTTTATCGCGGATTTGTTTCTTCAACGCGGCCAATTTGCCGTCGCGCTGCGGGGTGATGGCGGAGACTTTTGCCAATACGCTGTTGAGAACACGGTAATCCTCTTCCAAGTCGTCCAACCATTGCGACAAGTTCAAATCTTTAAAGTTAAAAGGGTGACGCGCTTTGTTGACGATAAAATCCTCGTCTTCCAGTTCATCTTCCCAGTCATTCTCGGGGATTTTTTCATCAGAGGCGTGGACAGATTGATAACGCTCTATCCTTGCCACCAATTGCACGATCTTGTCTATGGTGCGCGCTAACGTGAGCGCCAGCGATGGCGCAGCACTTTCCAGACGTTTAAGAAAGTTCACGCGAACCATGCCAATCAACCATTTTTCGCGGTCAGCCTGATTAAAATTGAGCTTCTTTTTCTCTTCCGCCAATTCCTGTTTCGCTTGTTCACTGATGACATATGCCGCCGGGGTATAGATTGACAGACCAAAAGTTTTAATTTCTTCGTTAAGCGCCTCAAAGGAAAGCTCGCCTTGTAAGTCGGTCGGCGGCGTTTCGTTTTCCGGCTTGGCTTGTTCAGGAAAGCCACCGATTTGTTTCACCACTTCGGGATAAAACTTTTTTATATGGCGGCGCGAGCGAGCGATAGAAACAGCATCCAATAGCGTAAAGAATTCGCCGCCCAGTTGGTCGAACAGGTCGCGCTTGTGCTTTTCGCCAACTTGTTGTTCCCAGTGTTTGAACTGTTTTTGTGCGGCACTGAGCATGGTACGAAGGTGTCCTATGCCGAGCGTCTCCCTGAAGGCATCTTCATGTTTTCCGGTCATAAAGTAAATTTGATTACGCAAATCATCCAGCGACGTATTAACTGGCGTTGCCGACAGCATCAACACGCTGGTTTTGCCGCCGGCCTTGATCACATCTTCCAGCAATCGTTCGTAGCGACTGCGACGGATAATTTCGCCGCTCTCGTCACGGGCGCTACGGGATTCATTGCGGAAATTGTGCGATTCGTCTATCACCACCAGGCCATAAGACGCCCAATCAAATTCTGCCAGATTGATGCCGTTGGATTCACCCGAAACGCGCGATAAGTCGGAATGATGCAAGACTTCATAGTGAAAATTGTCGTCCTTGAACGGGTTGCCTTTCTGGCCGAACTGGGTGGGGTAGAGTTTCCAGTTTTCGTTGAGTTTCTTCGGGCAAAGCACCAACACTCTTTGGTTTTGCGCCTGATAGTAGCGAATGACCGCCAACGCTGTGTAGGTTTTGCCGAGCCCGACACTGTCGGCGAGGATGCAACCGTTGTGTTGCCCCAAGCGATTGATGATACCAGTCACGCCATCGCGCTGGAATTGATACAACTCTTTCCATATTTGTGTGTCCTTAAGGTGCGCATCGCCGAGTCGGTCGCTGGTTTCTTCGCGTGCGTCCAACCGGTCACGGAAGACTTCCAGCAAGGTTTTGAAATACACCAATTCCGGCGAGCAGTTTTCGCCGAGCCGGCGCAGCGCGGCCAACACGTCTTTTCTGGCGTCCCGGGTCAGTTTTTCGTCCCGCCAGATATCATCAAACCAGTGTTTGAGCTGGCCGCAAGTATCGGTTTCGCTGACCGCTAGATTAAGTTCCAGATTTGCACCTTCGTTAAAACCCAACCCACGACGAGTGAAGTTTGAACTGCCAAGTATCGCCACATCAAGATCGTCATGCCGCTCGATGTGATACATCTTGCCATGCAGAAAATTCGCTTGTTTTATGGTGCGAACTTTAACCCCATTCTCTGTTATCCATTTCTCGCAGTCCCTAGCCAAGCGTTTTTGTTTGAGCAATTGTTTCGGCAACAGACCTCGCTCGGTTAAATCAAAGCATTTGTCTTGTTTCTCACCGGGGTCTATTTCGCCCACTGAGCCGGGGTCACCGTACAAAAACCGCACCGCGCCAGCGTTTTCCAGCTCGTCCCGTAACGCCTCATAGGCATATACCGTGAAATAAGCCGAGACGATGCGCAAGGTCTTTGCGCCACCGGCGAGTTGCTCGCGCAAATAGATGCCGACGCTGGTTTGTGGGCTGCGGTTGTCTAATATGATTTGTTTTTTTGGGATGTTCATTTGCGGGAATTCAGATAGCAACCTTCACTCTTCGGTGGGCTGGGCCGAATGTTTACAATACCAGAACGTATAAAGCGCCTGATGATGAGGCTAAAGATACATTATATTGAAGATCATGGGGAGAAAAACCACCTCTTTGGATTCCGATTATGCTCGAACAATCGAAACTGTGGTTGTTGCCCGGAAATGCTAATATCAACTCACACGTTTCCGCGCAGACTGATTTTTATTATGCAAGGTAAAATTCAAGGAGTCGGTTTTTATTCTGGCAAGCCAAATTGAGAATTGATTATTTACAAGCCATTACGAAAAATCGTATCCATGAAAACCGAAGCCGTCATTTCCCATATTGTCAACTGGCTGACCGACTACGCAAAAAAATCGGGTGCCTGTGGGTTTGTGGTTGGCGTGTCGGGGGGAATTGATTCTGCTGTAACTTCCATGCTTGCCGCTAAAACGGGGCTTCCTGTCCTATGCCTTGAAATGCCAATCCATCAGGCGCAGTCCCAGATTACACAGGCACGCACACATATAGATATACTGGAGGCGAACTTTTCCAATGTGTCATCTATTCGGATTGATTTGACACCGATATTTGACGGTTTCACTAACGCAATGCCAACAATCGAAAACAGCAAAAACGAAGAGCGTTTTTTGGCTTTGGCCAATACCCGTGCCCGACTACGCATGACCGCGTTATATTACTTCGCAGGATTAAACAACTATTTGGTCGCAGGCACCGGTAATAAAGTTGAAGATTTTGGAGTCGGGTTTTATACCAAATACGGCGATGGCGGAGTCGATCTGAGTCCCATCGCCGATCTGAATAAAACCGAAGTTTATGCCCTCGGGGAAACTCTGGGCGTGAGTGAAGAAATCAGGGTTGCCAAACCCACGGACGGGTTGTGGGGGGATGGCCGAAGCGATGAAGAGCAATTGGGAGCGAGTTACCATGAACTCGAATGGGCCATGGATTATATGGATTATGATGAGGCCATCAATGCAAATAATCTTGCAAATAACCTTTCCGGGCGTCAGCGCGAAGTGCTTAAAATTTATCGGCGACTGCACCAGGCAAACCAACACAAGATGGAGCCGATCCCGATTTGCGAGATACCCGGTGCTTTTAGATAGTTTCATGGGCTAAGTTGCCTAACGATTGGCAATAGGGCCGCAAAATTATCCGCCCCATATTCATTAAATCAGATTAATACCCTGCTTAATGAGGGCGTCGCAAATCCTTCTCGTCGTTGCCGGTGGTGCGGCTTCGCCGCGGGTGTTTCACTGAATTATCGGGTCAAGCCCGATAATGATGGGCTGAGAAAGGTTCACCAACTCCCGCCGCCAAATGGTGCGGTTTGTGCTGGAATCACAAAAAGTAAACCGCTACCGAAAAATACGGCTCATTTTGTTTTTGCTGGGCTTGTTTTTACTGGAACCCAGGAAATTCTGGACTTCGATACACTTCTTTTCCCGCCAGCAAGGTCAGTAATACTTTGGTATCCGAAATAGATTCCACTGAAATTTCAAATAGATTTTGATCAACCACAACAAGGTCGGCGAATTTCCCCAGTTCAATGGACCCGGTTTTATCTTCGTGACGCATCAGATAGGCGCCGTTAATGGTGTAAGCTTCAATCACATCGCTGAGTGTTTCGAGACTTTCAGCCCCGCGAGTCAAAGCATGTTGCATCGCAACGAATGGATTCATGGTGCTGACATCGAAATCACTGCTCAGGGTGACCACCGCGCCGCTATCGTGAATACTTCGTATTGGAATTGGATTATGCGCCTTTTCGCCAATCAGGGTTTCGGCTTCGCTGTAAACCTCGGGAAATGACCCGTCTCCAGCAACCTGGAAATCGGCAATCACGTTGAGTGCCTTGAATCTTGGTATATCAATATCGTCAACAATTTCCAGGTGCGTTAGACGATGTCGTCGGTCCTTGTTTTCACCGTTCGCCTCGCCATCAATCTGGCCATTGATGCGGTCCGCCGATTCAATCGCATTTAGTGCTTCATGCACCGCTCGGTCGCCAATGGCGTGGATATTAAAATCGAACCCGGCCGATTCCAGTTCCTCGATATATCGGGTTAACCGAGCCTCATCAAAATAGTTCAGACCACGGTTGCCAACAACCCACCCCAAATCCTCCAAGTAGGGCGTTTTCATTGCCGCGGTGGTGTTATCCACTACGCCATCCATATAAACTTTGATCTGGGACATGCGCAACAGGCTGTCCGGATCATTTCGATACAATTTCTTGAGTATTTCAATTTGACTTTCGTCTTTATCGGGGTAGGCCCATAAACTCAATACAACCCGCGCGGTCAGTCTGTTTTCATCCGCAAGTTTTTGCCACACCTCATGGTGTTTTCGCGTCCAGTATGAGCGCGCATCAACGATTGAGGTCAGCCCGTTACTAGCAAGTCTTGGCAGCATTTTCAGTACACCTTGATAAGCCAGATTCAACCCTTTTTCTGTTGGCGCAAAAGCATACTCCATCACCATGTTACCTACGTTATCAACGAGTATGCCGTTCGGTTGCCCGGTTTCCAAATCCTTGACAATGACGCCGCCCGCCGGATTTTTGGTATGCTCATCTATGCCCGCCGCTTGCAGTGCCAATGAGTTTGCCCACATGGAATGCGAAGTAAAATCCATCATCAATGCCGGTTTATCTGGAATCGCCTGATCGAGAATTTCGACAGGCGGTCGATCCGTGCTCAAAACATCAAATATCGAGTAACCCCAGCCAAGCACCCAGTCCGATGCCCAACCCGCGCCGAGTTGGTATTTTGCACATCGGCGTAAATTACCGATTTCCCTTTCAGGATTCATGCCAATACGCAGGCTACATGCCGCAGCTGCCGGATTGCCCGCTTCCAGAGGGTGCATGTGCACATCATGCAACCCTGGCAACACCAGATGGCCGTTTAAATCGATGACTCTCTCGGCCTGATCGAATAGCGCTTGCGCCTGCTCCGAGTTGCCCAGAAAACGAATTGATCCGTCTTCAACGCCAATTGCTTCAACCCAAGGCTGAGCGGAATTTACAGTATAAACTTTTCCATTTGTGAGCAATAAATCCAGCGCGCTTGCCGGCAATGTCAAAAACAGCCCGCCGAGAACCGCTACGGAGAATAATCGCTGCACTTGCCCGTTGAATTCATCAGGCCTGCTCAATCCGCAGGGTCTTTTATGTATCGTCTTTTTTCCTGTTCCATCATCTCCTTGTATTCAGGCATATCTTGCGGAATCGGGGCTGGTTGCGGGCGCGACAGGGTGACGCCTAAAACTTGAATTTGCTTAAATCCAAGATAATAGGGCTTCCACCACTTGAGACTGACCGGCACGGTAATATTCAGCAGAAACGCGGTAAACATCAGGATATAAAACTGGGTAATGTCGATCAACTGATTTTGAACAAATGCAATATTGATAACGATAAATGCTAACTCGGCCCGCCCCAGCATCCCAAACCCAATCATTACGCCTTCATGCCATTTGTAGCGGCCGGTGAATCGGGCGGCAATACTGGCGGATAAAACTTGAAGCACGACAACGCCTATGTACAGGGTAATCACCGCGGGCAGGGCATCCAACACGATAGCGAGATCAAACTGGAGTTTTCCGCCCAAATTAACAAAGAAAATCGGGCCGAATATTGTAAACGCCAGGTGCTCGATGACATGGTTGGTTTGTTTGAACAAATCGTCTTCTTTCTCTTGTTCAATGATTTCACCTTCCTCGTTTTTAACCTTTTTGGTTTTAGTATGAACAAAGTAATCTGCATGCAGAAACAGCCCGGCAAAATAGGCGCCAATGGCCGGGTGAAAGCCCAACCAGTGCGCAACGACGCCTAACAGCATTGCAATAAACAGCATGATCAAAGGGGTGAATTCGCCGCGATGCAACAGCAGGAATCTTCGCACCCCGAAATTCGCCATTATCCGACCGACCCGATAATCAATGACTTGATAGAGACTGGGATTTGCGGGCAATGCTTTGGGGATCCGATCAGGAAATGCGATCAACCCCATAAACAGGGTAATGGCAAAGAAGATAATGACTTTTGCAATAATCCATAAAATACTCAGCAGGCTGACCACTTCCCCGCCGGCACCCGCAGAGCTGACCAGTATGATCGGAACCAGTATAGCGACGCCCACTAACGACAATACATCATCAATTACCGCGGCGGTCATGATTCCGGTCGCGGCTGTAGATTTGTGCAACAAGTCACCGCGCAAACTCATCATGGTAAGGCTGACCGCCGTTGCGGTCATGGTTAAGCCCCATAACAATGCCGAGTTATGGTCATACCCAAACAGGCTGGCTGTTCCATACCCGACCATGAAGGGAAACGCCGCCCCAATCAACGCCACCCCCAGTCCGCGTTTAACCCCTTGTGAAAAACGGTTGATGTCTTCTTCAAGGCCAAGGGCAAACATGACAAATACGATGCCCCATTCACCGATGGTTTCCAGGAATTCATTATGGGTAGGCAATAAACCAATATTGGTTAGCAGCGCGCCCGCAACAATCAGCCACACAACATCGACTGTTCCTGTTTTTTTGCTAATCAGTTTTGAAATCAGTACGACGCCAAAAATAATTGCGGAATATTCCCAAATTGAAAATTCTTCGAGTAGGTTCATTTTCGTGGTCCTATAGTAGTATTGCTTTTATTTGAATTTACAGGTGCGTATTATACAGATTTATACAGATTGTTCAGGTTACATGGCTATTTTTGTAGCGGTCAGCGTAACGATGTGGACTAATGAGACCATGCAGCTGCTGTTAATGTAAGCGCTGTTAAATGTAAGCGCTGTTAAGGAACTACAATTTAACGATGCCTATACGCTTTTTCAAATAGTTTCGAGAAGCGCGTTAAAATAATCCAGGTTGTAACGGAGAAGCCGCGGTCAGCCCACCATCCACGGTAAATGTTTGGCCAGTAACGAATGAGGATTCATCCGATGCAAGCCACATCGCTGTGGCTGCAACATCTTCGGATTGCCCAAATCGCCCGGCCGGGTGGCGGGCCAGCGCATCCGCCCTGGCCACGGCAGGATTATCAGCTAAATCAAAGGCCGCATCCACCATCCCAGTCATAATCCACCCCGGACAGATTGCATTGCAGCGTATTCCCTCAGTGCCATGATCAACGGCGATGCTTCGGGTCAAACCATGGACGAAACCTTTTGATGCGTTATAAAGCGCCATGCCGGGATCCGCATGATTGCCGGCGATGGAACCGATATTAATAATCACGCCGCCACCGCTTTTTGTCATTAACGGAATAAATGCGCGACAGCATAAAAACACGCCTTTGGCATTGATGCCTATCACTTGATCCCAGTCATGGTCGGTTGAATCAACGACATTCTTTTCAACTTGCACCCCGGCGTTATTGACCAAAACATCAAGTTCGCCGTATTGGCTACGGATGAACTGATCAAGCCTTTGAACATCCTGGTTTGACGACACATCGACTTGCCGCCAGGTGACGCCGGGGTCCAGGTAAGTAGGTCGATCACCGCGACCGCAAGTGACAACCGTCGCGCCGTCTCGTTCGAACCGTTCCACTATGGCTCTACCGATTCCACGGCTACCGCCGGTCACCAGTGCAATTCTATTTTTTAATTTTTTGGTCATGCTAAATTGGCCACGCTAAATAAAATGTGCGCGGCGTTCCATTTCAAATAATTTACTCTATTATTCGAGATAATACATAATATTTAATTTAGGGGTTAGTTTATTTATGTCCGGTCATACTTTGTGGGGAATCGATCTCGGCGGCACTAAAATAGAAGGCGTGGTTTTGCAGTCAAAAGCAAAGTCATGGGCAAAGACCCGGACAAAAACCCGGGCAAATCCAAATATACTTTGCAGAAAACGTATTGCAACGCAGGGGTCAAAAGGCTACGCGCATGTACTCAACCAAATTAAAAGCCTGATACAGGCCATGAGCGATGACCTTGGCGCGAGCCCGCAACGGATTGGTTTCGGCATGCCCGGCGCAATTGAACCGACAACCGGATTGCTCAGAGGCAGCAACTCCCAAAACCTGAATGGAAAACCCCTGCATCAAGATTTGGAAAAACTGCTTGGCATTCCTGTGGCCGTGGAAAACGATGCAAATTGCTTTGCATTGGCGGAAACAAAATCAGGCGTCGTTGGGGATGTTGCCCCTACGGCCAATGTCGTTTTTGGTGTGATATTGGGAACCGGGGTGGGTGGCGGCATAGTCGTAAATGGAAACCTGATCTCCGGAAAACAGTCTATCGCCGGGGAATGGGGCCACAATTTCCTGCATGAATCCGGCGGCGCCTGTTTTTGTGGGCGAAGCGGTTGTGTTGAAACCGTTATATCCGGGACCGGGCTCGAAAAATACTATGCGTCCCTCGCCCGACAACAACGACCACTGAAACAAATAGTCGAACTGGCCGAAGCGGGGGATAGCAATGCCTCAAGCACTATGGACCGGTTGGTACAGTTTTTTGGTCTGGGAATTAGCAGCATCATCAACATCCTCGACCCTGACGTTATCGTGATCGGTGGCGGCGTTGGCAAAATCGATTTGCTTTATACCAGAGGGGTAAGCGAAATTGTCAAACACATTTTCGCCCCGCGCCTGAAAACTATGATTATCAAACCAAAGCTCGGTGACAGCGCCGGTGTTTTTGGGGCTGCTTTCTTATTTGAGGGCGCCCCAAATCAGTCGGGATAATTACGATGCGACATAATATGTTACATATACTATTGACTCAACTCTAAGTGAATATACAATTTAGACCAGTTCCGATGACTATAAACGCATGATCGACCAGTTTGAAAATTTCTTGAAGACCGACAATCTGGTTAAGCACGGGCTGCCGGCCTTTGTCTATACCAGCGATGCGTTTCGGGAAATTGAAAACCATACGGTGTTTACCAACAGTTGGGTGTTTGTCGGATTCGCTCACGAGTTGGGGGAAATCGGTGATGTTCAACCGGTTACTGTGGCCGGGAAACCCTTTTTTCTGGTGCGTAACGACAATAATGAAATTACTGCATTCCACAATGTTTGTCGACATCGCTGTTTAAAATTAATTGAATCCAGCGGCAATTGCGGGCAATTAATTCAATGCCCGTACCATTCCTGGATATATGACCTCCAGGGCGCGCTTAAGGCTGCGCCCTACTTTGGCGGACGCGACAGAAAACCCCCGCCAGGATTCTTATTGGAAGACCATGGCCTAGTCGCGGTGAGCTGTGAGACATGGCATGACTGGATATTTATCCGCATTAATGGCGAGGACACCGACGGTGGACTGGCATTTGATAAGTTTATTGCACCGCTAAAAAAACGACTCGAAAATATTGATCTGGCGCAAATCAAGCCGGTGGCGACCATTGATTTCGGCGTGCTGCAAACCAACTGGAAAGCGTTAATGGAAAATTTCATTGAGCCGTACCATGTACAATTTGTGCATAAAACAACCACCAGCCAGCCATTAGTCGATCACTACACTATTTTAGAAGATCATTGCCTCGGCAGTGGCTGCGATATTGCCGAGGACAAAAACAAGGATGACTTAAAGACGCTGGCCGTGAGCTCAAGATTTTTAACGCTTTTCCCTAACTTTGTTATCGGGACATATGCGCCTGATCAACTGGGCGTTCATTTAAACATTCCTGTCAACGCCGGCGAAACCCGGCAACGCCGGGTCATTTATCTTCATAAAGATAACCCGGCGTCAGAAAAGGAGATTCAGCAAACACGTCAACTTTGGTACGATGTCCACAAACAAGACCACGCAATTTGCGAGCGGTTGCAATTGGGACGCGTGTCCGAGATTGCCGCCGACGGCGGTTATTTATCCCCACACTGGGAAGATAGTGTTCGGCGATTTCAGGAACTGGTTGTAGAATCGGTTTTCCCGCAAGGGGACGCAAGCTGCGCCGACGCTAAGATGAGAAAAAATAATTTCTATGACTAATTATCAGGACTAATTGACATGAAAAATACCACTCAGGCAAGTACTCTTCAGGCATTGCCTGACTTTCGCATTGATCACACCATGCTTCGGGTCAGCGATCTGGACCAGAGCTTGGATTTTTATGTTCGCATTCTGGGCATGAAAATTCTTCGCCAAAACGAATATCCGCAAGGCAAATTCACCAACACATTTATTGGTTATCAAGGGGTGGATGAAGGCGCCACCATCGAACTCACCTATAACTGGGAGCAAGCCGAGCCCTACGAGCGCGGAAATGCCTGGGGACACATTGCGCTTAAAGTCTCCGATGTCTATGCGGCCAGCGAGTATCTTAAAAGCCAGGGTGTGGAATTCACCAAACAGCCCTCGCCGATGAAAAACGGCAGCCGTATTCTCGCGTTTATAAAGGATCCAGACGGATACCCGATTGAGTTGAATGAGCCGCTGTCCAAAGACCGCCATGTATAAAAATTAGTCGGGCTGCTTGACCATGAAATCGTGATGCCCCGGATAACACCAAAAACTGAATATCAAACGATAATACTTACCAGCATTATAGCGTTGAGCGTCCAGCAACACCTGATAAGATTGTTCAACTTGCTGAACGGGCGATAATATGTTGGACGCGATTGCCTGCACGCACAATTCATTCGGTTGAGATTCCACCGTCCGTGATTGTGCGCTAACCACCGACCAGCGAAAGATCGTGCAAGGCGTTGATGCCGATAACCCAATTATCCGCTTGCCGTTATTGCGTAATCGTAAAGTGAGTGGCAGTTCCATAACACCCGCCGCGGCTTGCTTTGCGTCAGGCAAAACCATTGCATAAGGCGCGGACACTTCCCCTGATACTTCGGCGTCCGCATAAAAACGAGCGGTCGCAATCGTTAAAGCGGGCGCTTTATCGGCTGGCAACCCGCCGGCGTTCTTGGCGATGCAAGCGGCGATACCAACCAATGACAGGGTTAGCAATACAGCACATTTGATTTGCTTAGAAGACATAAATGAAAACCAAACTACTGTGAATATCATTGCGATTTTCAATCGGTTTATAGTCGCTCCACGCCGTTAGCGCCGGGCAATAATACGCCCGGTTGAAAGAATCTCGGCATGCCTTTTCTGAGACCTTGCCGCCGAACCAACCGCTAACGCCATGTCAAAACATCATCATAAGCAAGGCTTGATTGCGAGCAGGATTTCTGGTTTTTCGAGCAGCAACGAATAGCCTCTCAAATTCAGCTACGGTAATATAATCACGCGATCTTTCGTGGGCATCAATCGGCTCTATCGAGTTTTTAGATTTAGTCTTCGTCAAAACCAAAGCCGCGTTGTTCTGCTTTTTTTATGTTTTTTAATCCGCTGTATATTTCCGATCGAAGCCCAGCATCTACAACACAAATTATCAGGCGAGTTGCTTTAACCTTAAATAGCACGCGGTAACGACCCACTCGATAACGAAACAGAGCGGGAACCCCTCCAATCGCTCTCCCTTGGATGTCTTCCCGAGGGTCATTCTGCTTGGCTAACCGTTGCTCAATCTGTTTTTCAACTCGTTTCCGAAGAATCGGTGCATCCATTTTTTGAGCGATCTACGCGCCCGAGGGGCGTACTCAATCGTCCAGCTCAAGCTCCCGCCTCATTTCTTCTTGTGTGTAAAACCGCCCTTTTCCTGATTCCACTTCTTCTAATGCGTCCCGCGCAATATACATATCCCCCAAATCTTCGGCACCTTCACCAATAAATTTCTTAGCGAAGTGTTCCTTATGTTTTACCCGATATTTCCGCCAACCTAGTCAACAGATTCATATCATCTGCCGGTAAATCAACAGTAATCGAGACTGTTGCCTTTGCTTTTGATTGTTTTCTGGTTGCATCTGCCCGCATGCTTCATTCCCAATAAGCGTTTAATTGATAAAAAACAGCGCTGGAACATTGAGGGCAATGCCACCGTTTCTTAATTTAGTAACTGTAACGATGAGCCACATGCTTCTGCCTAACTTTAATTTGTTCGAGTCGATCATTGCTTGTGAAGTCAGGTGTACTGGCAGGAATATGGCTTTTAACCGAATTTGCTGGAACAATCATCACGCTAGGGGTTGGCAATAGCACATCGGTTTTAATCCAACGATAGCTGAAGAATATGTGATTCAATCCTTCGGGGTCCAACCAGTTTTGGACCATAGGATCATTTTTCGTCACAACAAGACGAATTTTACCGTCATCATTAATATGGGTTTGGGCCTGATTCAGGCTGCCCGTGCGATTAGCGTAGTCAAGCGACTCTAAATATGTATTAGCGAGCATGAAATTAAAGTAATGGTCGGTCGCTGGCACATCAGTAGTAATAATGGCCGCCTCATCATCGGCAATTTCAAGACAAGCATTACCCGAAACCGTTTGTGGGTTAGACGCAATTGCGTCCGGCGGTGAAATAGAATTGACAGGCATATTGTCACAAATATTTTTATACCCAAAAGTATATGTTTGCCAGATTGAGGTTACAGCAGTAGCTACATTATCTAGCCGTTGCGCGATACTTTGAGCACTAATTCTTTGTGGCGACTTGCCTTCCATCCCGGGCTTGACAATACGCATTTCACCGCGGTACTCATGCTCCCAATCGTTGAATATCTCTCTAACCACTAAAACCGTGCCGTTCACCAACGGCAGGTAGTTACCGTCAAAGCCACCAGGTTTCTGTGTGCTAATGAGAATCTCAAAGTCACCGCCATTCATCTTCAAATTATCACGAGTCAAAGACCCAAGAGAAGTCGCGCTCACAGGGTCAACAATATTGAAAGTAACTAAATGTGCAGAACCTATATTTCCGTAAACATAATAACTACCACTGTCACTCATTGGTGTTGTAGTGCGATAATAATTATCAGGATTCTCTAGCGCAGCCTTGGTGTAAATGCCCGGAGAATTTCGAAACTTTGGGAAATCAGGATCAGCAGCTTCAACCTTACTGATCAAACCATCTACTAATACGCGCGAACCATGTCGGTATCCATGCGCCATTTCGTCAGATGTTTTGGCAAGACCAAAGTCCTGTATGAAAGTATTAACAGTTGCTTGAATCGAATCAGTTAGCTCACGCCAAGCCTGACCACTAACAAGCCTATCCTCATCAGTCATGACTTGTGTCCTCAAAATGTTTTAATGGAAACGTCAAATGCAAGTAAAGGCTAACACCCTCTTTTAGGAAAGTCAAAGCACTGTATAAGTCCACCACATATTGCACTTTTTGTTGTTTTCAATGATGACCTGAACCGATGTTTTCAGTGCAAGCTCGTTATGCGGCCGGCGTTGTGTTTGACCAGATAATCGGCCAGTTTCTGATTGAACACATCGAGATCTCAAACAGGCGGTTTTCGTGATAATCCACAAACCGCTCCTGTACGGCGCGTAAGCCCCCTGTTGTAAGTCCCATTCGTCCAGGGGTTAATGCGTTTCAGACATTCGAAGAAATTACCAGCGCATCCACTATGGTGCACGCTTCTGAGCTGACGATCACCGGGTTCAAGTCGATTTCGCTAATAACATCTCGCAGTTCAAACGCAACTTTGGAAAATTCGGAAAGCATCTGAGCGGCGAGATCGACACGGCATGGCGGTTTGCCGCGTACGCCTTTTAAAATTTTAAAAATATTCAGCGACTGAATACTATACAGCGCTTCTTCCACACCGCACGGCGCCGGAATGAACCGACGATCTTTGAGCAACTCAATATAGATTCCTCCAGCGCAAACCATCACTATCGCACCGAATTGCGGATCATTGATCATTCCAAATGCCAGCTCCACACCAGATTCAATCATGGTTGCAACCATAACCCTGGCGCCCAGGCGATTTGCAATATCGTGATAGGCATGGCCCACTGCATCCGCATTCATTAACGATAACCGAACCCCGTCCGCCTCGGATTTATGATGCAAGTCAGGTTGGGCCGACTTGAGTACAACCGGGTATCCTAAAGCCTCCGCAGCCGCAACGGCATCATCCAAATTATCGGAAACCCGCGACCTCACACAAGGCAAGTTAAAATCTGCAAGCAATTGCAAGGACTCGACTTCACCCAGCGCGCGGGTGTTTTGCAGGCGGTCTCGCCAATATGCCAATGTTTTATTGTCTAAATCATTGCCTCTGCTTTCCATTGCATGGGCCATTGCCTGTGCCATTACCGGGGTATCGAAAAATATATAATCACGATATCGAAACATGTTTGCCATGGCAGACAAAGCCAGCGACACGCCATTTATCACCGGAATGCCAAACTGACCTAACTCGCTGGCAGTAGCGGCGTTATTGGCATTCACGCTGCTATTTACCACGATCAATGGTTTATCTGTCAAATCGATAAACGCCTTGGCCACATCAAGCAGCGCAGGGTACTGAGAAAAATTGTCGCGAAATTCAAATTCCAGAGATACCATTGCTGTGCCTGGGTCATCGGCGAGGATGTTTAAGCAATTGCGGTATATCTCGGCGATATCGGCATTGAGCGCGCCCATGGCATCCACGGGATTTTCAGCAACCAGCCCATATTCCAGAAACTTCTCGAGTTGCTTGCGCGAGTGGTCGGTAAGTTGGGTGAATTTCAATGCCATTCCTTCACCAAGATCAATCATCTGTTCGCGCAAGCCGCCGGAATCGAGCAGGCTGGAAAGATCGCCCTTGCCCGGACGCCGTGGTTGGGAAAAAGCCAATGCGGTGGCGGCCAATTGATCGATATCGGCCACTCGAATTGCGCCATAATGATCACAAATTGCTTGAAACGCGCCATCATCTCCGGCCACAGCGCCGGAGTGACCGGCCGCCATACGTGCGCTTTGCTCGGTGCAGCCGACTTTAACCACAATCACGGGTATTTGTTGTTTACGCGCGCGTATCAAAGCAAGCATAAACCTCGCTGGATCACGAATGGTTTCGACAAAAATCGCCAATACCCGAGTGGATGGTTGCGCCAAAGCGTAGAGCATGTAATCTGCCACAGTGCCATGAATCTCCTGGCCCGGAGAAACGGCAAGATTAAACATCAACCGCGGGTCGGTATTAGCAAGGTAGGTCATCACCGAACCGGAGTGGGCGATAAACGCGATGTGGCCGGCTGGCCGCTCAGGCGGAAAATCAAAACTAACCAGCGTATTGGCGCGGTAATTATAGAAACCCATGCCATTACCGCCACAAACCGGCATATTGGCTTTGCGGGCTTTGGTTTTTAATCGTTGCAACAGGGTAGGCGACCGGTCTTCTTCGAGGTAATTGTTCACATAAATGACCATTCCTCCGACCTCCAGCTCGATTGCCTTATCGAACACTGCCTCCACTGCGTGGCTGCCGATGACCAAAACCACTAAATCAGGCACTATCGGCAGCGATTCAATATTCGGATAACAGGCCACCCCCTCGACTTCCTGATAACGCGGATTGACCGGGTAGAGACTCCCGGCATAGGCATGATTCTCTAACAGGCGCTTGGTGCGCAACCCAAAACTGTCCGGCTTTTCCGATGCGCCCACAAGTGCGATGGATTGAGGCGCCAGCATACGAGACATCCAGTGTGATTGTTTGTTTCCGCTCTGTTTGTTTTGTGGGTCTTTATTTTGTGACGCTGTTTCGCTCATATCAGTTACATTAGCATAAGGTTCTATTTACTGACGGGCATTGACCCATACAATTCTCAATTCACTGTTCAACTTTCGGGGGGACAATATGACAGACCATGTTCGTGTTCAACAAAACGGCAAGGTGCTGGAAATCACGTTAAACCGGCCGCCTGCCAATGCCATCAACCAGGAAGTCGCGCGCGCCATTCACAATGCGTTGCGCCAGCTTCAGGATGACCCGCAATTACAGTGCGGTATTGTAACCGCGACCGGCGAAAAAATATTTTGCGCGGGATGGGATTTAAAGGCCATGGCCGACATGGAAACCAACCAACAGGCGTTGGCTGATTCGCTGGCTTCGCCCGGTGGATTTGCCGGCATGACCGAATTCTGGGATTTGCGCAAACCGGTGATTGCCGCCGTGAACGGCATTGCCGTGGGTGGTGGATTTGAGATTTGCCTGGCTTGCGACATCGTTGTATGCGTGGATAGCGCGGAATTTTTCCTGCCGGAATTGCACCGGGGATTTCTGCCTGACGCTGGCGGCGTACAGCATCTGCCGCGTAAGTTTCCTTATAACGTCGCCATTGAATTATTGTTAACTGGACGACGAATGCCCGCAACCGAAGCTCGGCATTGGGGCTTCGTGCATGAGGTATTGCCACCGGAAAATTTATTATCTCGGGCCCGGCAACTGGCTGAGGAAATTGCCAATGCCGCCCCCCTTGCGTTGCAGGCATTGAAAGAAGTTGTCCCGAATATTTACAGTTTACCTATTGAAGACGCATTTGCGGCGACCAAGCCCGGCAACAAAGCATTTCCGGTCTATCAAAAAATGCTGCTCTCCGAAGATTTTATGGAAGGCGCCAGGGCGTTTGCGGAAAAACGACCGCCAAATTGGAAAGGCGGCTAACCTGAATATTGCGCCCGAAATTGCACGCAAGCGACCGAATCTGTTATTTTGCGCTAGTTATTTTGCTTTAGTCCGGATCGGCCAGCCCGCGCATTGTTTTTTTCTACGCAGTTGCAGTGCGGCGTCTGCGTTGCAAAAATACCACCAGACCGAGCAACAAAATGGCCGGGATATAAAATACTTCCTTGGCCACGCGCTCGGATCTAGTAAGGACATCGGCAATGCGCACCGGTCGGTCGTCATAAAAATCAAACGTTTTTCCGATGCCTTCAAAAAACGGCGTGCCCGGCAAGGGCTCCTCAATGACCGCGAATCCATCTTCGACGGTGACCGACAGGCCTGCATTTTCAAGTCGCTCGACGGCTTCCGAACGTTGTCCCAGCGGCACCAGTATGGTGGTTGATTCGATTTCCCCGGAATCGAAGTCCGGACCGCTGATTACCATCGTGAGCACGCCGTCGGGAGTGGCTTGGCCAACCACTTCATAAATTGTGCTGGGCTCAGAGCTGTCGTATGGCGGCGAAATTTGGTCCAGCCAGTAACCCGGTCGGAACAGGGTAAATGCGACAATTAACAATAATGCCGATTCCCACTTCTTGTTGCGCGTAAGGAAGTACCCTTGCGTTGCCGAGGCAAATAGCATCATCGCGAACACGGCCACGCAAAATATAAATACTGCTTTGAGCGGCGACACGTCGATCAGTAGCAGCTCAGTATTGAAAATAAACAAAAACGGCAGTAATGCGGTACGAATATCGTAAGCGAATCCCTGGATACCGGTTTTAATCGGATCGCCTTTGGAAATCGCCGCCGCCGCAAACGCTGCTAATCCCACAGGCGGCGTATCGTCGGCCAGGATACCAAAATAAAACACAAACAAATGTACCGCAATCAACGGCACCAGCAATCCATTTTGCGCGCCGAGGGTGATAATCACCGGCGCCATCAAAGAAGAAACGACGATGTAGTTAGCCGTTGTTGGCAAGCCCATTCCCAAAATCAGACTCATTAATGCGACCAGAACCAGCATCACAATTAAAGAGCCACCAGACAGAAACTCAACGAACTCACCGACCACCTGATGGGCGCCGGTCAAGGATATGGTGCCGACGATAATTCCAGCCGCCCCGGTCGCAACCGCAATGCTGATCATGTTGCGCGAACCGGCCATCATGCCTGCAATCCAGTCACACAGGCCGATTTTAAATGCCCCCCAGTAATTACCGGTGCCACGGAAAAACGCCTTAATCGGGTTTTGAGTCAGCGAAACGATAATCATGGCGATGGTTGCCCAAAATGCTGAGAGTGCTGGCGACAGTCGCTCGATAATGATGCACCAGATTAGAATCACGATGGGCAATATGTAGTACAAGCCGGTGATTGCAGTCTCCCCGGCTTTGGGCAATGCCAAGATCGGGGCATCAGGATCGTCGACAATCAGGTCGGGGGTTTTGGACGCGAGTTTTAGCAAGAACAGGTAAAGCAGCGTACAGCCAACCGCAACAATGGTGAATGCCGCATCCGGCGCGGCGACTTTGACCCAGCCGAGACCGAAATAGACCACCATGCCGAGTAGCGAGATACCGATGAATCCGCCCAGAAATCCGATCAATTTATTCGCAAAAGTGCGCGATGAAGGCGGTTTTGGCAGGCCCTGTAAATCCATTTTCATGGCCTCAAGATGCACGATATAGAACAGCGCGATGTAGGATACCAGCGCCGGAACCAGTGCGTGTTTGAGAATATCCTGGTAGCTGATGCCGGTAAATTCGGCGATTAAAAATGCCGCGGCGCCCATCACCGGCGGGGTCAACTGCCCGTTTGTGGACGAGGCGACTTCGACTGCACCAGCTTTTTCCGCGGAAAAGCCGGTGCGCTTCATCAGGGGAATGGTGAATGTTCCTGTGGTCACGGTATTGGCAATGGACGAACCGGAGTACATGCCGCTCAGGGCCGAGGCGACAACCGCGGCTTTTGCCGGCCCGCCGCGTAAGTGACCGAGCAAGGCGAAGGCAATTTTAATAAAATAGTTGCCGGCGCCCGCTTTCTCCAGAATCGACCCGAACAGCACAAACAAAAATATCAGCGTAGCGGAAACCCCGAGCGCCACCCCGAATACGCCCTCGTTCTGCATCCAGAAATGCCACATGGCTTTGCCATAGGACGCGCCCTTCCATTGAATCGTTTCCGGCAACCATTCGGAGTTGCCAAAAAATACGTAACTCACAAACACGCTGGCCACGATTAGCAACGGCAGCCCCAGAGTTCGATAAACAGTCACACCAAGAATCAGCATGCCTATGGTCGAGGCAATCAAATCACCTTGCGTTGGCAGCCCGGCGCGAACCGCAATTTCATTACGCAATACCACGATGTACAAGCAAGCAGCGACGCCAATCGCCGCCAGCGCCCAGTCGTACCACGGAACTCGATCTTTGGGACTCGACTTGAATAAGGGAAACGCCAGTGAGCCGAGAAAAAAACCAAATGCGAGGTGAATCAATCGGGCGTTTGAATTGGTCACAATGACGCTGATGCCGGTAACATCGGTAAGCCAAAACGGCAGGTTTGAGGCAATGTACAGTTGGAATAATGCCCATATAAATGTCGCGCAGGCAATAAGTTTGCCCTGCCAACCAATGGCATTGCGGCCACCGGATTCGATTTGCGCTACAAAATCATCAACGCCGTCCTTGGATAGGTCGTGCTTTGCCATCAATGCCTCGCTGGAAGCGGTTGCGTTTCAATTTATAGGTTTGAAATCACCTGTGATTGAAGATGATTTTAGTGAGGATGGATAGGCAGGCGCCTGAAAACTTGGACATATCCGAGTAATTCAGGCCCGCCCGATTTGCGTCTTGCTACATCCAACCGCGTTCTTTGTAGTACTTGATTGCGCCGGCATGCAATGGCGCAGATAGCGCGTCGGTAATCATTTCGGACTCTTTGAGATTGGCAAAAGCCGGGTGAAGCTTTTTGAAATCCTCGAAGTTGTCGAATACCGCTTTTACCACAACATAAACCGCTTCCTCAGACACATCGGCGCTGGACACGAACGTGGCGCCAACGCCAAAGGTATTGATGTCGCTATCGTTATTGTACATGCCGGCGGGGATAGTCGCGGTGCGGTAATAGGAATTATCCGCAACCAACTTGTCGACCGCCGGGCCGGTAACGTTAACGAGATGCGCGTCGCAAGTCGCCAGCGATTCCTGGGTCAATGCCGAAGGATGACCGACCAACCAGAAATAAGCATCAATTTTGCCATCGCACACGGCTTGACCGGTTTCCGCCGATTTCATTTCCGCGGCCAGTTTCAGGTCGCTGCGCTCCCAGCCAAGCGCTGCTTCAAGCACTTCCCAGGTGCCGCGCGTGCCGGAGCCCGGGTTGCCGATGTTCATGCGCTTGCCCTTGACATCGTCAATATTGACAATGCCCGAGCTGTCGCTGGCAATAACGGTCACCGGTTCGGGATGAACCGAAAAGACCGCGCGCAAATTCTCAAACTTGCCGGCATCCTTAAATTTGGAGGTGCCATGGTAGGCGTGGTATTGCCAGTCCGATTGGGCCACGCCAAATTCAAGTTCGCCGGCGCGAATGGTATTGATGTTGTAAATTGATCCGCCGGTGGATTCCGCCGAGCAACGAAAACCATGCTCTTTTCGCTTCTTGTTCACCAGCCGACAAATCGCGCCGCCGGTGGGATAGTAAACGCCAGTGACGCCGCCGGTGCCGATGGAAATGAATTGTTGTGCCGCTGTCGCTGTGCCTGCACAAGCGAGTGCGCCGGCCAGTACACCGACCTGCGCCGCGGCAATGACTACTGATTTTAACTTCATAACTTTTTCTCCAAATCTTTAAAGTGCATTAGTATAGAAAACCATCTGATTAAATTCGATTTCCTTATGAATACAAGGATGTGCGCACAAAATCAATAAATTTTTTTAATGAAGTATTATTCGCACACAGGCGCAAGAGTAAACTAAACTACTACCCAAAGGCAACCTTTGTATGGGTCCACCACATATTGCACTTTTTGTGATTGTCGATAATGTATTGCATGGGTGTTTTTAATGCCAGTCCTTTATGTGGACGGAGGGTATTATATTTGATCAGCCAATCGGCCAGTTTTTCATTGAACAAGTTCAAATCCGTAAACAATAAGTCCTCATGGAAATCGACGAACTGCTCTTGGATGGTGCGATTAAATCGTTCACAAACGGCATTCATTTTAGGGGTGTTGGGATAAGTCCAAAGGTGAACGATCTGTGAATCGCTGATTAACTGATCAAATGCGCCCTTAAACTCACTGCCGCTGTCGGTGATAATCTGTTCCACATTAAAAGGGGTTAGGCGGAAGCATTTTTCAAAGAATTGTTTCGCTGCCTGACTGTTTAATCGCGGTAGCGCCATTGCCAGGGCATAATCGCTCACTTCGTCAATGTAGGTGAGGATATATCGGCGTACAGAACCCATGCGGCGTTCTATGGCGTCCAGCCCGACGCATTCCCCGATGCGTTGTGGGCGATAGCCTTTTGGACGCCGCGCTACGGCTGGGCGACGATAGCGTTTGGGTTTGCCTTTGGGGGTTAAGGTAGGCAGGCTGGCGCGCATGTTATCGGACGCATCGGCAATAAGGCGTCCGATTGTGGATTCACTGGGGCAATGCACGCCTTTTTGGATACACCATGGCTTGAGCAAGACATGTAGTTGCTCTTGCCCAAATTGGGCAATTCAGTACGCCAATGCCTGATTTGTTGAATGAGTTCCACAGACCATTGACGCTTGCGCCGGTGTTTAGGCGCGGTGGATTTGGCTTGCAATCCGCTCACTCCCAGCACGTGATATTGCTTTTTCCAGTTAAACAAGGTGCGGCGACTTTTGCCACTGTGGTCCGTTGCTGCCTGTAAGCCGTGCTTTTCCCAGAACTCAAGGACTCGTAATCGGTGTTGTATTATTTCATTGTTCATAGTCGGTTTTATCGCATAACAACCGACACGATAAAACCCTTTGACGCCATAACCTATGTGTTGATATTGCATTCTGATTCCTCCGAATCATAGTGCAATATGTTTCTGAACTTATACAACCTTAAAAAAATAAACAGATCAAATAAGCGTATCATGAGTTATATATTTCATCGAAACTTGCAAAATGAGTACCCCAAAGCCGTGCGCGGCGAAGGGGTCTATCTCATTGATCAACAAGGCAAGAAATATCTCGATGCTTCCTGTGGCGCTGCGGTTTCCTGTCTTGGCCATCATAACCAATACGTGATCGACGCGGTCAAATCCCAATTGGACAAATTACCTTATGCACATACCGGTTTTTTCACCACCGAAGTCGCCGAGCAATTGGCAACCCTGTTGGTCGAGCGCACGAATCAAGCGCTGAACAAAGTTTATTTTTTATCCGGCGGGTCTGAAGCCATCGAGACCGCGCTGAAAATGGCGCGCCAGTATTTCGTCGAAATCGGCCAGCCGCAACGCCAGTATTTCATCTCGCGCCGACAAAGTTATCACGGCAATACTATTACCGCCTTGTCTGTGGGCGGGCATTTCGGGCGACGTCAAGTTTATCAGCCGATATTGAATCGCTCGCATCACATCTCCCCGTGCTATGCCTACCGCGGGCGCAATGAAAACGAAACCCCTTCTCTTTTCTTCTGTTTCTTTACCCACCGGATGCCGATGTGAGTAAAACTGTCCGTACTTGTCTGGGGTGACCCGGCGTAGTGCGCTATTGGGAGAGAGTCAGATTTACTCTCGGCTTCGACACCAAAGCGGCTGGACGATCAATAAAATCTAAGAAATCAGTTTCTAATATACGTTGCAGTCTTCGTATAAATTTCTGTTACGCTATACGGGTTTGCGGTGCGATGGAAAACAACAGATAAGACCCGCACACACTATTCCTACAATATTAAACAGCATGGATTGGCCAACAATAGGCGAGAGGAAACCACCCATTATTGGGCCAATACCTTGTCCTAGAGAAATTAAAAAAAATGTCGCACCGAAACCGATGGAGGGGTGATCGTGATATAGTTGCATGCTCCAGATGCCAAAGATGGCCGTGGCCGCGATAAAACCCACACCGAAAAATGCGGCCGACAAATAAATGCCCAACACTGTGTCTGCGATGAGGGGCAGGGTTCCAATGGCCAGGGCAACGATGAGCACCAGGGTTTGATAGGCAAGTTTTAGCCCCAGCGCATTGACGATTTCTCCGGCGAAGCAACCAAAGATGCCGGATACGCCAAGCGTGACCCAAAAGATAATACCGGCTTTGGAATCGCTGGATAAATGGCGCAACAAATCAACTGCATAAGTCCAGTAGATGGCTGTCACGACACCAAACAATAACGCGGTGATAAACAGGCCGGTTGCTGCGGGGTTTTTGAGAGTAAAAAAATATCCGAGGGGGGTGGTTTTTTGTTTGCCGGCCGCAGGTTTGGATACGGGAATGACCAAGCCATTCCATACGGTTACAACAAGCGCAAGGGCGGCAAACGCAAACCAGGCAATCCGCCAATCGGCACCGGCATACAGAGCCAACGGACCAGCCAGTGCAACGCCAAAACCAGTTCCCGAATTGATCCAGGCATAAACGGTATTTTGCTTTTTCACCTCGATATGGCGAACGATCACATCCGAAAAAGGCGGGTAGGCGAGGCCCGGACTCATACCTGCCACAAAAACCCCAAGCACCAGGATAAAGGGCGTTTGGGCGAGCGCGATCAAGAGCATTCCGACCGTGGCGGCAGTGCCGCCTAAGATGACAGGCAATCTCGGTCCAAACAGAGCTGAAAGCCATGCGCTCAAAAAAATTGCTGTCAGATATCCCACATAGGAGCTGCCGGCGATTAATCCGATGGTTTGAGACGAAAGATTGAAGGCATCACGGATTTCTGGGAGGAACAGGCCAAAACAATAGCGGGCCAAACCATAGGTTGCGGCAACGATTGATAAGCCGGCGGCAGTCAACATGGGAATGTTAGGCATTTAATAGACCCTACCGGCGTCTGGAAAACTGAAACAAGAGGGTTTCATCATCGGTGGAATTTTCCCAAACGATTGAGAAAAACCGCCGCGCTGGCGGTAATATTGATATTGTTGTCGGTTGGGCTTTAAACAAAAATTGGAAACAAACAAATACCGATCCCGGTTTGTATCGATAAATTCCTCGCACAGGATAGCCGTATAAATGATACTGTTGTCAATAAGCGTAACGGGCAGAAGAAAAAACCGGTTCAGCGAAGGAGGTTTTTGACCGATGAATTGCTCAAACGCAATGCGCGAGAACCGCTGCATAAGGGGATGGGCATAAATTCGGAAATTTGCGCCGCATTGCGCGCGTTTAAAAGCTGGACTTCGGACAACAACAGATCCCCCTCGCGCGCAATCCGGGAAAGCCAGCCCGACATAAATATGGGGATCGTCATTACCCTCCTGAAATCCGAGCATGGTTATTAGTGTAGGGGCATTTTGCTTGTCCAAAAACTGGTCTAGCCGGAATTGCCCAAATGAAGTGACGGCAAAATCGATGGGGGTGTCCGGCAATATGTCCTTTAGAACGGGGCGCATATGGGTTTGGGATGCCGGGTTGATATCCACCGCGATATAGCGCTCAATCCTGACGTCGCAATTGAGTAAATTTTCGATGATGTAGCGGGTTTTGACCGGCTCTGGTCCCAGTTCGGCATAGACTAATGGGCGTGCCGCCAAGTTCCGCAACGAGGTGTTTGCAGATGACGCACAACGCATCGCGCAATGCCGGGCCGTCCACGGACACACGGCCTAGATTTTCTGATTGCACCCCTAGCTTATTTAGCTCGGCCATCGTGTGATAGACCTCGCTCAGATAATCGTGTGAAATCAGCGGCTGTGCGGGATCGTGATATTTGGCTTTATTGTCTTGCGTTAGAATATTGGCGAATGGGAATTAGTATGAATTGAAAGTGTATTTCTGACACGATGCTGTAGCGAATGGTTCTCTGATGTTTGTACTTGAAATGGGTGCTGTGAGTGGAGCAGTTGTAAGTTCATTTGCATCCTCTATTTTGCTAAAATGATCAGGAAGTAAAGTATAACCCCCTATTACAAGCAATCAAACACCTTGAAAAATAAACTGAAAAAATAAACAGGTCGAATAAACCTATCATGAGTTATATATTTCATCGAAACTTGCAAAATGAGTACCCCAAAGCCGTGCGCGGCGAAGGGGTCTATCTCATTGATCAACAAGGCAAGAAATATCTCGATGCTTCCTGTGGCGCTGCGGTTTCCTGTCTTGGCCATCATAACCAATACGTGATCGACGCGGTCAAATCCCAATTGGACAAATTACCTTATGCACATACCGGTTTTTTCACCACCGAAGTCGCCGAGCAATTGGCAACCCTGTTGGTCGAGCGCACGAATCAAGCGCTGAACAAAGTTTATTTTTTATCCGGCGGGTCTGAAGCCATCGAGACCGCGCTGAAAATGGCGCGCCAGTATTTCGTCGAAATCGGCCAGCCGCAACGCCAGTATTTCATCTCGCGCCGACAAAGTTATCACGGCAATACTATTACCGCCTTGTCTGTGGGCGGGCATTTCGGGCGACGTCAAGTTTATCAGCCGATATTGAATCGCTCGCATCACATCTCCCCGTGCTATGCCTACCGCGGGCGCAATGAAAACGAAACCGAGCAAGAATACGGACTGCGCGTCGCCAATGAACTCGAGCAATCAATCGAGGAACTTGGCGCCAATCAGGTTATCGCGTTCATTGCCGAAACCATTGTCGGCTCGACCGTGGGCGCGGTGGTTGCGGTGCCGGGTTATTTTTCCCGCATAAGGGAAATTTGCGACCGTTATGGCGTGTTACTGATCATGGATGAAATAATGTGCGGCATGGGCAGAACGGGCCAAACTTTCGCCTTTCAAGACGAGGGCGTAACCCCCGACCTGGTTAGTATCGGCAAGGGTTTGGGCGGCGGCTATCAAGCTATTGCGGCGACCCTGGCGACTCACAATATCTTCGATGCGATTAACGCCGGCAGCGGCAATTTTCAGCACGGACATACCTATATCGGTCATCCGAGTTCCGCCGCCGCGGCCCTCGCCACACAACGATATATCGATAAAAACAATCTGCTTGAAAATGTCCGAGTCCGCGGGGCGCAACTCTCCGAGGCTCTTAATCAACGATTTGCCGAGCATCCCCATGTCGGCGATATTCGCGGCCGAGGTTTGTTCCTCGGCATCGAATTGGTGAAAGACCGAATTGAAAAAACGCCTTTTCCGGCCGACAGTAAATTGGATTTAATTATCAAACAAATTGGAATGGACAATGGCATCATCGTCTATCCTGATGCCGGCACCATAGACGGCAAGCGCGGGCATCACATCCTGCTCGCGCCTCCTTTCATCATCGAATCAAGCCATATCGAAGAAATCGTCGACAAACTGGATACTACCCTTAATTCGGCGATTGAGCATATTTCAGATTAGGCTTGTAAGTTCCCATTTTACCCAGCAATGAGCACCCCACTAATCATCGCCCCATTAATAATCGCCTTGGCGCCCAACGGCGCGACCAAACAAAAAACCGATCATCCTGATTTGCCGCTCAGCCTGAATGACATAGTGGATACCGCATCCGCCGCTTGGGAGCTGGGCGTCACGCTGCTGCATCTCCACATCAGAACCGATGACGGAAAGCATAGTCTCGATGCGGCCATCTATAGAGACACCATCGCGGCTATTCGGCGCGCCATCGGGAAACAGATGGTCATTCAAATGACTACCGAGTCGGTCGGCGTTTATTCTCCGCCGCAACAGATTGCGGCAGTGCAATCAATCCGGCCGGAAGCTGTTTCGGTGGCATTGCGCGAATTGATTCCAGTTTCGGCGGATGCCAATTCATTGCGAGAAAACCAAACTTATGAAAACACGGCTTCAAAATTTTTCCATTGGCTGCGCGACGAAAAAATACTGGTTCAATATATCCTTTTTTCCGTAGCCGAAATTGAACGCTATCATCAACTATTGAATCGGGAAATTATTCCTGCCGATGGTCACAGCGTTTTATTTGTGCTTGGCCGCTACACGACAACCACCAATCCGGGGCCTGAATTATTATCGCAATACCTGAATTTATGGGCGCGCAGTCAGAGTTGGATGGTGTGCGCCTTCGGGCAACATGAATTTGATTGCTTGCAAAGCGCGGTTCACAACGGCGGGCACATCCGCGTTGGCTTTGAAAACTGTTTGCTGATGCGCGACGGTGCTGTCGCCAAATCCAACCAGGCATTGATTATGCAAAGCAAGAAAATGGCGGCTCAATTAAACAGACCGCTTGCTGACAGCGAACAAACACGAATACTGCTTGGGGCAACTTAATGGGCACTCATAAGGGGCAGTAGTTTTTGATAAAACCCAAAAAACTGCCCCTAAAACAAACCCGAATGATACTTGGAGCGACTTAATTAACAGATTCCTTAGCTCCGGGAATCAACAAACCCAGAGAGATCACTAATGGATAAAAAACGTTTTGAATTGGGCCTGGCAAAACGCAAGGCCACCCTTGGCGCGGAATATGTAGAGAAAAATCTTGAGGCCGCGGACGATTTCACCCTGCCCTTTCAGGAAATGATGACGGAATGGTGCTGGGGTTTCGGTTGGGGCGACGATTCCATCGATGAAAAAACCCGCTCGATGATGAACCTGACCATGCTCGGCGCCTTAGGGAAAATGCACGAATGGGAAATACATTGCCGTGGCGCAATCACCAATGGCGTGACCAAAAAGCAATTGCGCGCAATCATCCACGTCATCGCTATTTATTGCGGCGTGCCGCAATCGCTGGAATGTTTTCGAGTGGCGAAAAAAGTAATTGAAGAAACTGGACTGGAATAATGCACAGCGGAATGTGCGAGCGGCACATTTACCCGGATTGTGTTCGGCCGTGTCGGTAAAAATTATTTTTATTCATTGAATCGTTTGATTTACAATGTGGTGAAATACAATATAATCAAACAAGGCGTTTTACTTTTAGAGGTATTAAAGTATGAAATTTAGAGCTGTTGAATTTATGAGAAAGGCTAGAGACCAGATAAGCAAAGATATCCAAGGTATGTCGTTTGAAGAAGAAAAAAAATATTTAAAACAACATAGTAAATCCTTTGCTTATTTAACAGAAAAATCACCTAATAAATCATTCCAACGGACGGCTAACGCCGCCGCTGAATTCAGGCATTAGTGCTTCCTTCCATCTTTCTATTATTTTTAATAGAAGGTTTTGGAGAAATAAAATGAATTTTGGAGAAATAAAATGAAAAAGTCAATTTTAATAATGTTTAGCATAGCGTTTTTATCAAGTTGTGCTGGCGTTAATATTAAACCTATCACAATAACCGAAGATGGAAGTTCGCATGGTACGGGTAATAATTTAGATGGATATATCCTATATGCACCAAAAGTTTTTGTTGTGGTAAAAAATATCGAAAATGATTGTAAAATCACATCCTTTCAAATGCCAGATTATAATAAGCCATTTACCCTGAATTTAAAAAGTGGGTTAGGAAAAATAGATACAACTATAGAGATAAAAGACGGTTGGATGCTACGGTTGGATGCTGGGGAACATCAAAGCTAATATTGATAATACATCTGTCCTAAAAAACATAAAAAATGCATCGTGGTTAAGTACTTCAAATGATAAAGGAGAATGTGGTATGGAAAACGGTATCTATAGTTTGGAGAAAACAGACAATCCTTTAGTACTTAAAAAAGTAAAGATTGATTCCGAATAAAAACTGCCTAACAAAAAAGACAAGGGGACACAAACATTAATTACTTAGGGTCATAGGAAGTTACGCATCACCAAATGTGTGCTAAGCTTCTGAAATGACTATCAAAAACAGGTATTATCGCCGTTCCCGAATCGCAGAGAAGACTTTTCGTCGAATTATTCGCTATTTCGCGATGGATTTCTCGGCTTCTGACACCGCGCGGTTGGTCCCGGTCAGCGTGCGCTCAATCAACTCGGCTACATAAAATTGCGCCAACGATTGGTGCAAGAATGCGAGCGACATGCCAACCTGGCAGGCTGTATAGAAGTGGATGGGTCGTATTTCGGGACCAGGCGCCGGCGGCAAAACCATCGTGTTTGGTTTGTTCAAACGCAATGACCTGGTTTACACCAAGCGTTTTCTTTGCATTTGCGGGATAAATCTTCTGACAAACAAAACGTAAGCATGCGTCTATCCCAACAACGGCGCCAAATGGCGACTAAATAACGTAAGTGATTTTCACTCAGGATTGGCGATAACTCATGGTTTGCAGAAACTATTGTAATTCTTGAGATTGGTCAGTAGTTTATAATTCCGCGCAATAACAGAATCGGCACAAAAATAATTATGCTCAACACCAACGCATTGCGGAAAATTTTGCTGGAAAATAATACGGTGGCGATAGTCGGGCTTTCCGACAAATGGCATCGCCCCAGTTACTTCGTCGGCAAATATCTGGTTGATCACGGTTACAAAATAATTCCGGTCAATCCGAACCATGAACAAATTCTAGGGCAACAATGTTACCCCGACCTGGCTTCGATTCCTCATCCGGTGGATATCGTCGATCTCTTTCAGCGCGCTGACACGACCCCGGATTATGCGCTGCAAGCCATCGAAATTGGCGCAAAGGTGCTGTGGCTGCAACTCGGCATCATTAATCAGGAAGCACAGAAGTTGGCGCAAGACGCGAACTTAAAATTTGTCATGAATAAATGCCTCAAAATCGAACATGCGCGCATTTTTGGCGGACTTAATTTTATCGGCGTGGACACTAAAATAATTTCATCTTCACGCATCAAGGTTATTTCAAACTAGACCGTAACACGAGCAATAACACGAGCGATAACATGAGCGATAACATGAACGACCACGAATTTGGATTTGACACGCTGTGCCTACATGCCGGAACCCAACCCGACCCGGCCACCGGCGCCAGAGCCACACCGATTTATCAAACCGCGTCCTATGTATTTGACGACACCGAACACGCGGCCAGTTTATTTAACCTGCAAACATTCGGCAATATCTACACCCGCCTGATGAATCCGACCACTGCCATGTTCGAGGAACGTATGGCGGCGTTGGAAGGCGGACGCGCCGCAGTGGCCACCAGCACCGGCATGGCGGCGCAAATGACGGCATTGCTGACCCTCCTTAAACAAGGCGATGAACTGGTCTCAGCCCGCACGCTGTACGGCGGCACGGTTACGCAATTTGCGCTGACATTCAAGCGCATGGGCATTAAAACGATTTTTGTGGACCCGGATGACCCACAAAACTTTGCAGATGCCATCACCGATAAAACCCGGGCGGTTTACGGGGAAACAGTGGGCAACCCCAATAATAATGTGCTTGATCTGGAAGCCATTGCCGAGATTGCGCATGCCCATAAATTACCACTGGTCATTGATAATACCTTCGCCTCTCCTTATCTGTGCCGACCGTTTGAACATGGCGCTGATCTGGTGGTGCATTCCGCCACCAAGTTCATCTGCGGTCATGGCACCTCAATGGGCGGCATTGTTGTCGAGTCTGGAAAGTTTGACTGGGGCAACGGAAAGTTCCCGGATATGACCGACCCATCCGAGGGTTATCACGGCGTTAAATTCTGGGAAACCTTCGGCGACTTCGCCTATACCATGAAAGCGCGTTGCGAAACATTGCGTACAATGGGACCCGCTATCAGCCCGTTTAACGCTTTTATGATGTTGCAGGGGCTGGAAACTCTGCCGTTGCGTATGCAGCGCCATGTGGAGAATGCGGGAAAAGTGGTGGATTTTCTGAAATCAAGCAAAAATGTCAGCTGGGTAAAATACGCCGGGGATCCAGATAATCCGTATTTTGAACTCGGCAAAAAATACCTGCCTAAGGGGGCCGGCTCAATTCTTACATTTGGTGTTCGTGGCGGTCAGGAAGCCGGTGCGAAGTTTATCGAAAGTGTGCAATTTCTGAGCCATCTTGCCAATGTCGGCGACGCTAAAACCCTGGTCATCCATCCTGCTTCCACGACCCATCGTCAACTCAACGAGGAACAACAACTTAAAGCCGGCATCAGCGCGGATATGGTCAGGATTTCGGTGGGCATTGAAAGTATTAACGATATTTTGTGGGACCTTGAGCAGGCACTGGAGAACGCGCAAAAATAATTGTCCTGCCATTATCCTGCTGTTATTCACTGTCAATACGTTTTATAACAGTCGGTTTTCGGTGTTGGTCAATTGAGACATAAGTGTATGTCGCCTCGGTTACTTTTAGATTTTGTTCCGCCGATTGCTTACGCCTGACCCAGGTTTCGATGTGTATGGAAATCGAGGTCGTGCCGATTCTTGAAGTCTTGCAATAGCAACTCACCTGATCGCCGATGAAAACCGGCAGGTGGAAGGTCATGCCTTTGACCGCCACGGTAACGATCCGACCTTTGACGATGTAGCTCGCATAGATCGCGCCTGCCAAATCCATCTGCGACATTATCCATCCGCCAAAAATATCGCCGCTCGGGTTGGCATCCGCAGGCATGGCCACGGTACGCAATGACGGGGCGTGTTTTTTTCGGAACGTGCCTTCTGGGAACTGGTCGGGCATTACACTAGATTATTGGGTTAAAATAGTGTCGCCCGGATGAAATGGCGTATATTTCCTGTAACAACAACTCATAGTGCTCATCATTATTCAGAAAATTCAAACTTTCTGCATTAACCATTAATAACGCCGAATTGTGGTAAGACAAAAAATATCGGGCGTAGGATTCGGTCAGCCGCTCCAAATAATCACGTTCCATGTTGCGTTCAAACAACACCCCTCTTCTGCGGATGCGACTCACCAGTACGTCGGTAGGCGCTTGCAAATAAATCACCAAATCCGGGGCTGGAACTTCCATGGCAAGTCGCTGGTAAACCTGTTCGTACAAGTATAATTCGTCTTCGTCCAATGTTATACGCGCAAATAACGGATCCTTTTCCAACATAAAATCAGCAATCCGAAGGGATGTAAATAAATCGCCCTGGCGAAGCTCGCTTGATTGGCGCACCCGTTGGAAAAGGAAATATAACTGGGTTTGTAGGGCATATTGTTCGGGGGATTTATAAAACCGCTCCAAAAACGGATTTTCAGACGATTGCTCCAGCATCAAGGCGGCGCCGAGGGACGACGCAATCTTTTTGGCCAGGGTTGTTTTCCCCGCCCCAATTGGGCCTTCCACAACAATGTATTTTTTGTTAATTACTTTGCACCTCTTTGCTTATGTCATTCTTGCTTATGTCATTTTTGTTTACTTCATTGCGACCAACTTCGTATACTCTCATGCTTTCAACCTTTCCGCCAATTAAACACTCTTAATTCAAATGTCGCAACTATGAAACTCCTGTTTGATCTGTTCCCCCTGCTCATCTTTTTTGGCGCATTCAAATTTTACGATATTTACGTCGCCACCGGGGCGGCAATTATCGCCACATTCATCCAGGTTACGGTATTCTGGGTCAAGAATCGCCGATTTGAATCGATGCATATCATAACTTTGGTTATCATCACCCTTTTTGGCGGCCTGACCATATTGCTAAAAGACGACGTATTCATAAAATGGAAACCCACCGTGGTCAATTGGCTGTTTTCCGGGGTGATTGTCGGCATGTTGTTGTTCGCGAAAAAATCCGCATTGGAATATGTTATGGGCAAGCAAATCGCCTTGCCCGACGCGGTGTGGAAAAACCTGAACTGCGCCTGGGCGATATTCTTTTTAGTCATGGGCTGCCTCAATCTTTATGTGGCGTTTTACTATAATGCAGACGCCGATGCGGCAATCCGCACCGCAACCTGGGTGAACTTCAAGGTCTTCGGATTGCTCGGACTGACCTTAGCGTTCATTATTGGACAGATGTTTTTTCTGTCCAAACATATCAAAATGAATGAGCCAAATAGATAGGCCAAACAGACAGGAATGAATAATGTATTACACCATTTACGCAAAAGATGTTGCAAACAGTCTGGAGAACCGACTAACCACGCGCCCGGCCCATGTCGAGCGGCTGAAGGATTTGGTTGACCATGGCCGATTGTTGGTTGCGGGACCCAATCCTGCGATTGACAGCGAAGATCCGGGCGCCGCCGGTTTCACCGGAAGTTTAATCATCGCCGAGTTTGATTCCCTGCAAGCCGCCCGAATTTGGGCCGATGCCGATCCTTATTTAATTGCCGGGGTATATGAAAGCGTGGAAGTGAAACCGTATAAAAAGACGCTTCCCTAGAACAGCGACATCCGTACCTGCCAACGCGTACCCAATCCAGTCGGAATCGACGATTTATGCCCCCGGCATGAAAAACCGCAGATTATTCGATACAATGTCCGGGTTTGTTCTGGATTTTGCATTCCGTTGTCCAAAAATGAGACTGTTTTCAACTAAAAGAATAACCTGATTTCCATATCCCACGCTCGCAATAGGCGGCTTATACTACCTATACTTCGTTATTGAAGCAAAGCACTAAATTCTTTCTCAAATTCAGGTTTGGTTTCTGTTTCATTATAAAATGGCATTCCCCAAATAATGCAGTTTCTATCTTTCCATAGTTGTTCAACCTTATGTTCAGCCTGCAATTGCATCAAGAAATTGTTCTTCCATTCATCATATTTTATTAAATGGCTTCCTTTGGGTTCAATGAAAACCTGACAATGCAATGCAGGTTTATTCTTCCCAATTAAAACCAACACAAAATCGGGTTCAAATACACGCCCGTCATCAAAATTAAATAATTTGAGGTGTCGCTCATTGCGTAGCAAATAAACTTGCGAATATCTTTGCTTTAGTTGCTCTACAACTTTGGCGATATATCTAACAAAATATTTTTCTTCGGTGGTGCCGTAGTTTTCGTTAAACACAAACCAATCCTCGCCGGATAAATCCATGTTCAAATCCGGCTTAGTCGTCTTACTTTGAGCAATGCCATACTCTTTATCACTGTTACCATCATTGACAATATTGAGTGTTTTATCTATAAAAAGCTCTTTGACGCTATACGGCTTAAATTCTTTCGTGCCTTTATAATCAACATTTTCAGCCTGTAATTGACTGCTTAATTTATTTAGTAAGCGGATAACAACATCCAATTTATTCTCTTGAGTTAAATGACTAACCACATCATCAGAACCTTTAACTTCAACTTTTATTTTCCCAAGATAATGATCGGATTGAATAAACTCAGACAGGCTCTTCAAATACGGGAACAGTCGTTTTAAGTTTGAAAATCGATACTCAGGAAATTGGCTTAATGCTTTCTTAATGATGCTGGAGCCGAATGATTTTATAAAGTAATTCTTTTGCTTGTTATTGACCCTTAGTCCTGATTTAGATTCAAAGACCGTTGACGATTGAGAAAAACCAGACAATAACGGGAATTTATGGGTAGTTTCTATAAAAGAAGTACTGATGCCGGTCACATCCTCACGAGCATATTTCACTCGCTCATTCTTAAAAACAGAACCCGACTTATAAAATGGTTTCTTTTTGAAATCAGCTTTTAAAAACAAGCTCAACTGCTGACTTTCCTTTGCTTTAATACCGATTTCCTCTAACGCCATGTGCAATTCTTGAATATAATTTGGATTGTAAGCGCTGTGGTAATACAACTCTTCACATAGCTTTAATTCATGCTCATTTTCATTACCTAGAACATCGTATTTGCGCTGATAAAGTGACTGATCATCTTCTAACCTAAAAGGGCAATATCTCGCACCACGTCCAATTAGCTGCGCCTCTGATATGGTGGTCTTCCCCGGCCGGTTAGCTCGTGCATCGCGTGTATCGTACAAGCGCACAATATCAAACAGGTTAAGCACATCCCAGCCTTCATTCAGTTTATCGACCGCAAAAATAACACGGTATTCATTGTCCCTGTCTTCTAATGTATTGACTGCAATCTGTTTCTGTTCTGATTCATCTTTTGAATTAACAGAGATGCACTTATTTTCAGCAAATTCTTCTTGTAACTCTAAAGCTAGATTTTCCAGTGTAATTTGATTCTCTTCAAAATAACGAAACACACCAGATAAAACACTATCCAGATTAGGATTACTCTTAATTTTTACCAGGTCATTACCCTTTAAACCTTTTATCTTGGCAGTAAATTCATCGTAGAAAGCATTAGACTCTTTAATTGTTTTTGATTTGAGCAAAATGACAGGTTTTATAAACCAACCGTGCTTTTCAAATATTTTCCGCCTGAACTGGTTTAATAGAATTGCCTGCAATGCCCGATCAAACAACTGAATATCTGATTGTAAAACTTTGACCTCTTTAGAATATCCATCTAAGCGAAAAGCCTTTAGCGGGTAATCAAAAATTATTTTATCTCGATATTTTTCAACAATTTGTTCATTTGTTAAATCTATCGTAGCGGTAAATTCCAGCAGGATATTTTCAGTATTGGCTTTGAATATTTTACTTACCGTTGATTCCCAACTTGTCAAATCAAACATTTCAGATTGATTCAAGTCTTTGGCTCTTTTAGTTTCTGCATTAATGTGATGCGCCTCATCCGAAATCAAGACGATTTTCCCGCTTTCAAAATCATCAAAAGTAATACTGTTTTCTCGCGGCGTATTCAGGCGAGCATGCAAGCCCTGGATGGTTGAAAAAACGATATTTGTATCGTCAGGGTTAGCCGCCTGGAAAGTATCGACTTCTTTAATGCGTATTTGTTGGTTATTGATCTGCACTGATTCATTAAACAGGTATTTTGTAGCAATCGTATTGAGGAAATTATCGCGGGTTTTGTTGATGATATTGGTGCTATTGACAAAAAACAGAAAATTCCGATAGCCTTGGTTATACAAATAGAGCATCAGCCCGGCCATTATCAGCGTTTTACCGCTACCCGTTGCCATATGGAATAAGGTTTGTACAGGGGCACTCTTTGGGCGGATAGTGTAGCTTTCTATGTAATATTTAAAACGACCAAAGGCTTCAAGCTGGTAAGGCCGCAGTTCAAAAGCAAGGTTTAGATTGCCGACGATGCAACCAGGAATGTTCTGTTGATAATAATCACTGCCCCCTAAAAATTCTGCGCCTGTGGTTAGTTTTTCATGGAGCATAGGCTCGTTCATTTATTACCCCACAATTCTGCTCTAATATCGTTAAGTAACGCTTGACGTTGTCCAATATATTGGGGCAAGGAAATACAGTTGATACTTATTGATCGACAGCAAGCAACTATATTGTTTTGTTTGTTAGGATTTTCTTGTGTTACTATAATTGCGCCATTGGATTGGGCTAAAGCGATAACTACCGGATCCGCATTGACCTTGCTTGGTTTTTTCAATATCCCGGGGAATCTGTTGGAAATATTTGCAATACTACCCTGTAGTTCAGGTTGTGTAGGAATGAATAAATTAGGCCGACCCTTTACCCATTTTGTCAGCGGATCATCCACTTTTTCCTCAAGTTCTTGTCTCACTTCTACTGGCGATTGGATAATCTGTTCTTCAATATCGTTTTCGATGAGTTTGGCAACATCTTGAAAGATTCCAACAGGATAAATTTCATGCCACCAGGCAATAAACGCGCTGGTATCAAACAGGTAAGTCACGAAACCCACCTATGCAACGGGAATTGCAATCTACTTGACAAATCACCAAGATACTTGAGTTTTATGCGCAAAACATCATAAATCTCGGTGGCATTGACACTACCTTGTTCATAAGCGGTTAATACGGTTAGAGTGAGCAACTTTCCGCAACGGTCAAGCACCTGTTTATCGGGAACAGTTCTACCACCGCTGGGTCTGTTTTTCAGTCCTTCCAGGTAGAGTCGCCGGTATTCCACAAGCAACGAGTCCAACGTTGCCTGGTTAATAAAACCCAGCACTTTTAATCTAACAGCAATTGCGCTATGGCTTATTTTAAGATCAGAGACCAAAGCTTGAATAGTCGTTTCAGGATTATCGTTATCATTCCATTGAGATTGAAGATAATCGTCATTAATAAGGACATTGGAAGCAATGCGGTTACATGTCGTTTCCACAGGGTCATAGCCCGCGACTTCCTGTCTGAAATCTATTTTGGATATACCGCTGTTATCATCCAGCAACAAATGCGCTAATTCATGCACCAGTGTAAAAATGCGCCGTGCAGGGCTGTCCGCAGGGTTGAGAAGAATTAAGGGAGCGTAGTTATCATAAAGCACCAACCCGCTGTATTCAGCACGATCAATTTTGCGCGCCGCATGGGTACCGTTGCTGGATACAACAACGCATTTCGCTTCAATTTTTTCTATCCAATAAGACAGGGCTTCTTTATCATCCATAAGATCTTCAATTTCTTGTCTATCAATCCCCAGCCATTGCACGACCCAATCAGCAATATGCTGTATATTTTTTTGATCCGAGAATGAACCCAACCAGTCCAAAGGTTTTTCGTTTTCATTTTGCAGATATTCGCGCATCCATGATTGGCGGTCACGCGCATCGCGTATGGCATAACAAAGTTGGTAGCTATAAGGTTGGCGGGCATCGGGGCGGCGAAAATCTTTGGGGGGTTCCTGCTGCCATTCTTCAGGAATGTTTTGCAAGTAGAGAACAGGCAATGAAACTTTGTACTTGTCAGCCAATTTCCGTGCATCGCTCAACTTAACTTCCTGCGTGCCCGATTCCCATGCGCTAATTTGCTCAACAGACCGCTTTATTTTGTCAGCAGCCTGCTGCAAATCCAAACCCATCTGCTCTCGTGCCCAGCGCAAAGTGGCGGGGTGTATCGGCACTGTCATCGTAGCCATCTAACTATCCCCATAAAACTTCTTGTTCAGTTTTTTATCATCATCTGATATTTGATAATCCGCATCGTCAATTTCAGAGTAATTAACATAAAGCTGGTTTTTATCCAGTACGACAATCAGGAATTGTTTTTGCTCTTCTATGGATAAGGCTTCAAACTCGTGGATATTTTCATTGATGGATTTTGGTTTTATTTTGTAGCTGATGAAGTCGGCGTTTTCGATTTCATGCCAGATTGCTTTTAAGGCTTTGCTGGTGCGGGCTTGTTCGATCTTGTCAATGATATTGGCGTTGTGTTGTCTGAGTTCGCAGTAGATGAATGAGCCACCGCCTTGCCAGTTGACTGATTTGGAAATGCCGCCTTGTTCACCGACAATGACTTTTTTGAGTCGTTCAATAGTTATGTCTTTCACATAATCCATCTGCTCAATTAAAATATACTTGCGGTTTATTTTATGTGCAACTGCTCCGCTGGTTCCGCTCCCTGAAAAGAAATCTAAAACTAAATCCCCTTCTTCCGTGGTGTATTCTATGATTCTACGCATTAACAATTCATTTTTAGGATACGAAAATGCTTTTTCCCCAAATAAATCAACGATTTCATCTGTGCCTTTTTTATTGCTCATTTCCCTTAACAACTCATCCATTGCTTTATTTAGAAAGTCCGATGAAACATAAGCTTTATCAAAATCGCTTCCTTTTTTAGCAATTTCTTCCGATTTAAATACTCGCATAGCGGGTATTTTGATATTTAAAAAATCATAATCACCGGGAAAAACAATTTTATTATTTTGGATATACTCATCCACAGTATCAATCGTAATCGCCCAACATCTATTAGGATTAACTGGGTACTTGATGCCATTTTTCGGGTTTATTAAGGTGAAATCCGAGTTAGGTCTTTCATCTGTAGTTCTTTGTGTGGTTATATCTGTTAATCGCCATTCATCATTTGGAAAATCATCTGATTGGTGATATTTCCTAGCCATATATCGGTGAAATAAACTTTCTTTACTATCAGCCCTTTTTGTATAAATCAATATCCAATCATAATCTTGTGACAATTTATATGGCACATCACTTTTACCGCTTCTGGTTTTTCTAGGGATAGTCGCTAGAAATTTATCACGCCCAAACACTCCATCAGACAACACCTTTAAATAATGCAACTCTCCGTCTCCAGCGTGGATGAATATCAATCCATTGTCCATCAACATATCTTTGGCTATTTCCAACCTGCTTTTAATAAAAGTCAACCAGGTAGAATGATTAAAACTATCATTATAACCAAAGCTATCTGATCCCGTATTATAAGGCGGGTCAATATAAATCAGCTTCACCTTGCCCGCATATTGCTTTTTCAAACAATGCAAAGCCAGTAGATTGTTGCCCTTGATAATCAGGTTATCATCAATGCCAATGCTTTCTACTTTATGCTCGCCTTCTTTATCGTATCTCTTGAAATTGGTTAATACCTTCGGGTCAAGCAAGCGGTCAATCTCATCCGGCACTAGCGTTTCATTCCAAAATATCTCTTTACGTTTTTGCTCCTCTTTGGTTTGTCCGCCCTGCAACACGCAATCCTTGTACGGCCAGGACAAAACCACTTCCTTGCTTTCGCTCAGATATTCATTATCCGAGGTCAAGCCGATTTTGTTTTTGAACGCGGTGTAACTGTCGGGCAGAAATTGTTTATTGGAAACAAAACTTTGAAATGCCACCTTGTCAAACACATAAGTCCCGCCGACGTCGGCGAAGAAATGTTTTTTAAGCAACACATTCTTCAGCAACAACCCAATCAAATCCGCATCCATCGCAAGGGCAAGCTCAACGATTTTATTTTTCACTAACTTACCATCAATAACTAGCCGTTCATCGCTTTGCAGTGTAGTTTTTAATTCTTCTAACAAATTTTGCATATCTGTATATCTTCCTTATCAAATTTCATCTATTGACTTGAAGTTTTTGACACATAACGCAGAGGTAAGCAGCCCCTACCAATTACCTTTGATTGCATCTCACCTGGTTTGCGTAGTTCCGGGAACACAGCGCTGAATTAAAAACCGATTGGGAATTAAGTCTTGTGTTCCCAGAATTTGGGAATTTTATCTTGTTCCTGAATTTTAACCCATATCGTACTTGATTCACTGTACTTGATTGAGCGCCTGCTCGGATTTTCTGTTTCGTCAGCGTTAGCCCACCGCAATTTGCGATATAAATCATTCCATCATTTTCAATTCACTATCCGCCACCTTATCCCATACCACATCGTCTTTCGACTCCTTGCGCAACAGCGCCAGCCATTTAGCATGTTGTTCTAGTTCTTCCGTATTGGCTTTAGTCACGGTAAGTTTTTTTACATCTTGAGGATCAATTTTCACCGCCTTGCGCTGACTTGATTGCATTGCTCCGGATTGCGTGATTAAGGCTTCCGATTCGCCAAGCAATGTCGTCTGGCCGCCGGTCATTTGCAGATAAACGTCCGCCAGAATCTCGGCATCCAATAACGCGCCGTGCAGGGTGCGTTGGGTATTATCCACACCATAGCGCCTGCACAATGCATCCAGGTTATTTTTCTGCCCGGGGTGCTTGTGTCTTGCCATTATCAGGGTGTCCAGCACCTGACAATGTTGTTCAATTACGCCGTCACCGAGTCCAAATACCTTAAACTCATGATTCAAAAAGCCCAGGTCAAATGGCGCATTGTGGATAATCAACTCCGCGCCTTTGAGGAATTCCAATAATTCCACGGCAATGGCATTAAAAACAGGTTTGTCTTTAAGGTATTGATTTCTAATGCCGTGAATCTCAGTCGCGGCTTCTTCGATCTCTCGCTGAGGATTGATATAGCGGTGAAACGTGTTATCGGTCATTCGCCGATTGATCATTTCAATGGCGCCTATTTCGATGATTTTATGTCCCTGGCCGGGTTCCAGCCCGGTGGTCTCGGTGTCTAAAATTATTTGTCTCATTGGACTCATTGTTGGTTAATTGGGTTGGTTAATTAGGTTGATCAATTCCGCGATTCGCAAGCGCGTCTGCACGTTCATTGCCAGGATCGCCGGCGTGCCCTTTTACCCAATGCCAGGTTATGCGATGTTGGGATGAAAGATCGTCCAACGCCTCCCAAAGATCTCTATTCTTCACTGGTTTTTTATTCGCCGTTTTCCAATTGTTTGTTTTCCATTTTCTCAGCCACGCCTGAATGCCGTTTTTCACATATGTGGAATCTGTGTATAGTTCTATTTCGCAAGTCTTGGTGAGCGCGCTTAGCGCTTCAATGGCTGCCCTCAATTCCATTCTGTTGTTTGTGGTTTCCTTTTCTCCGCCATACAATTCTTTTTCGTGTTCTCCAAATATTAACCAAGCGCCCCATCCCCCTGGGCCTGGATTTCCTCGACACGCGCCATCGGTATATATGACCACTTGCCTCCCATGGTTAATCTTCCCATGGTTAATTTTCATATTGAACTCTCATGTCAAACAAGCCGGTATCAGTTTTTTGTGACCAGCTTCAAGCCAATTCTTGCGGCCCGCTGGGATATGGGCTGAGCCATACCGGGGATGAGTCTATGCCATGTTCGGGCACTTTTCGACAATGCGGTCACTGCCATTTCTCGTTTCCGACCAACAATCACGTATACCCCACCTAACCCCGGCCACCAGCGCTCTCCGGCTTTTTCGATAAACGCCAACTTGTCCCGCCATTTGTCGGATTGCACGGGTGGCTGCCAGCATGTCATCGCTGCGCCCACCAAATCAAATCCAAGCAGCGCCAGCCAATCCTGCACCCGACCCACCCGATAGTAATGACCATCGGCATGACTATCGTCATAATTATCCCAGGGCGCCTGTTTTTTATGCCCGTCTTTTTTATGCCTGTCTTTTTTATGATGTGTGAATAATTTTATCATGCCGTAAAAGCCGATTAAATTAAATCCAATGATCACGATACAGCCTTCGGCAACCAGAATCTGACTGGTTTGCCGTAGAACTTCATGCGGGTCGGGACAAAAATCCAGCGTGTGCGGCAATATGACCAAATCATGGGTTTTTTCGGGAAACGGCAATGCGGCGCTGGCTGAAACGGCGTAATGGCATTGCTCATTTTTTTCATGGGCATTTTGCACAGCCGGATCGATAGCCCGGCGCCTAACGCCAGATGATTTTTCATGCTGCCCGTTGGTCAATTGAGCCTGATAGTGGGTGTCGATCACAAATCGTGAGGACACTTCTATTCCTTCGAAATAGTTTGCCCAGGGCATCCCGATCTGCAGACTGCGCGCATAGTATCCGGACGGGACTAATTGGGTGCATTTCTCTTTTTCCTGGTTAATAATGGAATACCCTAAAGATGTTTTGAACCATTTGTTCATCGGCTTATTTTAATCTATTTTGGCTGCATTGTTTGCGCCGATTATTTATCGCCAAGGCGAAAATACGGCGGAAATACCGTGATTCATTATTCGCTTTTTATCGTTACAATATGCACACAATAAAACTTTAGCCACCCCATTGCAACGATGTCACATTCAGCCACCATAGAACTGGCCAGGGACTTGGTCTGCCTGCAATCAGAAACGCCCAATGATGCGGGTTGTCAGCAGCTATTATCACAGCGTCTGGCTGCAATCGGTTTCACTTGCGAGCAAATCAACTTCCACGATGTGACCAACCTTTGGGCAACTCGAGGGCTTGAAAATCACAAGCCAACAAAGCCATTGGTGGTTTTTGCCGGACACACCGATGTGGTGCCCACGGGGCCATTAGAGCAATGGTCGATTCCGCCCTTTGACGGCGCCATACAGGATGGCATGCTGCATGGCAGAGGCGCCGCGGATATGAAAGGCAGCATCGCCTGTTTCGTAACCGCGTGCGAGCGTTTTCTTGAAACTCATAATAATCATAGTGGCGGGGATTATCGCGGCACAATCGGCTTGTTGATCACCAGCGACGAGGAAGGCATCGCCAAATGGGGCACCAAAGCGGTGATCGCTGAGTTGGATTCCCGGAATGTCAAGATCGATATGTGCATCGTCGGCGAACCCACCAGCTCGGAAACATTTGGAGATACCGTAAAGGTCGGGCGTCGCGGTTCAATCAACGGAAAGTTGATAATCAGAGGCAAGCAGGGCCACATCGCATATCCCCATCTCGCCGTAAATCCGCTGCACACCGCCCTGCCCGCACTCGCCGATCTGGTTTCAAGGCGATGGGGCCAAGATGAGAACCAGGACGAGGGCCAGAATGAGAACCAGGATGAAAACCAGGACGAGAACCAGCGCAACGGATTTTTTCCGCCTACCGGCTTCCAACTGTCCAATATCAACGGCGGAACCGGCGCATTGAACGTTATTCCTGGTGAAATTCAAATTGATTTCAACTTTCGCTATTCCCCGCAAACAACCGACATCAAATTAAAGAAACAAGTCGAAGCAATTTTATGCCAGCACAACCTGGATTTTGAACTCCAGTGGGGAATGCCCGGTTATCCATACCAAACCAAACCGGGCGCATTGGTGGATGCGGTCGTGGCAAGCATCACCGAGGTTACGGGCTACTCGCCAACCCTGTCAACCACTGGCGGCACTTCGGATGGGCGTTTTATTGCGCCCAGCGGGGCGCAGGTGGTAGAGTTTGGTCCAATCAATGCCACCATCCACCAAATCAATGAACAGGTCTCGACCGCAGACCTAGATCTATTGTCGGCATGTTATGAAAACATCCTGACCCGGCTATTGCATAAAAATTGACCCTGACTTGAGAACGGGAAAACATGATGTCATTGTCACACGATTCCCGCCAGAACCGAATGGTTACTTGCATATTGGGCATGCCAAATCAATTTGGCTGAATTTTGGAATCGCCGATGATTATAACGGCAAATGCACCTTGCGCTTCGACGACACCAATCCGGTAAAGGAGCAAGCGGAATTTGTCGCCGCCATCGAACAAGATGTACGCTGGCCGGGATTGACAATATTCGCAAACTGAAACGTGGAAAAATAAGATAAGCAAATAAAATGGTTATTATAGGCAAGATGGTACATATGTGAGAGGTTGCTGGCGTGGTTGATGAGCGGACGGGTGACACTGATGGAGAAAGTCGTGTTCTCTATCAGAGAGTTTAAGGATGATGGAAAAATACTGACAACATCCATACTCTGTCCCCAAGAAGCATGTGGTCTCGGTCGAAATGAGACTGACAATGCAACCAATGCCTAACCGCTTGAAATTCGCTATACTCCACGTCCATTGTCAAACTGTCCATTGTCAAACCGTCCATTGTCAAACCGCCCATTGTCAAACCGCCCATTGTCAAACCGCCCATTGTCAAACCGCCCATTGTCATACCACCCATTGTCATACCACCCGTTATCAAGCCCACTTTTTTCATGTCCGACACCACCAAACCAACCAACTTTATCCGTCAAATAATTGACCGAGACTTGAGCGCGGGGAAACATGATGTCATTGTTACGCGATTCCCGCCCGAACCAAATGGTTATTTGCATATTGGGCATGCCAAATCACTTTGGTTGAATTTTGGAATCGCCGATGAGTATAACGGCAAATGCACCTTGCGCTTCGACGACACCAATCCGGTAAAGGAGCAAGCGGAATTTGTCACCGCCATCGAACAAGATGTACGCTGGCTGGGCTATCAATGGGGCAGTATTGCCCACGCATCGGACTACTTTAATCAACTTCACAGTTTCGCTGTTGAGTTAATCGAAAAAGGGCTTGCCTATGTGGACAGCCTTACCGCCGAAAAAATTCGGGAATATCGAGGCACCCTGACCGAACCCGGAAAGGACAGCCCCTATCGCAGTCGAAGTAGTGATGAAAACAGCGAAATGTTCGCGAAAATGCGCGCTGGCGAGTTTGCAGACGGGGAACATGTTTTACGCGCGAAAATTGATATGTCCTCTGCAAACATCAATTTACGCGATCCGGTTATTTATCGTATTCGTCACCATCATCATCAACGCACCGGTAATGCCTGGTGCATCTATCCGATGTACGATTTTACCCATGGACTCAGCGATGCCATCGAGGGTGTAACCCATTCGCTTTGCACTCTTGAGTTTGAAGACCATCGTGCGCTGTACGACTGGCTGCTGGACAACACTTCCGCGCCTGGCCATCCGCAACAGATCGAGTTTTCCCGTCTTAATCTCAACTACACAGTAACGAGTAAGCGCCTACTGACTCAATTGGTGGAAAACGGAAACGTGCAGGGATGGGACGATCCGAGAATGCCGACTATTTGCGGATTACGGCGACGCGGCTTTACCCCCGCGTCGGTACGAAATTTCATCGCCGCCGTCGGGATTACCAAAAGAGACAATGTTATCGAAATGGGCGTTTTGGAAAACAGCATTCGCGAAGATTTGGAGCCCATTGCGCCTCGTGTCATGGCGGTTTTACGGCCGCTCAAAGTTGTCATTGAAAACTACCCGGAAGGCGAGTATGAAGAAATCGAAGCGCCTAACCATCCGCGAGATGCGTCCATGGGGACGCGCACCATCACCCTGGGCCGGGAAATTTACATCGAACAAGATGATTTCATGGAACGCCCGCCTGATCAGTTTTTCCGTCTTGGCCCCGACCGGGAAGTTCGTCTGCGCTATGGTTTTGTTATTCGCTGCGCCGAGGTGATTAAAAACCAGTCTGGCGAGGTCATGGAATTAAGATGTCAATACGACCCTGATACGCGTCGCGGCCGCCCGCCTGAAGGCCGCAAAGTGAAAGGCATTATCCACTGGGTATCGGCTAATCATTGTGTCGAGGCGGAAGTTCGGCTTTATGATCGGCTTTTTTCGGAAGCCCATCCTCAAGCCGACAAGAGTCGGGATTTCAAACAGGCGCTCAATCCAAACTCCCTGAATATACTGCCACATAGCAAGCTGGAAGCCAGTTTGGCATCGCCGAAACCGGATGTCCGATACCAGTTTGAACGGCTGGGTTATTTCTACGCCGATAAGGATAGCAGCGCGGGAAATCTGATTTATAATCGCATTGTAACTTTGCGCGATACCTGGTCCAGAATTACTGGATAACCATAAAAGCAATAATTTGAGACCTTTGCATAATTCAAAATACTATCGGAAGTGGGACTTTAGTCCCGCCATCGGCAATCATCTTGCGCGGCTAAAGCCGCACTTCCGGTAATTATGCAAAGGTCTCAATTTACAAAAGCACAAACTCAAAAAAGGGCTACTAAACTAATATGCAATTTCTCGCTGAATACGGCCTGTTCCTGGCCAAAGCCATCACCATTGCCGCCACAATACTGATCGTTGTGGGTGGCGTTATCTCCCTGGCAATACGTCAAAAGAAGACCACGGAAAAACAATTGGAAATAACTCACCTCAACACCCGCTACGAGGAAATGGAAAAAACCATTGCCTCCGCAGCCTTAACTGAGGCGGGATTAAAGCAGAAAATGAAGGCCGACAAGAAAAAAGCGAAACAACAGGCCAGGGCCGAAAAGAAAGCCGGAAAGACAGCTAAAAAAGAGGCTGACACGGCTGAGAAACCCCAGAAAAAACGATTATTTGTACTTGATTTCGACGGCGACATAAAAGCCACCGATGTGGAAAACATGCGCCAGGAAATCAGCGCATTGCTAACCATCGCCGGCAAGGAAGATGAAGTCCTGGTTCGATTGGAAAGTGGCGGTGGAACGGTGCATGGTTACGGATTAGCCGCATCTCAATTACAACGCATTCGTGATCAAGGCATCCCGCTTACTATTTCTGTTGATAAAGTGGCGGCCAGCGGTGGTTATATGATGGCCTGTGTTGCTAATAAAATCATTGCTGCGCCATTTGCAATCATCGGCTCTATTGGCGTGCTTGCACAAATACCCAATCTAAATCGTCTCCTGAAAAAATATGATGTTGATTTTGAGCAATTGTATGCCGGAGAATTCAAACGCACGTTGACGCTGTTTGGCGAAAACACGGCTAAGGGTCGCGCCAAAATGCAGCAGGAACTCGAAGAAACCCATGAGCTGTTCAAGAGTTTTGTAAAATCCCAACGCCCTAGTCTGGATGTGGATAAAGTGGCCACCGGAGAACACTGGCTCGGCACCCGGGCATTGGAACTTGGATTGGTTGACCAACTGCAAACCAGCGATGATTATTTGATGTCGTTACGAAACGATGCCGAGCTTATTCTGATCGAATACTCTGAAAAGCAAACGATTGTGGAAAAACTGTCACAGTTAATGACAACGAAATGGCGACAGCAGAGTAAACTGGTTGAGGATGTTGATAAGCCGTTGCTTATGTAGGCGGTATGTAGCCCATGATTTACACGCTTGCCGATCGAATACCGGAAATAGCGATCAGTAGTTTCGTCGCGCCCAGCGCAGATGTCATCGGCCTGGTGCGCATCGGCGAGCAGGCCAGTGTTTGGTTCAATGCGGTACTGCGCGGTGACAACGAATTGATACACATTGGCAATCGGTCGAATGTTCAGGACGGCAGTGTTTTGCACACCGACCCGGGCATGCCGCTTACGCTTGAAGACAATGTCACGGTCGGGCACGGCAGTATGCTGCATGGCTGCCACATTAAAACCGGCAGTTTAATTGGCATCGGCAGTGTCATTATGAATAACGCAATAATCGGGGAGTGCTGCTTGGTTGGGGCGAATGCCCTGGTTACGGAAAACAAGGAATTCCCGGATCGAACCTTGATTTTAGGCGCCCCGGCCACGGTTGTCAGAGAGCTTACTGACCAAGAGGTTGAGGGCGTGAAACACGCTGCGGAAATTTATGTTAGTCGGATACCACAGTATCGAAACTTAAAATATTATTCAAATTAAGATGTATCAACTGTATGGCAGTTTGGGCTGCGGATCGTGCGCAGTCGAGATGACTCTGGCGGAACTCGGCGCAAGGCGCCCGCATGACAATGTCCGGATGGCACTGTCATCACAGAATCCGTTGTCATCATTCTGTGGTTGTTGGAAACCCATTCAGATAACTGCCTGCTACCCATAATTGGAAGCGCAGAACGCGGTCAGGCATTGCGATGGCTGGTATTTCTCGCTACTGAGATTTATCCGATGGTTGAAATTATTGACTATCCAGAAAGATTTTCACCGCAATCCACCGGTCCCGAATCGGTTCGAAAAACAGTTAAAGAAATTTGGCGTCAGCGATGGCTTGTCGTTGAACAGCGTGTTTCGGGTGCGTTCCTGTTAACCGGCGGTTTTTGCGTCACGGACATTTACATCGCAGTGCTAAGCCGTTGGGCACAACAGGAAAATTGGCGGCCAGGTAATATTCCAAGAGTTGAAACGTTATTCCAAGCCGTCGCAAGCCGACCGCTGTGCAAAGAAATATGGTGCAGGAATTTCCGTGATTGGTGAATTTAGCGCCCCGTCGCTTTTGTTCGAGTCGGCGCAATTTTATCCAGGCCAGTTTTCAGGTCTCCGATTATATCATCGACATGCTCCAAACCCACCGAAACTCGAATCAATGAATCCGTTATTCGCGCGCGGTCACGTTGCTGTTGCGTGATTCTTGCGTGGGTCGTGCTCGCTGGATGGGTAATCGTGGTTTTTGCGTCGCCCAGGTTTGCGGTGATGGAGATGAACTCGGTGGCATCGATAACTTCCCAGGCTTCGTGCTTCACCCCCTTGACTTCAAATGAAACGATGCCGCCAAATCCGCTGTGCTGGGATTTCGCCAATTTGTGCTGGGGATGGGATTCAAGCCCCGGGTAGTAAACCCGGTTTACCGCCGGATGAGCCTCCAGCCATTGCGCCACGGTCAGCGCATTTTCACAATGTTGTTTCATTCGTAATTCCAGCGTCTCCAATCCTTTGCTGAAGGTCCACGCATTAAACGGACTCATGCACGGCCCGGTAGTGCGTAACATTGCGAACAATTCATCGTAGATTTTTTCATCATCGGTCACCAATGCACCGCCCACACAACGGCCCTGTCCATCAAGGTATTTAGTCGCAGAATGGACCACGATATGCGCGCCCAGTGACAATGGCTGTTGCAGCGCTGGCGTGCAAAATACATTATCTACTGCGAGCAATATTCCCGCTTGGTTGGCAACTTGTGCGATGGCAGCAATATCGGCGATTTCGCAAAGCGGGTTTGACGGGGTTTCCAAAAATATCAACTTTGTACTGGGTCGGATTGCACCTTTCCACTGTGCTGTATCGGTCAAACTAACGAAGGTGGTTTTGATATTGAATCGACTAAAGTACTTGGTAAACAGCGACACTGTCGATCCGAACAAGCCGACTGATGCGACTATGTGATCGCCACCACTGAGCAAGGCAAGCACCAAACCAGAGATTGCCGCCATACCCGAACAAGTGGCAACACAATATTGCGCGCCCTCCATAGCAGCCAGGCGATTTTCGAATCCGGCGACGGTGGGGTTGGTAAATCGGGAATAAACATTACCCTGTTGTTCGCCACCGAACCGGTCGCTTGCCTGTTGCGCATTTTCAAAAACATAGCTCGATGTCGTAAAGATCGGCTCGCTGTGCTCCTGCTCAGCAGTCCGCCGATGACCGAATCGTATTGCCGTAGTTTGACGATGGTATTTTTGTGACTGTATTGACATTTTTCGCGCCTCAACATTATCTGCATATTATTGACGCGGGCATAAAAAAACCCGCTTCCAGCTTTTACTATTGAGATTTGCCAGTAATTGCAAAAAGCAGGCTTGATTCTGCGACTCTTTAGCCGTATTTTTAAGCGCCCGCAAGCTGATAATCAAATCGGCGCTGAAACAGAAGTCTAGCCCAGAGATTAGTTTATGTCAACAACCCCCTCGCCCGCACCGATTTCGGTAACCATGTCCGCCGTTGCTGCACCAGCCATCGACATTGACCACAAAAACCAAGTAAGATATTTGCATAGTCTGCGTTTTGTGTTCATTAAGAAGCCCCCGTATCTCCATCGGGATAATAGTTAGAAGGACAGTGACTATAACTTCCTGCAAGCGGGCAAGTACAACTTGTACACAGCCGGCCTTTTCTTATTTGAAGCGGTATAATCCGGTTTTTGTTTTTAATAATTATTTGACATGACCAACGCCAGTGGAAACTTAACGGGCAATCCTGAACCAGAATCATTTCGGTCGGGCCCGGACGATAGCGGGCACTTCGGAATTTTCGGCGGCAGATTTGTTGCCGAGACCTTAATGCCGCTTATTCTCGATCTGGAAACCACCTACAATAAATATCGAAATGATCCGGATTTTCTTCACGAACTGGATTATTACGCCAAGGATTACATCGGCAGGCCAAGTCCTCTTTATTTTGCTGAACGCCTGACCCGGGAATTAGGTGGCGCCAAAGTTTATTTCAAACGCGATGAACTGAATCACACCGGCGCGCACAAAATTAATAATACCCTTGGACAAATTTTGCTGGCCAAACGCATGGGGAAACGGCGCATCATTGCCGAGACCGGTGCTGGCCAACATGGCGTTGCCACCGCGACAGTTTGCGCCTTATTCGATTTGCCCTGCGTGGTGTATATGGGGGAAACGGATATCAAGCGTCAGGCGCCGAATGTATTTCGTATGAAACTTTTGGGTGCTGAGGTCATCCCGGTGACTAGCGAGACCGCGACCTTGAAAGATGCCATGAATGAAGCATTGCGCGATTGGGTATCAAATGTCGAGGACACTTTTTATATTATAGGCACCGTAGCCGGCCCCCATCCTTATCCGCAAATGGTGCGAGATTTTCAATGCGTGATTGGCCGGGAAACAAGACAACAAATTCTTGAAAAAGAAAAACGGCTGCCGGACACCCTGTTGGCTTGCATTGGCGGCGGCTCGAATGCCATTGGGCTATTTCATCCATTTCTTGACGATGAAACCGTATCTATAATCGGCGTTGAAGCCGCTGGTCATGGCATCGATACCGGAAAGCATGCGGCCTCCCTGAGTGGCGGCAAGCCGGGGGTATTACATGGCAATCGCACTTATCTGCTCCAAAATAACGATGGCCAGATTTGCGATGCGCATTCTATTTCCGCTGGCCTGGATTATCCTGGCATCGGACCCGAACATTCGTGGCTGCATGAAGTCGGTCGAGTGCAATATGTCTCTGTTACCGATCAAGAAGCACTGGATGCGTTTCAATTGTGTTGCCGTACCGAGGGCATCATTCCTGCCTTGGAGCCGGCCCATGCGCTGGCCCAGGTTGCCAAAATCGCGCCCGCAATGCCGCAGGATAAAATTATTGTCATGAACCTCTGCGGCCGCGGCGACAAGGACGTGTTCACCGTGGCCGAAGCCCTAGGCGTCAAGTTATGAGCGTAAAGTTATGAGTGGAAGCAACCAGCGCCTGGAAAAACGTTTTGCAAAACTGAAATCCGAAGGACGCTCGGGCTTAATCACTTTTACCACCGCCGGCGACCCCGATGCCGATACCGCGCAAAAAATTCTTAACGGCTTGCCTGCTGCCGGAGCCGACATCATTGAATTGGGCATGCCGTTTTCCGATCCCATGGCCGACGGCCCGGCCATTCAATTAGCTGGTCTGCGCGCGCTAAAAAGCGGGATGACTTTAGGTAAAACCCTGGATATGGTCACCCAATTTCGACAACTGGATGAGCAAACGCCCATCGTATTAATGGGCTACTACAACCCAATTTACTATTATGGGAATCAACGGTTTCTGGATGACGCCATTCGCGCCGGCGTGGATGGCCTGATTATTGTTGATCTGCCACCGGAAGAAGATGACGAACTCTGCCACCCTTGTCTGACTGCCGGATTAAACTGGATTCGGCTGACCACCCCAACCAGCGACCAGAAGCGGCTTGCCATTGTATTAAAAAACAGCTCTGGATTCGTATATCATGTTTCCATCGCCGGCATAACCGGCACCCGCTCGGCCGACCAGCCGGATGTGCAACAGGCCGTCGCCCTCATTCGGCAACACACCGACCTGCCCATCGCCGTGGGCTTCGGCATCAAAACCGCCGAGCAGGTAACCCAAATCGCCGCGGTCGCTGACGCAGTGGTGGTGGGGTCGGCGCTCATTGACCGGATTGCGGAGGGAATCGCGAATAAATCCGGAAAGGATGCGATTGTTGCCAACGTGCACCGCTTTGTCGGCGAGTTGGCAGGGAATTTAGAGAGGTGATTGCGATGTGGCAAACCAACCTTGAAATCGATTTTGCCACAGATATTGACCGCGCCCGATGGGCAAACATTGATCGCCGAATGCCAGCGTCACAGTACCTTGGCGCGAAATACAAACTCCTGCCTTGGCTCTGCGAGTTTATTCCCGTAGGCATAGATACGGTGTTAGACGGATTTTCGGGATCCCAATCTTTTTCTTTTGAAATGAAAAAACGCAATTACACGGTTCGTTCAAACGATTTTCTCGGTTTCTGTCACATACAAGGAGTCGCGCTGGTCGAAAACAAACAGGCAGTACTGACGGATGGCGATTTAGATATGCTGTTTTGCGAAAATAAAAATCGCGGCGATACCATGCTACGTTTCAAAAACATTTTTTTCCTTGAAGATGAATGCGTATTCCTAGACGATTTCCGTGCCAATGTCGAATTGCTTGACTGTCCTCATAAACGCTCGCTTGCCCTGGCGATCATGTGTCGTAGTTTGACCCGTAAGACAATCATGGGGCACTTTGCACATCTGCGGGCACTCTCATATGCCAAAGACCCCGCACGCATAAAACGTAATCCAAGCATTGTCCGGCCAATTCGAGATTTGTTTGTTGAGTTGCTGCCGAAATATAACGCCGCAATTTTTGACAACGGCAAGAAGAATAAAAGTTATCGGGAAAACATCCTGGATCTTCTGCCGAAGTTGCAGACCGATAAAGTCGACCTTGCCTACTACGACCCGCCTTATTGCAACAGCCACGCTGACTACCAAGCGTTCTACCATCTGCTTGAGACTTTTGTGGAAAGTTGGGGAGATAGCGACAAAAAATTTATCAACCGCAACCAGCGTTACCACCCACCCCGACACAGCGGTTTTGACAAAGCATCTGAAATTGAAGATTCCTTTCGTAAATTGTTCGCTCTCTCCGATGAAATCCCGCACTGGCTAATCAGTTACAATGACCGCTCGTTGCCAAAAATCGAAACGTTGGTAAGCATGGCGAAACGCCATAAATCGGTTCGCGTCGAGGAAAAAGCCTACGCAACCTCGCGCGGCGGCAAAGGGTCCGTTTCCGGCAGCCGTGAATATCTGATGGTTTGCAGTTAGATGGAAAAGTTTGATTACCATAAGAAATTATTCGATGATAACCAAATGGACAAAGTCACCGAGTCCGCCGAGGGCCTTTTGTGGATTAAGATCAAAGCGATAACTCGAAAACAACTGATTGACGCTTATTGTCAATTGAACCATCCGCATCTTGTCGGGAAAACGTTAAAAGAGCAATCCACTCGCCTTTATACAGAACTGCTAACTGACCTCAACCAATCCCACACTAATCTTACCAATATATGAGATCAATCGCGCCCGCACGATCTCACCAATATCTTGAAAAAATCGCTTCTGAACTTCACAAAATGCAACACTTTTCCTGGGGCGGGGATTACAGTAACGCCCTGGACAGGTTTCTTGTTGATCGTTACATAAAAACATATGATTCATATGAAATCATACAAAGAATGTTGGAAACCGAAATCCCCCAAGCGGTTAGCGGCTATGTTAAATGCAGTTGGTATAACCATTGGTCAACCATACTCATCGAAAATATTTTTCGGCAACACAACAAGGTTCTGCCGGTGGTCGGCAATATCAAAAAAGTTGATTTTTTCATTGACGACATCCCGTTTGACTTAAAGGTGACTTATCTTCCGGCAAACTATGTTAAGCACAAAAGAAAACAGGCAGGGCTGAAAGATGAATTAGCCGAGCTCAAATCCGTGGCGCGGAAAAACAACATATGTTTTGACAACACAGCCAAACCAAAAAACATCGCATATGAAATTACCGAAAGGATAAAGACATCAAGCAACCATAAATGCAAAAAAACCTTGCAGGGTCAGCGCCAATTTCGATGAAACTTGTCAATGGTTGCGCGAAAAACCCAGAAGAATTACTGACAAATCTCTACGAAGAACAAGGTGAGATGCGGTTTGATGCATCCAATCGGCTGTTTATGATTCTGGCGGACACGCAGGAATTCGAAAACTCGTGGAAACTGAAACGTAATCCCGCCCTACTCCAAGGACACATCAACTTTTACTTGGATAACTTTTCCGCGAGTGTGGTAAAGCAACGAAAAATAACTTTTACCCATAAAGCAAGAAGCGGTGAATTCACCGCCATTGCAGACGCAATTTTCGTTATCATTTAAGATTCAAGCGGTTGTCTCCGCATCGGGCGGGTTTGGGCCAAACAACCAAGGCACCTTGACCTTGCGCTGCTGATCATATCGTTTAATCATTTCCGTTTTGTGTAAATTTAGTGCATTATTGTGCTGTAGGTTAGCTTGGCGTTTAGTTATCCATATTGCTACGATTATTGCTAGGATAGAGCCAACGGCCTGAACCCAGGCAACACACTCGGTATTCGTCAAATTCGACAAAAAGCACAACTTATTCATCTCGTTTCTTCAGCCGCACAACGCTTCAATCAGCCGACGCTGTAGGCTGGATTAACTTGTTATACGCTGATTAGTTTGACTTAAAGACGCAACAACTTTTTGAACATTAAGCTCACTGCGGTGCTCTTCTGCCCGCCATAAATCGTATTGCAACTGTTGATTAAGCCAGCTTTCTGCGGAGGTATCAAAAGCAATTGATAGACGAATAGCCATTTCTGGGCTAACACCCGAACGACCGTTTAAAATAGAACTTAGTGTTTTACGACTAACGCCCAAAGCCTTCGCTGTAGCGGTAACAGAAATACCGACAGGCTCAAGACAAAGCGCTGTAAGTACTTCTCCAGGATGAGGGGGATTAAACATTTGCATAATTTCACCTAATGGTAATCTTCATAATCGACTGTCTCGGCATGCCCGTTTTCAAAGCGGAATGTAATCCTCCAACTGCCGCTTACCCAAACCGACCAAATACCAGCTCGTTTGCCAGAAAGCGCATGAAGCCGTAATCCAGGCAAACCCATATCTTGTGGCTGAATAGACACATGCAACCTACCGAGAATTAAACGAAGCCTTTTTGCATGCTGATTCTGGATACCTGCGGTATTGCCAGTTTCAAAAAATTTTGCCAGCCCTTTGTGTCTGAAGCTTCTAATCACGAAGGAAATGTAACGCGTAACGACTCGGTTGTCAAAGCATATAGCATTAAAACTAAACGGCGGGCTGTTTTTGCCCGTCAGCTTGAGTGTTTAGTTAGGTGATTTTAATAATTAATGTTTGTGTCCCTTTATCTTGAACAGTTTGTTATACGTTAATTAGTTATAATGAAACAATATACCCATTTGACTGAATGAGCAAGATACCTTATTCACCTAATGAAAAACAAGGGTTTTCAATAAGATTTGTTGCCAACAGCCTCAAACAAGCAACGCTAAACCAATAGCCCTTAACCAAACAACCAAGGCACCTCGACCTTGCGCTGTTGCTCATATCGTTTAATCATTTCCGTTTTTTCCAGGGTCAATCCAATTTCGTCCAGCCCGTTTAACAAGCCGTGTTTTCGAAAAGCATCTATCTCAAAAGCAATCGCGGTCTTATCGGGCAACGTCACGATTTGGTTTGGAAGATCCACCTGCACGGCATATCCAGGCTGTTTCTCCACCTGAATAAATAATTCTGCCACCGCCTTGTCACTTAAAACAATCGGCAATATCGAGTTTTTAAAGCAATTATTGAAAAAAATATCGGCATAACTTGGGGCGATGATGCACCGGAAGCCATAGCCTTCCAGTGCCCAGGGCGCGTGCTCGCGCGACGAGCCACAGCCAAAATTTTCTCTGGCAAGCAAAATTTTGGCGTCTTTGTAGCGTGGGAAATTTAACACGAAGTCGGGATTGAGCGGGCGGGCGGCGTTGTCCATTTCCGGCTCGCCATGATCCAGGTAACGCCATTCATCAAATAAATTGGGGCCAAACCCGGTGCGCTGAATTGATTTAAGAAATTGTTTTGGAATGATCGCATCGGTGTCCACGTTTGCGCGATCCAGGGGCGCTACGATGCCTTCGAGTATCGTGAACTTCTGCATAGTTACATTCGGCCCGGGTCAGCAAAATGACCGGCGATAGCGGCCGCCGCCGCCATAGCAGGGGAAACCAAATGGCTTCGTCCTCCTTGCCCTTGCCGGCCTTCAAAGTTTCTATTCGAGGTCGATGCACAGCGCTCGCCGGGCTGTAATCGGTCGGCATTCATTGCCAGGCACATCGAACATCCCGGATTGCGCCATTCAAACCCGGCATCGATAAACACCTGATGCAAACCTTCTGACTCAGCCTGTCGCTTAACCAAACCGGATCCGGGAACAACCAGCGCTTGTTTTATATTGCCGGCAACCTGCTTGCCCCGAGCGACTGCTGCGGCATTCCGTAAATCTTCAATCCGACCATTGGTGCATGATCCAATAAATACCAGGTCAAGGTCGATTTCTTTTATCGGCGTGCCGGGTTCAAGATCCATATACACCAGCGCATGCTCCATGCCTTCTCGCATCACCGAGTCGGACTCATGCGCAGGGTTTGGCACAATATCATCAATGCCAACCACCATCTGTGGCGATGTTCCCCAGGTCACCTGCGGCCGAAGCGCGCTGACATCGATAGTTGTTTCGAGATCAAATTCCGCGTCTTCATCGCTATGCAATTGTTTCCAGCTTTGCACGGCGCGCTCCCATAATGCGCCACTGGGTGCATATGGTCTGCCGTTCAAATAATCCAAGGTGACTTGATCAACCGCGATCATCCCGGAGCGGGCGCCGGCCTCGATCGCCATATTGCACACCGTCATTCTCCCTTCCATGCTTAATGACTCAATCGCCGGCCCGGCAAATTCAATCGCATGACCACTGCCTCCGGCAGTGCCAATTTCACCAATCACTGCCAACACCAAATCCTTGGCGGTAACCCCGATTTGCAATTCTCCCTGCAGCCAGATTCGCATATTTTTTGATTTACGCTGCCTCAGGCATTGGGTCGCCATGACATGCTCCACTTCGGAGGTGCCAATACCAAAAGCCAATGCACCGAATGCGCCGTGGGTGGAGGTGTGAGAATCGCCGCACACAATGGTCATGCCCGGCAATGTGGCGCCTTGCTCCGGGCCGATAACATGAACAATGCCTTGTCTGGGATCAGACATGACAAATTCGGTGATACCGAAATGCCGGCAGTTCTGATCCAATGTCGTCACCTGAAGCCGGGATATCGGATCATCCATTTCAGAATTGTCCACAGTGGTGGGCACATTATGATCCGGCACCGCAATCATCGAGTCGATACGCCAGGGTTTGCGTTTGGCTAAGTGCAAGCCTGCAAAGGCCTGGGGCGAGGTCACCTCATGAACCAGATGGCGATCAATATAAATGAGCGTTACGTCATCTTCCTGGTCATGCACAACATGTTGTTGCCAAAGTTTGTCGTAGAGCGTTTGTGGATGCATTTATCGTGTAACGAATTATGGGGGGCAACAATAATACCATAATGCCAGCAAATCGCGCATGCCGCCAAAACCATTATGTCAAAGCAACCGTTGCGGTATTAAGACATCTTGATGGCAGTGTCCCTAGAAGCGGATCTTGCCCTCCAGCAGGATGGCGTGGTTGGCGAAGCTGCCGCTCAGACCCCATCCGGTGCGCCAACGCAAGCACTTGTATGGGTTGGCGTTAATGATACATGAATCACTATTTTTTATATTCAAGCGCTACGCGGTAGAGTTTATTTCTATTGACGCCGAATGTATTACCGGCAATTTTGCAGGCTGTTTTAACGGGCATCTCAACGATAAGCGATTTCAGCAATCGGATTGCGCCATCCCAGTCTGAATCCGAATCATCGACCTCGCTTGCCGAAACCACGATCACAAACTCTCCCTTTTGGTGACGCGGGTTTTGTTGCATTTGATCAATCAGGCTGGCGATACCGCCAAAGTAAAATGTCTCAAACTTTTTGCTGATCTCCCTGGCAATCGTTGCCTCCCGGTTGTGCCCAAAGCTCTCCGCCATGGCGTGTAGCGATGCTATGATGCGGTGACTGGATTCATAAAATATCAATGTGCGATTCTCATTACGCAGTTTCTGCAGACGTTGAAGGCGCTGTTGGGATTTTGCAGGCAAAAACCCCTCGAAACAAAACCGATCCGTGGCCACCCCGGATGCACATAAGGCGGCGGTAAGGGCGCTGGCGCCGGGACTGGGCGAAACGATGATTCCATTTGTTCTCGCTGCACGCACCAGACGAAATCCCGGATCACTGATAAGCGGCGTTCCGGCATCGCTGACCAGGGCAATATCCTCGCCTGCTTGCAATCGCCCTATGATTTTAGGGGTTTGCGCGGGTTCATTGTGTTGGTGAAATGATCTGGTTTTGGTTGAAATTCCGAAATGGGACAGCAGTTTTCCAGCATGGCGGGTATCTTCAGCCAAAATTAAGGTTACCTGTGTTAACACGGTAATCGCCCGCTCAGTGATGTCACCGAGATTACCTATGGGGGTCGCTACTACAAACAGACTGCCGGTTTTGCTGTTCATCGAATGGTTTCGTATTTTGCGTTATATTCAAGGCAACGCCGAATATTGCCATCCTGGCGTTATCAGAGCAAGAAAACCGCTTCTTTATGTTTTAGAATACAACAATATGACTACTGCAAGATGATGACTATGGGCTTATGTAAAAAGGAGCGCGATAAAATACGGTCATTAAAAATAGCGTGTCCGTCCAGATTGCCAGCCAGATTATTTGACCTGAGGCCGTGGAAAGTGTCATGCTCACTCCCAAGCACATTAGGCCGGACATTAAGCCCACGGATATTAGTCTTGAGTTTGGTGTGTCTAACAGTGGTCAATTGTTCAACGCTGCCCGTCTCTTCACCCCAGGTCTCTTCATCGGCCACAAACCCTGAGGCGGTTTTGGAAGAATCATTGCCTGAACCACAACCCAGCCCAGTCGAAGAACAAGAAGTCATTACCCATGCCTTCGAAAATGGTGAGCAAATTATAGCCGCTGATAACCCGTGGGAGCTGCTTGAGCACTCGAAAGTCGTGACCGAGCGGGAAGCGCCCGCATTACTCATCCGTGCCATCAATGCGTTTATCCATCAAGGTCAAAATTTCACCGCCCAGTCGGTGGTTGAAATACTGATGGATTACTCTCTCACACTCGATGAGGGTTTTTCCCTACAAATAATTCATGCCCAGCTGGCCGAAGCAGCTAGCGAATATGCGCGTGCTATTAAATTATTGAGCGTGCTTGACTACAACCAAATACAAAATATTGAAACTAAAAAACAGGCTCTGTCTATTTTAGCCAATGCCCAAATTGCGTTGGGTCATCCGTTCGATGCCACGGCGGCGCTGCTTGATATCGATCTGTTAACGGGCGATGTTGCTGGCAATGCAGAACAACTCGAAAATCAACAAAAAATATTACAGCTGTTGCGAACCATGGATGCGTTACAAGTTTCCTTGTTGAGAGAGAACCTGTTCAATCCACATCTGGACGGCTGGCTGGCCCTCGCCAACACCATGGAAACGACCACGCGAACGTATATTGATGTCGATTTAGAGCATTGGCGGTTAGCCTATCCTGACCATCCCGTCCAATCTCAACTGCTCGCTCAGTATGCGGGACGGGGTGAGCGTGATGAATACCGGCAGATCGCATTATTGTTACCTCTTACCTCCCCTTATGGCACTGTCGCTGGTGCATTTTATGACGGCTTTATGCAGGCGCACAGCAATAATATTTCGTTGAACCCTCCCCTGGTCGTTCTGTATGATGTTGGCGAAGAACCGTATCTATCATCATTTTATTACCAGGCAGCGGTAAATGAAGGCGCCGACTTTGTTGTCGGTCCGCTCGGAAGACAGGCTGCAGATGCGTTGCTTTCCTCCCGACAACCGGAAATCACAACATTGTTGATTGCGGAAGTTCCACCAGAGAGCAGAGCGGATAACTTATTCGGTATAAGTTTATCTCCCGAAAAAGAAGCTCGGCAAATTGCCGACAAGGCGTTTGCGGATGGACGCCGGCAGGCGACGGTTTTTCGCAGCCAGAGCAAATGGGGTGAACGGGTGGCAAATGCCTTTGTTTCCCAATGGGAATTGTTAGGCGGCACCGTCGTCAAAAACAAGTCGTTTCCTAATGATATTTCGGACTACACAAGGATTATTCAAAAATTCCTTGGACTGGATAAAAGCATTGCAAGAGCGCGTTTATTGGAAGCTCAGATAGACACCAATTTAAAATTCGCGCCGCGGCGAAATGATGATATGGATATGCTTTTTCTTGCAGCGAATGCGGATCAAGCCCGTTTGGTCGTGCCGCAACTGCGTTTCTTCCAGGCGCACAACCTGCCCATATACGCAACTTCATATGTGTATAGCGGCAACCCCAACCCGGCTTTAGATGCTGATCTTGATGGCTTGATATTCGGTGATATGAAATGGATGCTGGAAGGCGTATCCCGCTATAAATTAAAAGTTGCCGAAAAGCGGGCTCTGAAATCTGCCCTGAAAACGGCGCCCAAAGTTAAGCATGAGGAAACCTCGACAGCGGAACATGGGGACCGCAATGTTAATGTTAATGAGACTGCTTTTGTTCAAGGCAATAGCGGCTCATTGACAACAACAAACCCAGTGCGCGATAAAATTTCAGACCTCAATAATCCTGAACACGAAGCGCAAGAATCCGCGAACAAGACGCGCAATCCATATCAAAACTCAACATTAAATCGTCTATACGCCCTTGGAATACAAAGTTACCAGCTCATCCCGCGTCTAAATTTACTGCGCAGCAAAAACCTGGAGCGGTTTTTCGGTCGGGCTATGGCGGTTAGTGTTGACCAGGACGGCAGCGTTGTGCGTCATCCGGCATGGGCAAAGTTTGTATCCGGGTTGGCAGAGCCGATCGACCCATTAGCGCAACAGCAACCGTAAAAAGTGAAAGCGGCTCATCTACGACGCGGTGAACAGGTTGAGTCGGCCGCACTGGCATATTTGCAATCCAATGGATTAACGTTCGTAGAAAAAAACTACCGCGCCATGTATGGGGAAATTGATTTGATAATGATGGACCAACATGATCTGGTTTTTGTCGAAGTGCGCTATCGTAAAAATGAGGTATTTGGCGGCGCCACACAGAGCGTCGATGCCAACAAACAACAAAAACTTCGGCGCACCGCTGAGACATTCCTGCAGAAAAATCATTCAATAGAATTCGACGGTTGCCGATTCGACGTTGTTGCAGTGAGTGGCCAATCGGCGAATTACAAAATCCAGTGGATACGCGATGCCTTTTAATTGTCGAGCGGTGCCAGGTTATGCGAGGTCCTGCGAGGCCCGGTCGGGTTGCGCGACTTTGTTTAAAATTATTCGCAAAGACTCGGACAAATGGATATACACTATTGCTGGTCGGGAATCTCCCGCAGCTACCCAATAATCGACTAACCCATTGCGACTAAACCCTGCGACTAAACCCACTGAGAGAGTGCAACCATGGTCAACCTACGCTATAACCGAAAAGTCTCGTTAAAAATCCTTTCCTTGAGTCTGCTCATTGTAGTCTCACTGGAATTTCTAAGCGCTTGCGTTCCAGTTTTTCTCGGCGCCGCCGCGATATCAGCCATTGATCTGGCACTTGAACGGCGTACCGCTGGTCGAATCATTGACGATAATTTCGTGGAAGTAAAACTGCGCAACATCTATTCAACGGATGCACAGTTGGGCACTGCGGAAAACATCAGCGTGGTCGCTTTTAACGGTATTGTGCTATTGACCGGAGAAGTGCATAGCGACGCGCAGCGGCAGCACGCCACCGCATTAGCCGAACAGCTGGTACAAACAAAGAAAGTGGTCAACTTGTTGGATCTGTCTGGCAAAACCAATCTAACCAGCCGGGCGAATGACTCGTATATTACCGGCAAGGTTAAGTCCAAACTTATTCGCGCCGACAATGTGCCCTCCAGCAATATCAAAGTCGTCACCGAACGTGGTGGGGTTTACTTGTTAGGCTTGGTGACGCAGGCAGAGGCTGAAGCGGCATTCGATGTAACAAAAACCGTGCGTGGAATAACACGCATCTTTGACGTTTTCGAATACATCGAGCCCGAATAACTTTCCCTGCTGAGATTATTTACCCGGTTTAATTTACTCAGGACTAATCGAATTGGCTAACCGACCAACATATGAGCAGAAAATTTGTCCGTCTGCCACCGGCATCGAGCTTAAACAATGGATTGGCGCGCTGGCGCGTCCATTGGTGTTTACCAATGGCTGCTTCGATATACTGCATCGTGGGCATATCAGTTATTTGCAAAGCGCCGCCCGACTCGGGGCTTCACTGATTGTTGGGTTAAACAGCGATAGCTCGGCGCAACGCCTGGGCAAGGACCTGAGCAAGGACCTGAGCAAGGGCGCGAATCGACCGATAAATCAATTAGACGATCGAATGGCATTGGTGGCCGCTTTGGCCAGCGTCGATGCCGTGGTTTGGTTTGAGCAGGACACGCCGCTGCAACTGATTATGGCTATCAAGCCCGAGGTGCTGGTGAAAGGGGGAGATTGGGCGGTTGAAAAAATCGTCGGTGGCGCAGAAGTGATTGGCTGGGGAGGTGCCGTGCATTCAATCGAATTTGAATTTCAACGCTCAACCACGGAATTGATTGAGCGAATTCGACGCTAAATAATGTCATTGATAAGGGCGCCGATTAAGTTGTCATGACCCTTTTTTAATTTTGATTAATAATGCGGCGGTCTTTCATCGCCTGCTGGTTTATCCTGATCGGCAAGTTCATTAAACCGCTCTAGCCTGGATTGAAGCCATTCAATTTTCCTTTCCAACACCAAAACCTTGTCGGCTTGAGCGATAAGTTGCTCGCTCAAACTTTCTAATGAACGCTGCTGATCCATTAACAGCATTTGCAGTTCGGCTAATTCATTTTTCATATTCGTACTGTTTCACTGGGCTGAATCTGTTCCCGACACAACACAGATCGATTCATTATTGTTGTACCAATGGCCATTTAATGCGTTATAGCGTTGCTCAAGTTCGCTGGCCGCCCAGGTCTTTTGTGCGCGTTGCGCCACCGGGATTTTTCCCGACCTGAACACTACTGGCCTGTGCAAATTCGCCTATAGTTTCGCGGGTGTCAGAAGGATTGATATTCGGTACGCTGTCTTCGCCAGCGACCCAATGGCCGTTACTATAATTGTTGGTTTGTATCATGGGCTCTGCTACGTCACTGATATTTGTTACTCAGGTTCGATATTAACTCGATTCGCCTTGTAATATAATCGGCTAGACACAATAAGTTCCAGTTTAACCGAATATCACGAAGCGTCGCCATGAGCAACGCACCTCTTTACCTCGACTAGGTTCACTAATTGGTATGAATCCCAAATATCTAGAAAAAATTGCAGAGAGAGCCAATGACGGGGTAAGTGAAAAATTTGGTTTTTCTAAATTCGATCAAATCAACATTCACTTGATGAAGACAGTATTGAATAAAAACAAACATTTTTGGCTTGCGGTGAATGAATCTAATTTAAGCAAATTTTATGAATCGGCCATTTTTGCGATTTCAGTACATTTCCTTGAATATAACTATTGTGAAAGCAGGAAAATTCTTCCGGAAATTGGTGATAAATATCAAAAAGAGAGGGGGCGATTCAAAGTAATCGAAATTTGCAAACTTGAAGGAGAGGAAGCAGTAAAACTTGAGTGTTTTAGCCCCAAGAAAAATTGTGATGCTTTGTACACTACGAAAATGTCATCTTTTCATTCAGAGTATGTAAAGTTAGACAAAAAAGCAGAGAAGTCCAATAGAAACACCTTTGCACCAATGTTGAACTTTATTGAAAGAACATTGGGTGAGAGAGAAAACATTCTATCCTTTCCATATAAGTTTGCTGTGGTCGCGCAAAAAAATGATTTTGAAAACAGCTTTAACATTTTAGATAAAAAAGCATTTCTTTATACTTACATTACCAAAGAAGGTGTAGAAAATTCAAACTTAGAGTCAGATGATTGCATGTTTTATGTCGCGTCTAATTACGAAACTATTCAAGATTATATTTTTGATAAAGGCAGTAAATTAGAATCTATTGTTTTTATCGGGAATAAATACAACCACCAAATCCAACAAGACATTAACAGGAATTATTTCAAGCAGGCAATTTTTGTTGGAGAGGAAAAACCTGATGTGCGAGGTTTTTTGAAGTGGCGATGGATTTTGCCAGAGCATCAGTATTTTGAAAAAACCCAACAAACCAAGATTCGAACCGTAAAAGTTGAGAATAAAGAATTAAGTCAATTAACCAAACAATTTATGAATGAACTAAAAGCAATAGAAACGGAAAATTATGTTGATTTAAGCAAATTATCTGCCTATATCTCATACGCATACCCTTTGGTAATTCCTATAAGAAATAGTCGTTTGACAAATAGAATTGATGACTTGAAGAACAGTTTTGAGAAAAAATCTAAACAAGTTTTAGGAGAGCAATTTGACGGAGATTATACCGAAGATCATCAAGAACTAAATAAAATCTATAATCACATTTTAAAACAATTTCATTTTGAAAATAACGCCAAAACAAATGCCCTCCAACAATTAGCAGAAACTGATTATTTATTAGCGCCTAAAAGACAAACTTTAGAAGTATGGAAAGAAGAACTTAAAGAGATAAATTGGAAAAAAACAAACATTATTTCCACTACTAAACTAAAAGGATTCAAAGGTCAAAAATCTATCACCATTTTGTCGCTAGAAAATTATGTCTTTTATTGCACGATAAGAGGTGGTGGACATAATATTAATTGGTTGCTTTATGATAAAGAATATGAGCAATATCAAAATTTTTCTAAACGATATGATAACGCTTTAATAAAAGAGTATAAATCAACTGATCGAAAAAAATTAATCGGCATCGCTTATCCTGATGATATTACACCCGAAAGCGCTGATAATTTACTAGATAGAATTTTTGATAACAAGCCACCTGATGACAAAGAGTATCAAAACTCTTATCAAGACCATATAACCAAAAAGGTTATTTTTAAGGATGGCAGCTATATAGAATTGTCAGCTAACAGTACGCTTATTTTAATCAACCAACACAATGAGTCAAAGAAGTATAATGTGGGTGATTTGTGTGTAGGAGATAAAGTTAGAGTGTATAAAAATCAGCACAAAGAGGTGTTGTTTGACATTGCTGCTGATGCTGATAAACAAGGAAAATTCAAGGAAATTTTGGATAATGCTAAGTTATGGAAAGATATATTAAGCCAATATTGCACGGATAATGACAAAATAGTAGAAATTGCCAATAAATGCGACATTGCTGAAAAAACCGTTAGAGGGTGGTTGGATAGCAATTCAAACACCATGTTCCCGCAAAATCTTGGCAGTTTGCAGGATATTTGTGGCAACGATTATCAAAAAATATTTATCAGCAAGAAAAAATACAATAGCATTATGATCGCATTAGGTAGAGATTTAAGTGATGAAATATCGGATTATATTATTAGCCAAAGTCGTGAAAAGGGTAAATTTTTAAGCGAATTTAAGGATGAAGAAATTAAAGCAATTTCAGAACACAACATGCCTGTTAAAATAATAAAGAGAATAGAAATCCTTGATAAGGAATAAACAATGACTAATCAAATAGATATATTTGAAACAACAATTAAGACGTTATTATTAGGGCCCGGGTCTGATGTTCTTACTAGGGATGTTAATAATGAAATCATTACAGATTTCCCGTTGAAGCGTTATTACACAGGGATACTATTTCCTGAACAGATTCTTAAAAGCCAAGGGGAAAAAGATACAGATAATGAAGAAACTGATGAAGATGCGTCATTGACAGAAGATGCGAGTGACGATGCCTCAAAGAAAAAAGATATAGAAGATGATGGCAAAGAAGATATGGTGCTTTCCAATCATTTTTTTCCATCTAATATGGGCATTAGTTTTTGTGTAGATAAATCAGTTAATGAACTAGAGGTTAAGTTTTCTTTCGCTATTTATAAGCAACCAAAGCAAACTGAAATTAGCCTAGAAATCAGTCGAAATGCTTATCAAAATTTAATTAATGACAAGTTTGGTTTTCCTTTTAAAGACATAATTGAATATAAAGAAATTGATGATGATTACGGTAATTTATCACTAAAACGGAAATTAGAAGGAAAAAGCAAAGGCAGGACTGGGGAATACAAGCAGTTTGATGATTGGAACAAAGGTTTACAAAAAGAAGACTTTAGGGAAATTGTGCGACCTTCGGCTAATAAGTTCTCTAAACTAATCGGCACATTGTGGCAAAGAAAACCTGTTGATATTCCTGTAAGCATGGTCTTAAGAGATGCCAATGAACCTCAGCCATTTAGAGATTTTGAGAATTCAGGTTATACGCTTAAATGCTACGAAGATGATTTTATTGAAAATAGGAAATATATCAAAATTCAATTGGTTAATTTGTTTGAAAAAATCCCTAAAAACAATTTCTCTAATGGCAAAGAATTGCTTAATGAATCTTGTCTTTTCCAAGCAGAAATCAACATTCAGTCAGAGTCAGGACAGTTACGAGAGTATAAGCCTTATAACGAAAATAAAAAACATACTGATAGCGAACAACAGAAATTAGAATTTTTGTATAGGAAAGTATCGCATTTTGCCATTGGGCATAATTGCAGTGCCTTATGGGAGCCTTTAGACCATCCTACACAAGTTAGCACAACCTTTATGCCAACTTACGATTTAAAAAGCACAGAGACAAAAATTGAAGGTTTAGCGGATATACCATTGCACGATTTATCTATTTGGGGGAAAGAGCAAGATGAAGTAATAAAAATGCTTGAGCGTTTTATTGATAAATACAGTGACTGGATTAAACAACAAAATCAAGGCAATGAAGCGGACACTGATAGTGGTAAAGAAATTATTTATAATTTAGATACTACGCTTAAACGGTTAAAAGAAGGTGTGAAATTATTGAAGGATGGCAAGTTATTTAAAGTATTTCAATATACTAATACAGCGATGTTATTGCAGTTTTGTCTCAAAGGTGATTTTTATAAAAAAATACAAGACTGCAATTTTAAAGAAACTTGTCCATGCGATAATAAGCAAAAAGAATTTGCCTATCGTCCATTTCAATTAGCGTTTTTATTGCTTAGTTTAGAAAGTAGCATTAACCGACAATCAGAACATCGAAAAAATACGGTTGATTTAATTTGGTTTCCAACAGGTGGCGGCAAAACTGAAGCCTATTTAGCGGTGGCTGCTTTAACGATTATTTGGCGGCGCATGACTAATGAGCATTATTCTGGGGTATCAGTCATTATGCGTTATACCTTGAGGCTGCTCACCGCCCAACAATTTGAGCGAGCCAGCAAATTAATAACCGCATTAGAATACTTGCGCAGTAAATTTAGCGATGATTTAAAAGAAGAAAGAATTTTTATTGGATTGTGGATAGGTTCTCCTTCAACGCCTAATGATGTTAAAGAGGCAATCGAGGCAACAAAGGAAATAGCGGAAAAAGGCGAATCAGCAAACCAGTTTCAAATTGATACTTGCCCTTGGTGCCAAGATAAATTAATAAAAGAGAAAAATGGTGAATATTGCCATGCTTTTGAAACACGAAATAACAGTAAAAATATAAAAATAAAATGCTTAAACAATGACTGTCATTTCTTCAGAACTGGCTTACCTATCCAAGTTGTTGATGAGGTGTTATATAAAGAACCGCCCACTCTATTGTTTGCCACTGTTGATAAATTTGCCATGCTCAGTTGGCAAGACAACGGACATAGATTCTTTAATAGCGGAAGAGATGCAAAGGGACCCCCTGACTTAATCATTCAAGATGAATTACACTTATTAACTGGTCCGTTGGGATCAATCGTTGGTTTATTTGAAACGGTAATAGAAGATTTGTGTACCAAAGGTGATTTCAGTCCCAAAATAATTGCATCAACCGCAACAACCCGAAATACCGAAGAACAAGTTAAACAACTTTATGGCAACCGCCAAGTGAATGTATTCCCACCTTCTGGATTAACTTATAGTGACAGTTTTTTTGCCAAACAAAAAGATAGCAGTCGGCGACGTTATCTGGGATTTATGCCGACTGGGAAAACGGGAATAGACAGTCAGATTCACTTGTTGGTTGCTTTATTTATTGCTCGTCTCAAAATTTATTTGACGAATGAGTCTCAAGTAAATCCCTATTGGACATTGGTATCATATTACAACAGTCTCAGGGATGTTGGTCGAATGTCTAACAAGGTAGGCGATGAAATACAAACCTTAATTAAACAAGTACAAAAACGTTTAGGATTAGAAAAGCATGGTTTTAACCATTCGGGTTTAATCGGTCGAACTGAAGAATTAACCTCTCGCATGGATAGTGCAAAAATAAAGCAAAGCTTAACTCAGTTAGAGCAAGTATTTTCATTGTCTGATAAAAATAAAAAAGGTTATCAATATATTGAACAAGGTGTGGTGGATTTAGTGTTGGCTACTAATATGTTATCGGTGGGCATTGATATTGATAGACTCAATATTATGCAAATTAATGGTATGCCAAGAAATACGGCGGAATACATTCAAGCATCATCAAGAGTAGGCAGAAAAGACAAAGGTTTGGTTGTTGCCTTGTTTGATTCTAACCGTGCTAGAGATAAGTCTTATTTTGAACATTTTTTGTCGTTTCACCAATCGCTGTATAAGCAAATTGAACCACTTAGTATCACTCCGTTTACTGAGAATACCATTGACAAGATGATAGCTAGCTTGATGATTACCTATGTTCGACATAAGAAGAAATTGAATGAAAATGGTGATATGAAGCATTTTACAAATGACTGTATTAGTGATTTCAAAGAATTACTAAAAAATCGTTTTGGGGAAAGTGTAAATTTAGACTTTTGTTTTAATAGATTAGATGAGTTAAGTAAGGATTGGGCAGAAAAAATAACTAGAGACAATCCTTATAAATTCTATAAAGGCAAACAGAATGCATTGTTGTCTAAACCAGATACCAAATCAGCCTTAAAGGATAAAAAATGGGTAGTTGCACAATCTATGCGAGATATTGATAGCAGCAGTTTTATTAAAATTCAACAAGCCTTTACTAACGATTATGAATAAATTTATACAAACCCAAAGCAGGAAAATGGTAGGCACTTTTGCAGGTGTGGGTGCGTTAGTAGAAGATGTCAAAGGTGTGGTGAAAATTGAACCGATTGATAAGTGGGTATTTTTCGAAAAAGATAAACACTTGGAACCTGAATGCCATATTAATGATTATCGCTTGTTAGAACGCCTAAAAGATGAGAAAGGGTTCCCTAGGTTAAAAGCCTTAGTAAAAGTGCCAACTAACACCACAAAAAGTTTTTCTAATGCTCAATACGCCCAACCCACAGACTGGGAAAATGTTGCCACTGCTCAATATTTTCCAAAATGGATGTTTTGTAGTAGTGATAAATGTAGGCACTTCAAGCCACTAGGAGATTGGTGGCAGAAATGGGACGAAGTCATCAAGCAATATGACTCTGGAAACTCTAATAAAGCAAAGGAATACTTTATTCCACCAAAATGTGGATATTGTTACGAAGAAGCAAAGATAAAGAAAAAAGGAAGATGGTATCGCGAGTTAACTCAAGTGCGATTTATTATGACAAGCTCTGACGGCAAGATACGCGATGTGCCTTGGAATAAGTGGATTACTTTTGAAAAACAGGCAAACAATGATACAGACAAAGCAGAAGCAGAAGTGCTAAGTACCTGGAAGCCGTGTTGTGACAAACCGGATTTGTATTACAAACCAGGTGATCATGAAGGTTTGGCGGGTATTTATATTAGCTGTAAAAAATGTAGTAAATGGAAAACATTAGCAGGCATATATGGTTTAAGTTTCCCTACTAGTACGGAAAACGAACACCGATTTAAAACAGTAATTCGCTCTAGTAATAGTGTTTATTATCCGCTTCTGGTGCATAGCCTTTATTTGCCCAGTCCTAGTAATATTAGCGATACCGATCAATCCAAAATAAATGGATGGAAAAATAAAGGTAAAAATATTGAGTTTATGTATGATGCTTTAGAAGAGTGTTATAGCAAAGACGTTATACAAAACTATATTGACACCAAGGATAGCGAAGGTTTTCAAAAAGAATTAGTTTATCGCCGTAAAGAGTACCAATTTATTATTAATGAAACAAATTATGAACACGCTGACTTTATTTTTACTCATCAAGATGTCAATTTTTTAGATAAGTTTGGTATCACCAGTTTGGTTAAAGTGTCACGCTTAAAAATGACTACTGTTCAAACAGGATATACGCGCCAGCAGCCCTTAGATGTCGATCTGTTTTTAAGTGAAACCATTGAAAATATAAAACCAAAATACACTTCAGACGCAGCAAAAAATACTAAATATTTATTAGGGATAGAAAATTTTGGCGAAGGTATTTTTATTGCTTTCAATAAAAACAATGTTGATCCTTATATTAGCGGCCATAAACAAAAACTAGAAAGCGTTTTTTCAAAAAGTCAAGATAGTGCTTTATTTAAAAGTAGATTTAGCGACTTACGGCATTTAGCAAATTTTATTTTTATACATACTTTCTCACATCTATTGATGAAAGAGTTAGAATTTTCTTGCGGTTATCCCACAGTATCTTTACAAGAACGATTGTTTGTAGATGAAAATGAAATGCAAGGTGTTTTAATTTATACAGTAGGTGGCATGGAAGGCAGTTACGGTGGATTGGCTTCGCAGGCTACCCCTGTAAAGTTCAAGCAGTTATTAAAGAATGCTTTAGAGAGAGCCGAGGACTGCGCTTCTGACCCTATTTGTAAAAACTCAGAAGGCCAGGGAGTGGCTGAAATGAACTTAGCCGCATGTTACTCATGTGCATTGGTTGCCGAAAACGCCTGCGAAGTTTTCAATTCTTTTTTAGACCGCAACGCCATACCAGATTAACCATTAACTTCGTTAACAAATGCACCGTTGCCACTTTGACAGCGCGGGCGTTGCCCGCCCTCCACTCGGTAGCGCTAAGGAACATCCATGGTCATCGCCATAATCTCATTGTTCAAACTATCGGGATTGATTTATTGACATCCTCACAATACCGGATAACCAGCGGCGAAATCTTCCTGCATCACTTCGATTACGGTGGGTCGCGCTTGCCCGGCCGCCGTAACCAGCTCGGATTTTAGTTGGTCAAGATTGTTCGCCCGCACGGCATGACAACCGAACGCCTTGCCCAGGCCGACAAAATCAGGGGTATATATATCGACGCCTGTTTGCGCGATGTCGCGATCGGCCATGAAACGTTTGATTTCGCCGTAGCCGTGGTTATTCCAAATCAGGAATATGACCGCCGCCTTTGCTTCCACGGCGCTGGCGAGTTCGCCGATGGTAAACTGCGCCGCACCATCACCAATCAAGCCGATGACCGGGCTATCCGCGGCCGCCAGCTTGGCACCAATGGCTGCTGGAATGGCGTACCCCAGCGTGCCGAAACCGCTGGCCGAATGGAAGTAGCGGCGCGGTTTTTCGGTTTCATAATGCAGCCAGGCGTAATAGGTCGGTTGGGTCGAGTCGCCAACGATAATAACATCGGGCAGGGCTTCTTGAACTGTAGCAAAAAAATTTTCATAGTCGGCATCACGAGTTGCCCGCAATTGGTCGCGTAGCTGTTTCGCCCGAGCGGCGCCATTACGCGCTCTGCTTTCATGGGTCTCCAATACCTTATTCGGCAATGCCTGATTTAGCGCTTGCAATGCGTATCGGGCATCGCTACAAATCGCCACATCCGCTCGTACATTGCGGGTCAGCTGAGCGGCATCAATGTCGATACGAATCAATTTGCCATTGATCTGCAGCTGACCGTCGAAAAAGAAATCGTAATCGGTTTCGCCAACCTCAGTCCCTATTGCCAGCACTAGGTCGGCGGCTTTTAATTCATCCCGTACCGCGCGACAGGAAGCGGAGCCGCCAACTGCGAGCGGATGGCTGTAGGGCAGGACGCCTTTGGCATTGACGGTGTTGACAACCGGCGCACCTGATTTTTCCGCCAGCTGGACCAGTTCAGCCGCAGCATTGATGGCACCGCCGCCAATAACGATTACCGGACGTTCAGCCGCTTTTAAGAGCTTTGCACTGGCATCGATGGCTTGTGGAGAAGGCGCGGGTGCACTAGGTAATTCAAAAGCCCGCTTGTCCAGATGGCCGGCCGGTGCCGTAATCACATCGACGGGAATTTCAATATGTACCGGTCCCGGGCGCGCGCTGGTGAACGTGGCGAAGGCGCGGGCCAGAATTTTGGGCAGTTCATCGGGACGCAGCAGGGTATGGCTGAAGCGGGCCACACCCGCTATCAGGTTACGCTGGCCGGTCATTTCATGCAGACGCCCCTCGCCCAAGCCCAATTCATAGGTGCGGTTGACCGACGAGATTACCAACATGGGGATGGAGTCGGCCAGCGCCTGCCCCATGGCGGTTGCGATATTAGTCATGCCGGGACCGCTGATAATAAAGCAAGCCGCGATTTTTCCGCTCGCCCGGGTATAGCCATCGGCCATGAAGCCGGCCGCCTGCTCATGGCGCGGCGTGACGTGGCATATGCGGGTATTTTCCAGTCCACGATAAAGTTCCACAGTATGGACGCCGGGAATTCCGAACAGGGTATCGATACCATAGTTTTCCAGTATTTCGACGAGCACTTGACCGCAAGTGGGCATATCGGGTCTCTTTTAATGATGGCGGTTAATTTACGCTCTGCCCATTTACGATTCAGCTTGGGCTACGGCGTTGACGAATCTTTGCAGCCGCTTACAACCTTCCACTAAAACATTTTCGGGCTGCACCAATGAGAGCCGGATGTGCCCGCGGGCGCTGTTGCCGAATGCGCTGCCTGGTAACACCGAAAGCCTCTCGGCATCCAGCAGCTTTTGTGCAAAAACCTTGTCGTCTTCACAGATGCCGCTAACCTCCACCATGATAAACATGCCGGATTGCGGGCGCAGGTATTTCAGACGCGGCATTTCATCGAGACCGGCGCATACCAGATCTCTTCTTTTTTGGTACTGGTCGCACATATCCTTAACATAGTATTGGTCATTGTTCAGCGCAAAAGCTGCCGCATCCTGAATAAATTGCGGGCAGCCGAATATCGACATGGCGGCAAAACGCCCCAGATGAGCGGTTAACTCGACCGGCGCCACCGCCCATCCCATGCGCCAGCCGCTCATTGCATGCGACTTGGAAAGCCCGTCAACCACCACTACATTATCGAGTCGTTGCGCCGCCGTGCGTAGTGAAATATGCGGTTTTTCATAAGTCAACATGGAATAGACTTCATCGCAAACCAGCCAGATACCTCTATCGTAACAGTAGCGGCTCAGGCTTGTTAAAGTGTTGCGGGGAATGATCGCGCCAGTCGGATTGCCCGGCGTGTTTATAAATACCACTTTGGTTTTATCGCTGATGGCACGGATGAAATCGTCTAATTGTGGCTCAAAGCCGTTTTCCGGCAACGCCATGACGGTCTTTACCTCAGCATCCAACGCTTGCATTATCGGGCCATACCCGACATATGGAGGATCCACAATAATTATCTCGTCCCCGGCATCCAGCAAACAACTCATAACCGAAAATATAGCCGCAGTAACCCCCGGATAAATGGATACTTGTTCCGCATCGCAGGGATTGGGTGAAACCATAGTCTCATAGTCGGCCACTGCGCGTCTCAGGTTCAACTCGCCGAGCGCCGGAGAATAGTGGGTTCGACCCACACGCATATGGCTAACGGCATTATCAATGATCGGCTCAGGCGTTTGAAAATCCGGATCGCCGATGGAGAGCAACACCACATCTTCCCCTCGCCGTTTCATTTTCAAAGCCTGCTCATGCACCTGCCAGGCTTCTCCTGATTCGGAATTCAGCCGTTGCGCCAGTTTACTGAACGGTATTTTTTGTTGGTTGTTAAATTCGCTCATGCTGCAGGATTTTACCGAATATTTGACGCTAATGACCGAGTTGGCAGGCGTTTTATTAAGGAACCTCTGATTTAAGGCAACGCTATTCAAATTGTCGGATTTTATTCTCAAGCATTTATTATCTGATTGGCGGGATTTCTTAACGGTATTTGACTTGTCTTTCGCCCCCTGTTAACTTCTATCTTATTGCCAGAACTTATAGAATCTAGAGTATAAAAATCGCACCATTTAAATTACAAATATTTTTTAAGCATCTTAAGTGCATGTATTGTGGCATTGAAGTAAAGTCACAAGAAGGAATGTATATTTGCAAAGAACATAGAGAGTATGGGACATTTGATGTTATTTATGATTACTCGGCTATTTCAGAAGAAATGTCTCCGTTTGATTTGGAGAAAAAGCCTTTTTGGCGTGGTATGCAACGCTATCTTCCTTTGTTGCCAATAAATCAAACAGAAAGTGAGTTACCACGTATAAATGTTGGAGGCACTCCGATTCACAAACTAAAACCACTAAAGTTTTGCCAAGAACGTTAAAAACTACCTTAAAGATATGGACAAAAAAGATTCCTAAGCTTATGGGAGTTCAAGCTCAAGGAAGCGCATACTTTTACGATGCGGTACAAAATAATGAAGATGTTGTTTTAAAACATAAAATAAAGTCACAAACATGTGCAGACAGTATCTCTTGCGATTTGCCTCGTGACCGACTAAAGGGATTGCGGGCTGTAAAGAAAACAGGTGGAGATTTTATTGTGGTCTCGGATGCTGAAATAAAAAATGCCATGTTGATATCTGCTCGACAAGACGGTTTTTTCTTAGAACCGGCGGCAGCGGCGGCATACGCGGGCTTTAAAAAAGCAGTTTTTTCTCTCGGAAAAAACGAAACAGTAGTGACTCTAGCTACTGGAACAGGTTTAAAAGATATAAATACAGCCCGTATGGCTTTGAATGAAGCATCTGATGCCACAAAGTGATTCATGACGTTGACGGCACTGCCACACTTATACGATAAAAATTATTTTTCGCTGTATTACCAACCATTCAGGGGCATAATCAGATGAAAAAAATAACCTTTTTAAAGGATTTTTCTATTTCAGCACTTACCGCGGGATTTGTGGCTGTCCTAGTTTCGTTCGCGGGACCGTCTGTTATTGTGTTTCAAGCCGCTCAAGTTGCGGATTTGAGCCAGGCCCAATTGTCGAGTTGGATATGGGCTATATCCATTGCCAGCGGCCTGTCGTGCCTGCTCTTAAGTATCAAATATAAGGTGCCTGTGATATGTGCTTGGTCAACCCCAGGAGCAGCATTGCTTGTGACTTCATTGATGAATTACGGCTATAACGATGCTATTGGCGCATTTCTCGTATCCTCGTTTCTTATATTTTTATTAGGCGTTACTGGTATTTTTGCAAAAGCCATGGATTTAGTTCCGAAAGAAATATCCGCGGCGTTGTTGGCCGGCATTTTATTGAATTTTGGCTTGGATGTTTTTCATGCCGCACAAAATAGTTTCATTTCTGCCACAATAATGATTGGTGTTTATTACATAGCGAAGCGGTTTTTCTTGCGATACGCCGTTCTTTTGTCGCTTGTTGCGGGCATGATTTTCTCCTATTCGTTAAATCAATTTTATTTTGAAGATGTTGTTTTATCATTGGCCAGACCCATGCTTACGATGCCGGGTTTCAGCATAGAGGCAATTATTGGCTTGGGCCTTCCTTTATTTGTTGTTACGATGGTTTCCCAAAATGTGCCGGGGGTCAGCGTTATGCGTGCCGCCAGCTACAAAGCGCCTATCAGCCCTATCATCTCAACAACCGGAGTCATGTCACTGCTTTTTGCGTCTTTCGGTTCTCATGCGATCAACCTGGCAGCAATTACAGCGGCTATATGCACGAATGAAGAGGCGCACATTGATCCAGCACGGCGTTATATTGCAGGCATTTTTTGCGGATTATTTTATATTTTTGTAGGTATTTTTGGAGCAACTTTAGTTTCACTATTTGTGGCGATGCCAAAGGATGTGGTCATCGTCATAGCGGGGCTTGCTTTAATGGGGTCACTTATGTCCAGCTTGATTCAATCCTTGGAAAGCCCTCAAAATCGAGAGGCTGGGCTGATGACTTTTTTGGTAACTGCATCAGGATTTACTTTGTTTGGGATTGGGTCGGCCTTTTGGGGGTTAATCACAGGCATCGTGGTTTTTCTCTTTAATAAAAAATAACGTCTATATTTCAACCACCTAATGCTAATGAGTATCGATTATGAATGTAAAAAATCCCATTATTACAAGTGAATCATCAGATCCATTGGGAACATATTCACAAGCTATAAGGTCTGGGGATATGGTTTTCATATCGGCGCAATCGCCAATAATTCCCGCTACAGGGGAAATGATAAAAGGGACTGTTGAAGACCATATAAGACAGTCATTTGAAAACGTAAAAGCTGTAGCCATTGCAGCAGGCGGGGAGTGCGATAAAATCGTTAAAGTGACTATTTTTTTAACATCCCTCGCAAATTTTTCAATTGCAAACAAAGTGATGGGGGGCTTTTTTACTAAACCATATCCAGCAAGAACGACAATCGAAGTTTCAGCCTTGCCAGAAGGGGCGTATGCTGAAATTGATGCCATCATGCATTTAACATAATAAATTGGTAACTCCTTTTGCTTTAAGATATGATAAATTGCCTAAGCCTACGGCTTAATTGAAAGGTTCTATTTTTAGGAGGTCTGCTTTATTTAGTAAAGGCATATCCCACCCTAACTCACGCAACATATCAAAGTTTTTATCGGCATGTTGCAAAGATGTATTTGTTCCATAGAGATATAATATCCCCTTTTTTTTATGATTAAAATTGATTTTCGTTTTAGCTACAATATCATTAAGACATTCCAAAGAGTACCTTGCTAAATCAAATTTAATTATACTGTTTTTTCTGAATTTTTTATAACAACATTCTCGTAAAAACCGTAAAGACCAAAACAAGAGATCCTTGTCGAGTTTTGGCACAATTCTTATTCCCCAATCAGAATGAAATAATGATTGGAAATAAGTCCACGGGGCACTTGGACGGGCCCAACCGAAAGCATCGCTTGGGGCGAGTAAGCCTGCATTGGCATAACTTGTTTCTTCGGCGGGAAGATCGCATTGATCGATTAATTCAACATGATGGCCAGATTGAGAAAGAAACCACGCTGTTGTGACTCCAATAACACCCGCACCTAATACAATAACTTTCATTATTAATCATGTGTTGTTGTTGAGAATGAAAAAACTAAGGAAACTCTGATTTAATGCGGTGACACTCAAATTGTCGGATTTTATTCTCAAACATTTATTATCTGATTGGCGGGATTTCTTAATTGGCGGTATTTGGCTTGTTTTTTACCGTTTTTAGCCGCTTTCGCCCTTATTCGCTTTGCAGGCCGCAATCATCATAATGTCAGCCTCAATAAGCGCTTCCTGGACATCGCCAAATTAATCAACGCACAACTCGTGAACACCTGATTCGTGTTCTTGTCCAGCCCTTTGTATCTCACCTTGGTGAAATGGAATTGGCGTTTCATCACAAAAACACTTGCTCCGCTTTGCGCCGCGCTTTTGACTTGTTCCGATTCCTCCGCCTTTCCTCACCCGATGACTTGCGGTGTCCCGCCCCTGCTTTCGGGTCGTCCCTTGCCTTCGGCGCACACCGGCTGAGCGCGTCCTCCATCCCCAGACCGGATAAGTCAAGCCAATGCCGCATCAAATGAATACGCAACATGCGCCCTACCCTCGCCGATAGACGACCGCTTCCTTCCAGCTTCGGATAGCGCGGCTCTATCGCCTTGCTTAACTCATCCCAAGGAATAATCCGCGCCATCCGCAACAGAAACTTTTCTTTCCTGGTTTGCTTCACATGCTTTGCGAAACCGCCTTCGCGCAGGGTGGTTCGACGCATCGCTCTCGTTACCTGCAATCAGTTGTTTTGTGAATTTGATTATCTCACATTTTTCGGTTTTAATTAGAGTTTCCCAAAAGGTTGTAACACTCAAAGCGGAAATGTTGTGCTGTGCTAAAATTCGCAACCAGCGCATGGCAACGATTAACCCATGCTTTTAACCTGACCCACAATTTAATCATCCAACGTGCCGGCTGACGAACTGATACTTGTCCTGGTTATTCTGCTTGGGATTGCCATGCTTCTGACCGGGCTATCGCGCAAGCTTCCTATCCCGCATACCATCCTGCTGGTCATTGTCGGCATAGCGCTCGGTCGGGCAGCCGATAGCTGGGCGCCATTGGAGCCACTGCGCCACTTTCAGCTTGGACCGGAAATCATGTTCTTTATTTTCCTTCCGGCGCTCATTTTTGAATCCGGCTTTAGCATTGATACCCGGCAACTACACCGGGACTTGCCGCCGATTTTAATGTTGGCTATTCCGGCAATGCTTTTGTCCACTTGTGTCGTCGGACTCGGGGTTTGGTGGTTGCTGGACATACCACTGATAGTGGCGCTGGTATTCGGCGCCTTGATATCGGCGACCGACCCGGTTGCGGTGGTAGCCTTGTTCAAGGAACTGGGGGCGCCAAATCGCCTTAACGTCCTGGTTGAAGGCGAATCGCTGTTAAACGATGCCACCGCCATTGTCGCGTTTACCATTTTGCTGGGAATAGCGATGCAGGGCGGGGGCATTGGTTGGTCTGATTCTGGACACATCATTGCTGAGTTTTTACGCGTTTTTATCGGCGGGGTTATCGTCGGCAGCTTGCTCGGATTTGCGGTATGCGAATTACTGTATCGAATGCGCAGTGATATGGCGGTGATATTAACCACCTCTATTGTTATTGCATATGCCAGTTTTGTTCTCGCCGAACACGCTTTGCACGTTTCCGGAGTGATGGCGGTGGTTGGGTCGGCAATCGCGCTAAAACGATTCAGCATGATCAGATTTCCTCATGATGCAACCCATTCCATTCACAGCAGCTGGGAAGTCATCTCCCTATCCTGTAATTCCCTGCTTTTTCTGCTGGTTGGCTTAACCGTCAAGTTCGACAATATCATGGCCGTTATGGGCGCTGTTCTGTTGGTGGTAATACTGATTCTAGGTGCAAGAGCATTTGCGGTATATAGCGTAATTCCGGTGACGGTCAAACTATTTCACTTGCCGCGTATCAGTATGGCCGAACGACATATCATATGGTGGGGAGGGTTAAAAGGCGGCTTGGCAATAGCGGTGGTTCTTTCAATTCCGGATGCCCTGCCAGAGAAGCAATTCCTGTTTGATCTGACGGTTGGCGTTGTGCTGTTTACCTTGTTGATCAGTGCGCCGACTATTCGGCCATTGATGGAACGACTCGGGCTCAATCAACTGACCGAGGGGGAAGATCTGGAACTCAGAAATTCCCTGATTACGGCCAGAAAAGAATCGGGTTCATGGTTGAGTGAACTACGAAATTATTCCTTGCTGCCAAAACGAGCGAGCAACGGCCTGTTAATTAGAATTCGGCTGGCATTCAGTATCGGAATGTTTGATGAGGGCAGCGAAAAGCATGATGACGATGAATATATGGCACTGTTCCGCGCTTATCAAACAGAAAGAACCGTATTAATGCTGCTCTATGAATCGAAAATCATCAGCCAGTATGTTTACCTGAGAATGAATGACTCGCTGTTTAGCATGCAGGAAGCGCTGCGAAAGGGGAAAAACGAGCATAACGCTTTTCGCGACAGCCCTCGAAAAAGCCTGTTTGTGCTGCTGGAGAATAGCTTGCTGCGTTATTCCAGGGAACGGCTGTGGTTATCCAAACTCTTGTCCAGATACCAGTCCCTGCGGCTGGTTCAGCAGATGGAACGTCACATTGCCAAGGTAATCATCAATAACATGATTATTAACATGCTGGAGCAACAGGACGACCTGGCCAACTCGGCGCGTGATCTGCTGATATCAAATTATAAGGTTCGAAACAAGCATTACCGGCATGAGCTTAAGATGGCCAAACGCCAGTTTCCCGGCTTCTACCAACGCAACATGAAACACACTGCGCATAGATCAATGATAAACCGTGGCTGGAACCAGGTTAAGCAGCAGCATAGCCAAGGCGCCCTGGGCGCCAAAGGTTATAATATTATCCGGCGCAAGGTCGAGCAGGAGCTGGCCAGCATCAGTAATATTCGGGCAATCAGGCCAGACAGCAATGAATCGGTTTCCGAATTGCTGGATGAGACGGCGTTATTTGAAAACATGAGCAGTGAAGATCTGAATTTCGTTAAGAACAATGCGAGCGGAATCACATTTCTAGCCGGGGATACGATAGTGGGTGAATCCGAACGAGGCGACAACTTCTATATCATTATTCACGGCAAGGTATTGGTGCGCAAGCAGGATGAAAGCGGTGCGACTCACCGAATTGCTACTTTTCATGATGGCGATATCATCGGCGAATCGTCGTTAGTGGAAGCGCAATCCGGCGCCCATCGCAGAAGTGCGACCATTGTGGCCAAGACGCCCTGTAAATTACTGCGTGTCACCAGGAAAGCCATGCTGACTATTGTCGGGAAATATCCCGATGTCAGGCAATATCTGCAGAAAATTCACAGCGACAGATTGGGATAAGCAGAGAATGAGTCTTTCCCAATATGAAATGAGTCTGAAAAGCGGACGACTATGCCCCGGTTGTTCACGCCATGGAGAATGGGGCTGGAAGTTTAAATTCCCGCTGACAATTTAATACTCGTGTCCACTTCAAACCAAAATCCGGTCACCCGGCGCAGCGCAATTATCGGGTTTTCACTGGGCACGCTGTTTTTCGGCTACGCCTTTATCCAGCGCGTTGCGCCGAGCATCATGACCGATGAATGGATGCGGGATTTTGCGGTCGGTGGCGCCGCCCTCGGTTCATTATCGGCATTTTATTTCTACGCTTATGCCTCTATTCAACTGCCCGTAGGCATACTTACCGATCGTTACGGACCGCGCAAATTGATGAGTTTTGCGGCCGGTTTATGCGCAATCGCTTCGGTTAGTTTTGCGCTCAGTGATTCACTTGTTACGGCATCAATCGCACGCGGTTTTATTGGCGCGACGGTCGCATTTGCCTTTGTCGGCACGCTGGCCATTGCCGGGCACTGGTTTAAACCGGCACAGTACGCCATGCTGGCGGGCGTACTTCAGGCGGTCGGCATGTGTGGCGCGATATTTGGACAGGCGCCGCTTCGCTATGTTGTGGAATCTGTTGGTTGGCGTGGCACGATGGGCATTTTGGCAATGATTGTCTTGGTGCTATCGGTTTTGCTGTTTGTCCTGGTGCCACACCGGTCGCAGAACCAAAGAAAAGTTGAGGAACGCAGCAACATATGGGATGGCGTGCGATCAGCGGCATCCAATCCACAAACCTGGTTGTGCGCGTTAATAGGCTTCGGCCTAGCCTCCATTATGCTCGGGTTTGGCGCTTTGTGGGCAGTGCCATGGCTGAGCGCAGTGCATGGGTATTCGACCACGGAGGCGGCCGGGATTGCCTCGATGTTGTTCGTCGGGTGGGCGATTTTTTCACCCCTGATGGGCTGGTTGTCAGATCGGATTGGCAGCCGCAACCCGATTATGATTGTCGGCTCAGTGATTTGTCTAATAACCTTTGCGGCAATTATTTTCATTGCCCCGACAAATACCGCGATATTAATGACACTGATATTAATCACCGGTCTAGGCGGTTCCACGATGACGGTATGTTTCAGTTCGGTAAAAGAGCACAACAGCCTGGATTGCAGCAGCACAGCACTGAGCTTGATGAATATGTGCGTGGTCGGCTCTGGCGCGGTAATGCAACCGATGATTGGCTGGTTGCTCGACTTGAACTGGACCGGTACGATTGTAGGCGGTGTACGCGTTTATTCGACCGACGCCTACACGATTGCGCTGTCCAGCTTGTTAGTGGTCACAGCAGGCGCCTTTGTCGGCGCGCTGCTATTGCGCGAAACCTGGTGCAAACAAGTGGGGTAGATGTAATAGTTCGGTGACGATGATGACGAATAGGATATTTATAGCGGTAGTTGGGGAAACGCTATAAAATATAGGAAATTGATTCATTTAGAGTTTCCTTTGAGCGCAAGGATATGCGAACAAAACCGCCATTTTGGATGTTCTGTTATGGGTAGTTGTTGTTTGTAAAAAACCCGATTTTGGTATACTCTGTTTTCACCTTCACACAACCAAAGAAAATGACCACTCCCACCATAGTCGTTGCGGATAATTTATTGCATACACAAGACAAACTCGCCGAGATTCGGGTGGTTTTGCAAGAAGAATACCGAAAAAAACACAGCCACCCATGGATAGTCGCCTATTCCGGCGGCAAGGATTCCACGCTCCTGCTGCAGTTGGTCTTTGAGACCATCCAGGCACTGCCCGCCGAAGCCAGAAAAAGACAGATTCACATTGTTAGCAATGACACCCTGGTTGAGTCTCCGCTGGTGATGGATCATTTGCGGCAAAGCGTCGAGATCATACAGCGGGCGGCGGAAAACGCCCGGCTGCCGATGTCCGTGACCATCACCAAGCCGTGCATCGACCAGACCTTCTGGGTGAACGTCATTGGGCGAGGCTATATCCCGCCCACCCGGAACTTTCGCTGGTGCACTGATCGCATGAAAATTAACCCCACCAGCAAGTTCATCAAGCGGGTCACCGCCGCGCATCGCAAGGCCATACTTCTTATCGGCACTCGCAAAAGCGAGTCATCCGGCCGGCGCCGCAGAATGGAAAGCCGCGAAAAAAGCGGTCGGCGGATGAACCCGCATAATCAGATCAGGAATTGCCGCGTTTTTTCACCTATTGCAGAACTGACTGACAACGAGGTGTGGGCAATTCTGTTGCAATCAACGCCACCGTGGGGCGGAAGCCACCGCAATCTGATAACGCTATATCGCAATGCGCGCGGTGGTGAATGCCCGCTGGTGTTGAGCAAAGATGATGCACCGTCATGCGGATCAACATCGCCGAGGTTCGGTTGCTGGACTTGCACGGTAGTCGCCAAAGATCGCAGTTTGTCGGGTTTGGTCGATGCTGGTTTTGACGAATTAGAACCGCTCCTGGATTTTCGGGACTGGATTCTTGAATTACGAGAAATTAACGAAAATCGAATGCCTGTTCGACGTGATGGAACAAGCAAATCTCGAGAAGATGGCAGTCGCGTCAGAGGGCCTTTTAAGATGGAAATACGCCACCGCGTGCTGAAGCGGCTTCAGAATTTGGAGCAGGAGACGGGCAAAGACCTTATTTCAAAACCGGAACTGGAAATAATCGAGGATATTTGGCGGCGCGACATGCTGCACTATGAAAGCCGTGATGCGTTGATGGATTCAGTGGGGGCTGTGGCGGTCGTTTGAAGCCATGCCAAAATTAATTAAAGCCGAGGAAAGCACATTAGCCGAGTTGCTTCGGGATGGATTTTTTAACGTTCCGCGACATCAACGTTACTACGACTGGGAAGGCGGTCACGTTACTATGTTGTTAGATGATTTGGACGAAGCGGTCAGTCAAGACAGTCCCTGTCATTTCTTAGGTTCTATCATGCTGATAAAAAACGGAGCGGAAAAAAATGGGAAATTAACGATGGTCAACAAAGGATTATTACATTTTCACTGATATGCGCTTATTTATGCAGGACTTTTCGTGACCAGGGCATGTCCTCCGAGGAGAATCATATTATTCGCATACTGTTTGGTGTCCAGGAAGCACACAATAAAACGCTACAAGATGCAGATAATCTTTCTCCTCGTGTTACTCCACCTAGAGATAACGAGACAAATTTCAATAATTTAATTCGTGGACGGGACGTTGGCACAAATGGAAAAATGGTTTCAGCCTGGAACAGTATTGTTTCCTTTTTTGAACAGGCGGAACATCAAAATCTTGTATGGAGAGAAAAAATATTGAACTTTATGTTGCACAACGTTTTTGTTGTTCGACTGGAGGTGGATAAATCTCTTGATTCGAATGCTATTTTTGAAACTCTTAATTATCGCGGGAAGCATTTAGATCAGGTAGATTTAATCAAGAATTATTTTTTATCGTTTTTCTCTAATGAGCCTGCTCGGAGCGACACTGTGTATGATAACCTTGAAAAGATATACACGAGTTTTCCCGACAAAGCAGTTTCTGAATATGTTCGGTGTTATATGCAAGCAAAATATGGATTCATAAATAAGGAGCAATTTTTCCGAAAAACAAAAAACCGTTTTGGCAACACCAACAAAGGGAAATCTGGAGAAGTTTTTGATTTAGTGAGCGATTTGTCTAAAAAAGAAAAAATACAAATATTTAGGACTTTTTGGCGCAAATCTTCGAATCAAGAATTTTTGCAGCAGTTAACCCAAGACGCTAAGAAAATGAACAATAAAAGAAAAATTGATGATTATCTACTTGATTTGCATGACTACAAAATTGCACGACCGCTAATATTTGCCTTGTTTTGTCATTATGCATCTGCCCCCCAAGAAAACAAAATTGGGAGTGCAAAATTTGTCTATGATTGCGTTAAACTTCTTTCCTCATTTGTGCAACGAGTGACGCATATAGGAAATTTTAGGCCTTCAGTTTACGAAGCCAAATTCGCAGATTTGGCTGAGATCATATCTGATGGAAGTTGCACTACCTCTGAACAATTTTTTGATTACCTAAAAACTTATGACAACGCCGGGGTTATTGATGATACTGACTACATAGAACAAATGGGAACAAGGTTTTATTCGCAAAAGAGCATCACAAAGTCTGGTTATATCTTGAGAAAAATCGTAGAATATCAAGAAAAAGGTGTGAGAATTGATAATGACCAAGTCAGCGTAGAGCATATTTTGCCAAGATCGAATGAACATAATTCTAAAAATAGTTGGGCTTCAAAATTCGATCAGAATGACCGTGACAGATTCGTTCATTGTCTAGGAAACCTGACATTAATAAGTAAAAAAGATAATAGTCCGAAAGCGAAGGATAATGAAAGTTTTTCAGCAAAGAAAAAAATATACGCAATGTCTTCATACCAATTGACGAAAGATATTTGTCAACATACAGAATGGACTCCTAAAGCCGTCAAACATAGACAATCCAAGATTGCTAAAATAGCGGCAAAACAGATATGGCATTTTAGGTTGAAATAGATATGAAAAAATCAAAGAAAACCCGTAACAAAATGTCTTTTAGACATCACAATATTGATAGCATCCCTCCCCATATAAAAGGCGTGTATGGATTTTGGTGTCGTACTAATGGAAAGTGCGTATATGTCGGAAAGGCAGAAAAACAGTCAATTAAGGATCGGCTCACGCAACATTGGCGTAATTCCCACAATGAAAATTTAAGATTGTGGATAAAGGCTTTCGGTGCATTCTTGGATATTTGCTATTTGTCGGTAAAAGATAACAGAATAGACAAAATGGAAACAAAATTGATTCAAATATGGCATCCTGAGACAAACATCTCAAAACAGAGGAGGTAAATCCAATGGCAACAACCGTCGCGGCAATGAAGGGCAAACTCGGCAGCACCGATTATTTTATTATAGCCATGAAGGCCAAAGAATTAGTGGAAAAGGCTATTATCCCGTCGGAAATGCCAGAGTGGACGAATATGACCTTAGAAGAAAAGGAGAAGCGGGATATCAATTATACTCGTGTGAAAAATCAAATCGCCCCTTATTTGGCATCGGATAAGGACAGATTTTTCGGGGCAATCATTTTAACGGCCAAAAACTTTGACACGTCAAATTTTGAACCTATAGCGGATGTTGCTACTAAAGGACTACCAAATCTTTACAAAACCCAAGCTCAACATATGGGGTTTTTGACATTTACAGGAGGCGAAGAGTTGATTCCGCTGGATGGGCAACATCGCCTGAAAGCTATCCAGTTTGCTATAGAAGGAAGGGATGAAAAAAACAGACAAATAGAAGGCTTTTCTCCCAGCTCGGAATTGGCGAATGAGGATGTGACGGTTATGTTAGTTCCCTACAATCAGAAGAAATCTCGAAAAATTTTTACTAAGGTGAATAAGTATGCCAAAGCGACAACAACTGGACAAAATTTGGTAACAGATGATGACGACATTATCGCTGTATTATCACGGTTTATAGCCAATGACCAGAATATTATCGGTTCACATCTTGTCAATTCTAAAAGCAACACGCTCAGCGTCAAGGATTCTCGTTTCACTACACTAGCAACTTTAGCGGAATGCAACGAAGCAATTTTAGCCGCCCATTTTCCCGAAAAAATAGATCGTACGAACCTTCCAGATACTAACAAAGCAAGGTTATACAAGCAAAAAGTTTTTGAAGTATGGGAATTCCTTGTTGAAAACATAAATTGGTTTTCCAACTTGTTGGAAGATAAGGAAGAAACAGGAGATGACAAACGTTGCGAAATACGCACGGATTACCTATTGGGGAAACCTGTTGCGCAAGCATGTTTAGTAAAGGCATTTGCTTGTTTAACCACCCCCGAAACAAATCTCACCTATGTGGAGGCGGCTAATAAACTCAACGCGATTGATTGGCGAAAAGATGTCAGCGAATGGGATCGCCTGTTCATGTCTGGCGGAAAAATAATCACCAAAAACAGAAAACTGGTAACGGATATTCTATGTTACAGAGCTGGTCAGGTGTTGGATGAGGAGAAAAAGGGGGAATTACTGGAAAGATACCGTGCACTTTTCCCCGATGACGAAAAAGACAAAAAGGAACTGCCGCCTTTGCTTTAATTAATCAACCGAGATTTTGAGGCATAAGCAAAGCCGATAACAGCCGGCCACCCGTGGCGTAAATTGACTTTCGGGCTATGAGAACACCGCTTTACTTTGATTATTCGGCCACCACGCCAGTAGACCCGCTTGTGGCCGAAAAAATGAAGCACTGCTTGACCTTGGACGGCATCTTCGGTAATCCTGCGTCACGTTCCCACACATTCGGCTGGGAAGCGGAAAAGGCGGTGGAAGATGCTCGCATACAAGTAGCCAAACTCATCGGAGCCGACCCACTCGAGATTGTATGGACTTCAGGCGCTACTGAATCGGACAATCTGGCCATCAAAGGATCGGCGCATTTCAACCGCAACAAAGGCCGCCACGTCATCACCGTAAAAACCGAGCACAAAGCGGTGTTAGACTCAGTGCGCGAACTAGAACGAGAAGGTTTTGGTGTGACTTATCTGGACACTAAGCCGAACGGCTTGATTGATCTGGATAAGTTTCAAGCATCGCTACGCGACGACACTGTGCTGGCCTCCGTGATGTGGGTTAACAACGAAATCGGAGTCATCCAACCCATCGCCGAAATCGGCAAAATCTGCCGTGAGCACGGCGTTGTGTTTCATGTCGATGCAGCACAGGCACCGGGGAAAGTACAGATAGATGTCAACACGGCTAATGTGGACTTGCTGTCTTTGTGTGCTCACAAGGTGTATGGACCGAAAGGTGTAGGTGCGCTGTATGTGCGCCGTAAACCGCGAGCGCAGTTGAAAGCGCAGATGCACGGCGGTGGTCACGAACGCGGATTGCGTTCTGGCACCTTGGCAACGCACCAGATTGTCGGCATGGGCGAGGCTTTTCGCTTGGCTCACGCAGGGTTTGATGAAGAAAACGCCCGTGCGCGGACACTACACGATAAGCTGCTGGATGGCGTGTGTGGTATTGAGGAGGTTTACATCAATGGCGACCTGGAACATCGCGTGGCGCAAAACTTGAACGTCTCTTTCAATTTTGTGGAAAGCGAATCATTGATTATGTCCATCAGGGATGTGGCGGTTTCCAGCGGATCAGCTTGCACTTCCGCTTCTGTAGAACCTTCTCATGTGTTGCGAGCACTGGGGATTAGCGATGAGTTGGCGTATTGTTCGGTTCGTTTTTCCATCGGTCGTTTCACTACCGAACAAGAAGTGGACTTTTTGATTGAACTGCTACATAAACAAATCGATTGTTTGCGTACCCTGTCACCGCTGTGGAAAAATCTAGAAAAACGTGCTGGAGGAATTAAATATTAGTTTGTTACCTCCTGACTTAACGGTGCGATATAACGTACGTCATGTCAAATGATATTTTCAGCAGGCATTTTCAACACCAATGGGATTTGTAGCGGTAGTTAGAGAACCGATTTACAAGTATAATCAGGCCCGGATTTTCGTTCCTAGACTTACTTTGTTACCAAGAGATTCTAATGACTCACACCAGCAATAACTCGTTCGACAGCTACGCTACTCTCGAAGCCAACGGCAAAACCTACGGCTATTACAACCTGCAATCCGACCAGGTGGCGAGCCTTGCGGATATCAGCCGATTGCCAAATTCGATTAAAGTGTTATTGGAAAATCTGCTGCGCCATGAAGATGGGGTGGCCTGCACGGTGGAGGATATTAAAGCGCTTGCAAAGAGCGCGCAGCAAAAGACCTCGCAAGAAATCGCCTACCATCCAGCGCGCGTGTTGATGCAGGACTTTACCGGCGTGCCCGCAGTGGTTGATTTGGCGGCGATGCGTGATGCGCTAGTGAAGGCTAATGTGGATGCCGAAATAATCAATCCATTATCTCCTGTGGATTTGGTCATCGATCATTCGGTGGTGATTGACCAGTTTGCAACCCATACTGCGTTCAACGCTAACGTCGAATTTGAAATGCAGCGCAATGCTGAGCGTTACGAGTTTCTGAAATGGGGTCAGGGCGCATTCGATAATTTCAAGCTGGTGCCGCCCGGCACCGGTATATGCCATCAGGTTAATCTGGAATACATTGCCAAGTGTATCTGGAGCGATGACAGCAGCGGCGAAAGGGTGGCGTACCCGGATACGCTAGTCGGCACCGATAGCCACACCACCATGATCAATGGGCTCGGTGTATTGGGTTGGGGCGTCGGCGGCATCGAAGCCGAAGCGGCGATGTTGAGGCAACCGATACCGATGTTAATTCCAGAAGTGGTTGGCTGTGAATTAACCGGCCAATTGAGTGAGGGCATCACCGCCACGGATTTGGTATTGCGCATCGTGCAAATGCTGCGCGAACATGGCGTAGTGGGTAAATTCGTGGAATTTTATGGCAGCGCATTGGATGGTCTGCCGCTTGCCGATAGAGCGACTATCGCCAATATGGCGCCAGAATACGGCGCCACCTGCGGGTTCTTTTCCATTGATCAAAAAACCATGGACTACCTGCGACTGAGCGGTCGGGACGAGGACACCGTGGCCTTGGTTGAAGCCTACAGCAAGGCTCAGGGCATGTGGCGCGACAGTGCGAGGCCGGAGCCGGTGTTTGCCTCCACTTTGCATCTCGATATCAGCACAGTACGGCCGAATTTATCGGGCCCGAAACGTCCACAAGATCGCGTTGCATTGCCGGATATGCCCGCTGCTACCGAAGCTTTCATTAAGCAGGACGGCAAGCAAGCTGAAATGGACAAAAGTTTCCCTACTGCCGATGGCTATGACCTGCATCACGGTGATGTGGTAGTGGCTGCAATCACCTCTTGTACAAACACTTCGAATCCTGCGGTCATGGTGGGCGCTGGATTGGTTGCCAAAAAAGCCATCGAGCGCGGCATGACGCGCAAGCCCTGGGTGAAGTCGTCCCTGGCCCCTGGCTCCAAAGTGGTTACGGAATACCTGGAAAAAGCCGGTCTGCAGGAATATCTCGATCAGCTCGGATTCAATACGGTGGGATATGGTTGCACGACTTGTATCGGCAACTCCGGCCCCTTGCCCGAAGCGGTGCATAACACGGTCAGCGACAATGACATGGTGGCCTCCTCGGTGTTATCGGGCAACCGCAACTTCGAGGGCCGTATTCATCCGTTGGTGAAAGCCAACTGGTTGTCATCGCCGCCGCTGGTTGTGGCTTATGCGCTGGCCGGCAGCACCCGCGTCAATTTGGCTACTGAAGCCATCGGCCAAGACCAGGATGGCAACGATGTGCTCCTGAAGGATATTTGGCCGAGCAATGATGAGATTGCCACCGAAGTGGCAAAAATCGATCACTCGATGTTCACCCGTAAATACGCCGATGTATTTACCGGCGATGACAAGTGGCAGGCGGTGCCGACCACTGAAGGTGCTACTTATGCCTTTTCAGCGGATTCGACCTATATTCAGCTGCCGCCATTTTTCGATGAGCAATACACCAGCGGCAAGAATAAAAACATCGAAGGCGCGCGGGTGCTGGTGTTGCTGGGCGATTCTGTTACCACCGATCACATTTCCCCGGCGGGATCCATCGCTGCGGATAGTCCTGCGGCGAAGTACCTGATTGAAAATGGCGTAGCGCCAAAAGATTTCAACTCATATGGCTCGCGCCGCGGCAACCATGAAGTGATGATGCGCGGCACCTTCGGCAATATTCGCATCAAGAATGAATTGGTGCCGGGTACCGAAGGCGGCTATACCTGCACCAATGACGACCCGAGCGTGCTTCCGATTTATGACGTAGCCATGAATTACCGCGCCGCCGGCATCCCGACAGTCGTGGTCGCCGGCAAGGAATATGGCACCGGTTCGAGTCGTGACTGGGCTGCCAAAGGCCCCTTGTTACTGGGCATAAAAGCGGTCATCGTGGAAAGCTTCGAGCGTATTCACCGCTCCAACCTGGTCGGCATGGGGGTGTTGCCATTGCAGTTCATGCCCGGCCAAGATCGTAAGACGTTGAATATTACCGGCAGCGATAGCATTGATATTCTAGGGCTGGACAAAAATCTGACCCCAAAGCAGGTATTTGAAGCACGGATTCATCGCGCCGATGGCTCGGTTGACAACCTGCAACTGCAATCGAGAATTGACACCGCGGTTGAAGTTGAATACTTCTTGTGCGGCGGCGTACTGCAATTCGTATTGAAGCGATTGAAAGGCTGAGGGTTATGTTCTGACGAGGTTGATGAGGCGCAACGAAAGAGATCGTCAAGCGGATAGGGAGCGTTTTTACATGCTCCTGAACCGGTTATCCGAGCGGAGCAAAGGAGCGAGATTACTCGCAAAATGTGATGGACAAATGAACTTGCCCGAATGTGGCATTTATTTTTTTCAAGAAACTGATGAGCTGCGCGCAAACGGCAAGCCGCGAATCGCCAGAATCGGCACCCACAGAATAACCCAAACATCACGCACCAAACTATGGGATAGATTGAGGCAACATAGGGGCGTATTGAGTACCGGCGGAGGCAATCATCGTGGCTCCATTTTTAGAGGGCTGGTGGGTTTTGCGTTAATGCAACGGCATGGACTTAATTGCCCTACATGGCTTAAAAAAGACGCTATCTCCATTGCCAACCAAAAAGGCGAGCTTGAATTGGAGTGTTTGGTCAGTCAGTATATCGGCAACAAGATGCTTCTTTTGTGGCTCGCTGTCCCCAAATTGGAACAGCGTAAATTTATTGAACGTCACGCCATCGCCCTGCTGAGCGGTTACGACAACCGTGATGCGGATTCTCCATCGGCTTCATGGTTGGGACACGACAGCAACAAAGAGAAAGTGCGCCGCTCAGGATTATGGAATCAGCAATATATTATGAGGATTATGACCCCGCCTTTTTAGAACAGCTGGAATGTTTGTGTGAAGCCGAATATTAAAATCGTCATTGCCTGTGCGGGAAGTAAAGTGGCGGATGCTGGTCGGATGGAGCGGGATGAGCATGCGGTTGAGTTTGTCGCCCTTCCGCATGAAGCATCAAGTCAGAAGGATGTGCTTTACGCGCATCCCGATGACAAGGTGGATGACAATGCCGATGACGGTCAAAGTTGGCGACAAAAACTTTGCGACTACAATAAGAAATACCGCAATAAGCGTTCCGATAATCCGCTCAACCTCAAACCCGCCTATCTCCTCTACAAACCGCCGATTTATAGGCAGCTGGTGGCGCATTATGGCTGTGACAATGTTTTTATTTTGTCGGCCGGTTGGGGGTTGCTGGATGCGTCATTTTTGACGCCATATTATGACATTGCCTTTTCAAAACAAGCCGAGCGTTACAAACGCCGCGACCCAAAAGACACATATGAGGATTTATGCTTTTTACCGCCGAGTGATGACAAGGTAGTGTTTTTTGGAGGCAAAGATTATCTGCCGATGTTTTTAGAATTAACCAAAAATTATAAAAAGCGTTGGGTGTTTTACAACTCGGCATGTACGCCGTCCGTGTCACAGAATTGCGCCTTGCGTCGCTATGAAACAAGGACAAGAACAAACTGGCACTATTGCGCCGCTCAAGATTTTATGGCGGGGAAAATCGCTTGTCCCTGACTCTGCGGATATTGCTAATCTACGCCACACCCTCATGGCATATCCATAAAAGATGTGGACTGAAAACTATCGCCTCGCTTGCAGATAAAGCGCCAACACCGGCGTTGGCCCGGCTTTAACGCCATGCCAGTTGTAAGGATAGTTATAAATCAGGTTGCCCGCGGTAATGCTGCGAAAATGGCGATGCCCGCCCCAACGCCATTTAGCGGTTCCCGAAATCAAGAAATAAATTTCATCCGGCGGATGATTGTGTTCGGGATAGGCGCTATAAACGTCTACATACATTAACCCGGCGGTGACCTTTCCCATTTCAAACATCTTGCGAAAATCCATAATCGCCACATGCTTGCCTTGATCAAGGGTGCGCGGTGAAAAACCCCAGGGTAAATAGTGGGCAAATTGCTGGAAATCTTTCGCCAATTTCATATCCTTGACCAATTTCAAATTGCCTAGGCAAGGCAGTGGATTGGGCTTGAAGTCTTTAACTTTATTTGGCGTCTTGTTTTTCTTGACCTGAGCTGAAAATACCTTAACCATATTGGCTTGGACCGCTGACTCGGCGCACAGGGCCATGGATTTTGCGCAACTCGTCATAAACCCGTGGGTTTGTTGTGCGACTGTTGTTTGCTCAAACCCGCGCCCCATCATAAACATGATTCGCTCGGTTAATGGGTGCGCCCATAAAAAGTCAGTCGCGCTTGCTCAGACAGCGTGATGCCAGGCGCTGTGTTGTACGCCAACACGACTTGAATTCTATCGGTGCTGCCCATAACCGGGGTAACCCGATGCAATGCGTTTCTGCCTCTGAATAATGCCAGCGTCCCCGCCGTGATATTAAGTTTTATCGCCTCAATGTCGCCGTCAAGGGCTTGACCAACGCCCTCAAAATTCATGTCGCCGGTTTCGTGGTTTCTAAATCGGGGGATATATTCAAATTCGCCGCCTTGCTCGGCGGGTTGAATCATCAAGGTAACCGCAAATGATGAATTATCAAAATGCCACCCTAATTCCTGGCCGGCCTCATAGTAATGAACATTTATCGAAGACAGTGAATCGGCATAGTCAAACAGCTGATCTTGTTTGAGAACATAGCACAGAAATTTTCGGAACTTCTCGTCGGCATAAATTATTCGCAGTAACGACGCTTCGGGAATTTGATCGTCGGTGATACACCCCTTGGTGCTGATTACCTGACGATTACGTGGATGAACGGCAGCGTAATTTTTGTCGGGCGGCGAAAGATAGGCTGTGTGGGTCTGTTGGCAATAATAGGCAAGGTGGGCATGCGCTAACGCTTCGGCTTTTAATTTCGCAATGGCTTGATCGGTTATAAAGTTTGGCAACAATAACGAACCGGTTTTTTCGAGTTGTTGTTTGCAGCCGGCCGCAAACTGCTCGAGCCGATCGATTGGGTGCTTTTGAAAATCAATTATTTGCTTGATTTGCAGCATAATGTTTGCCTCGACGGTCTGTTTCACTAAACGGTATCGTGGCTTCCATAAATCACGCTACATTTTCTCCGCTCTACAATTTTCTCTCGGTCGCGCTCTCGTTGCTTTCTGATTGCTCATACAAATTTCCGCTTTCTCCGCATATTATTGATTCCACATAATCCTCGGCATCGTGTGCATTATACTCTGCCACGGGCGTGCCTATCAGCCCTGCGACGACGATGGATTTCCGGTCGCTCGGGGCGACGCGCTTGGTGACAGTCATACGGTAAACCGCAAATACCATGAGCAAAGCAAAGGCGCTGGCGATGCCAATGAAATAAAACATTGAACCAAATTTTCCCATCAAAAATGAAACAATGATTGGGCCAGCACTCAGCCCCATGCCCGCAACCATCACCAGGCCGCCGCTGGCCGGGACAATTTGTTCTGGTTTGAGACGGTCATTGGCGTAGGCGATACTGAGCGAGTACATCGGCATGACCGCGCCGCCGAGAATTACGATTACCGCAAAGAACAGAGGTCCGCTTTTAGGCAGCAGCATGGCCGCTATACATGCGGCGATAGCCATCACCGACATGCCTATCATGACTACTCTACGGCTGACCCGGTCTGAAATCCAGCCAATCGGCCATTGAAAAATCAAACTACCCAGCAAAAACGAAGCCATAAATATTGAAATTAGCTTAACATCGTACAATTCCTGCCGCGCATAGACCGCGCCCAAACCAAAAACGGTGCCTTGGGCGATGCCGGTCAAACCATTGCTGATGACGGCCAGCGGTGATGCCCGATACAGCTCAGCCAGCGACATTTTCCCGGTCAATGCAAAAGCCGGCGCCGGCCGTGCGGTGAGCAAAATCGGAATCAATCCGATGGAAACGATAATTGAAACCAGCACAAACAAATCCACATTCGCCGGACTGCCCAAATTAAGCAAGAACTGCCCGCCGCCCAATCCAATGGTTATGACAACCATATATACCGAAAGCATCTGACCCCGAGTTTCATTGCTGGCACGATCATTCAACCAGCTTTCGGAAACCACAAATAGTCCGGCATAACTGATGCCGGTAATTAATCGCATAATGCTCCAGGTTATCGCGCTAACGTAAATGCCGTGAACCAGAATGGAAATGGAAGCGAGCGACGCCAATGCCGCGAATACCCGGATATGTCCGACCCGCTGCACCAGCTTCGGTGCAATCATCGAGCCGACAAATATGCCGATGAAATATCCCGACATCATTATCCCGGTTGTGAAGGTCGGGAATCCTTCCATGGTGGCGCGCAACCCCAGCAATGTACTTTGCAAGCCATTGCCCAGCATCATGAATCCAATGCCTATAAGTAGCGCCCAGGAGGCGCGAAGTTCATTCCACATCTCGAAACCTGTAGTTTAGGGGCAGTTTTTTTGACAAGTCAAAAAATTACTGCCCCTTATGTCGGTGCAAATCGCGCCAGCGAATTGCACCGACCTGCTGAATAACGGTCGTGCACAATGCTGCGGTAGTCAATGATGTTGCATTCAACATTTTGTCAAAATCTATATGTCATCCCGGTAACGTACAGCCGATAATCCGCCCAATAATCCGAATGACAAATCGATGCCGATTCTAAAGAGATTCGCCCCGTTGCACCACCAAAAACTTCATCATCCAAGACCGAAGATGGCAGGCTAATTTCGTACATCGCCAGGTCATTTTGGTAACCATGGTTTCAACTTTGATGAGCAGTGCTGGCAGGAATGAGTATTTTGTTTATGCGCTTTATTGTAACCTGCCACTTTATTAATCGCAGCACAACATGAATTCACCCACCGCTCAATCCATTAGCGCGCCATCAATTACCCATGGCACTGTATGGGCGTTGGCCGGGCCGATGATAGTTGCCAATTTGTCGGTTCCCCTGGTTGGCGCAGTCGATACCGCTGTTGTCGGTCACCTGCCCGAACCCCACCATATCGGCGCGGTCGCGCTGGGTGCGTTAATTTTTAGTTTCCTGTACTGGGGATTTGGCTTCCTGCGCATGGGCACGACCGGTTTTATCGCCCGTGCTTACGGTGCCAATGACGAAATCGCGCTTGCCCGGATTACGCTACGATTTTTGATGCTCGGCCTGTTGCTTGGCTTGGCCGTCATTTTGATCGGCCAGCCGTTAATTCGCTTCGCCCTGTATTGCATCGACAGTAGTTTAAAGGTCGAACGACTGGCCGAGCAGTACGCGCTGATTCGGCTTTGGAGTGCGCCCGCAACCCTTTCCATCTATGTCTTCACCGGAATTTTTATCGGTCTGCACAACACCAGACTGGCATTGGTGCTACAACTGGTTTTAAACCTCGTCAATATTGCCCTGGACCTGCTGTTTGTCCCCGTTTTGGAGTGGGGTGTTGCCGGAGTGGCCTGGGCCACCCTTATTGCAGAATACACCGCCGCGCTTTGTGGATTTATTTTACTGCGAAAATCCCTGATCAAGGCACTGAAAACTGCCGACTGGAGTCAAATTCTGCAAGCCAGCGCATTGAAGGAAATGATGAGAGCAAACGGCAACATATTTATACGCACATTGTGTCTGGTGTTTTCGTTTGCTCTTTTTACCGCGCAAAGCGCCCGGCATGGCGAGCTGATACTCGCAGCAAATACCATATTAATCCATCTACATAGTATGATGGCATATGGGCTGGACGGATTCGCATTCGCAGTGGAAGCTTTGGGTGGCAGTGCATATGGCGCAAAAAACCTGTCCAATTTCAAAAGAGCGGTCGCGCTCACTTCATTGTGGTCAGCAGGCATGGCGGTTACCGTCGGCATTGGCTATTTTCTTTTCGGGCATACCGTTGTTTCGTGGTTTACCGAAATTTCTGAGGTAATCAAAACCGCAGACCAGTATTTAATCTGGATGATTATTTCCCCAATTATATCGTTCTGGAGTTTTCAGCTTGATGGCCTGTTTATCGGCACCGGTCACACAAAATCCATGCGCAACGCCATGCTCGTTTCCGCCACGGGTTATTTGATCATGGTGTGTTTATTTCAGGCAATCTGGGGAAACCACGGTTTATTCATGGCCCTGACTGGTTTTATGATGCTGCGGGCGATCACCTTGTTTTTGTATTATCCGTCGGTGGTTCGATCGATTGCGGAGCAGTCAATTAATAGCGCGAATTAACGATTATTGGTTGGCGCGGAATGAACCAGATGCTTGTTTAAATAATTAGCAAGGTCTTCGATTTCATTCGGGTGTATCGAATGTGGCATCTCGTAGGTATGCCACTCGACATCGTAGCCCAGTTCACGTAATAGCAGATGGCTGCGCGTTGCTATCGGCAGCGGAATCAATGGATCCTGGATGCCATGACCCATGAAAATCGGTGTGCTTTGATTGTGGGTGGATTTTTCGGCCTCAATGGTCGTCTCATCTGGAAGATAGGCGGACAACGCGATGATGCCGGCTAGTTGCGCCTGAAGCCGTAACCCGGCGAACAGTGCGATGGCGCCGCCCTGGGAAAACCCCGCTAAAAATATCTTCTCGGTCGCGATGCCACGCTGATTTTCCTGCTCAATCAAGCGATATACAATTTGTGCGGATTGCTGCATGCCCTCTCGGTCGCTTCGCCACACGCCTTCCCGGTCGCTTCGCTCAGGGCAATCGGCATCGATGGGCAAGTCAGCGATGTCGTACCAGCCGCGCATGTTCATGCCATTGTTAACCGTGATCGGCCGAATCGGTGCATGCGGAAAGATAAAACGTACCGGCGTTTCCCGGGGCAATCCCAATTCAGGCACGATGAATTCAAAATCGTGACCATCGGCGCCGAGTCCGTGCAACCAAATAATCGAGCAGATCGGATCGATACCCGTTTGCATTTCGATTGAGTCGATTATTGCGGGTTCGCCTTTTGGGTTGTTGTCTTGTTCTATCAATGTGATTACCGTTAACGCCCGTTGGGTATTGGCATGGGCGGGTTAATAGACTGGTCAATAGGCTGATGTTAATAGACTATCTGGCACATAAAATAATCGCCGCTACACCCAAGCCTAGGCAAGACCAACATCAACAGCGTAACCCTGACCCTGCTGGCACAGCAAAGCTGCCGCCGGGGAGCGCGCTGGCGATAGTGCTATCGCCGTTTATACTTTTAAGCGATAATCGCTTTAACCTGACCTTTTAATGTTCTATTTTAATCGTTTTATTTCCGTGTTCAAAAATTTTTACAGTATTTTTATTGCACTCTTGTTGGGATTATCCAATGTTTATGCCCAACAACCCACCCTGGTCTCGGTGGATACCGTTGTTGTACAACATTTTACCCAAACCGTTCCCATACTCGGGCGGCTAATCGCAAAGCGTTCGGGCACGGTTGCCACGCGCATTAGCGGGGCGATAGCTGAAGTGTTGGTGGATATTGGAGACCAGGTTATTCAAGGACAGTTTCTTGCTCGTATTGATTCAGACACCCTTGAGCTACGCAAACAACATGCAGAATCCCAACTGGGTGAATCCCAAACCCGGCTAAAAACCACAAAAGCACAATTGGCTTTGGCCAGCCAGGAAGTAAAGCGGCTCGAAGCATTGAAAGATTCCGCCGCGGTGAGTCAGGCTCTGTATGACGATGCCCGGCAGCAACGAAAAATCGCTTTTGCTCGAGTTAGCGAGGCACAAGCCGGCATCACCAGCAGCAAGGCTTCGTTTGATATCGCACAACTGGAATTGAGTTACGCTGATATTACGGCGCCGTTTGACGGCACCATAACCCGCAAGCTCACCGAAGTCGGAAATTATCTTCAGCAGGGGCAGTCGGTATTTAAAATAATTTCCGACCAACAGCTTGAATTGGAGGCCGATGTGCCCGCTGCATTGTTAAACGGACTATCCGCCGATTCTGAGCTTGACGTTGAACTCGAAAATGGCAGCCGACACCGCGCCCGTGTTCGCGCCATCATCCCGGAGGAAAACCCGCGCACGCGCACCCGTCGAGTAAGATTTAACACCGTACTCGGTGCCGACGCCGGCTTCCTCGCCAGTGAACAAAGCGCAACCGTGCATGTTCCCGCATCCGCCGCCCGAAATATTCTAACCGTGCATAAAGACGGCGTGATACGGCGAGGTCAGGACAACATCGTTTATGTGGTCAATGACAATGTCGCGCAAATTCGAACCATCCAGACCGGACCGGCCGCCGGCGAGCGCATCGAAGTTCTGGGAGGGCTTGAGGCTGGCGATATTGTCGTTGTCCGCGGCAATGAAAGGTTGGCGCCCGGGCAGCCGGTGAATATCACCGAAAATCTGTGAATATCATCCGCACCGCCATTGATCGACCGGTTGCGGTTGTTGCCGCAGTATTGTTAGTCGTGTTGTTCGGACTGGTCGCGCTCAAAACCATCCCCATTCAACTCGCTCCAGATGTAAACCGTCCGGTTATTACCGTAACCACCAACTGGTTTGGCGCTGCGCCTGCGGAAGTTGAACGTGAAATCATCAACCCCCAGGAAGAAGAATTTGCCGGTCTTGAAGGACTGGTTTCCATAACCGCAAGGGCGCAACCCGGCCGTGGTCGTATTACCCTGGAATTCAAGATTGGCACGAATATGGATCGGGCCTTGTTACTGGTCGCAAACCGGTTGGATCGGGTGCCCAGTTATCCCAACGAAACCGACCAACCGACCCTGGATACTTCGGGCAGCGAAGACAATGCGATCGCCTGGATGATACTCAACCAGGCGGAAAACAACGACAAGCCCATTCATGAATACGGGGATTTCATTGAGGACGTGGTTAAGGAACGCCTGGAACGGGTACCTGGGATTGCCGCGATAAACGTCTATGGCGGCAGTGAACGTGAAATTCACATTGTCGTCGATCCAGATTTACTGGCGCGCTATCGACTCACGGTCAGCGATCTGACACGCGCGCTTAGGAATGCACATATTTCACTGGGCGCCGGCAGCATAGACGAAGGCAAGCGTCGCTATGTGGTGCGCACCGAAAGCGAGCTTGATAACTTCGAAATTATTGACCGCATCCTGGTACGCAACACCAATGACGATAGCCCTGGCGATGGCGCTTTAGGCAGAGTAACGGTGGCAGATGTTGCCGACATTTCATTTGGCTTTAAAGAACCCACATCCACTATCCGATTCTTGGGCAAGGCATCAATAGCCCTGAGTGCGGAACGACAAACCGGCGCCAACGTGATTGAAACCATGGCCGGTTTAAGGGAGGCCATCGATGAGCTTAATCAATCTATCATCCCCAATGCCGGATTAACTTTTCAGCAAGTTTATGACGAGACGGTTTATATCAATTCATCCATCGACCTGGTGCAACAAAATATCTGGGTTGGCGGAACCTTAGCCGCAATCATTCTGATTTTGTTTTTGCGGTCTTTCAGAGCCGTGCTGGTTATTTCATTGGCAATACCGATATCCGTGATCGGGGCGTTTGTCGCTATGGCCGCTTTGGGACGATCTATCAATGTTATTTCCCTGGCCGGGCTGGCATTTGCAGTGGGCATGGTGGTCGATGCCGCCATCGTCGTGCTGGAAAATATCTATCGGTTAAAAGAACAGGGTCATTCCAATATCAAGGCCGCCTACCTGGGCGCCCAACAGGTTTGGGGAGCGATTTTAGTTTCAGCGTTGACCACGGTTATGGTGTTCGTGCCCATCCTGATTATGGAGCTCGAAGCCGGTCAGTTGTTTCGTGATATCGCAGTCGCCATCTCGGTATCGGTTTTATTATCGCTGTTGGTTTCCATCACCGTCATCCCGGCGTTGTCAAAACGACTGTTTAAAGACAATCCGCCAAACGCCGAACCAGCGGGTGAAAGTCCTCAAGATGAAAGTCGTCAAGTCGCAAAGTTTCGAATTCCTTTTATTGATGGGTTAGCCAGAAAATTCGTAAATCTAACTATCGGATTTGTCGATGCCGTTGTCAAAAGCCGCAGCAAGGCGTTGGTAATCACCGCCGCAGTGACATTGAGCGCTGGTTTCAGCGCTTATCAAGCCTTGCCAAAACTCGAGTATCTGCCGGAAGGCAATCGCAATTTGCTGTTCGGCATCATCATTCCACCGCCTGGCTATAACCTTGAAACCACCACCAACATCGCACTGAGAATCGAAAACGAGATTCGACCGTTATGGGCATCAGAATCGGAAGTGGAGTCGGGAGCAGAATCAGGAATGAAGTCGGAGCTCGGGCAACCCCCAAAAATTGCCCGGTTTTTTTATGTCGCCACGCGCGCGCAAACATTCCTTGGCGCCATTGCTGTGGACCCGCGGCGGGTTGCCGAGCTAAAGCCGTTTCTTCAAAAACCGGTATTTCGAGAACCCGGCACTTTCGGATTCATTAACCAACCCTCCATCTTTGGTCGCGGCATTGGCGGCGGACGTAAAATTGACCTGGACGTATCCGGCCCTGACCTGGACACGATTTTGCGGGTTTCCAATCGGGCTTTCGGAAAAATCGTCGGCCTATTCCCGCGCGCGGATGGGCATGAATGGCGGCCTGTTCCCGGGCTTGAATTGGGCGCACCGGAAGTACGGGTCATCCCGAACCTGTTGCGCTTGAGCGATAGCGGCGTGACCGCAGTGGAGTTGGCGCAAACTATCGATACTTTCAACGACGGATTGCGGGTAGCCCAGTCCACCATTGATGGCAAATTGATGGACATCATTTTAAAAGGCGCGAGTCAAAGCGTCAGCGCAACTCAGGGCATCGATAACCTGCCCGTGGTCACACCCAGTGGCCAGGTGGTTCCAGTATCGTCGCTGGCGGATTCCATATTGACCGCCGGGCCCACAGCAATACGCCATCGCGAACGCTTGCGCACGGTAACATTGGAAATCAGGCCGAATCAAACTCTGGCGCTGGAATCCGCTATTGATATTATAAAACAGCAGGTGATCGAGCCTTTGCAGCAAGAAGGGCTGCCCGCTGGCGTGCAGTTGAACATTTCAGGCACCGCCGACAAATTGGTTGAAACCCGAAATGCCATGGCGATTAATATGATGCTGGCGCTTATTATTGTTTATCTGGTCATGGCGGTGCTTTTTGAAAGTTTTGTCTATCCAATAATCATCATGCTGTCGGTGCCGGCGGCCGCGGCTGGCGGCGTGGGCGGCCTGGCGCTTTTGAATCTGGTCACGCAGCAGCCGCTGGACATGCTGACCATGCTTGGCTTTGTGATTCTCATCGGCATAGTGGTCAATAATGCAATCTTGCTGGTGCATCAAACATTGCGCCATATTCGCAACGATCTGCTTACCGCCCAAGAGGCCATAAAACAAGCGACTCGAAATCGGATTCGGCCGATTTTTATGTCCACGTTGACCAGTGTTTTCGGCATGTTGCCTTTGGTTTTATTTCCCGGCGCTGGCTCTGAGTTATATCGCGGACTCGGCTCTGTGGTGGTGGGCGGGTTGGGTTTGTCGGCGATTATTACATTGTTGATCATCCCGCCAATGATGTCTTTATTGGTGGTGCCTATCGAAAACCGGCGAAGCCGACGGCTGCGGGCGACCCAGAAATTACAAGTCTAGCCCGAATTTAGTCTTGCTCGCATAACATTCTCGCATTCAGACATTGTGAAGCAAAACCGGTATCTACTCGGTATTCTGCTGGTCATCTCCGGCGGTGTTTGCTTAAGCATATCGGGTATTTTGTTACGCATTATGGATAATGCCGATGGTTGGCAAATAATATTTTTCCGCTCTATTGCGTTTTTTTGCACCATCCTGACGATTCTGGTTTTCAAATACGGCAGGAAAACCTTCGCGGCATACCGGGCGGTCGGCATCCTCGGGCTGGTCGCCGCCACCCTGCTCAGCCTTGGATCGGTTCTTTACATTTTCGCCATGCTCAACACCACGGTCGCAAATGTGGTGTTCATTATTGGATCGAGTCCGCTGGTGACCGCATTGGTGGCATGGCTTTTCCTTAAGGAAAAGCTCAGTGCCTGGCGACTGGCGACAATGGTCGTGGCGGTGTTGGGCATCGGATTGATGTTTATAGACGGCTTCGTGAGCGGCGGACTATTGGGCAACATTCTGGCAATGTGCATGGTATTTGTGTTTGCGTTTTACCTGTTGATATTGCGCGCCAAAAAAGACGTTGACATGGTGCCGGCGACCGGATTGTCCGGTTTGCTGACGTTTGCGGTCGCTGCAATCATGGTTTCCGATCTAAATATTACCGCCCATGACTTATTAATTTGCATCGTCTTGGGCAGTCTCCAATTTGGCTTGGGATTCTTCCTGTTAACCCTGGGAACGCGCTTCATCCCGGCCGCGGAGGTCGCACTATTTGCATTGAGCGAATCGGCGCTCGGCCCGATTTGGGTTTGGATTGGGGTCAATGAGGTACCAGGAAATTACACGTTTTTTGGAGGCGGCATCGTGTTAGCCTCGGTTATTACCTACAGTTTGATCGCTATTCGCCATGAACGACAATTGCACAATCACTTAAAAAATCAATCAAACAATCCATTCGCAGCAAAACCAAATGAGTAGTTACCGGGAACAATTTCTCTATCCTTCCCAGCGTATGCCGGTCATGGCCAGGAACATGGTTGCCACTTCCCATCCGCTGGCGGTGCAGGCTGGATTATCGATCATGCGCCAGGGCGGCAATGCGGTAGATGCTGCAATTGCCACGGCAATTACGTTGACAGTTGTGGAACCGACCAGCAATGGCATCGGCGGCGATGCTTTTTGTATTTTGTGGGACGGCGAGCAACTGCATGGCCTCAATGCTTCGGGACGGAGTCCGGCGGCGCTATCGGCCGATTATTTTGCCGGGCTGAGTGAAATGCCGCAACGCGGATGGGACAGCGTGACTGTGCCAGGCTGTGTCAGTGCCTGGGTTGCATTGTCGAAACGCTTTGGCAGACTGCCGTTCGACAAACTATTTGAAGCGGCCATAGAGTACGCCGACAATGGTTTTATGGTGACACCGATTACGGCAAATGCCTGGTCTGCGGCAGCTGAAATATTTTCTGAATTTGAAGATTTTGCACCCTTCCTTCCAGGCGGAAACGCGCCCAAATCTGGCCAACTATTCCGCTTCCCGGATCAAGCGCGAACGCTGCAGAAAATCGCCGACACTAAAGGCGGGGCATTTTACCAAGGCGATCTGGCAGAGCAGATGGTGAGTGCAGCAAAATGCGCCGATGCCAAGCTGGCCGCGACCGACCTTGAGGCACACCAAGCCGACTGGGTTGATTTAATTTCTCATGAGTATAACGATTTTGAGTTGCACGAAATCCCACCCAACGGTCAGGGATTGGCCGCGCTGATCATGCTCGGAATTATTCAACACCATAATATCGCGCAGTATGAAATGGATTCGGCAGACAGCCTGCATTGCCAAATTGAGGCTATGAAACTGGCTTTTGCCGATGCTTTTCGCTACATCGCCGACCCCGCCTATATGGACATCAATGCCGTTGCGCTTCTGGATTGTGGGTATCTGGAAAGTCGCGCCGCATTGATCGACATGAAAAAAACCGGAAATCCTGCCTATGGCTTGCCGCCGAACAGCGGCACGGTTTACCTTGCCGCCGCAGATCAATCCGGCATGATGGTGTCGATGATTCAAAGTAATTACCAGGGATTTGGCTCCGGCATCGTCATACCCGAAACCGGAATTAGCCTTCAGAACCGAGGCGCCGGTTTCGTTTTACAAAACGGCCATCCGAACCAAGTTTGCGGCGGCAAACGCCCGTTTCATACTATCATCCCGGCGTTTCTCTGTGCTAATGGAAAACCTTTCATGAGCTTCGGGGTAATGGGCGGACACATGCAGGCACAGGGCCATGCCCAAATGGTGATACGGATTTGTGATTATGGACTAAACCCCCAAGCGGCAAGCGATGCGCCGCGCTGGCGAGTATCCACCGATAATCAAGTTCATATTGAAGACGGTATTGGCGACAAAGTTCGCGGTGAATTGAAAAACCGCGGGCACAATATAGTGGATAACAATGCAGACACCCGATTCAGCATGGGTGGCGCGCAGTTGATCGTGAAAACCGAGGCCGGTTATATCGGCGGTTCCGACCACCGCAAAGATGGCATGGCTGCGGGCTTCTAGGATTGTTTTTGTCATCTGGTATTTGGCGGTATTTGATTGATGATGCGGCAAAAACTTAAAACCAGACTCTTGGCCATTGCGCTGTTTTTATTATTGCTGCCTGTAATTTGCGCGATAATTTTTATTGGCGCTCTTCGATGGATCGATCCAATCACCAGCTCGGTCATGCTGCAAAATAATATTCATTCGGTTTTGTCTGGAGAGAACAAGTTCTCAGCATACCAATGGCATGATTGGGACAAAATTTCAGGGCATGCGGCAGTCGCGGTTATCGCCGCTGAAGATCAGAGATTCCCTGCCCACTTCGGCATCGACTTTAATGAACTGTTCAACACCATCGCCTCGAAATCTGATCGACTACGCGGCGCGAGCACCATCACCCAGCAAGTCGCCAAGAATCTTTTTCTTTGGCCCGAACGCAGCTACTTCCGAAAAGCATTGGAAGCGGGGTTGGCAATTTTGATTGAAATATTCTGGAGCAAACAACGCATTCTTGAGGTCTATCTTAACATCGCGCAAATGGGGGACAACCTGTTTGGCATCGGCGCCGCCAGCGCTTTTTATTACCACAAGACGCCTGAGCAATTAAATCGGCACGAAGCCGCGCGAATCGCCGCGGTATTACCCAATCCGACGCAATACTCAGTTCTGCAGCCTTCGGCATTTGTGGTCAAACGCCAGCGATGGATATTGAAACAGATGAAACAGTTGGGTGGCAAGGCATTGTTGGAGAAACTCGATTAGCGGTAAGCGATACCCAGATAGTAATCCACTTCCTGCTCGGTATAGCCAATCAAGTCAACCAGTCTGCGGCGACACTCGTCCATAGATGCGCCGCGTTGCTTCCATAGCGGCACCCGCTTCATTAATGTTTCTACCCGCTCTCGGGGTGTGATAATCCATGTATTCTGCGGGGTTTCGCCAAAATAAAAATCAGCGCCACTGACCGCCATCGCCTTGGGTTTCATATACAACGCTAGGTTCAGCACCTTGTGCGCGCCGCTGTCGAGAATGTGGCGCGTGAGAAACTGCATGGTGCCGCCTTCATCGCCAAGGTCGTCGATGACAAGCACGGTTTCCCCGGTAATCGGGATGGAAATTTCGTGTTGCACTAACGGGTTTTTATAACGCTCTCCCGGCCCCTTGTATAATGAAACCCCAATGGTTCCAAACTCAATTTTTGGAATTTCTCCATGACGGCCTTCAACCAAATGATCGTAAAGCAAGACGCTGGGCAACAATCCGCCCATGGTCACCATCAACGATTTTGTAATCTGTTCGGGCAGGTTTTCATGTTGTTTTTGATAGGCGTGCACCTGTTTCGCTAAATCCAGGCAAGCAACCGATTCAACAACATCAGGCACCAGCAGAAAATTGAGTTCGTCGTCCGGCACCGACACCCCTTCAGGATTGCGCCAGAAGTCAATGTCAATGGCCTGGCGGTATGATTTAGTGTTTTCGTAATAATCATTCATTCCTTAAAAACAGGGTATTATCCCATGCGGAAATTTTTTAACGATTATGATACAGAAATATCCACTAAAATACACGGCATATGCAAGCGTATTATTCGGCAGCGACAATGCCACCTAAAACCGCCGCCGAACCCAACCCGACTGCGGACAAACAATGAACATCCACCCATACCTCAAGCAACTCGACCAGCACCACCAAGCCGGCATCGCCACCGAACACACCCACCGCTCGGCGTTGGAAACCTTGTTAAAGGCGACGCTCCCCGGCGTACTGGTCACCAACGAGCCGAAGCAGATTGACTGCGGTGCACCCGACTTTGTACTGACCCGCAACCAAATCCCGCTCGGCTACCTCGAAGCCAAGGACCTCGGCAAGAGCCTTGACGATCCTGCCCACAAAGAACAACTGAAACGCTACACCGAATCACTGGATAATCTGATTTTTACCAATTACCTGGAGTTTCGCCTGCTGCGCGACGGCAAACCCGTATCAACGGTTGCTATCGGTGAAATCGTCAACGGAAAAATAACAAGTAAAACCAAAAACTTCGCCAACTTCACCGCGCTCCTCGACGCCTTCATCGGCTACCAGGGCCAAACCATCCAAACTGCTGCCGACCTCGCCAAACGCATGGCGATGAAAGCGCGACTGCTAGCAGAGACGATTACCAAAGCGCTGCATCAGGACGAAGGCGCAACCGACCAGCCCAGCGAAATTGACAGCGCCCTGCAAGGCCAACTCGCCGCGTTCCAGAAACACCTAATCCACGACATCGCGCCCGCCGCATTCGCCGACATTTACGCCCAGACCGTTGCCTACGGCATGTTCGCGGCGCGTCTGCACGACCCGACCCCGGTCACCTTCACACGCCGCGAAGCCGCCGAACTCATCCCCGCCAACAACCCGTTCCTGCGCCGATTTTTTCAACACATCGCCGGCTACGACCTCGACCAGCGCATTCGCTGGATCGTCGACGACCTGGCCGACATCTTCCGCGCCGCCGATGTCGGCGAATTGATGAAAGACTACGGCAAAGCCACTCAGCGCAATGACCCGTTCCTGCATTTTTACGAGACCTTCCTCGGCGAATACGACCCGAAGTTACGCAAGAGCCGCGGCGTTTATTACACCCCAAAACCGGTAGTGGACTTCATCGTGCGCGCCGTGGATGACATCCTGCAAAAGGAATTCGGCTTGTCCGCCGGCCTCGCCGACACCAGCAAAATCACCATTGAAATCGACGCGCAACCGTCCACCGACAAACGCAAGAAAGGCACAATCGAGAAGTACAAGAAGGAAGTGCATCAAGTGCAAATCCTTGACCCGGCCACCGGCACCGGCACCTTCCTCGCCGCCGTCGTGCAACAGATTTATAGCGAGCATTTTGCCAATCAAAAAGGCATCTGGCCCGACTATGTCCGCAACGACCTGATTCCACGATTGAACGGCTTCGAAGTGTTGATGGCATCCTACGCCATGGCGCACACCAAATTGGACATGGTGCTGCGCGACAGCGGCTGCGAACTCGACGACCGCCGCCTGCGCGTCTTCCTGACCAACTCCCTGGAGCAACACCACCCCGACACCGGCACCCTGTTCGCGCAATGGCTTTCGGCCGAGGCGAATGAAGCGAATTTCATCAAGCGCGACACGCCGGTGATGGTGGTGCTGGGCAATCCGCCGTATAGCGGTGAATCCGCCAACAAAGGCGAGTGGATTACCGACTTGCTGCAGCCTTACAAACAAGAGCCGGGCGGCGGAAAATTGCAGGAGAAAAATTCCAAGTGGCTTAACGATGATTATGTGAAGTTCATTCGTTATGGTCAGCACTACATTGATCGCACCGGCGTGGGCGTCCTCGCCTACATCAACAACCACAGTTTTCTGGACAACCCGACCTTTCGCGGCATGCGCTGGAGTTTGCTGCAAAGTTTCGACAGCATTTATATCATTGACTTGCACGGCAACAGCAAGAAAAAGGAAACCACGCCCGACGGCTCGCCGGATAAAAATGTGTTTGACATACAGCAAGGCGTGTCCATCAACTTGTTCATAAAAACCGGGCAGAAGAAAAAGGGGGCTTTGGCGCGCGTGCTCCACCACGATCTGTATGGACATCGCGAAAGCAAATATCAATTTTTGTGGGACAGCAATCTTAAACAAGTTGGCTTCCAGGAATTGAAACCGCAAGCGCCACAGTATTTTTTCGTGCCGAAGGACTACAAGCTGCAGGGCGAGTATGACAAAGGATTTTCGGTCAATGAGTTGTTTCCGATAAATGGCACCGGCATAGTTACAAAAAGAGACAAACTCTCTATTCATTTTTCACGCGACAGAGCACTCCAAGCAGCAAGAGACATATTGAACATGGAGAAAGATGAGTTTTACCGTAAATACAACCTTCCGAATGATGTGCGAGATTGGCGGTATGAGTGGGCAAGGAATGATATTGAAAAGTTTGGCATCAGCAACAAACTTGTACAAACAATTCATTATCGACCTTTCGACTTTCGGGAAATTGTCTATACGGGGCGTACTCGGGGGTTTATCGGCTGGCCGGTTATGCAGGTAATGAAGCACTTTCTCTTGGGTGAGAATGTGGGGTTAGTCACTTCACGCATTACAAAAGATAATTTTTCTGTATTATGCACCAAGCACATAACGGCACATAAGAACGCTACCCGCTACGACATAAGTTACATATTCCCTCTCTACCTCTACCCCGACAACAAACAACAAAGCCTCGACAACAAACAAGAGCGCGAACCTAACCTCGACAAAAACATCGTGCAAACCATCGCCGCCGGACTCTGCCTGCGCTTCACCCACGAAGTCGAGGCCGACCCCAACACCTTCGCCCCCATCGACCTGCTGGACTACCTCTACGCCGTCCTCCACTCGCCCGCGTATCGGGCGCGTTACAAAGAGTTTCTAAAAATAGACTTCCCCCGCGTGCCATACCCCACCGACAAAAAACAATTCCAAAAACTGGCCGCCCTCGGCGCCGAGTTGCGCGGATTGCACCTGTTGGAAAGCCCAACCCTGAACACCCTCATCACCGGCTACCCCGAAACCGGCGACAACACCGTCACCAAACCAATCTTTGAAATCACCGACCCCAAAAACCGCCTCGGCAAAGTCCGCATCAACAAAACCCAATACTTCAGCGACATCCCAGAAACCGCCTGGACCTTCCACATCGGCGGCTACCAACCCGCCCAAAAATGGCTAAAAGACCGCAAAGGCCGAACCCTAAACCACCACGACATCATCCACTACCAAAAAATCATCATCGCCCTGCTTGAGACCGAGCGATTGATGGGGGAAATAGAGAAGTGCGGGAATATTTGCGGTTGATGGCACCGGAGGCGGTATTAGGCGCGACCGGGGGCGTGGATTACAGATTAAATCTCTGAAAAACTTCCACATCAAAAGGCTGCACGGTGACAATTTTGTCCGCGGAAATCAGCATATGATCCCGCTCGGATGGTGACATATTAAAGACCGATGAATAGTCTGTTTCAACGTTAATTCTCGCTTGCTTATCTCGATAACCGCTCCATTCCGGGACGAGACGCAACCATTTACGCTCTTCATTGTTGGGCGCCTCAAGTGGCCAACCTGCATAGACTTTATTATTCTCCAATGTGACCATAATCATTTTTTTTGCATGGATCCTTTCATAAACGATTTGAGCCAGCCCGTTTTCATTAAGATTTCTCAAGTCCAGTTTATATTTACACCTGCGTCCCCCACAAAGTCGAGTTCCTATGGCAAAGAACGACCGGAAGGCAAGCGCAATGGTAAATGCCAGTACCGGCGCATGTTCTGGGACGATCTCAACATCAAATAAGGTAAGACCGCGGAAAGCCGGCGCGTATAACAATACGGTCAGGGCGAGCACCAGAGAAAAGCCGGTGACGATAATGCGAAAATACAAAACATAGCCGGTGGATTTGGACAGCCACAAACGGCAAATCGGCGCATCGTAAATAATGTAGCCGCATGCCAATATGGAGAGAGTTCCTAATACAAATCCATTTGTTAGTGAAGACATTGATTAAGAATTGTTTGGTGTTTTCTCGGAGGGTGTATTCAATGGCTCAAGTTTGTTGCCATTCAGTCTTTTTCCTGCGATGTTCAGTTCTCGCATCACTTGCTGCCGTTTTTGCACTTCGGGTTGCGCGAAAAACTCATCCGCATTGACTTGAACGCCGCCTGTTTTCCCTATGTGAATTGTAAGGGGTTTTGTTTTGTGGGTGGTTTTCATGATTGTCTCCTCTGTGTGGTGTGGTTGGTAGGGTAAGTATACCAAAAAGTGAAATTTTTTGTGCCGCTTGAAAATCTATATCAACCATTTGATTTTTCTACTATTTTTCATCTCCTAAAATGCGCCCCCAGCACCCAATCCACATGCTCTCGTACCAACTCGGAAGGGTGGCTTGACCGGTTGCGCAGAGCCGAGATGACCGCTTCGTTTGAAGGTGCGTTGCCGAGGGCGACGGCGAGGTTTCGCAGTCAACGGGTATGTCCGATACGGCGGATTGCAGAGCCTTCGGTGAAGTGTGCGAAGTCTCGCTCATCCCAGGCGAACAGTTACCAGGGGGGTGGCGTCGAGTTGCCAGGGCGCGACGATGGCGTCCGTCGGGCAAAGGATGTCCCCGAAATCGCCTGGCATTTCTTCATCGGCGGCTACCAACCGGCCCAAAAATGGCTAAAAGACCGCAAAGGCCGCGCCTTGAACCACCACGACATCATCCACTCCCAAAAAATCATTGTCGCCTTAGTGGAAACCGAGTGATTGATGCAGGAAATTGATGAAGCAAGCGAATAACCACCGGCCAATCGGCTGCCCCATGTCTGGCCTGAGGCTTACCACGAAATTTTCTAACTCTGGATACCGCGGTTTCAGACGGGGGGTTGATTTGGCATTAGATCAATCTGAAACCCGGGGGGCATTTGAGGAGGAGCATGGTGTTTGATAAATGCGCGACCGGTTTGATTTTCGACAATTTTAACGGCGGGGGTGCCGGTAAACGTATGGGTTGTTGCATGAAACACAGAAAGGCTTGCATCCTGTAATTTTTCATCATTTTCCAATCGAGTTACCACCAACCCTTGATCCTCAAGATCATCGCGTGATATATGTCGACTATGACTCTTGAAATTCTGGTGTTTGGCAAACCACTTTGAAATCGCTTCGGCTTTCTGTTGTCCGTCTTCCTCCGCATTGAACATATACGCTTCCAGCCATGTCTTTACCAATTCTTTGGACATGGCCAGAGCCACTTCACATCTCACCAGCAAGTCGGGGCCATATTGGCTTAGCATCGGCAACCACGTCGATAGTTTGCCTGGGTCAGCACATTCTTTTTGTGCCTTATCAAACTGGTCCAAGACTGCTTGAGCCGGAACCAAGCGCGCGCCCAGTGAGGTCAAGAGCAGAATTTGCGGATCGGTCGGTCCGAGGAAAGAATGTTTACCGAGCACAATTTCATCAGCAGCACATGAAATCATCGTCGCCGCTGACATGGCAAGATTGGGAACAATTACGCGAATATGAGAAAAGCGTGACCGCAAATAAGAAACGATCGCCTCGGCCGCTTCGGGGGAACCGCCAGGGCTATGCAATATCAAATCAAGATTAGAACCTTGTAGACCATGAGTCACCTCCATCAGCGCGTGAATATCCTCGTCGCCAATCAACATAGCCGCTCCCGGTGCTTCGCTCTTTTGTTGCCATCCCGAAGCGTACAAAATGACATTGCGCCCAGTATGTCGGTAGAGTTGAAGGAGATACTTGCGCCGAACTCCATCAAAAAAGTCCGGTACACCCTGCTGGCGGCTACCTTCAAGCTCAGCGAGAATCTCACTCCAAATGGGCATGGTAAAACCGTTTAAGAAATGTTCGCGCGGTCTGATGTAAGGATATGCGGAATTTCTTTCGTTGCTGAGCGATAAGAATCAAGTGCCTGGTCTTGTTTCTGCCACCATTGATAGACCTGCATAACTTCACGTACCCCAGGACGAGATAGCGCATCCTCAAGCATGGCAGCGAACTTTTTCTCGCGGTCGGAAATGTGGTGTGTTTTAGTCATTTGAGATTCTCCAGTTGGTTATAGTGTGGTCGTTTATACTATTTTAGTGGTCATTATACCTACTTTAGGTGTAGCATGGATAGAGGGCAATCACAGCCCAGTGTCCGGGTTCACTCATATTGCACTTCTTTTGCCCCCTGTCGCGTGCATGTTTCTGAACTTATACAATGATTTTGACCGCTACACCACAGCCACGAGAGATATACAACGATTTCAGATGCTTGAGAAATGCACATTCGGTTTTGCCCTCGCCAACCAGCAACACAGTATGACGTGCGAAAAGCTTGGGTTTCACCATGCAATATCCGGTGTGGCGCCGTAAGCGCCAGCGCGATACTTTCCATAGTAGTTGTCGTCCCGCCGGACGCCTGGTATATCATCCAATCTCCACGCTTTACTGCAGCCGTTATTTTTTCAACAAGCAGTATTTGCTCTTTCAGCAATGTATCCTTTACATCGGGGATATAGGAAGTAAAGATAATCTGTAATTATTAACTTATACCCAGATTTACCAAGTCGTTTCTCCCTGTTTTTTACACATTTTCCGTAAAACTAAAGAACTTTGCCAATCAGATGAAAACCCGGTAGGACCGGGTTCATGATTAATTCAGCCCACGGCAAGATCTACTTCTGTGGCATTTCAAGAATGACGGTGTAACGATTTTAGGTTACTATTCAAATAATGATTTCAAATTACCCAACAATGGCGGCGAAAAATGGCGGCGCTTGAAACACCCGTATGTGAGTTTGGATTACCTGCTGTGGATTTTAGTTTGCAAGGTATTGATGGGAAAACCTGGGGGCTGAATGATTGCGTCGGGGAAAACGGATTGCTGGTAATGTTTATCTGTAATCATTGCCCTTATGTCAAAGCCGTTATCGATAGAATCGTTGGCGATGTCAGTGGCCTTGAGAAGCACGGCATAAAAAGCGTGGCGATTATGTCAAACGATCCTGACGATTACCCTGAAGACTCTTTTGACAACATGAAGCGCATATCCGACAAGCATAATTTTACATTTCCATATCTGATCGATACCGACCAGAAAATCGCGGAAGGTTATGGCGCGATTTGCACGCCGGATTTTTTTGGCTACAACGCCGACCTTCAACTGCAATACCGCGGACGGCTGGATGAAAGCGGGAAAAAACCGCCGAAACTGGGCGCCCGTCGGGAATTGTACGAAGCCATGAAGCGCATCGCACAAACCGGCAAGGGGCCTCTGGAGCAAATCCCCAGCATTGGTTGTTCGATAAAATGGTCAGGAAAATAGTCTGGCAGCAAATAAACGAACTGCCGAATTGCCGGACTGTGCTTGATTTCAGGCAAGCATAATTTGCGAACGCGTCGCTGAAGAGTCGCCTACGGCTGTTTGACTAAGCGCAGATACGGCTTCACGGTCTTCCAGCCGTCGGGATATTTCTCTTTGGCCTGTTCATCGGAAACCGCCGGCACGATAATCACATCATCGCCCTGTTTCCAGTTCACCGGGGTTGCCACTTTATGCGCGGCGGTTAGTTGCATGGAATCAATGACACGCAAAATTTCATCAAAATTGCGGCCGGTGGTCATCGGGTAAGTCATCATTAACTTGATATTTTTATCGGGGCCGACGACATAGACCGTGCGCACCGTGGCATTGGTCATGGCGGTGCGCCCTTCCGACGTCCCGCTCTCGTCCGCAGGAAACATGTTATAGCGCTTTGCAACATTGAGATCAGTATCGCCGATCATCGGAAAGTTGACCGCATGCCCCTGGGTTTCCTCGATGTCTTTAGCCCATGCCGAGTGATCGTCAACCGGGTCGATACTCAAGCCAATAACCTTGCAATTACGTTTTTCAAATTCCGGTTTTAGTTTGGCGACATAGCCCAATTCGGTGGTGCATACCGGGGTGAAATCCTTGGGATGGGAAAAAAGAATCCCCCAACCATCCCCCAGCCAGTCATGAAAACTAATTTCGCCTTGCGTGGTATTGGCGGTGAAGTCCGGCGCTTGATCATTAATTCTTAAAGTCATGTTACTGTCCTCTTATTATATAAATGTTATAATTATAATTCGTCGGGACGGATAATTATATATCTAATGCGCTAGAACCAATAAACTAATTTCATGTTACTATTTCGTAATGTCAGCCAATTTACCGCAACCGGACTAAATACCGTCGCAGGCGAACCGCACCGCTACAACCGAGAGGCTTCTACTTTGGGGATGCCCCGATGCATTTCCATTCAATGAACATGTGGCTATACTCCCACGCATATACTTGTTTTATCAGGAGAAAATTATGAAATGCGCTGTTGCTCTACTTTGTCTTTGCTTCTTTGCCGGCAATCTTGGCGCTCAGGATGATTCCGAAAGAGAGGCTTTTGAAGACTTCAGACACGCCGATTTCGATGAAAATTCAAACCGGATTGATAATGAATGGTGGCCCCTGCCGCCCGGGAAGCAGCTCCATTATCAGGGCTATACGATTGAGGATGGTAAAAAAGAAGAACACAGTATCATTTTTACCGTCACCGATTTGGTCAAGGAGATTGACGGCATTTCAACCGTTGTCGTTTGGGACAGAGACTTCAAAGAGGGAATCCTGCAAGAATCGGAACTCGCATTTTTTGCGCAAGATAAAAAGGGGAATGTTTGGCACTTGGGCCAATACCGTGAACTGTATGAAGAAAACGGCATCGAGCTTGTCGGCGGGCGAGCCTGGCTTGTCGGCCATTTGAAGGAGGCAAAGGCGGGCATTATGATGCCGGCGAATCCGCAATCCAACACGCCCGGCTATTCGCAAGGTTATGCGCCCGCGCCTTTTTATTGGACCGACCGCGCCCGCGTAATTCTAACCGGGCAAGAAATTCAGGTTGCCATGGGAAGTTACAAAAACGTGCTGGTGACCGAGGAATTCAATTACGAGGAACCCGGCGCCTTTCAACTCAAATATTACGCAAAGGGCGTAGGCAATGTCTATGTCGATTGGAAGGGGGATGACCCCAACAAAGAGGTGTTGGAATTGGTCAAACTGGTCTATCTCAATGGAGATGAATTGGCGGAAGCTCGCAAACAAGCCTTGCAGTTGGAAGAAAGAAATTATATCTACGGCTCGACACCACGCGCAAAATTACGCAGTAAATACTAATCCAGAGGCGACCCTCAATTTTCCGGGGTATTTACTCGATACCCCGGTTTCCACCAATTTCAATTGGTTATGGATTGCCCGATTCGAATCGTCTCTGCTGCCAGAACATCAAAGTCTTCAAAGCGACTGCGGTGGTTGGCGATGGCGACCCGAATGCAGTAAACGCCATTCAGGGTGGTATAGGACGGCGCGGCAATGCCTTGCTCCTGTAGCTCCACCAATATCTCGCGATTAAGTTTATTCAGTCCTTCCTGCTCCATTGCGCCGGGATTATAGCGATAGCAAACGATATCAAGACCAATCGGGGCAATCAGTTGCAAATGCACAGACTTTTCAATCAGCGTGCCGAGATATTGTGCCTGCTCCACGTTTCTTGAAATCATCCGACCGAGTTTTTCAGTGCCGTGCTCTTTTATCGTCATCCAGATTTTTAGTGCGCGAAAGGATCTGCTTAATTGCAACCCGTATTCTGAAAACCAATAGGGCCCCGAAGCAATGCCGCGCGTGGCAGGCTCAAGGTATTCCGGCACCAGTGAAAATGTGTCTCGATGGGCTTTTGCATCGCGTACCAACACGCATCCAGCTTCAAACGGGATATGCATCCACTTATGCAAATCCATGGCGATGGAATCGGCCCGTTCGATCCCGGATAAATACGGTTTGACCGTTTCAGACAGCATCGCCGTCGCGCCAATGGCGCCATCCACATGAAACCATATATTATGTTGGCTGCATATATCCGCGATACGGTTAAGATCGTCTATGGCGCCGGTATTGACGGTGCCGGATGATGCGATTACACAAATCGGCTGGCAGCCCAATCGTGTATCTTCGGTAATGGCGTTGTTCAATTGCTCAAGATTGATGGTGTAATCATCGCATACTCCAATTTTTCTAAAACAATCGTGACCCAAGCCGAGCAATTCCACGGCTTTCTGATTACTGCTGTGAACTTCAGTTGAGGCGTATACGGTCAGCTTTTTGTCGATCGCCTGCACGCCGTGTTTTCTCACATCAAAGCCGGCAACAACATTTCGTGCCACGGTTATCCCCACCAGGTTCGCCATTGATCCACCGCTAACCAGCAGTCCGCTCGAGTCATCGGGAAATTCCACGACTTGCTTCATCCAGTTGGTAACCTGGGTTTCCACCATAGCGGCAGAATGGTTTCCGCCCCCCATATTCGAATTCATAGTGGATGCCATTAAATCAGCAAGGGCGCCCATGACGGTGCCGTTTCCCATATACCAGGCCCAGAACCGGGGGTGAATATTTCCCATGGGATAAGGAAAGATATTGGTCAAAAATTCCTGGTAAATCTCGGACGGATCAGACGGCTTTTCGGGAAGCGCGGCGTGAAAAGTCTGCGCTATCTCTGTCGGAACCCGTTGCCAAACCGGTCTGTCGCTCACTGATTCTAAATAATCGATGGCATCATTCACCATTTGGTGGGCCAGCGCCCTCATTTTTTCCCAATCTTCCGGGTCAAGTGTTTCGTAAGGTTGGTTGCTATTCATTATATTACGCCTGATCTTGCTCTTGATATTATTCCCGGTATGACCTTTGAGGTTTGTCTGGTTCAGGCCATCAATGCGGGGTTAATTTATATTCTATGTCTTTGGCCGCCTGTATTCCATTTTTAACATTGACCTTTAACAAAACATAACCACCGGCCGCAAAAAGCATCACTAAAACCAAAATACTATCCCGCGCTTCGCTGCGCGCGAATAATACCGGCACCGCCGCCATCAGCAGCGGGCCCAGGATGCTTGCAAATTTTCCGACCATATTAAAAAACCCGAAGAACTCAGCCGTCTTGGATATGGGAATCAAACGCGCAAACAGCGACCGACTCAGACTTTGCACCCCGCCCTGGACTAAACCAATCGCCACTGCGAGTTTATAAAAATCAGCCGCTGAATCAAGCCACCCCCAGGCATAGAAAACCGCCAGGGTGTAAACAATCAACCCAATCAAGATGCCTGACTTAGGTCCGATACGTTTGCCCAGCCAACCGAAAAATAATGCGGCTGGAAAGGCCACAAACTGAGTTAACAATAATGCGGTAATCAAACTTTCCTGGGGTAGTTCAAGAACTCGGTTGGCAAAAAATATCGCCATTTTGTAAATAGTGCCGACGCCATCGATGTATAGCCAGTACCCGGCAAGAAACAGCAATGCCGCTTTCAGTTGCCGTAGTTCTCGGTAAGTGATACGCAGTTGTTGAAAACCCTGCCGTATGCTTTGACCGAAAGTTGTTTGTGCCAAAGTTGTTTGTGCCAAAGTTGTTTGTGATTGGCTGGTGGTCTCTTTGACCACCCATAAAAGCGGCGCGGTAAAAATTGCCCACCAAATGGCTACGCTGATAAATGACAATGATAAAGCCGTGCCTGGATCTGCCAAACCAAACAGTTGCGGTTTGGTTACCATCAGCACATTGACAAGAAATAAAATTCCGCCGCCAGCATACCCCAGAGCATATCCATAGCCCGATACAACATCCAAATCCTCTTCTGAAGATAGGTCCACAATCATTGCATCATAAAAAATATTGGCGCCTGAAAATCCAATCTGGCCCAGCCCATAAATCAGCAACCCCATCCACCACATGCCGGCGCCGACCCATGCCAACCCGGCGCTCATTAAAATTCCCAGCATGGCAAAGGTGGCGAGAAATTTTTTACGGCGGCCACCGCGGTCGGCAATGGCGCCTAAAACCGGCGCCGCGATGGCAATCAATATACTGCTGACCGCCAATGTTATATTGAACCAAAATTGGGCATCCCGTGTGGTTAGCTCGGCGCTCAAGAGCGTATAAAAAACCGGAAAGAATCCCGCCACCACGGTAGTCGCGAATGCGGAATTTGCCCAATCATAAAGCGCCCAGGACAATACCGTTTTATCAAACAATATTTTTTTCACGATTTCATTATGTGTTTAAATCTTTCCATATACCAGCGTTAGTCATTCCCTTATAGTGAGTTTACAAATCCGATTTCGGTAGTGACCCCACTTGCACCAGAATTACGAAACTTGAATTCAAGCAGAACCTAAAAAATTCTTTCAGTCTGTTAGCGTGTCGAATCCAGCGCCGAAATAAGGCGCTTGATAACCACGGTTTTCAGGGTGACAAAAACACCCAACCAAGCGGTGATAACCCAGCAACCAAATCGGCGTAGAGGCAAGGCATACCTGATCTCTACGATAACATGTCTGCCTATTAGTGGTGACACCATGACTCTGGCATGCTAACCTTTAAGTCCATTTAATTGCGTAAAGGAGGTGATTTTATGTCGAGTGTTTTGCATCTGGGCGGGGCCGCCTTGGGTAGCGACTGTTAGCTAATCCCTGATTGATTACTGCCCAAAACGTGGCTGATCGGTTTAGCCAGAACGCGATAGCTGCCGAAAAGCAGCCCTTTTTCTTGGTTCATGATATTCGTTGTGCGGGTCTATATGGATTAGTTCGGGTTTCGGCCCTATAGCAACAACTTCGATGAAATTAGCTGTGGACATATTAGCTGCACTTACTTTCGCCGCAGTTGAGGCAGGTCATGCAGCCGTCCAATAAAACCGTGGCTTTGGTGTTGCATTTTAGGCAAAGCGTCGCCCCGGCCGGGAAACTGCCAGATTCCAGGTCAATGCCTCTCAATCGATTTTGCGCCTCAAATTCTTTGCGTTTTTGATCGACCAGTGCCTGTTGGTATTGGTCAAGACCTTTATCAACAATCATCCCGATCATTTTTAAATGGGATTCAATCGCGTCGCCAATTTCAGCGACCAAAGACGGCATGAGTTTTCCGCCGCGCTTAAAGTAGCCGCCTTTGGGATCGAATACGCTTTGTAGTTCGTTAACCAGAAAGGTGACATCCCCGCCCTTTCTAAACACCGCCGAAATAATCAATGTCAGGCCCGAGATCCATTGGTAGTGGTCCATGTTTTTTGAATTGATGAAAATCTCAAACGGCCTGCGTTTTTCGAATGGCGTGCCCGGATTCAACAGGATATCGTTGATGGTGATGTAAAACGCGTGTTCTGAAACGGGTGTTTTGATTTTATAGGTATTGCCGATTAACCGGTCCGGTCGCACCACTTTTTCGTGCATTTGCACGATTTTGGACTGACCCTGAGTGCCCGTATCCAAAGACTCCGTTATCTGCTTAGCGGCTTGCGGGGGGGATTCCGCGGCGCGCGGGTCAATGTCGTTGTTGTCGAGGTCGCTGGGTTTGATTACGTTGTAATCAACAATTTGCTTTTCAATGGTAATGGCCATGATTTAATCAGTATTCTTTATGCTATTGCTTCTTTTATATTGATGGGGTCGCTTTCTCAAACTTGCTTTTATATGTCTGTCGGTCACTTTTTCACCGGATGAACACGCTTACTCAGCAAACTTCGCTGGGCGCTGTATGGCGTATGCATCAACTGACCAATATGCCGATTGAACTGGATTCTTCTATTGCGTTCGCTATTTCGGGAAAGGTTTGGATACCTTTTGTTAGTCTTGTTCACAATTTAAACTCTATTGCGTCATTAATTAGAAATTCCCGCCAGCGCAAATAATGCCTGGTTAAAATCTACCGTAGTATCCCTCTTTCAATGCGTCGAACAGGTTCGCGGCGGTATGAATTTCGCCATCGTATTCAATTTCTTCGTTGCCCTTGACTTCGACTATTTCACCGTTTTCCAGCGTGAACTGGTATTTGGTATTTTCCAGGTCCTGTTCTTTTACCAAAACACCCTGGAACGCTTCGGGGTTGAATCGAAATGTAGTACACCCCTTCAACCCTTTTTCCCATGCGTATTGATAGATGCCCTGGAAATCTTCGAAAGCAAAGTCTGTTGGCACGTTGGCGGTTTTCGATATCGACGAATCGATCCATTTTTGTGCCGCAGCCTGCACATCGACATGTTGTTTCGGGGTGATGTCATCGGCGGTAACGAAATAATCCGGCAGAGCGTTTGCCTTGTCTTCGACAGACGCCGCGGCCTGTGGATTCACCAGATGGCGATAGGCCAATAATTCATATGACAACACATCGACTTTCTCCTTGGATTTCTTTCCTTCGCGGATGACGTTGCGGCTGTAGCTATGGGCAAATGTCGGCTCGATGCCGTTGCTGACATTATTTCCCAGAGACAGGCTGATGGTGCCGGTCGGTGCGATAGAAGTATGGTGCGTATAACGACAGCCTTTAACTGCGATTTGGTTTTGTAATTGTTGCGGGAATTGCTGCATATAACGACTGTATTTGCCCATTAATACCGACCCTTTGACGGTGTCGCCGGGACGATACCCGTGTTTTTTCATTTCCGGTCGCATCGCCAGCATTTCGTTGGTTACCGGGTATTCCAGATCCAGTATCGGGGCAACGCCCTTTTCTTCGGCCAGTTGGACACCGATTTCCCACCCTACAGTGGCCATTTTTTCGGCGACGCGTTCGGTGAACTTCAGCGAGGACTCATCACCGTATTTCATTTTTAACATGGTCAACGTTGAGCCGAGTCCGAGAAAGCCCATGCCATGTCGGCGTTTGGACAAAATTTCTTCGCTTTGTTTTTCAAGCGGCAAGCCGTTAACTTCCACTACGTTATCCAGCATGCGGCAAAAGATAGCGACCACTTCACAATACTTGTCCCAATCAAATTTGGCGGCATCGGTAAATGGGTCGTCCACGAATCGGGTTAAGTTGACCGAGCCGAGCAGACATGCGCCATAGGGCGGCAGCGGTTGTTCGCCACAGGGATTGGTTGCGCGGATATTTTCGCAAAACCAGTTATTATTCATTTCATTGATTCGATCGACCAAGATGAAACCGGGTTCGGCATAATCGTAGGTGAAATTCATGATCAGGTTCCATAGCTGCTTGGCTGGAATGGTGTTGTACACCCGACAGGCCACCTGGCCGAGCTCATTGGTTGTGTAATCCGACGACTGTGGCCAGGGCCGCATAATGATTTCGTCTTCGCCGCTCTTTGTTTCCTGTTGGGTGGCGGGGAAATACAGTTTCCATTCGGCATCATCATTTACCGCTTGCATAAATTCATCGGTAATCAAACAGGACAGATTAAATTGTCGCAGGCGACCGTTTTCACGTTTGGCGCGGACGAACTCGAGAATGTCCGGGTGGGAAATGTCAAAAGCGCCCATTTGCGCGCCGCGTCGCCCGCCAGCGGAAGACACGGTAAAGCACATCGAGTCAAAAATATCCATGAAAGACAGCGGGCCGGAGGTATAAGCTCCTGCGCCGCTGACGAAGGCACCCTTGGGGCGCAAAGTGGAGAATTCATAGCCGATGCCACAACCGGCCTTCAACGTCATCCCGGCTTCGTGGACTGACCTTAAAACGCCGTCCATGGAATCTGGAATGGTGCCTGAGACGGTGCAGTTAATGGTGCTTGTTGCCGGTTTATGCGCCAACGCGCCGGCGTTGGAGGTAATTCGCCCGGCGGGAATGGCGCCATTTTTTAACGCCCATAAAAATTTGTCGTGCCACTCCTGTTGTTTCGGCTTGGTGACTTCGACTTCAGCCAAGGATTTGGCAACGCGGTCGTAGGTCGCATCGATATCCTGATCCAAAGGGTCGCCCGTTATGCTCTTCAGTCGATATTTTTTATCCCAGATATCGAGGGACGCTGGCTGAAGTGGAATATCGTCCACAGAGACGCGCTTGATGATGCTGCCGATGGCACTTTTATTATTGGCCAGATTAGCCATTTTCATGATTAAACTTATCTTCACTCAGCGGCCTTTTAAGGCCGTAACGTCATCAATTTCTATCAATAACTGTTATCCCTGTAATGTTCATCTCCGTTTGCAAAACCAGAATTTTTCTGGCTCGTTCCGCCAACCCACTGATTGGCACTATATTTTATATTCTAGTATAAAAACTATATGTAGTGGGGAAACTCCGATATTAAACCCAGCATATAGGGTTCGTCAAAATTATTTTTCCTTTCCAGCAATTTCAACAGGTTATCTACGTTGCCAAAGAGAGATCGGGCCGGTTAGTCTAATCAGATAATATTTTCAGAAAATATTTTCAGGCAACGCTTTGGCATCGCTCACCCTAATCCATCGCCAATTTTATTGCCCATTTTTTTGATGATGTCTAAAACCTTTTTTGGCATCAATTGATTCAAACAATTCAGATGGTCGAGCGGGCACTCGCGCTGGAAGCAAGGACTGCATTCGAGGCGCAGGGTGAGGCAGTCGCAGTGCTCGGTCAGCGGCGGGGTGAAGGCGTCGCTGGACGAGCCGTAGATAGCAATCACATGGCAGCCAACGGCGGCGGCGATGTGCATCAATCCGGAATCATTGGTGACCGCATACTTCGCCAGCGACATCAAATCAATCGCTTCGCCCAGCGAGGTGCGGCCGGCAAGATCGGCGCAGCGCCGTTGGCAAAGTTGGTTGATGCGCGCGGCGATTTGCCGATCATTGTCCGAGCCGAACAGCCACACCCGCCAACCCTGTGCGAGTTGCGCGTTGGCGACTTCGGCGAAATGCGCCGCCGGCCATTGCTTGGCCGGCCCATACTCGGCGCCCGGACAAAGCGCCAGCACCGGCGCGTCGGTCTGCAGTTTGAAACGCGCCGCGGTCTCGCCAACCAACTCCCGATTCACCGCCAGCGCCGGCTTGGGAAGGTCCGTAGATTGCAGGGTTTCGACGGCGTTGGCGGTCGATGATTTTGGCAAGCCCAAGGCGACAAAGCGCTGCACATTCAGCGGCATCACCCGCCGGTCGAGGATACGAATGTCATTCAGCAAACCCCAGCGCTGCTCGCCGAGATAACCGGTGCGACGCGGAATTTTGGCGAACCACGGCACCAGCGCCGACTTGAACGAATTCGGCACGACGATGGCATGGTCGAAATTCGAGCGTCGCAGTTGGCGTCCTATCTTATGTCGCGCGCCCAGCCCGAGCGCGCCGTGGCCGACGGTCATGCGAATCGTATGAGCGACTTCCGGCATACGCGCCAGTATCGGGATACTCCACGGCGGCGCCAGCACGCTGATCTCGTTATCGGCCTGAGCATCGGCCTGAGCATCGACCTGAGCATCGGCCTGCGCGCGCTTAAGTGCCTTGAACAGACTTTGCGCCATTACCATGTCGCCGACCCAGGCCGGGCCTACCACCAGAATGTTGTTCATGGCTTGCTGTTCATGATGTGATGTTCATGGCAACCATTCACACTTATCGAGCACTCACAAAATGGGATGTCACGGTCCGCCGAAAACCCCGGCAAATCGCTTCAACTGCTCCAGCTTGTTGTTCCAGTCGCGCAAAAAACGGCGCCGGTCTTTGCGGCGCTTATACAGAAATACGCAAAATGCGCCCGAAATTACCGAGGGGGTGGGTGCGGAAAAATCTTGCATCCGAAACCGCGGGCGATAGATTTCGTTCGACCATCCAAGCGATAAAATCCGAATCATCGCGGTCTGGTTGACCAGTATTTGCCCTCGTCGCAGTTCTTCCAGCCGCCGCCCGGCTTCCTGCGAGGGCTTCCTTGCGCTTTGTATTTTCATCCGTTCTCCTGCCCCGTCAATCAACTCGCACCGGCACGAGGCCGCGGCGTATTGCGGATTTTGGATGAGAAAAGAGAACTGTTTTTCCAGCCGTTGCAGATGCGTTATGTCGTTGCCGTCTATGATGACGACGAAGTCGCTTTGGGCGTGGGCTATTGCCACATTGCGCGCGGCGGTGCCATCGGTGGAGCCATCATCGACTACGATGAGTTTCAGATCGCCCATGGTTTGGTTAAGGATGCTTTCCATGGTAACGCCAATATACGGTTCGATATTGTAGGCTGCCATGACCACGCTGACCGCTGGTTTTCTTTTATTTTCAATCAAGCACCCATCTCATCAGGCTCAATGTCGAGCTCAATATCGGGCTCAATGCGACGATGGCACGGCGCCGATGAGAACATAACGGGTGCCGCAATAGGGACAAAGTTCTTGCCCGCTGTCCTCGATAGGGAGATAAACTTTAGGATGGGAATCCCACAGGCGTTTGCCGGGCATGGGACAGTGCAGCGGTAGATCATCCGCGCTGACTTCAACCCGCTGATTGACATTCGGCGTGTCAGGATCCAGAGTGACTGGATCCTGAGCGCTCGAAAAATCTTCGGGCATGTTCGACTTTTTATTATCAGACATAGGTCAGCCAATCTTCGTATTCCGGTATGCGGCCATGCACCGCATCAAAGAAACGGCTTTGAATTTTTTCCGTTATTGGGCCGCGGCCGCCATTGCCAATTTGACGATTATCCAATTCCCGGATTGGCGTTACCTCAGCGGCAGTGCCGGTAAAGAAGGCTTCATCACAAATATAAACTTCATCCCGGGTGATGCGTTTTTCAACCAACTCCAGACCTTCATCAGCAATAATTTTAGCGACGGTCTTACGGGTGATGCCATCCAGCGCCGAGGTCAGGTCTGGGGTGTACACAACATTGTCGCGAATGATAAAAATATTCTCGCCGCTGCCTTCCATGACGAAACCATTGGTATCGAGCAACAGAGCTTCGTCGTAGCCGGTTTCAATGGCCTCCCGCAACGCTAACATGGAGTTAATGTAATGACCATTCGCTTTAGCCCGGCACATACTGGCGTTCACATGGTGCCGGGCATAAGAAGATACCCGCACGCGGATGCCATTTGCAAGATTATCGTCACCTAAATAGGAACCCCAATGCCACGCGGCAATGATGAGATGCACTTTCAAATTGTCGGCGCGCAGGCCCATGCCTTCGGAGCCGTAGAACGCCATCGGCCGTAAATATCCTGATTCCAGATTATTTTGTTTAATCGAGTCGATCTGAGCCTGGGAAACCGTATCGGCATCGAATGGGATTTTCATGCCCAGAATATGCGCCGAACGAAACAATCGCTGGGTATGTTCGGCCAATCGAAAAATAGCGGCGCCTTTTTCCGCTTTATAGGCGCGCACGCCTTCGAATACCCCCATACCATAATGCAGGGTGTGGGTCAGGACGTGGACCTTGGCTTCGCGCCACGGCAGCATTTTTCCATCCATCCATATCACGCCATCACGATCACTGAACGACATTTTGATTATCTCCACAAATTTAACGATTGCCTGATTTTGCCTGGCCTGATTTTACGTAACCTGATTATATTTGGTCAAATTGTTCTTGGGTGTAATAGATTTTGCCCGTCCCATAGAAGCGGCCATCGACCGGGCTGTTAAAAATACTAAATAAATCACATTCGATCCATTGTCAACCAAAAGTCTTGTTCCAGATTGCTTTAATCGCACCCCGTTCAGCCAATAACGCGCCTTGTTCGACCAATACGGGTCGCTCCATTAGCTTTAAATCAAGAGAATGGCGAAGGTAGGTTGCATAACAATTTAACAGTTGCCTGCCAGTATTTGCATCGATTATTGAATGCTCGATTAAAGCATCTATGCAATCGGCAGTGGTGCGTGGAATCGTCAACGCTACATGCTCATTGGCATGGCGCAAAATCCAATACTGGATCAAGAACTCGATATCGACAATACCGCCTTCATCAAGCTTAATATCATAGACCCGGTCAGTTGACCGACAATTCACGTCAATCATCTTTCGGCGCATGCTGATCACGTCATCCGTCAATTGCCGGCTTTCACGTTTCAAGCACAGTATTGCTTTTCTGGCCACTTCAAATTTTCTTTGAAACTCAGCATTTCCTACCATCACCCGTGATCTGACCAGAGCCTGATGCTCCCAAGTCCAGGCATTATTAAACTGGTAATCGAAAAATCCCGAAAGAGAAGTTACCAATATACCGCTGCGCCCACTGGGCCGCAGTCGCATGTCGAGTTGATATAAGATTCCCGCCTGGGTGCGTGTGGTCAGCAAATGGATGAACCGTCGGCCCACCCGACTATAAAAATGCTCGGCTTCACTGTGGTCGGTGGATGGGCCTCCGTCAGCTTTTTCATAACATACCACTACGTCTAAATCAGAATTGTAACCGAGTTCACCACTGGCTAATTTGCCATAGGCAATGCCGCCGACACTGTCGGGCGTCACGAATTTCTTCACGCCGAATTTTTTCTCCACGAACTTCACCGCATCACGGAACACAGTTTGCAGCAACACTTCGGCGAGTTGCGTGAGCGCGTGATGAACATCGTCCACCTGAAGCACCCTCGAAACATCGGCTGCGGCAATACGTAATATCCGGGCCTGCTGATATTCCCGCAGTGTATCCACCCGTCTTTCCTGATCATTCAAATCTACTTGCGCCAAACGGTGATTCAGTTCGGCGTATAACGCTTGATCGCTGCGGTTACGGATATCTACCAATGGACGCTCTAATGGCTCCGCTAATGACCCCGCTAATGGACTGAGCAACTCGTCCAGTATTACCGGGTGTTTGCCAATATGCGAAGAAATCCAGGGACTGGCGGCACACAGATGAAGCAGTTGTTTCAGAGCGATGGGGTTTTCAATCAGCAAACTGAGATAAACCGAGCGCCGACCGATGGCTTCAACAACCGAAACAAATGCCGCCATCGCACGCTCTGCCGCGGCGTGTTGCGCGGCTTGCTGTAGCGCGAGCGGCATCAATCGATCAATTCGGTCCCTCTCAATGCCGGAAAATGCCTGATAGAGCCGTCCTTCCCGAAACCCTCGCAATAGCTGTATGGTGGACGAGGCCTGAGCGAATCCTGCGGTGCGTAACAATTTCACCGCTTCTTGTTGTTGCAATGTCTGTGCCCACACATCGGCTAGCTGAACCATTGTTGCATCGGGTGGGTTGGTTTGTTGGGCATCTGCACCCAATATCATTTTAAATTGACTATGAATATAGGTTCGATGTTGATACAGTTTTTCAACATATGCAGACCAGTTTTCACATCCCATGCTCCAGGCCAGTCGCTGCTGCTCAATTTCCGATTGGGGCAGTTGTTGGGTTTGGCGATCCGCCACCATTTGCAATCGGTGTTCGGTATTGCGTAAAAACCGATAGCCGTTTAATAATTGTTGCAGCACCCCGTCATCAATAACGCCTAGTTCTACCAAGCTGGATAGTGCTTGATATAATGATTGGGTTTGTAAATTCTTTTCCCGGCCACCGCGAATGAGCTGGTGGCTTTGCACGAGAAACTCTATTTCTCGAATCCCGCCCCAGCCCAGTTTGATATTTTGATTCACCCCGGTATGCTTTAACGCCCGTTCGATCATGCTTTTCATTTCACGGATGGCGTCAAAGGCGCCAAAGTCCAGGTATTTTCGGTAGATAAACGGTTTTAACAAAGCCAACAATTCGGCGCCCGAGTCTTTATCGCCCGCCACCACCCGGGCCTTTATCAATGCATAGCGTTCCCAATTTCTACCGTGGGTTTGGTAATAGTGTTCCATTGCCGGAAACGATAACACCAATGGGCCGCTGTCTCCGTTCGGACGCAGCCGCATGTCGGTGCGAAAGACAAATCCATACTGGGTCACAGTATCCAGTGCCGATACGATTTTTCTGCCCAACTTGATAAAGAATTCCTGGTTGTCTATACCCGGCTTGTCTATACCAGTGGTTTTGTCATGGCGGTTGTCAACAGGGGCAGTTTGGCCGGGGCTATCGTAGGCAAAAATCAAATCGACATCGGATGAATAATTAAGCTCGCGACCCCCCAACTTTCCTAATCCCAGAACGATCAAATTAGCCATATCGCCATTTTTATTCCGCGGTTGACCATAACGCCGGGACAACCAATTGTTGTGGTGGAGCAATGCCTGGCCGATGCAGCTCTCCGCAAGTTCCGAAACACACTGCATGGTTTCTTCAAGATCGGCCACGCCACAAAGATCGCGCCAAGCCATTCGCACCATTTCTCTTTGTCGGATTTGCCTTAACTGAGTATGCAAGGCAGCTTCGTCTTCGCAGCCGCCAAGGGCCTCTTTGATTCTGCAAGTCAATTCGCCGGGCGCATAGAGCCGGTCCAGGTCACCGCTGTTAATAAGGTCGTATAAAAGCAGCGGTGCGCCGATACAGGTCTTGGCCACAAAGTCGCTTGCCGCCCACACCGCGCCAAGTTCGGGGCGAGACGAACACAACTCAAGTAAATCAGATGATTGTCCAACCTCAGACAATGTGACAATTGCGTCGACAAACCGAAGCCAGTAATTTTCTACGGCGTCTGCAAGGGCACTCGGTATTGGGGCACAGACCATGGTTTTCAAACTGTTCACCCGGACAAAAAATATCAGCCGAATTTCGCTATTGAATTATTTTTATCAATTGCCCGTTGGCTGGTTCGCCGTCGGGATACAACCCGTTCAGCAGCCTTAACCTTTCTTCGGCAAACCTGCCCAAATCGGTTTGCTTGGCGAGCAGGGCAAAGGTGTCCCCCGATTTTGCCCGGAGCAATCTAATTTTTTGCGCCTGAGCAAGCGTGTGTTCACTATTTTTCAGTTTTCGTATGGATGTTGCAGTATCAACGAACAGTTGGTCAGGGCGTTGGGATTTGGCGAACCCGGCAACGACAAAAACATATCCTTGGTGCGGCACAGTAACAACACGATAAGGGCCATCGCCGAGGGGGTGTTTACCCGTAGCGATGCCAGTGTATCCACCGCCGTCAACAGATTGACCTTTTTGTAAATTGCTGAATTTTCGGTTGAGAAATTGTGCAGTGGATTCGCCACCCTCTAACTGAGCGGTATTCACAATCATTGCCGCAGCACCATCCGCTCTAATCGCCACCAGTTGATTGGGTTGGTTTTCAATACGCCAGTCTTGCGGAAAGGCAACCACAAAATCCATGGCTTTGTGGTAAAACTTGTTTTCTCGTATGATTCCCTGCTCTTCACTTTCGCCAAAAGCAACCTCATTCATCAAGCGCAGGAAATTTTCCGGATCGGTTGCTCTGGCATCGGGATTTTTAAACTTATCAGCCGCACGAATCACCTCCTGTAAACGCCGATCATTTCGCGGATGGGTTGAGAACACGCCGTGGTAAACCCTAGGCTCTCGGCCTTCTTCCCGGGCGCGTTGCAATTCGAACTCTTCCTGATTTTTAAGAATGCCCACCACCCCCAACATTTTTTCGGGATCGTAGTCGGTGCGAGCTAAATACTCTGCGCCTAATCGGTCTGCTTCCAGTTCGTGATTACGTCCGTACCCGCTAATCAGCACATCGCCAAGCTGATTAGAGGCTTCTGCCACTTGTTTGTCTCCGCTAGCAATGGTTGCGATTAACCCGATAATCCCTGCTGCAACTTGGGCGCTCTGTTGGCGCACACCATGACGCGCGGTCACGTGACCAATTTCGTGGCCGAGCACCCCGGCCAATTGTTCTTCGTTATTCATGTATGCCATGATGCCCCGAGTGATATAAATATAACCCCCAGGCAGGGCAAAGGCATTGACTTCAGGAGAGTCCAGCAAGGTAAAGCGGAATTCCAGATGGTTGCGATGGCTTTGTTGCGCCAATTTTTGCCCCACTTCATTGACGTATTGTTGCAATTGTGGATGTTCATATACCTTGTACTGCTTCAGTATTTGCTGGTGATTTTGAGCCCCTAAGGCAATCTCCCGTTGTTCTGACATCAACACGAAATCTGATCTTCCGGACACCGGATTGGTGGCGCAGCCGGCGGCAACCGCAAGCATGGCCAGTAATGCGGCAATCTTGAACAAGCCAGGCCGGTTTAATGGTTTCATATACCTTGATTTTCTATTATTGTTCGTAGTCTCGTGATCATTCGGACCTGTTGCATGAGCTTGTTGCATTGTGTCTGGCAATATGATACTCCAATTTAGTCTCGCCCGTCTGTGATCTCATTGGCGCACAGCGGGCAGACCGCTGTCATATAAGAATCGTTTCGGCTTTATGCACTATCCGGGCCGAGTATAATATCCTTTGTATGCGCGCCGACCCAAACCCCGTGAATATTGAGGTCCATTCGAGCATGGACGCCATCCCTGTTGCCGAGTGGAATGCGTTGATCGGCGGAAACTACCCGTTTCTGCAACATGCTTTTCTTTGCGCGTTGGAAAAATTTAGTTGTGTCGGGGCGCATGTGGGGTGGATTCCCCGGCACCTGGTCTATTCGAAAAATAATCAAATAATGGGCGCCATGCCGCTCTATGAAAAACACAATTCATGGGGGGAATTCGTTTTTGATCATGCCTGGGCAGATGCCTATCAACGCTATGGCGTCGAATACTACCCGAAACTGGTCAATGCCATTCCGTTTACGCCTGCCAGCGGTCAACGGATATTGTTAAACAGTGAAAATGACAAGGAAACGGCGCGTTTGTTGGTGGCGGCAGCCAATGCGTTGGTAAATGAAGGCAACTATAGCGGACTGCACAGTCTTTTCCCTGCGACCAAAGACTTCGCAATTTTAAATCAGCAGCATGCGATTTCAAGAAACGACTGCCAGTTTCACTGGCACAACCAAGGCTACACTTGCTTCGAGGATTTTTTAGGCAGGCTAAAATCCAAAAAACGCAAAAACATTAAACAGGAACGGCGCAAGGTTGCCGAAGCCGGGGTAAAAATTCGCAGACTGGATGGACATATGGCCAGCGCGGACGACTGGTATGATTTTACCGCTTTGTATCAAAAAATGTATGATCGAAAATACGGCATGCCAGCTTTCAATCAGGCCTTTTTTATGGATATTGCCCAATCCATGCCCAATCAAATTCAACTGGTGCTGGCATCGCGTGATCAACATCGGCGGAATCAAAATTGCCTGGCCGCGGCGCTGATGTACTGCGACGACACCACCCTTTATGGACGGCATTGGGGATCTGAGCATTATATAGACAGCCTGCACTTTGAGGTCTGCTATTATCAGGGTATCGAGCTTTGTATTGAAAAAGGCTTACAGCGTTTTGATCCTGGCGCACAAGGGGAACACAAAATTGCCCGGGGATTTGCGCCCACGCGGACGCAGTCATTGCATTGGATGGCGCAAAGCCCGTTTAACCAGGCGATAGCGCAATTTGTTGAACGTGAACAATCCGGGGTGCAACGCTATATCGACGCGGTAAGCGCGCATTCGCCCTATAACACCGCAGCATAATTGATTGTCATGCCAACTAACTTACCGATACTGTTGCCGGGTATTCGCCGGTTAAACCGAATCGCCTCAGCCACCCAATAACCCATCATTTTCAGGTCATGGCTTTTCTGGTTGTCAAAATATTGGTCGCTCTCATTGTGGCGGTCATTATCGTTATCGTGGCGGCAGTTGTGGCATTGACCCTGTCCAGCTCGTTGAGATTCAAGCTCGGAAAATGGCTGGCGCACTATTTGAGCCAGCCCATTCCAAACTACCTGCCTTTTTCCACTTATGAAATTCCGTTGCTGGAAAAAGTCATGCAGCCCGGAGATATCCTGCTTGTGGACGGCAACACCAGAATCAGCACCCCCATAAAATACCTGACACAATCCACCTGGTCGCACGCCGCCTTCTATGCCGGGTCTGCAACCAATGGATTCACCGAATCAGGGGAAGCGTCGCCATTGATCGAGGCGTTGTTAGATGAAGGGGTCATCGCGTCTCCATTGTCAAAGTACCGAAATTTCAATATCCGTATTTGCCGCCCGGTCGGATTATCAGACGACGACCGCGAAAAAGCCGTGCAATTTATGGTAAGGAGTTTGGGTTTGCAATATGACCTTAAGCATATTTTTGATCTGTTACGGTATCTTTACGCTACCCCGCCAGTCCCGGTAAGATTCCGGCGACAGATGATCGCCCTCGGCAGTGGCGACCCATCAAGAGCAATATGCTCAAGTTTAATCGCCGAATCCTTTCACTCCATCCACTATCCCATTCTGCCGCTGATCGAAAAGAGAACAGAAGTTTCCTCTTATCATTACAGCGTCAAGGAAATTTACCATATTCGCCACCACAGTTTGTTCACGCCGCGGGACTTTGATGTTTCACCCTTTTTCAAAATAATCAAGCCTACCATTGAGCATGGATTCGATTATTGTTCCTTGACTTTTGTGGATCCGCAGATTGATCTGGAACAAACTGACATGAAATAACTGTTATGCTCAAGTATTCGGTAAAATGGGAATTTTTCAACCTTTTCCAGCACCTTTCCCAGCAAGTTAAGACCGTTTTCCCCGAATAACAATTGCAGCGGCAATCTCAACTGAATACAATCGATACACCCAAATTTATCGCAGAATCCAAGCGGTTGAGGGGTTATTGCCCGTTATTTGTCACCTCAAGATCTCCGGAATATCGCTGATGACCACAAGTATGACCGCATTCGCCAGGCTTGAAACGGAACTGGAAGGAAACCAGTTGATCTGGGAAATCCGAAGTGTTAATCATCGTTATTTGGATATCATTCTAAAGTTGCCGGAGCAGTTGCGCGCCCTGGACACGTCATGCCGGAAACAGATTACGGAAGGATTAAAACGCGGCAGGATTGATGCTCATTTTAAGATTGAACAATCCAACGCCCTGAGCCCCCAAACCACCATAGATTTTCAGTCCGTTAAAGCATTGGTGAACCTGCTGGAGCAAATTGAGCGAGCCAACTCCAATCTTCAGCCAGCAAAAACCACCGATATTCTGCGTTGGCCGGGGGTAATTTCAGAAAATCAGATCGATAGACAACGCCTGAATAAGCATACCCTGACTGCGCTGCAAAATTGCATTTCTCAATTGGTTGAAAATCGCCGACGGGAAGGAGGGCGTTTGGCGAACATGATTGAGAAACGCGTCGTTCAATGTAGAAAAATAGTCGCACAATTAATGGGCAATATTGACCAGATTCAACAAAAAATTCAGGACAAGTGGCAGCGGCGCATTGAAGCGTTTACGCATCATATGGATCAAAATATCGATCAAGTAATCGATCAGGGGCGCATGGCCCAGGAAATCACGATTTTGCTCACTAAAACCGATGTCAGTGAAGAGTTGGACCGATTGCAGATGCATTTGACCGAGGTCGAACACCATTTGCAAGCGGGCAAACCAGCCGGGCGTAATTTAGACTTTTTGATGCAGGAACTAAATCGTGAAGCCAACACCCTGGGAGCGAAGTCGGTGGATCAGCAAGTGACCAATGCCGCAATCGAGTTAAAGGTCTTGATAGATCAGATGCGCGAACAAGTGCAGAATCTTGAGTAAAGACTGCGCTGACAATGACAGCTACGACCGTAAACAGACCATGTCATCATCAGGAATATTGATTCTTTCCGCGCCCTCCGGCGGCGGCAAAACCAGCTTGGCCCGGGCCTTGGCTGGGTCGCGAGATGATGTTTCAATTACCGTCTCCCATACCACTCGTGGGCAACGCCCGGGGGAAGAAAATGGAGTGCACTACTATTTCGTTGACAAACCAACGTTCAAGACAATGATTGCTGAGGGTCAATTTATTGAGTACGCGACGGTTTTCGATAACTACTACGGGACCTCCATTGAGTCCATAGAAAAACTGATTTTAAATGGCAAGCATGCTATTCTGGACATTGACTGGCAAGGGGCTAAAAATGTTCGAAAAAAGTATCCGGCTGCCATCTCGGTTTTTGTGATACCGCCGTCAACGGAAGTGCTTGAACAACGCTTGCAACGGCGCAAGCAAGATAGCGACCAAGTCATCGCCCGGCGGATGAAGGAAGCGAATAATGAAATGAGCCATAAAGACGAATTTGACGCTATTATCATCAATGATCATTTTGACAGCGCTTTGGCTGAACTTGAATCTATCGTGAATGGCCTTAAATCCGCTATTGAAACAGCCGAATAAACGAACATTCACATTTTATATTAAGGGTAGATTAAACAAATGGCACGTATAACAGTTACCGATTGTTTGCAGCACGTGGACAATCGATTTGAATTGGTTTTGGTTGCAGCTAAACGGGCGCGGCAACTTACCTTGGGGGCAGAGCCCCTTGTCGAAGTCGAAAAGGATAAGCCCACCGTGATTGCCCTGCGCGAAATAGCCGAGGGGTTAATCGGCCCTTCCATTCTCGACCAAGAAGTCACTCTGCCCGGTCTTAACTTTGGTGACCACGATGAAATGATCGAAATGAACGATGATGAGGTAGAGGAAGCGATCAGACAGGCCATGCTGGAGGACACTGAAAGTGAGCAAGATCGCCCTGGCAAAGAGGTGGAAGAAAAACCTGAGTGAACTACTGGAAGCGCTGGGAAAGGCAGCTCCAGATCATGAAAACCTGTTCAGCGAGCTGAGCGGGGTTCTGGAAAGCTATCTGGACGAGGCCGCAGTCGCCGACATCTACAAGGCTACGTTATATGGCGCGGATGCCCATAAGGGGCAAAAACGCATCAGCGGCGAAGACTATATTTACCACCCCATCGCCGTGGCGCAGATGCTCGGTGAAATGTGCATGGACAGTCGTACCATCATCGCCGCGATTCTGCACGATGTTGTGGAAGATACCGGCATTACGCTGGATCAGATCGGCGAAAGCTTCGGTGATGATGTCGCGGTTTTGGTTGATGGCGTCAGCAAGGTCAGTCAGTTGGAATTCCAGGAACATGCCGAAGCCGAGTCGTTTCGTAAAATGTTTATGGCTATGGCTCAGGACATCCGGGTAATTATCATCAAGCTCGCTGATCGTTTGCACAATATGCATACACTGGATTCATTGGACGATGTTCGCAAGCGCCGAATCGCCAGGCAGACCCTGGAAATATATGCGCCCATAGCCAACCGATTGGGGATGCGTGAACTGAGTCAAAAACTCGAAGATTTGAGCCTGCTTAATTTATACCCGAAACGTTACAGCGCGATCGCGAAAAAGGTCAAGGCTTCAAAACGCGGCCGCAAACCCGTGGTTAATGAGGCGTGTAAAAACATTCAGGATAAACTGGCGCAAAATGGCTTAAAAACGGAGGTGTATGGGCGGGAAAAAAATATTTTTAACATCTATCGTAAGATGCAACAAAAGAAGCTCTCGCTCAAAGAAGTAAAAGATATTAACGCCATCAGGATCATCACGGAAAAACGCCCGGATTGCTATCAAGCCCTCGGCGTTATTCATCAGCTATATAAACCCCGACCGGAAAGTTTTAAGGACTATATCGCCATCCCAAAAATTAACGGCTATCAATCGTTGCACACCGTTGTGGTTGGGCCCTTTGGCCAACCTGTCGAGATTCAAATACGCAGCCAATCGATGCACCGCACTGCGGAAAAAGGGGTGGCCTCCCACTGGTTTTACAAAACCGAAACCACGGGTGAACACGCGCCTCAGCAACTGGCCCAACAATGGCTGAATAGTTTTTTGGAATCCCAACACATGTCCAGTGATTCGGGCTATTATCTTGAACACCTGAAAGCCGACCTGTTTCCTGACGAAGTCTATGTATTCACCCCAAAAGGCGACATAAAAAGATTGCCGCGCGGCGCCACTGCGCTGGATTTCGCTTATTCGGTACATTCTGGCGTGGGTGACCATTGTATCGGGGCGCTAATCAACCAGACCGCCGTACCCTTGCATGAAAAATTATCAAATGGCGATTATGTCGAAGTAAAAACTTCTCGAAAAGCCCGGCCTATACCACAATGGCTCGACTACGCGGTTACATCGAAAGCGCGTGCATCGATCCGGCATTACCTCAGCCGGCAAAAAGACCGGGAATCCTTGCGTCTTGGAAGAAAACTGTTGCGTGGCGCATTGAGCGACCAGGGATATCGCAGAGTGCGTATCCCGAGCGCGGACAAGGTCAACCTGCTTAAACATCTTGAGCTGGACGGCTGGGAACGCTTATTGATCGACATTGGATTCGGCAAGCGATTACCCACTCTAGTCGCTAAACAGTTGATCGCCGAATCCGAAGCGCAACATCGGAATCGGCCCGTGCCAAACGACCAAAAACAGTCTACTCTGACCATTGAAGGCACCGAGCGCTTGCTAATTACTTACGCCAGTTGCTGCCATCCCATTCCCGGGGACAACATAATCGGCACGACCACCAGCGGCAGAGGTTTGGTAGTCCATCAATCCAACTGCAAAAATTGCAAGGTTATCATGCGTCAACCGGATAACTACTTTCACCTTAGTTGGTCGGAAACCACAAAAGGAAAATTCCAGGTTGTTATCGATGTTGAGGCGCAAAACGAGCCGGGCGTTCTTGCCACTATCAGCAACATCATTGCCGAGCACAATTCCAATATCAATCGCCTCACGGTTGAACAGGAACTCAGGCATACCGCCAAGATGTTATTCATCATTGAAGTCACCGACCGCAAACATCTCGCCGATATCATGCGTCAGCTCCATACCGAGCCTTCAGTCATAAAACTGACTCGGGGATAGGCATGGACACGCATCGAATATTGTTTGTATGTATGGGAAATATATGCCGATCACCCACAGCGGAAGGGGTTTTCAGAAAGCTGGTCAAACAGCGTGGGGCAGAAAATCAGTTTGAAATTGATTCCGCCGGGACCGGCGGCTGGCACATCGGTTGTCCAGCGGACAAACGTGCACAGCAGGCTGCCAGTGAGCGGGATATCGACCTTTCGGCCCTTAGGGCGCGGCAGGTTTGCGTTGCCGATACGCGGTATTACGATAGCCTGATTGCGATGGATAATGACAACCGATTGCGACTATTGGAATTAGCGGATGAGTCACATCAACCAAAGGTTCGGCTACTGTTGGAATACGCAGACTCTCCAGATAACCTTGAAGTGCCCGACCCCTATTACGGCGGAGAAAATGGATTTGATCTGACCCTGGATTTGATTGAAGATGCCTGCCACAAGTTGCTCGACCAATTACTTGCCCGGCGGCTTGCAAAGCGCCCGAGGTCACGATAATGCATCCGGGTATCCGCCTGCGAATCGATATCGCCAACCAAACGCTTCACCTCCTCAACGGCGATGGCATAGGCGGCGGTCGCAAAACAAACTATCCGGTTTCCACCGCAATCAATGGGCCTGGAGAGGTCGATGGCAGTGGCTGCACCCCTCAGGGAGAACATGTCATCCGCGCAAAAATTGGCGGCGACCAACCGATCAATACCATATTCATTGGCCGAAGACCATCCGGTGAAATTTACCAACCGGGTATGCGCGAACTGCACCCCAATCGGGATTGGATATTGACCCGGATTCTATGGTTAAGCGGTTGCCAGCCGGGATTCAACCGGCTTGGGAACGTCGATACCATGCGTCGATATATTTATATTCACGGCACGCCGGACGACGTAGCGTTAGGAAAGCCCGGCTCAGCCGGGTGTATCAGAATGAGAAATCAGGATTTGCTGGCGCTATACGATACCGTATCAGTGGGCACAAACGTAACCATCCATGCCTAATCTGCCTCATGTCTAATCTGCCTTTGGGCCCGCTGATGGTGGATGTCAGCGGCGCGCAACTTAGCGCCGATGAAACCGCGTTTTTATCCCAACCGGCAATCGGCGGGGTGATTTTATTCGCGCGCAACTATGAATCCCGTGAGCAGGTCACGCATCTCATCGATGAAATAAAATCTATTCGAAGCCCGTCGCTGCTGATCGCCGTCGACCAGGAAGGCGGTCGGGTGCAAAGATTCAAGCATGAATTTTTTGCCCTGCCGGCGGCTTATCGATTCGGCCAGGCCTATCAGCAAGACCCGAAATCAGCCCGCCATCTTTGCCACGCCGCCGGCTGCTTGATGGCAACGGAGTTGGTGCAAGTTGGGGTGGATTTCAGTTTTGCGCCGGTGCTGGATTGCGCGAATTTGAACAGCAAGGTGATTGGTGATCGTGGCTTCCATGAACAGCCTGAGATTATCGCTGCCTTGGCCGGCGCTTTCATCGACGGCATGAGCGATGCTGGCATGGCGGCCACCGGAAAACATTTTCCAGGCCATGGCGGCGTTACCGCGGATTCTCATTTTACATTACCGGTTGATGATCGATCATTGGGTCAAATCGCTGAGTGCGATTTAGCGCCCTACAAAAAACTGGCAAAAACCTTGCGCGGCGTCATGACCGCGCATATCCAATTTCCGCAGGTAGATATCGATCCGCCGACCTTCTCGGCATTCTGGCTCAATAAAATACTTCGCCAGGAAATTGGTTTTAGCGGACTTATATTCAGTGATGATCTGTCGATGACGGGCGCCCATGTCGCTGGAAATGCTGTGGAACGAACAAAGCGCGCACTACAGGCCGGGTGCGATATGGCGTTGATATGCAACGACCCCAAGAGCGCGGCCAGGGTAGCTGATGAACTGGGTAAGTCGTGGGCGGCGAATCAACCACGGTTACTGGCAATGCACGCTAAATCGGCCCATCGAATCACTGAGCCAGAGATTGCGATGTTGAAAGACCAGGTATCGCTGATGGCGAAGAATTTTGCCTAGCCCGTATTCGGATGGTGATCAGGAAAGTTTGAAATGGGTAATGGCGGATTGATCAAACGTAAATCCAATGCCAGGGCGCTCCGGCACACATAGATATCCTTCTGTTATTTCCATCGGCTCGTTGAATAGCGGACAAAACCACGGCATATGTTCGACAGAAACACAGTTCGGCTCGGATGCCGCAATACTGATACTCTGCTCGGTGAACATGTGCGTTGAAACAGGCACATCGTGGCAGGCCGCCAATGCCACAGCGCGACGAAATTCGCTCAAGCCGCCGATGCGCTGCAAGTCGGGCATCAAAACATCCACCGCATCGGCCTCAAGAATACGACGCATACCATAACGCGTGTACTCGGTCTCCCCGCTGGCAATGGGAATATCCAGCGCTCGCCGCACTTGTGCATGTCCTCTCAGATTTTGATAAGGCGCCGGCTCCTCAAACCAGCCAAGATCAAATTCCTCGAGTCGGCGACCGAGCCTGATTGCCTGTTTTGGGGTGAACGCCTGGTTGGCATCAACCAGCAATTCGATATCCGGCCCTGCGACCTCACGGATAGCACGCACCCGCGTTATATCGTCTTCCATTCTTTTGCTGCCAAGACGAATTTTCATTGAGCGAAATCCAGCGTCGATAAACTGCTGGGCTTCCAGGCGGCATTGTTCGATAGATTGAGATAACCACAACCCGCCACTGGCATAAGTTTTTACTTTATCACGACAGGCGCCAAACACTTTGTGCAGTGGCTGGCCTGCGGCTTTACCGATCACATCCCAACAGGCGGTATCGATAGCAGAAAGCGCGGCTATGGAAAATCCCTGGTGCCCGATGGCGTTCATTTCGTTGTAGATATTTTGCCAAATTTCGGCGACAAAATGAGGGTCGCGATCGATTGCCTGATGAGAAAAACCCAATATCATTTCGTGCAACGCTTTCAAGCGCACACCGTTCAGGGTAAATACATAACTCTCGCCAGATAAGCCTTGGTCGGTTTCGAGTTCCAGTAACACGCAACCCACGCTGTTCACATTGTGCCTCGCCGTGGCAATGGGTTTTGTCAGTGGCACCTTGACCAGAGTGGTTTTAAATTTGGTGATTTTCGTGACCGGCCCTCTCAATTATGGCGCTGTGTTAAACGGCGGCCCATGTCAACATAATCCACGCTGGTTTAGATCGGCCGGTCAAATCATTATGGCTAATTTTTATACGAGGGATCGGCACGATCGCATCGCCGTTTCAACGCTGGCCACTCGTATTTGCCCGGAGGAAAGGCTTCATACTGCCTGGATGACATAGCCCACACCTCAGCAGTCGCAGGTTCCAACTCCAGCCCGGCGCTCTGTGCCTGCACCGCCACCTGGCACATGCGAATGGTGTAATACATGTTCATAAACGCTTCACCAGCGGTTTCACCGACGCTGAGAAATCCGTGGTTGCGCATCACCAGCACCTTGTTATCACCAAGGTTTTCGGCAATGCGAAAACGCTCATCGAGATCAACCGACAACCCTTCCCAGTCGTGATAACCGACCTTGCCGTAAAGCATGGATGAATCCTGCACCCAATACGGGATACCCCCCTTGAATGCTGTCGCTGCCAGCGCCGTCGGCGGATGAGCATGAAATACATATTTGTTATTTGGATGGTGTAAATGAATTGCGCTGTGAATCACAAACCCGGCGGTATTAACCTCCGTGGAACCTTCCAGCACGTTGCCGTTTTCATCCACTTTAATCAGATTCGATGCGGTGATTTCTTCGTATAGCAGCCCGAACCGATGCATCAAAAAGGCGTGATCAGTACCGGGCACCCGTGCGGTAATGTGATTCCAAATAGTGTCGTCCCAACCCATCAAATGGGTCAGCCGGAACATCGCCGCCAGGTCTATACGCACTTGCCGCTCTTGTGCATTAGCCGCTATCGCACCCTTGGCACTGTTAAAATCTTCCGGGTTAACTTGTTTATTCATACTTACCTCGCCGATGGTTTATTTGATGTGGATTTGCAATTTAATAGATGATCTATTCCCGTAGAAACGTTTTGTTGTCATTTTCAAGTAAACGCACCGCTTTTAGATGATTGGCATCAAATCCATATTGTTCAAGGGCGCGAGCGTAGATCTCGGTGGTTAAATCGCACATCGGCAACCTGAGACCGAGGTCATCGGCCATTGCCTGAGCCAGTTTCATATCTTTGTGCGCCAAACCGAGGGTAAATGAGGGGTCATAGTCGCCGCGCAGAATCGGTGGGCCATAGCGCTGCGCAACATAACTTCGGCCCGTGCTATTTTGAATGATCGATAACATTTCTGACGCTTCGACACCGCCCTTTATTCCCAGCATCAATGCTTCGGACAGCGCCAGAGAATGCAAATAACACAGCACTACCTGAGCAATTTTTGCACAACACCCGGCTGCCGATGGGCCCAAATAAGTAATCCTCTCTCCGATTACTTGCAGCACTGGCAAGTAGCGTTCAAACACCGCTTTTTCACCGCCAACCAGAATGGTCAAATTGCCTGCCCGCGCGCCCTCATCGCCGCCTGAGACCGGCGCATCCAGATAGTCCACTTTTTGTTCGGTGGCGCAGGCCGCGATACGCTTGCACAATTCAAGATTGCTGGTGCTTAAATCGATCCACACCGCCCCGGCCTGGATATTGGCGAACAATCCATCGTCATCGAATGCCACGGCCTCGATCTGATCAGGGCCGGGCAATGACGTCATAATGACATTCGCACCCTCAACTGCCTGTGCAACAGATTTGGCGCGCAGCGCACCCATTTCAACCAAGTTATCCGCGCGCTCTGTATGTATATCAAACACGGACACGTTATAACCGCCATCCCGCACCAAATTTGACCCTATAGGATTGCCCATCACACCAAGGCCAATAAAACCGATATTCATTAACACGAATTTCCCGAAAAGCCAACTCGGAAATGGCACCAAGACGAACTGATTTTGTAAATCGAACTACTCATTTCAATCGTTAATTTTATGCAGGTAAATAAGGCTGGGTTGCAGTTTATCCTGTTTGGAAATCGTAATCAAAGCGTATTGCCAAAACCGCATGCCGGCTATTGAACAAAAATGCGCATTGACTCGGCTCCGCTCTGCGCCCATCATTATCGGGCTCAACCCGATAATCCAGTGAGACACCCGTGGCTTATGCCGCAACCTTAAATTGACTTCTGCCCTTGCTTTGCCTGCCCGACCTTGTGGATGAGTTGCGCTTCAAAGTTGAATGCAAGGTACAATATCCCTGAATTTTTTCGATAACAGACACGCTCAATCGACGTAATCAAACAATACGAGGACGGAATATCAACACCAAAGAAAAACGCTTCCTGGACGCGCTCGAATCCATGTTCACCGGCGCCGAAGTGGACGGCGACTCCGGCTTTGTTAATTTGATGCGGATGAAGCGCGCCTATTTTCGTTCCATCCGCCCGCAACTGATGGCGGAGATTGATCGTCGCGCCGAACGGCAGACTTCATTCCGCGAAGAACTTTTCGACAAACTCTATACCTTCTTCAACCGCTACTTCTGCGAAAGCGGCTCGATCTACTTCCGCCACCTGCCAGCTTTCTCAAAAACCTACGAGCGCGTGTATGCCGATGGGCAGGATGTCGCCCTGTCGTGGAAAACGCAGATGCTTTACTACGTTAAATCCGACGTGCTGGTGCGCTCCATGCCGGTTGAGTTGAACGAAGAGGGAATGCCGCAAAACACTCGGCTTTTGTATTTTGACGCTTCCGAGGTTGAGCACAAGAAAAATAACGAGCGGAAAGAATTCGTTTTTGCCTTTGACGAAGTGAAAAGATCGCCGAAAGGATGGGTTATTCACTTCAAGGTTTCGTATTCCAAAAACGGCGCTAAAACCAGGGCCGATGAAATTCTCAAACAATGCCGAAAAGAAAGAATCCCGCTGTCCAAGGATGAATTGCAAAAAGCCATCGGTGTATTCCAGCGGCAGACCGAAGCCAACTTTTTCATCAACAAAGACGCAAGAGGCTTTTTGCACGAGCAGTTTGACTTGTGGGTGTATCAATACATTTTTCAGGAAGAAACCGTCTTCGAGGAAAAAAGAATTCGGCAGATTCAGGCGATCAAGGACACCGCCTATAACATCATTGACTTCATCGCGCAGTTTGAAGATGAACTTTGTCGGGTATGGGAGAAGCCGAAGTTTGTGCGTAATGTCAATTATGTCGTCACGTTGGACAAACTGGCGGACGGGGTTCTGAACAAGATAATAAAACATCAAGGGGCAAAAGCGCAGATAAAAGAATGGCGCGAGTTGGGGATGGTGGATAATCAGTTTTCAATGACCGCGATTTTCAACGGACAGAAAAGTCTGGCCGACAAAAACGGCGCAAGCGGCGAGTGTCAATTTCTGCCGCTTGATACCGCGCATTTCAAGGATTTGGAATTGGATATTCTTGGTTGCTTGGGTAACTTGGATGAAGTGCTGGACGGGGAGTTGGTGCATAGCGAGAATTGGCAGGCGTTGAATAGTTTGCAAAAGCGTTATAGGGAGAAGGTGAAGTGTATTCACATTGACCCACCATACAATACGAAAACCAGCGGCTTTCTTTATCGTAATGATTACAAACATTCCAGTTGGCTGACGATGATGGACAATCGTGTTCACTGTTCTTTGGGGTGGCTCTCGGATGACGGATCATTTTTGTGCCATATTGATGAAAATGAATACGAGAGACTGCATTTGCTTATGGATAATAGCGGCTTGCTGAATGCCGGGACTGTGATTTGGGATAAGAGGAATCCTATGACTGGAGGCAGCGGTATAGCAAAGCAACACGAGTATGTAATCTTCAGAATGAAGACAGATCAAACCTTCAATGCTCAAAGTAAAAATATCAAAATCATGCTGGCAAAAGCAGAAGCAATTATTAAGCGAAACGATGGCGTTACTGACACAGCAAAAAAACAATATGCCGAATGGGTTTCTAGAAATTCCAAATTAAGTGGGGGTGAGCAAGCTTGCCGTTTCTTAGATGACGAGGGATTAGTTTATCGTGACGTTAGTCTCAGGGCGCCAGAACCACGAACAGACAAAAAATTCTTTATCCCGCTGATACATCCTGTTACTGGCAAACCATGCGCTGTTCCGCCAAATGGTTTTTCTCGCACCCCTGAAACCCTTCAAAAAATGATTGATAAAGGAGAGATTCTTTTCGGCTCAGATGAAACCACTCAACCAAGGCAAAAGCGGATTTTAGAGGATGGTTCAAAGTATCAGATAAGTTCTGTTATGCCAGATGCTAGACGAGGCAAGTCAGACCTTGATAAATTGGGACTGAAGAATTTCCCGTACTGCCACTCGGTTTTTTTCTATACCGGACTGATAGGCTCTGGGGCGGAGTCTGGTTCGGGGAATATTCTCGACTACTTCGCCGGCTCCGGTACCACTGCTCATGCAGTAATAAATCTAAACCGTGAAGATGGCGGAGAGCGAAAATATCTGCTTATTGAAATGGGAGAGTACTTCCATACGGTTCTGCTTCCACGGATAAAAAAAGTTGTCTATTCCAAAGACTGGAAAGACGGCAAGCCCGTTTCCCGCGAGGGCAGCAGCCACTGCCTCAAATACTACACGCTGGAACAATACGAAGAATCCCTGAAAAACGCCCGCTACGAGGACGGCGAACAGTTGGAACTGGACAGCGCGAAATCGCCGTTTGAACAATATGTCTTCTTCGGCGATGACAAACTCGCCCACGCCGTCAAACCCCTGAAAAACGGCAAACTAAAAATCAACCTGCACAACCTCTACCCCGACATAGACATCGCCGAATCACTCTCCAACATCCTCGGCAAACAAATCCGCCATCGCACCGCGGACACGGTAACCTTTGAGGACGGGAGCATTGAAAAAATAGATACGACAAAAATGACGGAGCAGGAAAAGCGGCATTTCATATCCCTAATCAAGCCCTACTTGTGGTGGGGGGAGTGATAGAATAACAATGCTTTTGCACTTAGGGGATGCATCATGGCTTTTGAACTGAAAATCAAGAATATCGGCAAACTTGCCGATGCGAAAATTCGCATCGGGCAATTCACTGTGTTCGCCGGACCGAATAACACCGGCAAAAGTTTTGTTTCTAAGGTTTTGTATTCGCTTTTTAACTCGATGAATGCGAATCATGCTAAGGAGCATATAAATAATCTCACCGCACATCTTTTACATAGTATTGGTAATCTAAAAGATTTGGAGGATTCAGAGGGGGAAAGAGTGTCGCTATTTCCGCTATACGAGAGAATTAGAGTGTTGCAAGATATGATCATAGATTCCCCAATCGGAGACTTTAAACAGTTGGACAAAATCATGCCTGATCTTGCTAACAAGGCGAAAGAGATACAGGCAACTCTCTCTAAACTGATTTTAGAACTGGAATCTATGGCATCGCCGGATCTGGACGGTTCCCGTTCCTTAATGAAAGATACTTTGAAGGGTGAGGAACAATCTTTGACCAAGTTGCAAGAAGAACTCAGCGACAAAAATGCGAAAGAATTTATTGTTTCCGGGATAGCATATAAAATTAAAGAGAATCTGATTCAAAATTTTCAAGTGCCAAAGCTTTCCGATCTGAGAGGCAAAGAAGACCGGTCATCGGAAGTTGTGAGTGATTATCTTGGAAAATTTGAATTCTCAAATGGAGAAATTGAGTTCAGCATACCTCGGTTTGGATTGCAGGAATTACAACAATATTCCAAAGTGATTTATCTGGAATCCCCTGTTTACTGGAAATTAAAAAACGCTTTGGAGGACATTCGCCTATCTCCGAGGCACCTGCATAGCAGCAGAGAACGAATCAGTGGGATTCCGGGATATTTTTATGATCTGGCAAGCGCGCTCAAGTATCAATACACCGGTGATATGGCTTTCCCGGATGTATATGAAAAATTGACTGGCGAGAATATTCTCGGCGGAAAAATCGCACTTTCCGAAAGCGGCGATTTATCATTCCAGGAAAATGGCCGTAGTTTCTCTTTGCCCGTAACCGCCATGGGAGTTGCCAACCTCGGTGTTTTGGCGCTGTTGATTGAGCGCAAGGTGCTGGACGAGGATTCCTTTATTTTCATTGACGAACCGGAAGCGCATCTGCACCCGGGGTGGCAGGTCGTTATGGCTGAAACCCTGTTTGAATTGGCGAAAGGCGGCGTTAACGTTGTCATCGCCACCCACAGTGCCGATATTCTTAAATTCCTTGAAGTGGCAGTAAAGAAAAATCCAGAATATGAGGAATTGGTGGCATTAAATCATTTTTCACATCAAGGAGTTATAGATGGTGAGAGCGATTTTGACATTAAATTGGCAAGGATAAAGCAGGAACTGACAAAACCGTTTTCTGATTTGTATATCAAGGGGCTTTTATGACATTTCTTGGTCAATTTCGGGAAGTAAGACCAGACTCGAACGGGAAAGAAGTTGATGTTTTTCGTATGGATAACACAACAAAATCGGTAGAGATGCCCGATATGAGGGCAGATGTGGGTTTGGGAAGCTGCAACTGTTGCGATTATTTTTTTATTAATGATAACAAAATTTTTGTTGTCGAAGAAACTCGTTTGGCGGATACTATTAAAGCCATTGAAGAACAATATTCATATCTTAATGATGATGACAAGAAGGATTGTGTTGTTAAAAATGTTAGACAAGAAAATTACGTGAAAGTATATGGAAGTTTGCTTGTTCTGTGTCGTTTAGCTGCAAAATGCAAGGATGCTGCAAAACGCATGAAAGATAAAAAGCATGATTTTTGGCTTGTTATAGATGGTGTAGACGCAGAGGAAACAAGAGGGGTTGTTGAATATTTGGCTAGCTACCTGCTTGATGATTTGCGCGGAGTATTAACAAAGAAAGTGGTAGGCGATGTTGAAATAATACCATCCGAGATTTTGGCTAAAAAACTGTCAGCAAATGCAAACACATCTTGAACTTATCAGCGAATCCCTGAACTACGGAGACCTCCCCGAAACTTGGCGCGTGCCTGATATTCACCGGTTTTCTTCCGAAAAAACCCTATACGGCTACCAAACAGACGCTTTGGAAAAAGCCGCGCGCGCGTTTTATCTTTATTATGGGAAAGATCATGATTGGTTTTCCGGTGAAACCCAGGAGACAAGCAATGAACGCAAAAGGTTTTTCATGGATTTATACAGAGATTCCAGCTTGTCTGCGTATCTTAAAAAATACGAAACCCGTGCCGATGAAAAGAACAAGAGGGAAAGCCAAGTATTTCGCCTATTGTCGGAGTTCATGCGCCCATTGGGCGATTTAATCCCATATGCCAACCTGATAAACCGAATGTGCTTTTGGATGGCCACCGGAAGCGGCAAGACGTTGGTGATGGTTAAATTGATTGAATACTTGCGTCATTTGCAGCAACATGGCGAAATTCCACCGCATAACATTCTTATCCTCGCTCCGAGCAGCGGTGGCTTGATTGGGCAGATACGCCGCACCATTGACGAATTCAACCGAAGTAGCGGATTGCAAATAGATTTGGTTCCTTTGCGTCAAGCGGGCAGGGGGTCGTATCAGCACAGGGTCGGCGATTCGATAGTGGTTTATTACCACCGCAGCGACAACATTTCCGATGTTCAGAAAGAGGCGTTGATTGATTATCGCACATATGAAAACGGAGGCAAATGGTTCATCCTGCTGGATGAGGCACACAAGGGCAGCAAGGAGGATTCCAAACGGCAGGCGTATTACGCGATTATGGCGCGCGAGGGTTTTCTGTTTAACTTCTCCGCAACTTTTACCGATAAAGAGGACATCATAACGACCGTTAAAAAATACAATTTGGAAGAGTTTGTAAAAAACGGACATGGCAAAAACATTTACTTGAATGAAACCGAGTACAACGCATTCAAAAACAGGAAAGAGGAAATCAGCCACGCGGAAAGACGAAAAATTGTCCTGAAGTCGCTTATCACGCTGGCTTATGTATCTATGCGGGTCAAGGCGCTTCGCATCGGCACGGGGTTGGAAAACCTTTACCATCTGCCGCTGATGCTGACCTTGGTTAATTCCGTCAATACCGACATTGAAAACGACCAGAATGATTTGTGGGCGTTTTTTCAAACCTTGCGCGAAATTGCCACTGGAGAGATTGACCAATCGCTTTTCAAAGAGGCGAAAACCGAATTGATGGATAATTGGAGAAACGCAAGGCTTCTTTTCGGCGGGAATGGCGCTGGAATTATTGGAACCGATGAAGATGTCATCGGCAAAATGAAAATAACCGATTTGCGCGAAGCGGTTTTTCTGAGCCGCGCAAAGGGAGCATTGCAATTCATCCGCAGCGAAGATAACAAGGAACTGGCGTTTCAATTAAAAAACGCCGACTCGCCTTTTGCCTTGATACGCATCGGCGATACATCCAAATGGCGCAATATATTGCTCGATGGATTTGAAGAAACAACCGCATTGCAAGGGAAATCGTTTTTTGAGGGCTTGGAGAAAAGCCGAATAACCATCCTGATGGGCTCGCGATCATTCTTTGAAAGTTGGGATTCCAACCGCCCCAACGTGATCAACTTCATCAACATCGGCGGGAAAGACGCCAAGAAGTTTGTGGTGCAGTCGGTCGGGCGAGGCGTACGGATAGAGCCGTTGCCCAATCAACGCCGCCGGTTTGCCCGTTTGCCTGAGAGTAATGAGAAAAAGGCCATTCAGCCTTATCACGACCAGGTACAGCCGCTGGAAACCTTGTTTCTTTTTGCGACCAACCGAAGTGCCGTCAAGGCGGTGCTGGAAGGGTTGGCGGCGGAATATGGAGAAAGTGGAGACTTTGAAATCCTGGAAGGTTTTGAAAGGGCGCCAATACCGAAAATCGGCAATAAAAATATGCCGTTGCTGGTTCCCGAATACAAAGAAGCGAAAGATGGCGCAGCCGCACAAGGAAAATTCGCCATGAGCGAGAAAACCCTGAACAGACTCAAAAGTTATATGGAAACAACATCCGATGCAGTGTTTGCAGTTCGAGATGGGCTTAAAACATCCCAGATTGCTGCATTGCGCAGCATGGTAAAAAATACGGAGAAAATACAACTCACCCCGGAAAAGAACTATGCGATGATTCCTTTTTTGCAACACCGTCTTATATCCCACCTTTCTAAAACGGCAAAGGTGTCTGATGGCGTTCGGGCGCTTGGCAAAAAAGATATTGTTCACTTCCGTCATATTCGTGTCCATTCTGAATACGTCAACGATCTTAAAGAAAGACTTAACCGGGTCAGGCAAGGTGAGGTGTCCGATGGAGAGATAAGCAAATTAGGTCAGCAACTTGGACTGGGTGAGATAACGCGGGAAGAGTTTACTAAGAAGTCTTCAGGAAAAAATGAAGAGACTTTCAGGGAGCTGACGATCAAAAGGGTTGCTCAACACTATTACTTTCCCGTGCTTCTGGGGAACGAGACAACCGATTACATACAGCATATAATCAAAGTCAATAGCGAGGTCAGTTTTCTTAATGCACTGGAAAAATGGGTGGAGAGAAACAAGGTACCGTGGGATGCTTGGATGTTCAGCAAAATAGACGAGTCCTTGGACGATGTTCACATTCCTTACTATGATAGAGGTAACAACGATTACCGCCGTTTTCTGCCTGATTTTGTTTTCTGGATGTGTAAGGGAAATGAATACCGTATCGTGTTTGTGGATCCGAAGGGAACCGAATACACTGCCGCCGAGCGCAGAATAGACGGTTACAAAGAGCTGTTTGAAGAGGATGAAAAACCCCGTTTTTTCCGCCACGGCAAGGCTGGGGTCCAGGTGAAGCTTTTCATGTTCAACGACCCCCAAAAAGCTTCCGGGCAATACCGTCGCTATTGGACCGAACAACCTGGAGATATTTTCCGCGTCGCATAGATTTTCAACAGACCCCATTATCAACTCTCAATCCACTCAGTTGAAATGACCGTCCAGGGTTTGCGCGGGGTTGTCGTTATGAACGCTGAATCATTTTTTAAACAAGGCTGGCGCAAATTCAAATACGACGGCGCGCTCGCCGAATGGGTTAAATGCGCGTTGCCTGAAGCGCGTGAAGCGGTTAGCAAACAGGAAAACGCACAATGGTTGCGTTGTGGCGGTACCTGGTTCGCTGGCGTGAACGTACTGCCAAACTCGGCTTCTGGCGCGCTAGGCGACTGCGCACCACTGCAAGGCGCTGCGGTGGAATTTATTCGACATTGCCTGGGGCTGTCAAATTTCGATCTGGACCGCGGGCAGATCTCGGTATGCTACCCGGGTTATCCTCAGCCGATGGAATCGGAATCCAGCGCCGCCTTTCGGTATCGCCGTGACTGCGATGCCGCCCATGTCGATGGCTTGCGCGCTGAAGGCACCGCTCGGCGCCGCCATCTGCGCGAGCATCATGGTTTTATTCTGGGCATTCCGCTGGTTGATTTCAGCGCGGATGCTTCGCCGTTTGTTGTCTGGGAGAAATCTCATGAAATTGTCCGCACGGCATTCGGCACACGCTTTAAGGGCCTGGCGCCGGACAAGTGGGGCGACGAAGATGTTACCGAGATTTATCAACGCACCCGTAAAAATGTATTCGCCACCTGTAAACGAGTGGAGATCGCGGTAAAACCCGGCCAAGCGTTTGTTGTCCACCGTTTAGCTATGCACGGTGTTGCGCCTTGGGGTAAATCATGGGGTAAATCGGCAACCAGCGGCGCCGATGGCAGAATGATCTGTTATTTCAGGCAGAGATTGGTGGCCCGTTGGAGTGGTTATCGGCCCGATGACTTATCACTATTGTTTTCAACGATCATCAGGCGCTCCGCTTGTCGGCCCAGCGCTCTCTTTGTGCTGCCGGCTTTTGCATGCCCTTTTAATTTACCTGCCCGATGTCTATAGTATTGCTTAACCGAGCGCTTAACCGAATACGGCCCTGTCGTTCTAAATTTTCACCGCTTCAATGACCATCGAAAAATATCTAAGCAACTTCAAAAACAGCCTGCACATTACGTTGGTGGGGCCTTTTTATGAAAATGTCCATGACAATGTTCAGGGTATTGAAGAACCTGTAATCTTCGTGGACCGCGGCGCGCGCTTGCGAAAATCGGGAGAAGGCATTTCGGTAGGGGATGGTGATTCTTTTGAAGGCATGATCGATGTTCCGCTGAATCCAAGCAAGGATTTTTCTGACCTGGCTTTTGCCCTTGGCCATATTCCTGAACATTTCGGCGAAGTGAATTTAATCGGATTTCTCGGTGGACGACGCGATCATGAATTATTCAATATCGGCGAATCGCATCATTTCTTGCGCGCCAGAAAATCTCCGACGACGATTAAATTTGACAATGATATTGTTGGCTATTCCTCCGGGCAATGGCGGTTCGAGCGCATCGGCGGCTTTAGCGTTTCGGTAGTCGAACAAACACGGGTCGGCATAACCGGCGATTGCCGCTATCCTTGTCCGCAAACCACCAAATTTATGCCTTTGAGCTCTTTGGGCTTGAGTAATGTGGGTGCTGGCACCATTTGCATTGACTGCGACGGCCCGGTTTTTATCCTGTTTGAGGAAGTGTGATAGGGTTGAGCCGGAAAATATCCAGAAAATATTATTGGAAACTTCCTTTAGCAACATTCTTTATCATGCCCGATTATCATGACCGATTTATTTGACTTCAAATTAAAGTCGTCCAGTTTCGCCGTGATGGGCAATCCAGTGCAACACAGCAAGTCGCCGCAGATCCATAGTTTATTTGCGCAACAATGCGGTATTGCGATAGACTATGACCGGATTCAGGTAGATGTGGGTGGTTTTTATCAAGCGGTTAGCCATTTTTCAGCTTGCGGCGGGGCCGGGTTGAATATTACTGTACCTTACAAAGTTGAGGCTTGGCAGTTTTGTCAACAAGGGCAAAATACCCTTAGCCACAGGGCAAGCCAGGCGCAGGCTGTAAATACACTTCGATTTGAAAAACAGGGTGGCGTATTTGGCGACAATACCGACGGCGCAGGATTGGTGGCCGATCTGCAAAACAACATTGGTTTTTCCATTCAGGATAAATCGGTTCTGGTGGTCGGCGCCGGTGGCGCGGCGCGCGGGGTGATTGGGTCGCTATTGGCGTGCCAGCCGAAAGGCATAACCATCGCCAACCGCACGGTTAATAAAGCAACCGCATTGAGTGAAAGGTTCGGCAATGAGGTGCACGGGGTGGGACTCGATCAAGCGGTTGACAGGTCTTTTGATTTAATTGTAAATGGCACCGCAACCAGCCTGGAGGGGCAGCTACCGGGGCTCAGCGAAAAGTGTGTTTCTGAAAACACGCTGGTCTATGACATGATGTATGGCGCACAACCTACGATATTTATGAATTGGGCGCTGGCACATGGCGCCGCCCAGGTGCACGATGGATTGGGGATGCTGGTCGAACAAGCGGCTGAATCGTTTTATGTGTGGCACCAGAAACGCCCGCACAGTCGGTCGGTCATTGATGCGCTACGTCGATTCTGAACATCAGGTCTGAACATGGCGCAATCGTTTGAAAATTCTCTGGTAATCGCCATCTCATCGCGCGCCCTGTTCGATATGGCCGAAAGTCATGCGGTCTATACCGGGCAGGGTGTCGATGCCTATTGCCAATATCAAATCGATCACGAAAATGAAACCCTGAATCCCGGCGTGGCTTTCCCTATGGTGAAAAAGTTTTTGGCGCTGAACGATACACCGGATACCGACGATGCCAACAATCATAATGCGCTGGAAAATAACCGTGCCGGACAGCATGTCGAGATCGTGTTGATTTCCAGAAACAGCGCCGACACCGGCTTGCGGGTATTTAATTCCATTGAGCACTACGGTCTGAATATCACCCGCGCGGTATTTACCGGCGGGCGGTCGCCGTATCGGTACGTCAAACCATTTGATGCGGATTTATTTTTATCTGCTGACCCGACAGACGTCAGTCAAGCTCTGGACGCCGGCTGCGCCGCCGCCACCATTTTGCCGTCGCAGATGGATAACCGGGATTCCGGCAAACTGAAAATTGCGTTTGACGGCGATGCGGTTTTGTTTTCGGATGAAGCAGAACAGGTGTTTCAAAATCAAGGGCTTGCGGCATTCAGCGAAACCGAAAAACAAGCGGCCAACCAGCCCTTGCTCGGAGGACCGTTTAAGAATGTATTGGCTGCGCTGCACCGGATTCAACAAAACCACCCGCAATCGCCTATTCGCACGGCCTTGATTACCGCCCGCGGCGCACCCGCCCATGAACGAGTCATTAAAACCCTGCGCGCCTGGAATATCAGGATTGATGAAAGCTTTTTTCTGGGCGGCATGGATAAAGGCGAGTTTTTACGCACCTTCGATGCCGATATTTTCTTCGACGATCAACGCGGTCATTGCGAATCTGCGCGCCAACACGTCCCAACCGGGCATGTCCCCAGCGGCATCACCAATCAGTAATCGAGCGCAACGCTAAGGCAGAATTTGTTCTCCCTGATAGAGTGATTCCACAGTTTCGCGTGGTTTAATAACATGAAATTTATCGCCATCAACCATGACTTCAGCGGGTCGCGGACGGGCATTGTAATTTGAACTCATCACCGCAGCATAAGCACCCGTGGTTCTGACCGCAAGTAAATCGTCCTCAGCAACACTTAATCGTCGTTGCGTGCCCAGAAAATCGCTGCTTTCGCAAACTGGCCCGACGACATCATAGACATCGGGATCGACTTTGCCGGTTTTATCCACTTCAACTATTTCCTGATACGCCTGATATAACGCGGGCCGAATTAAATCGTTCATTCCTGCGTCAACGATACAAAAATTTGAGGCATCGCTTTTCTTGATATAATGCACCCTGGTTAGCAAAATTCCTGCATTGGCGATAATCGCCCGCCCGGGTTCGATGACAACCGGAATTTGCCGGGCTCGGGGTTTAAGTTGGTCAAGCAGCATTTGCCCGTATTCATCGGGGCTGGGAGGCTGTTCATCACGGTATCTCACCCCCAATCCACCACCGAAATCAAGATGGCTGATTGCAATCCCAATGCGCTCAAGTTGGCCAACAAAATACAAGGTGCGGTTCAACGCGGCTTTGAAAGGCGATAAATCCGTCAACTGAGAGCCAATGTGGCAGGCAACGCCGTGGATTTGAATATTTTTGTCTTTAGATGCTTGTGTATAGATTTCCAGCGCTTGGGCGGGAGACAAGCCGAATTTGTTTTCCCGCAGACCGGTGGATATATACGGGTGGGTTTTTGCATCCACGTCCGGATTTATCCGTATCGATATCCGCGGCTGCACGCCTGATTCCCCGGCAATCGCACTGATGCGTTGCAACTCGCCTTCGGATTCGATGTTAAAACAATGAATCCCTGCTTCCAGCGCATTGCGAATCTCCCAACTCTGTTTACACACACCAGAAAAAATTGTCTTCGCTGGATCCCCGCCAGATTCCATAACACGCATAAGTTCCCCCGCAGAGACAATATCAAAACCAGAGCCTAATCTGGCGAGTAAGTTCAGGATAGCAAGATTGCCGTTTGCTTTTACCGCATAACAAATTTGATGGGGATAGTCGCCGAATGCATTGTTGAATGCATTCCAATGTCTTTCCAGGGTTGCGCGGGAGTATACGAAACAAGGCGTGCCGACTTGTTCTGCAATATCGCCAAGGGCGACTTGCTCGGCAAATAACCGCCTGTTTTTATACTCGAAATAATCCATTTGAGGTTGGAATGGTTTAGAAAACTGGGTTAGAAAACTGAGGTGGCGAGGTTACGCAGCCGTCCGAAAAATGAATCTAATGCTTAAAAACGATAATCTAATCCGTCGTCTTTTCTCCTTGTTGTTTCTGTTGTTTTTGTTGTTGTTTTTGCTCAGTCTGCTCTGCACTAATTTGGTCTTCGGTCAAATACAACGGGCCTTTCTGCCCGCAAGCAGACAACAACATAAAACTCGCCATCACCAAGATTAGGGCGCTTCTCATTGATACCTTTTGGGGATCACATTCTTAGGGATGCGGATATTTGGTTGGTCATTGCTTATATCGTCATTGCTTATATCTTGGGCCGAGATGAATCCGCCTGTGATTTTATCCTGAATTGGACTTTCTTGCATCGAGTAATTTTCGTGCGGCCGCGGCCGCCTGCCTAACCCGTTTTGGCGCTGTTCCGCCCATATGATCGCGCGCATTGACCGAGCCCTGCAAGTCCAACACAGCATAAACATCTTGCTCAATCACCGCGCAATACTTTTGCAATTGACTTAACGCTATATCTGGCAAGGCCACACTTTGTTCAACGGCATAACCGACAACCTTACCAACAACTTCATGGGCATCCCGAAACGGAATGTTTTTCCTTGCCAGATAATCCGCCAAATCCGTTGCCGTGGAATATCCTTTTTCAGCCACCGCATTCATTCTATCGCGGTTAAATTTCACCCCAGGAAACATCGCCGAAAAAACACCCAAACAGAGTTGCAGCGTATCGACGGTATCAAACAGGGGCTCTTTATCTTCCTGATTATCTCGGTTATAGGCTAGGGGTTGCCCTTTCATTAACATTAACAGCGACATCAAATCACCGCAAACTCGCCCGCTTTTTCCTCGGGTCAGCTCGGCAACGTCGGGATTTTTTTTCTGTGGCATGATGCTCGAACCGGTGCAAAACTGGTCGCCCAAATCTACGAATCCAAAGGCATCGGATGACCACAGCACCAACTCTTCCGAGACCCGCGATAAGTGAATCATGGCCAGTGCGGCATGGGCGGTAAATTCAATAATGAAATCACGATCCGATACCGCATCCAGCGAATTCAAACTAACACCCTCGAAACCGAGTTCCTGGGCGGTCATTTCCCGATCTATGGGGTAACTGGTGCCAGCCAGCGCCGCACTGCCCAGCGGACAAATATTTATCCTTTGCCTGCATTGCTGAAACCGTTCGAAATCACGTTGCAGCATTTCGTTCCAGGCCAGAATATGATGCCCCAAAATCACCGGCTGAGCGGCCTGCATATGCGTATAACCGGGCAGGATAGTTTCCGCCTCATGCTCGGCCAATCTGATTAACGCATGTTGCAATTCGGTCAATTGCAAGCATATCCCATCCAGCGCTTGCCTCAGAAATAAACGCATGTCGGTGGCAACCTGATCGTTGCGCGAGCGCCCGGTATGCAGTTTTTTACCGGCCTCGCCAATTCTTGAGGTTAATGCCGCTTCAATATTCATGTGAACATCTTCAAGCCCTTCGCGCCATTCAAAGGTGTTGTTTTCTATTTCAGCTTGGATTTCCAACAATCCTTTTGCAATGGAATCAAAGTCCATTTGAGTAATAATACCTTGGCGGCTGAGCATACGCGCATGGGCAATTGATCCAGCAATGTCGTGTCGATATAATCGGCAGTCGAAACCAACTGATGCGGAAAATTGTTCCATCAGGCGATTGGTGGCGCTTAAAAAGCGCCCTCCCCATGGTTTTTTTTGATTCATATTATTGCGCGATTTTTCACCAAATAAAATTGCTGTGGGCTTGCACAGGTCTATTCTATCAACCTATCCGTGACACTTTAAGCAGTTTCTTCAGGTCTTTGAGCAACAGCCTTGGATCCAGATCCACGGGAATCACCATCATTACGTTTCCCACCGGGTCAATTAATAGCGCATCATCACTGCCAATATTATGTTGCTCAATAATCCGCTGCAATTGTTTTTGCAGCCCTTCCCCGGATTGATTCACCAGCACAACATCTGCGTGGCGTTGCTGAATTTCATCGGCCAATACAGAGTCATTGATAACCACATAGCGCTGCACGCGCACGGCGCCTTTGCCCAGGGCGATACGCGTTTGGCGTGTGTTATAGAGGGACTTTTGGCATTGTGCCTCACAGTTGGAATTGAGCAAGTGCACGATGGTCCATTTATGTTTTAACGACTCAAGTGAAATTCTTCCTGATGAAATGCGCCCGTGGTTGAACAGACTATTTTCGAATGGGGTTAAAGTGACCACCGGATTGACCAGCGGAGCATGATTGGATTTCCCTTTCGGCAACAATATGGCGCCTAAGCCGTAGTACCAAAAGAATGCAACCAACAGCGGCCCAAGAAACAGGAAAAAAATGAAAATTAGTTTTAACCTTGAACGCCACAAATCCGTGTTTCCAAAATCAGCGCCTCCAGCGTTTTTGTTTTTGTCTGTCATATCAAGCCATCATATCAAAATTGGCTATTACTGTTGCGCCGCCATATAATACCGAAAATTATCAATGTCAACGCTAATCCCCACCATTGAAAAGCATATCCGAAATGGCGAGATGCGTTGACCACATAGGGCGACCAGATTTTTATTAAGCCTCGACTTGGGCTTGAGTCCAAAACAACGACTGCCGGACCTAGATCAACCCCCAGTGCTTTTGACAACGCCGCCTGATCGAAATACTGGATTATTTTTGGCCATGAAGTTTCATTTGTATAGGCCGCTCCCAGGGTAAACCCTTTGTCCGGCAAATACAGTTGGCCGGTCACTTTTTCTGACTCAACCGAGTCATTGCTGATTAACCTGGCATTGATTGACATGACCTCCTTAACCCGTTGCTTTTCAACCCAGCCGAGATTGACAAGCACTGCACTGCCATCGCCACTCAGCTGAATGGGATTCAACAATTCATAACCTGTTTTCCCCTGATAGACGCGATTGTCCAGCAAAAATGTTTTTCCCGCCAACCAATTTCCATCCAGTTGCACCATTTTGTACTTTATGTCGCCCCAGCTTTCAGGCTGTTTTTTTATGACTATGGGCTGATTTTGCCGTTCAGAAATGGCTTTCTCAACCTGGTTTTTTTCCAGGCCCCTGCCGATCTGCCAACCGCCTAATCCCAGCAATAACGACAACCCCAATAGATAGACAACCATGACGGCATGTTTAATAATCCCGGGTTTAATAATCCGGCGTTTAACCCCATTTTCAATTGGTTTTTTTTCGGAATCCGTGATCATATTATCGCCCTCCTCAATCCGTTATTCATTCAATGCCGCCGTTAATCAATGATGTTCAAAATTATACTGGTCGCGCTGTTGCTATTTGTCATCGTCAGCTTGTTTACGGCGTTTTACTATATGGTCAAGGATCCCGCTGCCTCCACACGGATGGTTAAATCACTGTTCATTCGCGTGGGGTTGTCGCTGTTTATTATGCTGCTTTTATTTGTTGGCGTACAATTCGGCTGGATTTCTCCGCACGGATTTGGGCAATAAGAACGATGGGCGAACCAAAACGGCGCGCGCCGTTTCTAAAAATCTTGCGACGGTGGCCCGTGGTGACTCGTGGGTTAAAGGACGTATACGAAAATAAACAATCCTAACCAAACCACATCCACAAAGTGCCAATACCAGGCGGCAGCTTCAAAGGCAAAATGCCGCTCAGGGGTGAAATGTCCACGAATTGCGCGAAACAGCATCACCGTCAACATGATCGCGCCCAAGGTCACGTGCATGCCATGAAATCCGGTCAGCATAAAAAATGTTGAGCCATAGATACCACTGCTGAGTGTCATGCCTTCATGATAGGCTTCGATGTATTCCACGCCTTGTAAATAGACGAACAAGAACCCGAGGGCGACGGTCAGGAACAGGCCGATTATGATTTGAGCGCGATGATTGGCTTTGATCGCATGGTGCGCCCAGGTAACCGTAACCCCGGAACTAAGCAGAATAATCGTATTGAGGAACGGCAGCGGCCACCAACCCATATGGAAGTCACTGCTCCCTAAATTTCCGGGCCCATTGGTCGGCCAAATCTCGGAATATGCCCCCCACAGTTGCATGTGGGTTTCGGTGCCAGCGCCTTCACCCAGCAGCCAGGGGACTGAAAGTATGCGAGAATAATACAGTGCGCCGAAGAAAGCCGCGAAGAACATGACTTCAGAAAAAATAAACCAACTCATTCCCAGTCGAAAAGACATGTCTTCCCAAGGTTGGTATGTGCCTGATTCGCTTTCCCGAATTACGGTTCCAAACCATCCAAACAACATCACCACAAAGAGTATGAAGCCCGCAATACTGAATTTCGAGCCTAGCGCACTGCCATTTAAATAGGCGGCAAACCCACCCATGATCAGGGTTAATGCAATGGAGCCGACAATCGGCCATTTTGCCGCCTCGGGAACGAAATAGTGACCGCGCGCCACCTCTGCCATAACTGTGCCTCTCAATATTATTTAATTCGATTATTTAGTTTATTCGACTGTTGCATCAAAAAGTGTGTAAGAAAGCGACACCGTGTTGATGTCGTCTGGTAACGCCGGATCAATCACAAAAGTCAGCGGCATTTGTTTTAATTCATTCGCTGCAAACTTTTGTTGGCTAAAACAAAAACATTCGGTTTTTTTGAAATAGGCGGCCGCTTTAGATGGCGCCACGCTGGGTATCGCCTGTCCGACCATCTCCTGACTCAGTTGATTGGCGGCGATATAGTTGGTGGTGTATGGTTTGCCGGGATTGACCAACATACTGCTTACTTCCGGGGCGAATTTCCAGGGCGCTTGCTGATTCAAGACACTGAGAAATTCCACTTTCACCAGCCGCTGTGCATCAATTTCAAATTCATGCGCCTGGCTGACGGAAATACTGCCGGTCTTGCCATTCAAGCCGGTTAGATCACAAAACACATTGTAAATCGGCACCATCAAATACCCGAACCCAAACATAACCACCGGAATTAAGAAAAGGTGGGCGATTGTGCGCTTCTTAATCAACTTGGGTTTCAATGTCATCTTGCGTCATCTTGCGGAATCGCTTCACAATCGACCGCTGCCGGCCAAAAAAATAAAGCTAAAATAAATCATTAGCGCAACCACGAAAAGCGCAACTATCGTATTTTTTACCTTTTTGTCCACCGCGATATATCCAAAAACAGGTCAATAACAGGTCAATTAACGGGGTTATTTAATCATCGGCTGCACGGAAAAAGTATGGTACGGCGGCGGCGAACTTAAGGTCCACTCCAAACCGTGGGCGCCTTCCCAAACCTGGTCGGCGGCCTTCTCGCCGCCGCGGATGCATTTCACAACCAAGATCAAGAACAAGATTTGCGAGAAGCCAAAACCGAATGCGCCGATGGTCGCAATCTGGTTGAAATCCGTAAATTGGACGGCGTAATCCGGGATGCGGCGCGGCATTCCAGCGAGTCCGACGAAATGCATCGGGAAGAACAGGATGTTTACGAAAATGGTCGATAGCCAAAAATGCCATTTGCCCAATCCTTCGTTATAGCGGTTGCCGGTCCACTTAGGCAGCCAATAATAAACACCGCCGACAATCCCGAAAACCGCGCCCGGCACCAGTACGTAGTGGAAGTGCGCCACGACAAAATAGGTGTCGTGGTATTGGAAGTCGATAGGGGTCATGGCCAGCATCAACCCGGAGAAACCGCCGATGGTGAACATCACCACAAAACCCAAGGCGAACAGCATCGGTGTCTCAAACGTCAGCGACCCGCGCCACATCGTGGATACCCAGTTAAACACTTTCACGCCGGTAGGCACCGCGATCAGCATGGTGGAAAACATGAAGAACAACTCCCCGGCCAACGGCATGCCCACGGTGAACATATGATGCGCCCAAACAATGAACGACAAAAAGGCGATGGACGCGGTGGCATAGACCATTGAGCTATAGCCAAACAATCTTTTGCGCGAGAAGGTCGGGATGATTTCGGACACCAGGCCGAATGACGGCAGAATCAAGATATAGACTTCAGGATGGCCGAAGAACCAGAAAATATGCTGGAACATCACCGGGTCGCCGCCGCCGGCCGCGTCGAAAAAACTGGTGCCGAAAAATTTATCCGTTAGCAACATGGTCACCGCGCCAGCCAATACCGGCATTACCGCGATCAGTAAATAAGCGGTGATGAACCAGGTCCAAACAAACAGCGGCATTTTCATAAAAGTCATGCCCGGGGCGCGCAGGTTCATGATGGTGGCGATAATATTGATCGCGCCCATGATGGATGAAATCCCAAGCAGGTGAATCGAGAAAATTATAAACGGTAAGGCATTGCCGGTTTGCAATGACAATGGCGGATACAAAGTCCAGCCGGCCGCCGGCGCGCCGCCCTCCATAAACAGAGTGGAAAGCATCATCGCAAACCCAAATGGCAGGATCCAGAAACTCCAGTTGTTCATGCGCGGCAGCGCCATGTCCGGCGCGCCCACCATTATCGGCAGCATCCAGTTCGCCAGCCCGACGAAGGCCGGCATGACCACGCCGAAAATCATGACCAATGCATGCAGCGTGGTCATCTGATTGAAGAAATGCGGATCCACGATTTGCAGGCCGGGCTGAAATAATTCGGCGCGGATAATCAGCGCCATGAAGCCGCCGATGAAGAACATAATAAATGCGAACCACAAGTACAGGGTTCCAATATCTTTGTGGTTGGTGGTGGTGACCCAGCGCATCAGGCCGGGCGCGGGGCCGTGATGATCGTGGTGGTCGTCGGCGTGGGTTGCATATGCGTTCATTGATTTGCTCTCAAAGTTTCATTCATTTTGATGCTTGTTGAGACAACTGTGCCATTTCAATTATTCTAACTTTATCATCAATTTGCCCGTTATGCTGTGAGACAAAGGCGAAACAACATAACCAAACGATGCCCCACAATCCAAATGTGATGGCCGTTAATATGGCATGCAATATGTGGTTGACGCTTTTTTTGCTTGCCAGCAATTTTTGCACTTCTTCCATGGGAAACATTCTTCCGTCCTGTCTCATTTCAACATCACCGACATCACGCCGAGAATAATGCCAATCGTAGCGGCCCCGCTGGCGACGATCATCGAACCTAATTTGAGCATCAATTCTTTCCTCAACAACTCAATGTCATGCCTCAACAACTCAAAGTAATGATTAGTCGCCAAATTCTCATTAATGATTTGGGATTGATGGCGTGCGATGGCTTCGGCTTGGCGTTCAGTCATACCGGCCTCGGTCAGTTCTTTGATGAACTCGTGGGTTTCCATAGCGAGTGCGCTCATTGGCGTAAGTATAAATGCGTTTCTCTTGGTAGCATCAGCGCGCCGCCTTGATGGTGGCCGGTTGAATCACATCGCCGGTATCGTTGCCCCAGGCATTTCTCTCGTAGGTGATGACCGCGGCAATATCAACATCGCCGAGTTGGGCGGCGAAGGCTTGCATGGCGGTGCCGGGCGTGCCGTTCATGACAATGCCGATGTGGGATTCAATATCTTCGAGCACCATCTGGTTGCCTGCCAGTGCCGGGAATACCCCAGTAATGCCTTCGCCGTTGGCTTGGTGGCAGGCGGCGCAGGTGGTGTCATAAACCTGTTTGCCTTTTTCCATAAGTTCGGCCCTAGTCCATTCGCGATCCGCCGAATTTGCGGCTTCCTCGGCGGCGACAAGTTCCTGAGCAACCCATTGGTTATAGTCGGCCTCTGTCTTCGCTTCCACCACAATCGGCATGAAACCATGGTCGCGACCACAAAGCTCGGCGCATTGCCCGCGATAAATCCCGACTTTATCGGCATCGATATTGGTCCACATTTCATTGATGAAACCCGGCACGGCATCTTTCTTAATCGCCAGAGCCGGCAGCCACCATGCATGAAGCACGTCATTTGAAGTCAGCAAAAACCGAACCTTCTTGCCGACCGGCAGCACCATGGGCTTATCCACCTCCAGCAAATAATTGTCCACCGTATGTGGGTCAATGCCGGAATCCAGCACCGCGGCCTCTCTGCTATCGCTGTGCAAGCTGCTGATAAACCGAATCCCCTCATTAAGATATTCGTATTCCCATTTCCATTGGTGGCCGGTAATCTTGATGGTGATGTCCGCATCGGAGGAGTCTTCCATCACAATCAGGGTTTTTGCCGCGGGAATTGCCATGGCCACCAAAATAACAAACGGAACCACGGTCCAAAGCATTTCGGCGGTGATGCTTTCGTGGAAAGTCGCCGCGCTAACGCCTTTGGATTTTCGGTGCTTGACGATGCTGATTGCCATAGCGCCAAACACCAAAACGCCAATAGCCACACAGATCCATAACACCATCATATGCATGTCGTAAACTCGACGGCTGATTTCCGTTACCCCCTGAGTTAAATTAAGTTGCCAATCGGCCGCCGCCGTGAAACTAAGCGCCCACAGCGACATGCCCAACATAACTTTTGCCATGGTTTTCGCCGTTCTTTTGAGTGCGCGTTCGGGCATTCGTTGAATTTTGTTCATTAAATTTTTATGAATCCTCGTCAACAATAATAATATACAATAAAATCATAAGGGGTTGCACTATTTAAGATTGCCCTATTTAAATTAATCAAACCGCACATGACCCATCGACCTCAAAAAGGCGGCATGGTGGCCAAATCGGGCATGGGTTACAAACACCGCTGCCGTCAACTATTTACCCGCTGTGCGTTGGCGATTATAACTTCAAAGCCTGGATTTAGGGTATTTGTGTTCAAGTTTTAATGCCACTCATTTTGTGGTCATACCCGTCTTATGTTTTAAGCCGCAGTCGCAATTAAGTATTTCACGCCAAGCCACAACGCCACCACAAAGACCACCATAAAAATAATCCCCGCGGCGAAAAAATGCCGGAATTTTCCGCTCTCGAAATCGCGTTTTCGATTGGCATTATTTTGTATGCCGATAAAAGAGGAAAAGACACTCTGGAGAATGGTGAAAAACGTGACCGCCGGTTTTTTTGAGTTTGGATCTTCGGGAGGTTGATTGCGGGCGCTCATATTGTGAACGTCATTGCCTATAAAAAATTGCGAATGATAATTCGCGCATAATGATCCAATAGCAGGAATGCGAACAACGCACTGAGGTAAAAAATTGAGTAGCCGAACGTTTTCATGGCGTATTGATCGCCGTCGGTACGATATAGCTTGACCGAATAAAACACAAATCCCGCACCCAGAGCCAACGCGCCAGCCAGATAAATCGTGCCGCTCATCAACACCAGAAATGGCATCAGGGTAACGACCACCAGCAAAATGGTGTAGAGCAGGATATGCAGTTTGGTGAAGGCAATGCCGTGGGTTACCGGCAGCATCGGCACGCCGACTTTAGCGTAATCGTCCACCCGCTTGATCGCTAACGCCCAAAAGTGCGGCGGTGTCCAGATAAAAATTATCAAGAACAATAACAGTGCTTCACTGTGAAGTTCGCCGGTCACCGCGGTCCAGCCTAATACCGGCGGCGCGGCGCCTGCCGCACCACCCAAGACGATGTTTTGCGGCGTGCTGTGCTTGAGGAACATGGAATAGATAACCGCATAGCCCACCATAGAGGCGAATGTTAATACAGCGGTCAGTACATTGATGAAACTGAGCAGCACTGCCATAGACAACGCTGCCAACGACAATGAAAAAATAACCGCTTGTTTGCCAGTGATACTGCCGGCCGGCAGCGGTCGGTTATGGGTACGCTCCATGCGCGCGTCAATTTCTTCATCCACCCAATGATTCAGCGCCGCGCCCGCGGACGCGGCCAATCCGATGCCGATCAATCCCCAAAACCAGGCGTTAAACGGAACCCATCCATCTGTGGATAAAACCATTCCAACCAGAGCCGTGAATAAAATCAGCAATACCACTTTGGGTTTGCACAGCACCAAGTACGCCTGCCAGTGGGTTCTTTGTTGAATCGCTTCACTCATGTTGATTTACGCTGGTTGATTTGCGCCGGTTAATTTACGCTGGACCGCCGGCCCTTATCAATGCCATCGAAGCGCAGGACTTGATTGCCAATCGCCTGAGCCAGCGTTATTCGTTCCCGGTCAGTCAAACATCGGCCAATCTCGACCCATTTGCCGGCACTGCCGATCAGTAACTTGTGCGGATACCAACGATGTTTGGGTGATTGTAAGTTCACTTGAATCCAATGCAATGGAAACTGCCAACTGGCATTGTTGTTTTTCTGGATATGCTGAATTTCCACCTTCTCGCCATCGACCCGTATTTTTTCGATATACGCCGACTGGCGCACCACCATCTGCAAAATCAAACCAACCGCCAATACATCTATCAGCGCGAAGGGCAGAATCATCCAGTATCCCAGTAAAGCAAATCTGATGGCAATGCTCAGGCAGACCACCACCAATAGCGCAAAAACCTTAAGCCATGACCGGGGATGGCAGGCGCTATTCGGGCGAATCTCAAACTCGGCGGGGGCGGGCATAGGCTATGGAATATTAGTTATGGCGCATGGGTTATGAAACGTGTCAGTTGGTTTTTCGATGCCATTTCAGGATCGTTGGAATATGTTCCTCGTTGCACTCGCCGACACCTTTTGCGAGAATACGCTTGCGAATCGATTCTATCAAAATTATCCCGCGAAGGCTTACACCTGTGGTGGCTCGCAGTCTGGCCGATGGAGTGATTTTGTTACTCGATTTCCCGTCGTCATTTCTGCGCAAGCCGCACCATTAAAACCGCAGTCTGCCGCTTAGCAACACGCCGTTTTCGGTCTCGCCGATGGCATCAACCTGCTGTTTGCCCTGCAGGGGTGAGTCAAGGATGAGACGAATAAAAATCGCTTCAGGCGATTTTTCCGGACAATATGTCGATTCATCTGATTCCCGAAGCGTCGTTGCGGTTCATACGCGGGGTCATATGGCGAATTTGACCAGCCCGAAAAACAATGCCGTCACGGTCAGCATGATACTCAGGTTCCACCTGATCATATCCGTCTTGAATCGCTTGCAATCTGTATTAATCGCCATTATTCTCGACACTCACAGACGGCACCCTTACCGTTAATTCAGGTTGCATTGACTTTCAACCCAATCTTCCGGAGCTTAAAATATGAACCCACTTAAAAGCATCACTGGCACTATTGTAACCGGCTTTGTCATCGCCATCATTATCGCCCTTATTTTGTAGCCGCCAATCGTCACGTGTATCACCGCTACAGATTACTTGAGACCTTTGCATAATTACCGGAAGTGCGGCTTTAGCCGCGCAAGATGATTGCCGATGGCGGGACTAAAGTCCCACTTCCGATAGTATTTTGAATTATGCAAAGGTCTCTACTTATTAAAATTATAGTTAGGAGGTTTAGTTATTATGAATACTTGGTCTTTGATTGTTTGGTTGCACGTACTTGCAGGTATCACCTGGATCGGTCTGCTGTATTATTTCAATTTCGTTCAGGTGCCGGCGGTAGCCGAAGCCGCTGGGGATTCGGAGGGCCCTGGCCCCGCTGCGATTTCCAAATATGTGGCGCCGCGGGCGCTTCTATGGTTCCGGTGGAGCGCATTGGCAACCTGGATTACCGGTGCGCTGGTGCTGGCCTACGTCGGCGGCTTCGTCACGCACTTTTTCGCCACCGACGGCATCACCGTAATCGGCCTCGGTGCTTGGCTCGGCACAATTATGCTGTTTAATGTTTGGGTGTTGATTTGGCCGAACCAGAAGAAAATTTTGGGCCTGGTTACGGCAAGCGCGGAAGAAATTACTAAAGCAAAATACATCGCATTAATGGCATCTCGAACGAACACCATGCTGTCCATCCCGATGATTATGTGTATGGTCGGCTATGGTCACGGCTTGCCGTTTTAACTCCTCGGCGAAGTTTATTGCTATCCAGTTATGCTTTCATTTTTAAGATCCGCAACACTGCCGCATCAATTCGAGTCGTTACCCGATAGAGAGGAGGTAATGCCGGTCACCAACAAGCATTATGTCAATGGCCATCCGATTTTGCGGCCATTCGACAGTCACCTGGAAACCGCCGTATTTGGTCTCGGTTGTTTTTGGGGCGCTGAGAAAAAATTCTGGGAGTTCGATGGCGTGTTCACCACTGCGACGGGGTATGCCGGCGGCGACACGAAAAACCCGAATTATGAAGATGTTTGCAGCGGTTTATCGGGTCATGCCGAAGTCGTGTTGGTGATTTTCGATCCGACCAAGGTATCCTATTCAACCTTGTTAAGCCTTTTCTGGGAGTCCCACAACCCTACTCAGGGTATGCGCCAGGGCAATGACCAAGGCAGCCAATATCGGTCGGTTATTTATACCTATGGGGATGAGCAGTTAAACCTGGCGATGGAATCCAAAATCACCTTTGAACAGAACTTAAAAAGCGCCGGTTATGGGGGTATCACCACTGAGATAATGCCGGCCGCGGAATTTTACTACGCCGAGGACTATCATCAACAGTATCTTGCAAAGAATCCTGGTGGATATTGCGGGCTGGGTGGGACCGGCGTTCGCTGCGCTTAGGGATTAATAGCGAGATCGGCCGCTGTTTCAGATCGGCGGTCTAGCCGCAGTTTCAGATTGGCGGTTGTAGCGGCGGCATGGGAAACGCAGCCACGTTGCTGCCGTCTTTGTCTGCCGAACTATCGATAATTTTATTGATGCCTTCCTTGTCAACTTCATCAATTCTGACCACTGAATGCAGCGGGATATAGGTTCGCTTGACCGAGCTGAATTCCTGTTTCAAGCGTTCTTCGGACGGGTCAACCACAAGCTTTGTTTTCTCGCCAAATATAATATCCGCAACCTCGATAAAAGCGTACATATTGCTTTGGGTAACTTGCCTGGCATATAGTTCATACAACTTCCCCTGATTGTGAAACTGAATTTTGTAAATGCCTTTCTTGTTGTTCATGGTCTTCTTGTTCATATGCTGACATAAAATGCGAATCACCGTTGATTATATCATTTCTTCAAAAACACTAATGGGTTCTTGCCGTAATTACGCTCATATCCTGGCGCTCCTGGTTAGCCTGGCTTGCCTGTTCCCCGATACACTCAGCGCGACCGCCAGGGATGGTGGAAGTGCAGATTTTGCCGGGAGCAAAAATCTGCCGCAACAGCTACCGGACAGCGTGGCTATTCTGTTAAAAAAATATGGCATCTCATTGAGCGCGGTTAGCCTGGATATTCAAGAAGCAGAGTCACAATCCACGCTGGTAAGTTTAAACAGCAATGCGCCAAGAAACCCGGCTTCGGTGATCAAATTGGTTACCACACTGTCAGCGCTTGAGATTCTTGGTCCAGACTACCAATGGCACACCCGGTATTGGGCTGACGGCACCATTACCGATGGCGTATTGACAGGCGATCTTGTGCTGCAAGGCGGCGGTGACCCGTTTCTTACGGTGGATAAATTTTTGCATCAAGTACTGTCCATACGGCAACGCGGGATTCACACCATCACCGGCAGCCTGGTGATTGACAATTCCTTGTTTGATGTCGCCGACCACGACCGCGCACAATTCGATGGCCAGCCGTCACGACTTTATAACGTCGAGCCGGACTCGGCGTTGGTTAATTTTTCAGCAACGCGATTTATTATTCAGCCCATGCAAACTAACGGGGGAACTCGCATAGCGGTTTTTGCCGATCCGCCGGTTGCGGATCTTGTGGTGGAAAATAATATAAAACCGCAGTCAGGAAAATGCCCTAATCGTAATAACGGTCGTAATCATGGTTGGTCCTATGAGTTACACAAAAAGGGCGACAAAGTCATCGCCAGATTCGACGGCAAGTATCGCAGCCGCTGCGGTCAACATTCGATCACCAGGTCGCTGTTTTCCAACCGCGAATACACTTATCGTTTATTCAAATACTTATGGAGCAATAGTGGTGGGACCTTTGACGGCGGTTATCGAATGGCGGTTACCCCCGACCATGCCATCGCGATCATCAGTTACCCTTCGGAACCCTTAGCGGACGTTATCACCAGCATCAACAAGTACAGCAACAACGTCATGGCCCGCCAATTAATGCTTAGCCTCGACGCACAAGGTCAAGATCGGCCAGCAACTATAGCAGGAGGGCATGCGGCAATAAAGAATTGGCTGTCGGAGAATGCAGGCATTATGCCCAGGTTGATCATCGACAATGGCGCCGGGCTTTCCAGAAAAACCCGCATCACCACGGCAAACCTGACTAATCTATTACAACATGGCTGGCGCAGCAATTACCGTGCCGAATTCCTGTCGTCATTTCCCCTGGCCGCCCTTGATGGCACCATGAAAAAAAGATTGCGCGGCAGTGCGTTGACGGGAAGAGCGCGAATAAAGACCGGGCTGATCAACAGCGTGCGCAGCATGGCCGGATTTGTGAACGCCAGTAACAATAAACATTACTCTGTGGCCATGATGATTGAATCAAAAAACGTAGGCTTTGGGAATGGCAATGTTATTCAGGACGCTGTTTTGGAGTGGATCTACAATCGTTAAGCCCTGGATTTCTGGCAACGCTCGATCAGAAGATCAGAACGTTCGGGCCAAAGAATCACAAAACAAATCCCGGCGCACTGGCAATTAACAGGGCAACTGCCCGGACCTGTCTATTTATCGAATCACCCTTAGATTAAATCACCCTTAGATTAAATCATCCTGGATTAAATCATCCTGTATTAAATCTCCCGTGCCACAAAGTTTTCAATCTCCAGCGCCACCAATTCCGGGTTGTCCATATGCACATGATGATATCCTTCGACGGTCGCGGTAGTTATGTTCTTGATCGCCGCTATTCTTTTTGCGGTTGATTTTTTTGCTATAATTTGACCTTTGTTGGCCATGACCAGCAGCGTCGGCGCTTCAATGCCGCTTAATAGGGCAAGAACTTTTTTCTGACTCAGGTAAATTGGAGAATGTTGCTTCAATCTTTTATCGCTGTGGACAACAAACCGGTCGCCCACCCAATTCGCGCCACGTCTCAGTAAACATTCCACGCTACTCTGATCAATTGCCCCTGTGCGCATGCGCGCGCTTTTTAATTCCTCCCAGGTGGCGTATCCGTATGAGTTACCCACGTTATCCGGCGGCGCTTGATCAAGAAATTTCATGGACTTGCGGAATTGAGTCAAACCATCGTCATCGTCTCCGGCGATAGGTCCGATGCCATCAATCAGCACCAGCCGATTTACTTTGTCGGGGAACGCCGCCGCGAACATCGCCGCCACCCCGGCGCCTAAGGAGTGCCCAACTAAATTACATTCCCCAGGATTAAATTCCTGGTCAAATTCCTGCGCCAATCCCCGCACGATGGCATGGATATCCGCAACATAGTCGGTGAAATGATAGATACACCCGGCCGGCCGATGAGCCGATTTGCCATGCCCTGGCATATCGATGCAAATCCAGCGAAATTTTTCAAGGCGCTGAGCCAGGGGAATAAAACTCGCGGCATTATCCCGCCAGCCGTGCAACGCGACCATCGGGACACCGTCTGCGGCTCCTAGATCCAGGGCAATGACCTGGCCGGTCAACCCCGATAATGCGATTTCTTTTTCAGTCATCTTTCGGTCATTTAATGGGGGTTTCTGGACCTTGCGTGATACCGGGGTTAAAACAAGTTTGTTATTCCAGCGGAATTCTATTATTGTATATGGACAAAAATAAGCGTTTTAAATATTAGCATTGAATTTTTCAATGCTGGGCATTTGATTCTGAAAAAGTGCGATTCTGAAAAATTGATTATGATGGAGACTTTAATGAGCGACAAGCAAAATCCAGCTGACCAGGCCAACACCACCGATTCATTCACCCTGACCGACAACAGCACCGGTGAATCCTGGCGATTACCTTCCCGGGTTGGGGCCATGGGCAACCGCTTGATTGATATCAAGGCATTATATGGCGAAACTGGCGTTTTAACCTATGATCCGGGTTTTACCTCGACGGCTTCATGTAAATCAAGCATTACCTTTATCAACGGCGTCGAGGGCGTGCTATTGCACAGAGGCTATTCCATCGATGAATTGGCCGCGAAAAGCGATTTTATGGAAACCTGCTACCTGCTGCTATACGGCGAACTCCCTACCCCGGAGCAAAAAGCGTCTTTTGACGCAGACATCAGAAATCATACCCTGATTCACGAACAGTTGGCGCGGTTTTATTCCGGCTTTATGCGCAGCGCCCATCCGATGGCGATCATGGTCGGCGTAGTCGGTGCGCTATCGGCGTTTTATCACGACAGCATCGATATAACCGATATTGAGCAACGGCGCCTGGCGGCGCATCGGCTGATCGCCAAAATGCCAACCATCGGCGCGTGCGCATTCAAGTATTCCCTGGGCTTGCCCTTTCCCACGCCGCGCAATGAATTGTCCTATTCGGAGAATGTATTGCAAATGATGTTCTCCAATCCGGCCGAGGACTACAAGCTCAATCCGGTGCTGGTCAAGGCGATCGACAAAATTCTGATTCTGCATGCCGACCACGAGCAAAACGCATCGACTTCCACGGTACGGCTGGCTGGCTCTTCCGGCGCGAATCCTTATGCCTGCATCGCCTCGGGGATTGCTTCGTTATGGGGCCCGGCGCATGGCGGCGCCAACGAAGCGGTGTTGAAAATGCTGGATGAAATCGGCTCGGCCGATCAAATCGATAAATATGTCAAAAAGGCGCAGGACAAAAACGACAAATTCCGGCTGATGGGCTTCGGGCATCGCGTTTATAAGAATTACGACCCGCGGGCAACCGTCATGCGCAACACTTGCCATGAAGTGCTCAAAGTTTTAGGGATTAATAATCCGCAACTTGAACTGGCCATGAAACTCGAGGAAATGGCGTTGAAGGATGCGTATTTCATCGACAAGAAACTGTATCCCAACGTGGATTTCTATTCGGGAATAATCCTGAAAGCCATGGGCTTTCCGACCTCGATGTTCACCGTAATGTTCGCCATTGGCAGAACCGTGGGCTGGATATCGCATTGGAAGGAAATGCTGGTGGACGATGAGCAAAAAATCGGTCGGCCGCGTCAGCTGTATATGGGGGAGACTAAACGACGCTATGTTCCAATCGATAAACGCGGCCACACCGAAAAGAAAACCAGCTGGTCGTGGTTGTGGAAAGGCAAATAGGCGGCATAGCGAATCACGCCCTGTTCCACGCAGAACGGAAGAAATCACGAAGATATTCTTACCAACTCAATCGCGTATTTTATCTTTGTATTATATTTTCATAAAACATGGCCACAGCAAACATCATTAAAATACATCCCGCGCTCCAGTCAATATATTTTTGCACTGTTGGGTTTTTAAGGTATTTATTTGCTGAAAATGCAGCCAGACACAGCGGTACTTGCCAAACAGTGTTTATTAGTATCAGCAAAGCGCCGAGAATCAGGAGTTGAGATTTCACATTTCCAAATTCCAAGATCACAAAGTTTGGCATAAGCGCGAGGTATATTAAGATAACTTTTGGATTCAAAATGTTGCATAGCATAGAATCACGGAATGCATTAAGCAGACTCTTATCAGAATCCTTTATCAAAACCCCTGCTTTTTTGCTTCCGCGCATGTTTTGAATCGCTAACCAAATCAGATACAAAGAACCTGCCAACGCAACCCCTTTGAACATCAATGGCGAGGAAGCAATCAGCGCGGAAAGTCCGAATATCGCCAATAGAGTATGGCAAACAAGCCCAACTTGAACGCCTGCTACTGTTGCCATGCCCAAAGATATGCCGCCTGCCGTGCTACGATGGAGAATCAGCATGGTATCGGGCCCAGGCGTAATCACCAGCATGAATGCCACTAAAGAAAAAGCCAGCAGTGTGGAAATTTCAAACAACATCATTTATATCAACTGTTCGATATACGGCCTGTTTGCATATTGTCGGTTTGTATATTGATGCCTATCGCAAAGCGGGAATTTTAGCAAGTTAGGATGCCATTGCATATCGAAGTGGCTAGGCGATCAATCATAGCGCCTCTTTCATTGGTATATTCCCAAAGTTTCTCAGAAAAGTTTCTCGGGGGCTAGCAATACATGCTTTTTTCTAACACTGAACGCAATTCCCTGCTTGAGCTACGCGCGCTCGGACCACGCAGCGCATCGGTTCTAAGGTAGAATCACGCCATGCACACTTGGATATACAAAGGCCGCCGTAAGGAAAATACCTACCTTTACATTACCGCCAAAGACAATTTTGAGCGTGTCCCCCACAAAATCACTTGGTCCTTTTAGGGTTGTTTGGCGAATTCGACTTCGTGCGGGATATAAAGCTCACTAAACAGCGTCGCCTGGCACAGGCCGAGGTCGATGAAGCGCTTCGTCAACTCGCAATCGGGGGCTATTATTTACTATTGCCGCCGGGAGATCATGAACCAGAAAGAATACCCGAAAGAATATGATCACAAAGATTTTATTCACGCTGACGGTGATCATCGTGGTTGCGTTGGTTTTTCGCCAGAGACGCAACCAGAGACACGGCGATAAAGCGCATCAATCGACCAGGAAAACCCCTGAGCAAAACAGCCGGCAACCCAGTCGCAAAACCAGTGAGCCAGGAGCATTGTCCACACGCACTGTGGCTTATTGTATTTTGGCGGCATTGATGGCTATATCCATCACCGTTTTTATCGTTAGCTATCAGTCCGATAACAAGATAATCAATATTCGGGTGATTGCCGAAGACAGCATGAGCACGCTCTATCAAGCCAAACAAAAGTCCATCAAAGGCAGGCATTTCGTTACCCTGGATGGCAGACAGGTTACGTTGGGCGGAAGTGATCGTATCGAGATGGCGCCGTGATTCCCGGCATGATTCCCAAGCATCCGCCGCTTACTATCGCTATGGTAACGATATCCGTTATGGTTTATTTGTTGATGAACGTGATTAACCAGCACACTATCGCTACGCCGTTGCTCATTTCCGAATCCATCAAACCGACGCTGCCTGAAATCTTCGGCGGCCAATACTGGCGTTTGGTTACCCCTGTGTTTTTGCACTCCGGTATTTTTCACATCGTTTTTAACATGCTGTGGACCTGGGAACTCGGCCGACTGATTGAATGGCGCCAGGGAATGGGGGTATTGGGTGCGCTGACATTGGCGGTCAGCGTGGTCTCCAATTTGGCGCAGTATTTTGTGTCGGGGCCCTTTTTTGGTGGCATGTCCGGGGTTATTTACGGTTATTTTGGATATGTCTGGATACAAAGCCTGACCAACCCGGGGTTCGGAATACGTCTAAACCCGGTGATCGTTAAATTGATGTTGGGCTTGTTTTTAATTTGCTGGTCGGGAATACTCGAAAAACTATTCGGGCTGGTTGTGGCCAATACCGCCCATACCGCAGGTCTGCTGAGCGGAATAGCAATCGCGTTAATCGTATCCGGTGTGGTGCGGGTAACCGCAAAATTGCATTGAGCAGGAAAATTGTGTTGGATATCCTGCCCTGCAGTTAGTTCATACACCTAACACTTCCCCTGGAAATAGACCTGCACCGTTGGAACGCTGATTGTCCCTTTGTCAACAGGGTTCAATACATGGAATAATTTGACGAGCAAAAATAAGGGGAGGCGTTAATTGCATAAGCTCAGAAACATATGGCACACCTCCACCCATGAGGTGAGACCTTGCAAATCCAGCATATAGGCCACCGTATCAGGGGTTTTACCGCGTTGCCGGGCTCGGGCATCGTTCGGAGATGAACGACCCTGCCCAATCCCGAATCAACGCCCTTCGCTTTCAGCAAGCCTACGCCGCCGCCTGTGATGCATTCAAGGTCAGTCGCAGAACCTTGCGCCGCTGGCGCTAGACCCGCAAACGAACCCCCATACCCCGGCGTAGCCCCCCCCCCTCAAGAGCGCTCAAACGCCGCCGCCATGCGACTTGGCCGCCCGAACTGGCGGGCCAGGTGCGGCACTTGCGCGGGGTCTATCCGAACCTCGGCAAGCTGCCCCTGTCGGCGCTCATCAGGCGGTGGAAGAGCGGGGGATGACACCGCCGGGCATCTCCGCCATCGGCCGCATCATCCAAAGCCGCCCCCGATAAAATGCGCTGCGCCCTACTACGCCTTGACACCCGCGGACGGCGCAAACCGCTACGCCAAACCCGCAAAACACGCCGCCCCGCTGGATCTGTTCGCCTGCGGCACCGTGGAGCGGCTGCGCGACGGCATCCGTCGCTATGTGTTCACCTTTATTGACCCATGCTCGCGCTTTGCCTTTGCCTGAGCAGCTGCTGCCCAATGGAACAGCGCGTGTGGTAGGCGGTCGTTGGTCGGAAATCCTGCCCCCATCAAACATCAGGTTCTCACGTTGACCTCGGACTATGGCAGCGAATTCACCGATCATGAGGCGGTTGCCGGTGTCCTGAAAAGCGATTTTCACTTCGCCCATCCCTGTGCACCTTGGCAGCGCGGCGCCAATGAGAATACCAATGGACTGATACGGCAGCGCTTTCCCAAGACTAATGATCTTGCGACCATCAAGACCTCGCAACTGGCGCGGGTGGTGCGCAACTCAACAACCGACCACGCAAATGTCTTGGACTGAAAACGCCAAATCAAGCGCTATTCGGCATACCACCCTCTGTTGCACTTCAGGGTTGAATCCACAGACCTATACATTAAATTACCATCTTTAACGATTTTCGTTTATAATCCATGATATGGAGGAGGGCGCATTCGCGTGCGCTACCCCTCTCAATTCATAAATCAATTCATAGGAGTCAAATAAAATGCAAAATATCAAAAACTGACGTTCGCTTTTGGCATAGCCTCAATGTTGTCCCTAGGGCTTGCGCCTGTCGCCAACGCCAATGAAACGCTCAAAATCGGTTTTGTCGGCATCACCAGCGGCGCGAAGGCCGCATGGGGCATTTCCAATGTCCGCTGCATGCAAACGCGCGCCAAGTGGGTGAACGATGAAGGCGGCATCAAAATCGGCGGCACCACTTACGATATCGAAATCGTGACCTGGGATACCCAGGACAACACCACCCGCGCTCGCGAGGGCATGGAAAAAATGGTGCAAGAGGGCATTCATTATGTCATCGGCCCGAACACCGACCCCACCGCCGCGGCGGTGCGCCCGGTGGCGGAAAGAGACGGCGTGATGTATTTTCCCTACGCTTTTCCCAAGGAGTTGTATTCCAAGCCGGCTTCCAACGCCATTTTGGGGATGATCGCCAACTACCAATCCGGGCCGGCGATCTACAAATACCTGAAAGAAAACAAAGGCATCAAATCCATCGCTTTTTTGGCGGCAAATGAATCGGACGCGCTGAGCCAGCGCGAAGGCGGTGTGCAAGCCGCCCAAGCACTTGATTTGAAAGTGCTGGCGCAGGACGCTTATCAAAGCGACACCCGAGACTTCGCGCCAGCGGTCACCCAGATCGTCAAACTCAAGCCTGATTTGCTGGTTCTCTCCGGCGTCGCCGGCGGCACCGCGCCGCTGATCATCCGCGCCGCCAGGGAGCTGGGCTACACCGGGCTGATGTCCTCTGAAACCGCACAGGATGCCACGCAGCTGAAAGAAGGCGCTGGCGATCTAGCGAATGGCTTTATTTCAGTCGGCGGCGCGTCCACGCCGGAGATTCGCTCCGAAAGGATGGAGGAATTCATCCGCCGCTACACCCAGGATCACGGGCAGTATGACGACGAGTCCAACACCAAGGTGTATGCCATGGAATATATTTTGGAAACGCTCAAAGCCAATCCGAAAGCCATTGATGACGTGACAGAGTTCCAAAAAACGATGGACACGCTTTCCGTGCCGAATCCGTATATGAAAGGCAACGAAAAATTGGTGTATGTCGGTTCCACGTCTTTCGGGCAGAAACGGCAGGTTGGCATCCCGATGGTGGTGAACGAATATCGCGATGGCGAATTCCAAACCCTGTTTGTGACTAACGTCGATTAGTCCTCGACGCACAGGAAAAGCCCGCATGGCGGGCTTTTTCTTTGTTTAACTCGCGGTTTTCCGGTTATGGAGCAAATTCTCGTCACCGGGCTGTATCTGGGCGCGCAATACGCGCTGATCGCGCTCGGATTAACACTTATTTTCGCGCTGATGAACGTGCTCAACTTCGCGCACGGACAAATGTATGTGCTGGGTGGCTATATGACGTATCTTGTTTACGCAAAGCTGGGGATGCCCTTTGCGCTCGGGCTGGCGACGTCGGCGCTGACTTTGTTGGCGGTGGGCGCGGTGGTGGAGAAGTTTTTGTTCCGCCCGGTACTGAAAAAAAGCGTGCGCGAAGAAAGTTCGATGTTGCTGGCGGCCGGGCTGGCTTTTTTCTTTGACAGCGTCATTTTGCTGCTGTTCGGGCAAAAACAGCACGGCGTACCGAAAACTATGGAAGGCGTGCAAAACTGGGGCGATTTTACTGTGGTCACCCCCAATGATAAAATCGTGATCGGCGTGTGTACCGCACTACTGATTGTCACCTTCATCCTCTTCATGCAATACACCAAGCCCGGGCGCGCGATGCGGGCGCTGGCGCAAGACCGCACCGCGGCGCAACTGATGGGCGTGTCGACCGATCGATACGGAATGTTGGGCTTTGCACTGGGCGCGATGCTGGCCGGCATTGCCGGCGGACTGTTGGTCGCCATTACCGGGGTCAGTTCCGGCATCGGCGGTTCGGTCTCCATCAAGGCGTTTTTGATGGTGATGATCGGCGGTGCCGGCGTGGTGCCCGGCGCCATCGCTGGCGGCTTTATCTTGGGCATAATGGAGTCTTTCGGGCTGTCTTATCTGCGCGCTTACGGCGACATTACTTATTTGGTGATTTTCGCTAGCCTGATGGTGTTTCTCAGCATACGTCCACATGGACTGATGGGTAAGCCATGGGGCTGACGGCATGACGAATAACATAAAAACCGCTATCGGCACCGGTGTTTTTCTTTTCGCGGTACTGGCGGCTGTGCCGTGGCTGTTGATTCAAACCGAGCGCGGCGATTTAATCAGCGTGCTGACATCGGTGGCACTGTTGAGCGTCATCAGTGCCGGCGTGTGGCTGACTTTTTTCATCGGGCGAATCAATATCGGGCAGGGCGCCTACGCGCTGATGGGCGGCTATGTGTCGGCGATTTTGGTGGTCAAATACGGCGTGCTGTTTTGGTGGACGTTGCCGCTTGCCGGGCTTTTTTGCGCTGGTGCGAGCGTACTGATCGGCCTGCCCATTTTGCGCTTGCGCGGCGTGTATTTTGCGATGGTGACGCTGACGCTGACCGAGGTGGCGCGTCTTTTAGCGCAGGCGCTATCGATCACCAACGGCCCGCGGGGCATCACCAACATTCCGCCGCCTGGCGGCGTGGAACTTTTTGGGCTGACGCTGATTCCCGATTTTGCGGAATTGGGAAACCTGCGCCTCGGTTTTTATTATCTGGCCGTGGTGCTGATGATTTTGTGCTTCGCCGCCATGTGGCGGCTGGTCAATTCGCGGCTGGGGGTTTTATGCCGTTCGCTACAGCAAAACGAGGAGCTGGCATCTTCCATCGGCGTTAATGTCGCCTATTTGCGTATCTTGGCATACGCGATTTCCTCTTTTCTCGGGGGAGTCGGCGGGGCGATTTTTGCCGCGATTGTGCAGTCTATTTATCCCGCCACTTTTCAGATTCAGGAGTCGGTGAATTTCATGCTTTACTGTTTTCTGGGCGGACTCAATTATGTGTTTGGGCCGATGCTGGGGACGCTGGTGCTGTATATGGGCTGGGATTTTCTGTTTAAGACGGGCGCCTATCAACTGTTGATTTTTTCGTCGGCGCTGATTGCGCTGATACTGTTTTTGCCGAACGGCTTGTTGAGTTTGCGTCTGCCGCGGAGAAAATAGCCACAAGGAAAACAGAGCATGCCCGAATTGCTGGAAATCAGGGGATTAACGCGCCGCTTTGGCGGATTGCTGGCGGTAAATAACGTCAGTTTTCACACACTGGAGGGCGAGATATTGTCCGTTATCGGCCCGAATGGCGCCGGCAAATCCACGTTATTTAAGCTCATCTCCTCTTTTTTGCGCCCGACGCGAGGCGAAGTGCTGTTGCGCGGCAGGCGGATTTCCGGCTTGAAGCCACATACTGTCGCGCGGATGGGAGTGGTGCGTACTTTTCAAGAGACGACGATATTCCGCAACATGACGGCGCGCGACAATGTGATTATCGCGCATCATCTGCGCTCCCAGGCGAGTTTGCTGGGTTTTTATCTGCACTCGCGGCGAGCATCCAAGGACGAGGCCGCGTTCGGCGAATCCGCCGACGGGATTTTGGATTTTTTGGGCTTGGACAGCATTAAAAACGAAATCGCCAGCACGCTGCCACACGGGCATCTGCGCGCCTTGGGCATCGCCATCGGCTTGGCCACGAATCCATCGGTGCTGCTATTGGACGAGCCTTTTGCCGGGATGAACCACGACGAGACCGGACGGGCTTTGAACATGGTGCGCGAGGTGCGCAACCGCGGCGTGACCGTGTTGCTGGTGGAACACGACATGCGGGCGGTGATGAGCATTTCCGACCGCATTGTCGTGTTGAACTTCGGCGAGAAAATCGCCGAAGGCGCACCGGCCGAAATTCAGGAAAATCCGAAAGTGATAGAGGCGTATCTCGGCGCGGAAGACGACGAGACCGGGATCTAAGCATGTCTGAATTGCTGTCCCTAAAAAACGTGTCGCTGTTTTACGACCACGTCCATGCCCTGCGCGATGTGTCTTTGCATCTGGACGAGGGCGAGACAATCGCCCTCATCGGCGCGAACGGCGCCGGCATTTCCATGGCCCCGGAGGGGCGGCACGTGTTTCCGTATATGAGTGTGAAAGATAATCTGTTGATGGGCGCGTTTACACGCAAGGACAAGGCGGGAATCGCCGAAGATCTGCACAAAGTGCTGGAAAAATTTCCGCGGCTGAGGGAGCGGTTTCACCAGTCGGCATCGACGCTGAGCGGCGGCGAGCAACAAATGATGGTTATCGGACGAGCACTGATGTCGCGTCCGAAAGTGCTGCTGCTGGACGAGCCGTCTTTAGGGATCGCGCCCAAACTTGTGCAAAGTATCGCCCGTTCCATTGTCGCCATCAATCGGGATGATCATGTATCGGTGATTTTGGTGGAACAAAACTCGCGCATGGCGATGAGAATTTCCCACCGGACTTACGCGCTGACAACCGGCGAGATTGTTATCAGCGGCAATTCGGCGGATCTGCAGAACGATGATCGCATTCGCAAATTATATCTCGGAGGAGACACGGCATGAAAATAGCCCTTATTAACCCGAATTCCACCGCGTCAATGACTGACAAAGTGCGGCAGGCGGCGCGCAAAGCCGCCGCGCCCGGCACGGAAATTTTAGCGGCGAACCCGGCAGACGCACCGCCCAGCATTGAGGGGCACTACGACGAAGCGGCATCTCTAGCCGGCTTGCTGCGCGAGATAAAAAAGGCTCAAAGGTGGGGCGCGGACGCTTATGTCGTCGCTTGTTTTGACGACCCGGGGCTGGGCGCCTGCCGGGAGATTGTGACCGGCCCGGTGCTGGGCATTTGCGAGGCGGCGATGCACATCGCGGCGACTTTGGCGACGTCGTTTTCCGTAGTGACCACGCTGGGGCGTTCCACACCGATTATTGAACAGGCCGCGCGACGCTACGGCATGGCGCATCTGTGCAAGAACGTGCGCGCGGCGGAAATACCGGTGCTGGCTCTGGAGCAGGAAGACAGCGGCGCAGCGGCGAAAAAAATTGAACAAGAGACGCGGCGCGCCATCGCCGAGGACCGTTGCGAAGCGGTGATTTTAGGATGCGCCGGCATGGCCGATTTGGCGACGGAACTGACACAAAAATGCGGCGTTCCGGTGATAGACGGCGTTGTCTGTGCGCTGAAAATGTGCGAGGCGATTGTCGGCGCCGGGCTTTCCACCAGCAAAATCGGCGCCTACGCGCCGCCGCGCAAGAAATAAAAATTTACCCGGCGAAAAAACCGCCCGCCGCCAGATGCGCCCATACCGCAGGCATGCTGAGCGGGATGGCCATGCGTTAATCGTATCGGGTGTGGTGCGGGCAACCGCGAAATTGCATTGATATTGGGGAAATTGAGTTGGATATCCCGCCCTATAGTCTCGTATGTCTCTGAGCCCGGACAATCCCATCATGAGGTCGATAGGGTTGAGTCAGGACAGTTAATGTATACTATTTATAACTTATAATGGGCGGTGTAGATGTTTGATTCGATTGGAAGGATGCTTGTTGCATTGTGGGCGAATGACTTCAGCCAATTATTCTCAATAGTCATAGCTGTTTACTTTGTATTTGCCTTACTCCTGGTTAACTCCACCAACACAAAGATAAGGGCGCTGGTATCAAATGCACCCGGCACCCTGACTTCTCTAGGCATCCTAGGCACATTTGTCGGCATCTTTCTTGGCCTCCTGGATTTCGACATCCGGACTATCAACCGATCTGTTCCCATGCTCTTAGAGGGACTTAAGGTTGCATTTGGAACTTCTATTCTCGGTCTATTCGCGGCGGTTTCCTTCCGTTTGGTCAGCCCTGTAATTACCCGGGAGAGCGTAGGCAGAGAGGATGCGTCCGCGAAAGACATTGTTGATCAGCTGATTCAACTTGATGCTTCAATCAATAAGGCGGCAGAAGCAAATAGCGCGGGTTTTGAGAATCTACGAAACGCTCTAACTGATGACAAAGACAGTAGCATTGTCGGCCAACTACAAAGATTACGCACTAACGTCGGCGACCTTGAGAGCACTACCCGCCACGGATTTGAGGATCAGGTCAAAGAGTTTAAAGTCTTTGCCGAGCATATGTCAGAAGCTTTTTCCAAGGCCATTATAGAAGAACTTCAAGCCGTAATTCGAGAGTTCAATGAAACACTTTCTGAGCAGTTTGGAGAGAACTTCAAGCAACTCAATGTAGCTGTTGGCCGTCTTGTCGATTGGCAAGATGAATATAGACAACAAATGTCAGAACTTAAAATCGCCCTAGACAACGCAGTTGAAGGCATCCAGGAGAGCAAAAAAGCACTCGGGGACATCGAAGTGTCTGCGTCAAAGTTACCAGATCACTTGACCAAAATGGAACAAGCTAACAGCGCCCTAAATTCTCAAATCGAGAAAATAGAGGAGTCTTTGGGTGGTTTCGCAGAGATGAGAGATAAAGCGATCCATGCGTTTCCTGAAATAGAGAAAAATATTGAAGACATCACAGTTAATCTAAGCTCTACAGTTGAGCATCAAACAGGTGTCGTGAAAGAGATTGCTGCAAATTGTGAAAGCCTGGTCTCTCTACAAAAAGAATCTAACGAGAAATTGTTACAAGGTTTCGAGGAATTACGTTCCACGACATCCGAGACAACTCTCAGTCTTCAAAGCGACGTTGATCAAATAAGCAAGGATCTCGTTTCAGAGCTATCAACTGCTGGCCAATATCTTCATGCGGAAGTCATCAAAATTTCTCAAGAACTATCCGCATCTGTGACAAATGCTTCTGCCGGAATAACAGAACATCTAGAAACGACAATTGCTGATCAGAGAACCGTTCAACGCGAAATGCTTGGTGGTCTTCAAACATCTTTCAACGAGACAATTTCGAATGCCACTAGCCAAATGAACGAAACCATAGTCCAACTTGACGAGGCGATGCAAGATGAAATTGAGAGTGTGATTCGCGCAATGGCTGAGAGTTTGTCCGGGATTACCGAGAAATTCGTTGCTGACTATACGCCGCTTTTGGATGCGACCCGTCGGATTGTAGAAATTGGGAAAAAGTCCAACCGCAATGAATAATATCTTCTCGTCACCACAAGGGGACGATAAGGACAGCTGGATTTCAGTCTCAGATTTAATGGCTGGCTTGATGATGATCTTCCTTCTTATCGCGGTTATTTACGCTAAAGATGCAAATCAGCGGGCGAAAAACGTCACCGAGATTGTGACCGAGTGGCAGGATTCCGAGCTCGCTATCTACTTCGCCTTGAAAAACGAATTTGAAGATGACTTGCCAAAATGGAATGCCGAAATTGAGAAAGAGACACTGACCATTCGGTTTCTCTCTCCCGAGGTTCTTTTCCATGCAGGAAGATCCGATCTGGAACAACGATTTCAGGAAATACTTCTTGATTTTATGCCTCGTTACATCAAGTTGCTTCACGACAATTTCATCGATGAAATTAAAGAGGTCAGAATTGAAGGGCATACATCATCAGAGTGGTCAAGCAGCGTGAGTGCAACCGAAGCATTCATTCGAAATATGGGACTGTCGCAAGAGCGGACGCGAACGGTTCTGAGATTTTCAATGGATATTCTGGATCTGAAGCCTCTCAATCCGTGGATGAGGAAAACTGTTAGCGCGAATGGTCTCTCCTCTGCTCAATTGATAATTAAGGATAATATCGAGAACAAAAAGCGGTCTCGTCGCGTTGAATTTACGATCCGAACCAAGACGAAAGAGGCGATGTTTCAGATTTTGGACAGGGTAGCACCTGCAATCGAGAAGAGGATCTGATGAAACTGGACATCAATTTTCAGCGCCTTGAACGGGCTATGGAGTCCATCAACGCTTCGAAAGCTAAAGTCGATAACATTAGAATCACGGGTCGCAGTCCAATTGAAATTACAATTTTGGAGCAGGGTTCCCTGATTTTGTCTGGAGAGGAACTAGATGAGGTTTTGCGTTTCCCTGCTGGTATTGCCGCCATTGGAAATACACAAATTACTCTTCACATTTTCCAGCCTTTTGTGTCCCTTGACGACTTACAGCAAATTCCTACCTCTGCGCCCCGATACCACGTTGCTGATTGTCTGACGCTTAATGAAATGCGGCAGAGAGGCCGTTTCGATCGATATGTCTCCACTGCTGAGGCAGATGGTGATTTCCGGGTTGAGCCTTGGGATCGTGAAACACAGACGAGGGGGGACGAAATGATATCCAAACTCGCCCCATGTCAGAACTGTCTAAAGTTTCTGAACTATGACGGTTTTGAAGAAAAGACACTTTCAGAGCGAAAGTTGATTCAGAACGATTTCGACATCCAATTGTTCTTCAAGAATTATGAGCCCGTTTTCCAATGCCGTCCGCTCTACAACCCAGACAATTTTCCAGAGGGCAATTACACATCAGATTGGGCACGCATATCTGAGGACTTGCGTATTAGAGCAAACTGGAAATGCAAAGACTGCCTCGTTGATTTGTCAGACCACCACAACCTGCTCCATGTCCACCATATAGATGGCAACCGTGGCAACAATGAGTCGAACAACTTAGAACCGCTTTGTTGCGTATGCCATAAGAAGAAGCCCTTTCACGAGCGCATGCACATCAAACCGCAACATCGACGTTTGATCGAGCAACTCGTTTCGCAATGACCGTTTTGGCTAAATCCCCCGCCCAGCCGGTTCTCATTTCCTGCCTGCTTTAAGGCACCAAGGGACATTCCCATATCGAGTGCAAAAAGGTGCCAGAGGGATTAAATATCAGGCAGTATTGAAGTTTGGATAAAGAAAAGTATTTGATTCATGTCTGACGAAAAAAACATTGTTGAAGCGCCGGTTTTTGATGAAGTGCAAGGCCGCTACAACGGGCCGGAACTGGAACAGCGCATACTCAGGTTTTGGGAAGAGCATTCGATTTTTGAAAAATCCCTTGAGCAAAGCGCGGACAAACCACGGTTTAGTTTCAACGAAGGCCCGCCCACCGCAAATGGCAAGCCGGGAATCCATCATGTGCTGGCGCGCGCGTTCAAGGACATTTATCCCCGCTACAAAACCATGCGCGGCTACTATGCGCCGCGCAAGGGCGGCTGGGATACCCACGGGTTGCCGGTGGAGCATGAAATAGAAAAGCAACTCGGCATTTTTGACAAGAAAGAAATCGAACGCCGGGTCGGCGTTGCTGAATTTAACCGGCGTTGTCGGGAATCGGTAATGACTTACATCGGCGAATGGGAGCAGATGACGCGGCGCATGGGATATTGGGTGAACCTCGACCAAGCCTACTATACGCTGGACAACCAATACATCGAGTCAACCTGGAATTTGTTAAAGCGAATTTGGGACCAGGGTTTGATATACAAAGGCTATAAAGTGGTGCCATATGATCCGCGAATTGGCGCCACGCTGTCATCCCACGAAGTGGCGCAGGGCTACAAGGAAGTTGAAGATCCTTCAATTACGGTGCGCTTTCTCCTGGAAGACGGCATGGAAAATGAGGGGCCTGCTGCGCTTTTAGTCTGGACCACGACACCCTGGACACTGCCATCCAATCTGCTGGTTGCCGTTGGTTCTGACATCGACTACGCCTATGTTCGCTGCAATAATGAAACGCTCGTTCTGGCACAGTCCCGAGCGCAGGCATATTTTGCTGAAGCGTCATATGAAATCGTAAAAACCGTGAAAGGCTCGGCGCTGGTCGGCAGGCGCTATCACCGTCTTTTTGATTACTTGACGGTGGAATCTGATGACTGCTTCCGTGTGGTTGCCGCGGATTTCGTTAGCACCGAAGAGGGCACCGGCATCGTTCACACTGCGCCTGCCTACGGCGTCGATGACCTGGAATTGGCTGAACGCGAAGGCTTGCCCGTGCTTCACGGCGTCGGCCTGGACGGTTGCTTTGTGGCAGAAGTTACGCCGGTTGCCGGATTATTTTTCAAGAACGCCGACCCGATTATCAACAAGCTGCTAACCGAACGCGGCTTGATGTTTCGCGAAGAAAAAACCTGGCACAGCTACCCTTTCGGTTGGCGCACCGGCGATCCGCTGATCTACTACGCCAAGGAAGCCTGGTATATCAAAACCACCGCTATTAAAGAGCGAATGGTTGCCCTTAACAAAACCATAAACTGGGTTCCCGAAACTATTCGCGATGGGCGTTTTGGAAACTGGCTGGAAAACAATATCGATTGGGCGCTGTCCCGGGAGCGTTTTTGGGGTACGCCACTGCCGCTGTGGAGCGACGGAGAAGGCGATTTTGTTTGCGTTGGCTCAGTACAGGAATTAGAGACGCTAACCGGCCAATCGCTAACCGATGTGGATTTACACCGCCCTCAAATCGATCAGATAAAATTTACAAAAAAGGGGCGCGAGTACTGCCGGGTACCGGAAGTGATTGATTGCTGGTTTGATTCCGGCGCCATGACCTACGCGCAGTGGCATTACCCGTTTGAGAATCAGGAAATATTCGAGAAGCATTTCCCGGCCGATTATATTTGTGAGGCAATTGACCAAACCCGCGGATGGTTTTATACGCTGCACGCCATTGCTGCCTTGGTTGATGACAGCGTGGCATACAAAAACTGTGTTTGCCTTAGCCATATTGTTGACGAACACGGCAGGAAGATGTCAAAGTCGCAGGGAAATATCGTTAATCCATATGATGTTTTTGACAGCGTCGGCGTGGATGCATTGCGTTGGTTGTTTCTGGCGCGCACCGCGCCGGACGCGCAAAAAAGAATATCGATAGATATTGTCAGAGAAGTCGCCGCCACCTTCGTTAACACGCTTTGGAATACCTATTCGTTTTTCGTGCTTTATGCGCGGCTGGATTCGGTTGACCTGAAAAGAGAGGTTGCCTGCGATTCCCGACCGGAAATCGATCAATGGATTTTAGCCCTGGCACATCAAACCGTAAAAACCGTAACAGAAACGTTGGACAACTACGATGCTTTTGCTGCCGGGCAGGCTATCGAGAAACTGATAGACCAGCTTAGCAACTGGTATGTGCGAAGAAATCGCCGGCGATTCTGGAAGAGCGATGACGGCGATGACAAACAATCGGCTTACCTGACCCTGTACGAGTGCTTGAATATAGCGCAACGTATCGTCGCGCCCTTTATGCCTTTCCTGAGCGAGGCGATTTATCAAAATCTGTGCAAGTGCGATGACCAGGCAAAACCAAGTGTGCACCTGACACCATGGCCAGAATTTGATCCGGTCCGTCTTAACGATGCATTGGTGTTCGAGATGGATGTTGTGCAAACCATCGTTGGATTGGGGCGTTCTGCTCGCGAACAAAGCCGAGTCAGAGTGCGTCAACCATTGTCTCGTATCCTGGTATGCGTTACCGATGCGAAGTGCCTGCAGGGTAAATCCATGAAGCGTGCTGCACACAAGCATATTCACCAAATCCGTGAAGAGTTGAATGTCAAGACGGTGGAGTTCATTGAATCCGACGCCGAAGTGGTAAGCTTCACAGTCGCTCCAAACTTCCCCCGATTGGGCCGGCGCCACGGAAAACTCATGCCCGCCATCAAAGCCGCGCTGGCAAGCGCAGACAGTGCCGTAATTGCCAGGCAGGTGCAGCAGAACCGGAATGTTGAACTTGAAATTGATGGACGATGCATAGAATTTGAGCCTGAAGATATCCAGGTGCAAACCACATCGGCTGAAGGCTATGTCTCAAGTAGCGCCGACGGTTGTCTGGTTGCTTTGGATACGTCTCTTGACCATGCCTTGATTATCGAAGGCTTGGCACGCGAACTGGTGCGCACTGTGCAAGACGCGCGTAAATCCGCCGGTCTGGAAATCTCGGATCGCATTGCGCTCGAAATCACCGGCACCGCCCGAGTCCTGGAAGCATTGCAACAGCACCGTAAATATATAATGACCGAAACCCTGGCACTGGAATTATCTAGCCCACAAGAAAAACCCGCTGCCGAGGTGGCAAGCAAGCTTGACCACCGGTTTCAGGTGAACCGAACCCTCAGAGACGATAGTTGGCAAATCGTATTAGCGCAGCAGTAATTAATGGCAACCAGAATCCGCTTGCCTGAGTTAAAATCAAGCAAATGAAAATACTGATTACCGGGGGAGCCGGATTTATCGGCGCGGCACTGGGTTGCCGACTGCTTGAGCGCGGAGACACGGTTGTTGCGATCGATAACATGAGTGACTATTACGATGTCAGTCTGAAACAGGCGCGCCTGAATAATTTATCGTTAAACAACAATTTTTCATTTTTGCAACTGGATATTGCTGACCGCGGTGCGATGCATGATTTATTTGCGGCACATCAGTTTGACGCGGTCGCTAACCTGGCCGCCCAGGCCGGGGTGCGGTACTCAATAGAAAACCCGGCGGCATATATCGACTCAAATCTGGTTGGTTTTGCAAACATATTGGAAGGATGTCGGCAGGGCAAGGCCGGGCATCTGGTGTATGCCTCCAGCAGCTCGGTCTATGGTGGCAACAGCAAACTGCCGTTTAAAGAAAACCACTCGGTTGACCATCCTGTATCGCTTTACGGCGCGACCAAAAAAGCCAATGAATTAATGGCGCATAGTTATGCGCATTTATACGATTTACCTTGTACTGGACTGCGGTTTTTTACCGTTTATGGTCCTTGGGGACGACCAGATATGGCGTTTTTCAAGTTCACTCGATTGATGCTGAACGGAGAAAAAATACCGATATTCAATAACGGAAAACTGACCAGAGACTTTACCTATATCGACGATGTTGTCGAAGGCGTCGTGCGAGTGATCGACCTGCCAGCCAGTGCAGACCCCGACTTCGACCGCTCCAACCCAACCCCAGAAAGCAGCGTTGCGCGGCACCGGATTTTTAACATCGGCAACGGCAGTCAGGTTAATTTAATGGACTATATTCACGCCCTTGAACAGGCATTAGGGATAAAAGCGCAATACCAAATGATGCCCATGCAGGCCGGGGATGTGGAGGCGACCAGCGCCGATATGCAGCGAATGAGCGAGCATTTTAATTTCAAGCCAACCACGGATATCGTGGAAGGTTTAGGTGAATTTACCGCTTGGTATAAAGATTATTATAAGATCAAAGATTGAATACGACTTGAACAACACCAAGGCAAAGCTGATCAAGAAACTCAATGATACCCAGGCGACCATAGGGGTCATTGGACTCGGCTATGTTGGTCTCCCGCTGTCTTTGCGATTTAATGCGGCCGGGTACGATGTCATCGGATTTGACACCGATCCATCAAAAACGCACCAATTAAACTCAGGCATAAGTTATATCAGCCATATAGATTCCTGCCGTGTGCAGCAGGCAATAAATAACGGTTTCACCGCCACTGCAAATTTTGCGCGAATCAAGGATGTTGACGGCATCATTCTTTGTGTGCCGACGCCGCTGACTTCAAATCGGCAGCCCGACCTGTCTTTTGTTATCCAAACAACCGAGGCGATCTGTCCGCACTTGCACGAAGGGCAAGTTATCTCCCTTGAAAGCACAACTTATCCGGGAACGACTGAGGAGGAACTTTATCCGCGGATTAGCGCCGGCGGTTTAACTGTGGGCGAACAAATATTTCTGGTTTACTCGCCTGAAAGAGAAGATCCCGGCAACCTTGATTTTGACGCCCGTAAAATCCCGAAAATTTGCGGCGGCTATACCGACCGATGTCTGCAGGTAGGACTAGCCCTGTACGAGAAGGCGATTGATGTGGTTGTCCCGGTCAGCTCGATTAAAGTTGCCGAAATGACAAAGCTGCTTGAAAACATTTATCGGGCGGTGAACATTGGCATGGTCAACGAAATGAAAATTGTGGCTGATCATATGGGCATCAACATTTACGAAGTTATCGAGGCCGCGAAAACCAAACCTTTTGGCTTTACAGCGTTCTATCCGGGCCCCGGGCTCGGTGGTCATTGCATCCCCATCGACCCGTTTTATCTAAGCTGGAAAGCGAAAAAACACGGGGTCGATACCCGCTTCATTGAGCTGGCCGGGGAAGTTAATACGGCGATGCCAAATTGGGTGGTTGAAAAACTCTCGCAGGGCCTTGAACGTTTCGATAAAACCTTGGCTGGCGCTAAAGTTCTAATCCTGGGCATAGCTTACAAGAAGAACATTGATGATATGCGCGAGTCGCCTGCGGTTGCGATCATGGCGTTGCTGGAAAATGCCGGTTCGGAAATCGCCTATTGCGACCCCTATGTGCCGGTTTTTCCACGCTTGCGGAATCATTATTTTGATTTAGCGACCGTACCAATAAAGCAACAGAATCTTGAGCAATTTGATGCGGTATTGATAATCACGGATCATGATTGTTTTGATTACCAGATGATCCAAAACCACGCCAGGCTAATTGTCGATACCCGTGGCCGATACGCGAAGTTCCAGATCGACACTATCATTCATGCCTAATCGGAATCGAATAAGAATACTGTTAAGAAATTCGAGCTTACAGCGCTGAAATTTTCTCGATCTGCTCGGCAACCCCGGATATTTTTACCTCAAGATCGGCCAGCTTCTTCTTTTCATTCTCCACCACTGCTTTCGGCGCTTTGGAAACAAACCCCGGATTGGCTAACTTTTTAGTGATTTTGTCGAGTTCATCCCGGGTCTTGTTTGCCAATTTGCTCAGTCGGTCCAGCTCCGCATCCTTGTCGATCAATCCGGCAATCGGAATCAATAGTTTCATATTTCCAACCATGGCGATAGAACACTCCGGCGGTTCATCGCCATCATCCAGGATACCAATGGATTCGGTTTTTCCGACAACGTCAAGGTAGGAGTTATTGCGCTTTAGCCGTTCCAGATCGACAGTTGACGCATCGGCGAGCAATACGGGAACGCGTTTCCCCGGCGCGATATCCAGTTCTCCCTTGATTTTTCTGATACCAAGAATAAATTGCATGACCCATTCCATTTCTCGTTCAGCCTGGTCGTCAACTTTGTTTAAGTCAAATTGTGGATAGGGCTGGGTCATGATGGTCTCGCCATGTTTAGCCGCAAGCAATGAAATACGCTGCCAAATTTCTTCCGTTATAAACGGCATGATAGGGTGGGCGAGCCGCAATATGGTTTCTAATACCGCGACCAGAGTTCGTCTGCTTCCGACCTGTAAAGCCTCGCTGCTATCCTGACTGTTAAGCGCCGGCTTGCATAGCTCCAAATACCAATCGCAATATTTATTCCAGACTAAGTCATAAATTTCCTGGGCCACCAAATCGAATCGATATTTATTTATCGCTTTTTCTATTTTTAATTCGCTGCGCTGTAGCTGTGAAACCATCCATTTATCCGCGTTCGAAAGCTCAAATTCAGTTGACCCAAATTCAATTGAATCCTGTCCGCAGTCCTTGCCTTCGGTATTGATCAACACAAAGCGCGCGGCATTCCAGATTTTGTTGCAGAAATTACGATATCCTTTGATGCGCCCCAAATCAAAATTAATATTCCGCCCATTTGATGCCAGTGCGGCAAAAGTGAAACGCAGCGCGTCGGCGCCAAAACCAGGGATGCCATCGGGATAATCGTTGCGGGTTTGTTTGGCGATGCTTGAAGCCAGGTGCGGCTGCATCATGCCTTTGACACGCTTGTCGACCAGCGCCTCCAGTTCAATGCCGTCAATTAAATCAATCGGGTCCAGCACGTTGCCTTTTGACTTGGACATCTTTTGGCCATGCGCGTCACGAATCAATCCATGAATATAAACCTGTCGAAATGGCACTTGCCCGATAAACTTTGTGCCCATCATAATCATCCTGGCGACCCAGAAAAATATAATATCAAACCCGGTTACCAAAACACTGGTAGGATAAAAAGTGTTCAGCCGTTCGGTTTTTTCCGGCCAGCCCAGAGTGGAAAACGGCCACAATGCAGAGCTGAACCAAGTATCGAGCACATCGTCGTCCTGGCGTAATCCGACCTCGTCGCCAATGGCATATTTATGCCTGACATGCGCTTCAGTTTTGCCGACATAAATATTGCCTGGTTGGTCATACCAGGCCGGAATGCGGTGTCCCCACCAAATTTGCCTGGAAATACACCAATCTTCGATATTCTCCAGCCATTGAAAATAGATCTTGCGCCAATTGGCTGGCACAAATTCGATTGAACCGTTTTTTACCGCCTCAATAGCCGGGTCGGTGATTTTCGCTTTGCCGCCCGGGCGTCCGTCTTCAAGTTTGTCACGGGTTAGATCGACGTACCATTGGTCGGTCAAATAGGGCTCGATCACCGCTCCACTTCGATCTCCTCTGGGAATCATCAGCTTATGAACGTCAATTCGCTCTAACAATCCTTGCGCTTGTAAATCAACCACAATCTTTTTACGTGCTTCAAAACGGTCAAGTCCGATATACGCATCAGGCATCAGTTCCCCTTCATCGATATCTTCATCATTTACATTACCCCGGATGGCCGCATCATCGGTAAACACGTTGATCAAGCCGCCGTGAATCTGATCCAGCATTGCTTTATTGTGGCGATGACGCAGCCAAACCTGATAATCGTTATAGTCGTGGGCCGGGGTAATCTTCACACAACCGGAGCCAAATTCAGGATCGACATATTCGTCTGCGATTATGGGCAGCCTGCGATTAGTCAGCGGCAGCTCGACAAATTTGCCAACTAGATGTGCAAATCGCTGATCGCCCGGGTGTACCGCTACCGCGCTATCCCCCAACATCGTCTCCGGCCGCGTGGTAGCGACGGTTAAATAGCCCTCGCCATCCATCAGCGGGTAACGCAAATGCCACAGACTGCCTTTTTCTTCCTCCGATAAGACTTCAAGGTCGGATAGCGCGGTATGCAGAACCGGATCCCAATTAACCAGTCGTTTGCCGCGATAAATAATTCCTTCATCAAACAGCGTAACAAACACTTCGTTAACCGCTTCGCTTAACCCGTCATCCATAGTAAACCTTTCATTTTCCCAGTCGGGCGAAGCGCCCAGACGACGCAGTTGTTGCGTAATCATGCCGCCGGATTCGGATTTCCATTGCCAGACTTTTTCGATGAAGCGGTCGCGACCGTAGTCGTGGCGGTTTTGTCCTTGTGCATTGATCAATCGCTCGACCACCATCTGAGTCGCTATTCCCGCATGATCCATGCCCGGCTGCCACAAGGTGCGGCAACCCTTCATCCGATGATATCGGGTTAATGCATCCATGATGGTGTCCTGAAACGCATGCCCCATATGCAAACTACCGGTAACATTAGGCGGCGGTATCATGATGCAGTAGGATGGCTTGTGCGGATCAGGGGGGCCCGGGGAGAAGTAGCCTCGTTCCTCCCAGTGGCGATACCAGCGCGATTCGATATCGCCGGGGTTATAGGATTTGTTCAAGTTTATTTCCGGGTTCATTTGCAGGATGATTAGGTCGATAATGGGGATTTGCTATGAAAGTTAGCGATATTACCGCACTGGAGTAACGATGAACCAGAACGACGGAAACGAGAACAAACTATATTGATGCAGTCTAACGAATAAACCCACCTGAATAAAATTTATAAAACATTTTCATGAATATGGTGCATTCTATGCTCTATCTCATATTCATAATTCCATTGCTCATCAATCTTTAGTTTATCAAAATCAGTATCATGCACATTATCAAGTGTTAGCATTTTATTTTCCAAATTTTATTTTATCGGCATTAAAAATGATGGTGGCTAGCATATTGTTTGGTTAAATTCTGGGATAACGCTGGCAATGCGCTCAAAATCTTGATCGTTGTGTAATAAAATCAAGTCGTTTTCGATGGCACATTGGGCGATGAGGCAATCGATGCTGGCGCGGATGGTGATGCCTTTTTTACGGCATTTTGAGTAGATGAGGGCGGCTTGTTCGTAGCTTTCTTTTTGGTCTTTGAGGTAATAAAATTTTTGCTCAAGTAGCACCTGTTTGATTTTCTTGAATAGCACTGTATTTTTAGAGCCTTGCAACACTTCAAGATAAATCGTGGAAGTTAGCCCCAATTTTCCAGATGCAAATAATTCTTTGTTGTTATTACTTGCGTTATTATTGAGTATGTCAATCCAGATTGAGGTATCAGCCAGATACATAGGTTAGCCTTTGGGTAGGTGTGGATTAACACGCATCGCCTTATAATCGTAGTCATCATAAAAAGGGCTTTCGCCATTCAATGATTTTAATAATGCCGCCATGCTATTTTTGGGTTTATGGTTGCTGATAAACTCCCTCAAGGCAGTATCTATCAAAGCTCGCTTAGTTTTTAGTTTGCTGAGTTTTAGGGCTTCCTGGACGATAGATTCATCTAAAACGATGTTGGTTCTGTGGGCGGTGTTTAGCATTTTTAACTCCTTAAAATGTGTATTGTAGCATAAGTTATGTGTATGACTGCTCCCTATTCTTAGCAGGTTGGATGGATTTATCCTAGTCGTTGGTATATTTGTGTTTGTAAGGTTAAGTATCTGAATCTCCTAAATTTTTTGAAAAATCAAACATTAAGTGATAAATATCTAGGGTCTTGACTAGTTAAGACCCATCATTTATTGAAGCGGCTTAACGCTTGAATTCAGCGAGCGTCTAGTTACTCTACATTACTCGAAACTAACGATCGAGCGATGAGAAAAAACCTGATTGATAATCAACAAATAATAACCGATAACGCTAACCTGTAGTCGCATTGCAAGATTAGAAAAAGGCTTGCAATCCGGTTTGCGCGCGACCCAGAATCAACGCATGGATATCGTGAGTGCCTTCGTAGGTGTTTACCGATTCGAGATTGCACATATGGCGAATAACGTGGTATTCATCGGATATGCCATTCCCGCCATGAATATCCCGGGCCTGCCTGGCAATATCCAGCGCTTTTCCGCAGTTATTTCGTTTGATCATAGAAACATTTTCGACCGCACAGGCATTGTCGTCCATTAGCCGCCCGACGCGTAAACAGGCCTGCAAGCCTAAGGTGATTTCGGTTTGCATATCGACCAATTTTTTCTGAATCAGTTGGTTTTGCGCCAGCGGTCGTCCAAACTGTGTGCGCGCCAGCGCGTAGTTGCGGGCCGCGTGCCAGCAAAATTCAGCTGCGCCCAAGACCCCCCAGGCGATGCCATAGCGCGCCTTGTTCAAACATCCGAAAGGCCCTTTTAGCCCTTCCGCCCCGGGCAAAATATTGTCTTCCGGCACAAACACATCCTGCATCACTATTTCACCGGTAACCGAAGCGCGCAGACTCATCTTGCCTTCAATCTTTGGCGTGCTAAAACCATCCATGTCGCGTTCGAGAATGAAACCACGAATGACCCCATCGAGTTTCCCCCAAACTATGGCAATGTCGGCAATCGGTGAATTGCTGATCCACATTTTACTGCCGTTCAATTGATAGCCGCCATCAACTTTCCCGGCCCGTGTTTTCATGCTGCCGGGGTCGGAACCGTGATCGGGTTCGGTCAGGCCGAAACAACCAATTAGTTCGCCGGTTGCTAATTCGGGCAGGTATTTCTGTTTTTGTGGTTCGCTGCCATAAGCATATATCGGATGCATCACCAAAGATGATTGCACACTCATTGCCGAGCGATAACCACTATCCACGCGCTCAACTTCCCGGGCGATGAGACCATAACAAACATGATTCAGGCCGGCGCAGCCGTATTGCTCTGGAAGCGTGCTGCCCAACATGCCGAGCGCGCCAAACTGTCGCATAATGTTTGGATCAAAATTCTCAAAGCGGTTGGCCTCCACGATTCCAGGCATTAGTGCATGGTCACAAAACTCCCGAACGCTATCGCGCACCATGCGCTCATCCTCGCCAAGTTGGGAATCAAAATCGAATGGGTCTTGCCATTGAAACGGAGGGGGAAATTGAGGGGGAAACGGTGCGGTCGCCATCATTTATTTCTGGAGTAATTGTTGCGGCGGTCCAGTTTTGACATTTTCGCGAGCAGTAACATTAGCATGCCGCCGGCGAATGCCAGCCAGCCGATTAGCGGCATTGACGAAAGTTGCTGAGGATCAGGAAGCGCAATGAAAGCGATGATGATCAATCCAACGCCCAACACTATTTTAATTGTTCTCTTATGCTGCCAGGCAATTTGATTTTTCAACTTCTCGACTTCCCGATCCTGGGTGCGTATTATCATTTCATCGTTTTTCAATCGATGCATCAGTTGATGTGCCAGCCCCGGCAATTCCGGCGCCAGGGTAAAAAGATTCGGCAATTCACGCTTAATTGTTCTTATCGCCGCTCGCGGTCCAATTTGTTCTTTCGTCCACTTTTCAAGAAATGGCTTGGCGGTTTCCCAAAGATCAAGCTGCGGGTAAAGCTGTCGACCCAAACCCTCGATATTCAACAGCGTCTTCTGCAGCAACACCAACTGGGGTTGCACCGGCATATTAAATCGCCGCGCAACACGAAACAAATCCACTAAAAATGTGCCGAATGAAATTTCGCTAATCGGACGCGAAAATATCGGCTCGCACACGGTGCGTATTGCGCCTTCAAAATCTTCCGTATTGGTGCCTGGCGGAACCCACCCTGCTCGAATATGTGCATCGGCGACACGGTGATAATCTCTATTGAAAAACGCCAGTAAATTTTCCGCCAGGTAACGTTTATCAGCAGTACTCAACGTGCCCATAATGCCAAAATCAACGGCCCGGTATTGCCCATCCTCGGATACGAAAATATTGCCCGGATGCATATCCGCATGAAAGAAACCGTCTCGAAAGGCTTGGGTGAAAAAAATCTCCACTCCGGCATGGGCTAACTTTTTCATGTCGATTCCCGCGCCCTTCAGTCGTTGCACATCGCGAATGGGGATGCCGTGGATTCTTTCCATTACCAATACATTGCGATTGGTATGTTCCCAATAAACTTGTGGAATATAGATTAAATCGGAATTTTCGAAATTAACTTTTAGCTGACTGGCACTGGCCGCCTCTCGCATCATGTCCAATTCATCGTGGATGGTTTTGTCGTAGTCGGAAACTATTTCCTTTGGCTTCAAACGTTTTCCCTGAGACCAATAACGATCCGCCAAATCTGCCAGGACATACAGCAATTCAAGATCCCGTTTGATAATAGGTTCAACGTCAGGGCGTAAAACTTTAACCACGACATCAGAACCATCGTGTAATTGTGCATAGTGTACTTGGGCAACCGACGCTGAAGCGGTGGATTCTTTTTCAAAGGTCTTAAAATGATTTTCCAGTTTGTCGCCATAAGCCGCTTCAATAATCTTGACCGCTTCATCCCCCGGGAAAGGCGGCACCTGATCTTGAAGTTTGACAAGAGACTGAGCGATATCCGCCGGCAACAAATCCGGACGGGTGGAAAGCACCTGGCCGAACTTTACAAATACCGGCCCCAATTCCTCCAATGCCATTCGCAGTCGGTCTCCTCTCGGCAACTCACGCCGCCTACGCACCGGGATTAGTTTGAATAGAAAAGTGTAGGGTCTAAATAAATGCAATGCAGATACGAATTCGTCCAAACCATGCCTAGTCAGGACTCGAGCGATTCTCAGCAAGTGGAAAAAGTTTTTAGTCAAGGATTGGTCGGGCTTTAGGATGCAGATTTTTCTGCAAGTTTTTCTTTAGGCGCGAAATTCTTTGTTCCAGGCGATCCGTGTCAGCGCGCAACTTATCCACCGAATCCTGGAATCGTTCCATAGCCAGGTTAGTGACTAACACTCGCTTTTCTTCTTGCAAGAATTCTCCTGTATTGTGCCGGGATAAATCCAGCGACTGCGAAGCCCAGAAGCCGAAATTTCGGACAGCATTTCCTGCTTTCCTTGCTGGTGTGTCGCCAATATATCGAGATAGTAATTCCTCCCAGTCAATATCCAGCTGCGACAATATTTTCTGAAAAGCCTGGCCGGTTTCGGTATCACCTTGCATCGTTACCCGTCCGTCAGACAAGACCCCGCTGCCTATTCCCGCTGCACCGAGTTTGACAAACCCCATGGCCGATCCGGTTAAAGTGACATCTGCTTCAGAATCACATTGCTGCTTGATTTTCAAACCCTCTCTCGAGGGACTCATATATAATGTTAATTGTGGAATAGTGATTTCAATGCACAGAACCTTGCCTTCAAGCTTGGCGAGTTTTTCCTGGCCATCAGGATCAACGCTCAAAAGAACCTCGGAAGTTCGGTTTAAAAAATCGAAGAATGCGCTCATTCTGGGAATCTGAAAATTGGCGACGGCCGCAGGTGAATTGAAAATTTAAAATCCGGGCTAAAACTTAAAACCCAGGTGAAGCGCCACGATCCCGGCACTCAGGTTGTGATATTTAACCTCGTCAAAACCTGCTTCCAGCATCATTTTCCGCAATGTCTCCTGATCCGGGTGTTGGCGTATGGATTCAACCAGATACTGATAACTTTTCTGATCATTGGCCACCCATTTTCCTATTTTTGGAATTGCGTTGAACGAATAATAGTCATAAATTTTACTGAGCATGGGAATCACTGGTTTTGAGAATTCCAGCACCATCATTCGACCGCCTGGCTTTAGCACCCGATACATTGATTCCAATGCTTTGTCCTTGCGCGTGACATTGCGTAATCCAAATGAAATAGCAACGCAATCGAATTGATCTTCTTCAAACTCCAGATTTTCCGCGTCGACAATGGCGTATTCGATATTACCCGCTAAACCCGCATCGATCATTTTTGCCTTGCCTTGTGCAAGCATGTCGGTATTGATATCGGTCAACAGGACTTTTCCGCTTTGTCCAACCTGCCTTGCAAAGTGACGGGCCAGGTCGCCGCTGCCGCCAGCAACCTCTAAAACATGCCCGCCCGGCCTTAATCCACTTTGGGAAACCGCAAATCGCTTCCATAATCGATGCACGCCAAACGACATGAAATCGTTCATGATGTCATATTTCGATGCCACCGAACTGAAAACAGCGCCGACCAACTTTTCCTTTGCCGATTCATCCACCGAGCGAAAACCAAAATGGGTTTGATTTTCGGCGTGCGCTTGCCCGGATGAATGGCCTTGGGGGTTTTTGCTCATCGAATTTAAATAAGGCGGTCCAACCTAACCAAATTAATTATGCGTCCAATTTTCTGGAATGGCCGGCCGCATCCAATCTTTGCGTATAAATGGCCCAGTTTTCCGCCTGATGCTTGCCTAGCTCATACAGCGTTTCCCAGGAAAAAATGCCGGTGTCGTGACCATCATCGAATACCGGCTTGATCGCATAATTTCCAACCGGCTCAATGGCATCAATGTTGACGTGTTCCTTACCAATTTGCAGCACTTCCTGTCCAGGCCCATGGCCTTTCACTTCGGCGGATGGAGAATGCACTCTCAGATACTCGCAACTTAAATCAAATGATTCGTCATCAAACGTCACCGTCAATATTCTAGTGCGCCGATTTAAATTTATTTCGGTGGGAACGTGTTTGCTCATGATAGCAATACTAATACAAAGAATAGTGTGAATCTTATATTTTACGCGAAATTGCGGATGCGGATTGTCCTGTCAATTCCGAACAACAGGCATTGACTGGCAAGATAACGGTATTATCGGGCTGGCGCCTGAGTAGCCTGAGTAAGTCGGGAATTTGTCAGGCGTCGGGTTGCAGCCAATTGGCAATTTGCTCCGCGTAGTAAGTCAGAATCCCGTCACAACCTGCTCGCTTAAAACCCGTCATCGCCTCCAGCACCACTTGTTTTTCTTCAAGCCATCCCGGTTCGCTTGCCGCTTTGAACATCGCATATTCGCCGCTGACCTGGTAAGCGAATGTTGGCATGCCAAAAGCTTCCTTTACCCGCCAAATGATATCTAAATAGGGCATGCCTGGCTTGATCATAATCATATCGGCGCCTTCAGCAATATCCAAAGCCACTTCCCGCAACGCTTCATCGCCATTCGCCGGATCTATTTGATAACTGTATTTGTTTCCGCCCGCTAAATTCTCCGATGATCCAACGGCATCCCTGAATGGAGCGTAGTAGCTTGATGCGTATTTTGCGGCATAGGAAAGAATTTTTGTATTGGAAAAGCCGTTGTCTTCCAACGTCTGCCGAATCGCGCCAACCCGACCATCCATCATATCCGATGGCGCAACCACATCAGCACCGGCATCGGCATGACAAAGCGCCTGTTTTACCAATACCTCCACCGTTCTTTCATTTACCACATAGCCGGTTTGGTCGATTAGCCCATCCTGGCCATGGCTAGTATATGGGTCCAGCGCAACATCGGTGATAACGCCTAAATCCGGCACGGCATTTTTAATTGCTTTAATGGTTCGCGGAATCAATCCTTTATCATTCCAGGCTTCCTCAGCGCCTTCGGATTTTACCTCCAACGGCGTGACCGGAAATAACACAATCGCTGGAATGCCCAACTCATAAAAAGTTTTACATTTCTCAACCAATAAATCGATCGACATTCTTGAAACACCGGGCATGGAAGGAACCGGTTCGGTTTTCTCGTTGCCTTCCATAACAAACACTGGCTGTATCAAATCGTTAGTGGTCAACACGGATTCGCGCATCAATCTGCGGCTAAATTCATCCTTACGCATCCGTCTCGGACGAGACAACGGAAATTTTCCCTGCTGCGGGTGATCAACCATTTTATTGCCCGATTTTATTATCCGATTAAGGCAATCCGCTATCTGGGCTTCCTGGCGACCTTCTTTTTCGCCGCCTTTTTAGACCTGCTCGCAACCGAGTTAGCAGGGGCTTTTTTCTTTGCTGGTTTTCGAGTTACCTTTTTGCTTATCGGTTTTTTCCTTGTTACCGCCTTGCTCATTGACTTGCTCGCCGCTTTCTTTTTCTGCGTTGTTTTTTTGGCAACCTTTGATTTTTTCGCCGCTACCTTCTTTTCAGGACGTGTTTTCCCGGCTACTTTTTTCCTGACGGTTTTTTTGCCTGCCTGTGTTGCGGCGCGCTTTGTTGCGGCACCTTTTATTGTGGCACGGGTTGATTTTCTCTTTTTTGGCGATGCTTTGTTTGCCGTAGTATCCAACTCGACCCGGTTTATTTGACCCCCGGCAATAATCGTTGAATCCATTTCATCGTTTGTATCGGCCGCGGTCTCCAATGTTTTAATCTCCAGAGGGCGGATTTCCAGATCAACAACATCGCACAATTTTTGATGGATTTCGTCGACTTCTCCCAAGCCCGGCATGGTACGCAATTTGTGCTGGGCGCGGTAATAGGTGATTAGTGGCATGGTTTCTTCGTGGTAGACACCAATGCGCACTCGTGCGGTTTTTGCGGTGTCGTCAACACGGGATGCCAGCACGCCGCCACATCGATCGCATTTGTTTTTAACGTTCGGTGGCGAAAAGTATTTATTGTATATCGCGCCACAATGATCACAGCCCATCCTGCCAACAATCCTTTTAACCAAGGCATTGTCATCAACGTCGATGTTGATCGCAATTTGCAAAGTCTTATCCAACATGCCCAACAATGTATCTAAAGCCTGGGCCTGGGGAATGTTTCGCGGATAGCCGTCGATAATAAAGCCACGCTTGGTGTCTCTTTTTCGCAGTCTTTCCTCCAGCAATTTGAGCACAACCTGATCGTCCACAAGCCGCCCTTCCGCCATAGCCCGTTTGGTTTCCTCATTCAGGATTTCGTTATTTTTTAATGCTTCCCTTAATAGATCACCGGTTGATATCTGGGGAACGCGGTATCGCTCCGCTAATATCTTTGCTTGGGTGCCTTTACCGGAACCGGGACCACCTAGAATAGCTACTCGCATGGCAGACTCTTTGTTGGTTTGTAATGAGAAATCGGGCGCACAGACTACTCGTTGTTGGTCATAAGGTCAACTATCTGTCCGAGTTCACCACATTATGAGACAAAATCAGGCAGTTTGAGTGATTGGTTGATAATACCACCATCGTTCGAATCCTGCTCCATCATGAGCGGGCGAGTACTAGCTCGTACATCCATCGTGTTGACAATCTATCGCTTTACCCGCATAAACTGCAAGCAGTTTGATACTGAATCATAAACCTGATTTAATGGGTAACACAGAATATTGTTGGAAGATCCGGTGACCACTCAAAATTGCCTCGTTTAGTTATTCTTGAACCTCGGTCTAAATCTTTGATCGGGCATAGCAGAACGTGGCATCAAGTATAGGTTATGTTTAAGTTTGCTCTTGAATTCATGCTCGTGCTCGTTCCTTTAAAATCATATGATGCGAAGTACACCTCGTTTATAAATTCTTGCACCTCGGTCTAAATCTTTGATCGGGCATAGCAGAGCATGGCATCGAGTATAGGTTATGTTTAAGTTTGCTCTTGAATTCATGCTCGTGCTCGTTCCTTTAAAATCATATGATGCGAAGTACACCCTTGACAATTTATCAACGCAGCATTGAACAGGGAGAATTGAACCCTGATTCGGCGCAACTCAATGCAATCAGGCATCTTGATGCGCTGTTCCATAAACTGGTCTCGAATCAAGACAAAGGAAACTGGTTTCAACGCCTATTCAAACCGACCAAAGAGCCGGTCCAGGGCTATTACTTCTGGGGCGGCGTTGGAACCGGCAAGACGATACTTATGGATATGTTCTATCAATCTTTGCCAGAAGGATTAAGCCAACGCATTCATTTCCATCGTTTCATGCAATCGGTCCACGACCGGAAAAATCAAATCACAGACCGCCAGGATCCTCTCGGCATGGTCGCAGCAAGTTTCGCGTCCAGGATAAAAGTCCTGTGCCTTGATGAATTTTCTGTAACGGATATCACCGATGCCATGATTTTGTCTGGATTGCTTGATCACTTTTTCAGACAAGGCGTGGTGTTAGTAACGACATCGAATACCGAGATAAATAATCTTTACCGGGATGGTTTCCAACGGCCTCGGTTCTTGCCGGCTATTGCCCTGCTCAAAAAGCATACCGTTGCGATACATGTCGATAGCGGCAACGACTATCGCATGGCGTATTTGCAGGGGCATGCCATTTTTCATATACCGCCGGGGCAACAGGCGGATTCGGAACTGGCCAAATGCTTCAATCAATTGGCAGGCACGGTCGATGAGAGCGTGCCGGCCAATGTAAACAGCGTAAAAGTAATGACGATTCTTGGCAGGGACATCGCGATTGTGGCCGCCGGTTCCGGGGTTGTCTGGCTCGAATTCCAATCCTTGTGCCAGACCAATCGATCCAAATCTGATTACATCGAAATCGCCAAGCAGTGCCATACCATCCTGCTTTCCAACATTCCGCGATTAGATGCCACGCGCGATGATGCGGCCAGAAGATTCGTGGAATTGGTTGATGAGTTGTATGACCGTAACGTCAACTTGATCGTATCTTCCGCTCATCCGCCAGAAAATATATATACCGGGAAAAGACTGGCTGAGCCATTTAAACGCACCGCCAGCCGTCTGACTGAGATGAGTTCTCGTGAATACCTCTCAAAACCTCATTTGTCCTGAGGCAATGCTCAACGTGTTCTCATTGGCAAAAAACCGCCTATTTGTGACTTATATCACATCTTTTAATATTTGAATTGGATAAATTCTGTTTGCCCTGCGTGAAAACACGTTATTTGGTTTTGCAACGGGCCATTTATTAACAAGACAATCAAGGAGAATTGATTATGCAAACAATTAGACAAAGGGCCCGCACTGGGCAAAGTGGCATCAGGTTTTTTATGCGGTTTTTTCAGTATGCGGTAATGGTAATGGCGATTGGAGTGTTTTCCATTGCCGGCGCGGCTGAAAAAGTGAATCTTAACCTGGCGGATGCCGAAACGCTGGAGTACATCCCTGGAATTGGTCCCGGCAAGGCGACGGATATCATCAAACTTCGTCAACAAAATGGTGGATTTAAAAGTTTTGAAGATCTACTTGAAGTTCGCGGAATTGGTGTAAAGACTCTGGAAGATGTAAAGAAATACGCAACCCTCAATGGCGGTGTTTCTAAAATTAGCCAGGAAATGCGGGACAACCCTCCGAGCAAAAATAGTGACCACAACTGATTCTAACCAGAATCAAACGAGTGGGTAGTCAAGTGGGCAGTCGAGTTTTGGCGGGTTAACGCCTGATTGCCGTAAGGAATGGGTGTGGTTTGCACGAGACTGTTGCCAAAATCAAGGAGATGGACAAGGAAATAAACAACAGCGTTCATCATAACTGGCAGGATGTCATAATCGGCGACCGGGCCGAACGCAGTAGAAGGCGTTGACAAGGGTGTCAACGTGCTTGTGCGAACCGCATCACATTCCGATTAAGAGGCGCCGATTATTCCTGGCACATCTTTTTGTCGGCCTGTCTTCTGCCCGAAACCAATCCAAGTGGGTCTGCAGGATCGACCCCGTCCATGAATACTTTTCCTCGGTCTTTGTTGGCAACCTGGTAAACCAGCCCTAGCCAGTTATTGACCATTGCCTTGCCAGTATCAGACCAGGTGATATCGATGGTTTTTGATAACTCCTGATCAGGAAATGGGCGTAGATTATCGAAGTTTCCGGAACACGCGGCTATCTCTTTCTCGAAAGAATCCAGAACCTCACGGGCTTCACCAAAAAAATAGTTTTCTGGATAGGGCGGATAGTTGGAACGAACGCCTTCAATAAATCGCATGACTTCCCGTTTGTACTCCTTCAGCAAACTAACCGCATCGTATTCTGGATGACCCTGGAAAAATACAAACCGAAGGCCGTCGGGGCTCACGCCAAGGTGTAGCCCCGACTCCGTGCTTTCCGCCAAAACGATGAGGCCTGCTTCACGAAACTGTTGTGCGTTAACTTCATGAACATGGGAGTGCGGGGCATAAAACCGGCTATCGATATTTACCGTCAATGGATGATATTGGTCGGTTACTCTATTTGAATACACCCCCCAACGCTTCTGTGGCAGCGGATACCGTTCGACTCCCCAAAGCTGTTGCACGATGGCATGCGTTGCCAGGCACGAACACATCACCGAGCAAACATTATCCTTGGCCCAATCCACCACTTTTGCCAATGGCTGCCAAAAGGGCTCGGTGGTGATATCGCTATTTGCAGGATTTGCGCCAGACAGGATAAGCGCATCCAAGCCCTGTTCTTTGAGATCTTCGAAGCGACTGTAGTACTTGTCAATATGCGCCTGCGTGTCTGGCAGCCGCGGGATTTCCGCGAAGGTGAACGGATGCACATAAAACTGCGCTATTCGATTACAAGAACCCACCAGTCGCAAAAATTGCCGTTCGGTAGCCTGCAACGCGGCATCCGGCATCATATTTAACAATCCAATATGCAATTCCCTGATATCCTGTTTCTGCGCTCGACCAAGAGCCAGAACTTCCTGGCCCTCTTGTCGAAGTCGTTCGAAATTGGGCAAATCTGTATCGGCAACCAGTGGCATAAGAGCAGGCGGGCAGGGTAGATGATCAGGGCGGGTAATATCCAGGCTGCTATGACATGCTTTCGCAAACCAAATCGATAATGTCCGCATCTTCCGGCAATTTAAAAATCTTTTCCGCCTCTATGGTATGACCATATTTTTCTGCCAGGCGTTCGTACCGGGGTTTGCGATAGTTAATCAATTTGGGGAAAACCCATTGCACGAATTCATCCGGCACCATTTCATCTGTCGATTTTAAATTGTTTTCTTCCAGGTATCTGGCCAAATGTTGATCCAAAAAATTTTCTTCATAAAACAAAGGCTTGGGGTTTTTCCCGGCGCGCTCAACCAATGTTTTCTCCATATCATCGCTGGCACGCAAATATAAAACCACGGTCAATTCATTCAGGTTGTTCCAACATTCCTGGTCAGTCAGGTAACATATACTGCCCCCGGCATCATTGATGAAATGCGGATAACTATAAATTTTCCGGGCTTTTTCCATGAACTCACGAACATCCGCCATGGCGTTAATTTCTGCAGCGAAAAACAAGTTTTGGCGACGCTTGAATTCGTCCACATTTAACCCGCCGAGATCAGGATTTCCGATCTTGCTCAAAAAGCATGACAGTGGATGCAGATGATCGATGGTTATATTATTGCGGATATATATTGAATCGCTGCGCAGCAACTCTTTAATCGATTGATTTTCCATGACTCTGGTTTTAATGTCATCCAAAATTGGCTCGTCAAGGTATTTGGTGCCTATTCGATAATCTCCGGAATAATGGAACCAGGACTCGCGCGGCAACCTGGTGGATAACGTTGTCTTGCCCACCCCGGACATTCCCAGCAGGGTAATCGCTTTGTTTGGCCATTGCCTGAATTGTTGGGCGGTCTTTTTCACCTTGTTTATAAATTCTTAGAACGTGGCATCAAAAATATTAGGGGTGCGGAGTACATCAAATCATTTCACCAAATTGGAGCAGTACAAATTTGAATCCGGATTTTACAGGAAGACCACAAGCAAAATCACGCCCAGAATTAATCGGTAAATCATAAAGGGCAACAAACTGAATCGCTGTAAATAGCGTAAAAAATAATGAATGCAAAGTATCGCAACAATGGCGGATACCGCGGTTGCAAAAACCAAAATTGACCATTGCACCGGTTGCACCTGAGCAACCAACCCTTTTCCCAGCCAAATGCCGGCCAGGGTAATTACCGGTATAGCCATCAAAAATGAAAATCGCGCTGCTGCCTCGCGGGTCAATCCCATCATTAAGCCCGCGGAAATCGTTATCCCCGAGCGCGATGTGCCCGGTATCAACGCCAACACTTGCGCGCCGCCGATGACCAACACATCTTTCCATGAGATTGATTCGATGCGCCGTTGCTTTGCCCCAAATTTGTCGGTCAACCCCAGAATAATCCCAAAGGCGATGGTGGCGCCGGCAATGGACAACGGATTTCTCAGCACCGTACTGACAATATGTTCGAGCAAAATACCGGCGATGCCAACGAGTACCGTGGCAAAGGCGATGGACCACGCCAACTTACTGTAAATAGTGACCGGCCCGCCGGTCAGCGAACCAATCCAGTCGCCAATAATCAAACCAATGTCCTTGTGAAAATAGATTAAAACTGCAATCAATGTCCCCACATGCACCGCAACATCAAATGCCAGCCCCTGATCGGGCCAATTGAATAACGCCGGCGCTAATGCGAGATGCCCTGAACTGGATATCGGCAAAAATTCGGTGAGGCCCTGGATAGCCGACAGCCACAACGCCTGAGTCCACTCCATTACAACCGACCGCTATGATTCTGCATGGTAAAACCGCTTAGTTGGCCGGGATAATTCTTTGCCAATGCGATAACCTTGAATAACTCACCCATCTGGTGAGGCAGGGTTAGTTTTTTTATTTCCTGTGCCAGCGTATGTGATCGCGAAATCGAATGCGGGTTGGCCGCTGTGTTATTTTGTGTTGCATTATTTTGTATGGCCTCAAAATTCTCCAGCAACCCCAGCGACAGCAAAAATCCGCCCTGACCACAATAACCCATTACTTGCAGGTCCGCATCATGCCCGGCGGCGGTAATAGCACTAAAATCCACATGAGAGGTAATATCCTGGATGCCCGGAAAATAAAACGGATTGTCATGGGCGATGTGTTGGTAGTGACACATTAACGTGCCCTGGTCTCTATCCCAGTGATAGAACTCCGCCTGAGGGAAACCATAGTCAATCAAAATCATAACCCCTGAAATCAGCTTTTCACCGATCGTTCGAACCCAGCCCTCGGCCTGCCTGCCAATTTCGCTCTGGTAGCCTGGAGGCAGCGAATATTGGCTTAATCGTTGTTGCAACACTTCAGGGATTGAATGGGTTGAAACTTTCCAATCGAACCGGTCGTCGATTATCGACACCCCAAGTTCTTTTGCCTGTCCGCTGCCATCAATTTGAAATCGCATGACCGGCAATGCATCGAGCAACTCATTGGCGATAATAACGCCGCTAATCCCGGTTTCGGGAATCGCGTGAGCCCATTTAATAATATCGAGATATTCGGTGCCGCTGGTTTCAATTAATTGTTTTTGCCGTTGTTTTAAATCAGCACTGGTTTCAATAATTAGATACCGGTCCGGAAGCCGACCCAGCGAATCCAGATGAATCAAGAAATCCAGCGCAAACTGGCCAGTGCCAGCACCGAATTCAGTAATCGTAGTCAGTTGATCCGCCGCCAAATTTTTAATAATTTCATTGCATTGTCTGGCCAGGCATCCTGCAAATTGCTTACCTAGCAATGGCGCAGTAATGAAGTCGCCGTCCGCCCCAATTTTTTCCGACCGCGCGCTATAGTATCCTAAACCCGGCGCATACAACGCCAACCCCATGAATTGTTCAAAACTTATCCATCCGTCATTCTGCTCAATACATTCTCTGATAACATTTGAAAGTGCAGCGGAGCGCTCAGTTTGAATTTTGTTTGGTTGAATTTTGTTTGGCGGGCTTATCATACCGATGACGATGTTTAGTTATCCGCTTAAAATAGCAATTTCGTATTCGACAATGAAAAACCGGCGACTGCATGGATGCAGGAGGTAGAGAGACGCATCGCTACATGGACGTAGTTTATTAGAGCAATGCAGGAGCAATTGCCGAGGATGCCAAAGCCGAGATTAACTCGGTAAAATTCGACCAGCCATGCTATCATTTTTCGGTTATCTTTTTTTCAGTCATAGCACTCTATAAATGCATTTAATATGAATCACCTTGAAAATAAAGTTGTGTTAATAACCGGTGGCTGCCGCCGGATTGGCGCTTGCACGGCCAGGTATTTACACCAACATGACATGCGTATCATTATTCATTTTAACAATAGTGCGGTTGATGCCGAGCAAATTCGGTCGGAGCTTTGCGAAATACGACCTGATTCGGTGAGATTGATCCAGGGAAACCTTGGAGATATTGCCAAAGTAAAATATCTCATCCGCGAAGCGGTTAATGCGCTCGGCCAACTCGATGCATTGGTTAACAATGCATCGGCATTTTTCCCCACCCCGATTGCCTCGTCCAAGGAAAGCCAATGGCAAACCATCATGGATACCAATCTCAAAGCCCCGTACTTTCTTTCACAGGCGGTAGCGCCCTATTTAAAGAAACAAAATGGTTGCATAATTAACATTACCGACATCTACGCGCAGCGTCCCCTTTTAGACTACGCAATATATTCGGCATCAAAAGCCGGACTGGTATCGTTAACCAAATCCCTGGCCAATGAGCTGGGGCCTGAAATACGAGTCAATGCCATAGCCCCGGGCGCTATTCTTTGGCCTGAAAACGACACCGACGAAATTTCCCATCAAAGAATGATTTCAAAAACCCCGTTAAAGCGCGCCGGCGAACCCGAAGACATCGCCAAAACCATCCATTTTTTACTGGCAAATTCGAACTATATCACCGGACAGGTAATCAATGTGGATGGCGGGCGCAGCATATCGCCTTAGCGATTCAAAACCGGCGCACTTCGGGCATGAATATTTTTCAGGAACGAGTACCGAGCCTTCCAGCATTTGACCCCGTTCTTCTTACAAAGCACACTCGCGCCCGAACCAGAGATAACCACTCGAGGCGCACTTCGGGCATGAATATTTTTCAGGAACGAGTACCGAGCCTTCCAGCATTTGACCCTGTTCTTCTTACAAAGCACACTCGCGCCCGAACCAGAGATAACCACTCGAGGCGTGGAAATGAAGCATGTTCAATCAGGCAGAATCGATTAGCGCCTCATTCATTATGACATCACCTTCAATTTCTTCGCGATCACTTTCTTTCATCGGGTTTATCGCCTGCGCGCTGCTGATTGCCATCGCTCTTTATTTTCAATATATCGAAGGTTTAGACCCTTGCCCGTTATGTATTTTCCAGCGCGTCGCATTTACCAGCATGGGGGTTGTGTTTCTGGCAAGTTTTTTACACAACCCAACCAACGTTGGCCGCAAGCTATACGGATTTCTAGCCAGCGTTTGCGGAGTGCTGGGTCTTGGCATTGCCGCCCGCCACGTGTGGCTGCAAAGCCTGCCCGCGGATCAGGTTCCCGAATGCGGTCCTGGGCTTGATTATATGCTTGAGGTTTTTCCGTTCAGCAAAGTGCTTGAAACCGTATTCAAAGGCGCAGGAGAATGCGCTGAAGTTTCCTGGACCTGGTTTGGAATTTCCATGCCCGGCTGGAGTTTGATTTGGCTGGCGGTTTTAACCACGCTCGCCCTCATGCTGATATTGCGTAAATCCTGATGACGTAAATCCTGATGTCGTGGGCATCATAACCAGAGCAAAACGCTGCACGACAAAAAACGCGGCGGCATTACTTACGAGTGGCTTCGGAATACCAACAGGCGAAGTTGCCGACGCTCGGCTCCAGCGCGGAAAAACGCCCTTGAACCGCGTACGGAGACTGCATTCCAGTCTGTTGTTTTTCCAGCGCCGGAATATCTTCGTCTATGGCCAAATCAAAACGCTTGTAGTACTCGGCCGACTTGGCATTGAAGTCGTTCAGTTTAGCGGTGTCTGCGGGGAAACAAACGGTTTGCACTACCCGGGTGCTTGCGCCGCTCAATGGATAAACATGATACATCCATAAACAGTCTGAACTCGCGGCAAAGGTCATATTCGGATAAACCCAGGTATAGCGCATGCCCGTTCGCTGGGTCTCATCCAGTGATTTTATAACCGGCAGGGACCGGCCCTGCTGTTGTGCAATCTCAAGCAAGGCCGCATTGCCCGAGGTTCGACCAAACTGGCTGGTGTATTGGCCGATGACATCATCCGCCGAGTCCGGCTCTGGATACAACCCGTTGATGGAATCCGGGTGTACATGGGGCAGGTGATAGTATTCATTGAATACTTCGATGAATAATTTCCAGTTGCAGCCGACCTCAAAACTTCGCCGCCGGCTGGTCGCCAAGTCATTAAATGACCAGGCGCGGTGCAAGTCCGAAAAATCTCCTAACCACTGATGCAACGGCTCTGGATTATCTTGCAAACTCAAGAATACGAAACCATCCTGGAGCGCCACATTAAACGGTTTTAATTGATGTTCATTTTCCGAAAAGCATTCTGCCGTTTCCATCCTCGGCGCAGCAATCAGCTGGCCTGTGGCATCGTAGCTCCAGCCATGGAATGGGCATACCATGGCGCGACAATTTCCACTGCCAGACATGATCTGACTCGAGCGATGCAAACATGTATTGGACATGGCGCGTAATTTATGGTCTTTGCCCATGATGATCACGACCGGAATATTGGCCACATTGATCGCTTCGAAATCCCCGGGTGCCTGCCACTGATCAGCGCGCCCAATACAGAACCAGCCATTGCCGAACAAACAGACGGTCTCATGGCGCCACCACTCCTCATCATGGTAACAAGCGGGGGGCAGGCTTAGCGATGACGAAACCGGATGCTTCACCGTATTAAGCGCCTGCTTAATGTACTCTACAGACATTGTCGAAAATCTCAGTCATTGCTCTAATGGGAACAGCAGTTGAACCTGCTTGACCACATGGGAAAGATCGAAAGGCGCATAGTCCACAGGACATCCACGAAACATCCGGCTTATCGGTCGCCTGACATGAGTCAATATTTTGTAGGTGTCCCGTATTTCCGCCTCAAGCCGGGAAGCATAACTAAATCCATCCCATATAACTCATAAGACATCTAATGGACTTTGCACCCCTTGCCCACCTTGTTTTAATACATGCGTGTAAATCATCGTAGTCTCAACATGTTTATGCCCAAGTAATTCTTGAATAGTGCGAATATCATAACCGGTTTCTAATAAATGCGTAGCAAAAGAATGCCGTAAAGTATGCGGGCTGACTTTTTTGCTAATGCGCCCATCACGCGTTGCCTGCTTAATCATTCTTTGAATAGATTGATCATAAATATGATGACGGCGCACAACACCGGTACGCGGGTCTGCTGACAGATTCGGTGAGGCAAATACAAATTGCCAAATCCACTCATTCTGAGCATTGGGATATTTTTTAGCCAGGGCATTAGGCAGATAAACACTGCCTACACCATTCGCTAAATCTTGATCAAACACCTGCTTGCGCTCTTTTAAAACGCTTTGTAAAGGTTTAATCAATTTACCAGGCAACATCACTACTCGATCTTTATTGCCCTTGCCATCACGCACAATAATCGATTTATAACCAAAATCAATATCCTTAACGCGCAACCGCACCACCTCCATTAACCGCAGCCCCGCGCCATAAAGCAGTTGTCCCATTAAATAATAACGCCCTTTTAGATGCGACAACACCCGTACCACCTCAGCACGCGTTAATACCACAGGGATATTTTTCTTAGGCTTGGCACGAACCACATCGGTTACCCAGGGTGGCTTCATATCCAACACCTGCTTATACATAAATACCAAGGGTCTTGACTAGTTAAGCAACTAAAAATTGCTTAAAGTACTAGTTATGAAAAGGAAAAACAAGTATTACAATCGTTCCCGAATTACGGAGAAGAAATTTAGAGAGGTTTTAAGGTGTTTCTCAAAATGGAAGTTTTGATGAGGCACTGGCTCAGGCAATCCAAACTGCAAAAGAGAAACTTAGAACTGATTTTGTGCGTTGGGAGTTGTTGAAAACAAGTGAAGAAAACGGTGGCTTCATCCTAAAGAACGAACTCAGAGTACAAATATCTGCGATGGGACCTGTGAGTTCTATTGAGGGCATTACTCGAAAATAAATCTAACAAAAGCATTCAGCGGACACACAAAAGAAAAGTTATGCCAAAACGGATAGTTCTAATTTCATGTGTAAGTAAAAAACTTTCGCGCAGTGCGAAGGCAAAGGACCTGTACATCAGTACACTCTTTAAACTCAATCTGAAATACGCAAAAAAACTGGAACCCGATAAAATCTTTATTCTTTCCGCAAAGTATGGGTTGTTGCCTTTAGGTCAGGAAATTGAGCCGTATGAGCAAACTCTGAACAATATGCGTTCAAATGAAATCAAACAATGGGCAAGTAGAGTACTTGATCAAATAAAGCAAGTTTGCTCTATTAATGAAACGGAGTTTACGTTTCTAGCCGGAGATAAATATAGGAAGTATTTGTTGCCGCATATCAAGAATGCACAAATACCACTTGAGGGTCTGCGTATTGGAGAGCAGCTACAAAGGCTCAAGGGGTTGGTTACATGAGTAGTGAATGTTCTTCAGTTCATAGACTTGCCAATGAACTTGAGAGGCATAAATTTCCCTTTGAGGCATCAAATATTCCATTGAATGGCATCTATGTTTTGTTTCAAAAAGGCGAGTATGGGCACCAGAAGGAAAGAATTGTGAGAATAGGTACGCACACGGGAGAGAGTCGACTTCGTTTAAGATTGGAGGAACATTTCCTTAACGAGAATAAAGATCGAAGTATTTTCAGAAAGAATATTGGCAGGGCTTTACTTAGCCAGCACAATGATCCTTTTTTAAAATACTGGGAGCGTAATCTCGTCACAAAAAAGGCAAAAGATAAATACTCTTCGCTGATCGATTTTGATTACCAAAAGAATATTGAAAACCAGGTTAGCCAGTACATCCAGGGCAATTTCTCGTTCGCTACCTTTGAAGTAAAAAACAAGGAAGAGCGGCTGGATATTGAATCAAAACTAATCGCTACAATCTCAAGGTGTGATGAATGTAAACCGTCAAATGATTGGCTTGGCAATAGTTCGCCAAAAGAAAAAATCGTAAAAAGTGGTTTGTGGCAAGTAAATGAGCTTTATAAAACACCGTTTGATGCTACAAGCATAGGGAAGCTCGAAAGGCGCATAGCCCACAGCAAATGAAAGGAGGCGGTAAAGTAACTGCGGAAAACTGTCGATAAGGGTCTTACAGTTAAGGCCCATCTTTATCGCAAGTTACAAATGGAGTGGGCATCATAAAGCACCGCGGCTTCCGCTACGCTCCAGCCGCCCCACTTTTTGCTATCTGTGATGCGAAGCGTTAGGGCTACTCTCGCGACAAGGCTCGTGTAATCATTTGTGTTACTTGCTCGTTGGAATTCAAGTAAATTAATTCCATATCTGGTTGCTGCAATTTGAAAACACGAAATATTTCATCAGCAAACGCTTGCCCAATCGTTTCAACATTATCAAAATCAAAAATAACAGTTTCAAATTTCTCAACCCCCGCTAACAGTCTTTTAGCTTGAGAGCGAGAAACCAGATTATCATGGCCGTACTGTGTTAATCGGACTGGGACGACAGTTTTGGTAAAGCCGTAATCATCTCCAGATGTAAACTTATCAAAGACAGATTTTGGTGTTCTTGCTGTGTTATTGAATAACACCATAAATACACCCGTACCAGATTGAAATTTTTGACGCTCTAAAATCCAATCTTCAACTTGATCATGTTTGTGTGAAAAACATACACTGCCAGACAATATTGCAAAATCATCAAACATACGTGAGCTAAAGAAAATCCCTTCACCAGTGTGATTGTCTGGGTCAGTTGTTAATTTACCTTTAGCCAGCTCTAAAACTGAATGGCGCTCATCACTCAATTCTAATTCGCGCTGAATTTTCTTAAAGATACCTTCGCCATCGTCATATATTACGATTTCAGTTGTAGTAGCAGTTTTTGTAATCTGTATATGTACTTGCGTGCCAGATGAGTGGTCAATTGCATTGTTAAGTATTTCAGTAAAACCATAGTGCCAAATATCAATGACGTTATCTGGCAAGTCATTTATAAACTCAGAAATATCTCCGCGCCAAACCGCATCCTCTGCCAAAGTGCCATTTAAAGTATAGATGTGTTCCCATTTAACTAATGGATGCAAAATATAACGCTTATTCCTGGTTGCGCCACGCTCTAAAAGTGCGTTTTTTTCAACAAGACGTTTAATGTGCTTGTTTACTGCCTGTCTGGATATATCGTATGCACGAGATGTAAGAGCAACTATATCTTTCGGGTTATGCTCAACATTATTTAATATAAATTGGCGGATATCTTCACCTCTTTTACGAATACCTACCATAAGTCAATACCTTGATTGTCAACCTTAAAGAATAATATTGTCAACCTTATTGGTTATATTGTCAACCCTATTGATGCTGCAATAATTTACAAATGCCCTGACAAGTAGCTCAACGTTGCAACCCTAATATTTTCAAGGAACGGCCACGAGCCTGAATTAAAATACATTAGTTTATTAAATCTATACTCGATGCCACGTTCTAAGAATAACTAGACGAGGTAAAACAACCCCAGCACAACACCCAGGAAAGCCATGACAACCATGAGCATAGCGCGCACCGACCAGGGCATCAGCAAATCATAAGATTGTTTTCTTGCCATCGGCGTTAGCATCGTCGCAGTCGCTGACGCGAAACCGTTAATTCCAAGGTGCAGTTTTTGCGCTATCGCACAGGCTGTAGTATAAATCGCCGGCCAAAATTTTCGATAAAGCCATTCGCTGTCGATGTTGGTGGATTTGAGTTCCGCGGGGTAGATGTTTTTTAACTGCAACCAGATGAAGGCCAGGGCAGAAAAGAATAGCAGTTGAACCTGCTCAACCACATGCGGAAGCTCGAAAGGCGCATAGTCCACAGCAAATGGAAGGTGGCGGTAAAGCAACTGCGGAAAACTGCCGACAAAAATACACAACGCTGCGGCAATGCTCATGGCGATTAACATGTGCCGAGGGGCTTCTTCAGGACGCAATCCGGAGTCGTGGGCGAAGAAGGCGAAATAGGGAATTTTAATGCCGGCGTGGTGGAATACCCCGGCAGACGCAAACAGCATGGCTAGCCAAACGAATTCATGGTGTTGCAGCAGCAACGCCGCCATCACCATGGATTTGCTGACGAATCCGCTAAACAACGGGAACGCTGAAATCGAGGCTGCGCCGACCAGACAAAGCGCGGTGGTTTTTGGCATGGTTCGGAACAACCCGCCAAGATTGGATGCGCGCATGTCGCCGGTTCGGAATAATACTGCGCCCATAGACATCATTAACAAGCCCTTGAAAATGACATCGTTGAAGGCATGCGCCACGGCCCCGTTCACAGCCAGCTCGGTGCCAATGCCGATGCCGCAAACCATGAATCCAATCTGGTTAATCATGCTGTAACTCAGCACCCGTCTTAAATCATTCTCGATGACCGCGTAGAAAATCGGGAAGCATGCCATCGCCATGCCGATGTAAATCAATGCGTCCAATCCCGTGAACGTTCGCGCTAAAACGTAGACCGCGACCTTGGTGGTGAACGCGCCGAGAAACACTGTGCCGCTGACTGTGGCTTCTGGATAGGCATCGGTCAACCAGTTGTGCAACATCGGGAAGGCCGCCTTTATGCCGAAAGCAAGCAGAAAAAATATCGCCCCGGGGTCGGTCATGTCCAACGGCCCAATCGCAATGCCGCCGGTTTGGTGAAGCATCAACAAGCTGCCGGTCAACAAGAGCACGCCCGACACGACCTGAAACACCAGATATCGGATCGCGGATTTAATTGCCCGCGGGGTTGCCCTAGCGGTGATAAAAAATACCGAGGTTAACGCCAGGCATTCCCAAAATACGAACAGGGTCAAAAAATCACCGGCGAAAACGATGCCAAGGGCACTGCCGGGATACAATAGCGCGACCGCTTGCTGGGGGCGGTCTTTGACATGCCAGGCATAGATTGTGGCGATGATCGCGGCGATATGAAACAGTATGCCAAAAATAAAACTTAATCGGTCGCTGGTGAAAAGCACCAGGTCAAGGTCAAGCCACTGTAATTGCCACACCGTGGTCTGGTCTAAGGTCAGCAGATTGATTAACCCTGCCAGCGGCACTGCCAGCATCACAATTTTTCGTAATCGCCCGGATCGCTCTGAGCGTCCCGGCAGTGCCAGAACGATAGCTGCGCCGATGAAGAAAACTAAAAATGGTGCGTTAATCATAGTAGTCTTCATCCCGCATAACGATGCGACGTAGCGCCGTGGCAACCAGCACCAACACCACGCAGGCGGCAAATCCGTACAAACTGTGGAAGCCGAAAAAGTTCCACCAATGCTGACTGTGGTCGGCGCCGATAAAACCGAGAACAATAAAATCGAGCAAGGTCACCAGCGCGCATAATACGAAAAATATTTTTAAGCCGCGTTGCAGCCCTATCGACAATGAAGTAAATTTTTTCATCATGGTTGAATTTCTCCAATGAAACTCGCCAACCCATCGGCGATGAAGAAAAGCAGCAGGCTAACTGCTGCGGTAAGTGTCAATGGCGCGACCATGGACGCACGATTTTCCAACGCCTGCGGTGGCTCATCAGCCGGCAGGAAAAATGCCCTGAGCGGAATGGATAACAGGTAATACACGTTTAACAGCGAGCTGATCATCAGCACCGCAAGCAAACCAAACTGCCCGGTCTCCAGAGTCGCCAAAGCGAGATACCATTTGCTCCAAACGCCGCCGGTAGGCGGCAGACCTGCGATGGACAATGCGGCGATAAAAAATGCAACGAATGTCCAGGGCATTGATCGGCCCAATCCGTTCATTTCTGAGACCTTGTTCTTGCTCGAAAAAACAATGATCGCACCGGCACAGAAAAACAGCGTGATTTTGCCAAAAGCGTGCATGGTGATGTGAATTGCGCCGCCAATCATCCCCATCTGATTGGCCATCAGCGCTCCTAACACGATATAGGAGAGTTGGCTGACCGTGGAGTAAGCCAGGCGCGCTTTTATGTCGTCCTGCCGCATCGCGATTACCGATGCCAATAGAATAGTGATTGCGGGTATCCACAAAATAATATCGTGCAGCATAATATCGTTCAGACGCAGGGACGACAACGCGTCAAACCCAAAAATATAGACGCTGATCTTCAGGATCGAAAAAACCCCTGCCTTTACCACGGCCACGGCATGCAGCAACGCGCTCACCGGTGCGGGCGCAACCATGGCGTTAGGCAGCCAGCGGTGAAAAGGCATGACTGCCGCCTTGCCAATCCCGAACAGAAACAGCAATAGCAATACGGCGGTAAGGGTCGGCGACACATTTGACAGCACACCACCGGGAATAAATGACAATCCGCTGCCGTAGCTGCCGACCAAAACAATGGCCAGTAAAAACAAAATCAATGAGGTGGTCAACAGCACGCCGAGATAGACCCGACCTGCGGCGATGGCTTTGGGTGTTCTGCTGTGGGTAACCAGCGGCCAGGTGGAAAAGGTCAGGATTTCATAAAACAGAAACAGGGTAAACAAGTTTTCTGCGAAAGCGATGCCCATGGCGCTGCCCATGGCGACACAAAACAAGGCGTGGAATCGGGTTTGATGCGGGTCGTTACCGGCATTTAAATAGCCGATGGCATACACCGATGTAATCGGCCACAGCGACCCGGCGGTTAACGCGAATATCAATCCCAGAGGCTCAATATGAAAAGCAATTCTTAATCCCGGCAGGGTTTCGAATAAAACCTGAACCGAGTCATAATTTTCTCGGCCCAGCAGTAAATAAACCAACAGAAAAAGATTGACCAAACCTGAGATAACCAGCACACAGTTTCGAATCAGCGGAGATTTCCGCGTCGCCACAACCCCGCAAGCGCCAATAAAAGGAATCAGCACAGCCAGCCCAATCGGGGTCATTGGCTTAGACTCATGGATTCGGGGTTAATCAGGCTGGCCGCTGCCCGTATCGCAAGATCGCTTGTGAATGAGGCATTAAGCCCGAACCACAGGGCCAACCCGGTCAACACCATTAAAGGCAACCATTCAACGATGTGGAGCGGCGCGCCGCCTGTGTTTGGCATATGGCCGAGATTGATTGCCGCGGGCAGATATTTGCTCCTTGCAATATCTGCACTCCCACCTTCCATGGCGGTCGGTTTCGTCCACAGGGTTTCGACGATACGCCAAACATAGGCGGCACTGACTAATGATCCTGCAAGCACAGGGATGGCTAACCACCACCAGCCTTTCTCCACCGCCGCCGTCACCAATACCCATTTGCTGACAAAACCCACCGTGCCCGGAATGCCAATCAAGCCGAGCCCGCCGAACAACATGGCGTAGCAGGCAAACCGATGGCCGTGGGCAACGCCGCCCAAAAGCTTGATTCGGGCAGTGCCGGTGCGGGCGATGACGATGCCGACCGCCATGAATATCGCCGCCTTGATAATCGAGTGGTTAAACAAATGCAGCAAAGCGGCCGCCGTTCCGGCGGTAGTGCCTATCCCAATGCCCATGACGATATAGGAAATCTGCGCCACGCTTGACCAAGCAAACATGCGTTTCAGGTTTGATTCCCGCAACGCGGCTATCGGCGCCAGCAACATTCCCAAAATCGCACAGAGTATTAACACGATATCCAGGGGCATTTCGGTAAAACTGAAATTCGCGCCAAACAAGTCATGCAAAAATCGCAGCATGACGTAGAGCGCTACTTTTGTGGCCGTCCCGGACAAAAGAACGGTGACTGAATTCGGTGCAAAACTATATGCATTCGGCAGCCAGTCATGCAACGGAAATATCGCGCACTTGATGCCGATTCCGATAATAAAAAATGACAACGCCATAATTATTGTCCGGTCGGCACCGCGTTCGGCGATGATTCGGGAGAGATCGGAAATATTCAGGGTGCCGGTTTGCATATACAAAAGACCAATCGACAGCAACACAAATGTTGCCCCGACTGCGCCTACAATCAGATAACGATAAGCGGCCAGTATCGCTTTGGGGTCGCGGCCGCAACTGATCAGCATATAGGCAGCCAGCGAGCTGATTTCAAGAAATACGAAAACATTGAATGCATCGTTGGTCACCACCATGCCATTCAACCCGGCAATGCAGAGCAGCCAGGCCGTGTAAAAAACCGGGCGGGCGGCGTGGCCGATATTGTCGTCGGTCCTGCCCAAACAAAATATCGACGCTAATAGATGGATCAGGTTGATGGTGAACAATACAAACGCGGTTAAATGATCAACCCGGTATTCGATTCCCCACGGCGCGGCCCAGCCACCCAGATGATAGATATAAACTTCGCCATTGAATACGCCGCCGAGCAGCATCGCGCTGATCGCAAACATGACAACCGCGGTCGATACCATTAATATCCGTGCCAAATTACGACTGCCCAGGACAACGCAAAAAGGCGAAATCAGCAGAGGAACAACGACCTGTAGAATGGGTAGGTGCCGACTCAGGAGGTCGGTCATGGCATGATTTCCGGTTCCACTTCCGGTTTATCCATTATCTGGTCTTCGTGAACAGTGCCATAGGCGCGACGAATTCGAACGATTAGCGCCAGGCCGACGGCCGTGGTTGCCACCCCGACCACAATAGCGGTAAGGATCAGTGCATGCGGCAAAGGATTGCTGAAATTGGAAATCGCCCCTTCTACATTCGCTGCGGGCATGATGGACGGCAGGATGGGCGGATGGCCTTGGCTCACTTTCCCCATGGTGATAAACAGTAAAAATACCGCAGATTGAAAAATGTTAAGTCCAATTAGTTTTTTGATGAGATTGCGACTATCCATGACTATGATCAATCCACAGACCAATAATGCGATCGCTATCCAGTAATTGAGCAATCCGGGCAGGCCGCCGAACAAAGTTTCAAAGGCGCTCATCCCGGAAATTCATCCTGGCTTTGATTAAAATGGCGCCGATTAAAACTTATAAATAGCGACACTATGGTCGATGCCACCGTGATGCCGACTCCGAGTTCAATCAGAAAAACCCCTAGGTGTTGCCCGGCTGTTTGCGACTCAGACAGCACCGAGTAATTAAAAACAGAATAATCGAGAAAATCCCCGCCAAAAAAAAGCGCCGCCACACCCACCGAGCCGTATAGCAGAACACCGCAGGCCATGCCTGATATGACTATTCTTTCGCTGATTACGCTTTGCAATTTTTCCGAATCGGTAAGCAGGCCAAACGTAATCAGTCCGGCACCGAAAATGACCCCGGCCTGGAAGCCGCCGCCGGGACCATAGTCACCATGAAATTGCACATACAATGCAAACAAAATCACGATTGGGATAAATCGCAACAACACTGTTTTTAGCACCGGGTTTGAAATGAGCGGGTCGCGCCGAGACCAAAGCCCAGGCTGTTTGCCGAGCGGTTTAGTTGTAACCGCCCCCTCCGCCAGCAACAGTAATACCGCCATTCCAGCAGTAAAAATCACCACCACTTCTCCCAGTGTATCGTAGCCTCGATAGCTAGCCAGCACCGAGGTTACCACGTTTGGAATGCCGATCTCAGCGGCCGACTGACCAAGAAAGCGCGGCGCCAAATAATGGTGGATGGCTGCCGCTGGATCGCCATACAATGGCATGTCTGTGGTGCCTGAAATGAGCAAAATACCGAGCGCCAATCCAAGGCAGATGGATAGCCCGGAGGGCCAGGCAGACTTCAATCCTGGCGCGTCAGTGCCCAGTTTGTTATTGCCCGGTTTGTTATTGCCCGGTTTGTTATTGCCCGGTTTGTTATTGCTTGGCTCGTCATTGTGCCGGATGACGGCAACAAACAATATCAATGAAATTCCCGCCCCCACTGCGGCTTCAGTAAAAGCCACATCCACCGCATCCAGCACCACAAACAGGGCGCAGAGTATTAAACTGTAAATTGACGATAGAATGGTAATCGACAACGCACTTTGGCTGCGCATTATCAATAGTGTCGTTGCCAGCAACAGGCCCAGCAAGCCAATGTCAACAACCGTATTAATCACGGTAATTGCCCGACCACGTTTGTTTGTTGCGGTTTTGTTTGTTGCGGCCTTGTTTTGTTACGGCTTGCTGAATGCCGATTCCAGATTGCCGCGCGGATTTTGCCAGCGCATGAGCGACCACCGGGGAAAGAAAAAATATAAGGATGCCAACCATCAAAATCTTGGCGGCGACGACCAGAGATCCGGCCAACAACAGCAGACCAAGCAGAGTCATACCCGACCCCAGCGTATCGATCACGCCAGCACTGTGAAGGCGACAGTAAAAATCCGGGAAGCGCAATAATCCAATCGCGCCGATCAGCACAATACCGGCCCCAATAAGTAACACCGTCGCGCCAATAATTTCAATCATCCGCCGTCCCATTGGTTGTCGACCCATCCGTTGGCGCGCCCATCGGTTCATCTTGGCGATTAAAATAATCCACTAACGCAATGCTGCCGACATAGTGGATCAAGGCATACAGCAAGGCAATATCGATGTACTGCGGATGCCCGGTGGCAAAGAAATAAATCGCAATCAATAAAATAGTCTGGCTGCCAAATGTGTTGGCAGCCAGAATGCGATCAAACAATGTTGGACCTAGCCCCGCTCGAATTAATGAACACAGGTTGGCAACCAAAAGAATGATCAGCGTCAACAAATAAATGCTTTGCATTGGAAATAAATCGTTTCCGTTGGTTATCTGTTGGCGGCCAGTTGGCGCACTTTTGCCAGCATTTTGTTATCCATCAAACCGGCTTTTGAACGCGCCAGCAACCCGTGCACCTGGATTTCTGTTTCACTCACATCGACGCTGACGGTTCCCGGTGTGCGGGTGATTGAGTTAGCATAAATTACCCGACCCATCTCATCCAGACCACTGACTTCAACATCAAAAAACTGCGGCGCTAATTTTTTGGTATTAAATATCGCGCCAATCACGGCTATGCTTGATTTCACAATTTCTCCTATCAGCCAAAATGTGTAGATAAGTTGCTTCCAGGGGTGGAATCTTAGGCTGGCAATTTTGGTCTGCCCGACTATTTTTTGGTAAAACCCATAGCTAACCAGGCAAGACAACGCCCCTAAAGATAATAATAGAGCGGTGTAGCGCCCGGACAGCAAACACCATATCGTGGCCAAGCCGACAAGCGCAATAAGGTGGCGGGGGTAAGGTTTGGGCGGCATCTTAGGCATCTTATATTTTGGGTGGGTTTTCAGGCTTTCACGATATTCGCGTCGCCTATCTCAGCAAAGCCGGCGCCCTTTTTCTCCCAGCGGCGCCGCCAAAGCTAAAATATCGGTTCGCAGATCTTCAACAAACCCCTTGCCGGCCCAAGGGTTGGCAGTGACCACCCCGCCCATGACCCAAGGTCGTTGCGCTGGTTTGCCGCCTTCGATATAAGTTTCATCGACATAGCGCACCAATTTTTGAATGTGTAAACGCACGGTCTGCCTGTCAAAAAGGTTCAAGATAACTAAAGCGGGTTGTGCGCTCGATTTTAGCAGATACGCGCACCTGTTTTCATGCCATCACGGCCGGCGCGCGCCATTCGGCCCGGCTCAGTTTACGCTGTCTTCGATGATTTTGATTTCCGCTTTGGTTAAATCATAAAGTTCATAGACCCGTTGATCAATTTGCCGGTCGGTGGCGTCTATCTGACGTTGCAGGACGGTTTTTTCATGCGCGGTTTTGGTTGCGGCAAGTTTTTTGTTTAGCTCCTGTATTTGCTCGACTAACGCCACCATCTGGTTATGCCTGGTTTTTTCTTCGGGGTTGGAGAAGTCAATTTTGCGGATAGGTAGTTGTGCTACATACATAGGCTTATATTCAAAATAACCACCCCGCTTGGTAGAGGCAATAGAATGCAGTACAAAATCTGAAATTTTAGAATTTAAAAGGCCAAGCAAATAAGGGGCATCCGCTGAAATAATCGATGTTTTATCGTTGGAGAAAAATCCATCTTTGTCAAAAGCATAAGAAGCCTTTTGAACGATGGCCGGAATAATTATTTTAGGCTTTTCAAATTCGGCATAATAATCCACAGCACTTTGCAGTTCATACCATTTATAACCGCCCGACGCACGACCTTCCCACTTCCTTCCGCTCCAGTTCTTGGGTTTTGGCGTGAGTTGTTTTCTAAACTGCTGCAAGTATTTCTCAACCGTAGGGTAGTTTTTGATATTGATGCCGCGCCGGGCGAAGATCAAAAACTTGTCATTAGAGAGACATTGATAACGCTTTATATCCCGCCCACCCAAAAATGGCTTGATCAATTCTTTGCTATTGGCGTCTTCTTTGATTAAGCGGTTTCGCGTTTGGGCATCTATGACAAACGCTTTGTTGAAGCCGGTTTTTATTCCATAATAAATTTTCCCATTCACATAATCTCTCAAAGGCGTGCCTTGGGTTTTTAATTTTACCAACAGAGATTGGGTTTTCTTGTTCGCCAAGTGCCAACCCTGTTTGCTTAGGGATTTACGGTCGATGGCATGGTGTTTTTGCAGTACATAATCGCTTAAATCCTGGAACGCCAGGGTCTTCACCTCGGTGATGTTCAGCGTGTTTTTTGGCGCATTTTTACTGACGCCAAGGATACAAGGGTAGGCAGTGGCAGTCTTGAAAACCGGCAGATCGCCAAAATCCACTATTTCTTCGATGCATTGTTGCTGGAGATACAGCCGTAATCCCTTCCCGTAATTAGCGCGCATCCACTTGTTGGAAACGATGTAGGAAAAATAGCCGCCCTGCTTAGTCAGCGTGATACCTTGCTCAATAAAATAGGCGTACAGGTCGGCCATGCCGTGATAGACCTTGAACTTCTTTTGAAAATAGGCTTTGTCGCGGCCCAGAGTTTCCTGCCGCACATAAGGCGGGTTGCCGATGACCGCATCGAATCCGCCGGCTTGCATGATGTCCGGGAACTCGGCGCGCCAATCGAAGATGTTAATCCGATATTGCTCAGCCTCATCAAACAGGCCGGTTTGCTGGTTATCGTAAAAATCCGCGGCGATCAGCGCATTGCCGCATTTGATGTTGTCGCCTAAATCCGGCAATGCCCGCTCTTTGAGCAGGGACAGCTGCCGTTTCAAAGTTTCGCTGGACTCGCCTTCAAGCACTTGCAGCAACAGGGAAAGCTTGCTGGTTTCCACCGCCTGAATATCGATGTCCACGCCATGAATATGCTGCAGGAGAATGCGCTTTCGCTCGGCTGTGGTCAGCCGCCATTCCCCGCCTTGCGTTTGATAGATCACTTTTTTATGCTGATCAACCCCGGCTTTCACATATTGGTCGCAATACCAGGCGAGAATATATTGATAGGCGCCCAGCAGGAATGAACCGGAGCCGCAGGCCGGATCCAGCACCTTCAAATTTTTTACCGCTGGCGCGGCCGGGCGTTTACCGGCGAGCAGCTTGCCAACGGTTTGCCCGACGATGTAATCGACAATATATTTTGGCGTGTAATAAACGCCGCCGGCTTTTTTGACTTCCGGCTTTTCTATAATCCTTGCCTGATGTTTTGGGGTAAGGGTGATGACCTTGCCCAAAAATTGTTCATAAACCTGGCCCAGAGTTTCCGAGGGAAATACCGAAAACTCGTAAGGGCTTTGCGGGTAATAGACGGTTTTCAAGATGTCCTTAAGAACCTTGTCGTCTATTTTGAGTTGCAGGGTCAGTTCATCCGCTTGCGTCGGGCGGCCCTTTTCATTGTTGAAATGAAACAGGCCGGAATTGTATTTATCATCCGCGTTTTTGAAATATCGGGTAAGACGAGAATAAATTCCGGTGCCATCAAGCAAATTTTGTAATTGACCGTAGGGCTCGATTTCCCGGTCTTCGCACATCCGCAGGAAAATTATCCGGTCAATGATTCTCAAGACGGAAAAATTGAGTTCGCGCTGGGTCAAAGCCGGATTTCGCAAAGCCAGGTTGCGCGCCAAATTGCCGCGCCAGCCTTCTATCTCGGCGAGAAAAGCGTCATCCACTTGCGCGGTGCCGCGCTTGGTTTTATACGAATCGGCGTATTTATCGAATGAGCCTTTGAGCACCGCTTCGCGGGAGAAAACGGCATGGATTTCATCCCATTTATCCAGATACTGATTGTAGGTGAAGTAGAGGGTTCTGGCTTTGGAGGCGTTATCGTTTTTTACCGGTTTCACCCGGCAATCATAAACCGCGAATTCCTCAAAATCGGTGAGAATGCTCAGCGGCAGTTTGGCTGACCAGCCATAACGCCGCAGTTGAAAAGCCGGACCCGGGTCGCCCTTGATATTAACGGAAGGTTTTTTCGCTTCGAGAAAGAATTTTCGTGTGCCGCCGATGCGAAACGCATAATCCGGAGCTTTGGTCGCCCCTTTATTCGCCCCCTCAATAAGCACGGCGTCTTCATGGTAAACATCTTTATAAGATTCCGCGTAGCCTCGCTTGTTATGAACATCCCAGCCAAGCAGTTCAAACAACGGGTTGATGAACTCCACCCTGACTTGCGTTTCATTGAACTTGCCGGATAGATAAGCTTCGCGATTACGGTCGAAGGTTGTTATCAATTGTTCAAGGCAGGTTAGGTTGTGCATGGTTGTTTTTTAAGTTTTGTTGACTTTCTTCAAAATAATTCAAATCAATTTCTCTTTGTTTGAAAGGAACAATTTCTCCGTATCTTCGACCACGACAAACATCAGACTGCGATAAAACACGGTTCGAGACAACCCGCCGCTATTCGATTATATTATGCGTCGGGCCATATGGATATCCAGTAATATTTCTATTGCCGTGTTCGGTAACAACCAGAATGTCATGCTCGCGATAGCCGCCGGCGCCGGGCAAGCCCTCGGGCAGCGTGATCATCGGTTCCATGGAAATCACCATATGGGGTTTCAGAACGGTTTCAATATCCTCGCGCAGTTCCAATCCGGCTTCACGGCCGTAGTAATGACAAAGCACGCCAAAGGAATGACCATAGCCAAAAGTGCGGTATTGCAATAAATTGTGCTCGGCATAAATTTCGTTCAACGCATTGGCAATGTCGCAGCAGCGCACGCCGGGCTTTATCAATGCCTTGCCGGCATCGTGCACCTGGCAGTTGATTTCCCATAGTCGAATATGCTCATCGGTTGCCGATTCACAAAACAAAGTGCGCTCCAGCGCGACATAGTAACCAGCCACCATCGGAAAGCAATTCAGGCTGAGAATATCGCCCTTTTCAATCTTTCTGGAGGTCACCGGATTGTGCGCGCCATCGGTATTAATCCCCGATTGAAACCAGGTCCAGGTATCCAGCAATTCGCCATCGGGCCAGGTTTTGGCGATTTCCCGAACCATGGTTTGGGTAGAATGCAGCGCCACTTCATGCTCGGCAACACCCGCGCCTACGGCTTGTGCGCAGGCCGCGCCGCCGAGGTCGGCGATGGCGGTCATTTTGGTGATATGCGCGATTTCTTCTTCGGACTTGATCATCCGCAACGGCGTAGCGAGTGCAGCGATATCCACAATTTTTGAATCCGGCAGCGCCGCTTTCAACTTCTCCAGGTTTTGAATATTGATGTGGTCGAATTCAATGCCCACGGTTTTTGCGCCGCCGACCAGCTTTTGCACTGCCCGAAAATAATTATCCTGCCGCCAGTCGGTGAAAATCAAATTATCCCCGTAGGTTCGGCGATAGGGCTGGCCGCCATCCAGATTGGCTGAAATAGACGTTTGATTTTTTTCATCAACCACCAATCCATATGGCCGCCCGAAAGAGCAATATAAAAAATCGCTGTAATAATTGATGTTGTGGTAGGAAGTAAACAGAACAGCGTCTATGTTATGGTCGGCCATGACAATTCTGAGCCCGCACAAACGGCTTTCCATTTCGTCTGCGGAAAAAGTGGGCTGGGGTTTTTCACCATTGGGCATGGTGATTAAGTCGGGCATGCTCATGTATAAAATATCAGAAAAGTTGTAAAAAAGGATTGCCGAGTATTGAGCGCGAATTTAATAAAAACCGAGAATTTCGCAAGCCTTATAACAACGCCTCGGAATTAAGTCCAGATTTATCGTTGCCTTTATGAATCGGGGCATTCATTTGGCTGTCATTGGCATGGCATGGCTTGAATCCGCGCACAACGTACAGGTTAAAATCAATTGAAATATTTCCGTGTTGGATTATAGTGCTGGATTATAGTTGCGCTTATTCTCCAATAACACCAGAATCGCCAGGGAGCCCGTCAATGACAGAGCCCATAATAGACCTTAGAAGCGATACCGTCACCCAGCCCTGCGAAGGCATGAAGCAGGCCATGTTGGCTGCACAATTAGGTGATGACGTTTACGGCGAAGACCCGACTGTGACCGCATTGCAGGAGCGCATGGCTGAAATGGCTGGCCACGAGTCTGCATTGTATTTTCCATCCGGGACTCAGAGCAACCTGGTTGCCTTGCTCAGTCACTGCCAGCGCGGTGATGAATATATCGTCGCTCAAAACGCGCATACCTATAAGTTTGAAGGGGGTGGGGCGGCCGCTTTGGGCGGAATTCAGCCGCAACCCATCGAGCGCGAACCAAACGGCATCCTGGCGCTGGAAAAAATCGAAGCCGTCATAAAAGAAGATGATATTCATTTCGCCAAAACCCGCCTGTTGGCATTGGAAAACACCACCACCGAAGGCCAGGCCGTCGTGGTCGACTATATCGTCGAGGCCGCTGAACTTTGTCGCGCCCATAAAATAAATATTCACCTCGATGGCGCCAGGGTGTTTAATGCGGCGGCGGCACTCGGTGTCGATGTATCGCAGATAACCCGCCATTTCGATTCGGTTTCGATTTGCCTGTCCAAAGGTTTGGGCGCGCCGGTGGGGTCGGTGCTTTGTGGTTCTCAAGAGTTCATGGAAACAGCCAGACGATGGCGGAAAACCGTCGGTGGCGGTATGCGACAGTGCGGCATGCTTGCGGCTGCGGGGCTGTTTGCCCTGGAAAACAATGTTGAAAGATTAAAAGACGATCATGCCCTGGCAACCTACTTGTTCGGGCAATTGAAACAATTCAAGGATATCGAGTTTGCCTACGGTCAGGCCAACACAAATATGGTTTTTTTTAATTTAGCTCGCGGCAGCGTCGATGAATTTCACCGCTTCGGAAAGCAAAACGGGGTTCTGTTTAACGGACCAAACCCCATACGCATGGTCACCCACAAGGATTTATCCAAACAGCACATCGACATCGCGGTTGAACGATTGTCCGGGTTTTTTAATTAGGGGCAGTTTTTCGGCTACACCGAAAATTACTGCCCCTTATGTCGCATTCAAATCGCTTGCGATTGGATTGCGACTTTTTGAGATTGTGACAGGGTTGAGAGGGGAAGGCGGTTTCGTTGCCAACATCCCACCCACCGTCATTGCCGTTGAATATTCAACCACTCATCCAGATCGAAGCTGCCATAATTTTCCCGGTTGCTTTCTTTTGAGTGTTGTAAATGATGGGCTCAAAATGGCGGCCAAGCTGCTCGCGAATCTCGGAGTCAATTGCACCCAGTTTCATTAACAACCCGCCTAAAGCGACCTCGCTGCCGCGAGTTGCGCCGTCGTCGATTTTAAGAGTCAATCCTAATCCCAGTTCAGGCAGCACACCCGCGTAAACGCCTTCTGCGCCGGTTTTAACCACCACAAAACCGCCTGTCGCCTTGATGACATCAGTACAGCAACGACCGGTTCCGGCAATCATTTGCGGATGCGCCTGAATGGAAGACATTATTCTTGACATCGCCTGCCCGCGCCTGCCGCCCACCACTTCAGGATTAGCGAATAGCGCCCAACCATAGGCGACACGCTCCATGGGCACACAAATTGCGGGCAATCCACAACCATCTCTTTCCCAATCCAGTGTTGTTGCATCAATCCCGACCAGTTCGGAAAAAGTTTTCATCCAGGCTTGTTGGGTGGGATGCTGGTACTCGCTGTAGCCGTTAGTCTGCACGCCAAGATGCCGAGCGAGCGTGAGCATGCCGCAATGCTTGCCCGAGCAATTTTGGTACACTCGGGCCGGTTCTCCCCGGTCTGTCAATAGCTTACGCTTGCTCGTTGAATTCAGGGCATCGGACATCGGAAAATCGGGGCCGCATTCCAAATCGTCTGTATCAAGACCCAGTCGATGAAGCCAGTTGTGCACGGCATCAATATGAAATTGCTCGGCGTTGTGAGAAGCGCAAGCCAATGCGATTTCTTTATCAGACAGCTTGAATTGATCGGCTGCGCCGGATTCCAACAGCGGAATAGCCTGGAACAATTTCAGCGAAGACCGCGGGTAAATTTTTCTATCGGTATCGCCGATCGCCAGTACCGTCTTGCCCTTGCTATCGACTACAACAGCGCTTCCCCGGTGGCAGGATTCAACAACATTGTTCCTGTAAACTTCAGCTAAAACAGGATTCATCGCGTGATTATTCATTCGACAATTATTAATTCACTGAAAGTAACTAGAACTCCCGGGTGGCGTGAAACGCCACCTCTGGCCAGCGTTCTATGGCCAGCTGTAAATTTGCACGATTCGGCGCAAGATAAGTCAGCGTATCCAAGGCATCCAGAGACAAATTCTGCTCATTCCTTCTCCGAAATTCGGTTTCATCGCCCGGATTCTTGAAATATATCCAACGTGCCGTACTGATCGGTGCGGCATCAAAAACGCACTCCACGTTGTATTCAGCTTTTAGTCGATGGACAACAACATCAAATTGAAGAATACCCACCGCACCCAGCACTAAATCATTGCTGGTAAAAGGGCGAAATACCTGGGTTGCCCCCTCTTCACTGAGTTGAGTCAACCCCTTTTGCAGCGCTTTAGCACGCAGTGGGTCGGCCAGGCGAATCCGCCGAAATAATTCTGGTGCGAAGTTGGGAATGCCAGTGAATTTGAGCTGTTCGCCTTGAGTAAAAGTATCGCCAATTTGAATCGTGCCATGACTGTGCAATCCTAAAATATCTCCGGCAAACGCGCGCTCGGTATTGTCTCTTTTTGCGGCCATAAAGGTATGGGCGTTTTGCACTGTAATGGTTTTTCCAGCGCGCACGTGGCGCACTTTCATGCCCTTGTCAAATTGCCCTGAGGTAATCCGCAAAAACGCCACGCGATCGTGGTGGGATGGATCCATATTCGCCTGTATCTTAAATACAAAGCCGCTGAATTTTGGCTCGGTCGCGACAACTTTTCTAGTCGTGGCTTGCCGGGTTTCAGCTTCTTTGATTTCGGCGGCTCTGGGTTGCGGCGATGGCGCAAAATCGACAAAGTTATCCATCAGCTCATCTGTTCCTTGCCGGTTCAATGCAGAGCCAAAAAACACCGGGGTTAATCCGCCTTTTAGATAATCGATTTTATCGAATTCATGGCTTGCGCCCTGAACCAATTCCATTTCATCGCGTAATTCCGCAGCCAATCCGCCAATTTTTTTGTCCAGTTCCGGGCTGTCCAACCCAACGATGAACATATCCTCGGGCAAGCCGCCGCGCCCGGCGAATAAATGGATGGTGTCATCGTAAAGACGATAAACGCCGACAAATGTTTTGCCCATCCCGATCGGCCAGGTCATCGGCGCGCATTTAATTTTCAGGATTTGTTCCACCTGGTCCATGATGTCGATGGCATCGCGCCCCTCCCGATCCATTTTGTTCACAAAGGTCATGATTGGCGTATCCCGAAGTCGGCATATAGCCATCAGTTTCACCGTTCGCTGCTCGACCCCTTTGGCAATGTCGATAACCATCAGCGCGGAATCCACGGCGGTTAACGTGCGATAGGTATCCTCGGAAAAATCCGCGTGCCCCGGGGTATCCAGCAGGTTGACAATTCGATCCCTGTACGGGAATTGCATGACCGAAGAGGTTACCGATATTCCCCGTTGTTTTTCCAACGCCATCCAGTCCGAGGTGGCATAGCGCGAACTTTTTCGCGCTTTAACCGTACCCGCTAGTTGTATCGCGCCGCCATATTGCAATAGCCGCTCGGTCAGCGTGGTTTTGCCGGCATCCGGATGGGAAATGATGGCGAAGGTGCGCCGCCGCTGGATTTGATCTGTGAGTGTGCTCATGGAAGTGGAATAATTTGGAGCGCGATTATACGGTTAATTTATGGTTAATTACGCAGGATCGATATTTTGTGTCCGGGTTCACCATGTATGAGACAAAATCAGGTCGCCAAGGTCAGTTGCAGATTGCGGGACTAAAGTCCCGCCTCCGAAATGGGCATGATTGCCGGAAGCGAGGCTTTAGCCTCGCCAAGCCACTGCCAAGATGGCGGGACTAAAGTCCCGCGTCCGAAATGGGCATGATTGCCGGAAGCGAGGCTTTAGCCTCGCCAAGCCACTGCCAAGATGGCGGGACTAAAGTCCCGCCTCCGAAATGGGCATGATTGCCGAAAGTGAGGCTTTAGCCTCGCCAAGCCATTGCCAAGATGGCGGGACTAAAGTCCCGCCTCCGAAATGGGCATGATTGCCGGAAGTGAGGCTTTAGCCTCGCCAAGTCATTGCCAAGATGGCGGGACTAAAGTCCCGCCTCCGAAATGGGCATGATTGCCGAAAGTGAGGCTTTAGCCTCGCCAAGTCATTGCCAAGATTGCGGGACTAAAGTCCCGCGTCCGAAATGGGCATGATTGCCGGAAGCGAGGCTTTAGCCTCGCCAAGCCACTGCCAAGATGGCGGGACTAAAGTCCCGCCTCCGAAATGGGCATGATTGCCGAAAGTGAGGCTTTAGCCTCGCCAAGCCATTGCCAAGATGGCGGGACTAAAGTCCCGCGTCCAAAATGGGCATGATTGCCGGAAGTGAGGCTTTAGCCTCGCCAAGCCATTGCCAAGATGGCGGGACTAAAGTCCCGCGTCCGAAATGGGCATAATCGCCGGAAGTGAGGCTTTAGCCTCGCCAAGCCACTGCCAAGATGGCGGGACTAAAGTCCCGCGTCCGAAATGGGCATGATTGCCGGAAGTGAGGCTTTAGCCTCGCCAAGCCACTGCCAAGCCACCTGACCACTCTGGAATGGTCAGGTTAAATCCAGCCAAATCATAGAACAGATCATCCGCTAATAATCTCATTTGTGTCTGAACCCGGACATTTTATTTCGCTGGTTCAACTGCCGTGCTGCTGTGCCTACTTAAGACAAATTGCGTTAATTTGTCGTCCGCAGAACTGATGCCCGCGGTGGCGACTTCGTCGATAACTAAAAAATCGTTTTTCGTCGGCATAGGTGTCCTCGGTTAATCGATCAACCTGACTGACCGCTGCGCTCAACAGTCTATGCTCAAGATAGAGCGGCAAATCAAAGCATATACCTTGCCCATTTTCTCCCAGACTAAAACAATCGTGGCAGGCAATTTCTGATTGCTTCAAGAACCTTGCGGCGAATTCATCCCCGACCTCATATGACTGCTTTTGAATCGCCGGACCGATAACGGCGACGATATGATTTTTATTAGCGCCAAGATCACACATCGCACCAACTACATTGTCCGTCACCCCGCACAGCGCGCCCTGCCATCCACCATGCGCCGCGCCGATAACCCGATTTACCGCATCCGCAAACAATACGCCGGCACAATCCGCCCCCATAACGCCCAAAGCAAGATCCGCCGTGCAAGTTACCAGAGCATCCGCCTCGATCACTTTTTCGTTATCGCTTTGGCCATCGATGACGACAACATTATTGCCGTGAATCTGTTTCAGGCTGAACAGTAAACCAGCATCCAGACTGCGCTTAACCCGGCTGCGATTTGCCTGGATGGATTCCAGATTATCGCCTGAAAACCGACTGCAATTGAGCGACTCAAATTCTCCCGTCGACACTCCGCCCAAACGGGTAAAAAACCCGTGATTGATTAAATTCAGCGACTGCAGGAGCGCACTGGTAAGCGGCTTGGTGAGAGGCGGCAGTAACATCATCCATGTAATTTAACAAGAAAATCTCAACATATCCATTATCACAATGTTAAGCGCACTGATAGCCTGTATAAGCTCAGATACCTTTGGCGCTCCGATGCAGAAGGAGAGCCATGCAAATCCAGCATGTCGGATACCGAACAAAGGCTTTACCGCGTAGCCTGTCTAGGGCAGCTTTGGGAGATGGCTTCCAAACATGCCCAACAACGCCTCAAAATCCTCGGTTTCTTCGCGAATCATGGCGCAGCCGCGACCAGTGATGCCTTCAATGTCAGTCGCAGAACGCTTTATCGCTGGAAACAGTGCGCCAAGCCGACGGCGACCCGGCAGCCCTGACTGCCAAATCCTGCACCTCCATGCGCTGGCGACAGCCACAGCACCAATGCTGGTGCGGCAAATCCGCTGGCTGCGCGAGCAATTCCCCAACCTCGGCAAAGCCAAACTGCGGGTCTTGCTGCGACCCTGGCGCAGGCAGCAAGACATCGCGCTGCCCAGTGTCTCCGCCATCGGCCGCATCATCGCCCGCGACCCAAACAAAATGCGCCACGTCCCCCACTCGACTGGATGCCTGCGGCCGCCACAGACCGCTCAACCGTAAACGCAAAACCCGTAAGCTCAAATGCTTCAAGCATCAGCCGCTTGAAGTGTTCGCCTGCGATACCGTGGTGCGCCTGCGCGATGGACTGCGCCGCTACCTGCTCACCTTCATCAACCCCCACTCCCGCTTCGCTATCGCCTTCGCCCAGTCCAGCCAGCAGGCTGCCATCGCCCTTGACGCGCTGTGTCAACGGCTGCCACAACCGCCGCGCTTTAGGATCGAAGACAATGGCTCCGAATTCATGAGCCGCTTCCAGCAACGCCTTGACCTGCACCGCATTACCCACTGGCAGCCTTATCCCCGCTCGCCCACCATTTCGCCGGGAGCGAAATGGCGCCTAGTCCGCGAAGCGGATTCGTTTCAGGGATGATACGAACAAAATGAACCCCTGCGCCGAGCGCTTCAACCGCACCATCCAAGAGCAGTTGGTCGATTATCACGAGAGCCTACTGTTCGACAACCTGGCTTTATTCAACCAAAAATTGGCCGATTGGCTGATCAAATACAACGCCATCCAACCCCACAAAGGGCTTGCACTGAAAACGCCTGTTCAGGTTATCATTGACAACAACAAAAAGTGCAATATGGGGTGAACCCATACAACTGATAGCCTGAATTTAACCAATCGGATATAATCCCATTACAAATCGGCCCATTGCAAACAGGAGCAATTGCCGATCGCTACATGGATGTCGCTTAGTAGAGCAATGCAGGAGCAATTGCCGCGGATGCCAAAGCCGACGACTGAGGTATTGCATTAAGATTTATCGGAGAGCTGGCAGAGTGGTCGAATGCGGCGGTCTTGAAAACCGTTGACTGTAACAGGTCCGGGGGTTCGAATCCCTCGCTCTCCGCCATTACATTATGATACGGCTGCATTTCTGGTCATGCCCACCTGCGCACGGAATCCAGTAAAAAGCCAACGTGGCCGTTGACATTACGCGGCGGCGAGGTTGGCACTCGACTTGGGACTGTGGTGTTGGCAGATTTTTGCTCCCGGCAAAATCTGCACACTCACCGTCCTTGGCGGTCGTGTCCCGCGGTGCGGGACAAATGGTTGACTAGATTCCTGCTTCCGCAAGAATGACGGCCCAGGCTTTGACGGCCCAGGCTTTCATTCGTTATTTCAGCAAAACGCTTCAACGCCACTGCGATTCCAAATAAAGTCATCATTCCCGTTTTCACAAGAATGATAACGGGGAATCAAACAAAAGAGTCGCTCCCCCGCCGAAACCTGCCCACATCACTGAGCCCCCCGGACATTCCCGCCCTCGGAAACGGATAAATCACTTAACCCCTTGACAAACCTCAACAACCGCTTCCGCAACTTCGCCGGCAACAGCCGAAAATGATGCAACAACGCTTTTTCCGCCCCGACCAACGAAACAGCCGCCTGATCGCTCGGCGGCATCTGCGCCTGCATGCGGTGCAACTGCGGAAAAACCGTGCCAGTCGCCAGCCATTGCGGGTCTTGCTGCAGCAAATTGGTGAGCGCGAAAAAATACTCTAACTTAATGTTTTTGCTGAAACCGCTTTCCCATTGATTGACCGCCGAAGCCGACACCCGCAACGACTTGGCGACATCCGCTTGCGACAAGCCCGCCTTTTCGCGGGATGCGCGAATTCTCTCTGCCAATATATTCATGGCAACTATACTTAACTTTTTTTAATAAATATACTTGATTTCATTAATTCAGTATGCTAATTTCCTTTTCCAGTGGCAGAATGGGTTGTCCGCAATGAGAAATAGCACTGGTTGCCAGTCTTTTTCTCGAAAACGAGCAGTCTTGATGAGCATATATTGTGCTTGCCACAAAGTTGCTTGGCATCGGAAAAACCGCAAAAAACAGGTTTTTCGGGACAAGCAGTTTTTCGTTATTTTTAAACACAATAGAGGACAATGAACAAATGAATACAATAGACAAAAACAGACAGTTTCGCTTCGGCAAGGTGCTTGGAGCTTTTTTCGGATGCGCCGTGCTGTTCACAGGGCTGGCGTTGCCGGCTTATGGGCAGGTGGACGAGCAAGACGGAGACTGTGGAAACGACAACCGGGCGGGAGAGTTGAGTGGGGGTGTGCGTTAACATACGACAAGGTGACCACGCCGGCAGTTTTGGCGGAAGCGGCTGTGGATGCTGTGCCAGGGGTGTACGACATAACGCTTGGTGAGGGTACTGATGCGCCAACCTATGTAGGGGTCACCGGCATGCTTACGATTGGAACCGAATCCGTACTCACCTTGGCAACCGAGGATACTACTGATTCAGATGGTGATGGCAATACTATGACGGTTACATACAACGGTAGCCAAACCATTGCGATAAAAGAAGTTACCGCCCCGATTGCTGGAAAAGCTGCGGTGGATGCAGTGGATGCAGTGACAACGGAGGTGGGAGGTGTGTCCACCGCTATTGGCGATGGTTCTATAACGAAGGGTGTGGGTAGCATCGCTATAGGGGAAGGTGCAACTGTTGGCAGAGTCATTCCGGCAGTTGAGGCGAAAGCGGCTGTGGATGCTGTGCCAGGGGTGTACGACATAACGCTTGGTGAGGGTAATGATGCGCCAACCTATAACGGGGTCACCGGCAACATTATAGTTGGACAAGAGTCCATACTCATGTTGGCAACCGAGGATACTACTGATTCAGATGGTGATGGCAATACTATGACGGTTACATACAACGGTAGCCAAACCATTGCGATAAAAGAAGTTACCGCCCCGGTTGCTGGAGAAGCTGAGGTGGTTGCAATGGATGAAAGGAGAGGTGCAGTAGAGAATGCTCTCGCCATTGGCGCAGCAGCATCCGCCACCGGTAATAACGGCGTAGCCCTCGGCTCAGGAGCAACTGCCGCAGAAAACGGCATTGCCATCGGCGGTCGCCGTGACCTGAATGGTGACGGGGATACCGACGACGAAGGCGAAACCGTAATCGCAGGCGAAAATGAGATCGTTATCGGCAGGGCTGGTCAAACCGCGGTTATTGGCGGGGTTGATTTAGCTGGCATCGCCACCAACACCGTTGGCATCGCCACCAACACCGCTGGCATCACCGCCAACACCGCTGGCATCACCGCCAACACCGCTGGCATCACCGCCAACACCGTTGGCATCGCCACCAACACCGCTGGCATCGCCACCAACACCGCTGGCATCGCCACCAACACCGCTGGCATCGCCACCAACACCGCTGGCATCGCCACCAACACCGCTGGCATCGCCACCAACACCGCTGGCATCGCCACCAACAAAAACGCCATTGACACCAACCGCTCCGGCATCGCCATGTCGGTCGCATTGGCGCATCTGCCGACCATCAAAGGCGGCGGCTGGGGCATCGCCGCGGGCACTTTCGACAGCGAAACCGCGATTGCCGTCGGCGCGCATTTTAGTGTGCAGCAAAACGCCTTCATCAAGGTCGGCGCCGCCAGCTCCGGCGGCGAAACCAGTTTCGGCATCGGTTATGGAAAGGGGTTTTAGTCCGTTAGAGTTGTCCTTATTGTGACCACGGGCTCGGCTCAGAATTTGATTGATTTGACCTAACCGGACTGGGCCGGCCCCGTCGATTATAACTCGCGCTGACGCTTGATTCGCCGCTAAAACTTTGCGGTGTATTGAGCGTCAGTGTTTTTTGTGGGCCGAAATCAATAGGCCCCGCGAATATTACCGCGATTTCAAATGGAGTCGTAGGCGCGTACCAGGGATGATATGCACAATCCAGATTCTGTCCGCCGCTACAGCAATTTATTCGCCAGCAGGGTCAGGGTGTAAAGCCCGCCAATCAAGAACATCATCTGCATCATGTTGCGGTTCAGCGCGGTTTGGATTTCGGTCGCTATCTCGTGTTTGAGCAATGCAAAATCATTTTTTAACCCCACAAAATCCCCTCGCAACGCGGTCACGCTGTCGGCCACTTCGTCCAGTCGCTGGTCGAGGTGGTGGATGTGGTTGTACTGCGAGTGCAACAGCAAGGTGTTGATGTCGTCCGGCTGCAACGCCTCGCCGTTGCCGAAGCGCGTTTTGATGTCGTCCACCCTTGGGGCGATCATTTCAATCAGTTGCGTCTCAATAGTCATGCTTGGTTTCATTAATTTCCTCCGTGAAATGGGTGACAAGTGACTACTAGAATAACACATTTTCGGCGCGTGGGTTGATGGGTTCTCTCAATTGAATTTGTTATATTTGCTGTTGCTGAAAATCCGATTCGATGGCCATGAAATATCTTCCTTTAATGCACAATTTCGAGCGCAAGACCTGCCTGATTGTTGGCGGCGGCAAGGTCGCCTTGCGGCGGGCGAAGAGCGTTTTAGCGGCTGGGGGGATTGTGGATGTGATTGCGCCGACCTGCTTGCCGGAATTATTTGATCTTGTGCATCAATATAAGAGCGGGCAATACAAGAACGGGCAATATCAGGCGGAAGACATTGACCCGCGCTATGCCTTGGTCATTGCGGCGACTAACGATCGGCAAATAAATCAAGCTATCGCGCAGCAGTGCAAAGCGAAAAACATTCTGGTCAATGTGGTGGATGACTCTTCGTTATGCGATGTTACCTTTCCCGCAATCGTTGACCGAAACCCGATACTGGTTGCCATTTCGAGCGGCAGCGCGTCACCGCAGTTTTCCAAACTTTTAAGGGAGCGTATCAATACCTTCATTCCCAACGGCTACGGCAAACTGGCCGAGTTATTCGGTCGCTATCGCAAGCGCGTCAAATCCAGCATTCCCAAAACAAAGGACCGAGCGGTGTTTTGGAATAAAGTGGTGCACAGCTACATAGCGGAAAGCGCGCTGTCCGGCAACCTGGAGCAAGCCGAGGCGCAACTCAAAGGCGCTATCGACAACCATGAAAAACTTGAGCAGTGCGGCGAGGTATATCTTATTGGCGCAGGGCCCGGAGACCCGGACCTGCTGACCTTGAGAGCATTGCGTTTGCTGCAACAATCGGAGGTCATTGTTTACGACCGATTAGTTGCGCCGGAAATTCTCAACCGCCTGGAGCAAGGCAAAGACTTGATTTACGTCGGTAAACAGCGTGCCAATCACTCGGTTGCACAACCACAGATAAACGAATTGCTTATCCGCTATGCAAGCCAGGGGAGACGAGTGGCGCGGTTAAAAGGCGGCGACCCTTTTATTTTTGGCAGAGGGGGGGAAGAGATTGAAAACCTCGCGGCACATAATATTCCTTTTCAGGTCATTCCCGGCATCACCGCTGCCAATGGTTGCGCCAGCTATGCCGGTATCCCGCTGACCCACCGAGACCATGCGCAATCCGTGCGTTTTGTCACCGGGCAACTTCAAAATGGCGCGGTAAATCTAAACTGGGCGGAATTAACCGCCGCCGATCAAACCCTGGTTTTCTATATGGGGTTGCAAGGGTTGCCGATCATTTGTGAAAACCTGATCAAACATGGAGCGGCCACGAATACGCCGGCGGCGTTGATAGAAAAAGGCACCACGCTGCAGCAAAAGGTTCATATCAGTACCCTTGAGGAATTGGCTGCGTTGCTTGAATCCATAGAAATTCACGCCCCCACTTTGACCATCGTCGGCTCGGTGGTCAACCTGCATGCATCACTGCACTGGTTTAATAAATCCGTATCAAGTTAATTTTTGCAGTCGCCCAGATCGCCTAAACCGCCTTATATTCAGCCGATTACCCGAAATTATCCCCCGAAATTATCCCCCGAAATTACTCCAAATTACTCGGGCGCGCCCTCTACTGCCTCGACCGTAAAAACCGATCCATCAGCACCGGTAATCCTAACCTCGGCGCCTTTCTCTAATCGAGGCCCTGATACTTTCCAGTGCGTATCATCCACCTTGATTTTCCCCTCGCCTTGTTCAATACTCTGGCTCAGGGTAAACACTCTGCCAACGTATTGTTCGGCTCTGCGATTCAAATTGGGTATTTCAGATTCAGTTTGTCGATTCACCAGGAAGCGCCTTGACAGGATAATGCTGGTTACTGAGAGCACCGAGAAAATCAAAAATTGCGCCTGCCAGGTCGTTTCCGGCATCACAAATAATATCAACGCGGTTATCAGCGCCGACGCGCCGAGCCACAGGAAAAATGTAAACGGCGCTAATAGCTCAAAGGCGAGCAAAACCATGCCAATGAACAACCACCCCCAATACGAGAGTCCAAACAGGCCAAGCAGGAAAGACACGATTTTCCCCTATGATTTGTTATTGTCCGACTTGCTTTTGAAAGTTTCCTTAACCAGTTCCGAAATACCGCCAATCGAGCCGATCAGACTACTTACCTCCGTGGGTAAAAACATAATTTTCTGGTTATCTGCCGTTCCAATAGTCTGCAGCGCTTCAACGTATTTTATGGCAACGAAATAGTTCACCGCCTGTATGTCCCCCACAGCAATGGCTTCGGATACCACTCGAGTTGCTTCGGCTTCAGCCTGGGCTAATCTTTCCCGGGCTTCAGCTTGCCTGAAAGCGGCTTCTTTTTCACCTTCCGCATCGAGAATCAATGCGCGTTTTTGACCTTCCGCCCTGAGAATTTCGGATTGTCTCAAGCCCTCCGCCTCGAGGATGGCGGCCCGCTTATCACGCTCTGCCTTCATCTGACGCGCCATGGAATCGACTAAATCCGATGGCGGACTAATATCCTTGATTTCTATTCGGGTCACTTTGATGCCCCAGGGGCTGGTAGCGGCATCCACTACATGCAGCAACGCCGCATTAATTTCATCGCGTTTCGACAACGACTCATCCAGGTCCATCGAGCCTAACACCGTTCGAATATTGGTCATGGTTAAATTCAACGATGCGTGTTCCAGGTCATTGACTTCGTAACTGGCTTTAGCCGCATCAAGCACCTGAAAAAACATGATGCCATCAACTCTAACAACCGCATTATCTTTGGTAATCACTTCCTGAGACGGCACCTCCAGAACGCGCTCCATCATATTGACCTTAGCGCCGATAGCGTCAATAAACGGAATGATTATGTGGAAACCCGGGCGCATCGATCTGACGAATCGGCCGAGTCGTTCTATGGTGTACTCATACCCCTGATGGACGATAACAATACCTTTAAGGACGATAAGAATTGCGACCACGATGACGATGATTGCCGCGGTGGATATTCCGTACATTTTTTCTCCTGTCTCGTTATTTAAGATTAATTCTGGACTGCTGATGATACAGGACTAATCGGTGAATTATCAAGGCCTTGTATGGGTCCACCCCATATTGCACTTTTTGTTGTGTTCAATACAGCCTGAACCGGTGTTTTCAGTTCAAGCCCTTTGCGGGGTCGATAGCCCTTGGGACGGCGTTGACCGCTCTGGCGCCGGCATTTCCCCGAGTACTCCAGAACCGCTTCCAAGCCCATGTCGATCCCAGAATTCAAGCGTCCTGAGGCACTGTGTTGACACGCCATCGTTCATCGCTAAGGTTAGCGCATATCCGCCTACCCGATAAAACCCTTTGATGCCATAACCTATATGCTGATAGCGCACTGCTTTTACCCCCCCCCCATCCCCCCGTAACCGGGGTTACAAGAGGGTGAAAACCACACTCTTCTTCTCAATGCGCCGGGGAGGGCTACTTAATCATGAACATGCGCCGTCAGATCACTTTCCAGCATTTTCAAGCGCTCCTTCACTTTGTCCCCGAAGTTCAGTTCGCGTAATATCTTTTCTTGCTTGTGCCGCAAACTCACGAAACCTCCCTTAGCCCTCTTCCCAAACACTTGGTTGACGCAGACATCGATAAAAGCATTCTCTTTGGTGGTCGGTGATTCACTGCTTTTTATTACTTTCAGATCCTTCAGTAATTCCGTATCCTTGTCTTTAAGTTTCATGATGACCTCATCTATGGCCTTATCTAATTCGCTGTCATCATCTAAAATTGTTGGCGCATTCATGCCGAAAAGCGTTAGGGAATCCGAAGGCGCGATTTTGTTATATTGAGTTATTAAAGACTCCACCTCTGTTTGCGCATCTTCCATTACTGCCATCTCTGCCTTCAGCGCCTCTAACCGGAATCCGATCTCTCTGCCTACCCTTATCTGCCTCCTGATCTTATCCAACCGATCAAATGAATGATTCATCGCGCCGACACAGGCATCCACAAGAGGCTCCAAGCCATCATCATCCACATAGTCGCGGTAGATCGCATGCATGACTTTGGCAACTGCCTGGTCTGAAGCAGCGCTGTCCGGTGAAATCATCCCCATGGCATCCGGAGACTCGGTCGTATTCATATCGTCCCCGGCAACCGGCGCCAACTTCCGCCCCCTGAAAGCACCCGCTATCATCTCTTGCGAAAGTAGCGTTATCATTGTTTTGTCAATGCGCGCCAGCATCAACACATATGAAACCCGGTCTATCGCCCCATTGGCATATGCTTCACAGGCGCGATACATTCTGTCGCGCAACAATTGCATCACCGCCAATCGCTCTCCCAATTGAATGATGCTCTCGTTAAGAGAAATCATCGCATCCCCATCCTGATTTTTCAGCGACAAAGCGGATGAAATGGCTTGCGCAACATCGGGAGGCGGTTCAATGCAAAGAATCCTCTCGCCGTCGTGATGCGGATCGCTTTTGTTCAACAGAATCCGTTGCTTGGCATCTATTATGATTGATTTGTTTTCAAGATTGACAGTGCGATAGAGCATTCCAATTCGCGCACCCCGCCAGGGAGACAGCCAATACAATGCCGATGATGGCTCTTGGCAGTTTTATTGTTTCAGTAATCACGTCACTTGCTCCAGCCGAGACGGGAGCGCGGTCAAGGCCCCTGTCAAGCACACTTGTTTTCATGGGCATACTGAACCGCTTTCGTGGGACAGCAACCAATCGGCGACTAGCTTGGCGGGCGGCTCATCCGCCTTGGAGTAATCACGAGAGCAACCCGACAATCAACGTCGTTTGCACCGCCGCCACGCCTAACACTACCCCGACCATCCACTTGGTCATCTCCTGCCTGGCCTGAGCGATGTCAACCTTGAGGGCGGCCTCAACCTGGGCGATGTCGGCCTTGAGGGCTGCCTCAACCTGGGCGATGTCGGCCTTGAGGGCGGCCTCAACCTGGGCGAGGTCTGCCTCAATCTGGGCGATGTCAGCCTTGAGGGCTGCCTCAACCTGGGCGAGGTCGGCCTTGAGGGCGGCCTCAACCTGGGCGAGATCAGCCTTGAGGGCGGCCTCAACCTGAGCGATGTCAACCTTGAGGGCGGCCTCAACCTGGGCGATGTCAGCCTCAACCTGGGCGATGTCGGCCTTGAGGGCGGCCTCAACCTGGGCGAGGTCAGCCTTGGTCGCCAGGTTGGTGTTGAGCAACAACGCTTGCTCCTCAGACAAGGCCTCCGCTTGCTGCTCGGTAAAACCGGTCCCAGTCAAATGCTTGATGAAGCGATGGGTGTCAAATGCAATGGCTTCGTTCATGGCCGTTATTCTGCCGTGTGTGCCGCCTTGCTGTCAACTGCTTTGAACAGTCCCTGTAAGGAGAAGAGGATGAGGCGCCCAAGGGGTCGCCGCCGCGGCGCGCATCGCAAGCGGCGGGCGCAACCCATCCTGCGCTTGCCTGCAGAGGCGGACTGCGCCTACCAGCACACCGATACGCCGAACTCCTTGCCGGTTGATGTTCCCATCGAATTGGCGGGCGCAACCCGCCCTGCGCCGGTCGCCGCCCACCCTGCCGACGCTGAAATTAAAACCGCACTTCGCCTTTGAGCAGGATGGCGTGTTCGGTCGCGGCGGCGCTCGGCTCGCGGCGTTCGCCGACCAGGTTCAGGTCAAAGCGCGAACCCGCTTTCCAGTTCAAGCCGATGCGGGCGTCCATGCGGGCGCTGTAGTCGGCGGCGCCGTCATCGCTATCCGCCGGCAAATCTTCCCATAACCGCTGGATGCCGCCGCCGCCAGCGAGGACGCGCGATTGGCTCGCCTCCACCGTCATCCGCAGGCGGGTGGCGTCCACATCTTTCTTGTCAATGCCGACGCCGCCTTTCACTTCCATCGCGGTTTGCAAGGCTTCGCCTTTGAGCCGCAGACTGCTCGCGCCGCCCTGCCATAACTGGCCGCTGCCGCCGACGCCAATGGTGCGTTGGTTTATGTCGCTTGAGTTCTTAACCCCGCTCTGCGTAATCTCCAACTCGCCGTTGCCATAGCCGACGGTCGCCCATAAATCCAACTGGCCGGCGCGCCAGCCGATATAGGGGTGCACGCTGGTCAGGTCAATTTCGTGGTCGCCCTTGCCGAGGGCGCTGCCTTTGTAGTCCAAATCGCTATTCAGCCACGATACCGCCAAGCCGGCGAGGACATCATTGGCGATGCGCGCATCAAAGCCCAGATGCGCACCGGTCAGGTCGCCGTCCCAGTTCAGAGCGCCGCTCTTGCTGGACAAATTGCGGTATTCGCCGCTGCCCCACAATGCCAACGATGAGCCGCCGGTCGCGCCATCGCCGGCGTTCAGCGGCAGCGTGAAGCCGGAGCCGGCCAGCATCTTCTTGAAGTCGCCGAGGTCATCAGTCGCGGTCCCGCCACGAGTACTGAGCGCACCGGCCAGACTGCTCTGCCCGCCGATGGCAACCGAGCGCGTCGCGCTTCCAGCCTGCCCAATCCGCCGGGCAATCGCGCTGACCGTGCTGTCCGCCATGGCGCGCGCGACTTCCGGCAGGATTACGTTATTAAGGTCGGAAAATTCGCCCTCCGCCTTCACCAGGTTCACCACTTCTACATTGCTGAACGCAACCACATCGTTGTTGCCCTGCATATAAGTAATGGTGCCTCGGTTCGCAGTATAGGATACCTGGATGGTCGCCTTTGGCGGGATAACCGGGTCTACGGTCAGGATTATGCTCCCCCCCGACTTGATAGCGGTGACCGTGTGGTTATTAGTACTGCCGTCCAGGGTGGAGGTGGAGGTGACGGTGATCGCCACCGTGACGGTATCCTTGCCGCCGGCATTGGTGGCGGTGATGGCGTAGGTGATCATATCTGCCGTCGCCGTGGGTGTGCCGGAGATGGCGCCGGTTGACGTGTCAAACTCCAGACCAGCACTAAGTGTCTCATCAATGCTGTAGCTGGTCACCGCGCCACCGCTTGAGGCGATGGTCACCGGCGTGATCTCCGCGTCTACCGTGGCGGTCAGCGTCGCGACGCTGGCGCTGATGGACGGGACGGCCGGGTTGTTGACGGTGATCGTCACCGTGACGGTAGCCGTGCCGCCGGCATTGGTGGCGGTGATGGTGTAGGTGATCTCATCCGCCGTCGCCGTGGGTGTGCCGGAGATGGCGCCGGTTGACGTGTCAAACTCCAGACCATCGCTAAGTGTCGAATCAATGCTGTAGCTGGTCACCGCACCGCCGCCACTTGGGTCGATGGTCACCGGCGTAATCTCCGCGTCTACCGTGGCGGTCAGCGTCTCGACGCTGGCGCTGATGGACGGGACGGCCGGGTTGTTGACGGTGATCGTCACCGTGACGGTAGCCGTGCCGCCGGCATTGGTGGCGGTGATGGTGTAGGTGGTCTCATCCGCCGTCGCCGTGGGTGTGCCGGAGATGGCGCCGGTTGACGTGTCAAACTCCAGACCATCGCTAAGTGTCGAATCAATGCTGTAGCTGGTCACCGCACCGCCGCCACTTGGGTCGATGGTCACCGGCGTAATCTCCGCGTCTACCGTGGCGGTCAGCGTCTCGACGCTGGCGCTGATGGACGGGACGGCCGGGTTGTTGACGGTGATCGTCACCGTGACGGTAGCCGTGCCGCCGGCATTGGTGGCGGTGATGGTGTAGGTGGTCTCATCCGCCGTCGCCGTGGGTGTGCCGGAGATGGCACCGGTTGACGTGTCAAACTCCAGACCAGCGCTAAGTGTCGAATCAATGCTGTAGCTGGTCACCGCGCCACCGCTTGAGGCGATGGTCACCGACGTGATCTCCGCGTCTACCGTGGCGGTCAGCGTCGCGACGCTGGCGCTGATGGACGGGACGGCCGGGTTGTTGACGGTGATCGTCACCGTGGCGGTATCCTCGCCGGTGACATTGGTGGCGGTGATGGTGTAGGTGATCTCATCCGCCGTCGCCGTGGGTGTGCCGGAGATGGCGCCGGTTGACGTGTCAAACTCCAGACCATCGCTAAGTATCGGATCAATGCTGTAGCTGGTCACCGCACCGCCGCTACTTGGGTCGATGGTCACCGACGTGATCTCCGCGTCTACCGTGGCGGTCAGCGTCGCGACGCTGGCGCTGATGGACGGGGCGGCCAGAGTTAGTGTAATAATTACAGGTTCTGACAAGGCAGATTCGTTACCTAGTGCATCCCGTGATGTTACAGTAAGGGAATTCTCACCTGGATTTAATGTTAGAGTAATACTCCAGTTGCCATCTGTATCAAGATTTGCATTAGCAACAAATGAGTCTTTATTGTATACGCCAACAGATGTTGTATCAACTGCAGTGCCAACAAGTGTAAATGATGCTGTGGATACTGTGGCAGCTGTTGTGGTGATTGCTGGAACTGGAGGAGGTATTGTATCAAGGTCATTGGTTACAGTAGCGGATACAAGGGATTGGTTGCCTACCGCATCAGTTGTAGTTGCAGTGAATACATTGCTACCTTCAGCCAAGTCTATGTTAGTAATACTCCAGTTTCCATCAGAGTCAATTACCACTGGATCTAATGCGTTATTGTTTTGAATTAGTGTAAGTGTTGAACCAGGTTCACCAGTTCCAGTGAATGTTGGAAAATTAATAGTCACAAGGAGAGGGTCTGGTTGGGCAATTATAGGAGCTTCAGGTCGTACGGTATCAAGTGTGATGATTAAAGACTCTGTGGAATCAGATGTGTTGCCTGAAGCATCAGTTGCAGTGACAGTAAATACATTGGCACCCTCAGTTAATGTTCGGGTAACACTCCAATTTCCATCAGGTGTAGTAGTGACAGTTGGTAATGATGTGCCATTGTGAATTAGTGCGATAGTCGAATCAGCTTCTGCAGTTCCTGTTATATCTATGCCAGGTTGATTTGTAATAGTTACTGTCGTGGTAATTACAGGTACTGGAGGTGGTGTTGAGTCTACCGGGCTGTTGACGGTGATCGTCACCGTGACATCAGCCGTGCCGCCGGCATTGGTGGCGGTGATGGTGTAGATGGTCTCCTCCCTCGCCGCCGAGGGTATGCCGGAGATGCTGCCGTCTGTCGTGTTAAAATCAGACCCTGATTGGCAATCGTCGGACTGACGCTGTAGCTGTCCACCGCACCGCCGCCACTTGGGTCGATGGTCACCGACGTGATCTCCACGCCTACCGTGGCGATCAGCGTCGAGACGCTGACGCTGATGGACGGAGGAGGAGTAGGCTCACCTAGTATGATGGCTACAGATGCTGACAAGGCGGATTCGTTACCTAGTGCATCCCTTGAAGTTACAGCGAAATTATTGGTACCTTGATTTAATGTTACATCAATAGTCCAGTTGCCATCTGTATCAAGATTTGCATTAGCAACAAATGTGTCTTTATTGTATACGCCAACAGATGTTGTATCAGTTGCAGTTCCAACAAGTGTAAATGATGATGTAGTGACTGTGGCAGCTGTTGTGGTAATTTTAGGAACTGGAGGTGGTATGGTATCCAAGTCATTGATTACAGGAACTGATACGATGGATTGGTTGCCTGCCGCATCAGTTGTAGTTGCAATGAAGACATTGTTACCTTCCTTTAAATCTATGATAATACTCCAGTTAATGCGTTATTGTTTTGAATTAGTACAAGTGTTGAACCAGGTTCACCAGTTCCAGTAAATGTTGGGAAATCAATATTCGTAAGGAGAGGTTGTGGTTGGTTAATTACAGGAGGATCAGGTCGTATTGTATCTAGTGTGACAGATACAGACTGTGTTGGATCAGATACATTTCCAGAAGCATCAGTTGCAGTGACAGTAAATGCGTTAGCACCTTCAGTTAATGTTACAGTGACACTCCAGTTGCCATCAGATGTAGTACTGACAGTTGGTAATGGTGTGCCATTGTTAGTTAGTGTGATAGTTGAATCAGCTTCTGCAGTTCCTGATACAGTTAGGTCAGGTTGATTTGTGAGGGATGGTGTCGTTGAGGTGATTGTTGGAACTGGAGGAGGTGTTGTATCAAGGTCATTGGTTACAGTAACTGATACGATTGATTGGTTGCCTGCCGCATCAGTTGTAGTTGCAATGAATACATTGTTACCTTCCTTTAAATCTATGATAATACTCCAGTTTCCATCAGAGTCAATTACCACTGTAGGTAATGCTTTATTGTTTTGAATTAGTGTAAGTGTTGAACCAGGTTCACCAGTTCCAGTGAATGTTGGGAAATTAATATTCGTAAGGAGAGGTTGTGGTTGGTTAATTACAGGAGGATCAGGTCGTATTGTATCTAGTGTGACAGATACAGACTCTGTTGAATCAGATATATTGTTAGAACTGTCAGTTGCAGTGACAGTGAATACGTTAGCACCTTCAGTTAATGTTAGGGTAATACTCCAATTTCCATCAGTTGCAGTGACAGTTGGTAATGATGTGCCATTGTTAGTTAGTGTGATAGTTGAATCAGCTTCTGCAGTTCCTGATACAGTTAGGTCAGGTTGCTTTGTGAGGGATGGTGTTGTTGAAGTAATTACAGGAACTGGAGGTGGTGTCGAGTCTACATTAGGATCATCTAGTGTAATAATTACAGGTTCTGACAAGGCAGATTCGTTACCTAGTGCATCTCGTGATGTTACAGTAAGGGAATTCTCACCTTGATTTAATGTTAGAGTGATACTCCAGTTGCCAAATCTATCAAGATTTGCATTTGCAACAAAGGAGTCTTTATTGTATACGCCAACAGATGTTGTATCAACTGCAGTGCCAACAAGTGTAAATGATGATGTAGTTACTGTGGCAGCTGATGTGGTGATTTTAGGAACTGGAGGTGGTATGGTATCAAGATCATTGATTACAGGAACTGATACGATTGATTGGTTGCCTGCCGGATCAGTTTGAGTTGCAATGAAGACATTGTTACCTTCCTTTAAATCTATGACAATACTCCTGTTTCCATCAGCGTCAATTACCACTGGCTCTAATGCGTTATTGTTTTGAATTAGTACAAGTGTGGCACCAGGTTCACCAGTTCCAGTGAATGTTGGAAAATTAATAGTCACAAGGAGAGGTTGTGGTTGGTTAATTACAGGAGGATCAGGTCGTATGGTATCTAGTGTGACAGATACAGACCCTGTTGGATCAGATACGTTGTCAGAACTGTCAGTTGCAGTGACAGTAAATGTGTTAGCACCTTCAGTTAATGTTAGGGTAATACTCCAATTTCCATCAGTTGCAGTGACAGTTGGTAATGATGTGCCATTGTTAGTTAGTGTGATAGTTGAATCAGCTTCTGCAGTTCCTGATACAGTTAGGTCAGGTTGTTTTGTGAGGGATGGTGTCGTTGAGGTAATTACTGGGGCTGCAGGAGTGTTTTGGGACCATGCTGTGGATGCCATCCCGATCGACATGCCCATTACAACCAACAGTTTCAGCAAAAAAAGAGTGCCAAGACGATATGCCAAGACGATAAGAGATAGTTTTTAAGAGTGTCATTTTCATCATTACTAACCCACATTTAATGCTTCTTTAAAAGATTGATTAATGATTCATCAACCTATACGTATCCGCAACGTATCACCAACTTCCCGAGTTGTCAATAGATTGTATGGGTCCACCACATATTGCACTTTTTGTTGTTGTCGATGATAACCTGAACTGGCGTTTTCAGTGCAAGCCCTTTGTGGGGTCGGATGGCGTTTCATCCAATCTGCATCCCCTAGTCCGCCTTCGGGCGCTATCTTCAGGTATTGCAATTCGAGTTAATTATTGCGCGGGTTGGTATTCCAATCAAAAGGCGATTAAACTCAACGACACCAATTCATGCCTACAACTTCAAGGCAGGCGATAGCAAAATATAAATAATGAATACTGACAACAAACCCGATATCCGATTCAGTGCGCTGATCAGGTCGGCAATGGTGATCTTCAGTATCACGCTGTTGGTATTCGCGGTGATGCCAAACTTTGCGCAGGATAGCGGCCAGGCTGACCAACCAGGCGGTGCCTCGCAGATTTCCCGGGAGGAATTGCGAGAGGTGCTGACCGAAATGCTGCTGGGCGATCGAGTGCAACTTAATACCGGGCAGACTGGCTCTGGCGCAACAGCCAATGCAAATGATACGACTGCCAATAACAAGCCGGGAATCGAAGACATGGCACAAAGCCAGGCTGCCGTGTTCGGCGAAAAGCTGGCGGCGCTGGTGCAACAATTTCCCGATTATCCCGAAGCTTTTTCCAGGGCGTTTGCAAAGGTTGCCAACCCGGAAACCGGCTGGTCCGGTTTCCGGGTGTTAATGACCATCGTGGTTACTTTTATTGCCGGACTCCTGGCTGAGCTGTTTACAACGCGCAAGTTGCTGGAGCGACTCTATGTTTATGTCGAAGGCAAAGAGAAAACTTCTGTGTTGAAATACAAGTTTATTGTTATGCGGGTGATGATCCAGCTCATTGGCGTGGCGGTGCTGGCAGTGGGAACCTACACCATCGGGGCTCTTTCTTTCGCGGACAACCGGTACTTCGAGTTGGCGTTTACAGAGATCCTGGCTGCGCTTGTGATGTTCCGGTTGTGGATGATCCTGCTCAGAAATATTTTCTCGCCCTACCGGCCGGAGCTTCGGCCAGTTCCACTGGACGATGATTCTTCAAGGCAATTATACCTTTGGTTTATCGTGTTTTTCGCCATCATCGAGTTTGGCGACGCGCTGTTTAGATATCTGACCCCGGCCGGCATGGGCGAAACGCAGGTTAACGGACTGTTGATTCCGTACACCTTGTCCCTGAATCTGATTATCCTGAGCCGCATCTGGGCGATGCGCAAAAAAATTACCGGCATGTTTATCACCGCTACAGGCGCCAACTATCAGAATAATTTTGCCCAAGAATTTTTATATACCGCGTGGCCATTTGTTTTCACTGCCTGGTTGCTGTTGTTGTGGATGCTTTGGCTTTACAAGGCCTTTCTGGGCCAATGGGATGACGCTCAATATGTCAGTATCAGCTGGTGGATCACGCTTGCGTTCTTCGTCGCTGACCGGATATTTTATGGTCTGGTTAAAAACGTGATCAACATTGAGTGGTTGCACGGGGTCACATTCGAGGTGCGTTCCAGCCGGTTTATTCGCATCGTTCAGAACGGCTTTCGGCTGCTTATGATTGCCGTTGCCATGTATATGTTCAGCCTTGCTCTGGGCCTGCCGGCCGATAGCCTGATGAAGAAAAGCGTCGGCAACAAATTTCTTGCCCAAGGAATAAATTTGTTGGTCATCACCACCATTGCCTACATTGTCTGGGAGTTCTTTAATGCTCTGATCGAACGCAGTTTGCCCAAAGAGGTGGACGCCATTACGGCACTGGAAGAAGGCGAGGGCGGCGGGGCCGGAGCGACTCGGGCTGAAACCCTGCTGCCGCTGATGCGAACCTGCCTGACCGTCGTGCTGATTTCGTTTTTAGTGCTGTCGGTGTTGCATTCCCTGGGCATCGCGATCACGCCACTGCTGGCGGGCGCAGGGGTTGTGGGTATCGCCATCGGATTCGGCGCACAGAAACTGGTGCAAGATGTGTTGAGCGGTATTTTCTTTCTTGTGGATGACGCGTTTCGCAAGAACGAGTACATAGAAATAGAAGACCTGCGCGGCACCGTGGAAAAAATCTCCCTGAGATCGATGCAACTGCGACATCATTTGGGTGCGGTGCAGACCATTCCATATGGCGAAATCAAGACCGTTAAAAACATTAGCCGAGACTGGATTACCATGAAATTGGAGCTTCGTCTTCCATATGATGCCGATATTGAGCAGATTCGTAAAATTATCAAGAAGGTGGGGCAGGACATGCTTGAGGATGAGGTGCTCGGGCCTAGCTTTATCCTGCCGCTAAAGTCACAGGGGGTGATGCGCGTTGAGGAATCCGCGCTCATCATGCGCATGAAATTCACCACTAAACCCGGCGAGCAATGGGTCATCAGACGCGAAGCCTATCGCAACGTCAGAGACGCTCTGGCAGCGGCTGGAATTTTCTTTGCCCATCGCGAAGTGCGGGTTCGATTACCTGATGACCAGCCTGCCAAAGAATTAACCGCCGACAAACCGGCTGCAAATGAAACCGTGTCTAAGGCCGCTGCCGCGGCGGCTGGCAACATTATCGCTGAAGAAGCTGAAAAAAAGAGCAAGATCGATTATAGCGACGACATGTAGGCTGCGGGCGTTCAGCAAGCACGGGAATCTGATCAAAACTTCTGGCAACAGGCGGGTTAAACAATGGGCTAAACGATTGACGGTTCGCTATTTGATAATGTGCCATCGCCCTTTAATATAATCACCGCCCTTAAATAACCTCGTCATCAATCATTTGTTGAAGCGCTTTTATATTGCCTTTTAAGCTAGGCAAGTGCGGGTTCGCTTTCAGGGCTCTTTGCATATACTGCAATGCCAGCCGGCGTTCCTGCAACCGTAGATAAATCATTCCTTGCCCGGACAAAGCGCCAAAATGGCGCGGTTCAAGGTCAAGCGTTTTGGCGACATCCTCGGTGGATAGTTGGTATTCCCCGAGGATGTAATAAACCGTTGCCCGGCGATTCCATCCTTCGGCAAATTGCGGGGCAATTTCAATTATCTCGGTAAAATATTTCACCGCTTCGTCATACTTGGCGCGACGCATACTCAGCTCGCCACGATTCATAAGATCAGTCACTTCAGGAATATCGGATTGATACCAATTTTTCCAAATTTGTTTGGTAATCCCTGCGGCTTCAACGCTATCAAGCGTCTCGTTCAATCGGGTAAACAAGACATCCAGTTCGGGATTGTTTTGGTCTGCGTAGGTTGGCATTCCACCGATTAGAATGGCAAGCGCTGTAACTTGAAGAATTCGCCGCATGTTTAAATCGCCCGCGTTTTCAATTTAGAGTTGGAAATACTAACAAGGTTCACTGGCAATCATACATCGCCTGAGGATAACTTAACTTGACTGCCGCATTTTTTCAATTTATCAATACCAGGCATCAGGGATTTCAGACTTGCGTTTTGCGACAAATTCTTTTAATGATTGATCGACAGCTTGATCCATAGGCGGCGCCTCATAGTCATTTAACAATTGATTCCATCGCTCATATGCCCGTCTCGCGGAATCTTTGCTGCCGCGTTCTTGCCATTGCTCGACGCTTTCGCTATCGGATAATTTGGCGTCGTAATACGCGGTTTCGTAGTTGGCCATGGTGTGGGCGCAACCGAGGAAATGCCCTGAAGGCGCCACTTCTTCATAAGCGGATCTTGCCATTGCATTATCATCGAGCGGCAACCCGGACAACATCACCTGATAGGCGCCGAGACGGTCTGCATCCTGGACCAACTTTTCGTAGCCCGTGGACAATCCCCCTTCAAGCCAGCCGGCCGCGTGCAGCACAAAATTGGCGCCGCCGAGCACTGTTGACATCATCGAATCAGCGCTTTCCGCAGCCGCTTGCGCGTCGGGTAATTTCGATGCCGTCAATGAACCGCCGCTACGCAATGGCACGCCCAGTCTGCGAGCAAGTTGCCCGATAATAAAATTGGACATCACCGGCTCAGGCATGCCGAATGTCGGCGCGCCGCTTTTTAAGCTCATCGAAGACAAAAAGTTTCCCAGTATAAAGGGCGCGCCGGGCCGCACCAATTGCGTAAACGCGCCCACCATCATGGCCTCGGCCAATGCCTGAGCAATTGAAGCAGCGGTAGTCACCGGACCCATGGCGCCGCCCAAAATAAACGGCGCGGCGATCAATCCTTGCCCGGCGCCGCAATAAACTTGCGCCGCTTCGGTGACCACTTTATCCACCAACAAGGGTGAATTGGTATTAACATTGCCCATAATCACACAGTTGTTTTCCATGACTTGTTCGCCAAACAACACCCGCGCCATGTCCACCGAATCCTGGGCGCGGGATTTTTCAGTAATCGCGCCGAGAAAGGGTTTGTCGCTATAGCGTATATGGGCATACAGCATATCGAAGTGACGTTTGGAGACGGGCACATCGCAAGGCTCGCATATCACCAATCCGGTGTGGTGAATGCTCGGTAATTGATAGGCGATTTTGACCAGATTTTCCAGGTCGTTGATCGTGCCGTAACGCCGCCCGCCCTCCAGATCTCGGACAAACGGCGGCCCGTAAACGCAGGCGAATACCTGAGCGCAACCCCCAATTTCAACACTGTTCGCGGGATTTCGTGCTAGTTGAGTGAATTTATGGGGGATGGTTTTGCACAGCTCACGGGCCATGCCCTTAGGTAATTTTACCCGCGTGTCTTTTACCTCGGCGCCCGCTTCTTTCCAAATACGCAATGCTTCAGGATCTCCTCGAAACTCAAGACCAATTTCCTGCATTAACCAATCGGCTTGTTGCTCCAGGGCAACCAATCCTTCTTCTCCCAAGAACTCGTAGTACGGTATTTGTCTTTTTATGTATGCCGGTGCAACGAGTTGCATTCGCTCGCGTTTTTTACCGCGACCGAATCGCCTCCTGTTTGCCCGGTCTTTTGCGTCTCCACTCATGTCGTTTTATAGCGTGATTTTATTTCGTGCACCAAGTTCCGGGGACGCAGTACCGAATTAAAACAAACGATTAGAGTTAAGTATTGTGTCCCCGCAATTATGCAATTATGGTGTCCCCGCAATTATGCGACTGGAATTATACGCCCGGAAGCATTAGTGGCACTTTCAGATAGACCCCGAATTCCTCGCCAAAATCACAGCTGACCCGTGCATGGACTTTGCCTTGGCGATCGAGAAACCTTTGACGATCACTAGTCGGGAATATGCCGTCATGCCAAATTCCGGGGTGGATATACATGCCTTGGCGGCCATCGCACCAAAACGCCACAACTTTCTCCGGTTTTATATCGTCGCCGGGCAAGGCAACGGGCACCAGAAATGGTTGCTTGTCGAGGGGAAAGAAAAGCTGGCCGCCATCAGGATGATAGTTGAAATGCCACAAAATAACATGTTCCCTGGCAATATCTTCTTTTGGCGCGTTGGCCTGTGCCGGTAACGCTTGTTGCGGGTCACAACTCCAGCCTAAAACATATTCGCCATTAACCGCATCGTTGCGCCCCATGAGAACGTCACCGTCCCATTCCCCGCAAAAAATGCCTTCGGCAACCCCGCCTTGATTCCCGGTTCCAGCATCAATCGGCCGCCAACCCTGAGCCGGCCACGGTACGATTTCGATCTCGAATTTATCAGCATCGCTGACCAAAGCGCCGTAGCCTTTAACGCTCTCGTCGGTCGCCTTTATCAAAGGCACGTCAAACATCGGCAGCGATGGCTTTTCGCTGGCATCGAAAATATACTGAGGCGCGGCCCGGGTTGTGGCGTGGGCCGTTGCCTGCGTGGTTGCCTGGATCATCGCCTATGGTCGATATGGTTTTGGAACGGCTAGGCTAGTTTATTCAACAGCAGAAAATATGTCGCTATCACTAACCAGATTCGCCAATTCCAGCGTTATTTCGCGATTTTCTTCTGAAGGAGGATAAATACCGGCATGTGCGAGGTTGTTGTCCACTGGTCTATATTGTATTCGGACACCTTTGATTTTTCGTTTAGCATCTCCTACGTGAATCTTAGCAAATCTTCCATTGTGAGGAAGATTCAGGGATTGCCCAACAGTTTCTCTAGTTTTCCGCAGTAGTTCAGGAAATTGCATGCCTTCATTGAAGTATTCTAGCCAATTAGCAGAAAGGTACTCCTCTTTTTCTCGAAGCGCGAAAGCGGATTCAGTAATCTTTCCCCTTTGTACTTGTTTCGGCCGGCAATATCTCATTACATGATGGGCATTCTCTATGCTATCGCCGTCTTGTAATCCACCGCCTACTCCGGCCATTCTGTTACGCCTGTCTCGGATAAAATATTGAGGACTTTCTCTCGGGAAGCGCGACCATTGAGTCGAAATTTTTTGTCCCGTTCCTTGTTATCCGGACCAATCATTGCAAAAGAGATTAAGTTACGCTCTAAAAACTCAATAAGGAGATGCCTGTTGTCAGCAAGTCTCCATCCAGCGGATAGGGTGCCCTGGGGGAAAACGCCCAATATCGGCTCCCCCAATTTACGGAACTCAAGGATAAAATCACAAAAACCCTGTGCAGATTCCAGCAAAAGAGGCTGTTCGCCATCTTCCAAATCTTCAAGATTGTGCAATTCTTCAATTCGTTCTGCGCTCTCTTTTAGTCCGTTATTTTTAAGAAATAAGGTTATTTCAGCAAAAGTATTAACGTTGCTATAAGGTTGATTAAGAATGTTGACCAACTCGGTCAGGATTTGGTTTTTGAGCTGCGGAGTGTCGAGCCCATATGATGCATTTGCGCCCGACAAAAATTCTGCATCACTCGCCGGAAAAGCCATGTGTTGCCAATTAAAAGCATCTGCGCTTTCTCCTATAGTCAATTCGGTATATGTTCTTTGAGCTTTTTCCGCCCATGCTCTCCGGGCTTTCTCCATAGCGTGTTGAGGCTCCTCGTCACTTAGAATATTGAGCGCCATGGTTTCAATAACTTTGTGGCCAGCATCATATTTGGCTAATCCAGTTGTCATGCTAGTTCCTCTTGGGTAAAGTATTTCTGCAAGTCGGTTTCAAAAGTTTTTTTGTGCATCTTCCAGTTATCTATAGTTTCTGTTATTCGTTTTATTTTTCTGTTTTCATTTTCAAGATTAAAATGAAAATTGCAACTTATCATCACATCTCCATCTTGGATTTCCGTTATCAAAGTGTAAACGGTAGCTATATCATGCTGAATCTTGAAAACAAAATTGACAGGTTTAATTTTCTCTTGCCACGCACCACCTTTTAAAAATCTTTCCTTAAACCAAGAGTCTGGGGCTGGCATAGGAATCCGTATTCTCCAATTCAAACCAAGGGCAATGTATGGGATGTGTGGAAGTGCCGTCACGTATTTCTTTGTGCAGTCGTATAACATAGACGAATCCAGGAAACGGTTGTTTTCTGGATTCTTGTTCCTTTCTTCCAGGTGAAGTTGTTCGGGGACCACGGTCAGCATTACATTTTGGAAAGCAAGTTTTGCTAAAATAGGGGTAACAAGAAGTTCTTGCCCTACCTTACAATCTGCAGGAATAATCCCGTTGTTTTTCAAAAAATCGGGGTTAATAATAGACGGGTTATGGGTATTTGCGACCAGCACAACGGCAGCATTTTCCAGTCGCCAAGAGGCGTTAGACATGGCTGTTAATCCCGAGTGTGGGTAACGAGCAACTGATGAAAGCCAGTACGTCCTTACAAATGGGCATGGGCATGGGGATGGCGCGATGGTTGGATAGTATTTTTATCATACTATTTCCGAGCTTCTGAAGCAAATATATGGAATATATATGGGGACACAACACTTAACTTATTCAAAATTATGGTGGGCCCGGTAGGACTTGAACCTACGACCAATGGATTATGAGTCCACTGCTCTAACCAGCTGAGCTACAGGCCCTATAAGGGATGCCAAAAGGTCGGCCTGACGCATGAAAGCGCGGCAGATATTGGCGCTGGTTTGCCAACCTTGACCGGGATGACAGCCAAAATTTAATTGCCTTTAAGCGCCTTCCAGAAAACCTTTTAAATGCTCCGACCGGCTCGGGTGTCTCAGCTTTCTGAGTGCCTTGGCTTCTATTTGTCGAATGCGTTCTCGGGTTACGTCGAATTGTTTGCCGACTTCTTCCAGGGTATGGTCGGTGTTCATACCGATGCCAAATCGCATTTGCAATACTTTTGCTTCGCGCTCAGTGAGTGAATCGAGAATTTCATCGGTCGCGTTTTTTAAGCCAGAAGCCGTTGCGTTATCAACCGGCGCCTTGATGTTTTTATCTTCAATAAAATCCCCCAAATGAGAGTCTTCGTTATCACCGACCGGCATTTCCATCGAAATTGGCTCTTTGGCAATTTTCAACACCTTTCTTACTTTATCTTCGGGCAGCTCCATTCTTTCCGCCAATTCTTCAGGCAACGCATCCCTGCCTTTTTCCTGAAGGATTTGCCTGGAAACCCGATTGAGTTTATTAATGGTTTCTATCATATGCACTGGAATACGAATGGTTCTGGCCTGATCGGCGATGGAACGGGTAATCGCCTGCCTAATCCACCAAGTTGCATAAGTTGAAAACTTATAACCACGGCGATATTCAAACTTGTCAACCGCTTTCATCAAGCCGATGTTACCTTCCTGAATCAAATCCAGGAATTGCAAACCGCGGTTGGTATATTTTTTGGCTATGGATATCACCAATCTCAGATTAGCTTCTACCATTTCCTTTTTAGCACGGCGTGCTTTAGCTTCGCCTTCGGTTAGCCGCCGACTCAGGTCTTTTAGATCGGCTAGCTCAAGACCCGCTTTTTCCTGAGTTTTGACCAGTTGTGCAGTGTATTCGGCTATCGTGTCTTCATATTTTGTCAGGCGTGGTGTATCGTCGCCACAATCCATCACCAACTTATGGAACCATTCCAGCGTGGTTTCATTGTCCCGAAAGTACCCCATGAATTGTTTTCGCGGCACTTTGCCGTAGTTAATGCAATACCGCGCAATGCTTCGCTCGCAGTCCTTGACTTTAATCATACAGTTGCGCAATGTTGCCGATAATGCTTCAACCTTCGCTGGCGTAAATTTTATCTGCAGCAGCTGGTCACCAAGGTTTCGCCGATTACGCAACGCTTGCTTGCTACCAAGGCCGTGGGTTTCGATTGCTTTCGTCAATGCATTCCAGGTACGTCGCATGCGTCTGAATCGAACAATCGCATCATCGTAATCCGGGCCGCTGGGAGACGCTTCTTCTTCGGCTGCATTTTGTCCAGGTTTTCCCGGGATAGCCACAGTCTGGTCGTCCAATGCGTTTAATTCCATGAAAGCAACCACTACTTCAGTCAATTTCATTTCACCCGCTTCAATAGCCTCCGCATAGTCCAGAAGTTGGCGAATGGCTACCGGGGTTATCGCGAAAGCCGCGGCGCTTTGTCGATTGCCGGCTTCAATTCGTTTTGCCAAGGCAATCTCACCCTCCCTGGTCAACAATTCAACGGTTCCCATCTCGCGCATGTACATCCGCACCGGGTCGGTAGTTCGACCAAATTCACTTTCCACCGCAGTTTTAAGCGCGGCGCTGACTTCTTCGGCAACTTCATGGTCTTCCGGGTTGTCACGCTTCAAGATCATGCTATCGGAATCCGGCACTTTGTCCACCACCTCGATGCCCATGTCATTAATCATGTTGACAATAACCTCAATCTGGTCGGTGTCGTGCATATTTTCAGGCAGGTGATCATTGATTGCGGGATAGGTTAAAAACCCTTGATCCTTGCCTTTTAAGATGAGCTTCTTGAGATCAGAGGGCGGCTTTCTGACTACTTTCAAATCTTCCTCTGCGGCCGCCTTGGCATCAATGGTTGCGTCAACAATATCTTTGTCATTGACTTTCGTATCGGGGGTTTGGGATTTGTTACTCATAAATAGCCAGTTACCTCGGGAAATTTAGTATCCAATATGAACCGGATACCGCTGAAAATGCGACCGCCGAGTATACACCAAATGTAGTGCTTTACTTAACTATTTCAATGGCTTGTTTCAGCTAAAAATGCCTAATCCGGCTGAAATTCCAGGCCGTTGCCCGTTAATTGCGCTTGACCAATGATCAGGACTCCTCAATTGTCTGCATTCTTCCTGGCATTTAATAGCTCAACCAACGCGGCTTTTTCCTCCTCTTTCAGCTCTTTCATGCTTTTTTGCCGCAGTTTTTCGAGCGCTTCTTGTCGGTTATACTCCTTTTGATTTTCCAACAACCGCCCTACGGTATCCTTGAATTGCGGCTTGAGCACATCATCGTCTATGAAATTGGTGCGCATCGCCAACTTTTCCAGATACCCATGATAAGTCGAATCCCGGAACAACTCCAGCAACCTTGCCGTGGTTTGCTCAGGCTGGTTTCGAATCAGATCGATCATTTTAATCAATACCTCGGCGCCCTGGATTCGAAGCTGCTGCAGCGCGGCAACATCATCGAGCGCCAACGCCAGTGGCGGGTTTTGCAACAATAAACTGGTGGCAAATGCCAACGGGGAAATCTGGCCTGGCTGATGCGGCTTGCTTTTCCGATTCCGTATGCGGGAATTGAGATTGTTTGAATATTCCTGCTTGCCCAATTGGGCGCCGGTCAATCCGCTTAATGAAGTCAGCCTGTCAAACATCAAGTCCCGTAACGCCCCGACAGGCAGCTGCGCGAGCAAAGGTTTCGCCAAACTGACCAGCTGCGCTCTCCCATCTCTGCTCGCCATATCGACTTGCTCGGTCAGGTGGTCGAATAAAAAATCCAGCATGGACTTCGCCGTATTGATCCGCTCAACAAATGCCGCTTGCCCTTGAGCGCGCACCATAGAATCCGGATCTTCGCCATCTGGAAGAAACAAGAGACCGACTTTTCGGCCATCCTGCATTTCCGGCAAGGAAACCTGCAACGCCTTCCAGGCCGCCGCCCGCCCGGCACGGTCGCCATCAAAACAAAACACCACTTCCGCGGCAAGCCGAAATAATCGTTGCAAATGCGTCCTGGTGGTTGCCGTGCCCAAGGTCGCCACGGCATTGTCGACGCCAAACTGCGCCAGGCTGACCACGTCCATATACCCCTCCACAACAATGCTTTTATTGGCGGCGCCAATTGCACGGCGCGCGCGATGCAACCCATAAAGTTCGGCGCCTTTATGAAACAACGGCGTTTCCGGGGAGTTTAAATACTTAGGTTCGCCATCGCCGATGATTCGACCACCGAAGCCGACCACTCGACCGCGATGATCTTCAATGGGGAACATGATCCGACTGCGAAATCGATCGAAAAACTTGGCGCCGGATTCTGAATTTTGGCCTGGGGCTGGGCTGGGGTCGTCTTCTGGGCTGGGGTCGTCTTTCCGTATAATCAGCCCGGTTTTGACTAATTGCTGTTGCGCTTGAGGAGTGGTTGCTAACGCCAGCGCTAAATCGTTCCAGCTGTCCGGCGCAAAACCAATGCCAAAACTTGCCGCGATTTTTCCATCCAGCCCTCGAGCCTTTAAATAAGCGACTGCCTGCCTGGCAGCCGGATGCTTACGTAATTGCTGCTGGAACCAAAAATTGGCTTGTTCGACCATACCAAGCAGGTCGCCGGCGCTTTCCCCGGGGGTTGCTGCCTGTGTGCCTGGTGTCTGCTGAGGCACCTGCAAGCCGACGCCATCCGCCAATTCTTCAACCGCTTCGACGAAACTCAGGTTTGCGTAATCCATTAGAAACCCAATCGCGGTGCCATGGGCGCCACAACCAAAGCAATAATAGAACTGCTTGGTCGGACTGACCGTGAATGACGGTGTTTTCTCGTCATGAAATGGGCAACTCGCCTGAAATTCCTTGCCCTTTCGGGTTAACGGCACTCTACGGTCGATGACCTCGACGATGTCAACTCTTGACATCAGTTGATCGATAAAAACACTTGGTATTTTTCCTGCCATGGCGGGATTTTACTTTAAATGACCTTAATGCTGTGCTATCGGAAGAACGACAGAGTTTACGGGTATTCTTTGGTGACTAATGAAATAGCAATCGGTTAAAATCGCGCCTTTTACGATCACCCGATTTCTGCCCGATTCATTATAATCCCTTATGACCAGCCCGTATAATTCCGCTGAAGTAGAGGCTGCCGCCCAAAAATACTGGGACGACAATCAGAGCTTTGCGGCGACGGAAGATCCGGATCGTGAAAAATATTACTGCCTGTCTATGCTGCCGTATCCTTCCGGGCAATTGCATATGGGTCATGTCAGAAATTACACCCTCGGTGATGTGATCAGTCGTTATCAGCGGATGCTGGGCAAAAACGTGATGCAACCGATGGGCTGGGATGCTTTTGGCTTGCCGGCGGAAAACGCGGCCATCGACAACAACATGCCGCCGGCCAAATGGACCTACGAAAATATAGCTTATATGCGCGGACAGTTGAAGCGTCTGGGATTCGCATATGATTGGGGCCGGGAACTCGCCACCTGCGCGCCCGAATACTACCGCTGGGAGCAATGGTTTTTTAATCGGCTTTTAGACAAAGGCCTGGCCTATAAAAAAATGGCGGTGTTGAATTGGGATCCGGTCGAGCAAACCGTGCTTGCCAATGAGCAGGTGGAGAATGGTCGTGGCTGGCGCTCCGGCGCGTTGGTCGAACGCCGACACATTTCTCAATGGTTTATTCGAATCACCGCCTATGCCGAAGAGTTGCTGAGCGAAATCGACAATCTGCAAGGCTGGCCGGATGCGGTGCGCACCATGCAGCGAAACTGGATCGGTCGTTCAGAAGGAGTGAAATTTTCATTTGAGATTGAAAGCGAAGAGCCGCTTGAAGTTTACACCACCCGACCCGACACGATTATGGGAATCACCTTTATTTCTGTGGCGGCGGAGCATCCGCTGGCATTGAAAGCGGCTCAAAACAACCCGCAAATTGCGAAATTTATCGAGCAGTGCAAGACCACCCATACTTCAGAGGAAGAATTGGAAACCATGCAAAAGAAGGGGGTGTCTTTAGGCATTACCGGAATCCACCCGATCAGCGGAGAAAAAATCGATATCTGGGCGGCAAACTTCATTTTACTGGGATACGGCACCGGCGCGGCCATGGCGGTGCCCGCTCACGATCAACGGGATTGGGAGTTTGCCAAGCAGCATAATCTGGAGATTCGGCCGGTCATTGAATGGCCCGAGGGCGATCAACACAACTACGATGAATCTTCGCTGACCACAAAAGCAGGGGTTGTTTACAATTCCGGGCAGTTTGATGGCTTGAATTTCAAGCAAGCCTTTGATGCAGTAGCGGAATTCCTGGAGAAAAACAAAAAGGGAAACAGAAAAATCAATTATCGACTGCGCGACTGGGGGGTTTCCCGTCAGCGATATTGGGGCTGTCCGATACCGGTGGTTTATGACCATCAGGACATTTCACAAGACCATGCCATCGCTGTTGCAGATGATCAGTTACCGGTATTGCTGCCCGAAGACGTTGAGTTTTCCGGGGTCAAGTCTCCGCTCAGGAATGACCCGAATTTTTATCAAACCACTGTGCCTGGCGCCGATACGCCAGCCCATCGGGAAACAGATACTTTTGACACTTTCTTTGAATCGTCCTGGTATTTTGCGCGCTATTGCTGCCCGGGGGCCGATAATGCCATGCTCGATGAACGCGCCAATTACTGGCTGCCGGTCGATCAGTATATCGGCGGAATTGAGCATGCGGTGTTGCATCTATTGTATGCGCGGTTCTTCCATAAACTGATGCGCGATGCTGGATTGGTCGCCGGCGACGAGCCGTTTACCAATCTGCTCTGCCAGGGGATGGTTTTGAAAGGCGGCGTAAAGATGTCCAAGTCCAAGGGCAATACCGTTGATCCCCAATCCATGATCGACCTTTATGGCGCCGATACGGTGCGTTTGTTTATGATGTTTGCCTCACCGGCAGAACAGACTTTGGAGTGGAATGACGATGCCGTGGCCGGCGCCCACCGCTTTCTGAGACGCTGGTGGTCATTGATCCAACGGACTAAAAATGTAATTTCCTCAGCCCGGGAAACGCTGGCTAACCCGGATTGGGCCAGTCGCATAATCGACCCCGAAGCAAAACAAATACGCCGACTGATCCACCAAATACTGGATAAAGTGCGGCGCGACTACGAAAAAATTCACTACAACACCGTAGTCGCCGGGGCGATGGCGTTGCTCAATGCGCTGGATAAATTCGATCCCGAAAAGAACCCTGATTGCGCCTCGGTGTTACGCGAAGGCGTAGTGATATTGAACAAGGTGCTGGCGCCGATTACGCCGCACATTGCGCATCAGCTGTGGCGTGACCTTGGCGAATCGGGGGATATTATCGATGCAACCTGGCCAAGCGTGGACCCTGAAGCGCTGAAGAGCGACACCTTGAAGTTAGTGATTCAAGTCAACGGCAAATTGCGAAGCGAAATTGAAGTTTCGGCATCCAGCAGCAAACAGGAGATCGAAACCCTGGCCATCGCCGATGAAAAAACGCAAAAATACATTGCGGGCAAACCGATCAGAAAAGTTATCGTGGTGGCGGGGAAACTTATAAACATTGTTATTTAGACTTGGATACTATCCATTACAATACCTGACCTTTATATCTGCCCTTTATCTACATAATCATCGGAAATATCCCATGTCCAAACGCTTGGCGCTACTCGTCCTGAGCCTGACTTTAGTCGCCGGGTGTGGCTTCAAGTTGCGGGGAAATTTCGAACTGTCATCAGCGCTCTCTCGCATTTCCATTGAAGGCGGGAATCGCTCGCTCCGTGAACAACTCCGCGAACAACTCCGTGAACAGCCCCATGAACAACCTGATCAACACCTGCAACAAAGCGGTTCTGCGGCAACAGAAGCCGATAGCGACGGCGCCACCCTGTTCATCTCAAAAAGCGAATTCCAAAGGAGCGTCAGAACCGTGGATGAAAACGGCCTGGCCACGGGTTATGACTATATCTACACCGTCGACTATAATGTTACCGGCAGCGAAGGTGCGGTCTTGCAACCGCTTGCCACAATTTCTCAGCACAGAACCCTGGACTATGAACCCGCTACCCTGGACTATGAGCCAGCTCAAACATTAGCCATTGAGGAAGAAGAGGAATTCTTAAAACAGGAAATGGAACAGGAAATTATCTTGCAGTTGCTGAGACGGCTTAGCCGAATACCCGAATATAGTGGGGAGGCACAGTGATTGCGCGTTAGCCTGCCCTCATTATCCGGTCAACTGAAACAGGGCTTCCAACCGCTGTATCTGCTTTTCGGTGCGGAAACACTATTAGTCGAAGAAGCATTGCAGCCAATTCGAACTTGCGCCAAGCAAGCGGGCTTCCTGGAAAGGCTGCGCTTCACCGTGGAGCCTGGTTTCGATTGGAATAAATTATTTGAATACAGCCAAACTATGTCGCTTTTCGCCGAAAAGAGACTGATTGAATTGCGGCTGCCAACGGGCAAGCCCGGTGATGCCGGGGCGAAAGCTTTAATTGATTACGCCGAAAATCAAAATGCCGACGACACAACATTAGTAGTCATTTGCGGCAGCATTGAAAAACGCGCCCAAAACACAAAATGGTTCAAGACAGTGGAAGCCGCGGGCATTGTTATAGAGTGTCCAACCATTGGCGCGGACAAACTTCCGAACTGGATCAGTCAACGATTAACTGCCGGCGGTCTTGAATTTGATTTCGATGCGGTTGAACGATTGAGTCATTTTGTTGAAGGGAATCTACTGGCGGCCGCTCAAGAAATAAACCTGCTCAGTCTGCTGTACCCCAAACAACAAATCAGCGCGGAAATTATTGAACAGGTTATTGCCGATCACGCTCGATTTAATGTGTACAGCTTTGTCGACGCTTGTCTTGCTGGATCGGTGCATCGGGTGATCCGAATTCTACACAGCTTAAAGCGAGAGCAAATGGAGCCGGTTATTATTCTATGGGCGTTGGCGCGGGATACCCGAATTCTCTGTCAATTGTCCGTGGCAATGGAGCAGGGCGAGCGTCCGCAGTTTCAACGCTATGGCGTCTGGAGCAGCCGCAGCGGCATTGTGAACGCCGCATTAAAACGTCTGTCCCGAGCGCAATGGGAAAATATATTGCGGCGCTTGGGGCGCGCCGACCTCATGGCAAAGGGGCGCGCGTCATTACAACGAAAGGATATTTGGGAGGAAATCGAGAGTATTTGTTTGGGGATGTGTGGGCTGAGAATTCAGTAGATTATGGCATGATTGCCCTGTGAGCGTTATCGCAAGATCGGTCTTGAATTCTCATGGATGCCGAGACATTTAACCATCGAAATAAGGCGCTATTTCTTTTACAATCCTGACAATCTGTCCGCAATCGACCTATATAAACAGGCACAACACATAAACATGCAATCGAGTACCGCAAAAAACCTGGATATAACAAACTATATGCACCAGCTTGGCCGCGCCGCGGTGCAGTCGGCGAAAGTTATTGCTCAGGCAACCACGCATCAAAAGAATGCTGCGCTGGAAAGCATTGCGATTGCGATTGAAAAAAATTGCGCCGCTATCCTGGCCGAAAACGCAAAGGACCTGGCAGATGCAAGGCAAAGCCGTTTGACCAGCGCGTTACTCGATCGGCTTGAATTAAATCAGGAGCGAGTTGAGGCGATTGCGGAAGGCTGTCGGCAGGTCGCCGGGTTAAATGATCCGGTGGGTGAGATGACGGCACTCACTGAACAGTCCAGCGGCATAAAAATCGGAAAAATGCGGGTGCCGCTTGGGGTCATTGGAATCATTTATGAATCACGTCCCAATGTTACCATTGATGCGGCGATTCTTTGTCTCAAAGCGGGCAATGCCGTGATTTTGCGCGGTGGTTCCGAGTCGATTAACTCAAACCTTGCGCTTGGAAAGTGTCTCGCTCAAGGGCTTGAACAAGCCGGGCTTGCTCCAAATTGCGCTCAACTGATAGCAACAACCGATCGGTCTGCGGTTGGCGAGTTGATTACCCTGTCCCAGTATGTGGATATCATTGTGCCGCGTGGCGGGCAAAGTTTGATCGAGCGGGTCAGTCGAGACGCCACGGTTCCAGTGATTAAGCATCTGCAAGGACTATGCCACGTTTATATCGATGATGAGGCCGACATCGATCAAGCGATTAAAATCGCCTATAACGCCAAAACCCGCCGCTATGGCGTTTGCGGCGCAATGGAAACCTTGCTGGTTGCTGAAGCCGTGGCAGATAAAGCGCTGCCGGAATTGGGCAGGCAGTTTCGACAAAAAGGTGTGGAATTGCGCGGCTGCGAGAAAAGCCGGAAAATTATCCCGGCGTTGAAACCGGCGACCGAAGAGGATTGGAGCGCCGAATATCTGGATGCGATTTTATCGGTGCGCATCGTCGATGGAATCGATCAGGCGATTGCTCATATTCAAAATTATGGCTCGCACCACACCGACGCCATCATCACCGAAAGCCAAGCGAAGCAGGACAAATTCCTGCGGCAAGTGGATTCCAGTTCGGTAATGGTTAATGCGTCAACTCAGTTTGCCGATGGCTTTGAGTATGGGCTCGGCGCTGAAATCGGGATTAGTACCGACAAACTCCACGTACGCGGACCGGTTGGCCTTGAGGGATTGACCAACCAGAAATATATCGTCATTGGGGATGGTCATATTCGACCTTAGGATGAGGTCTTTTTTGTTTCAGGTTTATGGGACAGCAGTGGATGTGGGGATAAGTGTAGAAAGACATGAATAATAGAATATATTTCAAAAATTCCCAAAGAATGGACGATGTTCCAGACAAAACTGTCGATTTAATCGTCACATCACCTCCTTATTTCAATATCAAAGACTATTCCAAAAATGGTTATCAAGATGAAACACACTCGAGAAAAAATACAAATCAAATAGGGGATATAAAAAATTATCAAACTTTCATAAAAGAACTGTCAAAAGTGTGGAATGAATGTGAAAGAGTATTAAAACCAAATGGAAAATTAGTTATAAATACTCCCTTAATGCCTATGAAGAAAAAAGCAAATTAACACAAAAAGAATGGACTGAATACACCAAACAAATTTGGGATATACCTATACCGAATAAAAATGATTTAGCCTTTGGCGACCATTCGGCGATTATGCCAGAAGGTATAGTAAGGAGATGTGTAAAATTATTTTCTTATGTAGAAGATGTTGTATTAGACCCATTCGCAGGAAGTGGTACGACTTTAAAAATAGCCAAAGAGTTAAACCGGAAATATATTGGCTATGAAATAATGGAAAACTATAAAGAAATTATAGAAAAAAAATTAAACAGTGTTTAAAAAAGAGATTTCTCATGTTTGTTCAAAACCAGATTGTTCATTTAAATAATCATCAAGATGTCATTACTGCCGAAATAGATAAGGCCGATGAAATGCTTTTTGTTGTTGCTTATGTTAGAGAAAATGGTGTGGACATTATTTTGGAAAAAATCAAAGATAAACCCACAAAATTGCTATGTAGTTTTGATATGGGCATTACCCAATTATCAGGCATCAAAAAAACTGCTTGACCAGTTTGTGGAAAACAGTAATTTCCAAAGAAAAGAATTAAAAACTTCGCATCATCAATTGTTTGTCAGGCAAGCGAAAAACTATCTCATAAAATTTGGTTGGTGTTGTCATCCAATTAAACAAACTGGAAAACTTAACAAACAGGTGTTGTGTCTAACGAATTTAGGAATACAAATTAATCAATGTGAAAATTTAGAATGTGTGAAAGACTTATACACTAATTACTTTCTCAATTATTCTTTCAATGGTTTGAACATTGTTCAGTTTACTAAAAGATTACTGCATTGATTGAATCATCTAACTTTAGACGAATTTAATTATTTTGCGACGCATGCATACAATGATGATGATTTGGAGACCATTGTCAATTTGGTGCACGTTTATCGATCACTCCAAAATCCTACTATTTTTAATGAAAAATATGTTGCATATTTCAACGAAATAAAAGAGCCAACAGCCAGAAATGTTTACGGTAATTATGTTAAGAGCATTAAGCACACTATCAGCGTTATTGCTTGGTGCGACGGGTTTGCGTCAGATGATGATTCCACATTGAGACTAGACAATGAAAACCGATAAAACTATTCAATTGGATCTGCTTCATCCCCTGAAATCATCTTTGAAAACTAAACAAGAATCTGAGTCTGAAACGCAAATTAATAAAATTTATCATTTGGATGTTTTTGATTTTCTCAATACCAAAGTGGAGGATAAGTCAATTGATTTAGCCGTTGTTGATCCGCCATACAATATGAAAAAAGCCAGGTGGGATACTTTTAGAAGTCAAGATGATTTTTTGCATTTCACTTTTTCCTGGATAGAGACGCTCATTCCTAAATTAAAACGCTCCAGCAGTTTGTATATTTTTAATACTCCTCTCAATTCCGCGTACATTTTGCAATTTTTGGTAGAGAAAAAAATGACTTTTAGAAATTGGATTATTTGGGATAAACAAGATGGGATCAGCGCTGCGAAAACAAAATATGTCAGTGGCGCTGAGACCATTTTGTTTTTTACGCAAGGACAACACACCTTCAATTTTGATGCCATCAGAGAGCCCTACAAGAGCATAGACAGGATGAAACATGCCGCCAAGAAAGGGATTTTAAAAAACGGCAAAAGATGGTACCCAAATCCCGATGGCGGATTATGTTCAGAAATATGGCGCTTTAGCAGTGAAAGACATAAAAGAAAAGTGAATGGAAAAGTACAGAAAATGCCCCACTTAACGCCCAAACCAATGGATATGTTAGAAAGGATAATTAAAGCCAGTTCTAATGAAGGCGATTTGGTGTTAGATTGTTTTATGGGTAGCGGAACGACAGCAATAGCAAGCCACAACCTTAATAGAAATTTTATTGGTTGTGAAAAAAACAAGGAATACTATGATCTTTGCAGTAAAACCCTCAGCGGTTGCTTGAAATGAGTGTGCCTTGGCGGTGATTGGGCTCAATGAACGGGTCAGAAGCGCCTGATGACTATTGAGGACGGTGTGCGTGAGTCTACCGTTGGCGGGAGGTCTTGCTGAAGCTCAATGCTCGCAAAATGAACGCCCGCAGCCGGCCTTCGGCAGTGGGGCGATGGAATTCTGGTCGGCCCAAGAATAAGTCTATCCAGCAAGCCGTCCCCAACGCCACTGTGTGGTCGGGGTGATGAGTAGAAGGGGATTTATGCGTCGCTACAAGCTCTGGGATTTTTTGTGAAAGTGTTGGCCCTAGTCGGAACCATCTTTTCGTCATGCACGGCCTAGCCTTTACTTAATTTCTACTTCAAAGCCAATCGTATATTTCTTATTTGCACTTTTTTTATTGTCCGTACTTCCATCTCCGAAAATTTTAATAATGTTATTGTCAGTGTCAAGATATTCTATATTCATTCCCCTCTTGAACAAAACTTTATCGCCACCTGCTAACATTTTGGCGACCCTTGATTGGACATCCTCAAGAACTGATCCAATAGCTCCTCCAACCGTAGGTATACCTCCGACCTTTCCTTTCGCCGTCCCAAATAGGGAGCTGATGACTCTGCCAAAAGCGTCTGAAAGCTTGTCCCAGAGATTCGGTCGGTCTACATCTATGACCTTGACCTGAATCTGGTAGAGCACCTGGGCCTTGACCCGCAGAGCAACTTTGTCCCATTCATCGATTTTATTAATATCGAATTCGGAAGAATCCCCTTTGCGAACAAAATTCGGCTTGTCACTTTTATTGGTGGCGCATTCCCACCACGTATCCAAACCAGGCATCACCGCGGTTGCAACTGCGAAAGCTCCTTTTTCATTTGTGTAGCGAAGATCAACTACAAAACGGAAATTAGCTCGTTTGTTATCGAGATCCTTGGGAAAAGTAAAACTACTAAGAATAATCGTGAAATCCGAACTCGTCTGATTGCTCATTTTCTATTTCTCCTATGTTGGTTGACCATTGTCTTGAGGTCGTTACGTCAGAAAAGCATGTGGATATAGCGTTTAGGTGACTTAACTCCCTTCCCGCGTTGCCCGGTGCCAAATATAATACAGCACCTGTCCGGGTTCACCGCATATGAGACAAACAAGGTCTAAGTCACCACATTTTCATGCAAATATCCGGTCAAATGTTTCCGCGCCTCATCCACGCCTTGTTTATTTGCCGCGGAAAATAACTGCACTGTGGTCTGCGGTTGGGATTGCAAATCCTTGCTTACGGCTTGCAAAATATTTAACGCCTTTCCGCGCTTGAATTTGTCCGCCTTGGTCAGCAGCACATGCACCGCCAACTCGATCTCCCAGCAATACTCCAGCATGATGATATCCAGTTCGGTTAGCGGTCTGCGGATATCCATTGGCATGACTAAGGCGCGCAAGCATTGACGAGCGGATAGGTAGTCGGAAATAAATTCCTGCCAGTGTTTTCGCAAATTCGCGGGCGCTTTGGCGTAACCATATCCGGGCAAATCCACCAACCGCAACGAATCCTGTAACTCGAAAAACACGATTTGTTGGGTTCGGCCTGGGGTTTTACTGGTTTTTGCCAGGCGATTTTGATTGGTAATTGCATTAATCGCGCTGGACTTGCCCACATTTGAGCGCCCGGCGAACGCCACTTCCGCGCCTATGTCCGGTGGCCATTGGCTTGGGTAGTGCGCTGCCAAAGCGTAACTCGCGTTGGTGAAGTCTATTGGGGCGATCGTGGCCAAGTTTTTAGCAATAATTGTTGATATAATTCGCGCTTGATTTTACGTGTTCTCTCCCGGTCGGTGCACCTGATACATGTTTATTTTAAAGGAAACGGCACGAGCCAAACTGAAAATGAATAACTTAAATTCACGATATACTTGCGCCCTATCTAATAATATTGTTAAAAAGGGTGCACCTGATACATGTTTATTTTAAAGGAAACGGCACGAGCCAAACTGAAAATGAATAACTTAAATTCACGGTATACTTGCGCCCTATCTAATAATATTGTTAAAAAGGGTGCACCTGATACATGTTTATTTTAAAGGAAACGGCACGAGCCAAACTGAAAATGAATAACTTAAATTCACGGTATACTTGTACCCTAATCTAAGAATATTGTTAAAAAGGGTGAAATAATTTATTTTCGAGCCTGAAAGCAAGCTCTGGGTCAAATCAATAACCAGGTTTCACAATGATTCGCATGTTTAAAATTTTGATGGTTTCTCTGGCGCTCGCATTCGCGATTAACGCGAACAGCGCGGCGCAATCCGGTGATGCTAAAGCAGGAAAGCAAAAGTCGATTACTTGTATGGCTTGCCACGGCGCCGATGGCAATAGTCCGGTTGCCCAGTTTCCTAAAATTGCCGGACAAGTGGCCGGTTATATCGCCGCGCAACTGGCTAATTTTAAGTCTGGCGAGCGGACAGATCCAATAATGGGCGGGATAGTCGGCGCCTTGTCTGAACAAGACATGGCTGATCTGGATGCCTATTATTCGGAACAACAAATTTCCGGCGGATCCATAACCGCTGACCAGGAGCAACAAGCGCGAGCCGGCGAAGCGGTTTTTCGTGGTGGCAGCGCCGAATTCAATGTGCCAGCGTGCATGGGATGCCACGGCCCGTCAGGAAGCGGCATTCCTCCCAACTTTCCGAGACTGGCCGGTCAACATGCAAGCTATATCGAAACGCAATTATTGGCGTTCAAATCCGGGGAGCGAAACAGCCCGATAATGAATCCTATCGCTTTTCCGCTTAGTGAACAACAAATCAAGCAACTGGCGTTGTATATCTCGGCATTACATTAATCTTGCAGGGGCGCCTTTTGCGGGCACGCCGAGCAACCACCGAGCCACAAGGATTTGTGCCCTGCGAAATTCCATCGCAACCATGCTTTAGGTTATCACTGAAGGGATTTCAATGCCGTTCTTCCTGCATGTGGCAATAACCGTGTTACGTAGCAAACAGGCGATGGTCATCGGCCCCACGCCACCAGGCACCGGGGTCACCCCATCCGCAACTTCCATCGCTGCCGCATAATCGACATCGCCGACCAGTTTGCTTTTGCCGTCTTTGCCGTCCACTCGGTTAATTCCCACATCAATAACAACCGCGCCGGATTTAATCCAGTCGCCTTTCACTAGTTCAGGGACGCCGACCGCTGCAACCACAATATCTGCCTGGCGACAAACCGCCGGCAGGTCGCGGGTGCGGGAATGAGCAATGGTAACGGTGCAGCTTTCGCGCAATAACAGCATCGAAACGGGCTTGCCTACGATATTGGAACGACCGACAATGACCGCATTCTTGCCGGTCAAATCGCCGATATGATCTTTTAACAACATCAGGCATCCGGCCGGTGTGCAAGGCACCAGAGAATCTTCGCCGATAGAAAGTTTTCCAACATTCTCAGTATGAAAGCCATCCACATCTTTGTCAATGCTGATTGAATTGATGACTTTGGATGCATCGATATGCTTTGGCAGGGGCAACTGCACCAATATGCCGTTTACCGCCGGATCATTATTCAACTGCGCCACCAAAGCCAGCAAATCCTGTTCGGACGTGTCCACTGGCAATTTATACTCAAAAGAGTCCATGCCCGCTTCCACGGTTTGCTTCCCCTTGTTTCTGACATACACTTGGCTGGCCGGATCTTCGCCGACTAAAACAACCGCCAGTCCCGGCGTAACGCCATTCTGACTGCCGATTATTTTGACTGCTTGCGCTACACGCTCGCGCAAACCTGCCGCGAACGCCTTTCCATCAATGACCATTGACATTTTTTTATCATTCTAATGAAGTTAATAATGAGGTTGTGATTTTAATTAGATATCGAAATTAATTAAGTGCTGTATTGTACCCATTTTAGGGGCAATTTTAGGGGGTTCGACTTCGCACAATGGGAAGTTCTTTCAAGAAATCAAAAGAACCCCCTAAAAATTACTGCCATCACGCCCGCTTTGTTGTATAATCCGTTTGCAGTGTTGTTTGGCGGGATTTTTTTATTTCACTATTTGGATAAAATACTAATGAGCACAGAAATTGAACATATAGAACAACACCACGTTTTAACGGCTATTAAGCTTTTAAAAATGATCGGCTGGCATCCAAAACGTAATAGTACAAAGTACAACCTGGTACACGAAGACGAAGAGTATCCACCGAAATTGGTCTTGCAAATAGCACACGCAGAATATAAAAAAGAAAAATGGTTGTCGTATCCCGGTATTGCTAGCGGTGGACATCCAACCAACGAGCCTTTAAGAATGTTGGGATTCGAGATTAAAGAAAAGGAATAAGGTTCTCGTTCCCCGCCCCTAGCCCCCTAATAATCATGGCCTTAACCTCAGCAGGCATTGCCTTCCTGTTCCCCGGTCAAGGATCACAATACCCCGGCATGGGCAAGGATTTATTCGATGAATTTGAAATTGTGCGCGACACCTATGGCGAAGCGAGCGAGATTCTTGGCTATGACATCGCCAAATTATCTTTCGATGATGCGGGTGATCAGATAAATTTAACCCGATTTACCCAACCTGTATTACTCACCCATTCCATTGCTTGTTGCCGAGCGTTTGCTGAACACACTGATAATGCGATTTCGCCCAACTTGGCCGCGGGCCACAGTTTGGGGGAGTATTCCGCATTGGTCTGCGCAAACTCGTTGAGCTTTGCGCTCGCTTTGCAACTGGTGAAAACACGAGGCGAGCTGATGGGGGAATATGGCGAAGGCGGAATGGAAGCGTTAATGATTGATCTTGAGTCGGCCGAGTCGCTGGCTGAACGACACTATTGCGGCATAGCGGCTTGCAATTTGCCTAACCAAAATGTTGTTGGCGGGCCGGCTGAAGATTTAGACGCTCTGGTGTCAACAATGGCGGAAAAGTTTCCCGGCAAGCGGTCTGCCCGATTAAAAACTGAAGGCGCGTTCCACACCTATTATATGGTGGAAGCGGCAAGACGATTTCGGCAAACGCTTGATCAGGCCGATTTTAAATCGCCCCAGATTGATGTGCTTTCAAATTTTACCGGCGGCGTGCATGACACCGATATCAACGCTATCAAGTCCCGATTATTTTTGCAATTGTTTAACCCGGTGCTATGGCACAAGAATCTGGTAACCGCCGGTGAGACTGGAGTGGAAGTGATGATCGAATTCGGTGGCGGGCTCGGAAAGGGTGCAAGCGCGGCGGAAAAACGTCCTAATCTCGAAAGTATCGTTAAAAAAACTTTCCGCGGCGCGGACTCGCCGCCGCACTATCTATCGGTAATTAATCTCGCAACATTACAGGAAACGGTGACGTCCATCACGACTGGCTAGTTACGCCTGGCTGGTTACGCATGGCTGGTTAAGACTGACTCATCGTTTTGACGTGTTCGGTGACGGATTCGGCCAGTGCGCTGAGATCGTAGCCGCCCTCAAGCACCGAAATCAACCGTCCCTCGCAACACTGATCGGCCAGTTCCATCATCGTCTGCGTCATCCATACATAGCTTTGGCTATTGAGATTGATGGAACCCAGCGGGTCGGCTTTGTGGGCATCGAATCCAGCGGAAATCAGCACCGCATCCGGGGCGAAGGTTTTTGCCCTGGGCAGTATAATTTCCTTGAAAGCCTGGCGATAATGCTCATCCCCCAAGCCCGGACTCATCGGGCAATTTAGCGTCGCGCCCTGGCCCTCGCCAATGCCGGTTTCAGCAAGCGCCCCGGTTCCGGGATAGTGTGGGAATTGATGCACACTAATATAAAACACCGAAGAATCCTGTTCGAAAATATGCTGAGTGCCATTGCCATGGTGCACATCCCAATCAAGAATCAATACCCGCTCCAAGCGGTATTTTTTCTGCAGGTATCTGGCGGCAATTGCAATGCTGTTGAACAAGCAAAATCCCATCGCCAGATTTACCTCGGCATGATGCCCTGGCGGCCGAATCATGGCGAATCCATTGTCCACTTTATTGGCCATGACTTCATCGGCAACCGCCAAAACACTGCCCACCGCGTTTAACGCCACATCATAAGACGCTTTGCAAATCGAGACATCCAGTGAATCAATATGTCGTTGCTTCAGATCGCAGGCTTGTTTCACTCTACCGATATACCGATCATCATGGACCGCGCCAATCCATTGCAAATCCGCTTTAGCTGTTTTCAGGCACTGTAGATTACTGAACCACGGCTGCGCGCTAAGCACATTATAGGCCGCGCTCAAACGCTGACTGCGTTCAGGGTGGCCCGCTCCAGTATCATGGTTCAGAAATATCGGATCGTATATAAAAGCGGTATTCAAAAATTCATTTCCCGGTTGCGGCTTTGGCTTGGTGCGTCGCTCTCGACTTCTGTTCCAGACCCAGTTCTACCGCCTCCATCCTTGGGGTTGTCCCTTTTGTATCCATGCAGTCGTCGGCGTAGCCTTGTGGTTTTGCGCTCGCCCCGGTCACTGAGGGACCCGGCTGCAATGCTCAACTCACCGCGTAGCTGTGCCTTCGCGCCAGATGAAACTTTTCCGAGTTTGTTTTCAATAATTTCTAGATCTGGCGGCGATTGTTTTTGGTGGTGATCCAGGGCTTTGCGCATCGCTTTTATGTGATCTGGCGTGGTGCCGCAACAACCGCCAATTATCCTGGCTCCGGCATCCACTGCCAATCGACTGTATTCCGCCATGACTTGTTTGCTGCCGCTGTAGACGATTTTACCGTCAATGTATTCCGGAATCCCGCAGTTTGCTTTAGAAATAATGATCGTTTCAACTTTTTCCTGCATTATATCTTGCTGTATTAGAGCATGTCGCATATTGACTATGGCGGCAACCAGTTCCGACGCGCCCACACCACAGTTTGCGCCAATCGCAAAAGGCATTTTTTCCATTTCAAGGCAGATTTTCACGATGTCCGCAGGGGACAGTCCCATCATGGTTCGACCGTTGGTATCGACACTGAAAGTTACGACCATGGGCAGACCGGCTCGGGAAGCGCCGATCACGGCCGCTTCAACCTCTTCCCTGGACGACATGGTTTCAATCCAGAAGATATCCACGCCACCTTGTTTTAAAGCGTGCGCTTGCTCTGCAAATGCATCCGCCGCCGCCGCGACACTAAGATTCCCCAGCGGTTGCAAGATTTCACCAGTGGGGCCTATAGAACCCCCAATGACAATTTCCCGGTCTGCTTTTTCTGCCTGTTGTCGGGCAATCTGCGCGCCTTTGACGTTCAGTTCGGACACCCGCTCGACCGCATCATGTCGTTTCAATCGGTGTCGGCTACCGCCGAAGGTATTGGTTAAGATAATATCTGAACCAGCGTCAATAAAGGATTGATAGTTTTTTGCAATGCGGTCGGGATGAATGTCATTCCACAGCTCGGGGGAGTCTCCGGTTTGCAACCCTCTGTCGAATAAATTTGATCCGGTCGCGCCGTCAGCCAAAAGCACGCCGCGTTGCTCCAGTAATTTAGCCAGTAATCCAGACATGCGTGAAATCCGCTAGACCTGTTTCAAACGGAGTGCGCCAGATGCGGCACCAGATTAAGTCTCAGGATTTCCTGATGCAACACCGGGCATCCAACTGCATCGGTGGACAGGCCTCTGTGCTGTAAGAACAAAATACGCAGCAATCATCCGGTTTCGGTTTAATCAGGATGCCACAGCCTTTGCAGTCATAATACCACTGGCACATATTGGTTGGCATAATCTCCTGCTCTTCGTGGTTGCAGTGGGGGCAAGTAATGGTGGATTGCAGGATTACGTTTTCGATTGTGTCCATAACGAGAATATAGTCATGCCAATAAAAAATGCCAGAGCCGGATACAGCGCGAAGTCAAGATACCCGACCACAGCGAAAAGCCCAAGGCCACCGAGCAACACCACGAGAATAGGTGTAAAACAACACAGCGCAACGATAATGCTGCCAATGATTCCGGTTTTTAGTAATCCGGATTGCTTGGATTTAATTTGATTCATTATTTAATAATGATTCATTGTGAAGCGAAAAATATTTAACCAACTATTTGGCATGCTTGATGCCGTTATTTTATTTTTCCCTCTTTATAGATAACGTGTTTTCGAACAACCGGATCATACTTTTTAATTTCCATTTTTTCAGTCATGGTGCCTTTGTTTTTGGTGGTGGTGTAGTAATGGCCGGTTCCGGCGCTGGACACTAATTTAATTTTATCTCGCATATTTTAATTCCCATGGTCAATTTTCCGGTCCATATCTCTGGGCAATATTCAGATTACACTTTCTCTCCGCGTGAACGGATGTCGCTGAGTATCGCATCAATACCCTTTTTATCGATCATTCTTATTCCCGCAGTGGAAATACGAAGTTTTACCCACCGATTTTCACTTTCGACCCAGAAGCGTCGATTGTGTAAATTTGGGAAAAATTTACGCTTGGTTTTATTGTGCGCATGGGAAACATTATTACCGACGAGGGTGCGTTTTCCGGTTACTTGACATACTCTTGTCATTGGCTTGCCTTGATACTCAATAATTGGCCACGTAAATTGGTCGTGGGGGGGGGGCGCGATTTATACCAGAAATATCAGGAAATAGATAGGGTATGTATAAATCCACCCCCTATGGCACTCGGGTTGATTATGGATGAGGAAGTTGCGGGAGATTGCAAGCCGAGAGGCTATGATGGGGCAGGACGGTGTTGCAGTCGAGTAGCCAGGCGGCCAGTTTGCGGTTAAAGCCGGGCAAGTCATGGAATAGTTGATCCTCGTGATAATCGACCAACTGCTCTTGGATGGTGCGGTTGAAGCGCTCGGCATGGGCGGTCGTTCTGGGCAAGCGGGGATAAGGTCGCCAGTGGGTCATGCCGTGGGCATCGGGGCGTTGCTGGAAGCGTCATATGAACTCCGAGCCGTTGTCTTCAATCCTGAAGCGCGGCGGTTTTGGCAGCAGTTGGCACAGCGCATCAAGGGCGATGGCAGCCTGCTGGCTGGACTGGGCGGCGGCAAAGGCGATAGCGAAGCGGGAGTGAGGGTCGATGAAGGTGAACAGGTAGCGGCGCAGTCCCTCGCGCAGGCGCACCACGGTATCGCAGGCGAACACTTCAAGCGGTGGATGCTTCAAGCGGTGGATGCTTGAAGCCTTTGGGCTTGCGGGTTTTGGGTTTGCGGGGGGGGTCGGTTTGTGGCGGCCGCGGGCATCCAGTCGAGTGAATGTTTCTGAGCTTATACAGGGTAAAATGGGGACCGATATGAATTCATCTGACCAAAGCGAATGACTAAAGCGAAAAATTCGCCACCCCAAGCTTTTGAGTGCTATCAAAATCCAGCCACATTTGCTCGAATTTCACGCCGCTGACCGGATGTGCCAGAGTTGGGTACAAATCTGATAATGGTTTTAAAACGTAGGCATATTTCTCAATCTCATCGCTAGGAATGTTAAGCCCGTCAGGACGCAAATTTTTATCACCGAATAATTCCACATCAATATCCAGGTGCCGGTTGTCGAATGATTGTCGCCCGCGAATGCGCCCTGCCGCAGTTTCAATATTGCGTAATTTATCCCGTATATCCAAAAGCGAGGATGAGGTCTTAAAGCCAAGCACTAAATTAAAAAATGCCGGCCCGTCAAAGCCGATCGCGGCGGTTTCATAGATCGGTGAAATCTCAATTTCACCATACCGATCACCAATTTGCTTAACCGCGAAGCGAATATTTTTTTCCCGATTGATATTACTGCCGAGGCCCAGAACAACATGAGTCACGTCATTTTGCCTCTTTCTATGATGACGCCAACGTCTCCGGCTGCCCCGACTGCGCCGAATTTATTGATTTTTACCCGGCACCACTTAATAGAAAAATCAGTCAGCAACATGGCAGCGATTGCGGCTGCCAGCTTTTCCACCAGCGCAAATCGGGACTCCTTGACCAAGGATTGCACGTGCCTGGAGACCTGTTTGTAACTTAAGGTATCTTGCAAATGGTCGCTTTTCGCCGCAACAGAAATGTCGAATCCCATATCGAGATCGATAGTGACGGTCTGAGTAATTTGCTTTTCCCATTCCCAAACACCAATAACGCAGTCGACTTTTAGTCCATGAAGGTAAATAATGTCCATTGATAAATTTTCGTGATAAATTTTCGCACCGGGGCTAACTGTAATGCGTCAAATGTAATTCAAGTCCAAACCAATATCCAATGTTAAATTTTACTCTGCCGCTACTGGCCTACTGTTTTGGTTCAATCTCCAGCGCAATCATCGTATGTCGCATCATGCACCTGCCGGATCCGCGCACCAGCGGCTCAAACAACCCGGGCGCAACCAATGTACTGCGTATTGGGGGCAAAAAAGCGGCGGTAATAACATTAATCGGCGATCTGCTCAAAGGGTTGGTTCCCATGCTCATCGCAAAAATGCTGACCGACAATGCGATGGTCATCGCGCTGGTCGGGGGCGCCGCGTTTCTCGGGCACTTGTACCCGGTTTTTTTTGGCGGAAAAGGCGGAAAGGGGGTGGCCACCGCCACCGGCGTCTTTCTTGGTTTGAGTTGGTCGCTGACGCTGGTGTTATTGGCCATTTGGCTGAGTATGGCTGTATTATTTCGCTATTCATCGCTGGCGGCGCTCAGTGCCGCGACATTGGCTCCCTTTTTTGTATTGTGGCTGTTGCCGGGCTTGTCATTTTTCCTGCTATCCCTCGTTATCGCGGTATTGCTATTTTGGCGCCACAAGGAAAATCTCTCTCGACTATTATCCGGGCTGGAAAGCAAAATCGGCGACTAAATGTCTTCCAGACTCCATCTGGGGTGCACCTCAAACGCATAGTCGTTGACAGTGGCCAATCGCCTATTTGCCAGTCCCTCAGTGGCTAATCGAAAGTAGCCCGCATAGGCAATCATTGCGCCGTTATCGGTGCAAAATTCCGCGCGTGGGTAGAATAACCTAACATTATTTTGATCGGCTAATTTTTGCAATGTTGCTCGCAATCGTTGATTTGCCCCGACCCCGCCAGCCACAACCAATCGTTTTCGCATGGTTTGAGACAGCGCCCTCGAACACTTAATCTTGAGCGTATCAACCACGGCAAGCTCGAATGCCAAAGCAATATCCGCAATGGTTTGTTCATCCAACTGATGTTTTTGCGCTTGTTTTTGCGTGGCGGTTAAGGTATGCGTTTTCAATCCGCTGAAACTGAAATCCAGACCGGGGCGGTTGGTCATTGGCCGCGGAAAAATGAATCTATTGGCATCGCCATTGACCGCCGCTTTTGCGATGGCGGGGCCTCCGGGATAATCCAAGCCCAGCAGTTTCGCAGTTTTGTCAAACGCCTCGCCCACCGCATCATCGACTGACTGGCCCAGGATTTTGTAGTTGCCGGCCGCTTCCACGTCAACTAAAAGTGTGTGTCCTCCAGAAACCAACAACGCTAAAAATGGAAATTCCGGGGGATTATCTTCCAGCATGGGGGATAGTAAATGTCCCTCCATATGATGGATGCCGATAGCGGGCACAGCCCAGGATTGCGCCAGACTTTTGCCCAACGAAGCACCAACCAGCAGTGCGCCAACCAACCCTGGCCCAGCGGTGTAAGCCACCGCATCCAGTTTTTCTGCGTCATTCACTGGGTCCTTAATCAAGCTGTCGATCAGCGGCAGTAGCGTTCGAATATGATCGCGTGCGGCAAGTTCTGGAACCACGCCACCGTATTGTTGATGCAAATCAACTTGAGAAGCCAATCGATGCACAATCAAGCCTTGATGGCTATCGTAGATAGCCGCGCCTGTATCATCGCAGGAAGTTTCAATGCCTAAAATTCTCACCTCGGTAATTATTTCTTAGTTGATCGGGCGCTTTGCACCTCGGTAATTATTTCTTATCGGAAGCGGGACTTTAGTCCTGCCATCCGCAATGGATTGGCGAGGCTGAAGCCTCACTTCCGGCACTCATCCCCATCGTAGTTATTTCTTAATTGATCAGGCGCTTCGCACCTCGGTAGTTATTGCTTATCGGAAGCGGGACTTTAGTCCTGCCATCCGCAATGGATTGGCGAGGCTGAAGCCTCACTTCCGGCACTCATCCCCATCGTAGTTATTTCTTAATTGATCAGGCGCTTCGCACCTCGGTAATTATTTCTTATCGGAAGCGGGACTTTAGTCCTGCCATCTGCAATGGATTGGCGAGGCTGAAGCCTCACTTCCGGCACTCATCCCCATCGTAGTTATTTCTTAATTGATTAGGCGCTTCGCACCTCGGTAGTTATTGCTTATCGGAAGCGGGACTTTAGTCCTGCCATCTGCAATGGATTGGCGAGGCTGAAGCCTCACTTCCGGCACTCATCCCCATCGTAATTATTTCTTAGTTGATCCGGCGCTTCGCACCTCGGTAGTTATTGCTTATCGGAAGCGGGACTTTAGTCCTGCCATCTGCAATGGATTGGCGAGGCTGAAGCCTCACTTCCGGCACTCATCCCCATCGTAGTTATTTCTTAATTGATCAGGCGCTTCGCACCTCGGTAGTTATTTCTTATCGGAAGCGGGACTTTAGTCCTGCCATCTGCAATGGATTGGCGAGGCTGAAGCCTCACTTCCGGCACTCATCCCCATCGTAATTATTTCTTAGTTGATCCGGCGCTTCGCACCTCGGTAGTTATTTCTTATCGGAAGCGGGACTTTAGTCCTGCCATCTGCAATGGATTGGCGAGGCTGAAGCCTCACTTCCGGCACTCATCCCCATCGTAGTTATTTCTTAATTGATCAGGCGCTTCGCACCTCGGTAGTTATTGCTTATCGGAAGCGGGACTTTAGTCCTGCCATCTGCAATGGATTGGCGAGGCTGAAGCCTCACTTCCGGCACTCATCCCCATCGTAGTTATTTCTTAATTGATCAGGCGCTTCGCACCTCGGTAGTTATTGCTTATCGGAAGCGGGACTTTAGTCCTGCCATCTGCAATGGATTGGCGAGGCTGAAGCCTCACTTCCGGCACTCATCCCCATCGTAGTTATTTCTTAATTGATCAGGCGCTTCGCATTGATGGATTTTATAACAGCTAAATAGTATATTGACACACATAATCGAAAGGCGCACAACTGAAATTGCGTTTTGCCTTTGGCACTATATGTCTTTGGCCCTATAAATACCAGCAACATGAATACCGTAGAAGATTTTCCTGATGTTAAATACGCTACAGACGACGGTTTGCTGGCACTTGGCGGAGATTTAAGTCCGCAGCGTCTAATGACCGCCTACCGAAAAGGTATCTTCCCCTGGTATCACGCTGGCCAGCCGATCCTGTGGTGGTCACCCGACCCTAGATGCGTTTTATTCCCTGCGCAATACAAACCACAACGAAGCCTGAAAAAATCAATCAAAAAACAGCGCTTTGTTTTTTCTCTCGACCAAACCTTTGAGGAAGTCATCAATAACTGTGCCGCACCGCGTACGAACAGCGCTGGCACCTGGATCACCGAAGATATGAAGGATGCCTATATTGATCTGCATCACTTGGGATATGCTCATTCCATAGAAACCTGGAAAGATGACCAATTGGTTGGCGGTTTGTACGGAATTGCGTTGAGCGGCATGTTTTTTGGCGAGAGTATGTTTAGTCAGACCAGCGATGCCTCCAAAGCGGCATTGAACTTTTTAATCTCCCATTTAACAACCTGGAATTTTCAGCTTATCGATTGCCAAATAACGTCGCCTCATTTATTGAACCTGGGCGCCGTAGAAATTCCTCGTACAGAATTCCTTGAGCGATTAGGCTGTGCGTTGACTCATGTCGGCAAACCGGGAAGCTGGAAAAATATTCCGGTAGAACCACAATAACAAAATGCTTAATGTTATGACGGTTTGCCCGATCTACCGGGTAATATCGACTTATCAGAGCAAATGTGCCTGATGCTAATTGTTCACACGGCGCTTCGCGCCGTTATGTGCAGGAAAAATTGACAACTGATAATGAACACAAAAATTGGGAAGTTATAAAAACAAATGGCATATGAATCGGTAGATAAATTACAGAATGCTCTTGGCGAAAAAGTCTTTCATTACACGAAAGATAAGAAAAAAGCAGCAGGCAGAGCGCTTGGAACAATGGTTGAAATTATAACCTATTATCTTCTAAAAACTTGGGGTTTTAATAACTCGACTTCAATAGAAAGAGGACTTGTTGAATATGGGAATGAAGATATATCACATAATGTTGAATACTCCCTGCATCCCATAATCAAAGAGTATGGAGTTGCTATTCCCAATGATGGGAATTCAATTACAGCGGCCAAAATCCTAAAAGCATTGGGAGAAAAAAACAATATTACAAAATTTGACAAAAAGAATAACAATCTTCTTGATACACATAATGTTCTTCGTAACGCTTGTACCATTGGTGAGTCAAAAGACTCATTTTTATTGACCAGTTTTAAGACTATTGGACAACAAGAGCATGAATTATTAGTCTTTGAGCAAATGTAAAAACCTTATGCAATATTTGAGTGCAAAAGGGTCGGAGTTGAAGAAGGAACAAAGAAAGGCCCTCAGACAATAGAAAAAGCAAAACAGGGAGCGTACGTTGCAAGAACCACGTCCTCCTTACAAAAAATTAGGACTGACACTGGAGAAAAATATGGGATAATATATCGTTCTGACAACCAACCGTACATAAAGCCTTATGTTGAATTGATGGAGGAAATAATTTACTCTGATGACTCTGACTTGCTACAAAAATTCATTTTAACCGTTGGAGTAGTCAGTAATCATGGAAATTGGTTCACTGCCGAAAATCATAACAAAGAATTGAAGGTTTTAGCCCAATCATACGATTGGTTAATTTTTTTAACGGATAACGGACTGGCTCAATTCATTGATGAGTTATTGCTCAATCCAACACAGGAATATATCAAGGTACAAGAGGCTTTTAAAAGTAGCTATACTGCTGATAAAAAGCGAAACGTTTTTACAAAGGTCAAGATGGATTTTGAAGCAGACACAGTTTTGCTCAAATACTTTTCGGACAAATTAAATGAAATTGAAGGCTGGTTTAACACCATCGCACCAGAAGGAAAAACAATTACTGAACTAAAGAGCGAACTCGTAGAGTTACGTTCTAAAAACTGGAAAGAAATACTATGAGTGCAGGAAGAACAGTAAATTCTCAAAGTCAAAGCTGGGGAACACCTCTTAAATATGTAAAAGCCATTAAACGTTTTTTTGGTGGTGCTATTGCATTAGACCCTTGCTCAAATAAATATTCGATAGTGCATGCAGAGATAGAATTTACGCTTCCACAAAATGATGGACTTAGAGAAGATTGGAACTATCCGACCGTCTATATGAATCCACCATATGGTGCTGACAGAGAAAGAGGGACAACAATAAAAAATTGGTTAGCAAAGTGTGCTTTAACTCACCAAAAATATAGTTCGGAAATATTGGCTTTAGTTCCGGTAGCGACAAATACAGGTCATTGGAAGCAAAGTGTTTTCGGGCAAGCGAGAGCCGTTTGTTTTCTCTATGACACAAGACTAAAATTTCTTGAAAATGGTTCCGGTGCAGGCAAAGGCGCTCCCATGGCATGTGCAATGAGTTACTGGGGTAGGGATTATGATAAGTTCTACGATGTATTTATTGAGCATGGTGCCGTCGTTGACTTATCAAGCTTACAAAGAGAATAGATAGGAGCAACAAGAAAGCAACTAAAATTGGTCTTTGGATAAAGATGTGTGCTGTTTAGAGCTATAAATGAAAAAAACACATGACTCAAGCGTTAGGCGACCAAGCATAGGGATAATGACCGACAGTGCAGAAGCAAGCCTTGAATTGATCATCGAGCGAATTGAGGGTGAGTATTCGAACTTCTCCGTCTCCTCACGCTGGTGTCGACGTCAACTCATGCTAGGTCGGAAGATGTTTGCAACATTTTCGGAAATCGACATGTCGTTTAAACTTGGGGAAGGCCAGTTAAGTCAGACGTATTCGATTGCCGGCGCGGAGACTTGGAACCCAAAAGAAAGGGGGAATCCATCCAGGAGTTGGGTGCTGATTCCCATTTCCCAACAGAAATACTGGATGTTGCTGGCTTTGGAAGCGGCAAAGGACATGAATACGCATGGCGTCTAACAAGCGCATGAACTACGCGCCTTCAGCGCCGGACGCAGCAAAGCTACGCCGATTATGCAGGCGTTAGCTGTCTCAAATAAACTATATCTCAACTATTGACTTCACCCTAAATAATGAATACTATAAGTAGCATCAATATGGGGAGTCCAATGCAAACAGCTGAACGATATAGCCATGTAGAATCAAGAAAAAAAGAAGGTGCACATTATACTCCAGAGATTTTTTCTGATTTTATTTCAGAAAATATTATTTTCAATGCTAACTTGAAAAAATCCGTAAAGGTGGTTGATCCCGCTGTAGGGGATGGTGAATTACTGATAAGTCTAATAAAAACATTAAAAGCCAAATCGTTCCATAACATTGAGGTTTATGGATTTGATACAAACCCCGCGTCAATTGAAATAACCAGGAAAAGATTAAAAGAAACTTACCCTAATCTTACTCCAATTTTGCAAAATAAAGACTTCCTTCAGATATGTATAGAAAAGAGTGGGCTGTCTGACTCGCAAGATTTATTTTATTCAAGTGATATACCAGATTTTGACTTATTAATAGCAAACCCTCCGTATATACGAACTCAAGTTTTAGGTGCAGAACAATCTCAACTATTAAGTAAGAATTTCGGGCTAAAGGGAAGAGTTGATATTTACCAAGCATTCTTGGTTGCGATGAAATCGGTGTTAAAACCTGATGGAGTCGCTGGCGTGATCGTTTCTAATCGTTTCCTGACAACAAAAGGTGCGGGGAAATTTAGAGAAATTATCCATAACCAATATTCAATTAAAGGGATTTGGGATTTCGGTGATACTAAAGTTTTTGAGGCTGCTGTTTTGCCAGCAGTAGTCATTCTTTCAACACACAACAAAGAAAGGGACTTTAATATCCCTTTTTCATCTATTTACATGGCTGAAAATGAAAGTTATTCAAAAAGCCTTCCTTTCGTTGAAAGCCAAATTCAAGCCCTAAAATATGATGGTATTGTTTCTTCAAAACAAGGTAATTTCTATGTTAAAAATGGACACCTAACATTTGATTCCAATCCGGCTGATTTGTGGCGACTTCAAGACGTAGAGTATGAGCAATGGTTGGATAAAGTGGCATCTAATACATGGTGTCTGTTTAAAGATATAGGGAAAGTTCGTGTTGGTGTAAAAACAACTGCTGATAATGTATTTATTAGGTCAAATTGGAAAAAAGAAATTGGTTACGAGCCTGAATTATTACGCCCATTAACCACACATCATATCGCTAGTCGGTTCAGGAGCAATGAAAAAGAGAAAAAGGTAATTCTTTACACTCATACTATCATTAATGGAAAAAGGCACACATTTAACATTAATGAATATCCTCTGTCTAAAAGGTATCTTGAAGAAAACAAAGATCAACTTAGTAGTAGGAAGTATGTTATTAAAGCTAATAGAGAATGGTTTGAAATTTGGGTTCCGCAGAACCCATCACTTTGGGAGCAACCAAAAGTTGTCTTTCGTGACATAAGTGAACGTCCAACATTCTGGATGGATAAAGAAGGAAGCATTGTAAATGGAGACTGCTATTGGTTATTACGTGATAATGAACAAATGCCAGAGAGTATTATGTGGCTTGTTTTAGCAGTAGCTAATTCACGTTTTATAGAAAAATTTTATGATATAAAATTTCACAATAAACTCTACTCAAATAGAAGGCGGTTTATTACCCAGTATGTTGAACAGTTCCCTATACCAAACCCAAATCTTGCAGAATCAAAAACATTGATTGCTTTGGCTAAAGAATGCTACAAGGAAAAAAATGAAAATAACCAAATAAACATCGAAGATAAAATTGATAAAATCGTTTGGTCGGTTTTTAATGTCTCGTAGGTATCAACAATTACGGATTAAATACCGATAGTCCTTTTATGCCTTCAAAAAAACTCATTGGTATTGATCTCTGGCATTTATAGCTTTCGTCTGGAACGTAGGTGAAATGTAAACCAAGCTTATTTCCTTGGCATAATATTGCACCTTCAACTATGTTAGTTTCAGGATTGGTAAGAGCTATAAAATAACGCATATTTCGAGTTGTAAAGTTACCGCAATCTGGAGCAGTAATTTCAAATTCAGGACTAAACTTTCCTAAATCAACTGTTGGAGAATCTTGAATTTTTACTTCTAGTGCTTGGTTGCGAAGATCAGGGTATCCACCAGAAAGCAATTCATTATCGCCAATACTGTAACCTAATGCACCGGCAAATATCTCTTCAAGCATTTGCCCTCTATTTTTGGTAGCTGCTGGCGCAATATTACACCCAATAATTTTATTAATAATAATTTCCTTGATTATTGACAGTGGTAATAATGATCCAGTTGTTGGCTGGTCGTGAATACTAAAAAGTGATAGGTTTTTAATGTTTTCTTTATCCCCAACCATATCGTCATAAAACAATACTCCATTTGGTTTTGCTAATACAAACCGCCGCAATGAAGAGGAGATAACCAGTTGATTTTTTACTGTTGGTTTGCCAAACACTCCAAATTTATTTACGATATATTCAGGTGTTAGTACAGCGATAGCAATGACCTTGTGGTTATCTGGATCAATTTTTACTAATACAAAGCGAACTTCACCTGATTGAAGTGTTTCACCGCTTGAATATTGGATTTGAACGGATTCTGATGAAGGATTTCTATTCCAAACTTGAAGGTTATACGATGTACCCGTCGTTACGATATATGTATCGACATATTCTAAAAGAATTTTAGGTACACCTTTGGGTGGGACTACCTCATAAGAATTTTTTTCTGCGTATGGTGGCGGGTTTGAATTGATTAATTTATCGGCTATTAATTTACGAATATTTGAACCATCTGTTCTTGATTTTCCTGTAAGTTCAAACTTAGTATTTATTAGGGATTCAAGTTTTTTTGCCAAATCGGGCAAAGATGTTAAAAGACTTTTGCTTTTAGGTGGTTTCTTTAATCTTACATCCATATAAACTACTTTGACTTATCGGTTAATAAAGTGGGAACATCTACATTTAAAGCTGAAGCTATAGTTTCTAACGAACTTAATGTTACATTCCGTTCGCCTCGTTCTACCGCACCAACATAAGTACGGTGGAGTCCGCATTTATCAGCAAGATCTTCTTGTGATAAATTCAGATCACCACGAAGCTTTTTGATATTATTGGATAATGTATTTGTGATAAGTTGGCTTGCTTTTCTCATTTAGAAAACAATATAAATATCATGATGCTTATAAGTCTACATACTATAAGCAGCAAAATAGCTAACAAAAGCATACACGCGGACTGCCAAAAGCGGCCGGTTATGCGGGCGTTAGAAGGTATAGTTTCTTAATATGTACACAACATATTTTAGTCATCCAAATGTACCAAAGAAAACAAATTTATCTATGGATTGTGGATGTTATTATTGGGTAAAGGATAGAAATGAAAGAAAATCATACACAAATGCATCAAGCGTTCGTGCAAAAACTGAAATTGCCGGAAGATAATCATACTAATGAAAACGATGTTTCTCGTGAGTGCGGAACTCACTGATTATTAACAAATTTAGGGTAACGGAAGATAATTTTAAAGAGGCAACAGCCCTTTCTGCGCGTGAATCATTGGGATAGATACTTGCATTAGGTTCAGCGCTCGCTATGACGGCATTTTCTTTTTCTGAACCAGAGTGGGAGAAGTCATATTTCGGACACTCAGAAAATGACCCGGTTTATGTCATGCTTAATCCGTAAATAATCGCTGTGACATAACCCGTGACCATTCAGTTAAACCCGCCGAAGCTTTATCTTTCCGCGCCCCACGCCTGTCCCTATATCGAACCTGAAACGGCAACCACGGTTTTACTGGACCCCAATTACAAAGTAGATAATGCGCTGTTTAGCGTATTGTTAAACTCCGGGTTTCGGCGTAGCGGGAAAACCATTTACCGACCGCATTGCCGAAACTGCAAGGCCTGCGTGTCGGTGAAAATTCCAGCCAATGCGTATCTTCCCAATCGTGCTCAAATCAGGTGCTACAAAAAAAATCAGGATCTCCACACCACCATGGTACCCACCAGTTTCAAACAGGAACATTTTGAATTGTATTGTCGTTACCAATCGTGGCGCCACAGCGGAGATACCATGGACCACAACGACTCAGACCGCTACCACGAGTTTGTGGTTAAATCTTTGATTGAAACCGTATTCATGGAATATCGGCTGAAGGGAAAATTAATCGGGCTTTCGGTCTGTGACTTGCCGGATGACGGCATGTCGGCAGTTTATACTTTTTTCGATCCTGATTTTTCAAAACGCAGTCTGGGAACATTTGCAATCATGAAACAAATTGAGTACGTCCGTCAAATCCAAATGGACTGGTTATACCTGGGATACTGGATCGAGGGCTGTAAAAAAATGAGTTATAAAACCAACTTCAAACCGATGTTTGGCTTTGTCAACCAGGCATGGCGGCCGATGTGATTATCGAAAGGGGGCTTTAACCCGGGAATTGTCATGCGCCCCAATCATTGTCTGTGCGTATTGTCTGTGCGAGCATCCTTAATTTTCAAGCGCCAAAGATAACGCTTCAAGCTGACTGACATACCAAAACGGCGCGCGAATCAATAATGTTTCGTTTCGGTTCAAAGCGGATAATGCTTTTTCTTTTAATTCATCGTCCGAAAACTTTTTGGCCAATTCAAGGCTGGTGGAAATTAATACTGCAGAGGGCGCCGGGTTGGCGGTATCTGCAAGCATTGGTTCGCCAGACACCGAGGCTAACAACGTGTCATCCCCCTGATACCAACCATTGTTTCGGTAAAATCGTTGCCAGCCTTGTTTTGTGATTGCCAGCGCAACTTCGAAATCGCCATCGCTGTTCGATAGCGATGCCCAATCAAACAGGCCTCGTGCCACGTAGGCATAATCTTCCAGCGATGCGGTGCCTAGCAACCTTCCTTTGGTCATTGACCGGGCTAACGCTTTACCATCCCATAATTGATTGACCAAAAAATCCCGTAGCGCTTTAGCGGTTTGGTTATATGACAATTCGGGAAACTGCGCGGCGGCCGAGACAAAAGCGGATAAGGCCAAACCATTCCAGCCGGCCAGAAGTTTATCATCCATCGGCAGTGAGCGTTTTAGCCTGGCGGCGATCAATTTGGTTCGTGCCTGCTCATAGCGTTGCTGAGCCTCATCCAATTTCAAATTGTTTTTGTTGGCGTACTGTCCCAGGCTCATCATCAATCGAACATGGTTACCCCTGGGCAGTTCACTCTCTTGGTCCAGACCCCATATTGAAAATATAAGATTGGCTTGCTCAGGGTCAAGTATTTCGGCGATTTCGGCTGGCTGCCATAAATAACTGCCGCCTTCGACGTTATTGTCGTCAACCGCAGAGAATGAAGATATCAATGCGCCGTGTTGGTGCCACATATACTTCTGCATGTACGTTAATGTTTGTTGCCCAATGGATTCATACTTTGCACTACCCAACACTTTTCCGGCATTCAAGTACAGCAAAGCGAGATTTGCATTGTCATACAACATTTTTTCAAAATGCGGTATGCTCCAATCAGTATCCGTCGTGTATCTAAAAAAGCCGCCAATTAAATGGTCAACCAGGCCGAGATCAGCCATAGCGTCGAGGGTTAGCGTCAAAAAAGCTTTTGCCGCCGGCTGTGGATTGATTTGATACTGTTTAAGCAGATACTGTAATTGTGGCGCGGATGGAAATTTTTGTTTATCGCCGAATCCGCCTTTGTCTAGGTCCGCTCGCAACATAACAATCCTGGCGGATTCAGCAAGAATATTCTGGTATCTGCTGCGCTCCAGATTCGGACCATAAATCTGGAATGTTTCAACTGCTTCGTTACTGACCAAATCCAGAACCCGCTGCCGATCGTTTTGCCAAACCCTTTGCAAGCGATTCAATGTTTCCAAAAATTGCTCGGGCGGGGCATACAACAACGAATAAATCGGATGCCCAGTAGGCGTTACAAACACATTCAGTGGCCAACCTCCGCGGCCAATTATGCGTTGGGTGAAATCCATCAACCGCCGGTCCAGGGCCGGCTCAAGCTCGCGGTCGATTTTTACAGGAATAAAATTTTCATTCAGAAACTCGGCGATTTTCTCGTTTTTATAACTTTCCTGCTGCATCACGTGGCACCAGTGGCACGCAAAATAACCTATCGAAAGATAAAGAATTTTGTTTTGTTGTCTGGCTAATTGCACAGATTCCTCATTCCATGCCTGCCAGGCGACCGGATCATCGCCGTGCAAAGCCAGATAGGGTGCGGGGTGATCCGTCAGTTGATTTTTAAGCTCGCTGGCATGAGCCGGAACACACAACAGCAAGAATATGGCGATAACCGCTTGGTGTAATTTCATGCCTTGCGGACTAACCCGAATAGGGCGTCTAAGGATATGGCACAAAGGCCGGGCGCATCTGTAATTTGTGTGATGTAATTCGTATTAATCATCGCTATCTTCATCGCTGGCTTGGTCATTGACGGCCCGGCTTTTCAAGAACCGCGAGCAAATCAAACCGATTTCAAATAAAAGCCATACCGGCAGCGCCAACAACGTTTGAGAAAAAATATCCGGCGGGGTTAATAACATACCGACCACAAATGCTGCAACGATGATATACGGTCGTTTTTTTGCCAGGCCTGCCTCGGTGGCTACCCCCATATAAATCATTAACACGGTTGCCACGGGCACTTCAAAGGCCACACCAAATGCAAAAAATAATTTTATTACAAATCCGAGATACGCATTGATGTCAGTCATTACCGCCACGCCTTCAGGGGCGGTGTTTGCAAAAAATTCAAATATCAGCGGAAATACCACAAAATACGCAAAAATGATTCCCAGATAAAACAAGCCGCTGCTGGAAACCAATAGCGGTATTACCAGCCGTTGTTCATGTTTATATAGTCCCGGCGCCACAAACGCCCAGATTTGATACAACAAATAAGGCACCGCTAATGCGAACGCGCAGGCAAACGCAAATTTGAAGGGCACAAAAAATGGGCCGTGCGGCTCGGTGGATATCATGCTGTTGCCTTCAGGCAATGCCGACATCAACGGGCTTGCCAACACCTCATAGAGCGTATTAGCGAAAGGCGCCAGAATAATGAAAAACACCAGAACCGAAAACACGCCGCGAAGCAACCGATCGCGCAACTCGACCAGATGGGAAACCAGCGAGCCTTCGGCGGCGTTCGAATCGGCGGTCATGGGGATTCGCGCATTGGGTTTAGCCTCGGGGGATCATCATAGCAAAGAGCGGTTTACGCAATGTCCACACTTTTTATTCACCTTCGCTTTCATGGATTTTTGTCGGTGTCTGGCATCTTTGAGGCTGTTGAAAGGCCCGTGCCATGCGGCGTGTTTCGGGTCGGATCCGTCCGCGAGGCCACGCCCGTTATTGCAAAATCTGCAAGCGCCGACATGTATCGTGGCACTTTGGTTCGCCCAATTTTCGTAAATGTAATACTTCATTTCGCGGCTGTCTTTTTGACGACCTTTATTGCCGGCAGTTTTTTTCGCGAGCTTTTTCGCGGGCTTTTTCGCGGGAGATTTTCTCGCGGCGGAATTTTTCTTGGCGGGTTTTTTCTTTGTCATTGACTTTTTCCTTGCTGTTGTTTTACTGGCGATTGATTTACCAGGGGCTGCCTTGCTCTTAACTGCCGGGTTTATTTTGCTGGTTTCCTGCCTTAACGAATCAGACGCCGAATCGGATGCGTCATCTACCGATTTTTTAAACTCATTCCCCACCGCTTTCAGATCCAGAGAATCGGCTGCGGATTGGGTAATGTCTTTTAACTCCTTGCTGGCCGATGTGCTGGCCGATTTCAGGTCATCTCTTAACGTTTTGACTTTCTTCATGCCATACTCGTCGTCATACTCTTTCATTTCCTTTTTAACATCCGACATAACCTCGTTAAGCATATGCCTGCCCTTGCCGACCCACAGACCCACACTGCGCGCGACACCGGGCAGGCGCTCAGGCCCAATGACCACAAGGGCGATGACGCCAATAAACGCCATCTCCCAAAAGCCAACATCAAACATGGGAAGTTAAATCAGGGTTTTTCCTTGTCAATTTCCGCTTTTTCCGCAACCACCGCTTCTTGTTCGTTTATTTCTTCGCTGGCTGCTTCGCTCTCTTCTTCAATTTTCTCCGCGGCGCCTTCTTCTTTGACCGCTTTTTTAAATCCCTTTATAGCGCCACCCAAATCGCCACCCAAATTTCTCAGTTTCTTTGTGCCGAAAATCAATAATACAATCACCAGAATGATGATTAATTGAACCGGACTAATACCACCAATGCCCATAATATTGCGCCTCGTCGATTGTCTGTTTATAGTGAATTGATTACCTTCATTGAAGTATGGCTGTTTTTTAGCAACATTCAAGTATCAACTTTGTCGCTACGCTGATTCTAGCGGTAAACACCCGGCCTGCGTAGCGGCATTTTGTACGCTCGCACCGGCTTGATGAAATATCCGGGCTAGGTCTTATATATCTCAGCCTGGTCTTTTAATATCGGTTCCACTTCATTCCATCGACCGTTTTCATAGCGTTTGTAAAAGCAGGCATGACGGCCAGTATGACAGGCAATGCCGCCGACTTGCTCAACCTGCATTAATACCACATCGCCGTCGCAATCAATGCGAAGTTCCTTTAATTTCTGAATATGTCCCGACTCCTCGCCTTTGCGCCATAATTTTTTCCTCGATCTTGAGTAATACACGGCGCGACCTTCCTCAATCGTGGTTTGCAATGCCTGCCTATTCATCCACGCCACCATTAACACTTTGCCGGTGTCGTGCTGTTGAGCGATCGCGGGCACCAGTCCGGCTTCGTTCCATTTTATTTCATCTACTATCGTTTGCATTATAGAAAATAGAATTATTGTGGTCTTGAATTGATCGGAGTCTTACCGTAATACCCCGCTCAGCCATAAATTGTTTAGCCTGCTCGACGGTATATTCGCCATAGTGAAAAATGCTTGCTGCCAGCACCGCATCTGCGCCGCCCTCGATGATACCGCATACCAAATGTTCCAGCGTCCCCACGCCACCAGATGCAATGACAGGAATCGATACATTATCAGTAATACGGCGCATCAACGCGATATCATATCCGTTTTTGGTGCCATCCCGATCCATACTGGTAACCAACAACTCCCCGGCGCCGTATTCCGTCATTTTTTTCGACCACTCCAGGGCATCGAGTCCAGTGGCATTTCTGCCGCCATGGGTAAAAATTTCCCAACGAGGATTATTAGCGCCCGCATCGGCCTCAGGGGCCACTTGCTTGGCGTCGATGGCCACGACAATGCATTGATTGCCAAAATGTTTGCTTGCTTGGCGGATGAATTCCGGGTTTTTCACCGCCGTGGTGTTAATGGAAACCTTGTCGGCGCCAGCGTTCAGCATTTTGTGAATATCACTCAACTCGCGGATTCCGCCACCGACGGTTAGAGGAATAAAGACTTCGCTGGCAACCTGCTTGACTACATTGACCAGGGTATCCCGATTGTCAGAACTAGCGGTAATGTCCAGAAAAGTGATTTCGTCAGCGCCTTGCTGATCGTACCGACGGGCAACTTCTACCGGATCTCCCGCATCCTTGATACCGACAAATTGTATGCCCTTCACTACACGCCCGGCATCCACATCCAAACAGGGAATAATTCTTTTGGCGAGCGCCATCAATGCGGCCCGGACCGAGCGCCTGGAGCGGGCATTGAAAAATTATTCGCCAAAACCACCTTCGCCGAAAATTTCATCAGCGGCTTTTTGGCCCTCGGCAAAATCCAGCGCGCCTTCGTAAATCGCCCGACCGGTGATTGCGCCGATGATTCCCGAGCCCGATGCCGTAGCTAATTGCTTGACATTTTCAATATTCTGAATGCCGCCGGAAGCAATCACCGGAATATTCACCGCCTGCGCCAACGCCACGGTTGCATCAATATTAACGCCCTGCATCATGCCATCCCTGGCGATATCGGTATAAATGATTGCCGCCACATCCGTTTTATCAAAGTGCCGGGCCATGTCGATGACATCGTGTTTGGACAGTTTCGACCAGCCTTCGGTAGCGATTTTGCCGTCTCTGGCATCCAGTCCAACAATCACGCGGGCAGGATATTCTGTGCACAAATCGCTGATCAGGTGAGGCTGGTTAATCGCCTGAGTGCCAATAATGACATAGCGCACCCCGGCTTGAATATAAACCTCCACGGTGTCTTCATTGCGAATCCCGCCACCAATCTGGATCGGCAATTGCGGGTGGTTTTCAGCAATGCGGTGCACAATATCCGCATTAATCGGTTCGCCTTTCATCGCGCCGTCCAAATCAACAATGTGCAGCCGCCGGGCGCCTTCATTGACCCATCGTTGCGCGACCGATACCGGGTCATCGGAAAATACCGTGGTTTGGTTCATGTCGCCCTGCCGCAGGCGGACGCATTTACCGTCTTTAATATCAATCGCCGGAATCAGCAGCATCGTTAAAACGACCCATTCCAGTTAATAAAATTTTTCAGCATTTGTAATCCCGCGTGCTGGCTTTTCTCAGGATGAAACTGGGTCGCAAAAATGTTCCTCGAACCCGCAGCAGCGGTAAACCGATTGCCATACCGACACTCGCCCATCACCTGATTTTTAATGTCGCTTTCAACGTAGTAACTGTGCACAAAATAAAACCGCTCATTGTCATCAATACCATGCCACAGCGGATGATCAACGCATTTGTTCACCTGATTCCAACCCATATGCGGAATTTTTAGTCTGCCTGCCTTGCCCTCATTGGTCTGGCCCTCATTGGTCTGGCCATCATTTGTTTGACCCTCTATTTGATGCTTCGGATGAGTTGAAAAGTGTTTTACGCGCCCGGACAAAATACCCAATGCCTGAGTGCCGCCATTTTCCTCGCTATGGTCATACAACGCTTCAAGCCCAAGACATATTCCCAGAACAGGGCCATCATTTAGACGCTTGGAAACAGCGGTTTTCAATGCTATGTTGCTATTTAATTGGTTAAACCAGGTGCCGATTGCGCCCTGGCCGGGCAAAACTAAATAATCAGCGCTTTCAATGGCATCAGCCTGCGCAGTAATGCTGACCTCGGTGTCGCTGCTTACGCAAGCCAACGCCTTGCTGACCGAGCGCAGATTGCCCGTTCCCAAGTCGGCAATGACTATCCTGGTCATGCTAATTCGCGGGTTCAACCACCAAATGGCCCGACCACTGGCCCGGTAATGGCTTGGTGAATGACATGGCAAATTTTCCGCGCTGAACCTAACCTCGAAATAAATTTATGCACGAAATTTACAGCAGGCCCTTTTACAGCAGGCCTTTGGTGGACGGAACACCGCTTACCCGCGCATCCAGTTCAACGGCCATCCGCAACGCTCTGCCAAAAGCCTTGAATAAAGTCTCGGCGACATGGTGGGAATTTTCTCCGCGAAAACAATCCAGGTGCAATGTCGCCAGCGCATGATTGGCAAATCCCTGGAAAAATTCATGAATCAGTCCAGTCGAAAATTTTCCAATGTTTCTGTCCGGGTATTTCACATGGCTTACCAATAGCGGTCTGCCTGAGAAATCTATTACCACCCGACTGAGCGCCTCGTCCAATGGCACATAAGCATGTCCATAACGACGAATGCTTTTTTTGTCCCCTAATGCCTTGCTAATCGCCTGACCGAGAGTAATCCCGATATCCTCCACCGTGTGGTGATCATCGATGTGCAAGTCGCCGGTCGCCTTAATTTTAATATCGATAACGCCGTGCTTGGCAATTTGCTCAAGCATATGCTCCAGAAACGGGATTCCAGTATCAAAATCCGCTTTTCCCACGCCATCCAGATTGATAGTGATATCAATCCGGGTTTCTTTGGTGTTGCGGGTGACTCGGGCAATTCTTTCAGTCATGGCAAGTAAAACAGGCATTGGTCTTTAAAAGGCGAACGCCGAGTTTACAAGTAAATCCGAAGGTTTGGTAGTGGATGTATAATTCCCTAAATTAGCATCGGCAATAAAATTCGTTCCGGCGATTGGTGTTGGTACCCAAACCATAGGGTATAAAGGACAATTGCGAATTGCCGTAGAAAAGTTATGCATCTTCATCGATAAATATGGAATAATAAGAATTCGATAATAAATCTTCAAGAGCAAAAACATGCTAAAGGATTGGCTAAAACTTCACTATTTAAGATCTGTATCACTCGCTCAAAAAAGGGCATTAGTAAATTTCTTTGGCTGCCCGGTCGATATTTTTGCGGCCGACCAACCTTGTTTGAGCGACTCTGGCATCCTCTCTGAAGCTGGCATTAACGCTGTATTAACGGCCAATGAGAATTTGCCGCAAAATGATCTGGAGTTGCTCGAATCCATTGGCAGCCAATTCATCGGATTTGACGACCCGAAATTTTCAGATTTGCTCAATGAAATTCCAAGCCCCCCTCTGGGGCTTTTCGTCAAGGGAAATATAAATTTACTCAAACAACCCCAAATCGCCATCGTTGGAAGCCGCAACCCCAGTCCAAGCGGCAAGAAAACCACGCAAGCGTTTGCCGCAGAATTAACGGCAATGGGTTTTACCATAACCAGCGGTATGGCGGCCGGCATCGACAGCTGCGCTCATAGCGGCAGCCTGTCGGTAAACAACGCAACCATTGCGGTTATGGGCACCGGAATCGACCGGGTCTATCCGGCCACCCATCGAGAACTTTATCGGGAAATTTCAGAAAAAGGGCTGATCGTGACCGAATTTGCGCCGGGCACACCGCCCCATCGGGCGCACTTTCCACAACGAAATCGCATCATCAGCGGCTTATCTATGGGCACCTTGGTAGCCGAAGCCGGGATACGCAGCGGCAGTTTGATAACCGCGAGACTCGCCGCGGAACAAGGGCGGGAAGTATTTGCCATCCCTGGCTCAATTCACCTTCCGACCAGTCACGGCTGTCACCATTTAATCCGCCTGGGCGCAAAGCTTGTTGAGTCAGTGCAGGACATCACTGATGAAATTGGCCACTTCTTTAACCAGGCGACCCCGGTTTCTCAAATCAGCGCCGAGTCACCGCAGAGTCATTCTGAACATCCGGCCGAACATCCGCTTTATAACCTGATAGACTACGCGCCAATCTCAATAGACCAAATAATTGCGCTTAGTGGATTGACGACCGAGCAAGTTTCATCCATTCTCATTGATTTAGAATTGCGGGGGTTAATCGCTGAGATGAACGGAGGTTATCAACGCTTGCCTTAGTTTGTCGTTATGCAGCAGGCCATTGTCAAGCAGGCCGTCAAGAAGATTCGCACAATGCGACGCCATTAAATAACAGTTTATATTGCAATGAAAAAATACTGCGACAAAGGCATAATCATTACGCTGCTGGACGACACAAAGAAGGCGCGCCGCGTTCCTGTTTTTTGAGGTGATGAAATGAAAGAAAATGTGCTTGATGTTCTCATCTATTTATTTGAGAACTATATGTTTGATAACGATGAGTTTGAGCCAGACCATGAGACCTTGCTTCTGGAATTGAGCCAGGCGGGTTTCGATCAGGCAATGATTGACAGCGCTTTCGACTGGCTGGAAAATTTGACCGCGCAGTGCGACCGCAATTCATGCTTGGCCAGCATCCATCAAGGCGCGATTAGGCATTATTCTACTGGAGAACTGAGACAACTCGGCGTTGAAGCGCGTGGCTTGTTACTGACCCTTGAACAATGTGGCATCCTGGACGGAATATCCAGAGAAATGGTAATTGATCAATTAATGGCTTTAGGGGCTGATAGTATCGAACTTGCGCATTTAAAGTGGGTCATCCTGATGGTGCTGAGCAACTACACCGATGGTGATGGCGTTACTGAATTGACCGAGACCTTGGTCCTGGATGGATTGCATACCTGTATTCATTAAACATGATACAAAATTGCACTGCGTTGCAGCGTACAATTGTCTCTCTTATAACCGCTCGTCAACGTGCCGCCATGCTTCGCCGACAAAGATTTCCACAATATCGCCACTCCTGCGCATCCTGCGCCCGCGGCATACGACCGCCAGGGATGGCGGGAGTGCAGTTATTGCAGGAGCAAATATCTGCCATTGCATCCATGTAAATAACCGATTTTTGCTCCTGCAAAATCGGCATACATTACATCCATATAAATAACCGCTATTAAGGAAAAATGGGCAAACACCTCATCATTGTTGAATCGCCGGCGAAAGCGCGCTCCATGTCAAAGTATCTTGGCGATAATTTCAAAGCCTTATCATCTTATGGCCATGTCCGCGACCTGCGACCGAAAAAAGGCGCGGTAGATCCAGACAACAATTTCGAAATGCACTACGAAATTATTGAGCGCAATAAAAAGCACGTGGACTTGATTGCCAGGGAAATGAAAAAAGCCGATTCGTTGTACCTCGCGACCGACCCGGACCGCGAAGGCGAAGCAATTTCCTGGCATCTGTACGAACTCCTCAAGGAACGAAACGCCATTGGCAACACACCGGTATATCGGGTGGAGTTTTATGAATTCACCAAGTCCGCAATACAAAAAGCGGTTAACAACCCGAGAGAAATTTCGGCTAACCTGATCGAAGCTCAGCAAGCACGTCGAGCACTCGATTATTTGGTCGGGTTTAATTTATCGCCGCTGTTATGGAAAAAAATTCGCCAGGGACTATCGGCTGGCCGCGTCCAAAGCCCGGCATTGCGGATGATTTGTGAGCGCGAAGCAGAAATAGATAAATTTATCAGCCGGGAATATTGGACCATTGAAGCGGATTTGAACACCGGCGGGCAAAATTTTACCGGTAAGTTAACCCAGTACAAAGATGAAAAATTAAAACAATTTTCAATTGCCGATGGCGCAACGGCCAAGGCCGCCGAAACGGCATTGAACGAAGCGGCGCAAGGGAAATTAATAGTCGCTAAAATTGAAAAGAAAGAGCGCAAGCGAAACCCCGCGCCGCCGTTTATTACGTCAACATTACAGCAAGAGGCGTCACGAAAACTTGGGTTTAGCGCGAGACGAACCATGCAAACCGCCCAGCAATTATACGAGGGCATCGAAATTGAAGGCGGCGCGGACGGCCTGATTTCCTATATGCGTACTGATTCCGTGGCGCTGGCCACAGAGGCTGTTGCTGAAATCAGGGCATTGATCGCCTCCAAGTATGGCGTGGACAACCTGCCCGGCCAACCCAGGGTGTTTAAAAACAAATCAAAAAATGCCCAGGAAGCCCACGAAGCAATAAGGCCTACTTCCGCAAAACGAATACCAAAGGCTCTCAAGTCTCAATTGAGTGAAGATCAATATCGACTGTACGATCTCATTTGGAAACGCACCGTGGCTTGTCAGATGATTCATGCCACTATTGACATGGTGTCGGTTGATTTGACTGCCGGCAGCATCGGCGTCTTTCGATCATCCGGTTCCACCATTCGTATTGCGGGATTTATGTCCGTGTATCTGGAGGGGCGGGATGACAAACCGGACAAGCGCGAAAAAGAGATAATCTTGCCTGCCATGAAACCAGGCATGAGTATCGATCTGGTAAAAATCAGGCCCGAACAACATTTTACCGAACCACCGCCGCGTTATAACGAAGCCTCGTTGGTGAAAACACTGGAAGCCTATGGAATTGGAAGGCCCTCTACATATGCTTCGATTATCAGCACCTTGCAAAACCGTGAGTACGTTACCCTGGAAAGTCGGCGCTTTGAACCCACTGAGATTGGAAAAATAGTCAATCGGTTTTTATCCAGCCACTTTACGCAATATGTGGATTATGAATTTACCGCGAAAATGGAAGATGCTCTGGACGGGATTTCTCGAGGGGAAAAACAGCGGCTGCCGTTAATGCAGGAATTCTGGACGGCATTTTCCAAACTGGTAGAGGAAAAAGAGGAAAGTGTCAGCCGTGATGCCGTTATTCAATCACGCGTTTTGGGGACCGATCCCAAATCAGGAAAGCCATTGTCCGTGCGCATGGGACGCTATGGCCCTTACGCGCAGATTGGAACTCGGGATGATGAAGACAAACCCACTTTTGCCAGCCTCCGGCCAGGCCAAAAGCTGGACGCTATTACGTTCGAGCAGGCGCTTGAGCTATTCAAGCTGCCAAGAACCCTAGGCCAAACCACGGATGGTGAACCGCTTACCGTGGCGATTGGGCGTTTCGGGCCCTACATCAAATACGGCGACAAATTTGTGTCGCTGGGCAAGCACGACCCCTATACGGTGGAAAAAGAAACCGCACTGCAACTTGTCGCCGAGAAAAAGGAAAAGGATGCCAACCGCCTGATTCTGGATTTTGAAGACGCTGGTATTCAAGTATTGAATGGTCGCTATGGTCCTTACATCACCGACGGCGAGAAAAACGCTAGAATCCCCAAAGCCGTGGCAGAACCAAAAACACTATCCCTTGAAGATTGCAAAGAACTGCTTAAAAATGCCAAACCGCCTCAAGGAAAAAAGAAAGCGGGAAAAAAGAAAACCGCCAAAAAGAAGTGATCGACAGGAAAATCAATTCAAAAATTTTGTTTCAAAGAAGCCGGGAGCAAGCAATCCGGGTCAACAAAAAACTAATAATACCTTTGAGTTAAATGAGTTAAACCCCGTGAGTACCAAGGCTGGCGACGGTCATCATCGTTAACAACGCGCACACCATCATTCACGGACATGCGGGAATCCAGAAAACCAACAAAACCCGCTGTTCACACAATGGCGCGCAAACGTAACCAGAATTTTTGAGCGCGTCACCGTCTCTGTCACGCACTCGGTCAACCGGATTCGTTGATTATCGACTGGCTCAGGAAACCATCAAATTCGGCGATAGTCATCTTGCAACGAGAACATATTTCCTTGACTTCAAGATAGTCCAGCCGCCGTTCCCCTGTTTCATATTTTGATACATAACTTTGGGGTTTCGCTAACTTTTTTGACAACTCCGCCTGTGTCAGCCCGGCGCACTTGCGTGCCTGCCGAAGCACCCGACGAAACGCTATCTGTTGACTCCCCCAGGGACGATTAACCATAACGGATATTGCCGCTTGACAAATATCCTAATATGGAATATCTTCTGTAAATATCCCATTTTAGGATATTTACAGTTTACGAGGATAAATTCATGAACAAATCAAATCACTGTTTTGCCTACAGTGTGGCTTTAACCGCACTTTTGCTCGCTGGTTTTGCTACTGCAACAGTTGCCCAAGATAACGTTTTTTTGTTTGGCATTGAATACGCCAATGAAACATCAGTTAGCGGCTTTAAGTTTCTTGACGGGGGGACCCCAAGCGAGCCGTTGGAATCCAAGGGAGTCGCATTCGTGTCGCAAGAGATTCCACGTAGCACCGGTTTTGCGTCTGGTTACCGGTCTGTCGTACGTGCGTCAAATGTTGACGAAAGCTATAACGGCCTTGTACTAGCGGACACAGGGCAAGTGAATTTCAGGGGACAAATGAATTATACAGAAACCGTCCGATTAGATGCACTCAAAGTCTTCTACTATAGCATCACTGAGCGGTGGCATCCGTTCATCATGGCTGGTCTAAGTATTGTTGCTGCCGACGTTTCAATCAAAGGCGATGTCAGCGAAGCAAACGGAAGTGGTAAGTGTACTCAAGGTTGCACTACAGAAACTATCGGCACAGAAACCTCGTTGGGGTACAAATATGGTGCTGGCATGGCGTTTCATATTTCGGATAGTTTAACCATCCAAAGTTTATATGAAGCCTATGTAGGTGATGATTTTGATTTTATTGTGATTGAAGATGATGGCACTCGTCATACGTTGGGCCGCGTAGGCTCTAAGTTCGAGGCGTGGAACATCGGTTTGTTATTTTCGTTTTAATCGTCATTTTCCGAGCAACAAACCGGGCAGCGTATCTTAGTAAGGTGGCGATGGCCGGTTATACTTGTGCTTGTTTTCTTTTTTAGCCCATAAACAATAGCGTCGGGGGAGTAAACCAATGCAATCTTTGAAGTCAGTAAAACTAATATTGGTGGCTTTTTGCCTCACCATTACGGGGTGTGCGAGTAGCCCGCCACAGTGGTCGGAAGCCGCTAAATCCCAGCAAACCGAAACCGGCGTTCAAGTTAGACCCAGCGATCTTGGCGTCCCTCAAACCGCTTCGGTGGAATATATCCGTGTGAAAACGGAAAGGAGTATTTTCCTCGATCCACCGGAAGGGAACAACGAAGTTTATCTGCGCGTCGGCGATACTTCGGGACGTGCCTGGGCCGGCATTTCCATGCGCGATTTGGTCACGCAAGAACTGGGTAAGCGCGGCTTTACGGTAGTGACTAACGCCAAAACCGCAAGTTACGCCCTACAAGTGAATATCCTGCTGGCGGATGAAATATCGGCCGCGGAAATCGCCCAACTCGATGAAACACAATACGGTCAAGATCTGGGCGGCATCGTGAAATCGGTCGTTATTGGCACCGTTGTCGGTGGCGTGGCTGGCTCGGTGCTCGGTAACATTGATAACACGCTCGCCGGCGCGGTCGGCGGTGGCATTCTCGGCGGAGCACTCAAGGGCTTGTCGGGTTCGCGCAAAAAAGATCTGTTGTTAGCGCAACAAGCAACCAAGTATTTTTCCCTGATCATGGATGTGGAAGTGCGCGAGCGCACCAAAGGCACCGTCACCCGAAGCGGCGAGACTAACATCCTCAAGTCGCAAAATTCTAGCACCGGCGACAATGTCGCGGATACTTCGGTGAGCGGCTCACAAAACATCAGCTCCACCGAAACTGAAAGTTTCACTGAAGAATCTACTTGGAAACGCCACCGCACCCGCGTGGTCGGCAAAGCAAAAGGCAAACTTGTGGTGTTTGAAGATGTGGAACAAGACTTTGCCATAAAAATGATTCGCGCAATTGCCGGTTTCTTTTGAAGCCGTCAATGGTCATACATCTAAATCAAACAGAGCAAATTAAAATGAAAAACATTACACAAAGCATAACCATAACCATGCTGGTAGCATTGCTTGCCGGTTGCGCGAGCGGCGCGGCTTACCAGCAGAAAGGCTGGGCGAATTCCACCGAGCATGCAGACTGGGATATAGACTCGGCTATATGCCTGCAACGCTCGGAGCAACTAACCGAGGAAGACCAGCAACGCATCGTGGAAATTAAGCAAAACGCTGCGTTGGTTGGCGATGCGCTCAGTAGCGCAGGAGATACGCTTTCAGTAATCGATGATGATTACGGCTACCTCGGCGCGTTTGGCGGGTTGTTTTCTGGCAGTAAATCCGCCACCGCCGAAGAGCAAATGCAACAAGAGAAATTCACCAAGTGCATGAATGAGAAAAACTGGGAGAAGGGTTAAGCGGATTGGTTCTCTTGCCCAATCCTCATCCAATTTCCGGGCGTTTTCCAGCCTAGCCAACAGCCGTTTTTACAGCAGCAATTATCTTCATTTGGTCGTCGGGTTGCAGATAGGGGTGTATCGGCAGGCTCAGTACTTCGTCTGCCAGCCTATCCGTCACCGGCATCATTTGACCGCCGCCAAGCGCATTCTTAAATGCCGGTTGGCGGTGCAACGGGGAAGGATAATACACGGCTGATGGAATGCCGTTTTTATTGAAATGCCGCCTGATGTTGTCGCGCTTGGCCGAGCGAATGGTATAAACCGACCACGAGCTTTTATATCCTGGCGGTATGGTCGGCGTAATCACGACATCATTCAGTTCGCGGCGATAGATATCCGCGATTACCTGGCGTTTATCGAGTTCTTGATTGAATATTTTCAATTTACAACTCAGGATAGCGGCTTGCAACGTATCGAGACGTCCGGTAATACCGATGCGAGTATTTTCATATTGCCCGTTTTTCCCATGACCCTTGCCGTGAAATCGAATGGACTCCACTATGTCCGCTAGTTCCTGATTATCGGTAAATACAGCGCCGCCGTCGCCGTAACATCCCAGCGGCTTGGACGGGAAAAAACTGGTGGTGGCAATATTTCCAAACACGCCTGCTTTTTTATTTTTATATTCAGCGCCAAAACTCTGCGCCGCATCACTCACAACAAAAAGTCCATGCTGGTCGGCAATGGCCTGAATGATATCGTGGTCGGCTGGAAGCCCAAACAAATCCACCGCAATGATGCCCTTAAGATTCAGTTTGCGGTCGCCCTTGACGGTTTGGATGGTTTCTTCCAGTCGCGCAACATCCATATTAAATGTGGCTTCATCAACGTCCACAAATACCGTAGTCGCGCCAAGTAATTGAATAACTTCGGCGGTCGCAACAAAGGTAAAGGATGGCGCGATAATCCCATCACCCGGACCAACGCCATATGCCATCAACGCCATCAACAGCGCATCGGTGCCGCTGGCCGCGCTGATGACATGTTTTACCCCGCAATACGCTTTTAATTCTTGTTCAAACACGCCAACTTCGGGGCCCAAAATAAATTGCTTATGCACCAATACCCGATCTATGGCTTCCCTGATTTCCTTTTCCACAAGGTTAAATTGCGCGTCTAAATCAACAAATTTCATTATGCTTTTGCCCAAAGTTACACCTGCAATCGAAAGGCACGTAGTTCAGGCTCTATATTCATGGAAACGCCCTGTGCCACTACGCTATTACATTCATCGGCGGTAAATTCATCAGCGGTTTCCGAATACATCAGTGATGCGACGCCGGCAACAGGCAATCCAAGTTGAACCCCAGATACCTCATGAATTTCGCCGATGGTTTCTCCACTGGTTTCCTTGGCGAATAACCCGGATACTTTCGTGCGCCATCGATCTTGATGCAAACCAGTAAACAAATTTACCCGGTTCATAGCATACCTAATCCCGACGCCAAGCACCTTGCCGTAAGCCTCTTTTCTGGTCCAACACGCCAACATGGCTTCGTTCTGTTGTTCTTTTTGAAGCGTGCGCCAGTGGGCTTGTTCAAGGTCGGTTAATATTCGCTTTGCCAGCTGGCCAGCGGCGACAGTCCGCGGAAAAACTTCAAGATCAATACCCAACGCTCTATTCAATGAAAATGCATACAACGCAAATCGGCTGGACAAGGTGTAATTAAATTCCAGTTTCCCGGGCTTGACCGCATTCAATAGTTTCGGCTTGCCCCTGTTTCCATAACCAAATTCAAGTTCAGCATTCACAATTCCGGTATAACCTGATAACAAAATTCGCAGTCCTGCCCGGCCGCCAAGGTAGCGTTGCCGGCGGACATCATTAATTATTCTTTTCGCACACGTAATTTCAGGTTCAGCAAGCAGTTGTCTATATTGGGCGCGCGCCGCGGAATCAAGTTCAGAATCAAGCAATTTTTGAACATCGATCCACCACAAGTGAATTTGATTATCACTAATAGATTGATTTGGCGCGTCAACTCGCGCGTCACCATGAGCGCCAATTTGACTGGTGACGCGCCACTCAAGTTTGCGCTCAGCCACCGCCTTATGGCGGCCTACCATATGTCAAATACCGGTCCGAAATTATTGATTTGCGCCAATGCCGTTTCTTCGACTGCCGCATCGTAGCCTTTTTGTTTTTTCTCAATAATCCGGTGTTGCAAGCCCTGTTTATCGAACAAATAGGTGGTGTCGGACATTTGCAGTTCCACCACAAAACCTTCCCCGGGAATATTATAAATTCCGCCTAGCTCGACTTTTGCGCTGATATCTATTTCAGTCACCCTTGTTATCGGCGCTCATCGTAAAAATAATGTGTATGCCGGATTATTCGTTTCTTCGCGGTAGGCGTAACCCAGTTGCCGCAGGAAATTATTAAATTCCCTGCGACTTTGGCTGGGCACTTGAATACCGCATAGCACCCGCCCAAAATCCGAACCGTGGTTGCGGTAATGAAATAACGTGATATTCCAGGTTGTTCCGATTTGATCCAAAAACTTTCCCAGCGCCCCGGGGCGTTCCGGAAACTCGAAACTAAATATACGCTCATTGGTAATTTCAGGCACCCGCCCGCCAACCATATAGCGCGCATGTATTTTCGCCAATTCATTTTCGGTTAAATCAAGGCTGGCAATGCCTTTTGCCGCCAGCTTTTTTATCAATTCATCAATTTCGTCACGGTGCTTGATCTGCACCCCAACAAAAATATGCGCCTCCGCATCGCTGGCGTATCGATAGTTGAATTCGGAAATGTTGCGGCGTCCCAGAGTTCGATAAAATCGCCGGAAACTGCCGCGGTTCTCCGGGATGGTCACGGCGAGAATCGCCTCGCGTTTCTCCCCGACCTCGGCGCGCTCGGAAACATGCCGCAACCGATCAAAATTCATATTAGCGCCCGAAGCAATGGCCACCAAATTCCTGTTTTTACGCCGCCGTCCTTTGACCTGGTTTTTGCCCTGGTTTTTGATTGGGCCTTTCCCCTCATTGTCCTTCAACCACCGCTTGATGCCCGCGATACCCAGCGCACCGGCCGGCTCTACAATGGTGCGAGTGTCTTCACAAATATCTTTGATCGCCGCGCAAATTTCATCCGTGCTAACTCTGACAACGTCATCAACGAAATCACGGCAAATTTTGAAATTCTCTTTGCCTATTTGTTTAACCGCAACCCCATCAGCAAAAATACCCACCCTGTTTAGCTTGATTCGTTTGCCCGCTTTCAACGACTGATACAGCGCATCCGATTCAAACGGCTCAACCCCGATGACTTTAACCTCCGGTCGCAATTGCTTAATGTAAACGGCAATACCGGATATCAAGCCGCCGCCGCCGACTGGAACAAATACCGCATCCAACGGCCCAGAACTTTGCTTGATGATTTCAAGACCGACGGTTCCCTGACCGGCAATTATCAAGGGGTCGTCAAATGCGCTAATAAATTTTCGTTTCTGTTTTCTGCAAACGGTTTGCGCGTACTCAAAAGCCTCATCATAGCTGTCCCCTATTAGTTTAAGTTTCGCGCCCCAGCGACGAACTGCTTCGATCTTGATTGAAGGCGTCGTAACAGGCATCACGATCAGGGCTTCGCAACCTAGCTGCCTTGCGCTCATGGCAACGCCCTGAGCATGATTCCCGGCCGATGCCGCAACCACGCCGCGCTTCAATTCGCCCGCAGTCAAACTGACCATTTTATTATACGCACCGCGAATCTTGTAGCAAAAAATTGGCGGGGTATCTTCGCGCTTCAGCCAGATATTGCTTCCCAGGCGATCAGACAATAGCCCCGCCAACTCCAGAGGAGTCTCTTTCACCGCCTCATAAACTCTGGAATTGAGAATCGCTTTAAGATAGTTGACCGGATAATTCTGCGGCATATTTCATAAAATGATTGCTGTCGTTGTTATGTTTGCAAGCGTGTAGAAACCGATGGTTAGGAAACCGAGGAATTATAAACCAACGACCGAAGAAATCCTCCTAAGAAATCATTTTAAGAAACCGCCTTATTTCAATAATCCAACACAGGCGCTCATAAACAGGCGCACTGTTACTTCATTAACGGCCGCTTGCTCAGCTTTACGCAATTAAATGGGTCTTAGGCTCAATACCTTGTTCCCGGTAATAACGGAATCGGTTTCGACCCGCTTGTTTTTCTGCGGGATCATCGGTTATTAAATCAACAATGCGGTTGAACGGCGTATGCGGGTTGGGTGGATCGGCAGTCAGGCTAATTAACAAATGCGCTGGTTCGCCAGCCGGGGCGATGCTGCCAAGTTGCACGGGGAAATTTTCCCAGTTTTCAGGGTCCTCGTTTACCACAGCATGGGGCACAAAACTGCCTTGGGAAAAAGTCCAGAGCATCGTATCCAGATGCTGGCACTGTTCGCTATTTTCAGTTTGCACGAAAACTTTCAAGCCCTGCTTAAACGCTTTCTGGACTATTCGGCAGGCATACTTGAACTTGCCGGTCTGGTCGACATTTCCCAGCAAATAAAAATCAACTTGCTGGCTCAAGATGCTTGGCCGGCTGTCGTCAATCCGATTCTTTCAGACACGATTCATAATAAATTCAACCAACAACGCAACCGGGCGTCCGGTCGCGCCTTTTGGTCCGCTGGATTTCCATGCGGTTCCCGCGACATCCAGATGAGCCCATTTATAATTTTCGGTGAACTGTTTAAGAAAACACGCTGCGGTCACTGCCCCGGCGCCGCGTCCGCCGATATTGGCAAGGTCCGCAAAGTTGCTTTTTAGCTGCTTGGTGTAGTCATCCCACAGCGGCAGTTGCCAGACACGATCTCCAGACGCTTCACCCGCCGCCAGCAGTTGCTTGGCTAATTTGTCGTCATTGCTGAACAGCCCGCTCGCATGGTGGCCGAGTGCGATTATGCAGGCGCTGGTCAATGTTGCAATATCGACTACCGCGGCCGGCTTGAATCGTTCAGCGTAAGTCAGCGCATCGCATAGAATAAGCCTGCCTTCGGCATCGGTGTTCAGTATTTCTATGGTTTTCCCGGCCATGCTGGTTACGATATCCCCTGGTTTATTGGCCGCCCCGTCCGGCAGGTTTTCGCTGCTCGGCACGATGCCGACCAGATTAATTTCGAGCTGCATTTCCGCAACGGCACGCATCGCACCGAACACGCTGGCGCCGCCACACATGTCGTATTTCATTTCATCCATAGCTGTAGCGGGCTTGATCGAAATCCCGCCGGCATCGAAAGTAAGCCCTTTCCCCACCAACACAACCGGATTTTCACCGCGCTTTGCGCCCTTGTATTGCATGACAATCAGCTTGGCCGGTTCACGGCTACCGCGCGATACCGATAGCAATGAATCCATTTTCTTGTGCTTCATCTCGGCTTCATTGAGTATCGTGGTTTTGATGTCATGGGTTTTTTGCAATTCCTTTGCTTGCCTGGCCAGGTAGCTGGGAGTGCAAATATTACCGGGCAAATTGGAAATGGTCTTCGCGTAACTAACGCCGTTAGCGATGGCCTGGCCTTGTTTTATGCCCAATCTGGTATTCGCCAGTTGATTCCTCGCCGTCATCAAGGATACTCTTTTCAAGAATCTGGGCTTTTTTCTTCCGCTTTTTGTTTGGTCATAACGATACAGGGATTGTTCAATTGCTTCCACAATATTGCGTGCCTGACGAGTGATCTTCAATGACGCGCTAAATGCGTCAAGCAAGGTAAAATCCGCCGCTCGAATATTACACTCGTTCAGACACTTTGCAGCGCAACTCACGGCACGGCGAAATGAAGCATCGGACAGGTCGCGTTTTTTCCCCAAACCCAATAACAGTATTCTTTTGGCTTTGATGCCAGCAGGGTTATAAAGCATCAATGTCGAACCAACGTCACCGCGCAAATCCCCGTGAGCGAGCAAACCGCTTATTTGTTTATTGGTCGCCGTATCTAGAATTTTGCCGGTTTCTGTTAGTATTGGCTTTGCCCCCTGGAATACACCGACCACCAGACAAGGTGAAGTTTGTTTGACCAAATTAATTGCCAAATGAAGTGATTTTGCTGAGAAATCCATGTTAATTCTCTCTGTTGAGGTATACGTTAAATTAGTTGTCTAATCATGCGAGTAGCCGGGCCGAATAGCCGGGCGACGAAATACGCGGGCAATTCTATTCCCCTGTTATATTAGAACAAATCAATCGCGCTTGGCTATTTTAATATGCCTTATTTTAATCGCCTTGTTTTTAATGTGAACCCGATAGCCCGCTTTCTTTAGTTAGCCTTTATTTTAACAATGACCGTTCCCGAAACCTACCACTGACCTTGATGATAATCCATCGCGCCTTTGTCCGTGAAGTGTTGCAAACCTGTGCGGCTGTGACGGCGATTCTTTTTTCCATTTTCCTGGTCACCCGGCTGGTCGGATTTTTAAGCCAGGCCGCGCAAGGGGACATCCCCATCAATAGCGTGTTCTTGTTATTGACATTAAAAATGCTGGGCTATCTGGATATTATTGTCCCATTGGTGATTTATATCTCAATTCTGCTGGTCATGGGGCGATGGATTCGCGACAACGAACTCACCGTTATCAGTGCGTGTGGTATTGGGATGAAACAATTCATCAGACCGATAATGATATTGTTTGTCATCGTTGGCACTATGGTTGCTGCGTTTTCTCTATACATTTCTCCTTTGGCCGCGGAAGTTTTCCGATCAATTCAACATGAGTATCGAAACCGTTCTGATGGCGCCGGTATTATCCCCGGGGTGTTCACTGAAACCCGAGGGGCAACCGGGGTTTATTTTGTCGAAACTTATGACCGCGCAACAGACACCTTTCAGGAGATTTTTGTGTACAGCCTCGGTGACCAGGAAGATAGTGTGGTGCTGGCGGCCAGTGGTTATAAAACCGTGGATCGCGGCACTAATGACAACAGCAGCAACGACGACTTCCTGGTATTGAAAAATGGATCCAAATACCGCGGCCGCGCGGGCTCCCCGCAATATGCTGTGGTTAATTTTGAAACCTATGCGGTGCGGCTGAAACAACGAGCGGCCGGGGCGCCTGCCCTTCCGGCAAAAGCCAAACCCACACTAAAATTGCTCGGCGACCGCAATAAAACCGCAATCGGCGAGCTTCATTGGCGAATATCAAAAATTATAATGCTGCCAATACTAATGCTCTTCGCGTTGTCTTTTTCATCTATCGCTTATCGAAAAAATCGGTTTCCAGGAATGCTGGCTGCGTTGCTGGTTTACTTTGCTTATTCCAATGTGCTGGGGCTGGTCGTGGCTTTGATTCGCAGGGGCCTGGTCAACCCACATTTTTCTTTGTGGATTGTCCATCTTGCGTTCCTTTGCCTGGCCGTTTATTTTTTTCGGCGGCGTTGTGATAATTTGAGATTGATTCCGGGACTGCCGTGGTGACGCGAATTCTCGACCGCTATCTTGGGCGGATAATTCTGCAGTATACGTTGATCACCATGCTGGTGTTAATTGGGCTGTTTACGTTTGTGAATTTCATCGACCAACTTGGCAGCCTTGGTCAGGGCAATTACAATCTAACGGAGGCAATATCCTATGTAACGCTGATTATTCCGCGCACAATTTACGAGCTGTTTCCAATGGCCGCCTTGCTCGGAACCATTATCGGGCTGTCCCTGCTGGCCAACGATTCGGAGCTTATTGTGATGCGCTCAAGCGGCATATCCATGGTTCAAATTACGGCCGCGGCATTGAAAATGGGTGGGGTATTTGTCATCGCCGCCATTTTGATTGGGGAATTAATCTCGCCCTATACCGAAACCAAGGCTCAGCGCGGCCGCGCCGAAGCATTGCAGCAAGGCATCAAGCAACAAACCAACTTAGGATTGTGGATGCGCGATGCCCAAACTTTCGTCAATATTAAAGAGGTATTGCCTGACTTAACATTACTGGGAATAAAAGTTTTCGATATTGATGACAACCACCAATTACGCTCTCTGCTGGCTGCGGATTATGGCGCTTTCAAGGGCGACCATTGGGTGCTTGGAAACGTAAAACAAACCCGGGTGGATGCTGAAAAGGGGGCTGAAATTATCAATACAGACACGGCGAAATGGACTTCCCAAGTCACCCCCCAAATTCTGTCGGTGTTTCTGATCAAGCCCGATCAACTATCCTTCATGCAGCTCAGCCGCTATATCAATCACTTAAACGAAAATCAACAACAAACCGATCCATATGAACTCGCATTCTGGAATAAAATCATGTTGCCCGTATCCACCGCGGTCATGGTGATGCTGGCGATTCCATTCGTATTTGCCAACCTGCGCTCGGGCACGCTGGGGCGGAGCTTATTCATCGGCATAATGCTTGGAATAGGATTTTATGTCGCCAATAAAGGCTTTGGCTATATCGTTTTGGTTTATGGCCTGCCGCCGTTGCTGGGCGCAACCGTCCCGGTAATGGCGTTTTTACTGCTGGCGCTGGTAATGATGCGCAAAGTTGAATAAAACCGCTCTGAATTGCGCGTTTCCGTAACACATCAAATGAGCACATAAAATGATAATATGAAAATAAATGAATAATATGAAAGTTTCTTTTCTTGGCCTCGGCGTGATGGGTTATCCCATGGCCGGGCATCTGGCCAGCCATGGCGCAAGCAATGGTTATGAGGTTTGCGTCTATAACCGCACCACGGCAAAAGCGAAAAAGTGGGTTGCCCAACACGTCGGCGCCCATGCCGGCGCCTCGGCGAGCACGCCGGCGGAGGCCGCCGAGGGAGCTGATTTTGTGTTTGCCTGTGTCGGCAATGATGATGATGTGCGTAGCGTTACCGTCGGCGCCGAAGGCGCTTTTCAAAGCATGAAACCTGATGCGGTGTTTATTGATCACACCACCGCATCGGCGAATGTCGCTCAGGAACTCTGCGATAAAGCCAAAAGCACTGGGTTTCATTTCCTCGATGCGCCGGTTTCCGGTGGCCAGGCAGGGGCTGAAAATGGTGTTTTGACGGTCATGGTCGGCGGCGATGCGGAAATTTTTGAAAGGAGCAAGCCATTGATCGACTGCTACGCCAAGTCGGTGAAATTAATGGGCGGCTCGGGGGCCGGGCAGCTGACTAAAATGGTCAACCAGATTTGTATCGCCGGACTGGTTCAGGGCTTGTCCGAAGGGGTGGCATTTGCCATAAATGCGGGCCTCGACCCCACCTTGGTGTTTGATGTGATATCCAAAGGCGCGGCCCAATCCTGGCAAATGGAAAACCGCGCGCAGAGCATGGTCGCCGATCATTTCAAGCACGGTTTCGCGGTGGACTGGATGCGAAAAGACCTCAAACTGTGCTTCGAAGAGGCCGCGCGCAACGGCTCCGAACTGCCCATCAGCGAAATCGTCGACGGCTACTACGCGCAAGTGCAGGCCGCCGGCGGCAGCCGCTACGACACCTCCAGCCTGCTGACGCGGTTGTATAGAAAAGATTTAGATGGAAATTCTGCAAAATAAGGTTTTCTTCCTGCTGGAGACTTTTCAGGGGCAACCTTACGTCCAGGCCGTCATTGTTTTTGTTCTCTGCATCGTTTTAGCCTATGCCCTCTCGGCGGTGATTAAGCGACTGTGCAGCAAAATCGCCAGTTTCGCCCGTTTTAACCTGGATAACGAAATCGCTTTGATAATCCACGCGCCGGTTGTTTATTCGGTTTTAATGGTTGGATTCATCATTGCACTGTCCATACTGGATCTCCCTGAAACTTTATATGCTGTAGCGGTTTCGATTTTGAAATCCGCAAATATTTTAATCTGGATGGTGTTTGCGATCCGTTTATCGAAGTTACTGTTGCGCGCCTCGGCCAAAAATCAAACTCGAATCAAAATAATTCACCCTCAGTCTTTGCCGCTGTTTGAGAATCTTGCGGTGCTTCTGGTCATCGGCTTTTCCATCTATTTCGCTTTTCAAACCTGGGGCATCAATATGACCGCCTGGCTGGCCTCAGCTGGCGTGCTGGGAATCGCGATTGGCTTTGCCTCCAAAGATACCTTGTCGAATTTTATTGCCGGCATATTTATTCTCTCGGATGCGCCCTACAAAATCGGCGACTATGTTGTGCTTGACACCGGGGAACGAGGAGCAATAACCGATATCGGCATTCGCAGCACCAGAATGCTGACCCGCGATGATGTGGAATTAACCATCCCCAATGCGATTATGGGAAACACCAAGATCATCAATGAATCCGGCGGTCCGTATCAAAAATTCCGTATCCGAATCCCGGTTGGCGTGGCATATGGGTCGGATATTGCACAAGCAAAAACGATCTTGCTCGACCTCGCCAAAGACAACCCCCTTGTTTGCCCATATCCGGAAGCCCGGGTTCGGCTACGTCAACTGGGTGCTTCCGGGCTGGATTTAGAACTGCTGTGTTGGGTTGAGCACCCCTCCCAACGCGGCCTGGCCACCGATGAATTATTGACCATTATATACAACGCCTTCAACCAGGCGGGCCTGGAAATTCCGTTTTCGAAGCAGGATTTATACATCAAGGAGATGCCGGTAAATCCTTGAGCCGATTGCTTTTGTGCGCATCCTATATTTCCGCCAAAACCTGACTGATTTTTTTTCTCCATCAGCTCAATCAGGCGGCGGTTGGCGGTGATGATTTCTTCTTCTTTTTCCACCTCAAAGACAAGTTGTTTTTGGGCTTCAATCGGTGGGAGCGGGACTTTTAGTTTAGAGTATTCAGCAATCCAATATCGTTTATGGCGACTCGCGTCAAATTTGATGTCTTGCATTGCATAGAAGGCAAATTTTATATGAAATTCCCGTTTATTTTTGATGCTTAAAATTTTCATTGCCGAAGATTTAACCTTAAAAGAAAAATCAACAAATTTTGTTGCAGTTGTGAAGTCGTCAAATATTATTACTGGCAGTTTTTCTGCCGGGAAAATCCCAACTTTTTCGTCCGTGTATCCCAAAATAAAAGTTTGTCCAGCCGTCAAAACGGGGGTTTGTGTTCATCGCTGTAGTCAACGGATTTCACGATATATTTTGTCGGCTGTTCATAATTTAATATACTCCCCGACTCCACCCACTCTATATTTTCTAATTTCCTAATCTCCTGGCCAAAATACTCTCTCTTTCTCTCTCTAGGTTTTTAATGATTTCCTTGGCGTGGTTGATGGCGTTTTGCTTAATCTCAATCTGCTCCACGATTTCTTTTTGCACTTCAAGCGGCGGGAGCGGGATTTTAATTTTTTGAATGTCTTTTGGATAAACATGAGGTTGTCCACCGCCTTGTTGAAATTGATAAATTTCGTCTTGTCGTGATTTCAAAATCCGGTAAATAAATTGAACATCTACTACTTCTCCATTATTTTTTGGTTCAATGGTAGAACAATCGGAAGCATAAATCGGTTGATTGAAGAAATTTACAAACCCAGCATATGCACCAGAACCACTCACTGTAATAACCGGAGATTTTCGATTTGCTTTGTTGTGATAATAAGCTGGCTGTTGCCCCCCTGCAATAACTGGAATGTCACCTACCACTGCTTGCTTCTTTGTAATTGTTGTTCCCCTCTTAATCTCACATATATCCCCCAACTCCACCAACGGCCACTTCTGGTTTTTATAAACTTCGACTTCTCTATACCGTACTCCGGTCAAATTATAGTCACCGCTGTCGGCTATTTTTGCTTTCTTTATCCACAACGCAATATCACCCGCTCGCTTTTTCCCCCGCTTCCACGCCGCAATCACTTTCCGCGCTTCGGGCAGATCATTTTTCTCGATCTCCCGCCGTTGCGCGCCGAGATCGAAGCCGTCGTTTTCTACTTTCAAAAACAAAATCTCGGCGCGCTTTTTGGCGAATTCATTATCAAAAAACAAGACGCTCGTTTTCACCCCCGAATACGGATTGAATACGCCGGGCGGCAGGGAGACAACCGCAAACAACCCGTCTTCGACCAACATTTTCCGCAGTTGCTTATAGGCATTTGACGCCTGAAAAATAATTCCCTCGGGAACAATGATGCCGGCGCGGCCATTAAGGCTGAGATGTTCCAAAATGTAATCCACAAAAAGCACTTCGGAACGGCTGGCCTGAACGGAGAAACGCTTGTGCGGCCGGATGCCGCCTTTGGGTGTCATAAAGGGCGGGTTGGCGATTATCACATCGAACTGCTCGCCCCAGCGTTTCTCGCTGGTGAGCGTGTCGTATTCGTGAATTTGCGGGCCGGGGAAGCCGTGCAGATACATGTTGACCAGCGATAACTTCACCATATCGGGAGAAATGTCGTAGCCCACGACATTGCTCATCAATTTGGTTTTCTCGTCGGGCGTAAGCGGGGTTGCCGTGTTGTTGTTAAGAATATGCTTGTAGGCGGAGATCAGGAAACCGGCGGTGCCGCAAGCCGGGTCAAGGACGGTCTCGTGTTTGGCGGGATCCACCACGGCGACGATGAAATCAATGATATGGCGCGGGGTGCGGAACTGCCCGGCATCGCCCTGGCTACCGAGCACCGAGAGCAAATACTCAAAGGCGTTGCCGAGATTTTCGCTGTGGTCGTAGATGAAACCGTTGATTTCTTTCAAGAACAGCGAAAGGGTTTCGGGGTCGTTATACGGCAAAAACGCGCCCTTGAATATGTCCCGGAAAAGTTGGGGGAGATGCGGGTTTTTGGACATGTTCGCAATGGCTTGCCTATAGAGATCAAGCCGCCCAGCCCCGGAAAGCCGCCGGTCCAGGAGTTTGCTCCAACTGTATTTCTCAAAGCCTTTGGCGAAAAACCTGGCTTTGCCGCCAAGTTCCTGGGATTCCTTGTCCATGTCGTCCATAAACTTATAAATCAACGCGGTGGTAATCTGCTCCACCTGCGCTTTTGGATCCGGGACTTTGCCGACCAGGATATTCCGGGCGGCATCAATGCTGCGCTTGGTTTCGGTGTCTAACATAGGTTGATCATCGGTTATTTTTCTTGTCGTTCCAGATAAAGCCGATGGGCCGCTTTTTTGTGCTGTCCGGCGGTATCATAAGTTCACGGATGGCTTCAAACACCATCTTGAATTGTGCGTCATATTTCTGCTCCAGATCGTTGAGTTGCTGCGCCAGTTTTTTATTGGACGCCAGCATCTGTCGCAGGCGCACAAAGGCGCGCATAATTTCAACATTGACTTGCACCGCGCGCTTGCTTCGCAACACGCTTGACAGCATAGCGACACCCTGTTCGGTGAAGGCATATGGGGGATAGCGCCGCCCTCCCCGTTTTGAGGTCACAATTTGTGACCTCAAAACCGCCGGGGCTTGGTTTGAGATCACAGTTTGTGACCGCAAACGATCAAATTCCTCCTTGCTGAGTTGAAACATAAAATCAGCGGGGAAGCGCTCGATATTGCGTTTCACCGCCTGCACCAGAACCTTGGTTTCCACTCCATAAAGGGCCGCAAGATCAGCATCAAGCATGACTTTTTCTCCGCGAACAAGGAGGATGTGACGCTCAATCTGGATCGTTGGCGCGGTTTTTTCGGGCCCGGCTGTCATGTCGCTTTTTTCAGAATCACATATACTGATTCAAGGGAACATAGTCTTTCACATATTCCGGCACGGTCTTCCGCCAATAGCCAAGCGCCTTGAATTCCCCCATGGAAAACCCGGGATACACGTTGAGTTCGGCAAAACTCCCGCAGTTGATGATTTCACGAAAGCGCTCATCCGTAACATATGCTTTCAAGTAGTTGCGAATATGCGGGACATACTGGCTCTCCGGTTTATGGATGGAGATAAACTTATCAACTTCTTCTTCCAGTTTTTCGTTTTTTGACTTGAATGCGTCGATCAAGCCAAAGGTGCGCTCCAGAAACTCACGCCAGGTCAAGCGACGGTCGAGATTTTCGCTTTTACGGATTTTATACAGGGTTAGATAGAGTTCAGGCTGGTTTTCGTATCGTTCGCGCAGGATTTTTATCGCCTTTTCCCACTGCTCTTGAGCAACGGCTTGCTTTACTTCTTTGTCTTGCTGGATTTTTTCTTTGGCTCTTTCAAACAATTTTCGGTCAACTTTCATTCCCTCGACGCCGACTAACGTTTGGGTTAACAGCCTGATTTTGTCGGGGTCGAAAATTTCAATTTGATCAACGTACGCCACTTTGTCGTCATCGCCGCCACCGCCCGCACCTTTCGGCTTGACCGGCATAACAAGCACTTCGTCATAATTGAACTTCTCCTCAAAGTATTCAAAATTGGCGAAAAAGTCGAAGAACTTGTATTTATCCTTGTCCGCTTTTTTCGCTACGCCGTTTTCATCCTTATACGCAAAGGTGAATTTGCGTGTGCCTCTCCCTTTAATTTGCACAAAGTCAGTCGGCGAAAAGACCGGTCGGAGCAAGGCAAGATTCATAATATCCTCGCAGTCGTAGCCGGTGGTCATCATGCCCACGGTAACGCATATTCGTGTTTTGCTTGTTTTGTAGCCGGGCAGAAATTTTGTGCGTCCGTTAAGATTATTGTTGGCGAAATTGATCGCCATTTGCTGGGCATCCTGGACATTCGAAGTAATCTGCACGGCAAAATCAGAATTGTATTTGTCCGGCCAGCGTTGATACGCCATTTGATTCAAGGTTTGCGTGATTTTGGCGGCGTGCTTTTGGCTGATGCAAAACACAATCGTTTTCCCGATTTCACCGCTGATCGGGTCGGGCAAAGCATTCTCGATAATCGTTTGACAAAATATTTGGTTGGTCGCCTCTGAAAAGAATTTTTTCTCAAAGTCCAAATGGAAATAGTTTTTTTCGATTTCCTCGCCTTCCTCATTCTCCACCATTACGGCGTATCCCTTTTCCGAAAGCAACTCGGTGGTAATGTCAGTTCTCGCATCAACCGCGACCGGATTAATTAGATAGCCACCTTTCACGCCATCCAGCAAAGTATATCTAAACGTCGGCTCGCCGCTCGGGCAACCGAAAGTCGTGTAGGTGTCCAATAATTGCCGCCGCTCCCATGCCCGTGGATCTTCGGCGGCCAGGTTTTGCGAATCAACGTTTTTGAGATAATCTTTCGGCGTTGCGGTCAGCCCGAGTTTGTAGCCGACAAAATACTCAAACACGGCGCGGCTGTTGCCGCTGATTGAGCGATGCGCCTCGTCGGAAATCACCAGTTCAAAATCCGTTGGCGAGAACAGTTTTTTGTATTTGTCCTGGGAAGTGAAACTTTGCACCGTTGAGATAACAATCTCCGCCTTTTTCCAATCATCGCGATTATGTTTGTAGATCACGGCATGGCAATCTTTTTTCAGATAGTGGGAGAAATTCTTATGCGCCTGCTCTTCCAGTTCCAGGCGATCCACCAGAAACAACACTCTTTTCGCATTGCCGGAGCGCAGGAATAGTTTGATCGCCGCACCGGCCACAAGGGTTTTTCCGGTACCGGTCGCCATTTCAAGCAAAAAGCGGTCGTTGCCGTTGTCCGCGCTTTTCTGCAACGCTTGAATGGCTTTAAGTTGGTATGGGCGCAGAATCCGCAAGCCTTCATCGTGGATATATTTTCCTCTTGTCGCTTCATTTTGATAGCGCGGGTCGTCCTTATAATCCGGCTTTTGCGTCAGCGCGATATAATCGACTGCAACTTTCTCCTCCGCCAAGCGTTTGTTGTTTGGCGTAAAATCCAAGCGGTTTGACAGCGACTCCTGGGTTGGAATTTCGGTGATGACTTCCGGGTTGCCGCGCTCCAAATCCCAAAAGTAATGCAGATTGCCGTTCGACAGCAGAACAAAGCGGGCATTTTGTGATTGAGCATAGCGGCGCGCTTGCTCTTTGCCGTCCAGCGGGTTTTTTTCTTCTTTTTTGGCCTCCAGGACGACATAAGGGAACCCTTTTTCATCCAGCAGCAGAAAATCAATGTAACCCTTCTCGGTGCTTTCAAAATCCTCGCCAAAAGCATCAATGTCTTTTTGGGCGATTTTTACATTCGCCTCAAGTTGGATGTTGGCCGGCCCTTTTGCATCATCAAAAAACCGCCAGCCCGCTCTTTCAAGCAGATTATTGATTTTTATTCTGGCCTGCGCTTCTTTGGAATTGGCCATGGCGGTTATTATTGGACTTCGCCATCCCTGAGTTGCCGCCAGCGTCAAAGTCCATGCGCCAGCAGGCGCCGCACAAACGGGGGCAGCTTAGCTCTTCAGTTTTCTCAGTTTTTCAATCGCCCGCAACTGCGCCACGGCGTTGGCCAGTTCGGCTTTGGCCCGGGCGTATTCCATCGCCGAGGTTTGGTCGCGCATGGCTTCTTCGGCGCGTTTTTGGGCTTCTTCGGCGGCGGCTTGGTCGAGGTCGACGGCGCGGATGGCGGTGTCGGAGAGGATGGTGACCACGTGCGGCTGCACTTCAAGGATGCCGCCAGAGATGAAGAAGAATTGCTCTTCGCCGTTTTCTTGCTGAACCCTTACATCGCCTGATTTGAGGCGGGTGATCAGGGGCGTGTGTTTGGGGGCGATGCCGAGTTCGCCCACTTCGCCCGGGGCAAATACCATGGTGCCCTCGCCGGACCAGATTTCCTGTTCGGCGCTGACGATTTCGACTTGAATGGTGGACATGGTTTGCCTTGGGCCGGGTGGCTAGCTCAGTTCTTTGGCGCGCTCAATGGCTTCTTCGATGCCGCCGACCATGTAGAAAGCCTGTTCCGGCAGGTGGTCATAGTCGCCGTTGGCGATGCCCTGAAACGCCGCGATGGTGTCCTTGAGGGGGACGTATTTGCCCGGCGTGCCAGTGAAAGTTTCGGCCACGGTGAAGGGCTGGGACAGGAAGCGCTGCATGCGCCGAGCGCGTCCGACCGCAAGTTTGTCGTCTTCGGAAAGTTCGTCCATGCCGAGAATGGCGATGATGTCCTGCAGTTCCTTGTAACGCTGCAGGATGCTCTGCACCGCCCGCGCGGCGGCGTAATGCTCGTTGCCGACGATCAGCGGGTCCAGCTGGCGCGAGGTCGAATCAAGCGGGTCAACCGCAGGATAGATGCCGAGTTCGGCGATCTGCCGCGACAACACCAGGGTCGCGTCAAGGTGGGCGAAAGTGGTCGCCGGCGACGGGTCGGTGAGGTCGTCCGCCGGCACATACACCGCCTGAAAGGAAGTGATGGAGCCGGTCTTGGTGGAGGTGATGCGTTCCTGCAGCGCGCCCATCTCGTCGGCCAGGGTCGGCTGATAGCCGACCGCCGACGGCATGCGCCCGAGCAGCGCCGACACTTCGGTGCCGGCCAGCGTGTAGCGGTAGATGTTGTCGATGAACATCAGCACGTCGCGGCCCTCGTCACGGAAGTATTCGGCCATAGTCAAGCCGGTGAGGGCGACGCGCAGGCGGTTTCCCGGCGGCTCGTTCATCTGGCCGTACACCATCGCCACTTTATCCAGCACGCCGGCTTCGGTCATTTCGTGGTAGAAATCGTTGCCTTCGCGGGTGCGCTCGCCGACGCCGGCGAACACCGACAAGCCGCTGTGCGCGGTGGCGATGTTGTTGATGAGTTCAAGCAGGGCCACGGTCTTGCCCACGCCGGCGCCGCCGAACAGCCCGATCTTGCCGCCTTTGGCGATGGGCATGATGAGGTCGATGACTTTGATGCCGGTCTCCAGCAATTCGAGGCTGGCGGCTTGTTCTTCATAGGTCGGCGCCGGGCGGTGAATCGGCATTCGCTTCTCCGCCTTAACTGCGCCAGCCTCGTCCACGGGCTCGCCCAATACATCCATAATACGGCCCAACGTGCCTTCGCCGACCGGCACCGAAATCGGCGCGCCGGTATTGTCGACTTCAAGGCCGCGCTTCAAGCCGTCGGATGAGCCCATGGCGATGCAGCGCACCACGCCGTCGCCCATCTGCTGCTGCACTTCCAGGGTCAAGCCGCGCTCTGATACTTTTAGCGCATCATATACTTTGGGGATGCTCTCGCGGGGAAACTGAACGTCCACCACCGCGCCGATAATTTCTACGATGTTGCCTTGCATTTTATTTACCAGTGTAAAAAAGTTATTTGAATTTTACGGCGGTGCCGTATATGTGAATCGTGTCGTAATAGTGCGCGGTTGGACCCACAAACTGCATGCCAACAACTGCATCCGCACCAAGTTCACTTGCCCTGTTTGCCACTTCGTCTAACGCCCCGCTTACACCCTGAGCTACATGAGTACGGTCCAACACCTGATTCGATTGCGCGCTCACGATGCCGAAATATTCCTTTATGGTCTTGCCTTCAATCGAAGACGTGGTTGTCAATATAATTTCGGTCATCGTATCTACCGCTTGCTATTTTAAAATGGCCTTCAATATTTCTCTCGCTAAAATATCTTGGCTAATTGATTTGCCGTTCTTAATGAGTAAATCAATCAAACTACTTGCAACAGTTCCCATAATCTCAACAGGAATTTCCGGCCCTTGCCTCAAGTGACCATTACCCTCCCGAACTTGAATGCGCACAGCAGGCACCTTCCAGCCGGAATTTTTCACATATGTAAGCCGTATATGCTTGTTGTAACACTCAACTGCGGTATAAGGTTGGTTGCTAGAATCTGTTTGCATGTTCATAGTTTTCTCCAAATAAAAATTCTGTGAAAATTTAGCTAAACCGCCGCCGCGCCGCTAACTATTTCCGACAACTCCTGCGTTATCGCCGCTTGTCGGGCCTTGTTGTACACCAGCTGTAAATCATCAATCAAATTGCCCGCATTATCGGTCGCCGCTTTCATTGCTACCATTCTGGCCGCTTGCTCACAGGCGGAATTTTCGGCCACCGCCTGATAAACCAGCGACTCGATATAACGCGCCATCAACACATCAATCACTGGTTTGGAATCCGGCTCGTAGATATAGTCCCAATAATGATCCAACTGTTTTTCATCGCTGGGCAAAATGGGGATGAGTTGCTCAACATTCGGGTTCTGGGTCATGGTGTTGACAAATTCGTTACTGACCACAAACAAGCGATCAATGCCGCCTTCGAGATAATCATCAATCATTACCTTGACCGCGCCGACCAGCTCTTCCAACTGCGGCGCATCGCCCAAACCGACCGCCTCGCTGACCACTTCCGCATTGAAGCGTTTGAAAAACGCGCTGGCTTTCTTGCCGATGACCACAACCTTGACCTTGACGCCCTGGTCATGCCATTGCGACATGGCGTTGACCGCCTTGCGAAATACATTGATGTTGAGCCCGCCGCATAGCCCGCGGTCGCTGGAGACGATAATGTAGCCGACGGCTTTGGCTGTGCGCTCAATGGTGTAGGGATGCTTGTATTCCGCATGGGCGTGGGCCAGGTGGGCGACCACGGTGCGCATTTTGCGCGCATAGGGCTGCGCCGCGCGCATACGTTCCTGAGCGCGGCGCATTTTGCTGGCCGCAACCATTTCCATGGCCTTGGTGATTTTTCGGGTGCTGCCGATACTCTTGATCTGCGTGCGGATTTCTTTGGCGCCGGGCATGGTTGGTTACGGTTGGTTACGGTTGGGTGATTAGGAGCAAACCCTGATTTTTGGTTATTGCCGGTTAGCGTTGATACGTCTCTTTATCATGCCAACAATCACTTTCGCTGTATCGTGGTTATACGTTTTGCACTCTCTCTCTTTTTCATTGGCAAGCCATCGGGCATTATATATTGTGGATGTGCGAAACCAATAGGAATTATAGCATCCGGAAAGGGTGTCAATATATTCTCTTGCAGAGCCTTTTGTTTTTCTCGTACGGCATGCACAAATAATGACGTGGCAATTTTTATCTTGGAAAGATTTAATTGCGTTTCTTACATTACCTGGCACGTCACCATCACTCACAATTCCGATACGAATACCCCCTACTTTAATAATGCATGTGAAGTCTGGAGCATCTGGTTTGTATTCTGTTTTAGTAGCATCTGGCAGTTTCATTAGCAAATCACGTGTTTTCGTAATCGTAGTGGTCTTGCCAGTGTTCCATGTGCCATACAGCACAAAAAGCGTTTTATCAACAGTCATTTTCATACTCCGTGGGTTTGATTAATAAGGGGGCAGTATTTTGGTCATCCAAAAACTAAAAATCCTCTAGCCCCCATATTTGAACAACGAAACTGCCACCGTCATCAGTTGGGGCAACCTCATAAGTGATGGGAAACTTGATTGTGTTTTCTTTCTCATTCTCTGTATTAACCACACCTAGCGAGGGTAACGATTGCGACAATCACCAAATTTTTTACGGCAAACTTCATGGTTGACTTCCTTTGGTTATGTGTTCGGCGTAGTTCATGAGACGGCTCTGGCGGCGAGTCCCTACCAACTCCCATTCTTCTTAAAATCCTCCAACGCCACGCGGAGTTTGTCGGCGACTTCGTCGTTGTATTCAGGGTTGCCGTTAATTTCATCTATCATCTCGCCGTGGCTGGATTTAATGTATGCCTGCATGGCGGCTTCAAAGGCGACCACCGTGCCGACTTCGACATCGTCCAGATAACCTTCGTTGGCGGCGAACAATGACAACGCCATCTCGGCCACCGACATGGGCTGGTATTGGGGTTGCTTCATCACTTCCATCACGCGCTCGCCACGTTCCAACTGCTTGCGGGTGGCTTCGTCCAGGTCCGAGGCGAATTGGGAGAAGGCGGCGAGTTCGCGGTACTGGGCAAGCGCGAGGCGGATGCCGCCGCCGAGTTTCTTGATGATCGGGGTCTGCGCGGCCCCGCCGACGCGGGACACCGAGAGGCCGGCGTTGATGGCCGGGCGAATGCCGGCGTTGAACAGGTCGGTCTCGAGGAAAATTTGGCCGTCGGTGATGGAAATTACGTTGGTGGGCACGAACGCGGACACGTCGCCGGCCTGGGTTTCGATAATCGGCAGTGCGGTCAGCGAACCGGTCTTGCCCTTGACTTTTCCGTCGGTGAGTTTTGCCACCGCGTCTTCGTTGATGCGCGCGGCGCGCTCAAGCAGGCGCGAGTGAAGATAGAACACATCGCCAGGATAGGCTTCGCGGCCCGGCGGACGGCGCAGCAGCAGTGAAATCTGGCGGTAGGCCCAGGCTTGTTTAGTCAGGTCGTCGTAAATAATCAGCGCGTCCTCGCCCTTGTCGCGAAAGTATTCGCCCATGGTGCAACCGGAATACGGGGCGATGAACTGCTCCGAGGCCGAGTTGGAGGCGGCCGCGGCCACCACGATAGTGTGCGCCATGGCATCGTGCTCTTCCAGTTTGCGCACCACCGCGGCGATGCTGGACGCTTTCTGCCCGATGGCGACATAGATGCACTTGATGCCGGTGCCCTTCTGGTTGATGATGGCATCCACCGCCACCGCGGTTTTGCCGGTCTGGCGGTCGCCGATGATGAGTTCGCGCTGGCCGCGGCCGATGGGCACCATGGCATCGATGGATTTCAGCCCGATCTGCACCGGCTGGTCCACCGACTTGCGCGCGATCACCCCGGGTGCGACCTTTTCGATGGGCGCGGCGCCAGCATAGTCGACCGGGCCCTTGCCGTCCACCGGCTGGCCGAGGGAATCCACCACGCGCCCGAGCAGACCTTCGCCGATGGGCACTTCAAGGATGCGACCGGTGCACTTGACCGTATCGCCTTCCGAGAGGTGCTTGTATTCGCCCAGCACCACCGCGCCCACCGAATCTTGTTCAAGGTTGAGGGCGAGGCCGAAGGTGGCATGCCCGTCAAGCGGGGGGAATTCGAGCATTTCGCCCTGCATGGCATCCGACAGCCCATGGATGCGGGCGATGCCGTCGGTCAGCATCACGATAGTGCCTTCGGTGCGCGCTTGCGCGTCTGCTTCGAAATTTTTGATTCGATCCTTGATCAGTGCGCTGATTTCAGACGGATTCAATTGAATGGACATTGAATTTTTACCTCGAGTTGTCTCCCGCAAGGGAATAAATATATTTTTGTGGTACGGACACCGAGCCTTCGTATCTTTGAAAAAATAGACTTGCTCAGGGTTATGCGTAGCTCTAATGGTTTCATGTTTGCGAAGTGCCTCTAATCGGGTATTTAAGGTCATGTATTCCGGGCTTAAGCACTCAGGGCACCTACAAGTTGTTCAAGTTGTGCCTTTACCGAGCCATCAACCACCCAGTCCCCGGCACGAATCACCGCGCCGCCGATAAGTTCTTCATCAACTTCAAATTCAAGGTTGACGCTTCGGCCCAGCCTGGACTGGAGCGCCTCGGCAAACTGTTTTTGCTGGCTCTCATTGATTGGCGCGGCGGTAATCATGTTCGCTGCCACGACTTTTTCCGCTTCGGCTTTGAGCACAACGTAGGCTTGCGCGATATCGCCCATTGCATTGACTCGCCCATTTCGGACCAGCAGCTTCACCAAATTCTTCCCGCCATCGTTTAATTTATCGCTGCAAACATCGACTATCAATTCCGCTAACTGCGCCGAAGAAATACGCGGGTCACGTGCTAAATTGATTAAGGTTTTATCGCTCGCCACGACTGCCAGCAACTGCAATCGCTCAGCCCATCCAGCCAGATCCTTTTGTTCCTGAGCCAATTCAAATAAGGCTTGGGCATATGGTCTGGCAATATTACTTTGGGCGGGCATGGTTTTGGAGGTTATTGATTAGCGTTTGTTTGGCGTTTACTTATTTAGTCTTTACTTGGGCTAAAGTTTTCCCGCCAAGTCATCAAGCAATTCGGCGTGGGCTTTGCCGTCCACTTCGCGCTTCAGGATTTGTCGCGCCCCGGCCACCGCCAGTTCGCCGACTTGTCGGCGCAACGTTTCTTTGGCCTTATTGAGTTCGGTGTCAATTTCCGCCTGAGCGGCGGCGGCGATGCGTTCGCCTTCCTGTTTGGCGTTGTCTCTGGCTTCATCAACCAGTTCTGCGCCGCGTTTTTCGGCTTTGCCAACAATTTTGTTTGCCTGATTTTTGGCTTCGGCAATGACCCTCTGTGCCTGGTCATGCCCTTGTTGCTCCGCCATCTGCCCTTTTTCCGCGGCCGCGAGGCCGTCGGCGATTTGGGTCTTGCGCTGGTGCAGCGCGCCGATGATCGGCGTCCAAACGAATTTCTTGCTGAACCAGACAAAGCCAATAAAAAACAGCACCTGGAAAGCCAGTGTGAGATTCAGATTCATCTCGAATCGCCTCTATTTGTCGTTAAAGTTAGTCTTGGGTTCATTGACCTTGAGGCAACCTTAGGCCACTGCAAACAAGACGTACATGGCAATACCGACCGCGATCATGGGAACGGCGTCGACCAACCCCATGACAATGAAGAATTGAGTGCGCAGCATTGGAATCAACTCAGGTTGGCGGGCCGCGCCCTCAAGGAAGCGACCACCGAGGATGCCGATGCCGACAGCAGCGCCCAATGCGCCAAGGCCCATCATAATCCCGCCTGCGATATATAAAAGTGCTTGTTCCATCTTAATCTCCGATAAGTAGAAGTTGGCTTAAAAAATCAATAAAATCAATAAAATAAAAATGCGTCCCGATGTTAGTGATGCTGGTGCGCCATATCCATATAGACAATCGTCAATACCATGAAAATAAACGCTTGCAGGGTAATAATCAAGATATGAAAAACCGCCCAGATAAACTGTAGTACGCCGCCGAACAAGGTCAGGGTAACGCCTGCGCCAAACATCAATGAGATGAGAATAAAAATCATCTCTCCCGCGTACATGTTACCAAACAATCGCAGTGAGTGGGAAATTGGTTTTGCGATCATGCTGACGAATTCAAGGAAAAAGTTTACCGGTATGAACAGTATTTTCAGTGCCAAATTTTTTGCTTCGAACGGTTGCATGGTCAATTCCGCGGCAAAGCCGCCGAGGCCCTTTACCTTGATGCTGTAGTAGATCATCAACGCAAAAACACTCAGCGCCAGGCCAAATGTAATGTTTGGATCGGTGCTGGGCACCACTTTCTGAAAGTGAATGCCAACAAGGTCCAGGGCTCTTGGCAACACCTCCACCGGAACCAGGTCCATCAGATTCATCAGGAAAACCCAGCAAAACAACGTCAGCGCCATGGGGGCGACTAAATCGTTCTTGCTGCTAAATGAATCGCGCACGTTGCCGTCTATGAATTCAACAATCCATTCGACGAAGTTTTGCATCATCCCCGGCTGCCCGGAAGTCACCGATTTCGCGACCTTGCGAAAAATCCACAGGAACAGGACGCCCAGCGTGAACGACCAGAACAAACTGTCCACATGCACTGCCATGAAGCCCATTTCCGCCGCTTCTTCACCGGACTGCGCCATCCCCCAATGGCCATCAAGGTGCCGCCCAAAGGTCAGGTTGGTTAAGTGGTGACGAATAAACTCAGTGGAGGTAATCGCTTCTGACGATGCCATTTAATTTCAATAAATATAAATATAAATATATCGTTCTAAATGCCCAGAAAACATATTCTGGACTTAATCGTTAATGTTCGTTCATTACCAATCGGCTGGCCGCTGCCATCTGCACCACAAAATAACCGATCACAACAAATATGGGCTCAAGGCCAAGCACAATCAGACCCAACGCAATGCCACCACCGACAATAACCAATTTATTCAATAGTCCTGAATATATGGGCGCCATCGCCGAATGGCACAAGTCACTCGTTGCCTGGCTGGACCTGTTAACACTTCTAGCACTGAGTATTGTACCCGAAATCGCCAGCATAGAACCATAAATCGAGGCTTTGAGTTTAGCGGTTAACGCCGCAAAGTTTCCCGGCTTGCTTTCACTAACAATCTCAGTTGCCGAAAACAGAAAAACCAGCGCATAAAAAGCGAATATTCCAAGTAATAATAACACTAAGACAATACATTGCAACCTCAAAACACGTTTGACGCTTTGCTCCAGCATCACCTCGTTACCAATTTTTTCGGCGCCCCGGTTTTCGCTACCACTGTTCATGGAGCCATTTTACATCCATTTACATGGTGCCATGATTCATTTCCCGGGCTGTTTTTTCTCTTGCGGCAATCAGACTGCCGTTAAAAGCGGCGAATTGTAAAGGCGCCAGATGGTCGGTCAACCAAGCGCCGATTTATGTATTGCCTGGCTGCCCCAAGCAAACTCAAGCCTCGCCCCGAGCCGGGTAACCTTTGTCGATAATGAACTGCAGTGCTGGCAACACTTCACCGAAATGGGGTCGGGCAAAAGGCATGCTTTGAATAGCCGTCATATATAAAGCGCCGTCTGATAGTATCACAAACAATCCAGGCTCGCAGAATAACTCCGGCTCTTCAACTCCAATTGAGGTCATGCCGTTGCTGGTAGATATATATAACCCACATTGACGAGCAGAATCGATGGATAATCCATATCCAACAGTAAGTTTATCAAGCTCCCAATCCCGTTTAGCCGTGGCGGCGCGCGCTTGTGAATCGCAACTAATTGCCACCACCGTCACGCCCAGATTTTTGAAGTCATTGGCCTTACGATTCAGGTCGTTCAACGACAATTTGCATTTAGGGCAGTGTAATCCACGATAAAATGCTATCAGCGTGAAATTTTCCGGTTGTTGTTCGGACAAGGTCCAGGTCGGACCGTCCACCGTTGTGATCGATAATTCTGGAACCGGTTGGCGGGTTTTTAAAGTCATCGTGCTTTTGTCTCAATTTGCAGCGCTCACATTATATCCTCCTTTTGCTTTATGAAGAAGGATTGCATGAAAATCGTGGTTCAGGCCTGATATTCAAGGCGCTGCCGTTATTTTATGCGCCCAAGAATACCATCCAGCTCATCCAGAGAATGATAGTGGATAATAAGCCTGCCTTTCTTCGCGCCATGCCGAATATCCACTTTTGCGCCTAAGCGCGCCGAAAGATCGTCTTGCAAATGGGTAATGTCTGCGTCCGATTGCTGGTTTTTCCTGGTTTTAGTCGTGCCTGCTCCGGTCTTATCTCTGGCCTCATCCCTGGCTCTGGCCCATTTCCTGACCAGTCGTTCGGTTTGCCGAACAGACAGGCCCTGACTACTCACATGATTAGCGATTTCAGGCTGCGCTTGTTCCGGCAACGCCAGTAACGATCGGGCATGGCTCATATCAATTTCGCTGTTTTCGACCATTTTTTGAACCGCGGGGTGCAACGCAAGCAGTCTTAACAAGTTGCTCACCGCCGTGCGCGAGCAGCCTACCGTCTCAGACACCTCCTGATGGGTTAACCCGAATTCTTCGAGCAAACGCTTAAAGCCTCTGGCTTGTTCGATGGCGTTGAGGTCTTCCCGTTGAATATTCTCAATCAGCGCCACGGCCATGGCGGTTTGATCGGTAATTTCCCGTATCACTACGGGAACCGTCGTCAGCCCGGCAAGTTGCGCGCCGCGCCAGCGTCGCTCTCCGGCGATGATTTCGAATTGGCTTGCCACCGGGCCTTTGCCCAATGACCGCACCAACAATGGCTGTATTACGCCCTGGGATTTAATCGATTCCCCTAATTCAGCCAGCGCATTTTTGTCCATGCGCACTCTTGGCTGATACTTTCCGCGTTGTAGTTGTTCGATCGGAATTTCACGATAGCCCGCGGGGCCGGCCCGATCGCTTCTGGTTTCGGGCGGCAGTTGCTCAGCCTGGATTGTGGTTTTCACGTCTCCGAGCAATGCTCCCAGACCTCGGCCCAACCTTGCTTTCTTTTTTACCATTGTTTGTTTGCCCTTAGTTAATGTTCCTGAGCGGCTTGCGGTTAACCGTATTTCGGCGCAACAATTCGCTGGCCAACGCCAGGTATGCCTGGGATCCGGCACATTGTTGATCGTATTCCAAAACCGGCTTTCCATAACTTGGGGCTTCGGCCAAACGCACATTTCTCGGAATCAGGGTTCGAAACAGATTGTCTGGGAAATGCTCTTGTAATTGCTCGGAGACTTCGATAGCCAGGTTATTTCTGCCATCATACATGGTCCTGACTAAGCCGAGAATTTCCAGCTTCGGGTTGAGCCCTTGTTGAACCCGGCGAATGGTTTCCATCAAACTGGTGAGCCCTTCCAAGGCATAGTATTCGCATTGAACCGGGATTAGCACCTCTGTGGCTGCGGTTAGTGCGTTTATAGTGAGGACATTCAGCACCGGTGGGCAGTCTATTAGCATGATATCAAACCCTTCGGAGATGTCGCTCAAGGCCCGGTCCAGGCGCTGGTCGCGGGCTTCAAGCTGGGTCATTTCCACCTGGGCGCCAGCCAAATCAGGGTGGGATGGCAGTATATGGAATTTGTATTCGGTCGGGATAATGGCTTGAGCGATGCTTGTTTCGCCTAGCAGCACTTCATAGACGGTCGCTTCGAGTTCACGCATGGCAATGCCGCTGCCCACCGTGGCGTTACCCTGAGGGTCGGTGTCAATCAATAATACCTTATACCCGGCATGGGCCAATGAAGATGCCAGATTTATAGCGGTGGTGGTTTTGCCGACCCCGCCTTTTTGGTTGGTTATTGCAATTATTCTCGCCAATGTTAAAAATCAATAATGATCAAGTGTCGCTGGGCCTCCAAAAAAGGCACTTCCAGTTTCTCAATCGTTAGTCTGGGTCGCGCTTGTTCAGGCAGTTCGGACAATTCATCTGCCAGGGTTGCAATTTCTTTTGCTGGAAATCGACCTTTAAGCGCCAATAACCGGGTGCCCTTGCTGAGGCTTGCTTGACTGAGTCGAACTAATTCCGGCAAGGATGAAAACGCACGGGCGGTAAGCGTATCAAATTTTCCGTGTGGTTGGTAATTTTCAATCCGGCTTTTTACCAGCGAAACATTTTTCAATGCCAGATTTGAAATGCAGTTTCGCAGAAATTCCACCCTTTTGCCTCGGCTATCAAGCAAGGTAACTTGCCACTGTGGCTTGACGATTGCCAATGGCAGCCCGGGGAAACCGCCGCCGCTGCCAATATCCAGCAGGGTACTGCCGATGACATAACGCTGGATGGCCAGCGAATCCAGAATATGGCGACTAATCATGTCATCCTTTGATTCGATCGCGGTGAGGTTCAGGCGGGCATTCCATTTTGCTAATAATTCAATATGGGTTAACAGGCTCCTTTGCTGATGCGCATTGATGACAATCCCAATCCGCTCACAGCCTTTGATTAGATTTTGTGCGTTAAATCGCGGTTTTGTCATGGTTTCGAATCGTTTTCGGGCAACCGACCGCCAACCGCATTATCATCCGTGAAATTGCGCGACTTCGCCGAAACACTTGGTTTATCAAATCAACCGCTCTGCCGCCGGGTCTTGGACGCGGGCTTTAGATATTCCTAACCGGACACGCAGGGCCCGGCGGCAACCAGCGCCTTGCCCGCTGCGGTGTCTTCGTACTTTCGGAAATTTTCCTCAAACAACCCGGCCAGGGTTTTCGCTTTTTCAGCCCACTCTTTCGGGTTGGCATAGGTCTGCCTCGGATCAAGAATGTCGGTGTCGGCTCCGGCCAGGGTTTCCGGCACCGCTAAACCAAAGTATGGAATAATATTAAATGACGCTTGTTTGATGCTGCCGTTTAATATGGCATCAATAATCGCTCTGGTGTTTTTTAGTGATATTCTTTGGCCGCTGCCGTTCCATCCGGTGTTGACTAAATAAGCCTGTGCCGCAGCAGCCTGCATCTTCTGAATCAGTTGTTCGCCATATATTGTCGGGTGAAGGCTTAAAAATGCTGCGCCAAAACAAGCTGAAAAAGTCGGTACTGGTCGGTCAACACCGCGTTCTGTGCCTGCCAGCTTTGCCGTGAACCCGGATAAAAAATGATATTCTGCTTGTTCTGGCGTCAATTTTGAAACCGCCGGCAACACCCCAAAGGCATCCGCCGACAGGAAGATTACCTTGTTGGCATGGCCGCCTCTGGAAACCGGTTTGACAATATTGTCGATGTGATAAATGGGGTAGGAAACCCGGGTGTTTTGCGTTTTTGAGCGGTCCTCATAGTCGACTGTGCCATCCTCCCTGACACCCACATTTTCCAGTAGCGCGTCTCGCCTGATCGCCCGATAAATATCCGGCTCGGCCTGTTCGTTCAATCCGATGGTCTTGGCATAGCAGCCGCCTTCAAAGTTAAACACGCCTTGATCGTCCCAGCCGTGTTCATCGTCGCCAATCAGCCGCCGTTTCGGATCTGTTGACAGAGTGGTTTTTCCGGTTCCGGACAAACCGAAAAATATTGCTGTTGCACCGTCCTCGGAGACATTCGCTGAGCAGTGCATCGATGCCATGCCGCGCAAGGGCAACAGGTAATTCATCATTGAAAACATGCCCTTTTTCATTTCGCCGCCGTACCAGGTGCCGCCGATGAGCTGCATTTTTTCAGTCAGGTTAAACGCAATAAAGTTTTCTGAATTCATGCCCATGGCTTGCCAGTTTGCATTGGTTGCCTTGGCCGCGTTCATCACAATAAAGTCCGGTTCAAACTCCACCAACTCCTCAGCGCCTGGCCGTATAAACATATTCTTGACAAAGTGTGCTTGCCAGGCCACTTCCATGATGAAACGAACCGATAATCGGCTGCCGGGGTTTGCGCCGCAAAACGCATCCACCACGAATAGCCGTTTGTTCGATAATTGATCAGTAACGATGATTTTAAGGTCGGCCCAGTTTTCCTGGGACAGGGGGTGATTGTCATTCTCCCCTTGATCCGACCACCAAAAGGTGTCGCGCGTGAGATCGTCTCGAACAATATATTTATCGCTGGGCGAGCGCCCTGTAAAAACCCCCGTATCCACCGCTATGGCACCGCTTTCGGTCAGCATGCCACGCTCATGCCCGGTTAAATCCGCCCGGGTTTCCTCCTTGAACAGCAATGCAAACGAGGGGTTGTAAATCAGCTCCGTTGTGTCGCGAATGCCATACTGAGTGAGGTCAATTTGGGTCGTCATGCCTCTATTCTAATCGATTTTCCCGGTTTTTCATAAGCAGCGTATAAAAACTCACCCCCTATGGCACTCGGGTTAATTATGGATGAGGAAGTTGCAGGAGATTGCAAGCCGAGGTTATGATGGGGCAGGACAGTGTTGCAGTCGAGTAGCCAGTCGGCCAGTTTGCGGTTAAAGCTGGCCAGGTCATGGAATAGTTGATCCTCGTGATAATCGACCAACTGCTCTTGGATGGTGCGGTTGAAGCACTCGGCATGGGCGGTCGTTCTGGGCAAGCGGGGATAAGGTCGCCAGTGGGTCATGCCGTGGGCATCGGGGCGTTGCTGGAAGCGTCATATGAACTCCGAGCCGTTGTCTTCGATCCTGAAGCGCGGCGGTTTTGGCAGCCGTTGACACAGCGCGTCAAGGGCGATGGCAGCCTGCTGGCTGGACTGGCTGGCGGCAAAGCCGATAGCAAAGCGGGAGTGAGGGTCAATGAAGGTGAATAGGTATCGGCGCAGGCCATCGCGCAGGCGCACCACGGTATCGCAGGCGAACACTTCAAGCGGTGGATGCTTGAAGCCTTTGGGTTTGCGGGTTTTGGGCTTGCGGTTGAGCGGTTTGTGGCGACCGCGGGCATCCAGTCGAGTGGAGGCGTGGCGCATTTTGTTTGGGTCGCGGGCGATGATGCGGCCGATGGCGGAGACGCTGGGCAGCGCAATGTCTTGCTGCCTACACCAAGGTCGCAGCAAAACCCGCAGTTTGGCTGTGCCGAGGCTGGGAAATTGCTCGCGCAGTTGACCGATTTCCCTAACCAGCATCGGGGCGCGCAGGATTTGGCAGTCAGGGCGGCCGGGTCGTCGCTGGCTTGGCGCACTGTTTCCAGCGATACCGGGTTGTGCGGCTGACATCAAAGGCATCACCGGTCGCGGCTGCGCCATGATCCGCGAAGAAACCGAGGATTTTAAGGCGTTCTTGAGCATTTCTGGAAGTCATCTCCCAAAGCTGCCCTGAACAGGCTATGCGGCAAAGCCTTTGTTCGGTATCCGATATGCTGATGTTGCATGGCTCTCCTTCTGCACCGGAGCGCCAAAGGTATCTGAACTTATACAAGCAGCGTGATTGATTCAGGATTTCCTTATTCTGTGCAGCGGCCGATTATTTTGTTGGAACTTTATTCTGCCGCCGGGTCTCCGCAGCGCCCATCCCGTTAAGACCTCAGGACTATGTTCTCGGCATCATAGGGCGACTCCTCAATAACCGTCGCATCATGCCGCTTCCCCAGAATTTCGATTTCGAGCGTGGTGCCGATGGTCGCCAATTCAGGCTTAACCAATCCCAGGGCCAATGATTTTTCAACTCTGAATCCATAACCCCCTGAGGTTGCTCGACCGACCAGTTCGCCGCCTTTGTAAAGTCCTTCCGAGCCGCGTGCATCGGCATCCGTTATATCGTCAACTTGCAGGGTGACAAACGCATTCTTGGCGCCGCGGTTTTGCCAATCGATCAAGGCTTGCCTGCCGATAAAATCGTTTTCCTTATCAAGGCGGATGAACCGATCAAGGCCCGACTCAAACGCCGAATATTCTATGGACATTTCCCGCGGAATCAAGCGATAGGATTTCTCCAGACGCATGCTGTCCATGGCGCGGATGCCAAACGGCTTAATCTCAAATTCCTCGCCCGCCGCCATCACCGCATCAAAAATATAGTTTTGCATTTCCATCGGATGATGTAGTTCAAACCCGAGTTCGCCGACAAAGTTTACCCGCAGCGCATTCGCGCTTGCAGCACCAACATTGATTGGCTTGCCGGTCAGCCATTTGAATGTTTCATCGGATAAATCCGTATCGGTTAGTTTCTGAAGCAGGGCTCGGGATTTCGGTCCGGCGATGACCAAGACGCCGAATTGGGTGGTTATTTTTTGCAGCTCGACACTTCCGTCCGCCGGTTTGTTTTTAAGTAAATAATCCCAGTCGTGGCGCTCCATAGCGCCGGCTGAGACCACGTAATAATGATTGTTTGCGGTCTTGTAAATCGTGAACTCGGCGCGCACGCCACCATTTCTCGACAGCATATGACACAGTCCTATTCGACCGATGCCCTTGGGTATTCGGTTGCACACCAGAGACTCCAGCCAGACCTCAGCGCATGGCCCGGTCACCCTGAATTTGGAAAACGCCGACATATCAAGCAACCCCACTTTTTCCTGCACCTGTTTACATTCCTGCCCCACATAAGAGAAATAATTTGACCGGCGAAACGAATATCGTTCTACAATACGGCCGTCTTCCAGCGGCGGCGAGGTGTTTTTGTTGAGCAGCACGTCACCGCTGCCGACCTCGTCCGCGGGCAGCTCATAGTCCAAGGGCGCGAACCAGTTCGGTCGCTCCCACCCGTAAATGTGCCCGAAGACCGCGCCCAGCGCTTTCATGCGGTCATAGCAGGGCGCGGTTTTCAGCGGCGTGGCGGCGGCGCGCTCTTCGTCGGGGAAATGGTTGGTGAACACGTTGCGGTACGCCTCCTCGTTTTTTTCCCGCAGATAGCCGCGCGCAGCGTAAGGCCCGAAGCGGCGCGGGTCCACCCCCATCATATCCACCGTCGGCTCGCCATCCACAATCCATTCGGCTAACTGCCAGCCTGCTCCGCCGGCCGCCGTTATGCCAAAGCTGTGGCCTTCGTTTAGCCAGAAATTCCTGAGCCCCCAGGCCGGCCCGACGATAGGGTTGCCGTCCGGAGTATAGGCAATGGCGCCGTTATAGGCCTGCTTCACCCCGACTTCTGCAAATGCCGGGACCCGACTAATGCAGGCCTCAATATGCGGCATAAGCCGATCCAGGTCTTCCTGAAACAATTCATTCTCGCAGTCTGGTGCGGGACCATCCACATAGCAGCAGGGCGCGCCGCATTCATAAATTCCCAGTAACAGGCCACCGGCTTCTTCGCGCAGATAGTAACCGGCATCTGATTCGCGCAACACGCCTTGCTCGGGTAGCCCGTGCGCCTTTCTGGCCAAAATGTCTGGATGGGCTTCAGTAACGATATATTGGTGCTGCACCGGCATGACCGGAATATCGAGACCCACCATCTGCCCGGTTTTTCTGGCGAAGTTGCCGGTGCAAGCGATGACATGCTCGCAGGATATGTCGCCTTTCTCTGTTTTGACTCGCCACCCGTCACCCCGTTTTTCAATGCCGGTCACGCTGGTATGGCGATAGATTTCAGCACCTCGGTTGCGCGCGCCTTTGGCAAGCGCTGTGGTTAAATCATTGGGTTGGATATAGCCATCTTCGGGGTGTTGAATTGCCCCTGCCAGCCCCTCAGTATTGCACATTGGCCAAATCTCCTTGACCTGTTTCGGAGTTAAAAATTTTGTTTCCACGCCGACCGTTTTTCCGACTCCAGCATAATATTTATACTCGTCCATGCGATCTTCAGTACACGCCAGGCGGATATTGCTGACCTGTGAAAAGCCTACGGCCAAACCCGTTTCTTGTTCCAGTTCCTGATAAAATTTTACCGAATATTGGTGCAGCTTGCCGACCGAGTAGCTCATATTGAACAAGGGCAACAAGCCGGCGGCATGCCAGGTTGATCCCGAGGTCAACTCTTTTCTTTCAAGCAAGACCGAATCGGTCCAGCCTTTTCTCGCCAGATGGTACAGCGTGCTGACGCCAACCACGCCACCGCCGATGACCACCGCTTTTGCCTGGGTTTTCATGTTTTCTGCCTCAAGTGTATTTGTTCATTGACTTTCGGGATAGTTTATCGTTTGCTTGCAATTTATGCGACAAGGTCTTAATGCGACATCGATTTACATGATTGCGCGACATTCCAATTTTACCGGTTTTTCAACTGCCATTGAGCCGATGTCGTCTTGCTCTAATTTTTTAGGGAAAAAGTCCAGATATCTGTGGATAAAAAGTGTCATTAAGATTAAACTAACCCTGTCGGACAATACAACCCATTTATGGTTTTAACGATAAAAACGTTATATTATTCTTTAAAAACAATAACATAGATCGGTTCTCTGATTACGCCAAGGAGAATATCAGTTCCCCTGGGGTGTAACCGGGCGTAACCAAAAACTTCAATGCGAGTGAACAAACTTTGAGCAATCCTTGTATGTGGGATACCTGTCTTCAAAAATTGCGGACTGAGCTTTCATCCGACGATATTAATACCTGGATTATGCCGCTGCATCCGAATTTTAGTGGCAACATGCTCAACCTGCTTGCACCAAACCGTTACGTGCTTAACTACGTAAAGCAAAATTTGTTCAGCCAAATCGAGACCACTATCTTGGCGATGGATATCGGTATCGACGCGGTGCGGTTTGAAATTGGAAGCTATCATCAGGAACATGCCGATGCCCTCTGCGGTCGGTCTTCTACTACAAGCGGCCTCTCCTTGTCTCAGGAAAATGAACTAGGTGCATCGTTGCCCTATTCCGGCGGCGTGCTTAACACGGACTATACTTTTGCTGCTCATGTCGAAGGCAAGTCTAATCAGCTGGCCCGAGCCGCCGCTTTACAGGTCGGGAAAAGCCCGGGCAAGGCGTTCAACCCGCTGTTTATCTATGGTGGGGTCGGACTAGGCAAAACCCACTTAATGCAGGCTGCCGGGCAATTAATGCTGGACGGCGGCACCGGCGCAAAGGTCATTTATATTCATTCAGAGCTTTTCGTCAACGATATGGTCAAGGCGCTTAAAAACAACACCATGAACGAATTTAAGCGGTATTACCGCTCTCTGGACGCGCTATTAATTGACGATATTCAGTTTTTTGCCAAGAAAACCCAGTCCCAGGAAGAGTTCTTTCATACTTTTAATTCTCTTCTTGAAGGACAACGGCAAATCATTATCACCAGCGACCGAATCCCAAAAGCCATCAATCATGTCGAAGAACGTCTTATATCCAGATTTGGCAGCGGCTTGACGGTATCTATAGACCCGCCTGAACTTGAAACCCGGGTCGCCATACTCGAAAAGAAAGCACTGGAACGGGGTGCCGATCTGCCTAATAACGTTGCATTTTTCGTGGCCAACACAGTGCATTCCAATGTTAGAGAACTGGAAGGAGCGTTGCACAGAATTTTAGCCAACTCAAGTTTTACCGAACGCCCCATTGATATGGATTTAGCGCGGGAAGCACTTAGAGACATACTGCTTTATCAGGAAACACAAATCAGCATAGAAAATATTCAGCAGACTGTCGCCGCGTATTACAAAATCAGGGTCGCTGATCTACTCTCAAAAAACCGTGCCAGGGCCGTTGCCAGGCCGCGCCAGATTGCTATGTCCTTTGCCAAACAGTTCACTAATATGAGTTTGCCGCAAATTGGAGATCGCTTTGGCGGCCGAGATCACACGACAGTATTGCATGCCTGCAGAAAAATAGAAGAGTTGGTTCAATCCGATTCAAGAATGAAAGAAGACCAAAAAAACTTACGCCGATTGTTCGATGGTTAGCACTACCCGTCTGGCAAAGCAAGTGCCTTGGTCGTGTCGCGCGCTTGAGTCGGCCCGCCGCACATCAGTTCCTGCTGTGTACAATGCTGTGAAGTTTTACTTGATAACCGCACATAGCTTGTGGGCAGATTTGTGGAAAAGAGTTACCCACAATCTGTTATTTCATTTTACAATACTTTTCTATGGACATACCCACAGCAAACAATCACTAGAGTAACCATAAAACAACCGATTATTCGAGTTTTCCACAAGTCCACATGCTTTACTATTACTATTACTAAATACCTAAATATGAATATAAAAATAGCCAGAGATAATCTTCTACCTGCATTAAATTTAGTCAGTAGTGTTGTCGAAAAACGGCAAACCCTCCCAATATTAGCCAACCTTTATTTTAATCTTGCTAATGGTAAATTAAACTTGGTGGGAACAGACCTGGAAGTGGAGATTTCAGAAAGCATAGCCGATGTTACTGGTGATAACGGTGCATTTACGGTATCTTCGCGCAAAATACTTGATATAACGCGCATGTTGCCGGAAAATGCGCTTATCTCCCTAAAACATGAATCAGAAAAGGTGATAGTTTCATCTGGTCGCAGCCGGTACACACTAAAAACACTGGAGGCCGGTGATTTTCCGAGAATTGAAGATAATGTTTGGGAAGAACGCTTTACAATCAGTCAGTTATCTCTTAAAACCTTGCTCGCAAAGACCGCTTTCGCCATGGCGGTCCAGGATGTCCGCTATTATTTAAATGGGATATTACTCGAACTGACTCAAAATTGTCTTCGTGCTATTGCGACGGATGGACACCGGTTAGCACAATCGGATGTGGATATCTCGCTGGATACCAAAGAAGGCAGACAATTAATAGTGCCACGAAAAGCCATCATTGAAATTAATCGTTTTCTGGAGGCGGCCGATGATCAAGCAATCACGGTTGAAATAAACAAGAACCACCTTAAGCTTACTAAAGGAGAAACCACCCTCATCACAAAACTGATCGATGGTAAATTCCCTGAATTTAAGGATGTGCTGGAAACCGAACTCAATATTATGATAACTGTAAACAGAGCTGAGTTTATTGAAACCACGAACCGAGCCGCCGTGTTGACAACCGAGCGATTTCAGGGCGTAAAAATTGTGCTGGAGCCAGGGGTTATGCGTATTACTGCGAATAATTCAGAACAGGAGGAAGCCGTTGAAGAATTGGAGATTGACTACGCGGGCGAAAAAATAGAAACTGGCTATAATGCCAGCTATTTGGTTGATGCAACCAGGGTGATCAGCACTGAAAATGTTGAACTTCATCTACAAGGAGCCAATGGACTCTGCATCATTAAACAACCTGAAGACAGTCGATCAACCTGGCTGGTGATGCCCATGCGGATTTAAACCCGCGGTATAAAAAGAGGAATTATATCTGCAACTTCGCAAACATGAATAAATCGGCCTTGTTGTCGTTTAATATGATGGCTATGCGAGATGATTTTGATGTTTGCGAAAGATACGGGATTCGGCCGGCATTCCTGCGTAAGCAAGAATCCAGTAAAACACACCCGATAGAACTGGATTGCCGTGCCGGTATTGTGATCGCACTGAAACTCCAGCGATATAGCCTCTGTGAAGTTAAGTATATAATTCCCTTAAAAAGCGCCGACTCCTGCGCCCTGATGCTATCCGGGTACGCCGATCCCCAAGAGTGCCTTTACGTGTACAGCCAGTGCTTAAGACCCTGTGTTCAAAAGCATTGTATTCAAAGACCACACAGCGTTAATCAGCACTTCTAAATTGTTTCACGTGAAACAATCGCATAGCAACGCGAACAGACCGCCAAAACTAAAACAATAGCCGCGGTCGACGTTTCACGTGAAACAACGTGAGCGCTCGAACCGGAGTGCCGGTTCAAGAGTCTCAGCCGACCAAACCAATAAAAATGCCAATAGTCACGCAGAGACAAGAAATCGGCACTGAACACACCGCAGCCATTCGTCTCTGGCGATTTTCGAGCGTTGCGGCGTTTTTTACGGCCACTAAAATCCCAAGCCGCAACGCGCACACCACTTGTTTGCAAGAAAATCAGAAGGCGCACAGCGCGGTCAGCAGTGCTGTTTTAATACGGCTGGCAACAGCAAGATGGCGCCGGTGTGCAGGCTGATTTTATAACCCACAACTCTTTGATAAATAAAGAAAAAATAGATAAGACAATCGTCAACAAGCAACCCCTTTCAACCCAAAATAGGTTACAATGGCCAATCTTGTTTCAGGCAATAAGTGCAATGACGAATGAATACGATTCGAGTAACATAAAAGTTCTAAAAGGGTTGGATGCAGTGCGGAAACGGCCAGGCATGTTCATCGGCGATACCGATGATGGCACTGGCCTTCACCACATGGTCTTTGAGGTTGTGGACAACGCTGTCGACGAGGCGCTGGCCGGGTATTGCAACAAAATCAAGGTTACCATCCACAGCGATGAGTCGATTACAGTCAGTGACGACGGCCGCGGGATTCCGACCGGGATTTTAGCGGACGAGGGTGGCAAGAGCGCGGCTGAAGTTATCATGACGGTGCTTCATGCTGGCGGTAAATTTGATCAAGATTCCTATAAGGTGTCTGGCGGGCTTCATGGCGTTGGGGTGTCTGTCGTCAACGCGCTTTCGGAAAAACTCATCATGGAAATCCATCGCGATGGAAAAATCCATGTTCAGGAATACGCCCATGGCAAGGCTCTGGCACCCCTTAAAATCGTTGGCAAAACAGCGCGCTCAGGCACCATCATTACGTTCAGGGCAAGTCCCAAAACATTCAGCCACGTGCGCTACCACTATGAGATTCTGTCCAAGCGACTTCGGGAGCTTTCGTTTTTAAACTCTGGAATACGAATCAAGCTCTATGATGAACGCACTGAAGCCGGCGATATATTTGAATACAAAGGCGGAATCGCTGCTTTTGTAAGCCATTTGAACTTAAAGAAAACCCCCCTTCATGCCACCGTGTTCACAACCTCAACCGAAAAAGCAGGGGTGCAAATAGAATTAGCGATGCAGTGGAATGATTCGTACCAAGAAAACACCTATTGTTATACCAATAATATACCACAGCGGGATGGCGGCACGCATTTAGCCGGATTGCGCGGCGCGATGACACGAACGTTGAATGGTTATGTGAACGGGCTCGGCCTGGCGAAAAAGGAAAAAGTTAATTTAAGCGGCGATGATTGCCGGGAGGGATTAACCGCAATTTTGTCCATTAAGGTGGTGGATCCAAAATTTTCATCGCAAACAAAAGAGAAACTGGTTTCATCAGAAGTGAAAGGGGCGGTCGAATCAGCGGTCAATGAAGCACTCGGCAACTTTCTGATGGAAAACCCGGCGGAAGCAAAAACAATTGCTAATCGAATCGTTGATTCCGCTCGGGCGCGGGAGGCCGCGAGAAAAGCGCGGGATATCACCCGCCGCAAAAATGCGCTGGATTTCGGTGGTTTGCCGGGTAAATTGGCGGATTGTCAGGAAAAGGACCCGGCATTATGTGAAATTTATTTAGTGGAAGGGGATTCCGCCGGGGGCAGCGCAAAGCAGGCCAGGGACCGGAAGTTCCAAGCAATCCTTCCACTTAAAGGCAAAATTCTGAACGTGGAAAAAGCGCGGTTTGACAAAATGGTCTCCTCAGAGGAAGTGACCACATTGATTACCGCGCTTGGCACCGGCATTGGCAAAGATGATTTTGAAGTCAGCAAATTGCGCTACCACAGGATCATCGTCATGACCGATGCCGATGTCGATGGTTCACACATTCGGACGCTGTTGCTGACCTTCTTCTTTCGGCAAATGCGCGAATTGATCGAGCGCGGGCATATTTATATCGCTCAACCGCCTCTGTACAAAGTGGCGATGAAAAAGAAAGAAACCTATATCAAGGATGATGCGGCAATGGCGAATTTTTTGCTGGGGATTGCCATGGAAAAAGCGCAAATCAAACTGGAAAACAACAAAATTCTAAAAGATGCGGAATTGAAATCTTTGGTTATGGATCACAATTTGACCAACCAAACCACCCAACGCCTATCGAAAAGATTCAATCAGGAAGTGCTCAATACGCTGCTTGCCATAGAGCCGGTATTGGAAGAAGACTTGTGCAATACACAAAGCGCGAACAGAATTGCCGAGGTATTGGCGCAGGCTTTAAATGAGATGTCCACGGATATTGTCGTTTATAAGGTCACGGCAGATATAAAAACGGCGGCGCTCACGGTTCGGCGTTATCAATACGGGTTAAGCGAAGAATATATTTTAAACGATAGCTTTTTTCGAAGCGCCGAGTATCGAAGCCTGATCGCCTACGCCGCAAAACTAAAGGAAATAGAGGTCCCGGGGGATGGCCCCAGGAAGGGCCAGGGGAGAAAAATCATCGTGCTTTGGGGCGACACAAATACCGAGGTGGCAACCTTTGCCGAAGCGGTGGATTGGATTATGTCCAAAGCCAGGCAAGGGTTTACCATCCAGCGATATAAAGGGCTCGGGGAAATGAACCCGGAACAGCTTTGGGAGACGACAATGGATCCGACGGTCAGAAGGTTGCTACAGGTCACCATAGAAGACGGCATTGGCGCAGACGAGACCTTTACCACGCTAATGGGCGACCAGGTGGAACCGCGCCGGGAGTTTATAGAAGAGAATGCGTTTGCGGTTTCAAATCTCGATGTTTAATATCCGGATTAGACAAAATGACGCAGCGGTTCGGTGAAAACGCGCTCGACCATCGGTTTAAAGAAGGTCATCGGCTTTGATTTGAAATCCGGGTCAAAACAGTTCTGATCATAGTTTTCACAAAAATCTATCGTGTCCTGGTACCAACGGTGATCCTTGTATCGGTCTCGGGCATGACGATCCCGATCGAAATAGTGGGCGTAGTAATACAGTTGAAACAGCCCGTGGTGTCCAACAATCCAATATATCCGGTCGGAAACATACGGCCGTAAAATGGCTGCGGCCATTTCGCTATGGCAAACAGGCGCAAAGGTGTCGCCGATATCATGCAGCAAGGCCGCGACCACCATTTGTTCCGATTCTCCGGCCTGATAGGCATGAGTGGCGGATTGCAATGAATGTTCCAAACGGCTGACCCGGTAGCCAGAAAATGAATGTTCCAACGCTTCAAGCGCGCTTATCAAACGCTCAGGCAGGCCGTTAACAAAAAGTTTTTCCTGTTCAGCCAGGAAGGCATATTCCTGTGCCGTTCCATCCGCCATATGTGCAAATGCGACTGTTTTCATAATGCTGAATATTTGAAATGTTATAATTTCCAATGATAATTCCCTTTCGCCGGGCGAGGCAAGCGATAAAATGTGGAAATTGGAGCAACTGCTCAACCAGCTAAAATCATTCTCAAGCGAGGCATGTCGTCGATTCAATCAGGATTGCTGTTTTAGTACCGCGGCATCGCTGTCTTTCACAACGCTATTGGCGCTGGTGCCGCTGGTTACGGTCATTTTTTCCATGCTCTCCCTGTTTCCGGTATTTGGAGAATGGTCGAGTGATATTGAGGCGTTTTTATTCGAAAATTTTGTGCCCGCAGCAAGTGAAACAGTCAAGGGCTACATACTGGAATTCTCGGATAAGGCCGCCAAACTAACCGCGGTCGGGCTGGTGTTTTTGCTCCTGAGCAGTTTGTTGCTGTTAGCAACCATTGAGGATGCCTTTAATGAGATCTGGAAAATCCGAAAAGGACGCGACTGGTTCCTGCGCTTAATGGTTTATTGGTCAGTATTAACGCTCGGCCCTTTGTTGCTTGCGATTAGCCTTTCTATGAGCTCGGCACTGCTTTCAATGTCGGTATTTTCAGAGCAGCCCGTGGTCGTCGGTTTTACCCAACTGCTGTTGAAGTATTTGCCCATACTATTCGAACTGTGTGCATTTATGTTGTTTTACCAAGCCATACCCAACCTGGAAATCCGGGTGCGCGACTCTTTTATGGGCGGTATTGTCGCCACGGTTTTATTTGAAGCCTTGAAGCTGGGGTTTGGAATTTACCTCCTGAACTTCAACTCATACCAGCGTGTTTATGGTGCTTTGGCAACCATTCCTATCTTTTTTCTATGGATCTACCTGTGTTGGTTAGTGCTCTTAGTGGGCGCCTTGGTTGCCGCCATACTCCGGGAAAAACGCAGTCCGGATCCATTCGGTTCATAGACGGCACGCTTACCGCCGCTAACTCACTCAAACCGTTTGATTTTGTCTCATAGGTATTGAGTCGGGACAAACATGTATAAACTCAGATATCTTTGGCGCTCCGATGCAGAAGGAGAGCCATGCAACATCAGCATATCGGATACCGAACAAAGACTTTGCCGCATAGCTTGTTTAGGGCGGCCTTGGGAGATGACTTCCAAACATGCTCAAGAACGCCTCAAAATCCTCGGTTTCTTCGCGGATCATGGCGCAGCAGCGACCAGTGATGCCTTCAATGTCAGTCGCAGAACGCTTTATCGCTGGAAACAGTGCGCCAAGCCGGCGGCGACCCGGCAGCCCTGACTGCCAAATCCTGCACCTCCAGGCCCCGGCGACAGCCACACCACCGATGCTGGTGCGGCAAATCCGCCAACTGCGAGAGCAATTCCCCAACCTCGGTAAAGACAAACTGCGGGTCTTGCTGCGACCCTGGTGTAGGCAGCAAGACATCGCACAGCCCAGCGTCTCCGCCATCGACCGCATCATCGCCCGCGACCCAAACAAAATGCGCCATGCCCCCACTCGACTGGATGCCCGCGGCCGCCACAGACCGCTCAACCGCAAACGCAAAACCCGCAAGCCCAAAGGCTTCAAGCATCAGCTGCTTGAAGTGTTCGCCTGCGATACCGTGGTGCGCCTGCGCGATGGCCTGCGCGATGGGCTGCGCCGCTGCCTGTTCACCTTCATCGACCCTCACTCCCGCTTTGCCATCGACATCAAAGCCGCCCAGTCCAACCAGCAGGCTGCCATCGCCCTTGACGCGCTGTGTCAACGGCTGCCATAACCGCCGCACTTCAGAATCGAAGACAACGGCTCGGAGTTCAGGGGACGCTGCCAGCAACGCCTTGACCTGCACGGCATGACCCACTGGCGGACTTATCCCAAATCGCCCACCATTTCGACGGGAGCGAAATGGCGCGTAGTCCGCGAAGCGGATTCGCATCAGGGATGATACGAACAAAATGAACGTCTGCGCCGAGTGCTTCAACCGCCCCATCCAAGAGCAGTTCGTCGATTATCACGAGGATCAACTATTCCATGACCTGCCCGGCTTTAACCGCAAACTGGCCGACTGGATGGTCGACTGCAACACCGTCCTGCTCCATCATAGCCTCTCGGCTTGCAATCTCCTGCAACTTCCTCATCCACAATCAACCAGAGCGCCAAAGGTGGTGGACTTATACAAAACATTGTTTTAGGCGTATCAATCCATTACTATCAGCGCGGGAGTCGGCCAGACAGTTGCTTCGTCCTTATCGGGGCGGGGAGGAAAGTCCGGGCTCCATTGGGCTAAGGTGCCAGATAATTCCTGGGCGGTGCGAACCGACGGCAAGTGCCACAGAAAACATACCGCCTGACCCTCATTCAGTTGAGTGGTTCGGTAAGGGTGAAATGGTGCGGTAAGAGCGCACCGCGCTATTGGTAACAATAGTGGCTGGGTAAACCCCACCTGGAGCAAGACCGAATAGAGATCCGTTGGCGTAGCCCACGCCAGATCCGGGTAGGTTGCTAGAGGCATTCGGCGACGAATGTCCCAGATGAATAACTGTTCTCGACAGAACCCGGCTTATCGGCCGACTCCCGCTTACCGTTATGTTAACGTTGTCGGCATCCTTGTTTTTTAGGGTGGTGGTCTCTAAATTCTAACGCAACACCTATAGTATGAATACAACAATATCAAGCGAGGCGTTGAAGAATGAAGGTTTATCATCGTCTAAGCTTGGTGGAGCGAGAAGCCATCGGCGCATTGTATCATTGTGGCGCGGGCGTCCGTGAAATTGCCCGGCAACTTTATCGCAGTCCATCAACCATCAGTCGTGAACTCAACCGCAGCAAGAGCGGATTTTATTACTTGGCGGTCACCGCGGACAACAAGGCTCGGCGGCGATGTTATCGTCGTTCGGGCAAGTTGTCCAAAGACAAGGGTTTGCGTTGGGTCGTCATCAACGGACTTCGCAAGCAGTGGTCGCCGGCGCAAATCAGCGCCAAGCTCAAGCTGGATTATCCTGGGGATGAACGCATGCGCGTGTGCGCCGAAACCATCTACACGTATTTGTATGCGTTGCCTCGGGGGGTCTGCGTCAATCCCTGTTGCGTTGTTTGCGGCAGCATCGAAAGGCGCGGCGGCCCCGCAGCCGGGGCCTTGACCGGCGGGGTCGGATTCCAGAGATGATCAGTATTGAGGAGCGGCCGGCGCAAGTGGCTGAACGCACTGTGCCCGGGCATTGGGAAGGCGACTTAATCCAGGGCGCTCACAATCAATCCGCGCTTGGCACGCTGGTTGAGCGCACCACCCGGACGGTGTTGCTGGCGCGCTTGAAGGGACAGGACGCCGAAACGGTGCGCAAGGCGTTTGCGCGCAAACTGCGAACGATACCGAAACAGATGAAACTGACCCTGACCTACGATCAGGGCAAAGAGATGGCGGCGCATCGCTTGTTCACCAAAGAGACCAACATGCAGGTCTATTTTGCCCATCCGCGCAGCCCATGGGAACGCGGCGCCAATGAGAATGCCAACGGCTTGATCAGGCAGTGTTTTCCGAAAGGCACGGACTTTAATCAAGTCAGCGCTTATGCAGTGCGCAAGGCTCAAGATCGATTAAATGGACGACCGCGTAACGTGTTAGACTGGAAAACGCCTTTTGAGGTTTTTAATGAACTGTTGCAATAGAAACTAGAGACCACCGGTCATAAGAAATTAAGACGTTAAATTGGCTGTTCATGAGCGGTTTGAGTATGACATGATAGAGACGATTACAGCGGTGATTAAAACGAAATCCAGTTTCTTTGAGAGAGCAATAAAACATAGGTTGGTGAATCCCTTTTGACTTGCGTAATCACCATTTGGCGTAAGCCCAAAAGGACGCGATGCCGTTACTATGAGTCGGCTCATTGACAAATTCATTGCGCCCATGTTCAACCCGAAAACGCTTCGCATAGCCGACATCAACCAGGCCAGGATAACCGCGCCGGCCATCGGCATGAAGCGCGCTATCCAGATCAACCTTGCCGCGGATAATCGCTTGGAGCGTGGACTTTCGTGCCTTCGGCACAATTTCGTGTCGCTCCGGCCATTGCGTTTGAACACACCAAACACGATGGTTTTGCTGCCAGCGGCTGGTCTGCGTTTGCCACGAACAGGCTGGCATCCAAAATACGACTCATCCACCTCTATACAACCTGCTAGATTGGCATTATTCAACAAAAATCCGTTGAAATTAAAGTTTGAATGAAACTCCACGCATTCATGGACCAAACCTGGGACGAGATGCCTGTTGTGGTCACACAACACCCCCCGCATTTTTACCTAAGCCGATTGTTAAATTCGGTTGTTAAATGTAACCCAATGTTAAAAACCATTCAGTTTACTGTAAGCGGTTGTGTGCAGGCGGTCGGATTTCGTTGCTCCATTCAGAATAAAGCACGGGCCCTTGGCATAACCGGATGGGTCAGAAATCGTGCGGACGGTGATATTGAAGGGGTTGCCCAAGGCGACGACGGCAATCTCGATGGGTTCGGGAAATGGTTATGGATCGGACCAAAATATGCCATTGTTACAAATGTGGACAGTAGCGTTATTCGGCGAGAACTGATAAACAGCTTCCAGATAACTCAATAATAATTGCGTTCGGCCCACTCATTTGTGGTTCCAATTGACTCTAAAGCAAACAACGCTGCACCGCTTTGCGCCATCCGTCGAGACACTGTTCTCTGGTTTTCGTATCCATGCTGTGCTCAAAGCTCTGTTCCTGTTGCCATTTTTTGGCGATATCCTCTATGGATTCGAATAAACCAATTTGTAGTCCCGCTAAATAAGACGCTCCCAGAGCGGTGGTTTCCGTAATCGTCGGTTTGCAGATACGGGATTGGGTGATGTCGGACAAAAATTGCAGCAACCAGTTATTCGCCGTCATGCCGCCATCCACGCGGATTTCGGCGAGGCTTAAGCCGCTATCTTCCAACATGGCAGCGATCAGGTCATGGGTTTGATAACACACCGATTCGATGGCGGCGCGCACAAGATCTGAGGCGCTGGTGTCTCTGGTTAATCCGCTAATGATCCCGCGCGCATCGGTATCCCAATGGGGCGCGCCTAAACCGGTGAATGCAGGCACCATGTAAACGCCGATATGACGGCCACGGTTGGTTTCGGAATGTTTCAAATGCCGGTCGATTTCATTGGCGCCTTCGATTAGGCCGATACCATCTCGCAACCACTGAATGGCTGTCCCGGCATTGAATATGGCGCCTTCAAGGGCATATGTTGTCTGATCGTTTAAACGATATCCAATGGTGGTGAGCAGTTTGTTGCTTGAGCGGATCGGTTGGCGGCCGGTGTTCATAATCATAAAGCAACCGGTTCCATAGGTGCTTTTCAGCATTCCAGGCTTGAAACAGGCTTGGCCAATTAACGCGGCTTGCTGATCGCCGGCCACGCCCGCTATGGCTAATTCGGCACCGAGCACGGTCTTATGTGTCGTTCCGAAATCGTCTGAACAGTTTTTGACTTCGGGCAGCAATGCCTCAGGCACATTGAATAACTTGAGTAAGCCGGCATCCCAATTTCCAGAATGGATATTGAACAATAATGTTCGGCTGGCGTTGGTGGCATCGGTAAAATGGCGTTTGCCGTTGGTCAGTCGCCAGATTAGATAGGTATCCACGGTCCCAAAAGCAAGCTGCCCAGTCTCCGCTTTTTGCCGGGCGCCGGCGACGTTATCCAAAATCCAACTGATTTTAGTCGCCGAGAAATAAGGATCGAGCAACAACCCGGTTTTGGCAGTCACCTCGCTTTCAATGCCCGACAGCTTTAGCTTTTCACACGCCGCCGCGGTCCTTCGATCTTGCCAGACTATGGCGTTGTATATCGGTTTCCCGCTTTGTCGATCCCAGATGAGGGTGGTTTCTCGTTGGTTTGTTATACCAACCCCTGCGATGTTTCCCTGTGTGGACGCGCTTGCTATGGCCTGCTTACAGGCCTCGAGAGTAGTGCGCCAGATTTCTTCCGGATCATGCTCAACCCACCCATCGTCAGGATAATATTGCTTAAACGCTTGCTGGGTGAACGAGACAACTTCATTTTTTGGGTTAAACACCATTGCGCGGGAGCTGCTGGTGCCTTGGTCTATACTGAGAATTAACGGTGAATATGGCATGGTCGGATTTGAGGGATTGGCATACGCGGGTGCATTTGATTAGAGAATGAACGTGATGAACACCTCCCGACTCAAAAAATCATTCTGGCAATCATCCTGATAACGGACAAGTTAAAATCACTTTATCCATCAATTCCCGATTGATGGGGCGCTAAGTGGTTACCGCCACCAGGGCATCAGCAAATTGTTCTAACTGGTTGTTATCTTTTATTCCGGCGATGTTGATTCGTCCGCCCGCTACCGCGTAAACCGCATAATCGTTCCGAAGTCTGTCAACTTGTTTGTCGTCCAGGACCAGCAGTGAAAACATGCCACGATGGTCGGCGATAAAATCCCATCGATCCGAACTGGATTTTTCTCTCAACAAGCCGCTTAATTTTTTCCTGCTCGACAGCATACGCTCGCGCATACCCGTGAGTTCGTCTTCCCAGGATTGACGCAACGCGGTATCGGCCATGATTTGGGCGACAATGGCAGCGCCGTGATCGGGGGGCATGGAATATGAGCTGCGTGCAGCACTGAGTATGTGGCCGCGGGCGAGGTCTGATGCTTCAGGGGTGCTGCCAAGCAATAGCGCACAACCGACCCGGTCTCGATAAAGCCCGAAGTTTTTAGAGCAGGAACTGGCGACAACCATAGACTCAACAGTTGAAGCCAAGGCGCTTATGCCATAAGCGTCATCTTCCAGGGAATTCCCAAATCCCTGGTAGGCGAAATCCACATAAGGAAAAAATCCATTTTTTGCGCTGAGTTGGGCAAGTTCATCCCAATCCTGCGGCCCAAGTTCCGCACCTGAAGGGTTATGACAACAACCGTGCAATACCACGATGTCGTTTTGACCAAGAGTGGATAACTTGCCCATCAATGCATCAAGATTAACGGTTTTAGTTTCTCGATTAAGGTATGGGTAGGCTTGCACGTTAAATCCGCTCTGGCGAAATATAGGATAGTGGTTGCCCCAGGTCGGATCACTTAGCCAAACAGTTTTATCGCTCGCTATTCGAAATAACATGTCGGACAACATTCTAAGCGCGCCACATCCGCCCGGGGTCTGAACCGCCCGCACCCGATCCGGTGCGCAGGATTGCCCGAAAACCAGATCCGCGATCTGGTCATTGAACACCTCATCACCGGCGAGACCGACATAAGCTTTCGTGGTTTGTGTTTCATGCAGTCTTTGCTCGGCTATTGTGACCGCTTCCATGACCGGGGTTTGACCGTTGGAATCCCTGAAAACGCCGACTCCGACATCTATTTTTTCAGGTCTGGGGTCGTCTCGATACATGCTGATTAGTTTGATGATCGGGTCTTGAGGGGTGGCTTCAAATTTTTCAAACATGGGCTTTGTTATCCAATTTTTCTTATTCGTAAATTGTTGTAAGCAATCCACGATTATTTGTCAACCGCACAAAATGTAACGGGTTGGTACGATGTTCGTAACATCATCGCGTCGATGCGTTGAGATTGATGTTATGAGAGAACCGGGTGCGGATATTGAGGCCGGGCTGCGACTATCTTGTACGCAAGGCGATATGTGAAAACCATGCGACAGACCGCGTATCCGTTTCGTCTGAATCGCAAAATACCGCGATATGTGTCAGACGAGGCTGCTCACCATCTTTCCAGATTTTGCTATAGACCTCCCGCAGATCCAGCCTTTCCTCGAACCAGCGACCAATCAATTGCGGGTCTCCGCCATTGGCGGTGTAATGATGAAAATCACCGATGATTTTGTATTGGCCGGCACGAAATTCCTTGTTGCCCCAGATGATTTCAAAGGCTCGACGCTCTCCCTTGGCGGTTTCGAGCGTCACAAACAGCCGCGCCGGATGATCGTCGCCCTCGTGCAATTTTTCGCTGACCGTGCTGGTGATGGGCACCTCGACCAACCATTTCCAGGTCAGGATCGGGTACTGAGCCAAATCGATATCCAGGTCCCGACCCAACATCGATGCGCTGTCGTCGGTCTCGAAACGCATCGCCGGGACACCTTGATAGACGCCAAACGAATACTTCATCGGCGCTCGCGTAAAAAATTCGTTTTTTACCCAACCATTGGGTAGCGGGTGCAACGGCTTGGCGACGGAGAAATCCATCACCATCAGCGTATCTTCACCGCTGCCAACCAACGGTTCCGGCTTCTCCGCGGTGCAGCCAAACAACATGCCCAGCACCAAGCTTCCGAGAATCGACGATAGTCTATTCATTTGGACGGACAAAACATAAATACATGCTATCTGGTAGACTCCTGTCAGTCAAGCGACACAGTTGACAGCGACAATGCGACGCTGGCAGGAGTGAAAATTAAATGCCAAACCAATACAATTGAACAGACCGCTGTAAAATACTAATGAACCCCATCATGAACTCAGGCACAACCGTTAAGTCAGTCATTCAGGCAAAAATGCGCCGGTTTGCGCCGACTCACCTGGAGGTGGTGAATGAAAGTTTTATGCACAGCGTTCCGGAGGGCACCGAATCCCATTTTAATATCACCCTCGTCTCCGAACAATTTGCGGGCAAAACGCTGGTCGCCCGCCATCGCATGGTTAATCAAGTGCTTGCCGAGGAATTGGCAGGAACAATCCATGCGCTTGCATTGCATACCCTGACCCCGGACGAGTGGTTCGAGAACGGTGGACAAACCCCGGACTCCCCGCCTTGCCTCGGCGGTTCGAAAAGTTAAAAAAGTTTTTGAATGATTAACTCTTGATTATTAAAGCGAAATAAACTAATGGCGTGGTGGGGAAAAGTTGTAGGCGGCACATTTGGATTTCTTATTGGCGGGCCGATAGGCGCGATGTTGGGGGCGTCATTAGGCCACAGAATAGACCAGGGCCTTAGTCAAAGCGATCAACGCCAACGTTATTTCCCCGGCGATCAGGAGCGCACTCAGGCGGCTTTTTTCACCGCGACCTTTTTGGTCATGGGGCATATTGCCAAAGCGGATGGGAAGGTTTCAGCGAATGAGATATCGCTGGCCAACCAATTGATGAATCACATGCAGTTGGGCAAGGCTCAGAAAAAGGCGGCCATCGAATTATTCGATCGCGGCAAGGCCGCGGAATTCGATTTAGCCGGCGTTTTGATGCAATTTCGTCAGGAATGTCATCGCCGATCAACTTTGTTGCGCATGTTTCTCGAAATCCAGGTGCAAGTGGCTTTCGCGGATGGCCGATTAGATCCGAAGGAAAATATCATCTTAAGCGAGATTGCCCAAGCCCTCGGGTTCAGGCACTCGGACTTGCAGATGATTATAGAAATGATGCGCGGCGGCAGTGCTGCCCAAGCCTCCAATAAGGGCTTTGTCTCAGACCCCTACAAAACGCTCGGTGTCACCGCGGACACGCCTTATCACGAAATTAAAAACGCCTATCGCCGATTACTCAGCCAGCATCATCCTGATAAATTGGTATCCAAAGGGTTGCCGGAAGAGATGGTGAAACTGGCCAACGAAAAAACCCATGAAATTCGCATGGCATGGCAACGAGTCCAGGAGATTCATAAAGGAGATTCATAAAGGCAAATAACGGCTTCCATAAGTGCGTTGTTGAGCAGTGAACTTCAACGAGACCTGGAAATCGTTTGCTTATTTTTTTAGTTTGTCCCCGTGTATGGATGCGTGCATGGATTCGGAGTAATTGCACAAAGGCGCTGATTTTTGTTGTATTATCCGCACGCTTTGGAAAGGCTGCCAGGACGGGCAGTTTGTCACTCAAATTTAAAGGAACTTCAACACAATAACCGCCATGACAGAACTATCAAATTATAGAAATATAGGAATCTTCGCTCATGTGGATGCCGGTAAAACGACCACCACGGAGAGAATATTGAGTCTCACCGGCAAGATTCACAAAATAGGTGAAGTCCACGATGGTGAAGCCACAACGGATTTCATGGAGCAGGAGCGCGAGCGAGGAATCACCATACAGTCTGCTGCGACCAGCACATTTTGGGCTGGCCATCGCTTAAATATTATTGATACGCCGGGCCACGTTGATTTCACTATCGAAGTTTATCGGTCATTAAAAGTGCTGGACGGCGGCATTGGGGTGTTTTGCGGGTCCGGCGGCGTTGAACCGCAATCTGAAACCAACTGGCGTTATGCCAATGATTCAGAAGTCGCACGAATTATTTTCGTGAACAAGCTGGATCGTATTGGCGCTGATTTTTATCGTGTTGTCGCGCAAATCAAGGAAGTGCTTGGCGCGCAGCCGTTGGTGATGGTTTTGCCAATCGGTATCGAGGATGACTTTACTGGCGTGATTGATTTATTGACCCGCAAAGCCTGGATTTGGGATGGCTCCGGCGATCCTGAAAACTACCACATCGAGGAAGTGCCCGCAGATATGGTCGATAAGGCGGAAAGCTATCGCCAAGCGTTGGTTGAAACCGCGCTTGAGTACGACGATGATGCTATGGAAAAATATCTCGATGGCGAGGAACCGGATATCGATACGGTAAAAGCCGGTATCCGAAAGGGTACGATTGCGCTGGATTTTTTCCCCACTTATTGTGGTTCTGCATTTAAAAACAAAGGGATTCAATTGATTCTCGATGCGGTTGTCGATTATCTGCCCAATCCAATGGAAGTCAAGCCGCAACCGGAAACGGATTTAAAGGGCAATGAAACCGGAGAATTTGCCCTCGTTGATCCACAGAAACCATTGCGCGCCCTGGCATTCAAAATAATGGATGACCGATTCGGGGCGCTCACATTTCTGCGTATTTATGCCGGCAGGATGAGCAAGGGCTCGAATGTGTTAAATACCGCCACGGGAAAAACCGAGCGGATTGGACGGATCGTGGAAATGCATGCAAATTCTCGTGAGGAGCGCAGTTCGGCTCAAGCGGGCGACATTGTTGCCGTGTTGGGCATGAAAAATGTCAAAACCGGACATACGCTGTGCGACCCGGACCATCCTGCAACCCTGGAGCCAATGGTTTTCCCGGACCCGGTCATTTCCATGTCGGTAAATCCTAAAGACAAAAGCGCTTCGGAGAAACTGGGCGTGGCCCTCGGGAAAATGATATGGGAAGATCCCTCATTTCACGTTACCACCGACCAGGATAGCGGTGAAACCATTCTCAAAGGAATGGGGGAACTGCATTTGGACATCAAAGTCGATTTGCTCAGGCGCACGCACGGTGTTGACGTAACAGTCGGCAAGCCACAAGTCGCCTACCGTGAAACCATTACCGAAAGCGTAGAAGACACTTATACGCACAAAAAACAAACCGGCGGCGCGGGTCAATTTGGTCGAATCGATTACCGGATCGAACCTGGTGAAACCGGCTCGGGCTACCTGTTTGAATCCAAAGTGACTGGCGGAAATGTGCCGCGGGAATTTTGGCCGGCAATAGATAAAGGTTTTGCCGGCTGCATGGAGCAGGGGGTATTGGCAGGCTATCCTTGTATCGACGTTAAAGTAACATTACTGGATGGCGCGTTCCACGCCGTGGATTCGTCGGCGGTGGCGTTTGAACTGGCGGCGAGGGCGGCATATCGCCAATCCATGGTTAAAGCTGGCCCACAATTGCTGGAACCGATCATGAAAGTGGATGTTTTTACCCCGGAACAGCATGTTGGTGATGTTATCGGCGATCTAAATCGCCGTCGTGGAATGATTAAGTCTCAGGAGGCCGGTCCTACGGGGGTGCGAATCAAGGGCGATCTTCCCTTGGCGGATATGTTTGGTTACATCGGTGATTTGCGTACCATCACGTCTGGGCGAGGTCAGTTTTCCATGGAATTTTCCCACTATATGCCGTGCCCGAAGAATGTGGCCGAAGAAGTGATTAAGGAGGCCCGGGAAAGAAACGCCACAAAGTAATCCGTGGCGATCTGCCGTGCCGCATAAGTTCAGATACCGCTGGCGCCTTTTTGCAATTATAATTGATTAAAGAGAGTTAGCCGGGGTATCGGTATGAAAATAGTGAATTCAAAATTTCCCGTTAATAAATTTAGCGATGAAGAATGGCGGGTTAGACAGGATCTGGCGGCCTGTTACCGGTTGTTTGTTTATTACGGCTGGACCGACCTGATTTTTACGCATCTCAGTGCGCGGATCCCGGGGCATTGTGACCAATACATTATAAATCCTTACGGTTTGTTGTTCTCCGAAGTCACCGCGAGTAATTTGATTAAAGTTGATTTTGACGGCAATGTTCTGCAAGGAGACTGCCCGTACAATTCGGCCGGTCACTCCATTCACACCGCCATCCTTAAAGCCCGCCCTGAGGTGAATACGGTGTTGCATAGCCATACACGGGCTGGAATGGCGGTATCCTGCATGGAATGCGGTTTATTACCGCTGACCCAACAAGCTAACGAGGTCGGTGGCATAGTGTGCTATCACAAATATGATGTGGTGACGGACAATCCAGAAGAATGCCGAAAGCTCGGAGAAGATATGGGGGACAAATGGTTAATGATCATGAACAACCACGGACTGCTCGCCGCCGGAAGAACGGTCGCAGAAGCTTTCTACTATCTATACACGCTGGAAAATGCCTGCAAGGTGCAAGTGGATGTCATGGCTTCCGGCGCGAAACAATGGGCGCTGGAAGCCAGCGTCGTCAAAGCGCTCAATGATTATGGCGCACCGCCACAACCAGCTCCGGCGGATTTTGTAACGCGCTCATGGGACGCGGTCATCAGGATGCTTGATCAGCAAGATCCTGCCTACAAGCAATGACAGTTTTTCAAAAGCGGTTATCCCGACAGGGGTGAAGCGATGGGGAGATATCGCACTGACTGCAGCCCGCAAAACGATGGCTCACTCGATTTGAAAGCGCTCCTCTTGCGTTATACCTTAAACCTTCCGGCGCCTTTTTGAAAAATGTGAGCGCATTGAAATGACCGGGCAAAATTATATTTTCGACATTACCCCGCAGTCATTTAATTCAATGGTGCTGGAAAATTCAATAAAGGGGCCGGTGCTGCTTTATTATTGGTCTGAAAATGCCGGCCCTTGTATGAAGTTATTGCCTAGACTGGTTAAGCTTGCAGATGAATACGGCGGTCAATTTTTATTGATGCTGCTTGATACCGATCGGTTCAAAAATTTTTCCAATGACAAGGGGGTCATCAGCATCCCCACGGTGCAGGTTTATTTCCAGGAGAAAATTATTGATACGGTTCACGGCGCCTATTCTGAAAAACATTTTCGCGCGGCCATTGAAAAAGCACTGCCGCGGCCACGTCATGCCATTATTTCTGCCCGCTTTCAAGCAATAAGCGCCAATGAACGCGCTCAATTTCGAGCAAAACTGGATACAGCAAAGCGGTGGGTTCAAAACGGTGAAGCGCTTAAGGCGGTAACCATTTTGGATAAACTGCCGGCACAGGCCATGCAGGATCCGGAGATAGAACTGCTTTATACGCATTTGGATATGATTCGAATGGCACAATTGGCGCCGGATCTCAAAACGCTGGAGAAAAATCTCATTGACAACCCTGACGATACCGAGGTTAAGTTTAAGATTGCAGCGCGTTATCTGGTCAACGATGAATTCGATGCCGCGTTGCAAACACTGATATCATTGCAGGAATCCGAAAATCACCGGGTAAAATCCAGGGCGATACGCGCAACACTGGCAATATTCGCATTGCTTGGCGAGTCCCATTCGTTGGTAAAGAAATATCAATTCTCCCTGGAAAATTCATGAGCAAGTTCATGGGGAAATTCACAGGGAATCAAAATAAATATTCTTGCCGCTAAGGCAACGCCAAGAGCGTATGCGCTGTTATCGGCCACCGCATTTTTTTGGGGTTGCAACACGATCTTCGCCAAGTTAGCCGTTGGGCAGGTGTCGCCTATGTTATTGGTGAGTCTGCGTTGGCTGGGTGCAGTATTGCTGCTATTGATATTTGCCCACAAATTATTGGTGCGCGACTGGGGTAAACTGCGTCGTAATCTTGCCACTCTTTTGTTGATGGGTATTCTGGGATTTACCGCGTTCAACGCGTTGTTTTATATTGCGGCCCATACAACATCCGGGCTGAATATGGGTATTATTCAAGGCGCGATTCCTGTATTTGTGCTGATCGGCGCCTTTATCATCTACCGCACGACAGTGTCTTCATTACAAATAATGGGTGTGGCGCTGACCATCATCGGGGTGTGCTTGGTGGCTTCCGCCGGCAATTTGGAGCGGCTAACCTCGCTCACTTTAAACCGGGGCGATTATCTTATGATCATCGCTTGTTTGCTGGCTGCAGGATACGCGCTGGCGCTTAGGCGATTTACCTCGATGTCACCTTTAAGCGTGCTCTCGGTAATTGCACTATCGGCGTTTATTACATCCCTCCCGTTAAGCGTCGTTGAATTGCTACTAGGAAATTTGCAATGGCCCACTGCAAAAGGCTGGATCATCGTTGCCTTGGTTACATTCTTTCCGTCATTTCTCGCGCAAATTTTTTTCATCCAGGGGGTTGCCGCTATCGGGCCCGGGCGCGCTGGAATATTCGTAAATCTGGTTCCGATTTTCGCATCTGTTCTGGCGGTTTCGATATTGAGCGAGCCGTTCAAAGCCTATCACGGCATTGCCTTGGCGCTGGTTCTGGGAGGAATTTGGCTATCCGAGCAGAACAACAAAGGCGTAACTGGAATCAACTAAACAGCGATGCTGGCTTTCAGCAACCCTATGGTAAAATTCCTGATATTTACAATCAATCACTATCAAACGGTCAGCATTATGAATAACGAAGTCATCATCACTTGTGCGGTTACTGGCGCCGGGGACACCACCGCTAAAAGTCATTTAATACCGATTACACCGGAGCAAGTCGCCAATGCGGCCAGTGAGGCGGCTAAAGCCGGCGCCGCAGTTGCCCATATCCATGTTCGTGATCCCGAAACCGGCAAAGGCTCGCGTGCCCCAGCGTTGTTCAAGGAAGCGGTAGATCGAGTGCGCGACAGCGGCATCGATGTCATCATCAACCTTACAGCGGGCATGGGGGGTGATTGGATACCGAGCGATGCAGACCCATCCATGCCCGGGCCCGGCACTGACATGGTAGGGCCCGAAGAGAGATTGGCGCATGTCGTTGAATGTCTGCCTGATATCTGCAGCCTTGATTGCGGCACCATGATATTTGGAAATGAAAAAGATCTTTATATAAACACCCCGGTTTATTTAAGAGCGATGGCCAAAATCACCCAGGAGTTGGGGGTCAAACCCGAGCTTGAGGTTTTTGATTTCGGGCAGATACGGCTGGCGCGCGCTTTGATCGAAGAAGGCTTAATCGATGCGCCGCCGTTGTTTCAATTGTGTTTGGGGATTCCCTGGGGCGCTGGCGCCGACACCGAAACCATGGCTGCAATGAAACAAGCATTGCCTGACAACGCGCTTTGGGCCGGGTTTGGAATTTCCCGGATGCAGATGCCTATGGTTGCCCAGGCGGTGGTGCTTGGCGGCAATTGTCGGGTTGGCCTTGAAGACAATATTTATCTGGATCGGGGCGTGCTTGCGACTAACGGTATGCTGGTTGAACGCGCGGTAGAGATCATCGAACGCCTGGGCGCGAAAGTGTTGTCAGCGGATGAAGCCAGAGAAAAAATAGGTTTGCAGAAAAAATAAGCCGTAAGAAAACATAGACGTTAAGAAACACAGGAGAGGCCAAGTGGCTGCCCTCGAAATTGACATCATATATTTAGAGCACCCGCATATCGGGGGTGCCCATACTCGGACTCCTAATTCGCTTTGCAGGCGCAATCAGCCTATGTCGGCCTTCAATAAGCACTTCCTAGCCATCACCAAATTGATTAACACACAACTGTGAATACATGATTCGCGCTTGGTTTGCTTCGTATGCTTCGCGAAACGGCCTTCGCATAGGGTGATTTGACGCATCAGTTCTCGCTATCTGCAAGCAGCTGTTTTGTGAATCCAGCCATCGCGCATTTTCCGGTTTTAATCAGGGGTTCCCTTATTTTTGGTATCCGTCTCTTGAACAATAATTCCACTGCTGGATAACCCCAGCTCTTTTAGCAAAGCATCAACGATTGACGCTTGCGCTCTATAACGCAAGGCATCTTCAAACAAACTGCGACCATTTCCACCATCGTTACTCGTATTCCCGGTACCGCCCAAACCGCCCGTCTGAACTATGCGAATACTTTCGATATTTTTCAGCGGCTCACCGCTCTCCCGGATAATTTCAGGGAGATGGTCAATCAAATATTTACGCATTTCCGAGGATATTTGATCGGCTGACAATAAATTGCGCGCATCATTAAGGTCGCGTTGCCCTTCGGCGTCAGTTTTGTATCGGATAGCATCCGCTTTAGCTTTGATATTATCTGTTTCCGCTTCACGCGCTGCTTCTATAATAGCCACTGTTTTTCGCCGCTCAGCAGTTTCCTTTTCTCGCTCGGTTAAAACCCGCTCTTCAGTGGAAACCAAAACCGCACGCATTTTTTCGGCTTCCTCTTTTGATTTCATTTGTGATAGTGCGCCTTTGGAAATTTCCTGGTCGCGGATTTGTTCGGCTAATTTTATGGCTTTATCTTTCTCAATTTCTCGTTCGTTAATTATACGCTCGCGATTAAGTCGCTCTTCTTCTACCATGCGTGAAGACAGGATTTTTGCGATTTCTATTTTCTTTTGTTTTTCAATATCTGCTTCATCGGCAGACTGGCTCTGTAATGCTCGTTGTTTTGCAATTTGAGATGTTTGTTCAGATTTTTGATTCTCAATACTAAGCTGTTGTTCCAACCGCGCAAATTGCTCTTCACGTTCCAGTGCCATATATAATTTTTCGGTTTCAAGATTTTTGTGCTTTATTTGAATTTTAGCGTCTTGCTCGATATCATTGCGTTTCTTTTTACGCTGTTCAATCGTTTCGGTAAGCCGAGTCAGACCTTCAGCATCAAACGCATTGGAGGGGTTGAAATAATCCATATTTGTTTGATCAAGCGAAGTAATGGAAACCGATTCCAGCGCTAATCCATTTCGCGATAAGGCTTCATTGAGCAATCCGAGGATTTTAAGTGCAAATCTTTTACGCTCTGCATGTAGTTCTTCCATGGTCATTTCCGCCGCAATAGCACGAATCGCATCCACAAATTTACCCTCCACAATATCGCGCACGGCATCTGGACGCAAAGTACGCGAACCAAGTGTTGCGGCTGCGGTGGAAACAGACTCCTCAGTTGGCGGAATATGAACATAAAAATCCACCATCACATTGACCCGCATCCGATCTTTGCTAATCACCGCTTCGTTATTGGTCATTCCAACACTGAGACGTAATATGTTTAAATTAACCTCGGTCACTTCCTGCAATATCGGTACAACAATTGCCCCGCCTCCAATCACCACTTTTTCACCGCCAAACCCTGTTCGGATAAAAGCGATTTCTTTGGTAGCACGTCGGTAGAAACGAAAAAAAAGGATGATAGCAACAAGTACTACAATAACAATCAAGGTTAAAAACGTAAAAACAGTCATTGATTTTCTCCAGAGAAACGTTTTTTTAAGGCATCAAATCCCGCTTGAAACACGTTTTGACTAATCATCCCAGCCATTTCTGCTTCTTTCCCCGAAGTTGTATTAAATTCGGCCGTCCATTCGCCAAAAGTATGGTTTTTGTCGGTAACTGGTATAAATTTTAATCTTGCTATATAGTTTTTCACATCAAGCTCTGATTCAAGGACCGCATACGAAAACTGATAGTCAAAATCAGACAACATCAGTAGTTGTTCTCGGATTTGCGTCCCATCCTGCAAGTAAAAATTACGAACGCAACCAATCGCATCGCTCAATCTCCCGCCTTCAATCATTGACCGCGCAATCGCAGGATGCCAATTCGGCATATCGTTAAAATCGCGCACAATTTCCCAAACCTCAACGGTGGGCGCTTCAATAATAGAGCTGACAAATATTTTTACCATTCTAAATTAATTGATTGCAAAAAAGTAATAGATATAGACTCGCTCGTAACTTGTATTCCCGGTTTATTTTTGCTTCTTGCCAATATTTTTAAATTTTTGTGTTTGCTCTATCAGCGCTATTTCAGTTGGCAAACGCTCCATACTTGAAGCGCCGTAAAAACCATTACACTTTGGACAGTTTAACAAAATATATTCAGCGTCTTCTGGCGAAGATATCGGGCCACCGTGGCAAAGTACAATAATATCATTTCGCAATGTATGCGCGGCTTCAGACCAATTGTTGATTAAATCCGCGCAATGACTGAGATCAAAAGCAGTTTGAGCGCCAATGTTGCCACCCGTGGTTAAACCCATGTGTGCAACAATAATATCGGCCCCCGCTTTGGTCATATTTATCGCGTCTTCCTGGTTAAACACATAAGGCGTGGTCAACATGTTTAATTCATGCGCTCTGGCAATCATCGACACTTCCAATTCATAGCCCATGCCTGTTTCTTCAAGATTAGAACGAAAATTGCCATCAATAAGGCCTACCGTGGGGAAATTCTGTACCCCACTAAAACCCATGTCATTCAATGTTTTAAGAAATTGGTCCATATTAAGGAATGGGTCTGTGGCATTTACACCGGCGAGAACAGGCGTGTGATACACAACGGGCAATACCTCTGAAGCCATTTCTAATACGATTTGATTTGCATTGCCATAGGCTAAAAGCCCGGCAAGCGAGCCACGCCCGGCCATGCGATAACGCCCAGAGTTGTAGATAACGATAAGGTCAATGCCCCCCGCTTCCTCGCATTTCGCAGAAAGACCCGTGCCCGCGCCACCGCCAATTATCGGTTGGCCTTTGGCTATCATTTCTTGAAAATTCGCCACTAATATCGATCGTTCAATGCCAGCCATTGTTAAACCTAAAAATAAATTAAATCTGTTAAAAACATGTTCAATGCATTATGCTTTTAAATTCCGTCGTCACAATATCCGCAAACGCAGAATCATTTATGTGATGCGGCAACCGAATAAGCCTGCGATTATCAGTTTGATTGACAGTTTTTTCCAGCATATAAAACAATGCCTGATTTGCCTCCGGGTCATGAAATTGTTTGCCGGGGGCATCCAGCGTGGATACGCCTCGTTCGGGAATAAAAAATCTAACCAAACCATTGCATTGATTCAACTTGATTCCAATCCATTGGCCTATTTTCTGATTTTCTTCAGTCGTTGTACGCATAAGGGTAACTTGCTGGTTATGAACATAAAGGTTGCGTTCCCGGTATTTTTCAGGCACGGTTTCCAGTGCGCCGAAATTGACCATATCCAACGCGCCACATGACCCGATGTAGGGAATACGGGAACGAATAATTGCACCGAATCGATCTTCATCGGCACTCATTACACCGCCTGCTATCAAGTCGCACACTTCTGTGGTTGTTATATCTAATACCCCAACCAACACATTTGAGTCAATAAGTTTTTCCATTGAACGGCCACCGGTGCCGGTGGCGTGAAATATAAGGCACTCAAATTGATGTTCCAGTTTATTTGATAGTAGTTGGACACAAGGCGTAGTTACCCCAAACATGGTTAAACCAACTGACGGCTTTAGATTTTTATTTTGTGGTTGTTCGCCAAGCATCATTCCGGCAAGGGCATTAGTCGCATTGGAAAGAATCCGTTCTGAAATACGGTTAATTCCTGAAATATCGGTAACCGAATAAAGCATACAAATATCGGAGGGGCCAACATAGCCACTGACATCACCGGAGGCGACGGTGGAAACCATTATCTTGGGTACGCCAATCGGTAAACTTTGCATGGCCGGCGTGGCGAGCGCTGTACCGCCAGACCCGCCAAGACCAACAATCCCGGCGACATCATTTTTAGTGGTGAGAAAATGCCGAAAAGCGATGGCCATCTCGGTGACGGCCGTTCCCCGGTCGCCTGTAAATACGACGCTACTGCCATCCGGATGACTTTGTGCAACTTCGCTTGGAATAATCTCGGCGGTGGATGGTTGGCCTGATGTGGATAAGTCCACTGTGATAGCATTTATTCCGTGTTGTTCAAGTAAATTATGCACGAAAAATAATTCACGACTTTTAGTATCAAATGTTCCAACAACATACGCCATATTGGAATCATCATGTGAGATAGATTGATTAAGTTTGGGTTTATCGTCCGCTAAATCAGTTGCCGTGGATGAGATAGTCCCATCCCAACGGGTGATGAATTTTTTCACCCTGGCCAATTCGGATATCGGCGACTCGAGTTCTTTAACCAACGGATTACCAAAGGAAAATCTATTTATCTTGGATCCAAGTCCGGCAAGTGTGCCAGCATCATAGTCGGATGCCGAATCTGCACGAGCGCTTAAATCAGCATCCTCATCTGCAATGCTTTTATCCGGTTTTTCATCACTGCCGGCGATGCCCAAAAGCTGTTGTTGCATTTTTTTGTCCTTGGCAAGTTCATCCGCATCCAGTTCCACCGCAATACGACCATTGACCATAATTGCAATACGTTGAGAGATACGTAGTGCCACGCCAAGATTTTGTTCCACTAAAAAGACGGTAATTCCTTCTTCTTCAACGATCTGTGAAATCAGTTTTTCTACTTGCTCAACGATTATCGGCGCCAACCCTTCAGTTGGCTCATCCATGATAAGCAAGCGTGGATTTGTGAGTAATGCACGGCCAATCGCCAACATTTGTTGCTCACCACCGGAAAGCTGATTGCCGCCATTTAAGCGTCGCTCCTTGAGCCTCGGAAACGTGGCATATAGACGCTCCAAAGTCCAAGCGCCATCTTTCTTTGCGGCAAGACGCAAATGCTCATCCACCGTTAGCGACGGCCAGACACGTCGCCCCTGAGGCACGTAGCCGACTCCCAGGTCGACTATCTGATAAGGGTTTAAACCAAGCACGTCGGTGTTATTGATCAACACTGAACCGCTGTTACCCGGCACTATTCCCATAATTGTATTGCATAAAGTCGTTTTACCCATTCCGTTGCGCCCGACCATAGCCAAAATACCGTTTGCAGGGATATTCAATGTTACGCCCTGCAAAGCATGGGCTTGCCCGTAGTAAACATTCAAATCGTTTACACTCAATCTAAAATCCGATGTAGTCGTGCCGGATGTCATTGATGTTCAGCGCCCAGATATATCGCTTGCACATCCGGATCATTCTGAATTTTTTCAGGCGATCCTTCCCGAAATAAACGTCCATCATTCATAATCGTCACCTGATCGGATACTTTCAAAGCAACGTCCAAATCGTGCTCAATGATGACCATGGTTATGTGGTCGGGTAGTCTGTGTAGCATTTCAACCAATCGTGTCCGTTCGGCAGGCGACAGACCCGCGGCCGGTTCATCAAGCAAAATAGTGCGTGGTGAGCCGGCCATGGCCATGCCAATTTCCAGCTGCCGTTGTTGCCCATGAGACAGATTGCCCACTAATTGGTTGGTATTATCAAGGCCAACAAACTGAGCCAGCTCCCCGGCTTTTCGCATGACCGCATTGTCTTTCCCAGGCCTTTTCATAACAAAACGATCGCCCATGATGCCCCGCACAGCCAAATAAAGATTGTCAAGAACACTCAATCCGCCAAACAACAGTGATTTTTGGTAAGTGCGACGTAAACCACGCCGAATCCTGTCGTGCACTGGCATATAAGTAATATCTTTACCGAAAAAAATAATACGTCCTTCAGTGGGCGGAAAATCTCCGGTTATGGCGTTAAACAAAGTCGTTTTCCCGGCGCCGTTGGCGCCAAGCACGGCACGCCGCTCTCCGGAACGAATAGAAAAAGAAACCCCTTCCAGCGCAACCAGAGACCCAAAGACTTTACCGACGTTTATTAATTCCAGCGCAAACGGCGACCCGATTGAATGACCCCCGTCCATTGGTTTCACAATACCGGAATAAGTCATATATCGCCTTCCGCCTAATTACACTTGGGCACCCCCCGTCCCACCCTGCCAAGCGCAAGGAATTTGTCGCGGTCACCATTCATAACTTGATTGACTTGCGGAATAATTTTAATCACTTTGTTATAAAGTGTTCCATCATCGGCCTCAGCGACTTCGGTAAGAAATATATCAGCGACAACTTGACGGTTTTCATCCAGATGAACTTTCCCGGTAGGCGTATCCAATTCCAGGTTGCTCAACGTCTTACGCAGTTTGGCATGACCATCCGATAAATCACCGCCAATTGCATCAAGTGCCGTTAGCACTGCGGATGTGCTCACATAGTAGCCATGCGAGAACAGCGATGGTGTTGGAAAACCGTCTGGAAACTGGGCTTTATATTCAGATTGCCACTCCTTCCAATCAGGGCTATCCCAATTATCCGCGATTGGGCCCGCTGATGGAGTACCAATAATATATGCTTTACGACGACCTTTGGAAGCGAGTACCGATTGGTCCACGGTAATCGTGCCGCCTATCAGCGGCTTATCACCACCAGCCTGCTCATACTGGGACAAAAAATTAACCGCATCCGAACCGCCAAGCGCCACATAGATTGCATCAATATTATCAGGAATTCTGGCGATAACAGAGGAATAATCCTTGTTGCCTATAGGCGTCCAAAAACGATCCAGCACCCGCCCGCCTAAATTGCAAAAATCGTTTAGAAAACCAAGTGTCATGGTATAAGGAAAAGAATAATCTTCTCCAATGGTTACAATTTTCTTGTAATGCTTGGTGTTGTAAACATACTCACCAAGCCCGGCCATCCATTGTGCGCCATCGCCGGTAAAACGAAAAAAATTGGGGGCGGGATCGCGCAAAGTGGTATCTTGTGCAGCTGAAGTGCCATTCACAAATGTTACCTGGGGCTGGGTCTTCGCATAGTCTTTGACAGCAAGCCCTTCAGAACCTGACAGAGGCCCGATAACGATATCAACGCTATCTTGTTCCACCAGTTTTTTAATGGTGCGAATTGCACTATCTGGCGAAGCATCCGATGAACCACGGATAATTTGTAAATCTTTTCCGCCTGCTCGGTTGCCCCATTTATTTAACGCCATATCGACACCGCGCATACTTTCCACCCCAAGCACCGCAAAGGCGCCTTCCAGTGTTGCGATAGTTCCAATTTTAATTGTATCCGCGACCGCCGCCGTGGGTGTAAAAGTGAACAATATTAGCGTGAAGAACAGTTCAAGTAATTTTTTAGGTGGAAACATGATAACCTCTCTATAGTGTATAGATTTTTTGATGTGCATTAGTCGGATGCTCCGCCGATTTTAAACCAGCACCGCCACCAACCAATGACGCCATCGGGAGAAAACAGAACAATGGCTAAAAATACTGACCCGATAACAGTATTAAAACGCTCGTGATCAATCAAGTTAATTGCGAAATTATCTGAAAGCGTAAAAATAAGCGCGCCAATAAACGCACCAATTGGATGTCCCAAACCGCCAATAATTGCCATCACAAGAATATCAATGGTCGGTCCTACGCCGATTGAAGCGGAATCAATTCGGCCGTTCATCCAGACCATCAGGACACCACCCACCGCGGCTAAAATAGATGCAATTGAATAAGTTAATATTCGATGGGCGACAACATGAAAACCCAACGCCTCCATGCGCCGTGCGTTATCTCTCAGACCTTGCAGGGCAATACCAAAATTTGAACGCACCAGATAAGCAATACTAAAAAAACTAACCGCGGCCATCATTAAACTGAGATAGTAAAAATATGCCGGTTCACGCAAATCAATCCCCGCCACCACGGGCGCTTTAATACCGGAGTAACCGGTAAAACCATTAAAAATCGAATAATTTTGACGAGTAAAATAAAAAAACCCGGTGGCGATTGCCAAGGTAATCATGATGGTATAGATGCCATCGGTGCGCACCGATAACAGCCCTATCAGAGTGCCAAACACAGTGGCAACGGTGATCGCACTTAATACAACCATCGGCCATGGCCAATCGAGACCAAGATTTACACTGTTAATCCCCAAAATAGAAACAAGATAACCGGCGAACCCCGCAACGGTCATTTGCGCGAGTGACACCATACCGCCACATCCGGCAAGCAGTGTTAAACCTAAGGCAATGATTCCATAGATAAATGTTTGTGCGCCTATTTGCACCAACCAAAACGAGTTTGCAACCAGTGGCACGGCTATGAGCAGAACGACTATGAGCACACTCAAAGCTGACAAATAGGAATATCTCATTTGGCGCGCCCCATGATGCCTTGCGGACGCAATGCGAGAACGATGACCATTATGGCGAAGGTATAAACCACGCCATAAGTTGGCGAATAGGTAAGACCGTATTGCTCGGTCAAACCAATAAGAATTGCGCCAATAGCGCTACCGGTCACACTACCCATACCACCGACAATAACCACAACTAACGATGCAAGCAAATAACGCAAATCTTCCCCTGGTGAAATAGAAAGCGCCGAACCGCCAATTACACCGGCGAGACCGGCCAGACCCGCACCCAGCGCAAAGGTTAATGCGAATATCAAATGCACGTTAATACCCGTTGCCGACAGCATATCCCGATCATCAACGCCAGCACGGATCATCATGCCAATTCGTGTTTTATTGAGAAACAACCATAAGCCAATACCGATCACTAATGCCACACACAGAATAAATATACGGTAAATCGGATAAGTCTTGATTAGTGGAATATTTTTAATTGCCCCGTAAAGCATGTCGGGGATTTCAAATTGATAAGTAGCGCCGCTCCAATAAGCCAACATCAAGTCAGCGGCGATAATCGAAATGCCAATAGTAATCAGAGTTTGGCGTAATTCCTGACCCTCAAGAAATCGAAATAAGAAGTGTTGGAGTAAAAGGCCGAGAATGGCCATGGACAAAAAACCACCACCAACACCCACAAACCACGAACCACGAACCAGTAGCTTGCTGAAACTCAAACCCCACATACGCCCCGAGCAAGTAAAGTGTGCCATGCGCCAGATTAACATTGCGCATCAGGCCAAACACCAATGAAAACCCACTGGCAACTATAAAATATAGCGAGGCCAAAGTCAGTCCGTTCAATGTTGAAATTAAAAACAATTTCATGTTTGACGGACTAATCTAAAGAAACTTTTCCTTCGTATGCTTCGCGAAACGGCCTTTGCATTATGGTGGTTTGACGTATCAGTTCTCGCTATCGGCAATCAGCTGTTTTGTGAATTCAGTTATCCCGCATTTTCCGATTTTTAATCGGAGTTTCCTTAAGACGGATACGCTGGATAATCATCTGTTCAGTTCCCGGCTGCCGCCACGCCCTCTTTGGTTTTTCGTTCCGCCAGCACGTTGTCCATCCAGTCTGGATCCATTTCAGGCACCGAAGACAGCAACAGGTCGGTGTATTCATGGTAAGGCGGTGAAAAAATATCGTCTTTAGGCCCTTGCTCAACGATACGCCCTTCAAGCATCACGATGACTTCATCGGCGATGGCGCTGACCGTTGCCAGATCATGGGTGATAAACATGTAAGCCAGATTTAACTCCTGCTGCAACCGGTCGAGCAATTTGAGGATGCCTTCGGCGACCAGCTGGTCCAGCGCTGAGGTGACTTCGTCGCAGATGATAAAAGCCGGATTGGCTGCCAGTGCCCGGGCGATGCAGATGCGTTGTTTTTGGCCGCCAGACAACTCCCCCGGAAGCCGGTCAAGAAACACATTCGGATCCATCTCGATCATGTCCATCAACTCGCGCAACCGTTGTTCTTTTTCCGCGCCTTGAAGACCCAGGTAAAAAGTCAGCGGGCGACCGACGATATCGCGGATTTTTTGTCTCGGATTGACTGCAGTATCCGCCATCTGGTATATCATCTGAGCCTGGCGCAGTTGCTCCTTGTTACGCTTGCGATAATCCCTTGGATACTTAACGCCGTCATAGTACACATCGCCTTGCCTGGGCGGTAGCAGTCCAGTGATGACTCGGGCGGTGGTGCTTTTGCCGCTACCGGACTCACCCACCATGGCGACGGTGCGGCCACGATGAACCTCAAAATTTACATCATACAGCACCGTCACCGTGCCGTAAGCGGCGGTCACGTTTTCCACCTTGATCAATGGAACATCTTCAAGGGGAGGGGCGACTTCCTGCTTTTTGAACGATCGCACCGCCCACAACGACTTGGTGTAGTCCTGTTTGGGAGCCGACAACATTGTGCGGGTGTCGGCATCTTCGACGGTCTCGCCGTATCGCAACACCTTGATTTTGTCTGCCATCTGCGCCACTACCGCGAGGTCGTGGGTAATGTAAATCGCGGCACAATTAAACTGCTCGACGATATCGCGCATGGTCACCAGCACTTCAATCTGGGTGGTAACATCAAGGGCGGTGGTCGGCTCGTCAAAGATCAGCAAGTCAGGTCGGCAGGAAAGCGCCATGGCCGTCATGGCGCGTTGCAATTGCCCGCCGGAAACCTGATGCGGATAGCGGAATCCTATCTGGTTGGGATTGGGCATTCTGATTTTGGCGTATAACTCCTTGGCATCGGTGTAAGCATCTTCTTTGGTTCCCACCCCGTGCTCAATCACAGTTTCGGCGAACTGGTCAATCAGCTTGTGAGCCGGATTGAACGACGCGGCCGCGCTTTGCGCCACGTATGCGATCCTCGATCCTCGCAGTTTTCGCTTTTCTTCTTCCGATGCCTTAACTAGGTCAATGCCGTCGAACATGATGCTGCCGCCGTTAATGCGGCAACCCGGTTTGGCATACCCCATTGCGGCAATGCCGATGGTTGATTTGCCGGCGCCGGATTCGCCGATCAAGCCGAGCACCTCGCCTCGGTACAGGGTTACGTCAACACCCTTGACGATCTGGTGCCATTTCTCGTCCGAGAAGCCTTCAATCCGAAGGCCCCTCATTTCCAGCAAAGGCTTTTTGTCGTCAGCGCTCATTTTAATGCTCATCTTTGAGGCCGCTCGTTTTGTGCAGGAACCAGTCAACCACGAAATTAACGCCGATGGTCAATAGCGCGATCGCCGCCGCTGGCAGCAACGGGGTAATATCGCCGTAAGTAATTAACGTGGCGTTGTCCCTCACCATGGATCCCCAGTCGGCGGTGGGCGGCTGCAGGCCAAGCCCGAGGAAGCTGAGCGAGCTGATAGTGAGGAACACGAAACAAAAGCGTAAACCAAACTCGGCCACCAAGGGCGGCATGATGTTGGGCAATACCTCCCTCAACGCGATCCAGGATACCCTCTCGCCGCGCAATCTGGCTGACTCGATGTAGTCCATCACCACCACATTGAGACTCACCGCGCGTGCGATTCGAAACACCCTGGTGGAATCGAGAATGCCAATAATTATAATCAGGGATGGTATTGATGTGCCGAAGATGGTAAGCAGCAGCATGGCGAAGATGAGCCCTGGAATGGCCATCAACACATCCACGGTGCGGCTGGTTAACTGGTCGTACCAACCGCCCAGCACCGCCGCCATGATGCCGGTGGTACCGCCCAGAAAAAACGCGAGTAGCGTGGTGATCAAGGCGATGCCGACGGTATTTCGAGCGCCGTATATCAGCCGGGTCATCATATCGCGGCCGAGATTGTCGGTGCCAAGCGGGAACTGGTTGCTCCAAACATCGTACTCGGTGCCAACGATTTCCGATTCTCCATAAGGCGCCAGCACCGGCGCGAAGACCGCCACTGCGACGTATATAATGATAACGAGAAAGCCGAACTGGGCAGTGAGGGGCGCCTTCTTCAACTCCCGCCAGGCGACCGATGCCTTGCTTTCCTTTCGTGGTGGTGGCGGAGGCATCGCGTCCGCTGATTCAATAGTGGTCATTGGTGTCGTCGGTTCTGTCATTTTGGATGAAGCAGCCTCGGATTAGTAAGGATGGAAAGAATATCCGCAGTCAGGTTCAGCAATACATAGGTTGCGGCGAAAATCAGGCTGCAAGCCTGCACCACCGGCAGATCCCGCCGTTGCACCGAATCAACCAACAGTTGGCCCAGGCCGGGATAGACAAACACCACCTCGACAATAACCACCCCGACGATCAAGTACGCCAGGTTGATGACGATGACGTTGATGATCGGCGCCCAGGCGTTAGGCAGCGCATGCCGGACTATGATTTGCCATCTTGGGATGCCTTTGAGTGCCGCCATTTCGATATACGGGCTGGCCAACAGGCTGATGATCGCGGCCCGGGTCATGCGCATCATGTGTGCCACCACCACCAGTGTCAGCGTGGTTGCCGGCAGGATGCAGGCATAAATCCGAGCAAAAAACGGCGTATCCGGGCTAACGTTAGCGAGACTCGGAAACCACCCCAGGCTCACCGCGAATATCAGAATCAGGATATAGGAGACGAAAAATTCCGGCGTGGATATGGACGACAGGGTGACGACATTAACCATGCGGTCGTACACGCTATTTCGGTGCAACGCGGCCAAGATGCCGAGGGTCAAGGCGATGGGTACCGAAATAATGGCCGCCATTACCGCCAGAAACAGCGTATTGGCGAATCTTCCGCCGAGCAATTCCCCTATGGGCCGTTGGTTGGATATGGAAATGCCGAAATCCCCCTGCAGGATGCCGCCGAGCCAGGAAAAGTAGCGGATATAACCTGGTTGATCAAGACCCATTTGCAATCGAAGCGCAGCCACGGTTTCCGGTGTTGCTGACTGGCCGAGTATCGCCTGGGCAGCGTCCCCTGGCAACAAGCTGACCCCAAGGAAAATGATTAGGGAAATGGCAAACAACGTGACCAGGCCCAGCGACAATCGCTGTGCTAGCATCCTGAGTATATCGTTCACGGTTGGTTAGCTCTGGCGACTAAGACGAGCATAACCTTATGCAAACCACCAGTGTTGAATGCCCATATAGCCATCCAAGTCGGCATCCGATGCCCAGCCATCTTTCAAGTACTGCACTTTCTTTGAGGTGGCCGACACATAGTTATAAAACATCGGCACAATGGCACCGCCTTCGTCGCTGACAATTCGTTGCATTTCATAGTACATGCCGCGGCGTTTGGCATCGTCAAGTTCAGTACGCGCTTGTATCAGCAGTTGATCAAATTTCTCATGTTTGAAATGAGTGTCGTTCCAGGGCACGCCCGAGGCATAAGCGGTCGAAAACATCTGGTCCTCGACTTGTCTGCCGCCCCAGTAACACGCGACGAATGGTTTGGTCAACCAGATATTGTCCCAATATCCGTCACTCGGCACACGAACCGCATTGATGTTAATGCCGGCGGCGCTTGCATGTTCCTTGTATAGCACGCCTGCGTCCACTGCTCCCGCAAAAGCGGCATCGGCGACGCTAAGATCAACATCCAGCGAGCTAAGCCCGGATTGTTTCAAGTACCACTTGGCTTTTTCGGGGTCGTAAACCCGTTGCGGCAAGTCTTTGTTGTGGTAACGGTTGGCCGTGGCAATGGGGTGATCATTGCCAGTTACGCCGTGGCCTTTCAATATGGTTTTGACCAGCGCTTCACGGTCTATGGCGTGTTTCAGCGCCATGCGCACATTGTTGTCATTGAATGGCGCAACGTCGGTAAACATGGGAAAGGTGTAATGCCCGGTGCCAGTAACCTCCACCACATTGACATCGCTATTGCGCTCCAACAAGTGTACTGTTTTGAGGTCGCACCGGTCCATCGCGTCGATGGCGCCCGTGGTCAGCGCACTGGTTCTTGCCACTACGTCAGCTATGGTTGTCATGTCGACCCCGTCGAAATGACCGCGCGATTCGTCCCAATAGTTAGCAAACTTTTTCAGGCGAGCGCGTACGCCGGGCTCATAATCTTCCATAATGTAAGCGCCTGTACCGACACCGGATTGCCAATCTATCGTACCGTCGGGGTTAGCTGGGCAGATTTGTATATGGTAATCGTATGCGGTGAATGGGAAGTCCGCGTTTCCCCCTTTTAATTTGAACACGACCGTATTTTTTCCATCCGCCTTTACGCTTTCAATCGGCTCTACAATGGGTTTTGCGGCAGAGGTGGTGCCTTCCACAACGTGGTGCTTGATCGAGGCGACCACGTCATTTGCATCCAGTGTTTTGCCATTGTGAAACTCAACCCCGGTGCGTAATTTGAAAGTCCAGGTGACTGCGTCGGGCGAGGCTTCCCAACTTTCCGCCAATTCACCAACCAGTTCATTAGTGTTGGTATATCGAACCAGGTTGTTGCGTACGCCGCCGCGCAGCATCACCTGCGAAAATAAACTGGTAATCAAACCCGGGTCCAGTGAATCGGTGGTGTTGCCCGCACCAATCCCGACTCGGAATACACCGCCTTTTTTGGGTGCGTCGGCAAGCGCTTGTTCGCTCAGAATAGCTGATGGAATGGCCGCCGCCATCCCCAGCGCGGTTGCTTTTTGGATGAAATCCCGCCTAGTGATACGTTGCTCGGATAACAGACTTAGCAGTGAATTTAACTGTCTCATTTTTCTTCTCCGTTGGTTCTTTAAGTTTTATGGAAACCCTCGGGTTTTTGTGGACGCAGGGGCTACAAATGCTACACAAGGAGAAATTTAAGAGAAAATACTCTAAAAGTCAAGTGTCAACTCAGAGTTGTTCAGTAATATCTAACTGTCCGCTTTTGTGCATTTTAATGGACCTGAATGGTAGTTTGTCGCTCATGTATGGGTCAAGGCGGTTACTCGCTATGACTCGTCAGAATCATGCAACCAACGAAACAGCAGGCGGTGGCGTAAATCCGCTTCGCAGCAAGCTGGAGATTTTCCCCTCCGGCCGCGCTTCAGGACAAATCTAAAGCAAACAGAAGCGGACAGTCTATGCGTTATCAATCCAGACAGTTCTTTACTTCTAACAGGGATTATGCATAGGTCTGCATTTTAACCCGACCTATATTCTCTTACTTGCTTGCTAAAGCAAAGGGGCCTTTTTCTGGAATTTTCTCGGTGCCATCAAACCGTGAAAGTGCATTTTGAAGGCCGTCCAATTAAGGATCCTGTATCTACAGACATAGCGCCGGGCATATAAATTGCAGAATGAGATTGAAAGGCGACATTCGACACTAACCCCGGGACTTCGTTGGGCGCAGTATTCTGGAAGGGTTCATCATATTCGGCCATCAGCGCATGGATCTGATTAAAATGCTCAATATTATGATCGCCTCCCGCATTAGCGACAATGAACATGCCGTCATTTTTGTAAATTTTACCACCACTGATATATTCGATATTTTCAAGCTATCCTCGATATTGACGTTGGCCGTCAAGCCGTATTTTCAACAATGAGGAACCAATTGAAGGCGCTTTAAGTTCATTTTCGCCAAAAGCATCGATCATCGCCCCTGCTACTCGAGAAGCACTGCCATCAGCACTTAAAGCAGAATCAATAATCGCCACGGATGCACCTTTTTCAACTAGTCCAAGTGCCACGTTTAATCCAATAACACCGCCACCGACAATAGCGATTTCAATATTTTTATTCGCCAGTATTCCCTAACAATATGTTAGTGACTACTTTGAATGGAGTACACCGTACCCTAACGTCGCACATCACTAGCGCCAAAATACAGCACAAGCAAACTCATGGCGTCGTGCATGTTGCGACAATGGTGGACCAACAGCATACGCTGCGGATTCGGATAACAAGTGCAACTCCACAGTACTGGTAGTGGTAGAGGGCAAGTTGCGGTAGCATCACGGGGTTTTCGCACTACGGCAAAGCAGGAAGAGCGCAGATGAGATACGCGCAGCTTGCCCAAGAGAAACGATACCAAGTGTACGCCTTCAGGCAAACCACCATCGTTCGGCGTTCTTCGCGCCGTCCAGTTCCCAGTTGGCGCCGATGACCTCTGGTGTCTTTACCTTGTCGGTATGAGCATGAACATCGCTCAAAAACAGGGGCAAGGCCACGCCGCCCTCGTTATGGACGATCTGCTGCATCTCAACATAGATTTCGCGACGCTTTTTCTCATCCAGTTCAGCGCGCCCCTGCAACAACAGTTGGTTGAAACGGTCGTGTTTCCAATAGGTGTCGTTCCATTTTGCATCCGCCGCATAAATTTGAGAGAACATCCAGTTTTCGGTCGGGCGTCCGCTCCAGTAGCAGGCGACCCACGGCTTTTGCATCCACACGTTGGACCAGTAGCCATCATCAGGCTCTCTCACGACCTCAATGTCAATACCCGCCGGGCGGGCCGATTCCTGCATGAGTTGCGCCGCATCAACGGCGCCGCCGAAACCAGTTTCAGACGCATGAAACTTAATCTTCAGGCTATCCATGCCGGCCTTCTTCAGGTAGGACCTGGCCTTGTCCGGATCATACGCGCGCTGCGGAATTTCTTCCGTGGTTGCGCGGTAAATGTTGGCCGGGCCGATGGGGTTATCGTTGCCCAGTTCACCATAGCCATAAGCGATTTTCTGCAGCCACTGCTCGCGGTCAACGATATGCTTGATCGCTAGACGCACGTTGTTGTCATCGAACGGCGCGATGTCGGTTCGCATCGGCAGGGTGATTTGCTTGTTGCCCGTGGTGGACACGACCTTGATACCTTCCACCTGCATCAGCCGTTTAACGGTTTTTACTTCTACATTATTCATGCAGTCCACCGCATCGGTTCGCAGGGCGTTGGTACGGGAGTTCGCGTCGGGAATCTGCAGGGTTTCATTCTCGTCGAAATGCGCCTTGTCTGCCTTCCAGTAGTTCGGGTTGCGTTTGGTGAGCGTGCGCACACCGGCTTCATGCTCAACCAGGGAATAACCGCCAGTGCCGGTCCCCGATTGCCAATCAATGGCGCCGTCGCCATTGGAGGGGCAGATGCCGAGATGGTAATCGCTCAAGATGAACGGGAAGTCGGCATCGCCGCCACTGAGTTCAACCACCACAGCATTCTTGCCGTCCGCCTTAACCGAGACGATGCCGTTCAAAATGCCCTTGGCTGCCGAGGTTGAAGCCTCGCCGAGATGGTGATTGAGGGAATCAACCACATCGCGAGAATCGAGCGTCTTGCCGTTATGGAATTCAACTCCCTGACGAATTTTGAAACTCCAGGTCTTGGCATCGGGGCTGGATTCCCAGCTTTCCGCCAGTTCGGGAATCAGATTGCCCTCGGCGGCTACCTCGGTCAGGCCGTTGCGAAGCTGGCCGAACTGCACACTAATCATGTACAGGTCAAGAATCTGACCAGGGTCCAATACATCACTGGTGGCGCCGCCAGTCAGTGCGGTTCGCAACTGGCCGCCTTTTTTCGGAGTCGCCGCTTCCGCTTTGTTGAGCAACGCCGAAGCCGCGGTCATTGAAAAACCAAGTGCCAGCGCGCCGGCCATGAAATTACGGCGGTTGACTTTGCCGTTTTCGAAGGAAGACTGGAGTCGATTAAACTTCTCCAGTGTCTCCCGAGCCACCGTTTCGCACGGCTTCAAGTGATTTGAGTGGTTAGACATAAAAATTCTCCTCAGTTGGTTGTTATTGACGATGCGCCTGTAGGCGAACCTGCCTGAAAACCCGAGGTTGCAGGCGCCAATTCGTTTGTTATGAGCAAACCCGACCCCGGACCGGGGTCAGCATCGTGTTGAATGGTACTGGAACTGTAACACAGTTTTATTCTAATTAGCATTCGCCAATCTTGCTTTTATTCGCGCTATTTCCACTAGGCCGCGGTTAAGTTTCCGACTTAATGAGGAAAAATCCGCGCCAGCGCACATTTCCACGCACCCCTTCACCATCGCATCGCGCAATTCCTGAGTCAGTTCCGGTGCGATCAGACGGCTCCACGGTAGTTTCAACGCAGGGCCGAACTGATCCAGGCAGTAGGCCATGCCGCCTTTGCCGCCGCCAACATGGAAAATCTCGCACGGTCCCATCAATGCCCATCTCGGTCCAGGACCATTGACAACGGCTTGATCGATTTGCTCAACCGTGGCCTCGCCATTGGCCACCATGTGCAGCGCTTCCCGCCAAATCGCTTCTTGCAGCCGTGTGGCGATAAAACCCGGCACTTCTTTTTTCATCACCAACGGCACTTTGCCAGCCACTTTATAAAACCGTTCAGTCCAGTCCACTGCTTCGCGGCTGGTTTTTTCGCCGCCAATCATTTCAACCAATGGCAACAAATAGGGGGGATTAAAAGGGTGAGCCACTACAGTTCGTTGCGGTGTGCTGCAATTAGCTTGTATGTCAGTCATCGACAACCCGGATGTGCTGGAAGCGATTACAACGTTGGGATCAACGATTTCTCCCAATTTTTGATAAAGATGCTGTTTTAATTCGAGTGCTTCTGGAATGCTTTCCTGTATAAACTCGGCATTGGCGACGGCTTCCTCCAGTGATGAAGTCCATTTAAAGTTGTCCATGGAGGCGTCAGGCGCCAATCCCATTTCTGTCAGGCTAATCCATGCGGTTTCCAGCAAGCGATTCAACCCATCAATTTCTGAGACATCGTGGAGGTAGGTCGTGACGTTATATCCACGAGCGAGGTAATGCGCGGTCCAGCCACCCCCGATAGGTCCGGCGCCAATACAGGCGATGTTTTTGACTGCTTCCGGATTATTGGTAATCATAATTGCTCTTTTTATTATTGGCCCTTGTTATTGACCGCGGAAATCCGGTTTGCGTTTTTCAACAAAGGCTTTTACCCCTTCGGCCGCATCGCTGGAGCGCAGCATTTCCCGATAGGTGGGTAACTTGTCGTTACGCATTTTGTGAAACGAGTCTCGAATACTTTCGCCGTCCACCGCGCGTAATACCTCTTTAATAGATTGCAGCGCCAAAGGCGCGACCTGCGCCAATTGAGCAGCCCATTGCCGTGCAGTCGTCATCAGTTGATCTGCTGGCACCACTTTATTGATCATGCCATAGCGTGCCGCCTCGGCGGCCGGCATGCGTCGTCCGAGATATAACATTTCAAGCGCAATATTATAGGGAAGTCGTTTCGGTAATCGCTGCATCGCGCCCGCGTCGGGAATCAGACCGAGGGGTAGTTCAGGCAACGCGAATTCGACATGCTCAGCGGCGATAATTAAATCGCAGGCCAAGGCGATTTCAAATCCACCGCCGATGGTTAGCCCATTGAGCGCGGCGATGACCGGCTTGTTGAGGTTCCAGACTTCGGTAATGCCGGCAAATCCGCCCAAACTGGCATCTTCATTTTCCCACCAGTTATCCAGTTGGGCAGCGCCGCTATCCAGGGATTTCAAATCCCATCCGGCGGAAAATATTTTTTCTCCGGCGGCGGTGATGATGCACACTTTTAAATCGGGATTATCGCGAAAGTGGATAAATGCCTGACCCATCTTGCGGCTGGTCGGGGTGTCTATGGCATTGACTTTGGGGCGGTTAATAGTGATCTCGAAGACCGCGCCATTTTCCACAAGAATAATATCTTGTTCAGGTTCGCTCACGATTTTATTCCACGAAAAGTATTTTAGAGTTTAACGGCCGGGATGAGTTTAAACGAGGGCAACAAAAATTGGTATATCATATGCAGGACATTTACTTAATATGAGATCAGAATCACTGTGGATTACCCATTAACTGAAGAACAGCAAATGTTGGTCGGCTCGGTTCGCGCATTTGTTGAACAGGAACTTGCGCCCCATGAAGCTGAAGTTGACCGAACGGGCGTGGTGCCCGATGAATTAGGCGCGCAGATCAAGAACAAGGCGTTGGATATGGGATTTTATGCGCCAAATTTGCCTGCGTCGGTCGGCGGCGGCGGGCTGGATTACAAATGCCTGGCACTGATGGAAAGAGAGTTTGGCAAGACCAGCTATGGACTGCATGGGTATGTGCATCGCCCGTCGGAAATTTTAATGGCGTGCGAAGGCGAGCAAATCGATGAATATTTGAATCCTTGTGTAACCGGAAAAAAGCAAGAAGTATTTGCATTAACTGAACCCGGTGCGGGTTCGGATATTATGTCGATGCAAACGAAAGCGGTACGGCAGGGTAAGGAATTTATAATCAATGGCAAAAAACACTTCATCAGCAGCCCGGTGATTCTGGATTTTGCCATTCTGTTTGCTCAAACCGGCGTGACCGAACCCCCTGGCGGCGAGCGTAAATTGGTCACTGCCTTTCTGGTCGATGCCGACACTGCGGGATTTCGCATTGACCGCGGGCCGAAATGTGCGGCGCAGCGCGCCTACCACACCTGGCAACTTACTTTTGATTATTGTCGGGTGCATGAATCCAAAATTCTGGGCGAACAACATAAAGGATTTGAATTGGCCGACCAATGGTTGCGAATGGGCAGGATATGGGTTGCGGCCGGTTGTTGCGGCAAGATGGAACGATTGCTTGATTTGGCAACTACCTGGGCGGTCGAACGCAAACAATTCGGCCAGTCCATCGGAAAATTTCAAGGCACCTCGTTTAAGCTCGCAGATATGGCCATGGATTTAAAGGCGTCGGACTTGCTGGTTATGAACGCAGCTGAAAAAGCCGACAATGGTATTATGAAAAATGAAGATGCGGCGATTGCAAAATTATTTGCCTCAGAAGCGGTTGGTCGGGCGGCGGATAGCACGATTCAGATATATGGCGGCATGGGGCTTATGGAAGAACTGCCCATTGAACGAATTTGGCGCGATGCTCGACTGGATAGAATTTGGGACGGCACCTCGGAAATCCAAAGACACATTATTTCTCGATCCTTGCTAAGAGAAGCTGGCGGTTGAACAAAAAACAGCGACAAAACCTGGCGCGGCTATTGGCGCCGCGTCATATCGCATTTATCGGTGGCGCCGATGCGGATTACGCCGCCGGCCAATGCGCTGCCAGCTTCAACGGCCCGGTTTGGGGAGTCAACCCAAAACGCACCCATTTAGGCGGCCAAATCTGTTACCCGTCGACAAGGGATTTACCCGAAGCGCCGGATGCGGTGTTCCTGGCGATTCCGCGGGAGGCCACTATTCAAGCGCTCAAGGACTTAAACGAAATGGGCACCGGGGGAGTAGCCTGTTTTACCGCGGGATTTGGTGAACTCGGGGAGGTCGGCAAACAAGCGGAGAAAGCGCTGGTCGCGGCAGCCGGGGAGGTTGCTCTGGTCGGGCCCAATTGCTACGGCGTAATCAGTTACGTCAACGATGCCATCCTCTGGCCCTTTGCGGCGGGGGCTGGTAAATTTGGTGTTGGCAAATGCGAAAAGGGCATCGCCCTGATTATGCAAAGCGGCATGATTGCCGCGAATCTGGCAATCAATCAGCGTTCGGCGCCGTTGGCTTATGTTATCTCCGCAGGCAACCAGGCCATGTTAGCCATCGAGGACTACATTGACATGCTGGTCGATGATCCGAAAGTCAGCGCCATTGGCATTTATATGGAAGGGATTGTCAGCGTCGAACGATTTGCGGCATCAGCGACCAAAGCGCTGCAAGCCAACAAACCCATTGTGGTTTTGAAAGCCGGGCGTTCTGCAATTGGCGCTCAACTGACCGTCAGTCATACGGGCTCATTGTCGGGCGCAGATGAAGCGCATCAGGCGTTGTTCGACCAGCTCGGCGTAGTGCGCGTTGATGCTCCTGAAACTTTGCTGGAAACGCTAAAATTCATGGCCATCTCAGGCATGCCAAGCGGAAACCGCATTGCGGCGTTTTCTTGCTCTGGCGGCGATGCCCTGATGGTGGCGGATTATTGCGAGCGTAAAAACCTGGAATTACCGCAACATTCGAAATCCGCTACTGCGAAACTCACCGCGTTGTTGCCGGATATTGCCACGGTTTCAAATCCCCTGGACTACACCACGCCGTTATGGGGCAACACCGAGGTCATGCCAAAAGTATTTTCTGCTGCCTTAAAAGACGGATTCGATGCCGCCATTTTTATCCAGGACTATTTTAGTCATGATGATGCCACTGAGCATATTCAGGTAGATAATTCTTCTTATGTTGCGGATGCAAAGTCATATATTGGAGCAGTTAACGAGGCCGGCATTCCAGCGGCAATTTGCAGCGACTTGTCCGAGAATATCGACCAGGGCTCACGAGAAATGATGGTGCGGTTCGGCGTGACGCCGCTGCAGGGTATTGATCGAGGGTTAGACGCCATTTTCAATGCCTGTGTTTATTCTGTTAATCGTTCAAGAATTCTTAAAAACAAACATAAAAAATCGTTGCGCGTCATTCAAGCGACTGGTTCATCCGCTGGGTTGGATCAGGGAAAGGTCCGGTTGTTAAACGCCCGGTTGTTAAACGAATGGGACAGCAAACAACAATTAAAAGCGTTTGGGCTAAGCGTGCCCGAAGGCGCGCTGATTGCAGTTGATACGCTGGCAGATGGGCCGGACATTGCCGAGAAAATAGGATTTCCCGTTGCAATTAAGTTAGTAAGCGAACAGCTAACCCATAAAAGCGATGTTGATGTGGTGGCACTGAATTTGAAAACCAAACATGACGTTGAGCGGGGACTTGCAAAAATCAACACTGCAATTAAAAGCTCAAATATTGATTGTGAAATTCAAGGGTATCTTATCGAGTCCATGGTAGAGAATGTAATCCACGAATTATTAGTCGGCGTTAAACAAGACCCGCAATTCGGCCTGGTAATGGTGATTGCGAGTGGTGGTGTATGGGTTGAATTAATCAAAGACGCACAAACTTTATTGTTACCGACAAATGAAAATACGGTGAAACACGTGCTATCAAACTTAAAATGCTGCCCACTATTGCGCGGATATCGTGGTCGGCCTAAATGCGATATGGATTCATTGGTTAAAACAATAATCGGCTTGGCAGAATTTGCTGAAGCCAATGCGGACCGCCTGATTGAAATGGATATCAATCCGTTGATGGTTTTACCGGACGGCGCGGTTGCCGCGGACGCATTGCTTCGGATAACGGCATAGTGACTGCCAACCAATATGTTTCATTTTGTGGGAGAGGGAGTAATCCCTTGTGGTGTCCATATTCCACGAATTTGTTTCAGAGGATGCCCTGTAATGCCTCACCTTACGAATGTGTATGTTCGGGCTCAGACCCCGATGAGACTGCAGGAGAAAAAACCTGTCCGCAGTTGGGCAGTGAATATCACGCCCTGTTCAGTATCATTTTAGAATTGGAATAGAGTTTCCCGCCGAGAAAGCCCAAGTGTAATGAGTGTGTGTAGGGCGAGCTAACGGCGCCCGCCTCAACATTGACTCGTCGTTCGAAGCGCCGACAATGGCGACCGTTGCGCTCGCCGGGTAACTTCATCAGCTTTGCTGGTCAAAATTTTAGAGAATATATCGGATATGGCTGAATCTTGACCTATCCCAAATTCAGGAAACTTTGAAGCAGGGCATGGCAAGCAATGCGGATCGCGACCACGGCGGCGCACCCGGACCGGGCGCGTTCATTTGCCCGCGCCATTGGTTGCGAAGCCAAGACGGATAGGCTGGATGCTCAGGCGCTGGACGAGAAAAGCCTGCGTTTGTATTCCGTGTCGCCTGATTAGTCAGGACTTCCAAAGGCGCTTTATAGCCCAAACATTTTAGACGGGTTTTATTGTAGTCCTCCACAAACCGGCGGATGAAGCGGTTGGCGGAGTCGCTCGCAGGAGGGCGGCCGTCTGGAAAAAGGCTTGTCGAGAGAGGTCGAGGCATCCTGCAAGCGCCAGATGGCCTGGTTGGAACGGGAAATCCGGAAGGCGCTGCAAGACGATGAAAAGATGGCGCGTCGGACGGTGCTGCATCAGAGCGTGAAAGGGGTTGGCGAAGCGACGGCCGCCCTGGTCGCGCGACAGCGGCAAGCGATCCATTCGAGAGGCGCCGCCGGGCGGTGTGCCGGGCCTCGTATAGGTCCGCCTGGTCGGCGGTTCGTGACGACCCGGAGATGAAGCGCTTTTATGAGAGCCTGCGCAGGCGCGGGAAGCCTGACAAAGCGGCCCTGGTGGCGGTGATGAGAAAGATGTTATTGCCTCTGAATGCGATTGCACGGCGGGGCACGCCGTGGGTGGAGCAGTACGCCCCAACAGCGTAAAAAGACTTGACTCGGAACACAGATGCTCCCGCGCAAGCGGAAATCCAGAAACAAGCGGGGGATTGTTGTTCCCCTTGTTCACTAATATAGACGAGGATTTGAAATGATTATTAAAATTAGTGATTGAATACCCAATGTAACCGTCGCCAGCATGACATCGGACCGGCCGGCGGAATTGACCGCCGCTGAAATTTTTGCCGCGAAAAAGTGGTGCTTTTGCCCTGCCGGTGGCCTATACGCCGACTTGTTCTCAAGCACACTTGGCCGGTTACGTAGTCCGCCACGAGGCTATCAAGGCAAAAGGGGTCGCCACCATTGCGTGTTTGTCGGTAAACGATGCGGGGCGTGGGGCGAAGCGCAGAATGTCAAGAAAAATATTCTGATGCTGGCTGACGGCAGCGGTGCTTTTACCGAAGCGGTCGGACTGGAACTGGATTTGACCGCGCGGCACATGGGCATCCGTTCGCAACGCTACGCAATGATGGCGTGCTTACTCATCTGAATGTCGAGGAAGGGGCAAATTTCGAGGTTAGCGACGCCGAAACCATCCTGAATCTCCTACAAAGGTGGGCTGATGCGCAAGCCCCAACCGAGGCAAAATACCGTGGGTGCGGCTTCACAACCAGCCCGAGTGCCTCAAACGGGCGAAGTGGCTACGGCTGACCGGGACGTTTAGCCCATTTTTCAGGCGCAACATCGGGGTCGTGCCGCGTTTGCTCAGGCCTTTCACCGCGGCGCGGGCGACCCACCACGAACGGTGAGTTTGCTGGCCATCGGCATCTTTGAGCTCGGCGAGGGCGTCGGACATGCGCATGAGGAGCAGGTGTTGACCGTGGTCGGTGTGGACACACAGGTAATGGTCCTGCATCTCAAGGGCGACCAGTTGGCCGCGCTTGTCCTCGGGAAGACGCTGCAGAAAGTGGGCGGTCGGTGATGGGGCGGTCGGTGGCGAGGGCGGTGACGTTACCGATACCGCTTGGAGCGGTGGAGCGGCGCCGAAAATCAGGCTGGCCGGGATGGCGATGAGCAGGGTCAGCAACCACACATAGACAAACAACTCGGGCAGTGGAACCCCCGCAGCGGTGCCGCGAAAAGTGCTTTCAAACCAAAAAACTTCAAAGGTTGCCGGGATCGCGGACAGACTTCCAGCGAGCACGCCGAGGAGTGCTTTTGGCAGGTGCTGGGTGAGCGGGTTGGCGTTGAGGAACCGCCGGACGATGAGCACCTGCAGCCAGTTGAGCAGCACCAAAACGCTCCAGTAGAAATAACGCGTCGGTGCCGACATCGCGTCGAAAGTGCCAAAAGGCCCTATCGCACCGAGGACGAGGCCTATGAGCACGGCTGTGGAAAGCTGGGCCAACAGTCCAAGGGATGAAGTCTGTTCGCGAATCGTCAACGGTGGTTTATGGGCGGTTAGCGAAAAAGTCTAGCAATTCACGAAGAAAATTGCAAATGTCCGCGCTGGTATGGTTAATGTCGTTGTCATTTACTTGTTACGGAGGCATCCCATGTTCCTTTCGATCTTCAAATTCAAGCCGGTCGGCATCCTCTTCGTGCTCTTGGCGCTGACGGCGTCAATACCGTTATTCGCCCAAGATGTGACGGCGCGGCTTGAGGCTGCGGTTAGCCTGCATGACCGCGCTCGAGACGGCGATGTCGCTGCTGGCGTACAAGCTGCCGAGACGCTGGCCGAGCTCCTTGATGAGGATGCCGATAACGCTCGCGTGCTGGTGTATTCCGGCAGCGTTTCCACCCTGCGCGCGCGATTCTACCTCAGTGGTCAACAAAATCCGTTACTCCAACCGTGGCCTGCGAGCCATTGACCGGGCGCTTGAGGTTGGCGCTGACGACTTTGTAGTGCGGCTGGTGCGGGCTAATGTCAACCTCGCCATGCCGAAATTTTTTGGTCGTGCCGACGATGCACTAGTCGACATGAAAGTGCTTCACAACCTTTACCATGCCTCGCCCAGCGCGGAGCGCGCCGCGAATATGGTCGATATTTACGTAAACCTGCGCGAGATTGAGCCTGACAAACCCTTGTGGGAGAAAATGCACAAAAAGATGCTCGTCGAGATGTCCGTCGAAAACCCCGCCCCATGATTGAGTTTCATTCTTGCCATACCTCTGAAATGCGTCAAAACCCACATTACCCACGGGCCAACAGAGTAACTGATCGAACGCAGCACTTTGGCGGCGATCTCCTGCGCCATAAGCCGCCGTTCTGCTTTATCGGACGATTTGATGCGTTGCGGAGAAGCGGCGATGCGGTCGCTCCAGCGCACGAACGCAAGAGCCAGTTTGACCTTGGAGGATACAGTTTCCGCGAGGCAAAAACGCTGAAAGACTGGGAGACCTTCTACAAAGTGGCTGCCAACGCTTACCGCTCCGATCTACAAAAAGCGATTGGTGCTCGTCGCAAGATCGACTCCCAAGTTATTGCCCGGGAACATCGTGCCTCGGACGGTAAGCGGGAAGGAAGTTTCCTTGCTTTCATCGCCATTGAAAATTGCCAACCGGTGGGTACGATCTGTATTTTCTTCGACCATGGGGAGCATGGATTGCCCATCGAAGGTGAGGCGAATATCGATTTGGGTCCTTGGCGCCGCAAGGGTGCGGTTGCGGAGATAGGCCGTCTCAGCCTGATCCGTACCCACCGCTTTAATCCGTTTTTGTTGAAAGGGCTATTCAAATGCGTGGTCGAGGCTGCGGCTGAAAAGAGTATCTGGTTTATTTTCAACGACTCCTTCGTCTTTCAGCGACGCATCTATGAAAAGATCGGGTTTTCCGCCCTTTTTGAAAAGCCTTATCTGTCATCCGACGAAAATTCGACCGGATATGGCCTCAAAGTCCTGCCGATGGTGATGAGTCTTGTGCGCATGATTCGCATGGATGAAGAGACCAGCATGGCATCCGACTTGCGCGGCATCCTGGCTCCTTATGTCATTGAAAGGTTTTTTAAACGCCTCGTCATCCGGGAGACGCTGGGCTTACTACCATGCTTGAAACATAACATCAGGGAGGCGCAAGATGCGAAAACCTAGGGGTCGCAACGTTCGTAAAGCCATCTTGGCGGCTTGGCTCACGACCGGGCTACTGATTTCGGGGTATGGATTTTTATTATCCGGTTGCGCGCCAGTGTTGCCCGCGCAGAAGTCAATCGTAGATGTCGGGCAGATCCACAGTCTCGAGATGGCCGAACGGGCTTGGCAGACCGCGAGGGTTGCTGAATATGGGCCCATCTGGATTGCGGAAAACAAGCTGGACGGAGATCGTTTTACGGCCGGACTGGTGGCAACCCAGTTAGCTTCGGTTACCGGTGACACGGCGTGGTCCAACGTAGCCATCAAAATTTTTAATGATGTGCTTGAGCAAGCGCCCGATCTTACGCACGCACGCGCCTGGCGCGGTTTGGCCCATGCGTTGTTGGCCCGGGATTTTCCGGTGCAGGGACTTTGGCAAATCGTCCCGGGACCCGGATTTGTCCGGCTCCATCATGTAAGGGCAAGTTTCCGCGATTTGGACAAGGCCATCGCCGCCGCGCCGCATGATCCTGTAATCCGGCTTATCCGGGCATCTACCTATCTCGGCCTGCCGTCGATTTTCGGCGGCAGGAAAGAGGGGCTTGCGGACTTCAATCTGTTGCACGACTGGGTCACCGCCCCTGAGGGCAATCCGGAGTATGTCGATTTGCTACAGTCAAAAATCTGGCAGGAAGAGTATTATCTAGCCCGTGCCACTATGATGACGCGTATCGGCAAAGCTACGGAGGTCGCCGGGCTATGGGAGCATCTGGGCGCGGTCACCGACAACCCGCTTCTTCGGGAATTGGCAAAATGGCACCTGACCTCGATCGGCACATCGCAATAACCGGCATTGGCGCCATCGGTTCCTTTGGCATCGGTGTGGATGCGCTTTGGTCTCATCTGGACGCTGACCGGTTGGATTTTAAGCCCTGCTCGCGTTACCAGAGCAAATTGTTATGCGCGGAGGCGGCGAAACCCAACTTGCGTCGGTTGTTGCGTTCAAGCCAACTTTCGAGGTCTCCGTTGGTCTCTCAATTTGCCATCGTGGCCGTGCACTTGGCTTTGGAGCAAGCTGGCATCGCTGCTGACATGAGAGGGAGTGGGCAATCCATGGGTCTTGTTTATGGCACTTCAAACGGGCCGGGGGCGGCCACTCAGGAGATCTACGATGACCTGATTGAGCGTGGCCCCGCCAGCGTCAAGCCCCGGGTTTTTCAGGAATCCGTATTCAACGCGCCAGCTAGTTTGGTGAGTATTCATTTTGGTCTGAAAGGGCCGGTTCAATCTTTGGCTTCCGGCTGTTGCGGTCATTCAGTTCTATATCAAGCACAAATGCTACTGGCTCGGCCGGAAGTCGGGGCGGTGATTGCTTTGTGCTCGGATGAGCTTTGTGAAGCGACGCAGTCGGCACTCAGAGTCTTGCGCTGGCAGGCGGCGGCCAGTCCTGTTGGCGGCTCGCCCGCCGCTAAAAACCGCGGGGCCATATCCTCAGAAGGCGCAGCGGCGCTGGTTCTTGAGCCGACGGATTTCGCCCTGACGCGAGGCGGGATACCCCTAGCCGAGTTGGCCGGAGCAGGTTTCAGTAATGATGCTTGGCAGCTTGCCTATCCAGCGGAAGACGGCCGTGGTCTGGCGGCTGCGATGACTGCGTGCCTTGAAGATTCTGATGCTTTGCCAGGCGACATAGATATAATCCTGTCCGCGACCGCCAATACCGATGTCGATGACCGCCTTGAAACCGCTGCTATTAGGTCAGTTTTCGGTGATAGTATCCCAATGGTGGCTACGACCAAAACCAATATCGGCCATGCGATGGGTGCCGCCACCATGCTTGATACGGTTCTCGCCACAGAAATCATTCGTCGCGATAAAGTTCCAGGCTCGCTGGACTGCGATGGCGCTTTCGCGGCCGGTATCGATGCGGCGTTGTGCAGTGGCATCAGTCTGAATGGCCTTTTCGGTGCTGCGCTGGTAAGGAGAAACTCGTGGTAAGTACGGCTATTTTGTTTCCAGGGCAGGGTGCGCAGTTTTTTGGCATGGGACGAAAGTTGATTGGCCTGCGTCGTGTCGTTGAAACGCTTGAAGAATGTGCCGACGCGTCATCCCTTCCGATCATGGATTATGTGCTGAAAACGCCGGATGCGGTATTGAGAGAAACAAACAGGGCGCAGCCGGCGATTTTCGCCCTTTCGGTAAGCTTGGCGCGGATTCTACTGGATGAAGGGGTGAAACCAGACTTATATGCCGGGCACAGCATCGGCCATTTCTCCGCCCTCGTGATTTCCGGTTCGCTACGGCTCAGCGATGCGGCCCATCTGGTTGCAGAGCGCGGACGGTTGATGGCTGCAAGCGGCAAGCGTCGCCCCGGTGGCATGGGCGTTGTCCACGCACTGGATGAGCAGACCGTCACCGAGGCACTCGAGAAGTCCGGATTGCCGTTGTGGTCCGCCAACTTCAATCTTCTCGACCAGATTGTGGTGTCCGGCGAGCGTGGCGCGCTCGAGAAGGCGCGTGCTTTGTTCACCGACCTTGGCGGAAGGTGGTCTAGCTTGAATGTATCCGGCGCGTTTCACTCCCCGCTTCTTGACGTGGAGGCCGCGGAGTTTGCCGCTACGGTTGAGACCATTGAAGTCGGTACGCCGTCGGTACCGGTGCTGCGTAATTGCGATGGCATGGCACTAACCCGAGCAGAAACAGTACGCAAGGACTTGAAAAGGCATATGATGGCGCCGGTGCGCTGGACCGCTGTTATGGATGCCATGCGAAAAGCCGGGATTACCCTTGGCTTCGAAGCGGGACCGAGCAGGGTGTTGACCGGTTTGATGATGCGCCATGTCCCCGCTCTTTCGGTCATGAGCACGGGTACGCCAGCATTGCTGCAACGCGCTGTCCAAGCCGCCCGGATGGGCAAGGAATAGGGCGCTTGATGATTCCGGTGATGAAACAGCGTGAAGCCGTCATCACTGGCGTTGGCGTGGTGAATGCGCTTGCAGGCGATTTTGATGGTTTCGTCGATGCCATGCGTCAGGGCAGGTGCGGACAACGGCCGATAACCAGCTTTGACGCGACCGGTCTGCGTAACCCGCAGGCTTGCGAGGCGGTGGATTTTGAGCTACAGCCAATCCATGAAAAACAAGGAAAGCGGAAAATGGAGCGCAGTTCCGAGTTGGTGCTTACCGCTTTTTCCCAAGCCGTGGCCATGGCAGAGATTGACTTACACGGTGTCACGCCCGGGCGCGGCGCGGTTGCCTTGGGTTCCACCCTTGGCGGGGCGCTGACTGGGTTGCGCTATTATCGCGGTGTGCGGCAAGGCAGGCGCCGACCGTCGCTGTTACGAGATTATTCGATGCACGCACCGGGTTATCGCTTGTGTATTGAGAGCGGATTTCTAGGGCCAAACTTGTTGTTTTCAACCGCCTGTACTTCATCTAATCTAGCGTTGTCCGTCGCCTGTGACCTAATCTGCTTTGATAAGGCCGATGTTGTTATTGCTGGCGGGTTTGACACCATGTCTGAAGTTTCCTGCTCCGGGTTTAGCGTCATGCGCAATGTATCCCCGAATATCTGCCGTCCTTTTGATCGCAACCGGCAAGGGCTTATACTCGGAGAGGGTAGCGCGCTTCTAATCGTAGAGGCCGGTGATTTTGCCGCCAAACGAGGCGCAAGCACCTTGGCAACGATCCGCGGTTATGGGTTGACCTCGGACGCTTATCATATGACCGCTCCAGATACGACAGCGATCGGGGCAACTGCCTGTATGCAGCAAGCCATTAAGATGGCCGGCACGGATGCGGCCGATATCGACTTTATATGTGCTCATGGCACAGGCACGGTGCACAACGACCGGACCGAGGCCAAGGCTATTCACAAGGTTTTTGGCCGTCGCGCTGGGGAGATTGCCTGTTCGTCGATTAAGTCAATGCTCGGCCACACGCTTGGCGCCGCGGGAGCGATGAATGCGGTCGCGGCGATAGCTGGAAAACACGGTCGCTATATTCCGCCGACGATTCACTTTGTAGAAGCGGATGCACAAAACCCCGTGGCTTGTTCTGCCGAGGCGCGAACCGGGTCTCCGCGACTGGCGCTATCCAATGCGTTTGGCTTCGGCGGCGCCAACTGTTGCGTTTTGTTGGAGCTGCACTAGTAATGAGGATATCGCTGTGTCCGTAGGCTTGCCCGATCGGTATGATATCGAGGCGATCAAGCATCGCCTGCCGCACCGTTACCCGTTTTTGATGGTGGACGTTATCGAGGAGAGCGGGCGAGGGTTCGCCATCGGGATCAAAAATGTTTCGGCGAACGAACCACACTTCCAAGGGCATTTTCCAGATCGATCGATTATGCCAGGCGCGTTGATTACCGAGGCGTTGCTACAGACATCGGCTTTTATTGGATACCCCGTCGATGCTGGGAATGAAGACCAAGACGCCATCCCAGACATTGAAAACCGTGCTTTCGGCAGACAGTTACTTTGCGTCGGCTTCAACATGAAATTCCAGAAGCCTGTCGTGCCGGGCGATCAGTTGCGCATGGATGTGCGTTTCGTGCGCCAGATAGGAGGCATGACACGGATTAAAGGGGTTGCAAAAACCACCGCTGGCATCGTCGCTTCGGGAGATCTGATCCTTGCCGCCGTTGCCATGACAGACGCACAAACCGGGCGGTATCGGCCAGAGCGATGAGCATCATCTCCCTCAAGTCGGTTTGCAAATCCTTCCCTTCCGGCGAGACCAGGATACATGTGTTGCGTGCGCTCGACCTTGAAATTCGGGAGACTGATTTCGCGGTCGTGGCCGCCCCGTCGGGGAGCGGTAAGAGCACGTTGCTCAATCTGATCGGCGGGCTCGACCGAGCGGATTCCGGCGCTGTTCGAATCGACAAGGTAGATTTGGCCGGGCTCAAGGACCGGGCCTTGGCGAATCTCAGAAACGAGAAGATCGGCTTCATTTTTCAGTCGTTTCACCTTATTCCGGTTTTGACCGCGGCGGAAAATGTCGCATGGCCGCTTTTTCTCAAAGGGGTCGGTGGTCGCCAACGCATGGCGCGTGCCAAGGCGCTGCTCGAGCGGGTCGGACTCGCCGGGCTCATGAATCGAACTCCGGGCCGATTATCGGGCGGACAGCGCCAGCGGGTTGCCATCGCGCGGGCGCTGGCCTGTAAACCGAAAATCATTCTGGCGGATGAGCCGACCGCTAATCTCGACCAGGAAACCGCCCTTGATGTCATTAAGCTGCTGGCACGGCTGAACCGCGACAGTGGAGTGACCTTTGTCTTTTCAACCCACGACCAAATGATTGAAGCCTACGCCACCCGCCGCCTGCGTCTGGTCGATGGCCATGTCGTCGAAACCCCGGCGGCAACCGAATTTGCCGAGGGCGGTGCCCATGCTTGATCTTATGCTACTGGCCTTGCGCAATATCTTTCGCAACGTCCGCCGCACCATCATCACAGTTTTTTCGATCGTCGTCGGCTTTGCCGCGATGGCTTGTTTTGGCGGGTTTATAGAGTTTTCTTTCACCGGTCTTCGGGAGACCACCATTCGCACCCAGTTGGGCCACCTGCAGATTTATGCAAAAGGTTACTGGGAAAAACGAGTCTCCGACCCGGAATCGGTGCTGATTGCCGACTATAAAGAGGTTGTCGATGCGCTCAATGACCTGCCCGGTGTTTCCACCGTCACGCAGCGGCTCTCCTTTTCCGGCCTCGCTAGCACAGGTCTTGCAACGGTTAATGTTTCCGTGATCGGCGTGCACCCGGAGCGCGAACAGGATTTCGCCGATTTTGAAACCGTGGTTGACGGCCGCCATCTGCGTGCGGGTGATACCGAGGCCGGAGTGATCGGTGAAGAGCTACAAAAAGGGCTTGGCGCGAAGCTCAACGATTGGGTCACGGTTGTAACCAGCTCGCTCGATGGCGTCATCAACGCGGTCGATTTTCAAGTCGTTGGCATCGTCCGGACCGGCTCAAAAGAATACGACAGCGTGTTTGTCAAGATTCCGATCGAGCTGGCGCAGCGGGCGCGCGAAACCGACAAAGTCGAACGGATTATCGTGCTGCTTGAGAGCACCGACGATCTGCCGAAGCTGGGCGCCGAGATCCAGCGGCGTCTTGGCCTTCTTGAGCGCGAATTCGAAACCCGCCGATGGGATGAACTCGCCGGCTTCTATACCGCAGTGGTCTCGCTGTACACTGGCATTTTCACCATTTTCGCCGGTATCGTCGGCTTGGTGGTGATGTTCTCGGTCGCCAACACCATGACCATGGCGGTGTTGGAGCGTACCGCGGAAATTGGCGCCCTGCGGGCCATCGGCGCACGCCGTGCTACCTTGATCGCGATGTTCCTGTGGGAAGGTATCGGAATCGGCCTTCTCGGCGGCGTCTTCGGCATCCTCGCCTCTTGGCTGATCGCCGCCGCAGTGGATATGGCGGGCGGTATTTCGATGCCACCGCCGCCGGGTATGTCTCAGGGTCATCAGGCCTATTTTGCCATCACCGGTGAGGTATTGCTGAAGTCCTTTGCCGTTGTCATGACGGCCGTGCTTTTGTCCTCGTTTTATCCGGCGCTGACAGCAGCCAGAATCCGCATCGTCGAAGCCCTGCAAAAGTCATGACTGCTTCGATCGTAAAGCATGTGGGCGGTTGCGTCGCTGTCATTTTCAGTTTTGCTCTGGTGCTAGCGGCGGGTGCTGCGTCGGCGGACGAGAACCTGTTAGAAAAGGTGGATGCGGTGCGCGCACCAGGCGAAAACTTTACCTTCACCGCCGAGATCACCGATGCCAGGGGCAAGCGGCTGAAAATGTCGATACGGGTCAAGGATCGGGTGAAAAGCCTGGTGCGCTACACCGAGCCGGCGCGTAACGCCGGACGGGCGCTTCTGTTTGTCGAACGCAATATGTGGATTTATGTGCCCGGGACTCGCCGAGCCTTGCGCATTGCTCCACAACAGCAGGTGATAGGCGGGGTTGCCAGCGCCGATATTGCCCGCACTGTCTATGCGTTGGACTACGCGCTTGATTCCGTTGCCGAACAGGCCGACGAGAACGGTGAAAGCCGCCGCTTGCTAAGCCTCTCCAGAAAGTCGAAGGGTGCGGCTTATGCGCGGATCGAACTGCTGGTCGGCGGCGATGAAGCGCGTCCTCTCAGTGCCGTCTTTTATGCTTCTTCCGGCAATCGGTCACTGAAGACGGCTTATTTTGAAGGCTATCGGGAGGTATTGGGCAGTCGGCGGCCAACCAGCCTGCGGGTGGTGGATCATCTCCGCGGAGACCGGGAAATTCTGCTGGAGTATTCCGACTTTGTGCTCGAAGACACACCGGATGCCTGGTTTCAGCCGGCCTATCTCAAGCGCCTGAAGTGATGTTTTATGAGGTCGTGCATCGCTTTTTATTGTCTGACAGCAACGATTGGATTATCTGTCATTCCGATGGCTTGGGCTGACGATGTTCCATCGACTTTCTCGCTCGGCGGGTTGGTAGATTTTCGCCTGCGCGACAACCAGGATAATAGCTCACGTTTGCCAGCAAAATTGCAACGAGGCGAACCAAAAATATCCGCTGCGTCGGTAACCGCGGTAGTCAGCGTTGAGGTTTGGGAAGGGCCGCTGATGCTGGTCAGCCAGGTCCGCGGCCGTAGCCAGTCGGTCGCCGACCGGTGGCAAGCGCAGGCCGATGTCGACGAGTTGTACGTCGAATATGCGCTGAGCGATGAGCGCTTTTTGCACCTTAGTCGGCGCAACATTGTCTTCGGCCAGGCCTACGGAGTGAATCCTCTCGATGTGTTTCTCGATCCCCTGGAACTAGACCACTCTTTGAATGAGAGTCGCCGCCGCAGAGAGGTGCCGGGGCAGGATATGCTCGGCTTTGAAGCCCTGTACGGCGATGTTTTCACCGTGAGCGGCTATTGGGCTCCCGCGACCGTCGCGTTGAACTCGGACGCCCCGCAACGCGCTCTGCTGGCGGGGGAATTTTTGTTGCCCCAATGGAATGCCGACTTTACGCTGCTGCTGTTCGAAGATGAGAGGCGTGGGGCCGGACTGTCCTGGTCAACAACGCTTGACGATGCAGTGCTGGTTTATGGGGATATGACGCTTCGCCAGGGGCGTGACCGGGCCGGCGTTCAGGCCGATGTCGGTGTCGATCCATGCTCTGCATCCCCGCCAAGCGGGCTTATCACTCATAGCCGCGATGTCGATCGCCTTTACTCACAGGCCAGCGTTGGTTTCAGTGCTACGGCGGAATCCGGAGCGATGGTTAACTTTGAATATTATTATGATGCCAACGGTTACTCTGATAGCGAGTGGGGTGAAATCGCTTGCCTAATTGCCAACAACAGCGCCAAAGAACGGGGGGGTTCTGGTAATCCGTCGGCCGGCAATCTTTTGCGGATTGGTCAATTGCTGGCGCCCTCAACGTTACGGCAACATTATGGTTTCATCCGGGCTTGGCAACCCGACCTGTTCGACCTTGGAATTGAGGCTGAAACGACCTTGTTCCACGGTCTCGTTGATAACAGCGGCATCCTTAGCCTGCGTTTCGAGCATGCCGAATCGAACTTGCTAATTGGTGTTTGGGGCAGCTATTCGTATGGCCAAGGGCTGGATGAGTTTGCGTTGCGTGGCGAAGGACTGTCGGGCGCGGTTTATGTCACCGTCAATTTTTAAGCGATCGGCAGATATCGTGATAGCTGGACCGGCTGGCTGGCAAGACACGAGCGCTCATCAGGCAGATTCGCTTCGTGCGATGCTGTCGTCGGGTAATATTCTGCTGCATGGTTTCCGCCTGCCCATATTTTCCTTCTCGTCAAAGAGCAATATGAAGCATCTGCCGATGGTGCAGCATCGCACCGCCGAAATTGAGCGCGCACCGGCTTACGACCCTCGTTTCGCCGCCGTGCGCACTCGATTGTGCCGGATTCTCTCCGTTATTTTGAACAAGCCGCATCAGGATATCAACATGACGGTTCTTACCACCGGACGCCCCGGTTTGGCCGGTGAGGATGCGTCCGTTTCCTTCAGTCTGTCCTATTATCAAAGCCGCTACTGTGTGATTGCGCTATGTCGGGGCGCTCGTATCGGGGCTGACATCCAATTCCTCAACGAGCACCGCTTGGCGAATTTTCGTTGGCTGTTCGATGATTTTTTGTCCCGTCGTGAGCAATTTTTCCACCCGGGTCTGACTGAGGCCGAGATTTGGGTGCGTATGGAAGCTTTCAGCAAAATGACCGGGCAGGGGCTTGAGGCCGGTCTCCGACGCCTGTTTTCGATCGCAACCGGACTGAGCGTCTCGCCGATTGCCTGCTCGTTCTCTGATTTCCGCCTCGCTGGAATTGCTGGAGCAGTCTGTACCGAGGGGGTACAGGTCCGCCAAATACGCCTCGCCGAATAGTTGGCAACGGCGGCATGTTTCCTTGGTCGCCAAGTGTTTATCTCTCGAAGCGTTGTCGGCGACGGGCACGAACGAGTTCGAAAAATCAGCCAGTGAAATGGATAAATCGAGGGAAATGTCCCCGCCACGGTCATCTCAGCCAAAACTCTCTGTGTCGGGCCAGTGCCCATACGCCTTTTATAATGGAATATAACTATTAAAGTGTTTAAAACAATCAATCAGAATAATGAAGAGATTTATCCTAGGGAACCTCTGATTAAAACCCAAAACATGAGATAATCACATTGCTCATGAAACGAGGATTTTATCATGCGCCAAACGACATTAGCGGAAGGGACATTTGCAAAATACAGCAAATTAACCAAAAAACAAAAGTTTCTTGCCCAAATGAATGAAATCATTCCCTGGGCAGCATTGAGTGCAGTCATTGCCCCCTGCTACCCGCAACCTGAAGGCAGTGGCAGACGACCCATTGGCATAGAGCGGATGTTACGAATTCACTTCATGCAGCATTGGTTCAATCTGTCGGACCCGGCGATGGAAGAAGCTTTGTATGATAGTGCTGCGTCACGTGAATTTGTCGATATTGATCTGGGCCGGATGAGAGTACGATCTGCAAGTTTCGCCATCTTCTGGAAGCGAATGATTTGTGCGAGCAGCTGTTTCATGAGGTGAACGCTTATTTACAGGCGCACGGCCTGTTTGTATCGAAAGGCACGATAGTGGATGCGACTTTAATTAGCGCACCGACTTCAACCAAGAATAAAGACCACCAACGAGACCCGGATATGCACCAGACCCGCAAGGGTCAGCAGTGGTATTTTGGTATGAAGGCGCATGTTGGGGTTGATAGCCGGAGTAAGCTCATTCACTCGGTTGCGGTAACCCCGGCGAATACCCACGATTCTCAGGTTCTGGAAGATTTGTTGCAGGGAGAAGAAACCAAGGTGTGGGGAGATTCGGCCTATAGCGGTCAAAAAGAAGTGTTGTCCAGGCGGGCGCCGAAAGCTAAAGACTTTACCAATCAGAAGGGTTATCGGAACCGCTTGTTATCATCCGCGGACAAGGCAAAGAATCGGGTCAAGGCCCGGGTTCGTTGCCGGGTAGAGCATGTGTTCAGGGTGATGAAGTGTCAGTTTGGCTTTACCAAAGTGCGGTATCGCGGCTTGGACAAGAATGCGGCTTGGGTATTAACGAGTTGCGCGTTAGTGAATTTATCGATGGCCAGGAAGCACTTATTGAGGTCGACACAGGATGCTTGCGCCTGAGATAGGGGAAAAAGCATAAAGCATTGCTAATAAGATGGGTGATGGACAAATTATCGACACAGAAAAGTCATTTATGGCGCAAAAGTTAAACTCTAGATGACGAGTGGTTGAATTTGCGCATTACTCCTTAATTAATCAGAGGTTCCCTAGAATGCGTGCATGTCCCAAAAGACATGAAATTTCCGCGCTAACACTATTGATTAGGAGAAACGACAATGAATTTAACCGATTCAAAAACCGAGCAAAATTTGAAAGATGCCTTTTCCGGGGAATCTCAGGCCAATCGCCGCTACCTGTATTTTGCCGCCAAGGCGGATATCGAGGGGTATAACGATGTCGCCGCGGTATTTCGCTCCACCGCAGAGGGTGAAACCGGCCACGCCCACGGGCATCTTGAATACCTCTAGGAAGTTGGCGACCCGGCTACCGGGCTTCCCATTGGCGGCACATCGGATAACCTCAAGGCGGCCATTGCTGGCGAAACCCATGAATAACCGACATGTATCCGGGCATGGCTAAGACCGCTAGAAACGAGGGTTTCGACGAGATCGCCGACTGGTTTGAGACCCTGGGTAAAGCCGAACGCTCCCACGCCAACCGTTTCCAGAAAGCGCTGGACGAGTTGTAATCGGCCCGGTTTGCTACTGTCACCGGGCGGTTCCCGGTGGCGGTTGACTTCAAATAAAATCCAAATGGCATCCATACTGGGTGAACTTGAGCGGGTTTTCGACCATTGTCATGGCTGCCGCCGTTGCGTGAGCCTGTGTAATGCCCTTCCGACCCTGTTTAATCTGGTGGATGGGTCAAAAACCCTTGGAGGTTGACGGGGTCAAGCGGAAAGATTACTGGAAAGTGGTGGATCACTGTTACCTGTGCGACCTGTGTTACCAGATTAAATGTCCGTACATCCCGCCCCACGAATGGAATATCGATTTCCCCCATCTGATGTTGCGCGCCAAGGCGGTGAAATTCCGCAAAGGAGGGGTGACTACCAGCGAAAAAATCCTGGCATCGCCCGATGTCGTTGGCAAACTGGCGGGAATTCCTATCGTGGTGAATGCGGTCAATGCAGCCAACCAATCAAAACCGTTGCGCAAGCTGCTCGGCCATGCACTGGGTGCGCATCCCCAAGCGGGCATCCCGACCTATCACAGAGGCACCTTGCGTAAAAGACGCAAACCCCAATCCGCGACCAAATCGAACAAGACCAAATCGAACCGGCGCACGCCAGCATCCGCACAGCCGGTCGCACCAGCGGAAAGGTCGCCATCTTCGCTACCTGTTTGTGGCAATTATAATGAACCTGATCCGGGCGAAGACCTGATTGCAGTGCTTGAACACAACCAAATCAGGGTGACCATGGTTGACAAGGAGCAGTGTTGTGGCATGCCGAAACTGGAGCTGGGTGACCTCAAAGTGGTGGGCAAAGCGAAACAGGCCAATATCCCCGCTCTGGCAAAAATGGTGGAGCGGGGCTGGGACATCATCGCCCCGGTGCCTTTCTGCGTGCTGATGTTGCGCCAGGAGTTGCCGTTGCTGTTTCCCTGATGACCGAAGCCGTGCAAAAGGTTGCCGCGGCGGTATTTGACCCGTTTGAATATCTCATGCAGCGTCACTAGGCAGGATTGCTGAATACCGCATTCAAAAATCGCTGGGCAAGGTGGCGTAGCATGTCGCCTGCCACCAGCGGGTGCAGAAAATCGGCATGAAAACGAAGCAGTGCCTGCAACTCGTGCCCGACACCGAAGTGGTGACGATTGAGCGCTGCTCCGGTCATGACGGAACTTACGGCGTGAAAAGCAAGTTCTATGAAACCGCCAGTAACATCGCGCGGCCGGTGGTGAACAAGGTCAAGCAGGCCGAGGCCGATCACTACGGCAGTGATTGTCCCATGGCCGGACGTTTTATCGAGCATGGCGTGGCCGACGACAGCAGAACCGAGCATCCCATTTCGCTCTTGCGGGAGTTCATGCGAGCGGCATATCGGGTGGTTGAACAAAGAGATTGCGCGGCTTGACCAAGCGGCCCTGGTGGCGGTGATGAGAAAGATGTTATTGCCTCTGAATGCGATTGCACGGCGGGGCTGCCGTGGGTGGAGCAGTACGCCCCAACAGCGTAAAAAGACTTGACTCGGAACACAGGCACTCCCGCCTAAGCCCGCTCCATATACGCGCCGGCATCGGTTATTCACCCTGACTTTTTCGCCGACGTGGATGAAGACCGGTACGGTTACTTTGTGGCCGATTTCGATGGTTGCTGGTTTGCCGCTGTCTGAGGCTTAGTGTGGCCAATTACAATTACGCTTACAATCATAACTCTAGACTAAGCGACAAACGACACTTTCCAAGCATGACGGTTTTCCAGAATTAACTGGACGATGCTCGATATAACCAAGGTATCGGATGAATATACCCCGAATGAAAATTGACTAGGCGGTCTTTTTCAGTCTCGAAACTGTTTTACGCGCGTGCTCCTTGAGCTGCTTTTTGCGGATACGGATATGGTTCGGGGTTATTTCTACCAATTCATCGTCGTCAATAACCGCGATCGCTGATTCCAGGGTTAGCCTGATGGGCGGTTCAAGGACGATGGCATCATCTTTACCGGAAGCACGAATGTTGGTGAGTTGTTTTCCTTTCAAGGGATTCACCGTCAGGTCGTTGTCCCGGGAATGCAGGCCAATAATCTGTCCTTCATAAACTTCGGTATTGGGCTTGATAAACATTCTACCCCGCCCCTGCAGGTTATATAATGCAAATGCCAATGCCTTGCCCGTACTGGTTGAAATCAGGGCGCCGTTACGTCGATTATGAATTCCTCCACTCGCAACCGGGGCGTATTTATCGAATACATGGTAGATTAAGCCGCTGCCTGAGGTCAGCGTCATGAAATCAGTTTGGAATCCAATCAAGCTACGCGCTGGAATGCTGTATCTCAGGTGTACTCTGCCCGTTCCGTCAGGTTGCATGTCTTGAAGATGGCCAGATCGACTGCCCAATGCTTCCATAATCGCACCCTGGTTTGTTTCATCGACATCGACGCTGAGTTCTTCCCATGGCTCGCACAGCACGCCATCAATAACCCGGGAGATTGCCTGGGGGCGGGATACGGCAACTTCATAACCTTCCCGACGCATGGTCTCCAGTAATATCGCGAGGTGTAGTTCACCACGACCGGAAACTGCAAATGTGTCCCGGTCAGCAGTCTGTTCGACCCGTAGCGCGACATTGTGAATCAGTTCTTTGTCCAGGCGTTCTGCGATCTGGCGCGAGGTGACAAATTTTCCGTCCTGTCCTGCGAATGGAGAGGTATTGACCTGAAAATTCATCCGTACCGTCGGTTCATCCACGCTCAATGAAGGCAGCGCCTCTAATTGATCAGGGTTGCACAACGTGTCCGAGATAGAAAGATTCTCTATACCAGTCAGCGCTACAATGTCTCCCGCACTGGCACTGGTAACTTCTACTTTTTCAAGCCCGTGAAAGCTGAAAATTTGCAATACTCTGCCATTGCGTGCCTTTCCTTGGCGGTCTATTACCATCACCGGGGATTTTTGATTGATACTGCCCCGAGCAACTCTACCCACCCCAATGGTGCCGACATATCTGGAATAATCTAACGAGGACACCTGCATCTGGAATGGCCCTTCGACATCCACTTGGGGAGGATTAACATGGTTAACAATAGTCTCGAATAACACTGACATGTCGTCGGTCCTGGTATCGACATCCATTGATGCAAAACCTTCAATTGCAGAGGCATAAACCACTGGGAAATCCAACTGCTCGTCAGTTGCTCCGAGGCGGTCGAACAGGTCGAAGGTCTGATCCAGCACCCAGGCGGGTCGAGCGCTGTAGCGATCGATTTTATTGATTACGACGATAGGTTTTAAACCATGGTTAAAGGCTTTTTGCGTGACAAAACGAGTTTGCGGCATCGGCCCTTCAACCGCATCCACCAACAACAATACCGAATCCACCATCGACAACACCCGTTCCACCTCACCCCCAAAGTCGGCATGGCCCGGGGTATCGACGATGTTAATGCGGTAACCATTCCAGTTGATTGCGGTGTTTTTCGACAGGATGGTGATGCCCCGTTCGCGCTCAAGGTCATTGGTATCCATAACTCGCTCCACCGCACCGAAACGATCGCCAAGGGTGCCGGATTGTTGCAACAGCCGGTCGATCAAAGTTGTTTTACCGTGATCTACGTGGGCGATAATCGCGATATTACGAAGTTGGGCGATGGACATATTCTTTCTCATGCGAATCGAATCGGCAATATATGAACGCATTAATTCTCGGCCGGTCGGGCTGAATATAAAGGCTGCCTAACTGAATGGGCCGTGAAATATCTCATTAAAAACAGGCAGGGGAGGGTTAAGCCCTCCCCTGCGGATACGGAATGTATGGGCACTGAAAAGTTCAAAATGGATGCCAGACGGGGATAGAGACAAGGCACGCCTGGTCTCTCTGCTGCCGATAGGCAGATCAAACCTGGCGAAGCCGCGTCATCAAGAATAATCAGTAGCAACGACCAGCGGCGATCTTCAAAGCTCGCTTACGGCAGCTCGATTTACGGCAGCCAGATTAATGGCTATCGACGTCCGCGTTTCGGTTTGGGCGTTTCGAAGTTTACCTTGATTGATTTGCCGTTAAAATCCCTGCCATTCAGGCCGGCAATAGCGGCGCGTGCTTCATGGCCTTCCATTTCGATAAAACCAAAACCCTTGCATTGGCCTGAAAAAACATCCATTACAAGTTTGCAGGAACGCACAGTGCCAAATTCTGAAAATAGGGTCTGTAGATCGTTTTCTTTAGTGCTGGCAGCTAAATTGCCAATAAATAATTTTTTCAATACGGTTCCTCATTTTACGGTATGAAATGTTGTATCTATAACAGTCTTAAACAATGGTCTCAAAAAAGAACCTCGCCACGGCGAGGTTCTTGATATCTGCCTATCAAACGTGATCATGCCCATAATAAGAGCAAGTCTAAATGAAATTGGCCTAGGCGGTAACACTGGTTGCCTGGAGGCCTTTTGGGCCATCCTCTACCTTAAATGTAACTTTTTGACCTTCGCTCAAGGTTTTGAAACCTGTGCCGTTGATTGCGCGGAAATGGACGAATACATCTGGTCCACCATCGTCTTGTGAAATAAAACCAAAACCCTTGGCTTCATTAAACCACTTTACAGTACCTGTAGTCATAAAACTTTTTACCTGAATTAAATTTTAAAAAAAGAAATGCGTACAGTTGATGAAACAGGGAATTCAGCGAGGTAACACGGAGGGAACAACCAAAATGCCAATAACAAAATCTGTCGCCATACACGCCATACTATAAGGCAATTTATCTGATTTTGCCAGAAATATAACAGAAATTATAATTTTATATGATTTATGGGTCAGACCCGGTCTGGAATTCAGTCTTTGTGGCGAGCCTTGATTGATACGCGGTCTGCTTCGGGGTTTTTATATCTGGTTTCGGAAACTTTGAATATTATTTGTGTATACTGTTCCCGGACTTCCAAAATGATGACGATATGGAACATTTAACGCTGATTGCCGTAGCTTTGGTATTTCTGGGATTCGGCCTGGTTTCAAGGAAACTGAGTGCCGCCGTGATTACGCCACCGATGGTATTTGTTTTCGCGGGGTTCGTGCTGAGCGCGCCGGGACTCGGTTTCCTCCATGTTGAAATAGAGCAGCACATGCTGAAGTTGCTGTTGGAGGTCACTTTGATTCTGGTATTATTCAGCGATGCGGCCAGGATAGATATCAACAAGCTGAAAAAGGATCACATCATCCCCCAGCGCATGCTGCTTATCGGTATGCCCCTGACCATATTGGTTGGAACCGCGGTTGCGAGTATGTTGCCACTCGGGCTGACATTTTGCGAAGCCGCTTTGGTGGCCGCTATCCTGGCCCCCACCGATGCTGCGCTTGGGCAGGTTGTCGTGTCCAGCGATAAAGTTCCAGAGCCGGTAAAGACCGGCCTGAATGTTGAAAGCGGCTTGAACGACGGCATTGCATTGCCGATTATTTTGGTTTTCGCCAGTATCGCCAGCGCTATCATGACCAACGATAACCAGGCCTGGTTCAAGTTTGCAGTGCTTCAGCTTGCTTTCGGCCCGCTCAGCGGCATCGCCATTGGGTATGGTGGCGCATGGTTGATCCGCGCCGCCAGCAAGCGTGGATGGGTTTCTTCCAGCGGCGAAGGCATTATCGCTTTGTGCATTGCCGGGTTGTGTTTCATCGTTGCCGAAACGCTGCATGGAAACGGATTCATTGCCGCATTCGTGGGCGGCCTTGTGTTTGGCAACCTGCTGAAGAATCGTTGTCACTATTTATTCGAGTTTGTCGAAACCGAGGGTCAAATTTTTACCTTGGGCACATTCTTCATCTTCGGCGCCCTATTGTTACCGATGGCGTTGGTTGGTTTTAATATCTGGTATTGGATATTCGCGGTATTCAGCCTCACCATTATGAGAATGCTGCCCGTGCATTTGTCATTGCGAGGACTGCAAATAAACCTGCCAACGTCTTTGTTCCTTGGCTGGTTTGGGCCTCGCGGTCTGGCCTCGATACTGTTCGTATTGCTGGTGATTGGAGATGCAATGCTGCCGCACCCGGACATCGTCGCCAATATCGTATTCGTCGCTGTTTTGATCAGCGTATTTGCCCACGGGTTGTCAGCCATGCCTCTGGCTTCAAGGTACGGTGGCAGCAAATACTCGGTGCCATCGTTGTCCGAAAAATAATCTGCTGAATAAAGGATGCCCGTTAATTGTCAATAAATAGAGGGTTTCCAAAACTCCATATAGAAAACCCGTCAACGCTCAACACCATTCTAAACTGCTATTTTTTTCTCAAACACGGGCTAATGGCACAGGATCAAGCGCAACGGCACACCTTCGCGGCAACGGCGATTTGGTGCTCGCGCCCGCTCACGGTGGAGCAGGATTGGAACAATGTGGTAGTATCAACAACTCACTCAAACTGCCGATTTTGTCCCATCGGTATTGAGCTAGGACATATAGAGTCGCCAACAAATACGGCCCCTTCTATTCAACAACAACCTTATAGCTTTTTCTGCCTGGAGAGCGAATAATGAACAAAATTGATATTGCCGACCTGAAACAATTAAATGATCGTGAACCCTTCGCTGCGAGAGTATCCAACGTTGACCTGGTGGTGATTCGTTATGATGATGAGGTGTCGGTTTTGTACGGCAGGTGCGCGCATCGTGGCGCCTTGATGGCCGATGGACAGATCAGCGGGGACAATATCATTTGCGGTGTGCATGGTTGGGATTACCGCGTCGACACCGGAATCAGCGAATATAACAATTCGGAATATCTGGATAAATTCGAGTGCTGGATTGAAGACCACAAGGTATGGGTTGATAAAGATGAAATACTCGCCTGGGAAACCAATCACCCTCAACCCTATAACCGCAACGCCTATCAAGGCTCATTTCAGGATCCGGTGGGCACTGCGGACGAGCCGCATGTCAAACTGATTCGTAAACTGGCGGGCGAAGGGTTGTCAAAAACCGGGCATCACGGCCCGGTCAGTGCGATGGGGGTGTCGCGCAACGATCTGCCAAAATGGGATGATCTGCAATTCATTGTCGGGCAGCTGGCGGCCCTGCCTTTGCTTGATGATGCCGAGGTCAACAGCGAATTGGTCATCGGCCCGAATGCCGCCAAACCATTGAAACTGAAAATGCCGTTGTTGGTGTCGGATATGAGTTTCGGGGCGTTGTCCGAAGAGGCAAAAATCGCCTTGGCTAAAGGCGCCGATCTGGCTGGCACCGGGATTTGTTCCGGTGAGGGAGGTATGCTGCCGGAAGAGCAGCAAGCCAATCGGCGTTATTTTTATGAACTGGCTTCAGCCCGTTTTGGTTTCAGTTGGGACAAAGTCAAAAAATGCCAGGCTTTTCATTTCAAAGGCGGACAAGGCGCAAAAACCGGTACCGGCGGGCATCTTCCGGGAATCAAAGTGCGGGACAAGATTGCGCAAGTGCGCGGGCTTGAACCCGGACAGGATGCGATATCGCCAGCGCGATTTCCAGAATGGGACCGGGTCGAACAGATACGCGATTTCGCGGTGGAAGTGCGTGAGCAAACCGGTGGCATTCCCATCGGCTACAAATTGTCAGCCCAGCATATCGAAAAAGATATTGATGCGGCTCTGGAAGTTGGCGTGGATTACATCATCCTTGACGGGCGAGGCGGCGGCACCGGCGCCGCTCCGCTGATCTTTCGGGATAACATCTCGGTGCCCACCATCCCCGCGGTTGCCAGAGCCCGACGCCATCTGGATAGTTCGGGATGCCAAAATGTGACCCTGCTCGCAACCGGCGGCTTACGCACGCCAGCGGATTTTGCCAAGTCCATGGCGTTGGGGGCTAATGGCGTGGCCATTGCAAACTCAGCCCTGCAAGCAATCGGATGTTTGGGAATGCGTGCCTGTCATACCAACAACTGCCCGGTCGGCATCGCCACCCAAAGAAAGGATCTGCGGGCAAGATTGATTGTTGATGAGGCGGCCGAGCGTCTCAACCGATTCCTGAACGCGTCTGTGGAATTAATGTCTATCCTGGCCCGAGCCTGCGGACACCACAACCTGCGCGATTTTAATATCGATGATCTGACCACATTCGATCGCGATATGGCTTGCCTCACTGGCGTTAAATATGGCGGTGTCGGGCAACTTGAATAATCATCCTTTTGAAAGGCCAATGACAAAATCTGATCAAGAATACAGCTGGCACAAAGTTGCCGAACTAGACGAATTACCCGAAGGCCGGGTAAAAACCGTTACCGCTGAGACCAAAAGCATGGCCTTGACCCATATCAACGGACAGTACGCGGCCATGGACAATCACTGCCCCCATCAGGGCGGCCCCCTTGGAGAGGGTTCTATCGAACGCGCTGCCGATGGCCAGTGCTGGTTGCGATGCCCTTGGCATGGATGGGATTTTGATCCATTGACCGGGAAACCGCCAGGCGGCCACGAAGATTCGGGGCAGAAACTTTACCCGCTGGATGTCAGAGAAGACGGCATCTATCTTGGGTTGGAAAAAGAGCCGATCAGAGAACAAACAATTTCCGATGTCATGGTTGAAACTATGATCAATTGGGGCATCACATCGGTATTTGGCATGGTCGGACATTCCAACCTCGGACTGGCCAATGCCCTGCGCTTACAGGAAGTCAAGGGTAATTTAACTTACTACGGTATTCGTCACGAGGGTGCCGCCGCTTTCGCCTGTTCGGGATACGCCAAGGCTTGCGGGCTGCCCGCGGCTTGTTTAACCATCGCCGGGCCGGGCGCCACTAACTTGTTGACCGGGATGTGGGATTGTCATGTCGATCGGGCGCCGATATTGGCCCTGACCGGACAGGTGGATATTCAGGTATTGGGGCCCGGGGCATTTCAGGATATCGACCTTGCCTCCGCATTCGATGCGGTCACGGGTTTCAGCCAAACCGTATTGCATACCAGCAAGCATGGCGAACTGATGAGCCTGGCTTGTAAGAACGCCATCATCAACCGCAGTCCTGCACATCTCATTTTCCCCGACGATGTGCAAACCCTGCCGGTTACTGCAAAGTCAAAAGTGGGTCACCCCGATGGCAGGATGGGCGATCAAAAAATCACCCCGGCAGAAGATTCGGTGAAACAGGCCATGGCCATGATTCATGCTCACAAGCGACCGATAATTATCGTTGGCTACGGCGCCAAGCACAGCATGGCGGAAGTCATTGCGCTGGCCGAAAAACTCAATGCGCCGGTTTTGACCACTTTCAAGGGCAAAGGGCAAATATCCGACTCCCACCCTTTGGCGGCCGGCGTGCTGGGCCGTTCCGGAACGCCGATCGCCAGTTGGTTTATGAATGAATGCGATTTAATTCTGGTATTTGGCGCATCATTTTCCAACCACACCGGAATCACCGAAAAACGACCGATTATTCAAATTGATTTCGAACAAATGGCACTGGGGAAATTCCATCCAGTGACCCTTCCGGTATGGGGAGAAGTCGCGACTACGGCAAATATTTTAAGCCAGCAGATAGATGAAAACCTTCAGACTGTGGATCAACGGCCCGAACTTGCCGAACGTTGGGATATATGGCGCGACGAAAAACTCAGCAGACGAAATGATGACACCGGCAAAGGCATCAATTCGGCATCGATTTTTGATTCGCTCAGCCGCCTGGTTGCAAAAGACGCCATCATCGCTGTGGATGTCGGCAACAACACCTATTCTTTCGGACGTTATTTTGAATGCGCGCGGCAATCTGTATTGATGTCCGGTTATTTGGGCTCCATCGGATTTTCATTTCCCGCCGCGATGAGCGCCTGGGCGGCCACTCAGGATATAAAAGAATTAAACGGCAGGCCGGTAATTTCGGTCAGCGGCGATGGCGGATTTGGCCAATATCTGGCGGACTTCACCACCGCGGTGAAATACGATATGAATATCACCCACATTTTGCTCAACAATCATCAACTCGGCAAAATTACCAAGGAGCAGCGCGCCGCGCAATGGAATGTATGGCAGACCTCGTTGCACAATCCTAATTTTGCGGAATATGCGAAATTATGCGGCGCATTTGGCGAGCGGGTTGAAAAACCGGAAAATCTTGACCGGGTGATCCGAGCCGCATTGGATCATGCGGGACCAGCACTTGTGGAAGTGATGTCTGATCCAGACCTTATTTGAAGTCAATTAGGGGTTAGAGTAGAAATTATTTGTTAAGCAAATAGATTCATTGCATGATGACCTGAGAAAGGTAACAAATAGCTGTATAGCGTTTGGGAGTGAAAGATTTTAGAAGCCAGAAAAACCCGGCCCAAAGTCCCAATAATTTCTACTCTAACCCCCAATCTCCCACCCCAATCTCCCGAGAAATCCCCCGAATTTATAGGCAAAGAAACCAAAAATGAGAAATCCCACGGTACCAGCTGCCATACCGAAATAATAGCCGGCTTGTTGTATCCGAAGTGCTTTCAATGGATTACGCGGGAAACCGGGTTGAGGCGACGGGCAACTCGCAAGTAGCAAAAGAAGTTTATCAGTAGAAGGGAGAAAGAGGGGTTTAAATTTCTTATGGATCGGACGCCTATGAAAAGGGCAATTCGAACACAAAGGAGCGGCCGGGGGGCCGCTCTGGCAAGCTGGAACTAGATGGATATCAGCCACGGTTAATTAATCAAGCTGGTATTACAGAACGACATCGAAAACGGCGGCATTGTATCAGTTCCGACGGGCGCAAAATTACAATTAGGGGTCAGAGTAGAAATTATTTGTTACCCCGATCTCACGCTTTCTGCCATTTTTATATAAAGCAGATCGCCTCTTTGTTGCAGTTCGCCGGAAATTTCCAGGTCATCGGCGGCTCGTTTTGAAAGCGATTTTGAAGCGCTGGAACCGTCTGGCTGAATCAGCATGTAACCGTACTTTTTGTCATCTTCTCCCCGCACCAGCAGCATCGCCGGAATGCCCCCGAGCAAACAAACTTCGGCGCAGGCTTTGTGCACCGAACCGGCGCCCGGTTTCATCACCCCAAGGAAACATTTTGAATCGGCCACTTCGCCGTTCAGGCTAACCGCGCCCAACGATATTGGTTTGGCAGAAGCGGCAAGTCTGGATCTAAGCGCTTTATTACCGCCATCCTCAGCGGCCTTGATAGGCTGTTCCGATGCCAGTTCATGCATGCGCCATCGGCCGCGCAGGATCGGGTATCCGGTTATGGATACCATTTTGTTTTGGAACGGGCGGGCAAAATCATCTGCGGAAATTTTGCCCTGGTTAACTAATAAAATCGACTCATTCCGCTGCGGGTTGTCAGGATCGATGCGGTGCAATACCGGATAAGGATCAACCACCAGCAAGCCACTGATTGTTTCAGTGGCATCTGTCAGCCACACTGCCGGCCCGGCGCTTTTCTGCTGGCTGGCAATGGTATAGCCCGCTAAAGCCACAAATGCACCCAACAGCAGAACCACCGGCAGGTAGAATCTTTTTAACTGCACCGGCATATCAAGATAACCGACGAAAAATGGTTTTTTGGAAGGTTCATTCATATTTAATTTCCTGCAAGTTCAATTCCCGCCACGGGAATCTCGGTCACCGGTCTGGCAGTGCCCGCAGGCAGCGGTTGCGGATTCAGGCTAATCACATCGCCTTGCAATTTTAAATGATAGGTTTCAATTTTTTCCGTAAACGGCGGCGGTGAGCAACCATCCTGCGGGCGATACTGGTAGCCATGCCAGGGGCAGGTAATACAGCCGTCAATCACCCGGCCCTCACCCAGCGGGCCATTTTGATGCTGACAGACATTGGAGACCGCGCATAATTTATTTTCGTCATAGCGAAAGACTGCCACCCGCTCATCTTTGCCAACGCTAACGGTGATCGCTCGGTCATTTTCAATTTCCTGCCATTTGCCTACTTCGACCCACTTGGTATCGTTGCCGCTCTCGCTGTCGATTCTCGCGCTGTCGATTTTCTTATCCGCCCGAGTGCAAAATAATGCGCTGTACACATGCAGTCCGCCGACTAAAATGACGCTTGCAAATACCATGCTTGGCAATAAGCCGGTGTTGTCTTCCTGCATCGCACCAAAACCGATATGCACGATTAACAGGGCATAACCCGGATACACCAGGATATGCAGGGTCTTCCATGTCGGTCCAAGCACTGCATTCCAATAGTCATGGCTTGTGGCCGCCATGACGAAAAATATCAGCAAAGCGAGCAGGCCGAACAACTGAAACGGGAAACCGCTAAAGCTTTGGTAATCTCCTCCGGAAGTCACCACCGAAACAATTGGATTGATGTCGCCAAAACTGTGATACCAGAAAATTGCCAGCGCCCCATGAATCAGGGCGATGATGAAGAAGGATACGCCGAAGTGTCGCCGGTTATAGAGCAAGGGCAAAAACCTGCGGTCGATCCGGGCCAGCGGACCGATGCAGAGAATCAAGGTAAGCATGATAAATCCGCAAGTCGAGAAGGCACGGATCAAAATTATGGGCGAAGAGATTGCGTGCTCGCCCTGAAACCGGCCATGGCTGACCAGAATAAACAATGATAAATAAAGCGCAATGCCAATCCACAAGCAGATATCATATGCCTGCTTGCGCTTGTTCCAGTTCACCAGGACAAACTTATGACTCATCGGCATAACTCATGGTGGCCGGCTCATGCTTAACATTCAGTGGCAAGTCCGAGCGCATGGCTTAGGGAATAATAGCGATCGATGACGGCACCGGTAGCGCAGTTTGGAGCGCCGGTTTATCCGTTTCAGAAGGCAGGCTGGCGAGAAGAAATAATATCAGTATCGGGACGGCCAGATACCAGAACAGACGATGGACTTTGCGGTGACCTTTTCTCATTATTAATCTGCATCTGCCCCCGCGTTCTCTTTCGGCACCCGCCCCTTCGGACATTGATGCAGCCACTTAAAAACAAGCGATGGCCAAATTGCCACCGCGCCCGCAAACCAGAGCAGCCTGACCCGCAGTTTCGAGCCGGCCGCATCGGCAAGAATCCATGCGTAGCCAACAAAGAAAAAAGCGATAGCGAAGACCAGCCCAATCAGAAAATAAACCCCCAGAGATGATACAAATATCATTTTGACGGTTGCCTACGCAAACTGCTTGATTACTATCCCAATAATTCCAGTGGATAATTCCAGAACCAGAGCGAAAAATCAAACTCGTTCCTAAAGCCGGTATAACATTTCCCGGTATAATATTTCATGGCCGCTTGGTTGTGTTGCCTGAACTAGTGGATATTTCCCGAAACCAGCGCAACACAACCACCGATCAGTTGACTCAGCGGCCGTATCAACCGTTGCTATCGGTTTAGGTACATCTTTTCCCTGCTGTCAAGGACATCGGGGGCTGGACAGTCTTCGTTCAACGCCTTAACCAAGCCATACGCCATAAAGATCAGCATCACCGCGATGGGCAGACCGGCTACAATTGATGCGGTTTGAAGCGCATTGAGTCCACCTGCGAACAGGAGAACCCCGCCGACTACGCCTGAGGTAACGCCCCAGAAAATTCGGAACTTGATAGGAGGACTTTCGTTGCCCATAGACAACATCGTACACATCACTAAAGTGCCGGAATCCGACGAAGTGACGAACCACGAGATGAGAAGAAATGTGGTCAAACAGGTCAACGGAAAGACCAGCCATTCGATACTCATGCCCTGGATTGTCTTAAACACACCAAGCGCATAGTCGGCATTGACTGCTTCAACAATGCCGCCGTCCCTAATCATCTCTATTCCGATGGCGCCGCCGCCGAATACACACATCCAGAGCAAAACAACCGAAGAGGGAATTATCAGCACACAGGTGCAAAATTCCCGGACTGTACGGCCCTTGGAGATTCGGGCGATGAACATACCAACAAAAGGACACCAGGCAATCCACCAGCCCCAGTAGAAAATTGTCCACCAGCTTTGCCATTGCCGATCCGGCTGACTATCAATCCAGAATCCCATTGGGATAACGTTCCACAGATAGTCACCGGTTGTAGTGATTAATAGTCCCAGTATAAAGGCGGTAGGCGCCAGAAACAGAAATGCCAGCAGTAACAGCAGGCTCAGCCAAACATTCATCTCGCTTAATATACGAACGCCTTTACCAACGCCCGAAGCCGCCGAGGCCGTGCCCATAGCGGTGATTATCGCAATCATAATCAATTGATTCGGGGTGTTGTTGGCAAATCCCAGCAGGTTCTCTATGCCGGCATTTATAGCCACCACCCCCATACCTAACGAAGTGGCCAGTCCAAAAATTGTTCCGAACACACCTATTAAATCAATAGCGTGTCCCCAACTGCCATAGATTCGATCCTTCAACACCGGGTATAACGCGGTGCGAAGCGTGAGCGGCAAATCATAGCGATAGGAAAAATAAGCCAGACACAAGCCAACCAGCACATACAGCGCCCAACCATGCAAACCCCAATGAAAAACGGTTACGCGCAATGCAACAACTGCGGCTTCAACGCTATTCGGTTCAACCCCTGCCATGGCTAAAAACGGATTATCCTGAATATGATATATCGGCTCTGCCACTCCCCAGTAAATCAAGCCCGAACCCAGACCGGCGCTGAACAACATACAAATCCAGGAAAAAGTTGAAAAATCAGGGGTGTCATCATCCTTGCCCAGTTTAAGGTTTCCAAATCGGCTAAACAACAACCAGATCACAAAAAAAAGTATTCCTGAAATTACCAAAACATAAAACCAGCCCAGCGAACCAATAATAAAGTCCTTCATTTTGGTGAAAACTTCACTGGCGTATTCAACGTCAATGATTGTGAATCCCAGAAATCCCAGAATCATGGTCATCGAAGCAACCGCCATTATAGAATTCATGCCCGCCAGCAGGCCGGATTTTGCCACCAAGTTATCAGGTGTTTTATTTATATTTTCATTCATGTCTCTCGCCTCTTTAGTTAATTTAGGTGTTATTTCAGATTTTAACGTACCGTGCCCGAAGCCCCCTGCATGGTTGCCTGTTCGGCCCAGTCACTAAATCTTTCAGCAATCGAAACGTAGTTATCGGCCCACCACTGGGCATCGGACAGGATTGATGCCTTATCATCATGCAGCGGCCCGTTCGGCAGATCGTTGCGCGTCTGTTCGGATATCAGCTGTAGCGAAGATTTTCGTGTTGGTCCATTTGGCAGATACTTAGCCTGTTCAGCGAGTGATTTCGAGTTGCTGGCGTATTTCACGAATTCCATGGCCTCGCGCTTGTTTCGACTGCCTTTGACAATGCCAAATAAATCCATCTCGATCACGCGTCCGTCCCATTCAACGGAAAAATGCGAATTTTCCTCGCGGCTGCCATTGACCCCGGTTGAAGCCCAGACAGAGCTCATCGCGACCTCACCGCTATTGAGCAATCTGATCGGGTCCCGGCCGTTCGCCCACCAAACAATATACGCTTTAATCTGGTTCATTTTCTCAAAAGCGCGGGCCAAACCCGCTTCAGTTTCGAGCGTGGCGTAGACTTCATTGGCTGGCACGCCGTCAGCCAACAGTGCCCACTCCATGATAACGGCAGGGTCTTTTCTGATAGCGCGTTTGCCGGGGAAATTTTTTACATCAAAAAAGTCTGCAATCGTAGTCGGCGGTTTATCCGTAAAAAGCCGATTGTCATAAGCAAAAATGGTGCCCCAAACAATAACGCCGACACCGCATGGGTTCAGAGCGCCTTCGATAAAATCGTCTCTATAGTTGGAGCCATCGGCGCCATTTGGCAGCAGGCTGTGGTTTATTTTTTCGAGCAATCCTTGTTCGCATGCGCGCAGAGAATCGGCCTGGGTCAGATCGACCACGTCCCATTTGACATTAGCGGACTCGACCTGGTTGCGAATTTCATCGATGCCGCCGGCATAATGTTCGACATTTACACGTTTGCCGGTTTCTTCTTCGTATGGCAGGACATATCCCAGCATTTGACTGCGCATATACGGGCCGGTCCAGCTGGTAAACGTCAAATCTTGCGCATGCGCGCCAAGTATTAATGTAATGCCCAATAACAATATTGCCGCACAGGAATTAAGAAAAATTTTGACTCTTGTTTGCTTCATTCTCTTCCACCGCTTTATGTTGACTATGAATAGTAAGATCAATTTCGATCTCCCCGACTAACCGAATGTTAATAATCTTGGATATTGACTGCGATAAATATACCACATGCACGACGTGCATCGTATCCCATTTTCGCATGAGGGAATCATTTTGACTATTTGTGAATTCAAGACTGTTTCAATTGCGACAAAAATTGCGCTATCCGCGCCGACCGTGTCAAAAATCACTGGCTTGCTACGATTAACAAAGGATTGAATGCGAATCAGGAGAATGTGGACAATGCTATGCTTATATACTATCACTACCGATCATCGCCATAGCGGTCAATATATTTTATAGATAGCGCGCCCATGAACACTGAAAAAATAATTAAGCTCCGCATTCAAACTCATAAACTGCTTGCGTCATCCGAGAACGGAAAATCGCTCAGCCGCATGATTGACTTTTTTCTTATCGTATTAATTACGATCAATGTCCTGGCGGTAATACTTGAAACCATCTCTTCTTTTCAAGCTCAGTACGCGCAAGAGTTTTACTGGCTTGAGGTGTTTTCGATTGGAGTTTTTACTTTAGAGTATCTATTGCGCGTGTGGTCTTGCGTTGAAGATCAAAATTTTAACCATTATTCGAGAAACCTAAAAACCCGCCTGAAATTCATGATCACCCCCATGGCGATCATTGATTTGATCGCGATACTGCCGTTTTATCTAGCCGCATTGGGAATCTTTGATTTACGTTTTTTACGGGTGCTGCGCCTGGCGCGGATATTCAAATTGACACGTTATTCAGGCACGATGTCGTTGATGCTAAGGGTGTTGCGCGAAGAAAGCGGTAATTTTGCGGCCGCGATTTTCGTAATGACGTTGGTTATGGTCATCGCTGCGAGCGGTATCTATTTGGTTGAGCATAATGTCCAGCCGGACAAGTTCGGATCTATTCCACAATCAATGTGGTGGGCAATAGTCACCTTGACCACCGTAGGTTATGGAGACGTAACCCCGTTTACATTTGCCGGCAAGTTATTTGCAACCTGCATAATGGTTGCCGGCGTTGGTCTGGTTGCGCTGCCCACAGGCATACTTGCTTCCAGCTTTTCCGAAAATCTAAATCGTAGCCGAGCAACCATGACAAAAGAATTAACCAAAGCGCTGGAAGATGGCGAAATAACCGCCGAGGAACGTAAAACTTTAGATGCGCTAAGTCGTAATCTCGGATTATCCGACCAGGTGTTGGCCGAAATTCAACATTCCTTGATCGAACAGAAAGCTGAACAGAAAGCCAATGGCATTGGCCACCCCCCAAACTGCCCTCACTGCGGGAAGCGGATAATATGAGCATCGGGCGCCAATGCGTCTCATCCAACCTTTCAGGTTGTCCGCTGCGGTCAACCGGCCGCATCAAGTTTAATTGACTTCGGGTTTAACGGAATTTAACGCTAAAAAACAGCGAGTAAAGCACCGGGACAAACAATAAAGTTAATAAAGTCGCGAATAACAGCCCGAACATGATGCTCACTGCCATGGTTTCAAACATCGGGTCGTGACTGATCCATAGCGGCAGCATACCGCCAATGGTGGTCGCTGTGGTCAATAGAATGGGGCGCAGACGCTGCTTGCAGGCCGAGACCACCGCTTCTGCCGGCGGCAGTCCGTTTTGAGCAATTTCTATGTTAATGCGGTCAAGCAGAACGATGGCATTGTTTATGACAATTCCCGACAGCGAGATCAACCCCAGTATTGTGAAAAACCCGAATATCGACTGTGCAATAAGCAGGCCATAGACCACGCCGATCAAACCCAGCGGGATGGTCATAAAAATTATTAGCGGTTTGCGCACGTTGTTAAATTGCGCGACCAGCAACAACAGAATGAGCATGCCTGCCAGCGGCAATTTGGCGAGGATCGCCGCATTGGCATCACCGGATGTTTCAAACTCCCCGCCGATTGCGTATTGGTATTTTCGCGGCCAGCTGTGACTTTGAGATTCCAGCCAGGGCAGGAAATCCGCGCTGACCTGGGTGGCTGTTGCATCCGCCAGCAGCGTCGCCTGAATGGCGATGGATCGATCTCGATCACGGCGTTTCAGAATCGCGGGTTGCCAGGCAATTTCCAGATCCGCCACTTGGCTCAGCGGCACCGTTTGATTACTGCTCTGGGAATAGATCGTCATGCCTTCCAATTTACCGATGTCGCGCCGGTCCGACGCCACCGAGCGCAGGGTGATTGGAATAAGCGAATCCCGTTCACGCAATTGTGTCAATTCGATGCCGGAAAGACCGGATTGAAGTGATACAGCGATATCATCATTGGTGACGCCAGCTCGACGAGCGCGCTCTTGATCGATTTTGATCAGCAGTTTTTTACTGCGTGGTCCCCAGTCGTCATTGACCTCCAGGACACCGCTGGTTTCGAGAAGTTTTTGCTTGATCGGGCCGATTAACCGGTACAACTGATCCAAATCAGGCCCGGAGACCCTGACTACGATGGGATAGGGAATCGGCACCCCGTTTTCTATTTTCCTGAGCTGGACATCTAAATCGGGAAACTCACTACGCGCAAAATCGCGGATGCGTTCAATCAGGTCAGGAATAATCAGATGGGTTGTGGTATTGATCAGCATACTAAACGCCCCTGGATCATTGGAGCCCGGATCAAGCCCCAAGGTATAACGCGGCGCGCTCCCCCCCAACCAGACTACCCAACTCACCACTCCTTGCGAGCCTGAGTCCGGCTGTTGATCCTCAACTTGCAGCTGGTTTGCTAAAAACTGCTCCAGGCTTTGGACAATGGATATGCAGGGTCTTCCATGTCGGTCCAAGCACTGCATTCCAATAGTCATGGCTTGTGGCCGCCATGACGAAAAATATCAGCAAAGCGAGCAGGCCGAACAACTGAAACGGGAAACCGCTAAAGCTTTGGTAATCTCCTCCGGAAGTCACCACCGAAACAATTGGATTGATGTCGCCAAAACTGTGATACCAGAAAATTGCCAGCGCCCCATGAATCAGGGCGATGATGAAGAAGGATACGCCGAAGTGTCGCCGGTTATAGAGCAAGGGCAAAAACCTGCGGTCGATCCGGGCCAGCGGACCGATGCAGAGAATCAAGGTAAGCATGATAAATCCGCAAGTCGAGAAGGCACGGATCAAAATTATGGGCGAAGAGATTGCGTGCTCGCCCTGAAACCGGCCATGGCTGACCAGAATAAACAATGATAAATAAAGCGCAATGCCAATCCACAAGCAGATATCATATGCCTGCTTGCGCTTGTTCCAGTTCACCAGGACAAACTTATGACTCATCGGCATAACTCATGGTGGCCGGCTCATGCTTAACATTCAGTGGCAAGTCCGAGCGCATGGCTTAGGGAATAATAGCGATCGATGACGGCACCGGTAGCGCAGTTTGGAGCGCCGGTTTATCCGTTTCAGAAGGCAGGCTGGCGAGAAGAAATAATATCAGTATCGGGACGGCCAGATACCAGAACAGACGATGGACTTTGCGGTGACCTTTTCTCATTATTAATCTGCATCTGCCCCCGCGTTCTCTTTCGGCACCCGCCCCTTCGGACATTGATGCAGCCACTTAAAAACAAGCGATGGCCAAATTGCCACCGCGCCCGCAAACCAGAGCAGCCTGACCCGCAGTTTCGAGCCGGCCGCATCGGCAAGAATCCATGCGTAGCCAACAAAGAAAAAAGCGATAGCGAAGACCAGCCCAATCAGAAAATAAACCCCCAGAGATGATACAAATATCATTTTGACGGTTGCCTACGCAAACTGCTTGATTACTATCCCAATAATTCCAGTGGATAATTCCAGAACCAGAGCGAAAAATCAAACTCGTTCCTAAAGCCGGTATAACATTTCCCGGTATAATATTTCATGGCCGCTTGGTTGTGTTGCCTGAACTAGTGGATATTTCCCGAAACCAGCGCAACACAACCACCGATCAGTTGACTCAGCGGCCGTATCAACCGTTGCTATCGGTTTAGGTACATCTTTTCCCTGCTGTCAAGGACATCGGGGGCTGGACAGTCTTCGTTCAACGCCTTAACCAAGCCATACGCCATAAAGATCAGCATCACCGCGATGGGCAGACCGGCTACAATTGATGCGGTTTGAAGCGCATTGAGTCCACCTGCGAACAGGAGAACCCCGCCGACTACGCCTGAGGTAACGCCCCAGAAAATTCGGAACTTGATAGGAGGACTTTCGTTGCCCATAGACAACATCGTACACATCACTAAAGTGCCGGAATCCGACGAAGTGACGAACCACGAGATGAGAAGAAATGTGGTCAAACAGGTCAACGGAAAGACCAGCCATTCGATACTCATGCCCTGGATTGTCTTAAACACACCAAGCGCATAGTCGGCATTGACTGCTTCAACAATGCCGCCGTCCCTAATCATCTCTATTCCGATGGCGCCGCCGCCGAATACACACATCCAGAGCAAAACAACCGAAGAGGGAATTATCAGCACACAGGTGCAAAATTCCCGGACTGTACGGCCCTTGGAGATTCGGGCGATGAACATACCAACAAAAGGACACCAGGCAATCCACCAGCCCCAGTAGAAAATTGTCCACCAGCTTTGCCATTGCCGATCCGGCTGACTATCAATCCAGAATCCCATTGGGATAACGTTCCACAGATAGTCACCGGTTGTAGTGATTAATAGTCCCAGTATAAAGGCGGTAGGCGCCAGAAACAGAAATGCCAGCAGTAACAGCAGGCTCAGCCAAACATTCATCTCGCTTAATATACGAACGCCTTTACCAACGCCCGAAGCCGCCGAGGCCGTGCCCATAGCGGTGATTATCGCAATCATAATCAATTGATTCGGGGTGTTGTTGGCAAATCCCAGCAGGTTCTCTATGCCGGCATTTATAGCCACCACCCCCATACCTAACGAAGTGGCCAGTCCAAAAATTGTTCCGAACACACCTATTAAATCAATAGCGTGTCCCCAACTGCCATAGATTCGATCCTTCAACACCGGGTATAACGCGGTGCGAAGCGTGAGCGGCAAATCATAGCGATAGGAAAAATAAGCCAGACACAAGCCAACCAGCACATACAGCGCCCAACCATGCAAACCCCAATGAAAAACGGTTACGCGCAATGCAACAACTGCGGCTTCAACGCTATTCGGTTCAACCCCTGCCATGGCTAAAAACGGATTATCCTGAATATGATATATCGGCTCTGCCACTCCCCAGTAAATCAAGCCCGAACCCAGACCGGCGCTGAACAACATACAAATCCAGGAAAAAGTTGAAAAATCAGGGGTGTCATCATCCTTGCCCAGTTTAAGGTTTCCAAATCGGCTAAACAACAACCAGATCACAAAAAAAAGTATTCCTGAAATTACCAAAACATAAAACCAGCCCAGCGAACCAATAATAAAGTCCTTCATTTTGGTGAAAACTTCACTGGCGTATTCAACGTCAATGATTGTGAATCCCAGAAATCCCAGAATCATGGTCATCGAAGCAACCGCCATTATAGAATTCATGCCCGCCAGCAGGCCGGATTTTGCCACCAAGTTATCAGGTGTTTTATTTATATTTTCATTCATGTCTCTCGCCTCTTTAGTTAATTTAGGTGTTATTTCAGATTTTAACGTACCGTGCCCGAAGCCCCCTGCATGGTTGCCTGTTCGGCCCAGTCACTAAATCTTTCAGCAATCGAAACGTAGTTATCGGCCCACCACTGGGCATCGGACAGGATTGATGCCTTATCATCATGCAGCGGCCCGTTCGGCAGATCGTTGCGCGTCTGTTCGGATATCAGCTGTAGCGAAGATTTTCGTGTTGGTCCATTTGGCAGATACTTAGCCTGTTCAGCGAGTGATTTCGAGTTGCTGGCGTATTTCACGAATTCCATGGCCTCGCGCTTGTTTCGACTGCCTTTGACAATGCCAAATAAATCCATCTCGATCACGCGTCCGTCCCATTCAACGGAAAAATGCGAATTTTCCTCGCGGCTGCCATTGACCCCGGTTGAAGCCCAGACAGAGCTCATCGCGACCTCACCGCTATTGAGCAATCTGATCGGGTCCCGGCCGTTCGCCCACCAAACAATATACGCTTTAATCTGGTTCATTTTCTCAAAAGCGCGGGCCAAACCCGCTTCAGTTTCGAGCGTGGCGTAGACTTCATTGGCTGGCACGCCGTCAGCCAACAGTGCCCACTCCATGATAACGGCAGGGTCTTTTCTGATAGCGCGTTTGCCGGGGAAATTTTTTACATCAAAAAAGTCTGCAATCGTAGTCGGCGGTTTATCCGTAAAAAGCCGATTGTCATAAGCAAAAATGGTGCCCCAAACAATAACGCCGACACCGCATGGGTTCAGAGCGCCTTCGATAAAATCGTCTCTATAGTTGGAGCCATCGGCGCCATTTGGCAGCAGGCTGTGGTTTATTTTTTCGAGCAATCCTTGTTCGCATGCGCGCAGAGAATCGGCCTGGGTCAGATCGACCACGTCCCATTTGACATTAGCGGACTCGACCTGGTTGCGAATTTCATCGATGCCGCCGGCATAATGTTCGACATTTACACGTTTGCCGGTTTCTTCTTCGTATGGCAGGACATATCCCAGCATTTGACTGCGCATATACGGGCCGGTCCAGCTGGTAAACGTCAAATCTTGCGCATGCGCGCCAAGTATTAATGTAATGCCCAATAACAATATTGCCGCACAGGAATTAAGAAAAATTTTGACTCTTGTTTGCTTCATTCTCTTCCACCGCTTTATGTTGACTATGAATAGTAAGATCAATTTCGATCTCCCCGACTAACCGAATGTTAATAATCTTGGATATTGACTGCGATAAATATACCACATGCACGACGTGCATCGTATCCCATTTTCGCATGAGGGAATCATTTTGACTATTTGTGAATTCAAGACTGTTTCAATTGCGACAAAAATTGCGCTATCCGCGCCGACCGTGTCAAAAATCACTGGCTTGCTACGATTAACAAAGGATTGAATGCGAATCAGGAGAATGTGGACAATGCTATGCTTATATACTATCACTACCGATCATCGCCATAGCGGTCAATATATTTTATAGATAGCGCGCCCATGAACACTGAAAAAATAATTAAGCTCCGCATTCAAACTCATAAACTGCTTGCGTCATCCGAGAACGGAAAATCGCTCAGCCGCATGATTGACTTTTTTCTTATCGTATTAATTACGATCAATGTCCTGGCGGTAATACTTGAAACCATCTCTTCTTTTCAAGCTCAGTACGCGCAAGAGTTTTACTGGCTTGAGGTGTTTTCGATTGGAGTTTTTACTTTAGAGTATCTATTGCGCGTGTGGTCTTGCGTTGAAGATCAAAATTTTAACCATTATTCGAGAAACCTAAAAACCCGCCTGAAATTCATGATCACCCCCATGGCGATCATTGATTTGATCGCGATACTGCCGTTTTATCTAGCCGCATTGGGAATCTTTGATTTACGTTTTTTACGGGTGCTGCGCCTGGCGCGGATATTCAAATTGACACGTTATTCAGGCACGATGTCGTTGATGCTAAGGGTGTTGCGCGAAGAAAGCGGTAATTTTGCGGCCGCGATTTTCGTAATGACGTTGGTTATGGTCATCGCTGCGAGCGGTATCTATTTGGTTGAGCATAATGTCCAGCCGGACAAGTTCGGATCTATTCCACAATCAATGTGGTGGGCAATAGTCACCTTGACCACCGTAGGTTATGGAGACGTAACCCCGTTTACATTTGCCGGCAAGTTATTTGCAACCTGCATAATGGTTGCCGGCGTTGGTCTGGTTGCGCTGCCCACAGGCATACTTGCTTCCAGCTTTTCCGAAAATCTAAATCGTAGCCGAGCAACCATGACAAAAGAATTAACCAAAGCGCTGGAAGATGGCGAAATAACCGCCGAGGAACGTAAAACTTTAGATGCGCTAAGTCGTAATCTCGGATTATCCGACCAGGTGTTGGCCGAAATTCAACATTCCTTGATCGAACAGAAAGCTGAACAGAAAGCCAATGGCATTGGCCACCCCCCAAACTGCCCTCACTGCGGGAAGCGGATAATATGAGCATCGGGCGCCAATGCGTCTCATCCAACCTTTCAGGTTGTCCGCTGCGGTCAACCGGCCGCATCAAGTTTAATTGACTTCGGGTTTAACGGAATTTAACGCTAAAAAACAGCGAGTAAAGCACCGGGACAAACAATAAAGTTAATAAAGTCGCGAATAACAGCCCGAACATGATGCTCACTGCCATGGTTTCAAACATCGGGTCGTGACTGATCCATAGCGGCAGCATACCGCCAATGGTGGTCGCTGTGGTCAATAGAATGGGGCGCAGACGCTGCTTGCAGGCCGAGACCACCGCTTCTGCCGGCGGCAGTCCGTTTTGAGCAATTTCTATGTTAATGCGGTCAAGCAGAACGATGGCATTGTTTATGACAATTCCCGACAGCGAGATCAACCCCAGTATTGTGAAAAACCCGAATATCGACTGTGCAATAAGCAGGCCATAGACCACGCCGATCAAACCCAGCGGGATGGTCATAAAAATTATTAGCGGTTTGCGCACGTTGTTAAATTGCGCGACCAGCAACAACAGAATGAGCATGCCTGCCAGCGGCAATTTGGCGAGGATCGCCGCATTGGCATCACCGGATGTTTCAAACTCCCCGCCGATTGCGTATTGGTATTTTCGCGGCCAGCTGTGACTTTGAGATTCCAGCCAGGGCAGGAAATCCGCGCTGACCTGGGTGGCTGTTGCATCCGCCAGCAGCGTCGCCTGAATGGCGATGGATCGATCTCGATCACGGCGTTTCAGAATCGCGGGTTGCCAGGCAATTTCCAGATCCGCCACTTGGCTCAGCGGCACCGTTTGATTACTGCTCTGGGAATAGATCGTCATGCCTTCCAATTTACCGATGTCGCGCCGGTCCGACGCCACCGAGCGCAGGGTGATTGGAATAAGCGAATCCCGTTCACGCAATTGTGTCAATTCGATGCCGGAAAGACCGGATTGAAGTGATACAGCGATATCATCATTGGTGACGCCAGCTCGACGAGCGCGCTCTTGATCGATTTTGATCAGCAGTTTTTTACTGCGTGGTCCCCAGTCGTCATTGACCTCCAGGACACCGCTGGTTTCGAGAAGTTTTTGCTTGATCGGGCCGATTAACCGGTACAACTGATCCAAATCAGGCCCGGAGACCCTGACTACGATGGGATAGGGAATCGGCACCCCGTTTTCTATTTTCCTGAGCTGGACATCTAAATCGGGAAACTCACTACGCGCAAAATCGCGGATGCGTTCAATCAGGTCAGGAATAATCAGATGGGTTGTGGTATTGATCAGCATACTAAACGCCCCTGGATCATTGGAGCCCGGATCAAGCCCCAAGGTATAACGCGGCGCGCTCCCCCCCAACCAGACTACCCAACTCACCACTCCTTGCGAGCCTGAGTCCGGCTGTTGATCCTCAACTTGCAGCTGGTTTGCTAAAAACTGCTCCAGGCTTTGGACAATGGATATGCAGGGTCTTCCATGTCGGTCCAAGCACTGCATTCCAATAGTCATGGCTTGTGGCCGCCATGACGAAAAATATCAGCAAAGCGAGCAGGCCGAACAACTGAAACGGGAAACCGCTAAAGCTTTGGTAATCTCCTCCGGAAGTCACCACCGAAACAATTGGATTGATGTC